>CAVXME010000001.1:0-3389886 GCA_963762965.1 Terriglobales bacterium
GGACGAGATAGAACTTGAACGGATGGTTATAGCGCGGCTGCGCCGAGCGGGTGATCGCATCCGCAATCGGTTTCAACTGGTCGTACAGCGGAGACGATTCGATGATTTCACCCTTGGCCTTCAATTCGTTGAAGACCTCCTGTCCCATCTGCACTTCCTGGTCCTGGTTTTGATCTTGAGCCGCCATTCGGGCTGGCGTCACAATTCCCGCGAGGCACAATGCCGCCACGGTGGCGCACAGAAAAGCTTTTCGCAATCGTGCTACTAAACTCATCGTCGATCTCCTTTAGGCAGCATTTGGTCTCCACCAGCTATTCACGTTCAAACCTGCATTTAGTCCAGAGCGCATGGAGGGTGCTCGCAGTTGCATTCGATCTCGGTTTCCTCCACATCATCGGCGTCCGTGCAGTAAGCGCTGCAGTATGTCAGCGTGGATGAAATTTCGCATTTGCATTGCTCGTAGGCACATTTGTGCGTGCTTGCAACATCCTCGATGTAATCCATGGTCCACCTCACCCCTTTGAAGTTGTTCGATCAGCCGTCCAGCCGTGTTTCCTTGAGACAGAGTTCTTGTGCGCAGGGTCTTGCAATCTGCAGCCGCCTGAACATGAGCCGTGGGATGGCGATCACCGCCAGCGCCCAACCGAGAAGCGTGGTTCGGATCGCTGCCGGAGTCAGAGGAAAGCCAAGAACCAGCAGGCCCATTGCTGCGATCGTAGAGCACAGCAAGGCCTCCGTTCTTTGTGTTTGGCGCTGACTCATCTCGCCGGTCATGTTGTCTGTTGCAAACATCGAATTCTCCGCCACCGTTGGAGCTCAGGCGCGAAACACTTCCGCTTCGCGCGCTAGATGTAGGTTTCGTCCACCTTGGCTGCCAAGGCAGCCTCTTTGGTTTTGAAGACCTCAGCTTTGGCCTTGGCCTGTGCTTCTGCCGCTTTGCGCCGCTCCCTGGCCTTGTCGATGCGGGACTGGATTTTCGCGTCGAGCTGGTTGATTTTTCCCTGGAGCTTCGCTTTTCGGTCAGCATGGACCTTGGCAAACTCGGCTTTCAAATGCGCGAGGTCAGCTCTCAGTGCGGCCGTGTCCTCGTCGTGGGAGGTGTGCCTTACTTCGGAAAGCGCGCGCCGGAATACAGTCCCGCCAAGTTCCTCCATGCGAATGTCGACCGGAGTTATTTTGTCCTCTCTGACTTCGGCGACTACCGCGAAGCGGTTTGGCCGCAGTTCCCGGGTCACGTCGGCAACAAAGTCATCGCCAACCCGGGCGTTGTCCCAATCTGCGGTGCCGCCCACAAGTAAGCCCGCAACCGCGCCGATGGCAAGGCCGGTCGGCCCGCCCAGGAGACCGATGAAGCTGCCCAGCGAAGTCCCCACCAGAGTTCCGAGCGGCCCCGAGTCGGCAGCTTGCTCAACGTTTACGCTGCCGTCCGCATATTTGGAAATCACTACGCAGGCGTAAACGCTGATACGGCCGTCGTCCTCCAGGGCCAAAAGCGCTTCCTTTCCTCTGTAGGCCTTGCTTTCAGTGTCAAAAACAACTACCAGCATCCGATCCATGATGGCCTCGCTCTCTCTGCCTACCTTGATCAATGCAATGCACGCGCCAATCGCAAGTACTTCAAAACGCTCACACTCTCGCGGACCGTCGTCACAGTCTGTCCGCGAATTCGCGAAGTTCGCGAAGTTCGCGAAACCCGTGTGGGAAGACGGAAGAGCGCACTTCATCTGAGCGGGTTTCAGGCCTGACGCTCCGTCGCGGAACGGCCGGTTCAGGAAGCCGTCCGGCGTTGTTAGGGTTGCGATATCAGCGGCGCACGATAAGCAGCAGGGAGTTGCAGTTGAGAACGGACTTGCAGTAACTGCAATAACTGGGAACGCGAGACGATGCCTTGCAAAGTTCCGTTTGCGACCACGGGCAACTGATTAACGTCGTTGCTGGCGAGGAGTTTGAGCGCGTCCAGAACCGTCGTGTCAGGAGCAATGACGTGCAACTCCTGGAGCGGGCGCATGGCTTCGCGCACTGTGGTCTTGTCCCAGCGATCACGCGGGATGGCTCCGACATCGCGCGGCGTAATGATTCCCACCAAACGGCCCTGGTCTTCTACCGCAAAACAGCGCTGACCGGTCTTCAGGAGATGAGTATCAACGAAGTCTTGCAGACTCATACCACGGTTCACGGTGACGCAGTCGTGAGCCATTACCTCAGAAACCCGCAGGCCCCGAAGCGCCGCTGTCACTTCCACCTGGGCGTAGCTGCTTTTGGCCGCGTCCATCAGAAACCAGCCGATGAATGCGATCCACAGGCCGCCGAAACCGGCGCCGTAGAAATATTTCCATATGCCTTCAAAAATGAACAGAAAGGCCACAAACTGGCCGACGCGCGCCGCGATGCGGGTAGAGCGGTCTGCGTTCTTGGTGATTGCCCAGATGATCGAGCGCAGCACCCGGCCGCCATCGAGCGGGAATCCGGGAATCAGATTGAAAATCGCCAGCGAAATGTTGATATACCCCAACCAGAAAAATACTGCACTGACGGCTGTGGGTGGCGATCGTCGCCAGCCCAGCCCGGGCGCGATGACGAGGCAGACAAGTCCGATGATCAGGCTGGCGATCGGTCCGGCGATCGCGACCCAGAATTCCGTTTTTGGGTCGGTGGCGTCGTCCTGAATCTGGGAAACACCTCCCAGCGCGAAAAGGGTGATCGCATTGACCTTCAACCCACGGGCCTGCGCCACCAGCGAATGGGCCAGCTCATGCAACAGCAAACTGACGAAGAACAAGACAGCGGTTACCAGCGCCGCAATCCAGTTCTGACGGCTGCTCCAGTTCGGGTTTATTTGATGAAAGTGTTCGCCGAGGGAGAACACGATCAGGGCAGCGATAATGAACCAGCTGTAGTGAAGCCCGATCTCAATGCCGGCGATCTTCCCCAGTTTGATGTTGGAGCGCATTCGCAACCCTCATCTCTACTTCCTGATCGAAACAACGTTGCCGATCTTATTTTCAAAAAGAGGAGGCCTTTCGGCCTCCCCTCCGACAAGCACTTAACCTTTGAGCTGAGTGTCCTGCGGTTACGAGGCCTTGGCCCGCGCTTGAGCGGCCTTTGCCTTGAGCACAGCCACCTTGGCCTGCGCCTGGCGCTCTGAAGCTTCGCGTTTCTCTTTGGCCTTTTGTAGCTGCGCCTGGATCTTGGAGTCGAGTTGGTTGATCTTTTCCTGGAGTTTCGCTTTCCGGTCGGCGTGCGCCTTGGCTTGCTCGGCCTTCATCTGGGCGAGGTCGGCCTTCATTGCGGCGACGTTTTCTTCGTGGATGGTGTGTTTTACTTCCGAAAGAGCGCGGCGGAATACGATTCCCCCGATCGCTTCCATTTGGGTGTCCACAGGCGTGGTCCACTCTTCGTCGATCTCGGCGACGACCGCAACCTTGTTCGGCAACAGCTGCTTGGTGACATCCTCGACGAAGTCATCACCAATGCGCGCCTGGTCGAGGTCCACGGTGCTGCCGCCAAGCAAACCAACCGCAGCGCCAATAGCCAGACCCGCCGGCCCGCCCAAGAGACCGATCAAGCTACCAAGTGAAGTACCCACAAGAGAACCGATTGGCCCGGAGTCGTCCTCTTCTTTCAGGGTTGCGGTGCCATCGGCGTGCTTGGTGAGCACCGCGCTGGCGTATACGCTGATGCTGCCTTCGCGGTCGAGCTGCACCAGAGCCCTTTTCCCCTCATACGCTTTGGCTTCATTGTCAAAAACAACTACCAGCATTCTGTCCATGATGTTCGCTCCTTTTTGAATTTGATCTCTGTTGCTCGGCCTTGTGAGTGCAATGCAAGCACCAATCCTAAGTTGTTAAAAACGCTGGGATGCGCGCCTCACGGAATCACAGTCTCGTCGCGAATTCGCGACGTTCGCGAAAACCTAACGCGTCCGGTAGCTGAACGAAAACGGTTGGGATTCTGATGCCCGTCAAGAATAGTCCGGGCTAGTGAAAACACTGTTGCAAGAGCTGCAGTAGTCTCCAACCCGGGAAATTGCCACTCACCGCTAAACGTTCCATAGCTTCTGACGGCTGACCCGCGTCACTGCCGAGTCGCCCTCGGGTAGATGGCGCGTTACGCCGATTCCTTCGCCGCTGGTAAAACTCGATCACTCTTCCCGGGTGCGCCTTGGGAGCCGGTCTCACCTTCTTGCGGAAATTCATCGGGACATAGAACTCAATTACATGGGCCATAACAACTCACTCTTTCAGCGGACGGAATCGCACAATCGGAGCTTGCGCAAGGGCGCTTTACAGATGGCGCCCGATCTCATGCAGATAAGCTCGCCTCAAGCATCGGGCGAGAGCTGGTTCGCGCCCGCCGTTCCATATCCCTCAAACGATGCGCGCCTCTTGCCAACATTGCCAAGGCTAGTGCGCTCATGTCCGGATCGCCAGAAGTTGCCGCCCTTAGCAGCTCCTTGCCTGCCTCTTGCTGTCCGAACTTGCACCACATCACTCCACAAAGAAAAACGTAATTGCTGTCCATCTCGGTTTTCCTCCTATCGAGTCCCGAAGAAACATGGGTGGCGTCGCAGTTTTTATGTTGCGACCACCTTGCAATGTTCAGAGAGCAATCCAAATGCCAACAGCCGCTTCCCAAAAAGAACGCGGAATCGCTGGAATCCGCTCGCCTTCATCGATAACTTCCGCAGCTTACGAAAATCGCGGCGGCATCACGTCTGAGTGACGACGCAAAATCGCCGCGGCTTTCAATTTGCGCTCCGCGCGTCCCGTCTTGACTAACTGCCCCCATACGGTGAGAATTTGGCGCACATAGTGAGTGTGAATGGACTCAGGGGATGCGGGCTGCACCAGGAGATAGACCTCGCATGGGAAAACCATACACAAGGATAGGAATCTGGCTCGTCGTCCTGCTGGCGTCCTTCCCTCGCGCTTTTGCGCTAGACCCATCGCTCGATATCAATCAGTACGCGCACACCGCGTGGACAATCCGCGAAGGATTTTTCAGGGGTAACATTTACTCGATTGCCCAAACTGGGGATGGCTATCTTTGGCTCGGCACGGAATTCGGATTGCTTCGCTTCGATGGCAATCGCGCTATCCCCTGGCAACCGCCCGCGGGTCAGAAACTCCCTGGCGACGGAATCACCAAACTGCTCGTCACCAGCGACGGGACTCTTTGGATTGGCACGTATGCTGGCCTGGTCAGTTGGAATGGCGCCAAGCTGACTCGGTACCCAGAGCTTGATAACAAGTTCGTGGCATCGCTGCTTCAGGACCATGAGGGTACGGTATGGGCCGGCACCTTGGGGAGTCCGTTTGGCCGGCTATGCGCAATAAAGAACGGCGATGTGCAGTGCTATGGGCAGGACGGCGCTCTGGGCCGAATGGTTGCGTCTTTGTATGAGGACAGCACCGGGGCTCTTTGGGCCGCTGCGCAATCTGGGCTTTGGCGTTGGAGGCCCGGTCTTCCAACGCATTATGCAATGCCCACAACGGAGCTCAAGGATCTCAATAGCGGTGACCAGGGAGAACTGCTCATCGCAATGAGTGACGGAATCAGGCAGTTCGCCCACGGCAATCCGAGCCGTACGCGATTCCAGGCGTAAAGCCGGTCGGTACGAATCGGCTTCTCCGCGACCGCGATGGCGGTCTCTGGATCGGAACATTCGACCAGGGACTCATCCATGTGTATCACGGGAGAACCGATGTATTTTCGAAATCTGACGGCCTCTCCGGCGACGTGATCTTCAGTCTTTTCGAGGACCGCGAAGGCAGTATCTGGGTCTCGACCAATGGAGGTCTCGACCGCTTTCGGGATTTTGCTGTCTCCACGATTTCCGTCAAACAGGGTTTATCGAATGACGCCGCCTGGTCGATTCTGGCTGCACGGGATGGCAGCTATTTGGGTTGGCTCTGGCGATGGTTTGAACAAGTGGAATAACGGACAAATTTCGACGATCCGCAAAGCGGCGGAGGCGGATGATGCGCCGCAATCGCTCTTTCAGGATGATCGCGGGCGCATCTGGGCGTTCACCAGTCGTGGACTTGATTACGTTGAGGGCGGCCGGTTTGTTTCCGTCACCACTGCGCAGGCCGCACACGTGCATTCCATCACGGGGGACGGGGCGGGCAACCTATGGCTTTCGGAGGATACGAGTCTTTTGCACCTGCGCGAGGGACGTGTGGTTGAGGAGTTCCGCTGGCCGCGGATAGGCCGTCAGGAGAGCGCCTCGGTTCTACTTTCCGATCGTGAGCATGGCGGATTGTGGCTTGGATTCTGGCGTGGCGGGGGCGTGTTGTATTTCAAGGATCGCCAGGTCCGCGCGTCTTATACAGCCGCGCAAGGTCTGACCCCGAACGCTGTCTCCGACCTGCAACTCGATCACACGGGCGCGCTATGGGTCGCCACTCAGGATGGGTTGAACCGGATAAAGGATGGCCGTATTGCAACCCTCACGAGCAGGAACGGATTGCCCTGCAACACCGTTCACTGGACGATGGAGGACGACGATCACTCGTTGTGGGCGTACACGGCCTGCGGCATGGTACGCATCGCCCCCACCGAATTAGACGCGTGGATCGCAGACCCGAAGCGTACGATTGAAGCGACCGTTTGGGACGCGGCTGACGGCGTCCGGCTCCGCTCGACAGCGGCTAGCTTCTATGGGCCGCGGGCTGCAAAGTCGCCCGATGGCAAACTGTGGTTTGTAACGGGAGAAGGCGTTCAGGTCATCGATCCGCGCCATCTTCCCTTCAACAAACTTCCGCCGCCGATCCGGATCGAACAAATCACCGCCGACCACAAGATTCACTGGCAAAACATATTGAGCGAGGCGCCCTCGAACCTGCGCCTGCCGCGGCTGACTCGCGATCTGGAGATCGATTACACGGCTCTGAGCCTGGTCGCGCCGGAGAAGATCCGTTTCAAATATAAGCTGGAAGGCTACGATCGCGACTGGCAAGACGCGGGCAATCGCCGCCAGGCGTTCTATACCAATCTTGCACCTGCCAATTACCGTTTCCGCGTGATCGCCTCGAACAACAGCGGGGTGTGGAACGAAATTGGCGCTGCTCTGGATTTCTCCATAGCGCCCGCTTTCTACCAGACGAACTGGTTTCGCGCGCTCTGCGCTGCAGTCGCTCTCGCGCTAGTTTGGGCGTTCTATCAGCTTCGTATCCGGCAACTACAGAGCCAGGAAACCAAGCTTCGGGAACTGATCGAGACCATTCCCACAGGGGCCTGGATCGCCGGGCCGGACGGAGCCAATCAATTCGTGAATCAACGTTGGGTGGAGTATACCGGCTTATCCGCGGACGACACGGCGGGACTTGGCTGGCATGCCGTGATCCACCCGGAAGACCTGCAGCGACATATGGAAAAGTGGCAGGCGAGCCTCGCCAGTGGCGAACCGTTCGAAGATGAGGCGCGTTTCCGCCACATCACTGACGGGGGATATGGCTGGTTTCTCAGTCGTGGGGTCCCCCTGCGCAACAAGCACGGAAAGATTCTGAAGTGGTATGGAATCGTCACCGACATCGGAGATCGCAAGCGGGCCGAGCAAGCGTTAACGCGAAGCGAGGCTTATCTGGCGGAGGCGCAGAGACTAAGCCGCACGGGAAGCTGGGTGTGGAATCCGTGGACGAACGAGTCGGCCTACTGCTCGGAGGAGATGTACCGAATCTTCGGCATAGATCTACAAGAGGGGTTGCCGAGCGTCGCAAAACTTCTGGAACGAGTACACCCGGAAGATCGCGAACACGTGAAAGAAGCCCTCGCGCTTCTGACTCGGGACGGCGGCATGCACGCCCCGCCCGAAGTTGATTATCGGTTACTCATGCCGGACGGCAGGGTGAAGTACATTCGCAGCATCCGGCAGGTAGTGCTGGATGAAAACGGAACGATTGCCGAAATCATAGCGACTGCGGTCGATGTGACGGAACGCCGGCAAGCCGAACAGAAATTCCGCGGACTGCTGGAATCGGCGCCCGACGCGGTCGCGGTCGTGAATCGTGAGGGCGAAATTGTTTTGGTCAATGCGCAACTGGAGAAGCTGTTTGGCTATCAACGATCAGGAGGTATTGGGCAAGAAGATCGAAATGTTGATGCCGGAGCGGTTCCGGAGCAGACATCCAGAGCACCGCGCGGCTTTTATGGCCGACCCTCGCGCGCGGCCGATGGGGTCCGGGTTGGAACTGTACGGCCTGCATAAGAATGGGCGTGAGTTTCCGGTGGAGATCAGCCTCAGCCCCGCTGGAAACCGAGGAGGGAGTGCTGATTTCCAGCACCATTCGCGACATGACGTACCGAAAGCAGGCCGAAGAAAAGATTCGGCAGAGCGAAGAGGAGCTGCGACAGCTAGTCGAAGTGATTCCGCAGCAAGTCTTCGTTTTCGACGCGGACTGGAGTCCTCTTTTTGCCAACCGGCGGGAACTGGAATACACCGGCCTTACTTCGCAAGAGATGCAGTCCAGAGACGCGGTTGCCAGAATCTTTCATCCGGAGGATCTGAAGAAGTTAGAGGCTGCCCGTGAGCGGGCGCTTTCCGACGGTGCCGCTTTTGAGATGGAGGCACGAATACGGGGGAAAGACGGAGCAGTATCGCTGGTTTCTGATCCGGGACAATCCGCTGCGGGATGAGCAGGGCGCATCCTGCGGTGGTACGGCACGCGCACCGATATCGAGGACCGCAAGCGTGCCGAAGAAGCGCTGCGCCGCAGCCAAGCTTATCTGGCGGAAGCGCAAAAGCTGACCCACACAGGGAGTTGGGCTTATAAACCGCTGGCGGAGATCCTCTCTACTGGTCTGAGGAAAATTTTCGCGATTTGGGGCTTCGATCCGCAGCAGGGCGTTCCCGACTTCGAAATGGTGCAGCAGCGGATCCATCCCGAAGATCGCGACCGAGTCGATCGAATACTCGTGAGGAGGCGGAACGCGCGGGAAGAGACTTCGCCGCAGGAGTTCAGAATCGTGCTGCCCAACGGAACCGTGAGGCACATCCAGACTGTGGGCCATCCGGTCTTCAACGCCAGCGGAGAGCTGCTTGAAGTAATCGGAACCCACGTCGACGTGACCGAACGCAAGCGCGCCGAAGAAGAGCGGGAAAGATTGCGCCATGTTAGAGGCAGAGCTCGCGCACATGAACCGAGTGACCATGCTGGGTGAGCTGGCCAGTTCGCTTGCCCATGAAATCAATCAACCGATTGCTGCCGCCATCACAAGCGCCAATGCCTGCTTGCGCTGGCTTGCGCATGATCCGCCGGACCTGGAAAGGGCCCGCGCGGCGACAACCAGAATTGAAAAGGACGGGAACCCGTGCTGCCGAAATCATCCAGCGCCTGCGCGCGTTTTACAAGACTGGTGCTCCGCCGCAACGTGAGTTGGTCGATATCAACGAAGTGGTCGGCGAAATGCTTGTGCTGCTGCGGAACGAGGCAAACCGGCATCCATTTCCATGCGCACGGAACTTGCTCCGCAATTGCCGCAAATCATGGCAGATCGGGTGCAATTGCAACAGGTGTTGATGAACCTGATGCTGAATGGTATCGAGGCCATGACGGATGGGGCCGGCGAACTTACCATCCGGTCGCAGAGGACGGAGAATGGGCTCTGCTAGATCTCCGTCAGCGATACCGGCGTGGGCCTTCCCAGCGGAAAAGCAGACCTGAATCTTCAATGCATTCTATACAACTAAGCCTCAAGGCACCGGCATGGGGCTGGCAATCAGCCGTTCGATCATTGAAGCGCATGGCGGCCGCTTGTGGGCCACGCCGAATGCGCAGCGCGGTGCGACATTTCATTTCACGGTGCCGGTCGAGGTGCACAAATGAGCGTTGGCGATGTGACCACCGTATTCATCATCGATGATGATGCCGGCGTGCGCGAATCCATCAAGGATTTGGTGGAGTCGGTGGGCCTGCGCGCTGCGTCCTTTGCCACTGCGCAAGAGTTTCTGTCAGAGCGAGCGGCGAAGCGGTCCCAGCTGCCTGGTGTTGGACGTAAGACTTCCCGGCATCAGCGGCCTGGATCTTCAGCATGAATTGAGGAGGGCGGGAATCAAGATTCCCATCATTTTCATCACCGGCCACGCAGACATTCCGATGACCGTGAAAGCCATGAAGTCTGGCGCCGTCGAGTTCCTCACCAAGCCATTCCGGGATCAGGACCTGCTCGATGTAATTCAGCGCGCGCTCGACCGTGACCGCGTAGTCCGCGAAAAGCAAGACCAGCTAGCTGAACTGCAGGAGCGCTATGCCAGACTTAGCGTTCGCGAGCGCGAAGTCATGACTCTGGTGGTTTCCGGGATGCTCAATAAACAGATTGCGGCGGAACTCGGGGCCAGTGAAACCACAGTAAAAATCCACCGCGGGCACGTGATGCAAAAGATGCAGGCTCAGTCCTTGCCCGAACTAGTTCGAATGGCCGACAAGCTCAAGGTTTCCCGCTAGCCGCCTCGTCCGGCGCCCGCGTTGCGTCCGCATTCTCGCAATGTTCCCTGCACCCGGCATTGACGAAAGTCTTATTGCGCCGCACCAAAGTGTGATTGTTTCCGATGGAGCATAAGCCTACGGTGGTGCCATGAAGAAACCGCGAAGCACCAAGTTGATCGCAATCGTGGATGACGATGAATCGGTCCAAGACGCATTGCAGGACCTGATCGAAGCCGAGGGACTTTCGGCCAAGTGCTTTGGGTCAGCGGAAGAGTTCCTCGAGTCCGGCCTGCAGCGTACCGCGGCGTGTCTGATAACGGATATCCGCATGCCGGGAATGTCAGGTCTGGAACTGCAGGCGAAGCTTAAGGCGGACGGATGTAACATTCCGATCATCTTTATCACTGCGCATGGAGATGCGAGGGCTGCGGATACAGGCAATGAGGGAGGGTGCAGTCGAGTTCCTGATGAAACCCTTCGACGATCAAGTTTTGCTCAGTAAAGTTCAGTTCGCACTTGATCGGTGAGCAACCACAGCGCCCTGGAAACCACGGGCATGGTTTTTAGAGGGTCTTAGCTTGGGTGTTTGGAGAACCGCCATGAATTTGACCGACATCCCGGATCTCGATACTCGCGACGCCGACTCGCAGTTCTTGCGGGCTGGTCCGAGCAGTCTGAGTGTGAACACGAAACTGGATTCCGAAGAAACAATCCGCACCGAGGGAGCCTTTGCGGGAATTGTGGGACAGAGAGCAGCCCTGCGAGAGATACTGCAACTGGTCGAGATGGTCGCGGAAACCGATTCGACCGTGCTGGTGCTGGGAGAGACGGGCACCGGCAAGGGACTCATCGCACGCGCGATTCACCATCGCAGCCGCCGGAAGAACGGACCGTTTGTAACGGTCAACTGCGCGGCCATTCCCGGTGGCCTGCTGGAAAGCGAGTCTCTTGGCCACGAGCGCGGGGCCTTCACCGGCGCCATCGCGCAGAAGATCGGCCGATTGGAGATGGCCGACCAAGGCACGCTGTTTCTGGATGAAATTGGTGACATCCCCCTGGAGCTGCAACCGAAGCTCCTCCGCGCCTTGCAGGAAAGGGAAATCGAGCGCTTGGGGAGTACACAAACCAGAAAAGTCAACGTTCGGGTTGTAGCTGCGACCCACCGCAACCTGGAGCACATGATCGAGCAGAACCAGTTCCGCCGCGACCTTTATTACCGTCTCAATGTGTTCCCAATTTTCGTTCCGCCTTTGCGCGAACGCCGGGAAGACATTCCGCTGCTGGTGCAGCACTTCCTCGAGCAATTCGCCCAGCGAATGAACAAGACCGTGAATGCGGTTTCTCCGGAAACCATGCGGGCGCTGACTGAATACCCCTGGCCCGGGAACGTCCGTGAGCTACAGAACGTGATCGAGCGGTCTGTTGTGATGTATCAAAAGGGGAAGCTCTCGATCAAGAAGAGTTGGTTGTGGCGCGACTCTGCGCCGGGGGGGCCGGCGGGGCATTCTCTCCCCAGAAGGTCGGCGACGGAAGATCGAGAAATAATTGGTGCGGCCTTAGCGGAAACCAAAGGCCGGGTGTCTGGCCCGTCGGGAGCGGCAGCCAAGTTGGGCATTCCGCCATCTACTCTGGAATCTAGAATCCGATCGATGAATATCAATAAGTATAGCTTCAAGACCGCATAGTAAGATTTCCTGGCTTCAGCGCTTGGTTCAGCATAAATGGGAGCAACCTACGAGCAACACGGGAAAACGTGAGTATCGTTGAGGAGGTTTCTGTGAGGAGTTGCGAAGCCGCTTACCCTGACCAGGACCATACCGAACGCGCATTCGAGCAGATTATCGGCAACAGTCCGGCCCTCGAATCCGTGCTCGACCAAGTAGAACGTGTGGCGCCCACCGACTCCACGGTTCTGATCCAGGGTGAAACCGGCACGGGCAAGGAGTTGATTGCTCATGCCATTCACAATGTGAGCCCGCGATGCGGACGTGCGCTGATCAAGCTCAATTGCGCGGCCATCCCCCTGGACCTTCTGGAAAGCGAATTGTTCGGTCATGAAAAGGGCGCCTTCACCGGGGCGATCGCCCAGAAGATTGGACGATTCGAAATGGCCCATCAAGGGACGTTGTTTCTCGACGAGGTGGGCGACATTCCTCCGGCGTTGCAACCCAAGCTGCTGCGCGTTCTGCAAGAACACGAGTTCGAGCGCTTGGGAAGCGGCCGCACCCATCACGTGGACGTTCGTTTGGTGGCCGCAACCCATCGCGATCTCGGTGGAATGGTGGCGCGGAACGAATTCCGCAGTGACCTGTATTACCGCATCAATGTCTTCCCTATTCGGATACCTCCACTACGCGAACGGAGTACGGATATTCCTTTGCTGGTCAATTTCTTCGTGGACAAGCACGCGAAGAAAATGGGTAAGCGAATTGACACGGTTTCAACCGAGACTATGCACGCTTTGGCATGCTGGAACTGGCCGGGCAACGTCCGCGAGTTGGAGAACGTGATTGAACGGGCTCTCATTCTCTCCCAGGGAACGGTCCTGAACGTATCGCTGGCCGGACTGGGAGGTGCGCCCCAAGTCGCCACCTTGCCAGTCCAGACCTGGGAAGCCTCGGAGAAAGAGATCATCCTGCGTGCGCTTCGCGAAGCCAATGGCGTAATCGCCAAAGCGGCGGACAAACTCGGGATGAAACGCACGACTTTGAATTCCAAGATGCGCAAACTCAATGTTTCCCGCAGCGATTTGTTCTCGGCCGCTTCGTCATTTTGACCTCCTACCGCCGAGAGTGCCCGGAAGGCTGACGCGATGGCAGGCTCTCAAAAATCGCTGTACTTCACGAATCGCACCAGACTGCATTGTTGCCTTTGGCGAGTTTGGTCTTTCGACAGAAAGAACGATTCCCTCTGGCGATGTCCAGATAAGCAATTTGCGAATCGGACTTGCATCAAGTTCGTACACATAAGGTCGCCAGCTTTGATTCGAGACAACATAAGGGGTATCGCCTTGACCGAGGTATTTGAGAGATCCGTCAGAGCGGATGGTGAACACAGGCAGGACGTCATTCAATTCCTGCAGCTGTACGACCTGAATCTGCACTGGCTTACCAACTCGTGGGCTGGCGGCACGCGTCAGGCTGCCCAAAGAGAAAGCTGAAAGGGGCCATATGAGCCCATACGGACGATCCATAGTGACATTGACATCGACGCCGTTGGCCGGGTCTTTCGCAGATGAACTGCACTTCAATTCATGGACGAGCAACTCACAGGTCAGGGGCCCCGAGTCACGCCGGAAACGCAGTCGCGCGAACTCCTTCACTTCGACCAATTGCAAGCTGTGCGTGAGTCGAGCGACAAATCGACTATCGCGAATGTAGTCCCGGGGAGATTCGAAGCTCCGGTCGCCCTCGACCTCGTACTCTCCGTTCTTTACTCGCCAAAGGGTCCAGGTTTCGCGAAAATGGAAGACCTCGGTTTCCACGGGGCCGACACCGAGATCGCCTTCTTCTGAAACCCGATATTCGCCTTCGGCGACTTTGACCCGATCCGATTCCTGAGCAACAACAGATGACAGGCCGACCGAAAACAAAGCCCACACGACTACAATGTACGCTGGCCGCATAACTCCCTCCCTCGGCGTTGGCCCCTTGCGGGCTCTGCCACAGCCGCCCTGATACGGAAGGCAGACCACCCCCGAACTGGCTCATCTTTGCCAGCCTTTCCGTGGTGGAGTCCGCACAGTACCTGCATTTGAACTGCCAGATCGGACGACTTGAATACGAAGACCATAAGCACCCGTCGGATCAAATGTAATCGTCATTGTGACGTTCCTACGACGCGGTACGATTGAAATGATGCAATCTTCACCATCTACAGCGGCGCCCAGAAGGCGAATAATGAAGACTCATGATTGGCGTATTTTGTGGACGGAAGAATGACGCGATCAAGCCAGAATGGGCCTCTTCATCGCGGAAGCGTGCGTGCTAGTGTTTCTGGAGGGCATTAGCTTGGACCTGACAGTCAGGGGAATAGTCGAAAGCGAGGTCGAGACGTGGCCAAGACCGGAGAAGCGCGAGAAATCAAGCAGCGAGCAAATGCACACGAAGCAGAGGTCGTCCGGGAATCGAAGGACCTGCTGCGGAAAACCAAGGAAAACATAAATACAAAGAAAGGAGCACGGGGCACACGGCCCGGTTCTCGGCGCTCAAAGCCAGGGAATGATCAGGCGGCGCGCTGAGTTCAGCCGGGTTCTCATGTTCCCAAGGTGACTTTTCCGTGGCCCGGCAATTTCCAGCAATCTTTCAACGGAAACAGGAAACCCTGTCCTTGTTCGGCGATGCTTCACTGCGGAAGCTGGGAAGCGGCGTTCGGATGGCGCTATTCGCCACGCTGCTCGCGGCTTGCACGGTCCAGGCCCAGGAATCATCGCCTCCTCAGCCAGTCTCGTCCGGCGCAACTCAGATTTCCCCGGAGGGAGTCAAAATAGACGCGGCCCTACCCTGTGTGCAACCGGCGCCGATGGTGAGTTGGGAGGATTATCAGGGAAAGTTCAAAAAAACCGTGGGAGTGTTTGCTCGACGGTTGGAACGCAGGTCGGTACATAAACCTCGCCACTACAAGCCGGGGGCCGTTTTCTGTACGCTTGAGCCAAAAGACAAATTCATTCTCTCGGTCCAGAACACGTTTGATCCGGTCACCTTTATCAGTACGGCGTACGACGCGGCAATTGGCCAGGCGGAAAACAGCGACCCTAGTTTCGGGCAGGGCGCCCCAGGGTATGGCAAACGCTTTGGGGCCGGACTTGCCGATGAGGCATCATCAGAGTTTTTCAAAGTCTTTGCTTACCCTACGGTTTTTTCGGAAGACCCTCGTTACTATCGCATGGGGGAAGGGGCCGCGGGAAAGCGTCTGTTTCACGCCGCCGTTCACGTGCTGGTTGCACACAAGGAGGATGGCACGCACATGTTCAATTTCTCCGAATGGCTGGGGACCTCGAGCTCAGTCGCGCTGAGCAACGCTTACCATCCAGACAACCCGCGTGGCTTTTCTCCGGCAGCCCAGCGGGTTGGCTATTCGGTGCTCGAAGACTCCGGCTTCGATATACTCCGCGAATTCTGGCCCGAGATTGCTAAGAAACTCAAATTACCCTTCCGTGGTCAACAGAAGCCCTGAGCCAAGGCCCGAATACTCCGCCCAACGTGGACTTGACCGCTTGCGAGTTTCGTCAGATTGACGGAATAGTCCGGAGGAGGCCTTCCAGCGGCAAACCGCACCCAAAGTCAGTAGAAAGGGTAGAAACAACGATGAGTGCTCACGGCCATTGCCGAGCGCCCTTTGGATCAACACCCGGATCGTGGGAACGATACTTGGTGATGTCAAGAATCAGTGTTAAACGCTTCTCCTGGGGAGTATTGCCGAGCGGAGCCAGGATGACTCCTCGTCTTTCGTCGAAGATCAGCGTAAATGCCGAGGAGCAAGAACCACACAGCCAGAAATACTCAACCATCGTCGTGCGGCAAGGAGGCGCTCCGTCCCTGATTGCGGGATATAGCCTCAATCGAAAAAGCCTTCCCTCATTCAGATACTTGAAAGGCAGGAAGCATTTCGGATTTGCACAATGGGTGATCATGCTCTGCTCCTTTCGCAGTGTTTGGAGGTGTTGCGTGAACCATCGCAGTCGCCTCGCAATCCCGTATCGCAGATTTTGATTTGCACCCGGACTACCAAAACGAGAAAATCGGCTCACTGCTGGCAAGGTGCGACAGGAATTTGATTTACACCCAATCGCCCGAGTGCCAGGATCCGCGGCGGGCAGATCGGCGCGTGCGCACGATGACATCCCGTCAGAGTGACGAAGAATAGCCGGGAGTCGTACCAACTTCGTGTTGCCTTCTTCGCCGCCAGATCCTGGAACCACGCACCCGAGTTTCGTCGTCACTGTGGCGGCATATTGCCGCCTGTCTCTCCGGCTCCTCGGCCTTGCCGAACTTTTTCTGCCTCTTCAGAACACAAGTGCCATGCTTTTCTACTGATTATCGAGATCCCAAGAAACCACAGCGAGTTGGCCCCTACCGTGCTGTTTAAGAAACACGCTCGATGCGTGAGAGCGGCTTCGTAGCGCGAGACTTATCAGCCCGGTCGTCCAGAAGTTCAAGAGCATCGAAAGAACTCTTTTGGAAACAAAATACAGCGATGCAAGAAGGGAGAATCCGATGTCTGAACGTGAAGCGAGAAAGCACAAGGCGTGGAACGGATCGGAAGCCAATTGACAACGTCAAGAAGCATTCCCATGGAGCTTGTTTATGGCCATTTTGAGCGTGACCCCGCGTGTTCCGATGACTGAACCGTCCAGAAACGAAGAGGGGCTGGAGAGACTCAAGCCCCTAACCGACTTCTACGGGGAGGATCATCATGAATTGGTGCAAAAACTGGCTTACCAGTACTGGGAACAACGAGGACGGCCTTTCGGCTCGCCAGAAATTGATTGGTTTGCCGCTGAGAAGGCGGTGGGATCGTACCTGCAGGTTTCAGGAATTGAGTCGGGGCCAGATGAAGGACTGTACAGGTGATCGAAGGACGGCCTGATTGAGATGGAACTGGAGCCACACCCCATGTCGAGCCAATATCCGAAGGCGCTGCGCACAATTGAACACCTTCTGCTCGCGATGGGGCTTGCTCTTCTCCTGCTTTATCTGTCGGCGCGCATTCATGCGGCGGTGATGTACCGGGCGGGCTTGTGGAGTTTTGCCGCAGCGGAATCAGGTCCATCCCCTGCTCAAGCGGTGGGGGATCAGCCGCCCTCGCCTGGAGTTGATTTCAATTGGTGGTCAGGGAAGCGAGTCGAGGCATACGTCGAGACCCTAGCCACAAAGTTGGGGTCTCCGCTTGCGATCCTCTCGATACCTAAGGTTGGACTTCGCGTTCCCGTTTTCGAGGGGACCAGCGAACCCACGCTCAACCGGGGAGCCGGTCGAATTGCCGGGACTGCGAGGCTTGGAGAGCAGGGAAATATCGGCATTGCAGCGCATCGAAACAGCTTCTTTCGCGGATTGAAAGATGTTCAGGTGGGGGACCAGATCGAACTGGCAGTGCCGCACCGAACTTTCATTTACAACGTTGACAACATCGCGATCGTAGACCCCAGTGATGTGGACGTGCTTCGCGCCCGACCTGAGCCCTCCCTGACCCTGGTGACCTGTTATCCCTTTTATTTCGTCGGAGGCGCGCCGCAGCGGTACATCGTCCAGGCGTCTTTAGCGGGCTCCGAGCCGGCGGCACTCTCGGAGTTTCATCCAGAATTTCCCAAACTCAATAAGGAGAAAACACAATGAACCCAAGCAACAAACGGCAACCGATTTGGCCTGCGTTCGCAGCGCTGGCCGTCGGCCTGGCCTTCACCCCCAGCACGAACGCACAGGTACAAACCCAAACCACTACGACCGTCGGTTACCCGACGACTGAAGTGAAAGTCGATCGCGCCACCGTAGCCTTGGTCAGTGGAAATGACCTGGTGGTCAAGACCGAAGCCGGCAAGCTTGTCCATTTTGCCAATGTCCCGGAGAGCGCCCGGGCGACGGTGGATGGCCAGCAACTCGGAATTCACGACTTGAAGCCGGGCATGACCTTGGAGCGTACCATCACCACCACCACAACTCCACAAACCATCACCACTGTATCGCGGGTCACAGGTACTGTATGGGAAGCGATTCCGCCGACTTCAGTAATCCTGACTCTTGAGGACGGCACTAATCAGCGGTTCCATATCCCGGAAGGGCAGCAGTTCAACATCGATGGTCAGATGATCGATGCATGGGGTCTGAAAAAGGGGATGAAGCTGACGGCAACCCGAATTGTCGAGGAGCCGGAAAGGGTGGTTGAGCAGCACCGGGAAATCACTGGCACTGCGCCGCCCCCGGATCCCTCCGTGGATCTGCCGATCTTGGTGTTGATCGTGCCGGTAGACGTTGCTCCCGCGGATTCAACTTCGACGGATTCCGCTACGGCGCCCGCGGCCCCAGCGGAGACAGCTCCAGTCTCAGTTGCCCAAGACGGGTAGTCAGCTCCCGTTGCTTGGAATTCTCGGAGCCTTGTCCTTCGTTTCGGGGCTCGGCCTGCGAGCGGCCCGGCAACGGCAATAGGGCGGCTCCCCACTTTCCGGGTTCGGTGGGCATAGCGTCGCTCACCAGACCCGGAAGGGGCTACCATTCGAACGTATCCCGATATGACCAATGCGGCTGAAAAGTTGCCGGCGCGCCTCTGGCTCGGTTCGAAAGTCCTGGGTCTGTTTGTGGCCAAATCGGCGTGGAAATGGATCCAGGGCCTGGGGGGACCGGGGTTGATTTTTCTGGGCGTCGCCGACAATACTCCTTTCATCTCCGCCCCGCCAGGAAGCGTGGACACGTGCATCATCCTGCTTGCGACCCTCCACCACGAATGGTGGGCCTATTACGCCTTGATGATTACGGTGGGCGAGGTGCTGGGTGGCTACTTGACCTACCGGCTGGCCGAAAAAGGTGGCCAGCAGACCCTGGAAAAGAAGATCGGGAAACCGCGTGCCGAAAAAATCTACAAACTGTTCGAGAAACGCGGCTTCCTGACGGTGTTCCTCGGCTCGATCCTTCCTCCGCCGTTCCCTTTCACTCCGCTCCTGATGGCCGCCGGGGTCATGCAGTATCCCGGCAAGAAGTTCTTCTCAGCGCTGAGCGCGGGCCGCGCCGTGCGCTATTTTGGCTTGGCCTACTTGGGCCGCATCTACGGCCGCCAAGTGATCGGCTTTTTCTCGCGTTACTACCGCCCGATGCTGTATGTTTTGATCGCCCTGGCAGTAGCGGCTGGCATCGTCGCTCTGGTCTACTTCAAGTGGTACCGGCCCAGGGCGCAACGTAAAGAACAAGAGCGAGATAGTTAAAGAAATCTCCTGTTGACGCCGGAAAGAGACGCGCGAAAAACGGCAAACCCCCGCGAGTCCCGGACATCAGTAACCCCTCGAAGCCACCCAGAATTTTGTGGCAGAAAGTAGCGCCTACTGAATCGTCATTGTGACGCGATCTCGCCGCCGAGCTTCCTACGAGATGGCGGCGATGCAGTTCTACTTTTCTCATGGAGCCGCAACTCCCTGGTTCCCTTGGCTTCTGTCCTAATCAGTTCCTTCCTCGTCGTGCACAGGACTTTGGCCGCCTGAATGCCCTAATACGATCGCGACGCCCATCCGATAGGGAGGTTCAATGACTACTGAGACGCTGGAGGCTCAAAACAATTCGCCCAAACGTGCATCGAGCGACAGGGTACAAACTGTCACCAGCACTACATTTCCTTCGCTGGTTTTGGAGGGGAAAGGGCCAATCGCGGTTGAGTTCATGTCTTACGGCTGCTCGCACTGCCGAGCGATGGAGCCGGTTCTTCAGCAGGTCGCAGAAACGCTGAAGCCCCAGGAGAAAATATTCAGGGTCAATGTTGCGGACGAACAGGAATTCACAGACAGTTACCAGATCGAGGGCACGCCGACCTTTGTCATGTTTCTGAACGGAAAGGAAGTCGGACGCGTCGAGGGACCGCCTCCGACCGTATCGAGCGTCCGCGCAGCATTGACGCGGCCGTTCGAGTTATAAAACCAGAAGGGCGATTCCCACAGATGCAGCAGACCAAACCAATCCTGTTGTACAACGACGAATGCAATGTCTGCCGCCACATTGCGCGCTGGGTACAGAAGTCGGCGCTCACGAAATCGAACCAGGTCAGCATCATCGAACTACCGATTGGTGACGATCCGGAGGTGCTTCGGTCGCTCAATCCCGACCTCGATATCTGGGACGCCTATGCGACGGTCCACGTCCTCATGCCCGATGGCTCGATGAAGCTCGGCGGGGAAGCGGTTGCGGAGGTCCTGCGGGATTTGCCCAATACCAAATGGTTCGCCGGAATTTTCAGCATCGGCACATTCGGATTCCGGCCCTTTCAGATGTTGCTCAACCTGGCCTATGACATCCTCTCGGACGTGCGCCCACTTCTCGGGTGCGAGAGTTGCGGCACGCCCAGCGTTTGGTTGAGACCAATTGCGCGGATAATCAAATGGGCAAAGGACCCGTTCGGAGAAAAACATTCAGCGAACCCGGCTCCGCATTTTACTTCGCGCTCGAGCGCGGCAGCTCGACCGCTGCCCGGCTTCGGGACAGCGTCCCAAGCGTTTGCCCTCTGAAACTGGGACGTAGAGTTTCCAGATGAGATGAGGGCGGCGGGAACGGATGCGCCTTGTGTGGAACGGGAGTAAGTTTCTTTTGAAATGGGCCCCGAAAAGGGTTACCCGCGTGCATATCAGTTTGTGATGCAACTTGTTTTCCGAGGAGCGACTTTATGGGATGGTTTTCTCCTAAGCCAGTGAAGCTTCACCGGGAAGTGGATGACGAGACGAATCAGGAGTACATGTGGGTCTCTGAGATCGGCGATGAGATCATGTCGGTGAAGTTCACCGGGGACATGGCCGAGTTCGTGGACAAACATTTGGGCGTGGCCGCTTGAGCCTGCTTTCGTTACAGGTGTTCCAGCAATGGCCTGCGAAAGGATACAGGGAAGTTTGTCGGCATCGAAAGCGGCTTGACGGTTGCATTTGGCGGCAAATATGTTTTGATCACATCTTCTAACTCTCTCTCCCGCAGAGCCATCCCTTGACCGCATGAACTAGAACACGCGGCCGAGAGCAAAGAACCACTTGGCGTGCCCGGTATCACCTACGCTTCCGCCAATGAACAGGGGCCCCAAAGCCGTCCGCGTGATGACGCCTGCGGCGCCGTCATTGGGAAGCCGGCTCACGCCGGGAGCGTCGTACATTTTCCCGACCTCATAGAACGTTATTGCATAAAGGCTCTTGCCGAGGAGCGGCGGCAGAGTGAACAGATTGTGCACGTATCCGGCGCGGAATAGGTAGTACTGATCTCCTCGTACTTCATTTTGCCCGTAGGCATACAGCCCGGCCGTTCCTCCGAGGAAGTATTGCGGAATGCCGGTTTGGTCGTAGCCCAGAGTGGACCCGCCCTGCGCGTACAAGAACACAGAAGCTGGCTCCGAGATGGTTTTGTACACTGCGCTTTTCAGCTCCAGAGTTGGAAACGCGCCCGGCGCTCCCGGGCTGGTGTCCATCCAGTGAAAATCTAACTCTCCGAGATAACCGCGGCGGGGAATGATTGGGTCATCCGTGTGGTCGGTGCTGAGTCGAAAACGCGAAGCGCCGACTCGTCCCTGGACGGATGAAGAATTGTGGAGTGCCCAGCCTGAGGTTTGCGTCCAAGTAGCCGACTTCGTAGCCGCCGCGGACTTCGCTGAACCGGCCGATCGCGTACCCGAGGTCAAGCCCGACTCCTGCTTTCCCGATGCGGTAGTCGGCCTGGGGATCGCCGTCGGAATAGATCCTCTGCTCGGACTGGCTCGCATTGCCGTGTGGGGCAAAGAACCACCGCGAGGTCTGGGAGAATCTCTTGTAGAACTCGCTCGAGATTCCGTAGGTGTTTCCGAATTGGAAGTCGGTGCGTAATTCCGAACCGAATCCCGCGATGTCGAGAAAAGTAAATCGTCCTCCCAGCGTGAACGTAACGTGATCGGGCTGCGCCCCATCGATCTCAAAAGCAGGTTGCAGGGCCGGCGGCGCATATTCCTTTTCGTGGACGGTGACCAGCAAGCCGACTGCGCCATCGTTCTGGGTCAAACTATAGGAAACGCTCTCGAATTTTCCTATACCGGTCAAACGGGTTAGATCGGTGTCTAGCACTTGCGTGTCGATCGGTTTGCCCACCAGAGGCTGGAGAAACTTCTGGATTTTTTTCTCCGCATCAACGCTCGTTCCTTGGACCTTTACGAATTGCGGAACCCCCGCAGATCCCTTTTTTCGCGCATCGCGCTGAGCGACGTATTCGTCCCACGCAGCATCATCGAGAGCGTACGGCAACAAAACTTTGGATTTCTCTTCCGCTGCCTCCATTCCTTTCTGAATCAGAGCTTCCGCCTTCTTAAAGTCCAGACTATCGAAATCCCGAACGTCCACTTTGACGATCAGGTCCGCCGACTCCATTCCCCGAAGCTCGGTGGCTTCGGTTCCGACGGTGATTGAGCGGGAAAGAACGCTAAAGAGAGATTGGATTTCTTTCGCGCTGGCGGGGGAGACCTGAAGATGAACCGCGATGACCACGTCGGGATGCATATCGCGCACCAGGTCCGTAGGCAGGTTGTCGACCAATGCCCCGTCCACATAGATGCGGTCTTCGTCGCGGACGGGAGCGAAGATTCCCGGCAACGACATAGTGGACCGCATGGCCAGACCAATCGGACCGTCGGAAAACACGTGCGCCTTTCCCGAAATCAGTTCGGTAGAAACGCAGCGGAAGGGGATGGGGAGGTCGTCGAACGATTTGACGGTCGAATAGGCTAGGGTTTCGCGGTCAATGATGAGGCCGATCTGATGTCCCGCATTCAATCCAGAAGGAAGCGACACTCCTCGCTTGAAACCAACCACAATGCCGTCAGGAATCGCACGCGCATCCTCTTTGCGGCGATAAGAAAGGTCTTGGTAGGGAGTTGCACCGCTAATTACAAAATCCCAGTCGATTCCTTTGACCAGCCGCTCAAGTTCGTCGGGGCTCTTACCGGTCGCGTACAGCCCTCCTATCAAGCCACCCATGCTGGTTCCGGCTACATAGTCCACTGGAATATGGTGTTGTTCGAACCACCTGAGCACTCCGATGTGGGCCAGCCCAAGTGCACCACCGCCTTCGAGGGCAACCCCGACCGTCAGCCGCTTGGGAACCTGTGGTCCACTCTGGGCAATTGCCATATGCGGCGAGACGATTACAGAGAGGAGGACGAGCCCGATCCTCAATGAAAGGAAACAAGAACACCAGCCGGTGCCCTCAAATGAACAAAAGCGATTCATGGCGACCTCCGGTTCGTTTAATCGCTGTTGGCGCTCACAGTCGAATCCGCCCCTCTCGAATCAGCGCAGAGAAATCAGGAGATCGATCTCCCGCTCAGGCCGCCCTGTTGATGCTCACGTCGCTTTCCCCGGACGACGCTGGTGCTACGTACAAACCGGAGCGGTCTATATGGAACTGGCTCAGTCCGCGAAGTACTTGAAGCATTCAAGAACAATTCCGAGTAGCCATAGCTTGAAAACCGCGTCACCTTCCGAACTGCAGTATCTTACCTCTCGAGAGGGAGTCCACGTCACATGCTCAAACCAGAACGCCATCCGAATCTGGGCGTTCCGACAACTCTCCCTCCAATCCGAGCCAAGGTGCTTCGCGTCTTAGCTCCACTGCGCCTCTTCCGGGTGGACCCCGCTTGGCCGCGGCTCGGACGGGCGTTTCGGACTGCGCCGCTTTCGCGCCAAACTAACCCCAACCGCGTTTGGCACTCACCGCGCTTTCTCTCGCGCCCTGCCACCCTCCTTCCGGCCTCCGTTCTGTCCTTTTCCCCGTCCCGTTTGTTTTCGTCCCGCTGCCGCTTTAGTGAAGTACGAAAACAAGCCGGAAACGGCAGAAAAGGAAAAAACAATGAAATTAGAAGAAATCAAGAACAAAACCAACGAGGCAGTCAGCTATCTGGTCGCAGCACTGGAGTCAGGACAGAGTGACGTTTTGACCCAGTAC
Source organism: Terriglobales bacterium (assembly GCA_963762965.1). Taxonomy (GTDB): domain Bacteria; phylum Acidobacteriota; class Terriglobia; order Terriglobales; family Acidobacteriaceae; genus DATBAX01. The sequence continues at coordinate 24,062 of CAVXME010000001.1, forward strand.
CTCAACGCTATGGCACGATTCCACAACTACAGCTTCGGCAACATCATGCTCATCGCATTGCAGAAGCCGCAGGCAACCAACGTCGCAGGCATTCGCACCTGGAACTCGCTTGGCCGCTTCGTCAAACGAGGGGAAAAAGGCATCATGATTCTTGCCCCGATGGTTGGCCGCAAGATGCAGCGCACTGAAGAAATCGCCACCCAGTTCGAGAGCCAGAATGCAGCCGATGAGCGCAAGGCAGAACCGCAGCTTTATGGTTTCCGTGCCGTGTACGTGTTCGATGTCACCCAGACCGAGGGGAAAGACCTTCCCGCACTGACCGAGGTCCAAGGCGACGTGATTGGCTACCGCGAACGTCTCGTCAAGTTCGTCGAGAGCCAGAAAGTCACCTTGAACTATTCCGAACGCATCGCACCTGCCAGGGGCTTGTCCTTCGGCGGGAGGATTACCCTGCTTTCAGGAATGCAGCCTGCCGAGGAGTTTTCTACCCTTGTGCATGAGATCGCACACGAGATGCTGCATCGTGGAGAACGCCGCACTCTGACCACGAAACAGGTGCGGGAGACCGAAGCCGAGGCGGTGGCTTTCGTCGTCTGCCAGTCGGTGGGACTTCAGACAGGAACCACTTCCGCCGACTATATCCAGCTCTGGCATGGAGACGCCAAGCTCCTGCAAGAGAGCCTGGAACTCGTCCAACACACGGCTGCTGTCATCCTCGGGGGCATTGCCCCCGAGGTCGCGGTGCTCGCCCAAGCCACATAAAAACCCAAACAGATTTGGCGCTCAAGCCGTACGTAATGCGCCTAGTTCACTAGTGAAACTAAGGAACCTTCCGAGCCGCAAATGGCGCCCCGACTAGACCGGCATCTGAAAACGAAGGGTCTAAGTCCCGGTCTACTTCCGGGTCTATAAGCGCACAAGCGAAGGCCTTGAAAAGCAACGAAGTGCAGTGGTCAAGAACCTAAAATCGAACGCGACAAAAAACATTTTGTGGCCGGGAGCGACCCCATTTTTGGCGTTAGTATCACGCCAAAATCCCTTCGGGTTTCGGAGGTCGCCCCCGGCCACTGTGAACTGGCTCCGCTGTCTCCAGTTTGCCTTTTGCCGCGTCTCTCACGAACGTCTTACTTGCAGCATTCGTTGACAACTATTGCCAGAGCCTTCTGGCAAATTCTGCCAGAACTCGCCGACAATTCTCGCCATAAACCACGGAGCAGACTGCGAGAGATGGAAGCCGAGGCTGTGGCTATGGTCGTCTGCCAGTCCGTCGGAGTTCAGACCGGAACCGCTTCCTCCGATATATCCAGCACTTCCATCGAGACACAGAGCACTCCTGCAAGAGCGCCCGGAAGTCGTCCAACGCACGGGTGCTGTCATCCTCGGGGGCATTTGCCCCTGAGGAGGGCGTGGCTGGCCCGATAGCAGCCTAGCCCTCAAAGCTCCAGGGCTGAGAACAGCACTTTTGCAATTTTTGTAAAAGAGCGAAAAGTAAATTGAGGTTTGGATTCCGCTTGTACTCTGCCTTATTGAGGGGTGCTTCAGGCCCGAGCAGTGGGGGGCCAGCCTCCTCCGCTACATCACGCACCTTCGCCAGTACGAACATTCCTTGCGGTGGCTGCCCGGCATTTACTTCGTTTGGCTCAGGGAGATTCCAGCAGGCGGAGCAGTTCTTTCGGAGGCACTTTTGATGAATACAGCGCGGCGAATGTCCAATCCATCGCCCGCTATTTCCGTGTTCGGCGCGTCTGGGACGATAACAAAACAAGCCTTCTCAGGGGGTGCCGAATGCCACTTTTTACGCTACGGCAACCATCATTACGCGACGAATTCTCAGAGTCGATCTACCGGAAATCGGCCGGCGAAGAACGGAGAGACAGGCCCTGGAGCCCATTCTGGGAGCGCATCAGATGCCACCGAACCGGAGGTTCCACACCCACCTATTGCCCCGAGACTACGACATTTTGCGAGCGAAACCGGCATGAATCGCGGAACGGGATTCTCCGAGGATCGTTCTGCATCCCGTTCTGTATCCCGTTCCGCTGAGGGGAAGGCTAAGTACCTGTAGACCAAGGAACAACCGATGGAACACGGACAAAAACTGTACGCGGCAAAAACCGTTCCATGGCCGGGAGCGACCCCCTTTTTTCCCCGCTTTTCGGGGCCAAGACGCCCTACGGGGTTCTGGGGTCGCTCCCGGCCACGATGCACGCGCTCATCTCGCGCGTTCAGGGGTTTGCCGCGTACGAGAATCCAATATCCGGATTCAAACCGAGCGCGGGCATCGCGTCATCACAGTCGACCGTTACAGACTCGTGTTGCACCTGAGCTATTTCGCCAAGGAGATCAGGGATACCAAGAGAACTTGTTCGACCAGATGTACCAGGACTGGGCCACCAAAGGCTTCTCCCCAACCGAGGTCAAAGCCCTCGTCAACGCCAGTCCGGAGCAACCAAAGATGGCATTCAAGACCCATCTCCTGCCTGAGTCCAGCGACATTTTGGACCACGTTTCTGTCAGGAAGAACCGACACGGAAGTGGAACTCTACGTGGAAACGCTCTTTCCACCAATGATTCCGCTCCGAGTTCCACTTCCGGCTCCCGCAAGTACTTGCAAGCTCAGGAACAAACCCTGAACAACACTTGTAATACGGACGCGGGAAAAAACCTTTTGTGGCCGGGAGCGACCCCCTTTTTTGGCGCGAGTCTCACGCCAAAATCCCTTCGGGCTTCGGGGGTCGCTCCCGGCCACAGTGTGGGCCTTGCACACGAACTTCCCTCCTATCCTGCGTCCGCAGCGCCGAAGGTTCCTGCCCGAGCAGATCGACGGTGCTCACCGCACGACCCGAGTCCAACCGAGGAGAACGGCTCATGCCTCTACCGAAGCTGCCCGAACCCGTGATCGCCGAGCGCAGGTACTTCGCTCGCATCGAGGAACCGCTCGCTCTGACCATGGAGCACGACACCGAGGCCCTCGGCACCGACAACCTCGACAATGTCGTGAGCCGGGCCCTACAGTTCATGTTCAAGCGCGACAGCCAGTTCAAGTCCTGGCTGGAACAGCACCCGGATCCAACAACGAAGCTAACCCAGTCAAAGGCAACCTTCACGCGTACAGCCTCGCAGGGAGGTGCACTGTGATGCAACGTGCGGTCGCCTCCAAAGGCCTCGGCGCCTACGTTCTCGACTGTGCCACTGGAATCGCTCCCTACTTTCGTTGGCCATTTCTGACCGAGTGCGGCTATCGCGTTATTGCTGCAGACCAATTCTTGAAAGCCAACTTGCCCGGCTACGCGGAATATACCGAGCACGTCCCCGCCGGGGTGCCTTATCTGAGGAGTGCCTGAATGTCTGAAGTCCCGCGCAAGCCGTCCCAAAGCACCCGCGACTATGACGCTTCGTTTGAGCCGTTACTCGACTCGGATGAGGCAGCTGCGTTGCTTAAAATTCACCCGAAAACTCTTCAGCGCATGGCCCGTCGCGGAGAAGTGCCAGGTATCCAAATTGGCAACCTTTGGAGATTCCGCGCCTCCGCATTGAACGCATGGATGAACGACATCGGCACCCATGAATATCCGACCCGCCTTAACTTGGAGAGGAGACAAGGATGAACCGTGTACTTCCTGCCGAGGTCAGGATGACGCTTCGGCATTTCAAATGTTGCTTGCGCCCGCTCGCTCACCCGCTACAATCGAAGCGGCAGTCTCGCGTGCCTAGAGGAGAAATCTGAAATGGCACAGAGACATCAACGTGGTTGGTTAAAGAAAGAACGACGCAGCAACGGTGAAACTTGGATGCTGTTCTTCCGCACAACTCGGGAATCCGACGGGAAGCGGGTTGAACAAAAAGTCGCGGTAGGCGCTGTCCGCGACTTGCCGACCAAGGCCTCGGCCTGGGCGGAAGTGGAAAAACAGCAGATACAGATCAACAAACCGGACTTTCGGAAACGCGCGACCTTTGCGGACTTGGCTCAGCACTACCAGCAGCACGAGCTAGGCGAGCGGCGGAGCGCAATTATTGACCCGAAAGCCCACACAACCATTGCAGGATACACGCGGGTACTGCGAAATCGTCTGCTGCCACGGTGGGGCAAGCGTTTCGCGCTCAGCATTCAACCCCTCGAAGTCGAAGAGTGGCTTTCTGCCGTGAAGGAAGAAGAACGGCTGGAAAATCCAACTCTCGACAAGATGAGACGGGTCATGTCGTTGGTCTATAAGCACGGCCAGCGCTATGGTCTCATTTCACGCCGAGAGGAGAGCAATCCGCTGCGGTTTGTACGCTGCATGACCTTGAGCAGTTATGAAGCCGTGATTCTCAGCCCCGAGCAAGCTTTCGCGATTCTGGTTGGTTTGCCGGACCCGGAAAAAACCTTGACCCTGTTGGCGGCCAGTACGGGCCTGCGCATTTCCGAATGCCTGGGCCTGCAATGGCAGGATGTGAACTTCGACGGATTCCTAATCCATGTGCGGCGCACCTGGACCTGCGGGAAGGTCGGACTACCTAAGAGCAAATCGTCACAAGCTCCGGTGCCGATGCATTCCCTGCTTGCGGAATTCATGCGGGCGTGGCAAATGCGCACGCCCTATCCACAACCAGAAGACTGGGTCTTCCCCAGCTTCAGACTGGGCGGCAGCAAACCGCGGGCGGCAAATATGCTGGTCGAAGACTATCTCCGGCCAGCTGCTGTGAAAGCGGGAGTGATAGCCGACGGAGATTCGTGCCGTTTTGGATTTCACAATCTCCGGCATTCCCTGGCATCGTTTCTGGTTCGATCAAAGACCGACCCGAAAACGGTGCAGGCGCTCTTGCGGCACTCGGACGTGAAGACGACGTTGCAGCTCTACGCACACAGCGTCAGCGCCGACCGGATGACGGCCCAGGGAGAAGTACTTCAGGCCATTCTTGGTAGTAAACCCGCTGGATGCGGACTGAATGCGGACTGAAGCGATTTTGCCGATTCGATCTAACTGCTTTGGAAAATGGTGGCCAGGGACGGAGTTGAACCGCCGACGCCAGCCTTTTCAGGGCTGCGCTCTACCACCTGAGCTACCTGGCCACGTTTTGGATTCACAGCTTGGTTGCCGACGCTGTGCGCGTCATGTGAGGCACGCGAATACTTTCGCGGATCTCCGGCAAGGACAAGCAGTCAAACGCTGGGAGCGTGTGGAACAGCCAAGATTATAGCAACCATCCGGGATTCACTCAACGCGGGATCTGTCGTTGGTCGTTCGTCGTTCGTCGTTGGCTAAACAATCTGGAAGGGATGCTTGCTGGTTGATTCATTTTTCAGATGCGGAAATCGTTCTGGCCGCCGATGTGATGGTTCCGTTCAATACTGCAAACACGCATCGGTTGGTCGCGAACCAGTAAGGGATCTCACGATAGTCTTTGGCTTCGAAGACTGCCAGGTCGGCATCTTTCCCTGCCTCAATCGATCCCTTACGCTCTTGCAATCGCAGCGCCCACGCGCCGTTGATGGTTGCGGCCGCAATCGCCTCCGCAGGGGACATCTTCATGTGCGTGCACGCCAGTGACATGGCAAAGGGCATGCTTGGCGTGGGTGACGATCCGGGATTGTAGTCAGTTGCTAAAGCCACTGCCACGCCGGCATCAATCAATTTTCGCGCTGGCGGATATTTTTCCAGACCGAGAAAGTAATTCGCTCCTGGGACTAGAGTTGCGATCGTGTCTTGCTTTGCCAATCCCGGCAGGTCGTCATCAGATACATGATCCATGTGATCCAACGATGCTGGATTGAAACGCAACAGCGATTGCAGCGACGTCTCACTCAATTGGCATACATGCGCGCGAACTTCTACGCTGTGCAGCCGTGCGGCTTCGAAAATCTTTTCTGTTTCTCGCGCAGAAAACACGCCGCGCTCCGTGAATACATCTACAAATTGCGCCAGCTTCCGCTTGGCTGCTTGCGGAATCATTTCTTTGCAGACGAGCTCAACATATTTTTCCGCGCGCCCCTGAAATTCCTTCGGCACAACGTGCGCTCCAAGCAGCGTGGCCACGACCGTGCCTGGCCATTGATCGGCCGCCTCGCGAATCGCCTTGAGCGATTTCAGCTCTGATTCCAGCGTCAATCCGTAGCCGGACTTTGCTTCTGCCGTCGTGGTTCCCTGCGCGGCCATGTCGTTGAGCGCATGCAGAACGTTCTCCGCCAGCAGCTTCTTCCCTGCTTTGCGCACGCCTTCCACGCTGGATTGGATGCCCCCGCCCGCTTTCGCGATCTCCTCATAAGTTGCGCCTGCGATGCGCTTCTCAAAATCCACCAACCGCGGCGCGAGGAACGCCGGGTGGGTGTGGGAATCGACAAATCCGGGCAAGACCACCCGACCTTCACAGTCAATCTCGATGATCTTCTTGCGATTGTTCTTGATCCAGGGATCACGCAGCGCGTCTTTGCTCTTGCCCACGGAAACAATCTTTCCGCCGACACAGAGCACGGCAGCGTCTTCGATGATGCCAAGTTCGCTGAGTTCCAAGCCACGACGCGGTCCGAGCCTGCCGGAAGAAACGCGCAGCGTGAGAAGTTGGCCGATGTTGACCAAGAGCACAGCGCTCTGAACTTGCTGATTCGGTTTTGCGGATGAGCTCACGGAATTGGTAGTTTAGCAGCCGTCGAGCCCAAGCTGGCTCTTATCCCAACGATCTCGTTGCCTGATTATCGGGCATTCTATAGAATCAGTTAGTCGGACTGATGGGAACAAAACACATATGCAACTATCAAAAGTGGGAAAGCGCGGAGCGATTGTGGTCCCCGCAAGCCTGCGGAAACGCTTTGGCATCGAAGAAGGAAGTCTCGTAATCGCGGAAGAAAAAGACGGCGGCATCCTGATTCGTCCGGCTGTAGTCGTTCCCGTGGAAAGATACAGCCCCGAACGCCAAGCTGAGTTCCTGCTCTCGACGACCACTTCTGAGTCCGACTACCGCAAAGCTCGAAAGGCCGTCCGTAAGCTCGGTCTTGACCCGGATTCGATTCCTCACCAGCGACCAGCGTAAATGGACCGGCTGTTTCTTGACGCCAATATTCTTTTTTCCGCGGCCTACCGGCCCAGCGCGGGACTGCTGCAACTCTGTAAACTTTAAAATGTGGCTTTGTGCGGTTCACGTTATGCACTGGAAGAAGCAAGAATCAACTTGGCCGACGACGGTCAGCGTGCGCGGCTGATTAAATTGTCAGCAATGGTCCGTTTGTTCGATGCCGCTCAACGACAGCTTCCACGAGGGATTTCCCTGCCCGAGAAAGATGTACCGATCCTGCTCGCGGCTATCGAGGCGCGAGCCACTCATCTGTTGACGGGCGACGTCAGACACTTCGGCGAATATTTCGGCAAGAAGATCGAGGGCATTGCGATTGTGCTTCCCGGAGAGTACCTGAGGATGCAGGCTCGGTAACGGGCAAAATCTTTGGTTACTGGCAATAAAAGGCCCCAGCCAACTAGGGGTGCCCCAATATATACCGCTTCACATCTTCGTAGAAAAAGCCTGTCGCGTTGCTCGGATATCCATAGTTCCAAAAGTCGTAGTCGCTGTTTCTATCCGTGTGCCAATGTTTAATGTGTCTCGCTGTGAGCATAGCTGCAAATCTTTCATCCCATTTTTTGACTTCGTCGTCGCATCCGATGTCATGAATCAACTCACGCGTATCAAGGTCGTTCCAATAATCCTCAATGACACATTCGGGGCAATATCCATTCTCGACTTCTGCCACGAACTTCTCCTATCCACTTAAAAGACGCTCCCTTCCACCTTCCCAGACAGTCTTCGGGCAGCCTCTATTTTTCAGATACTCTTTCACCTGTTCTTCTGTCATTTCTTCGGCACTCATCCTACAAATTCGATATTGCGAATCATCGCCGTTCCGACTCAGTGATCTGAAGGAGCCATCGGCACCTTGACGCCCTTCTCTTTGGCAAACCGTTTCGCCTCGTCGTACCCCGCGTCCACGTGGCGAATGATGCCCATCCCCGGATCGGTCGTTAGCACGCGCTCGATGCGTTTCGCCATGGCTTCAGTGCCGTCGGCGACCGTGACTTGTCCCGCGTGCAACGAATAGCCAATGCCCACACCACCGCCATTGTGGATCGACACCCACGATGCGCCAGCAGCCGTATTAACGAGAGCATTGAGCAGCGGCCAGTCCGCCACAGCGTCACTGCCATCCTTCATGCTTTCGGTTTCGCGGAAGGGAGACGCGACCGAGCCGCAATCCAGATGATCGCGGCCAATCACGATCGGCGCTTTGATTTTGCCCTTCTTCACCAGATCGTTCATGGCCAGCGCGAACTGGGCGCGTTCGCCGTATCCCAGCCAGCAGATTCTTGCCGGCAATCCCTGGAATTTAATTCGCTTCTTTGCCAGATCAATCCAACGGCGCAGAATTCGGTTGTCGGGGAACAGTTCCAGAATCAAATCGTCAGTGACGTGAATGTCCGATGGTTCGCCGGACAGCGCCACCCAACGGAATGGCCCGCGCCCTTCACAGAACAGAGGACGAATGTACTCAGGCACGAATCCCGGAAAATCGTAGGCATTCTTGACGCCACGCTGAAAGGCAAACGTCCGGATATTGTTTCCGTAGTCGAATGTCACTGCGCCCATTTTTTGCAGGCGCAGCATACCTTCGACGTGCCGCGCCATGGCATCGAGCGATTTTTCCTGATAGCTTTTTGGGTCGCGTTGCCGCAATTCGACGGCTTCTTCCAGAGTCATACCGTTCGGCACGTACCCGTTCAACGGATCGTGGGCCGAAGTCTGGTCGGTCAAAATATCCGGCACCACGCCCCGTTCGGCAAGCTCAGGAATAATGTCAGCGCAGTTCCCCACCAAACCGACCGAGACGTTCTCTTTTTTACGCACTGCGTTCTTCAGAATGCGCATCGCTTCATCGAGCGTGGTGACCATAAAGTCGCAATAGCCGGTCTTCAGGCGCTTCTTGATACGTTCGGCGTCAACGTCAATTCCCAGGAAGGCCGCGCCGGTCATGGTCGCGGCCAGTGGTTGCGCGCCACCCATGCCGCCCATGCCACCGCTCACGATGAGCTTGCCGGCAAGATCACCGCCAAAATGTTTCTCGGCTGCTGCCGCAAAAGTTTCGAACGTTCCCTGCACAATTCCCTGCGAGCCAATGTAAATCCAGGAACCTGCGGTCATCTGCCCATACATCATCAATCCGGCACGTTCCAGCTCGTTGAACTTTTCCCAGTTGGACCAATGTCCCACCAAATTAGAGTTGGCGATCAGGACGCGCGGCGCGTATTCGTGGGTTTTGAAGACTCCCACCGGCTTGCCGGACTGCACCAATAGCGTTTCGTCGTTATCGAGGTCCTTCAGCGATGCAATGATGGCGTGGTAAGCCTCCCAGCTGCGCGCCGCCCGGCCGGTGCCGCCATACACCACTAAATCTCTGGGCCGCTCCGCAACCTCTTCGTCGAGATTGTTCATGAGCATGCGCATGGCGGCTTCCTGCTGCCAGCCTTTGCAGGTGATCTGGTTCCCGCGAGGCGCACGAATGGGCTTGTAGGTGGAGGCAGTGATTTCCGTTTCGACCGGCATAACCCAATGGTAGTGCTTCTACCGGAGGCACGCAATTCACGAGTTGAAGGTTAATTCAGCCACTGAAGGGCTGAGTGCTGACGGCTGAACGCTGAATGCTAATTCACCAGGTGTTATACGCGGTGCCGTCGCTCGATACCGCTTCTGACGAGCTATGCACATCGTCAATGCCGGAATCATCCTGCTGGTCGATGGACATGATGCTCGCGTCCAGCTGGTCCACGGTCCAGTCCGGTTTCGTGGTCATCGGATCGTTGGGGATCACCTTGATGTATCCCCCTTGGATCAAGTCATCCAGCGATTGCGGCGCCTTCTGCTTGTCGAGGGTGTATTGCGAGATCAGCGAACGCAGGGTGAATAGATTTTGCCGCAGCACCGATTCCCGGGCCCGCAGCACGGACTGGGTGTAGCTCGGAACTGCGACCGCGACCAGAATAGTGATCAGGCAGACCACTATCATCAGCTCAATCAGGGTAAAGCCGCGGCTCTTTTTGTTACCAAATTTGCTACGAAATCTTGCCATTTACCAATCCTTGTACTTGGTGCCGTCGAGCGCCGTGTCTTGCGATTTCGTATACACGTCGAAAACATTGTCTCCGTCCCAGGAGTCGGAATCGGGATCGTCCTGCATCGAGCGCATGCCCCATTCATCTTTTCCGGTCATGGGGTCGATGGGAATCCTGCGCAAAAACCGCAACTTCTTGCCGTTCACGTCGACGCCTTTCACCAGTGTGTCCATATCGGGCGGATAGCATTCCGATCCTACTTTTTTCTGGATCGCTCCCCGGTCGCAGGTATCTTTGTAGCGGTCAATGGCGTCGCGCATCTGCCACAAATCGGCGCGCAAATCATGTTCCCGCTGCCGTTTGATGTTCACCCGCGCCAGGGGAATGGCCAGACTGGTCAGGATCACCAGGATGGCGGTGGCCACGATCAACTCAATGAGCGTGAAACCTCGCACCGGGCGCGCACTGCGGCTTATCACAAACGGCTGCATAGACCCTATCGGCAGAAATGTGCCCCTCTTCAGAGGCCGGTCGCCACTACTGAATCTGCACCGTGGCCGCGGCCCCCGCCACCGGCAAGTGCTGCATATTGGGGTCGAGAGCTCCGCCCTTCAAAATGGTCAGCAGGGACTGTCCGGCGGCCTTGGCCATGAATGTCAGCGTCACCACCGTACCCTGTCCGGAAACTCCAGCAGCTCCCGGCGGCCGGGTTGCCGTGATCTGCACTGTCCCGGTAGTGTCATCATCGCGCTTCACCAACGCCACCGCCTGGCCATCCTGCGAAAGGAAGCTGCCGTTGGACACATTCACCACCTGCAAAGTCTTGGGATCATAACTGACCTGGAGCGGCACCGAGTACGCGTTCTGCACCCCGCTCAGCAATACGTTCACGGTGAAAGTGGCTCCCGTCTTTTGCGCAATGCTGGGCGGATCAAACGAAAAACTGGCTGGAACCGCCGAGGCGGATTGCGCAGCCGGCGCGGTCCCGGGAGCGGGAGCCGTCGTCGGCACTTCCGCCGGTGTAGCACCCTCGACCGCAGCCGACGGCAGGCTTCTTCGCCGCAAACTGATGGTCGATGCCGTGCCTACATCAATGGCTCGATCGTTGATTTCGTTGAAATCGTGCCCGCGCACGATGTGCGGGATCATGACAAAGACAGTCTCGGTTTCCGAATGATCGGTATTGCTCTGACTAAACAGGTATTTCAGGAGTGGAATCTTTGCCAACCCAGGAATTCCGCTAAGCGAATTGGTGTCCTGGTCTTCCAGCATGCCCCCCAGCAGGTTCACTTCGCCTTCTTTCAACCGGACCTCATTGCTGATTTTTTTCTGCCCGATGATCGGCTGGGTGATGCCGCCAATACTGGCGGTGCCGGTTTGGGAAGAAATGTCCATCTCAATCTTCAGCGTCACTTCCCCGTTGGAGTGGACTTTCGGCGTGATGTCAATGTTCACGCCCACATCCTGGTATTGAAACTGGGTGTTGACCAGCGGATTAATTCCCACTCCGCCGATCCCCGGCTGAAATGACCCGGTCGCGATCGGGATCTTCTCGCCAATCTTGAGCGACGCCTTTTGTCCGTCGACCGCGCGGATCTGCGGATTCTGGAGCAGCCGGGTGTGGTTGTCGTTAAACAAGGCAGTCGCGGTGGCCTGCGAAATGGTCACCTGGAAATCGGTCGCATTCAAATTCCCCAGGGCGTTCAAAGAAATGCCGTTGGTGGTGGTGGAAGTCGAGGTGGTCGTGGTGCTGGTGGAAGTGTTGACATTCGGTTGCAACGAGACCGACGCGCTGGTGGGCGGATTGATGCCTAAAGTGTGGGCCTTGTCGCGGCTGACCTGCATGATGGCCACATCCACGATCACTTCCGGCTTGGACTTGTCCAGATCGTCGACCAGTTTTTCCGAGAGCGCAATTTGATCGGGCGTGGCCCGCACCACAATCGCGCCTTGCGAAGGCAACGGCTGGATGCGCGAGACTTCCAGAATCTGCCGCAATGCGTTCACCACATCCTGCAATTCCGTGGGCTGCGACAGATTGGACAGGTAGAAGGTCTTGATCACGCTCTGTTCCAAATCCTTGCGCTTGGCGGGATTGTCGGCCGCAACAAAAATTGTGTTCGGGGTCACCGGCCGCCAGAAAGTCTTCGACTCCAGCGCGGTGATTTCCAATGCCTCTTCCAGCGTAACCCCGTTCAACTCGATTTTGATACTGCGCGAGGTGTAATCGGGATCGAACAGAACGTTGATCCCGGCCAGTTTGCCGACGGTCTCGTAGATGACCTTGCTGTCGGCGGTGGACTTGATGGTGATGGGGATGTTCGAGATGGTGGCCAGCTCCACCGGGCCCTGTGCTTCCTCCATGCGCTTGCGCAGCCCCGATGGGGCTTTGGAGGCCTTAGGAACCGGGGATTTTGCCGCCTCAATCATCTCCTTGGTGTGCTTCACTTCCTGCTGGGCAATCGAACTGGAAGGGTCGATTTCAGCCGCTTTCTGAAATTCTGTTAGTGCTCCGTCCAATTGGCCAGCTTCGCGGAGGAGTTGTCCGCGGTGCACATGCGAAGCTCCGGCCAGAAAGCGCAAGCGCTCGTAGGAAGAACGATAATCAAGGGTTTGGGGCTTTAGCTCATAGGCCTGCTTATAAAAGTCGTAGGCTTGCTCATAATTCTGGCGGGCTTCCGCGTCTTTCCCCTTTTCATACAGGGACTTGGCGCTCTCGGCGAAGGCGGAGGTCAGGACCGCGGCGAGCACAAGCGCTACCGCCGGGCGAAGCAAGCTTCTCATTACGGGTTCCTCGTAAGCAGTCTTCCCCGTGAGGTCGAGCATGACCGGGGGTAAGGTATTTCGATTTCAGGCCCAAAAGACGTAAACTGGCAGATTATACCATTGGCACCGAGCCCGCCGAAGTGATTGCTGGGAGAGCAGTTAAAGTCGTAGGGATTAGTCCCATTAGCCGATGGCACGTCCTCCTGGACAAGGGCGCAGCCAGAGGCAGGGGTCAGGAGCGCGCAGGAGGATCTGGACCGCGCAACCTGACGCCCGGCAGCTGTCACCGTACCCGTCCATGAGACAAGTTGTGAGATAACCTATTCAGACCCATGCCGCGCCAAACCTCACATCCGACCAAGTCCAATCCCGAGAAGAATCCCCGCCGCGACCCCACTGCGGCCGGCCAACGGGATGCGGCTGTCAATAGGATCGCTTCACACAACTACTTCTTGCTGGAAAAATTTGAGACCGGGGTTGCGTTGACCGGAACCGAGGTCAAATCTGTGCGATCGGGCCTTGCCAACCTCAAAGACGCCTACGGTTTGATCAAAGACGACGAAATCTGGCTGCTCAACTGCCATATCGGCCCCTATGAGCACGGTAACATCGCCAACCACGCCCCGCTTCGCACCCGCAAGCTGTTGATGCATAAGGAAGAAATCCGCAAGCTGATGGGCAAGACTCATCAAAAGGGACAAACCCTGATCCCTACCCGCATGTACTTCAAGAACGGCAAAGTAAAAGTGGAGCTCGCCTTGGCGAAAGGCAAGCAGCTCTGGGACAAACGCGAGACCGAACGCCGCCGCACCGCCGACCAGGAAGCCAGAGACGCCATTAACCGATCGCGCAAGGGGAAATAGAAAACTGACCCACTACCAAAATTTCGCAAAAATGCCGCTATTAAAAGCTTTCAGTTACAATAATCCGCCTTCGCCTTTCTAAAAAAAAGCCCTGGAGTGGGATCGTGAAAAAACTCTCCGCTGTTCTCGCGTCGTTCGTGGGATGTCTTGTGCTGTCGGCATTAACAGGCTATTCGGCAGCCCAGACCGTTCAGGTGGACATCACCCCGTCCCATTCCACCAACCATTTCATTCCCAATGAAACTCTGGGCGCGGGCGTGGACCGCATTGCGGTCGACGCCATCGATAAGGATTTGGTGCAGCCCAATCTGGACAGCGCAATGGCATCTGGCTGGCAGCCTGTGACTTACCGCCAGAACACCGAACTCGCAGTCGAAGCCTGGCATTGGAACCCGCAGGGCACCTGGAGCGATCCCGCTGGCAAAGGCTATTTCACCGGTTCAGCCACGCCGACCGACTTTCTGCGCTACTCCTACGGCTATCCGCTGCCCCATCGCGGATTTACCCGCAATGATGGGACGGGGAATTCGGGCTTTTCCCGGCTCACTGACGGAGACCTGAACACGTATTGGAAGAGCAATCCCTATCTCACGCAGCGCTTTACGGGGGAAAGCGATTCCTTGCATCCGCAATGGGTGGTTTTGGATTTGTCACAAATTCAACAAGTGGACACCATCCAGATCAAGTGGGCCGAGCCCTATGCGACCCATTATCAGATTCAGTATTGGGTCGGCGGCGAAGATCCGATTCACCTCCAGACTCATGGGATTTGGCAAACCTTCCTACAAGGCACGGCGACCAATGGCAAAGGCGGCACCGAAACCATCCGCTTGAACGCCACTCCTTTGCCCGCTCGATTCCTGCGGATCCTGATGACCGAGTCATCGAACACCTGCGACTCGCACGGCAGCGCCGACCCAAGAAACTGCGTCGGCTATGCCATCAGCGAGATCTACCTGGGTACAACTTCTGCGGACGGTGAGTTCCACGACATCCTGCGGCACACTCCCGATCAGGAACAGTCCACGACTTACTGCTCTTCGATTGATCCCTGGCATGAACCGAGCGATCTCGGCACCACCAAGCAAGCGCAGGTTGGCTTCGACATTTTCTTCACCAGCGGCGTGACCCGGGGATTGCCCGCCATGATTCCGGTGGCAGTCATTTATGAAACTCCGGAGAATGCGGCTGCCGAAATTGCTTACCTCGAAAACCGCAAGTATCAGATTTCCTACGTCGAAATGGGCGAGGAAGCCGACGGACAGTACATGCTGCCGGAAGACTATGCGGCGCTTTACATCCAGTGGGCCACGGCGTTGCATAAAGTCGATCCCAATTTAAAG
Organism: Terriglobales bacterium; assembly: GCA_963762965.1. GTDB lineage: Bacteria > Acidobacteriota > Terriglobia > Terriglobales > Acidobacteriaceae > DATBAX01. Next base: position 39,104 of record CAVXME010000001.1, read on the forward strand.
CTGGGTGGGCCGTCGTTTCAGGGAGTCAATCAGGACATTGAAGTTTGGCCGGATGGAAATGGCAGAGTTTCCTGGACCGGGCGTTTTCTCGACTATTTGAAGCAACACAACCGCATGCAGGACCTCGCGTTCTTTTCTTTTGAGCACTATCCCCTCGATCCCTGCCGGATTCCCTGGGGCAGCGTTTATGACGAACCGGAACTGGTCAGCCACATCATGCAGGTCTGGCACGCAGACGGCGTTCCGGCAAATATGCCGATGTTCATTACTGAGGGCAATCTTTCTTCCGGCGCCAGTGAAACCTTTATGGACATCTTTTCCGGAGTCTGGCTGGCCGACTACGTGGGGTCGTTCCTGAACAGCGGTGGCAATGGACTTTACTTCTTTCACTACCTTCCCTTGCAGATGGAACACGGCTGCAATGATTCGCCCGGAACGTTCGCCATGCAGACGGTCGATCGCGACTATAAGATCCAGCAACCACTCCCGCAGTTCTTTGTGTCTCAGCTCATCAACCTGGAATGGATCCAACCCGGCACAGCCGAACATCAGATGTTTCCCGCCAAGGGCGATGTCGATGATGGCGCGGGACACGCGCTGGTGACGGCTTACGCCCTCAAGCGTCCCGACGGGCAATGGTCTCTGCTGCTGGTCAATCGTGATCAGCACAATGCCCACAGCGTGAAGATCGGATTTCAAGATGGAGCTGCGAAGGCGCATTTCGCAGGCCCGGTGGAGGTTTCGACGTTCGGCCAGGACCAATATCACTGGCATCCGGCGCACACCCGTCCCGCCGGGCACGCCGAGCAGCCTGGTCAAAATTTTGTGGTGGAAGACACCAAGGGTTTTGCCGATCCCGACGGGCCAATCCTGCATACGACACAAACTGCCGGGAAAGATACGGCTTACGACTTGCCGGCTGCGTCGATCGTGGTGGTGCGGGGGAAGATCGGTGGGAAGTAGGTGGCACCCAACTTCGGCGTTTCCCGTCTTGGGAATGTTACTGGGATGGATACTAAAGCAGTCTTGACCTTGCCGGAACCGGGGAATACGCTTAGTTGGTATGGCAATGCTTGAACAGAAAGATTCACGCTTGGAGGCCCTGCGTTCCGCCCCTTTGAATAGTTGGGTTGCCCTTTCGGAGGATGAGAGCAAGATTGTGGCGGTTGGTTCTACCTTCGCCGAAGTTGTGAGTAATAGTGAGAATGCTGGAATTGCAGATCCCGTGATTTTGAAAACTCCGAGTGTCTGGATACCCCTCTCTGTGTGAAGTTCGCATACAAGAAATATCCATTCAAAGATGGGGGATTCGCGTATTCCGCCGTTCTGAATGTCAATCTTGCGCTTCCCGCCGGGAATTCTCCCCGCTCCAAACGATTTGAGGCCCTGATTGATTCGGGCGCCTCCCGTTGTATTTTCCATTCCAGTATTGGAAAGGCAATCGGGCTGGATATTGAAAAGGGAGACCCGGAGACTACTCTGGGAGTAAATGGCATTTCGCGTGTGTATGTTCACAATGTTTCGCTGTATGCGCCCAGCGGCATCATCGCGATTCGCGCGGGATTCTCCCATGAGCTTCCTCTCGCGCGATTGCTCGGAATGAACGGGTTCTTTGAACAGTTTAGAGTGCTGTTCGATCCAACTTTCGGATTTGAACTCGACCGCTTGTTTCTGGCTTAGATTCAATCGTGCCCTGGCGGTAATCATCGAACCTTGCGCTTTCCCCCTTTTCCCGACGATACTGGAGGCACACCATCATGAAAACTATTCTCTCGCTTGCAAATCCTGCTGAAGTGGACACCGAATGTCTGGTTGCGGTCGCTCTTGATCGCAACGAAGGTAAGAAAGACAAACCGCAGGTCTCGGTCGAAACCGCTGACGCTGCCCTCAAAGAAGCTTGCGCTGAGGTGATCGCCAGCGGCGAAGTCACCGGCAAGATGCTGGAAGTCACGCTGCTGCACCATCCTGCGAAACTTAAAGCCAAGCGTGTACTGCTGCTGGGCGGCGGCAAGGCCAAGACTTTCTCGGCTTTCGAGTTGCGAAAGCTGGCTGGAGTTGCGGTGCGCACGCTGAAGGGAAAAGGGCTGCGTAGTTTTGCGTTCCTTGCTCCCGCAGGAAATCTCAAGGTGGAAGAATCGGCCGGAGCGATTGTCGAAGGCGCTTTCGTCGGCAACTTTGATTCGAATACTTATCAGAGCGACCGGAAAGACCAGACCATCGATTCGCTGACTGTGGTCGCCAAGGGCGACAAAGCGATCTTACAGAAGGCTTTAGACGAAGCCAGCATCATCGGCGAGTCGCAGAATTTTACTCGCGACCTGGTCAACGAACCCAGCAATCACATGACTCCGACCATCCTTGCCGAGCGTGCGAAGAAAATGGCGCAGGAAGTGGGATTGAAATTCGAAGTATTTGACGGGGACAAGATTCGGAAACTCAAGATGGGCGCATTCTGGGGCGTGGCGCAGGGTTCCGACGAACCTCCCGCGCTGATCATTCTCCGCTACGAACCTGCTGGCGCTCCCGAAAAGCCTGTGCTCGGACTGGTAGGCAAGGCGGTCACCTTTGATACCGGCGGCATCTCCATCAAGCCGGCCGACGGCATGGAGAAAATGAAATACGACATGGCGGGCGGTGCGGCGATGCTCGGAGTCATGCGCGCCATCGCATTGCTCAAGCCGAAGGTCAAAATCACGGCTCTGATTTGCGCCACGGAAAATATGCCTTCCGGCAAGGCCCAGAAACCTGGAGACATTCAGACAGCAATGTCGGGCAAGACCATCGAAATCATCAACACCGATGCTGAAGGTCGATTGGTCCTCGCCGATGGCCTCTGTTACGCACGCCAACTCGGTTGCACCCACTTGATCGACGCCGCGACACTAACGGGCGCAGTGGTGGTCGCGCTTGGCTATTTCAATGCGGGCGTGTTTGCCAACGACGAAAAGATGTACGAGCGCTTCAGCAAAGCCACCGCCCAGGCCGGGGAGAAATTCTGGCGCTTGCCGCTCGACGAAGAGTATAAGGAAAGTATTCGCTCCAACATTGCTGACATTATCAACTCCGGCGGACGCTGGGGCGGTGCGATCACGGCAGCCATGTTCCTCAAAGAGTTCGCTGAAGACACACCATGGATGCATCTCGACATCGCCGGGACCGCGTGGATGGAAGAGGCGAAACCCTGGATCGCGAAGGGGCCATCGGGAATCGCGGTGCGTAGCCTGGTGGAGTTCGCGAGAAATTTCGCGGGATAAGAAGAATGGGGTGGAGCAGCTGAAGCGCTGCTCCACCCAAAACCGCCGTCATCAAAACGGCTGGTGAGAGGCTGCCATGAAAGCGTTATCTGGAATCGGACTGGTGGTCATGGTGCTGGGGATTCTTTCCTTCTTCGTTCCGGTGCCGCATTCGGAACGTCACAGCGCGGACATCGGAAGCGTTCACCTGGGCGTCACCACGCACGATGACACTTTGCTTCCCCCGGCCGTGGGCATCGTGATGCTGGTGGCTGGTGCAGGCATGGTGATCGCGGGGCGATTCAAAAGCTGATTTCTTCACATCACCGCGGGAACGGTGATTCCCATCACGGCAAGTACACGAATCAGTTCCCGGCGGGCGACAGCGGTGGTGGCCAGCAGGAACTGTTTCCGGCCTTCATCGGATTCATTGAGAATGGGATGCCGGTGGTAGAACGTGTTGAAGAGTTGAGCTAGTTGAAATGCATGCTTGGCCAAATAGGCGGGTTCGGTGGTCGCAATGCACTGGTCGATAAGATAAGAAGTTTTCGAAGCCGCCAGCCAGAGTTCCCAGATTTCAGTACCGCCATCGCCGGTGAAATATTTGGCGAAGTCCGGATTTTCGGGCGAAAAATGATCAGGTTCAAATCCACCTTTGCGGAAAATATTTGTGGCTCGGACTACAGCGTACTGCGCATAGGGTCCGGTCTCTCCCTCGAAACTTAGCGCCTCTTTGAAATCGAATGCAATCACCGACGGCTTGGTGAACTTCAGCATGAAGTAGCGAAGCGCACCGACGGCAATCTGCGTGGAGGTTTTTAGGCGCTCGTCCGCGGTCAGGTGCGGATGGCGGGCATCGACTTCTTTTTTGGCTGAGGCGATCAGGGTGTCGATGAGGTCGTCGGCTTTTACCCCAAATCCTTTTCGTCCTGAAACTTCAATGTAGGAACGGCCTTTGTCTTCCTCCGAAAGCTGGTAACCCAATTCGGCGGCGCAAACTGGAGTGAGTGCAACCATCTCGTACGAAAAATGAGTGTAGTGGTCGGCCTGCTGGTTGTAACCGAGTCCTCGTAGGGCTTCGATCACGGCGTTCTGCGCCTCGGCCTGGCGAGCGTCGATCACGTTATAAATTTCGGCCACATCGCCGAAGTGGGGATGTTCGAGTGCACCCACCATGGTCGAAATCCAGCAGTCGCGATGGTCGGCGTAGTGATGGAACTTGCGATATCCGAAATCGCGGCCCAGCACACCAAACTTCCACATATGGTAGGCGATGTCTTTGCCGACGTAACCAACGGTCCCGTTGGAGCGGACGATGACCTTCTGGTCGTCCTGATCGTCTTCAGTTTTCTCGGCGTTCTCAGCGATCTCGGCGGTGAGTGGTTTTCTCCGCATCACCCAGCAGCCTTTGTTCTTGCCTTCGTTCTCGAAGAAGAGCACGCCGCTGTCTTTGAGCTTGGTGAAGGCCGCGTCCCAGAAATGCAGATGAAGGATTTCGCTCTCCCGCGGCAGGAAGTCATATTCGATGTCGAGCCGCGCCATGGTTTCCAGGTGGCGGCGGAGAACGGCGATGGAGATCACCTCGGCGATCGCGGAGGTTTCGTTCCCTCCCTGCTCGATCTCGTGAAGAGTTTTCAGCCGCACTTGCAGGTTCTGCTTGTCTTCGGCGTACCACTGCGAGACTCGGGCGTAGAGGTCCCAGCAGTAATAGTCAGAGCGTGGCTGTTGCGTAAGATGCTCGATTTCGGCGCGGGATTTCTTTTCCAGATGCAGAAATCCCACCACCACGTCGGCAACTTGCGCGCCGGTGTTGTCAATGTAGTTCTGTACATCGACTTCCCTGCCGGCAAAAAGCAGCAAGCGAACAAAGGTGTCGCCAAGAATTGCGTTGCGCAGATGGCCAATGTGCGCCGCTTTGTTGGGATTGATGCTGGAGTGCTCGACCAGAATCTTGCCGGCGGGAACTTCTGCCTTGGGATTTTCGTCCGCGGCTAGCGCCCGGGCCATTTCCGCGCGATTGAGGCGGGCGTTGATGTATCCCGCTCCAGCCAGTTCCAGCTTTTCAAAACCTGCGATAGGGCCAATTCCGTTGACGATCTCTTCGGCAATCTTACGCGGCGGCTTACGCAGTCTCTTCGCCAGCTCAAAAGCCAGTGGCAAGGCATACTCGCCGAACTCGACCTTGGGCGGCTGCTCAATGACGATTTTAGGCAGGTCAACTTCGTAAGTCCGCCGCAGAAAATCGCGGACATGCTGGGCTAGCCGGCGTTCCAGGTGACGATACAAGAGTCCCTCTAAGTGATTGAATAGAATAGCGATTGTAGCAGAGAGGGGCCCGAGGAATGAAAGTTTGACGTCGTTTGCGGGCTTCCCTATGATGAAAGTAAGTAAAGACGAAAAGTAGTGTTGATGGGCGCCGAAAGTCCTTCCGGCGACGATTTCAGAAATTGGGTTTGACCAACAATTCTTGGACCACGATCAGTGACAACTTATGCGCATTGCGTATCTCGATTGTTTTTCTGGCATTAGCGGCGATATGTTCCTCGGCGCGTTGGTTGACGCCGGGGTCAGCGTGCGTCTGCTGGAAGATACGGTTGCGGCTTTGAATATCGGGGCTCGGATCGAGATTTCCCGCGTTAACCGCAGCGGGATCACAGCGGCAAAGGTGGATGTTTTTGCGCCGGATGTTCATGGACACGAGGAAAAGGACTCGCCGCTGGAAGCGCAGGAGCACAAACATTCGCATCCTGATCATGAGCATTCTCACGAGGAACATTCGCATAGTCACGAGCCTGGCCATAGCCATGACAAGCAGCACAGCCATTCACATGAGCACACTCGTGGACTAAGAGAAATCCGGGAGATTATTCGTAAGGCTGCTATCAGTGAGAGCGCGAAGAAAACGGCGATTGAGATATTCGAAACTTTGGGTGCAGCCGAAGCCAAGATTCACAACATGGAAATCGAGAAAGTTCATTTCCATGAGGTTGGTGCGGTCGATGCGTTAGTGGATATTGTTTGTGCTGCCGTCGGGGCTGAGGCGCTCGGTGTGGATGAAATTGTCTGCTCGGCTTTGAATGTCGGCGGAGGCACGGTGAAGTGCGCGCATGGGACTCTGCCGGTTCCGGCTCCAGCGACGGTTGAGTTGCTCAAGGGTGCGTCAGTTTATTCGTCGGGTGTTCAGGCTGAGTTGGTGACGCCGACAGGTGCGGCCATCGTCAAGGTATTAGTCAAAAGATTTTCGTCATTTCCGGAGATGAAGATCGAAAAGTCCGGCTACGGAGCGGGCACGCGCGACTTTCCCGGACATGCCAACGTTTTGCGATTGACGATTGGGGATGCGCAGACGCAACTCGCTGCAAAAACTTTGCAGGAAACCATTTCCGTTCTGGAAGCCAATCTCGACGACATGAATCCGCAGGTTTTTGGATACGTGATGGACCGATTGCTGGAAGAGGGCGCGCTAGATGTTTTTGGCTTGCCGGTACAGATGAAGAAGAACCGTCCGGGCATGCTGCTTACGGTTTTGTGCCGGCGAGAAGACGCTCCCAAGCTTACGGACTTGATCTTCCAGGAAACTACGACTCTGGGAGTGCGGGAGCGTGAAGAGAACCGCCGCGTGCTGGCAAGAAAATGGATCATGGTGGGAACTCGTTGGGGTAACATCCGGTTGAAAGTTGCCAGCATGAATGGAACTGTCACCAATTACGCTCCTGAATACGAAGACTGCCGAAAGATTGCCGCCGAAAATCGAGTGCCGCTGAAGAGCGTGATGCAGGAAGCCATGCAGGCTTATCTGCAAATGAAGACCAGCGCATAAATCCAACGAGCAGAGATTTGAAACGGAGTGGAATGGCGAAGAAGTTCTACATCACGACCCCGATCTACTACGTGAATGCGCGGCCGCATATCGGGCATGCCTACACTACGATAGCGTGCGACACCATCGCGCGACGGCAGCGCATGCTCGGCTGCGATACTTATTTTCTTACCGGCACGGACGAACATGGGCAAAAGATCGAGCGAGCCGCGCAGGCCGCGGGCAAAACTCCGCAGCAGCTCACCGACGAGGTTTCCGCTGAGTTCAAGGCGCTGTGGGACCGGATGGGAATTACCTACGACGATTACATCCGAACAACTTCTGAGCGGCACAAGCGAGGCGTACAGGAACTGTTCCGGATTCTTCGCGACAAAGGCCACATCTACAAAGGGACGTACAGCGGCCAGTACTGCATCTTCGACGAGCTTTACGTCGATGCTGTGGGCCCCGGCGCGCCTTGTCCGGTGTGCGGAAGGCCGACTGAAACCGTCAAGGAAGAGAACTACTTTTTCAAGCTCTCGAATTTCGCCGACAAGCTTTTGCAGTACTACACGGAGCATCCGGGATTCATTTATCCCGAAACCCGTCGCAATGAAGTGATGGCGTTTGTGAAATCGGGGTTGCGTGATCTTTCCATCAGCCGCAGCACGTTTTCATGGGGCATTCCGGTCCCCGACGATCCCAAGCATGTGATCTACGTATGGCTCGATGCGCTGGCGAATTACATTACGGCACTGGGGTATGGCTCGGACGATCCCAAGTTGTACGAGAAATTCTGGCCGGCCGACGTGCACATGATCGGAAAGGAGATCGTCCGCTTTCATTGCGTCTACTGGCCCGCGTTCCTGATGGCTGCTGGACTGCCTTTGCCCAAGAGCATCGTGGCGCACGGATGGTTGTTGTTTGAAGAAAGCAAAATGTCGAAGTCGCGCGGGAACATCGTGCGCACGGAGACGATTTTGGATGTGCTGGGTGCAGATGCCCTGCGCTACTTCCTGTTGCGTGAAGTCGTGTTCGGGCAGGACGGTTCGTTTTCGTTTGATGCGCTGGTGCAGCGCTACAATGCTGATCTGGCGAATGGATTAGGGAATCTCGCGAGCCGCACCTTGACCATGATCTCGCGGTATTTCAAGGGGGAAGTGCCGTATCCTTCTCTGGCTGCGCGGAACGCTGGCGATGATGCGATTCGTGAAGCAGCGGAAAAGACAATCGCAGAGTGCGGCCAGTTTTTCGCAGAGTACAAATTCTCCGCCGCGCTGGAATCGATCTGGATTGGGCTGATTGCCAAGGTCGACAAGTATATAGTCGAAAACGAGCCATGGGCGCTCGGCGAGAAGCAGGATGAAGAAAGCCGCGCACGCCTGGCGACCGTTCTCTACACCAGCGCGGAGGCATTGCGCATCGCGACGGCGCTAGCGTATCCGGTAATGCCGGAGGCGACCGCCAAGATCTGGGCCCAGCTTGGACTAGGCGAGATCAAAGACTTTGCACTCTCTGGCGTGAAGTGGGGACAGCTCAAGCTAGGAACAAAGCTCGGCGAAGTGCAGCCAGTGTTTCCCCGCGCCGACAAGAGTGCCATTGAAAGGATGCAGAAAATGGAAGAGGAACAACGCAGTACGGCCGTGGAGGCTGAGGTCAAGCAAGTCGTTGCCGACCCGGCTGCAGTGACTCCTGTGGCGAAGCCTGTTGCGGTTGTCGCGGACGGGAAAATTACGATTGATGATTTTGCCAAAATCGAGTTGCGCGTGGGTCAGGTGAAAGTTGCTGAGCGGGTGCCCAAGGCCGACAAACTTCTGCGGCTGGAAGTGGATCTCGGGACGGAAGTCCGGCAGGTTCTGGCTGGCATTGCGGAGTCGTATGAGCCGGAAGCTTTGATTGGGAGAAAAGTTGTGGTTGTCACCAATCTTGCGCCCAGGAAAATGCGGGGATTGGAATCGAATGGAATGATTGTGGCCGCGTCGCCTGAGGGCGGGAAGGCTGTGCTGGCAAGTTTTCTGGAGGATGTGCCTTTGGGGACAAGGCTGAAATAGCTGGTTTCAGGTTTCGGGTCTCAGGTCTTGGGTTTCGGAAACTAGTTTCATTTCAGATTGCTGATTTTAGATTGCAGATTTAAACCCAAAACCTGAAACCCAATACCGAAGACCTGAAACCCAAGACCTAAGACCTGAGACCTAATCCATGTTCGTCGATTCACATGCACATCTCGAAGGGGAGCGATACGACGCCGACCGCGAGCAGGTCCTCGCGCGCGCGAAGGAAGCTGGGGTTGAAACCATTGTCGCCATTGGCAGTGGAACTGGGCCCGGATCGCTGGATTGCGCGATCCAACTCGCGGAAAAATACGAGCCCATGTATGCGACGATTGGGATTCATCCCCATGAAGCCAAGCTGGCGCATGAGTCTGATTTTCAGGAATTGGAACAACTGGCAAAGCGACCCAAGGTCATAGCCGTGGGAGAAATCGGGCTGGATTATTATTATGATCACTCGCCGCGAGATGTGCAGCAGCAAGTATTCTTGCGGCAAATGGAGTTGGCAAAGGCGGCCAAATTACCGATTGTCATCCATTGCCGTCCGTCGGAAGGCAGCGAGAATGCATGGGATGACTGCCTGGGGCTGATCGAGAAACACTGGGCTCCGAGCGGACTCGGCGGGGTACTGCATTGCTTTACGGGATCGCTGGCGCATGCCCGGAAAGCGCTTGATCTGGGGTTCATGATTTCGTTCGCGGGAAATGTGACCTTCCCCAAGGCACAAAACATTCGTGACGCAGCCAAAGAGGTGCCTCTTGACCGCATGGTGATCGAAACCGACTCGCCGTTTCTGGCTCCGGTACCGAATCGGGGAAAACGCAACGAGCCCGCATTCGTAAGGGAAACGGCCCGGCAAATCGGCGAGTTACGGGGGATTTCGACGGAAGAAGTCGGCTTGCAGACCAGCCGGAATTTCTATAAATTCTTTTCGCTTCACGAAACGGCCAACTCCATTTAGCTTGTTATGTGCATCTTCCGCAACTGCGGGGGAATCTACTAGATAGAACCAAAACATGCCCGAGAATACTTTTGACGTGGTGAGCAAGCTGGACCTGGCGGAGGTGGCGAATGCCATCCAGCAGGCGCTGAAGGAAATCCATACTCGTTTCGACTTGAAGGATTCCAAGTCAAACATCGAGTTCAATGGCAAGGATGAGATTGTTTTGCATTCTGTTGATGAGTACAAACTGAAAGCCGTCACCGACATCCTGCAAGCCAAGCTGGTGAAGCGCGGCGTTTCGCTGAAAGGTCTGACTTATGCCGCGGTGGAACCGGCGGCCAGCGCCACAGTCCGGCAAAAGGTGACCCTGACGCAGGGCATTCCCGTCGAGAAAGCCAAGCAGATCGTGAAGCTGATCAAGGACTCGAAGAAAAAAGTGAACGGCTCGATCCAGGGGGACCTGGTTCGGGTGAGTGGGAAAGACCGAGACTCCCTACAAGAAATTATTGCCTTATTGCGGCAGCAGGATTTGGGCCTGGACTTGCAGTTCATTAATTTTCGGTCTAATTGAGGTTGCGCGAAAACGCGCGTCGCTGGTGTGAGTCTTATGAAACGTGCCAAATTGAGTCTCTCCGCCGCCATGAATGGGAAAGAGTTCTTCGAGATGTTGCGCGAAGACCTCGCCGCCATTGAGCGCGAGTTCGGACGGGACACGGTTTCCGGCGTAGAAGCCATCACCGAGATTGGCGAATATTTGCGCAATGGCGGCGGCAAGCGTATTCGTCCCGCGTTGCTTTTACTTTCTTCCAAACTTCTGAATTACCAGGGACGCGGCGCCATTCGACTGGGCGCAGTGGTCGAGATCATTCACACCGCGACCCTGGTGCACGACGACATCATTGATGAAGCGCAGCTCCGGAGAGGGCGTCCGGCGGCGAATACGCAGTGGGGAAATTCCAAATGCGTGCTGGCCGGCGACTGGCTCTACATGCAGGCCTTCAAAGTTGCGGTGCAGGAACGTAACTTCCGCATTCTGGACACACTGATTGAGTTGACCCAGCAGATGGTCGAAGGCGAGCTGCTCCAGATTGAAAAGCTGGGCAAGCTGATTTCGCTCGACGAGTATTTCAATCTGATTTTCCGCAAGACTGCCTGCTTGTTTTCCGTCTGCATGCGAATGGGAGCGATCCTCGGCGGCGCGAGCCCGGAGCAGGAGGAAAATTTGGCGCAGTACGGCCGCGATCTGGGTATGGCCTTCCAGATTGTGGACGATGTGCTCGATCTGACTGCGTCGGAAAACGTGCTCGGCAAGCCGGTGGCCAGCGATCTGCGGGAAGGCAAAGTCACGATGGCGGTGATTCACGCACTCGAACGCTGCACGCGGCCGGAACGGAAATTGATCGAAACCGTGGTCCGCGAAAGAGCGTTTGACGGCGTCACGCACGGGCAGATTCTGGAAGTCCTGAATCGCTATGGCTCGCTGGAAGCCGCCAATGCATGTGCCATGAAATATGCGGAACTGGCGCGCAATGCGATCTGTAGCTTCCCTGATACTGAAATCAAGCGCGCGCTGTTGTGGGCGCCGGAGTTTGTGGTGGCGCGGGAGAAATAGCTACTAGCTCCTATCCTCTAACTAAAAGCCCTGGAGCGAGGGTTTTTTCTTCCCATTTCTTGCCCTATTTATTATTCCAACAATTCTCATTTTGAAAAGTTTTCCACCGGAACATCCGTTTTGCCACTTGCTTCGTAAGATGAGTGGGAGTCTAATTTTATGTGAGTTTTTCAAACTCAAGGAGATTGGTTATGAAGAAGCTGATGGTTCTGGTAGTCGCGTTATCTTTTCTGCTCGGAGTCTGCGCGGTTGCGCAGGACACGATGCAGGCCCCCGCCGATAAAATGGCCCCCGCCGCACCCTTGAAGAGCCTCAAAGGCACGGTGAAAATGGACGGCGACAAGATCACTTTTGTCCTGGACAAGGACGGCAAGGCGTGGGATGTGATCAATCCTGAGACCCTCAAAGACCACGTTGGTCATCACGTTCTGTTGAGCGCCCACGTGTACGCGGACAAAAATTCCATCCACGTGATGAGCGTGAAGATGCTGCCGGCCAAGACTGACACCATGAGCAAGTAGTCTTCTGGTTATGAATGATATGAGGGCGGCGCAAACGCCGCCCTTTTCTTGCCTCCTGCAATTTCTTCTATACTTTCTGCAATGGCTCCCCATAAAGAAATCGAAATCAAGTTTCGCGTGCCTGATATTCGCGCCCTCAGCCGCCGCTTGCGGGCTTCGGGATTCCGGCTGCTTACGAGGCGTACTCACGAGATGAATACGCTCTATGATCTTCCCCGTCAGCCCCTGCGCAAGCGAGGCGATTTGTTGCGGCTTCGCAAATACGGGGACGTGTGGGTGCTAACTCATAAAGCAAAAGGCACGGTGGGACGTCACAAGTCGCGAGTGGAAACCGAGACCAGGGTCACCGATGGCGCAAAAATGGAAGCTATTTTGCATGCTCTCGGCTTTCGTCCTACCTTCCGCTACGAAAAATTCCGGGCTGAATGGAGCGACGGAAAAGGTCACGTGGTGGTCGATGAGACTCCGATCGGGAATTATGGCGAGGTCGAAGGGCCGTCGCGCTGGATTGATCAAACCGCAACGAAGCTCCAACTTCGGCCGTCAGATTACATTGTCCAGAGTTATGCTGAATTGTTTCTTGAGTGGAAAAAGAAGAATCGAAACCGGGCAGAAGAAATGACATTTCGAGCCGTCTCACCCAAAGGAACTACGCGCTAGAACCTTCCCTGACAGCACCAAACTAACCAACAAGTCGCCTAGATACAGTGACTTCGCAGCATGGTACTCTCATTTTGCTCTGGGTTTCTGCTCCCGCCCACCAGTGGCAGTGCAGAAAGATAATTTTCGGCGGCTCCTGCGAACTGTTGAAGCTCTCTCGGACCTCGGCCCGGCAATCACGGCCGAACGGGAGTTTCCGCAGACGGCGCGTGCCATTCTCTCTGCCTTGCTGCAAGCGGGCGGCGCGCGAGAAGCTGCGCTCTTTACCTTCAGTGACAAGCCTTCCCTCCTCAGTTCCATTGCGTCTGACGGCTTTGCGCTCATGCCGGACCCGGCGATCATCCCACTGTTGCCCAAACATGTTTATGCGCTGACTGCCACACGCGGAGCCATCGTTTTGAACCCGGGATCGGCGGATGCTTTTCTGAGTTCGAACGGCAATGTGGCACCGCAACTCTTTAAGTGCCTGGTTCCCTTGAAAGTTGGCGGCAAGCTGGTTGGAATGGTGGCGTTGGGCCGCCGCGAGGGCGATGCTCTCTACGATGGCGATGAACTGGAAGCGCTTGACCTGCTCTGTCACTATGTCGCTCTCGCCATTCACAATCATTCGCTGTCGCAAACCCTGGCCCAACGAGTCTCGGACAATCTGCGACTGATGGGGTCTTTACACGGGTTCTACGATAACGCTCTGGAAGCCTTTGCCAACGCCATCGACGTGAAGCACGTCAATATTCATGGACACTCCTTGCGCGTGGGGCGCTATTCAGCCGCGATTGGCGAGGCGTTGGGCATGGATAACACTGATGTGGTTGCCCTGCGCTCGGCCGGCTATCTCCACGATATTGGGAAGGTAGCGGTGGACAAGCGGCTATTCGGGAAACCGACCACCCTTGATGCCGAAGAATTCCGCGAAATGGCTGACCATACATTAGTGGGGCATCAGATTGTCAGCGGAGTGCAGTTTCCCTGGCCCAGCATCCCGGAAAGCGTTCGCTCGCACCACGAGCGCGGCGACGGCTCGGGTTATCCGGACGGACTGAGGATGGATGAAGTCCCCATGGCGGTGCGGATTATCGGGCTGGCGGACACCTTCGATGCCATGAACAGCGAGCGTCCCTACCGCGAGCGGCTTTCGTTTGGCGGAGTGCTGGCCGAGATTGTTCGCATGACCCCGCTGAAGTTTGATCCCAACGCGGTGCAGGCGCTGCTTCTGCAGGTGCGGCGTGACACGGTGGGCAGTAATCGCACTCCATTTCTGGAAGGCCGGGTGGCGGGAAGCATTGCCGCCGCTGACATTGACCACATGGCAGCGACCTTGCAGCATCGGATGAGTAGCGGGCGCCTGTATCTGACCCCCGGCGATATCCCTGAGTAGCAGGGGTTTAGACGAATGCACGCCTTTGCCACCAGGCTTCCCCGATACTGTACCGAGGTAACCCCTGTGACTGCTTCGCCAGCAACTTTCCCCACGCTTTGGGTTGATAATTACCAGGGGTTCTTCTGTCTGATTCGATATGCGCTTTAAACCCCGAAAACTCGTCCTGTTGCTGATCCCGACGCTGCTTGGGTTCACTTTTTTTGTGCAGTTCGCGCTGGGAAACAAAAAAGACAAGCAGTATTCCTCCGCAGCCCCGTTGGAAGCGCAAAAACGAGCCGTTCATGCGCTGAACCGGCTCACCTTCGGTCCCCGGCCCGGCGACGTTGAACGGGTGATGACCATGGGCGTGGACACATGGATTGATGAGCAGCTTCGTCCCGAGAAGATTAACGACTCCGCGCTGGACGCCCGGTTGGCTCCTTTTCTTACCCTGCGAATGCATACGGATGAAATCGTTGAAAAATTCCCGCCCCGCCAGCTGATTAAAGCGATTGAGGATGGCAAAGATTCCATGCCATCCGATCCGGTGAAACGAGCCGTGTACGAGACCCAACTGTTGCGCTATCAGGAAAAGCAGGAGAAAAAAGAAGAAAAGAAGCAATTGGCTGCGAATGTGCCGCCTGCCGGCAATACTGGGGAACAGGCCAGCGACGCGGGTGGGAAGACCACGATGATGGCGGTCGACGACGGGCAAGCCCGCATGCGGGAAGAGCGTTTCAACGACAACACGCTGACCGACGAACTGATGCATGTGGCGCCCGACCAGCGGTTGAAAGAGATTCTGCAAATGTCAGCGCCCAACCGGCTGGCCGTCAGCAATTCGCTCAAGGGCGACCGGCGGGACAAATTCCTGGAAGGGATGAGCCCGCAGGACCGGGAAATTCTGGTGGCACTAAACAATCCAGAACAGGTTGTGGATGAAGAACTCGTGCAGGGCAAGTTATTGCGCGCCACCTATAGCGAACGCCAATTGCAGGAAGTGATGACCGACTTCTGGTTCAATCACTTCAATGTGTTCATCGGCAAGGACGCGGACCGTCTTCTGGTCACCAGTTATGAGCGCGACGTCATTCGTCCGCATGCCATGGGAAAGTTCGAGGACTTGCTGACCGCGACTGCACAAAGTCCCGCCATGATGTACTACCTGGACAACTGGTTGAGCGTGGGACCGAATTCCGATGTTGCTAACGGCATTGGCAAGCACGGGAATAAAGGTGCAGAGAGAAAACGGGCACGGCAGAACGGGCCCGTTAAGCAGGCCAAAGGCAAGCGCAATGGACTCAACGAGAATTACGGCCGCGAGCTGATGGAATTGCATACGCTCGGAGTGAACGGCGGCTATACGCAAAACGATGTCACGGAAGTCGCCCGCGTGCTTACAGGCTGGACCATCAAGCAGCCCAAAGATGGTGCCGCCTTCAAGTTCGATGAGCGCATGCACGAGCCGGGAGAGAAAATTGTTCTGGGGCATCACATCAAAGCGAATGGCCAGAAGGAAGGCTTTGAGGTGCTGCACATCCTGGCGCACCATCCGGCTACCGCCAAGTTTATCTGCACCAAGCTGGCAATGCGTTTCGTGTCCGACAATCCTCCGCCTCAGTTGGTCGACCGCATGGCGCAGACGTTCTTGAAGAAAGACGGCGACATTCGCGAAGTGCTGAGAACAATGCTACGTTCGCCGGAGTTCTGGTCGACCGATGCCTATCGCGCCAAAGTGAAAACACCTTTGGAGTTTGTGGTCTCCGCTCTGCGGGCGAGCGGTGCAGAAGTTACCGATGCCATGACTCTGGCCCGGCAACTGCAAAATCTGGGCATGCCGCTGTATGGCATGCAGCCGCCGACGGGTTATTCGATGAAGGCGGACGCCTGGGTAAATTCGTCCGCGCTGCTGGGACGGATGAATTTCGCGCTGGCCTTGACGGCGGGAAAGCTTAAAGGTGTGCAGGTGAGTCCTGACCGTGCGTTTAGTTCGGCCACTGCGCCGGTTGATCCGATGGAAACATTGGCGGTGCTCGAAACCAGCCTGCTGGATGGAGACGTGTCGAAACAGACGCATGACACGATTGCGGCGCGCCTGGAGGATCCCACGATTGCTCAGCGGAAGTTGGACGATCCGGCACATCCGCCGAACGTTGGAGCCATCGCAGGATTGATTTTGGGATCGCCGGAGTTTCAGAAAAGATAGAAGAGCAGCACTCAGCACTCAGCATTTAGCATTTAGCCATGAGAGGTCGATGCCGAAATCAGCAAGTTAGTTCAGGGGCTGAATGCTGAGTGCTAATCGCTGGAAGTCAGGAGCTTATATGCCAATCACTCGCCGCGTTTTTCTTCGCAACAGCGCTCTTACCGTTGTGGGCACCGCCGCTGTTCCGGCGTTTTTGACTCGGGCTGCGTATGCTGCCGAGTCGGTGGGTGGGAAAAATAAACGGCTGGTGGTGATTTTCCAGCGCGGCGCGGCGGATGGTCTCAACATTGTGGTGCCGCACGGCGAACAGGCCTATTACGCGATGCGGCCGTCGATCAATATTCCGCGTAAGGATGTGCTTGATCTGGACGGATTCTTCGGCCTGCATCCTTCGATGTCTCCATTATTGCCCCTGTGGAACCAGCGCCTGCTTGCGATTGTGCACGCCGCGGGCTCGCCCGATCCAACGCGGTCTCACTTCGATGCACAGGATTTCATGGAGTCCGGAACGCCCGGCGTGAAGGCCACCGATGATGGCTGGTTGAACCGAACGCTTCGTTCCCTGCCCGAAGATAACTCGGCGTTTCGCGCCATCGCGATGGGGCCATCCATGCCGCGCATTCTCTCCGGCCTCGAGCCCGCAGTGGCCATCAATAACATCAATGATTTTGGGGTCGGCGGCAAGAACCCGAACGCGCAACCGATCGCCAATACTTTTGAAGCCATGTACGAGCATTCGGTGGACACAGTGTTGCACGGCACCGGGCAGGAAACTTTTGATGCGGTGAAAATGCTGAAAGCGTCCGATCCATCCAAATACAAACCGGCTGCCGGCGCTGACTATCCTAATGGCCGGTTTGGCGACAGCCTCAAGCAACTGGCCCAACTCATCAAGGCGAATCTCGGCGTGCAAGTCGCGTTCGCGGACATTGGGGGATGGGACCATCACGTGAATGAAGGCAGCACACAGGGGCAGATCGCAAATGTGCTGCACGATTTTTCAGGATCTCTGGCAGCGTTCTGGACCGATCTTGGCGACCTTGGGGAAGACACCGTCGTCGTGACCATGTCGGAATTCGGCCGCACGGTCCGCGAAAACGGCAACCGCGGCACCGATCACGGCCACGCCAATGTGATGTTTGTGATGGGAGGCCCGGTCAAGGGCGGCCGAGTTTATGGACGCTGGCCGGGACTCGATCAATCGCAACTCTACGAAGGTCGCGATCTGGCGATTACGACGGACTTTCGCCGGGTGATTGGCGAGGCCGTGTATCAGCATCTGGGGAACAAGAATCTGGACCAGGTGTTTCCGGGATTTGAGGATAAGCCGGGTCAGTTCCTGAAGTATCTGGGATGAGAGTTACTAAACAGCTGCGGTGTGCTTCTGAAAACGCCGGCGAAGAGTATCCACAAAGGCTTCATCCGCTTTACGGGAAACCATCTCTAGCGGCGAAAATCCCTGTCGCCAAGCCAGCCAGAATGTTACGACGAGCAGTAGGGCTGTAATCACTACATTCTGCCATGCGTTCAGCCCCCATTGTCCGTGCCACGTCAATTGAAGTGCGCTCGAAAACGGTTTCAAGTATGGGATGGGCCACTGATATCCATCGGGTCCGCGAGAGCCGGCCAGATCTTCGATGAGATGCAAATGAAAACTCACGAAAACGAGAAATCCAACCTTCCATTTTTGTGCAGCGAGGAAGGCGATCAGAGCAATGACAAACGCGAAGGCCAGCGTGTGAAGGGAGTGGTGATAGAGCGAAAACCACAACAGAGGATGGGTTGAGTTGCGGGTAAGGATCTCAGGAATAATACCCAAACCGTCTAAATCGGGAGCAACCGAGGCCAACGTCACCAAGGCCCGTTCCCTGCGGTTCAACCGGGTGCAGTTGGCGAAAACCCATCCTGTAAGGAAGTGCGTTACCGGGCTCATGTTTCAGATCTTAGGTCACGGGGATTCTATATCTCGATCATCACATCGTTCCCCTCCACCTTGAGCGGATAAACCGCGATCTTAGCGTTTGGATTATGTGCCGCCTCGCCGGTTTTCGGGTCCCATTGCCAGCCGTGCCAGGGACAAACCACCTTGTTACCTTCGATCACACCCTGCCCCAGCGGGCCGCCGCGGTGCAGGCAGACGTTGTCCATGGCGCTGATCGAGCCGTTCACGTTGGCAATGCAGATGATTTTTTCGCCGCAGGGGAATTCTTTGGCTTCGCCCTCGGCAGGCAGTTCGGATTGTGTAGTGAGCTTCACGAATTCGGGCATGATTAAGTAATTCGTTTCAGTGTAGGGCGCGAACGGCCTGCAATGCAAGGAAATCGACATCCAGGAACCCTAGTCCCTTCTTGCTGAAGCTCCGGGGATCAGCTACAAATGAAGTCTCCGCATGGCTGATCTCACAACCACGCCTTCGTCAACGGAAGCTAACACAACAAGCCAGTTCCGCCGCTGGTGGATCTATGCGCGCACATCATTTTTCTGGATGGTGGTCATCGCTTTTGTCTTGCGCGTGAGTTGGATTGTCATCGCTCACACCTACAAGTTCAAGACTATCGATGACAACTTTAGTTTCGGCTTCGAAATGGGGAGGATCGGGCGGTCTATTGCGTCAGGTCATGGATTCGGCAATCCGTTCAACGAGACTACCGGTCTCACGGCCTGGGAGCCGCCACTTTATCCATACCTAATTGCTGGAGTATTCAAATTATTCGGCATTTACAGCCACGTGTCGGCATTCGTCCTGCTAGGCATCAATAGCGTTTTCTCGGCGCTGACTTGCATTCCCATCTTTCTGATCGGCAAGCGATGTTTCGACGAGAGAGTAGCGGTTTGGACTGCCTGGCTCTGGGCTTTGCTTCCGGCGGTCATGTATTGGTGCACACGCTGGGTATGGGAAACCAGCCTCGCGGCCCTGTTACTGGCCATTATTTTTTGGCTGACTCTTGAGTTGGAAGAAAAGGACGGGTGGAAACCGTGGCTCTGGTTTGGCCTGCTCTGGGGCATTAGCGCGCTCACCAACACTTCCCTGCTTGCGTTTCTGCCGGCTTCCGGGTTGTGGCCCTGGTATCAGCGCCGGAAGCGTGGCAAGCATTCTCTCGGCGGAGTGATGCTGGCCTCGACTATCTTCCTTGCCTGTATCACACCATGGCTGGTTCGTAACTACCAGACATTCGGACAGTTTGTATTCATCCGTTCGAACTTTGGGGCAGAGTTGCGGCTCGGTAATGGACCCGGAGCCAACGGTACCTGGATGGAATTCCTTCACCCCAGCCAGAATGTTTACGAGATGCGGCGCTATCGCCAATTAGGAGAAATCGCCTACGTAGCAGAACGTAAGCGGGAGGCGATGGCATTCATCCGCCAGGACTACGAGCGGTTTGCCGGCCTCAGTCTCAAGCGGTTTATCTACTATTGGGGAGGGCTGCCACGATTGTCGGAGGTTCCCTGGCTGGCTCCATTCAAGGACTCCATCTTCCTGGCTTCATCCGTACTCGCCTTCTGGGGATTGGGCCGCGCACTACGCCAGCGCAGGCCCGGAGCGTGGTTATTTTTGTGGCTGGTTCTGTCTTATCCCACGATGTATTACTTTGTATTTCCTCATCCGCGGTATCGCCATCCTATTGAGCCGGAGCTGGGGATTCTGATCGTCTATGTGATTTCACAAGCAGAACGAAAAGGCCGGCTCCACTCAAACTCTCCAGCCTAAACTGTCACCGGGTGGGACACTTCCATTAGCGCATTTGCAAACGCACTGATGGCCTGATCAATCTGCGGCTTGGCGATGATTAGTGGAGGCTGGAAGCGAATCACGTTTCCGTAAACCCCGCCCAAACCTACCAGAACGCCCTGCCGAAGCAGAGACTCGCGAATCGCTTCGGCTTCCGAGGCGGCAGGCGTGAGGTTTTCATCTTTGACCAGCTCCACGCCGATCATCAGACCCAGGCCGCGCACCTCGCCAATAATGGGATTCTGTTTCTGCAATTCTCGCAACTTCGCCATGGCATAGTTGCCGGTATCGGTGGCTCGCGCTGCGAGATTTTCTTTCTCCACGAATTCGATATTGGCAAGAGAAGCCGCGCAGGAAACCGGGTTGCCTCCGAAGGTCGAGAGATGGTCGCCCGGCCGATAGGCATCCGCAATTTCGGGACGGGTGGTGAAGGCGCTCAGCGGGAAGCCGTCGGCGATGCCTTTGGCTGTCACCAGAATGTCAGGAACCACGCCGTAGTGTTCGATGGCAAACATTTTGCCGGTGCGGCAAAAACCGGACTGAACCTCGTCCGCGATAAACAGGATGCCGTGTTGATCGAGGACCTTCTTTACTTCTTTGAAATAATTTGGTGGCGGCACGATGATTCCGCCTTCGCCCATGACCGGCTCGGCTATGAATGCGGCAACATCTCCGGCAGTGGTGAAGCGGATCACATCGTCAATGGCCTTGGCGCATTGGCGTCCACATTCTTCCGGATCTTTCCATTGGGAACGATAGGCGTAGGGAGCGGGAGCAAAGCTGACGCCGGCTGCATAGGGACCGCCGCGTTTCTTTCGTCCCACATTGCCGGTGATGCTCAGCGTGCCCCAACTGCGTCCGTGGAAGCTGGCATGGAGAGAGATGAACTCGTGCTTGCCGCTGTAGAGACGGGCCAGCTTCATGGCGCCTTCAATGGCTTCCGCGCCGCCGTTGCCGAAGAACGTTTTGGTCAATCCGCGAGGCGTGATGTGGGCAATCTTCTCGGCTAAATCGGCGACCGGCTGGGCATGATAGATGTATGAAGCGCAGTGCACCAGCTTATCCATTTGCGCTTTAGCGGCAGCGATCACCTGCGGATTATTGTGTCCGGCATTGACCACCGAAATTCCGGCAAAGCAGTCGAGATATTCCCGGCCGTTGACGTCGGTCACCGTAACTCCGCTGGCTTTGTCGATTACAATGGGGACAACCGACTTCATGAAGCCGGTCATCACGTAATCTTTATATTTTTGGATCGTGTCGGACATAAACTCCTCAAAATTTGCGCGAGTGTTCTTTCGCCCACCGCTCCACAACAACTTTCTTGTCAGTATAGAACTCGACGCCGTCGCGGCCTTGTGCGTGAAGATCACCAAAAAAACTGTTCTTCCATCCGCTGAACGGAAAGTAGGCCATGGGTGCGGCCACGCCGATGTTGATGCCAATGTTGCCCGCAGGGGCTTCATAGCGGAATCGCCGCGCGGCTGAGCCGCTGGAGGTGAATAAAGACGCCTGGTTGCCGTAGGCGCTGTGTTCCAGAAATGCCAGCGCCTCGTCCATATCGCTGGCATGGACCAGGCTCAGGACGGGGCCGAAAATTTCCGTGTCTGTCAGTTCGCTGGTGGCCGGGACATTGTCGAGGATGGTTGGCATTACAAAGTTGCCGATCTCATGTTTCGGAGTTTTTGTCTTCCGGCCGTCCAGTAAAACTTTCGCACCTTGTTTCTCACCGGTGGCAATCAGCGACTCGATTCTTGATTTGCTTTGCGGCGTGATCACCGGGCCCATTTGCACGCCCTCGTCCAGACCGTTGCCTACGCGCAACGACGCCGCCGCATCAGCAATCGAATCGCGGAAGGTTTTCTGCGCCTCTCCGATAGTCACGGCCACCGAGACTGCCAGACAGCGTTGTCCAGCGCAACCAAATGCGCTGTCGCTGATGATTTGCGTGGCCATCTTCATGTCGGCGTCGGGCAGAACGATGACGTGGTTCTTGGCTCCGCCCTGGCATTGGGCACGTTTTCCATTCGCAGCAGCGCGAGCGTATACGTATTTGGCGATGGGAGTTGATCCGACAAAACTAATCGCCCGAACTTTAGGGTGGTCAAGAAGCGCGTCCACAGCGGCTTTACTACCGTTCACCAGATTCACCACGCCTTTGGGGATTCCGGTTTGATCGAGCAGTTCAAAGGCACGCCGCATGGTGAGTGGCACGCGTTCCGAGGGTTTCAGAATAAAAGTATTTCCAGTGGCGATGGCGTAAGGCAGAAACCAGAACGGGATCATCCCCGGAAAATTGAAGGGAGTGATGGCAGCAACTACTCCGAGCGGCTGCCGGATCATGGACTCGTCGATCCCTCGGGCGACATCCTCAAGGCCGTAGCCCTGCATCATCATGGGGATGCCACAGGCCACTTCCACATTCTCAATGGCACGACGCAGTTCGGCTTTGCCCTCGGCGAACGTCTTGCCGTTTTCCTGGGTGATAATGCGGCCCAGTTCGTCGACGTGCTCTTCCAATAGCATCTTCAGCTTGAACAAGGGCTGAATACGATCTTCGGGCGGGGTCCGCCGCCACTCGGGAAATGCAGCGGCAGCGGCTTCTATGGCGGAATTGACTTCTGTGGTATCCGAGAGCGGAGATTGGCAAATCACTTCGCCGGTCGCGGGATTGATGACGTCCATCCATTCGCGAGCTGAGGATTCAACCCATTGCCCATTGATGTAATTCGGAACTTTATTCAGGGTCGCTGTCGCCGTAGTCATAATCTTTTCTCTTATCAATCGGAAGACTAAACCGTCTGCGCTACGGTGCCTCGTTTTTCATACACCGTTTGCAGCGCGGACTCCAGAATGTCGAGGCCCTCATCCATGATCGCGTCTGAAGCTACCAGTGGAACCAACACGCGAATCACGTTGCCGTACGACCCTGCCGTAATGGTGATCAGGCCGTGTTCATAGCAATACTGAGTGATTTGCCTGGTTTCCTCCGGCGCAGGTTCACGCCGGTCGGACGACTTGATCAGCTCAATCGCTTGCATGCCGCCCAAGCCGCGAACGTCTCCGATGATCGACCAGCTTTTCTGCCACTCATGCGCTCGCTTCTGGAAACGGCTTCCGAGTTCATTGGCACGAGCCAGCAGGTTGCCGTGCTCAAACAGATCCAACACCGCCAGCGCCGCCGCGCAAGAAAGAGGATTGCCGGCAAACGTCCCGCCGAGACCTCCGGGGCCGGGTGCGTCCATGATTTCCGCGCGTCCGGTGATGGCGCCGAGCGGCAATCCGCCGCCTAAAGATTTGGCGGTCACCAGAATGTCGGGTTCAATTCCGTAATGTTCGCTTGCGAAAAGCTTGCCGGTGCGGCCAAAGCCGCTCTGGACTTCATCTGCGATGAACAAAACACCATGCTTGTGGCAAATTTCGATCAACACCCGGAAGAAATCCGGCGGGGGAACGACGAATCCACCTTCGCCAAGCACTGGCTCGGCAATCACGGCGGCCACATCTTCTGAGGCGACTACGCGCTTGAAGGTATCTTCCAAGTGGCGTGCGCAGAACAAATCGCAAGACGGATACTTCAAAGAGTACGAGCAGCGATAGCAATACGCATAGGGAATGCGATAAACCTCGCCGGGGAAAGGTGCGAACCCGGCTTTGTAAGGATGCGTCTTGCTGGTGAGCGCCAGGGACATCATGGTGCGGCCGTGAAAAGCGTCTTCGAATGCGATGATTCCCGAACGACCGGTGTGGGCGCGCGCAATTTTGACCGCGTTCTCCACGGCTTCCGCGCCGCTGTTTACGAACATAGTTTTCTTGGGAGACTTCCCCGGTGCAACCTGGTTCATACGTTCCGCAAGACGGACATAGCTTTCATACGCCGTGACCTGTACGCAGGTGTGAAGGAATTTATCCAACTGATCGCGGACGGCTGTCGTCACGGCTTCCTGCCGATGGCCGACGTTGAGACAGCCGATACCTCCGGCAAAATCGACGTAGCGATTCCCGTCTACATCTTCCAGCCAGGCGTCTTCCGCTTTGGCCACATAGATTGGCGTGGCGTGCGAAAGTCCACGCGGCACTGCCGCTTCGCGGCGAGCCGCCAGCCCCTTTGACTTGGGGCCCGGAATGTTGGTTTTCAGCTGAATGGTTCCCATCTCACGACCTTCACTGTGCTTCCGTATTTCAGTACCAGCCAATGGGCTGTTCGTTCAGATTGATGTGCACCTGCTTGGTTTCAAGATATTCTTCAATGCCCCAGGGTCCGAGTTCGCGTCCAAAGCCAGATTGTTTGTACCCACCCCAAGGCGCTTCGACATAAGTGGGCTGCATGTGGTTGACCCAGACAATGCCAGCACGGATCGCCTTCACCGCGCGGAACGCTTTGAAAATATCACGGGTCCAAATTGCGGCCGCCAGGCCGTAGGGAGAGTCGTTGGCGATTTTGACCGCATCTTTTTCGTCTTCGAAGGGAATGACTGCGGCGACCGGGCCGAAAATTTCTTCGCGGGCGATACGGGCACTGTTGTCCAAATCATAAAAAATGGTGGGCTCCACGTAGTAGCCCTTGGCGAACTGTTCAGCGCGTCCACCACCGGACGCCAGCTTGGCTTCCTTTTTCCCGATCTCCTGATAGGAACGGACGCGATCGTATTGCTCCTTGCTGATCAGTGGGCCCATTTTTGTATCGCGATCAAGCGGCGCACCCAGCTTGATCTTCTTGGCCTTCTCCGTCATCGCGTCGACAAATTTCTTGTAAATGGATCTCTGCACTAGAATGCGGCTTCCTGCCGAGCAGACTTCCCCTTGATTAATAAAGACGCCGAAAAGCGCTCCATCGATGGCAGCTTCGAAATCGGCGTCCGCGAAAAATATGTTGGGCGACTTGCCGCCGAGTTCAAGCGTGACTCGCTTTACTGTGTCGGCTGCCTGCTTGACGATGATCTTGCCGACAGATCCACTACCCGTGAAAGCGATCTTGTTGACGTCTGGATGCTGCACCAAAGGTGCGCCACAGGTTTCGCCAAATCCCGTGATGATGTTCACGACTCCCGGCGGTAAGCCCACATCGGTCAGCCAGTTCGCCATTTCCAAAGCGGTAAGAGGTGTTTGCTCGGCGGGCTTGAGGATGCAGGTGCAACCTGCGGCCAAAGCGGGGGCAAGTTTCCAGGCCGCCATCAGCAGCGGATAGTTCCAAGGAATAATCTGCCCGGCCACGCCGATCGGTTCTTTCAGGGTCAAGCTCAGAGCATTGTCCGGAACCGGATTCACATAACCGAGGACCTTCGTCGCCAGGCCACCGTAGTATTCAAAGCAGGTCGCAGTGTCCGCTATATCGTATTCCGCCTCGACAATCGGCTTACCGCAGTTACGTGCTTCGAGCTCCGCCAACATGGTGGCGTTCTGACGAATCTTTTCGGCAAGACGAAACAGAACCCGGCCTCGTTCCTGCGGAGTGGTCGTGCCCCATGGGCCATCGTCAAAAGCAGCCCGGGCCGCAGCGACAGCACGGTTCACGTCTTCGGCATTCGCATCGGGGACCTGAGCAAACACTTCTTCGGTGGAAGGCTCGTAGACGGGAAATGTTTTGCCCGAGTTGCCGGCGACCCACTCCCCGTTAATGTAGAGCTGATAAGTTTTGACGTCTGTTTTCACTCCGCCCGGCATACGACCCCCTCACTCCTGCCACACGCTGGCCGCCACTGGTTTGGGCAACTTGTGACGTCCGTAAACAAAAAAGAAAAATGCAGCCAAGCCCACAAAAAAGAGCGTGCCACCAATCATCCATGCTTCATAAAGCCAGATGGAAGTAACCTGCTGCGTGGGGAAGAACACTAAAATAATTCCGAGACTGGTGGTGATGAATCCGCTCAGGCCGGCGGCGACCAGCGTTGTCCGGCTATAGCGTCCACGATGGTCGGGGGTCCCCAAACCAAACTTTAACAACGCCCCGAAAACATAGAGAAAAGGCACCAATTGCAGAACCACGGCCAAGGCCAGGAGCTTCTGGAAGGCTTCCTGGACGCCGCCGGACGCCACAAAGTTGATTACCACCAGCACCAGCGAAACTAGGGCTTGGACAATGAGCGCTATGTAAGGAGTCGCGAATTTGGGATGCACTTTGCCCAGCCAGGACGGCATGTACGAATCCAGCCCGGCCACAAACGGGATTCGTGCGGAACCGCCCATCCAGGCTGAACCGATACCCGCAATCGACAAGCTCAACATCACCGCAAAGGGAATGACAATCCAGAACATGTCGACGCTTCCCGCCATGTGACTCACGGCCTGCATGATGCCTTGCAATACGCTGATATCGTTTTTATTCACCGCGATGAGCAGAGTCAGCGTGGCTCCAATATAGAACAGGCCTGAGATCATGCCTCCCCAGGCAACTGCTCCGGGAAGAGTACGTTTCGGATCGCGTATCTCATCTCCCATGACCGACGCCAGTTCGAGCCCTACCAGCCCAAAACAAATCACACCAAAAGAATTGAGTACGAACCGGGGATTGGCAGGAATGCGGAAATCCGCCGCGGTAATCGTCGTTCCGTACTGCAAGAAAATTGTCAGTCCCAGCCCAATCAGAACGGCGGCGGCAATTCCGGTACCAATCGCTCCCAGGTTATTAAGCCACTTGCCGACACCCAATCCAACGATGTTGAGAATGGTCAGCAGCGCCAACAGGATTGTTGAGGTCATCAGAGCGAACGTCTTGTTGTCCGCCAATCCCTGATGGCCGGGACCGAGTACAAACACTGAAACGCCGACAAAGTACAGCATCACGGTCGGCACATACAGCATGTTGTTGGTCCAGTAGCACCAGCCGGAAAGAAATCCGTGGAAGTCGCCGAAAACTTCCTTGGCCCAAAGATAGACGCCGCCTTCTCCGGGATAACGGTGGGCCAATTCGATGACGGCAATGCCCTGCGGCCAGAAGAAAAGCACCAGAGAAACGAGCCACAACCAAACGGTTACGCCGCCGTTGGCCGCGATCGACGGCACCACGTTCAGGTTGAACACCGCGACCACGAACAGCAATACGAGATCGCGGCGGCCCAAAACCCGCTTCAGGTGGGGCTTGCTGAGACTAGATTGGCTACTCGGCAAAATTGCCTCTCCCCGGCTCTCTTGAATTTCCTAGTGCGCGACCGCGACCGGCTCGGGACTTTCTTGTTGCACCTTGGCCAATGCAGGCGCCACATCTTCGAACGCCGCCAGATGCTTTTCGATATCGGCTTCGGTGTGCTGGACAGAAATCGTCCACTGCTCGTCCCACCAATAAGGCTGCGGCATCACGCCACGGTTCACCATGCCAAACCAATAGAGCCGCCACAGATCGATATCGATCTTTTCCCAGTCGCGATAGCTTTGGATTTCTTTGGGATAGAACATCAACGCACCATTCGCGCCGGCGCTCACCACGTAGGCCTTCAACCCAACCTTCGCCACTGTTTTGCGATATCCTTCCGTGAGTTTGGCGCCGAGCTTATCAACGTGAGCGTAGTTTTCGCGGGTGAGCACTTCGCGGAAGGTTGCCAGGCCAGCCGCCATCGAGACTGGATTGGTGTTGTAGGTCCCGCCGTGAAAAACCTTGTGGTCTGAGATGAGGCCCATCACGGCTTTGCTGGTGCCGAACGCAGCCAGCGGAAATCCGCCGCCGATGGATTTGGCCAGGCAGATCATGTCGGGTTTTACTCCGAAGTATTCCGACGCTCCACCCCATCCCAGTTTCGCGCCTGTTTTCACTTCATCGAAAATCAGCAAGGCGCCGTTTTTCGTGGCGATCTCTCGCAATCCTTCAAGGAAGCCCGCTTTGGGCATGCAAAGCCCGACATTCATCAAAATTGGTTCGAGGATGATTGCGGCGATCTGCCCAGGAAATTGCTTGAAGCGATTTTCCACGCTGGCCAGATCATTGAAGGTGGCAATGGTCACGTTCTCGATGCTGGCCTTGGGCACGCCAAGACCGCCCGGCACAGACGTCGGAGCGTTGACGTCTCCGTAATCCGGCGCGTGAGGCTTGACGCTGACCAGCGCCGCATCATGCAGTCCGTGATAAGCGCCTTCAAATTTGAGAATCTTGTCCCGTCCAGTGGCAGCCCGCGCCAAGCGCACGGAATGCATGGTAGCTTCGGTGCCGCTGTTTCCGAAGCGGACCATTTCCACGGGAAACCGGTCGCAGATCTCTTCCGCCAGTTCCCATTCCATGTCATGCGGCATGCCGTACATGGTGCCTGTGGACAGCCGCTTTTCGACGGCTTTCATTACCGCTGGATGGCAATGTCCGGCCATGAGCGCGCCAAAAGTCAGGTTGTGATCGAGATAGTCGTTGCCATCAAGATCGCGGAAATGCGATCCGCTGGCTTCCTTCACAAAGATTGGCCAGGGGTCATAAGCGCGGTAGTTGCTGGCGACTCCGAGAGGAATGCGTTTGAGGTTCTTCTTGTGGGCGGCGGCGGATTTCGGCGTGCGCCGCTCGTAAGTATCGAGCTCCTTTTGCAATTCGGGGTACATCCTGGTCTCCGGGAAATCTCAGGCCGGTTAACGGCCATTAGAGTAGACAAGGGCGGCCAAAGCCGCCCCAGGCTTGGAACTAGAAGAACAGCTTCAAAGCAAATTGTACTTCACGAGGATCACCAGCCGTGGTGATTTCACCGAACTGGGATCCATCTGAGAAGCCGCCGTCCGGGTTCGAGAAGTTGGTATGGTTGAATACATTGAAGATCTCGGCTCGGAACTGCAAATACTTGCTTTCCGTCAGGTTAATCTGCTTGTGGACCGAGAAGTCCCAATCATCCAACCCTGGACCGCAACAAATGGTCCGTTGGGTGCCGATGTTAAATTGTCCTGGGGCTGGATCGGCAAAGGTCGCAGGATTGAAATAATAATTGCCATTCTTCCTGGGATCGAGTCTCTTGAAGGGCAAGACTTGCTGCGGCGCTTCCGTTCCCAGGAAGAACAGACTGCTGATCAGTTCGGTATCATCCTCAGTGTTCAGGCGAATGGGAAATCCGCTCTGGAACTCGGTAATCCCCGAAACCGACCAATCATTGACCAGCCTGCCCAGCATTCCCGAGTGCTTGGGTATGGGAAGGTCCCAACTATAACTGATCACGAAGCGCTGTTTGGAATTAAACAGGGAGAGTGCGCGGCTGGCGCGGAAGTTAAAAGGATTCAGGCTCTCTTCGAAGGTTGAGCCGTCGTCAATCGACTTGCTGAGCGTATACGCCGCCTGGAATTGCAGGCCAGCAGAAAATCGCTTTTCGAGCATCGCCTGGAACGAGTTGTAATTCGATCCGGCAATCGTATCTTCAGCGAAGATGTCAGTAAATACAGGGATGCCATCCAGGGGACAACCCGTGCCCGTAAAGGGATTGCAATTTGGCGAAGAGTAAGGCCGCAAGCCGACCAGCTCCAACCCATTGAGTGAGGTGCCGGCGGGTATGACCGTGGGACCATTCGGACCGTAGGGAAGATGGAAGCCTCCAGCGGGAGCAACGTCACCGGGACCAAAGTTGAATTCAACGTCCTCCCCGTAGGGGCCGCATGTGCCCGCGCCCTGCACCGCATTAATATCCAGGCAGGTTTGAGGATTCGATGGGTTAATGTCATGGGTGGCCAACAAACGGTGCCCCTGCGAACCCACGTAGCCAAGCTGCAACATGGTGTCCTTGCTCAGCTGCCGCTGAATGGTCAAGTTGTATTGGGCGGTATATTGCGTCCGCAGGTGCGGTTGAAATTCTCCATAGAGGAGAATCGGGCGGAAGACGGACAAGTCAACCGGCTGGCCGCGAGGTGGACTTAGGATTCCGGTGAAAGGGTTCGGACTCACCGCGCCCTGTTGGCTGACGAAGGGTGTGTTGAAGAAAGTTTCAGACAATGAAGAACTGCCGCCGAAGGGTGGCTCCGCCCCGAACTGCGCCAGCACCAGCTCTTCGATGGGATTGTAAAACAGTCCCCAGCCGGCGCGTATGCTGGTCGCGCCGTTGTTGCCGAATAGTTTTCCCAGCAAGCCGTCTTTGTAATTTGGACTGTAGGCCAAACCGACGCGCGGTGCAAAAGCTTTGTAGTAAGTGGACGTCATACCCGGAGGAACTCCCTTGTCACCGGGCACGACCAACCCGGTCGGGCAAGCCCCTTGATCTGCCGCACTGCATGGATAAATCGTGCTGGTTTGGCCGGGGCGGAAGGTTTCCACATGTTGGGCGATGTCTGTGGGCGGGGTATTAAGCTCGTAACGAAGCCCATAGTTTAGGGTCAGGTTAGGTTTAATCTTCCAGCTGTCCTGTGCGAAGGGGTAGAACGAGCTGCCGCGCACATCCTCGCGCTGGCCTGACCCCTGGGTATAGTTGTCGGCCAGACCCAAAAGGTATTCTGCATAAGCGTTGCCGGTTGTAACGCCGTCGCCACTGATGATCGCATTCCCGCCGCTCTCATCGAAGGTGTACTCGCCATTGACGTCGAAGTAGTAGTACTGGTCAAAACGGGCGCGGCGGATGTCTATACCAAACTTCACGGTGTGGTTACCCTTGACCCAACTAAGGCTATCGGACCACTGGAAACTATTTCCGACTTGAGGGAGCACGCCTTCCCAGTTGTTGCCGATCGCTGCCCCACCGGAGACGTTAATGTAAGGAAGTCCAGTCTGGGTTGGCGGCAGCCCGGTGGTGATCCCGTACATCGGATTAGTCCCGAGTTGCCCCACAAGTGAGTTTGGCCCGCTGTTGGAATCAGATGTACCGGTGAAGCAAAACGTTGTTGCCGGACCAGTGCATGATGCAGTCACTGCATTTGTATTGGCAGGTTGCAGGAATCCCAGTTGCCCTTCCCGCATGTAGGTAAAGTGCGCCTCGTTGATCAAGGCATTATTGATGGTCCAGGTGTGGCTGAGATTCCATTGCTGGTTGCGGGAGTTGTTGAAGTTTCCGAAACCGGGAACGTTGGCTCCTGATTCTTCAAAAGTGTTGTATGGCAAGAACTTCGCGATGTCGGTGAAGTAGTAGTAGGCAGTGAAGTTCTGATGGTCGTTAATTTTGTGGTCGAAACGAACCGTGAACTGATGTTCGTTGTCAGTACCGGTCACCACCGCTTCATATTGACCTGGCCCGGCGTTCTCGGCTGGCATGAAACGTTGCAAGTTTGCTGCAACCGGATCCTGACAGTCGGTGGGAATGACGTTGGTTGGGAAAATATCCGTCCACAGAACGCCGGCAGCAGGCGTCGTGCCGCCGAGCCCGGTAATCGCCGCCGTACACCCCGGTCGCCCGTTTAATACATCAGCAACGAACTGATCATTGATCCCGTTGGGTGCGTTGTTGTTAGGATTAACTGTGGTAACCCCAAAACCCCCAGTGTCATTAAAGTCACCGCCTCTTTCGGGGGTAGTGGGCACATTCACCAGTGCACCCGGTTGTCCTTGCCGGACGCGGCGGGCCTCGTACGAAACAAAGAAGAACGTGCGGTCTTTCTTGACTGGACCCCCAAATGTCCCGCCGAATTGGTTCTGGTTCAGCTGGGGTTTACTGGTGTCGGGGAATCCGGTCGAATCCAAAACCGTGTTGCGAAAATATTCATATAAATTGCCATGAAAGTTGTTGGTACCGGACTTAGTAATCACGTTCACCACAGATCCTGAATTGCGCCCGTATTCGGCGTCGAAAGTGTTGGTGATTACGCGAAACTCCTCGATGCTGTCCGGCGTGGGCTGGACCGTGGGAAGATTGGCGAACTGGTCGTTGGCGTCGCCGCCGTTCACGCTGAAATTGTTCGATCGGGTGCGGCCTCCGTTTACCGAGACCGAGCCGGCGTCGTCCGAGCCAAAGAACAAGCTGCCGCTCGAGCCCAACTGCGATTGCACTCCCGGCTGGAGTTGCAGGAACTGGTAGGTGTCCCGAGTGTTCAAAGGCAATTCGTTCACCGAGCGGTCGTTAATGACAGCACCGAGCTGTGTACTGGTGGTGTCCACCTGGGGAGCTTCTCCGGTGACCTCGACAACTTCCTGCTGCGCCCCGATCTGCAATGTCGAATTCAGGGTCAACACCTGATTGACGTCGAGGATCACGTCCTTCTGCACATTCTTCTTGAATCCCGTCAGCTCAAACTCCACCCGATAGGTGCCCGGCACCACTTCCACAAAGTTGTAGTCTCCGCTGTCATTCGTCATGGCGGTACGGGCAACTCCGGTCGCCTGATTCGTCAGCGTAATCTTCACCCCGGTAAGAACCGCTTCCGTGGGATCGGCAACCCGGCCGAGAATTCGTCCGCCAGTGCTCTGGCCGAGCGAGGGGATTGCCAGTATGGCGAGGAGGCTAAAAACAACCAGACAGAAGGCCAAGGAACAGCGCCGCATCGAGGAATGCATGGACTACCTCCGGGGAGTGGAAGTTTGAAATAACGGCATCTTGCGCATCGGGTAAACCTTGCTATAATCCCGCAAGGTTATGGGGCGAGTCAACATACTGTCAAGGAAAAAATCCTTTATTCACTCCATAAGAAAATCGCATGGGGCAGTTTTTCTAATATGGAACCAGGAAGCGCCAAGCCTTACTTGAAAATCGGCGACGTGGCCCGCATGGTGGGCGTGTCCTCTTCTGTGATCCGTTCCTGGGAAAGCCTGGGCGTCATCCGGCCCAAACGCACCGTCAGCAAGTACCGCCTGTATACCAATGAAGATGTAAAGCTGCTCAAGCGCGCGCGGTTTCTGCGCAAAGTCCGCGGCTTGAACGCGCCTGCCATTGTGCAGTTGCTGAAGCGTGAAGGCAAGTTGGAACCGAGTTCTGATGGGTCGGCGAAGGCCATTGGCATTCGCTTGCGCCAGTTGCGCGCCCGCGGCGGATTTTCCCTGGCTCAGGTTGCTAAAGCTGTCGGTATCTCGCTGGGCTTCCTGAGCGCTCTGGAACGTTCGCACATGAGCGCGTCGGTCAGCACGCTGCGCAAGCTGGCGCGTTTTTACAAAACCAACATCATCGATTTTTACGATACCGCGGAACCCAACAGCCACCTGGTGCGTCCTGACCGGCGCAAAGTATTGGAGGCGGGCCCCGGCGTGCGCATGGAATTGCTGGCCTGGGGCAATGCCGTCATGGAGCCTCACCTGTTCCGCGTCGCTCCACAGGCCGGCAGCGGCGAATCCTACGCTCACGTCGGCGAAGAGTTTCTTTACATCCTGCGCGGAGAGTTGCTGATTTCTCTGGAGAAAGAGGAATACCGGCTCAAGTCCGGCGATAGCTTTTATTTTGAAAGCGCATTACCGCACAGCTGGAAAAATCCCGGCCGCACCGAGACCTTGATCTTGTGGGTCAATACTCCACCCACATTCTAGCTGCATGCTTTTATTCCGCTGGCGCGGAAATGTGCTCATGCACGATTAGCCATTTTCCATCCTGCTTCTGAAATACTACGGTCCAGCGCAGGGTGGCCATATCTCGCTTTCCATCTTTCATCACCAGATCTTCTTTCACCGTCGCAGTGCCCCAAACGTAATCACCGGCGGGATGCAACATCAGATCGTCATTTACAGTGAATGTGCCACTCTTGATCGTGTCCAGAATCTTAGTGACACCGGATTGAAACTCCGCCCAACTGTTGTACTTGAGTGGCGACTCGTCATAAAACACATTCGGTCCTTGAGCGTGGAACTGGGCTTCCTGTGCGGGATCAAGCGTGGCCCAGGTGTCCCAGATTTTTTGTACGTAGGCTTTGTCCGGGATGGGACCCATCTTCTCTGAGGATTTCTTGCTCTGGGCTGCGCTGGACAGACTAAGACTGGCAAAGCCCAGCGCAAGGATGATCAAGCAAATCGAAGTGACCGTGAACTGCTTTCGCATAAACCTCTCCTCCGTACTCGAAAATCAAGATTGCCGCCCACAAACTTTTGCGAACCACTCACTTCTTAATATGCACCAAATGAGCATCTCCAGCTGGGGCCGTCCCGTGTTCGTATGGTTTGGCCGTCGTCATGTAGATCAATCCACTCACCAGCACGATGATGGTGGTCAGAATCATCCCATAATTCTGATACCAGGGATCAGAAGGACTGCGCGGCCATACCATATTCACAATCGCTCCAAGTCCATAGATCAGTGCCGCGACGTTGACCGGCCAAGCCCAGGCTCCCAAACGAAATTCGCCGCTCGGGATCCATCCCCTATATCGTGCGAAGAGAGCACCCAACACAATCATTTGAAACGCGACATAGATTCCAGCCGAACCAAACACGATGATGGTGCGCACCGCATCTTCCAGAAACAATCCTGCGATGGCGATCAGCGCAGGGGCGAAGCCCGCCAGCAGCAATGCAAGGATTGGCATGTGGGTGCGAGGAGACAGTCTGCTCAAATGCTGGCTGCCAAAAATCATGCCATCACGCGCATAAGCGAATAGAAGACGGCTGGTCGCCGCTTGCAGACTGAGCAGACAAGAAAAGAACGACACCAGCACCACCGCGATCACGGCTCGCAATCCGATTTCACCCAATGCTCCTCGCAGGGCGGTAACCACCGGATCTGCATCCTTCCCTGAAATTGCCGCGCCCATATCCGGTACGGCGAGCACCAGAGCAAGGCAGACAAGAATGGCGGCCGCGCCACCGATGTAAATTGTCATGCGCATCGCCTTAGGAATCGCAACTCCCGGATTCGGCGTCTCCTCAGCAACATCTCCACAGGCTTCAAATCCGTAATAGGCAAACATGGCAGCCACGCTCGATGCCAGAAACGCAGGAAGATAATGTCCGTTCGATCCCAAGCCGAAACTTTGAAAGAGAACACCAAAGCTCTGGTGCCGCGCGAATATCAGAAGATAAGAGCCAACCAGCACCGCACCGACCAGTTCACACACAAATCCAAACATCGCGACTCGACCGAGCAGCTTTGTGCCGCTGACGTTGAGCAATGTGGTGGCAACGATCATCCCCACCGCAGTCCAGATTTCACCGGCATGGGACATGTTCACGCCCACCACCTGGGTTAAATAAGGAGCGCCTCCGACAGCAACGGCTGCGATCGTGGTGCAGAGCGCCCAGAGATAAACCCAACCCGCCATCCAGGCCCAGCGTTTGCCTACGAGGCGACGAGCCCACGGATAGAGACCACCTGAGATTGGAAACTGCGAAACGATCTCTCCGAAGACAAGGCATACCAGCAACTGTCCGAGGCCCACAAAGATGTAGCTCCAAAACATGGGAGGCCCGCCGGCTGTTATCGCCAAGGCAAAAACTGTATAGACACCGACCACAGGAGAGAGATAAGTGAAACCGAGAGAAAAATTCTGCCACAAGCTCATGGTGCGATCAAATTTTGAGCTGTATCCCAGAGCTTGCAGTTGCGCGGAATCGGCGTTGGCTGTTTTCGACGGTTGGTCTGTCAATCGGATCACCCGAATAGCCGGGGTTTCGCGGCTATCTCCTCAAAGCTTGGCGGATTATAGCAAGGTTGTCCGGGAATGCAATTCTCGCGATTAGGGTTACGCCGCTCGAATTGGAACCGCGATCCTGAAGAAGATCCCTCCCAAACTCACTGAAAACGCACGCCTCATAGTAAAGTAGTAGTAGACCCCAGACTGACACCCCGCCCTCGGGCCGGCCTCTAGTCAAGGCACCGCAATTTCAGGAAGGAAGTTGATTTGAGTTCAGGCATTCGCAACATCGCTATTATTGCGCACGTAGACCACGGCAAGACCACGCTCGTCGACGCCATGCTGCAACAAAGTGGCACGTTCCGTGCCAACGAGGCCCATGTGGAACGGGTCATGGATTCCAACGACCTTGAGCGGGAACGCGGCATCACCATTCTCGCGAAAAATACCGCCGTTCACTATCACGACATCAAGATCAACATCGTCGACACGCCCGGCCACAGCGATTTCGGCGGCGAAGTCGAACGCGCCCTCAAGATGGTGGACGGCGTCATGCTTCTGGTCGATGCCAGCGAAGGCCCTCTGCCGCAGACCCGCTACGTGCTCAGCAAAGCCCTCGAAGCGCACCTGAAGCCAATCCTCGTTATTAACAAGATTGACCGCTCCGATGCACGTCCCCAGGAAGTATTAAACGAAGTTTACGACCTCTTCATTGACCTTGACGCGAAAGAAGAGCAGCTCGATTTCCCGGTCCTCTACACCAACGCGAAAATCGGCACCGCTTCCCGGGATATTAAAGGTGGCGGCGAGAACTTGCAGCTGTTGTTCGAGACCATCGTGAAAACGATCCCTCCGCCGGGTGGAGACGCCGCAGGCCCGTTGCAGATCCTGGTAGCAAATCTCGATTACAGCGACTACTTAGGCAGACTTGCGATTGCTCGCGTATTCAACGGAACCATGCGCACAGGTGAAGACGTTGGCATCGCCAAGCTCGATGGCACGCTTCAGAAAACAAAGATCACCAAGCTGTTCTCGTTTTCCGGACTGAAACGAACTGACATCACCGAAACGACTCTGGGTGACATCATCGCGGTCGCCGGTGTAGAAGACATCACCATCGGCGAAACCATTACCACGATAGAGAATCCAGCCCCGCTGCCGCCGATCACCATCGATGAGCCCACCATCGCCATGCAGTTCACGGTCAACACTTCCCCGTTCGCAGGACGGGAGGGCACATTCGTTACTTCGCGAAATCTGCGCGAGCGTTTACAAAAAGAGCTTCTGACCAACGTTTCACTGCGCGTCGAAGATACCGGAACCACAGACGCTTTCACGGTTATGGGCCGCGGCGAACTGCAACTCTCCATCCTCATTGAAATGATGCGGCGCGAAGGCTTCGAGCTTATGGTCGGCAAGCCGGAGATCATCACCAAACGAGTCGATGGCAAGTTGATGGAACCAGTGGAGAAGCTCACGGTTGACGTTCCAGAAGAATTTGTTGGCGTAGTGATGGAGCAGCTTGGTACCCGCAAGGGCGAAGTCACTAATATGCACAACCATGGCTACGGTCGGGTCCGCATCGAGTTTCGCGTCGGCAGCCGCGGCCTGATCGGCTTGCGCAGCCAGTTGCTGACTGACACGCGCGGCACCATCGTCATGAATTCTCTGTTCGATGGATACACCGAATGGCAGGGCGAAATTCCACATCGCCTGACCGGGGCTCTTGTCTCCGACCGCAACGGCGTCACCACTCCGTACGCTCTTTATAATTTGCAGGAACGCGGCGAACTGTTCGTCGGCTCAACGATTGATGTTTACGAAGGCATGATCGTAGGCGAAAACGCCAAAGATAATGACCTCGATGTCAACGTAGTCCGCGAGAAGAAGTTGACCAACATGCGATCCTCCACTTCGGACATGGCGATCCGTCTCGTGCCCTACCGCAACCTGAATCTGGAACAGGCCATCGAATTCATCGCCGATGATGAATACGTCGAAATCACGCCGAAGTCTCTGCGCCTGCGCAAGAAAGTCCTGCAAGCCAGCATGCGCAAAAAGAAGACAGCAGAATAACCATCGAGGGTGCCCCGTTCAAGCTCTGCTTGGGCGGGGATTTTCCAATGCCGAAAAAGCCGGACTCCAAGCCCGAACCCAAGCTGAAAATGTTCCTGGTCCCGTGCAGTTGCGGCACAACATTTGCCGTCGCCGAAAATTACGACCGTCAAGGCACAGCCTGGGGCAGATACTTAAAGTGTCCCAGCTGCGGCAAGCGTCACGATCCCAAGAACCGCTTGCTGCAAATGGGCTATCAGCGCGGAAAGTACTGGTCGGTGGACGAGTGCTGACCGCTCAACACCGCTCCCACGGCGCGCTTGGCAGATTCACTTCCCTTAAATCCCAGACCTGCTATACTGCGTCCGCATTTGACTGTTCGCCATCTCCGGCTTCTCAGCACGCCCAACCAGCCTCTGCTCCTCCGCCGAAGTAGACGCTCTCAAATAGCTCATTCCGAGGCTATTCGCGTGAAAAATATTTTCGTGGGCAATCTGGATTTCAATACCGGGGAAGACGAACTGCGCCAGTTGTTCGCGGCGCATGGGCAAGTGGATCGCGTAAGCATCATGACCGACCGGGACACCGGACGTTCACGCGGTTTCGGATTCGTGGAAATGACCAACGCGGAAGAGGGAGACAAAGCAATCGCCGCCCTCAACGGCAGCCAGGTCGGCGGACGCACCCTCAACGTAAACGAAGCCCGTCCCAAAGTAGAGCGTGGCGGCGGTGGCGGCCGAGACAGTGGTGGTGGCAGAGACCGCGGCGGCCACGGTGGTGGCGGTGGAGGCAGAGATCGTGGCGGACGCGGCGGCGGGGGCGGCGGCAGGTACTAGAAGCCGAAATTCG
Source organism: Terriglobales bacterium (assembly GCA_963762965.1). Taxonomy (GTDB): domain Bacteria; phylum Acidobacteriota; class Terriglobia; order Terriglobales; family Acidobacteriaceae; genus DATBAX01. The sequence continues at coordinate 77,474 of CAVXME010000001.1, forward strand.
CGTCACGCTTAGCATAAGTGTCGGAGACAGAAATGTCCGAAGGATTGTTTAGCCCGTTCCACCTTCTGGTGCTGCTATTTTCAGCCGTGTCGGTCTTCGGTGCGCCATTTCTCGCTGGCTTCTTCTTGGGTCGCTATGTGGAACTGAAGAAATCGAAAAGGGAGACTGGCCAACCCAATCCCTAAAGGATGGCCGGGTGGCCCTACTCTTTGAGTGGGTTTTGATCTCGCTGAAATCAGCGGACGGAGGGTGCCCCATGTCTCGCCGTTTTTGCGAGACGTGGGAACCACGGACGTTGGAGGCTTGTTCTTTTGATTCTGTGAAGGCGCTCTTCAAGAGCACAAAAAACAGAGCACAGGTAAGCCGCACGCCAATCTTTACTCCAACCTTATTTGCGCGACGTCAGTAAACGTCGGTGAATCGTCCTTGCCTCATCACGGCCAAGTTCGCTAACATCGCACGGATTCCCTGAGAACACCGCTTTGAGATGCTTGATCGCCTTTGCCTTATTCTCGCGCTCATGAAGCCAAATCTTCGCAAGTGCAAGGTTGGCTTCTTTGTCCCCAGCCTGCACCGAATGCTCGAACCATCGGTAGGCCTCGTCCAGGTCTCCTTGCTTCAGATAATGCATAGCCAAATTGAAAGCAGCGGAGCTGTACCCTTGCTTGTAAGCTTTCTTGTACCAGTAAATAGCACGCGTCCGATCAATCGGAATGCCCTTTCGACCATCTGAAAGATAGTTCCCGAGAAGAATCTGGCAACTGGTGTCGCCGGCCTTTGCGCCTTTCAACAGCAGGGGTAGGGCCTCGGCGTATCGGCCGCGAGTATCTAGCAAGTCTGCCTGCATGTACAACAGATCACCGGCGGATAAAGCCTTTTGCTCTTTGCGCAAACGTTTTGTCTCCAGACGCGCCGGTTCGGTGAGTTTGTCCGTTGCAGCAACCGCAAGCTTCAGATAACGGAGACCCTCGGCCCGGTCACCTCCATAGCGAAGGTGGATCTTTGCGATCTCGATCAATCCATCTTCATCGCCAGCGTGCACTGCGCGGTCGAACCACTTCAAAGCCTTTGCCCACTGTTTCGCGTCGCGAAAGAACATTCCAAGATTGAATGCGGCAGCCCAGGAGCCCTGTTTGTAGGCTCGATTCCACCAGCGAAGCGCTTCATCCACGTTTACTTTGCGGGTGATCCCGTAGGCATAGTCGTAACCGACTGACACCTGAGCAACTTCGTCACCAAGCTTCGCGGCACGCAGTAGCGACAGCAATCCCTTGGAGCCATATCCCTTATCTGATTCGCGCTGTCCCCGTCGGCGGAGGCGTTCAGCTTCGCCATTTTGAGCGCTCGATTTTTTCACCGCATCTCCCTGATCCCGGCATATCCTAACGTCTTAAATGCGATCTAATCGTAGCATCCCGAGACACGCGAGCTGAAGGGTGACGTCACAAAGGCAGGTCCCTCCACTCCGCAGATCATCGCTTTGCGATGATCTGCTCCGGTCGGGATGACAGAGCTGAGGAGACCTGAAACATCCCCACTCAAGCCAAAATCGGGCTTGAGTGGGCCACCGTCGTTCCTTCACGCTTCCTCCGGTGTACACTGCTCTTCCATAAAACTAAAAGAAAAGAGGAACCCACCATGGCATCCGTACTCATCACTGGAACCAGCACAGGCATCGGCCTCGCAACGGCGCTCACTCTCGGCCGCGCGGGACACAAAGTGTACGCCACCATGCGCAATCCTTCGCGAGCGCCAGAGCTCGGCGAGAGAGCTGCACAGGAGAAGCTTCCCATCAAAGTTTCGGTGATGGATGTGGACTCGGACAGTTCGGTGAAAACTGCGATTGCAGATATCCAAAAAGACGCCGGCCACATCGATGTGCTTATTAATAACGCCGGGGTGGAACGTAGCGGATCGATCGAAGAACTTCCTCTGTCCGATTTCCGGGCGGTGATGGAGACCAATTATTTCGGGGTCATCCGCTGCATTCAGGCGCTGGTGCCGCAAATGCGCCAGCGCAAGAGCGGATGCATCATCAACGTGGCCTCGGTTGCCGGTCACGTCTCCTGTTCGCCGCTGGCCCCTTACACCGCGTCCAAGTTCGCCCTGGAAGCGCTCAGCGAGGCGCTAGCCCAGGAGATGAAGACGTTTAACGTCCGCGTCGCCGTGGTCGAACCCGGCATTATCGACACTCCCATGGCCCGGCGCATCGAAGGTCCGGGAAACAGCTCACCATATTTGCAGCAACGGCGTTTTGCTCACATGTTTGCAGCGTCGCTCAAGAATCCGGCGTCGCCATCGCTGGTGGCAGAAAAAATCCGCGAGATCATCGAGAGCGGCACCTGGCAACTGCGTCACCCCGTGGGGCCAGATGCGGTGCCATTTCTCGAGTGGCGCAAATCCATGACCGACGAACAATGGGTGGCCCTGAACGCCGCCGACGACGATACCTGGTACAGCAGCATGGAGCGCGACTTCGGCATGGCCATCCGCCCCAAAAAAGCTAGTTGAGGGCTTGGCAAATTGGGCACGGCTGCGGCTCGGTTTGGATTTTCTCCTAATTAAGGGTCATCCTGAGCGCAGTGACAGCTTCGCGAAGCGAAGCTGTCGCGGAGTCGAAGGACCCCTCGGGTCATTGAGTCTGCCTTGTACAGGGATGCTTCGACTCCCTCGTCGTTCACGTCGTGAACGACTTGCTCGCTCAGCATGACAAGGGCGACCCACAATTGATGATGCCAAGCTCTCGATGTACACTGGCGATACGCGCCCGTAGCTCAGCTGGATAGAGCGCTTCCCTCCGGAGGAAGAGGCCGGGAGTTCGAATCTCTCCGGGCGCACCACCTGCCATTCGCTAGATCATCTCAAGCCGGGTCATCAAAGCTAGACTATTTCTCCCGCAGCAGGACCACGTCAGATGTGTCGTGGGTGCGGGCGACCGCGAGCGACTTCCCATCCGCGGACCAGCGAAATTCGCGGATGTTTTCCGAGGTGAAGTTTGTGATCTGATGTCCTGGCGAACCATCGAGGGGCTGCAGCCAAAGGTTATCCACCCCCTGATCACTCACAATGTAGGCCACGGATTTTCCATCCAGAGAGAAGATCAGAGTGTTGGTAAAACCCCCGGCTCCTCCGGCAATTCTGGGATCGGGCGCCAGCAGGCGGGGAGTGGATTGGGAACTTGCTTCGAGGTTTGCCAGCGCCAGCTGGTTCACGGTGCCCTCGGCGTGATCGGGGGTTGAAGTCTCCGCATTGAAAGCCAGCAGCTTGCCATCGGGTGAAATGGCGATGCCCGAGCCAACTCCATACATGCCAGGAACCTGGGTCGAGGGGACAACTTCGGATTCTCCCCCTTGTAGCGGCACTCTCATGCATGGATGTACACTGGCCGACTCATAGTAGTAGACCCACTTCCCGTCCGGCGAGCACGTCGGATAGCGATCAAATTTCCCGTTGGTGAGTTGCTTTGCGTCCGAGCCATCGGCATTGGTCCGCCAGATCCGGGCCCCTGTTGTGCCTCCGTGGAACACCCAGGAGACGACGAGGTAGCGATCTCCGCAAGCCGCTATGTCCGTAATCCAGGCATTGGGATCGCTAAGCAGGGTGGTTTGCTGTCCGCCATCCACATTCATCCGTTGAACACTTTGCCCATTGGAAACCAGCAGCTTGCCATCCCCGGTCCAGGCGACGGCCCGCACATCCTCGACCTGCGCCGGTGGCGGGACAGGAGTGTTTCCCTGGGCCCCGGCCCCGGGAAGCAAACTAAGACTGTTCGTGGTCCGCACTTGCACCGTGGCTGCGGTCTTGCCGTCGGCAGACAAGGTCAGCGTTTGATACCGGTTCGTGTCCCTGGTAAAGGGCTGGATTTGCCCACCCGCGTGAGACACCAGGCCAATCTGAGAACGCGAGTAGCTCGGTCCCTTTTCCTGGTACATGGCAAGCAGCCATTGACCACTCGGTAACCATTCCACCTCGTGCACCAGTTCGTTGCTGAAAGAATTAAGGGGCTGGGCTTTCTTGCTGGCAAGGTCGAACAGTTTGATGGTGCCGAGAGCGTCCCCGAGAGTATAGACGCTGTAAGCAATCTGCTTCCCGTCTGGTGACCAGGTCACAAAACGTGGAAAGTTTTCGTTCGTATTCGCCTCGATTTGCAGGATGGTTTCTTCCCCGCCCTCGGGATTGGCGGTGAGCAGCCGATACTTGCCCACTTCAGGATCGTTGGCGCGGGCGTATGCAATACGATGACCGTCAGGAGAGAAAGTGATATTGGTATCGATGTCCCGAACAATAATCTGCGGTGTACCGCCCAGCACCGGAGTCCGGTATAAGTCCCACTCACTCTGAGTGTTGACGCCGGCCTTTCGGAAATAGACGTAGTTCCCGTCCGGCGAGAAGATCAACGACCGGTAGATGGCCGCTGCAGGAGGGACAATCTGTGTGTCGCTGCCGGTCGGCACGTTGCGCAGCCACAGGCTCTGGAGGCCATTGTCGTTCTGCACGTTCAAAACATATTTACCGTCCGGCGAAATCGCAGCTTCTTCCGCTTTGCCCGTGCTGGTAATTTGCGTAATGGAGAAGTTTTGAAATGGGGTGGGCCCGTTACGGCTGAGAAGCGAATAAATCCCAAAGCCACCGGCGGCGAGCAGCACCAGGCCAACCACGAGCGCCGCCGTAAATCCGAACTTGTGTTCGCGCGCCGCGACTCTCAAACTCGAACTGCTGGCCCTGACCTCAGGAGAGGACGGTTGAACCGCGGCTGCGCTGGTCCCACCTTGCGGTGTCGGCCAAGATACAGCACTCTGCTGCCCTGTACTTTCTACCGTTTCCAGCGTATGCGCGGGAGGCCGGTGACCGGAGCCACTGTCCCGCTGCAATCGTTTTAGATCGCCGCGAATCTCCGAAGCGTGCTGGTAGCGCAGGTCCCGGTCTTTCTCCAGGGACTTATTGATGATCTCTTCCAGCCGTGGCGGCACATCGGGATTGAGGCGAATTGCCTGCACCGGGGTGCGGTTGAGAATGGCGTCGAAAATAACGGCGGAGGTGTCGCCCCGGAATGGCACCGCGCCGGTGATCATTTCGTACAACACGGCGCCGAAAGAAAACAGGTCGCTGCGTACATCGAGTTCTTTGCCCTTCGCTTGTTCCGGAGACATGTATGCCACGGTCCCAATGGCGGTGCCCGGACTGGTCAGGTATTCCAAATTAACGCCAGCGGTGACGTCGACTCCCTCTGCTTTTCCAGTTACCGGCGTTAGTTTCGCCAGCCCGAAATCGAGGATCTTGGCATGTCCACGTTTGGTGACGAAGATGTTGGCCGGCTTGATATCGCGGTGCACAATGCCCTCGCTGTGCGCGGCATCCAGAGCGTCGGCAATTTCAATGGCTAAAGACAGGAAGGTTTCAATATCAATTGGCCGGCCGGCGATGCGATGTTTCAGCGTCATCCCATCCAAAAATTCCATTGCGATGAACGGCTGAGTGCCCTCCTCGCCGATCTCGTAAATGGTGCAGATATTGGGATGGTTCAGGGCTGACGCGGCCTGGGCCTCGCGCTGGAAACGACTCAGAGATTGCGGGTCCTGTGCGACCTCTGGCGGAAGGAATTTTAAAGCCACAAAGCGGTGAAGTTTAACGTCTTCGGCTTTGTAAACCACTCCCATCCCGCCCCCGCCCAGTTTCTCGACAATGCGGTAATGCGAGATGTTTTGGCCGATCATGAATTCGAAACATGGTAGGGGGAAGCGGCAGGCAAGTCAATTCGCCGAATGGAAGCTCTGCCCGGCGCACGGGGAAAAAACATAGACACAGAGGAACCACGAAGAAGTTCGAGTTGATCACGCGCAGAACTCCTGGATCAGTCGGCGGCAGCTTTGGTGGGATTAGGCCAAAGAGCAAAATATTTTACTTCGTTGGCATCCAAACGTACTTCCCTTCCTTATCGATGTACCCCGATTTCCCGCCAACCTGAACGAAAGCCAGTCCTCCGGAGAAAGCCTCAGCCTGGTCAAAGGTCGGCGCGATAACGACCTTTCCAGTCTGATCGAGATAGCCCCACTTGCCGCCGATGTTCACAGCCGCCAGGCCTTCGGAATGTTTACTAGCAGCATCGAACTGGAGCGGAACTTCCATCCTGCCGGTTTTGTCTATGTAGCCCCATTTTCTACCCACCCTTACTTCCGCCAGCCCTTCCGAGAATCCGTAAGCTTCGGAGAACTGGGGCGGGATGACCATCTGCCCGGTCTTGTCTATGTGGCCCCATTTGCCGCCCTCTTTCACGGCTGCCAAACCTTCGGTGTGTTCATAGGCCGTTTCGTATTGAGGCGGGATGACCATCTTGCCGGTTTTGTCGATATAACCCCATTTCTTGCCGACCTTCACCGCCGCCAGCCCTTCGGCGAATCCGTAAGCCTCGGAAAACTGTGGCGGGATTACAGTCTGTCCAGTCTGGTCGATGTAGCCCCACTTGCCGACCTCAAATAATACGTTTGCCAATCCTTCGCGGAAGAAACCCGCGTCTCTAAACTGGGGCGAGATGACCGTTTTCCCGGTCTTATCAATGTAGCCTCCCTCCTTATCGTCGAGGTCTGCGACCAGAGCTAGTCCTTCGGAAAAGCGTTGAGCAAAGCGCTTTAGCGGAGTGGGAATCTGCTTGCCGGCCTGGTCAATGAGGACGAACCGTGAAAGCGGCCTTAAGTGGCTGTCGGCGGCAGGCACTGGCTGAACCCAAGCCAGCCCTTCAAAGAATCCATCGGCAGCGTAGTACTGCAACGGGATGACAATCCTGCCGGTCTTGTCGATGTAGCCCCACTTTCCATTCTGTACGACTGGAAACAGCAGATCCGTCTCGGCTTCTGGAGATTGCAGGTCTGCGGCTTGACCAGGCTGCACCTCTTGCGATAGCCCAGCCGGATCCTTTGCCGCGCCTGACTCGGCGATAGGCGCCACAGAGCCCGGTTCGGCCCCAGCCTCCGAGGGCAAGTCAAGAAAGCAGCCCATGAAGATTACAAACACAGAGAGAGTGGAGAACCACGATCGCGGATTCATCGGCACCTCCGGCCTAGCGAATTATCTCTTCAAGGTCCTGGGGCTTGATAGCCGGAGTATACAGAACTCATTGTCTGAAAACACTTCACCGAAGCGGAGGCTAATGGGTGGGTAGTAGAAATTCCAGGAGTTGAATGAAGAAAACCTATCTCAGTCGGCGGCAGCGCCATTGCCTGGAGCAGCAGGCACAACTTCTGGCTCAATTTTCCGGCGCGAGGACCGGTTGGCAGGGAGGCCAGCATCGCGGATCTTGTACAGCAATGCGCGATAGCTGATGCTCAATGTGCGAGCGGCTTGTTTGCGGTTCCAGTGGTGGGCTTGCAGAACTTTCAAAATGATCTTGCGCTCGAGTTCGCGCGTGGCCGCCCGCGTGACTTTTTTCAGAGAGATCGGTCCATCCAGGTTGATTTCGGGGCTGTAATATTCAGGTTCGCGGGCCACGAGATCGCTGGCAATGACGTCCTCTGTACCCAGAATGACGTAGCGCTTGACCAGGTTCTCCAATTCGCGAATGTTGCCAGGCCAGTGGTATTTTTGCAACACCGCCATCAGATCGGAAGAGAGGGCGCGGGCCCGGCAGTTGTATTTCCGATTGTAGTATTCGAGAAAATAGTTGACCAGGTCTTCGATGTCGGCGCGGCGCTCCCGAAGCGGAGGCATACGCAAGTTCACCACATTGATGCGGTAATACAAATCTTGCCGAAACGCACCATTCTGGACTTCCGTTTCCAGCACCCGGTTGGTAGCGCACACCACCCGGACTTCCACTTTCTTGTCTTCCTGCGCACCGATACGGCAGAATTGTCCATCCTGAAGCAATTGCAGGAGTTTGGACTGTAAGCCCATATCCAGTTCGGAGATCTCGTCGAGGAAAAGTGTCCCGCGGTGGGCCATCTCCACCCGGCCGGGCTTGGTGCCGTAAGCTCCTGTAAACGCGCCTTTTTCGTATCCAAAGAGTTCGCTTTCGAGCAAAGTGCCAGGGATTGCCGGACAGTTTACCTTCACATAGGGCCCGGTTCGCCAGGGTGAGTGGCTGTGGATCATGCGGGCGATGATGTCTTTGCCGGTGCCGCTTTCGCCCTCAATCAGGACCGGGACGTTGGCGCCAGCCACCTTATCCATCCGCTCCCGCAGCGCTTGCATGACCTCGGATTTCCCGAAAACGACCGCCTCTGGCGGCATTTCGCCCAATGCTTGAACGAGGGAACTGACCGGATTTGTGCTTGAAATAGCCATGCTGGCTGCCTGTGACTCCTTACCCAGTGTGTGGTGTGCACCCTGAGAGCCAAACTTTTCTCAGCTTGGGACACCGCTCGTAAATTATCACTAAGTATTTATCAATCAGCAACTTACGATAGTTTCCGCAAAGGTAATGGTAACTCGTCGCTGGATTGGACAAAGGCTGAGGGTGGGCCAGCCGTGTAGGAAAAACTTTTCACTGCGAAGAAGCAACTTTCCTTCTCCGAGTGTTTCCGGCGGGGAGCTGGCTGAGGAGAGGATGGGCGAATTTCAGGCCGACCAAGTGATTGCCTTCCTCGTGGGTTACCCATTTCGTGGTGGCCTGGAGGCGGCTGGACGCCCTTGAGTGGGAGGGGGCGGTGGTGGCGGGTGCACTGGGGATTTCGAGCAAGACCTGCGAGGAGAGCCGCAAGGAGCGCCGCACCGCAATCATGGCCCCTCCCGCGGAGACGTTCCAGGCGGTCGCAAACTCGAGAAACTCTTTACCATCCTGATCGCGGCTGCGGACAAACACCGGGATGGCGAGCGGCAGGCGCACCCATTTGCGGCGTTCGGATCCTGACTTTGCACGGCTCAAGTAAACCTCTCGAATCCTGTCTAACCTTTTAACTACAGCACCTTAGGGGCCAAATGATGGGGTAAAACCGGGCGATTCGCGGTGAAAAACGGGGTGCAAACCCTATATTCCCGGCAATCGACGGGTCGTTCATCCCCAACTTTCCCCTTTTGGGACGCGGCCGGAATATGCACGTGACCCGGCAGGATACTGCATCCAGGGGCGAGGCACCAGGGACAAGCCGCTCGCCAGCTTGCGCGGCCGAGAACCAAAACATCCCTCAAGTTGTTATTTCAATTGGATTTATGGGCCAATCGAAGTCTGCAATTTATGCCTCCAAAACAGAAAGGATTTTCCCTTTTGTGACTAGTTTCTTGCATTTTTCGTTGACAGTGACAAGGGCGTGTCATAGCATCTGAATACAGCATCAAAGCGCTCGGCAGATGTTCCCTCCCCGGTACCAGCAAGCCACGAGTTCATACATCATGGGAATGTCATCAGAAAATGCATGTGTTTCCCCTGCGCCTAAAGCACAAGAGGGAGTGCCCCAGCCATCTCCTGCTAAACGGCAAGTTGCGGAGCCGTGCTCCAATCCATCGTGTACTCAGCAGGCGCAAGAGTACAGCCAGTTGCGGGAGAGATTCTTGCGAACCACCAATGCTCTCGGTTCGGCAACCCACGATCTTAAGACTCCTCTGGCCATCCTGAACGGATATGTCGAATTATTGCAGAGCGAAAAACTGGGTGCGGTGAACGAACGCCAGCGTGAAGTGCTGCGCGATATGCACTCCAGCGGTCAACGGCTGCAACACTTCATCCAGGATTTCCTGAGCTTCAGCGTTCTCGAAACCGGCGAGATGAGAATGCGTTACGAGGCGGGGAATATGAATACCTGCCTCTCGGAAGTCTGCCGCCTTTGGTCGCCGCGGTTTCAGGAAAGAGGATTGGCACTTTACTTCCTGGTCAATGACAAACTGCCGGAATTTTCTTTTGACGCACCCAAGATTGAGCGCGTGATCTCTAATCTGCTGGAAAATGCTTCCAAATTTACGCCCTCGGGCGGAACCGTTTGGCTGCATGCCGAACCTTACATGTGGGAGCGTCGAACTGTGAGTGAACCCGCCGCAGCCGATCGACGCCGCAAGGACAATACCCAACCCAACTCCGTCAAGGTAAGCGTTTCGGACACCGGGCCGGGCATTTCACCCGAGTACCACATCGAAGTGTTCGATGATTTCTTTCGCGTGCCACAGACCGAAAAACTGTCCGACGGAATGGGATTGGGCCTGCCCATTGCCCGTCGTCTGATCAACAACATGGGCGGCAAGATTTGGCTGGAGAGCGAACCGGGAGCGGGCTGCAAGTTTTCTTTCATCATTCCGCTCACGCCCGCCGCAACCACTGTCGCAAAAGGGAAAAGCTAATGAGTGAGACGGCCAAAATTTTGCTGGTTGACGACGAACCTGGAATGTTGCGCTACATCCGTACCCTGCTGGAAGTGGACGGTCATAAAGTTGAGACCGCCAGCACCGGGGAAGAAGCCGTCGAGCGGGTACAGAAGGGTCTGCACCCTGACCTCGTTCTCCTGGACTTGCTCATGCCGGGAATTGATGGCTTGCAGACGCTCGAGCAGATTCGGCAAATCCAGTCGGGAATCAAAGTTGTGATGCTCTCCTGTGTCAGTGACACCCGCAAGGTGGTGCAAGCAATTCGCCTGGGCGCGCAGGATTATTTGACCAAACCTTTCCAAAAGGCCGAACTGGACAAGGTCATCGACCAATGCCTCGGAACTAACCAGCAAAACTACAGTGGCGACGTAGAAGAACTAAGCGACGATGTGTTTTTCGTTGCAGCCAGCGCCAACATGCGCAAGCTGCGTTCGCAGGCGGCCCTGGTCGCCAACGTTGACATTCCGGTTCTAATGCTGGGCGAAAGCGGTACCGGCAAGGAAGTCATGGCGCGGCTCATTCACAAGCTTTCTCCACGGGCCCATCGGACTTTCCTCAAAGTAAATTGCGCAGCGGTCCCGGCCGAACTGCTGGAAAGCGAATTATTCGGCTACGAACAGGGAGCGTTTACCGGCGCTAATCACGCCAAGCCGGGCAAGTTTGAGATTTGCAACAAGGGCACCATCCTGCTGGACGAAATTGGAGAAATGCCGCCCAGCCTGCAAGCCAAGCTTTTGCATGTATTGCAGGACCAAACATTTTCCCGCCTGGGCAGTCGCACCGTGATCAAGGTCGACGTTCGCATCCTGGCCGCCACCAACATCAATATTCCGGAAGCGCTGGCCAACAAGCGGCTGCGCGAAGACCTTTACTATCGCCTCAATGCTTTCACTTTACAGATCCCTCCACTGCGCGAGCGCAAGGAAGAGATTCCCATCCTGCTGAAGCATTTCATGTCGCGGATGTCGGAGCAGTACGCGCGCGCTCCGTTGCCCTTTTCGCAGGAACTAATGCAGGCCTGTCTGGATTATCCCTGGCCGGGCAATCTGCGTGAGCTGAACAATTTCATTAAGCGCTTCCTGGTTCTGGGCGACGAGAAGCTGGCCATCAACGAACTGCGCCCCAAGGGCGACGCCGCCGGAGCGCATTTTGATCCCGCCGCGCGCGGCACTACCACTTCTGACTCCGGCGGCGGAGGCCTGAAATCGGTGGCCCGCAGCGCCAAGGATGAAGCCGAAGCCGAGGCCATCACCCACGCTCTCGAAGCCACCAACTGGAACCGCAAACAAGCCGCAACGCTGCTGCAAATCAGCTATAAGGCCCTGCTTTACAAGATCCGCCAGTACGGCATCGCCCAGGCGAAAAGCCACAAGCTATCCGCCGGGGCCAGCTAAACATCTGAAAACCTTGGCCACGGATTACGCGGATGGTCGCGGATTAAGAAGCAAATCCGCGAAAATCAGCGGAAATCCGTGGCCGGTTTTTAGTGAATTCTCTTGCCTGCCCGCTGGGAAATCTGCATAATGATCCGCTCTCGTCCTTCCCCCGGATTGAGGTCTGATGGTATTCCGTTTTCGCGCGCCCTTTTGTCTCCTGCTGTTGCTTCTTGCGCTGGCTTTCGGCGTTCCCTGGTGCGCCGCTGTCGATTGGCCTCCCATTACGCCTGAAGAACAAGCCCTGACCAGCGTTCCCGAACAACCGGGTGCGCCGGCGGTCATTCTCAACCGGGAGGAGACGGACAACGATCTGCAACACTTTCATTCCACGTATATTCGCATCAAAGTGCTTACCGAGGCAGGCCGCGAGTATGCCGACGTGCAAGTGCCCTACTTCCACCATGGCGGGAGCATCGGCGACGTCGCCGGAAGAACCGTGCATGCCGATGGTTCGGTGGTCCCCTTTGAGGGCAAGCCGCTGGACAAAACCATTGTCAAGTCGCACGGGTTTCGCTATCAGGTGAAGGCTTTTACTCTTCCCGATGTACAAGTCGGAAGCATTATTGAGTATCGCTATGAACACCACTATCCCGACAATCTGTTTGAACAGCCGCAGTGGATCATGCAGCGGGAACTCTTCCAGAAAAGAGCATTCTTCAGGAACATTCCGTATGACTTCAAGCGCTCCAACATGTCGTTGATTCTGGGAGACGGACAGACCGCCACCGGCATGAGCTGGACATCGTACATGCCCAAGGACCACCAACCCCAGATTCGTACGACTCCCGTGGTGTATTGGGTGGAGCTGGAAATGAATAACATTCCTGCCTTCATCGAAGAGCCCTTCCAGCCCCCGGCCGATACCTTGAAATGGCGGGTGAATTTCTACTACAACTCTCGCAGCAAGGTGGAAGACTACTGGAAGGACGCAGGAAAGAGTTGGAACAAACGGATCGAGAATTTCATGGGCCACAAGAATGGCGTGGAGGAAGCGGTGTCAAAAACCGTGGCCGCCACAGACACGCCGGAACAAAAGGTGCGCAAGATTTATGCCTATGTTTCCCAGCTGGAAAATCAGAGCTATATTCCCTACCGGGCCCAGCAGGAAGAACATGTACTGGGCATGAAACGCAACCAGGGGGTGGAAGATGTCCTGGGGCAGCGCAGCGGAGACCACGACGATTTGGCCCGCTTGTTTGTCGCCATGGTGCGGGCTGCCGGGATTCCCGCCTGGCTGATGTGGGTGCCCAATCGCAGCGAAGGCTTTTTCGACGAACACTACATGAATACCGAGCAACTGGAAGCCGAGATTGCCATCGTGCAACTGGATGGCAAGGAAGTATTTCTCGATCCGGGAACCAAGTTCTGTCCCTACGGAATCATCAATTGGCGCTATTCCGGCTTGCGGGGTGTTCGCCAGAGTCCTGAGAAAGGGACGGAGTTTGGCGGGACCCCGGCGCCCGAATACAAGCAGGCGATGACAGTTCGGGTGGCCCACGTAGCCTTGAATGATCAAGGCGCCATTGACGGGACTGTCGATCTGGCTTTTTATGGAATTGAAGCCATGAACTGGCGCCGTGAAGCCGGCCGAACCGACCCGGAAGGACGCAAGAAATTACTGGAAGACGAAATCAAGCGTTGGCTGCCCGGAAATAGCGAAATAACCCTGACCAAGATTCCGCAATGGGACGACGCCGAACAACCCGTAGTGGCGGAGTTCAAGATCAGCAGCCCGGTTGCCGTCAGCGCCGGCAAACGCTGGCTGGTCACGCCCCATATATTTCAAATCAACGATAAACCTGCGTTTCCCGCTGCCCAGCGGGTCAATCCCATTTATTTCGATTACCCTTCACAGGAAATTGACGAGGTGCATCTGGCGCTGCCGCCGAATGCCGAGATCGAGAGCCTACCCCCCGATGATTCCGCAAAGCTCGATTACGCACTTTATAAGACGCAGCAGAAGCAGGAAGCCGCCAACACGGTTTTTTCGCGGCGTGATTTGATTATTGGCGGCATCCTGTTTCCGGTCACAGAGTACAAAGCAATCAAGGATTTCTACGACAAGGTGAAAGCTGGAGACGATCAGCAGGTCATCCTGAAAGCGGCGCCCCATGCTGCGGGAAATTAGGAAAACAATCGGGCTGGGACTGCTCGGGTTGGCGCTGTTCACCCAGCTTGCGTGGGCCGGGGTCAACGTTCCCGACTGGGTGCGCCAGGCTGCGAGTCAGCCGCTGCCAACCTATGAGCCGGACACCAACGCAGTCGTGCTGCTGGACCAGACGGATTACACGGTCACCGCCCCGGGCGAATACCTGGAACACAGCCGCCATGTGGTGAAGATCCTTCGCCACGAGGGACGTGACGAAGGAGAATTCGCCCTTGACCTCGATCAAAAGGAGAAACTGCTTTCGGTCCATGGCTGGACCATCGATGCCGCCGGGCACGAATATGAATTGAAAAACAACGACAAGGATTTTCCTGAAACCAGCGCTTTCTTCGGTTTCGATTTATACAACGACATCCGGGTGCGAAGAGCGCTGGCTCCGGCGGCCGAACCGGGATCAGTGATTGCGTTCGAGTACGAAGTAAAACGGCACGCCTGGCTGAATCAACTCGATTGGTTTTATCAAGATGGTATCCCGGTTCGCGAAGCGAGTATGACATTGCAACTCCCGGCGGGGTGGGAGTACAAATCTTCGTCCACCGTTGCGGACCCGGTGCAGCCGGTGAAAAACGGAGACAATCGCTGGATCTGGACGGTTCGCGACGTTCCCGCCATTGAGCATGAAGCCATGATGCCGCATTTTCTGGCGCTCTCGGGACGCATGGAAATTGCCTACTTTGGCCCCGGCGACGGCGTACCGAGATCCGGATCGTGGAACGCGCTGGGCATCTGGTATGGCGGTCTGACTGCGGGGCGCAGGAACCCAACCCAGGAAATCTCGGATCGGGCCCACCAGTTGACAATGGGAAAACCAAGTTTTGACGAGAAAATAAAAGTCCTCGCTGCTTTTCTGCAATCCGAAGTGCGGTATGTCGAGATCCAGATCGGCATCGGGGGATGGCAACCCCATGCCGCCGGGGACATCTTCCATGCCCGCTACGGCGATTGCAAGGACAAAGCCACACTGCTCAGCAGCATGCTCGAGGAAGTGGGGATCAAATCGAATTACTTACTCATCGATACTTACCGGGGTATCGTGCATCCCAACCTGCCCTCCGCTTACTTCAACCACGCCATTCTGGCCATCGAATTACCGGCGGACACCCGTGCCGATGCTTACCAGAGTATGGTTACAGCCAGTACAGGCAAGCGTTACCTGATTTTTGATCCCACCGACGAGTACACGCCGATCGGCGAGTTGCGGGCCCAATTGCAAAATACCTACGCCCTGCTGGTGACCGATTCGGGTGGAGAATTGATTCGCACCCCGCTCTTGCCCCCGGACAGCAATCTTCTCTCCCGCACCGGGCACTTCACCCTGGCCCCTGACGGCAGTCTGGCTGGCGAAGTGGTCGAAGACCGCAGCGGCGCTCAAGCCAGCCAGGAACGTTCCTCATTGACGAATGCCAACCAGCAACAGCGTTCTCAAGAACTGGAAAACAGGCTGGGCGAGTCGCTTCAGGGTTTCACCCTGCAAAACAGCGACATCCAGCACCTGGACCAAATCCAGCAGGACTTGATTTACACGTTCAAGTTCACGACGCCTCAGTATGCCCAGATTCGTGGCCCCTTGATGCTGGTGAGGCCGCGCGTCCTGGGAGAAAAGAGTGCCCACGTCGAACAGGAGCGCAAGCCCAGGCAATACCCCATCGAGTTGAGGCGGACGTCGCGGGAGACCGATACTTACGAAATCGAAATCCCACAATATTACAAGGTGGACGACATCCCAGACCCGGTCAAAATCGATGTGGGGTTCGCCAGCTATCAGAGCAAGGTAGAAGTAGAGGGATCAAAAATCCGCTATTGGCGGGAATACATTGTGCGCGATTTGAGCGTGGACCCAGACCACGTCGCGGACTGGCGCAAGCTACAGGGAGTGATCGGGGCCGATGAGGCCGCCGCCGTGGTGCTCAAGCGCGCCCCATAAAACTTTTTTTTACTGAACAACCAGCTGGATCGGCACGGTACGGGTGATCGAGCCTGACTTAGCATCCACTGTAACCGTGTAGGTTCCGGCGGGTGTTCCGCTGGTAGTGGTCACGCTACTGCTGGAACCACATCCTGCCTGGAACAAGACCAGCGCGAAGAACCCAGCCAAGAGTGCTCCCATGAGCACTTTCCGCCGGCGCGACATTTTGCCGCCCCTACCCACACCGATCAGGGCCAGTCCGCTAACCGGGAGCCACAACGCATAGAGCGGTCCGCCGATTCGCCACAAGCCGGTGGTGGTGGTTACGCGCGCCGTCGTAGTGACCTCCAACACGCGACTCTGTGGACCATTATTGAGGTTGGTGATTGTCGGATTGGTAAAAGTACAGCCCGTTTCCGAAGGTAGCCCTGAGCCGCAGCTCAAGGTCACGCTGTTCGGAATCGGCCCGGTGGGGGTCACCTGGATATTGTAAATTGCGGGCACTCCCGCCTGGACGGTCACCGATGTAGGGCTCCCCGGCGCCGGGGCGACTGAAAAGTCATTCACCACCACCGTTGCGCTGCTGGTGGGGCCGGTAGTCGGAGCACTGACGTATCCGCTGTTACTCAGGGATCCGCTGGCAGTTGGGATCAGAGTCACGGTGATGGTGGCAATCCCACCCGCGTCCAGGAGTCCGATGCCGCAGGAAACGCTCTGGCCGGCAACCGAACCACAACTTCCGGGGCTCGCTGTTGCCGACACAAAACCTGCGTTGCCCACGGCAAGACTGTCGGTGAAAACAACGCCACTCGTGGGGTCAGTCGATTTATTCGTAATGGTGTACTTGAAGGTGGCTGGGTTCCCTACACCAAGCGGGGTCGGCGACCCAACCGCAGTCAAGGGCAGACTCACCAGGGGGCCAAGCTTGGTAAGAAAAGCATCGCTCGGACCTTGTAGCGCTCCCTGGAAGGGAGTCAGAGTGGGAAAATTCCCCGACGACGTCTCACCCGTCAGATAGCTGTTGCTTTGGAAATCCACCGCCACCCCGGTGCCAATGTCGGTGCCGGAACCTCCCAGATAGCTGCTGAAGGTAGTGGGAGTCGTTTCCGACGTCGAAGTGGTATCAATGCGGGCGTAGAACGCGTCCTCCGCCCCTCCGCCATATCCGGCTTGCAAAGGAGACGCTGAATTCGGAAAGTCCGTGGAGTTCGTCATGCCCGTGATCCGGGCCCCTCCGGTCGTGTCTGCCACGATGGCCAAGCCGGCGTCTGATCCACTCCCACCCAGGTAAGTGAAATAACTGAGAGTCACGTCCTCGGGTGTGGTCCCGCTGGTGACAGGCTGCGCAAATTTGGCCACAAATGCGTCCGGGACAGTCACTGCCGGGCAGGGGGAAGGAGGAACCGCCGGCGGAGCCGGATTCGGCATGCCAGGGCAACTCTGGAAAGCAGGGACCGTAACGGTGGTGGGGATGGCAATGTCGCTGGAAGTCGTCGAACCGGTCAGATAAGCATTGCGGCCAACGTCCACTGCAATTCCATAAGCCACATCCGAACCGCTACCGCCGAAATAGGTGGCATAGTTCACAATGTAATCAGAACCGCAATTGGAATTCGAGGGCACGGTAAACTGCGCCAGCCAGGCGTTGGTTCCGGATGTGCTCAATAGGCTGCCCTGATAAGCATTCACCAGCGGCAACATGTTGCTATAGTTCGTGCCAGCGGAAACGTAGGCGTTGCAATTGCTGTCTACGGCAATCCCGCCGCCAATCATCGTCGGAGTTCCCGAGTTGACCAACGTGCCGCCCAGGTAGCTGGAATACAGCAGGCTGGCTGACCCAACTTTGGTGGGATCGAGCTTGGAGAAAAACAGTTCAATGGTTCCCGGCGGAACAAACCCGAAAAGTGTTGACCAGGAATTCGGCGTAGTCGGAAAGTCGGTGGAAGTCGTAGTGCCAGTCACATAGACCCGGTCCATGGAATCAATGGCCACCCCGGAGGCAGTGTCCACGCCGCTACTCGCCAGATAAGTGGAGTACAGCAGATTGGCACCCGAGTCGAGTTTGGTGACGAAAGCATGATTGCCCGCGGTGGGAGTGACGGTCAAGCCGTTCGCGGTGGGGAAATCTGGAGAATCCGTGGTTCCCGACACGTAGACGTTGAACCCGGCATCCACTGCAATGCCAGCTGGGTAATCAATATCGCTGCCGCCAAGATACGTGGAATAGAGCAAGGCGGACGCCTGGGAATTGAACTTGGCAATAAACACGTTGGCGGTGCCCGTCAAATTCCCGAAATGGCCCGGGGATGGCGGGAAGTCCGTGGACTCGGTGGAACCGGCGATGTAAGCATTCAGTCCGGAATCGACTGCAATCGCGGGGCAGCCGGGAGTGAATGCCAGGCCGGTTATGGCGGAACAACTTTCGGCTCCCGAGCCTCCCAAATAGGTCGAGTAGGTGAGCAAGGGGTCGATCACAAGCGCGCGGCTGTGGTCGTAGGCTCCCAACTCGAACCCCACTTGATCTTTCGCCCGCAGCACGAACTTTCCCGAAACGGGACGCTGCTCGTGCCCGATCTGCTGATAGACGCGCGGCGCTTTCAGTTCGACACTCCCCGCGCCCGTGGCCAGGACCAGATTTCCGCTGGCATCAAGGCGCAGCTTATCCGGCCCCCGGAATCGCAGGCTCACTTGCTTCGCATCTGCGCCTGGGGCCACTTCAAAGTCATATTCCAGCCGCCCCTGGTTGCCGTAGTACACCAGATCGATTCCTGGGTACACATTCTGGTAAAGGACGCGCGCAAATTGGGGTATATTGCGATGCCATTGCTTAGGGTCGTTCCCGATGAAATAGTTGCTCTTGCCCGGCAACTCGTTGGTTCCAATCACCGCGGCATTCTTATTGGCGCCACCCAGAACCATACTTAATGCGACGGCGTCGGTGGCGGACGCCTGAATCTTCAGAACGGCTTCATCGGTTGTCAGAAACAATCCATACCCGGTGCCGCGAGCCAGGAATTTAACTTTCGGATCGGTTTGTCCCTGGTTTACTTCGAAAGCCAGAGGCAAATGGCTGTAGGTCGCCTGAATTTGCTGCCGCCGATCTGTCAACGAAGAAGCCTTGGAGGAATTCGAAGCCAAAATGGTGGGTTGGCCGATTAGGTACCCGCCCGGCCGCGGAGTGGCGTCCAGTTTGAGAAGGACCCCTCCGGCGACTGCCAGCAGCACCAGACACAGCAAGCCGCGGCTGCGCAAAAATTCCCCACCCAACCCAAGGCGATTCAATCTCACTAGCTCCTCCGAACTTCTGATTTCATGGAGAAAAAGAAAAACGGCGCACGAACAACATTCCCACTCGCGTCCGGCGCAGCGGTATGCGTAACGGTCACCCAAAAAAATGGCGAAAAAGTAAGTAACTACTTAAACATCTGACGGATAGCCTGTCAAGGTGCGTGCCAGTCCCCTTCGCCCTGGATTGGTCAGATGCAGGCTTCTCTGCCCTGAGATGCCGCTGAGCGAGGCAAAAAGTTTCGCAGTAATTTTTGCTGTGGGCCGCAAACTCAAGAATGCCGGGATGGATCGCGAAAACCATGTTGGCCGATGACACATCGGCGAGTGATTCGAGCCTCTTCCGGCCCCATTCACTGACTCAGTTCCCCGGATTTTGGGCTTGCAAATGACTGATAATTAAGTTAATTCTTGGATCAAGGCGTATCTGAGTAGTTGGCAGCGCTTCTCCGTGCGCGGGAAATGACACGGCATCGAGACCCTTACTTTATAGATGCTTCCAGAACTACAAACCATGGAGCCTTCGCAGGAACGACGCACCATGCGGCGTTTCGACATGCGCCTCCCCGCGATCGTGAAACTGTCCCAAGCGGGGGCTGGCACAGCCGAAATTCCGGCGCAAGAAATTCTAACCGAAACCCAGAACGTCAGCGCTCGCGGAGTTTTCTTTTATGTAGACCGGCCCATTAGCGAAGGGGCCCGTATTGCGGTGACCCTGACATTTCCGCCCCACATCACATTAACTGATCCGGTGCGGGTTCGCTTTGTAGCTCGCGTGGTCCGGGTGGAGGCGCCTCTGCCGGTTTCCCGCATCGGCGTCGCGGCCCTCATCGAAGAATACGAATTCCTGCCCTCCAATTCCGGAATGGATTTCCTGAACAAGGGAACTGCGATCAGTTGATTTGGCTCTAGGCTTGAGGATTTGCTTTTTGTTTCAGCCCTCTAACTTCCCGCCGCAGCCGTGCATACCGGCCCGCCAGAATGCTCAGATAAGTGATGTGGATAATCCAGGTGGCGGCGTAGGCGGCAAAAAGATAAGGCGTTCATCGAATAAAAATAAGAGGTCATATTTAAGTCCGGGGCTCTAGCAAAGCGTCGAGGGCATGGGCTTCTTCGATCTGCCGCTGCATGATTTCCAACTGGTAGCGCCAGCAGAAGACCAGCGCAGCAAGACATAAAAAGGCCACCCAATTGACGAGCAGCACATGAAGCATGCGCGGATCAATGGAACCGCCGCCTCCAATCACCGGCTGGGGATGCTGGGTGCGAAAGAACCAGATGGAAAAATAGACCAGGGGAACATCGAGTGCGCCAAAAATGGCCAGGATGGCCGCGAGCACCGCTGTCTGGCCGCCGCTCGAGAAGCGGCGCAGAAGGAGATAGCTGACATAAATCAGCCAGAGCACGAGGGTGGACGTGAGGCGCATGTCCCAGGTCCACCAGATTCCCCATACTGGACGCGCCCACAGCGGCCCAGTCACCAACACAACGGTGCAGAAGACCACGCCCACTTCGGCGGCAGTGACAGCCACGGCATCTGCCTTCGGGTTGCGGCGAATAAGATAAATCACCGATGCCACCAGATTCACCGCAAACAGCAGAAATGCCGTCCACGCGGAAGGAACGTGATAGTAGAAAATTCGCTGCACGTTGCCCATGGTGACTTCGGTGGGAGCCACGATCAAGGCCTGGTAAAGCGCATAGCCCAGCAAGATTGCGGTGAGGACTGCGAGGATAGGGAAGGCCCGTTTCATTCCGCCTGCAATACGGTCTCGAAAAGAAAGAGACAAGCGATAGTAAACACTACATCGTAGGTACCCAGCAACACGATCCAGAACCTGGCGGAATTTTCTCCGGTAAGAATGTTGGTGGTTGCATTCACCATGGCAAGCAATGCCGGGATGGAAATCGGGAACAGCAGCAAGGGCAGCATGATCTCGCGGCTGCGGGTACGTAAGGACATGGCTGCGAAAAACGTTCCGTTCACGACCAGCGCCCAGGTGCCGAGTGCAGTCACGGGAATTAATTCCCATGCCGGCCCGAGCGCGCGCAGATTGTAAAAAATGATGAACAGCGGCGTCATCAGTGCTTCCAGCGTGCTGACGAAAATGAAATTTCCCAGGGCTTTCGCCAGAAACAACGGATTGGCAGGAGCCGGAGATACGCGGTAAGCGTCCAACACCTGATTGCGAAGCTCCCGCGCCCAGGTCTGGTTCAGCGCGGTCACCGCCGCAAACAAAAATGCCACCCAAATCAGGCCTCCCGCTATGCGCCGCGATTCTTCCGCCAGGGGATCAAAAGAAAAGCTGAAGATTACGACGACGAGCAGCGCAAAAAAGAGCATGGAATTGATGGCGTCCTTGGAGCGCCACTCCAGACGCAGGTCTTTGGCGAGTGTGGCGCGAATGATCCCCGAAGGCTGACTCATCGCGATTCCTCCGGCTGTAGTTCGCGGGTACGGCTGACGATCTTGCCTGCATTCATCTTGACGAATTCGTCGGCCGCGCCCTCGAGCAATCCGCTCTGATGCGTGACCACGAAAATCGTCTTTCCCACATCCCGCATTTGCCGAAGCAGACTCACCATTTCCCGCGCCGAGCGGGCATCGACGTTGGAAAAGGGTTCGTCGAGCAGCAGAATTTTCGGATCGTTCAACACAGCCCGGGCCAGTGACATTCGCTGGCGCATGCCTTGCGAATACTGCCCTACGGGCCTCGACAGCGACGGATCGAGATGGACGGAGGCGATCACGCTGGCGCAATGCTGATCGTCTTCGATGCCATATAGCCGCGCAAAATAACGCAGGTTTTCCATGCCGCTCATCTCGTCATACAGCAGCGATGGATGGGCCATGTAGCCAATTTCCCCGCACACGCTGCGAATGTCATTTGATCCCAGGATCGAGATTTTCCCTTGTGTCGGTTGAGTCAAACCGGCGAGCGTACGCAGCAGCGTGGTCTTCCCTGCCCCGTTGTCGCCAAGGATTGCGTATAGCTTGCCAGAAGCGAATTCCGCGCTTACACCACGCAAGGCGGCAAAGCGTCCGAATTGCTTGACGAGATTGGTGACGCTAACGATGGGCTTGGTAGCACCGGCGGCATTGGTGTCGGTCGGGGGCAATGGGGGATTTTCTGGTCTGAGTTTACCGGAGGTCGACCATCCGTGCATTCTCTATAAAACGGGTCTCCACAGATCATAGATGCGCTGTTTTTTTGCGTACCTTGCAGCCTTTCTTTGCGAGCTTTGCATTTTAACCGCAAAGGACGCTAAGGGTTCGCTAAGAACGCAAAGAACAAACCCAAAAGGCCGGACTCCCCGCTGGTAAACGGCTTCCGGCTTATGGGAAACTTGAAACATGAAGAAACCCGTTCTCCGCGTTACCAAATGGCTCAAGGATATTCCGGTCGAGGGTGCGTGCACGTCCTGCGCGGATTCCCAGTTCAAAGTTGCTTCAAGCAGCCATCGTCCAAACCGCGAGGAGTATCAAAAGCTGTTGCAACGGGAATTTGACCGCCACGTCAAAGCCGTTCACGAGCCGCAAAACACACAAGAGTGGAAAGCTGATCGTTATGCGGAGCACGCTCATTTTGTCCCCACCCTGGGACAGGCAGTGCTTGGCTTGCTCAATCCTCGGCCAGAAGAGCGCATTCTAGACCTCGGCTGCGGGGATGGCGTGCTATCCGAAAAAATCAAAGCCGCGGGAGCGACCGTGGTCGGCGTCGATGCTTCGGAAGACATGATTGCGGCCGCGAAAGCTCGCGGTATTGACGCTCGCGTGATGGACGGTTTCAATCTGGCGTTCGATGCCGAGTTCGACGCAGCTTTTTCCAACGCTGCCCTGCACTGGATGAAACGCGATCCCAGCGCCGTGGTATCTGGAGTACGACGAGCACTCAAACCTGGAGGCCGGTTTGCCGGAGAGATGGGCGGCCACGGCAACGTCGCCGCCATCACAGTCGCATTGCTGGCGGTGCTGGAGCGGCGCGGGGTAAGCAATGCTGCGGCCAGCAGTCCGTGGTACTTCCCTACTGTGGACGACTATCGCGCCCGGCTTGAGCAAGGCGGATTTGTGGTGGAATATATTGAACTAATCCCGCGTCCGACGCCGCTTCCCACGGATATGACTGGTTGGCTGAAAACTTTCGGCATGCCGTTAATTAAAGTATTGCCGCAAGAAGACCAATCCGCTGCACTGAACGAAGCCATGGAGCTTCTACGTCCTGCATTGTGCGATGAAAAAGGCCGCTGGACTGCCGATTACATTCGGCTCCGGTTCTTGGCTCGAGCAGGAAATTAAGTCAGAAGGAAGAAATCGGCGGTTCTAGTTGGAGACACGTCCAGTGCTGTTGGTCTGAACCTCGGTCACGGTCTTTGCGGGTTTACTTGCCGGCATTCCGTTGGCTGGGGTTCCTGGTGCCGGCGCATACTTGGAAGCGCACTTCGCTTGCAATGCTTTCGCGTGAAAGACACCATCGCGTCCGTAGCTACCGTCAGCCAAGGCCTGGGCGTTGTCTTTGAAAGTGTCGGGCGGCGGCTCACTTCCGCTGTAGGCGACGTTTAAGACCTTATCGCCTTCTACCAAAACGAAATCCACTTTGGAGCCATTTCGTTTGATGGAGCCGGGCTGAACGTTTCCAGCAACGCGCAGGCGTTTGGTGTAGGCGCTGTCTCCCATCCCTTGCAACTCTTTGATGGTGACGTAGTAACTCTTGCTCTCCTGCACGCCGGTGTAAGCGAGATAGGCCAGGGACATTACAATCAGGGCCGTCGCTCCGCCGAACTTCAGATATTTGCTGGTTTCACTGGACATATCGTGATTCTCTGAAGAAACTCTACGCGCCGCAATTCGAAGGGTCAAGTAACTGCCCCTTTGCAGATCGGCAGGTTACTTCCGGATAAGTTACGTGGCCGATCATCCGATAGAATGTAGGTAGTTTCATAGACTTGAGGGCTTTCCATCCATGATTCATCCCTGGCACGACGTTACCCCCGGCGATAAACTGCCGCATGAGTTTCAAAGTGTAATCGAGATACCCTTCGGCTCCAGCGTGAAATATGAGCTGGATAAAACCAGCGGATTGATCAAGCTTGATCGAGTGCTGTACTCGGCGGTCTACTATCCCGCCAATTATGGATTCATCCCGCAGACTCTGGCCGAGGACGACGATCCACTTGACGTGCTGGTGCTGTGCCAGGAAACGGTGGTGCCGCTGACCATTATTCATTCACGAACCATCGGCGTCATGACCATGATCGACGGCGGCAAGAAAGATCACAAGATCATTGCCATCGCTACCGAAGATCCTGAGTTCAACTCTTACCGCGAGGCGGCGGAGATGCCGACCCATCGCATGGTCATGCTGCGGAGATTCTTTCAGGACTACAAACAGTTGGAAGGCAAAGCCGTCGAAGTGGATGAAATCCGGCCCGCCGCCGAGGCTTATCCCATCATTACCGATGCGCTGGCCCGCTACAGCGAACAGCGGCGAAAAGGCTTTATCACGAAATCCGCGGAATAGAAAATCTGTTTAGAAGTGGTCGTCAATTTCCGGGATCGGATTGACCTTCTGCCCGAGCACGGCCAGGCCTCGCGCCTGAATGATCCGGTCCCACGGTCCAGCCTGCCAATTGTCTTTCTTCCTCTCGTCATGGATCCAGGGCGGCAGGGCGATGAATAAGTTTCGCGCGATGGACTGGGCATAAGGCTCATAGAGCGAACGCAGGTGCGCCAGCTTCTGCTCAAATGGAGGTCCCTCCAGCAATTGCACGCCGCGTTCCTTCAGAGTTTGGCGAAGCTGCGCCATTTGTGCGTCCGGCAGGCGATCGGTAAAATTTGGATCGTAGCGCGCATTCACTACTTGCGAAAGGTCTACGACGGCGTGGCGCGCGATCGCAAAAGTTAACTTGGCCTGGTCGCTGCGAAGGCCATCCACTCCTGCAATGACCAGCGCACTGGCATCGAGCACCGTGGTCAGAGCGCCGAGCCACGATTGATTGTTGTGCTGGGAACGGAAAAAACTGAGGGCGGGATACGACAAGTGACTCTCGAGGACTTCCGCTGCCCAGCGCTCCCAATCGCGAAAAATGCCGTCCAGCACATCCTGCTGTGTGGATTTCCCCATGCGAGCCAGCAACTCCGTTGCAGTGGAAGGCGAGCCGGCGCGTTCATCCAGCATGGAGATTTCGATCTCCCGGCGCGAGAAAGAAGAATAGATGGTCGGAAGATAACCGATGACCGTGCCCAGAAAACCGAATCCCATGCCTGCTTCCAGCACCGCCAGGAATCTTGCGACCGAAGAAGTGGGCACGATGTCGCCATAGCCGAGCGTGAAGAAAGTTTCTCCACTGTGATAGATCAGCGCAAAAAACGTGACCGGCTGCCCGTTCAATTGAACGTGATCGCCGGCGCCGTACTGGAGCAGGCTAAAACCGAAAATCAAACTGCAAGCCCAAAGGGCCAGAAGAAAGATGAGTGACAGCGGTCCGAAGTAGCCCAGAAAATTTTCCCGGCGGCCCGGCAAGTTGATGTGGCTGGCAATTTTTCGCCAGGGAATCCAGGTGCGTCGATAAAAGAATGCGCTGGGGCGAAACTGCCGCCGGATGCGGCGCGGCAGGACAATGGTCTCAAAGGCATCCAGGAGAATGACGAAGATGATGATGCAACCGGCGATGGTGGACAGGATGTGCATGGGAGCACGTGCACAGATTAAAAATTGGATGGTAGCAGATTTTATGGACGCTCACGGCTGCCCACGGACCTCGGCCAGAGAAATGGTCCTTCCGGATGCTGCCGAGCGCCGGGCGGCGTCGAGGATTTCGGAAACGATGACGTTGGTTTCGAGAGACGATGGCGAGTCCGGCGCGACCCCATCGAGAACGACCGCGCGCAATAGCGATAACGAATCGTTGAATGGGGAGGCAATCGGTTTGCCCGTCATTTGCTCTTCTTCCTTATCCTTCAGCCGAACCCGCAAATCGTCGTTGCGAACCGTGATGACGTAGCCAGTCTGTCCGTAAACTTCCATGTCCTTGCGGCCGAACGGCCAGTTCCACGATGCTTGAATGATCGCCTGCGCTTTTGGATAGGTCAGGATAATCGTAGCTTCGTCATCCACTCGCGGATAAATGCCTGGCTTGATCCGTTGAGTGACAGCGGTCACAGTCGTGGGCCGCTGACCATCCATCAGCCAGGTCATCAGATCGGCGCCATAACAGCCGAAATCGTAAAGGGCTCCGCCGCCGTCGAGCTTGGGATCGGTGAGCCAGGCAAAGAACTCCGGCTGAACGTCGATCTCTTTCGGCCCCTGATGACCATCGTGGATGACCACCTTGCGAATGTCGCCGATGGCCTTCTCATGAACCAGATCGTAGGCGGCATGGTTGCTGCGATACCAGGTGGTCTCATAATTCACCAGCACCTGGATCTTGCCTTTACGCGCAGCCTCGGCGATCGCGTGTGCATCATCGGCGCTGACGGCCAGCGGTTTTTCCATCATCACCGGGACGCCATGCCGGGCACAGATTTCCACCACCCGCCGATGGTCATAGGTGCTTGTGTACGCTAAAACAACCTGTGGATGGACCTTTTGCAGCATGTCTTCCAAGTCGGTAAATAACAGATAGCCGTCGATGCCAAATTGAGCGGCGTAACGGGCAGCGAGTTGTTGGTCAGGTTCGGCAATCCCAACCAGCTGAATGTCAGGCCGATGCAGCGAGTTCTGGAAGAAGCCAACGACGTGGCCATGGACCAGTCCAGCGATCGCGACCCGCAGAGGTGCAGTCCCGGCAGTGGTTTGCGCTTGAGAAACGCCAAGAGCTGTGAATAAGAAAATAGCGAGAGTGACGGAAAAGAGAGGCTTCATAGGGAAGACCTTAAGAGCTGCGGCGGAATGGTAGCAGATTTAATTTGTCAGGGTGATTCGCCTAAGTATTTTCATGGGAGTGTGACGATCATCACATCCACCCTCCGCATAACATCCTATCTTCGAAATAGCGACTCCACCTTATGTCGAGACACACGATCCTCACATTTGCAATCCAGATCGAGTCCCGAAGGGACGAGCCAGCTTAGCCCAGCGCGACAGCGCTGGGATAGCGTAAGAACGCGAGCAAGTCCCGGAGGGACGACCCATGTCACACTCGTATTCCAGCAATCGGATTCATTTGGTATTCAGTACCAAAGGCCGTGAGAAGCGCATTTCTGCCGAGCTTCAAACGAAGCTCTGGCCCTACATGGCAGGTATTGCCCGAAATCACGGGTTTGAAGCGATTAAGGTCGGCGGTGTTGAAGACCATGCACATGCATTATTGCTACTCCCGCCGACCATCCCTGTGGCCAAAGCCGTCCAAATCTTGAAATCATGCTCTTCCAAATGGCTCAACGATACGAAAGCGGCGGGCAAAGATTTTGCATGGCAAGAAGGGTATGGCGCTTTCAGCGTAAGCGCATCGCAAACCGAAGGCGTCGTGGCATACATCGCGAACCAGACCGCTCACCACGCCAAGCGAAACTATGAAGAAGAATTTCTGGAACTGCTCAAAAGGTATGGGATTGCCTATGATCCGGAGCATGTATTGGGATAACTGGGCCGTCCCTCCGGGACTTGCTCGTGCCTGCCTCACTACCCAGCGCTATCGCGCTGGGCTATGCTGGTTCGTCCCTTCGGGACTCGGCAAGGGGAAAAATGATAAATTAGGTAACATAGAGGATTCACCATGACTGATTTGGAGTCGAGCAAACACTCTTTAACCGAATGCGTAAAGAGATCTATTCCTTCGCACATTGAGTACGAACAAAGCTCTGCTTTTGCGCTAGGACGGATGGTCCTTAAAAACGAAACCATGAAAAACGTTGTCCAGCTTTGTGTCGCGAAACATAAGGCAAGGGCAGAGTTCTTAGAGAAAGTGTTCCGTTCCAGCAACGAGGTGGATTTGCTCAATGCTAGGCAAATTATGATGGATCCGTACCTCGATCCCCACAAGATCTCCTCGCATTCTTATAACTAACAAGCAGGTCAGGGCGTGGCTCGCGCGGTAGCCAGGGACTGCTGCACTGCCTGCAATTCTTTCAACAGCCCGCGCAGCTTGGTGGATTCCAGCGCGTTGGCTCCGTCGGACTTGGCTTCCTTGGGATTATCGTGGACTTCCAGGAACACTCCATCGACGCCGGCCGCGACCGCCGCTCTTGCCAGCACTGGGATAAACTCTGGCTGTCCGCCGCTGACGGCCTGGTCTCCGTCAGCTTGCGAAGAAGGCAGCTGCACGGAATGCGTGGCGTCGAAGACTACCGGCGCGAACTTGCGCATGATGGCCAATGACCGCATATCAACGACTAGGTTGTTGTAGCCAAAGCTCGCGCCCCGTTCGGTGACA
Source organism: Terriglobales bacterium (assembly GCA_963762965.1). Taxonomy (GTDB): domain Bacteria; phylum Acidobacteriota; class Terriglobia; order Terriglobales; family Acidobacteriaceae; genus DATBAX01. The sequence continues at coordinate 105,924 of CAVXME010000001.1, forward strand.
AACACTTTGTCGTTGCCTGCGGTGCGGCACTTTTCGACTACGTGCTTCATGTCCCACGGGGAAACGAACTGACCCTTCTTAATATTCACCACGCGGTCGGTCATGGCAGCAGCCACAACAAGATCGGTCTGGCGGCATAGAAATGCCGGGATCTGTAAGATGTCGGCGACTTCCGCGACCTTGGCTACGTCGTGCACATCGTGGACATCGGTCAACACGGGCACGTGGATTTCGTCCTTCACTTTTTTCAAAATACGCAGACCTTCGACCAATCCGGGTCCGCGGAAACTGCGAATCGAAGTGCGGTTGGCCTTGTCGTAAGAGGCCTTAAAGATGAATGGAACGTTGAGTGCGCGCGTGATGCCCTTGATGACTTCGGCCATGAACAGGGCATGTTTTTCGCTTTCAATCACGCAGGGTCCGGCAATGAGAAACAGATCGCCGGAGCCGATGCGGACGTTGTCGAGTTGGAAGGAAGTGGTCAACTTTAGACTCTTTAATTACCGCCGAGAACGCCGGGATCGCAGAGAAAACTTTCAATGCATTTCTCGGCGGGCTCTGCGTTCTCGGCGGTGAATATTATCTTTTTCCCACGTTCTCGGGGCGGTGGAACATCTCTACTTCTGCCGTGCCTTTTTCTGCCCGCCGCTTCTCTCCATGCTCAAAGGACGCACCGATGAAAGCCTTGAACAAAGGATGCGGCTCGAGCGGCTTTGACTTGAACTCTGGATGGAACTGGCAACCAATGAAATGCGGATGGTCGGGCAATTCAATCATCTCCACGTAGGTTCCGTCGGGCGTCGAGCCCGAAATACGCAATCCCGCTGCGGTTAGCGTTCCTTCGTACTCGCGGTTGAATTCGTAGCGATGGCGATGACGTTCGCTGATTTCAGTCTGCCCATAGATCTTATGGGCCAGAGTTCCCGGCTCGATCTTGCAGGGCCATGCTCCCAGGCGCATGGTTCCGCCGAGTTCTTCCACCCCACGCAACTCGCGCAGCTTGTAAATCACACGATGAGGAGTGGCCGGATCGAATTCGCTGGAGTTGGCGTCCACGAGTCCGCACACGTTGCGGGCATACTCGATGCAAGCCGTCTGCATACCTAAACAAATTCCGAAGTACGGCACCTTATTTTCGCGAGCATAGCGGATGGCTCGCAGCATGCCTTCAATCCCACGCTTGCCAAAGCCGCCTGGCACCAGCAAGCCGTCATAATTCTGCAATTGCTCTTCGCAGGCGCGATCTCCGGCTTCCAAGCCTTCTGCCTCGATCCAATTGACCTGTAATTTCAGGTTGTGAGCCAGCGCTCCGTGCACCAGCGCTTCTTTCAACGATTTATACGAATCTTCGTACTCCACGTATTTGCCGACGATGCCGATCGTGACTTCAGCCTTCGGGTTATAGACCTTGTGCACGATTTCTTCCCAGCTTTTCAGGTCCCGCTCTTTCGCATCCAGGTGCAAATACTTCAAGATCAGGGTATCCACACCCTCTCGAGAGAACACCACCGGAACTTCATAGATGGACGCAACATCTTTGGCGGTGATGACCGCCTCTTCTTCCACGTTGCAGAAGAGCGCAATTTTTCCCTTGATGTCTTTCGAGAGAAAGCGGTCAGTACGGCAAAGCAGAATGTCGGGCTGAATTCCTATGCTCAGCAACTCCTTCACCGAGTGTTGAGTCGGCTTGGTTTTCAGCTCCTGCGCGGCCGCAATGAAAGGCACCAGGGTGACGTGCACGAACATCGTATGTTCGCGTCCCAGTTGCTGGCGCATCTGGCGGATAGCTTCCATAAAGGGCAATGACTCAATGTCGCCCACCGTGCCGCCGATTTCTACGATGGCCACGTCCACATCCTGGGCCACCTTCTTCATTGCCGCTTTGATTTCATTGGTGACGTGGGGAATGACCTGCACCGTCTTCCCCAGATAATCTCCACGGCGTTCTTTGGCGATGATCTGCTCGTAAATCCGGCCGGTGGTCCAGTTGTTATCGCGAGAGAGCTTGGCGTGAGTGAAGCGTTCGTAGTGGCCGAGGTCGAGGTCGGTTTCGGCGCCGTCGTCGGTGACGAAAACTTCGCCGTGCTGGAAGGGCGACATGGTCCCCGGATCGACGTTGAGATACGGATCGAACTTCATCAGGTTGACTTTCAGCCCGTGGCTCTCAAGCAGGCAACCAATCGAGGCCGCCGCGAGTCCCTTGCCCAATGAAGACACAACCCCGCCCGTCACAAAGATGTACTTTGCCGACATTGATTCCTCGCCTTAAATTGTCTTTGGAATTGAGTGCAGGATGGGTGCACAACCAATTATGCCAGAAAAACTCCGCCAAGGAAATGTGAATTTATGTCCGATGTTTAGCGCTCAGCAAATGGTTTTGCACACGAGCCTCTTTTTGACGGAGTATCTTTAAATGAAGACGGAATGCACATCTAATTGTCAGTAGAACACGTAGCGCCATAATGATGTCGCTTATGCCCAAAACCAGAAACAGATCACGTATTTCTTTGTTGCTGAGCATTACTGGGACGGCATTCCTATTGCTTGCATTAACGGCGTCAGCCCAGCAAACCGCCAAGCGTCTGATCCTTAAAGATGGCTCCTACCAGCTGGTTACGAAGTACGAGGTCAAGGGCGACCGCGTCCGCTACCTCAGTGCCGAGCGCAATGAATGGGAGGAAGTTCCCAATTCTCTGGTGGACTGGGCAGCTACGAACAAATTCGAAAAAGATCGCGCCACCGGGGCTCCCGTACCCGAAGCTGTGGAACTTGACAAGGAAACTGCCGCCGACCGGGCCGCGGAAGAAGCAAAGTTGCCTCAGGTAGCGCCGGGGTTGCGCGTCCCCGCGGATGGCGGAGTGTTGTTGCTCGATACATTCCAAAGCCAGCCCCAACTCGTGGAACTGCAGCAGAGCGGCGGCGAGCTTGCAGATCCGACAAAACGAAATGTATTTCGCGCCGCCGTGAGTCCAGTTGCCGGCAGCAAGCAAGCGATCGAACTGAAAGGTCTGCACGCGAAAATCCAGGCCCACACTGCGTTGCCCGCGATTTACATCAACCCCGATCAGGATCAGGACCAAAACAGCTCGGGGGCTGCGGCTCCGGAGTTGGACTGGGACCGCTTCCGCGTCGTGCATTTACTAACCAAGCGGGACAAGCGCATCATCGGCGACGTGAAAGTCACCGCCTCGGGCAAAGTCAGCCAGGAGCAGAGTCTCGTGCCCACCACGGCTGAAAAGCTCACTGGAGGCTGGGTGAAAGTAACTCCCAAAAGCGATTTAGCTCCCGGAGAATATGCCGTGGTAGAAGTGCTGGGTAAGGAAGGGATTAACACTTACGTCTGGGACTTCGGCGTCGATCCCGCCGCTCCCGAAAATGCCGCGGCCCTGAAGCCCGAGCCGCCAACACCTAAGCCATAACCTTGGCCATAACCCTGTCATCCTGAGCGAAGAGGAAACTTCAGCGGAGCGAAGTTTCCTCGCAGCTTTTCTGCAAGCACACGTGATGGGTATAGGGGTCCTTCGACTCCGTGAGTCCGCTCGCGAGCGAGCGAACTCACTGCGCTCAGGATGACAGAACGGTTAGAGCTTTTCTGCTTCTTCCTGAATTCGCTCCCAGGCGTGCTCGACGTGGCGGGCCTGCGTGTCCTCTTGTCCGATACAGAGCCGCAGCGTGATCTTGTCGTGCAACTTAGTGTGCGTCAGATAGAGGTCTCCACTGCGATTCAGGCGGTCCATGATGGTTTGATTTGCCGCATCGCCGCCTTTGTGGCGGAAGCAAACCAGATTCAGCGGCACCGGTGCGGCGAGTTCAAAGCGCTCGTCCTCTCTTATCCACTGTGAAAACTGTTGTGTCAATTTCACATGCTCGCGGATGTGATATTGCAGGCCCTCGATTCCATATTGCCGAATCACAAACCATAGCTTGAGCGAACGAAATCGGCGACCCAGCGGAATCTGCCAGTCACGATAATCAATCACAGTGCCGGCATCAGAGGCTTTATTGCGAAGGTATTCGGGGACGACGCTCAAACTTTGGGTCAAAGCCTTGCGATCGGCCACATAAAAACAGCTACAGTCGGTGTTGGTAAACATCCATTTATGGGGATTGAAGCAATAGCTGTCGGCTAGCTCCAGTCCGGCGTGCGTGTCTCTGAACTCCGGGCAAATTGCGGCCGTACCGGACATGGCTGCGTCCACATGAAGCCACAAGTTCTGTTCACGGCAGATGCGGCCGATGTCTGAAATTGGATCCATGGCATTCGACGAAGTTGTGCCAATGGTCGCGCAAACAAAACATGGAACGAGCCCTCTGCGCCGGTCAGCTTCAATCTGTGCAACCAAGTCATCCGCTCGCATGGCGAAGTTTTCATCGACGGCAATCAATCGCAGATTCTTTACGCCAATTCCCGCGATCTGCACTGCTTTTTCAATCGACGAATGCGCCTGCGACGACGTATACGCAACCAGCTTTCCGTCGCATCCCTGTTGGTTGCTGACGAAATTCGTGGCGCGTTCCCGTGCAGCCAGCAGCGCACAGAGTGAGGCGCTCGAGGCGGTATCCTGAATAACGCCGCCGCCCTTGCTGGTTGAGAGAAACTTTTCAGGCAAGCCCAGCATGTTTACCAACCAGTCGAGCACATGCGTCTCCAGTTCAGTACAGGCGGGGCTCGTGGCCCAAAGCATGCCCTGTATGCCAAGGCCGGACGAAAGCAAATCGCCCAGAACGGACGGAGCCGAACCGCCCGTGCAAAAGTAGGCAAAGAAATTCGGCGACTGCCAGTGGGTGATGCCGGGAAGAATGAGTTTTTCGATGTCACCAAGAATCGCGTCGAAGTCACCGCCCTTTTGCGGCGGATTCGCCGGTAGCGAAGCTCGCAACTGGCCGGGTTCCACGCGGGAAAGCACGGGAAAAGATTCGATCCGCGCATGATAATCGGCGATCCAGTCAATCATCGCGTGGCCATGACGGCGGAATTCGTCTGCCGTCATGTGAAAGCTTTTTTCGTCTGGCATGAATGTCATTTAAGCAGATTCGTAGCTTGGGCGGAACTGCTACGCCAGCCGTCCGTAGAACACCCGCGTATCGTATTCGAAAGCGACTTGGCCATTGGTTTTGTGCACATCAAAGATTCGCCGCAGCTCTGCCAGCATCGGCTTGTGATTGGGATGTCCAACCGGCGGAGCATAGGAAGAAGAGAGCAAACGGCCTTCCAGCGCCGGGTAGTCAAATTCCTGGCGCATCTCGAACTCGCGAACTTGAAAGGAGGACGATGCAAATATCTCTTCCGTGGCGCGATTCGCGCCTTCATGGCGCACTTCCAGATAATCCGTGCCGTGAGTGACCACCAGATTCTCATAATCGCGGGCAAACGGAGTGGCATCGAGGCGTCGATCGTTCCAGACCAGCACCAGCCATCCGTCCGGCTTGAGAATGCGCCGAAATTCAATGCGAGCTTTCGCGCAATCGAACCAATGCGCCGCCTGCGCGGCAGTGACAATGTCCACGCTGTGATTGGGAAGAGCTGTCGCTTCGGCGGTTCCGGCCACGCTGGTAAATAGTGGATACGATTTCAAAAACTCTTCACCCGCCTGGCGCATATCGTCATTGGGCTCAATGCCAATCACGCGGTTCCCATCTTCGAGCAGCATCCGGGTAAAGATGCCCGTGCCAAAGGCGATGTCAGCAATCACCGAATCGCACGTGAGTGCGCATTCTTTCTTTAGAAGTTCGAGTATCTGCGCCGGATATCCGGGACGATAGCGAACGTAGTTCTCAACCCGCGAGGAGAATCGCTGTGTAGAATCGGCGATCGTCATAGTCATAGTTTATCGCCTCTCCCACTGCCCAAACCTGGCCAGACTTGTTAAATTAACAGTACCCATGCGCCTTGTCGTCAAAGTCGGTACCAGCCTTATCGCCCCCGGCGGGCGGATCGATACCACCAGCATGCGAATGCTGGTCGATCAACTCGATCTTTCGCGGCATGAATATTTGATTGTTACCTCTGGCGCGATCGCCTCGGGCATGGCCAATCTCGGACTTACTGCCAAGCCAACCAGCGTACCCTTGATGCAGGCTTGCGCTGCTGTCGGACAAAGCGCGCTTATGCACACCTATCAGCAGCTTTTCTTTGGCAAGAAAGTGGTGTCGCAGCTACTGCTCTCGAGCGATGACTTTACTTCGCCCGTCCGCTATCAAAATCTACAGAACGCCCTCCACGAGTTGCTGAAGCTTGGTGTGGTGCCCGTAGTCAACGAGAATGATACGGTGTCGGTCCGCGAACTGGCGGGCGCTTTCGGCGACAATGACGAACTCAGCGCCTTGCTTGCCACTGCGGTGAAAGCCGACTGGCTGCTGCTTTTGACCGATGTTGACGGTTTTTATGTTCCCAACGGCAAGCGTCCGCGACTGTTGCGCACTGTGCGCAAGCTCACTCCAGGGATGGAAGCCGTGTGCAACGGCAAGAGCAAGCTGGGCACGGGAGGCATGCGCTCGAAACTGCGCGCTGCCAAGGTGGCCAGCGAGGCGGGAGTCAACGTGGCCATTGTGAATGGACACCATGCACACGCTATCTCCTGGGCCATCGAACGCAAGATCGGGACTTATTTCCCGCCGCAGCGCGGAACTTCGTAAAGGCGGGTTCGTTTCAATAATGGCGACCATTGTGGCAACCGCTTTATCCACACACGACAAGCTCCTGCGGGCTCGTGAGGCATCCTCACAGCTGGCGCAGCTTTCCACTGCGCAGAAAAACGCCATCCTTATGGTCATGGCTGGCGCTCTCGAAGCGAATGCCGAAAGCATTATTGAGGCCAATCGCAAGGACCTCGAATCTTCGGGCCTCGTCGGGGCCATGCGCGATCGTCTGCTACTCGACGCCGACCGCATTCGCTTGATGGCCGCAGGTGTCCGCGACGTGGCCAAGCTCTCTGATCCGACTTTTGAAACTTTGGCGGAATGGCTGCGCCCGAATGGATTGCGCATCCGCAAGATTCGGGTTCCTCTGGGAGTCGTTGGCATCATTTACGAATCACGGCCTAACGTTACGGTGGACACCGTCGCTCTGACCTTCAAAACCGGCAATGCAGTTGTATTGCGTGGAGGCAAAGAAGCCGCTCACAGCAATCAGCGATTGGTAGAAATTCTGACTCAAGTGGTCGGTGTGCCTGAAGGCGCCATTGAGCTGTTGGATTCGAGCTCTCGCGATTCCGTCCATGAACTGATCAAAGCCCGCGGCCTGGTCGACGTAGTGATTCCGCGAGGCGGCCCGGAATTAATTTCCTTCGTAACCGAAAACGCGACGGTTCCTGTGATTGAAACCGGAGCCGGTAATTGTCACATTTTCATAGATGACTCGGCTGATCTCGATATGGCTGACGGCATCGTGATCAATGCCAAGACCCAGCGTCCATCGGTATGCAACGCGGCAGAGAAACTGCTGGTGCATGAGAGGATCGCCGCAAAATACATCCCCAGAATCGCTAAGAAGCTCATCGAGAACGGTGTGGAAGTTCGCGGCGATGAAACCACTCTTCAGCTAACAACAGGAATGAATGTGGTTCAAGCTACGGCTTCTGATTGGGGAGAAGAATACTTGCGGCTGTGCATGGCCGTCCGGGTCGTTTCTGGCGTAGACGAAGCCATCGCCCACATCAATCGCTATTCGACCAAGCATTCCGAGGCCATCGTCACCTACGACGAGGAGCACGCGCGGCGTTTTCTCCGCCAGGTGGATTCCGCCGCCGTGTACTGGAACGCCTCCACGCGTTTTTCCGATGGAGGAGAATTCGGCTTCGGCGCCGAGATGGGTGTGAGCACACAAAAGTTACACTGCCGCGGGCCGTTCGCTTTGGCCGAACTCACTTCCACCAAGTACGAAGTGATTGGGACTGGGCAGACCAGAAAATAGTTCCATTGCCGCGCTAGGAATCATTCCAAGTCGGATCTAAGCGCGGCGTTTCGCGGGGCCGCCCGACGGTAAGAAGGCGAGCGTCTGATTCTTGAAGTTCGCCAGGTTGGGAAAGATCGACGGCAGCGCGCTGGTTGGTACGCCGAACCACTGCGCCAGCGTTGCGCCGTACTGATCGAGCGACGTAGTTGGAATCCAGCGGCCTTCAGCACCGGCGTCATCCGGTCCGCCCAGGACTTGCGTCGGGAATGTGCCGTAGAAGTCTCCGCCGGCCACGGCGCCGCCCATCACCAGGTGATGGCTGCCCCAGGCGTGATCGCTGCCGGAGGAGCTGTCGGGCTGGAAGGTCCGGGCAAAGTCCGACATGGTGAACGTCAGCACCTGCTCGGGGATGGCCAACTCAACGCTCGCCTGATAAAAAGCATTCATGGACTCGTCGAGATCGGCCAGTAGCCCATTCTGCGTGGTCAACTGCGCGCTGTGAGTGTCGAAACCCAGGCTCGACACGAAGAAGATCTGGCGCGGCAATCCCAGAGCAGCGCGCACCTGAATAATTTGGGCGACTTCCTTGAGCTGTCCACCCAGGGCGCTCTTGGGAAATTTCGTCTTTAAGGGCGAACCGCTCGCCAGGGCCGCCGCCAAAGTCTGCGCATTCTGGAGGGCGGTTGAGGTTGTGTTGCTCGCCGCCTGAATCAGTGTCAGTCCGTCCTCAAAGGTCAACAACGACTGGAAAGCCGAAAGGCGGGCCTGATCGGCCGCGGAATGGGAAAATCCGGTCAAAGACTGGGTTGGATCGCCGCTGGTCTGGAGAGGAAGTGCAACCAACCCCTGCGCAAAAACGTTGACGCCGGCCAGAGAAACCAGGATCGGAAAGCTGCCGTTGCCGTAGATGGCTTGTATTTGGTCCGCCACCAGGCCGCCCCAACCCACGTTGGGGGTGTAGGCGTATTGCAAGGTGTCAGTCTGCATTTGCTGCTGCTGGTCGGCATGCGAAAACAAATTCTGCGGGACGTTCACCTGCTGGCCCAAATACTCGGCGCGGGTGGTGGGCTGCACCAGGGTGCCGGTATTGATCACGGCTGCCAGCTGTCCTCCATTGAATAGCTTTTGCATGTCACCGAACGTGGGATGAAAAGCGTACGGCGAACTGAGGCTTGCGGGCTGAATGGGCAATAGCGCGTTCTGCTTCAGCGCGAGGCCGGCCCGCAATTGGGCATAGTTAGTGTAGTCGCTGCTGCTGTAGGGGATGATCATATTGTTGGCATCGTTGCCGCCGAACATGAAGATGCCAACCAGGGCCTTGTAGTCGGTTCCCTGAGCATATGCACTCATCATCCCCAGACGGTTGAGGTTGGAAGCTGCTACCCCCGCCGCCGCCGCTGCGCAGCAAGTCGTTCTGAGAAAACCGCGCCGTGTGGTTCCACCCATACGCCCTCCGAAAAGTGCTGGCACTTAGTGTTCCATCTGAAACTGGTTCGAGCTTTCCACCAGGTAAAGCGCAGCCTTGGCAGTGCTCGTATTATCGGTAAACGCCCCCGAAGAGAGCGCATTGAAAATCGTGTTGTACATGTCGCTGGGCATCCCACCATGCATCAGGTTGGTGTTGATCAGGTCAAGCAGGCTGCCAACATTGCCTGCCACATTGACATAGGCGGAGATGTCCGTGGTCGTATGCGGGCCAACGCTGCCATAAATCAGGTCGTTGATGAAGTTGACCCTCGAGATCGTGGTGTTGGCATTCAGAATCTTGAACTCGGGGCCGTTCAACTGAGTCCCTGGGACCTGGTAATTCGGGGGATAAAAGTTGAAGACGCTCGGAGAAAGGAACGGCGGCTGCTGCAAGGTGGACGCGTAAGTGCTGAGGTTGACGCCGTCGGTGGTGGTATTCACGGCGCGCATGGCGGCCATCATGTGGAGCAAGGGCTCCCGCAGGTGGCCATCGGAGAGCTGCACCTGCGTAGGATCATCGCCGCGGCGGGCTTCCGGATCGAGGAGAATCTGGGTAACCACGGCCGTCAGATCGCCAGCCACGCCATTGCCGTCATTGTTGAAGACCTGCGCCACGCGGCCGACATATTCGGGGCTGGGATTGCTGGTGACCAGTTTCTGGATCAGCTGCTGGCAGATAAACGGGGCCACGTTGGTATGTGTGAAAATGTTCTGCAAACCAGAGTTAAGATCGGTCTGAATATTTCCGCCGGCAGCAAGAGTTGTGCCGTTCAACAAGAGCTTGGATCCCCGAAAGTAGTTCTTTTGGAATGGGAGCATGGGGCCGCCGAAAGTACGCCTGTCCAGGAAGTGGGCCTTCCCACCTGGAGCCGGCGGATACGTCCATCCGGTGAAAAGGCCGGCGAAGCCTTCAATGGTTGGTTGCGCATAGGTTGGGATCGGGTTGCCGTTTTGGTCGAGTACAGGAGTGCCATCCTGATTGAGTTGCTCCAACCCAATGGTGAACAATTGCATTATTTCCCGGGCGTAGTTCTCGTTGGGCGTGCAAGTCTTGCACCCGTTATTATTCGCCATGTCGAGGTAGTAGCCCATGGAAGGACTGAGGGTGACGTCGTTCAGAAGGTTGTAGAAGTTGCCAAAAGCGTCATTTTGCAGCATGTTCATCCAGAGCGTGAACTCGGATGGGTCGATGTCATTGAAATGCACCGATTTCATGCCCGAGATCACCATGATCTCCGAGAACGCGAACGCCACTCGCTGACGAAGCTGGTCCTGTCCCTGCATCGCGTTGACGAAGAACTGGCTTTGCACCGGGGTCAAGGTTTGACCTGCACTCGGAGTGGGGTAGGTGGAGACGGGCGCGCTGAATTGCTGTTGGAGGAATGCCTGTAGCCCGATCTGTTGCACCTGGGCGATCGTCGCCGGCGTCGGTCCCCAACTGGACTGCTCGAGGAAACGGGCGGCACTGATCGCGGAAGCCTGATTCACGGTCAGCGTGAAGTCCTGAGTCGCGTCCGGCGCGACTCCGTTCGAAGCGTCCAACGTAATGCTGAAGCCACCACTCGCGGCGGGGGTGCCGCTCAGCGTGCCTGTCCCATCCCCATTGTCTTGAAATGCGACTCCGTTGGGCAGCGAACCAGCCTTAGTGATACTGGGTGTCGGAGACCCCGTGGTCGTAACCGTGAACGATCCAGGCGCACCCACCACGAACGTCGTGCTGCTTCCGCTGGTAATCGCCGGGGCGGTGCCCTGTGCCATCGCACCACTGGCTAACAGCAGGAGCGCAGCGAGAGAGAGTAAGAGAATCCGAACAGAAGTTACATGCGGGTGCGCAATTTTCCGAATCATCGGCCACTCCCAACCTGAAAACGCTTAGCTTTGCAAGGGCGGCGTGTTATGACCGGACAGTAGCGTTCCTGATACACAGAAAGCACATCTCCGATCAGTGGCAGGCAACATACACGCCCTGCTAAGGCGTGTCAATTGGTATTCGGTACTAATCTTCGAGGAAAACGGCCACAGGCTTGATGTCCAACAGATCCAGGCGAGGATTTCGGCAAAGGGTTCGCTCTTCCCGAACAGGCTTTTCCCATTTCTGTGGTATCCTTCCGCGAAAAATCAGCGGGAACATAAGTGCCGCTGACGCCTGTCGTATAGAAAACGGAGTGGTTCAGGATGCGCGCATTCCTTTTAGGAATTCTTCTTTTAACTTTGCCACTAGCCACCGCGCGCGCTCAGACGCCGACGCTGCAAATGAATGTTGTCTACGTGTGTAAGGACGGCCAAAGCTTCAGAGTCTTTTCATGCGATAGCACCACCGGTGCCTGCGACTATCAGAACTACAAGAACGGGCGGGCGTTCCAGCGTGGGGAAGCTCTGCGCGTTCAACTAACCGTTTTGCTCCCGGCGAAATGTCACGCACAAACGCCAGCCGAAGCGCAGGCCGATCCTCACGTCGGCGAGATTCCACCGGCACCTTCTCCGTTTAAGGCTCGCGCGGCTGCGGCCAGCAACGCGTCTGGATCTGCCGCCGCAGTCAGTCCGCAGACTACTGGTGGGGGTGGATTCAAAGCCGGGGACACCGTTCGCGTCCTAAGCGATGGTTGGCAGGATGCAATCGTCTTGCAGGCGCGAGGAAACTCTTACTTCGTGCGCATGGGCAACGGGGTCGAGGTTTCGAAAATCTGGCCGATGGAAGTCCGTCGCGAAGGAAAACTCACCGCGCAGGACCACGCGATGGGGCAATACGATGTTCGCGATCGCGTACAGGTGCTGGTCAACGGCCGCTGGAGGGAGGGTGAGATCCGCGGGCAGAATCTGAATATGTACGACATAAAGGTGGCAGGAGTTGATACCGGCTTCGGCTCTGACATTGTGAACACAACCCCCGAGAATATCCGCATGTCGACTACACCGGCACCTCCGCCTCCCGCTCAACGGGCGGCCGGGCAAGTTCCCAAACCGGGGCTCGTCAGCTGCGCCGGCAAATATGAAGGCCGCTGGGAGCACGTCTCGGGCATGGAAGGCATGCAGGTTGTTTTCCGCTCCGGTAAGGCGACGATTACCGAAGGATTGGGCGGTGAGATGGCGTTCGATTGCTTCACCGGCGACGGCAAAGTCGTTTTTTACAAGGCCGGATCCTTTACACCCTTTTCCTACGACTTCGACATCAACAACGACGGAACGCTGCAAACACCCCTCGGCGCGATCAAGAAGATGGGTAACTGACAAGTCTTCGGTGCAATATGCTTGCCAAGCTTAAGCTTGCCAGGCCGGACAGCCAGTTAGACCAGCGGTTTGATGTGCTGGCGGATCCAGTCAACGATTTTCGCGAAGCGGAATTCGTGACGGTCCATTGAACCGTAGATGAACTCGTATCCTTCCAACGCTTCGACCTCGATATAAAAGCCGTTTCGCCGCAGAAAGACATCGGCGGCGGTGAAAGCAATGCGCTTATTGCCGTCGGCGAAGCCGTGGTTGTTGGCGAGCGACTCCATCAACGCGGCCGCTTCTTCTTCGATGGGGTTGTAGTAGCCGATTTGCGGACGAAAAACCGCGGCCTCCACCGCGCCCTTATCGCGGACACCCTGGAGACCGCCGAACAGCTCGATCAATCGATACTGCATCCGGTAGATTTCCGCTACCGTGAGGTAATCCGCCATTTGCATTCTTACTTGGCGAGACACTGCAACAGGTCGCGGTTGCGAGCCACCGACTGCTCGAAGGCATCCATCACCTCGGAGCGGACCAGGTGCTGGGACGGAACCACGTTGTGCAAGTAGAACCGAAGCGCCTGCTCGAGAACGTGCCGCTTAGTTTGTCCATTCTGTTCGGCAACCGCAATGAACTCATCGTAGAGTTTGGCGTCAATCTCGGGAGTGAACTTCTTGGTGGTTGTGGCTGGCATGATTCCCTGCCGTCCGGCGCGACTTCTATTCTTACCTCTGGATCATGATAAATCAAGATAAATATTTATTTATCCATCTCATTGTAAATAGGCGCTTTAGTAGAAGTCTTAGATTATTCGTGTGTTTCTGGAAATCAAATCCGATTCGGCGTAATGTAGTAGCGTGAACGCTGTGTTCGTACGTACATTGCTATTGCCTCTTGCGCTTACAGCTTTATCGCCCTTAATGCTCGGCCAAGAGTCGCTCCACCAAACCGATCACGCTTTTGGGTACCCAAATGAATTGCCAAATTACCGATTTTACGCGACTGCGAAGTGGAGAATGCTTAAGCCGCTAGTCGCGACCATGGAGGAGGTTCGAGATCTGCTTGGACCGCCAGATGAGGCTCGCGACGTATCAGAGTATACGAAGCCCTACCCAGGTGACGCCGTTGCTAAGCAGCCGGTTTTCACATACAAGCTTGGTGGTCAATGGGACATGCTGATCTATTTCGCTAGGTACTGCTTTCATGAACATCCGCATGACGCTTCTGGAGATCTCTTGTGCAGTATTGATTTGATACCTCACAAGCGCATCCCCTTTGCGTCGGTTCAGTTTCCTTCGGCCTTCGTAAAGAAACACACTGATGCGGCCGATGCTTCATGGGACGAGTACGAGGATGAATCAGGTTTACGATATGAGGTGTACACAACCAAAACCCCATACGGCGGCAATCTCCCGGGCGATTTGAGCCGGATTTCATACGGCCCACATCCTGCTCCCAGCTTTTGATCACGCAATAACAACAGCAATGCGCAATTGATGTAACCTCGTTTGCTACGTCTTTCGCTAGTCTCTTTAGGTCGTATCGGAGCTAACGACCAATCCGATTTTCCTCTGGGTTATAATCCTGCCCACCGATGAACCTACCTCCCGGCACCAAACTCGGGCCGTATGAAATTGTCTCCCTGTTAGGAGCGGGAGGCATGGGAGAGGTCTATCGTGCGCGTGATTCGCGTCTCAAGCGGGAAGTGGCAATCAAGGTTTTACCGCAAGCGATTTCTCTGGACGCCGACCGCCTGCGCCGCTTCGAGCAAGAAGCTCTGGCCACTGCTGCCTTGAACCATCCCAACATTCTGGCGGTATTCGACATTGGCACCAGCGATGGCTCGCCCTTTGTGGTGTCCGAACTGCTAGAGGGAGAGACGCTGCGGGAGCGCCTGCGCAGCGGCCCGGTCGTGGTGCGTAAAGCTTTGGATTATGCCTTGCAAATCGCGCATGGACTGGCCGCGGCCCACGAAAAGGGCATCATTCATCGCGATCTCAAGCCGGAAAATCTTTTCCTAACAAAAGACGGGCGAGTCAAGATCCTGGATTTCGGGCTGGCCAAGCTGACGCAGGCCGAATCCGGCAGCCACACTTCCCTTCCCACCGCTACCCACGGTACGGAAGCGGGCGTGGTGCTGGGGACGGCGGGATACATGTCGCCAGAGCAGGTGCGCGGCAAGGCGCTCGACGCGCGCTCCGACATCTTCAGCTTCGGAGCAATTCTCTACGAGATGCTTTCCGGCAAACGGGCGTTCCACGGTGACACGCCCGCGGACACCATGAGCGCGATCCTGAAGGAAGAGCCGGCGGACTTGAGCGAAACCAATCGCACGGTTTCTCCGGCCCTGGAACGCATTGTGCAGCACTGCCTGGAGAAAAACCCTGAGGGCCGATTCCATTCCGCCAGCGATATTGCGTTTGATCTCGAACACCTTTCGGGGATTTCCGGCAGCGCGTCGAGAATAGCGCTGGTGGAGGCAGCGCCGCCGCGTGGCAAGCTGCTTCTGGCTCTCGCAGGTCTTCTCGCGCTCGCGTTGGTGATGCTTGGCCTGGGTTGGTGGCTTGGGAAAGCCAGCGGTACCGCGTCGCTGGCCGTCTACCAGCAAATCACTTTTCGCACGGGTTCCATCGGGAATGCGCGTTTCACACCCGACGGCAGTATTGTTTACAGCGCAGCGTGGGAAGGCGGCGAAAGCCAGCTTTATATGTCACGCGCCGATGATCCCGGCGCACGCGAACTGGGGCTGAAGGATGCCGAACTGCTTTCGATCTCCAAGAGTGGGGAGCTGGCGGTGCGGCTCAACACCAAGTTTTACGGCGGCTATGCCCGAGTCGGGACGCTGGCACGGGTGCCATTGAGCGGTGGAACGCCGCGGGAAGTGCTGGAAAATGTGCAGGACGCCGACTGGTCCACCGACGGCGACGCGATGGCGATCGTGCGTTACGTTCCGGAAAACAATCACTGGCGTTTGGAATATCCCATTGGCAAGGTGCTGTTTGACAGCATCAACTGGATCAGCCACCCCAAGATTTCGCCGGACGGCAAGTGGGTCGGCTTTGCCGACCATGAGAACCCGGGAGGAGACGACGAGGGTTCGGTCGCTGTCATTAGCTCGGATGGCAACGGTAAAGAGAAGAAACTTTCTTCTGGATGGGAGACCCTCGAAGGGATCCTCTGGTCTCCTGCGGGCGATGAGATCTGGTTTACGTCAGCCAACAGCGGCAGCGCAAGCAACCCCAGCGCCGTAACTCTCTCGGGCAAAGTAAGGACGATCACGAATGTGCCCGGAGGCATGTGGCTGGAAGACTTGCGGAATGGGGCTGCGCTGATGTTGACGCATCAGGAACGTGTGGGGATCCGGGGCCTGGCTCCAGGTGCAAAAGCGGAGCGCGAATTGGGCTGGTTCGGATGGTCGAACGTCCGCGACATCAGCCGGGACGGCCACAAGATTGTCTTCGAAGAAGAAGGCAACGGTGGCGGCCCCAATTACACCGTGTTCGTGCGCGATACGGATGGATCACCTCCGGCACGCATTGGCGAAGGACTCGCCATAGCCATTTCACCCGACTCCAAGTGGGTGATTACGAGATCCGCCAAGGGTGGCCCCTTGAACCTGGTGCCAACGGGAGCAGGCGAATCCAGATCGCTCACCCACGACGCCGTAAGCTACGGCGCCGCTCGCTGGCTTCCGGACGGGAAACGGCTGCTGGCCTACGGGATTGAAGCCGGCCACGGTGCTCGCGACTATCTCATCGATTTAACGAGCGGCGATTCCAAACCGATCACTCCCGAGGGGACCGCTGGGGTGCGTCTTTCGCCTGACGGCCGGAGCACGGCGGTGCTGGGACCCGACGGAAAATGGGGGATCTGGCCACTGGACGGGAGCGGTATTCGCCTGATCCCGGGGCTTGAATCGGGCAATTACGTGACTGGTTGGTCGCCTGATGGCGGATCGGTATATGTAACCTCCAACCAAGCGACCGGGAACACCGCGCAGGTCTATAAGGTGAATACCGTAACTGGGAAAATGGATTTGTGGAAAACCTTCGGTGCAGAAGCGGTGGCGGGAGCCGGTGGAGTGGGTGGGCCTCTGCTTTCAAGCGACGGAACCGCCTATGCATATGGCTACGACCGGACGCTGTCAGAGGCGTACGTAGTTACAGGATTGAAGTAGAGCTTGGCCCATTATCTTAACGCAGCGGGACAAACTTCACGCACACCGGAGACGGCACGTGCAATGGCTCTCCCTCGGAAGTAAGC
This sequence comes from Terriglobales bacterium, assembly GCA_963762965.1. Taxonomy (GTDB): domain Bacteria; phylum Acidobacteriota; class Terriglobia; order Terriglobales; family Acidobacteriaceae; genus DATBAX01. The sequence goes on from CAVXME010000001.1 coordinate 122,761, forward strand.
AGGCCTGTCTTTTCGTTTATCCTGAAAATCACAATGTCGTCCGAATTTTGGTTTTCTGCAAATAACCAGTGCCCGGTCGGGTCAATGGCAAAGTTGCGCGGCGTTTTTCCCTGGGTGGGAACGAATCCAACATTCGTCAGCGTGCCTTTAGCGGGATCGATGGCGAACACGGCGATGCTGTCGTCCCCGCGATTGGACGCATAAAGAAAACGGCCTGCCGGGTCGATTTCAATTTCCGCGCCGTCGCTGGCGCCCGCGAACCCTTTGGGAAGGGTTGAGATCGCCTGCAATTCCTGCAAGCCACCATGCTCCGCGTCATAGGAGTATGCAACCACTGAGGGCTTCATTTCCGTGATCAGGTAGAGAAACTTCCGGTTGGGATGGAACGCAAGGTGCCGTGGCCCGGCTCCGGGATGGACTTTCACAATGTGCGAGTGGCTTCCTAGGATCCGTCTTATCGGTTCAAACGGATAAACGATCACCTGATCGAGTCCCAGGTCGGCCACAATCGCGAAACGATCGTCTGGCGACATTGCAATCGCGTGTGCGTGCGGTCCCTTCTGCCGGTCGGGGTCTACGCTCGATCCTTTATGCTGCACGAAAGCGGAAGCTTCCCCCAGACTGCCGTCTCCCATGATCGGAAACACGGCCACGCTACCCGAGTCGTAGTTCGCTGCCAAAACGGATTTGCCGCTGCGGTCGATCGTAATATGCGCAGGCCCCGGCCCGCGCGACGACACTGAATTCAATAGGGTCAACTTGCCGGTGTCTGCATGAATCGCGAAGGAACTTACGGAACCAGCGGGCTGGCCCTGGTAGCTGCTTATTTCATTCACCGCGTAGAGGAATCGTCCGTCTTGACTGGTCGCCAGGAAAGACGGATCGGGGGTTTCCGCCACGAGTCCCAGGTCGGTAAATTTTCCGGTATTCGCGTCGAAACGGTAGGCGTAAATCCCTTTGCCGCCGCGATCGGAATATGTCCCGATGTAGACCAGAAAGTTGCCGCTACCATTTGCTCTGGCAGAAGATGGGTTCATCATGGCGAGCGCGAACACTATGAGGAGTACGAAGCCAAATCTAGAAAATATTCGAAGAGCAATCATCATAAATTGATCCAATATCAGATAAATACTCATTGATGTCTTTGTTTTCCTGTTCTCGTAAGATAGCGGTCGTGCACCTGGCTCCCATCCGGTCTTCCGCTCCCCTGCTGTGAGGGAGTGATAACGAGTATCGGTGCTCCCTCAGAAATCCGCGCTCGCCCAAGTATTGCCGCAGGGCCATTTGCATAACAGTCGTCAAGGCAGGCGGGTCCCCTCGAGACTGAATATACTTCCCTACCGCCTCAGCCAAGTCGTCAGGAACAGTTATCGTTGTTCGTTTCATATCATCATTCTGGCATGCGTCAGGTGCGTTAGTGATATTAACTCAATCTTCAGTGGCCATCACGAAACCAGTTCGGTCTAGGTAGCTTTTGAAACCGCTCAGGATAGCTCCGCTGCCTCCTCGTGGGCCACCTGTGCTAACTTACATACTTTCACCGGGAGCATAATGAGGTTCTTTTACGCCGTTCTTTTCCTATTCGTAGCCTTGCTGGCAACCTTTTCGCCGAACCTTAGGGGCATGGGTTCTGAGTCCTCAGGCACTGCCGCTTCTCTCTTTGGCTTTCGAGACGCGACGGAAGAAACAAAGCTGGAATCCCGCTTCCTCGCCGTCCCCGATCCCAAACTCGCCCGGGAACATCTGCGCATCCTGACGCAAGCGCCCCACATTGCCGGATCGCCGGAAGACAAAGCCACGGCAGATTACGTGGCCAAGAAATTCCGCGAGGCCGGTCTCGACACCGACATCGTCGAGTACCGTGTCTGGATGAATTACCCGGCGGAAATCACCGTGGATGTGACGGCACCAGCCGAGGCCCACATGCATGGCCCTTCCCGCGAGCACGTGGAAGGCGATCCGTATCAGGATGACCCGCGCGTGGTGATGCCATTTACGGGGATGTCACCTTCGGGCGATGTCGAAGCCGAAGTTGTCTATGCGAACTACGGCTCGCCCGAAGATTTCAAGAAGCTTGAGGAATTAAAGATCGATGTGCGCGGCAAGCTCGTTTTGGTGCGTTACGGGCAGAACTTTCGCGGGGTGAAGGCGCTGATCGCGCAAGAACATGGAGCCGCCGGACTTATCATCTATTCCGACCCGGCCGACGACGGCTGGAAGCGCGGCGACAAGTATCCCCAAGGGCCGTGGCATCCCGATACGGCCGTCCAACGCGGCTCCATCGGCTACATGTTCGAATTCGCGGGTGACCCCACCACTCCCGGTATCGCTTCTGTTCCCTCCCTTCCTGATTCCAAGCGCACGCCTCCAGAACAATCGGCCGCCATGCCAAAAATTCCAACCACGCCGATTTCCTATGCCGATGCCTGGCCCATCCTCGAACATTTGGGCGGCCCGGACACTCCGCGCGATTGGCAAGGAGCATTGCCATTTACTTATCACATGGGGCCGGGCCCGGTGAGGGTGAAGATGCACCTCAAGCAGGACTACCAGTTGCGCACGATCTGGGATGTCATCGGCCGCATCCCCGGCAGCGAAACGTCTAACAACTGGGTGGTTGCCGGTAATCATCGCGACGCCTGGGTTTATGGCGCGGTTGATCCCAACAGCGGTACTGCGGCCATGCTGGAGGCGGTACATGGCATCGGCGAGTTGCTGAAGTCCGGATGGAAACCCAAGCGCACCATCATTTTCGGCAGTTGGGACGCGGAAGAAGAGGGTCTGATTGGTTCCACGGAATGGGGCGAGCAGCACGAAGCTGAACTGGGCAGCGCGGCAGCCTATTTCAATATGGATGTCGCGGTGTCCGGCCCGAAGTTCGGTGCGTCTTCCGTCCCTAGCCTGAAGCAATTCATACGCGATGTGACCAAGAGCGTGCCCAGCCCCAAAGGCGGCACCGTTTATGACGCGTGGCTCAACGCCAATAAGCCGGGAAGCGAACCCGCCAACACGCAGGAAACCAGCACCAGTACCTTTCGCGCGCCCGCGGCTGTGGCCAAGAAGGATGCCCCAGTCGGAGACCTCGGCAGCGGATCCGATTACACCGTTTTCCAGCAGCATCTCGGGGTGCCGTCCAGCGACATCGGTTCCACCGGTGATTACGGCGTTTACCATTCCGTCTTCGATAATTTCAATTGGTTCACGAAGTTCGGCGATCCTGATTTCGTCTACGAGCAGCAGATGGCACGCGTTTTCGGACTGTTGGTCGTCCGCATGGCGGACGCCGACGTGCTTCCCTACGATTACGAGGAGTACGGAAAAGAAATCAGTGCATATATCGCCGCTGCCAGGAAAAAATCAGAAAGGACGTTCGGCAGCCAATCTCCCGATTTTTCAGAGCTTGCCGCCTCGGCCCACCGTTTTGAAGAAGCCGGAGCAAGAATTCTCTCGCGGCAGCGAAATCCGCCCAACGATGCAGAAGGGCTAAACCAGCAACTGTTCGCAGCCGAACGCGCCTTGCTGATCCCCGAAGGGCTGCCGCACCGTCCCTGGTACCGGCACGCCATTTACGCCCCTGGCGAATACACCGGCTATGCCGCGGTGGTGATTCCGGGAGTCAACGAGGCCATTGACCAGGGCGATTTGAGTCGCACCCGGCAGCAGATTGCAGCCTTGGCAGCGGCATTGGATCGTGCGGCCAAGGGGTTGGAGAACGAGAGATAGATGCCAGACCGTTTTTCATCAGGTGCAAGTTTTTTCACTCACCTTGCAAGAGAGTTCAAAACCTGGCCTGCGCGGCCGCAATTGACTTAGGAGAGCGACCGAAGTCGAGGTAGAATGAATCCCATTGAACTAAGTAATTCACGACGGCCCCTCGGCCGTGCGAATGGCCCGGGGGACGCGCCGTTTCAGGGATTCCCCCATGCCACTGGCTCGCATTATTACCACCAGCACAAAATATTCTGACGGCCTTGCGGATGATTTGCGTTCGCGAGGATTCCAGGTGTTGACTTCCGTCCCCGGCGAAAACGTTTCTGGGTCCGCGGATCTGGAAATCACGCTGAATGAATGCCTACCTGAAGAAGCAACAGCAACCGCCGCCGATACCGGGGTCACGACGGACATGCGCGTCTTTGTGACCCCGCGCGCGTTCGCCGGCAATATCCGGTCGATTGAAATGTTTGTCCTGACTTCGAAACGACCCACCGCATCCGAGAGCCTGGAGATTAAGACACCTGTTGATCTCCTCCTCGGCACAATCCCGATTTCGACGGAAAAAGTATTGCAATTCACTCCAACGGCAGAGGCGCTTGTGCCCGAGGCGGCCAAAGCGGATGTTGACTGCCGTCGCGAAGGGTCTGGTGATCAGATCGACGAGGTCAACGTTGGAGAGGTAGAAGACCCATGTGCTGGTTCTGAAGAGGCCGCGCAGCCAGCCTTTGATTCTGCTGAGGAAACTCGAACTACCGTCGAGTCGACCCACTCCGATTCTTTCAGGGTAATTGAGGAGCCCGTGGAGTCAAGACCAACCGAAGCCCCGGCGTGGCCGAATGTCGCCGAGATGAAACTGGTTCCCGCACAGCTCACTCCGATGCTGGTTAATTCGGCAGCTCTGTCGCCGCCGACCGCGATCCGCCCTTCGGACAAGGTGCCGGCCGCTTCAGTTCCGGCCCGGCCCGTTCGGCCGGAATGGCGACAGTACTTAGGAAGGACTGCTGTGATCGCAGCCGTGTTGGTGTTGTCCGCGATCTGGTTAGTAAAACACTCTTCAGTTTCGCAGGCGTCGCGCTACGGCGAAGCAACAACTACGGTCAATCCCGTTTCGCCACCCTCGGCGGACCGAGCAATCCCAGCTTCCGCAGAGGCTCCCGTGAGCAGTCCGAAATCTCTCGAGACCGCGCCATCCTCGCCGTCACTCACGATGCAGGAACCGGAAGAAAAGCAGGTCGCAGTCCCGCCTGCGAGCCGCGCACATGCGCCGCGCGCGCTCACCAAACAAAGGAAACACAATGCCGACTCGGACTACGTGGCCAAAGACACTACGGTCTATTTCAATAGCAAGCCAACCGGATTGCAGGGGAACCAGAAGTCTCAGGCCAGACCCTGAGGCAATTTCCTGAACTGTTCGCACGGAATGTCCGACTTTCGCGGGCAAGAGTGCCCGCGCCACACAAACTACTTCAGCGTAACCAGCTTCTCCACCAGCTCCGAATAATCTTTCTTTTCCAGGCCGTGGACTTCCTTGTTGTAGTCATCCACTTTCGACGAGTAGTTCATGGAGCAGAATTTCGGGCCGCACATGGAGCAGAATTTCGCTTCTTTGTAGGATTCATCCGGCAAAGTTTCATCATGCATGGAGCGCGCGGTCTCGGGATCGAGCGAGAGCGCGAACTGCTTCTCCCAATCGAATTTGTAGCGTGCGTAGCTGAGAGCATTGTCTCGGTCCTGCGCACCCGGACGATGGCGTGCGATGTCAGCGGCATGGGCGGCGATCTTATACGCAATAATGCCGTCTTTCACGTCTTTCTCGTTTGGTAACCCTAAATGCTCCTTTGGCGTGACGTAGCAAAGCATGGCCGCACCATGCCAACCAATCATGGCCGCACCGATGGCTGATGTGATGTGGTCATAGCCCGGCGCAATATCGGTCACCAGCGGGCCGAGCGTGTAGAAGGGCGCTTCGTAGCAGAGTTCCTTTTCTTTATCGACTTGCTCTTTAATTTTGTCGAGCGGAACGTGTCCCGGCCCCTCGATCATGACCTGCACATCGTATTCCCAGGCTTTTTTCGTCAGCTCTCCTAAAGTCTTTAGCTCTGCAAATTGGGCTTCATCGCTGGCATCGGCGATGCAGCCGGGACGCAGTCCATCGCCCAGCGAAAAGCTCACATCATGTTTGGCGAAAATCTTGCAGATGTCGTCAAAGCACTCGTATAGAAAATTTTGCTGGCGATTGTGCGCCATCCATTGCGCCAGGATCGCGCCACCGCGGCTCACAATGCCCGTAATACGCTTCGAAACCATGGGCAAATATTGAATCAGCACGCCGGCGTGGATGGTCATATAGTCCACGCCCTGTTCCGCTTGCTCCTCAATGACCTCAAGCATAACTTTGGCGTTGAGATCTTCCACGCGTTTTACCCGCGCGATCGCTTCATAGATCGGCACCGTACCAATCGGCACCGGAGAGTGGCGCAAAATGGCTTCGCGGATCTCATGGATGTTTCCACCGGTGGAAAGATCCATGACGGTGTCCGCGCCGTAGTGCACCGAGGTGTGTAGCTTCTTCAACTCCTCGTCAATATTCGACGTGACCGCCGAGTTGCCAATGTTGGAATTGATCTTGCACAGCGAGGCCACGCCGATGCACATCGGCTCCAGTTCAGGATGGTTGATGTTCGCGGGAATAATCATCCGGCCGCGCGCCACTTCGTCCCGAACCAGCTCTGGCGTCAGCTTTTCGCGCAGCGCTACGTATTCCATCTCCTCGGTGATCAGGCCCTTGCGGGCGAAGTGCATCTGGGAAAAATTTCCGCCAGCATTCGAGGCCTTGCGGCGCGCAATCCATTCTGCGCGAGCTGTAGTGCCGCCGCTCCCGTTGTTGTTGTGGCCATTGCTTCCATTACTGGGACTGCCGTTCGTGGGGGTCATTAATATCGCAACCTCGCTGAAATTCGGTAAGCGTCGATTATACGCCGCGCGATGACCTCCCTTGCCTGGGCTATGGACACCCTTCCTGAGTACATCCTGCCGGAGGTTGCAGCCGAATGGTGTGCACCGCGAACTTGAAATCGATCGCCGCTGCCGCCACCGGATAGACCCACCAGAATTTTCTGACGACCCTGTCTCCCGGCAACCAGTCATGGCGCTTTTTGATTTCATAGGCCACCAGCATTTCCGCCGCGTAAATGGACGCATTTCTTGCAATCAGATGGGTATGGGAAGGAACTGTCGTGGCCCATGGGGCCCCCTCCGCATTTTCGTGCTCGATGACCAGGTGCCTGGTGGTAGAACGCATGGCCTCGGCCACTCCTAACGTGCCCATGACGATCATGAACTTCTTGTCGATGACTCTCTGCGGCTGTGGGGTGGCGGGAAGCGCCGCCGGCTCAGCAAGACTCGGGGTGTATTCGGTTGTCACCAACCCGCCGTCATGCGGCCCGCTTTGTGCCTTGGCCTGGTTTCCGATGAGCACCAGGAAAATAATGAATGGGACTACTCGCAATGGAATAACCTCCGTTGGTTTGTCGATACGCACTCAACCAAGGAGCAGGCTCTCATCCAATTGCGTCAGGCGTATTTTTCAATGACATAGGAAACGCTTTCCCAATACGGGACAGATTGACAACCCTGTCCCTGCAAACATTTGGCCCCGCCGACCAATGTTTTTCCAATTCCTATCCCTCCTGTCGACCAACTATCCTTTCCCGCGCTTGCCCGTCTATCTTCTTCAGGCTTAGAATCGCCAGTTCCTCCAAATGAGGTCATCCATGCGCTTTTATCGCTTCCTGCCTGCTTTCCTACTCTTGTTGGCCGTTCCCAGCTTCTCCCAGAGTGCTCCGAGCAAGCCGGGCTTCAACATCGACAATATTGATAAGTCCGTGGATCCTTGCGTGGACTTCTACCAATACGCCTGCGGCAACTGGCTGAAGACGGCCGAAATCCCGGCCGACCAGACTTCCTGGGGCAGCTTTGTCGAGTTGGATGAACAAAGCCTGGCAACGCTGCGCGATATTCTTGAGAAAGCGTCCGCGAACGACCCGGGCCGCAACGCCATCGACCAGAAGATCGGGGACTTCTACAGCTCCTGCATGGACGAAAAGGCTGCGGACGCGAAGGGCCTCGATCCGCTCAAAGCTGAATTGGACCAGATCGCGGCAGTCAAGGACAAATCCGCGTTGTTCGAAGTGATTGCGCGGGTCCAATTAGTCGGGCCCGCCAATCCATTGTTCAACTTTGGCTCCGCTCCCGATCTGCACAACGCCAATCAAATGATCGCCTACATTGACCAGGGCGGCCTGTCGCTGCCCGACCGCGACTACTACATCAAAGACGATGCCCACATGGTGGACCTGCGCAAACACCTGGCGGAGTATGTAACCGAGGTGTTTACGGCGGCAGGGCAATCTTCCCTGCAGGCAGCCGATTCCGCGCAAAGCGTGCTCCGCATCGAGACCGCTCTGGCCAAAGCTTCCATGGACCGCACCGAGCGCCGCGACCCCAACAAGCGCGACCACAAGATGACTCGCGAGCAAGCCGCAGCTCTGGCCTCAAACTTTGACTTCAACCGCTTCTTCTCTGCATCCGGGACACCCAGTTTCACCGAGCTGAACGTTGGCAACCCTGACTTCTTCAAGCAGGTAAATGCTGTGGTGGATTCCGAATCGCTGGATGCCTTAAAAACCTATGTGAGCTGGCAACTCATGCGCGGCGCGGCCCCGTGGCTGTCGGAGCCGTTTGTGGACGCCAATTTCAAAATGCGGCAGGCGCTGACCGGACAGAAGGAAATTCAGGCCAGATGGAAACGATGCGTGGATCTCACCGACCTCGAGTTGGGCGAGGCCCTGGGCCAGCGCTACGTGGAGCTGACATTCGGTGCCGATGGTAAAGCGCGCATGCTGAAAATGGTGGATGCCCTGGAAAAGTCGCTGGACAACGATATCCAAAACCTTCCCTGGATGACGGAGGAGACAAAGAAACAGGCCAAGGTCAAGCTCGATGCCATCCGTAACAAGATTGGATATCCCGACGAATGGCGGGATTACAGCAGCGTGAAAATCGTGCGTGGCGATCTGGTGGGAAACTACCAGCGCGCCACCGAATTTGAGTCGAAACGCCAGATCGTCAAGATCGGCGGCCCGGTCGACCGCAAGGAATGGGGCATGACTCCGCCGACGGTGAACGCCTACTACAGCGGTTCGCACAACGAAATCGTATTCCCAGCCGGAATTCTGCAGCCGCCATTCTTCGATAAGAAGATGGATGACGCGGTGAATTTCGGTGGCATCGGCCTGGTGATCGGACACGAACTTACCCACGGCTTCGATGATCAGGGACGCAAGTTCGATCCCGAGGGCAATCTGCGTGACTGGTGGACGGCCGACGATGGCAAGGAATTCGAAAAACGCGTCAGTTGCATCGCTGACGAATACAGCAACTTCATCGCCGTTGACGATCTCAAACTCAACGGCCGGCTGACGCTGGGCGAGAACACCGCTGACAACGGCGGCGCGCGCATCGCGCTGATGGCTCTGGAACACATGATCGCCGACGACAAGACCGGGAAAGAGGCGGAGAAGATTGATGGCTACACCCCGGAACAGCGCTACTTCCTGGGGTTTGGCCGGGTGTGGTGTGAAAAAAGGCGTCCGGAATACGAGCGCATGCAAGTCACCACCAATCCCCACTCGCCAGGAGAATGGCGGGTGAATGGCGTGGTGCAAAACATGCCGGAATTCCAGAAGGCCTGGGGATGCAAAGCCGGACAGCCCATGGTCAGTGCCAACTCCTGTCACGTCTGGTAGAAACATCAATTCACGGCTGAGAGCGCCGAGATCGCAGAGAATAACATTTGGTTTTCTCGGCGTTCTCGGCGGTGAATACTCTTTAACATCTCCTCTCTAACTTTTGCTAACATCCTTTCTTCGCGTTCCTCCTGAAATATGAAGCACACCGGTGAAAACGTCGTCCGCATTGAGGCCGAGGCGCTGCGTGCGCTTGCCGATCGTATCGCGGGCCCGATGGCTGAGTCATTCGATCGCGCAGTTGATTTGCTTTATGCCTGCAAAGGACGCGCGGTAGTTACTGGCATGGGGAAAAGTGGCATCATCGCCCGGAAAATCGCGGCTACGCTGAGTTCGACTGGAACGCCGGCATTGTTCATGCATCCAGTCGAGGCGGTGCACGGGGATCTTGGCATGGTGGTGCGCGGCGACGTCGTGCTGGCTTTGTCCTCCAGTGGCGAGACCGAAGAGATCCTGCGGCTGCTGGCGACGATTAAGCGGCTGCAAGTGCCATTGATCAGCTTTAGCGGTGACGAGCTCTTTGGCGGCGTCGCTGGCGAGTGGCCAGCGACCACACGGTCCAAGCTTTCTACTTTGGCTGCGGCCGCCGATGTCGCGCTCGACTGTTCGGTGGACCAGGAGGCATGCACGCTTGGGCTCGCGCCCACCGCTTCCACGACTTGCATGCTGGCTCTGGGCGACGCGCTGGCCATGGCGCTCTCGGAAAAACGGGGATTCAAAGAGGAGGACTTTGCCAACCTTCATCCCGGAGGCAAATTGGGCAAGCGTCTGGCACGGGTGGAATCGCTGATGCACACCGGTGACGCCGTTCCCCGCGTGACCCCACAAACTAACATGCCGGATGTGATCTACGAAATGTCGCGCAAGAAACTTGGGGTTACGGCTGTGGTGGAAGGCGAAAGGCTCGTCGGAGTGATCAGCGACGGCGACCTGCGCCGCCTACTGGAAAAGCGCGGCAAAGACGTACTCGACCTGACCGCAGGCGATTGCATGACGAAAAATCCAAGGACGATTTCCGGGGTCGAGTTCGCGGCATCGGCTATCGCTCTTATGGAAGAAAAGAAAATCACATCCCTGGTGGTTGTGGACAACAACAACAAACTCCAAGGCATCGTTCACCTGCACGATCTGTGGGGAACAGAAATGATTTAAGAACGTCGCAAAATAACTCTTAGTTTTCTTCTCATTCCGAAGCGGCAAAGCCGCCGAGGAATCCGCTTTCAGCTAGAAGTGAGGAAACTCCCATGTACCATTACGATCCCGCGACCGCTCTCGAAGAACTGACCGAAGAAGCCGCCCTTCCCAACCCAGTCCACATGCGCGACATGCTGCTCCGCAAGCATCTCACCACAGAAAAATCGCTGGAGATGAATCGGCTGTTCGTCGAGTACCAGAAGTTCTTCGGGGAGACACAGAAGCTTGGGAAAGAAATTCTGAAGCACTTGGCAGGGTAAGGATCGGGGGTGCTTCCCACGATCATTTACAATAGCCAATTCCCTGCTGCTCAGGACTCCAAACTATGCATCGCTGGTCACAACTCTTTATCCCCACTCTGCGCGAGGCTCCGGCGGACGCCGAAGTTGCCAGCCACAAATTTCTCGTCCGGGCAGGTTACATTCGTCAGCTGGCCGCCGGGATTTACTCCTATCTGTTGATGGGGCAGCGTTCGTTCAACAAGATCATCGCCATTGTCCGCGAGGAGATGGACACCATCGGCCAGGAATTCTATCTGCCAGCGCTGAATCCGCGCGAGATCTGGGAAGCCAGCGGCCGCTGGTCGGTGATGGGCGACAACATGTTTCGCCTGAAAGACCGCAAGGGCGCCGATCTCGCCCTGGGCATGACTCACGAAGAAGTCATGACGGACATCGCGAGAAAAGAGCTGCGCAGTTACAAGCAGCTGCCGCAAATCTGGTATCAGATCCAGACTAAATTCCGTGATGAGCCGCGCCCCAAGTCAGGATTGCTGCGGGTGCGCCAGTTCATCATGAAGGACGCCTATTCGTTCGACATCGACGCCGCCGGACTCGACGCTTCCTATCAGAAACATCGCGACACCTACCGCCGGATCTTCGATCGCTGCGGTTTGCAATACATGATCATCGAAGCCGATTCCGGCGCGATGGGCGGTTCCGGTTCGGAAGAGTTCATGGTGCGCACACCCGCCGGCGAAGACCTGGTCGTAAGCTGCGACAAATGCAACTATGCCGCCAACGTGGAAAAGGCGACCTCGAAGCTCGATCTCGTTGAAGACCTGGCCCCAGAAGGCGACGGCAAGCCGATGGAAGTGCATACGCCTGGACAGAAGACCATTGAAGATGTAGCCCGATTCCTGGGTGTCTCGCCGAAGAACAAGATCAAGACGCTGGCGTTTATGGCGACGGAGACCGATGCCAAAACAGGCAAGACCAAACTTCGCGCCATAGTCCTGCTTCTGCGCGGCGATCACCAGATGAACGAAGCCAAGCTGGCTTCGGCCATCGGAGGAAAGGAAACCCGTCCGATGGAAGAAGAGGAAATAAAGACCCTCTTCAGTTCTCCCGCCGGATTCTTAGGTCCGCTGGGGATCGACTGGGCAAAAGACTTGAAGGATAAGAACGATAACCGGCCCATCCTGCTCGTCGACCAAGCACTCGAAGGCCGCAAGAACCTTATTTCCGGCGCCAACAAAGAGGATTTTCATGTTAAGAACATCACGCCCGGACACAACTTCCAGCCCACCGCTTACGCCGATCTGCGCAGCGTAACGGCTGGGGAGCTTTGCCCGAAATGCGGCACGCCTCTACGTATTGATACCGCCGTCGAAATCGGTCACATCTTCAAGCTGGGCTACAAGTATTCGGAGTCCATGGGCGCGAGGGTGCTCGACAAGAACGGCAAAGAAGTCACGCCCATCATGGGGAGCTATGGCATTGGGATTGAACGCATCCTGACTGCCGCGGTCGAGCAGAGCAATGACGAAAATGGCTTCTGGCTACCGGCTTCCATTGCTCCGTTTGAAATCGTGGTTAGTCCCACCAATGTGAAGGATGAGCTGCTTCTTAACACCGCTATTGACATTGCAACTCGTCTGGAATCAGCAGGTTTCGACGTTCTGCTAGACGACCGGGACGAGCGTCCGGGAGTCAAGTTCAAGGATGCCGACCTGGTGGGCATCCCCTACCGAGTCACGGTCGGGAAGAAGGTTACCGAAGGTACCGTGGAAGTCGTTATACGCTCGACTCGCGAAATTCAGGATGCTAGCATTTCTGCCATAACCGAATATTTCCAGAATATTTTGCGGCCTGCGCGCTGATCGAGGATTCACAAGCGCGTGACCGGAGGCAGAGCGCGCTATGAAAATTGTTTTTGGTCTCTTCGTCATTGTTGCCGCCGTATATTTGGGCGCGGAATTGGTCCCCGCCTATTACGGAAATTACGAATTCGCGGATTTCGTTAAGACTACCGCCACCATGGAGACCTACACCACCAAGCCGGAATCGGACATTCGCGATGCCGTCTTCAAGAAGGCACAGCAGATGGAGATTCCCATCAGCAAGGATGCCATCAAGGTCCAGCGTCAGGGCGCGCAGAATGTGGGCTCACTCTCTATTATTTGCCCTTACACCGTGCATGTGGATTTGGTTCTGTATCCGGTAGACCTGCACTTCCAAGCTTCCAGCGAAAACAAGAGTCCCTTCTAGTCAACGGCGACGGCGCGATCATGATTTAGAATGGTGGTTGGAGATTCGCCATCCCGGGAGTTTGCCGGGGCGCTTCCGGTTGCAACCGTCCGGAGGATTCATGTTTCTGCCCTGCGATTCCTGTCTGGGATAACGCGTCTCCTCGTCGGATCATCATAACTGCCAATCAGCCGTGGCCATTAAGCTCAAGATTCCGAAAAGCAAGAGCCCCGAGAGCGGTGGGAAGAAATTTCCCTCCCGCGACCCCCTCATCCGGACCGCCCTCATTGTCTTTATCGTTCTGGCCGTCACAGTGGGCGGCGTTTTTTCCTATTACTACGTCTATTACGACCGGAAAATTGACCAGTTCTTCAAAGGCCAGGTCTTCAACAATTCGGCGAAAATTTACGCTATCCCCCGGGTCGTTCGCGTCGGCGAAAAAATCGAACCCAGGGAGATCGCGGCCCAACTCCAGCAGGCGAGTTATTCCGACAAGGATGGCTCATCCGTCATGGGCAGCTATAGGCTGCTAAAAGATGGCATCGAAGTCGATCCTGGGCCCCAGTCGTACCACAGCCCGGAGCCGGCAACCATTCACGTGACCGACGGGCAAGTTGACAGCATCATCGCTCATTCCGGGCCATTGGATGCCTACGAACTCGAACCACAGCTGATCACTTCACTGTTTGACGCCGAGCAGCGTTCCAAACGCAAGGTCGTGACGTATAACGAAATGCCGAAGGTGTTGGTGGACGCCGTGATCGCCATCGAAGACCGGCGTTTTTTTGAACATAACGGCGTAAATTTTGTGCGGATGGCTGAAGCCATCGGAATTGATTTGTCCCGCCTGCTGGGCATTACCCACCAGAAGTATGACCAGGGCGGTTCCACTCTTACCATGCAGCTTTCGCGCGGTTTTTTTCTCACGCCGCAGAAGACCGTCAAGCGCAAGCTCGTCGAAATGTTGATTGCGCTGGAGCTGGAGCAGAAATTCAGCAAGCAGCAGATATTCGAGTTCTATGGCAACTGGGTGGATTTGGGGCAGCGCGGTTCGTTTTCCATCAGCGGCTTCGCGGAAGCGTCGCGGGACTATTTCAATAAAGATTTGAAAGACATCACCTTGCCGGAAGCCGCATTACTGGCGGGGATCATCCAGCGTCCGAGTTATCTGTCGCCTTACCGCCATCCTGAGCGCGCGCTGGAACGCCGCAACCTCGTGCTCGACAGCATGGTCGAAACCCATGCCATTTCTCCGGCCGAGGCGGAAAAAGCAAAAGCTGTCCCGCTAAAACTCGCCCCGCCCAACGTGGAAGCGAGCGACGCTCCGTATTTCGTGGATCTCGTCCGCGATACCTTGATCAGCAAGATGGACGAGCGCCAGATGAACGACCAGACCTACCGCATCTACACCACGCTCGACCCTGATCTACAGAAGGCTGCGGCCCAGGCCGTCGAACTCGGAATGAAGCTGGTAGATGATCAAGTCACCAAGCAACGCAGTAAGAGGGTCAAGGTCGGAAATAAGTATGAAACCAAAATACAGCCCGGCCCGCAGGCGCAGGTTGCCATGGTCGTCCTCGATCCGCACACCGGAGAAGTACTCGCGCTGGTCGGAGGCAGGAACTACGCGGTCAGCCAACTCGACCACGCGGTCGCCAAGCGTCCCACGGGATCGATCTTCAAGCCCTTCGTGTACGCCGCAGCCGTCAACACCGCGCTCGACGGGAGCAATCCGGTATTCACTCCGGCATCCATCGTTCAAGACCAGCCAAGCACGTTCGCCTACGGCGACCAGATCTACGAGCCGCGTAACTACAAAGAGGAATATCACGGGGATGTAACGGCGCGATACGCTCTGGCGATGTCTTTAAATAACGCGACCGTCAAACTGGCCGAGGAAGTGGGCTATGACAAAGTGGCGGACCTGGCGAAAGCAGCAGGAATCACCTCCGTCAAGGCCACGCCCGCTATGGCGTTGGGCGCCTACGACGCCACGCCCCTGGATATGGCTTCCGCTTACACCGTTTTTGCCAACTCGGGGGTTCGCATTTCGCCCACCATGATCAACTCGGTGCGTAGCGCCAATGGCGACATCATCATGGATTTCAAGTCTGAGCAACATCAGGTTCTCGACCCGCGCATCTCCTACGTCATGACGGACATGATGGAAGGGGTGCTGAATTTCGGAACGGCTTTCGAGGTCCGCCAGCGTGGCTTTACCGCCCCGGCAGCTGGTAAGACGGGCACTTCGCACGACGGCTGGTTCGCCGGCTACACCAGCAATCTGCTTTGCATTGTGTGGGTTGGCTATGACGACTACAGCGACATCCGCTTAAGCGGGGCGCAAACCGCAGCCCCGATTTGGGCCGAGTTCATGAAGAAAGCCGTTACCCTACCGCAGTACGCGAACGTGAAGGACTTCACTCAGCCGCCCGGAGTTGTGGACGTCCAACTGGACAAGACCACCAATCTTCTAGCGACGCCGGCCTGTCCCGAAACCTATAACGCCGCCTTCATTGTGGGCACCGAACCTTCCACCACTTGCGAGCAAGGGCCCGGGAAAGGTTTCTTTTCCCGCATTTTTGGGTTGGGGAGCGATAAGGCCCTGCCACCTCCCACCGCAGCCCAACCGGGGGTAGCAAACGCTGGCCAGGACACCGAGCAGGACCCTAAAAAGAAAAAAGGATTATTGGGCAAGATTGCGGGTATCTTTAAAGACGACAAAACAGCGGACCCCCCGCCCAAGCCGCCGGATAATAACGGGAACGCGTCTCATTGAGCTACCGTTAAAGATCCGAGAGTGGCGCACGGCAGAGAGTTGCGCTTGCTGGAGGTGAGTGTATGCGTCGGCAATCTCTCCTTTGCTTCGTGGTTTGCAGTTTCATTTCGCTTCCCTGCTTTGCACTTCCCCACCCTACTCTACAGACCCAGGGCCCTCCTTCTGAACAAGTACAGATCGCTCCGCCCATGCGGCGCGCCGAGCCGCCTTCACCCACTGCGTCCGCCGAAGAGTTGGAACGGCGGGGTGACGAGTTGCGGGCTGAAAAATCCTATTTCGACGCCCTGGATTACTACCAGGCAGCCTTGGCCAAGAAGCCCAACAATCCCCAGATCTACAACAAAGCCGGGATTGCCCTGCTGCAAACCCAACACTATCGGGAAGCCGGCAAGAACTTCGCTCGCGCCATCCGGGGCGATCACGAATATGCCGATGCCTACAACAACCTGGGAGTCATCGAATACGAGGCGAGAAAATACAGCCAAGCAGTGAAGCGCTACAAGCAAGCCATCAAACTCCAGCCCGCTTCGGCTTCGTTCTTCAGCAATCTGGGGGCGGCCTACTTCGCGGAGAAGGACTTCGCGGCTGCCAGTACAGCCTATGCTCAGGCCTTGGTGCTCGATCCCGATGTTTTTGATCGGACTTCGCATAGCGGAATCCTAGCCCGGTTGCCTTCCCCTGAGGATCGGGCCCACTACGACTATGTGCTGGCCAAGCTCTATGCCCAGTTTGGCAGCGCAGAGCGCTCTTTGCAGTACTTAAAGAAGGCCATGGAAGATGGTTACAAGAACCTGAACGATGTCTACAAGGACCCTGAGTTCGCCATGTTGCGCAAGGACGCCCGTTTCACTGAATTAATGGCCGCCAAGCCACAGGCGATCCCAGAGTAAGCGCGGGGCGTTTGGCGGAATTACAAAACTTTACAATAAGGCACGCAACTTCTATTCCCGAGTCGGGTTCCAATTTGGCACATGCTCCTGAAAACACAGGGTGAGTAAGGAGAAACGGTAGCCCATCGGATGTCGACCCGAGCACGCCCCAAGCAGACATCCGGTGGGTTTTTTAGTTTCTGCATTGATTTATTAGCCCTTGGCGTTTGACCTTCCTAGGCTTGACTAACCCAGGTACCGATTTCTGCCTCCAGCGCAAGAATGCTGCATGGGATCGATCCAACATTCGGGGTGGTTTCATGAAGACGTCGATCTGCCTTTTGGCAGTGTTCCTTTTGTGTTCCCTGCCGGCCCATGCGCAGGCTCCGGAAGTTAAATTCATCGCTGATACTCTCGTCGTCCAAGCTGATGGTACGTATGAAGCCGATCCCGACCTGGCAACAGTTACATTCCAGATTTTCTCCCAGGAAAAAGACATCAAACACGCCTACGATGCTGCGGCGCAATCCATGCAGCACATCGTCGACTTGGCGGGACGGAACAACCTACAAAAAGAAGACATTTCGACAGGTGTGCTCACCGTTGCTCCTATCTACGAAGGAGATCGCAAGAAGCGAGCGCATTCGTACTACGTACAAGGACAAATCGTCTTGCGGATTCGGGACTTCACACGCATCGCTCCAATCCTCGATGGATCTGTGGAAGATGGCATCGCCGACTTTCGCTCGCTCACCTATTCCCTGGCCGACGAAGAGGCGGCCAAGAAGCAAGCAGTCGCGGAGGCCATGCGCCACGCCATCGACCGCGCCAGCATCGCTTTGGAGCAGAAGGAGCAAAAGTTGGGCGCATTGCGCTACATGAGTCTGGACGTGAAGCAGTTGGTTGGAGTAGCTGAACTAGAAACATCAGACGTCTATTCAATGGAAGAGTTGGGCAACGCGGATAAGGGCATCTTGGGACGTAAGCAAGCGATGGCGCCACCACCTCCACCGCCTCCACAGCGCCCTGAGAAGATTACAGTAAGCGCGTCAGTACAGTGCGCGTTCCAGATTCAGTAGGCTCACCTGGGGGGCGGAAAAAGCATGCTAGATGTCCGGGATTTGCGCGAGGTGGGCTTAGGCGAACATTTTGCGAAACTCCACACTTCCAGCTAAAATGGTTTTGATGTCCCTGCCCGCCTCATTTTCCGCCGTCCCCGCGCTTGATTGGGCCCATCCGCTCGTCCGCGAGTGGTTTGTGCAGCGCTTTGGCACACCTACCGAGCCGCAGGAGCAGGGCTGGCCGCACATCCTCGCCGGACACACGACACTCATCTCAGCGCCGACCGGCTCCGGTAAAACGCTGGCCGCATTTCTCGCCTGCATTGATCGCCTGGTGAGAAAGGCTCTGGCGGGTGATCTGCAAGACCGCACTGAAGTTCTCTATATCTCGCCCTTGAAAGCTCTCGGCAACGATATCCAGAAGAACCTTGAAGTTCCCCTCGGCGAAATCTTGCAGATGGCAGGCGAGCGCGGCCTGCTAATGCCGCAAATTCGCACCGCCGTCCGCACCGGCGACACGCTGATGTCCGAGCGCCGCGCCATGCTGAAACGCCCACCACATATTCTGGTCACCACGCCCGAGTCCCTCTACATTCTTCTAACTGCGGAGAAGAGCCGGGCCATTCTGCGTGACGTTGAAACCGTAATCGTGGACGAAATCCACGCCGTCGCCGACGACAAACGCGGTGCTCATCTGACGATCTCGCTGGAACGCTTGAATGCACTCACCTATCGTCCACCGGTTCGCATTGGCCTTTCCGCCACGCAAAAACCCATCGAGCAAGTCGCGCACTTTCTCACCGGCAATGGACGGCCTGATCCAGTCATCGTCAACATCGGCCACAAGCGCACGCTCGATCTCGCGGTCGAAGTTCCAGCCAGCCAACTCGGCCCCATCGCCACCAACGAAATGTGGGACGAGATTTACAACCGGCTCGTGGAATTGGTCGAGCACCACCGTTCGACGCTCGTCTTCGTTAACACCCGCCGTTTGTCCGAGCGCATCTCGCACCAACTGGGCGAACGCCTAGGCGAGGACAACGTCGCAGCCCACCACGGAAGCCTTTCCCGCAAACTGCGACTGACTGCCGAAAACAAACTCAAAGAAGGCAAAATTAAAGTCCTGGTCGCCACCGCATCTCTGGAACTTGGAATCGATATCGGCACGGTCGATCTCGTGGTCCAGATCAGTTCTCCGCGAGCCATCGCCGTAGCCCTGCAACGCGTGGGCCGTTCCGGTCACTGGCGTGGCGCGATCCCCAAAGGACGTTTTTTCGCCACCACTCGCGACGAACTCCTCGAATGCGCGGCCCTGGTGCAATCCATCAAGCACGGCGAACTCGACCGTCTCATCATTCCCGACTCTCCACTCGACATTCTGGCCCAGCAGATCGTGGCGACCTGTGCCGCAGGTGATGGTGCTCGTGTGGCACGGACACTCTTGTCCGCGCACGCAGCGGACGAAAATGTGGAAGAACAGGGTAGTCTCTCCGACGACGCGCAGACAGGAGTGTCCGCGCCACACGACTTGGGATGGGACGAAGACGAATTGTTCGCGCTTATCCGCCGGGCTTATCCTTACCGCAATCTTTCGCGCGAGACTTACGAATCCGTCCTCGAAATGTTGTCGGAGGGAATCGCTGCCCGCCGCGGACGTTACGGCGCCTACATCCATCGCGATCGCGTCAATCGCAAGCTGCGCGCCCGTCGGGGAAGCCGTCTCGCCGCCATTACCAGCGGCGGCGCCATTCCGGAAACGGCCCTGTTTACCGTGGTCGCGCAGCCGGAAGGCATCGTCGTTGGCACGCTTGATGAGGATTTCGCAATCGAAAGCATGGCCGGCGACATCATGCTCCTCGGCAACAGTTCCTGGCGAATCCGTCGAGTAGAAGGGAAATCCGGGCGCGTTCTGGTTGAAGACGCCCATGGCGCACCGCCGACGGTTCCTTTCTGGAATGGCGAAGCTCCAGCCCGCACCCAGGAACTTTCCGCCAACGTCGGGGCGCTTCGCCAGGAGATCAGCGACCGTCTCGCGAAAACTTCTCCCATCGGTGTTTCGCAAAATAATCCCGACGTCGCAGCAACGGCCACCTGGCTCAAAGAAGAATGTGGCCTCGACGATGCCGGAGCTGAACAAGCCATCGAATACATTCTCCAGGGCCGGGCGGTGCTCGGTGCTGTTCCCACGCAGAACGTCGTCATCGCCGAGCGCTTTTTCGATGAAGCGGGCGGCATGCAGCTGATCATCCACTCTCCTTTCGGCGGACGCATCAACAAAGCCTGGGGACTCTCCCTCCGCAAGCGTTTCTGCCGCAGCTTCAATTTTGAGCTGCAAGCGGCCGCAACCGAGAATGGCCTGAACATCGCGCTTGCCGAGCAACACAGCTTCCCACTCGCCGATGTCTTTCATTTTTTGAACGCTGAAACCGTTCAGCCCATCCTCGAGCAAGCCGCGCTGGCTTCTCCGATCTTTGGAACGCGCTGGCGCTGGGACGCCAACCGGTCTCTCGCTCTGTTGCGCTTCCAGGGCGGCAAAAAAGTTCCGCCGCAAATCCAGCGTATGCGCTCCGATGATCTGCTGGCCTCAGTCTTTCCCGATGTTGCCGCCTGCCAGGAAAATATTGAGGGGGATATTCAAATCCCCAACCATCCTCTGGTGAACGAAGTCATGAAGGACGTCCTCACCGAGGCGATGGACATTGAAGGACTCAAGAATCTTCTGCGCGGGATGGCTGATGGGCGAATCAAGTGCATCGCCGTCGATACACCGGTGCCTTCGCAGTTCTCCCACGAAATCCTGAATGCGAATCCGTATGCCTACCTCGACGACGCTCCCCTAGAAGAACGTCGGGCACGTGCAGTCGAAATGCGCCGGATCTTGCCTGAATCCGTTCTTGAGGAAGTCGGCAAGCTTGATCCAGCGGCCATCGAGCAGGTCCGCGAAGAAGCCTGGCCTGATGTACGCGACGCCGACGAACTGCACGACGTATTGCACACGCTCATCGCTCTACCCGAATCAAGCCGTGGCGCAAGTGAGTGGCAAATCTATTTCGACCGCCTCCTCGAACAAGGACGCGCCACCCGCGCCGAGAACGCCGGGGCCATCTACTGGGTGGCAGCGGAGCGGGTCAAGCTTTTCTCGCTCCTGTACCCCGACGCCAAGTTTGATCGTGCTACCGCGGAAATCGAGAGCACGCTTCCCTCTCGCGACGACGCCGTCCTTGCGCTGGTCACCGGATGGATGACCCACATCGGCCCCACAACCGCAGGAGATCTCTCAGGAGTATTGGGACTCCCCACTTCGGAAATCGATCAAGCCCTCCTCCGCATGGAAGCCAGCGGCTCCATCCTGCGGGGAAAATTCACCGATCGTGCCAATGTGGCGCGGACGCCCTCGTCCGCGGCTTTTGACGTTGACCTCGAATGGTGCGACCGCCGTCTCTTAGCCCGCATCCATCGCCTGACTGTCGCCACCCTGCGCAAACAGATCGAACCAGTAAACGCAGCCCAATTCATGCGCTGGCTGCTGCGCTGGCAGCACCTCACGACCGAAACTCAAGTCCAGGGCGAGCGCGCCACATTAGAAGTTCTGCGACAGCTGCAAGGCTTCGAAATTCCCGCCAACGCATGGGAGCGGCACATCCTCGCAGGAAGGATCTCGGACTACGATCCCAAATGGCTTGACCAACTCTGCCTCACCGGCGCCGTGGGCTGGGGACGATTGTCGCCACATCCCGCCACGCTCGAAGATTCCGCCGCCGGCAAACGCCGCGTAATTCCCACCAGCGTCGCCCCGATCACATTCTTCATCCGCGAAGAGGCTGACTGGATGACGCCACACAATCCCGCATCCGATCAACCCGAGTCGCGTGGCCTGAGCGACGGCGCGCGCCAGGTCCTGGAATTCCTGCGGCAACGCGGGGCTTCGTTCTTTGCTGACATCGTTCGCGGCACCGACAAACTGAAGGCTGAGATAGAAACAGCACTGTGGGAATTAGTCGCAGCCGGAGTAGTGACCGCCGATGGTTTCGACAACCTCCGCTCGCTCATTGACCCCAAACGCCGCGCTGGACAGGGCAGTGGCCGCAGCGCGCGTCCGCGGCACAGCTCCGGTCGTTGGGCCCTGCTCTACACCGATCAGGAGGTCGAACGAAATCGCGCCGTCGAAGCCACCTGTTGGATGCTGCTCAAGCGCTATGGCATCGTGTTCCGCGATCTGCTCGTCCGCGAAACCAATCTTCCCAAATGGCGAGAGATGCAAATAGCTTACCGGCGTCTCGAAGATCGCGGCGAGATTCGCGGCGGCCGTTTTGTGGATGGCTTCATCGGTGAACAGTTCGCCTTGCCGGTTGCCGTCGAGTCGCTGCGTGCCACTCGCAAAGCTCTGCTGCATGGAGAAACCATTACATTGTCCGCGGCGGATCCGCTCAACCTGGTGGGAATTATCGTGCCCGGCGAACGCGTTCCAGCCATCTCAGGAAAGACGGTAAGCTTCCGCGATGGCGTCGCCGTCCCGCCGTGCGAACCTCAAGAAATCATGCGCCAAGCCACCGGATAGGTACAAAACAAAAAAATCGGGAGCCTGATGAGGGGGTCTCAAGGCTCCCGATGGACTCTGCCCGGCTAGACTGCTGAAAGCGCTTCCCCCGTCGCTTTTACCAAGCCCAAGTCTAATTATCTTCATGCAACTTTAAGACCAGCGCTAAACCGCGAAGCCCCCGACGCGGAAGCATACTTTAACTTGTTGATTCAATGCGGCGTTGCAAACGCACTCGAAACCTGGTGAACGGGTCCGAGCGGCATAACCACTATCCAAAGAGATAGAGGTCTATCTGTTCGGATAGTGTAAAGCCTGTCCCGAAAGCTCTTGCAGACCGCAGCATGTGTGCTAGACAATGCTGCACGCGAGGGTGTGCCTTGAACCCCAGAATCCATGTAGTCGCCGGGCCGTTAAAAGAATCGGTTTTCGTGCTTTCTAAGGCGGACATTCCCATTGGGCGCGATCCCTCCAATCTGTTTTCCATCAGCGATCCTTCGCTTTCGCGGCGGCATTGCGTGATCACCCGCAACGGAGACGGTTACGAAATCCGCGACCTGGACAGCCGCAATGGGACCTTCGTGAACGGAGTCGCCGTCAAGCAAGCCTTCTTGCATCACGGCGACCAGATCTCGATCGGAGACTCGATTTTCGTCTTGCTCCTGAAAGAGAACTCCGAGGAGTCAGCCTCGGGTAAGGTGGAATTCGATGATCATAAAACCCATGCCACGGCGCAATTGAGTCCGCGCGACGCCCTCTACCTTCAGCCGGAACGCATCTCTCACGAACTGCCCACGACATCCCGCCTGGCACGGAACCTGAACGCCCTGCTCAACATCAGCCGGGTGGTACATACCATTCGCGACCTGGAACAGTTACAGGCGCAAATCCTGAATCTGACCTTTGAAGTTGTTCCCGCCGAACGCGGGGCCATCCTGCTGGACGGCAACAGCGGCGGAAAATTTCAATCCATGTTCGCTCGTCATCGCGTGGCGGCGATCGCGCAACCGGTCCAGGTCAGCCGCACCATTGCGCGCCAGGTGATGGAGCAGAGAGTGGCCATCCTGGGAGCCGACGTCCCCCGCAGTGACGGCTTGAGCGAGGTGGAAAGCCTGGTCAGCTCGAACGTCCGCTCGCTCCTGTGCGTGCCGCTGACGGTTTTCGACAAAGTCACCGGTTGCATTTATCTGGACACCACCCATGCCGCCAGCCGCTTCGATGAAGAGCACCTGCAATTGCTCACTGCCATCGCCGGCATCTCGGCCGTCGCTCTGGAAAACGCCCGCCACCTGCGATGGCTGGAACAGGAGAACCTGCGGCTGACCACGGAGATTAATCTCGACCACAACATGATCGGCGAGAGTGCCCGCATGAAGGCGGTTTACCAGCTGTTATCGCGGGTGGCTCCCTCTGAGTCCACGGTCCTCATCGAGGGCGCGAGCGGAACAGGAAAGGAATTAGCCGCTCGGGCCATTCATCGCAACAGTCCCCGGTCGAACAAGCCTTTTGTCGCTATCAACTGCGCGGCCATTCCGGAGGGCCTGTTGGAGAGCGAACTCTTCGGCCACGAACGTGGCGCCTTTTCTGGCGCCGTAACGCAAAAGAAAGGCCGCCTGGAAGTGGCCCAGGGCGGCGTGGTCTTCCTGGACGAAATTGGCGAGTTGGCTCCCTCCCTGCAAGTCAAGCTGCTGCGGGTGCTGCAAGAGCGTGAGTTCGAGCGCGTGGGCGGTACGCGCCCCATTGCAGTGGACATTCGCCTGATCGCCGCCACCAATAAAAACCTGGAAGAAGCAGTGCAGTCCGGTACATTCCGCAAGGACCTCTATTACCGCCTGAATGTTGTGTCGCTGGTCATGCCATCGCTACAAGATCGGCGCGATGACATCGCTCCTCTCGCTGAGCATTTTGTTGCCAAGCACAGCAAGCGCTACAACGACAGACGGAAGACGATCTCCCCGTCCGCCATGGCGTGTCTGGTGAACTATGATTGGCCTGGGAATGTGCGAGAGTTGGAAAACGCGATCGAGCGCGCGCTGGTCCTGAGCCCCACCGAAATGATCTACCCGGAAGATCTTCCCGAGTCCATCATGGAAAAGGACCCGCCGCCCGGAGTGGTCGCGGCCCGCTACCACTCCGCGCTCAAGGAATGGAAGAAGCAACTGATCCTCAGCGCCATGCTGGAAGCCCGCGGCAATTACACGGAGGCCGCGCGCCTCCTGGGAGTGCACCCGAACTACTTGCATCGGCTGGTCAGGAATTTGGACTTGAAGAAATCTCTCCAGTCACTGCCCAACTTGCAAGGTGATAGTGGAAAAATTTCCGGCGCCGCCATGTAGGGTTGAGATCCACGGCTCACGTAGGGACAGCCGCCTCGGCTGTCCACGGAGCGAAGCTCCACTCACGGCAGCTTGAGCTGCATTAACGTCGCCGGATTGAGATACACTCCCTGCCATCTCACCGCCACATGCAGATGCGGCCCCGTAGCACGGCCCGTGCCGCCACTTAAACCAAGCACCTGTCCGCGCTCCACCCGATCGCCTTCCTTGACCTTGAATTCGGAAAGATGCAAGTACAGCGTCAGCAAGCCCTGCCCATGGTCCAGCACCACGCAGTTGCCTTCGAAGTACAGCGGCCGTGCCAGCAGAACGGTACCGGCATTCAGAGCAGCGATGGGCGTTCCACTGGGAACAGCATAATCCAGCCCCTGGTGAGTACTCTGCACCTTGCCATTGAATTTCCGTTGCGTGCCAAACACGTCGGAGATGCGCGCATCGACGGGCGCTTGGAAGTCGCCTGACCACTGACGCTGGTCGGTCACCTTGCCGAAAGCGTCTTCCTTAATGGTCTTGTCCTGATTGATCTCCTGCACCTGTGCCGTATCCGGCTCGGTAAATTTCTTGGCCACGCTCACCGCGATGCTGGGATAAACCGCCCGCTTGACCGTGATCCTTTTTTCAAACGTAATCTCTCTCCCGTTCGCACTCGTTCCAGTCAATTGCAGGGCGTAGACGCCGGGCGGCGTTTCCAGACTGACGCCGCCCAGGCCGTACCAGGCTTTGCTTTTTGCATCGAAGGAAAACAAGATGTCGTGCTGCAACCACTTCCCAGCAAGAGATTGCAAGCGTGTCGGCGGCGTGATTCGTAACAATACAGGCGAGCCATTCACCAGCCGTGCAGGCTGGTTCTGCAAGAACCAGGCACGAGGCGCCACGCTCTTGGCAGGGCCCGCTTGCGCGACTGACGACGCCACTGCGACGATCATCATGAACAGCACGCCAGAACATCCAAAGGCGTCCATTCTCGTTCTTGATGATGACGATGCATTCATTGCCACCAGCCTAGCACCTCGCGTCCGGGGGTTGGCGAGAATCCTCGGAGCGATGCCACCCTTCCGCCTACTGGACCGTAACGTTCACAGCTGCGGAGGGTATGCCGTTGGCAACGACGACCAGCTTGCTAGCCCCCATTTCCATGGTTGCCGGGACGTCGAAGTTGGTTGAAACCGTCGCCAAACCGGTAGCTACACCCATGGTGCTATGGTCGTGAGTTCGGGCGTAGAACACGTGGAGCGTACTGTTGTTTGTAATTCGCACCAAGGGATAATTCGTTGCCGTTTGCAACTCGTCTCCGAAAGCAGCGGCTTGCGACAGGCCGTTAAACTGGGTGCCGGAGATCGAGTAGGTCGAACCGCGAGTAACGGTCGACGGGTAACTAGCGATCGTTGGCACCCAGGAAGTCTGGTAGGTCCCTGATGAGCTGTAGATTTGCGCAGTACCGCCGCCAACCAGAACTTCGCCAGTAGGCAATACCATCAGGCTTCCCGGCGTGTACGGTCCGGGAGTAAGGCTGGTCCCGTCGAACACATAAGAATTTCCGGAATCGCCTTCCACCAGCACGTTGCCATCCGGCAGCAGAACGGCAAATGAATCGCCAGCGTTGTCGCCATCCGGGAACATCGGGCCGACCGTCCAAGTCCCTTTGACGCTGTCATAAATGGCGGTGTTCCCCGGCCCATTCTTCGCTGTAAAAGACCCGGTAACGAAAACTGTGCCGTCGGGACGGAGAATCTGGGGACCGATTTCCCCCGGAGGGAAATAGCAAAGCGTGCCTTCGGGACCGTAAGGAATGCAGCCGTCAGGGGATGGTGAGTGCAAATCAACAATGGTGCTGCCCGCCGTCACCCATTCCTTCGCCGAAGGCGTGTAAATCTCGGAGTTCGGAGCGGACTTCACATCCGCGGTCAAAACCGAGCCATCGGGCAGGAGCGTCCAGCCCTCCTCAGCGTTGAAATCCTTTTTTCCCTTCGAACTGGGCGTGGTCCACTTCATGGTCTTCGGATTGAGCTCTCGCATTTGCTTGGTGAGCTTGTTTCCGATCAAGAAGTTGCCATTCGGCAAGACCACCGACGGCGAATCTCCAATGTAGAGCCAGTTTTTCGGCGGCGCCACTGTGGTCCAGGTATTGGACGAAGGATTATAGATAGCGCCTCGGTTGGTAAGAGTAAAGATGTCGTTCAGGTATTCTCCGCCCTCGATAATCACGCGTCCGTCGGCTAAAACCGCCGAGGCCATGGCATAAGGCACATATCCCGAGGGAAGGTTGGCAAGTTGCGTCCAGGTTCCGTTCACGTAGCTCCCGGTTTTATCAGGGGTTAGCTTCCACCAATCGTATTCGTTATTACCTTGCGCCATGACCGTGCCGTCGGTTAACTGGAAGGTCAGAATGATTCCGTCCGGCGGTTGATGCGCCAGGGTCTTGAGTGTCTGCGCCCGCGACAAGCCCGCAAGCAGAACTACCACGAATGGGAGAATAAATTTCCTGGACAAGATACACTACCTTTCTTGAAGACTGCGTAGGCCGCAAAACCTGGAATTTTTCCAACTGGCTAAACTCTTGAACATTCGCCCGGCCGCCGGCCTGAAGACGGCTGTGGGGGCGGGGTCCGACGCTTAAGCTCATCGTTCAAAGACCTCTGAGGATGCCGCATCCTAGCGTTTTTTGCAAGGGTAGGATCTGGCCACTCAAATCAAACATGCATCTGATCCAGTCGCTCGCGGAAATAATCTTTCCAGCTCTCGGGCAGGGAGGGAACTTGCAGTGCACGGCGGACCGTGGCCAGTTCGTCGTTCCCATACTCCTTCGCGATGTAGAGTCGAGTGATTTCCGTGACGGGCACGGCGTTGCGATCACGAGCAATTATTCTGATCTCGTCGCCGGCGCCGACTTCGCCCTCGCGAGTGACGGCGACGTAGAAGCCCATCCGTCCGCTGGCGAGGAAACGTTTGACCATGTCGGTGGAATCGAATCTCACGCCCAGTTTGTAACACGGCATGCGCGGCTGGGTCACAACCAGTTCCGCCGAACCGACGGAGAACTGGTCACCCAGGTGGACGGAGTCTTCCAATAATCCTTCCATCGTAAAATTTTCTCCAAAGCTGCCCATGGGCAGGTCCACGCCGGGCAATTCTTTTTTCCAGTAGTCGTAGTGTTCGAGTGAATAACAGTAGACGGCTTTATGTTCTCCGCCATGGACGGTGAGGTCCGCCTGACGGTCTCCGTCCAAATTTAGCTTGCGCAAAGCGACGCGGCCCTTCACCGGGTACTTGAAGATTCCGGTGGTTACGTTCATGCCGTGCCAGGTCAATTCGCGCGGGAGTCCAACGTTGAGGGAGACGAGACGGGCTGGGGGATTCTTTGCAGGTCCCATGGTCTGATCGAGGTTGAGCTGGCGCCAATTATAATCTGCGGGTGCATATTCGATCTTTCACCGTTGCCGTGGTGTGCGTCTTGATTTGCGGTCTGGCGATTGGCCAGACGCTTCCAGCGAATGCGAAGGCTGACAGGGTTGTCGTGATGAAGAAAGAGCGGACTCTCACCTTAATGAGTCAGGGAAAAGTCTTGAAGATTTACAAAGTCGCGTTGGGTGGAGATCCGATAGGGGCGAAAACTCGGCAGGGTGACCACAAAACGCCAGAAGGCGTTTACCGATTAGACCGACGGAATGCTCACAGCAAATTCTATAAATCGATTCACATCTCCTATCCGGACGCCAAAGACTTAGCTTACGCCCGGAAGCTCGGAGTCTCGCCGGGTGGGGATGTTTATGTCCATGGGCTGCCCAATGGATATAAATGGGTGGATGCGGGTCATCGGCTTAAAGATTGGACGGATGGTTGCGTTGCCGTTACCGATGACGAAATCGATGAGATCTGGCGGGGGGTGCCGGACGGGACACCGATTGAAATCAAGCCTTAACTTCACAGTGGCTGGAGTTGGCGCCCTTCGGGCGCGTGATCTTGTTCCAAGCCTACCCCAGATGCTTCTAAATCAATCCCCGCCCACGTAAGAAGTAGGTCGGAGTGCAGCTCCAGGCGTGGCAGTAGCTATTGATGTGAATGTTCTTGTAGGGCGATAGAAGAGGATTGGACGGGTCGTAGACTTCCCAGAAAGTGTCCGCACCGGCCTGCACCATGCCGCCCCAATAGGACTGAATCAGATCGAGCGCTTCCTGTTTCATGCCGCAGGTAAGCATCGCGTCCACTACGTGGTGATAGAGATACGGCGTGACCGGACGCACCGCGTCTTTGGCGCTGATGGCGTTGCGCAGCGCTTCTGCGCCTTCTGTTTGGGTAAGTACGCCGGCGAGCACCAGCCATGCCTGGGTCGCCCAGGAAATCTGGCGTTTGGGACCGCTGACAAATATTCTCTGAGCTGGATCAAAGAAAGCGGCGCGGGCGGCTGCGGTCATCTGCGCGATGCGTTGCGAGTAGCCCGACGCTTCCTGTTCCACTCCCACCAACTGCGCCAGTTCCAAGGCCTGCCGATACCCGTAGAGCAGTACGCCGTGCATGGACGCTGTTCGTTCGAGCGTGTCGTTCCAGTCGATGAAAATCCACATGTTGTGGGGATCGACGAACAAACCGTCTTTGTTTACATTCTGTCCGATGATTTCCAGCTGGCGGTGCACTACCGGCCAAAGATCGCGACCGGTATCGCGGTCTCCAGTGGCGCGGACATAATCCAGGACGGCGGCGCCGTAGAGCGCTGCATAGTCAGTGATATAGGCGCCACCGCGGATCGGCTCCGGCTTCTCGAAGACACAAGCCGCCAGCAGGCCGTCTGCGCGGGGCAATCCAGCGAAGAGATAGAGACATCGCTTGACCAGATGGTTGTTGCGGAAACTTACGTAGTTGGTGAGCGCTTGCAAGCGCATGTCGCCGATCCAGAGGCGCTGGTCGCGCCGGGGACCATCTTCAAAGACAGTTTGCATGCAGTCGCGCAACGTCGCCAGACTGACGGCGTCAATACGCCGGAGTGCTTCGGGAACCTGCGCACCAAGCTGGTGCGGTTGATCCCCCGCCGAGGTAACGGCACGCGCCTGGACCTGCCGGAAGCGAACAGCGAATTCCGGCGAGGTGTCGATGACCTCGACCTTCACGTAGCGAAAGGCGTGACGGCGAGCCATGTTCACGTGCTGGGGGAGCATGTCGATGTTGATAACTTCGTCGGGGAGCCAGGACTCGCTCAGTTCTCCGCTATAGGGATAAAAGGGCTCGGCCACATCGGACGGAATTTCGCCAAATGTTATTCGCAAGCGTGTGGGTGCATCGACGTGAACGCCCTCCCCGGTCAACAAGAAAGACAAATATCCGGTGCGATGGCCGCCGAAATCGAGGATGAAGCTGTCGCCGCGGCGTAGTAAACGCTTTTCCAGCTCGACGGCGGGAGAGATCACTTCCATCCGCCAGCGCAAGAACTGCGAGTCATCGGCCACGGGACGAACCAGCGTGAGCGGGTCTTGCGCCGTCTCG
Organism: Terriglobales bacterium; assembly: GCA_963762965.1. Taxonomy (GTDB): domain Bacteria; phylum Acidobacteriota; class Terriglobia; order Terriglobales; family Acidobacteriaceae; genus DATBAX01. The sequence goes on from CAVXME010000001.1 coordinate 153,001, forward strand.
TGCAGCTTCGGCTTGAGCGCTTCGGCGATGCTCAACCGGCGCTTGGTCTGATTTGCCTCTCCGCCACTCGAGGCCACGTCTGTTGTTTTGCCATCCGATGCCGAGAGTGGTAGATCGGCGAGCAGCGCGCTCGCGCTCAACCCCGCTGCGGCTTTTAAGAGCTGTCGCCTATTCATGGATCTTCCCCACCTTAGCACGACGGCCCGGTTAGCATCTCGAGCACCCTGGCCGGATGTTCTGGCTCATTTAGGCCAAAATCCTGGCCTTTCTCTCCAAAAACCGGACAGACAAAGGACGGGGCACCTCCGCTGATAAGACTTGTTTCCACTGTGCTAGTATTTCCGTTCGCGTGCGCTACTGGCGGTGCATAACCGTCATCCTAGCGGGGATGAGATGCAGGCTGGGCGAAAATGAAAGATACCCTGGGAGTGTTGTTGGCCGGAGGGGCGGGCGAGCGGCTCTATCCTTTGACTCGCGATCGGGCCAAACCTGCCGTGACCTTCGGCGGGCAATATCGCATCATCGATATCACCCTCTCCAACTGCGTGAACTCGGATCTGCGCAAGGTTTACATCCTTACCCAATACAAGGCACTTTCGCTGAACCGGCATATCCGCGAGGGCTGGAACATTCTGGGTCGCGAGATGGGCGAGTTCATTGAAGTGCTGCCGCCCATGAAGCGGGTGAGCGACCAGTGGTATCAGGGAACGGCGGACGCGGTTTATCAGAACATTTATTCCATAGGCTCCGAGCAGCCCAAGTACGTACTCATTCTTTCCGGCGATCATATTTACAAGATGAACTATGAGCGCATGCTCAGCCAGCATGTGGATTCCGGCGCCGACGTCACCCTGGCGACCATCCAGATTGACCCCAACGATGTGAGCCGGTTTGGCGTCGTCGACGTGGACCGTGACAACCGTGTGATTGGGTTTCTGGAGAAACCGCAGAAGACGGACCTGCGTTCGCCCTACAACCCGCTTAGAGTTTCGGCGTCGATGGGCATCTATTTGTTCAATACGGATGTGCTGATCCCGGCGCTGCTGAAAGATGCGGAAGACCCGAGTTCGAGCCATGATTTCGGGAAAGACATTCTGCCGAAAATGGTGGACGAGTACCGCGTGTATTCCTTCGATTTTGTGGATGAGAACAAGAAAGAAGCGCTCTACTGGCGCGACGTGGGGACGCTCGAGGCGTACTACGAGGCCAACATGGATATTGTGTCGGTCTCGCCGGTGTTTAACCTGTATGACTCAGATTGGCCGATTCGCACCCATCAGCGGCAATACCCACCTGCGAAATTTGTTTTTGCCGAGAGCGGACGCACCGGGCAGGCGCATGATTCCATTGTTTCCTCGGGATGCATCGTTTCGGGCAGCAGCCTGCGCGGATGCGTGCTTTCTCCCGATGTGCGCGTGAATTCCTATAGTGACGTGGACGCAAGCATCCTGTTTTCGCACGTCAATGTGGGACGCCATTGCCGCATCCGCCGGGCGATTCTTGACCGCGATGTGCACGTTCCCGAGGGCACGACCATTGGCTACGATCCGGAGGCCGACCGCCAGCGATATTTTGTGACCGAAAGCGGCATCACCGTGGTGACCCGCGACTATTCTTTGTTTGAGAACCCAGTAAGCGTGGATTACTTCACCAGCGAATAGTGCGTCGATTCTTGCACTTAGCCATTTTGCGAACACCGACCCATAAAGGCCTTGAATGTCTGCCATTAGCTTTTTTAATTAGCCGCCAGAAGACGTTGCGCGATAACCTAGATCGTTGTCAGGCAGTCCTTGGACCTCGCCGTGGGGCCGATTTCATTCACCTAACCTAAAGGAGCTACATGTCGAACGAACTGCGTAATTTCCTGGCACTCTCGTATGACGAATTGGAAGAGCTGAATCTGCATGCCAAAGAACAACGCAAGAACCGGGTTGCCGCCCATAAGATTCAGGAAGAACGCATCAAGTATCTGACGGATGAAAAGCGCATCAAGGCCGTGACCTTGCTGTTCAGCGACCTTGAAGGGCGCCTGCACATGCTGGACTATGACAAGAAGTTCCTGATCAAGAGCTGGGACAACCTCACATTTGACGGATCTTCGATCCGCGGCTTTACCGCCCAGAAGGAAAGCGACTTGCGCCTGGGAATCGACTGGAGCGCATTTTATTGGGCGCCCGCCGACTTCTTTGGATCGGGCAAAGTACTGGTGTTTGGCGAAGTCATCGACAAAGGTGGCGAGCCTTATAGTGCAGACATTCGCGGCGTTCTCAAATCGTATGCCGCAGCGCTGCACAAGAAGGAAGATTACACGCTGAATGCAGCCAATGAAATTGAAGGCTTCCTCTTCAGGGGAGTGGATGCGGAGCAGAGCTACCACGAAACCGGCAAGTTCGAGTACGTCAATACCGGCGGTTACTATCACTCGCTGCCCGGCGACCCGCTGCGCAGCTTCATCGACACCTGCGCGGAAGTGCAACGCGCCATGGGCTTCCAGAATGAGAAAGACCACCCCGAAGTCGCGCCATCGCAGTTTGAAATCAATTACGGCTATGGGGAAGTGGTGGCCGCGGCCGATCAGATCCAGCTCTACAAGCTGATCTGCCGCGAAGTGGCAACCAAACTGGGCATGACCGCGTCGTTCCTGCCCAAACCAGTGGTCGGAGTCAACGGCAGCGGCATGCACACCAACGTGTCCATCAGCAAGGGCGGTAAGAACCTCTTCTGGGACCCGAAAGGTGAAGAGAAGCTGAGCAAACTGGGCTGGGCTTTTGTGGATCGCATTCTCACCCACGGCTTGGATACTTGCCTTCTTCTCAATCCGAGCGTCAACTCTTTCCGCCGCCTGGATCCGCATTTTGAAGCGCCCAACCAGATCAAGGCTTCCGCGACCGATCGCGGTTCCATGGTCCGCATTCCCATCGGCAACGACAAAAGCATGCGGGTTGAGGTGCGCTCGGTTGCCCCGGACGCGAATCCTTACCTGGTGCTGTACTCGGTGTTCAAGAGCGGCATCGACGGCGATACGTCGAAGATCAAGAACCTTCGCCAGGCCGAGCGTTACCTGCCCGACAACATCTACTCTGCGTTGGAGGATTTCAAAAAATCAGAGTGGATCACGAAGATTCTGGGCGACGACGTGAAGGGCCGTTACGCTGATTTGAAGCAAGCTTCGGCGGACCGTTGCCCGCGTCTGCTGGGGACGTTCGTCAAAGCGCCAGAAGTTCAATATCACCACGAGGTTTACAACCAGTTCATCTGGAACCTGTTCTAGAAGCCGCTTTCGTCACTCCCAAGCCCTGGCTAATAAGCCAGGGCTTTCTTCTTCCCAAAAGACTCTCCCTCTTGTCATTCCGAGAAGCGCAGCGCCGAGGAATCCGCTGTCTGCCGGCGGTGAGGAAAAGCAGATTTCTCGCTTCGCCCCGAAATGACAAGGGGTTGGGCTGTCAGGCAAACCCGGAGACGCAGCAAGCTGCGTCTCTACCGATCTTTTGTTTCTGGGATTCAGAACCCTGGGCGGCCCTTGCGGATGAGCTCGGAAAAATCGGGGGCCTGGTCCGCGGCCCGCGCAGCAGGATTAATCAACGCCCGCCGCTTGAGTTCGGCAAACGGGAGACTTCCAGCCAGGTCGCCGTGTTCATAGAGCATTTCGTCGGCATGGCCGTTCAGCAAGATGCGCCAGTCCCAGCGGAAAAAATTGCGGTGCCCCGCATCCGCCATATGAACAGAAATATTCGTGGTGCAGTTGTTGGTCAAGGCATTGAACCATTCCGGACGGTCCCGCAACTGGTTGGCGCGGCGCAAATAATCCAAGAAAATTAGACGCCCCTCTTGTGCGGTCGCCGTAGTATGAAACAGGTACACGTCTTCATGCTGCCGGTAGTTGGAGCGCAGGCGGACGACATCGCGCTCGTCGCTGATGACATAAATTATTTCGTTATAGCGGAAAAATCCGCGCACGGCGGAATAGGCCTTCCCGATTTCCCTGCGCGCTTCTATGGATATGGCTATATGTCCCTCGTCGCCGAAATCGAAACTCACAATGGTGTGCGCAATCCAGGGCGATCCCCAATAAATGAGGAATAAGTCGACGCTACGTAGCTTGGAGAGATTGTAGGTCCGGGTTTCCCAGTGCGGGGTGTAGTCGCCTTCGGTGCGGTAATCGCAGTTGCGGAAATTGTGGATCGTGATCTGGTCGCCATCAATTTCTGCCCATGCGGTCTGCGCGACGTCCGGCTGCCAGGGCCGATCATTCGAAGGCTTGAGGGAAAGCCACCAGGTCAGAACGCAGGAAAACGCAAACAAACCAATGACCAGGCTCAGCCAGCGACCACGGAAAACCGCGAGCAAGATTACGATCACAACTACATAAGCGATCGCCGCAGGAATCCCCAGAGACACGAACCGCAAATCGAAGTAAAGAGCCGCCGTTGCCCAGAGGTTCAGCAGGACAACGATTCCAATCGCCAGCCAGAGGACTACACTGCCGACGATGGTTTTCCAGCGGCTTGCTGTCATGCGGAGGAGTGTAGCAGTGAGGTTTAGCCGAGAGCCAAACAGAACGCAATAATCGTCTCGCCATGCAAGCCTTTGGTCTTCTCGAGGTCTTGTAGCAAGAAAGATTCCAGATCGTCGGGATCAGGCTTCATTTCGCAGGCGGCGATCTCTTTGTCGGAAGCACCGTGGAAACAAAGTTCGCAGACGCCGAGGCCATCCTCGGAACGCACGGGCGGCCCGAATACGCGGCAGGTCATGGGACGCGATTCATAGAGCTCGCAGATTCCGGTCTGCGGATCGAGAACCGGGCAGGGTTCGTCGTCGGCAAATTCAGCAAAGCGCGCTTCGGCTTCTTCGCTTTCATCCAGCAGGCCGGTCGCCGGGTCACCTGGGAAGCTTGGCGACAAACGGCGAACCGCATCCTGAGCGCGTTCCCGCACACGCGCCGCTCGATCGGGAGCACGCTTTTCCAGTTCGACCAATCCACTACGCAGTCGAACCGCATCGAGCTGGTTGATGGGGAAAACGCCGATACAGCATTGGGTACAGCCGGGGCGGCAAACCAGCCAATCTCCACTTCGACGAGTGACGTCGGCCAGAGCAGCGTCCACGATTTGGATCAGTGCCTGGTCTTTCGCCGGAGGAGAAGAACAGCGCATGTGGGAAGCATAGCGCAAAGTGACATGGAAGTTTCGGCTGCTTGCACGTAAAACCTGGCCACGGATTACGCGGATTTTCACGGATTGGTTTAAAAGAAAAATCCGCGAAGATCGACGAAAATCCGTGGTGTGTTAAACAAGGTTTCAAACCTGGCGGTGGAGTCCTGGCAAGGATTTCTCTATACTTGATGAGAGCACGTTCATGGGAGGAAATGGTTCTGCCTGCATCGCCAAAGTCAAAGTCCATCCGAGCCCGATTCGATTCCCTTTTACTCCGAATTATCCCCACCGAACGCCAGCGGCTGTTAGTGCTTACGATCGTAAGCGGAGGACTGTGCGGACTGGCGGCGGTCTCATTTCACATCGGCATCAGCAAAACAGAAGCGCTCCTGATTAACCGGGCGCTGGTTGCTCCCCATTACAGCTGGATTTATTGGACCATCCTCACGCCAGCCATCGGCGGTCTGCTGGTGGGCCTCGGGTTGCATTATTGGGTGCCGGGAGCAGTAGGCAGCGGCGTTCCGCAAGTTAAAGTGGCATACGCACTGCGCTCGGGATACGTCCCTTTGCGCGATGCAATCGGCAAGTTTGTTCTCGGGATTATTCAGATCGGCACGGGAGCCTCGCTGGGGCGAGAAGGGCCGACGGTGCAGATTTGTGCGGGGATTTCCAGCAAGCTGGCCCGCGTAGCCGGTCTTTCGAAACAAAGCCAAAGACGGATGGCGGCTGTGGGAGTGGCAGCCGGTATCGCTGCCGCTTTCAATGCACCGATCGCGGCGGTGACTTTCACGCTCGAAGAAGTGATCGGGGACTTGGACCAAACCATGCTTTCGGGGGTCATCGTTGCGGCGGCCATTGCCGCCGTGGTCGAACGCAGCGTACTGGGGCAGCATCCAGTATTCGAGATACAGCACCCGTATACGATGGGACCGTCATCTTCGCTGCTTTCCTACGCGATGCTTGGACTGCTTTCGGCTCTTGCGTCTGTAGCTTTTACCGATTCCCTCCTGGGTCTGCGAGCCCGGTTCAAGCAATTCACCGCGGTGCCCAAATGGGTGCATCCCGCAATTGGCGGGGCATTGACCGGAAGTCTGGCTGTGGTGGCGATGTTGTGGCTAAAGCATGACGGGATCACAGGCGGGGGTTACGGAACGCTATCGCAGGCACTCACCGGCTCACTCCCGATAAAAGTGCTGTTGGGTCTGTGCGTGTTGAAGCTGGTGGCGACGGTTTGTTCTTACGCCAGCGGAGGCGCAGGCGGAATTTTTGCGCCTGCACTATTCATCGGCGGAACCCTGGGTGGCGCAGTCGGATATTTGGACGTGGCCGTCTTTCACCATTCAACGGATTCCATCGGCGCCTTTGCCCTGGTTGGCATGGGAGCGGTTTTTGCAGGAATCATTCGTGCTCCCATGACGTCAGTGCTGATCATTTTCGAAATGACGGGAGGGTATGGCCTGATCCTGCCATTGATGATCGCCAACATGAGTGCGTATGCACTGGCACGTCATTGGCGGAATGTTCCGATCTATGAAGCTTTGCTGCTACAGGACGGCGTCGTCCTGCCGCATGGAAAGCCGGTCACGCTCGAAGAATCCAAGGCGGAATTGCCTGGGGAAGTCCCGCCTTAGTATAGGCGCATACTGCCACAGACCGGCAACACATGTGGCTCACTCGTTGACTCCCGCATGCTGCCTTCGTAAGATGAAGCGACTCGAAGGCAGTCTTCCTAAATGATCGGCCAGACTATTTCTCACTACCGCATCGTCGAGAAACTCGGCGGCGGTGGTATGGGAGTTGTTTACAAAGCTGAAGACACGCGGCTGCATCGCTTTGTCGCCCTCAAGTTCCTGCCCGAGGACGTAGCCCGTGATCCGCAGTCGCTGGCCCGCTTTCAACGCGAGGCTCAGGCCGCATCCGCACTGAACCATCCCAACATTTGCACGATCTACGATATCGGCGAGCAGGACAGCCAAGCGTTCATCGCCATGGAATTTCTGGAAGGGGTGACGCTCAAGCACCGCATCGCTGGAAAACCGGTGGAGACCGATGTTCTGGTCGGATTGGCGATTGAGATTGCCGATGCGCTGGACGCAGCCCACTCCGAAGGCATCGTTCACCGCGACATCAAGCCCGCCAACATTTTCGTCACCAAGCGCGGCCACGCCAAGGTCCTCGACTTTGGGCTGGCCAAGGTGACAACGGCAGGCACGACGGGCGGATTGGACGCAACGCAAACCGGCGTAGTGGAAACGCATCTGACGAGTCCGGGGATGGCACTTGGTACCGTAGCGTATATGTCGCCGGAGCAGGTGCGGGCCAAGGAATTGGACGCGCGCACCGACCTGTTTTCCTTCGGCGCGGTGCTCTATGAAATGGCGACCGGAACGTTGCCATTCCGAGGTGAGAGCTCGGGGGTGATTCAACGGGAGATTCTTGATCGCGCTCCAGTGGCTGCGGTGCGCATCAACCCTGACTTGCCCGCCGAACTCGAACGCATTATCGAAAAAGCGCTGGAGAAAGATCGCGATCTGCGTTACCAGCACGCCGCCGATATGCGCGCCGACCTAAAACGGCTCAAACGAGAAACCGAGACGAGCCGGCCTGGCACGGCCAGCGGGATGGACGCGAGTGCCGCCAGCGGCATAACGGCGATTCCCGGAAGCAGCAGCGCGCAAATCGCCCATGGCAGCAGTTCGGCGGTAGCCGCCGCAAAGCAACACAAGTTTGGGTTGGCGGGAGGAGCACTGGCGGCTCTGGCCATCCTGGCCGCGGCGGGCTTTGGCATTTACTCGATGCTTCATCGGGCCGAGCCCGTTCCGTTCCAGAATTTCGCCATCTCGCAGGTGACGAATTCGAAGAAAGCGATCGTCACCGCGATTTCTTCCGACGGGAAATACCTGCTCACAGTGATGGATGAGAAAGGCCAGAACAGCCTTTGGCTGCGCAATGTGGCTACCGCCAGCGACACGCAAATCGTCGCTCCTACGAACAACATCCCGAACGTCGCTTTTTCGCCGGACGGAAATTACGTTTACTACCGCAGGGCGGAAAACGCCATCAACAGCGATTTCAATATTTATCGCACCCCGGTATTAGGCGGCACTCCGCAAACAGTGGTCCACGACGTGGACAGCGCTTTCGCGTTCTCCCCCGACGGCGCGCGCATGGCGTATTTCCGGGCCAATGATCCGGAGACGGGCAAGTTCCGGTTTCTCAGCGCAAAAGTGGATGGCAGCGACGAGAAAGTGCTTTACATCGAGCCGGCCATTTACATGCCGCGCTGGCTGTCATGGTCTCCCGACGGCAAGAAGATTGCTTACCCCTACGATGTCCCCGAGTCGTTTGGAGCCCTGGGTCTTTACGATGTGGACAGCGGAGAAAAGCAAATTCTGACGTTTGCCGATAAAGCCATGTTGGCCATGCAGTGGTCCATCACAGGCGATGGACTGTTTGTCACGTTTCGCGAAAAAGGTCCCAATGTCGGCCGCATGCAGATCGGTTTCGTCTCGCTGCCGGATGGCCAGTTGCACCCCATTTCTCGGGACACTAACAACTACTCGACGCTGACGCTTTCCGCCGATGGCAAGACCCTAGCCACGGTGCAACAAAAAGCGGTGAGCAATCTTTATATCTTGCCGGGCGCAGGCAGCATGTCTCCCACGGCGAGCCCCCTGTTGGTGGACGGAGAAAATATCAGCAGTTTCAATTGGGCCTCGGACGGTGCGCTGTTGACGTCCGATTTCACGCGCCTGGTGCGAACCGATGTGAACGGAAAAAATCCTACCGTGCTGACCAGCGATCCGTCCGCCGGAATGTTTGCTTTGTCACGCTGCGGTGCGCAATACATCGCCTTGCATTGGGCGTTCCATGGCGGCAATAATCTGATGGCCATTTGGCGCTTGAATGCAGACGGCTCCCATGCCACGCAGTTGACGGATGGGAAGGACGATACCTGGGGCTGGTCGGCATGTTCCGGCAATCACGATTGGGTTTATTTCGAGAGAGACACAGAGCGGGTTTGGCGTGTCCGCTTGAACGCAGATGAAGCCAGCAAAGCTGAACCGGTCCCTGGCAGCGCCGTCGCTCATGCTTTCCTGATGGGCCGAGGAATGGATATTTCACCCGACGGTAAGACCCTGGCTTATCTGGTGGAATTCACAAACCTGGAGTCTGCAAGTGGCACGCCGAAAATAGCTTTTCTGGACCTGGCGACTTTGAGCACGCCACGGGTGATTGATATCAATCCGCACATTTCCACAGGACCGCAATTTACCGTGGATGGCAAAGCGGTTGCTTATCCTGTCCGCGAGAATGGCGTAGATAACATCTGGGTCCAGCCCATCGATGGCTCCGTCGGCCACCAGATCACGAAGTTTGATTCAGAACAGATCCTGTCATTTCACTGGTCGCCGGATGGGAAGAATCTTGGTGTGCTGCGGGGGCATACCGACTCTGATGTTGTGCTGCTGCAGGAATCCAAACCCTAGGTACTGAAACGCCTCTGCGGAAGACTCCTCGTGCGTGAAGGTCAATCCTGACCGGCCCACTCGGTCTGAAGACTGGGCGGCCTCACTAAGGTCTGCATGACAACGCAATACTGTTCTGTTTTCTCTCGCAATCCGCGCAGTTGTTCCGGGGTTGCTTGAGGGGCAGCAACATCAAAATGAAGATGGATGCTCTCGAAACCGACGGGCACATCTTTTGCTATGCCAAGAGTGCCGCGGAGGTCCATGTCTCCCTCTACCGTAACCTCAATGCGTTCGGTGGGTATGCCCATGGCCGCAGCCACCATCTGACAAGTAATCTGCGCGCAAGCTGCCAGAGCGCCGAGCAAAAGGTCGCCGGAACAGGCACCAGCACCGGGGCCTCCCACTCCCTTGTGGGCCTCGGCCTGATAAATAGCGCGTCCGATATCGACCGAGCATGCGACCGGAGCATCTGTCTGCCCACCTTTCGCTCGCATCGTGATTCGCGAGGCATTCGGATCATTGCGGTATTGCTCTTTCAGCGGTTTCTGAAGCGATCGAAGATCCATAACAACCTCATTCTTTTATTCCTGGCGATTTTTCAACGACCGGGGCAACTCTTGCCGAGCCGTCTTGAAGCAGCTCCATCTGCATGCTAGCATCTCTGCACGTCGGGGAAGACTCATGCCAAAATTCGTCATCGAACGCGAAATCCCGGGGGCCGGAAATCTAACCGACGCCCAATTGCGGGAAGTCTCTCTAAAGTCGGTCAACGTTCTGAAAGGAATGGGTCCCGAGATCCAGTGGCTCCATAGCTACGTAACCGGCGACAAGGTTTACTGCGTCTACCTCGCCCCGAACGAGGCAACCATCCAGGAACACGCCAGACGCGTAGGCCTCCCTGCCAATCGTGTCTCCGCCGTGCGCCGGCTTCTCGACCCTGCAAGCGCTGAGTGAGCACTCCGCCTTCCAGGGCCATCGCGGTTTTCTGGCCATCGGCTAATGCGAGGGAGATGTAGCGTCGGGCATCAGCACTACCTCAATCGCTCTATCGACCGGCATGTCCCAACCTTCCAGCCAGGCCGCTGCGCCTGCCGCATGAGTCAATGCCTGCCGCGCAAGGTGGAGGCTTCCTTCCAGTTTGACTTGTTCCGCGGGCGTGAGCGGCGCACCAATATTTTGCCGCAGCGCAGCCGCCGAGCCTGCCAGTCGCAGCGAACGCTCCGCTTCGAGTTGAGCCGCCGCCGAGCAGGCGAAACACTCCAGTAGGCGGGCAATTCCGCGTTTATGGGCCAGTTCCTGGAAAATTCTTATGCTTTCCCCGTACAACGAATGCGCTGCGGGAATAATCCCGCTGTTCTCTCGCCAAGCTTCCCAAATCAGCCAACGTGCCGGCAATGCCCCAGCGGTCGCCGAGCTCCCGAAAGATTGCCAGGCCTCTGTTCGTACAATGTCTGGGCCGCTGCAGTGTCGCCTTGATCGCGAGCGACGTCTCCCTGGTAGTTCATCGACCAGGCAACGCCTGTCCGGTCATCCAGTCCCTGAAAGATCGCGAGACACTCAGAGTACAGGGACGCGCGCCTGGCATAGTCACCTTGCAACTTGACGACATTGGCCAGGTTACTGAGGGCCCGCGCGATAGCCTTCTGGTCTCCCAATTCCCTCCACAGCCCAAGCGCTGCTTCGAACAGGACCTGAGCCACTGCGGCATCCCCCCGGTCGCGAGCAAAGACTGCCAGCGCGTTCAGCGAGACGGCCACACCCGTCTGGTCACCCAACTCATGCGCGATGTCCTGACTTTGGTTGATGAACGTATCCGCTGCAGCATAATCTCCCTGCTCCCCGGCGAGCACGCCGGCGGCGAACAGCGCACGCATGAGCAGTTTGGTAGGAGCGGCCGCTCCGGTGAGCTTCAGCAGTCTACTCAGCCGGTTTCTGCCTTCTGTTAGGTACTCGCGCATCTCCCAAAAGCGAAACAGGGCGGCGCCGAGGCGCAGGCCCCACTCCGCATCCCCGGTTTCTGTCAGCCACTCCAGGCCCGCGAGAAAATTGTCGTGTTCCAAGGTGAAGCTTTCCAGCCATTCCGCGGTTTCCGGACCGCTCTGCTCCGTAGCCACCTCTTCCGCCAGCACCAGACAGTAGGCGGCATGGGCGCGTTTTGTGGCGGCCAGTTCGCCACTGGCCTCCAATTTTTCCAGAGCATACTCGCGAATTGTCTCCAGCATCACGAACCGTGATTCGCCTCTGGCGGACTCGACCTGCTGCGCCAGACTCTTGTCCACCATGGATGCCATACCGTCGAGCAGATCCAAATCGAGATCACCTTTGGCATCGCAAACGGCTTCGACGCCTTCCAGATTGCATCCACCCACGAATACCGACAATCTTCGGAAAAGCTTCTGCTCGGCCGCATTCAGCAGATCGTAGCTCCAATCCATGGCCGCGCGCAGCGTCTGCTGCCGCTGTGGCAGGTCCCGCGAACCGCCGGTTAAGAGCTGCAACCGGCTCGCCAGCCGGGTCAGCATCGAAGAAGGTGAAAGCACCTTGACCCGGGCGGCAGCGAGCTCGATGGCGAGAGGCAACCCGTCCAGCCGCGCGCAAATCTCTGCAACGGCCGGTGCGTTTTCGCGATTCAGTTCAAAATCTGGCTTGGCAGCAAGCGCACGCTGTACGAACAGTGCGACCGCCGGACATTGTGACAAGACCGACACCGAAGACATGGATCGCGCATCCGGCAAGGCCAGCGGCGGCACCGGAAATTCATGCTCTCCGTACACATGTAGTGCGGCTCGACTGGTTACCAGAATTTTGAGATTGGCATCCATGGCTAGCAGAGCAGCCACAGTCGGCGCTGCCTGAACCAGGTGCTCGAAGTTATCCAGTACGAGCAGCATGGGCGCTGGCAACAAATCTTGCAATTTCTCTTTGAGGATTTCAAGCGGCGACTGACCTCCGGTCTCCCGGATTCCCAGCGCTTGAACGATCACGGAAGCGACCAAGCCCGGATCGCTTACGGAGGAGAGCGGGACAAAATGGATCCCACCCGGAAAGCACTCGACAAGCTCCCCTCCCACCTGCACTGCGAAGCGGGTTTTACCGATCCCACCCGGCCCGGTAACTGTGACCAGGCACACCTCCGGACGCCGCAGGAGTTCTTTGGCAGCGGCTATCTCCTTCTCCCGCCCTACAAATCCCGTCCGCTGTGCCGGAAGATTGGCAGCGCAGGGTTCCGCCTGCTTCACTGGTTTCTCGGAAAAGCGGTCGCGTATGGCGGCAAATTCCCGCGCCAGTTCCCTGGTCGAGACGTAGCGCTTGTCCGGCTCTTTCGCCAGGCACCTCTCGATCGCCCAACACAGTGGAGCAGGAGCGTCACGGTTTTGCGCGCCGATCGGTTCGGGATGTTCGCGGAGAATGGCTACCAGCGTATCCGCCGCCGTGCTCCTGTGGAAGGCGCGCTTTCCGGTCACCATTTCGTAGAGCACCAAGCCAAATGAGAACTGGTCTGACCGGAAATCCAGCTCCTTGCCGCCGGCTTGCTCGGGTGACATGTATCCCACCGTACCCAGAACTAACCCTGGCGGAGTCTGCGAGGTGATGCACATATCCGGCTGTTCTTCGAGCGACGCCAGCTTAGCCAGCCCAAAGTCGAGAATTTTGACGAATCCATCGTGAGAGACCATCAGGTTCTCGGGCTTTAGGTCCCGGTGCGAGATGCCCGCTTCATGAGCCTTGGACAATCCTTCCGCAATCTGTGCCGCGATTTCAATTGCTCTCCGCATGGGCAGCAAGCCGGAGGCAAGCAGCTGGCGTAGTGTCTTCCCCTCTACCAGCTCCATCGCAATGTAGTGCGTGTCCCCGTCTTTTCCGAGTTCGTAGATGGTGACGATGTTGGGGTGGTTGAGAGCCGATGCCGCGCGGGCTTCCCGCTCAAAGCGGCGCAGCCGCTCACTGTCTGCGGAGAATGCGGCGGGCAGAATCTTGATCGCAACCGTCCGTTCCAGCCGCGTATCCCACGCTTGGTACACCACGCCCATTCCGCCGCTGCCGAGCTTTGACAGGATCCTGTAGTGGGAGACCTCCTCGCCAATCAAGTTCTCTCCGGCAGTGGCTGGCGGGCGAACGGCAACCTCGATGGGAGGAGCAGGGCTACCTTTTACAACCGGCGCTATGAAACGGTATCCCCGGCCAATGATGGTCTGCACGAAGCGTGGTTGTTCTCGGTCGTCTTTGAGGACCTGGCGAATCTTGCGGATGGCCGCGTTGATGCTGTTGTCGGTGTCGAGGAAAACGTCTTTGCCCCAGATCCTCTCGATGATCTGGTCGCGGGTCACGAGCTGACCTCTCCCCTCAATTAAAAGGAGTAGCAACTCCATGGGAATCCGCTCCAGCTTGAGAACCCGGCCGGCGAAGCGCAATTCATAGGTGCGCGGATCCAGCTCGAAATCGCCGAATCGGATCGAATCTGACAGTTTGACAGGGTCGGAAGCCACCGCAACAACTCCTCAGAGATGGGCGCAATTCTACATCGGTCGCACCATCACTCGCCAAGCCGAATGTTTTCTATAGCTTACGAATTCATGCGGATTAAGCCAAGTTTAAGGCGTTCGCCATGGTCATCCCACGCCAGCTGCGGCAATATGCGTCCCGTAAGTAAGCAGCAAGTCAATCAGGAGGATCACATGAAACTCAAAGGAAGCTCGAAGCCGGAAGACACTCAACCAACCACAACCCCATCGTCCGTCAACACCAGGAAGGATCACATGAAAATCAAGACGAAGTTCGGTTTACTCGCTGGCTGTTTGATATTTGCGTCCGCGACCTTCGCGGTTGCGCAAGAAAATGCACCAAGTGCGGTCCACGACCATGCTGCCCCGGCCAAACTTGTTCAACAAGTTCGCAACGCTACCAAGCAGTTTATCGACGTCAACTCTGCCACCGCAGCTGGCTACGGACCGTTCCTTGGGTGTATCAGCGGTTCGGACCACGGCGCTATGGGCGTGCACTATGTCAACGGCGCCTATCTTAATGGCGAGATTGATGTCACACACCCGCAAGCGCTGATCTACGAACCGTCGAACGGCAAGATGCGGCTGGTGGGCGTCGAGTTCATCGTGGACCAGGCGACCTGGCTGACGAATAACCCCAACCCGCCGGTACTCGAGGGCCAAACTTTTCTGTTGGTTGACAGCCCGAACCGGTACGGCATCCCCGCGTTTTTCGAACTGCACGTCTGGGCTTGGCGGGACAACCCTCAGGGTGCGTTCGTGGATTGGAACAATCAAGTGACCTGCGAAGGTCAATAGTCGATGGCACCAGTAGAGTGTTAGGTAAGATCTCGTTGGACATTTGTCTGTGGCCATCGCTGGGGGTGGGGCACTCGGAGCACAGGTGGCCCCACCCTTTGCGGCTGTGAGTAAGTGAGGCTGAGATCAGACAATTAAAATTCTTCACTAAGAAAATCCAGGAAGCCAGGTGATTACCATGCCGAAATTCGTTATCGAAAGAGATATTCCGAGGGGCCAGGCTGTCGTCGGAGCAACTACAGGCAATATCGCAGAAGTCGCGCGGGGTTCTACGAGAGATGGGGCCTCAGATTCAGTGGGTTGAGAGCTACGTCACGGACGACACAATCTACTGCATATACGTCGCCCCTGATGAAGATACGATACGTAAACATGCCCAGCAGAGCGGTTTTCCGGCCAACCGAGTCTCGCGAATTGAGTCGGTGATCGATCCGACCACCGCTGAGTAGCGGTGAAGGTTCAGTGATGTCAACAAAGATTTGGCATCGAAAAGTGGAGGAGGCGCGGCGTAGAATAGCGTAATGGAAATCCGTCTTAAGCCCGAGCTTGCGGAGCTGATCAAGCAAGACGTCCAGCGGGGCGCCTACCAAACGGTGGACGAATTTGTGGGGCACGCGGTTTCCATGCTTCACGAACAAGAGGTTTGGTTGGCCCAGAATCGGGTAGAGATCGCGTCCAAGATTGACGAAGGCTACGCCGCCGCCCAGCGCGGAGAATTGATCGACGCCGACGCTGTACGTTCGAAGCTTAGTGAATTGAAGCGAGCATAGGCCGGCCACTAGCCGACCATAGTCCTTTCACTTGTCTTTCGACCCACTGCTACAATGCCTAGTTTCATCGAATTGCAGAACTTTCTGCGCCACAGAGGCGTATCTCTGTGTGGCGACTTGGAGCTGGTCTCGTTCCACGCAAGACTTCAAGCCAGTCAATCGGAAGTTCCGGGGAGTGCGCGTTGGAAGACGCTCAGGTAGCTGCCATGCTCGTCCGTCGCTGTGTTGCCGGCGACGCGGCTGCCTGGGAGGAGATCGTGCAGCGTTATCATCGGCGGATCTATAACATTTGCTATCGCTTCGCGGGATCGGCCGACGACGCGCAGGACCTGACTCAGGAAGTTTTTATCAAGATGTATCGCACTCTGAAGACCTACGATCTGGAACGCGGCGCGCTGATGACCTGGGTCACAACCATTACTCGAAATCTCCTGGTAGACCACTTCCGCAAGACCAAACAAGAACGCCTCACCGACTCGCTCGATACCGCGCCTTCCGAGCACGAGGACGCTATGCCGTTGAGCGAGCAGATCCCGGACAAAGCCGCTCCCCCTGATACCAGCGTTCAAGGTCGAGAAACCCGCGAAATGGTGCATCGGGCGTTACAGAAGTTATCTCCGGAATTGCGCGAGGCCGTCGTCCTCCGGGACTTGCAAGATATGGATTACAAAGACATTGCGACTGTTTTGAAGGTCCCCGAGGGGACTGTGAAATCTAGAATAAATCGCGGAAGAGCGGAACTTGCACGCCTGCTCCAACGTACCTATAGGCAGGTAATGTAATGACAGGTGAAATCAAAAACGGGATGCAGTGCGCTGAATTTGACGCACTTCTCAGCGAGGCCCTGGACGAGAAACTGACGGGGCCGAACTTGGAGGGTTTTCAAGCCCACGCCAAAGTGTGTTCGGTCTGCGGACCTCTCATGGCCGACGTGGATGCCGGCAGGCACTGGCTGAAATCGCTCGAGGAAGTCGAGCCTCCGGCGCAGTTGGTGACAAACATACTGGTTGCGACCACAGGCCTGGATACTTTCCGCTTGCGTTCGACCGCTACCGGCCGCGTGCAAGCATCGTGGTCCGAACGCCTGCGCGAATGGGTTGACATGCTGGTCAGCCCGGTAATCGCCGTCGCCCGCCAGCCGCGTTTCGCCATGTCATTCGGCATGGCCTTCTTCTCTCTGTCGATTTCGTTGAGTCTGGCAGGGGTGAAGTTGAGCGATTTGCGCCACCTGGACTTGCGGCCTACCGCCGTCCGGCACCAGTATTACGAGGCTTCCGGCAAAGTGGTCAAGTATTACGAGAATATCCGCTTTGTGTATGAGAGTGAGTCCCGCCTGCGCGAGTTCAAGCGCATGATGGCCCCCACAGAACCAGCACCTGCGGAAAAAGACAAGAACAAGAACAAAGACAACAGCAAGCAGGAACCCGAAGAGAAACAGGAACGCAACTACAGCCAGGGGGAAAACCAGCCAGTTTTAGCCTCGGCCCCGAATGACCAACCTGTGGTGACACTGAACACTGACAGGAGGTTCTCATGAACTGCGCCAATCATCCCAATATGCCGAATGTTGCTTATTGCCGCACTTGCGGAAAACCGCTTTGCGCAGGTTGCCAGCGTGACGTCCAGGGTGTGATCTATTGCGAGAACTGCCTGGCGGAGCGGCTGCACGGTGTCCATCCCCAGGCGGCGGTTCCCCCCCCAGCAGCAGATCCGAGAGTGGGACAGGGGGTTCCAACCGTCCCAGGTCCCGGCCCGAATCCTGCGCTGGCTGGGATTCTTTCCATATTCCCCGGTGTGGGCACGGTTTATGCCGGGCAGTACGTCAAGGGTCTCGCGTACATGGGGATTTTTGTATTTCTGATCCTGGGAACCATTCACATCAGTGGACTGGTATTCGGTTTGGCGCTGGGTTTCTTTTGTGTTTACCAGATGATCGACGCGGTGCGCACCGCCAAAGCCATTCAGATGGGACAACCAATTCCCGATCCCTTAGGGCTCGTCCAAACCTTCGGCACCGGGGAACCCACTTACCCGGCGGGAGCGGCAGCAACCGGTGCGATCAACGAGAGCACCGAAGCTCCCAGGATACCCACGGCCGCGGTGATTCTGATCGGCCTGGGCGTTTTGTTTCTGTTGCAAACGGCGGGATTCCTCGGGGAATTCAGCGTGGATCGTTTGTGGCCCTTGATCCTGATCGCCGTTGGAGTCTGGTTGCTCGCCAAACGTGAGGGCTGGATTAGCTCCCGATCCCGGCGGGATGGACGCCCTTATCGCAAGAGCAGTCTGATGGGGCCCGCGGTCCTGGTCACTATTGGATCCCTGTTCTTGATTGAGAGCCTCGACGGCCCAAGTTTTGGCCGAACCTGGCCGGTGCTACTGTTGGCCATTGGCCTGGTCAAGCTATTGGAAGGCAAGAACCCGCCACCGCCTCCCTTACCACCAATATCAACCCCGCCTGTGACAGGTGCTTACAATGCAGCGCCGACGGGAGAAGTTTCGCCACCTTCGAGTGAGGTCCACAATGGCTAGCCAAGCTCCCCTTCCGCCCCCGCTTCCGCCTCGGCACCGGTCATTTGCCGGCCCCGTCGTCCTCATTGTGATTGGAACGGTGTTCCTGCTGAGCACCATGGGCGTGCTGCACTGGGAACACCTCGGCTACTGGTTCGCTCACTGGTGGCCGATGCTGCTAATTCTGTGGGGAGTGATAAAACTGCTGGAATACCAGCAGGCGCAAAGAGCAGGCCTGCGGCCCGCGGGAATCGGGGCGGGTGGAATTTTTCTGCTCATCCTGCTGATCTGCTTCGGCCTGATGGCAACCCAGGCGGCTCGCTTCAACTGGGATGAACTTCGTGATCATATCAATGTTGGCGACGATCCCGATTTCACCTTCTTCGGGCATAACTACAGCTTCGACGATCAGTTGCAACAGGCCTTCCCTGCTGGCGCGAGCCTGCATGTGATCGATGATCACGGCGCGGTCAACGTAACCACTTCGGAAGACAATCAAATCCACGTTGTGGTCCGTAAACGGATCAACGCAGAGAATCAGGGCGATGCCGACAAATGGAACGGTGGCACCCGGCCCCAGATCATGGTCAGCGGCGACATCCTGACTTTGAACGCCAATACCCTGGGTTCGGGAGATCACCGGGTCGTTACCGACATGGACGTCGCCGTTCCCCGCAAAGTTTCGGTTGTACTCTCCACTCGCCGTGGGGATATCAGTGTCATGGGGCGCGATGGCGACGCGGAAATCACCAGCCAGAAAGGGGATGTTTCGGTGACCGATGTCACCGGCAAAGTTTCCCTTAACCTGGTGGGCAGTTCTGCCCGCATCTCGCAAATCTCCTCGGATGTTTCCGTGGAAGGGCGGCCCAGCGATGTTTCCCTGGATGAAGTAAAAGGCGCAGTCCGTCTTACCGGCGAGTTTGACAGCCTGAAACTGTCGAAAATTGCCGGCCCGGTCAGCTTTAAGTCGGCGCGAACGGACATGGAGTTCACCAAGATCGACGGCGACCTCGACATGGACTCGGACGACCTGCGGGCCAGCGACCTGAACGGCCCACTACACCTTTCCACTCGCGACAAAGACATTCGCCTGAGCGGAATCTCGGGAGATGTGCGTCTGAAGAATGAAAATGGAGCAGTCGAGATCCGGATGAACAAAATGGGCAGCATGCAGGTGGAAAACCGCTCCGCCGATATTCAGGTCTATCTGCCGGAAAGAGCGGCCTTTCAAGTCGAGGCGCGGACCCGGGAGGGCGAGATCCAGTCGGATTTCAGCGATCTGAAAGTGTCCAACTCGGATGATCAGGGCACAGCCAGTGGCTCGGTTGGCAGTGGTGGTCCCAAATTAGTAATCGACAACGAACATGGGGGGATTGAGATTCGCAAAGGATCCAGCGCACCGCCGCCGCCTCCTCCAGCAGAGCCCACCCCGCCGCACAATGGTAAGCCGGTGAAACCTCCGGCGGTCCCGGAAGCCACGGAGAACTAGCGGGCTTTTGTGCAGGGTGGAGCTGGGCCTAGTTTTGGGTGGAGCAGCGCTTCAGCGCTGCGTTAATCCGTCATTAAAACATTTACGCAGGGCCACAGGCCCTGCTCCACTCTCCCTAATCCCCATCAGGATCATCTCAATCCCGCTGTGCAACCCCTTACTCTCATACCCGCGCCCGTGGTATGTTCAATTTCTTCGCAAATTAATGATCCGCTCTTACAAAGGCATCACCCCGACCATTCCGGCTTCCTGTTATGTGGACGAATCCGCCCAGATCATCGGCGATGTCGTGCTCGGCGAACACGCCAGCGTGTGGATGAACGCCGTGGTCCGCGGCGATGTGCATTCCATTCGCATCGGGGCGCGTTCGAACATCCAGGATGGTTCGGTTTTGCATGGCATGAAGGAGCAGTATGGCGTGTATCTCGGCGAATACGTCACCGTAGGCCACAACGTCATGCTGCATGGATGCGTCGTCGAAGACCGTTGCCTGATCGGTATGGGATCGATCATTCTGAATGGTGCGAGGATTGGGGCAGGTTCGATCATCGCGGCCGGAACTTTGATTCCGGAAAAAACGGTAGTCGAGCCAGGATCGCTCTGGATGGGCTCTCCCGGCAAATTCCGCCGTAAGCTGGATGAGAAAGATCAGGAAAGCATCATGCGCTACGCCAATAATTATCTGGGATATAAGGAATCGTATTTGGCGGAGAGAAAATAGCAATCAGCACTCAGCCGTCAGCATTCGGCCTGTGCGAGTTTTGTGCCGATTGCCTTCGCCAACGACCAAGGACGAAGGACCAACGACTGATTCTATGATTAAAGCGGTCCGAGGAACACGAGATCTTCTGCCGCCGGAAACGGCGCTGTGGAACTTTGTCGAAGCTGCGGTGCGCGATGTCTTTCGCGCATACAACTTCCACGAAATTCGCACGCCGATTTTTGAGATCGACGGAGATCTTCGCGCGCGGCGTGGGGGAAGAAACGGATATCGTTTCGAAAGAAATGTACACCTGGGAAGATAAGGGCCGCGCTGCTAGCGAAAAAGGACAGATGCTGACACTGCGTCCGGAAAACACCGCTGGCGTTGTCCGTGCCTACATCGAACACAAGCTCTGGGATCGCGGCCTGAACAAGCTTTACTACATCGGGCCACAGTTTCGCCGTGAACGTCCGCAGAAAGGACGTTATCGACAGTTCTATCAAATCGGGGCGGAGGTCATCGGGCCTTCGTCCGCAGGCAGCGAATCTCCTGCACGCGACGCCGAAATTCTTGAATTGCTTGCAACATTACTCGATCGCCTCGGCATCAAGGACTGGACACTTGAGTTGAATTCCGTGGGCTGCCCCAAGGATCGGGCTGCATATAACGAAGCCTTGCGCAAAGCACTCGAGCCGGTTGCCGCCCAGATGTGCACCGACTGCCAGCGCCGGGCCGTGACCAATCCTTTGCGGGTGTTTGATTGCAAAGTGCCTGAAGATCAGCCAATCATTGCGACTCTGCCGTTGATCAGCCAATATCTCGACGAGCCGTGCCGCAAACACTTCGAGCAGGTGCAGGAAATCCTAAATGCGCTTGGCGTGCCTTTTACGCGGAACGAGCGCTTGGTGCGTGGACTCGATTACTACACTCGCACGGCATTTGAATTCACCCATGGCGCTTTGGGCGCACAGAACTCAATACTCGGCGGCGGACGCTACGACGGTCTTGCAGAATCGCTCGGCAGCCCGCAGCCTGCGCCGGGTATCGGTTTTGCCATCGGAGAAGACAGGCTGGTGCTGGCTTTGCAGGAATCTGCCGAAGCCGTCCAACGCAAGCCCGACGTTTACATCGCGCCGTTGGGTGCAGGCATGGACCGCGAGGCTGCCCGTCTGGCGCGGGAATTGCGCCGCCACGATGTGATTGCCGAACTCGGCGATGAAACTTTCCGGTTGAAGAAGTCTTTTGAGGCTGCGACTAAAATCGGAGCGAAGTTTATTCTGATTGTCGGTGGAAATGAAGTGCAGTCCGCAACTTTCGCTCTCAAGAATCTCGAGACCGGAGAACAGGTTTCCGTCCCCCGCGCAGAGCTGGCAAAGAGAATTCAGTCGTAAGCTGAGGGTGGAGCAGGGCCTTTGGCCCTGCGTTCTCGGCTGACAAGATTTAACGCAGGGCCGAAGGCCCTGCTCCACCCGCAACCACTATGAGGAACTTTATGAATAAACTCGCAACGGCAATCTTTGTTGTTTTTTTGTCCCTCGCCGCTTTTGCGCAAGCCGCGCCCAAATCAGTTTCTCCCCTGGAACAGACACTCATTGACAGCACCAAAGCCATCCCCGAAGCGCAGAAAACGAAGAACACGGAATTCCTGAAGCGTACCCTCACCGACGATTTCCGCGCGGTCGGCAGTGAAGGCATGCTGCATGATCGCGAAGAGTTTGTGGGTGAGGCCAGCGACGGCACGCTCAAGGATTACACCGTGTACAACTTTCACGTGCTCCCAGTCGATGAGAACGCCGCTCTGGTGACCTATGACGGCATCATCCACATGCCCGAAGGCGACACCGACATTGCTCCCCGTTACCAGCACTTCTCCGATCTCTGGGTAAAACAAGGTGACCAGTGGAAGCTACGGTTTCAACAAGCCACGCCGCGGCGTCCGATAGATTAGAAGAACTCGCTTTCCAGACGTTGACTTGCGATTGTCACGAGTCTAAGATCACCGCGCTGGGGCGGCAGCATCCGCGCTGCTCCAATTCCATTCATCCTTCAGGAGGAAGCAACTATGAGGCGCGCGTCAACCATCACCGTACTTTTAACCCTGCTTGTTGCGATCGCAGTATCTGCCAAGGCTCAAATGCCAGCACCCGGGCCGGAGCTGAAAAAACTAGACTTCCTGGCCGGCACCTGGACCTCGGATGGCGATATGAAGCCAGGGCCAATGGGGCCCGGCGGCAAGATGTCTATCACGGAACACATTGAATGGATGGAAGGCGGATTCTTTCTGGTATCGCACTCCAGCTTCAAGAGCGCGGCCATGGGCAACGGCTCCGGGACCTCCTACTTCGGTTATGACACCAATGAAAAGGTCTACACCTACGATGAGTTCAACAGTATGGGCGAAGCCGAGCACTCCAAGGGCACCGTTGACGGCGATACCTGGACCTGGAACAGCGACGAAAAAATGGGCGGCATGACCATGAAGGGACGCTTCACCATGAAAGTCCTTTCGCCGACATCCTATTCGTTCAAGTTCGACATGTCGCAGGATGGCACCACCTGGACCACGGTGATGGACGGCAAAGCTACAAAGAACTGACAACCCATGGGGACAGAGGGCACTCTGTCCCTTTTTATGCTCTCGGCGACTGGTTCCGCGCCCAATCCGCTGATTCGCCTACCCACCGTTTATAATCTTTGATTCGGTTCCAGACCCATTCTCCGTGAAGGGAACACCTTGCTCGACTTTTTAGGCGACTTACAACGTACGCACATGTGCGGCGCTCTCCGCACCTCCGATGCTGGCAAGAAAGCCGTCCTCATGGGATGGGTGAACCGCCGCCGCGACCTCGGCAACCTGCTGTTTATCGATCTGCGCGATCGCAGCGGCATCACACAAGTTGTCTTTAATGCCGAACGCAATCCCGCCATCCACAAAAAAGCGGAAGGCCTGCGTAATGAGTACGTCATCGCGGTGATAGGCACGGTCAAGCAGCGCGATCCCAACACGATTAACAAGAACATTCCCACTGGCGAAGTCGAACTGGTCGTCGACGAACTGCGATTGCTGAATGAATCCAAACAGCCGCCGTTTTTGCCTGGTGAAACCGTGCTGCCGAATGAGGAGATGCGGCTCAAGTATCGCTACATTGATCTGCGCCGCGATGTGATGCAGCGAAACATCGAGCTGCGGCACAAGGTGGCGATTGCGATTCGTGAGTCTCTTTCCGCCCAGGGCTTTTTCGAGATTGAAACTCCATTCATGACCCGGTCCACGCCAGAAGGTGCTCGCGACTACCTCGTCCCCAGCCGGGTGCAGCCGGGATCGTTCTACGCGCTGCCGCAGTCGCCGCAAATGTTCAAACAGATCCTAATGATCTCCGGCTTCGACCGCTATTTTCAGATCGTGCGCTGCTTCCGCGACGAAGACTTGCGTGCCGACCGCCAGCCGGAATTCACCCAGATTGATCTGGAGATGTCGTATCCGCAGCAGGAGAGCGTTTGGAAAGTTGTGGAAGGATTTCTCACAGCATCGTTCAAAGCTGCGGGACATGAAATTAAAACACCATTCCCGCGCATGAGCTACGACCAGGCGATGCGCCTGTACGGGATCGACAAGCCAGACATGCGACTGCCCGCCATGACCGATGTTCGCGAGGCGTTCTCGACAGAAGAACTGGAAGAGCTCACCTCAAAATTTAGGATCCGTAAAGATCTGCCCGTGCAATTGATTCGCATTCCGAAGGTCGGCGAAATCTCCGGTACCGAACGGCGCACCATCGGGACTTATGGCGCGTTTCAGCATACCCAGGGTGCGTCCTATGTGCAGTTGATGACTGATCCCAAGCGATTTGCCAAGGACTATCCGGCCTTGTCAGAGAAAGTCATTCAATTTGCAAAGGTGGAAGCCGACGATCTTTGGATTCTTGCCGGTGCGCTCAACAAACCTGAGATTGCTGCCGTGGCTGAGCAAAGTCTCCAGCACTTCTGCGAGAAGTGTGGATTCCTGCGTCTCGACCTGGCGCAAAAGTACGCGGCTAAACACGGAGCCTTCGAAAAGACCGGCGATCCCGAAAAAGATTTCAAGTTTCTCTGGGTCACCGATTTTCCCATGTTCGAATGGGACCGCGAGTCGAAGCGCTGGAATGCGGCTCACCATCCCTTCACCTCGCCGCACGAAAACGACATGGCGAAGCTCGAGGCGAATGTACATTCGGTTGGAGATCCGAAGTCTCCGCTGGGGGAAATTCGCGCGCTAGCCTATGACGTGGTGCTCAACGGCACCGAGCTGGGATCGGGATCGATTCGTATTCATCGCCAGGACATCCAGAGCAAAATCTTTCAAGCTCTCGGCATGTCCGACGAAGAAGCCCGCTCCCGCTTCGGATTCTTCCTCGAAGCGCTGGAGTATGGCACGCCTCCGCACGGCGGGATCGCGCTTGGATTGGATCGAATTGTCATGATTCTGGCTGGCGCCGACAGCCTGCGTGAAGTGATTCCCTTCCCGAAGACCGCCCGGGCAGTGGACTTGATGGTAGATGCACCGACGCCGGTGAGCGAGGCACAGTTGCGGGAGCTGGGGATACAGGTGAAGAAAAGCTAGTGCTGGTCTGAGAGGGTGGAGCAGGGCTTCCTAGCCCTGCGTTAAAGGCAGTCTAGGCGGCTGGCTTTAGCCACTGAGGGACTTCATCCAGTGTCAAACGTGCTGAACTGTAGGGAAACTCCTCGGGCATCGCCACCAAACCTCGTCGCACTGGATTCATGTGGATGTAATGTCTGAATCGAGCATACTCGCTGGTATCCCGTGCCCGGTGGTCGTAAAAACTGGTCTGCCAAATCTCTCCGGCAAATCCAAGCTCTTTCTTGGCTCGGTATGAGAACCCTCCCTTTATAAACTGCAATGCCTTTTCCAGGGTCACCATCGGTGTGATCAGCAAATGAAAATGATCCGGCATTACAACAAATTCGTGAAGAAAATATCTTCCCTGTTTTTGGTAGTGGAGCAGAACATTTATGAATAGCTCCGCCATTCGTGCGGTCTGAAACAATGACTGCTTGTCAAAGGTTGAAGCGGTGATGAAATAAGTACGGTCGCCTGTGGTTCCTCGATATGGAATAGTCATAAGTACCTCGGGGGCTGAAGCCCGAGATTCGATAACAAGCTTTGACGCAGGCCTGGGAAGGCCTGCTCCACCCAACACCTGCTCCGTCCAAAGGCCTGCTCTACCCGGCTCATCCAAGCTACTGCTACAGATAAGAGCTGTACAACCCAAAAGCAGATTTTTGCACTATCTCAATTCCTATTTGGGAATCCTCATCTCCTGTTTTGCTTTGTGACCCTTCATCTGAGAAACTGACACCGTCAATCATGGGCCGCATTCACGTTCTTTCCGAGTCCGTTGCCAACAAAATCGCCGCCGGCGAGGTGGTGGAGCGGCCTGCCTCGGTGGTCAAAGAATTGCTGGAAAACTCACTCGACGCCGGTTCCACGCGGATCAAAATTCAGGTTGAAGCGGGCGGGAAAAAGCTCATCCAGATCACCGACAACGGATGCGGCATGGTCCGCGACGACGCTTTGCTAGCCTTTGAGCGCCATGCCACGTCGAAACTCAAGAACGCTGAAGACCTGCTCAGCGTGGCCACTCTGGGCTTCCGCGGAGAAGCGCTGCCTTCGATCGCTTCGGTGAGCCGGCTTCATCTCGAAACTCGCGCGGCCGACGAAGACTCGGGAACTGTTGTTGAAATCAATGGCGGCAAGATTTTCAAAGTAGAAGAAGCTGGACTTCCGGCGGGAACTTCCATCACCATCCGCGATTTGTTTTTCAATACTCCGGCTCGTAAGAAATTTCTGAAGGCGGAATCGACCGAGCTTTCGCATATTGCGTCGCTGGTAACGCACTATGCTCTGGCCCATCCCGACAAGCATTTCGAACTGCATTCCGCGACCAATGCCATGCTAGTCGCGCCGCCAGTCGCGGGATACAGCGAGCGCGTTTATCAAGTCTTCGGCAAAGAAGTTTTAGACCAGCTGATTCCGGTTGCCGCCATGCAACCGCTGGCGCACGTGGGCTTGCCACAGCCTCCGCCGTGGCGCCGCCAGGAAATCGGCGAGGATGGAAAGGCCCCAACCCCGCCCACGCCGGGCGAGATGCGGCTGCATGGCTTCGTCTCGAAGCCCGAGATCCAGAAGCTGAATCGAAATTCAATTTACGTCTTCATTAACGGACGCCTCATTCGCGACCGGTTGATTCAACACGCGATTATCGAGGCTTATCGCAACATCATCCCGCCATCGGTTTTCCCGGTGGTGTTGCTGTTCCTCGAAATGCCGAACGAGGAAGTGGACGTCAACGTCCATCCGTCGAAGACCGAAGTCCGCTTCCGTCAGCAGTCGGTCATGCACGATTTTGTCCGCGACTCTATCCGCGCGGCGTTGATGAAAGCCCGTCCGGTGCCGCAGTTTGCCGCCGAAATTCATGCCCATCCTACAGCTGGAGCGTCATTGACTCCGGGAGCTCACGTTTCATCGATTGCAGACTCGGCTGCCTGGCGCTCTGCGCCCGCCGCTAATGTTCCTGCGGGAGCTCAGGCGTTCACGCTGCAAGCGCCAACCACGCCTCTTGTCACTGACCGATTTCAGTTCGGCGTGGACGGAATTGCCGTTGACGGTAATGCCGCGCTTTCTCTGGCGCGCGCCCCGCAGCCTATCATTCCCGGGGACACATGCGCGCCGCCCATTCCCGATGAAATCGAAGTCGCGAGTGAATCCGGGAATGACATTGCGCCATTATTGGCAACACTGAAACCCCTCGGGCAGATTCGCGAGTCGTTCATTCTCGCGGTGAATCGCGAAGGCCTTTGGATCATTGATCAGCACGTTGCCCATGAACGTGTCCTGTTTGAAAAAGTTCTCAAGCAGCGGGCCGCGCAGAAATCCGAGAGTCAGCGCTTACTCATGCCGTTAGTGCTCGAACTCACGCCTGCCCAGCAAGCCGTGTTCACGGAGATCTCCGACGAACTAAATAAGAATGGTTTCGAAGCCGAACCATTTGGCACCCGCAGCATTGCCATCAAAGTTGCCCCCGCGGGAATCGAAGCTTTCCAGGTGGAGCACATGCTGCATGAATTGCTCGATCAACTGTCACGAGAGGATCAGGCACTCAATCTGGACAAGATCGGACATCGCATCGCAGCCTCGATCGCCTGTCACGCCGCCATCAAGGTCAACATGCCTCTGGAACAAAACAAAATGGAATGGCTGCTGGCGGAGCTGGCGAAAACCGAATGCCCGATGTCCTGTCCGCACGGACGACCCATAGTTCTGCGATACTCAATGAAGGACATTCAGAAGGCGTTTAAGAGAATCTAGGCGCTTGGCGCTCGGCTTTAGGCTCTAGGATTTCGCACTACAAACAATGCTTTAGGACTTGAGCTGACGGCTGATAGCTGACAGCTGCACTTTATGCCCGATCTTGATCTCGACCAGCTTCGTAGCGATAAATGGCGCCTCAACGGTATTCCCGCGCGCACCATTGAGGACGCTCGTTCGTTTCTCGAATCAGTCGGATTTTGCGTGATGTATCCCCAGCGTCAAACCGTGCTGGCGCCCACGTTCATCGGCGCATGGGTAGGATCGGATGAGAATTTGCCCACCTGGCAGCACGCTTTTGCCGATCCGCGGGCGCAGGAAGCAAATGCGTTGATGGTCCGGATGCTACGCGAGCGCGACGCCTACGAAGCGAATTTGTTTAACGAGAACGCATTGCTGGTCGCCAGTTCGATATTTCCTTATTTCTATGCGTTATGCGGCGATCGCAATCCCAAGCAAGCGCCCAAAGCCGGCCCGCGGTCGGAATACTCCCAGCTCGCTTGCGACACTTTTGCTCTGATCCAGCGCAAAGGACCGATTTCCAAGCAGCAAATGCGTGAAGATTTGGGCGGCAGCATTTCGCTCGTGGCCCTGGATCGGGCGCTGGGCGAGTTGTGGTCACGTCTGCGGATCACGCGAGTCGATTACGACGACGCTGGTGGATCGTCCTGGGACGTGCTCTACCGCTGGTCACCGGATGCCGTTCGCGAAGGAATGGAAATCTCGGTGGGCGAGGCGCTGTCATTCCTGGTATCAAAGTATTTGGATTGCGTCATCGCCGCCGACCAGCAGGAAATCGAGTCGTTCTTCGGCGAATTTGTCTCGCGGTCGCGAGTGAGGGACGCGGTGAATCTCCTGCTGAATGCCCGCGAGTTGAGCTACGTTCGAGTGGGAAACCGGCTGTTGCTGCAACTCACGCCCGCAAAATCGGCCATCGTCCGCGCGCCTGTACCACGGCCCAAGCCAGTCGCGCGGCGACCTTCGGAACAACGGCCCTCAGGACCGAGGTCTTCGGAAAAGAGATTTTCCGGACCCAGACCTTCCGGACCCAGGCCTCCGAGCTCAAGACCTTCAGGGCCAAGACCACCCGGAGCCAGACCTTCGGGCCCACGATCTCCAAGCTCGAGACCGGCGGGCGCGAAATTTTCGGGACCAAGACCTCCAGGTTCGAGACCGGCGGGCCCGAGGCCGTCAAGCTCGAAACCTCGACCAAGACCTCCGCAACGCCGGCCTTAGTATTCGATGCTTGAAGTTTCGCAGTAGCACGCAACGTTTTCCGGTTGTAAAGAACCGCTACAATTCAATACGATAAGTTCGCTCCGTTGACTTTTTCCCGAAAGCCAAGTCCAAGACAAATATGACTTTTCCTAAAAGCCTGACCTTGTGCGGATTCCTGTTCAGCCTACTTCTAACGGCTCTAGCGAATGCCCAGACCTCAACCAGCCCGGTCGAGCCAGCATTCCCCTATACGCCGAGTCTTGATGTCTCCTCGATGGACAAGTCGGTGGACCCCTGCGTCGACTTGTATCACTACTCCTGTGGCGGCTGGCAGAAAAAGAACCCCATTCCGCCCGATCAGACGTCATGGAGCGTGTACGGCAAGCTTTATCAGGACAACTTGAACTTTCTCCGCGGCATCCTGGAACAGGCCGCGTCAGCCGACGGTCCAACCGACCCGGTCTCGAAGGAGATCGGCAGCTTTTATGCCGCCTGCACGGATGAGACCACCATCGAAAAGCGTGGTTTGGCCGCCATCCAGCCGGACCTCGAAGCCATCGCCCAGGTCAAATCCTCTGACGAAATAGCTTCCCTGATCGCGCACACGACTCTTCCTTTCGGTCGCTCCTTACTTTTTGGTCCGAGCACGAACCAGGACCCGGATGATTCCGAGCAACAAATTTCCGACCTCGACCAGGATGGGCTAAGGTTGCCCGACCGCGACTACTACACCAAGGAGGACGCCAAGTCGAAGGAGATCCGGGAGCGCTACCGGCAGCATGTGCAGAAAGTATTTGCATTGCTGGGTGACGATTCCGAGACCGCAAAAAAGAACGCGGACACCCTCATGCGCATGGAGACCGACCTGGCCAAGGCATCTTTGACCCAGGTAGAACGCCGCGACCCCTACAAGCTGAAGAACAAAATGAAGCTTGCAGATTTGGCCCAACTGACCCCGAAGTTCAACTGGCAAACTTATTATCGCGAGCTGCATTACCCGAAGCTTGAAATTCTCAACGTCGACGCTCCCGCATTTTTAAAGCAGGTCAACACGGAGTTGTCCACCGAACCCATCGAGAACTGGAAGACCTATTTCCGGTTCCAGGTGGCGGATACGTATTCGCCGTTTCTTTCTTCCGCGTTCGTGCAGGAAAACTTTGACTTCTACCGCAAGTATCTTCGCGGGGCTAAAGAGCTGCAACCCCGCTGGAAACGCTGCGTGCAATACACCGATTACAACCTCGGCGACGCACTAAGCCAAGCTTACGTGGCCAAAGCTTTTTCGCCGGGATTGAAACAAAGCACCCTGGACATGGTGAAGGGCATCGAAACCGCCATGGGCGAACGGATTCGCCAGCTCGACTGGATGAGTCCTGAAACCAAACAGCAGGCCTTGACCAAGCTCGCGGCAATTCGCAACAAAATCGGCTATCCCGACAAGTGGCGCGACTACAGTTCCATCCAGCTCACCCGCGATGATTTCGCCGGCGACATCCAGCGTACCGCCGAATTCGAGCAGCGCCGTCAGATCAACAAGATTGGACAGCCCGTCGACCACGGCGAATGGGACATTTCGGCGCCCACGGTCGATGCTTATTTCAATCCGCAAATGAATGACATCAATTTCCCTGCCGGAGTCCTTCAGCCGCCGCTCTACGACCCCAGGATGGACGACGCTCCTAACTACGGCGACACCGGCGGAACCGTTGGCCACGAACTCACCCACGGCTTCGACGATGAAGGCAGCCAGTTCGACGCCAAGGGAAACTTAAGAAACTGGTGGACGAAAGACGACCGGCAAAAGTTCGATTCGCGCACCCAGTGCGTGGATGACCAGTACTCAAAATACCTGGTTGTCGACGACGTTCATGTTAACGGCAAATTGACGCTGGGCGAAAACGTTGCCGATCTGGGTGGCGAGATTCTCGCTTATATGGCCTGGAAAGATGCCACCAAAGACCAGAACCTACCGCCGATGGACGGTCTCACCCCGGAGCAGCGCTTTTTTATCGGTTTCGCCCAATGGGATTGCGCCAATGAGCGCCCCGAGAACATGAGGCTGCGCACCATGACCGACCCCCATTCGCCGCCGGAGTACCGCATCAACGGCGTGGTGGTCAATATGCCGGAGTTTGCTCGCGCATTCTCCTGCAAAGCTGGCCAGCCCATGGTCAATCCGCCGGATAAAGTCTGCCGGGTTTGGTAGCAGGCGTCGGGAAATATCGGATCCCGGTTTCTGCCCGCCTGCCCAGCCGTGTAAAATCACCTACTATTGATGACTGCCCCCCTACCTCGCAAACTGATCATTGCCATTGATGGCCCGGCGGGCGCGGGTAAAAGCACCATCGCCTCGCGCCTGGCGCGCAAACTCGGATATGTAAATCTGGAGAGCGGCGCAATGTACCGGGCGCTGGCCCTTAAGGCCATCCAATGGGATGCGTCTTTCGATGACGAAGCTGCGCTGCTGAAGCTGGCGCAGAATTCACGCATCCACATTGAACCCAGCCTGGGTGGCAACCGCGTTCTGCTCGACGGACACGAAGTCACTTCGCGGGTGCGAGAGACCGACGTCACCGAAGGTGCGTCCCGGGTCTCGGTTCATCCCAAAGTGCGCGAATGGATGGTCGCCCGCCAGCGTGAGCTGGGGATTCATGGCGGCGTGGTCATGGAAGGTCGCGACATCGGCACCAAAGTTTTCCCCGACGCCGACGTAAAAATCTTTCTCGATGCCGATCCCATCGTCCGCGAACAGCGACGGCTGCAACAACAACAGTTGCATGGCACCGCAGCCGAAGCGACGGCCGCCGA
Organism: Terriglobales bacterium; assembly: GCA_963762965.1. GTDB lineage: Bacteria > Acidobacteriota > Terriglobia > Terriglobales > Acidobacteriaceae > DATBAX01. The sequence continues at coordinate 184,788 of CAVXME010000001.1, forward strand.
ATTGCGGGAACGCGATCGCCGCGACCGCACCCGGGCGGCATCTCCGCTGCAACCTGCTCTTGACGCGGTCATTCTGGATTCGACCGGCTTATCGGAAGACGACGTCCTGCGCAAAGTCGAAGACGTCGTCCGTCAAAAGCTCGCCTAGCCTACGGTTCGACCTTGTAGAGAGCCACCATCCCGGCGTCCATGTGCTCGTCAATGTGGCAATGGTAGAGCCAAATGCCGGGATCGTCGGGGACCATGTCCACGGTGAGCATCTGCGCCGGCATGAGAGTCACCACGTCGGTGCGTTTGCCATGATCCATGACCACGTTCCCGTGCCAATGGGGCGTGTGGAAGTTGACTCCTTCTCCCAGGCTCAAAAGATACCAGCGCACGCGTTCGCCCTTTTTCATCGTCATCATCGGCATATTCCCGTAGATATAGCCGTTGATGGTGCCTTTGAAATTGGCGGCGGCGAACCCGGTGCCGGTGGGCGAAAGGGTTCCGTCGTTGTCGGCGGGAACAAATTCAAGCTTCTTCACTCCTTTGGGATCGCTGGTATAGGTGTCGATATTGTGGTCCAGATACCAGCTGACATTCTCGTCGAAGAACATATACAAGCTGACGAATTCGCGGTCCACGTCTTTGGGTTTGCCGTCTGGGCCGGCCATGCCGCGTTTGGTGATAATGATGGCGCCGACCAAACCACTTTCGACGTCTTTGGTGCCGTGCGAGTGATAGAGCCAGACCAGAGAACTCGGATCATCCGGGCCCGGGCCCGCCCGTTCCGGCACCTGCCAGGTATAGAGGTGGGTGTGACCGGGCGGTACGTTGTCGTCTTCCTTGTCCGCGCCGGAGGTGCCGTCGTCATACATCGAGCCCTCGGAATCCTTGTTGTAGAACACTCCATGAGGATGCAGGCTATAGGGCCGGGTGGCATTGTTCTTGAAAAGCACGTGAATGGTGTCGCCGACTTCCGCCCTGATAATTGGCCCCAGGATCCCCGCATGTTCCCACTCCGGCGCGCGTGGCTTCAACTGGGTAAAGCTCTCGTCCGTGTACTCGCGGTAAACGGCCTTCCGGTACACCTTGCCGATGCGATGCGGCCCCTGCTCCACAAAAGTGAGGGGATAGCCCTCGAATTTCATACCCATCATTTTGTTCATACCACTGGGGGCATAGTCCCATTCCACTTCGTCGGCGGCGATGAAGTAAGTACGGATCTTTGGGGATTCCTTGGCAGGTTGAGCCGCATTCATCGCGGTCACGAAACCGAGAACAATCGTCAATCCCCATCCAATTCGTTGCCTGCGCATCCATCTACAAATCATCATGGCCCCCCCGGGAAGTGGATCTTGAACGAACTTACAGCGGGAAAGCGTAGCACAAGGGTCAGGAAGCTCACAGCGTTTTCCCACTTTGGGACAAGGCTCAAAAGAAAGTCTGCGGGTCACAGACTTCTTTGTGTCCGCGGTGATATACCGAATGAGTCTCCCGTCAGGCCGGACTCACCTTCGATTTATCCGGGTGATGTCCCATGTTGTGCCTTTTGCGTTCTTACGCTCGCTGCTTATTTCTGCTCGGGTTGAGTTTTCTGGTTGCATTTGCCGCCTTTTCCCAGGACGCTTCGACGGGAGCGATTCGCGGCACGGTCGTCGACGCTTCCGGCAGCCGGGTTCCCGGCGCGACCATTGCTTTGGTGAACGCAGCTACCGGCTTTCGTTATGGAGCTACCAGCGACGCCGAGGGCCAGTTCAGCTTCCAACTGCTTCCGCCGGGAGATTATTCGGCCCGCGCCACAGCGGAAAAGATGTCACCGCAACTCACTCCCAAGTTGCGTGTCGATGTCGGCGGGACCACCGACATCGAATTTAAGCTGGCAGTCGCCGGCACAAAAGAAACCATCACCATCTCGGGAGCGCCGCCGCTGGTGGAGACGCAGCCCAGCGCGGTCTCCTCATTGATCGATGAACGCGCCATCACCGGTTTGCCCTTGAATGGAAGGCGATTCACCGACCTCGCCCTGCTGACACCCGGAGTTACACAAGACCCGCGCGGGCTCACTTCGGGTTCGAATGGTGACTTGGCGTTCGGCGGAATCCGCGGATTCCAATCGAGTTACCTGGTGGATGGTGGAGACAACAACAACGCTTTCTTTGCGCAAGCCACCGGCCGTTATCGCGCGCCGTACCAGTTCTCCAATGAAGTAGTGCAGGAGTTCAGGGTCTCTTCGAACACCAGCGGTGCCGAATTGGGACGGTCGGGAGGCGCAGTGGTTAACGTAGTCACAAAATCTGGTTCCAACCAGATTCATGGCACGGACTTCTACTTTCTGCGCAATAGCGCGTTCGATTCCGGTTTCGCCGACATGAACTTCAAGCCGCATGGTGAGCAGCAGCAGTTCGGCTTTACTCTGGGCGGCCCGCTCAAACGCAACAAGGCTTTCTTCTTCGTGGGATTCGACCAGCACATTTTTCATCTGCCGACGGTGGTGCAATTCGATAATGGCAGTTCCGTGGTCGTTCCCCAGCCCGGTACGGGTCCGGAAACTCCCGGAGATTACGAAGCCAGCGACCAGGCGCTGGTATTTGCCACCGCCGCACAGCTTTCCCGGCAGGCCGGGCAGTATCCCTCGCAACTGCTGGGCAATGCCGGTTTCTTGAAGCTCGATTTCAGTCTCTCGCCAAAGAACTATCTATCATTTCGGTTGAACACCTCGCGCTACTGGGGCGCGAACAATGTGTTCATCGACCCAGCCAGCCCGGTGACTACGTATGGTATCGCCGACAACGGCGAAGAAAACGTGGACACCGAGACCGCGTCGCTGGCCTTGACCAGCAGTCTCTCCTCGCGGGTGGTGAGCCATCTGCGGGCGCAGTTTTCCCGTGATCTGGAATGGTCGAATTCAAACACCGACGCACCGTTGACCAATCTTCCCGGAATTCTTAACGGCTTTGGGCGCTCGTCTCTCCTGCCCCGCGAGACCCGGCAGCATCGCGCCCATTTTGCGGAGACGCTGAGCCTCGAAGGCAAACGCAATTCCTGGAAGCTCGGTGGAGACGGACTCCTGAGTTGGATCTATGATTTTTTCCCGTCTGACTTTGGCGGCGAATATCTCTTCTATCCCATAAAGGTGGATCCATTCACTTTTGTTCCCACCGAGGGCGGCCTGGAGCTCACGCCGCTGCGGGCCTACGCACATGAGGTTCCCCACTACTACATTCAGAACTTTGGCCCGGCAGTGACGCATCCCGACACCAACGAATACGATGCGTTCGCGCAGGATACGATCCGGGTGACGCAGCATTTCGCTTTAAGCCTGGGCGTCCGCTATGACTTGCAAACGTTTACCAAGAAAGGCCTTGTGTCGAACCCATTTTGGCCGGATTCGGGCAAGGTGCCATTTAATCCCTACAACTTTGCCCCGCGTGTCGGTCTGGCCTATGCCTTTGGTGACCATCGGCCGTTGGTGCTGCGGGCGGGTTATGGCCTGTTCTACACGCGAATTCCGCAAATCTACAACTCGACAGTTGAGACCGAAAACGGCCTGACCCCAAATTCTCTATTCCTGAACAACACAAACTATTACGATCGCCAGGTTTTTCCGCAATATCCCAATCCGCTGGTGTATTGCGCGCCGCTGGCGATTTCCTGCACGCCTCCGGCCGGCCTGATGCAGTTTGCGGAGAGCGACATATCAGCCTTCGCGCATGATTTTCGAACTCCTGAGGTGCACCAAGCAAGTCTGACCATGGAACGGGAAGTAAAGAGTCGGCTGGCGGTCGGAATTTCGTACCTGTTCGTGCACGGTCAAAATCTGGTCCGAGCGCGGGATGTGAACCTGCCACAACCGACCGATGTGGCTTATCCCGTTTATGACGCTTCCGGCCTCAACCTGCTTGGCTACTACAACATAGCTTCGTTCTCGACCTGGCAATTCTCGCAGACGCTTAGCTGTCCTTATCCTCCCTGTATTAATCCGCTGGCCCGGCCGATACCCCAACTTGGTTCCATCGATGTTTTTGAAAGCGAGGCTTCGAGCGTGTACCACGGGGCGACGCTCTCCATTCATCGCCAAATGACCAGTGGCTTCTATTTTCGTCTTGCCTACACCTACGCCCATGCCATCGACGACGGACAGGACGCGCTGGTAGCAGGCCGTCCTGCGCTGGTGCAGAACTCCTATGCGACCAGTGCCGAAAAGGGAAATAGCGTGACCGACCAGCGGCAGCGCATCGTGTTTTCGTGGATCGCCGATCCCAAGCCATTCGGCCGCGGACAACCAGTGTTGAGTGATTTGTTCAATCACTGGAAAGCCTCCGGGGTGATGACCGTGGGCAGCGGGCGACCGGTAAACGCGACGGTTAGCGGAGACCCCAATCAGGACGGCAACGACGAAAACGACCGCCTTCCGGGGGTGAGCCGCGATTCGATTGTTGGCCCCGATTACGCCAGCATGGATCTGCGCCTGACCCGCCGCCTGATTGCCCGCGATCGCTGGAAACTGGAATTAATCGGGGAATCATTCAACCTCCTGAATCGGGACAATCGAACTTATCAAATCACTTCAGATGGCTTGATGAGCAACTCGGCCCAATTTGTCCAGAACACTAAGCTCATTGGAAACAATTACTTCCCAGCCTACTATCAAATTCCAACCAATTTTATGAAGGTGAATGGGGCGTTTGCCCCACGTCAACTACAGCTGGCTTTGCGCTTAATTTATTGATTCAGAGACCGGCTCTGAATTTAGCTTGCGTTCAACAGCGCTTGACTTAGATGCAAAACCTTGCAATAACTAAGCGTCCCATTAGGACGAGTTTGGGGGTGTAGTTCAGTTGGCAGAAGTCAGATTGCAAGAGGGAGAATCCCTCGAAAATGCCCTGCGCCGCTTCAAGCGCAAAGTACAGCAGGAAGACATCATCAAGGAGGTCAAGCGGCACTCCTTTTACCTGAAGCCAGGCGAGAAGAAGCGCGTGAAGGAAGCCTTGGCGCGCAAGCGCAGCCGTAAGAAAGCCCGTAAAGAGCAGGACTAGTCCCATGGCCACCCCCTCCCGGGGGTGGCCTGTTCTGTTTTCGTAACAAGTTTTTGATTTTGTTCAAATTCCACAGATTTTCATGCAATAGCTATTAGTCCACATTCGTTCCGGATGTGGCGGGCCGAACCCAGGGTTCATCGTTCAGTGATCAATTGAGGGGGGTGTACCAAACGTGTGCATTTGCGCGCAACGGGGAAAGTTCTGCTCTTTTCTCCGGTCAGCAGGGCGCACGGGAGTGAGTCGAAGGGAGCATTACCTCAATGGAATTCCAGGACAGGGTGTTGAAGTGCATTGACTGCGAAGCCGATTTTATTTTTACGGCCGGCGAGCAGTTGTTCTTTCACGACAAGAAGTTCACCAATGAACCCAAGCGGTGCAAAGCCTGCAAAACTAGACGCGTGGCCATTCTGGGAGCGGCCCCATCCGGACAAGGCCCATCCAAGGTAGAGACTCGGACCACGTGTTCGCAGTGCGGCAAGGACACCACCGTCCCATTCCGGCCCACGCAGGGAAGGCCGGTATTCTGCCGTGAGTGTTTCCAGGGTAAGCGGCAGGCAGCCACGGCCTGATCCTTGCAAGCGGCGGCCGGTTTCGGCGCGAGGCGAGTTCTCGTCTTGATCTGCGCTACTATGTTTCCGTGGCAAGTTTCTATGTACAGAACTTCGGATGCCGGGCCGCCCAGGCCGACGGCGCCGTCATTGAGCGGCGGTTCCACGAGCGCGGACTGGAACGCGCAGAGACACCAGCGCAGGCCGAGATTGTCGTACTCAACACCTGCACCGTCACGGAGTCGGCTGACCAGGATGCCCGCGCCTCCATTCGTCGCATTCATCGCGAAAATCCCAATTGCCAGATCGTTGTGACCGGATGTTACGCGCAGCGGGCTCCGGAAGAAATTGCCTCCCTGCCAGGGGTTAGCTGGGTCGTAGGAAACTCCCACAAGCATGCGCTCGCCGAAATCGTAAGTGGGAATTCAAGTTTTGTTCCCATCTCGCAGATAGCCGCCAGCACACGACTTACGGCCAACGACGGCATTTACGTCTCCGACATCTTCGCCCACACCGAATTACTGGCGGCCCCGGTTTTCGATGCCGCCCACGAAAGGACGCGTCCCAACCTTAAGGTGCAGGATGGATGCGACAACCGCTGCTCGTTCTGTGTGATCCCCTCCGTTCGCGGACAGAGCCGGTCGTTATCTTTGCCCGAAATATTGCGCGAAGTGAATGGACTGGTGACTGCTGGCTATCGCGAAGTAGTGATTTCCGGAATCAATTTGGGCCGCTGGGGGAGAGATCTGGCTGTCAGCCATCAGCCGTCAGCCATCAGCCAAACCGGAACGGGCATAGCCTCCGAGTTTCGCGAACGGCCAACAGCTAGCGGCCAACGACTGCACTTCGAAGATCTAATTCGCGCCATTCTCACTGAGACTTCGCTCGAAAAGCTTCGCATCAGTTCGGTTGAGCCCATGGACTGGAGTGATGAATTGATCCGACTGATGGCCGAGTCTTCGCGCATTGCCAAGCATGCACATGTCCCCTTGCAGTCGGGGAGCGACCGCGTCTTGCGCCTGATGCACCGCAAGTATCGTCCCTGGCACTATCGGGAGAAGATCGAGAAGATTCGCGCAGCCATGCCCACGGCGGCGATCGGAGCGGACGTCATGGTCGGATTCCCCGGCGAGACCGATGCCGATTTTGAAGAAACTCGACGCATGATTGACGACTCGCCGCTCACTTATCTCCATGTCTTCACCTATTCCGCGCGCCCCGGAACCCCGGCAGCGGCGATGCAAAATCAAGTTCCCGTACACATAGCGCGCCACCGCAATCAGATTCTGCGCGAACTGGGGACGGAAAAGAAGCTGGCATTCATGCTGGCTTTTATTGGAAAAGCGGTGAACGCCATCACCTTAAAGGGCATGCATAGTGGCCCTGACGGCGATTTCACGGAAGCTCTGACCGACAATTTTCTGAAATTGCTGGTGCCGGGACGCCACCCAGCCAATCTTTGGATAAAAGCGCAAGCAGAACGAGTGATGGATGGGATGCTAGTTAGCCGCGCGGGCTAGAGTCTTTTCCGCGGTTTCCAGAGGGAAAGATTTTACGGAAAACGCCCAGTTACCATGGTGCGCAGCACTTTCCGAAAAGAGGACTACAATAGGTTGTAGTGAGACATTACACCAATACCCGCATCGAAAACGGCAGCATCTTCCAGTGCATTCACTGTGACCATCGCGTGAGTACGCTCCAGTTCAACCGGGAAAATGGCAATTGCCGCACCCAGGCAGCGACGGCAATCAATCAACATGCGGCGACCGTACACCACAAACCGATGTTGATCAGCGCCAGCACGCAGCAGCGCATCTGGCGCGGTTAATCTTTCCCTACCGACCTTAGATCGTTACTACGGCTTCAAAAACCCTCTCATTCCAAGCCATCCATAAAAGAGTTCCAACCAGCCGGCGACCGGCCCGTGATTGCTTTCGCGCACGCCAAAACCATGCCCTATTCCTGCAAAAACGTGCAGTTCCGCCGACACTCCGGCGCGCTTCAGATCCAGATAGAGTTGCGGAAGACCTTCCGAAATGTCGGGCCGGTCCTCTTCTCCACAGAGCAGAAAAGCAGGCGGCGTCTCTTTGGAAAGCTTCATGTCTTGTGGAATTCCCGGATAAATCAAACCCTGAAATGCGGGCTTTGAACTCTCGCGATCAACCGGGTCTACCGCACTTGAGTCTCCGTTGTCGTAACGGGTGCTGGCGAGCGCGGCCAGTTGTCCGCCAGCGGAAAAACCGATCACGCCGATGCGCTTCGGGTCGACGCCCCATTCCGCGGCGCGACTTCGCACCAGCCGAATGGCGCGCTGCACATCCGGCAGCGCATTTCCTTCAATCGTATAAGTGGAGCCCGGCTCCCGCGCCAGCCGGTACTTCACCACAAAGCCCGCCACCCCGTGATCGCTCAGCCATTGTCCGACCCGGTAGCCTTCGTGGTCCATCCATAGCTCGCGATGTCCGCCGCCGGGCACAATGACCACCGCTGCTCCGCTCGCTTTGCCCTTGGCAGGAAGGTACACGGTGATGGACGGATGATGGACATTGGAAACTACATGATCGCCCTCAGGCGTCACCCGAGTCGTTTCCTCGGCGATTTTGCCTTCCGACCCCGGCGCACCATTTGGCCAGAGGAGATCCACCTGCGATTGCGCGGTCGCTCCCACGGTAGACAGCAAAATGGCCAAGCTCAGCCAAACGCTCAAGTGGAAAAGCCTTGGGTTAGACATGCTCGGTGATCTCCTCTTTGTTTGGGGATGGCCCACTGGCACCCATGTTATAATTTTTATCTTGAGTTGGCCTGTGTTCGCTGACGGAGGATTGTATCGATAAACGTTTTATCCGCACAAATGACCGCATCCGGGCGCGAGAAATTCGTGTAATCGGGGATGAAGGTGAGCAGATTGGTATTTTGACCCCCTTCGACGCGCTCAAACTGGCTCGTGAAAAGAACCTGGATCTGGTGGAGATTTCGCCAACCGCTGTTCCTCCCGTATGCCGCATCATGGACTACGGGAAATTCCTGTACCAACAGGAAAAGAAAGAACGCGAAGCCAAGAAGCACCAGACCAAAATTGTGGTCAAGGAAGTAAAGTTCCGCATCAATGTGGACGACCACGATTACGAGACCAAGAAGAACCATGTGCTGCGCTTCCTGGACGATGGCGACAAAGTAAAGGCAACGATTTTCTTTCGCGGCCGGGAAATGACGCGCACCGGTTTGGGACGGCAGATTCTGGAGCGTTTGATTAAAGACGTAGAACAGAATGCCATCGTGGAATTCCGGCCGCGGCAGGAAGGCAATACGTTGCACGCAATCCTGGCGCCGAAGAAAGACGCGGGAGGACACGCTCCGAAGGCGGGGAACGCTCCGAAGAAAGACGTCGCGCCCAAGCAGCAGGCTGCGTCCGCTACTCCGCCAGCGCAGAGCCGCGCGAATCAAGCGTAGTGGGGCCGCAAGATCCCATTCATTACATTTAGGTAAGAGGACTTATGCCGAAACTGAAAACACATAAGGGCGCGGCAAAGCGCTTCAAGAAAACCGGAACTGGAAAAGTGAAGCGCCACCATTCGCATTTGCGCCACATGCTCACTTCGAAGAGCAAGAAGCGCAAAGGAAAGCTGAAACAGGCTGTCCTGGTGAGCGATGCGGATACGCCGAAAATTAAACGGATGATTCCGTACTAAATTAATTTTTCTTCGTGGTACGCGAAGAACCGCGCGGGCCTTATTGCCTGTGCCGGCGAGTGAAGAGGCCAAGAAATACCTTGCCTCCAGCCGTCGTTAAAACGAAAGCCAAAAGGAGAACACCATGCCTCGTGTAAAACGCGGGACGAAACGTCGCGCGAAACGAAAAAAGATTCTTGACCGCGCCAGCGGTTATTTCCTCACAAAATCAAAACTTCACCGCGCGGCGAAAGAAGCCGTCGACCGCGCCCTCAAGTTTGCCTACTCGGGGCGCAAGCAGAAAAAGCGCCAGTACCGCTCGCTGTGGATCGTGCGTATTGGAGCCGCCGCCAAGCTGAACGGCCTGAGCTACAGCCAGTTCGTTCATGGATTGAAGAAGGCCGGCGTTGAACTGGATCGCAAGATCCTCGCCGATTTGGCGGTGAATGATGCGGGCGCGTTTGCGAGCCTTGCGCAGCAGGCCAAGACCGCGATTGCAGCGGCCTAGCATTCAGCAATCAGCATTCAGTCTTTAGCAATTGGCACTTAGCATTTGGCCCGGAGCGGGCGGTTTGGCTGCCGCTCTGGGTGCGTTTTCACCATTGTCATCCTGAGCGAAGTGGCTGTTTCGCGAAGCGAAGCAGTCACGGAGTCGAAGGACCCCTATCACCATCACATGGCCTACAGCGTTCCCAAGCTCAAAGACTACTCGGCGAAGGCGCTCGATAAAGCTGCCGACAAGCTGCTGGCCGCTCTCACTGCCGAATCCAAAGCGGTAAAGAACGCTGACGACCTGAAGGCATTTCGCGATCACTGGATGGCCCGCAAGGACGGCGTACTCACCCAGATCAACGACCTGTGGCTGAAAGCCGCGCCGAAAGAGGCAAAGCGCGAAGTCGGGCAACGAGTCAATGAACTCAAGTCCAAGGTGACGCAGGTTGTCGAAGAATGTCAGCCCGGCGCGGCAGCGGGATCCGCAAAAACGGCAACTACAGCTTCGATTGAAACGCTCGACATCACTCTCCCCGGCATTCGCCGCCCTCTCGGTGCCGAGCATCCCGTCATCAAGACGATGAATGAGATCGTCTCAGTATTCCGCAATCTTGGTTACTCGGTAGAAGAAGGCCCGGAGATTGAAACCGATTATTACAATTTCGAAGCGCTGAATTTCCCGCCGAACCATCCCGCGCGCGATACTCAAGACACATTGTTCATCGCCGGCCAGGAATCGAAGCAGCCCAGCGACCGGTTATTGCTGCGCACCCACACTTCACCGGTACAGATTCGCACCATGCAGAAACAGAAGCCTCCGGTGCGCGTAGTGTGCCCGGGGAAAGTCCATCGCAATGACGCTCCCGACGCGACGCACTCGCCCATCTTCCATCAAGTCGAAGGGTTGGCGGTCGACACGAACATCACGTTCTGCGATCTGAAGGGCACACTCGACCATGCCATGAAAGCGCTGTTCGGGTCGAGTGTGAAGACGCGCTTTTATCCGTCGTTCTTCCCTTTCACCGAGCCCAGCGCGGACGTGCAGATCAGCTGTATTTTCTGCGGCGGCAAGGGATATCGCGATGGCGGCCCGTGCCGTAACTGCAAAGCCAGCGGATGGATTGAGCTGCTGGGCTGCGGCATGGTCGATCCCAACGTGTATGGATTTGTAGATTACGACCCGAAAAGAGTCAGCGGATTCGCCTTCGGCATGGGCGTGGAGCGGATTGCGATTCTGAAGTATGGCGTGGATGACATCCAGTTATTCTTTAATGGTGATGTCAGATTTTTAGAACAGTTTGGATAAAGCTATCAGCTCTCAGCTATCAGCTTTCAGCGAAACCTCGTCGCTGCCTTGGCTGATAGCTGATAGCTGATGGCTGATAGCTCAAATGAAACTCTCTCCACAATGGTTGCGCGACTTCGTTGACCTGCAGGTGAACTATCACCAACTGGCGGACGAACTCACGCTTGCTGGCATCGCTGTCGAATCCGTCAGCGGCGAAGGGGACGATACCGTTTTCGAAATGGAGATCACCACCAATCGTCCCGATGCCATGAATCATTATGGCGTCGCCCGTGAGTGTTCCGCTCTCTACGATCTGCCTCTGAAGCCAATTGAGCCGAAGCTGCCTGCATCGCAAGGCAAAGCGGATTTCGCCATCGAGATTAAAGATGCTGAAGGTTGCGCGCGATATACCGGTCGCGTGCTGCGTGGAGTTACGATTGGGCCATCTCCTGATGCGATTGCAAAGAGATTGCTGAGCGTGGACCAGCGCTCGATCAACAATGCGGCGGACGCGTCGAACTACACACTTTGGGAGATGGGACATCCCACGCATGCGTTCGATCTGGATTTGCTGGAAGGTGGCCAGATTATTGTGCGGCGTGCGTTGCCCGCCGAAACCCTGAAAACGCTGGATGGCGTGGATCGTAAGTTGTCGCCGGAGGACTTGATCATTGCGGATGCCAGGAAGCCGGTAGCGCTGGCCGGTGTGATGGGCGGCTTCAACACCATGATCACGTCGAAGACGAAGAACGTTCTGATCGAGTCGGCGTGGTTTGATCCCGCGGCGGTTCGCAAAAGTTCGCGGAGGCACGGACTGCATACCGACGCTTCGCATCGCTTTGAGCGCGGCGCGGATTACGGGGCCACATCGCTGGCCTGCACGAGGGTGGTGCAGCTGATCCTTGAATCGGCTGGCGGACAACTGCATGGAGATGAGATCGATGTGGTCGCGCGCGCGGCTGAGCAAGCCCCGGTCGAGCTGCGTCTCTTCCAGGTGCAGCGCATTCTGGGCGAGAAGATCGCCAGCAATGAGATTCTGCGCATTCTGAGGAAACTGGGTTTCGATCTGATTCCGGAGCCGGGAGACGAAGACGAGTTCACCGTGCGGATTCCAAGCTGGCGCTTGGATGTGGAACGCGAGATTGACCTGATCGAAGAAATCGCACGTCTGCATGGCTACGACAAATTTGCGAATACCCTGCCATCCTCCGCAAGTTCGGTGATTGAGCTGCCCGATGCTACGAAAGACCAGAAGTTGCGTTCGTCGCTGCTGGGGCTGGGCTACAACGAAGCAATCTCGCTGACGTTTATTTCTCATGAAGAAGCGGAACAATTTTCAACGTTGCCAGTGCTCGAGTTGGCAAATCCCTTGAGCGAAGAAGCTTCGGTCATGCGGGCATCTATGGTGCCCGGCATGTTGCACATGCTTGCCTACAACCTGAACCGCGGCAGCGACCGGGTGCGATTGTTCGAAGCGGGAAACGTTTTCGAGGCTTCCGGCGACAAAGCAATCCAGCACAAACGGATTTGCCTGGGCGCAACCACTGTCAGTCTGAAACACGATTTGCCACAGGGCGGCAAACTCGACATGAGCAAGGGCGAGAATGCGATTGCTTTGGAAGCCTTCCGGAGTTTCAAAGGCGACGTCGAAACTCTGCTGGCAGCTTTTCAACATAGATCTCTGGAATACGCAGACGATGCTGCTGAGTATTTCCATCCCGGCCGCTCTGCGCGTGCGGTAATGGATGGCGCTACAGTCGCGCAGTTTGGCCAGATCCATCCCGAGATTGCCGCTGCCCGTAAGTTGCGGCAGGATGTGTTTGTTGCCGAGTTATCACTGGATGCGCTCTATCCGCATGGCCTGCGCGCGGTGCGCTACGAGGCGTTGCCACGGTATCCAGCAGTGGAGCGGGATTTTTCGTTTGTGTTTGCCGATGCGGCAAGGTTCGCCAACATTCACGCGGCTGTGAAGGCGATCGGATTGAAAGAACTCAGCAATTTTGTCCCCGCAGAAATCTTCCGTGGCGGATCCATTCCTGCGGGCAAGTATTCCCTGCTCCTGCGAGCAACGTTCCAATCCAACGAGCGAACCCTGCGCGACGATGAAGTGGCCCAGTGGTCGGCGCAGATTATCAAGGCCCTTGAAGGGTTGGGCGGGGTTCAAAGGGCGTAATCCCTTTACCCCCTCACAAAATAAACCCCTGTCATGCTGAGCGAGTGAGCCGTTCACGAAGTGAACGGCGAGGGAGTCGAAGCACCCCTACTAGCTTCCGGCATTGTGGTGGTCATAGGGGTCCTTCGACTTCGTGAGTGCTTCGCTTTGCGAAGCACTCACTACGCTCAGGATGACAAGGGATTGAGTTTTCCTGTGCTAGTCTGACCCAATCATGGCTGACACGGCTCCCCAACCCAAACAATTCCTCAGCGACAAAGTTTCGTTCTTTACCGAGTCCGTGATCCGCGAGATGACGCGGCAGGCGATGCTGCATGGAGCGGTCAATCTGGCGCAGGGATTTCCGGATTTTCCGGCACCCACCGAAATTAAGAAAGCCGCGCAGGAAGCCATTGCGGCGGATGTGAATCAATACGCGATCACCTGGGGTGCCAAGAATCTGCGTAACGCCATCGCCCGGCAAATGAAAGAGTTGCAGGGGATTCCCGTGGACCCCGAAACCCAGGTCACGGTTTGCTGCGGATCGACCGAGGCTATGATTTCCACGCTGCTCGCGGTGTGCAATGCGGGAGATGAAGTGGTGATCTTTGAGCCCTACTACGAAAATTACGGGCCGGATTCGATTCTGAGCGGGGCAAAACCGCGTTTTGTGAAGCTGCGTCCGCCAAGTACAAACGACGGCGAGTGGACGTTCGATGAGCATGAACTGCGGGCAGCCTTTCACAAACACACCAAAGCCATCATCGTAAATACGCCGAACAACCCTACTGGTAAGGTGTTCACTCGTACCGAGTTGGAGCTCATCCGCGATCTGTGCGTGGAGTTCAACGTCCTCGCCATCACCGACGAAATCTACGAACACATTTTGTACGACGGTACCGAACATATCTCGATTGCCACACTCCCCGGAATGTCCGAGCGGACGGTCACTATCAACGGCATGTCGAAAACTTACAGCGTGACCGGCTGGCGGGTGGGATGGACGGTAGCGCCCCCGGCGATCACAGACGCAATCAGGAAGGTACACGACTTTCTCACCGTGGGCGCACCGGCTCCGCTGCAGGAAGCGGGTGCGGCGGCGTTGAGTTTGCCAGCAGGTTATTACGAAAGCCTGGCAAATGGATATCGGGCGCGCCGGGATCGGCTCATGCCTGCCTTGACTGAAGCGGGATTCCGCTGTTTCCGTCCACGCGGCGCGTATTACATTATGACCGACATCAGCGCATTCGGATTCGTCAATGATCTTGAGTTCACGAAGCATCTGGTGAAAGACATCGGCGTGGCCGCCGTACCGGGATCGAGTTTCTATCGCGATCCGCGAGATGGAGCGCAGCAGGTGCGGTTTGCTTTCTGCAAGAAAGACGCCACGCTGGACGAGGCAGCGAAGCGATTGCTGAAATTGCGGAAGTAGCCCGCTGCGCTTGGCTGGACAGCCGAGATGGCTGTCCCTACGTGAGTCGTGGCGGCGAGCTGTGGTGGACATCTATTTGTCCACAGGATTCTGCGGTATACTGCGCTCAAGTTCGATTTCTCTCAGGAAAAGAAGAACCATCATGGCTTTGAAATTGGCGGAAGAGGTGCCCACGCAGGTTCCTGGCGACGATTTTCAGGCGCTGGAAGACAAAGTCTATCGCACTATTGAGCTATACAAGTCAGCCCGCGAGGCGCGGGTTGCGGCCGAGCGTGACGTGAAGCGCCTACGCGAGCAGGTGGAAGAGCGCGAAGAGCAGGTAGAAACTTTACGGCGCGAGATGGTGCAGTTGCGCCGCGAACGCGAAGAAATTCGTGGCCGCGTGGAGAAGATGTTGCATCAGATTGAAACCATTTCTGAAGAACAAGCCGCCAGCTGAGTTGCTTGCGGCTTTCATCCAGTGTTGGAGAGGAGCACAATAGGTTTATGGCGACCGCCACAAAACAACCTCCAGTCAAGGATGCCAGCAACAGCAGTGTGCGGGTGGAAATTTTCGACCAGGCTTATAACCTCCGCGGCTCTGATCCCGAATACATTCTTAAGCTAGCCGAGTATGTGGATTCCAAGATGCGCGCGGTCTCGGAGCAGACCCACACTGTCGACACAGCGCGTCTGGCTGTACTGGCGGCGTTGAATATCGCGGATGAATATCACTTGATCAAGCGCAAGAGTGATAGCGGATCATCCGAGTACCGGCAGCGCGCGCAGCATCTGGCGGATGCCCTGGATGAAGTGCTGGAAGACAAGCGTAAAGCCGGATAGTTGGCTCCAATTCAAATGTCAAGGCAGAAGTCGAGCTGCGCTCGACGGACAGACGGGGCGTCCGTCCCCATCTGATTTTTTCCTGTCTTAACAATCTCCCCTTACGAAAGTTGTTGGCAAGTGGAGTGCCAACTTTTTGTGGTTCCCCTCTTGCGCATTCCAGGAATTTTGCCTAGCATCCGAATTGCAAGCCGGCCTACAAAGTTGGTGATGGTGGTCACCGATTTTTGAACCAATGCTGAATGAACGGGGGCCTGACTCGTAGATACGATCCGGTGTGCAACGCTCCGCCATGCGGAGATGCCTAATGGATCGCGGCGGGTTCCCAACGTCTACCGACGGGTTCATTCTCGGCCCACCACACGGCAGTGTGGGTCGGCTTACTTCTTTAATCTCCTGCGCCGACGCCTGGCGGTTCCCTGCTAAACTGGTTCAAACCAACGGAAAGTGCTCTGCATCTAAATTAGCCAGTGCTCCCGCGCCTCTTTCATATCGGCAGCTTCAATATGCCCACCTATGGGCTATTGGTTTCTTTGGGGGTGTTGATCGGCCTGTGGATCAGCGTGCGCAACTCCGCCAAGCAAGGCATCGATCCCGACAACGCCTGGAACTTGGGAATCATCGTCGTCATGTGCGGGATCATTGGCGCGAAGATTCTTTACATCATCAATGACTGGAGCTACTACGCCGCCCATCCCGGGGACATTTTCAGCCTGAGTACGTTGCAAGCTGGCGGAGTTTTTTCTGGCGGGCTGATTGGAGCCTTTGCCGCCGCCGCGTGGTATGTCCGCAAGCATCACATGCCCGCTCTTGCCACTTGTGACGCGTTCGCGCCGGGACTCGCGCTCGGGCACGCGATTGGAAGGATTGGTTGTTTCGCAGCCGGATGCTGCTGGGGTAAACCCACCAGTCATTTCTGGGGGGTGACTTTTACCAGTCCCATAGCGAATGCCCTGGTGGGCACGCCGCTCAATGAAGCTCTCGAGCCGACACAGCTTTTCGAATCGGCGGTTGAGCTGGTGAATTTCTTTATCCTGGCGTGGATGCTGAAACGGAAGAAGTTTGACGGCCAAATCATGGGGAGTTATTTTTTCCTTTATGGCGTGGCCCGATTTTTCCTCGAGTATCTGCGCGGTGATCCTGGGCGCGGCGAGGTGTTTGGCGGGATCATCACGGGAACGCAGTTGGTGGCTTTGTGCCTGATCGCTGCCGGGGGATTCATCTGGTGGCTGCGTCCGGGGATGAAGCAAGTGCCTGCGCAAGCTACTCGGTAAGTTCCTCACCACGGAGTCACAGAGAAAACTCCTATAGTCTTGTCATCCTGAGCAAGCGTTCTTTGCGCCGCGAAGGACCTCTGCATTCCTTAGCTGATCGCAAAAACCCTGTATTCTTACCTTCACAAGTGGACACATTTCCAAAATACTTCAATACAACCGCCGCAGACGCTGGCAAGCGCCTCGACCAGTTCCTGACCGCACAAATCCCCGACACCAGCCGCGCGCGGGTGCAGCAACTTATTGCCGAAGGAAAAGTTCTGGTCGATGAAACCATCGCAAAAGCTTCTTTTCGTCTCCGAGGAAACGAACGCATTTCGATATTGGGCGCGGTGCAATTACCACCCATGCGTGCCATGGCGGAAGAAATCCCACTCGATATTGTTTTCGAAGATGCTGACATGGCCGTGGTGAATAAGCCTGCGGGCATGATGGTCCATGCCGGAGCCGGCGCAACCGAGGATCGACGGAATCGAGGCACGCTGGTCAACGCTCTGCTGCATCGCTTTGGCCAGCTTTCCGGTGTCGGTGGCGAGTTGCGCCCTGGAATCGTGCATCGCCTGGACAAGCTCACCAGCGGGCTGATTGTGGTTGCCAAGAATGATGAAGCGCATCGAAAGTTGTCCGCCCAGTTTGCCAAGCGGGAAGTCAAAAAGACATACATTGCCTTGGTGCACGGCTGGGTGAAGAAAGATCAGGGTACGGTCAACGCCAGCGTCAGCCGGGACCGTGTACGCAGGACGCGTATGACCACGCGGACCCCGGGCGGCCGTGAGGCCATCACGCATTACAAAGTTAAACAGCGAATCGACTCGCGCTTGGGAAAATTTACCTTGCTCGAATTACAGATCGATACTGGGCGCACCCACCAGATCCGCGTGCATCTGGCTTCGTTGGGACATCCGGTGGTAGGAGATACGCTCTATGGAGCGCCGCGGGAGTTACACGGCAAAAACGAAACCCGGACCACTCTGCCGCGGAATTTTCTGCATGCGGCCCAGTTACAGCTGCAACATCCACGGGCCGGAGAAACACTATCGTTTGCGCGGCCCTTGCCGGAAGAATTGCAAGAGTTTCTGAAGATGGTTACCGGCATCTGACTCAACAGATGAGTTCCCGTATAATGAACATCTCAATGAATGTTCGTGGCGCTATTTTGTCGGTACTCAGCAGCATTCTGCTTCTGACGGCGCTCGCAGGCCAGGATTCAGGACCGCCAAACCTACCAGACGCGCCTTCGCACGCGGCGCAGCCACCGAAAGCGCACCCGGCTCCCGCTACGGCTCCGGCAGCGCCGGTTTCAACCCCGCAGGGACCTCCCCAAACCAACCCGTCTTCGCCCGCTGACCCCGCGTCCTCGCAGCCAGCTCCGCCGCAAGATGACACAACCACCACCATTCGCAAGACGGTGAACGAAGTGAACGTGGTGTTCACCGTCACCGATAAGCATGGCCGCTACGTGAAAGACCTCACGAAAAACGACTTCCAGGTCATTGACGACAACAAACCTGCGGTCGAGGTCCGCAGTTTCAGCCGTCAGACGGACCTGCCCTTGCAGGTGGGATTACTGGTGGACGCCAGCAATTCAGTGCGCGACCGTTTCAAGTTCGAGCAGGAATCCGCGATTGAGTTTCTCAACCAGACCATTCGTCCCAGGTACGACAAAGCTTTTGTGGTCGGCTTCGACGTCACTCCCGAGGTCGCACAGGACTTCACCGACAATACCGAAGCGCTTTCGATTGGCGTGCGTTCCCTGCGTCCGGGCGGCGGCACGGCCATGTACGATGCGTTGTATTTTGCCTGCCGTGACAAGCTGCTGAAAGCGGAGCAGACCGGGCCGGTGCGGCGGGCCATTATTCTGCTGAGCGATGGCGACGACAATCAAAGCCACGTTACGCGCGAGGAAGCCATTGAAATGGCACAACGCGCCGAGGTGATCGTGTACACCATCAGCACCAACATCAGCGGCAGCATTCTGCGGGGCGACAAAGTTCTCGAGCGCATCGCCGAAGCCACCGGCGGACGGTCCTTCGAACCGTTTCAGCTCCGCGATGTGGCCAACGCTTTTGTCGAGATCCAGGACGAATTGCGCAGTCAGTACGCGCTCTCCTACAAACCAGCCGACTTCCGGACCGATGGCCGTTATCACACCATCGAAATTCTGGCCCAGACCCACAAAAACCTGCACGTGCGCAGCCGCCACGGTTACTACGCACCCACCCAATAGGTCATCGCATGGCGGGATATTCCGGCACTCCATTACCGAAAAAACTTGGTATCAAAAACGACTTCCGCGTGGTCCTGTGGAATGTTCCGTCCGAAGTGAAGGCGGACCTGAAAGGGGCTCTTGCCGGTTGCCGGATGGTAAAAAACGGCCCTCTCGATTTTGTTCTTCTTTGCGTGAAAAGCCAGGCCGAGCTCAAGCCAGAGTTCCTGCGCTTCTCCAAGCTACTCGCGCCGGCCGGCATGATCTGGGTCAGCTGGCCCAAGAAAAGCTCGGGAGTGGCTTCGGACCTCGGTGAGAATGAAGTCCGTGGAATTGGGTTGGATGCCGGGCTGGTGGATGTAAAGGTCTGTGCGGTGAATGAGGTCTGGTCAGGATTGAAATTCGTAATCCGGCTGAAAGATCGAAACTAAAGCAGCCACGGATTTACGCGGATCTTCGCGGATAATTCAATTTCTTGATTTGGATTTATCTGTGAGGATCTGCGTAAATCCGTGGCGCATTTTACTGCTGATGTTCCACGGCGTAATACCCGCTACGGGCCTGCACCTTGTAATCGCCGTTTTTGGGGCGGATTTCCACTTTGCGGTAGGTTCCGTCTTTTGCGGAATTCGTGGGTACATATCCGATGTTGTATTGGCTGCGCAGCTCGTGCGCGATCTGATCGAAAGCGTCTCTAAGTTTATCCATCTTGTTGCCCACTTCGATGACCCGCCCGCCGGTTTCCTGGGTGAGTTTTTTCATCTCACCTGCCCCGGAATAGCCGCCAATTCCATAGAATCCGCGATCGGCACATAGCAATACATAAACGATGCTATCGGATTTCTGGGCCGCTTCCACCGCATCTTTGACCTTGAGCTGGCTGCCCTGGTCGTCCCCGTCGGTGAGGAGAACCATGGCTTTACGCCCGACTTGCTGGCCAAGTTCATCATGGGAAGCAAGATACACGGCATCGTAAAGCAAGGTGCCGCGAGGCGTCGTGGAGCTGGGAACCGGGCCGCCCCCCAATCCCGGAATGACGCCCCCACCGCCGCCGGTATTGATTTTCGCGCTGTTTAGGGCGGTCTTGAGCAGGTGCACGGAATTGGTAAAGTCCTGCAAGAGATCGATGTTCACGTCGAAGCTGATGACGAAAGCCATGTCTTTCTCGGTGAGGATCTGGGTCAGAAACGTACCGCCAACTTCTTTCTCCATGTCGAGCACACGCATCTGGCTGCCGCTGGCGTCGATCAGAATGCCCAGAGTCAAGGGCAGGTTCGATTCCGCGGCAAAATACTTGACAGTTTGCGGTTTGCCGTCTTCATAGATGTCAAAATCGTCTTTAGACAGGTTGGGGATCAGGGCGCCCCTCTTGTCCTTGACATTGAAAAAGAGCTGCACCACGCCCACATTGACTTTCAGGGTGGTGGTGGGCTGATCGTCAGCGGGTTCTCCAGCCTGCCCGGTATGTTGCTCGAGCCTGGGGACTCCCAGCGAACTGGAATCGTTGGATTGCGGGGCATTGCTCGCCGGAGGAGGCGACGACTGCGCGACGGAAAATCCGGCCAACGCAATCAGGCAAACCATGGCATTTAGGACTTGAAAAAGACGGGCTTTGGGCATGAAGGTGTTCTCTCGCTGTTTTTGATAGTCTATTCCTCTAGCTTTAGATGCACAAAGCTGGTGGTTCCGGCATCTGAGTTACATGGAAACTGCGTGTAGAGGCTGGGCGCCTGAGAATTCCTATGTCGAATAAGCGAAAGACCGTTGGTGGGTTGATCATTTTGGCGTTTTGCCTGGTGGCGGGATTGGGGTTGGCCCAGACCCAACCGGCCCAGCCGCAACAGAATCAGGATATTCCGGACGCCCCCTCGCCACAGCCGGGCGCTGGCAAGACCCCTGCGCCGTCCCCCATCCCGGACGACGTTCCCGCCCCGCCATCGGCCAACCAAGCCCCTCCTCGGGAAGGAGTCGCCCCGGATGTGCGAAGCGCCGCCACCAGAGAGCGGGAGGAGGACTCCACCCCCGCGCCACCGCTGAACATCAAGACAGTTCCCGAGGGCGGGGCGACGCCTGCGCCGAACGAAGTCCAGGAACAACTGTTTAAAATCACCACCAACGTGAACCAGGTCATGATCCCGGTCAGGGTTACCACAGACAACGGCCACCTGGTCGATGGCTTACTGCCCAAGGACTTCTCGGTTTACGAAGATGGGAAGAAGCAGACCCTGAATTTCTTTACCAGCGATCCCTTTGCGCTTTCGGCAGCCGTGGTCCTGGACCTCGGAATGCCAGATGTTGCGGTGCAGAAGGTCAACCAGACTTTTTCAGCCTTGGAAGGTGCGTTCAGCCCCTATGACGAGGTTTCTCTTTACACCTATAGCTCGGCGGTGGCGAAGCAAACTGACTTCAGCTCAGCCAACCGGCAATTAACGGCGACCCTCAATGATTTGAAGACGGTACGCGGCCGCAATAACGGGCCTCCGGTGATGAGCGGGCCTTTGGGCCCGCAAGGCCCAACGATTAATGGGCAAAACGTCGATTCCAGTGCACCGATTGTTTCGACTCCGCCCAAGGAATCCCATGTGCTCAACGATGCCATTCTGGAGGCCGCGCTCGACTTGAGCAAACGCGACAAGACCCGCCGCAAGGTGATTTTCGTGATCAGCGATGGCCGCGAGTATCGCAGCGCCGCCAGTTATCGCGACGTGCTCAAGGTCCTGCTTTCGAACGGAATTGCCGTATATGGCGTGGATGTGGAGGGATCCGCCCTGCCTGGGTTCAAGCAGCTGGGAAAGATACATCTTCCCTTAATGGGATACACCGACCTCTTGCCCAAGTACGCGTCAGCGACAGCGGGCGAGGTATTCGCCGATTTCTCCAGCTCCAGCATGGAGGATGCCTACGCCCGTGCCATGGGCGAAGCCCGCAATCAATACACGGTGGGGTATGCAACGCGGCTCACCCCCAGCAGCGCGAAACGCGAGATTGAGGTGCGCGTGGCCCGTCCCGATGTAAAAGTCTATGCCAAGGACGGTTATTACCCGTTGCCGGCCGCAGTACGGTGAAAGACTGACCAATCGCACCTAAGCCCTTAGTGTTCTAGCTAGTAACCGGAGTAACCTGCCGGTAACGCTGGGCCGTATGATATAAAACCAGCAGCACCAAGCAAAATTTCCCAGGGAGTGGTTTGCGGACCAGCGCGAACGTCTGCCGTGGGGTATTGAGGAAAGCCTTGAGTTTCATCAACTTTGCAGCCCGCGAGATCAATTGCAAGATCGTGTATTACGGCGCCGGGCTGGGCGGCAAGACGACTAATCTTCAGTATATTTTCCAGAAGACCGCCGAACAGCAAAAGGGCAAGATGATCTCGCTGGCTACGGAGACGGAACGTACCCTGTTCTTCGACTTTTTGCCGCTGGATCTGGGTTCGGTGCGCGGCTTCAAGACCCGGATTCACCTCTATACCGTCCCTGGACAGGTGTTCTACGACGCCAGCCGCAAACTTATCCTGCGGGGGGTAGATGGCATCGTTTTCGTGGCCGACTCGCAGCAGGAGCGCATGGACGCCAACGTCGAGGCCCTGGACAACCTGATGGCCAACCTCAAGGAACACGGATACGACTTCAACAAGATTCCCTACGTCCTGCAACTCAATAAGCGCGACTTGCCTAACATTCTCTCGGTGGAAGCCCTGACCAAAGAACTGCGCAGAAAAAATGAGCCGGTCATGGAAGCCATCGCCTTCCAGGGCCCCGGCGTTTTTGAGACGTTGAAAGAAATCGCGCGGCAAGTGCTAGTGGAGTTGAAGCAGGGCGGTTAAGTCATTCGGCGGTCGCCTGAACGAATATTCCTTTACAATTTTGTCTAACGTACCTCGGGCGCTAAAGCGCTCGGGATAGCGCAAGCTCTAACGCAGCGCTAGGAAGCGCTGCTCCACCCAAAAACTGGAGATCCGTTGACACAAAAGAAATTCTTCCGCAGTCCGTTTATGGATGCTTCTCTTTGGCCAGGGCCGACAATTCCTGAAGAATCTCTTTGAGGCGGCGACGGCGCTCTCCGTTGGCGTGAACCGCAAAAGGCTTAGGGTCGGAGATTTCGGCGTAGGTCTGATTCAGTTCTTGCAGAGAAGCCACTTCGCCTCGCAAGCTCTGTACTCGATTCAGAATGTCGGTGGCATACATGCTTACAGCATACGCTCAATTGTTCTCCAATGTCGGAGACGCTGAGGGTAAGAATTTATTTGGCTTCGGCAGTGGGAAGTGCGCCGCCAAAATCGCGGCGTCCCACGGGCCTTGCGGTGCGCGCCACTAATGTAGGCGCACCGGCGGCTGCTCCGTAACGCTCCATCAGCATGGGAGCCATCGCGCCTTCGGCCTCTTTGACGAAGGTAATCCGGCCTTCCCCGTTCAAATCCACGCGGATGAAATCACCGAGCTTTACCTGGCTAGTAGCCACGAGGTTGGCAAGCGGGAAGACCAGGTTCCGCTCAATCGCGCGCTTGAGATGCCGTGCTCCATATTTCGGATCGGTACCTTCGTGCAGCAGGAAGCTTTTCACTTTGGGAGTGCAGTTAAAAACGAACTGATAGGCAGGAGAAGCCATCAGCACGCGCTGTTGCACCATCCCTAGTTCGATTTCGAGGATCTGCTCCAGATGCTCCGGTCGCAGGGTCCCGAACACGACGGCCTTATCGATACGGTTCATGAACTCTGGTGTGAACTTGCGTCTTGCGGCATCGAGGGCGCTGCGGTTGATCTTGTCATCCAATTTGGAATCGACCACGGTTGCTTTCGAGGCGAAGCCGAGTCCACCGTCCATCATGCTGCTCATCTCGCTGGCTCCAAGGTTCGAAGTCATGATGATGATGCATTGCGAAAGATCGACACGGCGGTTATCGCCCAGGGTCAAAGTGGCTTTGTCGAGGATGCCGAGCAGCAACTGCCAGAGCGCGTCAGAAGCCTTTTCGATTTCGTCAAACAGCAGGACTGACAGTTTGAGCTTGTCGGTATGCCACTGGTTCAACGCTTCCTGAGTCAGCAGCGGATGGGTTTCGCGATGGCCGAGGTATCCCGGAGGCGAGCCGATCAGTTTTGCAATCTCGTGGGAATGCTGGAACTCGGCACAATCAATCTTGATGCAGGCGCGTGCGTCGCCGAATAAAGCTTCCGACAAGGCTTCGACTACGCGAGTCTTCCCTGATCCTGTGGGCCCGAGGAACAGCAGATTGCCGACTGGGCGTCCCGGCGGGTTCAAGCCGGCCAGGAACATCTGATAGATTTCAACGACCTTTTCGACGGCAGCATCCTGGCCGACAATCTTGCGGCGCAGGGCACTTTCGAACTCACGAGCGTCGTTGCTGCGGAGGGTGGGGTCGAGCACCGTGCTGGCTACCGTTTTCATAAGTTTGTCTGGCCTTTATTCCCTTCTAATGGGCCTAACTTGTACTGTCCTTTGGGAGACGGCTGGTTCCAAAATAAAAATACGGGTGCCAAATTTTGTCACCCTGAAACTGTCCGCTCGTAAGGTCATAGTGCAAACGGCTCGCCATCTCTGGCACCAGCGTATCTCCATTCCCTGCAACATTTAGATGCCTTTACCGAGCGGAAATGGCGCCCCGGTGTCATTCGTCGAACCGGGAAAGTGAAATAGTTTTCTTACCGAGGAAGTTTCCTGGCGTCTGGCCAGCCTGCGCCTATCCGCCGCGGGGCCGTGACCACCCGTAACTGGCGGGTCAATACGCTCCCAATTAGCATCCGAAAAACGCAATATTCGGGGAGAAAATCTTGCATCGCTTTGGTCAACTTTCACTCATGGTTGTGCTCAGCCTGTCTCTTGGCTTCGTGGCTTTTCACATCGGATTTCAGGTTTCCCCGGTTGCGGCCCAGTCATCGCAGAAGGCCAAACTGGTTTCCGTCGGAAACTCCTCCATTGCAAACCTGAAACCAGCGGAGATTGCCACGCCGACCATGGTTGCGCCTCCTGGCAGTGCGCTCTATGTCGCCAAACGCGGCGATGCGATTGCCACAGTGTCGCATCGTTTCGTTGGACAAACTTCTTATCTGACTTCGACCGAGCTGACCGAAGCCATCCGTCAGGCCAATGGCAACCTACAAGGAAATTTCCTGAAGGCAGGGCAGCAAGTCATCATCCCAGGAATTTTGGATGCCCCGATTGTGGAGAAATCCATTCCGGTGGCGAAAGATTTTGAAGTCAGGGCGATTTACCTAACGGGACTGATGGCGGGCAGCGATCACGGCCTGCGCATTGTCCGGCGCTGGCGGGAAGTCGGCGGGAATGCCGTGGTGTTCGACGTGAAGGACAGCGACGGCACCATCAATATCGCTTTCGACAATCCTCTGGCTGGCACGCATAAGACATATATTCACGATCTGCCCAAGTATGTGCGCTTCCTGCATTCGCAGGGCATGCACGCCATCGCCCGTGTGGCAATTTTCCGGGATGAGCGACTGGTCGTAGCGCATCCTGAGCTCGCCGTGAAGTCACACAAGACAGGGCAGGCGTGGCGCGAGAACGGCAAGCTGGTCTGGACCGACCCCTCCCAGCCCAAAGTACAGGAATACGACATTGCGCTCGCCAAGAAGGCGGCAGAGGCCGGGGCCGACGAGATCCAGTTCGACTACGTACGCTTCCCTGCCGAAGGCGATCAGAAAGACGCCAGCTTTTACTTTCAAACCCAGCATCCCGAGTGGCATCGTTCAGACGTCATTGCCGACTTCCTGAAACATGCTTACGCGGAGCTGCATCCGACCGGAACTCTGCTCTCACTGGACGTTTTCGGAATCATGGCCTGGCAGCGTCAGGTGGATTTGTCCCACACGGGGCAAGATATCGTCCGCATGGCGCAATATTGCGATGTGCTCTCACCCATGATCTATCCGTCACACTTCTTCGGTATGGACGGAATCGCCCATCCTGGCGATGCGCCGGAACACTTTATCGGTGAATCGATGGAACGGTTTGAGAAGATCACTCAGGGCAGCGGCGTAGTGATCCGTCCCTGGCTGCAAGCCTTCCGCTGGCGCGCCAAGACCTATTCGCCGGAGTACATCAAGATTCAGGTGCTGACGGCAAAGAATAAAGGCGGCATCGGCTTCTTATTCTGGAACGCCAACAATGACTACAGTAAGCCGGACATTGCGATGCCGGAGATGAAGGCCGCCAAGGGGCAGTATTTGCGGGGGGATGAATTGCCAGGGGTAGCTCCGGTGCGAGCTGCACTTACACCATCAACTCTGCCTCCTGCTGTCGCTCATTGAAATCTCCGGGAACTCCTGCACCTTGTGAGGTGTCTACGAATAGGGGATTCTCAAAGTTGAAACCGCTTCCTATTCGACGCATTGTGGCGGTGGCCTTGGTGGCCCTCTGCATCTGTCTGGCTTTTGCCAACCATTATGATAGCGTCATCGCCGAACAGGCGCCAGCGGATTGGGGCTTTGGGGCCCCGCCTCCACCACTCGGACAGTTTCTGGAAGCTTTTCTCGTCATGCCGGGAACCCCGGCTGGGCTGCCAGTGATGGTTATTGGCTGGTCCCACGGTCCCGACTGGCTTGTGGACCTGGGTTTGATTTTAGGAGCTGCCTTCTTCTGGTACGCGGTCGCATGGTATGTAGACTGGTCGCGAGGCGCGACCGACACAGACAAAGCACCAAAATTAGTACGCGCCTACCTCTCCACTCTGCAAGTTCTGAGCGTCCTCGTATTCCCGCTCGTTGTGTGCGAGGGATTTAGCATCGGCAGGCACTTTTGCGCCTCCGGCGTTCCGCCTTTGTGGGCTGAACAAGTGATGTTTGGCATCATGATGACTTGGGTCACGATCGGTGCATTTTTCGCCTGCCATAACTTTCGTAAAAAACGTGAACTGGGTCTTCAAGCACTATTTTCTTAACCTCCTAAAGTCGGGCTTTCCCTTCTTGTCTCCAAATTGTCTGAAAATGGGGTACGAGAGCCTCACCTTGCCCACTCGGCTATAATTGAGGCAGTTGTTCAGGAGTATTCATGGCAATCCAAAAGACGGAGAAAATCTGGCATAACGGCAAGCTTATTCGCTGGGAAGACGCAACCATCCATGTGATGTCGCACGTGGTGCACTATGGTTCGTCGGTATTTGAGGGCGTGCGTTGCTATCAGCTGCCTACAGGTCCGGCCATCTTTCGCGCGCAGGAACACATGCAGCGCCTGCTGGATTCCGCCAAGATTTACCGCATTGATGTCGACTACACGCGCGACGAGCTTGTCGCGGCCATGGTCGAGGTGGTGAAGAACAATGGCGTGTCGCCATGCTACATCCGTCCCATTGTTTTGCGCGGATATGGCGAAGCTGGCGTGAACCCTTTCAACTCGCCGACAGAGGTTTACATCATCAACTATCCGTGGGGAAAATATCTCGGCACGAATGAAGAAGGTGCGGACGTCTGCGTTTCGTCCTGGACCCGGCTTGCCCCCAATACGCTGCCGGCGATGGCGAAGTCGGGCGCGAATTACATGAATTCGCAGCTTATGAAAATGGAAGCCGTGATAAACGGCTACGTCGAGGGCATCGCTCTGGACGCCAATGGCTACGTCAGCGAAGGCTCCGGCGAGAACGTGTTTGTAGTTCGCAACGGCGTGCTGCAGACCGCGCCGCTCGGCAATTCGGTGCTTCCGGGAATCACCCGCAATTCTGTGCTCACGATCGCCCGTGAGCTCGGTATTCCAGTCGAGGAAACGGGAATCCCGCGCGAGATGTTGTACATCTCGGACGAGGCGTTCTTTACCGGAACAGCCGCCGAAGTCACGCCGATTCGATCGGTGGACAAGATTATGGTCGGCAATGGCGGAGCGAAACCGATTACCAAGGCCATCCAGAAAGAGTTTTATGCGATTGTCCGCGGAGAAAAACCAGACAAACATGGCTGGTTGACTGCGGTGCCGGTGAGTAGCAAACAGCCAGTCACGGTCTAAGAACAACACTGAAGTCAGAATGGAGAAAGCACGGGTTGATCCCCGTGCTTTTATTTTTGCGAAAGACATTGCCAAAAACTACGTTCCACACCACAACACTTCGACCGGATATTTTTCGAAAATGCGATCCGCAGTCAGAATCGTCATCCCTTCCGCAATTGCCTGTGCAATGATTAACCGGTCAAATGGATCTGCATGATGCCGCGGGAGTTCATACACTTTAAGGGTATGGCTCTGGGTGATGGTGAGTGAACGGATACCTTGTGCGGTCAATCGTTTGGGAATGTACGAATTCGGGGGTTCAGGCAATTCAAGCTTCCCCAGTTGCGTCTTGATCACGACTTCCCACGAACTCGCGGCGGATAAATAGATTTCTTCCTCTCCATCGGAAAAGATCTCTAGCGCCGCTTTTCCGAGCTTTTCCGTCGGACCGACACTCCACATCCAGGCAACAGTATCGAGCAGATACTTCATTTGCGTTTCCGTTGGCGCGGCTTTTCCAGCTCAGGGAGTTCTCCTCCATAAAACTCCCTTAGCAGGTCTTCAGGTAAAGGAGCATCAAAGTCGTCAGCGATCCAAATCTTGCCGCGATCCATCCCTAGCGGACGGATTTTCTTCTTGGATTCAACTGGTACCAGACGTGCCACCGGGACGCCGGCACGCGCAATCGTAACTTCTTCTCCCTGCGCCACCCGCTGCAGAAGGCGGGAAAAGTGCGTCTTCGCTTCATGAATGTTGACTTCCATAAAGTCATCGTAGACTAAGTCTGTGGACTAAGTCTACACCTTACTTCACCTTGGTGCATCCTCCGCTTCGCGGAAATCCTATTTTTCTCCGTTACTTAGGTCATCTTGGGTCAAGTGACTTTTCGGTTCATCATACTGATGGGTTGAACCGGGAAGGGTCGAATGAATATTGATGATCTGCTTCGCATCGCGATGGAGCGCCGAGCGTCTGACTTGCACCTTAAGGTCGGCAATTATCCTCATCTCCGCATCGATGGCGAACTGACTCCGCTCACCGACCAGCCCCGCATCAGCGCTGAGGACATGCTCACCATGGCCTTCAGCATGATGTCGGCCCGGCAAAAACAAAAATTCAAAGAGAGCACGGAAATTGACATGGCCTACGGCGTCGCCGGATTGGGCCGCTTCCGTGTGAACGTTTTTCAGCAGCGTGGCAACGTGGGATTGGTCCTGCGTATGATTCCCACCAAAATTCGCGCACTCGACGAATTGTATTTACCAAAGATTGTCGAACAGGTCTGCGACATGCCGCGCGGATTAATTCTTGTAACTGGCGTCACCGGTTCCGGTAAGTCCACAACTCTGGCGGCGATGGTCGATCGCATTAACTCCACGCGCGCCGAACACATTATTACGATTGAAGATCCCATCGAATTTTTGCATCGCGATAAAAAAGGCTACGTCAACCAGCGTGAGATTGAAGTGGATACGCCGTCATTTTCCGCAGCGCTGCGCGCTTCTCTGCGTCAGGATCCCGACGTCATTCTGGTCGGCGAAATGCGTGACATGGAAACCATTGGCACTGCCCTGCACGCCGCCGAAACCGGCCACATGGTGTTCTCGACCCTGCACACGTTGGACGCGGTGGAAACCATCAACCGTATCATCGCCGTCTTTCCGCCACCGGAGCAAAAACAAATTCGCTTGCAACTTGCTGCCGTGCTGCGCGCCGTGATTAGCCAGCGCCTTGTACGTCGCTGCGACGGAGACGGCCGAGTACCGGCTGTCGAAGTCATGATCAATACCGCTTACATTCGCGAGTGTATTCTGGTTCCTGAAAAAACTCGCGCTGTCCGCGACGCCATTGCAGCCGGCACTTCGCAGTACGGCATGCAGACCTTCGATCAATCGTTGTGGGACTTGTTCCAGGCTGGCCTCGTAAATTACGAAACCGCTCTGGAAAGCGCCTCGAATGCCGACGACTTCAAGTTGCGCATGTCGGGTATTTCGTCCACCAGCGACATTTCGAAGAACTCCATGCAGCAGGCAGGCTTCGGCGGAAGGTAGCTATGTGGCGCGGACGCCCTCGTCCGCGTGACGGCGTCAAGTTTTCGTTGCTTTGCAGGGCTGCCGAATACGCCTCCACCATTGTCATTTCGAGCGAAGCGAGAAGTCTGCTTTCCCTCAGTCCAAGCAAACCCCCAAACCTCTGTCCTCCTGAGCGGAGTGAGTGTTTCGCGCAGCGAAGCACTCACGGAGTCGAAGGACCCCTATACCCACAACGCCTGCCTGCGGTAGCGGATCCTTCGACTGCGAGAAAACTTCGTACCTCAGTTTCCTCTCCGCTCAGGATGACAAGATTTTGTGAGTGTTCATCCAACCATGCTTTTCCTTCCCACTTGCGCTATCGTTAGCCTAGTAATGCCTTTCCCGCGTCCCAAACAAACTGATTCCGAAGATGTGCTCTACGAGTATGCCGTTGGCGCACTGAGCCGCCGCATGCGCTCGGTCGCTGAGTTGAAGCGTCTGTTGCGGCCTCGAGTCGAAGCCGAGACAGAGTACGGAAAAACGCTGGTCGAGTTGGTAATTCGCAGGCTGAAAGATCAGGGATATCTGAACGATGCCCGGTATGCGGCGATGTATACGTCCTATCGCAAGGAAAACGAAAAGTTCGGCCGGATGCGCGTCGTCACCGATCTTAAGACTAAAGGCGTTCACGGCGAAGTTATCGACAAGGCCGTGGCTTCGGTCTATGACGATGTCAGCGATGAGAAACAGGCACGCGAATATTTGCGCCGGAAACGTCTGCAAAAACCGAAAGATAAGAAGCAGACTGCCCGCATTTTTCGTAATCTCATGCGCGCTGGGTTTGGCGCGAAGACCATCTTCAAAATCCTGAAAACCTGGGACGTAGACGACGAGACCCTTGGCGCGCTGGAGAACGAAATCGAATGAGTCAAAACACCGCTGCATGATGCCCGTTGCGTTCCGAAGCTGAAATGCATCATACTTCTCTAACCACTTTGATCCAATCTACGGAGGCAATATGAAATCCAAGCTTGCGGCAATTCTCGCCGCTGCGTTACTCGGTTCAGCAACCATGTTGTTCGCACAGGATGCGGCACAGGACGTCGACAAGGCAGCAAAAGACACGGGGCATGCTACCAAGACAGCAGCCAAGGACACCGCGAAGGGCACCGACAAGGCTGCCCATAAAACAGCGAGTGTGACCAAGCACGTGGCGAAAAAAACCGGACATGCCACTAAAGTAGCTGCCAAAGACACTGCGAAGGACACCGACAAAGCCGCGGATAAGACCGCAGACGTGACCAAAGACGCAGCCAAAGACACGGGACACGCCGTGAAGACGGGCGCGAAGGACACCGGCAAAGGAGTCAAGAAAGCCGCGGATAAAACCGCCGATACCATGAAGTAGGTAACGCCTACAACGAACCGCAGAGTTCGCCGAGGCCGCAGAGTCGAGGATGGTAGTACTCATCTGTGGCCCTGTGGCCTCTGCGTTTTTAATTTAGAATTGATTTTCCATGCTCACAGGGTCTGAAATTCGCCGCATGTTCCTGGATTTTTTCGTCCAGAAGGGACACCGCGAGGTGCACTCGTCGTCGCTCGTCCCGCAGAACGATCCCACGCTGCTATTCACCAACGCGGGGATGAACCAGTTCAAAGACGTCTTCCTTGGCCTCGAAAAACGCGAGTATAACCGCGCCACCACTTCGCAGAAATGCGTGCGCGCCGGCGGCAAGCACAACGATCTGGAAAATGTCGGCTTCACCAATCGCCATCACACGTTCTTTGAGATGCTGGGGAACTTTTCCTTCGGCGATTACTTTAAGAAAGATGCCATCGCCTACGCCTGGGAGCTGATCACTTCGGAGAAGATTGGTATGGCATCGACGAAAGACAAGTTGTACGTGACGATTCTTGAGCGCCAGAGCAACATTCCGCGCGACGACGAGGCCGAGAGACTATGGCTCGAGGTAGGTGTCCCCAAAGATCGCATCTTCCCTATGGGGATGAAGGACAACTTTTGGCAGATGGGCGACACCGGCCCCTGCGGCCCATGCAGCGAGATTCACTACGACATGGGCATAGCCGCAAGCGACAAATTGCTGCCCAATTGCGCTGCAGGCAAGTGCCATTTTCCATGCCCCTGTGGTCGCTACGTCGAAATCTGGAATCTAGTTTTCATGCAGTACGATCGCCAGCCAAGGCCCGCTGTTCCTGAAATGGTCGAATACAAACTGCTCCCCAAGCGGTCGATTGACACAGGCATGGGGTTGGAGCGGGTGACAGCGGTGTTGCAGGGGGTTATTTCGAACTACGAGACGGATTTGTTCACTCCTCTGATTAATCGGGCGGCAGAGCTGACCGGAACATCACTGACGACAGAGCTAGAGAAGGAAGGTAAAGCTAAATCAGCAGCCTCCTTGCGTGTAATTGCGGACCATTCGCGTGCCGCAACTTTCTTAATCTCCGACGGAGTATTGCCTGCGAACGAAGGTCGTGGCTATGTCTTGCGGAAAATTATTCGTCGGGCGATCACGCATGGCAGATTGCTGGGACAGATGAAACCATTCTTCCACATGATGGTGCCAGAAGTTGTGACGATGATGGCCATGCCCGTGCAGACGGCTCCTTATCGCGAGCTCCTTGAGAGCAGGGAACGTGTTGAAAAGGTCGTTTACCAAGAAGAGACACGCTTTGCACATACTCTCGACTTGGGCCTCCGAAAGCTTGGCGAAGATTTTGCACCTTTAGTAGCAGAAAAATACTTGGCCGCACGTCCAGGCACGACTCTCAATGAGCTGAGAAAGCTATTTGGGGACGAAATCAGTTGGGAAGGTTGGGGCTCGATGGCTCCGCGATCAGAGCCAGTTTATCGGGGCGATAAAGCCTTTAAGCTCTATGACACTTTCGGAATGCCGCTCGATTTCATGCAGGATGCCGCGCGCGATCAGGGAATAACATTCGATCAAGAGGGATTTG
Source organism: Terriglobales bacterium (assembly GCA_963762965.1). Lineage (GTDB taxonomy): Bacteria > Acidobacteriota > Terriglobia > Terriglobales > Acidobacteriaceae > DATBAX01. The sequence continues at coordinate 217,628 of CAVXME010000001.1, forward strand.
ATCGCGCGATGAACGAACAGCGCGAGCGCGCTCGCGCATCCTGGAAAGGCGCAGCCAAGCAGACTGCGAATCCCGTCTATCAGCAGCTTCCAAAATCAGAGTTCGAAGGCTACCGCCAGACCCGTTCCCACAACTGCGAAGTACTGGCCATCATCCAAAATGGCCAAGGAGCAAAAGAACTCAAGCCTGGCGAGGAAGGCGAGGTCATCCTCGATCACACGCCGTTCTACGCCGAATCCGGCGGACAGGTTGGCGACAAGGGATGGTTTTACAGTGACGATCACAACACCGTCATCGCGGAAGTGAAGGGATGCTATTCGCCGATTCAGGGCGTGCGGGCACATCAGCTCATTGCCAAACAACCGATTCGCGTGGGCGACAAAGTCGACGCAGTGGTCAACGACGAAATTCGGCACTCGACCATGCGCAATCACACGGCCACGCACCTGTTGCAGGCCGGGCTACGGGAAGTGCTGGGCAAGCATGTGAAGCAGGCGGGATCGCTGGTGGCGCCCAATCATCTGCGCTTCGACTTCTCGCACTTTACCGGAGTTGCCGATGAAGAGTTGCAGGACATCGAAGACATCATCAACAAAGAAGTGCTGCGCAACGAAAAAGTCGAAGTCATCGAGAACGTGCCGATTGATGTGGCCATCAACGAGTATCACGCCATGGCGCTGTTCGGCGAAAAGTACGGCGACAAAGTCCGCGTGATCAAGATTGGCGATTTCTCGACCGAACTTTGCGGCGGCACGCACACGGCGCAGACGGGCGAGATTGGGCTCATCAAGATATTGAAAGAAGGCAGCGTGTCGTCTGGAGTGCGGCGGATTGAGGCTGTTACCGGAGAAGGATCGCTACAGCACTTCCGCAAAGACCATGAACTCGGAAGCGTAGTCGCAAGCATCACCACCCATTCCGATACGTCTTCGCCAGCGGAAGCCCTGAAGGCCGAACTGGAAAAGAAAGATTCGGAAATCAAGAAGCTGCAACGCGAACTCGATCAGGCGCGAATGAAGTCGGCCTCCTCTTCGGTCGCATCAGTAACCGACAAGATCAAAGAAGTGAATGGCATCAAAGTTCTCGCACATCGCGTGGACAATCTGGAACGCGCGCAGATGCGCACACTCGTCGACCAACTCCGCGACAAGATCGGATCGGGAGTAGTGGTGCTGGGCTCGGCGAATGATGGCAACGTTTCTCTCATCGTCGGCGTGACGAAAGACCTCACCAGCCGCGTTCAAGCTGGCAAAGTGATCGGCCCGGTGGCGCAGAAAGTGGGCGGCAAGGGTGGGGGACGCCCTGATCTTGCCGAGGCGGGTGGCAAGGACCCAGGCGCGCTGGATGCAGCTCTGAACGATGTATACAGCGTGGTGGAGTCGCTGCTAAAGTAGTCACCGCTCGACATGACTAGGCGTTTGGAGTGGCCATGGAAAAACGCGTTCGATTGATCAAACATCAGGGTCACTCCATCATGGTGATCGACCTGAGTCACTGCACTCCAGCTGAGATTATTCCTCTGGCGGACGAAATCCAGCATCGCGTGGCGGAGCATCCCCACAACTCTGTGCTCATCTTCGCGGACTTTACCGGTATTCAGATCGATAAGGCCACCGCCATGCGGCTTAAAGAGGTATTGGCCATGGACCGTCCTTATGTAAAGCGTTCGGCGTGGGTGGGAACGGAGAGCCTGCCGCACGTGTTCTATGAAAACTTCAAGAGTTTTTCGCAGCGCGATTTTCCCGTGTTCAAGACGCGGGAAGAGGCGATGGATTGGTTGGTGAAGGAGTAAGGCACAAATTGCGTGGCAAGAAAAAGCAGATTCCTCGGCTTCGCTCGGAATGACAAGATTAATTTTTCCGAATTAACTTCGCCACTTCAGTGTCACCGGCCCCTGCATTGGGTGCTTCAGCTCTTGGCCTGTGCGCTTTGACTCCAGATGTGCGGCTTTGAGCTGGAAATACCATTTCGCGGGGCGATCCGCGTCGTCGATCAACATTAAGTGGGGATTGTGTTTCAGGCCTTCTGCTTGATCTTCCATGGTTTGCCGGTCCTGCTCGACAAATTTCGCAAAAACAAACTTCAGCAATTCAGGCGCAAACGGGAACCAGCGGAACAGATTCCAGCAAGCGACTACGTCAATGCGGCAACGGTTGCGGGTGATGGGCGTGACTGTCGTCAGCGAAGAAAACCAGTACTTCCCTGCCCGGATAGTTTCGAGGCGCAGGTTGGGCAGGACAAAATCGATCGTAGTGGTGATCGAATCGGCGTCGGCGTAGAGGCGCAGCAGTTTGTAGGGCGCGCTGTTTGAACTCGGAGTGTGCGCGCTCATGCGGAATCCGTTGGGGATGGGCTCGAAATTCTTCTGCTTCTCATGAATGCTGTGGCGACTACGCCACCACCAGGCCTGATGAACAAACGGGCCGTGGGCGGGATCCATAAGACCGATGATGCCGTGGTCAACGGTGACCGGCACGTCCGCGGTAAGGTGCGCGATCTTGTATTGATCGCTGAACTTTGGCAGCTGAGGGACTGGGAAGGGAGGCTCGGCGGCCTTGGTAAAGCCCGCGCCCGCAGGCTTTGGCTCGGGGATGAATACCCAGATGTAGCCGTCGTGTTCTTCACAGGCATAAGCACCGGCGTAGATGCGATCCACTTTCAGCTTCTGATCCGCGGTGAGCGAGGGGATGAGCTGGCACTGGCCGCTGTGCGCCTCGAACTTCCAGCCGTGATAGCTGCACTCGATATTTTGTCCATCGAAGTGTCCGCAGGAAAGCGGCATGCCGCGGTGAGGACAGGCATCGTGCAATGCGAAAGGACGACCCTGGGCATCGCGTCCAAGGACCAGAGGCGCTTCTAGCAGTGTTGCCTTCTGCAACCGAATGCGAGTGACTTGTCCGCTGGGCAACGCCCGGTACCAGAAGCCGAACAGCATCAGGGAATCTGGCACTTCGCGCTGTGGCAGATCGGACGCAGGGATTATCGGTTCGCCCATGAGAGATGAAAATCAGCGTAACACAGCGGAGAAGCACGAATCTTTCCAGAAGAAGATCGGACGGCCGAGGCGGCCGTCGCTACGTAGCCGTGCCAGCCTACAGGGCGGCGTCGCCGCGCTCCTGGTTGCGGATGCGGATGGCTTGATCGATTTTAGAAACGAAGATTTTGCCGTCGCCGATCTTGCCGGTGGCCGCGGTCTTGATGATGGTCTCGACGGTCTGGTCGACGAGGTTGTCGGCGATGACCAGCTCGATCTTGATCTTGGGCAGCAGATCGACGCTATATTCGCGTCCGCGATAGACTTCGGTGTGGCCTTTTTGCCGTCCGTGGCCACGCACATCCAGAATCGTCATACCCTGGACGCCGAGCTCGGTCAGCGCTTCTTTGACTGCGTCAAATTTGGAAGGCTGAATAATGGCTTCAATCTTGGTCATGATGGATGGTTGTCCTCTAAATGCCGCGCCTGCATCGTAAGGGGAAAATTCGAATTGGGCAAAGCATAAATTTTCTATTGCGCAAATAAGCGATTTGTATTGTGATGTTGCATCCTGAGGCAAGTTCGTGGTCGGCGCTTACCGGAGTCATATTTCCATGAAAATTACTGGTTTCCTATTATTGCTGGCGGGCTGGGGGCTTGTTTTGTCGGCGCTGGCGCTTCTGCGGTCGGTGCCAGCGGAAACCGGGTTTGTGCTGGCCGGAATCGCAGTGGAAGGCCTGGGGATGGGGTTGGTTGCCCGCGCTCACTCGATCCTACCGGAGGATCAAGGCTGATGCCTCTGCCGGCCCCTGCATTTTCCGAACTGACGATGGCCCTGTGTATTCTCTGCATTTTTTTGGTCCCGTTCGCCGGGGCCGGGCTGGCACTGATTAATACCGGCCTCGGCCGTTCCCGTAGTTCGGCTCACGCCATGATGGCTTCTCTGTGCGTGATTGCGGTGGCGGCCCTTGCATATTTCGTTTGCGGATTTTCGTGGCAAGGGTTTGTTGGGCTGCCGGCGCATTCCTTCATGATAGGCGGAAGGGCATGGAACTGGATTGCGGCAGGGCCTTTGTTCATGCGGGGATTGGAATTCAACGGCTCCCCGGCTTCTCTGGCGGCTTGGCTGCAAATTGTCAGCGTTGGATTGGCTGCGCTGATTCCACTGGGCGCGGGCACCGACCGCTGGCGGCTGAGTGCAAGCTGCGCTTCGACGGCGCTGCTGGCGGGCTGGACGTATCCGCTATTTGCGCACTGGGTATGGGGCGGAGGATGGCTGGCGCAACTCGGCGTTAACTACGGACTGGGTCACGGGTTTGTCGATGCCGGAGGCGCAAGCTCGATTCATGTGGTGGGAGGACTGACGGCGTTGTCAATTGCGTGGATTCTGGGCCCACGGCGCGGCAAATACTCGTCGAACGGTATGCCGGCCGCCATCCCCGGCCACAACAGCGTGTTTGTCCTGTTTGGCTGCTTGCTGGCGTGGGTGGGATGGTTGGGGCTCAATTCCGCCGGGGCGATTTTGTTTGCTGGGGCAGAAAGCGGCCGGATCGTGCTGGTCGGAGTAAACACAACTCTGGCTGCGGTTTCGGCGGGTTTGACGGCGGCGCTCGTCACCCGCACACGCTTTGGCAAGCCGGACGCCTCGATTACCGCGAATGGCTGGGTTGGCGGGCTGGTGGCCAGCAGTGCGGGTTGCGCGCTCTTGAAGCCTTCCGCCGCCGTGATCGTCGGCGTGGCTGCCGGGGCCCTGGTCACGCTGGCAGTGGAGCGGTTCGAGTTCAATTTGAAGGTGGATGATCCGGGAGGCGCAATTTCCGTGCATGCCCTGGGCGGGATTTGGGGCATACTGGCACTCGGGCTGTTTGCTGAGTTTTCTGGTCAAGCCGGACAGTTTCTCGCACAGCTGATCGGAATCGCTACCCTGATTGGTTTTGTGCTGCCCCTGACCTATGGCTTGAACTGGCTTCTGAATCGATTCTACCCACAACGCGTGGCACTGGACGGAGAACGTCAGGGCATGGATTTACACGAGCTGGGAGCAGATGCTTATCCAGAATCTGTGACTCATACCGAGGAGTACACCCAGCGCTAGGCATGTATTCGCGTGGCCATCAGTGCCGCGCCACCCACAGCAAGAGACCAAAAACCACAACCGGGATGAGCGCCAGCATGATGTAGAAAAGGAATTTTCTGGTGACCGGTTCCCGGCGTTTCCTCCAGTCGCGCAACTCCGGACGGTCCTCCACCCCAACCTGGTCGGGACGTTGCAGATCCAGAATCATTTCGTGAGCGCTGGGATATCGTTTGTTGGGATCGCGTTCCAGAGCTCGATAAATGATCTCCTGCAACTGCGGAGAAATTTCTGGATCAATCTCGCGGGGAGGCATGGGGTTGTTCAAGAGCCGGTCGTTCATGATGATGAAAGCATTGGCTCCGCTGAACGGCACTTTGCCGGTCAGCATTTCGTAGAGCATGACTCCGAGTGCATAGATGTCACTACGCGCGTCTCCGCGTTTGCCTTTGACCTGTTCCGGAGAGATGTAGTCGGGTGTTCCCATGGTCTGGGAAAATTTGGCGAAAGTGAGCCGACGCGAACCGACGTTGGCCGCGATGCCGAAGTCAATCAGCTTGATGTGGTCTTCGGCGTCAAGCATGATGTTTTCCGGCTTTAGGTCGCGGTGCACGACGCCATGCTTGTGAATGTATTCGAGGGCTTCCGCGATGCCCAACGCAATCTTTACGGCGCGCTCGGGAGGCAGTTTTCCCTGCTCGTTGAGGATCTGGCGCAGCAGGCGGCCTTCCACCCATTCCATGACCATGTAAAACTGGCTTTGGTCGCCGTCTGTGAGGACCTTCATCACGCCAGGGTGGTCGAGTTTTCTGCCAATTTCCTGTTCCCGTTGAAAACGATCGAAAAAGACTGGATCACCCTCCATCTCGGGATGTGGCACTTTGATGGCGACCGGCAGCCCGGTGCGTAAATCGGTGGCGCGAAAAATCGAGGCCATCCCGCTGCGGGCGGCTACGCCATCAATGCGGTAGTGATCGAGTTCTTCGCCAGCGTGCAGTGTGGTCATTGATTGGAATTACTATCTGCATCGAGTGTCATGAGAATCGGCCCAGGCCTATAATTGCGCCGCCCACGAGAATGAAGGAACCGCCCAACAAAATGCGTGGACTAGGAACTTCGCTGAACCGCAGCCACGCCACAATCTGGGCCACCAGGAAGATGAAGGCCGCGTAAACTCCCAACAGTTTTCCGAAGTTCAATCGCGGAAGATTCACCATCACCCCGTAGAGGATTAATGCTGCGGCCCCGGCGATGAAAGGCAGAATCCTCGCGAGTCCGGTCGCGCGATGCAAACCGGACTGAAAGAAAGAGTCGCCGAGAACTTCCAAAGTGGCCGCCAGCAACAGGAAAAGAAATGCCCCACCCGTGCTGGATGTTAACCCGTTCAAGACTGAATTCATACTCCTCAATCATGCCAGAAGTTCCAGTGGCGAAACATAAAGAATCCATAAAATCATCAAAGCGTTAACCATGAGCACAATCAGCGCAGCCGGTAGGGCCTTCCGCGATACATGCCTACACGCTCGACTCCACGAACGCGGATGAGCTGCACACTGATGTTATCGCCGCCATCTGCCTGCTTGGCCATCTCGACCAGCTTGTGGGCGGCAGCATTCAAATCAGCCGTCTGGGCAACGACAGGGGCAATCTCTGATGGACTGACTGCCCCGTGCATGCCATCGGAGCAAAGCATGAGCACATCGCCGACATACACCTGGGTCTCGTTGGTCTCAACATTGACGAACAGATCGTTTCCCAGGGAACGGCTGAGCACATGACGAGCCGATGACTCTGCCGCTTCCTTGGCGGAAATGAGCCCCATGCGCGACTGCTCGCCGGCCACGGTATGGTCGCGAGTCAATGCCGAACATTGGCCCCGGCGCACCAGATAGCAACGCGAATCCCCGGCATGGGCCACAACCGCGCGATCGAAACGCAACGCACAAGCCACGAAGGTCGTGGCCATGGGGACTCCGCCAGGGCTGGCGGTACGGCCAGTTTCGTATACCAGGAGGTTGGCCTGCTGCAACAGGCGCGGCAACAATGTGGAATGCGATTCTTCTCCCGGAGCGGAGCGAAAGCCGTCCAGGACACTCTCGACAGCGGTGCGGGAGGCCACTTCGCCTTTCTCGTGGCCCCCTACACCATCAGCCAGCGTAAACAGCCAGCCATGAGAACGAACGAGCAGGGGTGTGGCCGGCACGAAATGACCAACGTAGTCCTCGTTGTGTTCCCGCACGAGACCGGTGTCGGACAGCTCGGCAAATTCCACTTCCAGCATGGGATATTGTAACGGACGTTCCTCACCGGCAGCGACGGCGATCGCTTCTCTCGGATCCACTCGACTCCCTCGCAAGGCAACGGGCGGGTTTTGAGGCCCGCCCGAGCTTCACAAATCAAAAACTAACGTTTCAGCGACAACTCATGACCATCACACCGCTTTGGCTTGCGGCACTCCTTCCACGAGTGTTGTCCGGCCCGATTTCTTACTGGCCCGGATAAAGTAGATCCCACCGTAGATGGCCCAGACCAGAGCCACTCCCAAGGCCAACAGCGGCTCCATCTTGGTGCCAATTCCCATGAACGGACCGACCACATAAAACGCCATACAGGCCAGGTTGGCAAGCAGTCCGAACACCGGAATCAACAGATGACGCACCAGCTTAAACTTCGGGTGATTGTGGTAGCAGACGATGCAAGTGATGCAACTCAGCATGTACAGCAAGAAAGTCCCGAAGTTCGAAGCCAGCGTTGTCGTCAGGAAGGTATTCGGCAACGCCGCCATCTTGTCGTGGGTGGTGTAGCCGAAACTGGACCAGAAACCATGAGGCAATGCTGCGATGGAAGCGTCCGAGGGAGCGGCGCCATCGCCGAAGAACACCACCACCGTGATGCAGCCGACGATTGCGGAGATGATGGCCAGCGTCCAGATGGCTTTGTGCGGGGTCAGGTTGGTCGAATGCAGTGCGCCCATGGAATCAGGCAATTCTTTATCTTTGCCCATGGCGTAGGTCACGCGAGCCCCGGTGTTGAGGCAGGACAAGGTAGTCCCGATCAACGCCAGAAACACGGTCGCAGCTTCCACCAGCATGAAGATGCGTCCGTTGCCTGGGCCGAACAAGCCATCGCCTACGATGACCATCATGTCCCCGATGGGCGCGGACGAAGCCGCGGCATAGCCCATGGGATACCCGCTATTGAGAAAATAGTTCGCGGCAAAATACTCGAACAGATAACAGAAACAGCCTTGAACCAGCAGTGAAGTGATGACTGCAATGGGAACGTCGCGTTTAGCGTTTTTAGCCTCGCCTCCCATCGAGGTGACCGATTCAAATCCCACCAGAATCAAAATAGCGACGCAGGCCTGCGCAAACATCCAACTAAACTTATGCATACTGACGACAGAACCGGCCGTGGGATGGGAGACGAACGCGCCAGTGGAATCTGTCGCGGGATAGTCAATGTGAAAAGGAACTGGCTTCCCCGATGAGTCAAGCTTCGGTTGGGGAACGCCGCTCGCATCACGAACGATGGTGTCGGTCGAGACCCCATTGACGACTGCAGTTGTGGTTGCGAAATCGTAGCTGTATGACGCGCTGGTCTGCGGATCAAACTGGAGGGCCGTGCTACCCGGCTTATGATTGATGCGGTATCCCAGAGCCACGACGGTGAATACCAGCAACGCGCTGATCTGGATCACGTTGATGGCAATGTTCACCGAGGTCGAACCGTTTACGCCTCTGTGGGCGATGTAGGCGACACCGAACGCAGCTGCGATAGCGACAGCCATCATGAACATGGGCCCAGGATTGGAGGCGCTCATGAAATTTGGCCAAATCGTCCCCACCAAATAGCCGGAGATGACTCCGATAACCCCGACCATCACTCCTGGATAGATCCAGTAGTAGAGGTGGGAGCCCCAGCCGACGACGAATTTGGCTAACCGGGCGTAAGGCCAGGCGGTGTCATGGTTGAGGAAGGATTGCTCGGCAAAGTAGTAAGAGCTGCCGGTGCCTGGATATAGCTTGGCCATTTCGGCATAACAAACAGCGGTGGCCAGGCACAATGCGGTGGCAAACACGATGCCGATCCACATCGAGGGCGCGGTCGCGCCAGTGGCAGCCTGTCCGGCAAAGGTGAGCCAAAGAAAAGCGCCGGGCGCGATCAGCGCCATGGCGTTCATTGTCAAACCGGTCAGACCTAAACTCTGCTTCATTTCTACTGGGGCATTCGTTGCCATTGTTTCTTCTCCTTCGAAGTGGGCTTCGGACATCGTCGTCCGTTTCTAGCTCAATCTTTCTCTCCGCTCTGGCGCGAGATTGGCTTGGGCAACGTTCGGTTCTTGCCCAAGCCTAGCCCGCGTTTCGATCAACTTCGATTACCACTGCACCACGAAACTCCGCGTGCTCATCAAAACATGAAGCCTGCTTCGAGAACGCCGCGCGGTTGGTTATTATCGGTCCCGGAACTGCCAAAAACGAAGCCCGGCACAGAGCTGGTAGCGTGAACGATCGAGAAGTCTCCCCGCAGGAAAAAGGCATCCTTGACATAAGTCGGGGTGACGGTGAATGCGAACGCGCCGCTACCTGGGCCATACAACAAGCTGATGGCTTCGGGGTCGGCGACATTTCCACTCGATTTAATGTATTCCGGCCGGACCGCCAGCGAGACTCCGTGTTTGAAAAGACGGGTCAGCAGGACCGCGCCTCCAGTGGTGTGAGCTCCCTGAAAAATTCCTATGCTCGCATTGGTGGCGACGTTGCTGTATTGCAAATATGGATTGATTACCCAATTCCCCTTGCTGTACGTGTAGAGGAGGTTATAGATCGATTCGTTGTTTAGATACAGAGGTGTTGCCAGCGTGTTCTTCGCGTACGCCCCAGCATTCCCGCCACCCACAAAGGCCAGCGTATTTGCGGCATTGAAGGCGTAAGTCAGAGAACCCGTAAGCCAGGTGTAACGGTTCGAGTAAAAGCCATCGTTCCAGCTGAAGGCTGTGGTCAGTTTCTTGTGGGTCCAATTGAGTTGGACGCCGCGATTGACGGCGTTCTCCTGGTTCCACAGAAGACCACGCTCGATGTTCATATTTTCAAACGTGAACGTGTATTCCGCCCCAATCAGTGTAGGCAGAGCGCCGATCTCTACGTTGAAATTGCCCTTCACCAGCTTGAGAAAGCCTTGCGGGAACGGGCCGTAAACGTGTCTTACCGTGTCGCCAGTCGAAAGGAAGGGCGTTCCCAAAGCCGGCAGGTCGTAGGCGCCAGCTTGCAGGTAGAACTGCCACCAGCCGGCGGTTTTTTGGATGAAGATCTGGGCATTGCTGACATCCCAATGCGAATCCGGATCGCCTGGGACAGCATTCCCTTCGCTCCAGCCCATGCCGCTCAGAATGCCGTTGACCTCCAGTTTTCCAAACGGGCCGGCTGCAATCTCATGAGGAAGCGCCAGTGATAGCGGTCCTGACATCGACGGCGTGGGTAGAGGTGCTGGCGCGGCCGGTGCGGCCGCTGGTGTTGTAGGTGCTGCCGGAGCCGGTGTCTGGTCCGCGGGTGGGGTAGTGCTGGTTGAGGTTTGGGCAACCGTGGCGGGTGTTGCCACGAACGACAAGCCCGCTACCATAGCTAACGCTACATAACGGACGATGGAGGCACTCTTCATAGTTTTGGCTGCTCGCTGTTTTCAAACTAGTCGCCCGCTTACGCGGCGTGCTCTGTGCGACAGTGAGCGCAAGTTATTGGGTTTGATCCGGAGTGTCCAATTGATTGTTTTTCTGACTTACATTAAAAATACTTTCAGAAATTAAATTTATGACGTGCATTCATGAGAGTTTTAGCCGCTGAAAACAAAGGGCCTTTCGGCTGTCTATAGACGTAAGCTGTGAAAACTTCCTATTAGCAGGATTCATTTCACAAATGGCGTAGTCGCACCCCTCCCCCAATCGATGGGATACGGCATGACCAAGAGGCACATAGGCGGATTACATTCCAGGGCTTGCGACGGGTTTTGGCAAGGCTATGGGACAATTGGATGCCCGTAGCAAGAATCTAAATGCCTATATTTTTCAATAGCTTGCGGGGATAACTTCAGTGGTTCAGTGTCCCTTTGATTGATTGTCCTATCCCTCCGCCTAAGCCTATAATTGAGTCACTCTGGTAAGGGTTCTCCGTCAGGTTTGTGGGTAGGTGGCCGCGGGAGTGTTTCTGGCTTCCGCGTTGAAACCTAGGCATATTGCTATGGAAAAGCGCCTGCAACTCGCCCTGATGGCTGGTCTCGTAACCGCGACCTTCCTTTCTTTCGCTCAGGCAGAAGCCGGTTCTGCCGGCAATATGACTGCGCCGATCACTGCCAGCACGGATGACAGTGGACATAAAGTCTATGTAAACGAAGCGGTTGCCATGCCCTCCGCCAAAAGATCTGTTACCAGGACGCAGACGAATTCGCTGGTCTACTGGAGCACCACCGCACATCGCTGGAAGCCGGTTCCCTCCGCCAACATTCGGGCCGCCCGCTCCGCGGCGGCCGAAGTGAACCAGTATTTGGGCAATGACGGGAATGAGGCGTCCAACTCACAAATCCAGTATTCGAGTACGGCTCGAGGCAAACCCTTTAGCGAACAAGAGATCAACGCAGCCATCGACCATGCTGCATCCCGGCACAATGTGGACCCGAGTCTGGTGCGTGCGGTGATCAAAGTGGAGTCCAATTTCAATCCCAACGCAGTTTCCCGGAAGGGAGCCATGGGATTGATGCAGCTCATGCCACAAACCGCGCGGCAACTGAAAGTGACCAATCCGTTCGACCCCGGCCAGAACGTTGATGCCGGAGTCCGCCATCTCAAGCAGTTGATGGAAAACTACGGAGGCGATGTGAAGCTCACGCTGGCTGCCTACAATGCCGGCCAAGCAGCGGTGTCGCGAAGCAACGGAGTACCGCACTTTGCCGAGACCCGCAAATACGTGAAACGCATCACCGACTTGTATTACGGAGGTCCAGGCGTGAACCCGCTCTTCTCAGGTTTAACCATGGACAGCGTGTCGCATGAGCCAGTGCGAGTGCAACGGGACTCAAAGGGCGTGCTTTACATCAGTAACACGGATTAGCAGGCCAGAACATTGAAGAACTCTGATCGAAGCCGACGGGCTCTGCGCTGGAGTGCAGCTCTACTCCTTCTAATGTTGCCGGGACTGTCCGCCTACGCAAGAACCCACAAATCAGAAGCTTGGGCCCGTTCCCAATTTGCCAGCGCTGGAGAACCTGCGGGATGCTTTGAATAAACGCCCCGCGGAGCAGCGCACTCGCCATGAATACCAGACCGTGGTGAATGCCTATCGCCGCATTTACTTCGGCGCGCCAAGCTCAACTGAGTCCGCCGCCAGCGTGGCTGCCGCCGCTGAACTCACAGTGGAGATGGGGCGGCGTTTCGACGACGATGACATTCTGCGCTCAGCCATCAAGCAATATGAGTTCTTGCGCCGCGAATATCCCGGAAGCAAATATCGCTTTGAAGCCCTGCTTGCCATCGGGCAAATTTACCAGGACGATCTCAACGATGTAGCCCGTGGCCGCGAGGTCTTCGAGGAATTCCTGCGACGCTATCCGCACAGCCACCTGGCCCAGCAGGCAAGTGCTGAGCTGGCCGGGGCGGTGCAACCGGCGGCGCTCAAGTCCAAAGAGGCAGATCCCACGAAAACCCCGGCACGAAATCGACGAAAGACTTCACCAGCAAAGACGCGGGAAATGATGATGCAGCCAGTAACGATACCGCCGCTTCCGACGATGATTCCCCGGTAAACTCCGCGCTGCCTGGATCTCGAAGGGCCCAGCAAATCCAAGTGACCGGGGTTCGCCACTGGTCAACGCCGGACTATACCCGCGTGGCCATTGATCTCGAACAGGATGTGAAATACGAATCGCAACGCATTGACCATCCCGATCGTGTGTTCTTCGACCTGCTCGATACCAAGCTCAATCCTGCGCTCCTGGGCAAGACCTTTGACGTCGACGATGGACTACTGAAGAAGATCCGCATAGCCCAATACCAGCCGGGACGGTCGCGGATTGTGTTGGAAGTCGATGGAGACTCTACCTATGACGCGGTGCTGTTAACCAACCCGCCCAGGTTGTTCATCGACATACGCAACAAGCAGGCGGCGAAGACAATCGTGGTAAAGCAAGATGCTGTCGCGGTGAGATCAAATCCTGCGCCGGCTGTCGTGAAATCCAAGCCGACATCCGAAGCATTCACGGATGCTTCCGTAATCAAGGTCCGGGCGGACAACAAGAAGCCAGCCCAGCTTACGAACGTCGCCATCCAAACCACCAGCCCGGCCAAGAAGACCATCGTCGAAGCCGATGACGACGATGAGAACACCGTTGCAAAACTCGATCCTCCAGTGAGCAAACTTCCTGTGAGCGTGCAGGACACACCCGCTCCGGTGGACCACCCTAAGGCTGCATCCACGACCAGTGCAAAGGGAAAGCGCAACTCCATAACATCCGGACCGGATGTTCGCGAGGCCCAGCCGACCGCCAGTGGCGATCGTTCACTGATCCGTGCGCTGGGGCTGAAGATTGGCAAGATTGTGATTGATCCCGGCCATGGCGGTCACGATACCGGCACCATTGGGCCACATGGGCTGGAGGAGAAAGATCTGGTTCTCGACGTAAGTCGTCGCCTGGGCAAACTGCTGGAAGCGCGGATGGGTGCGGAAGTGGTCTTTACGCGCAAGGACGACACCTTCATTCCGCTGGAGACCCGGACTTCCATTGCCAACCAGGAGCAGGCGGATTTGTTCGTCTCAGTGCACGCGAATTCCAGTCACGATCCGGATGCACGCGGTGTGGAGACTTACTACCTGAACTTTACGTCGTCCTCCGAGGCGCTGGACGTGGCGGCGCGGGAGAATGCCGCGTCTGACAAGACGATCTATGAGTTGCAAGATCTGGTCAAGAAGATTGCACTAAAGGAAAAGATCGAAGAATCACAAGAATTCGCATCCGATGTGCAGCAATCCCTGCATAGCGGCCTGTCGACCAAAAATCCGGGATTGCGCAATCGCGGCGTAAAGAAAGCGCCGTTCATTGTGCTGATCGGTGCCAATATGCCGTCGATTCTGGCGGAAATCTCCTTTGTTAGTAATCCTGGTGATGAGCACCGGCTGCGGACCCCGGAATATCGCCAGCGGATTGCAGAATCGTTGTATCGCGGTATTTCCAAGTATGTTAGTGGCTTGAGCGGCGTAAAAGTCGCGAGCAAGATGGACAAGGGCGCCGGGCAGTAAAAGCCTCCTTTCTGGAAACTTTCCCAGCCAGTCTGTAGTCTAATGATAAGGAAGGTGTTGTTTCGCCTTCTTGTGTCTCCATGATGATGTTTAGGCCTGTTTTCGTCGCCATCTTATTCGTAGCATCGGCATTCGCGGCCGAGGGCGGCCGCGCCCCATCCATTCTTCCCAAGGAGTTCAGTGGGTGGCAGGCTGGGGCGTCATTGCAAGCCAGCCAGGATCCTGGCGTCGCCGATCCAACGAACTCTGCCCTGCTGAAAGAATACGGATTCACAGACGTTGAACTGGCCACTTATTCCCGTGACGACGGCCACAAACTCACCGTCCGGGCAGCCCGGTTTAAGGATGCCAGCGGGGCTTACGGCGCGTTCACCTATTACAAGACGCCCGAGATGCTGCGAGAGAAGATCGGGGACCAGGGCGCATCATTGAATGAACGGGTGCTTTTCTATCGTGGGAATATTGTTGTCGATGCGGTTTTTCAGAACCTGACTGCTATGTCCGCAGCCGAATTGCGCGAACTGGCTGCCGATCTTCCGTTTCCCCGGGACAACACGGCGCAACTACCGGGCTTGCCAGCCTACCTGCCCAAAGAATCCTACGAAAAGAACACCGCCAAATATGTTGTGGGTCCTGTAGGCCTGGAAAAAATTTCTGCGCCGCTGCCGGCGCAGTTCGTGGATTTTAGTTCTGACGCAGAAGTCGTCATAGGAGACTTCACGACTTCGCGAGGCACAGCGACGTTGATGCTGATTTCCTATCCCACGCCGGCCATGGCCGCCGAACATTTGAAGAAGATCGACGACGCTCAGCAGACTCAGCCCCAACCCGGAAGCGCGCTTTTGATTCGTGGTCCGATCTTCGATAAACGAACTGGGCCACTGGTCGTCGTCGTGGCCGGTGCGGCCTCGGAGAGCGAAGCCAAAGCTCTACTAGCGTCGGTGAACTATGAAGCTGACGTCACCTGGAATGAGAACACTTACCTATCGCCGAAAGACAACATCGGCAGCCTGGTGGTGAATGTTCTGTACCTCTGTTTCATCATTGCGGGGTTCTGCCTTATCTCCGGAGTCGCGTTTGCCGGCATTCGCCTGCTAGTAAAACGCTGGTACCCGAATCGCTTTTTTGACCGGCCGCAAGACGTGGAATTCATCTCCCTGCATTTGTCGGAAAAGGCGTCCAACGGGACGGATTCGTAAGGTAAGCTCTTCAATAAGAGCGGTTTAGGGGCTCGGAACCCGTCGTCCGTCTCAGAATGATGCACCTGTGGGAAGTATTAACTTATTTCCTAAGTTGCTGATAATAAACGTATTTATTTCCCAAAAATTTCTTGACACCCCCTTTTTCGACTCATAAGATTTGCCCAGAAAGTTTTGACGGCTTAAACCTCCGTTAGGACTATTCTCCCTTGAAAGAAAAGGTCACCTTTTGCCGGGTGGCCTTTTCGTTTTCCCGCCTCAACCGCAAGACGGCCTGGATTAGGTGGAACAGTTGCCGATTGCCATGCGTATCTCATGTAGGGCACACTCTGGGTTATCGAGGAGACCTCTAAATGTTCTGCGACAAATGCGGCACCCCACTTCAATCTGGCCAGCGCTTTTGCAATCGTTGCGGCAAGGAAATCGCTGGGGTAACCATTGCCGGGTATCCCCCGCGGGGGCGGGTGCAGGAGCATGTTCGTTTGCTGGGGATCCTCTGGATGGCGCTCTCGGCGTTCGATGCCGTGGAAGGTGTGGTCTTATACATTCTCGCCAACACGCTCTTCTTTAATCGTTTTCAAGGCGGCCCTCCCCCCGAAGCCCGGGCGTTCCTGCATCCCTTGTTCACCTTCCTGGCCATTCTGTTGATCGCAAAAGCTGCCGCCGGATTCGCCGCTGGTTGGGGTTTGCTGCAACGCGAACCGTGGGCGCGCGTTCTTACCCTGGTGGTCGGGTTCGTGTCGCTGTTCATCAATATTCCCTTCGGTACGGCGCTCGGCATTTACACCATGTGGGTGCTACTTCCCACGCAGTCCGAGCAGGAATATGAGGCGCAGAGTCGCGACGTGGGTGCTGCCTGAATCCGGCTTCCGGACAAGAACAATTTGTATGAGATCGTGACCAAGCCGGCCGATTGCGAAATGCCAGTAGATTTTTACGCTAAGAACCGGAAAAAATGTATACGCCGGAGAAGACAACGCTGAAGCTCTGCGAAGACCTCTGATACGACATCAGCCCCGCCGTCAGCAGCGAACGGCATGCGATTTGGTAAACTAAGCAAAGCCAACCAGAAGCCGACGTAGCTCAGTTGGTAGAGCAGCCGATTCGTAATCGGCAGGTCAGCGGTTCAAGTCCGCTCGTCGGCTCCATTGTTATCCCTCGTGATTTCAATTCACTAGAAGCAGTTTAGCCGGGAAGGTTCACGCCGCTGAGAAACCCACCCAAATGGGCGGTTAGAACGACTGCCAGCACGGCCACGATTTCCAATAAGAAGCGATAGTTGGGAAGCAAAGCGCCGGGATTCCGGCGCGTCCGCACGTGGATGCAGGTAACAAAGCAGATGAGCACACCAGAAACGAATCCCAGAATGAGGTGCAGCCGCAAGATCCCGTGCAGCCTTTGCCCGTTGAGTTGCCACTGCCAAGCCAGGAGCCCAGTGATCACGACTGGAGCGACTGATACCGCGGCGGCTAACAGATTGGCATACGCTGCTGCCCTGAGAGCCGCCCGCCTTGTCCAGTGTGCGGTGAAATCGAAGGCGACTCCCGTGAGAAAAAGGGCGATCGGAAAATGGATCAAGACTACATGCTGGGCATGTCTTGCCATTAATGCCGATTTGATACTGAAAGGATTCATGCGGGGCCTACTGGACCACGACTTTGGCGGTCATCTTGGGGTGAATGGAACAATAATAGGAGTACGTGCCCGGCTTGGTCGGCGTGAAAGAGAACTTCTCGTCCGTGTCGAGAGTTTTGGACTTGAACGCGTTGTCGAGACTTACCACGGTGTGCGGGATGTCGTCGCTGTTGATCCAGGTGATCGGCGTCCCCACTTTCACGGTCACTTCCATGGGTGCAAAAGTGAAATTATCGATCTTGATTTGAACTCCCGCGGGATTTCCCTCCGGTGAGGCTGCCTGGGCTCGCTGGGTGAAGGAAAATGCAACTGCCGCAATCAACGCCGATGCTGCAACGCTGTAAATCCAGGGATTGATTTTCATCTTGGGCTCTCCTTGTTCTGATTTGGCTTCGAACAAACTCGCGAATCTATTCCAACGTGAAGTCAGTCACCGCCAGCGGATGATGCTTCCGCACAAAGTTCACTTCGCTTACACCCAGCAAGCTGCGCAATTGTTCCGCGGGGACCTTCATCGGACCTGGCGAGGCCGCCGCGCCTGGCTTGGGTTGCGGGAAGGCGGTCGAAGTGGCTGTATGAAACGTGACATTGCCTTCCACCTTTTGCATGGTCTGGTGAATGTGTCCGTTCAGGACGGTCACCGAGCCGAATCGCTTTAAGTAAGACAGGGCTTGCCCGCTATCGTCAGTTCCCCAGCCCCACTCGGGATAGACCGCCCACAGCGGAATGTGAGCGAACACAACGATGGGCGTGCTTTTGGAAAGATGCTTGACGTCTTTTTCCATCCATTCCAACTGTGCCCCGCCGAGGGTCCCCAAGCCACCTGCTTTCAGATTCATCACATTCACCAAGCCGATGAAATGCACGCCCTTCATGTCAAAGCTGTACCAGCCGTCCCCTTGCGAATTCCTGGCGTAGCGCTCCCGGTACTGTTTGCCGTCGTCGTCGAGAACATCGTGCTCGCCGGGAACAAAGAACACATCCTGGGGTTTCGCCGATTTGAGGATCTGGTCGACGTTGTCGAACTGTTCAGCTCTCGATAGATGGCTGATGTCCCCGGTGTGGAGCATGAATTCGGGGGCGACCGGCAGCGCGTTGATCTTGTCCACGGCAGCCTTCAGGGTGGCCACGACGTCGGGATTCGCGGGCTTGCTGAATCCCATGTGGCTGTCGCTGATCTGGACGAAGCTGAGCTCTCCCTGGGCGTGCTGACCCTTGTGAAAGGGATTGCTCAGGGCATATGACTTTAGAACACCGCCCTG
Source organism: Terriglobales bacterium (assembly GCA_963762965.1). Taxonomy (GTDB): domain Bacteria; phylum Acidobacteriota; class Terriglobia; order Terriglobales; family Acidobacteriaceae; genus DATBAX01. The sequence continues at coordinate 236,053 of CAVXME010000001.1, forward strand.
CATCACGCACAATGCCCCGGTACCTGCCCAGGCCATACATTTCAGAAATCCGCGGCGGTCAATTCCGTCGTGATTGTGATCTAAATTGTGATCTACCAGGGTCTCGTCGCTCTTTTTCTCCGCCATCGCTGCCTCCATGATCCCGATTGCTTCAGGATTCACCGTGTAGAACCGAAGCTTGTTGGTTTTATTCCATAAAGAAATATTTTTGCGTGGTGGGAATAAAACGCTCTTTCGCTCGTTTACTCTTGTGTATGTGTCAGCGGAGCATGGAGTGTCGGGGTCGTTCGAGGAGCTGGCTCTGCCTCTCTTTGACCGGCTGTATAACTTTGCCCACTGGCTGACGCAAAACCGCGAGGAAGCGGAAGACCTGGTGCAGGAGACTTTTGCCAAGGCTTTGAAAGGCTTTTCCTCTTTTCAGCCAGGCACCAACTTTCGCGCCTGGATTTACCGGATTCTCCGCAACACATTCCTCACTTCCCGCACAGGGCTGAAATCTGCTGCGATGGAGCCGCTGGATTTGGAGGGAAATGAAGATATCCTGCCGGTCACCGGCAGTACGCCCGAGAGCATTCTTCTCGATCGTCTGGACCAGCAAATGTTGCAGCAGGCTCTGGACCGGCTTCCCCTTCAATATCGCGAAATACTGCTGCTCTGCGAAGTCGAGGAGATGTCGTATCAGGAGCTTTCTTCCGCCCTTGCCATCCCCATGGGCACGGTGATGTCGCGCTTGTCTCGCGCCCGAAAGGCTTTGCGGGACACAGCGCAGATGCTGCAAAAGGAGTTGAAGCATGGCCTGTGAAGTCTGGGCTGGAAAACTCGATGCGTATTTGGACGGCGAAATCCCTCTTACTGAGCAGCGTGCAATGCGTGAGCATTTGCGCGGCTGTGTCACGTGCGCCGCTGATAGCGTAGAGCGGTTGCAGATGAAGCGCGCGGTCCAGGCCGCCGGTCAGCGTTTCGCGCCTGACGCCGCCTTTCGTACTCGCATGCAAAAGAGTCTGGCGGCAACTAGACCAGCTCGGCGCACGATTGGGTGGTTCCCAGCCCTGGCAACGGTGGCGGTCGCCGCGTTGCTAATTGCTGGAGCTCTCCTGATCTCGCAATCTCGCAGCCGGGTGCGGGAAGAGAATCTGCTTGGCGAGTTGACAGATCTGCACGTAGCAACCCTCGCCAGCGCCAACCCGGTGGATGTGATTTCCACCGATCGTCATACCGTGAAGCCGTGGTTTGCGGGTAAGATTCCCTTCACTTTCAACTTGCCCGAGTTGCAGGGAACACCCTTTGTTCTGGTGGGAGGCCGAGTCAGCTATCTCAATCAATCGTCCGGCGCGGAACTCATTTTCCGGGTACGCCAGCATCAGATCTCGGTCTTCATTTTTCAGGAACGAGCGCTGGGGCAAATCCCCAAAGAAAGCGCACAAACGGTACTCTCTTTTAGCGTCCGGAGCTGGACTAACAACGGTCTTTCCTATTTCGTGATCGGTGACGCCAGCGCTGATGACCTGGATAAACTCAGCGCCCTGCTGAAGGCTTCCGCCTGACAGCCGCGTTGCTTGCGCGGTTAGCCTGGGTATCGTCCCGCAATGTAGCCTTCCAGTTCGTGGATGGTTTCCGCTTGACCCGAAATAATCCACTTCACCAGATCGCCGATCGATACCACCCCTACTACGTCACCATCCTCGACCACAGGAATATGCCGGATACGGTGATCGGTCATGATGGCCATGCCTTCGTCGACGGTGTTATTGGGAGATACGATGACCACCGGGCTCGTCATGATCTCGTACACACGGACATCCTTTGACGAGTGGCCCTTCAGAATTACTTTGCGAGCATAATCGCGCTCCGATAGAACTCCCACCAGTTGGCCTTCGGAGATCACGAGCAACGCGCCTACGCTCTCTTCCGCCATCTTCTCGATCGCTTCATAGACGGAACGTTCGGGGGCGATGGAAAGAACTCTGCGACTGCCCTTGCTCTTTAAGATTGATCCAATTGTGTCGGTGAGTTTCATAAGTGACCCTCCTCGAGGAGCGTCACACTAGCACGCAGCGGCCTAGTGTGACCGGACCGCGTAAGCCGACATCGTACTCCTCTTCGCTTGACACGACTAGCTGCCCGCCTGAGAATGGCCCCTCATGCCGCAATCGCTCAGTAAAGGACTGGCGGACATTACTTTACCGGATAGTGAAGGGCAGCCGGTAAGGCTTGGTTCACTGTGGGCCGACGGGCCGGCGGTTATCGTGTTCCTTCGCCACTACGGCTGAATCTTCTGCCGCGAGCACATCGCGCAGTTGCGCGACCACGAATCCGCATTCCGCAACAAAGGGGCTTCCTTGGCCGCCATTGGCCTCGGCGATATGCGCTATGCCCAAATATTTCGCAAGGAGAGCGGCATCAGTTTTCCACTTCTGGTCGACGAGCGGCGGCAAGCTTACCGCGCGGCAGGTTTGAGAAACGGCTCGTTGCTTCATATTTTCCGGCAAGAGAATTCACTTGCCCGGAAAAGAGCTAGCGCGGCTGGACACCGGCAACGAGGACTGGGCAAGAACCCTTTCCAACTCGGCGGAAGCTTCGTTTTCGGGCCAGGAAATATTGATCTGTATGTTCACGTCAGCCAAACCTTCGGGGACAATGCGACGCCCGCCGTTCTGCTGGATGCTGTCCCGTGACCGAGATTTTTTTCCTGTCTTTTGATTACGGCGTTTCGTGAACCGATGGGGTGTGGCAGAATCGTGTTGCAAGATTGTGAACCGGTTTTCGTTGTCGTGAAGACTGGTGGAGGAACAGATGCCATTTCGACCTGAACGCCGCGAGTTTCTGGCGGCGATGAGCGTGATGGCAGCCGCGACCGCGGCATCTTCAATTCCTTGTCTGGCAGCCTTGGCGGACACAAACATCCCTATCGGATACGCCGCCATCACCTGGGGCGGAAACGACTGCCAAGCCATCGAAGACATTTCTTCCCTGGGATTCCACGGAATTCAACTGCGATCCAACTGCATTCAGGAGTTTGGCAGTCCGGCGGAGTTGCTCGATCTGCTGGCGAAACATGGACTGAAAATGGTTGCGCTCTCCAGCGGCAACCTGCGCATTGATCCGGCGGTAGAGTCTGAAGAGATCGCCAGGCACCTCGCCAATGCAAAATTCCTGCGTGATGCCCGAGGGCTGTATCTACAAGTGATTGATGAACGCCCGAAAGGCCGCGCGGTCACTCCGGAAGACTACAAGCGACTGGGACAGCTGTTGTCTGAGCTGGGAAAGCGCACCGCCGACTTGGGGATTTCGTTGGGATATCACAACCACATGGGTTCGATGGGCGAGCGCCCGGAAGAAATCGATCAGATCATGCACGCGGTTGACCCGCGTTATGCCAAGCTGGAGTTGGATGTTGCCCATTACTTCCAGGGCGGCGGCGATCCGGTTGCGGCGATCAGGAAATATCACGACCGCCTGCTATTCCTGCACATCAAAGACGTGGAAAAGCTGTCCGGCAAAGTAGACGCGCAACCATCCTATCGTTTCGTGGAACTCGGACAGGGACAGGTAGATATTCCCGCCATATTCAGCACGCTTCATGACGTGCAGTTCCACGGTTGGGCGATCGTCGAACTGGACGGCGTGACCGATAAGGCGCGCACCCCCAAGGATTCGGCGGCGATCAGCAAGAAATATCTTGAAGAGAGGCTGAAGATCACGATATGAATTGGTCGCGCACCACAAACAGGAGATTCCGAAATTGATCAAGAACAACGAGACGTGTGGATGAAGATCAAGGACGCCAAGGTTTTCATCTGCTCTCCGGGAAGAAATTTCGTAACCCTCAAGATCCACACCGACGAAGGTATCTATGGCCTCGGGGATTGCACTCTGAACGGGCGCGAGCTGGCCGTGGCCAGTTATCTCACCGATCATGTGCTCCCTTGCATTCTGGGCCGCGATCCATTTCAGACGGAAGACATCTGGCAATACCTCTATCGCGGAGCTTATTGGCGGAAGGGGCCGGTAACCATGAGCGCCATTGCCGCCGTCGACATGGCGCTGTGGGATATCAAGGGCAAGGCGCTCGATACTCCTCTTTATAACCTCATCGGCGGCAAGAGTCGCAACGGCGTAATGGTCTACGGACACGCCAATGGTCGCGATATTCAAGAAACAACGGACGAAGTCGGCAAATACATTGACCAGGGATATCTGGCGGTGCGCGCCCAATCCGGCGTGCCGGGCCTGCCCAGTACCTACGGCGTCTCCAAAGACAAAATGGCCTACGAGCCGGCGGAGAAAGGCTTGCCGCCGGAGAATGTGTGGTCATCCGAAAAATACCTGAACCACGTTCCCAGATTGTTCGAGGCCCTGCGGGTAAAGTTTGGCGACGACATTCATTTGCTGCACGACTCGCACCATCGATTGACGCCGATTCAGGCTGCCCGTCTGGGGAAAGAGTTGGAGCCGTATCATCTTTTCTGGCTGGAAGACGCCGTAACGGCGGAGTTGCAAGAGGGTTTTCGCATCATACGTCAGCACACGACCACGCCGCTGGCCGCGGGAGAAATTTTCGACACGGTTTGGGATGCCAAGACTTTAATCAGCGAACAGTTGATTGACTACCTGCGCATGACGGTGGTCCGCAGCGGAGGCATTACGCCGCTGAAGAAAATTGCGCCCTTCGCCGATATGTATCATGTGCAAACCGGATGCCACGGCGCAACCGACCTTTCGCCGGTCACCATGGGCGCAGCCCTGCACTTCGACATTTCCGTTAACAATTTTGGCATTCAGGAATACATGCGGCACACGAACGAAACCGATGAGGTTTTTCCACACGCCTACTCGTTCAAAGATGGATATCTGTATCCCGGGGACAAGCCGGGACACGGCGTGGATTTCGATGAAAAACTGGCAGCCAGGTTTCCCTACGAGCGCGCGTACCTGCCGGTCAACCGCAAGCTCGATGGGACGATGTGGAACTGGTAGGCGGCTTACCGGCCAGCAAAGGGAGGGCAACCCGATGTCAGAGAACACCAGACGGGTTTTCATCAAGCAGGCAGCTTTAGGGACAGCAGCATTTCTGGCGTATCCAACGGCCAAGGTGCTTGGCGCCAACGATCGCATCCGCGTGGGCATGATCGGCGTGGGCGGGCGTGGGCAGGCCCTGCTCGAGGAAATACAAAAGGTTCCGAACGTCCAGCTTGTGGCCATGGCCGATATCTACAGTCGGCGCCGGGAAGAGGCCCAGAAAATGTCGCCGGGAATACGGACCCTTGACGATCACCGCCGCCTCCTTGATATGAAGGACATTGACGGCGTCATCGTAGCCAGCCCACTGCACATTCACGCGCGTCATTTTCTCGACACCCTGGCCGCAGGCAAAGACCTCTATTCGGAAAAGACCATGACCTGGTCAATTCCCGAGGCTGACCGATGCCTGACGGCCGCGAAACAATCCGATCGGGTGGTGCAAATTGGATTGCAGCATGAGAGCTCCGGCGCACTGGCCGACGCGAAGAAATGGATTAACGACGGGATCGTCGGCAAGGTCACGCAAGTCGAGTCGTGGATGAGCCGCAATACTCCCCATGGCCAGGGCCAGTGGGTGCGTCCCGTGCCCTCGGACTGCACTGCGCAAACTGTCAACTGGAGCGCATTCCTGAACGGCCGTCCCGACCAGCCGTTTGATCCCTACAAGTTCATCAACTGGCGCTTGTACTGGGAATTCTCCGGCGGGAACATCACCGAGAACATGGTCCACCAGATCGCTTGGATCATGAGCGCTCTCGATCTGCCACTCCCTGCTGCTGCCTATATGTCGGGGGGAGTATTCTCCGAGAAAGATGGACGCCAGGTGCCTGACACCATCATCGTGACATTCGACTTTCCCAATGACACGGTGGTCACGTGGCAATCCACTTTCAGCAACAGCCACTATGGACTGGGCGAGCGCATTCTGGGAAGCGAAGGCACCATCGAACACAGCGAGGGCGTAACCGACATGGTGAAAGGGGAATCCGGGGAGGTCACTCGCTACTATCCGGAAAAAACCAATCGTCCGGACGGGGCCGCATTGGTCGGAAAAACTCCGGACCAGGACCACATGGCCAATTGGATTGACTGTATCCGCACTCGCAAGACCCCGAATGCGCCGGTGGAGATCGGCTATCGCTCTGCCGTAGCAGCCCACATGGCGAACCTGTCCTACAGGCAAAAGCAGCGCGTCACGTTCGAAGCCGCGAAATCGGCTCAGCCCGAGTTCTAGCGAGTATTCGTGTAGCGCAGGTTCAAAGGAAATGTGCAAACAAATGCGTTCTCTGAACTAAAACGATTTATTAGACCATTTTTTACAAATAGGCTCACCGATCTGCGCTACAATTCTCCCACTCTCGCGCTTCGCGGGTTTGGCATCGGGCCGGTTCAAAGCCCGGCTTGCGGACAGGTTCCCAGGAGACCCTAATGAATTTGTTTCGGGGTTTTTCAGTAAAGCTTGCGGCTTTTCTATTCGTCGCAGGCGCGTTGGCACTCGTCGCTCAATCCGCGCAGGCCCAGCAACTGACCAAGCGGGTGGTCGCGGACTACGATTTGTGGAGCAAATATGCTGATCCACCATACACCTACAGTGCAGCGCAGATCCCTTACGACAAGCTGACCCACATCATTCATGCCGGCGTTCCCTTTGGGGCGGATGGAACTCTTGCCGTCCCCGATGGGTTTATCGAACCCGATCTCATCACGAATGCCCACGCCGTAGGGGTGAAAGTCATGCTCTTAATCGGCGGGGACGTTCCTGCTCTCGAGAACAATCGCACCCTTCTGAACACCGTCGTCGCAAATGTGCAGACATTTGTTATCGAGAATGGATACGACGGCGTTGACCTCGACTGGGAGTATCCTCAAACTCCCGCCGATCGTCGCGTGATGGTTGAGTTGATGACGGCACTCCGCGTGGCCCTCCCCAGCCCAACTTACAGTCTTTCCGTCGATGCCGCTCCCTGGGGCGGATATGGATACGATCTCGACCACCTGAAGGCCGTAATCGACTTCTTCAATATTATGATGTACGACTGTGCCGGCCCGTGGACGGATGACGCACAGCTGAATTCGCCGATCTTCTGGGATTGGCATGACCCTGAGCCCTGGGAGTGCAATCCGGGAGGCAGCGCCCAGACGGCCGCCGACATATTCCTGAAGCATGTGCCGCCGTCTCAGCTAAACATGGGCACACCCTTCTACGGCTACGTCTACCGTAAGGTGAGCCAGCTCTTCGGATCGTGTCCGAACATCGGACATACTCCCGACCAACAGTGCGACAGCCTGGTGGATGCCCAGGTTTATGGCAGTTTCATCAAGCAGCGCATCAACCAGAGGGGATGGCAAACCTACTACGATCCGGTCTCCTGGGTGCCGTACATGTTGAGGGCGGATGGGACTCCGGGCTTCATCACCTACGATGATTCGTTCTCCACATTCTCTCGAGTGACGTATGCGGATTGGACCCGGGGATTGGGCGGCACCTTCATGTGGTCTCTGGACGCGGACTACGACGGCAAGTCGCAAGACCTGCTGGACGCCATGTACAAAGCCAGCCTTCCTCCCAGCAATTAACTAAGAGAACATTGGTGAACCGAATCGTCGTTCCGAAAGAAAGCTCCTGGTCTGGTAAGGGCCAGGATTTTTTCTTTTGCCGACTCCAAGTGCTTTAATTCGTGTGCCTTTCTGGAATCGAGTCCGTTCGGGTGCTAGAGAGCCCCCGCGGGGGAGGACAGGCCAAGACTGACTTCGACTTTTTCGCGCAGAGGAGCAAGACGAGTTCGTTCAAGGTTGTCGCGATAGAAGAGGTTGTAGGTGTCGAATGGGATTAGGCGGCCATCGGGGTGGACGATGTGGACACAGGTTTTCTTCACCGAGCGCACGTCGAAAGAATGGGCGTCGATGAATTGCATGATGATGATGCGGAAGATGTTCTCGTAGCCAAGGCCGTCGGGAACCAGTACTTGAGGTAGACAACAAAGCAATTCATGAAGGCTACCAGCTCCAGACTTCGGGGAATGATTGGTTGCAAATAGTTTAAATAGATTCTCTCGAACCACGGATTCCTGCTCATAGAGGATTGTATTCCCGCCGGCGCTGATCAGGACTTCGGGCGGGATCATTGAAGTAAGCGGCGTGACTCTACCGCCAAACTTCAGAGCGTAACCCATGGCCAGCGAATCCGGATGGCAAGGGACAGGAATGATGTCCTCAGGCTTGAATACCTTTGTTTGTTCTAGAATCTTGCGGCGAACTTCAGTGAGCGTAAGCCGATCAGTGGCTGGATTAAATTCTTCGAGGCGTCCTGCGTCTTGAATTGGTTGGAACGTCACGCCGCGGATGCAGGGTTGCTGTAGTGCGTAGTCGATGATCGTGCCAATTTCGCCGTCGTTAAGGCCCTTCTTGAGGGTGACCACAAGGTTCGTAGAGATGTTGTAGCGATTGAGCCTTTCGATTGCGTCCTGGCGAACGCGGCGCAAATCGGCGCCACGTAATGCGATGAGTGGCGCGCGCTCGAACGAGTCGAATTGGAGATAGACCTCGAAGTCCTCGGCATAAACCGCTAGACGCTTCACAAACTCCTCATCTTGTGCGATGCGAATTCCGTTGGTGTTAACCATCAAGTGGCGAATCGGGCGGGCTTTAGCCAGATTGAGGACAGCAAAGAAGTCAGGATGCATAGTCGGCTCGCCACCGGAGATCTGCACGACAACGGGATGGCCTTCATTGCGGACAATGGCGTCCAGCATTTTTTCGATCAGCGGAAGATCGCGAAACTGTTGGCGTTCCGGACCGCTGGAAGCGTAGCACACTGGGCAGCGAAGATTGCAGTAGTCGCAAATTTCGACCAAAGTAAGACAAGAATGCTGCTCATGGTCGGTGCAAAGACCGCAGTCGTATGGACATCCCCACTTGACCGGAGTGTTGTACACGAGCGGCATCTCGGGCGGCTTGATGAAAACCTCCCGGCAAAGGCGATAGTAGTCGACATCATCGGCAATAAGGACGCGCTCGTGCCCATGCTGCGGGCAGCGCTTGAGGAGGTAAACTTTACTGTCCTCGAAAACAGTCTTCCCCTCGATCTTCTGATAGCAGGTGGAACAGATCGAAATGACGACATCGTAAAAGATATAAGGACGCTTTTTGTCGCCCATGCCTGCCTCTATGGAAGGTGCTCTTAGTTTTTACGAGGCCGATCCTCAACTCATTCGGCGTTCCATCGATGGAGCTTCTTAAGGGCGTAGACCCCGGCGATGATAACTGCAAGGTCGATTAACGCGATGATGACCGAGACTCCCTGATCGCTACGGCTTATGCCACCACCCATGGCGCAGATGGAGAGGCCTATAAAAAGTAAACTCGACACAACGACAACAAGAGAAACGATCGCGATGCCGAGCCCTCGCAGAAAGTTCACCGTGCCCCCAGTCCGGAACTACCTTCAGAATGACCGTTGGAGTTTCTTTGACTGATGTGTGGTTGTCAACGGCTTCACCCATCGATAAATATCTCGAGCATAATAGAGCAAAACTAGAACACATGCCCACTGAATGGATCCCAGTCCTAACGCGAAATGAGGATAGGGCTTGATGGAATCGCAGAATACTCGAAAGCCCAGGTAGCTCACCATGAACAACTTAAATGCGTCTCCGGGTTGCCAGCGCGCCAGACGGGAACCAAGATTGGCGCTGCCGATACGAATCATGATGCGGTACAGAACCGGAACGAGTGCGAGCAGGTAGATGATCTCGTAAAGTTGTGTCGGATGGCGAAGAACGCCGTCGCCGAAATCAATGCCCCAGGGTAACGAAGTCGGTGTTCCGTAGGTGTTATCGCTGAGGCCGGTGAGGAAACATCCAATTCGTCCGATTGCAATCCCCAAGGCCAGCGGGACTGCGAACAAGTCCCCCGTAGATCGATGTTGACCAATTTGTTGCTTGATGAACTCGACTGCCATTAAGCCTCCGATAAGCGCACCAACAATGGTTTTACCGCCCAGGAGAAATCTTGGATCATGAAGGTGTTGCAAGGCGAGTGTTGGATCCTCCATCCAGTAGAGGAGCTTGGATCCGAGCGCCGCACCAGCAGTGGCGCACGCGACCACGGTCCAGCGTAGCGGGACGGAGATAGGATCGCCGCAGCGGCGGCGCAAGTAGAAGTAGACCCAAAAAGCAATGAAGTACGCGAGCGTTTCAAAGAGCGGATGCGGATGAATCCGCCTGCCCCAGAGGATCAAGTAGTAGGGGAAGAGGATCGCGGGATTGGATATGGAAAGAATGAGGCATTATAGAGAAAACTCCACCCCATTCTTAACAAGAAACAATTCTTTAACGACGTTCTACCACGGTGTCCCGCCCAGATGGAATCACAAAGGTAGGACCGCTTTGAGTTTTCCATCCGACCCCGATTTCTGCACCACAATCGTTGCAAGTTGCCGAAGAAGATTCCTTCTGGCACGAGTTTCCTATTGCCAACGCAAACCCACTTCCCGATAATATTGGTAAGATAGTTACACTCACGTGTATCGATATAGTCGAATAGATTTACTTCGTATTCTTCGGCTCACGGCGCGTCAATTGGCAGCCTGGGAAAAGGCTGAACTTGTGGCCGCCGCGGAGAGCTATTCTTTTTTTGATCTCCTGCAAATCAAGAAAGTACGCGATCTGTGCGCCCGCAAGGTGCGCCCAGCGGTCATCCGGCAATCGCTCGATGCCATGCAAAAGCAGGTGGCCGGCATGGAGAATCCCTTGCTCGAAGCCGGCTCCTTCAGTACCGGACGCCGCATCGCCTTCCGGCACGAAGGCAAGGTGGTCGAGCCCATTGCCGGCCAGTTCATGTTCGATTTCGCTCCCGGAGAGAAGCTGGTGACCAGCACTCCAATTTCACTTCCTCGTCCCGAACCTGAATCCGGCGATGTCAGCGAACTGTTCGCCCGCGGCATCGCTCAGGAAGAAGATCCCGGCAGCCAGATCCAGGCAATTGCTACCTATGAACGCGTACTCGAATTGGATCCCGATCACGCCGCGGCGCACATCAACCTGGGGACTCTTTATTACAACCGGCAGGACTACGGCGGCGCGGAAGAGCACTATCGCCACGCCATTGAAATTGATCCACGCTATGCTTTGGCCTATTTCGATCTGGGCAACGTTCTCGACGAAACCGGTCGCGTGACCGAAGCCATCCAGACCTACCATACGGCACTGCAACTCGCGCCCACCTATGCCGACGCCCATTACAACCTGGCCCTCGCTTACGAGAAGATCAAAGAACCCCGTAAAGCTCTCCGCCACTGGCGCGCCTACGTGAAGCTGGACACGACCGGCCCCTGGGCCGTCCACGCTCGCAATCAGATCCAACGCATCCTGCAAACCGACGGGCTGAGGCTGGTTCAGGGCGGGAAGCAGTAGGCGTTACTTCCAAGCTTCCCCAACCTCGCATCATTCCCGGTGCTAAACTTCAGGGTTCGCACTTCCCTGCTGAAGGTGCTTTCATGACCGAGATCACTCTGCAAGCTCTGTCGCCCAACCCGCTCACCAGCTTCACCGATGACGAAATCCTTTTTCGCGACAACATTCGCCAGTTCGCCGACGAAAAACTTCGCCCGTTGGTGAAAGAGATGGACGAAAAGGGCGTCTTCGACAAAGACCTCATTGACCAATTCTTCCAACTGGGATTGATGGGCATCGAGATTCCAGAGCAGTACGGCGGTGGGGCCGGCAAGTTCTTTGAAGCCATTCTTGCGGTCGAGGAGATGTCGCGCGTGGATGCTTCTGCCGGCGTGATCGTGGATGTGCAAAACACTCTGGTCATCAATGCTCTGGTGCGCTGGGCTTCCGACGAGCAAAAGAAACGTTATCTCCCACGCATGGCCACCAATACCTGCGGCGCCTACGCCTTAAGCGAAGCCGGATCGGGCTCCGACGCTTTCGCATTGCAGACCAAAGCCACGCTGAAGGGCAGCGACTACGTCCTCAACGGCCGCAAGCTGTGGATCACCAATGCCAAGGAAGCCGGTCTCTTCATCCTGTTCGCCACCGTCGACCCGGCGGCGGGATATAAAGGCATCACCGCCTTCCTGATTGAGAAAGATTTTCCCGGGTTCACCGTCGGCAAGAAAGAAGACAAGCTCGGAATCCGCGCGTCGTCCACCTGCGAACTGATCCTCGAAGATTGCCGCGTCCCCAAAGAAAATGTTCTGGGCGAGAACGGCAAAGGCTACAAAATCGCCATTGAGACTTTAAACGAAGGCCGCATCGGAATCGGCGCACAGATGGCTGGAGTCGCCCGTGGCGCATGGGAGTATGCCGCAAAATACGCTCAGGAGCGCAAACAATTCGGCAAAGCTCTGACGGAATTTCAGGGCATCCAGTTCCAGATCGCGCAAATGGCCACCGAGATCGAAGCCGCCCGCCTGATGGTCTATAACGCCGCCCGCATGAAAGACGCCGGCGTACCTTTTGTAAAAGAGGCCGCTATGACCAAGCTGTTCTGCTCCCAGGTGGCGGAACGCGTGACCTCGCTCGCCATCGAAATCTACGGCGGTTACGGATTTACCAAAGATTATCCCGTCGAGAAATATTGGCGCGACGCCAAGATCGGCAAAATCTACGAGGGCACATCCAACATGCAATTGGCCACCATCGCCAAGCTGGTGCTGGGCGGCCGGTAAGACAACGCCTATGTCATCCTGAACGAAGCGCCTTTTGCGCAGCGAAGGACCTCTGCATTTGCAGTCGCGCCACCCCCGAAACCCTTGCCGGTAGCCGCTTTCCGCGAGCAAGTCACCCCAGTAACATCAGGGCAGTTACCAATAATGTGCAGCAAGTTGCACTAGCAGCTTCTGTCGGTCACCCACAAATCCAATCTAAGCTTTGTATTTGCAATAACTTAATAAGATCTCAATCGCTGGCGTTCAAACTGCATTTCCCGCTATGCCCGCTGCTCTGGGCCTGGATCGGGGTGCCACTTGTTAAGCGTGACCACCGAAAGCGTAGTCATAGTCCCGAAGAAGCAGAACCTGCTTCCTCTCCTCGTCGTGCTCTTCCTGATTTCCTACGGCTTGATGGCCCTGCTGGTCGTGGAACAAGGGCGCACCATCGACACCCAACGCTACTTGATCCGGGATCTGTTCAGCGATAGCTCGCAGTTGACCTCTATGAAAAGCAGCGCCCTACAGAAGCAAAACGCTGCGGCACAGGCAAAGGCTCCGTCTTCCCAGGTTGCACCACAAAATAACGCCAAGCCGGCGCACCCGGCCGGCAAACTCCGGAAACCGCCAACCGCGGCTTCCGATACATCCGACTCACGCCGGATGGTGGTCACAATTTAGATCTGCGCCTCGAGATAGGTAGGGAATGAACGGTCTCGCAAGCATACTTTTATTGCTGTCTATCCCCGGCGCTCGATTCACTCCTCCGGCAAAGCCGCCTGTCGAGTCAAAAATCGCGCACCGCTCCCACAAGGGAGGACAGTGGTATTTTGCCCAGACCGGCCATGCCGTTTATTGCTACGGTCCGGTGATGTTCGTGACCACCCCGACCGGCGACCTGCAACGCGTCGCCACTTTCTGCCAGAACGACCAAGCCATCGTCCCGCTCAAAGAATAAATTTCCCTCTAACACCCACCACCAGTGATCCCGAAGACCCGGCGTTTTTCAGCCGGGCGAGAGATCTAGCGCGGGTCGATACTCGCGCCACCCGCCGGATGCCGACTCCAAGTCACCCTTCAGTTTGACTGCCGCCAAAATCTCTCCTACTATCGGCAACATGAATTCCGGGGACTCCTGCCGATGATCGGGAAAAATATCTCCCACTACAGAATCATTGAGAAGCTGGGCGGCGGCGGGATGGGTGTGGTTTACAAAGCCGAAGACACCACGCTCGGCCGCTTTGTCGCCCTGAAATTCCTGCCCGAAGACGTCGCCAAAGATCCCCAAGCCCTCGAGCGTTTTCGCCGTGAGGCCCGCGCCGCTTCGGCGCTCAATCATCCCAACATTTGCACCATCCATGAAATTGACGAGCAAAGCGGTGAAGCCTTCATTGTCATGGAGTATCTGGAAGGCCAGACACTCAAGCACCGCATCGCTGGACGTCCCATCGACACCGAGACTCTGCTAAATCTCGCGATCGAAATCGCCGATGGCCTCGACGCCGCACATTCTAAAGGCATCATTCATCGCGACATCAAGCCGGCAAATATTTTTGTCACCAAACGCGGCCAAGCCAAGCTGCTGGATTTCGGCCTCGCCAAGCTAGCCCCGGCAGGCGTCACTGACGCCGCCATGCTCACGGCGACCAGCGGCGGCATGATGACCAGTCCCGGATCAACGGTAGGCACGGTCGCCTACATGTCGCCCGAGCAGGTTCGCGCCGAAGACCTCGACCAGCGCACCGACTTGTTCTCCTTCGGCACGGTCCTCTATGAAATGGCCACCGGAAACGTTGCATTTTCCGGCAGCAGCACCGGGGTCATGTCCGAAGCCATTCTGAATCGCACCCCGCCGCTGCCCTCGACCTTAAATACCAGCATCCCTGCAAAACTCGAAGAGTTGATTCTCAAATCAATCGAAAAAGATCGCGAGTTCCGCTATCAAACGGCCGCCGAGTTGCGCGGAGACTTGAAGCGCATTAAACGTAATCTGGATACCTCCCGAGTGCGCGAAGCAGCCGTCGCCGCCGGAGCATCTGGGACCATTCCAATCGTCGCCCCTCCGCTGCAAAGTGACGCATCGCAAAGAAGCCTGTTCATGCCGGTTTCCGTGGCCGCCGCCGTCGCCCTGCTCGCCGGAATCGCCGCGGGAATACTCTTCTTCCACCGCCCGGTCGAGGCTTCCCAACCGACTTACCATCCCCTCGCGTTTCGCCGGGGCATAGTTCGCTCCGCCCGCTTTGCGCCGGACGGCAAGACAATCATCTACAGCGCCGCCTGGGAGGGCAAATCTCTGGAGCTGTTCACCACGCGGCCCGAGAGTCCGCAATCCCAGGAACTGCAACCCGCCGGAGCCGACATTTTAGCCATTTCCCCCACCGGAGAAATGGCGCTCTCCCTGGCCAGCCGCCCCAAAGAAGGATTCATTTACACCGGCACTCTGGCTCGGGTGCCCTTGGTCGGAGGAGCGCCGCGCGAGATTCTGGAAAACGTCGAATGGGCCGACTGGTCTCCCGATGGAAGCAATCTGGCCATTGTGCGCGAAGTGGACGGCCGCAAACGGCTGGAATTCCCCCCCGACAAAGTGCTTTATCAGGCCGACGGATGGATTGGCCATCCTCGCGTTTCGCCCAAGGCAGATTTGGTGGCGTTCCTCGATCATCCTCAGCTGCGAGACGATGGCGGATCAGTTGCGGTTGTCGATTTAAACGGAAAAAAGACGGTCCTCTCCACCGGATGGGACAGTATTCAAGGTCTGGCATGGTCGCCGACAGGCGACGAGATCTGGTTCACTGCGACCCGGACCGGTGGCGACCGCTCTCTGTTCGCCGTCAATCTCTCGGGAACGGTCCGCCTGCTGGCGCGAGTCCCGGGAGAGTTGACCCTACTCGATGTGGGCCGCGACGGAAATGTTCTCCTGACTCGCGGCAACGACCGCGCCGGCCTGATCGGGCTGGCTCCCGGCCAAACCAAAGAACAAGACCTGTCCTGGCTGGATTGGTCAACCCCGGGTGACTTGTCCGCCGATGGCAAGACCGTCCTGTTCTCCGAGGCCGGCGAAGGCGGAGGCCCTAAATATGCCGTCTACCTGCGTAAGACAGACGGTTCTCCAGCCATTCGGCTCGGGGAGGGCACCGGTGCAGCGTTGTCGCCCGATGGCAAATGGGCCCTGGGACGCCCCAACACAGTTCCCTCGCCGCTGGTTCTGATGCCCACCGGCGTCGGAGAAGCCAAGCCGCTCACCCAGGACTCAATCAACCATCTGAACGCGCGCTGGCTGCCTGACGGCAAGCGCTTCGTTTTTTCCGGAAATGAGCCGGGGCACGCGCTCCGGCTTTACGTGCAATCCGCCGCCGGCGGCAATCCGCAGGCCATCAGTCCTGAAGGCGTAGGCACACGATTCGTGGTCTCCCCGAGCGGCGACACAGTCGCGGGATTGGGTACCGACCATAAGATATTTCTCTACTCCATCCAAGGCGGCGAGCCGCGCCCGGTGCCCGGAGTCGAAGCCAACGAAGTTCCCACCGGCTGGTCTTCCGATGGCCGCAGCCTGTTTGTCCTTCGTTATGGAGAACTCCCAGCCCGGCTGATGCAAATCGATGTGGCCAGCGGAAAAAGAAAGCCTTGGAAAGACCTCGTCCCCGCCGACGCCGCCGGTATCGACACCATCAGCGGCGTAATGATGACCCCTGACGGCAAAGCCTACGTCTACTCCTACGTTCGCACTCTCTGCGATCTCTACCTCGTCGAAGGCTTGAAATAGCTCCTACATTTCGTTGCAGACCTCAACCACTCTATTTAAAGTCATCCCGAAGATCCGGCGTTTTTCAGCCGGGCGAGGGATCTCGCGCGCATCTCGGCTGGTCCCGCGGGGTGAACCACTGCTAACGCTTTGGTTCGTATCAGGGCATCGCCTTCAGGCATGCCGATCAAAGCATCCATACATTCACGCGCTTCAGCGCCTGCGGTTCAATCTCTGCACTCCCCATTCATCAATTCCTGTACATTTTATTCATGTCAAAATTCGAAAAACATATCTTCATCTGCGGCAACCAGCGCCCCCCGGGACATCCCCGAGGCAGCTGCGATCCCGAAGCCAAAGCCGAGTTACAAACTCTATTCAAACAAAAGCTTGCCGCCCGAGGCGTCCCCGGCACCAACGTCCGAGCCAACAAATCCGGCTGCCTGGAACAATGCGAACACGGCCCAACCGTAGTTGTTTATCCAGAAGCAATTTGGTACGGACGCGTCACCGCCAACGACGTAGAAGAAATCATCGACTCACACATCGTCGGAGGAAAGCCGGTAGCCCGGCTGGTCCTCCCAGACGCCTGCATCAACGCCACAACCTGTGAGCACAAGCCGCGGAAAACCTAGGGGGATCTTTGATTGAGTCAATGTGCGATTGATTTTGGGTGGCGCAGCGGTTCACCGCTGCGATCATTGCATTGTCATGAATCCGGCTTTAGCCGCTGAGGTCGACCCTCCTTCAGAGTCTCGAACGCACTGAGAAATGCTTAATCTGATTTTCCCCGAGCAGATTCCAACCTGTCCCGCACCTCAGCAATCGGCAAATCTTTCCAAAACCGCCCAAAATTCTCGACCGTCATCAGCGTCCGGCCATGCATACGATCGATATAAAGCTTTCCATGCAAATGATCAATCTCATGCTGCAGAATCCGTGCATACCACCCGGACCCTTCAATCGTCCGCACAGCCCCATTCTCATCCAAATGCTCGACTCTTACGGAAGCATACCGCGGCACAACCGCCGAAAGCCCCGCCACACTAAGGCACCCTTCGAAAAACTCCACCGGCCCGCCGCCTGACAAAACGATCTTCGGATTGATCAACACATGAAACGGCACCGGCCGTCTTCCCCGCTCAGCCAGCAATTCCGCAGAAACGCTGGCCTGATATTCCTCACGATCTTCAATCACAGCCAGCTGAATGGAAATCCCAATCTGCGGCGCAGCCAGCCCGACGCCGGGAGCATCATGCATGGTCTCGCGCATATGCTCGATCAGCTCATGAATCTCCCTGCTACGAATCTCCTCAGCCGACAGCGGCCGCGCCCTCTGCCGCAAAACCTCTTCCCCAGCCTGCATAATTTTCAAACGCAAATGTATGTCTCCTGAAAACTTCAGGCTCTGGGGTTAGGCTCTAGGCCCTAGGCTTTAGACGCTAGGCTTTCTTGCTCTGGGTTGTGCGGATCCACTGGTCGAGACCGAGAGCCTAGCGCCCAGAGCCCAAGTAAATGGTAGGCGCGGCAGGACTCGAACCTGCGACCCTCTGCTTAGAAGGCAGATGCTCTATCCACCTGAGCTACGCGCCCTTGATTTCCCGTTCGAGGCTTCCCAAAACGGGAATTTGCCCTAACTATTTACTTTCCCTGGCACTTTCCACATGTGTTCCACGTGGAACACTCCGCACTATGTTCCCCGTGGAACACTTCGCCAGTATCGCATAGGTGGACAGCCCTTCCAAAGCACCGCCGGAGTGATACAACTGTAGGCAAACATGACGGTTTCCGCCCCATCCCGCCTCGCCTACATCGATTGGATGCGCGGCCTGGCCTGCGTCCTTATGTTCCAGACCCATTGCTACGACGCATGGCTCGGCGGCGCCGCCCGCAAGAGCACTTTCTTCATGTGGTCGCAGGTGGTCGGAACTTTGCCCGCGCCCCTGTTCCTTTTTCTGGCGGGAATTTCTTTTGCCCTGGTCACCGACAAGCTGCGGCTCAAAGGCGTGCCCGCCGGCCAGATCGCAGCCAAGACCATCCGCCGCGGGGCTGAGATTCTTGCCCTCGGCGTCTTGTTTCGCTTGCAGGAGTTTCTGATCGCCTGGGGATGGTCGCCGTGGCCCGACCTGCTGCGGGTGGACATCCTCAACACCATCGGCGTCTCCATGATGTTGATGGGCGCGATGTGCTGGCTGGTGCTCACGCTGAATCGAGGACCACGAACGCGTCTAGCACTGGGTACAACCTCCATCGGGATCGCGATGGCAATCTCTCTGTTGACTCCGCTGATGTGGACGGGTTGGCGTCCGCAATGGCTGCCCTGGCCGATCGAATCTTATATTGACGGCGTGCATAACCTTGGCCAGCCGCAGTCGTGGCTGTTCCCTATTTTTCCCTGGACAGCGTTCGCATTCGCCGGACTGGCTCTCGGTTATCTTCTGTTCAGTGATTGGGCACGCAGGCTTGAGATCCAGATTTTCCTGCTGGCCGGCGCCGGTGGAATTGGATTGATTTATCTGACGCGCTGGCTGGATGCACGCTCGTGGCAAATTTGGGGCGCCTACGATTTCTGGCATACCAGTCCGAATTTTTTCTGGATGCGCGTCGGCATGCTGCTCGCGATCATGTCTGCCACCTACATCTGGTGCCGCTGGGGCGCGGGGCAATGGGGATTCAGCCCGCTGATCCAAATGGGGCAAACTTCTCTGCTGATTTACTGGGTACACTTTGACTTCGTCTATGGACGCTTTTCCATCCTGCCCAAGCGCGCAGTGGATGTCCGCACTGCGTCGATCGGATTGCTGACGATTTGCCTGGCCATGCTGCTGTTGTCAATGCTGCGGACATGGTTCAAAAAGGCGAAGCGAGAGCGTGCAGATCTGGTTCCGAAACCAGCGTAGTCTTCACCCCAGGCGCTGAAGCGCGTAGTCAAACTAAGATCTCTGATCGCAGCGCTGGGAAGCGCTGCGCCACCCAAAATCCAATCTGGCGCGAAATCAATGCAGGGACAATTGCTTGATGGCGTTCTCTACCAGCTTCAATGCGATGGCCCAGCACTGACGCGCCTGGAGTTCGTCGTCGCCGTAGCCGAACAGATAAAAAGTAATGTAGAAGCCTTTGGCGATCTTTCCTTCTGTGTGGTAGTAGCAGCGGCGGACCAAGAACTCGGCCGCAGCTGGGATCTCCGGTACGCGCCGCAGGAGTTCGGTAAGCTGCTTCGCCAGCCGCTCGTGCTCAGGGAAGGAAAAGCGGGCGCGCTCTTCCGTGAACAGAAGATCAATGTAGGAACCGAACTTGACCGTGGCGCCGAAGATCTCTTCTTCGAAATCTATTTCAGTAGTCGCCCAAGCGTCGCACTTGGCGGTTTCCAAAATGTTTGCCGGCGAATTGATTGCCGCCAGGCTCTCGCCCAACTCTTGCACTCGTGACGCTTCTTCGATCTGGAGCAAGAGTTCAGGCCGACGCTTGAGATCGTAATACCGCGGGCCGCCATCAGCGGCAGCCCACGGCATTTCAAGCGTTTCGTCTCCCGCTCCGAGTTCGACGGCCCAATCGGCTTGCACGCTATTTGGCAGGCGCAGCTTGCGGAGTGGCCGGGGGCGCCGGAGCCGGGGCAGCAAAGTTCACCTTGGGAACTTCACGCGACCCTTCGGACGCGGCAAAGTACGCTTCGTTGGGTTTGAATCCAGCCCATCCGGCATAAATACTATTGGGTAATTGCTGGACGTAGGTGTTGTAATCCTTCAGGGTGTCGTTGTAACGCTGGCGCTCGACAGCAATACGATTCTCGGTTCCGGCGAGTTCGTCCTGCAAGCGCAAGAAGTTTTCATTCGACTTTAGCTGCGGATAATTCTCCACTACCAATAACAACCGGCCGAGTGCGCCATCCAGTTGCCCGTTGGCGGCAATTTTGTCGGACGGCGTCTGCGCGGAGAGCAGGGCCGAGCGCGCCTTGGCGATGTCGCCGAAAACGGTCACTTCCTGCTGGGCGTAGCCCTTCACGGTTTCAACCAGGTTGGGAATCAGGTCGGCGCGGCGTTGCAGCACGATGTCCACCTGCGACCATGATGCCTTCACTGCTTCGTTCTTGGTCACCAGCGTATTTTTAACGCCGACATATTGTCCGAATAACATCAATACGATCAGTACAAGAACGCCAATCACTACTAACACTTTGATCATTTTCTTCTCCTAACTCTTAGCATCGAGGCTCGTAGCATCAAGCATTTTATCCACTGCCGCGGTTACTTGCTGGACTCCCAGCAGATAGCGGGCGAAAACATCTTTCACATCGAACTGTTTGGGCTCGGCCTTGCGCTCGCGAATGTCGAGCAACTGGGTGAAGGCCGACGAATCGAACTGAATGCGCCCCGAAAGCACCTGTACTGCCTCCCGCTTGGATCGCGGAGTTGCGTCTCCCAATGCAATCAGGGTGTGCCGGAATAGTGTAATGAAAGATGGCAAAGAGCGGATCAGCAAGTCCCACATCCGGCGTTGATTACCGCCAGCAGACAATAAATGCTCGCGCAACAGAATCAGTTTTTCCCGCAGCTCATATTCTACTTGGGCGCGATGCAGGTGCAGGGGAATTTGCAAGCCGCTTAAAACATCCTCGCCGAAGAGCACGCGATGGCGCTGCTGCATGTCGAGCCATTCGATGGAAAACACATCGGTGGAACGCTCCAGTTCCTCGCGGCTGAGCACTAGGGGAGTGTGGTGCTTTTGCCCCGCCCACCACTCCACAGCCGGAGCGATGGCCGCCAGCGCTGGGAAGGAATTTTCCTTAAGCACACAAAGCAGGTTCACGTTGGAGAAGTCGCGATGGAATTCTCCATTCGCGGCGGAGCCATAGAGAATTACGCTCAGCAGATTGCTGCCCGCGCTTTGCTGCATTTTGCTCACGAATTCGTTGATCTGTTTTTCAGGAACCATTTCGTACCTCGCTCGCCTTCACCTTAAGGACTACCAGCTTCCGCTGGCGCCGCCGCCACCCGAACTTCCGCCACCGAATCCGCCAAAACCGCCCCCGCCTCCACCACCAAATCCTCCGCCTCCACCATAGCCGCCACCTCGTCCGCCACCGAAGATCAGGAACCAGAACAACAATCTGCGGAGGGGCGGGGTGACCAGGACGATGATCCCAATCACAATGAAAATGATGATCTTGGCGGCGGACGGGCCAGACTCGGGTCTTTCCTCGGTTTCAACTGGCGCTTGAGAGCTTGCGCCTGTCAGTTGAATGCCTGCGTCCTGCGCGATGACACCGGCCACGCGCATAGTCTCCTGGGAAATGGCGGCGTTGTAGTTGTTCTGTTGTAGTAGTGGGACAACCTCCCGTTGGAAGCCGCCGACTTTCCCATCCGGCAAAATCGGTTCGAGCCCGTAGCCAACTTCAATCCGGTCTCGCCGATCTTTGATCGCCAGTAGAATCAATACTCCATGATCGGTGGCTTTGGCGCCCACTCCCCATTGCTTGAACAGCGCGACCGCGTAGCTCTCGATGTCGGAACCATCCAACGAATTGATGGTAACCACCGCGATCTGGGCGTGGGCTTTGGTATCAATCTGCTGGCAGACGTCGTTGAGCTGCGCGACGGTGTTGGCGTCGAGGACTTGAGCAAAGTCGTTGACGTAGTTGCTGGGATGCAACTGCGCAACCGGCTCGCCCCACAGCGCCGCCGTCGCCAGGAACACAAGGGCCAGGCAGGCAGTTTTCGTGACCCACTTCATCCGCGAGGATTGTACAGGAGAGTGGCGGGGCGTTGCGTTGGTGGTTATCCCAATTTGTGAACAGACTTTTGCATATTGTCATTGCGAGGAGCGGAGCGACTAGAAATTTGCTGTGTGCATGGGCAAAGGAAAAGCAGATTCCTCGCTTCGCTTCGGAATGACAAATGGGTGGGAGATTGCTGATGGGGTTAGAACTGGCGAAGAAAGTTCACGACCTGGTGCTCCGCCCAGTAGCCGTCGTCGCCGTTTCCATCACTGTCGGCGAGGAAGGAACAATGGCCGCCATCTTCGGTTTCGAGAAAGGTGATATTGGGATTGGCACGGATCTTTTTTCTAGTCTCGGGAAGAATGCGAATGAAAGGATCATCAGCGGCGTGCAGAATGAACGTCGGAACCGCAATGCGATCCACTACATTTGATGCCGCTGCCCGCGCGTAATAGTCGGAGGCACCCGCAAAGCCGCAGTAGTAGGCGGTGATCTTGTCGTCAAAATCCCGCAGAGTGGTCACACCCTTTAGGCGGGAGAGATCAAACTTCTCCGGAAACAGGCGGGCTTTTTCGCGCAGGCGGCGGCGCAGCTTCCACAGGAAATAATATTCGTACAGCCGGTTGCCGCCGACATGCAGGGCGTCGGCAGAAGGGGCGAGATCGAGGGCTGGGCAAACGGCCACGACAGCACGAAACTCGGGCGGGCCTTCCCTGCCCCATTCTCCCGCCAGCTTCAGCACGAGATTTCCTCCCATGGAATATCCGGCGAGGGCGAGTCGGGAAATCTTGTCGTTGCTGATGAGGTTCTCGGCCACCGCCGCCACGTCGGCGGACCGTCCCGAATGATAGAGCGTGGCCGACAGTCCTTCGGTGCCGCCGCAGTTACGCTGATTCATGCGAACTACATTCATGCCTGCGGCTAGTCCTTTCCCGGCGATGCCCAGCATGTAATCCGACTCGCTGGAGCCTTCGAGGCCATGCACGATCATGACGGTCAGCGCGCGCTTGCGATCTGGTTGCCAGTGGCAGTGACAAAGAACCTGAACGCCAGGCTCGACTTCGATGAAGCGTTTTTCCGCGGCGGGTAGAGTGCTATGCCGGCGAGTGAGAAAATTGGCGATGGTCTGCGCGTGTCCACCACGCAGGCCGCGGCGGGGCCGGAATTCCGAGAGAGGCACCTGGGTTTGCGAAGTCGCCACAATTGATTTTAAATGGAGATGGCCGTCCGCTGAGCCATGGAGTTTTCTCATGCCGATTTTTGAATATATCTGCAAGCAATGCGACCACGAATTTGAGGCGATTGTTTACGGCGAGCAGAAAGCGGAGTGCCCCAAGTGCAAAGGTAAGCAGCTCGCGCCACAGCTCTCGGTATTTGCTGTGGCCGCTAAGAGTCCATCCAGTCCAGCTCGCTCGGCAGGTGGCGGCTGCGGAAGCTGTGGCGACCCGCGCGGGCCCGGTGCTTGCTCGATGCCGGATTTGGATTAGCTTCGTTCCCGGCCATACCCGCCTAAGTTGTTGCTTGCAAATAAGATACGCCAAGTAACTTGGGTACCCATCCCGGATCACTGCGGTAAGTTTCGCTTCCCATGAGACGCCCGTAATATCACCCAGGCTCATCAAGGCATTGGCTTCGGCTTTGGGAGCACGGAAGAGGCTTATGGATCGTCGCCGCAGTCCTCGCATTGCCGCACGTTTGCCCGTCCGGATTTGGGGTATGGATGCGTATGCGCTGCCGTTCATGGCGCTGGTCACGCTCAACGACATCAGCCAAACCGGAGCACGGGTGCAGGGCATTCGCCGAATGGTCAAGGCTGGCACCGTCCTCGAGGTGCAGCTCGGTGAGGAAAAGGCGCAATTTCGTGTGGCCTGGGTGGGCAAGGCAGGCACCCAAAAAGAAGGCCAACTGGGACTGGAAAGCCTGCCGTCCGAACCTTGCATCTGGGACGTGAACCTCGGCCTTTGCAATCAGTTTGCTGGGGTTAGCTGAGACCTACCGGGTTTGACCTGCTCATCTCCCCATGTTATAAAGATCAGTTTTGTGTGCGAGGCTTCTGGAGGATTTCTATTCTTCTTCAGAGCCGATTCGGCGCGAAACATCCGACGCGGCCAAGCTCAACACTCTTATTGATGCCGTGCAGTGGAAGCGTGTTCGGAACTCCGGCAATGCGCTCCCAGGCGCTCTGAGATAAAAAGAGCGGCTGGCGGTGGCTGCGCCGGAAGGCGTACCTAAACACGTTGTCATCATCCTAGAAATATTCTGATTCCCGGAGGATTCCTATGCGCATCTGGCTCGCTCTTTCTCGTGCTGCGTTCCAAGGATGCCGTTCTGCTCGAACATTCATTACGACTTTGGCAATTGCTTTGACGGTTTTGACGCTCGGTGCGTCGGCAGCGTGGGCCCAGCCCAGTGAGGCTGCCGGCGAAGCGTCGCTGAAGCTTCCCGATCTTTCTCAGGTGACATTTCTGGGGATCGACGGCCACAAATTGCTCATGATTGGACTAATCTTTTGCGTACTCGGTCTGGGCTTCGGGCTCGCGATTTACATGCGGCTGAAGAATCTGCCAGTGCATCGCGCCATGCTGGAAATTTCCGAGCTGATTTACGAAACTTGCAAAACTTATCTGGTTACGCAGGGCAAATTCCTGATGGTGCTGTGGGTGTTTATCGCTGTTGTCATCGTCCTTTATTTCGGCGTTTTGTCGCCGGTGCCCAATAAGCCGATCAGCACTACATTGCCGATTATTCTGTTCTTTAGCGTGGTGGGAATTCTCGGCAGTTACGGCGTGGCCTGGTTTGGAATTCGGGTGAATACGTTTGCCAATTCGCGGACGGCGTTCGCCAGCCTGGGCGGCAAGCCTTATCCCATTTACCAGATTCCGCTGGAAGCCGGCATGAGCATCGGCATGATGCTGATCAGCGTGGAATTGCTGATCATGCTGCTGATCTTGCTGTTTGTTCCAAGAGATTACGCGGGCCCCTGCTTCATCGGATTTGCCATTGGCGAATCTCTGGGCGCGGCGGCGCTGCGAATTGCCGGCGGCATCTTCACCAAGATTGCCGACATTGGCGCGGACCTGATGAAGATTGTTTTCAAGATTAAAGAAGACGATGCGCGCAATCCTGGCGTGATTGCGGATTGCACCGGCGACAATGCGGGCGATTCCGTCGGGCCGTCCGCCGATGGATTCGAAACTTACGGTGTGACCGGCGTGGCGCTGATCACGTTTATCTTGCTGGGCGTGAAGAGTGAGACTGTGCAGGTGCAGCTGCTGGTCTGGATCTTCGTCATGCGCATCATGATGCTGGTGGCCAGCGCCCTGGCGTACTTCGTGAACAGTGCGATCGCCAAAGCGCGGTACGCGGGCAAGGACAAGATGAATTTCGAGTCGCCGCTGACTTCGCTGGTGTGGATCACTTCGCTGGTTTCGATTGCGATGACGTATTTTATTTCTCACCTGATCGTTCCTGTTCTCGGCCCGAATGACGACACCACGCTTTGGTGGAAGCTGGCAACGATCATCTCTTGTGGAACGCTGGCCGGGGCGATCATTCCTGAGCTGGTGAAGGTTTTCACTTCGACGGAATCACGCCATGTGAATGAAGTGGTCAGTTCGGCGAAAGAAGGCGGGGCGTCGCTGGGCATCTTGTCCGGCTTTGTGGCGGGGAATTTTTCCGCATATTACCTGGGCATGTCGATGGTGGCGTTGATGTCGATCGGCTACTACGTCAGCACCCTGGGTCTTGACTCGCTGATGATTGCCGCGCCCGTCTTCGCTTTCGGGCTGGTGGCGTTTGGCTTCCTCGGCATGGGCCCGGTTACGATCGCGGTCGATTCCTACGGCCCGGTCACGGACAACGCACAGTCGGTCTATGAGCTTTCGCTGATCGAGCAGGTTCCGGGAATCGCGGGCGAACTCAAAAAGAACTACAACATCGACGTGAACTTTGAGCGCGCCAAAGACCTGCTCGAAGAGAACGATGGCGCCGGAAATACGTTTAAGGCTACTGCCAAGCCTGTGCTCATCGGAACCGCAGTCGTCGGCGCAACCACGATGATTTTTTCCATCATTATGGGCCTCACCAACGGACTTACCAGCAACGTGGACAAACTCTCGCTGCTGCATGCGCCATTTATGCTCGGACTCATCACTGGCGGAGCCATGATTTATTGGTTCACCGGCGCGTCCACGCAGGCGGTGACCACTGGCGCTTATCGGGCGGTGGAGTTCATCAAAGCCAACATCAAACTGGAAAGCATGGAAAAGGCTTCGGTTGAAGACAGCAAGAAAGTTGTGGCCATCTGCACCAAGTATGCGCAGAAGGGCATGTTCAACATCTTCCTGGCGGTTTTCTTCGCAACTCTTTCCTTCGCCTTTGTCGAGCCGTTCTACTTTATTGGCTATCTGATTTCCATTGCGATCTTCGGTCTTTACCAGGCGATCTTCATGGCCAATGCGGGCGGTGCCTGGGACAATGCCAAGAAGATCGTGGAAGTCACCCTGAAACAAAAAGGCACTCCGCTCCATGACGCAACTGTTGTGGGCGACACGGTCGGTGATCCCTTCAAGGACACTTCGTCAGTGGCTTTGAATCCGGTCATCAAATTCACCACGCTCTTCGGGCTTCTGGCCGTCGAACTGGCGGTCAAATTGACCGTGCAAGCCGGCGACAATCTCGTCCACGGGCTGGCAGTGGCTTTCTTCATCGTGTCGTTCGTATTCGTTTACCGGTCGTTCTACGGGATGCGCATCGGCTCGGACGCCCACCACGCTGGGTAAAGAAACGCTGTTCGTAAAGCGAAACGCCATCCAGTTTGCTGGATGGCGTTTTTGTTGTGTGTAATCCGACGCTCAGAAATTGAACTTGATCGCGGCTTGCATCAATCGTGGCGGCGCGGCGCTCACCACTTGTCCGAACGTGGAGCTGCTGATGTTGCCGTCCACGGACGTCGGTCCATAAAACTGCGCGTGATTGAAGACATTGAACGCCTCCAAACGGAATTCCAAAGATTTTGATTCGGTTAGCGGAAGGTTCTTGAGCAGCGCCATATCGTAGTTATCAATGCCCGGGCCATAGAAGAACCGCCGCTCAGCATTGCCCGGCGTACCGAGGGGTTGAATGCTGAAAAGTGAAGCATTGAAATATTGATGTTTCCCGGTCCGCGGATTTTGATTCAGATCGAGCGGTCCGGGCGTGTACTGTGGCTCATCGACACCGTAGTTGTTGATGCCATTCGGCTCGGCGCCCAGCAGTGAATTATCGCCGTAGTTCAGGAGAGTCACAGGAAAACCGCTGCTGAAGCGGGTTACACCGGATAGCGCCCAGCCTTGCGTCCAGCGATTTTCAGCGTGGAAAAGACGTCCCAGCGGCAGTTTGTAGTCATAGCTGACGACAAAATTGTGCTTTATATCGAAAGCCGACAGCGCCCGGCTCAACGCCGGATTGATCGGATTCACTTCTTCGCCAACGTTGGATGATTGGTCCAAAGATTTGCCATAAGTATAGCCGGCAAATACCTGCAAGGGTCCGCTGGTGTGACGCAGGCTTATCTCAAGCGCGTTGTAGTTGGAATTGCCGATCGTGGATTGATTGGTGTCGCTGCCAAAATTCGGGCCCAACGGGCCGCGCGCCTCACCTTCGTTGAATGGCC
The DNA here is from genome assembly GCA_963762965.1 of Terriglobales bacterium. Lineage (GTDB taxonomy): Bacteria > Acidobacteriota > Terriglobia > Terriglobales > Acidobacteriaceae > DATBAX01. The sequence continues at coordinate 263,840 of CAVXME010000001.1, forward strand.
CACAACCCGGCAAGGTCAGGCAAAGAGCGGGGTCACCGGGATTGGATTCCACGAGCACAAGCAATCGATGGGCTTGCGTCCCCACGTAGCTCATGCTGAGCAAAGTGTTGGGCGCCAGCTCGCGCTCCAGTGAGAACATGTACTCTTCGGTGTAAGGAATTTTGTTGGTCACCGGATAAGCCGGAATGCCGCTGATCGGCACATATTGTGTTGACCAATCCACGTTGGGATCGGGATGGCTGGCCGAGGAATTCAAGGGCGCAAAGTTCACCGGAAAATACTGGCCAGGGTCGTATCCGTTTGAAGCGGTGACGAACGGATCATTAAACAGTGGCGGCGCGGGACTGCTGTAGGTGGTGCCGTAAGGCGCGTTCGCGGCCAGCACTCCAATGGTTAATGCCTCAATAGATGTGTAATACATTCCGAAACCGGCGCGAACACTGGTTTTGCCGGGGCCTCCAACAATCCTGCCAAGAAAAGTATCTGCGGAACTGCTCGGCGAATAAGCCACGCCGATGCGCGGGGAAAATTCGTCGCCCGGCGGCGCCAGCGTGCGTCGCACACCGGGGTCGGTGGGATACAGAATGCCAACCGGTGCACCCGGAAAAACTACCGATTGCTTGCCTGGTTCGGTGGTCGAGATCTGATTGTACTTTTCATACCAGGGTTCAATGCGGTCCCAGCGCAGACCATAATTGAGAGTGAGGTTGGGTCGCAGACGCCATGTGTCCTGTCCATAGATGCCGGTATATTTGTTGCGTCCGTAAAAAGGATTCAACTGGCTCTGGTTGTATTGGCTGGGAATGCCCAGCAGGAAATCCGCGAAATCGCTGCCGGTCTCGCTTCCGGAAAACAGGAAGTTCCCGTTGAACTGGGCGATTGGATTGGCGTTGACCTGGTCAAAGTGAAATTCGCCTCCAACTTTGATGGTGTGGCTTCCCACAACCCGGGAAAAATTGTCCAGCCATTGATAGGTGTTGTTTGCCTGCCTCAGTTCGTTGGTGTTGGTTCCGATGGAGAAGCTATTGAATACGATGTTCTCGACTCCCTCGGTTTGCGGTGACAGCGGCACAATGCTCGGTGCGCCCGTCGAAGTGACAAAACCCTGCGAGACCAGACTGACGCCTAATCCTCCCTCCGGTTTGCCCAGGTCAATGGAATCGCGCATGTAGCTGAAGTGGAATTCGTTGACTGCCCTCGAGCCGAGCGTCTTGATGTCTCCCAAGCTTAAGAGCTGCGCGCGGCCCAGATTCCTTGCATTGAAGCCGGGCACACTGGCACCGCCCTGCGCGACTGGATAAGGATTGTCCTGGGAGAAGTCGTCGAGAAAATAATAGGCGGAAACAATGCCCCAGTGGGTGTATGCATCCAGGCGCGTGGAACCCTTCTGATCGTGGAGGATTTGATCGAACGAAGAAGTCGCGAAGCTGGTGCTTCCAACATTAGGGCCGGGAATGTATTTCAGTAACTGCTGCGCTGGGCCCGACCATGCGCTGGTTGGGATTTGCAGCGTGGGAAGAACACAAGCCGTAGTACTCGTCGGAGAATAGTTTGTGTTGGTGCAGGGAGTGTTCTGTCCGTAAGGATTGTCCTGGGCTGTGAAATAGTACGGTTCGCCCGGGCTGACGCCGTACCCAAGCTGTTGGGAAAGCACACCGGCCCAATTGGAGCCGTTGACCGTAGTAGGAATCAAATTGCCATTTGCGCCTACAGTCTGAAATGCACTCGCGGAATCGGAGAAGTTGCCGGCACGGTCCTGTGCAGTGGGGACAGTAATTAACGCAGTATCCACGCCCTGCCGCTGCCGGGTGCCTTGATAATCCGCAAAAAAGAAAGCCTTGTCGCGCACGATCGGGCCGCCAATTGTTCCGCCAAATTGGTTCTGAATGAAGGTCCCGCGAGTAGGAGAAAAATAATTGCGGGCATCGAGGTTTGTGTTGCGCAAGAACTCGAACGCATTGCCGTGAAACGCATTGGTGCCAGATTTGGTCACGACGTTGATCTGGCCGCCACTGAATTCGCCGTATTCGGCATCAAAATTGTTGGTGAGAATCCGGAACTCTGCTATGGAGTCGAGATTAGGAACGATCGCGGCACCCATGTTTACGTCTTCTTCGACGTCGCTGCCATTCACGATGAAGCTGTTGGCAAATTCTCTTTGCCCATTGATGGCGATGGTCCCCGGATTCAAATCACCCGACGGCGATAACGCGCTGGCGCCCACGTCCTGCACCGTGTTGGAATTGATGGAAGTTTCTGGAGCGACGCCCGGTTGCAGCGCCAGCAGGTCCGTATAGCTGCGTCCGTTGAGCGGGACGCTGGTCATTTGGGCTCCAGTAATCAGTTCGCCCATCTGCGTGCTCGATGTTTCCACATGCACTGCGCTCTCATTCACGGTGATCGCATCGGTCTGTTCACCCACCTGCAAAACGGCATCCTTCAATAAAACGCTATTGGCGTCGATCTCGATTCCAGTACGCCGGTAAGGTTTGAACCCTGGGTGCGTCACGGCAACTTCGTAATGTCCAATCGGGAGAATGGGGAATGTGTAAGCACCCGTCCCGTCGGTCGTTACAGTTTGTTGGGCACCGGTGTCGATGTTCAGCGCGGTGACGACAGCTTTCGGAATGACTGCGCCGCTTGAATCCTTGACGGTCCCGGAGATGCTCCCGCCCACGCTGGCCCAAATGGACCCACCTAGAATAAGAATCAAGGCGAGGAACCGGAGAAGTTGCTTTGCTGCGTCTTGCATGTACCCTCAATTAGATAAAGTTGTATTCATATTCGCTTTAATATTTGCAACTGAGTTGCATCTATTAATTGCAACTCAGTTGCAACTAGAAGCCTTTTTATCCTAAGTTGCAGTAACGCTCTCGGTCAAGCTATGGACGCATTTTCTGTTTCAGGGTTGTTGCAACCAATTGCAACGCACAGAAGATTCAGGCAGAAGTCGCGACCCGGCAGGTGGAACAGTAGCCGCCAACTTCGAGGCGAGTCACCACGATGTGGAACTGGCAATCGCGCTGGATTTGTCCCTTGAGCCGGTCGAAAAGGTCGCTCTCGAATTCCGTGATCTTGCCGCACCGCAGGCAGGCCATGTGAATGTGATCTCTCTGAGGACGCCTTTCATAAAAATGTTTCTCCCCCTGCATGTGCATCAGATCCAGTTCGTCGATCAGCCCGTGGCGCTTCAGCAGGCCCAGGGTACGGTATACCGTGACCCGGTCAATTTTGGGGTCGAGCCTACGCGCACGCCGCAGGAGCTGGCTGGCATCGAGATGTTGCTTGGCGGTTTCGACCACGCTGAGAATAGTGCGGCGCTGGCGGGTCATGCGCAGCCCGCGGGACATCAGCTCAGCTTGCAATCGTCCGGGAGCTTCGGTTTGCGGCAAAGGCATAAAGGCGTTCTATCCCTGTTGAAACTCTGTTGCAATTATAAACCAGAGCGGCCCGAGAAAAAAAGCAGAAAGGGATTTGTCGCCGGCGGTGCGCCAAATGCATCTCGACAAAAAAAGGTTGTTGCGGAAGGGAAAAGACGACGAATCTTTCAGTAGCTGCCTTTCATCTTCTCTTTCACACTGTGCGCCAGCCTTTCGATCTCCTCGGCTTTCTTAATCACATCCAGGGAAAGAATGTCGGAGTTGGTCTTATCAACATCCTGCTTCAGTTCGGTAGACAACTGGAACAACTTTTCGGTATCGCGTTTAAGTTGGGCCTGGCGTTCCTCGTTCGCTTTCTTCGCTATTTCTTTTTGTTGTTTGATCGCGTTCTCGTCTTCAGAAGGGGTTTCCTGGCCGGGAGTAGAATGATGCCGCGCCGGGAAATCCTGGGTATCGGTTGAACTCTGGCCGAAAGACATTGGCGACGCGAAGCTGAGGAGCAGCAGCACAAATAGAATTAGAAGGTGGGATCGCACAAATCACCTCGGGGGAAAATTGGTCACGCGAACGTCGGGCCGGGCCAACGAGGAAGGCACGAGCGCGAGAACGCCCGTGCCCGATCAACAAGCCCATCAAACCCGCCTATTCACGCGGTTATGAAGGTCATCGTTACAGCGAACTCATGTTGGCTAGAAACTCTCCGTTCGACTTGGCCTTGTTTAGCTTGTCGATAAGCAGTTCCATGGCTTCCACTGGCGACAGCGGATTCAGCACCCGGCGCAGCACCCAGATGCGGGTGAGATCTTCTTTCGGGATCAGCAACTCTTCCTTACGCGTGCCGGAGCGCTGAATATCGATGGCCGGGAAGGTGCGCTTGTCGACCAACTTGCGGTCAAGGATGATTTCCATGTTGCCGGTGCCTTTGAATTCTTCAAAGATCACGTCATCCATGCGCGAACCGGTGTCGATCAATGCCGTGGCAATGATCGTGAGCGAGCCGCCTTCTTCAATATTGCGGGCCGCACCGAAAAACCGCTTGGGGCGCTGCAACGCATTTGAATCCACGCCGCCGGAGAGGACTTTGCCGCTCGGCGGAACAATCGTGTTATAGGCGCGAGCCAGGCGCGTAATCGAATCGAGCAGAATGACGACGTCGCGCTTGTGCTCGACCAGGCGCTTGGCCTTTTCGATCACCATTTCCGCCACTTGCACGTGGCGGGCGGCGGGCTCATCGAACGTTGACGAAATTACTTCGCCCTTCACCGAGCGTTGCATGTCGGTAACTTCTTCCGGACGTTCGTCGATCAGCAGAACGATCAAAACCACTTCCGGATGATTGGTGGTGATGGAATTCGCCACATTCTGCAACAGCATGGTCTTACCGGCGCGGGGTGGCGAAACGATCAAGCCACGTTGGCCTTTACCGATCGGGGTCAGCAGGTCCATTACGCGGGCGCTGACGTTTTCGCGGACGGTCTCCAGCTTGAGCCGCTCCTGCGGATACAGTGGCGTCAAATTGTCAAAGAGGATCTTGTTGCGTGCTTCGTCCGGCGACTCGAAGTTGACGGCTTCAATCTTGACCAGCGCGAAGTATTTTTCGCCTTCGTGCGGCGGGCGAACCTGGCCGCTAATGGTGTCGCCGGTCTTGAGGTCGAACTTGCGAATCTGCGACGGCGAGACGTAGATATCGTCCGGGCCGGGCAAATAGTTGTAGTCAGGGGAGCGCAGGAAGCCATAGCCGTCGGGCAGGATTTCCAGCACGCCTTCGGCAAATATGTGGCCTTCTTTTTCGCTCTGCGCCTGAAGGATCTTGAAGATCAGGTCTTGCTTGCGTAGTCCACTGGCTCCTGGCAAGTCCAAAGATCGGGCGATCTTGGTCAGCTCAGTTATGTTCTTTTCTTTCAATTCAGCGATGGTCATTGATTCAATTCACCTGCGAAGGGATTTTTCAAAGGAGGGTCACTCGGGGAAGACTTACTATTGCGGGGCAGTACGGCGGGGCTGATTACGCAGCCCGCCGTTGTGCCTCGGCAAAATTTTCCGGTTCAGACAGAACCGACTGCCGCTCCGAGCCTGCAATTTTGTCCAGAACTTCGTTCATCGTTTCCTGGATTCTGGTGTTTGGTTTATGAAATTTACGTGTAGCTTTGGAAGCCAGCTGACACAGCATATAACGGTTCCGCAAAGTATGAAGTGCGTCGAAAACCCGGTCGGATCGCATGATTGTCTTTCTCCTAGTCCGAGCCCGCGGGTCACAAGTGTTATGTTGACCGGCAAGCCCAATGCCTGACCAGAGTACGTAAGTAACTCAATACAGATGGGTTGTACGGGATTCTCTGGTTACCACTATAGATGCTCTACCGCAGCCAAAAGTTTCTCAGTTATCTGGATTTACGCCCAGTTGTCAGCGGAGGTTCCGTTAGACGGATAATGGCTAAAATGCCTTCGGAACTACTTACCGTACTCGCAAATAAGGACGACGTCAAGCTTTTCTTTGCCACTGATAATGAGGGAGTTGATACCACTCAACCTTCGGCCGGATAGCTTCACTTGGGTCGAAAATGTTTCCAACACTATGAATTTGAAGACATTGCGCAACTCCATGACTTTGTTCCGGATTACTCCTACGCCCAGAAGGTGCGGTCGAGAGTTCTGTATTGGATCGCTTCGGCGATGTGCTTCGGTTCCAGCAAAGATGCGCCATCCAGGTCGGCGATGGTGCGGGCGACCTTCAGGATGCGGTCGTGGGCGCGTGCGGTTAGACCCTGCTGGGCCATGGCGCGTTCCAGCAGGCGCTCACAGTCGGCTGAAAGCTCGCAGAATCCTCGAATGTGCCTAGGGGCCATTTGTGCATTGCAATAGAGTTTCTGCCGCGATGGTGCGGAGGCAAATCTCTGTAATTGGATTTCCCGGGCCCGCATCACCCGTTCGCGAATTTTGGCTGAACTTTCGGGTTCGGAGGTCGAGCGCATCTCTTTGTAGTTCACCGCGGGGACATCGATGTGAATATCAATGCGGTCGAGCAGCGGTCCCGAAATCTTGGACATGTAGCGCTGAATGATCGGGGGGGTGCAATGGCACTCGCGCGAGCGATCATTGAAATAGCCGCAGGGACACGGATTCATGGCCGCCGCCAGCATGAAACGCGAGGGGAAAGTCAGTGACATCGCGGCACGGGCGATGCAAACCGTCCCATCTTCGAGCGGCTGGCGCATGACTTCGAGAACGTTTCGCGGGAATTCCGGCAGTTCGTCGAGAAACAGCACACCGTTATGGGCAAGGGAAACCTCGCCGGGACGCGGCACAGCTCCGCCGCCGATCAATCCCGCATCGGAGATGGTGTGGTGCGGGGAGCGGAACGGCCGCACACCCACCAGTCCCGCGCCTGGATCGAGAACTCCGGCAACGCTGTGGATCTTGGTGGTCTCCAGCGCTTCTTCAAAAGTGAATGGTGGCAGGATGGTCGGCATTCGCTTGGCCAGCATGGTTTTGCCGGAACCGGGAGGCCCGATCATCAGAATGTTGTGCCCCCCGGCGCAGGCAACTTCGAGGGCACGCTTGGCGGTTTGTTGGCCACGTACGTCTTTGAAGTCCACCAGGAACTGCTGGGATTCGCTCAGCAGGTGCTCGCTGTCCACACAGAGCGGAAGGATTCCGTTGCCAGTGTTGACGAAACGAATCACATCCAGCAGCGACTTCACCGGATACACTGCCACCCCTCCAACCATGGCTGCCTCTTTGGCATTCAGTTCGGGGACAATCAGCTTGGCGATCTTTCGTCCCCGGGCTTCAATGGCAATGGGCAGGGCTCCCCGTACCCCACGAATTCCGCCGTCGAGTGACAATTCGCCCACAAACAGGCAATCGGGGACTTCCTTTTTGTTCAACCCCCCATACGCTCCCAGGATGCCAAGAGCCATGGGCAAGTCGAAACCGGACCCTTCCTTGCGAATATCCGCCGGCGCGAGATTGATTGTGATATGGGTGAGAGGAATATCGTAGCCGCAGTTCTTCAAAGCGGCACGCACGCGGTCGCGGCTTTCGCGCACCGCGGCATCCGGCAGGCCCACGGTGTGGAAGTGGTCTTCGCTGGTCTTGATCCCGGAAACGTCCACCTCAACTTCGATGATGCTGGCATCGATTCCGTAAACCGCCGCGCTGAGTGTTTTGTAAAGCATAGGTTCTTACTTGGATAAACCCTCACCTTACTCCTCCGCGCATCTCCGGGATGGTGACCGATGTCACACTCAGGTTGTGACATCCGGCCTTGCTTCGGCTCTTGCCTAAGCGCCAGGGTTCCCCAACAGGCATTACTTTGTTCGTACAAGAGCTGTAGACTACGATTTCCCAGGGAAGATAGACGTTCAAGGCGGCTTTACCAGTCATGTTGGACGAACAACAATCTCCGCGCCCAGCCCGCCAACCTAACAAACTGGAAAAGGAAGAAGCCTGGCTATGGCGAACTACTCTTTTGTTTGTGGTTCTTCTGGCCACGGGACTGGCCGCATTCCTTTGGGAACGCCTGGAAAATCTTCCCTATCATTTGGGATTGTTGTCTATTGCCATACTCTGTGTGGCCATCGCGTTCGCCGGCTTTGCCTACGGACGGAAAAAACGGGTCGCCGAGCTCAAAGACCTGGTTCGGGGGCTGCAAGAGCGCGCCACCACTCCTACTGACGAACAAATTGACCAACTGGGCCAGGTCATTCAACGTTCCCAGCGCAGCTTTAAAGAGCTCATTGACTCGCTGGAAGACGTGGCCTGCGCGGTCTCGCTTGACGGCACGGTTCGCACGGTTAACAAGCGGGTCACCGAACTGCTGGGCATCGCCTACAAGGAAATCGTCGGGCACAAGCTGCATGACTTTCTGGAGGAACCAGCCCGCGCTGAAATGGAAGCCGGCATCCCCCGCATTCTGGATCGCAAGCATTGGTCAGGCATGGTGCGCGTGCGCCTGAAGAACGGCACGCGGGTGCTTTATTTCGATTGCGTGGTCAATACCATCATCAAAGACGGCGAGGCTGTAGGTATAAGCATCCTGGCCCGGGACGTCACCGAAGAACGCGAAAAAGAACGCCGCTTTACCGAGCTGTTTGAGACTTTACAGGAAGGCGTTTACTTCAGCACGCCGGAAGGCAAGCTGCTCGACGTAAACGCAGCTCTGGTCAGTCTGCTGCGATACAGCAGCAAGGATGAATTGCTTTCGGTCGATCCCCGCGCCTTGAACTCAGACCCCGGCGAAACCCCCGTGCTGGGCAGGACCACCGAAGATCGCGGCGGCGTTCGCACCCGAGAAATCACGTTACTTCGCAAGGATGGGACGCCCGCAGCCTTCCTCGACACGTCGCGAGCGTTTTGGGACACTGGCGGCAACATCATTCGCTATCAGGGGACGCTGGTGGACGTTTCCGAACGCCGCGAGATGGAGCAAACCTTGCGGCGGCAGGAAGAGTTTCAACGCTACCTGCTGGAAAGTTTCCCCGATCTGATTCTAGTCATCGGCCTGGACGAGCGCTACAACTTCGTCAGCGCCAGAGTGCGGGATTTGCTGGGATACAAACCGGAAGACCTGCTCGGCAAGAAGATGGAGGACTTGCAGGACCACTCGCCGGAATTTGTGGCCCTCTATCGCGACGTCAGCACCGGACGCAAGAAATTCGGTTTCTGCGAATATGGCGCGCTGCATCGCGATGGCAACTGGCGGACCATGCGCGCCGCCGCCAGCCCACTTTTCGATGCCAAGAACACACTGAACGGCGTAATTGTCTCCGTCCGGGATATCTCAGTGGCGAAAAAACTAGAGCAACAGATCATCCAAAGCGAGCGCCTGGCCGCCATGGGACAAATGATCGGCGGTTTTGCCCACGAGTTGAACAACCCGCTTACCACCATTCTCGGGGTCGCTGAATTGTTGCAGGAAGCCGAAGTCACGGAGCAAATGCGCAAGCAATTGATCATGTTGCAGCAGCAAGGCCGCCGTGCCGCCGAAATCGTGCAGAACCTGATGTACTTCTCGCGCCCGCCGGCTCCCGGCAAGAGCGCGATCAATCTGAGTGAACTGGTCCAGAGGACGCTTCATCTGCACGCCTATTCGCTGCGTAAGAACAACATCACGGTGGATTTTCTGCCGGAGACCGGGCTTCCCATCGTAAGCGGCGATCCGCATCAATTGATGCAGGTGTTCTTGAACCTGGTCCTGAATGCGGAGCATGCGATCCGCGATGGGAGGGACCGCGGCACACTCCGCATTCGCGTGTTAAAAAATGCTGGCTCCGTTTCGGCCACTTTCCAGGACGATGGCCCCGGCATCACCCCGGAAATTCTTCCCCACATCTTCGATCCCTTCTACACCACCAAGCGGCCCGGTAGAGGAACTGGGCTGGGACTCAGCATCTGTAAAGCCATCCTGCGTGAGCACGGCGGAAATGTGGAAGCTGCTTCCGGGCCGGGGGGTGGCGCTCTGTTTACGGTCACGTTGCCCATCGCAGAAGCGGGCAGCGCCGGGACAGCGCCTGTCAAAGAGCCAGCCGGATAAGTCTCAAGACTCTTCTACTTGGTGGCTTCGTCCCATTCCTGCTCGCCACGATGTATCAGGGCTGGCCGGTCTTCTTCCAATATCCAGCGCTGTTTCACCAGTTCGTCGACGGCATGGCTGTATCGGCTTAGGTAGTCTTCGCGATTCTTGTAGCGCTCGGCGATCGACTTGCGCGGATCGCCCCTTTGCTGACGTTCGACGGCTGTCTTCGGGAACGGCAGGTAAGAGCCCTCGAAAGACACGCGCTCGCCGGGAGCACGAATCGAAGGATCACGCAGGTTCCAACCAGTGTAGGTTGCGAGCGGCACCGTGATCTCGGGCAAGCGCACACCATCACGCTCATTTCCATCGGCATCAACCTGCGGAACCAGCACTGGAAAGAGCTTGCCGACCTTGGGTGGTTGAATACTCAAAATTCCATCATGCCAGTTCGGTCCGAAGTCGAGACGATAGGCCCCGTTCGCTTCTTTTGGCGGGGTCACTCCTGGAATTGTGGGGAAAGCGAATTTAATCAGCGGCACCAGGTTCCGATCGGCGATCTTCGGATAGCTGCTATCGGGCGGAGCCGTGCCGGTGCGCACCCACGCGTCCATGTTGGCGATCATGGTGCGCCAGAAGTACCGGATCGGAAGCGGTGTTTGTGGCGCTTGCCCGAGTAGGTCCCCTGCGCCCTTCGCGGGCGGAAATGGCCCCGAAAAGTGCTGCAATCCGGTGAAGTGGTAAATGCGAACGCTGGGCGAAATCGTCGCATCGTGCCGTCCGTCAGCCAAAGTGTGAATCAACGCGGCGGCGCGGCCCCAATACTCGTACGAGGTGTTGGAAAGAAAAATCTTCGGCAGCACGTGGTCGACAACCGCGCGGTCGAGTAATCCTTCTCTGGCTTTTGTCTCGGGATCGGTCTCTGGCTGATCGGTAAAGGGAAAAATATCGGTGGGAAAGAAAACGGAGGACGTGGGCTGGGCATCCCGCGAAGGCTGCGCAAAACGGTAGTTGAAGCTGCCGCGCCCGGCCCCGGCGACGTGCGCCAGGACGCCGTCTAGCGTCATTCTTCCCTCTTCATCTGCATTGAAGCCTTGATAGAGGTAATCGCGCAAGAAACGCCCGTTCTGCGAGATGCCTTCGCCATACACTCGCACTGCGGGAATAACCGCATCGGGAGCGTATTTCGCATACGAAGCAAAATCACGAATCGCGGCGAAACCAAGCCCGGCGATCATGGGGTCGGCAACGACATAGACATATTCGTAAATTTTCCCGGGCTGAAAGCCTCCGTTCAGGTGAATGTACCGATCGCTGGGTTCAAGCTTCCCATCTAGGGTGTGGGCGAACTGCCATTTGGATCGCGGAATAACCGCGCGCTTGGCCTCGCGCGAATCCCGTACAGTGAGCACATTGCGTGAATCGCCAGGTGTGGCAACCGGGTACTCGCTTCCTCCAATCATGCCCAGCATGAGGTGCCCAAGTGGAATTTCCTCCATCATTCTCGAGGGCATCAAATCTCCGCGCAGCAGGCCGGTAATGGTTTTCCCCTGATCTTTCGCAATCGGAGGGTACAGGCGCAGCGCGTCCTCGCCGCTTGCGTCCCATTGCCAGCCCACGATGGCTACCGTGTAGCCGTTACGCAACAGCCAGGCGTCTCCTGCATCATTCGCGAGGTTCCAATCGCCGCCGTCGACCAGCGAAATGATCCGTCCGCGCCCGCGGTTCGGTATCTCCAGCAGCAGGGAGCCGTTGCTCTTGCTCGGATCTTTCGGGCGCACGGCAACAAAGTCCGAGGAAAACTCGACTTCGCCGTCTTTCAGATTCACGGCGTTTTCGAGATCGACGATGCGATGATTGGGCGGAGTGTCGGCCGGAACGGAAAAGTAGATGCGCCCCGTGATACGCTCATATGCCCCGGCATCGCCGAATGGCTGGCCGTTCAGGACATCGACGCGCGAAGCGATCTCTACGCGGACCACCCGGGCGTTGAGCAGGGAGACAGTACCGCACACGAATAGCAGCAATAGGCCGATGCTCCGGCGAAGCGCCATGCGCGCAAGAATAGCATTGACCAGCATGTGTAGACACAAGAATGTATTTTCCACGCTGCCGCGAATACGAAGGCCATCGACCGGCAAACCTTGCCTAAGAATCGGAAGAGTGCCACACTATGCTGTCGAGGAGGACGCACGATGCAAGAGATCGAATCCAGGTCGGCCAATGCGCCGACGCGCCGGCAACTGATTACCGGTGTTGCCACAGCATTCGGCGGTCTGGCGTTGAGCTCCATGGTTTGGGGGAAGACACAACCGCAGCAAATGCAGGAGGCGCCGAGCATGGCTGCAAACCAGGCCCGCACCTCGCTTCACCAGGAAGTTGATTTCAAAGCGGGCTCGCAGCGCATTTATGAAGTGCTCCTGGATGCAAAACAGTTCGCTGCGTTCACCGGCATGCCCGCAGAAATCGATCCCAAGGTGGGCGGCGCTTTTTCCACGTTCGGCGGACTGATCGTTGGACGAAACGTCGAACTGGTCGCCAACCAGCGAATCGTACAAGCTTGGCGTCCCACCCATTGGGACGCCGGTACTTATTCGATCGTCAAGTTTGAACTGAAATCGCAGGGTTCTGGCACTACAGTCGTTCTGGATCACACAGGTTTTCCGAAGGGCGAGTTTGACCACCTTAACTCGGGATGGCCCCTGCGATATTGGGATCCGTTGAAGAAATTTCTAGTTTAGGGGTGGTCGGTGTTGCTACCGTTCCACGGCCATCGCCACCGCGTTGCCGCCGCCCAAGCAGAGCGCGGCAATACCCCGGTGTACGTCGCGCCTGATCATCTCGAAAATAAGCGTGACCAGCACCCGTGCGCCGCTGGCCCCAATGGGATGCCCGATGGCGACTGCACCACCATTTACATTCACTTTGTTGGGATCAAGGCCAAGCTCGCGCATCACGCCCAATGCCTGCACCGAAAACGCTTCGTTTAGCTCGTAGAGATCAACATCTTCATTCTTCCAGCCGGTCTTCTCCCAGATTTGGCGGACAGCACCGACCGGCGCCATCATCACCCACTTGGGCTCCACTCCACTCGTGGCCTGCGCCACGATGTGAACCATCGCCTGAGCGCCCAGATCTTTCGCTCGTTTGGCGCTGGTCACTACCAGGGCTGCGGCCCCGTCATTCACTCCCGGCGCATTGCCGGCAGTTACGGTCCCATCTTTTTTAAACGCAGGCTTCAGCGACCGCAGCACTTCGATGGTCGTATCCTCGCGCGGCGACTCATCCTTGTCGAAGATCACCGGCGCCGCACCCTTCTTCTTCGCCGGGAGTTCCACAGGGACGATCTGCGACTTGAACCGGCACTCTTTAATTGCTGCCAGCGCCTTGCGATGCGAGTTCAGGGCAAATTGATCTTGTTCTTCTCGCGTGATCCCGTATTTCTCCGCGACGTTCTCGCCGGTGATGCCCATGTGATAGTCGTTGAAAATATCCCAAAGGCCATCGTTCACCATGGAGTCCACAATCTGCGCATTGCCGAGCCGGTATCCCTTGCGCGCTTGCGGCAAAAGATAAGGCGCATTGGTCATCGATTCCATTCCCCCCGCCACCAGGATCGAGCTGTTTCCTGTCTGAATGGCTTGCGCCGCGAGTGCCACCGCTTTTAATCCCGAGCCGCAAACTTTGTTTATAGTCATGGCACCCACTTCCGGCGCCAATCCTCCGAAGATCGCGGCTTGCCGCGCCGGGTTCTGACCGAGTCCGGCGGAAACGACGTTGCCCATGATGCATTCATCCACCAGTTTGGGATCGAGCTTCGCTCGCACCACCGCCTCGCGCACTGCGATGGCACCGAGTTCGGTTGCCTTTAAATCCGACAAGCTTCCTTGAAATTTCCCCACCGGCGTGCGGCATCCGGAGATGATGACAACCTCGTCTAATGCGGCCATTCTCGTACTCCTGCGAAGATTTCTGCCTACCCGATTATAGTGCGCCTTGCGTCAGAAAAAAGAAACTAGAGGCTCGGCGCTGAAAACTGGATGATTAACTTTCAACATTCGCTGCAATCCTTCGCACAACGATTGCTTGTCTCCTGAACTGAAATTTTCTCGAGTGCCGGCCCATTTTTCCGATTCATCTCGAAAAATTTCCTCTCGCACTCTCCTCGGTGACCTTCGTGCATCGGTCGTATGCCCTCGCATGCATCATTTTTTTCTTGACATCAGTTTTTGTTGATCTATACATTCAATCAGTTGCAACAATCGATCGTTGCATCAGTCCATGAACAATGGAAAGGGAGAATAGATCAAATGGCAACCAAGAAGAAAGCAAAAAAGGCCGCAAAGAAAAAGCACTAACTGAAGGCCTTCAGTTAAGAATTTAGGGGACGCCAAAAGCGTCCCCTAAGTTTTTTCTGCGGATACTTACTGACTAGTTGATATTGCCGGACGTTTTCGCAGCAGGCGCAAAGAACCGTTTCTCGGTCTTCGGACAAAGATTCCGGTAAGAGCAGAAACTACAGTAGAACCCCGGCTTGGCTTCAAACCTTCCCTCGGCGATTTTCTTGGCCACTTCTTCGACTTTCAGCTTGGCTTCCTTTAACTGCAGCTCGCTCCGGCGCGTGGTAACGATGCTGCTCTCCGTCAGGTTGTAAAAAGCCAGGCGGTCCACGTCATACCCCCACTTCTCGCGTGCTGCCAGAGCATAAATCGAGAGCTGCAGGCTCTCATCGGCGTCTTCCTGGATTTGCGGTTTCCCCGTCTTGTAATCCGTAATGGCCACGCGGCCGCCATCCAAACCATCGATGCGGTCGATCCGGCCTGCCAGAGTGGTGCCGCCGACACTGATCTCGAATCCTTCCTCCAAATGCAGCAACTTGGGAACCGGCGCACGCGCGCACGCTGCCAGGAATCCCTTGATCTGTTCGATCCCCCGCTTCTCGTAAAGCTCATGCTGGTAAGGATCCTGGATCTCCTCCGCCGCAAGGTCTTCCCGCAGCATTTGCACCAGCTCCTCTTCACTCTTGGGACGCTCCACCCGGACCGACTCATAGTAGGCCCGCAACACCCGGTGCATGGAAGCGCCAAACTGTAGCGCCGCCGGGACGTCCAGCGGAATTTTCCACTCGCGCTCGAGCTTGAACTGCAGCGGACAGGTTTCATACCGCTGCACCGCGCTGGCACTGAGCCGCTTGCTCAAGTCGGTCTCCGGCTTCCGCAATACCCATTCGCCGATGCGCGAAACCGCCACCTCGGGCGCAGCCGCGCCAAACATGTCGGTCTGGAATCCGTGCGGCGGGCGCTGCCGAAGATAATTGCCCAGCCCGGGATGCTTCAACAGATCACGCAGATAGCCGGCAGGAGTTTTGTCGCTCTTGCCCGTTCCCTCTTTCGCATAAATGGTCAGCGAGTCACGTGCCCGCGTCATGGCCACATAAAACAGGCGCCGCTCTTCCTGATCGTTCAGGACCTTGTCTTCTCCCGGAATCACCGTATCGGCATCGCGCAGGTCGCGGGGAAATTCCACCAGCGCCTCGCGGAACGATTGCGGAAACGATCCCGAATTCGCGCGCAGGACGAACACATGGTCGAATTCCAGCCCCTTCGCCGTGTGCGCTGTCATCAGCCGCACCGCATCTCCTTCCTCCGCGGGAAGGAAAATTCCGCCGCGCGCTTCGCGATAATATTCCAGATACTCCAGAAACTCCGCCATCTCCCCGGTCTCGGTGATGGGCTTGTTTTCCCAATCACTGACAAACTTCATCACCGCCTGCAATGGCGGCGAATCGCGCTGGAGAGAGAATCGTCGCATGATGATCGCCAACGCCTGATGGGTCTTTGCATCCGCGGCTGCGATTTCCGCACGTGTACTTCGCACCAGATTCAGGACGCCCGCACCGCCCGGAATCTCAGCCAGGACCGACGCCATCCCGGCCTTCCTTGCCTCCTTCGGGATTGCCTTCATCCCGGCACGCAATTTCTCGGCATCAATCGTGAAGCACGGCAATGCGGCGACGCGGAACAGGCTCGCACCATCGCCTTCCGAGACAATTGCGCCCAAACACGCAAACAGGTCACGTACCTCAGACGTATCGATCACGTCCATGTTTTCAATCGAGAATGGGATTCCCTGCTCGGCCAGCTCAGCGGCAATGTCATCACGATGCGAGTGCGTGCGATAAAGCACGGCGAAATCCTTCCAGTGGCCTCGTGATTGGCGTTTGCGCTCCAGCATCGCCGGGACCAGATCTGAACACTCCACGGTCCTGTGCGCAGCCACAATCTCGACCGGCACGTTGGGCAGCTTCTTCCCCTCGCGGGCGGCAACTTCATCTCGTAAAGACACCAGCGGCGAACGTTGATACCGGGTGGTCATGGCTTTCGTTGAGGAGAGACTTTCGGGATTCTTCGAGATCAAAGCAAACGCAGATTGCAATATGGGAGTCGTGGAACGCCGGTTCTTCTCGAGCGCCACCAGTTTCGATCCCGCAAAATGATGTTGGAACAGGGCAAAAGCCGCGCTCGACGCCCCGCGAAAGCGATAGATAGCCTGGTCAGGATCGCCGACGGCAAACACATTGCGTTCTTCGCCCGCGAGCTTCTGGAGAATCTTGATCTGGGCGACATTGGCGTCCTGAAATTCGTCGACAAGAATAAATCTCGTGCGCTTTCGTTCTGCCGTAAGAACAGATTCGTCCTCATGCAGCAGGGCATGGGCATGCGTAATCATGTGGCCGAAGGTGCCCAGGTTTTTCTCGCGCAACATTTTTTCAACTGCGGTGAAGACGCCGGAGATTTCCAGGCATCGTCCGAGCACCTCTTCGTCCGACGCATCATCAACATCTTTTGATTTGGTCACCCGGGGCACCGCCAGTTCGCCCCGCTCAACCTGTGCCAGATACGCGGCATACTGCTCCGGGCCGACCAACTCATCCGTGCAGCGTCGCATGAACTCGAGCAGGTCAGTTAAGAACTGGCCCACATTTGCTGCGCGGACAAAGTAATTCAGATTCAACTCAGCAATGCGCTTACGCAGCATGATCCAAATATCTTTGTCGTCCACCACACCAAAGCCGCGGTCATTGCGGTTGAGCAGGCCAAAACAATAGTCATGAAAGGTCGTCGCCTGCAGGCCGGAGAGGTCCGTTCCGCGCAGTTCATACTCCACCCGCTCGCGCATTTCCTGGGCTGAGTTTTTCGTGTAGGTAACGGCAAGAATTTCGTCGGGACGAGCATGCCCCTCGCGGACCAGCCGTGCAATGCGCTGTGTGAGCACAGTCGTCTTGCCCGTCCCCGCGCCCGCCACGACCAGCAGGGGACCATGCACGTGCTCGATGGCCTCGCGCTGCCGGTCGTCCGGCTCAAACGAACGGCGTCCCGAATTTGTTTTGGAAGTTGCCACTAAGCAGGAGCATAGCAGACAGGCTTGAGGATATTCAGGACAACCCAAAACCTACTGCAGTTGGGAAAGAACAACCGCCAGCGCAGTGATTGCCGCCGTCTCCGCCCGCAGGATCGTGCTGCCCAACGACGCCGAAACCCAGCCCGCCTGCTTAAAGAGGCCCAGTTCAGATTCCGTCCATCCCCCCTCAGGCCCAATCGCCAGCATCACTTCTTCGTTGGGCGAATGCGCAGCCAGCGCATCCTTCAACATCAGCTCTTCTTCAGATTCCGCTAACAAAATACGAATATCCCCCTTCAACTCCGCGGCGTCCTTCAATTTAATTGGCTGGGAGATCTCTGGTAGCGCAATCCGGCGCGACTGCTCGGAAGCCTGCATGGCAATCCGCTGCCAGCGTTCCCATCGCTTCACTGCAGCGGCGGCAAGATGAGCTTCGGTCCGCTGGGCAATGACTGGAATGATTCGGGCAGCCCCCAACTCCGTACACTTCTCCATCGCCCATTCCATGCGATCAAACTTGAAAATGGAAAGAACCAGCGTTACGTTCGGAATCACGACGGCTGGAACTTGCTGCCCTAACTCAAATTCAACCCTATTTTCTCCAATGCTGGTAACGCGTCCGCGGCGGACGCCAATTCCTGCGGCAATGTCGAATTCCTGCCCCACCCGCACGCGCAACACACGAACGAGATGCTCGGCATGGGCACCGGTAAGAGCGGCTTGCTTTTCGGAGAATTCGTCGGCGATCCAGCGGCGGCGGGTCATGAGGATTTGAGATTGCAGATCTTAGATTGAAGATTGAAAAACCACTTGGAAAAACCGGATGGCGCAGGTTTTGTTTTTCAATCTGCAATCTCAAATCTACAATCTAAAATCTCTTTCTTACGCAAAGATATCCTTCACCTTTCCCAGCAGTGTCCTGCGCTGCGGTTTGTTTTCCACCCGGTTCATGCCTTCCAATTCCAGCAACAATTCCCGCTGCCGTTTACTGAGCTTTCCCGGAGTTTGCAGGCGGACTTCGACGAACAAATCGCCTTTGCCGTGTCCATTCAGCACCGGCACGCCTTTGCCGCGGATCCGCAGCGTCGTTCCCGACTGCGTCCCTTCCGGAACTTTCAGCATGTGCTCACCTTCCAGGGTTGGTACCTGAATTTCCGTGCCCAGGGCCGCCTGAGTAAAGGAAATTGGAATCACACAGTGCAGATCATTTCCCTCACGCGCCAGGAAAGAATGCTCCTTCACGTGCAGTACAACATAAAGATCACCGGCTGGGCCGCCGTGCAGACCTCCTTCGCCAAGTCCGCTAAAGCGGATACGGGTTCCGTCTTCCACTCCCGCCGGAATCTTGGCGTCTACCACCTTCTGCCGCAGCACCCGTCCTTCGCCCTTGCACTTGTCACATGGATCGGTAATCACGCTGCCCGCGCCCTGGCACGTTGGACAAGTACGTGCGATGCTGAAAAATCCCTGCTGATAGCGCACCTGCCCGTGTCCGTTGCAGGTACGGCAAGCCACCGGCGCTTTGCCTTTGGCTCCGCCCGAGCCACGGCATTCTTCACACGACTCGTGGCGACGCACGTTGACCTTGGTCTCGGTGCCGAAAACAGCCTCTTCGAATTCGAGCGTGATGTCTTCGCGCAGATCTGCGCCGCGCTGGACACGGCTCTGCCGGCGTCCGCCACTCCCGCCAAAAATATCGCCGAAACCGAAGAACTCCCCGAAGATTTCGCTGAAATCCTGGACCGTGGCATCAAATCCTCCGCCACCTGCACTGCCGCCCAGCCCGGCATGGCCAAAGCGGTCATACAACGCTCGCTTCTCCCCGTCCGCAAGGATGGCGTAGGCCTCGCTGCATTCCTTGAATTTCTCCTCGGCGTCGGGATTATTCGGATTGCGGTCGGGATGATATTGCAGCGCCAGCTTGCGATAAGCGCTCTTCAATTCCTGTTCGCTCGCTCCCCGCTCAATGCCCAGCACTTCGTAGTAATCGCGTTTTACGTTCCTGGTCAGAATCGCCTTCCCCCGGCTCGATAATCTGCAATCTAAAATCTACAATCTTAAATCTTAGTGTTTCGGATTCCGCGCAACTCTCACCATCGCCGGACGCACCAGCCGGTCTTTCAGCTTGTATCCCCGCTGCAATTCGTCCAGCACTTCGTGGTCCGCGGCATCCGTAGTGTCCACCATCTCAATCGCTTCATGCAGATGCGGATCGAATTGCTCGCCCTTTGCCGGAATCGGCTGCAACCCCAGCTTCAGCAATGCATCCTGCAATTGTTTATAGATGAGCTCAACCCCGCTGCGGAACTCAGATTTCGTGCCGCCCTCAGCCCGCAGCGCCAGCTCGAAACTGTCTACTACAGGAAGGAATGCCTTGATCGTATCGGCAATCGCATACTCCCGAAACTCCTGCTGCTCACGGGACGCCCGCTTGCGGGCATTCTCAAATTCAGCCTGCAACCTTGCCAAACGATCCACCAGCGAATCGCGCTCCGCTTTAAGCTTCAGCAATTCCGCTTCGCGAAGCTCGACTTCACCAATCGCATCACTACCATCTGCCGCCGGCAGCTCGTGCTCCACGTTCAGTTCTTCTGCTTTGACTTCGGATTTTCCGTTAGTTCTCGCCATGATTTACTGCTCTCTAAAATCTATTCTGATTCATTCAATATCTGATCAAACAACCGCGCAATGTAAGACACGGCCGTCATCGTGTGCTTGTAGTCAATGCGGGTCGGCCCAATCACTGCCAGCGATCCCATCACTTCCCCACCCACCCGGGCCGGCGCTCCGATCAAAACAAGGTTGCGCATCGAAGGCTGGGCTTCGTCGAGTCCGATCACGACTCGCACCGCTTCTTGTTTCGCATCCAGATACGCGCCCAGCAATTCCACCAGCTTTTGCTTCTCTTCCAGCGTCTTCAACAGTTCCTGCAACCGTTCACGGTCCTGTTCCCCACTGACCAGGTTCGCAGCACCTTCGACAAAGACTACCTGCGATCCCTCGTCCGCAGCCAAAGCGCCTTGCCGATACAACTGCTCCACCGAAGCCATCAGGCGGTCATACTCGCTGCGCTCCTGCTCCAGCCGACGGGCGAGTTCCAGCCGCATCGCATCCATGGTCCAGCCGCGAAAATTCTCATTGATGAAATGCGCGGCGGCATCCAGATCTGGCTGCGAGAGGTCAAGCCTCAACACCCGGTCCCGCACTACCCCCGATTTCGTCACCACCACCGCCAAGACTTTCTGGTCGCCGAGCCGTGAAAAGTAAACATGCTCCAGCGCATTCTTCGGACCGCTCATCGCCACCGCCACTCCAACATTGTGCGAGATCAGCGATAACACATGCGACGTCCGCTCCATAAACTCCTGCACATCGGAAATCCCATGCAGCGAATCCTGAATCATGGTCTCGTCTTCGTGCGAGAGCCGCGCCTTCCCCGACAGTTGCTCCACGTAATAGCGGTACGCGTCCGAGCTCGGCACCCGCCCCGCCGAGGTGTGGGGCTGCTCCAGAAATCCGGCGTCCGCAAGGTCAGCCATCACATTGCGGATGGTCGCCGGACTCAGCCCTTCCCGATTGGAACGCGCCAAGGTCCGCGATCCCACCGGCTCCCCGGTGACGATGAACGTCTCCACCAGGGCGGTCAGGATCTCGCGCTCTCGCTCTCCTATCGGCGATCCGCTCGGTATATCCATATTAGTGTTATCCCGCTGACCCGCCTGGAAGGGTTCCATCTCTGGCTAAGTATATTTTTTACATAAACTTAGCTAGAAACAGCTGGCCAGTACCCTATTTAGATTCTAGGAAGATGTGCGGGGCATGTCAAGGTTTAGCACTCTTGACTCAAGAATGCTAAACGGGCTGCACAAGTTATGGCAATCATTACGGTTTATTTGGGAATTCCTGCCAGTTCTGGGATGGCTAGCTGTTATTGAATCTGGATCACGCTCTCGCCCGCGGTCGCCTTAATCTCGGCGATTCTTCCCACTACTTTACGGGCAAACTCATATAAGGACTTGGCATGCGGCGATTCTTCGCCATCGAGCACGGTGGGATGGCCGCTATCTCCCGACTTCCGAATATCGGGATCAAGCTGAATATTTCCCAAAAACGGAACGTCGAACTTTTGTGCCGTCTTCTCCGCCCCGCCACGGGAAAAAATATCAATCTCATGGTCGCAATGCGGACACACGAAGTAGCTCATGTTCTCGACCATTCCTACCAGATCGACCTTCATCTGGCGGAACATTTCAATCGCTTTGCGCGCATCCTGCAACGAAACATCCGACGGCGTGGAGACCACAATCGCACCCGTCAGCGGCACCGTCTGAATCAGCGACAGCGCCACATCGCCCGTGCCGGGAGGCAGATCAACCACCAGATAATCCAACTCCCCCCACTCCACCGAACCCAAAAACTGCTTGATGATGGAATGCAGCATGGGCCCCCGCCAGATCACCGGCTTGTCCCCCGGGTTGAGCAGCCCCACGGAAATCACTTTCAGCCCGTGCACTTCCAACGGCTGAATCCGGTTCTCGCCCGCCATTTTCGGCTGCGCATTGGTCCCTAACATCAGCGGCACGTTGGGCCCGTAAATATCGGCATCGAGTAATCCGACTTTGTGGCCCATCTTCGCCAGCGCCAGCGCCAGATTAACCGCGAGCGTAGTCTTCCCCACTCCGCCCTTGCCTGAACCCACGGCAATAATCGTATCTACGCCGGGCAACGGCTGCGGTGCAGGCTGTTGTTGTCCGGGATGATGGGCGTGAGCGCTCAAGGCTTGCCTTTCAGAATCGGGGACTAGGGTATGAAACTCTTATCGATTATACAGCTCAAACCGAGGGTGTCCCGTCCTTGTCCCTCCGTCTTTTGGAGGGACAGGGCGGGGATTTTTCATCTTCATGATGACCGGCGGGAAGCAAATCCCATGCGCCAGCCTGTTTGAGTTGCGTTTCTGTATTCATCCGATCTTCGGATGTAAACGCTTACTCCGAGAAGAACTCAGTGTAGTGCACTCGCCAAATATTCAGCGTTACAAATCCGTTACGAAACTTTGCATAACTTTACTCGCCGGGCCGCAACTTTCACACGACTTTCCACGTCTCTGTAAGTCTGGAGGTTTGCCTGCCCGACATCTCCAGGTGTTCGGAGAGCCGGGACTGCTTGTCTTCAGGGTCATGGACTGGGCATCACTGAAGTGGCAAGCGTAATCATCCCCGGGAACAAGCGCAGCACGCGACACGGACGAAGCCGTCCGGGTTGGCGGCAGGGGATGCTCGTCTTTTTTCTCTTTATCCTGTCCGGGCTGATGGCGGCGCAAGCCAATCCAGCCAGCTTCGACGATGTAGCCTCAGCGGCAGCGGCGGCACGAGACGGCAACAACCCTTCCGCAGCCATCGAACTGTACCGGCAAGCCTTGCAACTTAAACCGGATTGGCCGGAGGGTTGGTGGTCGCTGGGATTGCTCCAGTACGGGACGGGCGAGTTTTCTTCGGGCCGCGATTCCCTGACCCACTTCATCGCACTGACTCCGGACTCCGCTCCCGCTCTGGCATTACGGGGATTGTGCGAGTTCGAGACCGGCGAGTTCCCGCAATCGTTGCAGGACATTCAACATGGTTTGGCGCTCGGTGCCGCCAACAAGCCCCGCAACGAAGAAATTCTCCGCTACCACGAAGCCCAGCTTCTGACTCTGAGCGGAGATTTCGAAGACGCCTTACGCGAATACGCATTTTTTTCTCACCAGCAAGTTACCGATCCCGAGATGGCAATTGCAGTTGGCCTCGCCGGTTTGCGGACCCAGCTGCTTCCCAGAGATGTCGATGCGGACCAGCGGGACTTGTTCCTCGCGGCCGGCGCTGCGGCTCTCCACTTCATGGCCGGAGATGAAACCACATCGCAGCGGGAGTTTCACGACCTGTTCACTCGTTTTCCCACCGCCACCAACGCACATTATTTTTACGGCTACCTGCTGTTCGCCAAGGATCCGGACCGGGCGGCTCCGGAATTCCGCCGCGAACTTGAGATCGCGCCTTCCAACGCCGCCGCCAACGTCATGCTCGCCTGGTATCTGGTTCTGCAAAACGATTCCGCGCAAGCGCTGCCCTACGCCGAAAAAGGGGTGGAGGAAGCTCCCACGTCTCCGAGTGCGCAGCTCGCCCTGGGCCGGGCGCTTCTCGAAACCGGGGATGTGAACGCCGCCACCGAACACCTCCAAGCGGCACTAAAGCTCGACCCGCACAACCTTGAAGTCCATCTCGCGCTGGTCAAAGCTTATTCCAAGTTAGGCCGCAAAGACGACGCCCGGCTTGAGCGTCAGCAGTGCCTCGATGCCACGAAAGGTGAGGCGGCGACGGTTGCGCATACCTAGTTTATTGACGTTCCTTTTGCTCTGCATCTGCGGCGCGGCGTTCGGGCAAATCAACTCTGGGGCAGCGGCTTGCGCGGGTTGCCACCGCGCCCAGTCCGCATCCCAGCCGCAAACCCCCATGGGGAGAGCGCTCACCTTCCCCGAATCGAACGCCATGCTCAAGACGCATCCCAAGCTGACTTTTCGCCGCGGCGCCTACTCCTACACCGTCGAAACCCGCAACGGCCGCAGCACCTATAGCGTCACCGATGGGAAAAATACGATTTCACTGCCCGTCAACTGGAGCTTTGGGGCCGGTGTGCAAGCCTGGATTCTCAATCGGGATGGCAAGTTCTTCGAAAGCCTGGTGAGCTATTACCCGGCCTCGGATAGTCTGGATGTGACCATCGGGGACGAAAGCCTGACTCCCCACACCGTGGCTGAGGCCGTAGGGCGGCCGCTGGTGTCCGCGGATCTGAAAGATTGCCTGGGTTGCCATGCCACCAACTCACTCCTCAACGGCCGCTTGAATTTGGATTCCTTTCAGCCCGGCGTCACTTGCGAGCATTGTCATCAGGGCGCCGGCAATCATGTTTTCGACGCCATTCGCGGCGACTTCGATTCCGCTCCGCCCAACCTGAGCAAACTATCGACCGAGGACGCATCCAATTTTTGCGGCCAATGCCATCGCTCCTGGGAAACCGTGGTGAGAAACCATTGGCGGGGCCCGATCAACGTCCGCTTCCAACCTTACCGTCTGGCCAACAGCAAGTGCTACGACGGGGCCGATCCCCGCATCAGTTGTCTGGCTTGCCACGATCCCCACCAGGATGTTGTCCGTCAGGCATCTTCCTACGACTCCAAGTGCCTGGCCTGCCACACGCCTTTAACGCAGCCGGTCGCGACTCCCGTAGCGGCGAAGTCCTGCCCGGTCTCGAAGTCGGACTGCGCGACTTGCCACATGCCGAAAGTGAAGTTGCCCGACGAGAACGTCACCTTCACCGACCACCAGATCCGCATCGTAAAAGCCGGCGACCCCTATCCCAACTAGAGACTCCTCGGGTGCCATCCTTCCCGGCTTCTTGCGGGAGATGAAAAGAACCCATAGGGTGCCCCGTTCAAGCTCCGCTTGAGCGGGGATTTTGATCGACTAAGAAGCAATAAAATGTTCTGAATTTAACCCTTCCAAAGAACGGCAAGAGTATAGAGCGACCCGCCCACCAGCCCCGAAGGGGCAGCATCTGATAGCCCGGCACGGCAGTGCCGGGTAGGCCGGGGCGCAGACCGAGTCCCGCAGGGACGCCACGACCTTAGCCCAGGACGTAAGCCCTAGGTAGGAGAGTTGAACGATCACGCCCCGCATGGGCGCACCAACCCGTTCCCAAAACGGGATTTTTCTGTAACTCCAACGCCCAAAACCACTTCATACATTTCCGTACATACACTTCCGCCGGTACAAAATGTTCCACGTGGAACATTTGTGCAAATCGCGGATGTGTTCCACGTGGAACACATCTCACTATCCGCCGCCCTCCAGGTGGACTTTGCCAGTCTTCCGGGCCTAGCGTTTGCGGCGGCGTTCCAGTTCCGCGCGGCGGATTTCGCGGCGGCGTCCGGCATCGTCGTAGCGGCGTTGCTGGTCTTCATTTTCGGGCACGACCGCGGGCACGGCGATATGGCGTCCGGCGCCGTCCACCGCGACGAAGGTCAAATACGCGGAACTGACCTGCCGGCAATCATCCTCAAGATAATTCTCCACCCAGACCTTCACTCCAACTTCCATCGAAGTATGGAACACGCGATTGACCGAAGAGCGGAGGATCACCAAGTCGCCGACGTGGACCGGGACCCAGAAATCCATGTGGTCGATGGCAGCAGTCACCACGTAGTTGCGCGAGTGGCGATGCGCGGCCATGGCGCCGGCCAAGTCGATCCAGTGCATGAGGCGTCCGCCGAGCAAGGCGCCCAGCGGATTGGTGTCGTTAGGCAAAACGATTTCTGCCATTTCAGACTGCGAATCCCGGACCGGCCGGGGCATCATGAGGTCGTCTTTTTCGTTCATGAATTTGAGCTCGCGAAGACAGGTTGGTTACGGCGTTGTAAATAAGATTGTAAATAACAGTCCGCCATCTTCTGGATGCGCGGGTCAGGGTGAGGGGTCGTCCAGGTTTCGAGCGAGACATCGTATTCGAGAGTGCCGTGACCGGCTGGACGATGATCCAACTCGTACACAAACCATAACGTGAGCTGTGGACCACAATCGCGGGCGACTGAGAAGCGCACAGCGTCCGAGCTGCGATCCTTGGGGAGGCGCGAACAAGCTGACGCGTATCCCAGATTACAGTTTCTTAGTTCTTCACCGGTGGGCTCGGAGTTTGCGTGGGCGGGCGCGGTGCAATGGCCATCCCATGCGCCCCCGAGAGGAAGACGTGAGGGATGAAGAAAGAATGCAGCATCCGATTGGGTGGTCGGCATGAAGAAGGGACACGCCATGTCGAAGGCAATTGTACGCAGATGGACGGAGGGTTGCCAGTGATGGATGCGAGGCCTCAGGCCCAGCGGTTGGTCATGATGTAAACATAATAGACGTGGGGCGAGGAATGCATAGGTCTTTCGTTCGCAAAAAGCGCTCGCTCAGGATGACAGGGAGTTGGATGGGTGTCTGTGATGGGAACATGAAGATTTGATTCGACGGGTTGTTGTACTCTAAACGCATGGACCGTGTCGCCATGCTTACTGAAATCCTTACGCTGAATCCCACCGATGCCTTTGCCCGCTACGGGCTGGCCATGGAGCATTCGAATGCGGGGGAAGTGGAACGGGCGCTGGAAGAATTTGGGAAGTTGCTGGCCTCGCATCCCGATTACACTGCCGGGTATTTTATGGCGGCGCAAACTTTGGTGAAGGCTAGCCGTGCTGAAGAAGCGAAGAAGATGCTGGCGGATGGGATTGCGTCGGCCCAGCGGACGGGCAATGGGCATGCGTTGTCTGAGATGGAAGGGTTGCTGGCGGAGTTGGGGTGAAGCACCGCGAATGAACAGGCAGCAGAAAAATGGAATCAGTTACCTCAGGCGCTGAAGCGCGTTCTCAGAAGGCAAGAGTTTTAACGCAGCGCTGAAGCGTCTGCTCCACCCAAAATCATTCCGCGGGCTGCGCCATTCTCTTCATGAACCATTCCACAAATCCCGGAAACAACTGATAGAGCTTGATGACGGGATGCATGGTCCAGGGGACGACCACTTCGCGTTGTCCCTTCACATAGCCGCGCAACACGGCGCGAGCGACCCGTTCGGCACTGATGCCGCGGACTGCTGCCGGCCGTACTCGTTGCGGGTCGCGGCCTTTAATGGCGTTCTCGCCAAAGTCGGTGCGCACGTAACCCGGACAGACGGTGAGCACGTTGATGCCAGAGCTTGCCAGTTCCACGCGAGCGGCTTTGCCGATAGCATTCATGGCAAATTTAGTGGCGCTGTAAACTCCCATGAAGGGCACGGGGAGATGTCCGGCAACGCTGGAGATATTGATGATGGCACCGGAGCCTTGCGACTTCATGACGGGCACGACCGCCTGCATGGCTTCGATGGTGCCGAAAAGATTGGTGTCGAATGTTTCGTGGCAGGCTGCCATATCCATGCCAGCAATGGAGTCGAGCATGCCGTGGCCGGCGTTGTTGATCCAGACATCAATCCGCTTGAAGTGATGAATGGTCAGGCCGATGGCGCGGTCGATCTCTTCGCGATGGCGGACGTCGCAAGCCAGCGCGAGGGTACGGTCGCTGTGGCCGATGCGGGCGCGGGCGGCTTCGGCGCGTCCGGCATCACGGGACAGAAGCGCGACGCTGGCTCCTTGATCGACAAAAAGTTTGGCAATGGCTTCGCCGATGCCCATCGAAGCGCCGGTGATCACTACGACTTTGCCGGAAAGTTGCATAGAGTGCATTTACCTCAGGCGCTAAAGCGCGGATTGAAAAACAGAATCTTTATCGCAGCGCTTAAGCGCTGCGCCACCCAAAATCGCGTCACTGCAAAGTCGCGCCAGACTAATTCGCGCTAGACCAAATCGCGCCACACCAAATCTACTCCAAATTCACGCTTCACAATGAACTGTTAAATAGATCACTCGGGGTTGCGGAAGGATGCCAGAAATATCGTTCGGCGTACAATCCAGCTAGCGCGTCACCGCCATGAACCGTGATGGAGGCTTGTTTTGAGCATGCTCCTGCCACTTTTTCCTTTGGACCGTGTCCTGTTTCCGGGGAATCCTTTGCCGCTGCACATTTTTGAGCCGCGTTACCGGGAGATGATTGCGGAGTGCCTGGAGCGGAGCAAACCTTTCGGAGTGGTACGGGCGAAAGAACAAGGGGTCGCTGAAATCGGCTGCACCGCCGAGATCGTTTCCGTCGCCAAGAAATATGACGACGGGCGCATGGACATTATCACGCAGGGTCGCGAGCGCTTTGAAGTCGTGCAAGTCAACCAGGAGCGTTCGTTCCTACAGGCGGAAGTAATTTATCTGCGGGATGAAGCGGGCGGAGCGACGACGGAAGAAAAAACGGACGCCCTGAAGTTGTATGGAGAAATTATGTCCCTGGCAGGAGCACGGCCGGAAGATTCCTCGGAAATTCCGGAACAGCAACTCTCATTTCACCTGGCAGGATCGCTCCCGCTTGATCTCGATTTCAAGCAGACGCTGCTGGAAATGAATTCGGAGGCAGAGCGGGTGCGAGCGGTCGTTTTGTTTCTCGAATCTATTCTTCCGAATTTGCGCCGCACCGTGCATGTGCGCCAGAAAGCCGGCGGGAACGGGCATGCGGGCTGATGGGAATGCGAGCGTATAATCGGGATTGGACGGGCGTTTGTTGCCCGTTCCTGGTTTTTATCAGGGGGTTTTGCCATCATGAGTTTCCCTCGCACTCTCGGCGAGTTGCGGCATAGTCCGTTTTCCGAAGAAAAACTGCGTACCCGGCGAGTGAAGGACGAGCTGCGCGATAACCTGATGACAAAACTTCGTCAGGGCGGGCCGATTTTCTCCGGGATCGTCGGCTACGACGACACGGTGGTGCCGCAGATCGTCAACGCGGTGCTTTCTCGTCATAATTTTATTTTGTTGGGGCTGCGAGGACAGGCCAAGAGCCGGATCCTGCGCGCGCTGACGTCGTTGCTTGATCCGCAGATGCCGTATGTTGCGGGTTGCGAGATCCACGACAATCCCTATGCTCCGATTTGCCGGCGGTGTCTCGACGATATTGCGAAGAATGGAGATGCCACGCCAATCGCATACCTCACTTCTGACCAACGCTATGTGGAAAAGCTGGCGACGCCGGACGTTACGATTGCCGATTTGATTGGCGACATTGATCCCATCAAAGCGGCGCGCGCCGGGAACGCACTGAGCAGCGAGATGACGGTCCACTATGGTCTGCTGCCGCGGGCCAATCGCGGGATCTTCGCTATCAACGAACTGCCGGACCTGGCGGGAAAAATTCAAGTTGGCCTGTTCAACATCATGCAGGAAGGCGATGTACAGATTAAGGGGTATCCGATTCGGTTGCCGCTTGATGTTGCGCTGGTGTTCAGCGCCAATCCTGAGGACTACACGGCGCGCGGCAAGATCATAACGCCTCTGAAAGATCGCATTGGATCGGAGATTCGCACGCATTATCCGGCGACGATTGAAGAGGGGATTGCGATTACGACGCAGGAAGCCTGGACGCAGCGTGACGGGCACCAGCTGCAAATTCCCAAGTATGTGCAGGAAGTGATTGAGCGGATTGCGTTCGGGGCACGGGAAGACAAGAAGATCGACAAGCGGTCCGGAGTGAGCCAGCGGCTGCCGATTTCGTGCATGGAGAATGTGATTTCTAACGCCGAGCGGCGCGCTATTGGGCATCAAGAAAAGCTGGTGGTGCCGCGCATCAGCGACGTGTACGCGGCGATGCCGGCGATCACGGGCAAGCTCGAACTGGAATATGAAGGCGAGATGAAAGGCGCCGACCACGTGGGCCGTGAGCTCATCCGCGGCGCGGTTGCTAAAGCTTACGATGGATATTTTAAAGGCGTGGACATGCAGCAAATCGTGCAATGGTTCGATCTGGGCGGCGAAATCCAGTTGGCGGATGCGACCAGCTCAACTGAGTCGCTGCAATCGCTACGGGGGATTCAGGGATTGATGGAGAAGCTGACGAAATTGAATGTGGGTCCGAAGAGCAGCGCGGAGTCGCAAGTTTCAGCAGCGGAGTTTGTGCTTGAAGGTTTGTATGCGCACAAGCGCATTGGACGGAATGAAGAACGATTGTTTACCGCGGGAGAAAAAGCTCCCAAAGTTGCGGACAAGCCATTCGAACGTGAGGAAGCGCCGTTTCGGGGGAGAAGGCCGTATAACTAGTCGTTGGTCGTGCGTCGTTGGTCGTTGGCCTTTCGACGGACGCCGCGTCACGAAACTTGAGGCCCGAAGGATTTAAGCCAACGACCAATGACGAACGACGGTTTTATGAAACGCATTCGATACAGCAAATACGTTCCTGATCCGGCGGGCGAGATGAGCATGGAAGATCTGCTCGGCGCGCTCTCGGATTATTTGCTGCAGAGCGGATTCCAAAACTACATGTATGGGGATTTTCCCGACGGCGAGCAGACGATGGACGACCTACGGCGCGCCATCGAGCAGGCGTTGATGGAAAGCGATTTCCTCGACGAACAAATGCGTGAGCAATTGCAGCAGATGCAGATGGACGGCTCGCTGGAAGACCTGATTGAGCAGTTGATTGAACGGATGCAGCAGGAAGATTACATCAGCATCGATGATCCGCACGATCCTTCCAAGCGATCGAGCGTCGGGGGACAGGCCGGCGAGGCGCAGCAGCAGGCGAAGTTTGAAATTACCGACAAGAGCCTGGACTTTCTTGGATTTAAAACGCTGCGTGATCTGATGGGGTCGTTAGGCAAATCAAGTTTTGGACGCCACGATACCCGCGACATGGCCACTGGCATCGAGACCAGCGGGGCGTCCCGGCAGTATGAGTTTGGTGACACGCTCAACCTCGACATCACGGCAACGCTCTCCAGCGCGATTCAACGTGAAGGGTTGAAGCTGCCGTTGAATATCGAATATTCCGACCTTGCAGGTGCATCAGTGCGAGTATCAGTCCTCGTGCGCGACCGTGCTCATGCTGGATTGTTCGCACTCCATGATCCTTTATGGTGAGGACCGCTTCACGCCGGCAAAAAAAGTTGCCATGGCGCTCTCGCATTTGATCCGCACGCAATATCCGGGTGATTCGCTTTCATTGATTCTGTTCCATGATTCGGCCGAGGAAGTGCCCCTCTCGCAATTGGCGCGGGTGAAAGTTGGTCCGTACTACACGAATACCCGCGAGGGACTGCGGCTGGCGCAGCGGGTTCTGCAGCGTCAAAGAAAAGACATGAAGCAGATTGTGATGATCACCGATGGCAAGCCGTCGGCGCTGACTTTGGAAGATGGGCGCATCTACAAGAATGCGTTTGGATTGGATCCGATGGTGGTGAGCCAGACGCTGGAAGAAGTTTCAAAGTGCAAGCGGGCGGGCGTGATGATCAATACATTTATGCTGGCGTCCGATTACGGGCTGGTGCAATTTGTGCAGAAGGTTACCGAGATGTGCCGCGGCAAAGCCTACTTCACTACTCCCTATACACTGGGGCAGTATTTGCTGATGGATTACATGTCGCGGAAGACCAAGACCATTCACTAAAGTGGGGCTTGTGAAAATCTGCCCACGGATAGGCAGCCTACCAGCTGAATTTGTGAGTTGCCGCGTTGACCATTTTCACCGTTTCCTCTGCCAACGGAATGGTAATCACGTCGAAGCCCAAAATCCCCGTTCGTTGAAAACCCACTGTGCCATGTGGGCTATGCTTGCTTGCCTCTATAAGAAACATGGAAAGGATATCCCCAGTTCCGGGCTTCTCCACATTCAATACCTTGGTGATTTCAGTGGGCCTCGCTAATTTGTTGTAGTGGTTGAGCAGTTCAGGACTAACCCCGGAATTACGCATCGCCACGCGAGTACTGGCGCCCATTGCTCGGGTAAATACGCTCGCGTTTGCTTGCTTCATGAGATTGTAGGCCGCCGTGAAAGTACAATGGGCGGCAAAAGCTATTCCCACACTGCGACAATGTATTGATAGCAAGGAGGAATCTTCGAGCGAGGGTCTATTCAGCGGATCCGGGCAGTACAGAGTGAATCCCTCTGCGCTTAGGTGTTCACTGTCTTCAAAGACAACAACTTCACAAGGCGTTGCGCGGGTACCGTGACCCAGGTAGAGAATCCGCCCCAATGCAAGGCCGTTCTTAACGACCTCGGCACCTATCGCAGTCCCATATCCCCCGACCCCAGCCGTGTTTTTGGCAAGCCAATTCTTCAGCCCCATTGAGGACCTCCGCCTTCGGCTTTCTAACCCAGGAACCCCATGATCGAACCAGTGTCACTCAAAGCGAGTCGGCGTGCCATCATCTTCACCGAGTAGTTCTATCGAGCACCGCAGTGCTGATTTCTGAAAAGGTATGGAGTCCAGATACGACCTAACCTCCTGATTTACGAAGGTCTCAATTAGCTGCTCGCTGAGTTCTGCGGTATGCCAGCCCATCGCGTCCTGGTAGTTAACCCTCAGCAGTTTCGGCGTCTGGTCTGACTGTTTCTTCAAGAATTTCTTCAACGCCTCGCTCACGTCTTCTTTAAACCTGTCTGTGCCCATAATGATGACTCAAATCTCGCCGTCGGCCTTTTTCACCGCCAACTCGGCTCCCTGAAATCCAATGGCTGAGTGCTGGCCGTCGCAGAACGGTTTGTTCTTGCTGCCACCGCAGCGGCAAAGGGAAAATGCGGGCTTGCCGGTCAGGTCGAATTTGTTGCCTTCGGCGTCGACTAGTTCGATATCGCCTTCCGCACCTTCTACGCGATAGGGGCCATTTTTCTTGATTGTGATCTTTATCGACATGATGCCCTCCTGGATGATTTTCCATATTGAAGATATCAGAGTGCGCAGCGGGCTACTAGCGGGGGACAGCGTTAGAGCCTTTATGTGCTGGCGTTCAGTTAAGTCTGTAGGGGTCCTTCGACTTGCAGACGTTCACTTCGTGAACGTCTGACTGCGCTCAGGATGACAATGTGGGGTGGATTTGCTGAAAGCTGAGAGCTGATGGCTGACAGCTCTATGCGGCTGCGGCTTCTTCGTGCAGCAGGCTTTGATAGAGCTGCATGTATTCGTCGATCATGCGGCGTGCGGTGAAGTGTTCGCGGGCGCGCTGGAACGCGAGGTTGGCGTAGTTGCGGCACAGATCTGGATCATCGCTTAAACGGCGGATCATATCGGCAAGACTGGTGGCGTCGTTGGCGCGGAAATAAAGAGCGGCATCGCCCCAAACCTCGCGGAACGAGGGAATGTCATTGGCAATGATGGCGCAGCGGGAAAATGCGGCTTCGAGTGCCGCCATGCCGAAAGGTTCATAGCGAGAAGTCGCGGCATAGATGGACGCTCGGCTATACAGTGTACGCAATTGAGCTTCGGTCTGCGGGCCACGCAGGGCGATGCGGATGTTGTCCAGATCAAGCTTCACGTCGGCGCGGATGGGAACTTTGGGCGCTGGCACCGGAGAGTCGGCGCCAACGATGCAGACCGGGAGTGGATGCGTATGTTGCGTGAGCAACGAGACCTGCTTACCCGCGTCCCAGATGCGGCCGACGGCGAGGACCGACTGGTCTTTGTCCACGTAAGGATTGAAATAGATCGGATTGCGTCCGCTGTGAATCACCGCTTCACGCACTGGTTGGGTGTAAGTGGCGTGGATGGTGTCCATCATCCAGCTAGTGGGCGCGACCACCACGCTGGCCTTCAAAAGCCCTTCGGTCACGACCTCGCGGTACCAGTCCAGCCAACGGCTGGGTTTGGGTTCGCGGCCGTGCACCGACTTCCACCAGCTGATCATGTCGCCGTGGGCTACAACGATTCGCGGAGTCGCGACTGGAAGATTTCCATAGCACAACTGGTTCAAGTGCAGCAGATCGGGCTTGAGTTCTTTTACCAGGGCGGTCAGATACGCGGAGGAGTCGGTGAGGTCCTGCTCGCCTTCCTGCATCCAGTCGAGACGAAAAGCCGTGGGGCGATATTCCAGCCCGTGCAGGTTCTCCATCCAGGAGGTTTGGTGCGGCAGCGGGATTTCGCCGAAGCTGACGAGAGTGACGCGGACGCCGCGAGTGACCAGGCCGGTCACAAGTTCGCGGGTGTAGGTCCACACCCCACTCATCGTGTCAGCGGTTACCAGAACGTGCACAGGGACTCCGGGAGCAGGCAGCGGAAACAGCCGCCTACACACCTATCTTCGAGCTATTTTAGTTCGAACTGCTGCCTCCGCGAAGGATTTCTTCGATCCTACCGGCAGGGATGCACAGTTTTGCACAAATCGGCAATGGACAAAGCTGGGAAGCGCTCAAGATACAATCTATCCATGCTACGAATGATGTGTATTACGGCGCACCCGGACGATGAGGCCGGCGGGTTTGGTGGCAGCCTGCGGCTGTATCGTGAGCGCGGGGTTGAGACCAGCGTGGTGTGTCTTACCGCGGGACAGGCAGCGAGCCATCGCGGTGGCGCGAGGAGCGATCAGGAACTGGGGGCGATGCGGCGCAAGGAATTTGCTGCTGCTTGCGAGATTCTGAAGGTTTCGCGTGCGGTTGTGCTCGACTATCCCGATGGTCAGCTCTACCTCCAAGATTTATATAAGGTGGTCTGCGATCTCACGCTGCTGGTGCGCCAGTTTCGTCCGCAGGTGCTGCTGACTTTTGGGCCAGAGGGCGGCGTTACCGGGCATCCCGATCATTCCATGGCTTCGGTTTTCGCGAGCCTGGCTTTTCATTGGGCGGGACGAGACAATCGCTATCCCGACCAGTTAAGAGATGGCCTCGCCACGCACTGCACGCAGAAGCTGTATTATGCGACCGCGGATTTTGTGCTGCCCAACCGCCAGCCCATCACGTTGCCTCCAGCGACCGCGAATATCGAAATCAGCGATTATCTGGAAATGAAGATCGCGGCATTTAAAGCCCACACCAGCCAGGCTCCATTGTTCCCTCTCCTTGAAGGCAACGTGCGCAAACGGGGTGCTCGGGAGATGTTTCATCTGGCGGCATCGATGATTCCTGGGCCCATGGTGCAGGAAACGGATTTGTTTGCGGGAGTGAAGGAAGATTGATAGATCCCGCGTAGGGACAGCCGAAGCGGCTGTCCCTACGCCAGTTGGAACGAATGCATCAGCGCGGCTTGACGATGTCGCTCAGCATGTCAGGCTTGGAATCATCCCGCACCAGGTGGGGATATTTCTCGCCGCCGTGATAGTCAAGTTTGTAGGTCTTGTAGTAGTCGGTGTTCTCGACCAACAACTCCAGCGGATCCGAGGCGTTTTTACCCGCCCGCAAGGCATCACGAAGTACGTCGGGGTTGAAGCTACGGCCGTTGACTGCGATGAGTTTCATACCGGGCCCGATTCCCGCCAGCGCCGCCGGTGATCCCTCGATGGTATCGATAATGCCTCCGTCTTCCCGCAGCTCGAAACCAATCGAATACGAAGCGTCAATCTCCTTGCGAAATTCCTCTGAAGCCTTCGCCATTTTTGACGGAGTTTCGTCGTAGGTCACTTTCCAGCCGCTAGCTTCGATGCCTTCCAGTGGCGCGGTGGCGCGGTGGGTGGCAAGCCGTTCTGTCCAAAAGCCGCGCCAATCGTAAGCTACAACCTGATTCAAGGTGTTGACCACGTCATCGAACGTGTATCCCTTGACCATGGGCGGGCCACTGGGCGCGCCATGAAAGAGGTGGCAGAAGTCATCGATGGATTTTTGACCATGGGTCTGCTGGCGAATGATGGTGTCGACCCAAAGCCAGTTGAGCACGTCTTCATCGTAGAAATCGGTCCCGCGGCGCCAGGACGACCAGGCGTTGGGCGAAAAATAAAGATCGGCTGCGGCGTCGGCGGTGTCCTGCAAGTTTCGCCAGGTGCGTCCAGGCTCGTGGTCCAATCGTCCAGCCATGTTGGCGACGTCTTCGCGAAATTCTTCGGGCGTCCACAAGCCGCTGCGCGCGGTCAGCACGTCCCCCAAATAAGAAGTCAGTCCTTCGTAGACCCAGAGCAAATCGTCCTGCATGGGTTTCTGATAATCGGGGGTCGCCAAATCCGCGGGGCGGCGGTACTTGCCATTCCACGAGTGCACGTATTCGTGCGGCAGCAGGCCGGCATGCAACATGCGCAGTTTTTCATCCACAAAACCTCGTTCGGCGATGCGGCTGTCGTCGGATTCATGGTGCTCCAGGCCAAAATGCGCCACGTGGTCGCTCAGAGTGAACAGGAAGTGGTAGTCGCGGTAATGGCGGCCGCCGAACAGCTTGCCTGCTTGGGCTTCCAGGTTGCGGTACTGTTGCCAAACTTCAGGCGGTGCGTCGAGCGCAGCGGCGCTGTCGGCGGCGATGTCCATTTCGGCAGGGGGAGTTTGTCCCTCGTTGAGCGGAACAACCTTCAAGAATTGGCCTGCTAGTACCGGGCCGTCGACCAGCATGGTGAGGGAGATAGGAGCGAAATTAATTTCATTAGCGGATTGCGATGCGATGGGAAGCGAAGTTCCGAACTTCCAGCCCGCGGGCAATCGAAGGCTCGCAGTGTAAGTGAGCTCGTCGGAGGTCCAGCCTTTGGGATAGAGCAGAAGCTGGTTCCAACTGATGATGGTCAGAGAAGCGGTTGCGGAAGACGCGCCCGAGAATCCGTTCTCTAGCGTGGACGGGGAAAGAAAATCGAGCGACGCATTGACCTCATTGACTCCGGCGGGGACTTCTACGTGGATGGTAAAGTTGTCGGTCAGGTCGCGGCGCCAGTTTAAGATCTGACCGTTTCCCACAAATTTCAGACCGGCAAGATTGTCGATCGGGCCATCCGGGGCGTGCTCGCCAGGAATCCACTTGGGATAGTAGAGAGTCAAAGTGCCGGGGCTGGCGGGGATGGTGAGTTGGGCGTGGAAAATCTTGCGTGGGGCGTCGCTCGCATCCACCGAGATCTTTATGGTCGGCGCGGGACCCTGGGCGAAAACTACGCTTGCCAACGACAGAATAAATGCCAAAATTCCAGATTTAAAACGATTCATGTATCCCCCTCGGATGTTGATCCGCAAACGTATGACTATACCAGCGCCGGTTGTCTCCGGTACAGCCCAGGACCGATTTTCGTTCAAGCTGTCCGGGATTCGGAACGCGAAGGCTTTCTCTGTAGGCCATGACTACGATGGAGGATTGCTCTATGATGACTGCGATGCAGCATCGCGGAAAGTTCATCACCTTCGAGGGACTCGACGGTTGTGGCAAGAGCACGCAGTTGAAGAAACTTGCGGCGTCACTTCGTTCTCAGGGATTGTCGGTGTTGACGACGCGCGAACCGGGAGGAACACCGACCGCCGAAAAAATCCGCCAGTTGGTTTTGGACACCCGCACCGATGGTCTGGCTCCGCTGGCTGAGCTGGCGCTTATGTTTGCCGCGCGCGCTCAACATATCAAGGAAGTGATTCAACCGGCCGTGGCCGAGGGACGCATCGTGCTGTGCGATCGATTCACGGATTCGACCGAGGCATACCAGGGCGGTGGCCGCAAGTTGGGGACGCAGCCGGTACTGGCACTGCATCGAATTCTGTGCGGGAATTTGCAGCCGGAGGTTACCATCCTGATGGATTCGGATGTGACGGCCAGCGTGGAACGAGCCCGCCGCCGCAATAAGACCCACGCCGCTGGTCATGGCCGCGGGAAGAGTGACGAGAACCGATTCGAACAGGAGAGCCGCGCGTTTTTTGGACGAGTCCACAATGGATATTTGGCCATTGCGAAACGGGAGACGCAGCGTGTTGCCCTGGTGAATGCGCGCGGGACGCCGGAAGCAACTCACCGGATGATTTTGGATATTGTCAGGAAGAAATTGAGGTTGGGCAAATAAAGCAATCAGCAATTGGCAACTAGCACTTGGCATTTAGCCCTAATGGGTTCTACTAGACTCGCCAAACCGTCGCTGGGCCAAATGCTAAGTGCCAATTGCTAAGTGCTTATGGGCTTTTCTGACTTTCACGGAAATACCGATGTCGTCCATCGCTTGCGCGATATGCTG
This sequence comes from Terriglobales bacterium, assembly GCA_963762965.1. GTDB lineage: Bacteria > Acidobacteriota > Terriglobia > Terriglobales > Acidobacteriaceae > DATBAX01. Next base: position 301,647 of record CAVXME010000001.1, read on the forward strand.
CGCCGCGAACATTTCCCCCAGGCCGTGATTCTGGCTGGGCCCGCCGGCTCTGGTAAATACACGCTGGCCTTGATGCTCGCCAAGACCATGAATTGTCTCGATCCCATCGAGACCGATGGTCTTCCTGATTTCTGTGGTAAGTGTTCCAACTGTATCCGTATTGCTCAGTCGGAAGACCTCGACGCTCGGTTTTCTGAGGCGGTCGAGGCCCGTGAAAACCTGCGTGAAACTGACAAAAAAGAAACGCGTCTTTTTGTTCAGACCCATCCCGACGTGCTCATCATTCCGCCTGATCCGCCGCAGATGATGATCAAGATGGACCAGGTGCGGCGCGTGATCGAGACCATCTATTACCGTCCAGGCGATGCGAAAGAACGCATCTACATTTTCACTGACTCGGCGTTCATGAAAGAAGCCGCCAATTCGCTGCTCAAAGTGCTGGAAGAGCCGCCTGAGTTCGCGACTATCTTTCTCCTCACGGAAAACCCAGGCGAATTGCTGCCAACCATCCGCTCGCGATCGATGATGGTTGCACTGAGCGCTTTATCGGTCGTGGAAATTGAAGACTATTTGGCAAAGTGTCGCCCGGAGTGGACATCAAAACAACGCTCGCTGGTAGCGCGTCTCGCGGAAGGCGCAATTGGACGGGCAGTCACCTTCGATCTACCAGCTTATACGGCGGCCCGGGCACATGCATTGACGATCCTGAATTCGGCGTTGCGGACCGGTGATCACAGCGAGCTGTTCAAAATTACTGAAACCTATCGAGCTGGAGCCGAGGGGCGCTCAAAAATTGAAAACCTGCTACGAACGCTCTATTCGCTCTTGCAGGATTTGACGTTCGTTAATTCTGGCACCCCGGAATTTGTCCGCAATACCGACATCCAGCCGGAATTGCAGAAGCTCGGGGAATCCGCCGATTTCGAATGGATTACCTACGCCGCCGATCGGCTGGCCGAAGTGGAACGCGGCATGCGCCGGAATTTGTTGCGATCGCTTTCGCTGGATGCGTTTGCGACGGCGCTGGAAAGATAGCCGTTAGCACTTGGCAATTAGCATTTGGCCACCACGAATTTGGAATGGCCAAATGCCAAGTGCCAGATGCTAAATGCTTTGTGCCCTCCCCAAAGCCCTCCCTCGGACCAGCATTTTCAGCATTGTCATCATTCCCGCACCTGTGCTACGGTTTAGTCAAAGTTCACGCCTTCCATCCACAATTAGTTGCGCCAGGTTGTGGTCCCTAGGAAACGTGTTGAAGGTGGTCTCATGAAAGATGCAGTCGATTCGCTGCCAGCCGAACGCCCGTCCGAAACAGAAGGTTTTGCCAACCGCAAGCTCATCCGTCCAGCGCTGAACCGGGCCGAGCACACGCCCCAGAACCATTCTCCGCAAGCTACTGGGGAACGCCGGGAGCGTCCGGCGCATAGCGATCGCGGCGGCCATGAACGGTCCAATGGCGGCGGCAAGAAAGCGGCGCCCCCCGAGCAGACCAACGCCGAGAATTTTTATTATCAGAAACAGATGCAATCGAAGACGCCGATGGTCATCGTGCTGCGCGACGGCGAGCAAATTCGTGGCGTCATTGAGTGGTATGACAAGTCCTGCCTCAAAGTGAATCGCAACAGCGGATCCAACCTGCTGATTTACAAACCCGCGATTAAGTACATGTATAAAGAGGGCGAGAACAGGGGGAAGTAGCTTTCGGCTTTCAGCCAACTACACTGTCATCCTGAGCGCAGCCAGACGTTCACGAAGTGAGCGTCTGCAAGTCGAAGGACCCCTACCTCTTAACTGAACGTCAGCACGCAAGGCGCCCTGCAGAGGCGTGGTCGCAAGCTTCCCTTACCCGGCACTTACATGCCGGGCTAATGGATGCCGCCGCCTTCGGCGGCTGGTTTTCGAACACTGTCTGAGCTCTTCGCGTTTTCGGAAAAGTCTGGAAGCTTCGATCATCATCAGAAAAGCCCCGCCCTCCCGCAAAAAGCGCGGGAAGGACGGGGCACCCATTGTGATTTAGCTGAAAGCTGACGGCTGATAGCTGACAGCTCTACAGTTTCGGCAGCACAATCCCCGTCTGCGACTGATACTTGCCTTTCCTGTCGGCATAGCTCACTTCACAAACTTCATCGGACTGGAAGAACAAGATCTGGCACAGGCCTTCGTTGGCATAAATTTTCGCAGGCAGCGGTGTGGTGTTGGAAATTTCCAGAGTCACAAAGCCTTCCCACTCCGGCTCGAACGGGGTGACATTTACGATGATGCCGCAGCGGGCGTAAGTCGATTTGCCAACGCAAATGGTCAGCACCTCGCGCGGAATTTTGAAATATTCCACCGAGCGGGCCAGCGCGAAAGAATTGGGCGGGACGATGCAAACGTCGGAACGCACGGTGACAAACGAACGCTCATCAAAATTCTTGGGATCGACTACGGTGGAATTCACGTTGGTAAAGATTTTGAACTCGTCGGCGACCCGCAGGTCGTATCCATAGGAAGAAAGCCCGTAAGAAATCACACCTTCGCGTACCTGCTTCTCGGAAAAGGGGTTAATCATCTCGTTTTCGAGGGCTTTTTTGCGGATCCAGCGGTCACTCTTCAGCATGAGGCTCCTTGGGAAATGCAGCTATCAGCTCTCAGCTATCAGCTTTCAGGAAAATCCCTGTGCAAGTTAAGTGTGTCCAAAAAATTGGCTGAAAGTTGATGCTGCGGGTGCCGCCATCTTACGGGATACACGCTGCCGTTGACAATCTCTGATATCTCCCTTAGCATCAAGCACTTGGTGGACTTTGTAACCACTCCGCCGCCGGGAGCACGCCTGTGATTAAGCTCGACATCATCAATGAAGTGGTGAATAAAACCGGAATCACCAAAACCAAGGCCGAATTGGCCGTGGAAACCGTCTTCGAAAGCATGAAGCGGTCGCTCTCCAAGGGCGATCGTATTGAGCTGCGGGGATTTGGCGTGTTTAACGTGCGTCCGCGCAAGACTGGCATTGGACGCAATCCACGCACCGGCGCCGAAGTTTCCATTCCGCCAGGAAAAGCCGTGCGCTTCAAGCCCGGCAAGGAGTTACAGTCGATCGACTGAGGACACTCCTCTCTGCGCTGCTGGCCTGGGCGCTTTGGTGCTCAATTGTGCTCTGATGATGTAGAGTCCGGCAGAATTCATATCTCTTGAAGTGATCGATGTCCGAAATTATCCCACCCAGTTCTCCGATATCCGCTTCCTCCACCACTGAGTATTACCGCCCGATGGAAGTGTTTGTGGTACAGCAGCCTAAACAGCGCTACTGGCTGCATATCCTGCTGCTGCTGGTTACGATCTTCACGACTCTCGTGGTTGGCGCACGCATGCAATTCAACTTTGAGCACAATCTGCCGAACTTCACGGCAGGCAATGAGTTGATGCCATTCTTTCCGATTGAGTGGATATTCGCAGCACCCCGGCGTCTGCTTCTGGGTATTCCCTTCTCCGCGACTCTCTTGCTGATTCTGATGGCCCACGAGATGGGGCATTACGTCCTCTGCCGCTATTACGGGGTTCGCGCGACGCTTCCCTTTTTCATCCCGGCACCTACGTTGATCGGGACACTGGGAGCGGTGATTCGCATCAAGTCGCCGATCCGTTCGCGAGCGGCGTTGTTTGACATCGGAGTTGCGGGGCCGATTGCGGGATTTGTCGTGGCTGTAACAACACTTTTCATTGCGCTGATTCTTTCGAAGCCGGTCGTTGCGACCATGGGCCATCCCGACTTGCAGTTGGGATATCCCTTGATTTTTCGTGTGGTGCATCACGTGTTGGCGTCGATTGCGCCCGATAGCGTCGCTCCACTGCCCCTCCGCCAAATCTCACTTCATCCCATCGGGGTGGCGGCCTGGGTTGGGATGTTTGCGACCGCATTGAACCTGCTGCCCAGCGGTCAACTCGATGGAGGCCATATGGTGTATGCGCTGTGGCCGCGCGCACATCGCCTGGTCTCGTGGATAGTTGTTTTCTTTCTCGCTTATCTGGGCTGGCACTTTGTGGGATGGCGCTTATGGGCGGGGCTGGTTGCGGCGATGAATATTATGTCGTGGCGTCAGCAGCAGGCACCGGAGTTTCCCGGAATTCGTGGGTTCCGGTGGGGGTTGGCGTTGCTGGGCCTGGTGATGCTTGTATTGACGTTCACCATCGTGCCGTTTTCGGGAGAAGGGTTCGGCTGGCGGTGGTAACACTAGTGAAGCTTCTAGGGGTCCTTCGACTCCGTGTCTGCTTCGCTTTCGCGAAACAGACACTGCGCTCAGGATGACAATGGGGTTAAAGATGTTCTCGCCTAATCTTCTACTACTCTGGCTGTCGTCTCTTGTGATGGCTCGCCGCCGGCGGCTTCCTGGGCAACGATCAAGCGTCGCGCTTCGACTCGAATCTTGGAAAGGTTCACACCGAAGATTGCCGCACCGCCGATGGCACCGACTGCGCCCATCGCAACCGTAATTGGCGCGCCCAGGCGGTCAGCTAGTGCGCCTCCCAGGAACGCTCCGAATGGGGCCATGCCCATGAACATCATGGAATAGACGGCCATGATTCTGCCGCGTAGATGATCGGGCACCATCGCCTGGATCAGCGTGTTGGACGAAGACATTCCCAGCATCATGCAGAAACCGACGGGAAGCAGCAAAGCGGTAGAGAGCCAGAAATTCCTTGAGAGAGAAAATAGAACCAGGCTGAAACCGAAGCCTCCGCAAGAAAATGCCACCCAACGGCCGAGCCCGCGAACACCCCTCCGAGTCGCCAGTGTCAATGCACCGAGAAGTGCTCCCACTCCAGTCGCACCCATCAGGATACCCAGGCCCACAGCACGGGGGTCGTCTTTCGTCCCGGTGAAAAGACCCAAGCCGCCGACACCACCCTTCACCAGGTTGTGAGCAAACACCGGCATGAGCACCGTGTAGGGCATCGCCACCAGGCTCACCACTCCGAGGAGCAGCAGGATATTCCGGATCGGCGCGGTGCGCTTCACGAAGCGGAAACCTTCAATGATGTGCGCCAGAGGCGAACCTGGGGGCGCGTGATAGACCGGTCGCTGCACTTTCATCATGAGCAACCCGATGATCACAGCAATGTAACTCACGGCATTCGCCAGGAAACACCAACCCTCACCGATTTTGGCTACCAGAATTCCGGCAATCGCCGGACCGATGATGCGCGCGCCATTGAACATCGAGGAATTCAGGGCGATGGCGTTCATCAGATCTTCTTTCCCCACCATGTCCACGAGGAAAGACTGGCGTCCGGGAATATCAAAGGCATTCACCACGCCGAGCAACGCGGCCAGCACGAAGATGTGCCACACCTGAATTCTGTGGCTAAGGGTTAGGACCGCTAGGATAAAAGCCAGCACCATGGAGGCGATCTGGGTGCTGATGACTACTCGATGGCGGTTGTTGCGGTCGGCCACAATCCCGCCCAGCGGCGCTACCAGAAATACCGGAATCTGACTGGCGAATCCGACGGATCCCAGCAACAGAGAGGAGCCGGTCATCCGGTAAACCAGCCAGGACTGGGCCACGCTTTGCATCCAGGTGCCGATCAGAGAAATGAGCTGGCCACTGAAGAAAAGTTGGAAGTTGCGATGCTTGAGCGCACGAACAGCCGTGGAGACGCGTCCCTTACGCGACGTCGAATGATCGGAGGCCGGCTGGTGGGACATCATTCCGTGGGAAGTCTGCTTGTGGAAATTCTTCGCGATGAATTGATTGTTTCACTTTCAGTCGACGATTGTCGATGCCGTCCATTGGCGAAATACTTTGCGGTCTTTGCGGTTAAAAGCTTTGACCGCAGCACGGAATGCCGACATATCGGCACTGAAGTGTAAAACAAAATGATGCGCACCCCCGTGACTAACTGGGGACTTCCCAGACATCGACCCCTCGGGTAGAGTTGTGATTCTTGTTTCGAACTCGGCGAGGAAATCGCCGGTGTTGATTCAAGTATAGAAGCCGCGGAGAGTACCATGAGCACTGACCAGGTTCGCTTTGAGCGCCGCGCCACACAACGCTTCGATTTTCAACTTCCGGTGACCATCCGGTTAGCGGACAACCACAGCGAAGGTTATGGATTCACCCAGGATTTGAGCGCCCGTGGGGCGCTGCTATACACGGATTTTGCCTTGTCCGAAGGGGCCGGGGTGGAGCTCACACTGGTGATGCCCTCGGAGATTACGCTCGCGGAGAACATGCGGGTACGCTGCCGCGGGAAAGTGATGCGGGTTTGCACAGCGCTGACGGGAACGAGATTCGGCGTGGCCGTCCGCATCGAAGGATACGAATATCTGCCGGAAATCACGAGCGCGGCTGCGGTGTTCGCCCGCGATTCCATTGTGCCGAACGAGAACCCGGAAGAGAATGAAATGACCGCGCATACTTTTCACATGCGCAGTGCATTACAACATTAATTTTGGATTAGTCTTTCTGGACTAGATCCCCGCTTTCTGCCTGGACGGCGGAGATTTTCCACATAACCGCTGCTTTGCAAGCCCGTTGCTTTTGCGTAGAATAGAACTTCCAGAGACTTTCACCCGCTTACGGCTCTCCCCGCTGTATGTGTCCTTCGTCTCTGCGGTTTAAAGTTAGTTTGCCCAAAAGGGACATTCTTTGCTGGGGTTTATCCACGTTACGTAAGTCACTTGGCGTAACCTCGATCCCTTCATAACATGAAGATATTGACTCTAGGAGATAGACCCCGGTCATGCAAGGCGTAGCAGTCACTCTCCTCACCGAAGATAAAGAGCGGCTTTCGGCACTCCAGCATCGTCTGGAGAGCACGCAGAGCGGCCGGATTGTTTTTGCCCACGTGGGCTTCCCGGCGGCTGCGACAGACCCCATTTTGCGGCAAATTCAGGACGTGCGGACGGAAGTGCTGCTGATCGACATCGATCCGCATAACTCGCAACGCGCCATCCATACCATCGAACTTATCCATTCGAACACATCTGAAATTGTGGTTTTTGCCATCGGCAGCATGCACGATCCCGCCACCATCGTGTCGGCGATGCGTGCCGGGGCGCGCGAATATTTGGAGCGGGACGCGAGTCCGGCCAGCATGGTCGAAGCCTTGACCCGCTTTTCGGCTTCGCGCAGCAAAGCCCGCGCCACCTCCGGGCGCGCCCGGGTATTCACTTTTACCAGCGCGAAAGGCGGGGCGGGGGCCACCACGGCAGCGGTCAATACTGCGATTGCGCTGCAAGAGTCCCACGGTGGAGTCTTATTGGTGGATTTTGCCCCGCTGGGTCACGCGTCCTTGCATCTGAATTTGCGTCCGGCGTTTGGGGTGATGGATGCTTTGCAGAACCTGCACCGGCTTGATTCTTCCTTGCTGGAAGGCTTGATGACGACCTGCAAAGGCGGACTGCAATTGCTGGCGGGGTCGCAACAGCCTCTGACGTTGCAACCCAGTGCCGCCGACCTCGCCCGCTTATTCGATCTTCTGGTTTCGCACTTCCGTTACGTGATCGTGGATTGCTCCGGCCGCATGGACCAAACTGCCCGGCTGCTCTGTGATTTGTCCAATGCCGTGCTGATGGTGGCGCAAGCCGATGTGGTCTCGTTGTGGAGCGCGGCCCGCATCCGGACTTTTCTGGAAGAAGGCGGTGGCCGCGACCGGGTGCGCCTGATTATCAATCGATATAAGAAGATCCCTGGCTTCACCGATGAAGACATCGAGAAGGCGACCACCTGCAAACTGCTGTGGAAACTGCCTAATAATTTTCAATCGGTGTCCCCCGCAATCGACAAGGGCGCTCCTGTGGCCCTCCTGAGCCATGATGACATTAGCCGCTCCTACCGCGGCCTGGCGGAGACCCTGGCAGATGCTTCCGCCAGTTCAGAAGGCTCGATGGATCTCTCGTACAATCCCGACAAGGCTGGTACAAAAAAGAAGGCGGTAGGACATCTGCTGATTTCGCCTTTGCGGGCCGGGCAGTAGTTGGCAATCAGACACGTTGGGTGGAGCAGGCCTTCTCAGGCCTGCGTCAAGACAATCTTTGACAACCGGGCTTCAGCCCCTAAGTTACGTCAGTGAGGAATAACCAGCAGAACCCTCTATCCATCCACCCCAGGCGCTGAAGCGCGCACAGGAGTAACGTCTTTAACGCAGCGCTATAAGCGCTGCTCCACCCAAAATCAAAGTTTACTTCCCGGCGGCTGACTTTCCTTCGAGAGCGCTATAAATGGATTCGTTGGTACAGACCTCGTAATACCATTTCTCGGTCCAGTGTTGCAGGGTAAAGTCATGGGTGTCGATCTGAGGAATGCGGCTGCCGCGGACCACGATTTTGCGGAAAATGTCGTTGCCCACCGGCACCAGTCCACTGTAAAGACGAAACTCCTCACTGCCCCACAGCGCCGGCAGTGGAAGGTGCAAGGGAGCGAGGGAGATCTCCTGCTGGACTTTCTTGAATGCTGCTGCGCTTAAGCGGATGCCGCTCAAGTTGTACTTCATAATGAAGTCTTCCGGACTCTCCAGCGCGTCGGCGTCACTCACCGTCTGAAAGGCGTAGACGTTGAACGGAGTTTCCATCTTCTCCATGGCTTTGCGCACGCGCTTATTGCAGGAAGAGAGCCGGTCGCTTTCATTCAATGCATCGGAGATCATGATGCGTTGCTCGCCATCCATTAAGTACATGGGAGGAGAGTCCTGGTAGGAAATTCCCACTCCCAGCTCCAATGACGGGAGACCCGCACGTTCCGACAATTGGTTGTAGCCACGCACAATTTCGATCATCTCCCGGGCCAGCACACAGGCCTTGCTGACGGCCAGCGGCGGTTCTCCTTCGCGCTCCAGGAATGCCAGGATGATGGCGTCGCCTTCCAGGAAAACCTTGGTGGCCCCATATTTTTGCAGGAGCTTGTTCACCGGATCGTAGAAATTCAGGCTGAAATACGAAGCCGGATTCATGTCGCGTTCCAGCAGCGAACGGGTCAGGCGCGACGAGTCACGGACATCGGCTTTGAGAATTACGTGACGCAGAACTTTTTCTTCCGATGGTTTCCTTTCTTCCGGCAGGTAGAACTCATACAGCGTGCCGTTCAAGGCCGAGAGTTCCCGCAGTTTCGCATTGCCGATCAGATTGATGCTGTCCATGGCGCCGTTGAGCACTTCCAGGCGCCGCAGGTCGCGATGATAGAGGATGAAATCGCGCAGAAAACGTCCCGCGATCTTGGCCCGCTCGGCGGCGCGGCAGCTCGCCACGCGTGCCACGGCGGCGGCAAAGTTCCCCGAGGAGAGCTTATTGTGCTCTTTGATAAGTTTTTCAACCCTTTCGCGTTCCTCCCTTGAAATCAGGCCGTTCTTCAACTGCTGGGGATTAATTTGCTGCGAGTATTCGGCCAGCAAGGGTACGACTTCGTAGGATGCGATGACGTATTGCATCACATTTTCCTGCTCCAGGAGTTCCATCCAGGCGGCCAGACGCGCCTTCTGCGACCGGCCCTCCAGTGTGGAATCATCAGGACCCCCTGCGCCGACCAGTTCCTGGGCATTGTCCGGCACGTTAAGCCATCCGTCGACAACTACGTTTTGCTCGGCTTCATCAGAAGAAAGATTTAACGACTGCAAGAAGTCACCGGCAATCCGGCTGACCTTGGCAAAGGTGTCAGGATCACGATCGAAGTTGCCGAGCATCACGTAGTACTCGGCGCAAAGGTAGGTATCGCGTCCGTCTTCGCTCAGGATGAGCGGGTTCAAGAACAACTGATACTCCAACTCTGGTTCGTTCCCAAAGAGCGAACGGCGGGTGCGCAGCAGGGTTTCTTTCTCAATTTCGCGCAGGGTGCGGAACAATTCCTGGGCGGTTTGGCGGAGAATGATTTTCTTGGCCACCTGAAACGCCGCCAGCCGCTCGCGATACTCCAGGGCCCTTTGCTGGCGGACGCCCTCATAGCTCTTCAACATGACGCGGCATCGTTCCAGGATCTGCGCAAACTGCAAATTCAATTCCGTCCGCAGGAATTTCAGGATGGCGGTCCGCGCCAGCAGGTCCACGGAATTGTTGCCGTCCGCCTTGGCGCGATTCAGAGCGGCCACATGCATTTCCGCCAGAAGTGGCTTCAGGTCGGAGGGGCCGGTCTTGGCCCGGCTGGGCCCCCGGTTCGATCCTATAAAGTGGTTGGCTTGCGGGGTTTCGGAAACTTCGGCAGCCAGCAATGACTCCACATTGCCGTAACGCATGATCAATCGCGCCACATGCAAGCGGGTTTGCTCAACAAACTTTGTGCTCAGGTGAACATCATGGCGAAGATTATCGACGCCGAGCTGAAGACCCGCCAACGACAACGCAGGGGTATAGGAAGCCAGACGCGGGGGCGCCAGTTCTTCGGCTGCGGAACCGAGTCTGAAGATAGGGATCCTTGGCATCGCTGTGCGTCGCTCCGCGCGCGCTGCCGAGTCGGGCTGGCATTCCACGCCAGCCAATGCAATCGGGCCACGAGCGGCAGGGCATAAATCCTCGGAAACTGCTGATTTTCCTGCCTATTTGAGGAGGTTACCACGGGAAATTCGGGCCCCAAAGTTACTCAAGTTATCTGAAGAAATCTCAGGTATGGGTGACGGGAAGCGTCAGATTTTCAGGAATATTTTCTTGCGATACAAGACCAACATGGGCAACCAGCAGAGGAATACGAAAATCAAGGCAAAGGCCAGAGACGCGTTCGCTGGACTAAAGAAAGGTTGGATCAGCCGGCCGTAGAGAGCTTCGCCCCAGCCGGTAAAGATTAGAAGATGGGCCAGCAAGGCGGCGCAAACATAAGCCGCGATGGCATTCATGCCGAAAACAAGAAATGGTCGGGTCCAGCGGCCTCGCCATTGCTTGATGTCCAGGACCCAGTAGCAAAGCGCCAGGCACATCAGGGCGAGTCCAGCGGTGACGAGCACAAAGGAACTGGTCCACAACTTCTTGTTAATGGGAAACCAGGTATTGAAAAACTCGCCCGCCAGGAAAAGTACGACTCCTGCGATTGCCATACCGGTGGCTTTGCTGGCTGTGCTTCGGGCGGTGCGAAGCCATCTGCCAGTCTGCAACCCGAGCAAACAAGTCGCGACCGACGGGATCGTACTTAAAACGCCTTCAGGATCGCGAGTCCCTTCATAAAGGTGCCCCATCAGCAGTTTGCGATCCAGCCAGGCCACGATATTGCGGTCCGGATCCAGCAGCGGCATATCGTGGGTAGGCACGCCGAATCCAGGAACAGCGAAATAGCGCATGAGCATCCAATAACCCACAAGGCAGCCGACAATTACGGCGATTTGCGTCCGCCAACCGGTCCACAATTCCAGCACTGCCGTGATCACATAGCAAATCGCGATGCGTTGCAGAACGCCATAAAAGCGCAAGGAGTCCAAGTGGTAATGGTTGGGAAAGCCGTTCAAGAACACGCCAATAGCCAGCAGCAAAAATCCACGCCACAGCACATGTTTCAGAAGATCTTGCCGGGATTCGCCGCGAGCTAGGCGGGAACGGAAAGAATAAGCCAGGGCCACGCCGACCATGAAAAGGAAGAACGGGAAAACCAAGTCCGTCGGGGTCCAGCCGTTCCACTCCGAGTGCTGTAAGGGCCAATAAGACGCGGACTCATCGCCGGCGTCGTTGACCAGGATCATGGCGGCAATGGTCGCGCCGCGAAGCAGGTCGAGAGACATGAGCCGGGTTGCCGGCCCGATCGGTGCATGAGCCATTGATTCTCGGGCCGCGGCCATGGGCAGGGTTGACATAACTTTCGCGAGCGGATTGTAGCACGGCACGTTCTTGCCACAGTGTTCGCGTTTGGTGGTATCTGGTATTACCCCGGTAACCATGATCTTTCACCAGCGCCGGGATATGATTCGGCCATCAAGGCCCACTATGAAGAAGCTGCACTTTGTAGTTTCCCTGACCACCAACGATAACGACTATCAGATGGAGCAGGCAGTCGCCGCCGAAGAGACGGCGCGGCGGCTGGGCGTGGACATTCAAATCATCTACGCGGACAACGATGCCATCGTACAAAGCCAGCAACTCCTGAAGCTGATCCAGTCGAACTCCGGTTCCCATCCCGATGCCATCATCCTGGAGCCTGTGGGCACAACTCTCCCGCAAGTCGCGCGTGCTGCGGCTGCGGCGGGGATTGGCTGGGTGGTCCTGAATCGCGAAGTCGACTATATTTCTGAGCTCCGCAAGACCTACCAGGTGCCAATTTTTGCAGTGAGTTCAGACCATCTTGAAATCGGCCGCATCCAGGGCCGCCAGTTCACGGCCTTGCTGCCCAAGGGCGGGACGGTTTTATACATTCAGGGGCCCTCAGAAAGTTCGGCATCGCAACAACGCACCACTGGCATGCAGGAGACCAAGCCCCGAAATGCGGAAGTGAAGGTTCTTAAGGGCAACTGGACGGAAGCCAGCTCGTACAAGGCAGTCAGTTCCTGGATGCGGCTCTCGACTTCACAACAGAGCCACATGGACATCATCGCGGCACAGAACGACGGCATGGCAGTCGGAGCCAAAAAAGCACTGCAAGAACTACCCGACCGTGTGAGCAGAGACCGCTGGTTAAGCCTTCCGTATCTTGGCATCGACGGCCTTCCCAAGACGGGTCAGGCCTGGGTGCGCAGAGGGTTGCTGGCGGGCACGATCATCGTGCCATCGAACTCCGGCAAAGCGTTGGATATGGCCGTGCAAGCGGTGCAGACCGGCTCCAATCCAGCGGAGTGCACCAAGACCATGCCGCTATCCTATCCAGCTGAGGGCGCACTGGCCTCCTCGCAGGCGGAAAAAGCGCGCATCCTTTCGCTCTAGCTCTCGAAACAAACCATAGTTACTCTAGTCATGCCGTCGCACCCGGTGGGTCAGGGTATGATTCAGATGTCCGTGTGCTTATGAAAAAACTGAATTTCGTACTCTCTCTCACTACCGAGGACAACGACTATCAGGTCGAGCAGGCCGCCGCTGCTGAAGAAGCCGCGCGCCGCCTGGGGTTGGGCCTCCAGATCATTTATGCAGAGAACGACGCCATCATTCAGAGCCAGCAATTATTGAAATTCGTTCAGTCCAGCTCCGGTTTGCGTCCGGATGGGATTCTATTTGAGCCCGTGGGTGGGACCGCCCTGCCGCAAGTGGCACGCGCCGCCGCGGCCGCCGGAATCGGTTGGGTAGTTCTCAACCGCGACGTGGACTACGTCCCGGAACTGCGCAAGACCTCTCGTGTACCCGTCTTCGGTCTCACCTCGGACCACGAGGAGATCGGACGCATTCAAGGACGGCAGTTGGCCGCGCTTCTGCCCAAGGGCGGGGCGGTCCTTTACATTCAGGGACCATCGGAAAGTCTGGCTGCCAAGCAACGTACCAGTGGCATGAATGAAACCAAACCCATCGATGTGCAGGTGAAGCTCATGAAGGCGAATTGGACCGAGGCCAGCGCTCATAAGGCCATCAGTTCCTGGTTGCGCTTGTCTACATCTCACCAGACGACGGTTGACTTGATTGCTGCCCAGGATGATTCGATGGCAGTGGGTGCAAGGAAAGCATTTCAAGACTTGCCCGATCCGGGTGCGCGTGACCGCTGGTTGAATCTCCCCTTTATCGGCTGCGATGGCATGCCCAAGACGGGACAAGCCTGGGTGAAGAAGGGCCTTATGGCTGCCACCATTATTGTGCCTCCGAATGCGGGAAAAGCCATCGAGATGCTGGAACAGGCTGCCCGAGAGGCTTCCACGCCCCCGGAACGCACTCTCAGTGAACCCATTTCCTTCCCGGCGCTCGATCAGTTGGCCGAGCACAAGCCGCAAGCGCGTTCGGCAGGATCCACCCGCTAGCTGGTTAGTCATAGCCCTCAAGCAATCGTACGGCTCCAATTCCCCTAGTTCCGCTTTTCTTGCTAGAGTGGTCTCTTATCATTTTGAAGGAGCTCTCATGCCAACTCTAGTCGCCCAGCCTACCCATATCCCTTGCGTGGGAACCAAACCCAAGCTGATTGATGAATACATTGGACGTGTGAATAGCCGGACCACAAGCCTGAGCATGGCCCACATGCGCAGTCCGGAGGGATGGACAGAGCCCGGACAAACCCCGGAATTCGACGAATTCACGGTTGTGCTCAAGGGTATGCTCAGGGTACGCCACAAAGAAGGGGCCCTCGACGTGTCTGCCGGCCAGGCCGTCATCGCCCATCGCGGCGAGTGGGTGCAGTATTCCACTCCCCTCGAAGGTGGCGCGGAGTACATTGCCGTCTGTCTGCCCGCATTTGCGCTGGAAACCGTGCACCGGGACACTTAACTCGCCGCCAGCGCCACGAAAATGGGCCGGGTCTCGGACCCGGCCCAATGATCTGCTCCGGAAGCCTGCTACTTGAGAATGATTTCTTGCAACAGTTCTGAACTGATGATTTCGCGGATCTCCGAGCGCTTTTCCGCGAGCTGTTGGGCCGGCTGTTTTCCGCCCATTATCTTGTCGCGATACATCTCGCCCTTTGCGGTCAAGCCGTCCATGGCGGCGTGGTCCTTGTATTGAATGGCCACGCAGATGTCCCAATCCTCCGGATTGCTCTTGGTCTCCTTGAGGAAGACTTTGTAATCCATGATCGTCCCGTCGCGTTTCTCGGCGTCAAGAAGGGGCTTGGTGGACTGGCGAACGGTGGTGAGGTAGGCGTCCATGGCAGTGGGCTTTACACGAATTAGTTGCACGCGCCAGACTGGACCTTCGGTGTAGTGTTCTTGAGCGAATACCGCGGGGACAAGCAACAATAAGAAAGCGGCAAGACGGCAAATAGTTTTCATGGTGAGTCTCCTTGGATAAGTTTTGTAAACGGCGAGGAGAATCATACGCTTCGCGGGGTGTTCTGTAAGTGGTCTCCACGCGAACTCATGGTTTAGCTGATAGCTGACGGCTGAGAGCTGACAGCTCTAAGGCGCCTCGATGAGCTCCATCTTTCCATCCTTGGTGCGATGCAGGACCATCAGCTTTCCTTTGGGATCGCGGAAGATGAAGACGTCGCGGTCGCGGAAGTGGGCTTCCTTGATGGCTTCCTCGAGAGTCATGGGGTGCATGGCGACAGCGTCTTTAGAGCGCACCAGGTGGACCTCGGTGGTTTTGGCCACGGCGGGAAACTTATGGACCACAATCGGTATTGCCGTAGTCTCGCTGAGGCCGACGGCAACCTGCACCGATTCCTGCGGGGATTCCTCTTCCCATTTTTTCTGGTCGTGCCGCTTCTTACTCCGCGACTTGGTGTGGTATTTCACTGCCTGCTTTTCGAGGTGGTCGATGGCCTCGTTGATGGCAGCGCTCATGTCGCCGGCCTGCGCTAACGCGACCAGAGGGCCTTTCCGCAAGGTGATGGTGATCTCTGCCTTGTGGCGGCGCTTTTCCACGCTCAGGACTACCTTGGTTTCAAACTTGTCGTGCAGGATTTTGCGGATCTTGGCGAGCCCGGTTTCGACTTCCTTGCGGATGGCGGGAGTGACTTCGTACTGCCTGCCCGTGTATTCCACGTTCATGAGCGCCCCCTACTGAGAGTGTACCTAAAATTTCCTGGGCACCACATTGGAACAACATCAGATTTCAGATTGTAGATTTAAGATTTCAGATTTAAGAAAATCTCCGCGTACGAAATTTAAATCTGCAATCTTAAATCTACAATCTCAAATCTCACATTACGTCTTGACCCTGCGCTGGTGTGTGCTCGGGATGCGCATATCTTCCCGGTACTTGGCGACCGTTCGGCGAGTGACCTGGATGCCCTGGGATTGCAGAATTCTGGTGATCTGTTCGTCGGTCAAGGGACGGGCGGGATCTTCGTCCTCGATAAGCTTCTTGACCCGGCGTTTGAGGATGAGCAGTGAAGTATTGCCGCCCTCGGGACCGTTCACGCTCTCGCTGAAGAAATAACGCAGTTCAAACACGCCCTGCGGAGTGTGCGCATATTTGTTGGCCACCGCACGGCTGACGGTCGAGGGATGCACGCCGATTTCTTCGGCGACCTCCTTGATCATCATGGGCTTTAACTCGTCAATTCCGCTTTCCAGAAAGTCGCCCTGGCGCATCACGATGGTGTAGCAGACTTTCAAGATCGTCTGCTTGCGTTGCTCGATGTTCTTGATCAGTTGAATGGCGCTCTTGTAGCGCTCTTTGACGTAATTGCGGGTGTCTTTGTCGTTGGTATCGCGAGTCAGGAGGCGTTTGTAGGCCGGATTCAGCCGCAGCTGCGGGACATCGTCATCGTTCATCATGACCAGCCATTCGTCCCCGTGCTTTACGAAGGCGACGTCTGGTTCGATGAGCCGCGGCTGGCCCTTGTTGTAGCGCATTCCAGGACGGGGATCGAGTGTCCGAATGTATTCGAGGGCAGCCTGCACGGCCTCAATCGGACGGCTGATCGCTCTGGCGATTTCCTTGTATTGCTTGTTTTGCAGGGCCCGCAAGTGTGAATCCACAACCACAATTGCATCGGCAAGGACGTGGGCCACTTCCTCGCCATTATCGACAGTATTGCCTTCGCCATTGCCATTCTTCTGGGTGGCAAGCTGTTGCTGATAGCGCAACTGGCAGATCAGACACTCGCGCAGGTCACGGCAGCCCACGCCTGATGGATCCATCTGGCGTATGACTTCGATGGCTTCGTGAAGGTCTGCGAGATTGAAGTTGTGCTGGAAAACTGGTGCAGATACAGGGGACGAAACTTGTTCCGGAATAGGCGCAGGCAGCGGCTCGGTCATTAACGATTCCGGAGCCTGTGCGGCTGCGGCTGCGCTGCTATTGTTGATCTCAGCACTGATGGAAGAAGCGATCTCTGCACTATCGGCCGTGATGCCACTCCAGCCTGCATCGGCCAGCAAATCGACGTCGCTAGCGTCGGCGGGACGATCGACGCCCTCCGATGACGCGTCCAACGACGATGCGTCCAGCAACGACGCGTCCAGTCCGAGCGCGGCGGCTTCCTTAACGACCTTTTCCACGATTGTGGCATCGACTTCCGGCGGCGCTGGTGGCGCGATGCCCAGCAATTCGTCGTCGCTGGCGATCAAATAACCATCTTCGTTCAGATTGCCAATCACGATTTCTGCAGCTTCGCGCACTTCCGGACGCACCGGAAGCGACCCTAGTTGCCATTTCAGATGATCGGAAAGATTGCTGGGCTTGGAGAGAAAATTCTCAAACGAAGGCCGTTCGATCTCTTCCATTTCTCCCGGACTGCGATAACCTGGATCGAGATATTCCTGGAAGAACGAACCAAAATCAATTTCTTCGAAGGGGTCTTTCTTTTCGACCGCGGTGACCGTATTTTCTTCGGGTACCACACGGTCACGCTCTTCTTCGCGCCGGTTTACATCGTCAATCAGGGGAACTGAATCTTCAAGCTCTTCGAGGACGGGATTCTCAACCATCTCGGCCGTGATCATGTCCCGCAGCTCAAGCTTGTTGAGCGCCAGAACACTAACCATCTGCACCAGCCCCGGGGTCAGGATCTGCCGCTGTGAAACTCTCAGGTGCAGCTTGGGTTGCAACATCACCATAAGATCAGTCGTTCGTCCTTGGTCGTGCGTCGTTTGGCCGTTGTGTCTCTGATCCTTGGCCTTAATAGCTGATCGTCTTTAGGAACTTGCCAACGACCAACGACGAAGGACCAACGACTGTTTCACACCAACGAAAAACTCTCTCCCAAATACACTCGCCTTACTTCGGGATTATTGGCCAGTTGGTCCGGATTGCCTGAGGCAAAAATCCGGCCTTCATCAATAATGTAGGCTCGGTCCGTAACTGCCAGCGTTTCCCTCACGCTGTGGTCTGTAATCAGCACGCCAATCCCGCCCGCCTTCAGGCTGCTGATAATTTTCTGCAAATCGAGCACGGCAATCGGGTCAATCCCGGAAAATGGCTCATCCAGCAAAATAAACGTGGGGTTGATGCACAAAGCACGGGCAATCTCGACCCGGCGCCGCTCGCCCCCGGACAACGCATATCCCCGGTTCTGGCGGATGTGCTCCAATCCCAACTGGTCAATCAGCTTTTCCATCTTTTCCCGGCGTTCATGCCAGGAAATAGGTTGCGCCTCCAGCACCGCGAGGATGTTTTCCTCAACGGTCAGCTTGCGGAATACCGAAGCTTCCTGGGGGAGATAACTGATGCCATACTGACGCGCCCGCAAATACATGGGCACGTCCGTAATATCTTCGTTGTCGATTAACACCCGGCCCGCATCAGGGGGTATCAGGCCCACGATGGTGTAGAAGGTTGTGGTCTTGCCGGCCCCGTTAGGCCCTAATAAACCAACAACTTCGCCCTGCTCTACGCGAATGCTGACCCCATTTACAACCCGGCGACCTCGATAAGACTTGCTAATTTCGTCGGCGGCCAGCGTGTGCATTTATCGTGCCACTCGCGTGTTTGTAACGGTTGGGGACTGGTTGTTTCCTTCTACGAGCACCCTATCATCGTGTCTAAATAAAGTCAACGAAACCCCGGTAATCTTGCCATGTTCGGCATCAAAAATGCTGGGCGGTCCGCCGGTCAAGACAAATTTGTCATCGGCGGATGTGTAGACAAGTTGATCTCCGGTGCCCCGGCGATCGGGTTGAGTGATGACCACGTTCTCCTGAGCGACGATATGGTCTATTTTCCCCGCCGATGTAACTGGCTGATTCCCCACCGTTTGACCGCGAGCTTGCAGGAAAACATCCATACGCGAAGCAGTAACGGTCGCGTCGGTTCCTTTTGCCACTACATTGCCCTCGAAATGCGCTTTGCGGTCGTTGTCCGAGTAGTTCAAGTCGTCGGAAGTCACTAGGACGGGACTGTTCTGACCGTTTTTCTCGGGTTGGACCAGCACAGTGGACACTTTTTGGCTGGCGGAGGAGTGCGCGGTTACGTAGCGGCGGTCGCGATCAAACTCAATGGAAGGTGCTTCCACCAGGTTATCGTCCTGCCACAGCCGGGCGTCGCCAGTGTAAAGCGCAACCGACGGTGTGCGATGCGCGGTCATGGAGCGCGCGGTCACGTGGATCGGACTGGACGAAGCCAATAGGGATCCATTCGGCTGCGGCTTGAGATCGGAATACGTGCTCTTCACATCGCCGTCGGCGAAAGCATCACCAGTTGCCCGGTTCATGCGCATGGTGCGCGCCGTGGTAGTCATATTCTTATCAATGACCCGGGAGGAGCCGGTCAGGGTCAGGATTTGATCCGCCGGGGTGTAACGGCCCTTGTCTCCCCATGCCTGACGCTCGCCATCGGCATAGGCAACATTGCCCTGCTGGACGATGGTCTGCACTCCCCTGCCGGGAATGAGAGCCGCATCGACACTGTTGCTGGTGCTCAACCGGTCCGGCTGCCCGGGAGCGCTGTTCACGATGCGGGCTGCGGGAGCGCCGTGCACGGAAGCAAGCTGGCCCAAGTCGTCGAACTTCGCCTCAAATTTTTCGGCAGTGACAACCGTCTGTTGCCCTGTGCTGGGAGCGGTTGGTCGGATGATCATTTGCGGAGGGCCGGCGGTTTCGGCCCGCTCGAAATGCCGGCCGTCCGCCAGGTAGAAATCAACCACTGGGGCGGTCAGTTCAAAATCCTGCGGCGTCGCCGATCCGGACGACGGTTTCTGATGCTGCAAGAGCTTTACGTTTTCCTCCGCGTGTATCTTTTTCAGGACACTCTTGCTTTCAACATTCCTGGCCGCGCGACTCTCGGCAAAGTCGAGAATTGCACGGCCGGCGGTCCCCTGCATCGGCTGCGGGCCCTCAGTGTCCAATCGGACATCGCCGGTAAAAATGGCGGCGTGCAATGTGCTGCGCTGCGAGTCGCCAGCCTGGGACGCCATCAACAGCTCCAGTTGGGAGGATTGCACTTTTGCCGGCTGCTCGCCTTTCGATTCCACCAAAACATTACCGTGCGCAAATACATGGTCCACTGTGTTGTCGGGACGCAGGAACATCGTGGCTTCGTCGGCATCCGCCTGCTGGAGGCCGTCCACCAGGTGAGCATGATCGAGCACCACAATTCGCGGATCTCTGGTGATGGTCCCATGGATCGCGGTTACCGTCGCCGGCTTGGTTCCGCTCAACATAATGTTCACCTGCGACAGCATGGTGAGCACATTGGTCTTGGCGTTATAAGTCACTCCCACCGCGGATCCGCTCGCCTGTGGGACGCGAAAATCGACTCTCTCCGCAGTGCGCGCATCCCCGGTGTTCTGATTGAAAGTCAGATTGGTGGTCTTAAGGTGGATGGGGTTCTTGAGTTCCTTGGGTGACGCTTGATCGGCAGCGCTAACGCCTCCGGGATTGGCTTGCAGATCCATTTCCACCTCGCCCTTGCCAATCACATCTCCCGACTGCTGGTCGTATTCGAAGTTCTTGCCGTAGATTTGGTCGAAGCGGCTGGAGTCGCGTCCGTAAAGAGTGATTTCCACGTTGGAAAGCTCGGCCCGGCGTCCATCCTTGAATTGCAATGCTTTGCTGGCCTCGACCCGGAAGAGGGTGCGTCCCTGTTCCGACTTGGAGATGCTGAAACCGGTGGCCGTTTGCTGGATTTCCAGACCGATTTTCTCCGGCACCTGCTTCAGGGCATTCTGCACTTTATGCCGGGCATAGAGATACATCCCACCCACCACCACGACCGAGAAGATCGCAGCGAGCGCAAACCAGCGGCGCAAGCGGGAAATTTGAGGAGGCATCTGCCTAGAGTTTACTTGATGGCGGAGCCGAAGATGGGAATTAGCGATAGCGGACCAGGGTGCTGGCAATCATGTCGTGCAGGGCCTGCTTGCGCTCGGTGAACCCGGCCATGATGAAGCCAATCATGAGAATGATTCCAGAAATAATCTTGGCGAAATGGCGTCCGGTGGCGCGGGCAAAAGAGATGCGGTTTCCTGCTAAATCAGTCACCTTCAGCCCGAAGATCAGTTTGCCCAACGTGGCCTGTTGCGAGGAACTCTCCATTAAGGATTCGTAAAGCCAGGAGACTACGATCGAAAACCCGGCGAAGTGCACGGTTGGGCCGGCTCCAGGGGCACCGAAATCAGTGTGACTGGATATGTGCAACACCATCCGCACCGGGAAAACCGCGATTTGGAGCAGGATGACGTCAATGATCACCGCGATGAAGCGGATCCAGAACCCCGCCCAATGCACCGCCGCGACCGGGACCGGGCGCGCGCCCGCCGCGACAGCTCCCAGAGCAGTACCGCAATTCGAACAAAACTGCACCGTCGGCGCATTTTGAGCGCCGCATTGATTGCAGAAAATCGCAGCGTCGGTCATGAGCCGAGAATATAACCACGTTTCGGTGTTGTGTAAAGCCTTTGCGGGAAATTTTTTCCTAGACCGACGCCGTCGTTTAAACTCTCACGACATGACTTCACGATCTCCGGCCCTGCTGGACCTGCAAAACGTCCGCGTGATGCGCGGCGACAAGACGGTTCTCGATGATTTCACTCTTCGCGTTGACAGCGACGAACGTGTCGCCATTCTGGGCCCCAACGGCTGCGGCAAATCCACATTGATTAAGACCATTACCCGCGAATGCTATCCCGTGGTCCGCGTGGGTTCGAGCATGAAGATTCTAGGCGAGGACACCTGGAACGTTTTCGAGTTGCGCTCCCTACTGGGCATTGTTTCGAACGACCTCATGTCCGCATGCACCGGAGAAGCGACCGGGCGCGATGTGGTTCTTTCCGGTTTCTTCAGCAGCACCGATATATTCCCTAACCACCATGTGATTCCTGAGCAGAGAGATCTGGCCGACGCCGCGCTGGCCCAATTGAACATTTCTCATTTAGCCGAACGTGCGGTCAGCGAAATGTCCTCGGGCGAAGCCAGGCGTGTATTGATCGCCCGCGCTTTGGTTCACCATCCTCATGCGCTATTGTTCGATGAACCCAGTAATTCATTAGACGTTTTCGCTCGCCACAGCCTGCGCCAGACCATGAGCCTGCTGGCCGAGTCCGGCATTGGAATGATTCTGGTGACCCATGATCTTTCCGACATCATTCCCGAGATCGATCGCGTACTTCTGATGTCGAGCGGCCGAATCGTAGCCGATGGCCGCAAGGAAGACCTACTAAAGCCGGAACGTCTGGCGGCGCTATTTGGAATTGATGTGGCCTTGGCGCAGCGCCAGGGCTATTACCATTTGTGGTGAGTTAAAAATTCTCATCCATTGTGATCTGCTGCACCATCTGATCGAGTTGGTTCGCGGCCTGCGCCTTCTTGCTCGAAAAATCCAGAATTTCCTTGTTCAAAACCCCCAGACGATCTTCCTGAGAGTCGAGTTGATGGGTATAGCGTTGAAGGAGCGCTTTTTCCTCCGGGCTGCCCTTCAGGGCTTTCATATTTTCGCGCAGGCGAGCCTGATCTTTGGTGATGGCTTCTACTTCCTGCTGACGCTGCGTGATTTCCGCCTGGAAATTATCAACTTCGTTCTTCTGCGCGAGGACTTTGCGAAAAATTTCCTGCAACTGGGGACTTAATTCTTTCTGCTGAGCGAAGAGAGTGACTTGATCGTCGTCCAGTTCGCTGAGTTGGTATTGCGTGTCCTCGGGATGGTATTCCTCAATCTCGAGTTTCTCGGTCTTGCCCGGCCCTACGCCCACGCGGAACCGCAAGAACGACGCCGAAGTTTCCTCGGGCTTTGCGCCTTCCGCCAGCTTCCAGCCTTCACGCGCGGGATGCTCGATGACCACCTGTCTCGGTGTTGTGTCCGAGTTATGCAGCGTATATTTGCGGCTGTCACGCTGCTCATGGGTGAGAATCATAATGCCTTTAGCGATACGCACATGAGTCGATGGCTTGTCGCTTCCTTCCTCATCCATGGTGATGCGTAGAGCTGGGTCGGCAGCATAGGAAATCAACGGCGTTCGGCGGGATGGACCGTTTCGAGCAGACCTTCTCCTGCAAAGGTATCGGCGTCCAGAATATTGAATGTGCCGGAATCAAGCGTCAGTCCGCTGGAGTTGGTGATCCATAATGCGCGGCGGATTTCTTTGGAATCTTCGTTCCACAACGAAACTTTTTCAGCCTCAATGCGCGCCTGCAAAATGGGCACCAGGGCCGACTGGTTTTTACCGATGGTGATCTTCTGCTTGATGTTGTATTCGAAGTAGTCGCCCATGGCTTTGCCTTCAGCTTCTACGTGCTGTTTGGCAATGGCGGTGTTCACCGAACTCATCTCGGCGTGGCGGTCGTTTCCACTTGGGGCGGCGTGGCCTCGAACTTGACCGTCTCTGTAGGTGTTGCCCACCTCGAGCTCTGGCATCAATTTCGTTGCTGCGGCCCACGCCAATAAAGAAGTTGCTGAGATCGAATCTCTTGAATCCTGGCGAATCGACGAACAGAGCGGAGTTCCCCATCGGCACGTTATAGAACTGGTAAATGCCACGGGCATCGGTGGTTGTGGTTTGGGTAGCACCGTTCTGTTCATTCCGGACCATGACTTGCGCCCCGGCAACAGCTGCACCCGACGCATCGGTGACAGTTCCGCGCAAGCTGGTTGCGCCTGCCGAGATGGTGGCGGCGCAGTCAGTTTGTCGTATTGTTCAAGCCGATCGAACTGACGGCTCACCGTCCCCTCATGTTCCTGCGGAGTCAGCATCACCGAAGGCGGCAGCTCTACCACCGGACGCCGCACATAAAACGGCTGCGAAATGTCCTGAATGAACGACTGCGGCGCTCCAGCTACTAGCGAAAGCTCGACATCTTTCCAGTCTTCGCCGACGGTGTTATCGACTATCGCCCAGCCCTGTAGCATCGGCCTTTCCTTCTCTTTTTCACTGGGCGTCGCCGGGATAATAATTCTGTACGTGCTCTTCCACACCGGCACTTCACTGATGTAGCTGACAAAAATGTCGCGGTCGCCGCTGCCTGCGGCAGAAATGGTCATGCGGCGCAGGTCGCGGGCCCGCGAGGAACCGACCAGATTCAAATACTTTCCTACTTCATCGTTCAAATCGTGATCGGCGAGGCGTACGGACGTTCCCGAATTTAGATCAAAATTCCGCATCTCGCCGGTATCCGTGATGATGGAAAAGGTCGTCACTTCATTCGAGATGCCCTTCTCGCTGATTCGTTGCTCTTTTTCCACGCTGAGAAGACGGCCCGTGGCACTGCTGGTTCCGCTATGCACCTCGACGCGCGCGCCTCGCATGGCGGTCAGGAATTCCGCGCGATTGACTGCTTCTCCGAATGGCAGACGCAGACCCTTCAACCGTTCGTCGAGCGGCGCGATCGAGTTGTAGCGAACGCTGGCAATGTGACCCTCGCCGAGATCCACCACGGTGAGAGACTTCAGCACATCGTTGAGCTGGGCGGTGGTGAAGTCGATGGAGAGGTCCTGATTGCCATGAACCTTTGCCGAGTGCTCGAAATATCCCACGCCGTTTTTGTAGAGCACGACCCGTTTGACGGGCAGACGGGCGTCCGAGACATTCTCGGCGGGTGATGCCGGCGAATCTTTCGGCTTGGGTGGGGCGGTTTGCTTTGGAGAGGTTTGAGCCTGGGAAAGACTGAACAGCGAAATTGCAACGATTCCGGTAAAGATGATCCGGCGCATAGACACCTTCCACTTCGAATCGGGAGTTTAGCACCTGAGTGTCTGTGTGCAAACGGAGAAAATAACGAAGGACAATGATGAGATGAAAAGCGGACAGCCGAGGCGGCTGTCCCTACGTGGTTTGTGATTGTGGCAGCGGTTCTTCTTTAACTGCGGTGGCCGCAGCTTTGAAGTCTTTCAACGACAATTCCAGACCGCCGAAATCGGGATGGTCGTTGTGATCGAGCGTAAAGGCGATGTCAAAAGTATCGCCGGGAATCATTTGCGCCTGCTGGAAACGTTCCGCCAGGTTCCATCCCAGGGCGTTGAAAGAAACTGATTTTCGCCAGCTGCCGTTCGATTTTCCTGTCGCAGATTCATCGTTCATGGAAGACGCCGCCACTCTCAGCTTTACGTGCTTATCTTTCATCACCCGCGGCGGGGCCATCAGCCGAACATCGCGAGCGGCAAAGACTGGCTCCGGATTGCCCACGCCGAACGGCTCCAACCGGCATACCGATTGAAATAAGCTCAGGCGTGACTTGATCAAGAGGCACGTCGGCGTCGAAGTTCAGAGACGGCTCAAAGTCAGCCAGAGTCAGACGGGCCCGCGCGTAGGCGTCCAACTGGGTGCGTAGATCGGGCAAGCGCGAACTTGGTAAGGAAAAGCCAACGGCATGCGCGTGTCCGCCGAATCTGGTAAACAAATCCGAACAGGATTCCAGAGCGTTCAGCAAATGAAATGCCGGGATGGAGCGGCCGGAGCCATGAGCTTCGTCCCCGTCACGCGAGATCACCAGCGTCGGGCGGCCATAGCGTTCCACCACGCGGGTCGCGGTGATTCCAATCACGCCGCGATGCCAGCCGTCGCCATCGATCACAATGCAATACGGCTCGCTGAGAGTGGTGTCTTCCTCGAAGCGCGACTTGATCGCGTCAAGAATCTTGCGTTCTTCTTCCTGCCGCTCCCCGTTCAGTTGATCGAGTTTGCTTGCGATTTCCTGAGCACGAGCAGAGTCTTTCACACTAAAGAGCTCAATCACGTCGCGGGCGACGTCCATTCTTCCCGCGGCGTTGATGCGCGGCGCTATGCGGAATGCGACCTCGCCGGAAGTCAGCGGTCGGCCGCCAAGCTTCGCCACATCGAGCAATGCCTTCAGTCCCGGATTCACCGCAGAGCGCAACCCTTGCAAACCCAGTTTGGCGAAGACGCGATTCTCCCCGACCAATGGCACCGCGTCAGCAATAGTTGCGATGGCCACAATTTTCATGAACGACATCAGCAATCGCGTCTGATCTTTGCCGATGAGCCTTCGCTCCATCAATCCTTGCGCAAGCTTGAACGCTACTCCCGCCCCGCATATCGACTTGCAGGGATATTCGCACCCGGGCTGATTGGGATTCAACACCGCCAGCGCTGGCGGCATGCCGTCCGGCCCCGGCAGGTGATGGTCAGTGACGATCAGGTCAACGCCTAGACGCTTCGCAGTTTCAGCAGCAGCGAAAGCTCGAATCCCGGTATCGACGCTGATGATGAGCCGTGTGCCAGCGGCGGCGGCGCGCTCGATGACATCCCCACGCAGGTCGTAGCCTTCGCGAATACGGTGCGGCACATGAAAGTCAGGATTTCCGCCGCAGAGTTCAATCGCCGTCTTGAGGATGACAATCGCAGTGGTGCCGTCGACGTCGTAGTCGCCGTAAATCAGGATGCCTTCTTTGCGCTCGATGGCGGTCTCCAGCCGGTCAAGCGCAGTCTTCATGCCGGTTAACAAATAAGGCGAATGCAGATGATCAAGCGACGGAGTGAGAAAACGCAAAGCAGCTTCTGGTTCGTCAATGCCGCGCATCACCAGCAAGCGCGAGACTGTGGCGGCAACCTGGGGATCGCTTAAATGAAGTTCTGGTTGGGAGCGTAAAATTTCAGCAAGAGCCTGCACTTTCGCTGAATCGGCGGTTCGGAGATTCCAACGCACGACTAGCTTTCTTCGTCCTGATCAGGCTCGTCGATGGGGATGCCGCCGAAATCGTCGGCCAGTTCCAGCAGGCGCTGGAAGCGTTCATACCACTCGGTGGAAGCTTCGAAAACCATCATGACGCCTTGTTGGGCGAAGCCGAGTTGCACGAATCCCGTTTTCCCCAGATAAGTCTTGAGCCAGCGGGCGTCATCCACATCTTCGTCGCTGGTGAACTCCGCATTTCCCAGGCGGACAATCATCTCGTCCAATTCCTGCGGTTCCAGCTTCCACGAATCCATAGTAAGAAAAGGCGCAGCTGCCGCCTTGGCCAGCTCGACAAAGTCCTTCCAGGCGTCAGGATTGTCTTCCGCTTTCCACATCACGCTCTGCACTTCCTCAGGATCCACATATCCATGGAAGCGGCGCATGCCGTGACCTTCAACGAAGGCAATCATGTCATCTTTGAGGCTGGAAAGATCGTCGGAGAAAGGAGACATAAAGAAACTCTTGATATCAGCATTGTGCATGAACTGGGGGATGGGAGCAAATGGGGAGAAGCGGTCGTTGGTCGTTGGTCGTTGGCCAAATCAAAATCGGGTACGCCTTTAAAGCTTCCCTGCCGGTTGTACCGAAGAGGCCAACGACCAAGGACGAACGACCAACGACGCCCTCCCCCTGTGCTACACTTTCTGTTCACAGAAACCCGATCCGCACTATGCTGCTTTCGAAAGAATACGTGGGCTATCTGGCCCGCGAAGTCACCAAAAAATTGATTGCAGGTGAACTCATCGAGACCAAGGCTGTCGCTGCGGTCACGGAGAAGGCCCACGCGGCGATCCTCGAGGAATTATCCCTTGAGGACCGCATTAATGACGAAGTGCGGGTCATCCTCGAAGCTTACGCCGACGAAATGCGTAACAGCGGTGCTAATTACCAGGAAATGTTCCGCAAAGTGAAGAGTGAACTCACCCGCAAGTACAAGGCGGTACTGTGAGAGTCAGCCGCGACAAGGTGAACAAAGTGGCGCACGTCCTCACCGACGCAATCGCCGACATGCCCGAGGTCGATTTTCTGGAAGACCGGAACACCATCCGGCTGGAAGTCCGCAAGATTCTGGAAGCTTTGCTGAACCAGGAAGAGAAGATTGACCTGGCCGCCAAGCACAAGATCGAGAATCAGAAGAAAACCATCCTCGAGGGCAGCCAGGAATGGGACATCCTCTACCGCAAGTATTACAACGAGGAAGTCAAAAAGCTCGGCATGTAATAGCTGCCCCCCTCAGTCGGCGGTCTTCATACATCTTTCCTTATAATTCCAGCAGCCCAGGAATAATCACCAACTTTCCCGCGTCATCTGGGTTTACGAGTCCCGGAGGTCTGAATTATGAAATCCCCCACTGTTGCAAGAATGATGTTCGGCTGCTTCCTGCTGTTGTCCTGCCTGCCCCTGCTGGCGCAAACCTCTGTGCCTGTGCCAGTTAGGCCAGCACACCCGGTGCAGCGTGTCCGGGAGGAGCCTTGCTGGGAACAAGCTGGTGTTTCGAGGACCGCCATGGAGCAGCGGCGGAACATCGAGCGCAGCACCAGGGCGGAGGTCGAGTCCGTTTGCGCCGACTCGGCCCTCAGCGCGCAGCAAAAACACGAAAAGATCCGCGAGATCCGCGAACGTTCCCGCCAGGAGATGGAGGCTCTCGTTTCCCCTGAGCAGCGGGAAGCAATTCGCTCCTGCCAGGAATCACGCGGCGGTGGACGCCATCCCGGCGGAGGCCGGCACGGAGGAGGAGAAGGCCCCTGCGGCGAGATGCCTATGTCCTCACCGGGCCCGTCTACATCTAAGCCCGAACCCCCAAGTTCTTCGCCACCACCGTCGGATGCTTCGCCAAACCCGTAGCTAAATGCAAGACCTGGCCACGGATGAACGCGGATCATCGCAGATCTGAAGCATCTGCGAAAATCAGCGTAAATCCGTGGCCTGGCTTTTCCGGTGTCCTCAGGCCGCCGGTCTGCGCGCAACAATTTGCTGCATGCGTTGCCGGTAGTTTTTGGCCCGGCTCATGATTTCCCGATGGGTCACGCTTTCCATCCACTGATAGCGCGGCGTCGCCCGGCGTTCACGGCGAGTGCCGACGTTGCCCCGGCTTTGCATGCTGGCGGGATGCTTCTCCGCCGTGAGCTGTTGCCATCCACTGCCGGCGGTGATATCGAAAACACCGATGTACCCTCCCTTTAGCAACACCAGCGGCCCGTTGATTTTGCGAGTCTGGTCAAACTGGGTCGAACCCTCCGCCCGGAAGTCTTCAAACCAGGAGGGAAAAACAAAGTCGGAGACGTTCACGTCGCCGATTTTGTAACTGAAGCTATCGTCTTCACAGGCATCGCAAACCTCGTAGGCGTAAAGCTTTCCGGCATTTTCTTCGCTGGTCTGCACCATCACGGTCAGGTTGATGTTGGGATCGCCCAACATTTCGAGCAGCTCATGGCTGGCGGTGACCGTCCAGTTCGATCCGTACTTGAGGTCGGTCCCGGCGAACACCTTTCCAATGGGCAAGCCATCGGGAGTAAGGTCGTGGTATCCCAACGCACCCGCCTGGTCGGAATCGTCGAGAATGGTAAGCCACCAGGTTCCGGCCAACGGTTCGGCGCCGGTTGAAATAAAGGCGAGTTCGGCGTCCACGCCCCAGGCGGGGCGGAAGTCGTTGGTGACCTGCTTTTGCAGAGCATCAATGACCGGGCGGATTTCGGCATCCGACAGCACGGTGCTGGCGTTGATGACGGAGATTTGAATGGGAGCTATTTGTGGCATGGTTTTTTCTCCTTTATGAATGAATTAGAAACACGCGCAAAAAGATGTTGCGCGTCTATCGCTTCGAAAAATAATTCCCACAAAGCCGCAAACGCAAGGTTAAGTAACCCAAAAAAGGCTGTGGATTTCCACTTTCGGCAAGCGATGCCTGAACCAAACTGGGATAATGAACTGTGTTACGGGCAAGTCATTGAATCAATTCAGCGAAATCGCCGCACTCGTCAAACAGGCCGCCGCCGCCGCCGGCTTTGACCTCGCGGGCATCGCGTCGGTCACTGACTTCCCCGAGTTGAGCCATTTCCCGAAGTGGATTGCCGCCGGACACCACGGCGAAATGCATTACATGGAGTCGCGCGATGAAGCCGGCAACCTGAAACGTGCTTCTTTGCCATCGGCATTCCCATGGGCGCGCACTGTGATTGTGTGTGCTATCAACTACAACACCGCCGAACCGTATTCCACCGAAGTCCACGATCCCCAGCGGGGATGGATTGCCCGCTACGCCTGGAGTCACGAGGACTATCACGACGCCGTGATGCGCCGCCTGCGTTCAGTTGAATCGAGCCTGCACGCCGCTACCAAAGATATGGAAACCCGCTGCTACGTCGATACCGGCCCCGTCGTCGAACGGGTCTATGCCAAGTACGCGGGCGTGGGATGGATCGGGAAGAACACCTGCATCCTCAATCAGAAGCTGGGATCGTGGTTGTTCCTCGGCGTGATCCTCACCTCGCTCGAACTTCAGCCGGACATTCCCGCGCCGGACCGTTGCGGCACTTGCACCCGCTGTATCGACGCTTGCCCAACCGACGCTCTGATCGCGCCGTATCAGCTCGACGCCAATAAATGCATTTCCTATCTCACCATCGAAAAGCGCGGCGCGATTCCGGAAGAAATGCGCGAAGGCATGGGCCAGCACGTCTTTGGTTGCGACATTTGTCAGGATGTGTGCCCCTGGAACCGCAAGGCCCCCGCAACCGCCGCGACGGAATTTCGACCCCGCGAAGGCCTGGTCAATCCTGCATTGCAATGGCTGGCGGAGATCAACGAGGAAGAATTCCGCGACAAGTTTCGCGGCTCGCCCATCCGCCGCGCCAAACGCAGTGGCTTACGCCGCAATGCCGTCATCGCGATGGGAAACAGCGGCGATCAAAAGTTCGTGCCCGCGCTGCAAAAACTTGTCGACGATGAAGACCCGATGGTCGCCGAGATGGCCAGGTGGTCGCAAAAGAATCTCAGCGGCGACTGAACTATCATCCAATTTCCGATAGGGGCGACCAGTTTCTCTCCGTGTTAGCATCTTTTCATAGGTCAGAAGTTCCTTCGGCGCTGTAACCATGATCCTTCGCGACTTTCACTTCCTGCGACGGTCCCTTCTTAATTTGGGGCTTTGCCTGGCGTGTACCAGTCTTTTTGCCTCGTCGAAGCGCTCCGACGACAAAGAACCTCGCTGGATTCGCGTCAGCTCCGACCATTTCTCTGTCTTGACCGACGCCGGCGAAAAGAAAGGCCACGAGGTCGCCGTACGCATGGAACAGATGCGCGCCGTGTTCGGCCAGCTATTGCTGAAAAACAAATTGAAAATGCCGGAGCCGCTGGAAATCATTGCCCTCAAAACCGACAAAGAATATGTCCAGATTGCGCCTATCCGCGAGGGCCAGACAATCACCGAGCCCGGCTTCTTCCTGCCCGGCGAGGACCGCAACTACATCATTCTGAATCTTTTCGAGGACGAGAGCTGGCGTGCAGTGGCCCACCAGTACGCTCATCTGCTGTTGAATTACAACTATCCGCCCACCCAGCCCTGGTTCGACGAAGGCTTTGCCGAATACTTTTCTTCTGTCCGGGTGGACAACACTCAGGTGGAAATCGGCCGCGACCCCGAGCTCGGTCCCGGCAGGCATTCCGACATGGTGGGCAGCCAGAGCCATGGCATCGACTCGCCGATGAAGTCGCTCACTGAAATTCTGAGCGTTCCGGTCTGGCTGGCTGTCCCTGACCTGTTCACCCTCAAGCATACGGCGGAAGGAAGTCACCACACCCTGTTCAACGCGCAATCCTGGATGACCGTGCATTATTTATTGAATAAGAACAAGCTGCCGGAGACTGGCACTTATTTTGACCTGGTACAGAACCAAAAACTTCCGGTAGAACAGGCGATCCAGCAAGCGTATGGCATGACCGTGGCCCAGTTCGACCATGCGGTCCGGGACTATTTCAATTCCCTGCTGCCATTATTCCTGGCGTTGGACGCATCCAAACTTCCCGACACGACAACAACCATCGGTGGACAGACATTCCGTTTTCCTTCCCCCCTCCAGGGCGATGATGTCGGCACCAGCACGCTCGATCTTCCGTTTGCCGATGCTCAGGCCTTAATCGCGGAGGCGGCCGTTCGCGTGCCCGAACACCGGGATGCCGCGCTGCGCCAGCTGAATGCGCTGGCCCACGATCCGAAACTTGAAACCGTGATCGCCCACCGCGCTCTGGCCTGGGACCATATCGAAAGGAAGGAATTCGATGCCGCCGCGGAAGAATTGAACCAGGCCATGCAAATTGATCCCAAGGACCCCTGGGTGCGCTATGAGTCGGCCCTGCTGACCTATCATGCCGGTCAATCCAGCGGCCATCTGCAAGGTCTGCCGAACTTGATGCAGGACTTGCAGATCGTCCTCGACTGGGAACCCGATTTCGCCGAAGCCTACAACATGCTGGCCATGGCCCGCCTGGAAGGTGGAGGCACGCACTCCGCAATGACGGCCATCCAAGCCGCCGTGCAGCTCAGCCCCCGAAGCGAAATCTATCTGCTGAATATGGCGAAGATCGACATCGCTGGCAAGAATTGGGACGCGGCTACCGCGTTGCTCGAGCACCTCAAAGCCAGCGAAAACTCGCAAATCGCGCATACCGCCCAAAAAGACCTGAACGATTTGCCAACTTTGAAGAAATACGGGCTCTTGCCGCAATCCGACATGCCGCCAACTCCAGCTGCCTCGTTGCCGGAAGATGCCGAACAAAATGCCGAGCGTCCGCCCCAGCCCGCGCCCGAATCTCAGCCCGACAAACGGCCTATGCAATTTCTCAAAGGAAAGCTGGTGAGCGTGGATTGTTCGCAATCGCCGATTGCAGTGCTGACCGTCCGAGCGGGAACGAAAGCTCTGAAGCTGCGTACCGAGGATTACAAATCACTCACCCTCGTCGGAGCCGACGAGTTCTCCTGCACTTGGAAGAATCGCCCGGTGGACGTGAACTACAAAGCGGGCGGAAAAGTGGATGGAGATCTGGTGTCAGTCGAAATACAGTAAGCCCGTTCCGCCATGGTCTCGAAGGCCCTGAAAAAAACAAACCCTCCCAGGGGAAGCCGGGAGGGTTCGTGGATGGTTTGACGAGGTGTTTAGGCTGCTGCTGCGCGGACTACGTTTCCTGCCTGGAACCCTTTCGGGCCCTTCAGCAGATCGAACTCCACGGTTTCGCCTTCATTCAGTGTCCGGTAGCCGTTTTCCTGGATGGCCGAAAAATGAACGAACACATCTTCCCCGGTGGAGCGCTGGATAAACCCGTATCCCTTCGCCCCGTTGAACCACTTGACTGTTCCCTTCTCTCTCACAAGGACTCCTTTCGCCTCTACGCATTGATTTTTGATCCCGCATCTTCCGTGAAGCTCACGCTTCGTGCTACCCCCTCAGAAGATCCAGGATCCCCCTCAGGAAAATGTTTCGTCATCGCTCAAATTTCGGCCAACGAAAAGGGCCCCTGAGTTTTCCGCCGCGTCCTTAGAGGCGGCGCAAAGCTCCGGGGCCCTTCCCAGTGGTTCGAATTTTGACTACGATGCACGAAACATCTACCTAATACCCAAACTTGGAACCAAGATCGGGTGATGAGCAAGAGATAATATTCAGGAACTTCGGTTCTGGCAAGAAGATAAATTCGGTCAGTGAAACGTTTTAAGGTGGTAAGTTGGATTCAGGAGTGC
This sequence comes from Terriglobales bacterium, assembly GCA_963762965.1. Classification (GTDB taxonomy): domain Bacteria; phylum Acidobacteriota; class Terriglobia; order Terriglobales; family Acidobacteriaceae; genus DATBAX01. The sequence goes on from CAVXME010000001.1 coordinate 334,891, forward strand.
AACCGGGGGCGTGGCATCCCTGCGTCGTCGGCGAGATGCCCCGCCAGTGGCCGCAAGCGTTTGATAAGATTTGAAAAATCTTCTTGGCTGACTATAAGTCATATTCGATCTCTCCGGAGACGTCACCCGTCGATCCTCCGGCCACGGATACTCCGGCTCCCGCTCCCTTGCCGGTGGGATCTGCCAAATCCTATTCCGGACTGTCCGTTTCTACCGTGAAATACCTGTTGCGCACCGAAGTTCATACTTTTGCTTTCTCGGTCGCGGCCAACGCTATTCTTTCTTTCTTCCCCTTCATGCTGGTTCTGATGACTCTGATCCGGCAGGTCTTCCACTCACCTGCCATGTATCAAGTTGTAGTCCAACTCCTCCGCGATTACCTGCCCGCCGGCCAGGACTTTCTGATTCGCAACCTGAATGCACTGGTCGAGGCACGCCAACGAGCCCAGATCGCTTCGCTGGTGATTCTGCTGGTGACTTCCACGGGCATCTTCATGCCTTTGGAAGTCGCACTGAACCGCATTTGGCGCTTTCCCAACAACCGCTCCTATCTGGGGAATCAACTCATCTCCCTGGGACTGGCATTCGCCTGCGGAGTGCTGGCGCTGCTTTCGATCGCCCTGACCGCCGGCAATGTGGTGGTCCTGAAAACCATGTCTTTCGGTCACGACATTTTGGTCATACGGATGGCGGCCTACATCACTATGAAAGTGTGCGCGATGACCGCCAGCATCGCAATCTTCTTTCTCATTTACTGGCTGTTGCCCAATGGCAAAGTGTCCGCAAAGGCGGTACTGCCCTCAGCGGTCATCATGGGATTATTGCTGGAAATCCTGAAATACTCTTACATCTGGGCGCTTCCCCGTTTGGATTTCCAGGAAGTGTACGGGCCGTTCGCATTGTCGGTCAGCCTGATGTTCTGGGCTTTTCTCTCCGGATTGCTGCTCCTGACCGGCGCCCACCTCTCGGCCCAGAAACAGTTCCGCAAGCGGGTCCGCATGCTGGCCGAAGCCAGCAAGAGCTAACTGGGATTTCCTCAGCGAAAAGACCCGAAAGCTGCTGTTCTGTGTGATCCAGGACACAGCATGCGTCCAGGTAGATTCGCTAATATCACTATGTTCCCGTCAACGGCTGGCCTCCATTCCATCTCAGAGGCTTGCCATGCCCTGTTCACTTAACAAGCTCAACGCACTCCCGATCACCCTTCTGCTCACGGGAATTTCGTGGTCAGCCACTCTCCCTCACCCCCCTCCAGCGCAGGCGATCGGAGGGCTCAACTTGCGGCGTATGACTCGCGAATCGGGATACATCTTCGCTGGCACGGTAACCGCGGTGGAAGGCGTCACTTCCTCAAACCGCGTGCCGACCATGAAGATCACCTTCCACGTGGAGCAGGCGATTCGCGGAGTTCGCGATGGACAAACCCTGGTCATCCAGGAGTGGGCGGGGGTTTGGGAAGCGGGTGAATCCTATCGTCCTGGTGAACACGTTCTGCTCTTCCTGTACCGGCCGAGCAAACTCGGACTCACCAGCCCGGTGGGAGGTCAGCAGGGCCGTCTTAAATTCGATTCCAACGGGATGGTGATCCTGCGGCAGGAGCGGATGGTCAGCCCGTTTGCGGATCCAGTTTTGCAGCCAGGGTTGCCGGGTTCCAATTACATCAGCGTGCCGGATTTCGCACGCGCCATTCATCAGGCGGAAGAGGAGTAAACATGGCGCGACGGTATCTACCTTACGCTGTCGTCATCGGGCTGATGATTGTTCTTCCGCGGATTGCCGCAGCGGGAGATCCCAAATATATCGCCGGAGTCAGCTACTTTAATTCTGGAACCACTGGAGTACCGCTGACCTGGGCCCAGGGCGTGGTCACCTACTACACCGATCAGGGTGATTTGAGCCCCATCCTTCCCGGGGCCAGTGCTGACGCACTGGTGGCCGACGCGATCAGCCAGTGGACTTCCATTCCGACCGCCGCCGTAGCGGCAACGCATGCCGGACAACTCGCGGAAGACGTCAACAGCAGCAATGTGTACGTGAACAGCGATGGCTCGGTCACGATGCCGGCCGACATTATGCCCACTGCCATCACCACCCCGGTCGGAATCGTCTACGACTATGACGGCTCGGTCACCGACGCGCTGCTTGGCCAGGGAGCCGGAGACCCAATTAACTGTTTCAACGATGCGGTTTTCGGCGGCCTCGACAACCTGGGCACGAATGCCAATTTCCTGCACGCTCTGATTGTGATGAATGGCAACTGTGCCCTGAGTTCCGCCCAGGTGCCCGACGTTGAATATCGCCTGGTGCGGGTGCTGGGCCGCGTGCTGGGACTCGACTGGTCGCAGTTGAATCTCAACGTCATCACCAACGTTCCCCCTCCCACGGCGGACGACTATGCCGGATTCACCATCATGCATGCCGTGGATTCCGTAAATTGCATCCCCATTGCTTTTTGCTACTCGGATAACAACCAGGTCAGCGCTTATCTGCCGAAGATCGACGATCAGGCGGCACTTTCGCGCTTGTATCCATTAACCAGCCAGAATCAAGCCAACTTTCCAGGCAAACAAATCTTTTCGGCGGCCACGACTCGAATTCACGGCAGCGTTTATTTTGTGAACGCCACAGGTCAGGCGGCACAGGGTATGCAGGGCGTGAATGTGGTGGCGCGATGGATCAATCCCGCCAGCGGGTTGCCATCGGGAGCCTACGCGGCAGCTTCAGTCTCTGGTTTCTTGTTTAGCGGCAACGTCGGAAACACTGTCACCGGATTCAACGATCCCACGGGATTGCCATACAACAGCTTCGGCTCCAACGATCCAATCCTGGAAGGGTTCTTCGATCTTGCCGGATTGCAAATTCCCAATGGCGCCAGCAGTGCGCAATACCAACTTACCGTGGAACCGCTCGATCCCGTGTTGTCAGAAACTGTTGGCCCGTATGGCCCCTGGCAGGTGCAGCCTTCGGGAGCGATCCAGCCGATCACGGTGACGGTCAACCTGGGTGGCGATTTGCATCAAGACATCCTCATGCAGAACAGCGCAGTCAACACGCCGGCTTGGTTCGATCCTACGACTTATGCTTCTCCCGCAACATTGCCTACAGCCGGAGATTGGACGGCTGCGCTGGGGCCCTACGGCGACGCTGACTATTTCTGGTTCAACGCACAGACCAATCGAACGCTCTCGGTGGTCGTGACCGCACTCGATGACTATGGGAATTTGTCGGAGACCAAAGCTCAACCGGTCTTGGGCATGTGGGCATTGTCAGATCCCGGAACGTTTCCCGCACCTGCAAACACATCCTCGGCGTTCAACACTGTGTACTTCGGGGAGACGCGCCTCGATGCGCAGATATTGCAGAGCACCAGCTTCCGAGTCGGCGTCGCCGATTACCGCGGAGATGGACGTCCGGACTACCACTATCACGCCCGAGTCTTCTACGGCGATACCATCACTCCCGCGCGCGCCAGCGTGGCCGGCGGAACGCCGTTAGCAATTCAGGGTCTGGGCTTTCAGGCAAATATGGCGATGACGGTGGCAACCGCGCCCGCTTCGTTGCTGGCGTTTTCTGCAACACAATTACTGGCAACTGCACCTGCCCTGCCAGACGGCGTGCAGAACGTCGCACTCAACGATGCCGCGACTGGAGCGGCCTCCGGCATGACCGGCGTCCTGACCTACGGTGCCGGGCCGAACGATAAGATTGTTTTGCTCTCCGGCTCGAATCCCGGCACTCCGGTCGGAGGACAAGCCCCGTATCCAGTTCGCGTCGAAGTTCTCGCTTCGGACGGAGTGACTCCGGTGGCCGGAGCCAGCGTATTCTTCACCTCGTCGCCAGCTGTTTCGTTCTCTGCCTGCAACGCAGGCACAAGCTGCACCGTGCTTAGCGATCAAAGCGGACAAGCGTCCACGCAAATGACTGTGCTTAGCTCGGGCACGATGACGATTTCTGTTCAACTCGCGCCCGCGTCTTACACGCCGCCGCAACAGGTGCAAGCCACATTGTTCGGCACGTCGTCGGCGTCGGATTTATCGCTGTTGTCGCCTCATGCGTGGATCGCCCAGGGCGCGACGGTAAACATACCGCTGACGGCGCGAGTGCTTTCGAATGGGACGCCCGTCAACGGCAGCACGGTGAATTACAAAATCACCAAGGGATCTGGCACGCTCACTTCACCGAGTGCCACCACCAACTCCAGCGGATACGCCACGACAACTTTGCAGCTCTCCTCATTCGCGAGTGATGTGCAGGTCTCAGCGTGTGTCGGCCCTTCGAACGCTCCCTGCCAGAGCTTCTACGGTACGGCGGTGCCGTTGTCCGCGTTGCAATTGCAGTCCGTGACGGGCAGTACTCAGGAAATTTTCGTGGGACAGAGTTTTCAGCCGCTCGCTTTCCGAGTGACCGACAACTCCACTCCGCCAAATCCAGTTCTCGGGGCCGGCGTTGTATTTCAATCTCTAGTCGGACGCATGCCCAACAACGAACCCATCCTCTGGATCGGACAAAGCACTTCTTCCCAACAACCGATGCCGGTCATTTTGTCGTCTTTGCAGGCAACCGTGCTGTCAGATGGGAACGGTCTGGCGACCATCCAGCCTTCCAGCAGAGGGATTCAGGGCGCGGTTGTTGTGCTGGGGTCGGCCAGCGTGGGGAACGGATCGCTGCAATTCCAGCTGCAATCGCTGCCGGTGAATTGAAGCGGTGTTCTGCGCGATCAAATGCCCCGCCCTCCCGCAAAAAACGCGGGAACGGGCTCGCGGACAAGAGTGTCCGCGCCACACAGGCTTACTTCCCTATCCACTGGTCTACCCAATCGTTTACCGTTTTGTACCAAAGCTGGCTGTTCTGCGGCTTGAGCACCCAGTGGCCCTCATCGGGAAAATAGAGCATCTTCGACGCGACGCCTTCCATCTGCAGAGTAGTAAAAAGCTGGAACCCTTCACTCACATCGAGCCGGTAATCGAGCTGGCTGTGAATCACCAGCGTCGGCGTCTTGAAATTCTTCGCATACTGATGTGGCGACCACTTCCGGTACATCTCGCGATTGTCATACGGTGTGCCCTTGAACTCCCAATCGTTGAACCACAACTCCTCGGTCGTGCCCCACGCCGACTCGGCGTTGAACATGCCATCGTGCGACACAATGCATTTAAAACGATCAGTGTGTCCGAGGATCCAGTTGGCCATGTATCCGCCGTAGCTTGCACCGAGCGCGCACTCCCGGTCTTTATCGATAAACGGATACGTCTTCTCGGCATAGTCGAGACCTTTCATCAGGTCTTCAAACGGCGCGCCGCCCCAGTCGCCGTTGATGGCGTCAATGAACTTCTGTCCATAACCGGTCGAGCCGCGGAAGTTAATCATGATGACCACATATCCGGGGCCTGATGAAGTTGGGGCCGCGAACAGCTCAGGATTCCAGCGATAGCTCCAATCGTCTCCCCACGCCCCCTGCGGCCCACCGTGGATGAGAAACTTCACGGGATATTTCTTGCTGGCATCAAAGTTCGGCGGCTTGACCAGGAACCCTTCGACCTTGTCGCCTTTCGCACCGGGGAACCAGAAGGATTCGAGCGGCGACATGGAGATTTGCGAGAGGACGGCATCGTTAAGGTGCGTGAGTGGTGTCGGAGGCGGCGGAGGGTCGCAACGTGTGGGGCAGAGGTAAAGTCTGTAGATTCCGTCTGGCGCCTCCAGCGAGTTCTCGGTGAAAACTAATTCGGCTCCGCTCGGGGTGATCGCTAGATTGTCATTCGTTGCAAAAGTCATTGGGATCCAATTCGAGCCCGCATCTCTAGCGGAGAGTGTGTATATAGGAGGCTTTTTATCCCTGACTGACACAACATTAATTCGCGATTCCCCCTTTTCTCCAGAAGTGAAATAGATTGTCGACGAGTCTAACGACCAAACTAAGCCATCCACCCAGCGATCAAGATTCTCAGTGAGGTTCTTCTTTTCTCCCATCTTCCGGTCGTGCAGCATCAGCCGAAAGCGGTCGGCCTCATATCCCGGCCTCACCTGGGCGCGATACGCGATGTACTTTCCATCCGGCGAATAGAGCGGCGTCGAGTCGCTGGCGGGATTGTCGGCGGTGATGTTCTTCGCCGGGCCGCCATTCACGGACACAATCCACAAATCATTGTTGGTTGAAATCGTCGGCACCGGATCATGGTTGGAGGTGTAGCAAATCTCCTGCCCATCCGGCGAGAACGCATAGTTGTCCTGCCCGCCAAGCGAGAACGGCGGCGCATCGTAGTCGCCGGGAGTGAGGTCGCGGGGAATCATACTTCTAGCGACGGGCGAGCTGTCTGCTCCGGTGAAATCGAACTGCTCAGGGACCGGGATCAAGAACAGATGACTGCGCCGGCCTTGTTTGTACGCATTCCAGTGGCGATAGAGCAGGTGATCAAAAATCAGCGCCTTTACTTTGGAGTTGTTGGCTTCGGCCAGCCTTCCCTTATTGCAAAGGTATTCTCCGCGATTGTCAAATTGGCATTCGGGATAGACATCCGACACAAACAAAATATTCTTTCCATCCGGCGACCAGAGTTCGCCGCTTGCTTCGGTGGCAATCAATGTCAGCTGATTCACCGCCGTGACGGAACTGGAGTTTCCGTCGAAATCCGCAATCCAGATTTGCGAGCCGCCTTCTTTCCTCGACACAAACGCAAACCGTTTGCCATCGGGCGCCCATCGCGGCCGATCGGCGTCCTGATCGGCGATGATTTCTTTCTCCCGTCCGCCCGCTGTCGGCACAATCCACACATGTGGCGTTTTGGTGTTGGCGGCAAGGTCCACATCCACGACGGCGAACAACACCCATTTGCCGTCAGGCGAGACTTCCGGCTCCTCAACCCGCTTGAGCTTCATCATCTCTTCGAAAGTGAAGGGATGTTTGGCTTGGGAGAAAAGGGGGACACTAGAGAAGACGAAAAGAAGTAGCAGCCAACGCCGCATGAGCCCTCCGAACAACTGAGCAGTTTACACCTCAAATTGTATCGCCTCGGATTTCGCGGTTAGATGATCACTCTCAAAATCTTGTCATCCTGAGCGCAGAGGAAACTGAGGCACGAAGTTTCCTCGGAGTCGAAGGACCCCTACTGCTGGCATGCGTGGTGGGCATAGGGGTCCTTCGACTCCGTGACTGCTTCGCTGTGCGAAGCAGTCGCTCCGCTCAGGATGACACAGGGTTATCCTCTGATGCGAATCCAACGATCAGGCTCGCATGCACTTTAGAATCTCCGCTTCACTCAACGTGTGATCAGAAGATTTCGCGCGCTTATAAATTCGCTCCACGACTTCTTCATCGGCGGGAAACTTGTGCCGCTCCAGCCAGAACAGGATGTTCGATTTCCCGCTCATGGGGCCGATGTCAATCACTTGCTCCATGCCAAACACATGCGAAGGGACGCCCGAATACACGGCATTCGCTAGCTCAACATCGTTCTTTTTGTAGGCTTTGATCACGGCAGCTGCATGCACCCCGGTTGCGGTGCGGAACGCATCTTCACCGACTACGGGATAATTTGGCGGGATGGGCACGCCCGTGGCCTGTGAAACCGCCTGACAATATTCCTTCAACTTTGTGAGGTCCTGTTCGTCCCAGGGCGGCACGCCCATCAGCTTGAGGTTCACCAGCATCTGGTCCATTTGCGTGTTGCCCACGCGCTCACCCATTCCTAGCGCACATGCGTGCACACAGTCCGCGCCCGCGATCAGGGCCGCGATGGAGTTCGCAACCCCCAGGCCACGATCACAATGTCCGTGCCAGTCCACGCGGATTTTCTCGCCGGAAGGCTTCACCACTTCATCCACGACAAACTTCACTAGGGCAAACGCTCCCATCGGTGTCGCGTGTCCAGAGGTGTCGCAGATCACAATGGTGCGAGCACCGAAATTGATGGCAGCTGTGTACAAACGCTTCACCATCGCGGGATCGCAACGCGATGTGTCTTCGGTCACGTACATCACGTCGAGCCCAAGGGACACCGCGAATTTCACCGCCTTTTCCGTGGTCTCGAGCAAAAAGTCGTCGGTCCAGCCCTCGGTGTAGCGGCGGATCGGGCTCGATCCCAGGAAAGTCGCGGCGGTGATGTTGAGGCCGGCGCGTTGCACGATCTCGGCGATCGGGCGAATGTCATTCTCGTGCGTTCGCGCCGCACAATTGGCGCGAATCTTCATCTTGCTCTGCACAATCTCCCGCGCCAGCGCCTCAATGTGCTCCACCGCCCTTGGCCCCGCTCCCGGCAATCCGAGATCAAGCGATTGGATCCCCAGCGCTTCCATCAAATGCAGGATGTGAATTTTTTCGTCAATGGAAGGATCGCGCACTGAAGGCGACTGCAAACCGTCGCGCAGAGTTTCATCATTCAGCAGAACGGGCCCAGTCGGCCGCATACCTGCGGGATGTTTCTGGTTCCAGTCGTAGATGAGCTCGGAAGGTTTCACAAAGCTAGATTCTACTCGAACGTTCTTGCACAAACTCTTGACTGCTTCTACACCCTTCCCTTTCTCACCAATGCTCCGGCTGCTTTCAGCCCACCCCGCAACCTCTTTCCCAACCCGCGCGAAAACTGAAGATCAAGAAATCCATCCATCTGCCGCGAGAACGCTTCGCCATATCCATACCACCAGACTCTTTTCACGCCCGGCAAGCGGTCAGAATCCAAATACTTGGTCCTCATCATTTCGTCCAGGCCAAATTTTCCGTGAGTTCGCCCAATACCGCTGGCTTTCACTCCTCCATGCGGCGCTTCGCTGATGCCAAAGCATGCGACAACATCATTCACCATCACCGTGCCCGCATGAATTCGCCGCGCCAAGGCCTCGCCGCGTGGTCGATTTCGTGTCCAGACACTCGCCGCTAATCCGTACTCCGAATCATTCGCCAGACGGACGGCTTCATCGTCATCATCGAAAGCCATGATTGGGAGCACGGGCCCAAACGTCTCCTCCCGCAGTATGCGCATTTCTTGCGTGACGTCCACCAGCACCGTCGGCGCATAAAAGTTGGTCCCGAGATCAGGCAATCGGCTTCCGCCAGCCAGCACTCGTGCCCCTTGTGCTCGCGCATCTTCGATCTGGGATTCAATATTGAGGAGTTGCCGCTCATGGATCATCGGCCCGATGTCAATTTCCTTATTCGTGCCAGGCCCAACGCGCAGTTGCTTCGTCTTGCGGACACAAGCATCCACAAACGGCTCATACACACTCCGATGCACGTAGCAACGCTCCACTGACAAGCAGGCTTGCCCGGCATTCACAAACGCCCCCCACACCGCGCCACTCGATGCCACATCAATGTCTGCATCATCGAGCACAATCATGGGATCTTTCCCGCCCAACTCGAGCACCACCGGCAGCAGGCGCGCAGCGGCCGCTTGCGCAATGCGCTTGCCCGTGGAAACGCTGCCAGTGAAGATCAACTTATCGATTTCGGCATTGATCAATGCCGAACCCGTTGCACCATCGCCGACGACTACCTGAAAAATATCTTTTGGAACTCCAGCTTCATAGAACAGCGAAGCCAGTTTCAGTGCGCATAACGAAGTAAATTCCGACGGCTTCAACACCACAGCGTTCCCTGTGATCAGCGCCGCCAGACTCTCTGTCGCAGGAATGGAAAACGGATAATTCCACGGTGAAATGATCCCAATCACGCCGTGAGGTTCACGCAAAATCCGCCCTGTCTTGGCCTTCATCGCCAGGTTGCCATGAGGCACCGGCTCTTCACGCAAGAAGTTATACGCACTCTCGATGCAGAAACGCGCCGCGTCCAGCACCACCAGAACTTCCGTGAGTAACGATTCGACGGTAGGCTTCCCAGCTTCGCTTGTGATCAGCTCAGCCACTTCCGATTTCTGTTCATGCAGGCGCTTCTGAAATTTACGCAGGATCTCAATTCGTTTTCGCACACCAAGATCGTTCCATGCAGACTGAGCGGCACGAGCCCGTCCCACAGCCGCATGAACTTCCGGCTCTGTAGCACACTGGAACTCACGCAACATCTCGCCCGTCGCAGGATTGACCGAGATTACTTTCCGGGCGATTTGAAGATCAGTGACCATGGTTGCGACCTGTAGAGACGCAGCTTTGCTACGTCTCTTTTCACCGCACGCAAAAAGATGTTGCAAGCAACGTCTCTACAGATTCTTTTAATACTCCACTTCCACCAAATACAACCCGCTCGCCGGCACCGTCGCGCCCGCCGCGGATCGGTTTCGCGCCTCTAAAATCCTAGTAATGTCCGCAAGTGTCAGCGTCCCTTTGCCCACCAGCAAGAATGTTCCCACCAGATTTCTCACCATATGGTGCAAAAACCCGCTGCCCCGGACGGTATAGATGAATTCTTGCCCATCCCGTTCCCAACTCGAGGCAAAAATCTCCCTGACATTCGAAACCGTTCCATCCTCACGTCCGCGCTCGGGATCGACGGCGGCAAACGAAGTAAAGTCATGCTCGCCCACCACCAAACCAGCCGCCTGCGCGATCGCTTCTTCATCCAGCGGATAAGGATAGTGCCACACATACCTCGTCAGAAACGGTGGGCAGATCGCGCCGCGATACATGCGATAGCGATAAGTCTTGGCCCGCGCCGACTTTCGCGCATGAAACCCGGCCGCAACCTCCTCGACTTCGAGCACGCGGATCGAAGCCGGCAGGATGTCGTTCAAAGCCTTCAAGAAATTCCCCGTAGGGACATTCGACTCTATGACAAATGTCACCACCTGGGCCAGGGCATGCACCCCGGCATCGGTGCGTCCGGACCCCTGCGGCAAGACCTTTTCGCCGGTAATCCGTCCAATAGCCGAGGCCAGAGTGCCTTGGATGGTGGCGGCGTCCGGCTGCACCTGCCAGCCCGAGAATTCCGACCCGTCATAGGCCAGGACGAGTTTGAGATTGCGCATCACTTATTATGGAGTCTTCTCAGCGGCATCCTTCATCTAAGTGTTTTGATTGCATTTACAAAGTTTTACCTGATTGGCTTTGCGTGGTTAAAAGCCGGGCGCCCTGCGTCAGCTATACTATTGCATTCCGCTGACCAGGCTGTATGCAGGAGGCAAGTTTCCGTCCCGGCAACCCATTTAAGATGAAACTTGGGGCCTATGATTTGCGTAACAGCTGTTGATTGAGAGCTCGGCGTGGTTATCTTTAAAACTCTCAGCCCTTATGCATGGAGATGATCGAATGTCTTTGCCTCGTTTAAGTGTTGTCGCCCGGCAGGTTGCGACTGTTGCCTTTGCCGGTGTGCTGTCCATTGGCGGGTGGGCCCAGGACTCCCAGCCGGCGCCCGCCCCAGCTCAGACTGCGACTCCCCAAGCGCCGCAACCGCAACAGTTCGCGTTGAAGAACTACGCGAAACCGCAGTCGCATTTCCCCAACCCCCTAGCTCCTTACACGCCGCAACATGTTGCGCCGCCAAGTCTTACCAATTCGCCGCGCATTGAGCAGTTGTTCCAAGACGGCAAAATCTATTTATCCATGGACGATGCGGTGGCGCTGGCGCTGGAGAACAATCTCGATATCGCCATCGCGCGTTACAACCTCAACATCGCGGACACTGACATCCTGCGGACCAAGGCGGGCGGGTCTTTTCTTGGGGTTAACGCCGGCGTGATCCAGAACACGCCGGGCGGCGGCAGCAGCAGTATTGGTTCCCAGGTCGGGTCCGGTACCGGCGGCACTAGCGCTGGAGCCGGAGGCGCGGGCGCAGGCTTCGGCGGCCTGGTTGGCTCTACTCTGGGCGATGGGCCACTCATCGCCAGCTTCGATCCCATTCTTACCGGCACCCTTCAAATCGACCACTCGAAGAGCATCTGCACCAGCTTCTTCTGCGGTAACGTACTGAACACGGGGACCGCCGACTTTGCCTACAATCAGGGCTTCATCACCGGCACCAACATGTCGGTCGGATTCAACAACACTCGCACTGCGTCGAACAATAGCTATACCTCCTTGAGCCCGCTGCTGAATTCCGGCTTTAAGTTCCAGCTTACGCAGCATCTGTTGCAAGGGTTCGGTTTTGCTGCCAACACCCGCCTCATCCGCATCGCCAAGAATAACCGGGAGATTTCCGACGTTGCTTTCCGTTTGCAGATCATCAGCACCGTGGACCAGATCGAGAACATCTACTGGGACCTGGTTTTCGCCTATGAGAACGTGAGGGTGGCGCAGGAGTCGGTTGCGTTTGCCCAAAAGACGCTGTCTGACAACCAGAAACAAGTGCAGATCGGCACTCTGGCTCCCATTGAGGTCGTCCGCGCACAAAGCACCGTGGCCAGCGATCAGCAAGTGTTGACCGTGGCCGAGACCAACCTTGAGTTGCAGCAGTTGCTGATGAAAAACGCCCTTAGCCGCACGCTGGTTGACCAAAGACTGGCTGATGCCGAGGTCGTCCCTACGTCCACCATGCAACTGCCCGAGCAGGAGACGGTCGTACCGATCCAGGATCTCATCAACGATGCGCTGGCTCATCGCACGGAATTGGCGGAAGCGCGGATCAACCTCACGAACCAGGAAATCAGTAACAAAGCCATCCGCAGCTCCCTGCTACCCACGCTGGATCTGTTTGGTTACTACGGAGGCTCGGGTGTCGGTGGCGATCAGAATCCCTACAACGTCTGCGGAAGCGGCGGCGCGCCGACACCGCCATTTTGCAGTCCGGCGGGAGCGATCACGCCCACGGGTTATGGCAGCACGCTGAACCAGTTGATTAACTCATCGGCCACCGACAAAGGGGTCGGGCTAACCCTCAATATTCCGCTTCGCAACCGCGTCGCCCAAGCCACCCAGATACGCGCCCAGTTGGAATACCGGCAGGCCCAGATGCGCTTGCAGCAGATCGAAAACCAGGTCCGCATCGATGTGCGCAATTCGCAATTCACGGTGCAGCAAAACCGGGCCAGTGTGCAGTCTGCCCAGGCTGCGGTGGCCTTGGCCCACCAATCCCTGGACGCGGAGCAAAAGAAGTTGGCCTTGGGCGCGTCCACTTCCACTCTGGTCTTGCAGAACGAGTCTCTATTGGCGAATGCCGAGTCCACTCTGGTGTCGGCCATGGCCGCGTACGAAAAATCGCGGATCGACTTGGACCGCGCCACCGGCCGTCTACTCGATACCACCGGCATCCAGATTTCCGATGCAGAGCGGGGAGAGGTCACCAATCTGCCGCACGTACCCGACGTCACCTCGCGCCGCGACTTGCCAGCCGCCACACCGCCATCCCCGCCACAGCAATAGCATTGATCGAAGCCTCCGGACGGCCTGAATTCAAGGCCGTCCCGCAATTCTCTGACGATTTCGCCGAAATCATCCTCGAGAATTAAGTGTTCTTCCGGTGCGACTCGTCGATCCTTATGGCTGACAATTCTTTACAGAGAGAGGCTTTACAATGGGCACTGGCAGCCGTTATGTATTGAGAGAGACGAATGCCCTTTCCCGCTTGGAATTCCAAAGTTCGGCTGCTGGCCGCCGTGGTTCTGGCGGGACTTTTATTACTCAGTAGCGACGCACAAGATTCTCAGCCCTCTCCCCAGCCCGCAAAACCCGGAGCTGTTCAAGCGGCATCGCCCGATTCATCTGTGTTGAAAGATTATTCTAAACCGTACCCGCCGTATCCCAATCTCCTTGCTCCTTATGAAGCGCATCACGTCGATCCACCAAATCTGGCGAACGCCCCGCGCCTGGAGTCGCTCATCAAGGATGGCAAGCTCCGGCTCTCCCTGGACGACGCCATCGCTCTCACTCTGGAGAACAATCTCGACCTTGCCATTGCACGTTACAACCTGAACATCGCCGAAACCGACATCCTGCGTACCGAAGGCGGCGCTTCCACTCTCGGCGTAAACGCAGGCATCGTGCAAAATACGCCCGGAGGCAGCGTCGGCGGACTGGGCGGAACCGTGGGTTCCGGCACGGGTGGTACCAGTCCCGGCTCGGCCGGGGTTGCCACCGGCACCAACGGTTTGGTGAGCTCCACGCTGGGAATCGGTTCCACTATTCTTAGTTTCGATCCCATTCTGTCCGGCACTCTGCAAATCGAACGGGCCCACAGTCCTTCCACCAACGGGCTGAACGGAACGTCCCGGCTAAACACCAACACCGGTATCGCCGATTTTAACTACACGCAGGGCCTACTGTGGGGCACGGACGTATCGGTGACCTTCAACAACAGCCACGTCACCACTAACAGCAGCAGTACCGTCTACAGTCCCGCCATCAGCGCCAGTTCCCTGTTCAAGCTGACGCAGCCGGTCCTGCAAGGCTCCGGCAAACTGCCCAACACGCGCTTTATCCGCATCGCGACGAATAATCGCGAGATCACCGACACCGCCTTCCGCCTGCAAATCATAACTACCGTGGACCAGATCGAAAATCTTTATTGGAACCTGGTCTATGCCTACGAGAATGTAAAAGTGCAGCAGGACGCGCTTTCCTACGCGCAGACCATTCTGAAAGACACGCGCAAGCAGGTGGAATACGGCACCACGCAGCCCATTCAGATCGTGAATGCCGAGAGCATCGTCGCTCAGAATCAACAAGCATTGATTCTCGCGCAGACCAATCTGCAACTTCAGCAGTTGCTCATGAAGAATGCACTCAGCCGTACTCTCGAGAGTCCTGCGATCGACGCCGCGGAAGTCGTGCCTACTTCGATCATGCAAATGCCTGCGAAGGAACCATCTGTCTCCACAACAGACCAGGTCAACGTTGCCCTCGCGCGCCGCGCCGAACTGGCGGAATCGCGCATCGACCTCGCAACTCGCGACCTCAATATCCAGGCGGTGAGCAACGCTTTACTACCCATTGTGGATCCCTCGATCTATTACGGAGGATCGGGACTGGGCGGCGCCGTGAATCCAAAAGTCCCTCTTTGTTCGGCCACCGTGACCACGCGCTGTTTCAATCCAGCAACTGCTCCTTCCGCATTTCGCAATGGAGGGCCCGTCAGCTACGGGAACGCCGTGGGCCAGATGTTCGACTCGACCGCACCTGACTATGGAGTCGCGACCACTTTTAACATTACGCTCCGCAACCGCGAGGCGCAGGCCAACCAGATCCGCTCTGAGTTGGAATACCGCCAGGCCCAGATGCGTTTCCAGCAACTCGAAAATCAGGTGCGCATTGAGGTGCGCAACGCCGAGTTCGATGTGCAGCAGAACCGGGCCAGTGTGGAAGCGGCCCAGAACGCGGTCGATTTGGCCAGCAAGTCGCTCTATGCGGAACAACGAAAGTTAGATGTGGGAGTTTCCGATCCCGATAACGTCATGCAACAACAGTCCGCCTTGACAGCGGCCCGGTCCAATCTTGTTTCTGCACTGGCTGGATATGAAAAGGCACAGGTGGAACTCGACCGCGCCACCGGGCTCTTGCTCGATCATGCCGGAATCATTCTTTCCGACGCCCAGAGCGGCCAGGTCACCCACATGCCCACTGTTCCTTATATTGCCCCGCAACCGGACAACCCGGCTGTAACTTCTCCCCAGACACCAGCCACGCACCCTTGAGGTCATTTCAGAACGACGCTTTCCGGTTTATCCTCTCCTCGTGACCCTATCTGTCGTCTTGATCGCGCAGAACGAAGAAACAAATCTTCGGCGCACTCTCGAAAGCGTGCTGCCCCTCGTCCGGGACGGAGAAGGCGAAATCATTGTCGTCGATTCGGGATCGACCGACCGCACCATGGAGATCGCCAAGTCCTTCGGCGCGAAAGTATTCACGGAACCGTGGAAAGGTTTCGCCGCACAAAAGAATTCCGCCATCGACAAAGCAACTTGCGATTGGGTGTTGCAATTAGACGCCGACGAAGCGCTGGAGCCGGAGCTGGCTCAAGAAATTCAATCAACATTGCAGGCTGGCTCAACCTCAAACGGGTTTTTCATCCCCCGCAAGAACTTCTTCCTCGGTCGCTGGATCAAGCATGGCGGCTTCTACCCCGATCCCAAGCTGCGCCTGATTCGCCGCGGTGCCGGCCGCTTCGAAGAATACGGCGCTCATCCGACGATAAAAGTAAACGGCCCAACCAGCCAGCTAAAGCACGCCATGATCCATAACGCCTACCCCACGCTCCGTGGATACATCGATCACATGAACAGCTACTCGTCCATGGGCGCGGAAGTCGCAGTCGAAAAAGGACACCGCCGTTTCAGCGTGGCCAACATCGTAATCCGCCCCTGGTTGACTTTTGTTTACAACTATTTCATTCGTCTCGGCTTCCTCGACGGACGCGAAGGATTGCTGCTGCATCTGTACCATGCGGGCTACGTGTCGTGGAAATACGCCAAAGCGTGGGAGTTGGCCCGCACCAAAAAAAATTAACCGACTAATCGGTCGGCTTCGTTGCCTTGCTCCCAGCCATATCGTCCCCTATGATCTGTGCAGGTAGACAAGCATGTCGGAACCCACACCGAAGAAACCGACTGTCGCGGAAAGTCCGATCACCGATATTTTCGATGGGCGCCATCCCACCCTGGCAGAACAATCCTGGGCGGAAAAAACCTTGGCCCCCACTCTTGAGAAAGCCCCCGAAAAACCGATCGGTGCGCCAACCGGCGTGAATCTCGACGAACACGGCCATGCCCGCTTCACCACAATTTCAGGCGTCCCCGTCAAGCGTCTCTACACTCAGGCCGATCTACCGGAAGATTGGGACTACGAAAAACATCTCGGCTACCCCGGCCAGCCGCCCTTCACGCGCGGCATCCACGCCAGCGGATATCGCGGCAAGCTCTTCACCATGCGCCAATTCTCCGGGTTCGCCTCTCCCGAAGAAACCAACCAACGCTACAAATATCTTTTGGAAAGTGGTGGCAGTGGGCTTTCCGTGGCTTTCGATTTGCCCACGCTCATGGGATACGACTCCGACCACCCCGCCAGTGAAGGCGAAGTTGGCAAGTGCGGCGTGGCCATCGATTCGCTCGAGGACATGGAAATCCTTTTCAGCGGCATTGACCTCGAGAAGACCACGGTCTCCATGACCATCAATTCCCCGGCTTCTGTCCTGTGGGCCATGTATTTGGTGGTCGCCGAAAAACAGGGCGCGGACTGGAAGAAGATTTCCGGCACTTTGCAAAACGATATCCTCAAAGAATACATCGCGCAAAAGGAGTACATCTATCCACCCGCAGCATCGATGCGGCTGGTCGTCGATACCTTCGAGTTCGGCTCCAAGTTCACCCCCAAATTCAACACGGTTTCGATTAGCGGCTATCACATCCGCGAAGCCGGTTCGACCGCTTTACAAGAACTGGCGTTCACCCTGTATGACGGCGTCGAATATGTCGAATGGGCACAACGGCGCGGTCTTGATGTAGACGAATTTGGGCCACGCCTCAGCTTCTTTTTCAACGCCCACAATGATTTCTTTGAAGAGATCGCCAAATATCGCGCTGCTCGCAAAATCTGGTATCAGGTCATGAAAGATCGCTTCCACGCCAAGAACCAACGCACCTGGCTCATGCGTTTCCACACCCAGACCGCCGGCGTTTCCTTGCCGGCGCAGCAACCGATGAACAATATCGCGCGCGTGGCGCTACAAGGTCTGGCGGCGGTGTTGGGCGGCACGCAGTCTCTTCACACCGATTCCTATGACGAAGCATTTGCTCTGCCAACCGAAGAGGCCGCACGCATCGCCTTGCGCACGCAGCAGATCATCGCCTATGAATCCGGCGTCACCCAAACCGTCGATCCCCTTGGCGGGTCGTACTTTCTTGAAACCTTAACGCTAGAAATGGAGAAAGGCGCATTCGACTACTTCGCCAAACTGGACGCCATGGGTGGCATGGTAAAAGCCATCGAGCGTGGATATCCCCAAAAAGAAATCGCCGAAGCATCCTATCAATACCAGCGCGCTGCCGAGGCGAAAGAGAAAGTCATCGTTGGGGTAAACGAGTTTGTGATCGACGAAAAGCCACCCAACACTCTCTACATTGATGAAAGCGTCGCCAAACAACAATCGACAAAGCTCAAAGCATTACGCGCTAGCCGCTCGAATAACGAAGTCCGCCGTACTCTTGAGGCCCTAAAAAAAGCCGCAGCCCAGGAACCAACCGCAGGAACCAACGGGAACATCTCTCCCGTAAACACCATGCCTTACATCGTGGACGCCATCCGCGCCTATGCAACCGTAGGCGAAATCTGCCAAGCACTGCGCGAAGTTTACGGGACGTACACGGAAGTGAGCGTCACGTAACAGGGCCAGAAATTTCAGGAAACAATTGATAGGTCGGGGCTGCCCCTTACCCAAAATGGGAAAGTATAAGAATATTTATCGCTATTCGCTGAAATCCTGGACCCTCACGGATTAAGATTTGGGATCGCCGATTACGAAACCCAAATGAAGAAACGGAAAACTGCAACGCTGCTCAGAATGCCAAAGCACGCGGGAAACACCGTTTTTTCTGTAGAGTCGCAGATCCTTTTTCTTCGTCATCAGAGAGTCATCCTCGATTCAGATTTGGCAGGATTGTATGGAGTTTCGGTCAAGAGACTGAATGAACAAGTCAAGCGCAATCAAGAGCGGTTCCCTTCCGATTTCATATTTCAGCTAACCACAAAAGAACAAGAGATCTTGAGGTCGCAATTTGCGACCTCAAAAAAGGGCCACGGCGGACGGCGCTATCCGCCCAATGCATTCTCAGAGCACGGCGCGATCATGGCGGCTACTGTGCTCAATTCCAAGCGGGCAGTCCAGATGAGTGTTTTCGTGGTTCGAGCCTTTGTGCGTCTTCGCGAAATGCTGGCCACCAACCGCCAACTCGCGGTCAAACTGGACGAATTAGAACGTCACGTCGATAGCCACGACGACACGCTCCAGGACCTCATCGTGGCCATCAAAGAACTCATGGTTCCCGAGCAACCCACGCGGCGCAAAATCGGGTTCCGGCTGCCACTCGCCAAACCTTAGCCATCGCGCCCAATAATATTCGGTTTTTGTTCGCCAACAACCCCGCCTTGTGATAGAAATACAATCCATGCGCAAAGCCGTCAATCACCTTAAGAAATCTGATCCCATCCTCGCCACCATTATTAAACGCGTGGGTCCTTGCCGCATGAAGTTTGAAGAACCGCGCTTTCATCGCCTTGCGCAGGCCATCGTCTATCAACAATTAAACGGCAAAGCGGCCTCCACGATTTTTAAGCGTTTCGCTGCACTCGCCGGAGAACCTCTCACCCCCGCAGGAATCTTGAAACTCACCCATGCGCAGATGCGCGCCGTTGGCCTTTCCAAGCAAAAATCGTCTTACATGCGGGACCTCGCCGAGAAAACTCACACCGGCTTGCTCGATTTTTCGCGCCTGCCCGATCTTTCGGACGACGAAGTCATCAAGCATCTGACCCAAGTCAAGGGCATTGGCGTCTGGACGGCCCATATTTTCCTGATGTTCTCCCTACGGCGTCCGAATATTCTTCCTACCGGCGATTATGGCGTGCAAACCGCGATCAAGAAGTACTACAAAAAGCGCAAGCTACCCAAGCCTGACCAGATGCAAAAGATCGCCAAGCCATGGGAACCCTACCGCAGCGTGGCCTGCTGGTATCTATGGCGCGGCCTCGATATTAAGACCGTGGAAAGTAAGAGGTCAGAATGCAGAAGTGAATCTGCTGGTCAGTGTTCTTAACTTCTGCATTCTGTCTTCTTCCTTCTGCACTCTTGCTCGTCTCTGTGGTTAAATGAAGACGATGTCCGATCCCAAAATTCGCGTCCTCGTTGCCAAGCCCGGCCTCGACGGCCATGATCGTGGCGCCAAAGTTATCGCCCGCGCTCTGCGCGATGCCGGCATGGAGGTGATCTACACCGGCCTGCGGCAATCCCCTGAGATGATCGTGACCGCCGCGCTTCAGGAAGATGTCCATGTCATCGGCTTATCGATTCTCTCGGGCGCGCACAATGTCATCGTGCCCCGCGTCATGGACCTCCTCAAGCAAAATAAAATGGACGACGTAATCGTCGTGCTCGGCGGCATCATCCCCGACCAGGACGTCGAAAACCTAAAGAAAATCGGCGTCGCCGCCATCTTCCAACCCGGTACCTCCATGGACCACATCGTCCAATTCATCCGCGACCACGTGAAATCGCGCGGCGTACCCACGGCCGGTTGATGGCCGAGATCATCACGTCCCGTCTGCGCGATCGACTCTCCCAAACCATTGGCCCGACGCCCTGGTACTGGAAGACTTTCCCCACATTCACTTCTCTTTCCGGTAAACGCTTCTCCTGGACTCACCACGGCGACCAGGGCCCGCTCGGCTATCTCGTTTCTCTTGGATTGGAAAACGAGCCCAACCAAGCTCACCTGGCATTGAACACGTATTGCCGCCCATTTTTGGTACCCGAGTCGCGTCTCGGTATTTGGTGTCCGGAAGGCCGCCACATCCGCCTGGTTTGCTTTGATCCAGATCAGCTCCAGGCATTCGAACTCGCCGAACTTGCAGGATGGTTCAAGCCCTCAAGCGAGCGCATCTTTTCTTCCGCTCCGCCTCTTGCGGACTTTGAAGTTCCACTCGCGCTCCCAGCAGGAATGCACAAGATTGAGGTCCCAGCCGAGTTGCGCGATGTCGACGAACTGATCGTGCCCACAAGTTATCCTGCGAAGAGTGCGGATGATCCCGCATTTGCACTGTACGTTTTCTATCTCCATGCAGGATTGGTGGAAGTGCTTCCACAGCATTGGTTCACCGCCAGCCAATATGAAGTCGGGAAACAATGGATCCCGCGAGCCGCCCGCGATCCCGAGTCGCATCGCATTTTCGGCGAGTGCTTCGGCGTAGGAACGTTTCTGCTCGAAGAAGATGGATGCCGCATCGACCGCTGGCTGGAAAAAACGGACCGCTGACGAAGTCTTTTCTTCGCGTCTTCGTGCTCGCTGGTGAAAATTCTCCCATTTGCGCCACCCCGCTTAACTGATATACCGTAAATAGTTTGCGGATCGTCACCCATGCCAGACCGTAGCGATTTCACCACGCCTTCCACTTCTCCTGTCCTCGAATCTAGGGTGGACGCGACTTCCGCGCGTTTTGAAGCGAACATGCGTTTCCTCGCCGATCTAGTTTCGCAAGTCCGCAATGAAGAAGAGAAAATCCGCGAAGGCGGCGGCCCCAAAGCCATCGAGAGCCAGCACGGCAAGGGACGCCTCACCGCGCGCGAACGCATTCACTTACTGGTTGATCCCGGAACTTTCTTTGAACTCGGCGCATACGCTGCCTACCAGATGTACGAAGAGTGGGGCGGCGCGGCAGCAGCGGGCGTGATCACCGGCCTCGCCCGCATTCAGACCCGTATGGTCATGATCATCGCCAACGACGCCACGGTGAAGGCCGGCGCATTTTTTCCGATGACGTCGAAAAAAGTCATCCGCGCCCAGAATATCGCCATTGAGAATCGCATTCCCACCATGTATCTGGTCGATTCCGCTGGCGTGTTTTTACCTTTGCAGGAGGACGTGTTTCCCGATACCGACGATTTCGGCCGCGTCTTTCGCAACAATGCCGTTATGTCCGCCATGGGCATTCCCCAGATCGCGGCCATCATGGGCATGTGCGTCGCCGGCGGCGGCTATCTTCCGGTCATGTGCGATCACGTCCTCATGACTGATGGCAGCGGTCTTTTTCTCGCCGGCCCGGCGTTGGTGCAGGCGGCAATTGGTCAAAAAGTTTCCGCCGAAGAACTGGGGGGCGCGGCCATGCACTCGGCCATCAGTGGTACCGTAGATTTTCGCGAGCCCAACGACGAGGCTTGTCTCGCGCGCATGCGCGCCATCGTCGAAAAGTGGGGCTACCGCCGCCAGTCACCCTGGGACCGCAAGAAACCCGAAGCTCCTGCCTTACCTGCCGAAGAGATTTATGGCATCTACGATTCCTCGCCTGCGCGCCCTTACGACATTAAAGAAGTCTTGGCGCGCATTCTCGACGGCAGCCGCTTCGATGAATACAAACCCGAGTACGGCAAAACTCTGGTCTGTGGCTATGGGCGCATCGGCGGATTCGCCGTGGGAATTGTCGCCAATCAAAAACTTCACGCGCAGGCGACCGACCACGAAGGCAAGAAGCGAGTCGAGTTCGGCGGCGTGATCTACACCGAATCCGCGGAAAAAGCCGCGCGTTTCATCATGGACTGCAATCAGAATCTGATCCCGCTGGTTTTTTTTCACGACGTGAACGGCTTCATGGTCGGGCGTGACGCCGAGTGGAGCGGCATCATTAAAGCCGGAGCGAAGATGGTGAACGCCGTCTCGAATTCCGTGGTCCCGAAAATCACAGTCATCGTCGGCGGCTCCTTCGGTGCCGGGCATTACGCCATGTGCGGAAAGGCCTTCGATCCCAGATTTGTCTTTGCCTGGCCGACAGCTCGTTATGCCGTGATGAGCGGGGACGCGGCGGCATCGACTCTCGTTGAAATCAAAATCCGTCAACTCGAACGTGGTGGCAAACTCCTAAGCGACGAAGAACGCAAAGAATTATTTGAAACGACAAAGCGCACCTACGACGAGCAAACCGACCCTCGTTACGGTGCCGCCCGCCTATGGATCGACAGGATCATCGATCCCGTTGAAACCCGCGACGCCATAACCCAGGCCCTCGAAGCCGCCGCGTTAAACCCGGACGTCGCCGAGTTCAAAGTCGGAGTCCTGCAAACATGAACGTCTCTCCACTCATTCTGCATCCCCTTCTTTCTTGTCATTCCGAGCGGACGCAGTCCCGAGGAATCTGCGTTCGTGTGCAGCGCCCATGCCGCACTGCGGAAGCCTCCAAAGGTTCGTATCAGGGCACGACTTTCTAGTCGTGCCGTAAAATGATTAATGCAGAGAACGCGCTTTAGCGCCTGTGGCCAACAAATAATGCCCAGCGAAGTCAAAATAATCGAATGTCCGCGCGACGCCTGGCAGGGTCTCCAAGCCCAGATCCCCGCTCATCTCAAAGTCGACTACCTGAAAGCCGTCATCAGCGCTGGATTCAAACATATCGACGCGGCTTCTTTCGTATCTCCAAAAGCTGTCCCGCAGATGTCCGACTCAGAAGAAGTTCTCAAAGAACTTGACCCGCCCGATGATGTCGAAATCATCGGCATCGTGGTCAACGAGAAAGGCGCGCAACGAGCGATCGATACCCAGGCCGTGAACACCCTAGGCTTCCCTTATTCTGTCTCACCTACATTCTTGGCTAACAATCAGCACCAGACACTGGAAGCCGCCATCGACGAACTGGAGAAGATCAAGAACAAAGCTGAAGACGGCGGCCTGGGAGTGGTCGTTTACATTTCGATGGCTTTTGGAAATCCTTACGGCGACCAGTGGAACATTGGCGAGGTTGTCGACGCTGTCGATCTTCTCGAGTCCACGGGAATTCGCACCATCTCGCTCGCCGACACCGTTGGCCTCGCCGGCCCCGCACAAATTCAAGAACTCGTTTCCGCCGTGATTTCAAAATATGATTTCATGGAAATTGGCGTGCACCTTCATAGCCGCCCCGATCAGGCGGTAGAAAACGTTTTGGCCGCGTACGATGCGGGCTGCCGCCGCTTTGACTCGGCACTTGGTGGATTAGGCGGATGTCCGTTCGCCCAGGATCAACTGGTTGGAAATATTCCGACGGAAAAAGTCATTGCAGCGCTGACGTCGCACGGCGCCAATCTGCCGCCGCTGAAATCCCTGGATACTTTGCTTAGAGCATCAGCAGAAATCGGCGCGAGGTACACTAGTTCGCAGGCCGCAGATTAGTCTTTGGGTTGAGCAGCGCTTAAGCGCTGCGTTAAGAGCATTTGCTTTGAGCACGCGCTTTAGCGCCTGAGGTCGTTGCAAACAACGAACTCCGCAAACGTTTCATGAATTACCAGACGATCCAACTCGCCCACGATTCCGGCGTTGCCACCATCACCTTCAACCGTCCGGAGAAGCGCAACGCCATCAGCTTTCAATTGCTCGACGAACTCCTGGCCGCTCTCGATGAGATCGAACGCTCCGACGCGCTGGTCGCCATCCTCACCGGCGCTGGCAAAGCTTTCTGTGCAGGCCTCGACCTCGATGAATTGAAATCTCTCAGCGGTAAAACAGAAGCCCAGAACGTCGAAGATTCAACCCGGATGGCCCACATCTTTCGCAGACTTTACGAATTTCCCAAGCCCACTATCGCTGCCGTGAACGGCGCAGCCATCGCAGGAGGCACAGGACTTGCCACCATGTGTGACTTCACCCTGGCCGTGCCCGAAGCCAAGTTCGGCTACACCGAAGTGCGCATTGGATTTGTGCCTGCGATTGTTTCCTCGATCCTGGTCTGGCAGGTGGGGCACAAAATCGCCCGCGACCTTCTCCTAACCGGAAGGTTGTTCGACTCCGCGGAAGCCCATCGCTATGGCTTGGTTAACGAAATCGTCGCGCCGGAAAAGTTAATCGCCCGCGCCCGTGAACTGGCCACACAGCTCATGGAGAACAGTCCGTCGTCCCTCGTTGCTACCAAGCGGCTCATCAACGGATTTATCGGACCACAGCTCGACAAGCAAATCGCCGAGGCGATCGCAGACAACGCCCGCATTCGTACCACCGCTGATTTCCGGGAAGGCGTCGCATCGTTTCTTGAGAAGCGCAAGCCGCGCTGGAGTGGCAAGTGAGCCAGCCTCAAGCGACCGTCAGCGAAACCCGCATACGCGTTCGCTATGCCGAGACCGACCAGATGGGCGTCGTTTACCATGCCAATCATTTCATTTGGTTTGAGGTCGGCCGCGTGGAGCTGCTACGCCAACTTGGTTTTTCGTACCGTGACATGGAAGAGAACGACGGATGTTTCATCGCCGTAGTCGATGCCCGTTGCCGCTACAAAGCTCCCGCGCATTATGACGACGAGATCATCGTGCGCACCCACATCAAGAACATTCGTGACTCACTGATACACTTCGGTTATGAATTGTTGCGGGCGGGCGATGCCACACTGCTGGCCGAAGGCGAAACCACGCACCTTGTGACTGATTCGCAAATGAAGGTAACCACGATTCCGGAAAAATATATGACGGTGTTTAAACAAGCCATGGGCAGATGAACGGTCTCGGGTCTTAGGTGCTAGGTCTCAGGTTTCTGGATGGTTGGAACTAAGCCGGAGGCCGAAGACCCGCGACCTATGACCTGAAACCCAGACCCAACAACAGGAAAATCATTGAAAGCTCTCCACATTAACGGCAATGATCTGACTCTGGAAGCGGTCCGCGAAGTCGCGGTAGAACGCAAGCCCGTTCTGTTTGATCCCGACGCACGAGCGGCGGTCGACCGGGCGCGCGCCGTCGTAGACGCACTGGTCACCAGCAACAAAGTTTCCTACGCCATCACAACCGGCGTGGGCAAGCTGAGTGACGTACGCATTGCCGGCGAGCAGATCCGCGAGCTGCAAGTCAACCTGCTGCGCTCGCATGCGGTCGGCGTCGGAGAACCATTGGCCGTCGCCGAGACCCGCGCCTTGATGTTGCTGCGCGCCAATTCTCTTTCCAAGGGACACTCCGGAATACGTGCCGTAGTTATCGACGCGCTATGCGAAATGCTGAATCGCGGCGTCACCCCGATGGTGCCGTCGCAAGGCAGCGTGGGAGCGAGTGGCGACCTGGCACCGTTGGCCCATCTGGCGTTGGTGCTCATCGGCGAAGGCGAATGCCTTGATCCAGACGACAGCCGCAAATTTATTTCCGGGGCGGAAGCTTTGCGCCGTGCGGAAATCAAACCGCTCACGCTTGAAGCCAAGGAAGCCATCTCGCTGATCAACGGCACCCAGGGGATGCTCGCGGTGGGAATTCTCGCTCTGCTGGCGGCGGAAACGCTGGTGGATTCCGCGGACGTCATCGGCGCCCTGGTGCTGGACGCTCTGCATGGCACGGATGTCGCCTTCGACGAACGCATTCACAGGGCACGTCCGCATCCTGGGCAGTTGAAGACAGCGGCGAATTTGCGACTGCTGCTCGAAGGCAGCGAGCTGCGTGAGTCGCATCGCGATTGCGGCCGCGTGCAGGATGCGTACTCGCTACGCTGCATCCCTCAGGTACATGGCGCAGTGCGCGATACGCTGGCCCATTGCCGTGAGGTCATGGAAATCGAAGCCAACTCCGCGGTGGACAATCCGCTGGTCTTCCTCACTAGCATCGGCGAAGGGGACGTGCTCTCCGGCGGAAATTTCCACGGCGAGCCGGTGGCTTTTGCTTTGGATTTCCTGGGTATCGCTCTGACCGCGTTGGCCGGCATCTCGGAACGAAGAATCGAGCGGCTGGTGAATCCGTCACTGAATGAAGGCTTGCCGCCGTTTCTGGCCGCGGGTGCGGGGCTGAATTCTGGATTCATGATGCCGCAGGTTACGGCGGCAGCGCTGGCGAGCGAGAACAAAGTGCTGGCGCATCCCGCGTCGGTGGATTCGATTACGACCTCGGGCAACAAAGAAGATTATGTTTCGATGGGCATGACCGCAGCGTTGAAGCTGCAACGTATCGTAACCAACACGCGCAACGTCATGGCGATTGAAGCCATGGCTGCCGCGCAGGCGCTTGACTTTGTCGCTCCCCTCAAGACCGGCAAGCGGGGACAGGCGGCCCACGCGGCTATCCGTTCGGTAAGCGCGACGATGGACGAGGACCGCGTGATGTACAAAGACTTTGCCCGCATCGCGGAGCTAATTGCGAGCGGGAAAATAGCTGTGTCTCTTCGCTAACCGTCACCATCAAACAAAAAAGAGCGCGAGTCCAGGCCAGTGGACTCGCGCCTACCATAGTTAAGCTGGTGACGACCCGGACGACCGCTACAGTGTGATACTGAGCGTAACGTTAACCCCGGGATACATTGGATTGCACAAGTAATACACGCCGTCAATGTCGATAACATAAACGTCTTGCGTGTACAGCCAGTTGCTCGGCCAAGCATCAACGAATCCGAAGGAATAGCCCCCATATTGGAAGCGGTGACTGCGGTAGTTGGCTTGGGTTACGCGAAACCTGTGTTCTTGTCCAAAATTAGCGCGGTACCGGTCGTCAGGAATGCGTCCGCCACCACCGTGCTGCGCTGGCTTGGCCTGTGATGTGTGTTGCTGTTGTTGCGCAGTTTTCTCTTCCTGATTGGCGTTCTTGTCCTGCTGTGCGGTCTTTTCTTCTTGCTTCGCAGGTTTTTCGGGTTGCGTTTTTTGGTCTTTTTGCTCCGCAGGCTTGTCTTTCTGTTCTTCCTGCTGGTCGTGCTGTTCCTGTGCAAACACGGGAGCCGAGACTCCCAGGGTCAAAGACAGAAATGCTGCGCTGATCAGTCCAACTAGTTTCATGTAGTGCCTCCACTGTTGATCGATATTTACCCACCACTGCTCTACTGCAAGCTTCCTGTGGTTGCGTTTACCGGGTTGCCGATGGCGTCGCCGGACACGAGAAGTTCCACTCTCCGGTTCTGTTGCCGGCCGGCGGAATTGTCGTTGGAGGCCACTGGCAGAGTGTTGCCGAAGCCTTTGGCGCTCACTGAAGTTGTCGCAACGCCTTGTTGCACCAGATAATCCCGCACCGATCCCGCGCGATGATCGGACAGAGTTTGATTCATGGCATCGCTGCCGACGTTGTCGGTGTAACCGCCGACTTCAATGTTGAGGCCTGGGTAGGCAAGAAGAATGCCGGCAACCTTCGCCAACTTTTCCCGTGCCCCTGGCTTCAACGAGTATTTCCCGGTGTCAAACAAAACATCGGACATGCTGACAATGAGACCCCGAGCGCTATCTCGAGTTTGAAGAATCGAATTCAACTGGGCGGACAATCGCACTCGCATCGCCGCTTTGTCGGCATCCGCCTGTTGTGCGCTCGACTGCGCCTGCTGTGCCGCTATGCGGGATTGGTCCGCATCCGCCTGGGCGGCTGCGACTGCGTTCGCGGAAGCTGCCTGGCTGGCCGCCATATCGGACTTCGCTTTGTCGGAGTCCGACTGGGCCCTGGCAGCATCGGCTTGCGCCTTTGCCGTGTCAGATTCTGCTTGCATTTTGGCGGACTCGGCTCGAGCCTGGTCGGCCTGGGCCTGCTCTTTCTGCCGGGTCGCGTCATCGGCTTGCGCCTGGGTCTGTGCCTGCGCATTGGCGGCAGCTTGCCGTTCATTTTCTGCACGTACGTCGTCCATTTTCTTGACCGCGATCTGGCGCGCGTCTTCCGCGGTTTGTACCGCTTCTCGGGCGACTGCGATCATCGGTTTTGTGGGGATGTGCTTGCTGGTCGCATATCCATCGACCTGGTCCATTAATCGGACAGCGTGTTGATAACTGTCGTCGGCGTACTGTTCGGCGCCTTCGGATTGCGCGATACGCAAGGCGTTGCGAGCTTCAAAGAATTCCAACGGCAACCGGGTATTCAGCACCACTGGATCGAATTTGTAGCCGGTGGGGATATAGCCGCCCCGCCCCATGAGTTCGTACTTCGCATTGACCGCCTCGGTCGCCCCCTTGGTGTCTTCACGAATTACGTTTTCCATCACCACCACATCGCTGGGTTGCCGCACTGCATAGTACGGCTCCGCAGTGACGATCAGTGCGAAAGCCTGTAGGTCTGTGGTTACTTTCAACTTGCTGCGGTGATTGCCCCCTACCAGCACTTCGCCCAAGTTGACCGCGCGGCCTTCCGGCGAGATGGCCCACAAGATGTACGTCAAGTATTCGGTGCCAAAAGTCGTGGGTTTCTGGAGGTTGCCGAATTCCGCTTCGATCTCAATTGCGCCCTGCTTGCTATTCACTTGGGCCACGCCATCCGCGGACGGCATGAGGTCGGTGCCCGCGAAATCCACTTTCGTGGACCCGCTGCGATGTTTATAGTTGACCGCCGCTGTGGTCCGGCTTGTGACCACTACGCGGAATGTGGGCGTCTGAGCCATGGGCTCGACGGCTACACTGGTTTGAGAATTGGTTTGAGCAAATGCGCTTATACTCAGGATGATTCCGGCTGCTAAACAAAGTTTGGTCTTCAAAGTATTCTCCTTTAGGCAGGTCTCTGCCGTGTTGTGCGATCTCGTGGTGGCACGTTTTAACCTCTGATTGGTGTCTCTCAACTTCATCCCCGCCCGACGTGGATCCGGGAAAGGGAATGAAAGAGTCCAAAAACATTCAGCAGCCACAGAACCACGGCAATCACCACCACCCCATTCAGGATCGACTTGATGGAGGACTGCATGGGAATGAAGCGATTCACCAGCCACAGAAGAACACCCACCACAATAAGAACTTCCAGGAGTTGAATTAACGGCATGAGCTTTGACCTTCCTTCTTGTGGGCTAACGCCTCCATCAGTCGGGAGGGTCGCCCTGACGTCCATATTCCTAAAGCTGTTCGGGTCGAATTCCGTGCGCCGCAGGGTCGCCGGCGCACACGGGTAAAGAGCCAATCGGCTGAATGTGGCTGCTTCTTGAATCTTGGGGATCTCACACCCGGAGCAACGCCAAAACTTAGGAGCTACGAACTGGCAGTCGTTGCTCTCTAGATACACTCAGGAGGATTACAGAATGACAGGGATGTACTTTCGTGTCTGAGCAAGATAGCTCACTTCGTGATTAAGCTTGTCCGCATTCTGTCGTGAGGATTGGTCACAATTGAACATCTTGTTGCTTGGCCGCGGTGCATCATGCAGGAATGAATGCCAATCATGAACAAGCCCTCGCGGTTCGTTGCCCCACTTGTGGAGCCAAAGTGGGAGAAGAGTGCGAACTGGGCACCGGCCAACCACGAACCGACCCGCATCGCGACCGGCGCCTGGCAGCCACGGAAAAGTAGCTCCATCAGTAACGAGCCTGTCCTGTAGACCTGACTCCTTCTCGAAAAGCTGTACAGAATGGCTCACTTTGGAACTTTGGACCAAAAAAGATTGTCCGTGTTCCCAAGTCACGATTTGTGTCAGAGAACGGCTTGGCTGCACTAGAATCGTCATTGATGAGTTCTCCGGCAGCAGCGACGAAGAAGGGCCGCGTGTTCAACCCCGACACCTTCCTCGCCACCATTGGTGAGGGCCGGAAGAACCTGAGGGTCGGCAAGAAGCGAGGGATCTTCGCGCAGGGCGATGCCGCCGACGCCGTCTTCTATATCCAGTCGGGGCAAGTGAAACTTACCGTCGTATCCAAGACAGGCAGAGAAGCCACCATCGGCCTGTTAAGTGAGGGCAACTTCTTTGGGGAAGGTGCTCTGGCAGGTCAGGCCCTGCGCATGGGCTCGGCAGCGGCCATGACCGATTGCGAGCTCATGCGGGTAGACAAGAAAGCGATGATGCAGGCGCTGCATCGCGAGCATGCGCTTTCGGATATGTTCGTGGCTTATTTGCTGGCACGGAATATCCGTTATGAAGAGGACTTGGTGGACCAGCTCTTCAACTCCAGCGAAAAGCGGCTGGCGCGCGTGCTTCTGCTGCTCGCTCATTTCGGCAAGGAAGGCATTCCTGAAACCGTCGTCCCCAAAATCAGTCAGGAAACGCTGGCAGAGATGGTGGGAACCACGCGTTCGCGGGTGAGCTTTTTTATGAACCGGTTCAGGAAGCTGGGTTTTATTCACTACGCAGGTGGAATCGAAGGCGGCCTGCAAGTACACAGTTCACTGCTTAATGTAGTTCTCCACGATTAGTTTGAGCAGCAGGCGTTCCCGCGAACGCCGCGATGTTTCTTCCGTTTTGCCGTGGCTTGCTACTCAGCCACTCCCGTATTCGCCGGCGAATCAGCCCGCCAAACGTACAAGTATTTCTCATCGCTCGAAGTTACCACTGGGATATTTCGCTCTCGCGTGACGCGGTTCAGGGCCGAGCGCAGATTTTGCATCTTCTCGCCATTCAGAGCGCTCAGGGGGATCTTGATCGCTTGCTTGGCGTTCAACTTTTCCAGGTCGCCCAGGATATCCGCCACCGCTTTCCGATGTTTTCCTTTGCGGCCCTGTGGAACATCCGCTCGATTGACTGACTCATAGTGTTTGCCGTTCCCGTTCCTTGCCATTGGGGGATGCTCCTTCCCTTAGAGATCGTATCCGTATGCGGCGAATCCTAACGCAAAGAATCCTATCCTGCAACTAAGAATCTATGCGAGATCTACGGCGGGAGCAGCGATCATCAGCTTATGCGTACGCTAAGTTTAGTGTTGTCACCAAGATGCACGGCCAGCGTTGCACTAAGACCTGCTAAGAGTTCACCCGAATCAATTAAAGCACGCTAGTCTGATCGTGGCACGAAACATGACTCCATTGGCAAGAGCCAAGAAGCATCGCTTATTCGATCCCCACACATTCCTCGCCACCATCGGTGAGGGCAGAAAGTTTCTGGCATTTCAGAAAAAACAAATGATCTTCACTCAGGGAGACGGGGCCGACGCTGTTTTTTATTTGCAAAAAGGAAAAGTAAGGCTCACCGTCGTCTCCAAGACCGGCAAGGAAGCGACCATCGGCATCGTGAATGAGCGAAACTTTTTTGGCGAGGGTTCACTGGCGGGTCAGCTTCTGCGCATGGGGTCCGCAGCCGCGATGACGGATTGCGAGCTGCTACGGGTAGAGAAAAAAGCGATGATGGCTGCACTTCATCGCGAACACGCGCTCTCTGACATGTTCGTGGCTTATTTGCTGGCGCGGAATATTCGTTACGAAGAGGACCTCGTCGACCAATTGTTTAATTCCAGTGAAAAGAGACTGGCCCGCGTTCTTTTATTGCTGGCGCATTTCGGCAAAGAGGGAGTTCCGGAAACCGTCATCCCGAAAATCAGTCAGGAGACCCTGGCCGAGATGATTGGCACCACTCGTTCACGAGTCAGCTTTTTTATGAACCGGTTCAGGAAATTAGGTTTTATTCATTACAACGGCAGTCTGCAAGTCCACAGCTCATTGCTGAATGTGGTGCTGCACGATTGAGTTCGGGTTGTGCAATTTTGAGCAGAATCGGGCGACACCTCGACTGTATATATGATCCGCATGGCTACCAACCACACGCTGTTGTGCATTCACCAGGACCCGGGCCAACTGAGTCTGCTGAAGGAACACGGATACAATTTGGTGAGCGCCACCAATGCTCCCGATGGCCTGCGGCTCTTCCGGTCGCGGCCGGTGGATGGGGTTGTGATCGAGCATCACCCGCGCCTTTTGGATGGATGTGCCCTAGCGGCTGAGATCAAGAACGCCAGACCACAACTCCCCGTCGTCATGCTGACCGACCACCTGGAATTGCCCGACCGCGCATTGGCTTCCGTGGATGCGCTGGTGACCAAGTCCGACGGCGCCCACTTCCTGCTGGCCGCGGTCCACTTTGTGCTGAGTGTAAAGCCAGCCAGCCGACACGCAGAAAAGCTGCCGTCTCGAACATCGGTGCGTCCGTCCGGCACCTCAAGGCAAAAAACGAAACGCCGTCGGGCCGCCATTGCTCAATTCCCCGCTGACGGGTAAGTGAGAAGTTGCGGCGAGGTCGAGACCATTGCCAGATCGTCGGTAAGCAGGTCAGCCTTTTAAGCCACCCGGCGGCCGCTCACCAGGTTAATCACTAAGACCACCAATGCCACCACAAGCAATAAATGGATCAGACCACCAGCCACGTGGAGGCTGAATCCTAGAAGCCAAAGAATCAGCAGAATAATAAAAATAGTCCAAAGCATGTCTTTCTCCTCCGCTCGATCGAGCGACCACTGGATTCAACCTCATCAGATTTAACGTCACTATGAGTCGGCCTGACGACTTGGGGTTGCCTTTAAACTCCTCTCAGGGACTTTCCGCACTCCAAACAAAATGACTTGGATCGTGGGGTGATTAACCAGCA
Organism: Terriglobales bacterium; assembly: GCA_963762965.1. Lineage (GTDB taxonomy): Bacteria > Acidobacteriota > Terriglobia > Terriglobales > Acidobacteriaceae > DATBAX01. The sequence continues at coordinate 367,619 of CAVXME010000001.1, forward strand.
GAAGGGGCACATCCTTTGCGGCCCGGAATCCCGGGGGCGGGCTTTTATCGCAAACAGATTTCTGAGCGAAGCCAGGATGGAAGCAAACCGCGCACGAATACTACGTAGAAGAGAGGGATGCACGATGAGGCCAATGCCGGGCGCCAAGTAATGTCCGTACCATGACACCCCATCAGCAGTAATTCTGAGCAAGATTGCTCAATTTACAGAGGACGGTCCAGTCTCGCTTAAAACCCATCTGGATTTTGACAAAAAACCAAGTGAGCAATACAGACCAGCTATTGTTTCAGCCTTCGGCGATGATTGAGCAGAGATGAGCACGTCTTCTTCTCTTTCAGGTCCTCTGAACTAAGTCAGCCCATCTGAAGTTCTCTCCTCTTAGTTCCGCAGCCCCTAAAGGAATAAATTCATGAAAAAGATAATTTCGTTGTTGTTGATGAGCTTGATGGGCATGGCTGGCACCCTGGCCTGGGCCGGCTCCGCTCGCGAAGATACGGTTGACCGCCTGCAAAACTCGGTCGAGGTCCTGCACTCCATCATGTCGACACCCGACAAAGGTATCCCTGAGGAAGTGCTGAGTGGTTCCAAGTGCATTCTGGTCATTCCGCACCTGATCAAAGGTGGCTTCATTATTGGCGGCAAGCACGGCCGCGGAGTGGCATCCTGCCGCACGCCTGAAGGCTGGAGCGCTCCCGCATTCGTTTCAGTGGGTGGTGGAAGCTGGGGATTGCAGATCGGCGTCGAAGGCGTGGATCTGGTCATGCTGGTCATGAATGACCGCGGTCTGCAACATCTGCTTTCCAGCAAGTTCGAACTCACCGGTGAAGGATCAGTGGCTGCGGGCCCGGTAGGCCGGCACACTTCCGCCGGAACCGACATATTGCTGAATACCGAAGTCCTCACCTACTCGCGTTCGAAAGGCGTATTCGCCGGCCTGACCCTGGAAGGTGCGGTCGTGGAGCAGGACAACGACTCTACGCGCGCCATCTATGGCCAGCATATGAGGTTCCGCACCATTCTGTCAGGCAAGGCGCCGACTCCACAAAGCGGAGAAGCGTTTGTCGCGGCTGTGACCGAAGCTGGCCATCAGGCGCACGTGGCGGAAGCACGAGAAGACAACAAGTAATTGTAAGCAGCAGATGTTAAAGACGGATTTGTGGCTGACCGGACCCATAACGGCTCCGGTCAGCATCAGCCGTTTTCTGGCATTCCTTAACCGCGTGATCCGTTATAGAAAAGGTTGAACAACCATGACGACAAATGAGCCGAACAAGTGTGGACACATGCCCTGCCGGTGCACCGTGCAGCCGGGCGACAAATACTGCGGGCAAGCCTGTAAGGACGCAGGATCCGCGGAAGTCGAGATTGCCTGCCAGTGCGACCACCAACCTTGCCCGCTTACGGTGTGAGGAGCAGTTGACTCTTGGCACATTTAGGGAGCAGATTAGATTTAGCCATGGGAAAGCTTATATTGAGCGTGCACCGGTTTGACCTCTTCCTGCTGATCGCAGTCCTTGCGGTTCTGCCGCCGTTCGCCCGGGCGCAATCAATGTCCGCTGCGGGAGACTCCTCGAGCCCCGCCGTCCAGCCCGCGAGCGCCCCGCAGCCGCAATCGGATCTGACCTATGAGCGTCCGACCCAGAAAATAAAGCTGCACAATTACCTTTTTGACGCTTTCGGGCCTTATCCCATCGTGGGCGCCGCCTTCGCGGCCGGCATTAACCAGGCATACAACACTCCGCCAGAATGGCACCAGGGCGCGGAGGGTTATGGCAAGCGCATTGGGTCCGACTTCGCGATTGCCGGGGTCAGCACCACCACGCGCTATGCCCTTGCGGAAGCCTTCCACGAAGACACTTTGTATTACCGTTGCGAGTGCAAAGGCGTTCTTCCGCGGCTGGGCCATGCCGTGATTTCTACTTTCATCGCACGCCGCGGCGACGATGGCCATCGCGTCTTTTCTTTTCCTGCCCTCGTCGGCCCCTATGCCGGCACCATGACTGCGGTCTATGGCTGGTATCCCGGCCGCTACAACGCCAAGGATGCTTTCCGTATGGGCAACTACAGCTTACTGGGCTACGTCGGCGGAAACCTTGCGCTGGAATTCCTCTATCGCGGGCCACACTCCTGGCTTTCCCGCATCCATCTCGATAATCGGCACGGATCGCAAGACCCGAGCCCACAGCCTTAGCATCTTGCGTCTCCTACAAAGTTTGTAAGAAGCCACCGACCCAGGTCGGCTGAAGGTTTTCAGGTTTCCGCCGAAGTACGCAATCAGGAGATACAAACTATGAGATTCAATTGGATTTGTGGCTTACTCTTGGCAATCGCTTTCACCGTACCGGCTTCTGCGCAAGTGGGAGTGTACATCGGGGTCGCGCCACCGCCGCTTCGTTACGAGCAGCGTGGCCCGATGCCCGGAGCAGGCTATGCCTGGGTGGATGGATATTGGGCCCCGCATGGACATCGCTATAGCTGGGTCGCGGGGCGTTGGGACCGTCCGCCCTATGAAGGGGCGTATTGGAACCATCCCCACTACGATCATTACCGGCAAGGCTGGCAGTTGCATGAAGGCCACTGGGACCACGAGGACCATAGCGGGGACCATGGGCACGAGCGAGCACACTAGTTCCAATTGGGTTTTGACGCGTCCTGGCAAGAATTGGTGGGTGCGGTAGGAATCGAACCTACAACCTGTCGGTTAAGAGCCGAATGCTCTGCCAGTTGAGCTACGCACCCTCGCTGTGACGTGCGGATCTTGCGGCTGAGAATGTCGCGGAACTGGGGTAGAAAACCATCCGACGCGACCCTTCGAGTGTAACACGCCAAAGCCGGGCTTTTGCATCCTGGGATTGGTTCAGGAGCGCTGCTGTGCGTCGGCCGCGAACGGCGCGGTTGCTTCCGTGACGCGCGCACTGGGACGCCGCGGAGGCAAGTTGGCTGCATCCGCCGCCGGAGCTTGCTCCAAAGTGCCGAGAATCACAATGTCTCCCAATTGATTGTATGGAAAAGAGAGAAACTGGTGCTCCCCGCAGATAGCATCGATCCATCGCAGTTGCCGGGCGCTCAATACTTTCACCGGAAGAGTCGGGAAATTGCGAAACAACCACAACAGGTAGATGCGTTGGGAGAAGGAAGGTTTGAGGTACCGTGGGCCGAGCGGTGTGAGAATCCGCAGCATCCCGTCAGACAATTTTTCAATCGACATGGCCGAACTCACCTGAAAGTTTGCAAGTATCTAGTTTTCTTGAACCAGAGCAATCCAAGGGCCAGCATTATTGCACCAATTCTGAGGCATGGGAATAAGAAAGTTTTAATTTTCAAGATTTTCTGCACGAATAGGCTTCAAACAGGATTGGAAAACCACCAGAAATTGCACCATATCCGGTGCATTCGAGTACCCCGGATAGGCAAATTTATCCCACGATCTCGGGCAAAATATCCATGTTCCGGATGCTGGCAGCCACGCCGAAATTGCCGTCCGTGTTCTTCTCCACGCGAACCACGGAGGCCCGGCAGCACACCCAGCGTTTTTCCCCTTGCGTAAGTTCGGGCGGCAGGATGAGCACCATTTCCAGTTCGCTGCCCTCGGAAATATGCGAAGCCGTGTAGAGGAAAATCCCGCTGGCGCTCAAGTCCCTGGTCTGGCCGGTAAGTTCTAAATTGCCCTGCGGAGCCTTGATGGAGACCGGCACACTTGCCGGTATCCGCTGCCCGGAACGGCGATCGTCCTTGGGGATGGCCATGCGAGGGGAGAGTAGCACAAGTTTTCTGTTTCGCGCCTTCTTTCTGTTTGCACACAATCCTGGGGAGCTCGTTTAGCATGCGAGTGTGGCCCACCGGAATTCTCTACGGCAAATTGGTCTGGCGCGCGTGCTTTCGAAGCTAGGTTATTGTTCGCGTTCGGAAGCAGGTGAGCTGATACGGGCCGGACGAGTGCGTCTCAATGGAAAAATCCGGCGTGATCCGGAAACTTCGGTCCATTTCGGAAAAGACCGGATCGAAGTGGATCGGCAATCGATTGAAGCGGCAGCCAAGACTTACCTCGTGCTCAACAAGCCTCGCGGCGTGGTCACGACGGCGTCCGACGAAAAAGGCCGCAAAACCGTTTACGAATTTCTGGAAACAACCCTACCCTGGGTGGCACCAGTCGGACGGTTGGATAAGGCGAGCGAAGGCCTACTGCTGCTCACCAACGACTCCGAGTGGTCGGCCCGCCTACTGGATCCGAAAACTCATCTCAACAAGGTCTACCAGGTGCAGATTGGAAAAGTCGCGGACGAGCATCTGCTTGCGTCCATGATTGAGGGCATAAAAGTTGATGGGGATTTTCTCCGGGTGAAAGGAGTTCGCGTGGTGCGCAGTGGGCAGCGCAATAGCTGGCTCGAAGTAACTCTCGATGAAGGCAAGAACCGGCACGTCCGCCGTTTACTCGACAAGTTGAATATCGAAGTGCTGCGACTGATACGGATCGCCATTGGGCCTCTGGTTCTTGGCGAGCTGGCTAAAGGCTGCGTTCGCGAGCTGACTGCGTTCGAGAAGAACTCGCTCGATTCCGCAATGTCGCTTAAGCCCGCGACGGCACAGCCGAATCGCTAGGCGGCGAATTGGATATTCCCGACTTTAGACAGTTACGATCATCCCCGAGCAGGGACCCTGTCCGGTACGGCGATAGCTGTGGCGGACGCCTGAATCGAAATAGATGGCATCACCTGTATCCAGCGTATAAGTCTCCTGGCCAATTGCCATCTCCAGCGTGCCCCTGATCAGGTACAACAGCTCGACGCCGGAGTGTTGGTGGTGGCGCGTTTTCTCCACGGACAAAGCTTCGAATTCCGCATAAAAGGCATTCAGCTTCCGCTCCGTCGCCTTAAAGTCGAGGCTCTCAAAATTGTAGGCAATCGCGCTGCCGCCATGATTCTCGGGAAACCGGATGCGTTCCTTCTTGCGCACAATGGACACTACGTGACGCTTGCGTTCGTCGGCGAAGAAATATTCCAGACCCACTCCAAATACCATCGCGATGCGCAGCAGAGTTGGCAGTGTAGGAAACAACTTGCCGCGCTCCAATTTGGACAACATGGCGGCCGACATCCCGGTGTGCCGGCCAAGCTCCACCAATCCCATGCTCTTTTTGAGCCGCAGGCTGCGAAGTTTCTCGCCCAGCGCATAAGGCTTCAGTCCATCCACGATGGTTTTATTGATCACCACTGCCTCCATTTTCATGACGGTACAAAAAATCGCGTTTTATTGATTGCCGGGCACACGAGTTGATCGATGGCATTGTCACATCATGAAAATCATTGTGCTCTACAGTTAATATAGCGCCAGACGGAAAATTGCAATAGCAGCTTAAAGCGGGGAATTCTGAAGTTGCGGACAACATCGTATTAGTCCTGCTGGTGATTGGCGGGGTGAATCCGGACTCAGCATCGAAAATGAACCCAGGGAGGAGCCGCGATTTGCTCGCCTCCGTTTTTCCCAAGCCATGAATGCTTTTGAAAAAATTAGCCAGGACGAGCGCGTCACGGTGCGCAAGTCCGGCCAGCCGGACACCAAAGGAAACTGCGTTGTCTATTGGATGCAGCGCACCCAGCGCGGCCGTGACAATCCAGCTCTGGACGTGGCCCTTCGCGTGGCGAATGAGTTAAACCGGCCGGTCGTGGTTTTCTTCGCTCCGGTGCCGTTTTACCCCAACGCTAATTTTCGGCACTACCGTTTCCTCGCCGAAGGCATCCCGGACATGGCGGAAGACCTCGCCGCTCGCAGAGTGGGTTTTGTGCTGCGCACTTATCCCGATCACAGCCTTTTGAAATTTTGCCGGGAAGTTGGTGCGGCGATGGTGATCGGCGACGAGAACCCGATGCGGGAGCCGGAGGAATGGCGGGTTCGCTTGACCCAACGGATTCAAGTGCCGTTCTGGACGGTCGATGCAGATGTCGTGGTCCCTTCCCAGCTGCTGGAAAAAGAACAGTATGCAGCACGCACGATCCGGCCGCGGATTCATCGTCTCTTGCCCCAGTTTTTAGTCCCCCCGTCCACAGTGGAAGCGCGGGTACCGTGGATAAAACCACGGCGCCTGCATTCCCTGCCAGCGGATGGAGACTTCATGGCGGATTGGACGATTGACCGTTCCGTCGCCCCAGTTGGGCAATGGAGGGGTGGGAACAGAGCGGGGCGCCAATTGTTGAATCAATTTGTACGCCATGGTTTGCAGAACTATGGGAAGGAGCGCAATCATCCGGAATGCGAGGGGACAAGCCGCCTTTCGCCCTATTTGCACTTCGGGCAGATTAGTCCACTGGCGACTGCTTTGGCGATAGAGAATTCATCGGCACCGGAGCCGGCGAAACAAGCGTTCCTCGAGCAGTTGATTGTCCGGCGCGAGCTTTCCATCAACTTTGTCCGTTTCAATCCGGTCTACGACTCGGTCGAATGCCTGGAACCCTGGGCCGAGCGCACGATTGCCGAGCACGCTCCCGATGGGCGGACATTTACTTACAATGAAGAGCAGCTTGGCGGCGCAGAAACCCACGATCCGCTATGGAATGCGGCGCAAAAACAGATGGTACTCACCGGCTGGATGCACAATTACCTGCGTATGTATTGGGCGAAAAAAATTCTGGAGTGGAGTCCTTCCATGGCGGTGGCCTACCGGCGCGCGGTTTGGCTCAATGATCGCTATCAGCTCGATGGCCGCGATCCCAACGGATACGCCGGGATCGCCTGGGCGATTGTCGGCAAGCATGATCGGGCCTGGTCAGAGCGGCCGGTGTTTGGAAAGATCCGGTACATGTCATTCACCAGCACGTCTCGAAAGTTCGATTCCAAGAGTTATATTGCTCAAATAAGAAATATGGAAAAGAGTGGGCTGGGAAAAGCGGGGTAGCTTGCAAAAGGACTGAAGTAGAAACGGAAAGGCGCCTGGCTTGGATGGCTAGCCTTCAAGAATAAACGGCATCTTAGCGAGATTCTTGGCAGCGGCTTCCAGTTTCTGCAAATCGTCCAGAGTAAAATCCTGCCCTGCCGAGTTCAAATCGTAGCCCTTGCGGGACACCTGGACGACTCCCAACACCTTGCGTTCCGCGTTCATGACGGGCGCGGACATCAGCTTCTGGATGGGGGGCTGCTCCGGTGCGGGTTCTTCGCCACCGCTGGCCTTCACCGCTTCGAAAATATTGGCGTGCCGGACTTTCACGAAATTATTGAATAGTTCCACTTTCTTGGTCATGGCGGTATGCGCAGCCACCGCCGAGGAACTCGAGACCGGAATCGCTCCCGCCGTCTTCAAGTGTTCGGGAAACAGGAACTTGAGCAAGCCCCTTTCCAGGCGGAGTAATGCGATTTCGCCAGTTCTGACCTGGAACTTAATGGCAAGCTCCTTGCAAAAGAGGCCGGGGGTAGTCGCCTTGGCGGGTTCTTGTGCGATCACAGCATGATCAAGCGCTGGTGCAGCGCCGGCTGCGGAACCGCCTGCGGTATTTTGCTTTCCTTTTTGCATCATCAGATACCGAACAAATTCTGGTCGATATGCCCGGACGTAACCATGCTGAACCTCTTGCCATGGTTACATCAAGTTACCGAGGTACTTTGTCCTGCCCGTGGCCGAATCAACGGTTGGAGTGGTGGAACCGGATTAAGGTAAAATCCTCCAGGTAGGGTTTCGCTCTCCCATGAAAGTCACGAAGCATATCGCACTTGCGCTGGCCCTGATTTTGGGCAACCTGGTTTTCGCCAACCTGGCGCATGCCTCCAAGTACAAGCTCATCGGACACATGGAGAAGCATCCCGACGGCGAGCCCAGAGACTTACTGGGAGGGATGCGGGACCTTTATTTCTCCGGGGACAAAGTCTGCATGCCGGCGACCGCGAACCATGCCGCAGAGTGCCGCAAGCCGGGAGACTGGGTAGTGACCGACATCGGCACGACCACCATCACCCTACAGGACGGAACGTCCTTCGAAGTGGAGAGCAACGGCCGCGCGCACAAGAGTGTGTTTGATCGGGTAGTGGACAAGTGGATCACGAATCGGCTGGTCCACAACGCTTTGAGCCCGCACTACGATCCCAATGACTACGGTGCCGCCGCTAACGGCACGTTTCGCTACCGGCTGCGCAAGACAAAAAATGTGGTCCATGAAATAGATATCAAAGGCATCGGCAAAGGCCCCTATCCCACCAGCAAGTCGGTGCTCGCCGCAAAGCCGGGTGAGAAGCAAACTACCCCTTGACCAGGGACAGCCCTTTTTCCTTCCATCCGCGATGTCCGCCATCCATGGAAAACACTTTGGTATAGCCCATTTTTTGCAGATTGTCGGCCGCCAGGGCGGAGCGAAAGCCTCCGCCGCAATACAGAATCATCAAAGTCGCCGGGTCCGGCACGCGATTCTCGATATCGCGCTCAATGACTCCTTTGCCAAGATGAATGGCGCCGGGCAGATGGTCCCGAGCGTATTCGCTTTCTTCGCGCACGTCCACCAGTAGAAATTCTTCGCCGCGCTCAAGTTTGGCTTGGACGTCATCCACGCTTACTTCGCGCACGCGGCTTTTGGCATCGTTCACGATCTGGAGAAAACGTTGGGAATGCGGTTGTGCCATGAGGTTTGCTCCGCCGAAAATCCGGGTCGAGTGGACGCCCTATATTGGGTAATTATATACTTGACATACCACGATAAAGGCCGTATATTTACTACATGGACGGCATAAAAACACTTCAACAAGCAATCATTCACTTCAGCAACTACGAGAACTGCTACAAGCTCATGGTAGAGCTTCGCTGGCCCGATGGCAAAGTGACCTGCCCACGTTGCGGAGCGGAGAAAGTGACCTACCTTGCAAAGCCCCGCGTATGGAAGTGCTACGCCGGACACGAGAAGCCAACTTTCTCACTCAAGACTGGCACCATCTTTGAAGAGTCTCCGCTCGGCTTGGACAAGTGGCTTCCCGCTCTGTGGCTGGTCGTGAACTGCAAGAACGGCATAAGCTCCTGCGAACTGTCCCGCGATCTTGGCGTGACTCAAAAGACCGCATGGTTCATGGCGCATCGTTTGCGCTTTGCTCTGACTCAGGGCGGATTCGGATTGCTGTCTGGCGAAGTCGAAGCGGACGAAACTTTTATCGGCGGTAAAGCGCGGAACATGCACGTTGGACAGCGCAAGCGTCGCATCACTGGTACCGGGACAAAAGACAAGACTGCCGTCATGGGAATTCTTGAGCGCGGCGGCAAGGTTCGCACATCGGTACTGCCAAACCGCAAGCGTCACGCGATCCAGTCCGAAGTTAAGAAGCATGTCGAAGCTGGCGCGGCTCTCTACACTGACGCGCTTCTCTCCTACAAAGGGCTGGAAAGCGAATATGCGCACCAAGTGGTAGACCATGCGGTTCAATACGTGGACGGCAAGATTCACACAAACGGATTGGAAAATTACTGGTCACTGCTGAAACGCGGCTTGAGCGGAACCTACGTCAGCGTGGAACCGTTCCACCTGTTCCGTTATCTGGATGAGCAGACTTTCCGCTACAACTACCGGAAAGACATGAACGATTGCGACCGCTTCTTGCTGGCCTTGTCGCAAGTAACAGGCAAACGTCTGACCTACGAGCATCTGACTGGTCGAGATCGGGTGCCTTATCCGACAGTGAACTAAAGCGTCAGAAACGCGGCAAGCGCAAAGCCAACTAGCCCCTTCGGGCGGTTGGCTTTTTCTTTTTTCGGGAAGACTTAGATTTCTTGAAGGGATTTGGAACTGAGTTTTTCGGGACTGCAAGCACTGTCTTGAGCGCATCCATAAATCGGGTGGATGCTTGCGGCCCCTCAATCATTTCCGGGTGAGGTTTCATACCGTATAATCAGAGCCTCGAAAACTACCGATTCCCCTCTGCATTCTTCGCGGGATAGCTTGGAGGAATTCGGTTACAGCCACATTCGCTCAGTCAGCGCTAGAAACACCGAATTTGCTGACGGGCTAGTAGTGTGCCTCGAATCAAGGTTACCACGAGGCACCTACTTTATGAACTACTCTATTTGCGAATGGGAAAGCATCGTATTTCCCCGCGATAAACGCCAGAGGTTTTTTGTAATGATATTGCCAGCTTACCTGGATGACAGCGCCGACCAAAAGCGGGAGAGACTTTTTGCGACTGGCGGTGTTCTCTGCAAGCCTCTGGACTGGTTCGACGTGGAATGCAAATGGGAAAAAGAACTCAATAAGGACGGTATCAAATATTTCAAAACCAGCGATTGCAAATGGTTGGATGGTGAGTTCCGCAAATATAGGTCGGTTACAGATTATCCAAAGCCCAAGGGCAGACAGAAAGCAGATGAAATCAGAAACAATCTAGAAAGCGTCATCAGTAAATCTGTTCTCTTGGGATTCGGCCTAGCGATTCACATGAAGGATTTTCGCAAGTTCGTGAAAACCGTTCCCCGTGCTCGCATCGTGTTTCCAAGTGACGATCCTTACGTTATGGGATTTTATTCGCTCATGTTTCAAATCGTGCATCAAGTTATGGAGCACAACGGGCAGAGCGTGGTGGCCTTTGTGTGCGACGAAGAAATAGGCCATCGGGATGAACTCGATGAAGCCTATCGGCAATTGAAACTGAATCATCCCGAGATGGCAGAGTTCATGGGGTCGATGACTCACATGGATGACAAGGTATGCACCCCTCTGCAAGTAGCCGATCTCATGGCCGGAGTCACGAAAGATTATTTTGAAGAATGGCTTGCGAACAATGGCAGCGCGGCAATGCCACTTGCGTTACAAAGCAACATTGATTATCTCGCCCTATATGACGAGAAGCACATGCACACCGTATTGAAAAAGAATCTAAAGCTGAGACGGCCTTAGTGCCCTTGGCCTAGCACTACGACGGCCTCAGATTGCCATTCGCCATGCAGCATGTAGTCGATCCTGACTTTATCCCCTGCCGCATGGTTCGCCAGTTCTGCCGCTAATTCCATCGGAGTCTTGACGGGCTTGCCGTCCACGGCATTTATTACGTCGCCTATATTCAGTCCCGCCAAAGCCGCCACTCCGTTCGGCGCAACGTCCGTAATCTCCGCGCCGTCACTTCGCCCTAACGTTGCCATGATGCCGAGAGATAGAATATTCATTCCCGCGCCAACGATGCGACGTGTTGAGGGTCGGGTGCTTGTGGACGGCGCTTGGGGCTCCGTTGATCCAGCGACATGTCCAAATGAATATACGAAGCCAAAGGTGGCGCGGAAGTTGCTTTGAATTGTTTCCGATCCGCCAAAGAAGTTATGGCTGCTGGGAATGTAATCAGCAGACGCTTCCAATCTGAGACGCGGCGACACTTTGAATATCCTGCCGACTCCTATCGCACCCGCTAGACTAGCCTGATCGGCAATATGTTTCGCGCTGAGATCATCTATGCCTATCAAGACATGAATAAACCCCCATTTGTAGTGAAAGCGTGGCCCAAAGAAAAGCGAATAATCGTAGAGATCAATCCCGTCTATTCTTCGGTAGTAAGTCGCATTGTTTGTTTCTAAGCCTACCGATTGATTCATGTTGGCAACGAAGGAAAAATTTAAACCGATAGGAATGCTTTGGCGGGAACTCAGGCCGTTCGTGTCGATATTCAGATACGAATAGCCGCCGAAAACTTCTCCGCGTGGTGTGTCTTGCGTAAAAGCCAGACCAGCGCTGATACAGAAAAACAACAAAAAAGCAGAGATGTGGCGCATGGTTATTCCTTCCTTCGCTAAATTGTCCGGGGGAACTGTCGGCTCTGGCCGATAGGTGAGATGTAGGCTACAGCACACAATGATGCGGTGTCTACCATTGCCGTAAGATTCGGCCAGAGAATCCGCAAGCTCAGAATCAAGCGTGAGCTATCTCAGGTTGAAATGGCCCACCGTTTCGGCATAGATCGTGGACACATCTCCGACCTGGAACGCGGCAAGAAAAGTGTCTGTCTGCCCATGCTAGAAGTTCTTTCCAAGGGTTTTGAAATCTCTGTTTCGGAATTGATGCGCGGCGTATAGTAAAAGGAAATCATCCCCTAACGTAACCAGCCTCGACGGGAATCGAGGCTGGTCTTGCGAAACTCTTGGAGCGCAATCCAATGGTACTACCGGAGTTTGCGCTATGCAATCCCAGATTAGCCAAGCGGACGAACTGCTACACCAAAAAATTGAAGAACGCGATAGGCTTGAGTTTTCGCTGTGTGATAGCACAGACGTAAAAGCAAGCGTCATTCTCCTGCTGATTACTTTTCTGGCCGGACTGGCCGCATCTCTGTTAGCCGAAAAAGAACTTAACGTCCTGATACGCTTCGGGCAGGAAGTTGTAATTGTGCTGTTAGCCGTGAGTATGCTGTTTGCGGTTTTGTGTCTCAAGCCCCGCGATTATTCCACGGAAAAGCGTCCGCAAGAATATGAGGGATGGCTGTCGAAATTGCGTGAATATTACGCTGGTAAACCGGATGCTGACGCTAAGGTGCTCAATCAGTTTCGCCAAGGCAAGTATTGCTAAGACTATGGCGCGAATCAAAGAGAACTATGGCGTAAACAGGACTAAGTTAAAGTATCTTCGCTGCTCGTTCTGGGTATTCGTGGCCGCTCTGGGATTCGAGCTTATGCTGCTATTTATTCAGGCGCTCAAGCCCCTCGCCTGAGCGGTTCATTGTCGGGTGGCGGAGGCGGAGGTTCTACGGGCTGAGGCTTTGGATCGTCGGCCATGCCCGGATTTTAGCAGAAATCACGGTACGGCAAGTATATAATTACCCTATATTGTAGCGGATGATTCTTTGCGGGGCGCGGCCGGGGATGCTGCCTGATCCAGAAATTGTTGCAGATCCGCCTGTAACCGGAGCCGGTCTTGCTCGGAGAGATCGCAGAATCCAAAAGGCTGGAGACAGCCCTTGGTGGCCCACATGGGAAACAGAGTGACGGCCTGACTGCGCACCGTGCTCGATCCCACGTGAAAGATCACCTCGACCTTGATTTTCTCGTCCAGCGGATTTTCCAGCTGCAACACTCCGCCGGAGGTGGAGAGTTGGTGCAATCGGGAGCGCACTTGTTTGCCGCTCTCCAGCCGAATAATGGCCAGAACGGCGCCGCCTAGTTTCACGCGGGGGGCGCGCTTGGCGCTACGGGACTGGGTAGTCTTTGCCATGTCTATCTCCCAATATGACACTGGGAGGACCCCACGGGACAGATTACGAAAGCACAGCCTGAATTTGTGTCCGATGAGGAGTATCTGGGGAAGTCTCCAGGGGCCAAATTGGTCTTTAAACGACCCAATTTATGACCATTCCCATTCCAGAACCACTTTCTATCCAGTAACCACTCCACGATTACAGGTGTTACTTTACGCCTGCCGATGGGGGACGTAAGCTGCGGCCTTATGAAGCAGAACGCGCTCCTGATGTGCCGCAACCAGCCGTCCTTACGGATTTTAGCAGCAGCTTTCCAGGGAATTCAAATCGAGCCGGAAGTGTGTCTGTCCGCAGCGGACGCTATGGAACTGCTGGTGAAGGGGCACTATTCCGCATTGGTGCTGGATTTTGATCTGCCGGGGGCCGCGCAGGTTGCCCGCATGGCACACATGATTTCTGCGGACCGCAGGCCCGTGCTTTTCGTGATGATTGGAGCCATGACTCCCGTGGGAGGCGCGTTTCAAGCCGGCGCCAACTTTGTCCTCTACAAGCCGCTCGAAGCCGAGCAGGTCATCCGTTCTTTGCGGGCCGCGCGGGGTTTCCTGAATCCGGATCGGCGGCGTTCCCCCCGGCACCCGGTGCAAGCCCTGGTCTATTTGCGCTTCAATGTCGGCGAGGTGCCCACCCTCATGCTGGATGTGAGTGAGCAAGGCCTGGCCTTGCAGGCTCCGGAACCGTTGCCCCAAGTGCAGGAAGTCCCGCTGCGTTTTGTGCTGCCCGGGACGACGCACTGCGTCGAGGCCACCGGACAAGTCATCTGGTCGAACGACGATGGTCGCGCCGGAATGTTCTTCTCCCGCCTGACCCCAGCCTCGCGAAAATATCTGAAAGATTGGCTCAATAAACATGGCGCAAAGAAGAAAGATGCGGTGCGCGTACTGATGGAGCCGGAGAAAGTCCGGCAGTTCCGGCGAGCTTCCCAGTAAGACTTGGCACACTCGGGGACGTCATCGGGCAAGAACCACTTCCCGTTCTTGCGTGCTAGACTCGCATTTCTGCTTTGCTGAGTCTTCGCATGCCCGAGATCACCTTCCTTTCGGCAGTTTCGATGGCCGAACAAATCCGGCAAAAGAAGATTTCTCCCACCGAATTGCTGGAAGCCCATTTAGCGCGAATCGAGAAACTCAATCCCCGGCTGAACGCTTTCGTCCAGGTGGATGCCGAAGGCGCGCGTCGCCAGGCGGCTCTGGATCAGACTGCCGTGATGCGCGGGGAAAATCTTGGACCACTGTACGGAGTTCCGGTCAGCATCAAGAGCTCGATGGATGTTGCTGGCCTGCGATGTGAAGCCGGAACAAAATTACGCGCCGGCAAAGTCGCTGACAAAGACGCACCATTGGTGACGCGGTTGCGGCAGGCTGGCGCGATTATTCTGGGCGTTACCAACACGCCAGAACTGCTGATGGCTTGGGAGACCGACAACCTTCTTTATGGCCGCACCAATAATCCCTGGGATTTATCGCGCACCCCGGGCGGATCGAGCGGTGGCGAAGCCGCGGCGATCGCCTCGGGATGTTCCGCGGGAGGCGTCGGCAGCGATGGCGGCGGTTCCATACGCGTGCCCGCGCACTTCAGCGGCATCTGCGGGCTGAAACCCACTCCCGGCCGGATTCCTGCCACGGGGCATTTTCCAACTTCGGTGGGACCTTTTGCTTTGATTGGTGTCGTCGGTCCCATGGCAAGAACCGTGGCTGACCTGAAGACACTGTTCGAAGTCATGCAAGGGCCCGACGATGGCGATCCTTCGGCCGCGCCGGTACCGCTGCGAAAAGTCGGACCGGCAGATTTACAAAACATTCGTATCGGCTATTTCGAAGAGGACGGACGCACACCCGTCACCAAGGAAACTCGCGCAGCTGTACATCAGGCCGCCAAAGGCCTGCGAAGTGTCGGACTCAACGTGGAATTATTTCGTCCTCAAGGGCTCGAACTCGCCCGCCAACTGTGGTGGAAGTTTTTCGGAATCGCTGGTGGCATGCTGCTGGGGCCGATGACGCAGGGCCACGAAGCCGACCCCAGCCCGATCTTGAAAGAATTCTCCAGTTGGGTCGCTGCCGAACCTTCTCATAGCGGTCAAACCCTACTCGATACCTGGGTCCAACGCGACCTGGTGCGGATGCAGATTTTGGCGGAGATGCGCGCGCATCCAATCCTCGTTTGTCCAGTCGCTTCGGTTCCGGCCTTCAAACATGGGGAGCGCAGTTGGAATGTTGACGGACAAAACGTGCAATATCTCGACGCCTGGAGCTATTGCGAGTGGTTCAATCTGCTCGGCTTCCCTGCGGCCGTGGTGCCGGTGGGTAGTTCCCCGGAAGGATTGCCCATCGGAGTACAGATTGTCGGCCGTCCCTGGGAAGAAGAGTTGGTGCTGGAAGTCGCTGCGACGATCGAAAATGAGTGCGGTGGGTTCCGCGCACCCCCGCTTGCTTAAGGCAGTAAGCAGTAGCGACCAGCTTGCCTTTGTTTGTTCCCCTGTGGCCCTCGGTGCCCTCTGTGGTTAAACTCTAGTAAATGACCTCCCGACTTTCCATTGGTCTCGCCGGACTCGCGCTGGCTGCTCTCAGCTTTTTTGCAGTTTCTCCCCAAACGGAGTCGTCTCCTAAGACTTCGAATCCCGCCGAGGCCACGCGTCTCAACAATCTGGGCGCGGCCTACATGAACCAGCAGCTTTTCGACAAAGGTCTGAAGGCTTTTGAGGAAGCCGCGGCGCTTGATCCCAAGCTGCACATCGCCCGAATGAATCAGGGTATAGCGCTACTCAACCTGGGAAAAGTGGATGAAGCCAAACCCATTCTGGAAGAGGCGGTGAAACGCGATCCTAAAAATCCGCATGCCCTGTACAACCTGGGCTTGCTCGAGAAAAATAGCAGCGACTCGCAGGGCGCCGTGGACGCTTTTCAGCGAGTTACGGAAATCGATCCCGATGATGCCGATACCTGGTATTTCCTGGGCAGTGTCCATTCACAGTTGAAAGACTTTCCTCACGCGATCGAAGCTTTCGATCATGCGCTTAAGTTGAATCCACTGCACGCCTCGGCACAGTTCGGTCTCTCGCGCGCCTATCAGCAATCAGGCAATTCCGCGCAGGCCCGCGAGCATCTCGTCCGTTTCCAATACATCACGCAGAACAAGTTGGGGGCCGCGATCAGCCTGGCCTACGGCGAGCAGGGACAGTATTCGCGAGTTGAAGAATCACCGACTGCGGTGGAGAAAGTGCCACTGGCAATTCCGGTGAAGTTCGTGGATGTGACAGAGGCGGCAGGGTTGACTCCGAAAGTCGGGGCCAGCGATAAAGACTGGCTATCCTACATCGGGCCGGGCGCGTGTTTTCTCGACTACGACGGCGACGGCAAAGTCGACATTTTCCTTCCCGACAACGGCGCGGAAGGCGGCATGTCGCTCTACCACAGTTTTGGTAACGGAAGATTCGAGGACGTGACTAGAAGAGCCGGACTCGATCCCACCGCACATGGCATCGGCTGCACGGCAGGGGATTATGACAACGATGGTGCGGTTGATCTCGCGGTGAGCACACGTGCGGGCTTGATTTTGTTGCATAACGAAAAAAACGGCACGTTCAAAGACGTGACCCTGGCGGCGGGAATCAAGAGCGACGGCACGAGCGCTGGCGTGACTTTCATCGACTACGACCATGACGGCGATCTGGACCTTTACGTTAGCCGACAGGATCCGCGGGAGCTTGTCAGCAATCCGCCAACTGCGGGGAAGAATCAGCTTTGGCGGAATAACGGCAACGGGACTTTCACGGATGTTACCGGTGGGGCCGGGCTTGCTGGCGATTCCCCGGCTAGCAATGCTGTCGGTACGGACTACAACAACGATCGCGCAGTGGACTTGCTGACGACCACCCCCAGCCCGACCATATTTGAAAATCCCCGTGAGGGTAAGTTCAAGGAGCACCAATTTTGGACGCAGCACCTTCCACCTAGCGTCGGTATCGCCGTTCTCGATTTTGATCATGACGGCTGGATGGATATTGCTCTAACCCAATATGGTGCCCCCGGCCTCACACTCTGGCGTAACAATCACGGCAAATCCTTCGAGCAGGTAAAACTTCCCGAAACCAACTGGACGCGCGCTTTCGGTATTGCCGCCTTCGATTACGACAACGACGGCTGGGTAGACCTCGTGGCGGTCGGAGAAGCGGTCATTGGAAAAGGCGAAATTAAGCTCTTCCGCAATCTCGGTCCCGACGGTTTCAAAGACGTCACCGCCGACGTTGGCCTCGACAAAATTCAGCTCAAAGATCCTCGCGCCATCATCACCGGAGACTTCGACGACGACGGCGCGACCGACCTGCTTATTACGCAAAATCATGGTCCGGCCGTCCTGCTCAAGAATGAGGGCGGCAACAAGAATCACTGGCTGCGGCTTGCACTGAAAGGCCTGAACGACAACAAGAGCGCCATCGGCACCAAGGTCGAGGTTTTTTCCGACGGCATTCGCCAAAAATATGAGATCTACGGCTCCAACGGATATCTCGGGCAGAACTCGCCATATCTCACCGTCGGCCTCGGGCAAGCGAAGCAAGCCGACGTTGTCCGCATGCTCTGGCCCACCGGCGTCTTGCAGGACGAAATCGAAGTTGCAGGCGATCGCGAGCAGGCCTTCACCGAGATCGACCGTCGAGGCAGCTCTTGCCCCACATTATTTGTTTGGGACGGCAAGCATTACGAACTAGTCGCCGACATTCTTGGCGCGGGCGTGGTCGGACACTGGGTCGGGTCGAACCAGCGCAACATTCCGCGTCCCACGGAATACGTGAAGATTGATCGCAACGCGATTCGCGAAAAAGACGGTAAGCTGAGTTTCCGATTGATGGAGCCGATGGAAGAGGTCGTCTATCTCGATCAGGTGCGATTGCTGGCCGTCGATCATCCCAGCGGCGTTGAGGTTTATCCCAACGAGTATTTCGCGAGCAATCCTCCGTATCCACCTTTCAAAATAATCACCAGCCATGACGCGAAGCCGCCGGCCGGCGCCTGGGACGATCGCGGCCACAACGTTCTCCCTGATCTGCTCGCGCATCGTTACATCGGCGATTTCGATCTGCTGCCCTTCAAGGGATTCACCAAGCTGCATAGTCTTGAGCTCGATCTCGGCGAAAGGTATCAAGGCGGCGCGCTGCGATTGCTGCTCCACGGAGAAATTGAATACTTCACCGCGACCGGAATGTACGCCGCCGATCAGGCGGGCATCCAGGCCATCGCGCCCTATGTCGAGGCATTTGTAAAAGATGGAAGTGACGGCAACGGAAAATGGGTCCGTGTCACCGATGACATGGGCTTCCCCGCCGGCTTGCCGCGTACCATGACTGCTGATCTCACCGATAAGCTGCCGCGAGGCACGCAGCGTATTCGTATTTCGACTAATCTGCAAATCTACTGGGACAACATTCTGATCGACCGCACCCAGCAGAACTCGGACTCGCGCCTCACACCGGTTCCGCTGCAACGCGCCGATCTCGGTTTCCACGGTTATCCGCGGCAAATCGAGGCGCAGCCTCCCGGCAATGTGAAGTATGTTTATGAAGAAGTGAGCCGCAGCGGCCCCTATGCTCGGCAGGCCGGCACCTACACAAGTTACGGCGACGTGACGCCGCTACTCACCGATTATGACGACCGGCACGTAGTCTTCGGATCAGGCGAAGAAGTGGCCCTGGAATTTGATCCCGCAAAATTACCAGCCCTACCCAAAGGCTGGACTCGCGACTACTTCTTCGCTGCCAATGGCTACGAAAAAGATATGGATTTCTACGCCGCCGAAGGCAGCACTGTCGAGCCGCTGCCCTTCCGGAAAATGGGAAGCTATCCCTATCCCGGCAAGTCGTTTCCTCTCGACGACGTTCATCTGAACTATCTTTTGCAGTACAACACGCGCTACGTTTCCGGCAACGAGCCGCAGGGATATGGCTACGACTATCGTCCCGCGAAGTGATCGGAGATCGCTTTATAAAATCGTTTTAATATTGACAAATTCGACTACTCCGAATCCAATACCTCACACATGGAAACTACCTCGGCTCCCTCACTCAGGCGGACGTTAACTCTGTCGGACTTGATTCTCTACGGCATCATCGTTATCCAACCAACCGCGCCCATGCCGGCTTATGGAGTCTTCAGCAACGCCGGCGGGGGCCACGTGGTCACCACCATACTGATCGCCATGGTGGCGATGGTATTCACGGCCATGAGCTACGGCCGCATGGCAAGGGTCTATCCCAGCGCGGGGTCGGCCTACACTTATGTCGGACGCGAGCTGCATCCCTCGCTCGGCTACGTGACCGGCTGGAGCATGGTCATGGATTACATTCTTAATCCCCTGATCTGCACCATCTGGTCCGCCAAAGCCATGGCTGATCTGCTCAGCGGCACCCGCTATCAGATTCCTTACCCCGGCCTGCTGTGGCCCATATTTTTTGCCGTTTTGTTCACCGCCTTAAACCTGCGCGGGGTGCAGACTTCGGCCCGCATCAATAAGATCCTGTGTGCGATCATGGGCGCCGTGATCCTGGCATTTTTCTGGTACACGATCCGGTACATTTTTCATCTGCCGCAATATCCCGAGGCATATTTTCTGCGGCCGTTCTACAACCCGCAAACTTTCACCATCAGTCGCGTGTTCCACGGCACCTCGGTTGCGGTCCTCACCTACATCGGATTCGATGGCATTTCCACTTTGTCGGAAGAAGTCGAAAATCCCCGGCGCAATATTTTCCTGGCCACCGTGCTGGTCTGCATCATCACTGGGTTCCTGGCCGCGGCGGAAGTTTACGGCGCTCAACTGTTGAGCAGCCAATACATTTTCGGAGTGAGTGAAGTCGAGAACGCGTTCAGCCACGTGGCGGCGATTGCCGGCGGCCCCATGCTCACCAAAGTGATCAGCCTAACGCTGTTGATCGCCACCATCGGGTCCGGCATGGGATCACAACTCGGCGCGGCGCGTCTGTTGTACGGCATGGGACGCAGCAACGCTATCCCCAGGAAATTCTTTGGCGCCATTCATCCCCGCACCCGGATTCCGGCAAACAACGTGGTCTTCGTGGGCGCGATTGCGCTGGTGGGCGCGTTTCTCATCAGCTATGACGATGGCGCCAACCTGCTCAACTTCGGGGCGCTGATCGCCTTCATGGGAGTCAATCTCGCCGCGTTGACCCACTACTACATCCGCGGTAACGATCGGACGCTGGGGCATTTGATTCCACCGGTGCTGGGGTTCGTCATCTGCTTTCTGCTCTGGATCAGCCTGAGTTCGAAGGCCAAGATCTTCGGAGCGATCTGGATGGTCGTGGGCGTCGCTTATGGAGCGTGGAAGACCAGAGGCTTCAAGAGCGAACTGGTGAACTTTGACGTACCAGCCGACGAAGCGTAGACAACTCTCGAGGGTGCCCCGTTCAAGCTATGCTTGAGCGGGGCTTTTTGGTCGATCGGTTAACCAACTGAAAGGTCGAAGATCCGGTGCACAAAAAATCCCCGCCCAAGCAAAGCTTGGACGGGGCACCCTCCAGATTCATAAGATGACTACTGCACGTTCCAGCCGCTCACTTCGACCACTGGTTTCGCTGCTCCCAGCTCGGCGGTGCGATAACTGGCACTGACTTCCCGCTTCTCGCCCGGCAGCAGCGAAATATAGTTGTCTTCCCAGAACACAGGCAAAATTTCATCTCCACCTTTGCCTTTGTCGACTTTCAAGCGAACGAAGAATGCGAGACTCTTGCTGGGATTCTCCAGTGTCACATGGGTGATGGAATCTTCGCCCTTGTTTTCGGTTCGGTCGGTAATTTTCAGCTTCACCTTCGGCAACTGCGCCAGCGCCGTGAAATCCGCATAGACAGCCGTCGGCGTGGTGTACCAGTTGGACTCGGCCCAGTTGAGCGTTTCGTGGGTGGTGGAAAGCCAATAGAAATTCGATCCCACCAGCTTGCCGCTGGCATCCTCCAATCGCAAGACCAGAAAGTAAGTCGGGCTCAAGCCGTCGATCTGCGGCAGCGCGAGGATCTTGTTGGTGCTGTCCGCAGCGGCATCGACGTCGGTTTGCTGCGAAAACTTCTCCGTCATGTCGAGATTCAAGACTTTGGTCGTCAGCTTCAATCCCTTCACGTCCTCATACTGGCTGCTGACCAACCAGACCGAGTTGTCATCGTATCCATACAGCGGATGCAGCGCCTCCATGGCTTTCTTTGCGCCAAAGTAGCCGCCACCTGGCCGCAAATAATAGTCGTACAAGTGCCAGATCATCGACGGCCAGGCATTGTTCAGCATCCACTGGATCACGCCCGTGGACGTGTACTTATTGCGGCTGTAGGCCTCGTACATGGCGCGGACGCCTTCGTAAGTCTGCATCTGCGACTTCGCGGCAAAGTCTTCCACGCTGTCAGCCTTGCCATAGCGCGCGGTCAACGCGTCGGAAAAAACGTGGATGTCTTTGAACTCACCGCCGCCCGCATGATAATTCCAGGTGTCGTCGATGGGCCAAAGATGGTCTTTGCCCACCATGGCGCGAATGCTTTCAATGGGAGGCACCGCCGGTCCCATGCTGGTTTCGGTGTCGAATCCATAGGCCCCGCCGCATCCGCCTTCATTGCATTCTTTCCGTCCCGGCTGCCCAGCGGGAGTGTCGATCTCCCAGTACCCTGGTGCAATGTACTCATACGGCCCGCTCATTTTTACACCGCTCTCGCCGGTAACTGACGTCGGTTTCGCCGTCGCCGAAGACACCACCGGATTCGGCCACAGTAGGTCTTTCTCCACCTTCAAATATGTTTGTTCCACATCCGGCGGCGGCGGATTGTCGCTGCCGTTCAACCACATCACCACGCTGGGATGACTCCGCAAGCGGTAAAGCTGGTCTCGCAGCGATTGCTCAGCGATGGTGAAATCCTGCGGCGACCACTTGGCCCAGTGCTCCCAATGAGAGCAGCAAATCCAGCCCGGCATGACTAGAATTCCTTTGCGGTCGGCCATGTCGAAAAACGCCTGGTTCTCGATATGGTCTTCCATCCGCACCGTGTTCAGCCCCATGTCCTGCACATACCCGAGCTCATCTGCCAGACGCTGCGGGCTTTTTTCCCGCAGCATCATATCGGGCGCCCAACCGCCGCCACGGATCAGGATCTTCTTGCCATTCACCGAGAACACGCGCCGGTTGTCGGCATTCAGCTCGGAATGCGTTTCTCGGATGCCGAATTTGGTCTCCGAACTGTCCGAGACCTTGCCGTTAACCACGAACTCCATGTTCAGTTGGTGAAGGACCGGCGATCCCATTTGCTTGGGCCACCACAACTTCGGATTAGAAATACTGAGCTGAGAAAATCGCCCCGGATCAAAGGTCACATCTTTCGCTTCGTTGGCGGCCAGCCCAACGTCCTGCGAGAACTCAATGTTTTCAATCTTTCCCCTCAGCGTCCCGTTCACCGGCTCATTGGTTGCATTCTTGAGCAGCGCGGTGACCGTCAGGTCGGCTTTGTCATTCGCCGGAGAATTAAGCTTCGAAATCACGGTGGGATAGCGCAAGGCCACCGGGCCGCTGGTGGCAATGTCTACGCCTCGCCAGATTCCCATGTTCTTGTCCGGCGGCAGCGGGTTCCAGTCCACAAACGTGATGGCGAGGTCGGTCGGCGTAGGCGCGTAAACCCGCACTGCCAGCACGTTATTCCTACCCGGTAGCGCAGCATCGGTAACGTTTAATTCGTAAGTGCGCCATGCGCCCGCAATGTCGTCGGATTTCGCAATCTGTTTCCCATTCAGCCAGATATTGGCGCGATAGTTGATCCCGCCAAAGTTCAGCCAGATGGTTTTGCCTTTGTAGCTGGTGGGCAGAACAAACTCCTTGCGATACCACCAGGAAACATAAAAAGGGCTGTCCGGGGACATGGGTTCGTTGGAGAAATTGTGCCCTATGGGATAGGTGACACCCGGCCATGAGCGCAGGTTCATGCCAAAATCGGGGTCCGGATAGACCTTGTGCTTCGCCAGTGCCGCCGCCACCGTGCTCGGCACACTCACCCCGTACCATCCTTTGGGCGCAAACTTGACGGTGGAGATGACCTCACCCGGCGCATCCACCTTGCACGACGACTGCAGCGTCCACCCATCACTGAGCCAGAGCTTGGTGGTGATCGGGATTGATTCGTGACGCGCCGGGGCCGGCTGAGCTTGCATCTGCGCGAAAAAGAACATCCAGGAAAGAAAAACCAGTGACCCGCACAGCCCGTGGCGCATCTTCATGATGAAGTCCTTGAGCGAAAAGTTGAACCTGCGACGGCGATTCATTCTACCGCCGAAACCTGCGACCTGTTTTGATAACACGTTTCATTGATTCGTTTCAATGGCCGATTCTTGCCATACACCCGGTTCAGTCTTTGTGTCCTGGCACAGCTTTCGGGTCTTTGCGGTTAAAAGCCCTTGACCGCAAAGGTCGCCAAGGACTCGCATTAAGGACGCAAAGCAAATCCCGCCGCTTAGTTTATAATCATCACTTCTCTGTTGCACTCCGGAGTGATAAGAAGATGATTCGATTTTTGCAAACCCCTGGACCGATCAAGAAGATTGTAATCGGCGCAATCCTGGTCGTGATTTGTGTCGCGATGTTGCTATATCTCATTCCTCAAGGCGGTACGTCCGGGTCATTATTCAGCGCCGCTGCGCCGGGCAAAGACGTGGTCGCCACTGTGGGAAGCGAACAAGTCACCGCGGTCGAGGTGCGGCGTGCGGCCCGTCAGATGATTGAGCAGCAATACCCGCAGATGGCCGCCCAGGCCTCCATGCTGATCCCCATCGTGGCCCGCCAGGCGGCGCAGCAGTTGATTGACCAGAAAGCCCTGCTCGTGGAAGCGCAACGCCTTGGTCTTCGCGCCACCGACGAAGAAGTTCGCGACGAAATGCAGAAGAACCCTCAGCTCGCTCCCACCCTGTTCCCAGGGGGAAGTTTTATCGGAAAAGAGAAGTATGAGGAGTTGTTACAAGAACATCAAATGACCGTCGAGCAATTCGAGCAGGATTTGCGAGATGAGATCGTCTCCAACAAGTTGCGCAATTTAATTGGCGGCGGCGCCACCGTGACTGACGCCGACATTCGCTCGCAATTCGCGAAAGAAAACACCAAGGTCAAGTTCGAATATGCAGTCCTTACCAAGGACAACATCCTGAAAGAGCTTCATCCCACTGAAGTTGAGCTCAAGGCCTACTATGACCGCAACAAGCAGCTTTACAACAACTCGATTCCCGAGAAGCGCAAGGTAAGCTACGTTCTGCTGGATACCGCAAAGATTGCGGCCGAGACCCAGGTCACGCTGCAAGACCTGCAAGCCGATTACGCTCAACACCGCGATGAGTTTCGCGAGCCGGAGCAAGTCAACCTCCGCCAGATTGTGATCAAGAACCCGTCGCCGGACGCGGATGGCAAGGTTGACCCGAAGGGAACGGACGACGCTCGCAAGAAAGCCGCGGACGTTCTCAAGCAATTGCAGGCGGGTGGAAACTTTGCGGATTTGGCGAAGAAAGATTCTCAGGATCCCAGCGGCAAAGATGGCGGGGCCCTGGGCTGGGTGCAGCGCGGACGCATTCCGTATCCTGAAGTAGACAAGGCGGCTTTCGCTCTCCCCAAGAGCGGCACCAGTGACGTGATCGACGCTGGCTATGCCTTCGTTATTCTTCACGTCGATGACAAGCAGGACGCTCATCTCAAGTCGCTGGATGAGGTCAAAGGTCAGATCGAGCCTGCCATCAAGCAACAAAAAGCAGCCGCAGCAGCAGATGCGCAAGCCACCGCACTGCTTGCGCAAGCCCGCGCCGATGGTCTGGACAAAGCGGCCGCTGCCAAGGGGCTGCAAGTGGTGACCACGGACTTTGTCGGTCGCACCGATTCGCTCCCTGGGATCGGTACTTCGCAGCCATTCATGGAGGCCGTCTTCGGCCAGCCGGAGAAATCCCCGCCCGACGAAGTGCCCTTGTCGCAGGGTTACGCCGTGTTCCAGGTGCAGGCCGTGAAACCCGCCGCCACTCCAACTTTTGAAGAGATCCACAGCCGGGTGGAAACTGAGTTCAAGAACGAGCGTGCCAGCCAGCTGCTTTCGCAAAAAACCCAGGAGCTTTCCGATCGCGCTAAGGCGAGTCACGACCTGAAGAAGACAGCCAAGGAATTGGGAGCCACCCTGAAGACCAGCGATTTCGTTCTGCCTGACGCCCAAGTTCCCGATGTCGGCGCAATGTCTGGACAAGCTTCCGTCGCTTTTACTCTGAAGCCAGGCGAGATCAGCGGCCCCCTCGGCAGCGGGACTACCGGCGCGGTGTTGTCCGTGCTTGAGAAACAGGAGCCTACCAATCAGGATTTTGCCGCGAAGAAGGACCAGATCCGCGACTCTCTGCTGCAAAACAAGCGCTCCGAGCTATTTGGACTGTTCGTCACCGGCGTGCGCGACCGGATGACGAAGTCCGGCAAGATCAAGATCAATCAGGATGAAATGAACAACCTGAGCAAAGGACAAGGCAACGGTGATGAGGGCGAGTAGCCGGCAACCAAGAGTTGCTGAAACCAGGCATCCTCGCCCGTAGTTGAACCTCATGGCCTTTCCTCGCGCGACCGGAATCCTGCTCCATCCCACCTCACTTCCATCCCCCGGAGGCATCGGGGATTTCGGCCCGGCCGCTTACCAGTTTGCCGACTTTCTTGCCGCCGCCCGGCAGGGCTTGTGGCAGGTGTTGCCGCTGGGCCCGCCCGCCAACGGAAATTCTCCGTACTCTTCGACCTCCGCTTTCGCCGGTAATCCCCTGCTGGTGAGCCTGGAGCGTCTGGCCGATCACGGCTGGCTGGATCGTTCGCACCTGGCGGAAATTCCGGATACTGCCGGAGAAATCCATTACCAGATCGTGTCGCAGCGCAAACTGCCGCTGCTGCTGCAAGCCGCGCAAAATTTCCTGGATCGCGCTTCCGGCAACGCCCAATCCCGCTTCCAACATTTCTGTGACGAAAACAATTGGTGGCTGGAAGATTTCGTCCTCTTCGATGCCTTGCGTGAGCGTTACGCCAATCAATTGTGGAAGCAGTGGCCGCGCCCGCTGGCGCGCCGCGACCCGGCGGCTCTTGCCAGCGCCCGCCAGGAGCTGGCCGCTGAAATGGCGGTCCGCCGCATCATCCAATTCTTTGTTTATGAGCAGTGGCGTGCCCTGCGGCTTTACTGCGCGCAACGGTCGGTTCGCATGGTAGGCGACATTGCCATTTTCGTGGATTACGACAGCGCCGACGTCTGGGCCCACCGCGATCTGTTTCTTATCAATGAGGACCTCGAACCTGCCGTGGTTTCGGGAGTGCCACCCGATGCTTTTAGTGCGACAGGCCAGCGCTGGGGAAATCCTCTGTACAACTGGCAAGCCATGCGGGCGCAGGGATACACCTGGTGGACTCAGCGTCTGCGTTGGGCCACACAAACCTTCGACTACAACCGGCTCGACCACTTCCGCGGATTCGCTCAATTCTGGGAAGTCCCGGCCAGCGAACCGACGGCGATGCATGGCCGCTGGGTGGATGGTCCCGGCGACGACCTATTCAACAAATTGCGCGAGGCTTTGGGGAGTTTGCCACTCTTTGCGGAAGACTTAGGCAGCATCACGCCGGACGTGGTCGCCTTACGCGAACGCCACCATCTTCCCGGCATGGCGGTGTTGCAGTTTGGTTTCGGCGATCCCGGGGCGCACATTTATCTGCCTCACCGGCTCACCCCCGATCGCGTGATCTACACCGGCACTCACGACAACGACACCACGCTGGGCTGGTGGAAATCCGGGGTTACTGACTACGAACGGCGGGCGGTTGAGGCCCTGGTCGGGCATCCCGATGGCACGAGCGAGGACGGAATGAATTGGGCCCTGATTCGCCTGGCGCAGAGTTCTGTGGCCAGCTTGTCCGTGGTTCCATTGCAGGATGTGCTCGGCCTCGGCAGCGAAGCCCGCCTGAACACCCCCAGCACTCCCACCGGGAATTTTCGCTGGCGCTATGAATCTAGCGCTCTGACTCTTCAGCTCGCGGAGCGTCTGGCCGCCCTCGCCGGGATTACAGACCGCTTGCCGCCGCCGGTTCCGCTCCCTCACAGCGAAGATTTCGTCGCCTGATCGAGGGCTGCGGGGATCCACACCCAAAGAAAAAAAGCCGGAACCTTTTGGTCCCGGCTATAGTTGGCTGGTTGCCCGGATAAACTTGTTATCACTAAAAAGCTGTCATCCCGAAGATCCGGCGGTTTTCAGCCGGCCGAGGGATCTCGCGCGTACCGTACCGTCCTCAGGAACTACGCGCTCCTTCTCGGCCGCATGGTCAAATCCCGCACCTGGGTCAGGATGCTCGACATCTGCATTCCATTCAGTTGTGAAACGAAGGGCAGCAATTCCGCGATGAACGGGTCCTGCACCAACTCGCGGACTTCTTCCTGCCGGTTGCGTTCTCCACCACTGAGCAGATCGGGCACGGTGACCTCCAAAGCTCGCGCCAGCCGCTCCAGCGAAGACAGCGTCGGCGTTGCCTTTTCATTTTCAATCTTGGAGACGTAAGTCCTCGGCACCGACATGCGAAACGCCAGTTGCCGTTGGCTGAGACCATTGCGCAGCCGCATCGACCGAATCGATGCTGCCAAATGCAGATGCCCGCGGCCATGTCCATTCGTCGGCATGACTTGCGGCGGCGGCATGGGCGCGGCCACTTCCGGCTCTTCTTCATCCAATGAGGTGTGGCAGCGCCGGCAAAGACTGTTGGTGGTACGGAATTGAACTAGCAGGCAGCGGTCGCAACGGACAACTTCCCTGGAATCTACTGGGGCAAGATTTGTGGCCATCGATACGTGGGAGTGCCAGAGCGGGCTACTCCCGGAACCCAACCTCGGTTCCGATCTCAGGGTAATCTGCGGTACCAGCCCTGTGGATGTCAAGGGAATTATGGGTTGAAACTCGCAATAGCTCGCAGGAAATCAGAAAGAATCCCGTTGAAACCCAGAGAAAACAGGTGAAAAGCGATGATGGATCGCGAATGCTCCGGTGTTTACTAACTGAGTTCGCTCCCAGATTATTCCGCTCACGTAATCCTGTCATGCTGAGCGAAATGAGTTTGATCGTTCGCGATCAAACTCATGCAGTCGAAGAACCCCTAGCGCAATTCCTTACTCCGTCCCAGAGATATTGAACACGTTCAAATTTGTGTTGACTCCAGGCACCGATTCGTGACACCGTATTGAACGTGTTCAATATGCCCCCAGGAACCAGCGCGGTCGTCCCCGATTCGCCATCGGGCGAGAAGGCCAGCCGCCGCGACGCCACCCGCGAACATATCCTCGATACCGCAATCCAGTTGTTCCGCGAGGATGGATTCGACCAGGCCACCATGCGCGAGTTGGCCAGCGAAGCCGAAGTCGCGCTCGGACTGGCCTATCACTATTTTCCCAGCAAAGAAGCGCTCGTTATGGCTTACTACCAGCGAGTGCAGCGCGAGCATCGCATTCTCGCCGGCCAAAAGCTGATCCAACTCCGTTCCCTGCGCGATCGTCTCGCCATGCTATTGCACACCAAGCTCGACATTCTCAAAGATGACCGGAAGCTTCTGGGAGCATTATTCCGCTACACCGGGAGCCCGGCACATCCACTCTCATTTTTGGGCAAGGCTACCGCCCCTCTCCGCACCGATTGCATGGGCTTGTTCGCCGAAGCCCTAGAGCCGGAGCGCTTGCCGGGGGACTTGCGCGGACTGCTGCCACTCTCCCTGTGGGCTTTGCACATGGGGATCATGCTGTATTTTCTATACGACTCATCACCGGGCTTGAAGCGGACCCGCCAGTTGGTGGACGGCTCGGTTGCGCTAGTGGTGAGTTTTCTCAAACTAGCGAGGTTTCCGTTATTGCGTCCGGCCCGGCGTGGCGTGATCAGGTTGTTAGACGGCGCAGGATTGCTTCCGCAAAAAATAAGTAGCTAAGGCGACAAAGCGAGGTGGCACGTATGCGGCACGATGCATGGCAATGGCCGTTCACCTGGGAAGGCCGCGTCCAACGCCTGCCCTACTTTGTGGCGGGAACGATTCTTGTCCTCTTGAAGTACGCTCTCGATTGGTCAGTCGCGGCCCGCTTCGGAGAGAGCTGGCATATCTGGAACTATTTTCTTCCCGCGCTCGACACTTCGTACTTCGCCCTTGGCATTCGCCAGCCTCGCATGTATGCGATTCTCTGGGCCATCGCCGTCCCTTTTTTCTGGGTCGGAATCACCCTCACTCTGCGTCGTTTACGCGATGCCGGCAAAGCCACCACCTGGATTTTTCTTTTCTTCGTTCCGGTGGCCAATCTCATCATGTTCCTCTGGCTGTCGTTGGTGCCAGAGGCAACCGCGGCGCCTGCCAAAGACTCCGGACTGGACAAGAATCGCAAGATCGCCAGACCTCACGGCGCTGCGCTCGGCCTGTTGCTGGCCGTCGTGCTCGGCATCGGTCTGGTAGCCCTGAGCTCGCGCGCGCTTGTGGAGTATTCCTGGGGCCTGTTCCTCGGCGTCCCGTTTCTGACTGGATTTGTCGCTTCCTGGTTCCTCAACGCCGAGACTTCCCACTCGCGCTTCGCCACCATCAAGGTTGTCACCCTCTCCACTTTTCTGATCGGCCTCGCCTTATTCGGCTTCGGAATGGAAGGTCTGTTCTGTCTCGCGATGGCGGTCCCGCTGGCTCTTCCGTTCTCGATCGCGGGAGGACTGCTGGCCCGGGACATTCTGCGCACTCGCAGCCAGAGCCCCTCTCATCCCACGCTCGCTGCTTGCTTGATGGTCCTTCCATTGTTCATGTTCGCCGAACACGCCGCCAAACTCGAGCCCCCGGTGCTTTCCGTCACCACCAGCATCACCATAGATGCCCCGTTGTCAGCGGTGTGGAAAAACGTCGTCGCTTTTCCGCCGCTCGCGCCGCCTAAGGAGTTGTTATTCCGAGCCGGCATCGCCTATCCGACATCGGCACAAATCGTAGGGTCGGGCCCCGGAGCCATCCGTTACTGCCGCTTCTCCACCGGCGATTTCGTCGAGCCCATTACTGTTTGGGACGAAAACCATTTGCTCGCCTTCGACGTCTCCGCGCAGCCGCAAGCCATGCGCGAGTTCAGCCCCTGGAAGATCTCGCCTCCGCACCTCGAACACAACTACATGCGCTCGTTGCATGGCCAATTCCGCCTGGTCGCTTTGAGCGAGAACCGCACGCTTCTGGAAGGCACCACCTGGTACCAAAACTATTTCTGGCCGCAGGCGTATTGGCGCCAATGGTCAGACGGGATCGTCCATCAAATTCACCTGCGCGTCCTGCGCCACGTAAAACAACAAGCCGAGGCTCGCTAGTTCCGCTCGCATAGTCCTGTCATCCTGAGCGAAATGAGCTTGATCGCTCGCAATCAAACTCATGCAGTCGAAGGACCCCTATCGCCAGCTACACCGTTTTCGCCGGTCGTCCGGACTGCACGGCCACCGTAATGGTCATCGTCCATCGCCTTCGAGAGCGTCCAGTTCGTCGATGGTGCGCTGATAGCCCGCTACGGCGCGCCGAGTCAGCGGCCTGGTGACCAGGAGCGACAGTACAAGAACTCCGCAAGCCACGAGATTGGCACCAAGAATAGCCTCGCGAGCGGCGGAGGGCTTGAGCAGCCATGCGTGGTAAGTGCCCATCATCGGCCCGGCCACGAACAGTGCTGCCCGCGACCAGTACCACAATCCGGAATAGAGATCTCGCTGATGTCCCAGCGCCGACCGGTAAGCATCGGCAACCTCCTGCGACCCACCTTCGCGGGGGAATCTCCATCCCCGATCGGCAATCGCCTCGCACGCGATGTATCCCAAAACGGCAAGAATTAGACACCATCCCAATCCTTCCTTCCGTCCGGCCACCGTGGGCCGGAAGATCCCTGAGAACCAGTAGCTGATCCACAAAAGGCTGAGGGCGGTAAGGACCGCCGAGAGGCGAGTTCTCCGCAGAAGGTGCTGCGCGGCACGCGGGACTTCGGACATTGAGGTAAGCGGAGCATTCCAGCAGCTCGCTGCCATCCTCCAGCTACCCAGCGCCCAACGCAGCGCCGCCCAATCGCTCTCGATGAACTCAAGCTCCCGCGAGGTGGCGCGCGCCCAATCCTTGAATGCGGGCGGGCAGCGGCGAATCACGGTATCGGATATCTTAATGGCGAGTTTGCGGAGACGAGTCATCAGGCTTTCACCCCACTGAACGCTGGCTGAGCATTGAGGAATTGCACGTCCCCGGCCATCACTTGGGTGCGTGCGTATCTCAATCCATCTGCCGTTAGCTTATACATATGGCGGGGAGGCCTGCCCGCTTCAACTGTCTCCCACGCCGTCTCCAGCAGGCTGCGGTCTGCAAGCCGTATCAGAATCGGGTATAAGGTGCCGGATTTCAGACCGGTATTGCGGCTGATGTCGTAGCCGTACTTCCACTCGTCCGGCCTGCGGAGGAATTCGGTCAGCACCAGGGCTGTCTGGGGCGATCTGCGCAATTTCATGAGATAACTCTACATATGTAGAATAAAGTTGTCAAGAGCATTTATCGATCGCACCATGGAACACTACAGGGACCTTGGAGGGCGGCCGGATTGTACGGCCGCCGCCAACTCTCTTGCCGCACTGACAATCCTCTCCAACTTCCCTTCCCGCAGTGCTGCGCTGTCGATGAGTTCCGATCCCACGCCCAGGGCAAACGCTCCGGCGGCCAGAAATTCGGCGGCGTTTGCGACGTTGACCCCGCCGGTCGGGATGAAAGAAAGATCCGGGAATGGCCCCCGCAAAGCTTTCAGATATTTGGCCCCGCCCAGACTGCCGCAGGGAAAAATCTTGATCAATTTCGCTCCCTGCGCCGACGCGCCCATGATTTCCGTCGGCGTCAGTGCTCCGGCGATGGCGAGCTTCGAACGCTGTTTCGCGGTTTCGAGAACTGCGATCGACAGCCCGGGGCTCACCAGGAATTGCGCTCCAGCGTCGAGGCAAGCATTGGCTTGCTCTGCATTCAACACAGTGCCGGCGCCGACCAGCACTTTGTGTCCATGACTCTTTGCCAGTTGCCGGATCAGAGACACCGCGTCGGGAACTGTCATCGTAATTTCCACGATCGGAATTCCCCCTGCCTCGATCGCTTCAACCGCGCGGATGGCATCGACCGCATTCGCGGCGCGCACTACTGGAATGATTCCTACCTCGCTGATTCTTTCGATTACTTGTTCAATCGTCATTGGTGTAC
Organism: Terriglobales bacterium; assembly: GCA_963762965.1. Taxonomy (GTDB): domain Bacteria; phylum Acidobacteriota; class Terriglobia; order Terriglobales; family Acidobacteriaceae; genus DATBAX01. The sequence continues at coordinate 400,058 of CAVXME010000001.1, forward strand.
GTCACGACAGCGCCTACCGGTCGATGCGGGCGGCATTCGACTTCATTACTTTCAGGACTTCATCCAGGGTTGCCATGGTGGTGTCGCCGGGGGTGGTCATGGCCAGCGCTCCGTGCGCAGCCCCGCATTCCACCGCCCATTGCGCATCCTTCCCGGTCAAGAATCCATAGATCAAGCCGGACGCAAAAGAATCTCCCCCACCGACGCGGTCATAAATTTCCAGGTCCTTGCGAACTTTTGCTTCGAAGAATTTTCCCGCATGAAAGCAGACAGCTCCCCAATCGTTCACCGTCGCGGTCTTCGCGTGGCGCAGAGTGGTCGCAACCACCGACAAGTTGGGATACGCTTCCACCACTTCGCCGATCATTCGTTTGAAGTTGCCGGCATCGAGCTGGGAATGATTTTCGTCGAGGCCTGCGACCGCGAAACCAAGAGCTGCGCTGAAATCCTCTTCGTTGCCCAACATCACATCGACGAACGGGGCCAGCATGCGGTTTATTTCCTGCGCCTTCGCCTTCCCGCCGATGGATTTCCATAACGAAGGCCGGTAATTCAGATCATAGGAAACAATCGCTCCGGCGCGCCGCGCCGCTTCCATCGCCTCTTTCGCGACTGCGGGAGTGCTCTCCGACAGCGCGCAAAAAATGCCGCCAGTGTGAAACCAGCGAGCGCCTTCCTGACCGAAAATCTTTTCCCAATTGATTTCGCCAGGTTTCAGTTGTGAAATCGCGGTGTGCCCGCGATCGGAACATCCCACCGCCGCTCGCAGGCCAAAACCCCTCTCGGTAAAATTCAACCCGTTACGGACGGAGCGACCAACACCATCGTAAGGCACCCAACCCACGTATCTTTGATCGACACCGCCCTGAAACATCAGGTCTTCGATCAACCTTCCCACCGGATTGTCCGCCAGCGCGGTGACGATCGCAGTGCTCAGGCCGAAACAACGCTTCAGTCCCCGCGCCACGTTATATTCGCCGCCGCCTTCCCACACCCGAAACTCGCGCGTGGTCGCGATGCGGCCGTCGGCGGGATCGAGCCGCAACATCACTTCGCCCAAGCTCACCAGGTCCCACTGGCACTTATCTCTTAATTTGAGATTGAGTTCTTTCATTGCTTGCATTCCACAACCTGCTGCCGGGATTCTCCCAGGCCTTCGATTCCCAGTTCCACGACATCACCCGGCCGCAGATAGGTCGGCGGATTCATTCCTAAACCGACGCCGGCTGGAGTTCCGGTACTGATCACGTCCCCCGGAAGCAGTGTCATAAATTCGCTCACGTAAGAAATCAACGTCGCTACATCAAAGATCATGTTTGCTGTCGAGCCGTTCTGGCGAAGCTGGCCATTCACTTTCAGCCACAGGGAAAGATTACCGGCGTCCGGAAGTTCGTCCGGAGTCGCAAGGAACGGACCCAGCGGCGCAAACGTGTCCGCACTTTTTCCTTTCACCCATTGTCCTCCACGCTCCAACTGAAAGCTGCGCTCGGAATAATCGTTGTGCAGCACATAGCCGGCGACATAATCGAGGGCTTTTTCTTTGTGCACGTATGAGGCTCGCTTGCCGATGACGACGGCCAGCTCCACCTCCCAGTCCACCTTGGTCGCGTTGCGGGGAATCACCAGGTCATCGTTCGGCCCGACCAGGGAAGTCGTGGCTTTGAAAAAAATCACTGGTTCCTTCGGCGGCTGGGCCTTGGTCTCGGCCGCATGATCGCGGTAGTTGAGTCCAATGCAGACGATCTTGCTGGGCCGGCAAACCGGCGGGCCCAGGCGAACGGACGGAGCGACCTGCGGTGCGGTCGTGGCGTTCTTGCGCAACCATGAATAGAGTTCCGCCAAAATGCCACCGGCAAAAAATTCTTCGTCATAGTCCGAACCAAACCCGGACGCGTCAACGCGACGGCCATCTGGCAAAAGCAGGCCGGGCTTTTCCTGACCCCGCTCACCGAATCGAATCAGTTTCATGAAGCACTCCGGGAACGGCGATTGTACCAGCGGCTTGGCCTGTTGGCTGTGGCACTTTTTCTCTGAGGCAGCTTGCCAGAAGAAACTCCCCCCGCATGAAAAAAGGCTCCTTCGGCGATCGCAGAAGGAGCCTTGGAATGGTGCTTCTCGCAGCTAGAAAATGATCTTCCCAGCAAGTTGCATGTTGAAGGCCTCACCCGGCCCAATGCCAGGCGCACCGTTGAAGTCGCCGATGGTATCGCTTACGATGCCGCCGCTAACCGATCCCGGCCCCGAAGCGAGATTGACCCGGTTGAACAGGTTAAACATCTCAGCACGAAGCTGCAATTTCACTCGCTCCGTGATTGGAATGTTCTTGAGGACCGAGAGATCCACATCCGCAAAACCCGGCCCGTAGTATTGATTGCGGCGCAGGTCGCCTTCGAAAGTATTGGGCAGGCAACTCGGATCCGTTCCGCCAGCTGCGATCGGTGTGCAGAAGGCAGCCGGGTTGATCCAGGTCACTCCAGACTTCGAAAATGCGTGCGAGACACCCGCGAACGGATTACCAATCAAATCCTGGCCAGTGCGGGTTTCATCGAACGGTTGTCCTCCATGGAACGTCATCAAACTGGTGACTTGCCAACCGTGCGTGAGCATTTTTGGGCCATGTGAAGAGCCGGGCACATCGTAGATGAAGAAAGCCGAGAAGTTGTTACGGGTATCGAAATCCCCGTTGCCATACTCCGCCTGCAGGTTGGTGCTGTCCCTAGGCAGAGCGCCGCGGTACTCGCTGACTTCATCCAGTTCATGCGCCCAGGTGTAAGAGATCTGCCCACTCAAACCGTGCCAGGACCGAAGCTTGAGCGTGGTTTGCAACGCGTTGTAGTTGGAAGTGCCGATGCTGTTGAGCTGGTTGATGCCGCCATAGTTCGGGAACTGCGCGGAATACTGCCCGAACTGGTTAATGTTCAACATGATGGACGACTTGCGGCCTTCGCTGCCTACATACCCGATCTGAAACACGGCAGCGTTCCCCAGGCTTTTTTCAACGTTCAGGTTGTAGTTGTAGAAGTAGGGGGTGCGGAAGTTTTGACTGACCGAAAATACGTCGAACACCGATGTACCGCAATTGGGGTCAGTCGCAACATTTCCCGTGGTGCAGGTTGAAACCCCGGGGAAAATATAAGTGTTGGGCTGCCAGGTATACCCATTCAGGCTGTAAGTGGAAACCGGCGACGGCCCCGCCGGGTTATCCTCCAGACCGTCGGCATTATTCGGTGGCCGGAAGTCGAGGAACGGATTCATGTTGATCTGGTCGTAGAACACGCCAATTCCGCCACGAATCACCAGATCGCCATTGGCCACAGGTTGGTAAGCGAAGCCGAAGCGCGGCGCAAAGTTGTTCCTATCTGGGGGGAAGATCGAACTGATGCCATTTCCTTGAATCTCAATGCCGCCAGCCGACGGGACAAAGACCGCTAGATCCTTGCTCCCATTATGAAGCGGCCCGTAATAGTCGTAGCGTAGGCCAAGGTTGATGTTGAGCTTATGTGTAATCTGCCAATCGTCCTGGCCGAAGAAATCGAATCCGTTGACCACGACCTTCCGTTCCGCATTTCCTACGGCGATTCCAGAGGTTGATACGTCGCCGGCTAGAAAATCAGAGAGAGCATTGGTAGCGCATTGGATCTGATCTGCCGAAGTGCCATTGCCCAGACATAATGTATTCCAGGGCCCCTGCGTTCCGTCAAAGGTGAACTTTCCCAGCGAATGGCGGAAGTAAAACTCATCTACGTGCCCTTGACGCATTTCGCCGCCGAAACGAAACTGATGTTTGCCGACGTTATAGGAAAGAATATCGGAGAGCATCCCGGTAATGTCATTGCGTCCTTCCGGTGGCGTGATTCCTACCTGTTCAAACCCGAAGGCCTGTGCGCTAGAGGGAGGACTAATGATGATGTTTGGCGCTCCAAGAATGGGCTCACCTTTAATTAAGGCGTCCGGGCTCGTGTACAAACCCAGGGCGTGAGTATCGAAGCTGTGGTTGGCGTCGTTAAAGGTCTGGTTGAAATAATTGACTCCAAAAAGGATCTGGTTGGTCATCCGCGCAGTAAGTGTGGAATTGAGAACGGCCGCATAGTTATATACGTGGATGGGGGCTTTTTCAAAGTAGTACGCCAAGTTTGAACTAGCTGTTGCCAGTGCGGGACTGCCACCCAGCGGTGCAGTCTGACTTCCTTGTCCGCCGAACCAACGAATCGAGAAATGTTCCTTCTCCGTGAAGTTGTGATCCAGCTTAATCACGCCGTTGTAACTATAGCCCGTGGACGCAACCGGACTGAAAAAGTTGTTCTGGGTTGCAGGCAGACCATCAATCGTGCTCGGCCAAATATTCGCAAGGAGTGCCTGCGAGACTGAGCTGGGCGTGACATCAAAAGTGGTGAGTTGAGCCTGCGCGGCCGCCACCCAGTCAGCTGAAGGCTCGGTGGCCAGGCCCGACAGGCCAATAATGTATTGCTGCTTTTCGTACGAAACGAAATAAAACGTCTTGTCCTTGAAAATTGGGCCGCCGAGTGAAAATCCATAATTCTCATTGCGCAGTTCGGGCTTTTTTACACCATCTGGCGTAAAGGGCGACGCCGAGGCAAAAGCTTCATTGCGATCGTAGTAATAGGCGCTGCCGTGAAGCTGATTGGTACCGGCTTTCAGAACCAGGTTGACGATGCCGCCTGCGTTGCGTCCGCTCTCTGCATTCGACTGCGACTGCGCGGAGAATTCATCGACCGCGTCCAGCGGCATCACGACACCGGCGATTCCCGACACGCCGCCTTGATTCACCGCCGGAATGTTATGCCAGAAGTCATTGTTGTCCACGCCATCAATTTGCCAGTTCATCTGGTTGGCGCGCGTGCCGTTCAGGGAGCCGAAGCCGCCGACCGAATAGCCACCGTAGCCAGGCTGGACGGCAATAAACTGCGTGAAATCGCGCCCGTTCATGGGCACGTCCTGAATCGCCTCTTCAGGAATCGTGTTGCTCTGGGTCGCGCTGGTAGTATCGACCTCTAGCGCGGCAGCGGAAACCTCAACCGTGGTCGATTCACCCAACTTCAGTTTGACCGGCAAGGTGTATACCGACCCGGCGGTCACCGCAATCTTGTCGATCGTTGCAGGCGGAAAACCGCTCGCAGTCACAATAATTGTGTATTGCCCCAGCGGAAGGTCCTGGAAAGAAAACTGGCCATCACTGGTGGTGACGGTGGATTGGGCGATGCCGGTTGCAGGGTTTGTGATCGCGACTTTGGCATCGGCGACTACTGCCCCCGATGGGTCCGAAACGGTGCCGTTGATGGCGCCGCGGAATGTTTGGCCCTGCATGGCAACCCCAAGCAGAACAATTGCGATAACAGCGCTCAATAGATGTCGCATAACCCTCCTTAGTAAAAAGTCGATGTGGAACGGAGCCTAAAATGGATGTTGTTGACAATTACTTCGCAGGTGGCAAGCCAAAGCAGGTCTAATATAAAACTAATGTTATCAGCGACTTGAAAGAACGCATGGAATTTAAAATATGTTCTGCGGGAGCCGCCGCAATGAAATATATGGAAATCCGTAGCACTGAAATTGAGGCGGTGAGACGTTAAATCCCGAAATCGAATTGTACCCATCTATAAAACAACTAACGGCCTTCGATCATCCGTCCCGCTCACGATTTAACCGACGTCGTACTGAGCCCCGGATCCAATCTCGATTGCTTTGCCGACATCGTGGTGATTGTCACCACACTCACCACAATCAAGAGCGTCCCAAGAATCGTGCGCGGGCCGATGGTCTCGCCTCCGATCAGATATCCCAGGGCCACCGCAACCAGGGGATTCACGTAAGCATAGGTGCCCACCTTGGTGGGAGATTCATAATGCAATAGCCATACATAGGCGGTGAAGCCAATCAACGATCCTGCAATGATGAGATAAATGAGCGCGAACCAGGCGCGGCCGGAAACATTTTGCAGACGAAATCCAGAGAGTTCGCCGGAAACCGCTGTGAGCACAAAGAGCTGAATTCCACCGGTGAGCATCTGCGCGGCAGCGCTCATTGCTTTCGAGGCCGGGAGCGTAAGTCTGCGACTGAGAATCGTTCCTACGGACCAACCCAACGCTGCAACTGTCAGCGCAATCGCGCCTCCCCGATCGATGGGTGCCTCGCCCAGCGAAACTGAGCGAAGCATTAAGACTGCAACCCCAACCATGCCGATCAGCAACCCGATCCCAAGCCTCGGCGTGAGACGCTGCGTACGCAGAAAGATAATTTCCAGCAGTGTAATGAAAACCGGAATAGTCGCGAGAATGACCGCAGAAACACCCGAAGGAACTCGCTGCTCGGCCCAGAAAAGAGAACCGTAATCGATCAAAAACATGAGAGTCCCAAGCAGACAGGCAGCAGCCCACTCTCGCCGGCTGGGCGAGGGCGTGCCTTGAAAACGCATCCATCCATAGAGGGCCAGGCCAGCAAAAGTAAACCGGGCGCCAGCCAGCATAAAGGGCGGGACCTCTTGAACGCCTACGCGGATGAAAAGATAAGTTGATCCCCAAACAAAGTAAATAATCGCAAACGCAAGCAGAATCTTCCATCGCACGGGCCGGTTTGAGTTACTCCGGATTGCATCGCTCATGAAAGATCTCCGAACTCGTTTGCAAATATTGATTCGATGCGGATCGTCATCGCGTGATTCTTAATATGAATTCAGAAAATATTTGATTCGGAATTGTGCTTAGGTAAGTGCGGGTGTGCTGTACTCTTCGGCAGCGGGGCGCGTTCCACTTCGTACCCAATTCTCCAGCCAGATCGTCATAACAACTGTTATGAAAATCATGGCCCATGGGATTGCAGGCGAGCGCAAAAGCACGGCACCCCGAAACGAACCATCGCAAACCAAACGGCGACCAGGCCCAGGCTGGCGAGAATAGCTGCAATCCGGCGGGACCGGCTTCCCGGCAGAGGCAGCGAAACCAACGACTGCATCAACAATGCGAATGGCAAGCTCACAATTAAATCCACCAGGTAGTGCTGCCCGGTTCCCAGCGTCGCTATTACCGTCAAGACCAGATAAAGAAGCATGAACACGCGGGCTGGAAATACGAACCGGCGGCTATTCCATACCAGCAGAATCACCCATCCCATGTGCAGCGAGGGAAACGCATTGCGTGGGATTGCGGGCGCGACAGAAACCTTTTCGAGCACGATCTTGTGCAACTCACTGTAGGGTAGCCGGGCCCAGGGAAAATCCCGCGTGAAAACATAGACCGGCCCCGTAGCGGGCAGCAGATCATAAAAAAGCCATCCGCCCACTCCTGCCAGCATGAATAAAGTAAGAATGAACCAGGGAGGCCGTGTCGTTCTAACTGGGATGTGCCAGGCACAGACAGCCGCCATCACAAATGGCAACGAGTCGTAAGTCAGCAAGGCGCTCTTGGTCAAAATCCTGCTGTCGACCATCGCACTACCTACTAAGAAGCTGGGCTGAAAACCGAAACTGCCATCCGCGACAAACAGCCAGAGATCGTAGGTCTTCGGATTCAGAACGCCAGTCGTACCCAGAGCGTGTTGCGCAACAAATAGGAAAATAATCAGCGTCGCAGATTCTCCCAGCAGCACCAGCGCATTCGACCGCGTTTCAGGTCCAGACCAAAATGCCCGCAGCGCCAGCATGAATAGTGCTGCAAAGCCTGGCAAAGCCAAACAGCTTGAAACACTGAGCACCCAGAATGGTACCGATGGGAAATGAACGATGGCCGCAAACGCCGCAGTCGCAAGCAGCAACCCATAAATCTCCCTGCGAGACGGAGATAACCGCAGGAAGAAAAACACTGCGCCAGCAATGCCGCATGGGATGTACGGTTCGTTGAAATTCGACAGAAAGGCCCAGCGCAATAAGAATGCTCCCCAAGCTATGGATAAGAGACTCGGCAAAACAACAGACTTCGGATTCGCAAAGCTGAGCTTTTCCCAGGCCATGGTTTGGTGTGACGAGAATATCCGATTCAAAAGCAGCAGACCACCATCCGAGGTAACCGCAATTCCATTTTCCCGCATGGGATTGCGGGATTGTTTCTTGAGTTATACCCTTGCCATGTTGCGACGCGTTTTCGTTGAGACAGCGGCGTGTCAGAAAATGTCTGAAATGAAGAGCGAAGATCCAATCCGGAACCAGTCCAGGAAAACTCCGGCAGCTTCGGAAGGGCCGCCTACAGCGTCCTCGACTCGAGCTCTCGCGCAGCCCCCGGACGATTTCACCGGACTCAAGCTCACCGCACCCAAAACTTACGTCGCGGGCGTGCCCGCGGTCATCCGCGCCATGCAGCACATCAACGCCGAATCTGGGATTCTCCGTGGCGCAAAAGCGTTAATGGTGCTGAACCAGAAACATGGGATCGACTGCATGAGCTGTGCCTGGCCCGAACCGGACGGCAATCGCCGCCTGGCGGAATTCTGCGAAAACGGCGCCAAAGCAGTCGCGTGGGAAGCCGATTCGCGCCAAGTCACGCCCGCATTCTTCCAGCAATATTCCGTCGAAGAGCTTTCCCGGCGTTCCGATTACTGGCTCGGTCAGCAGGGACGCATCATGCAACCCATGGTGCTGCGATCAGGAGCCGATCGCTACCAGACCATCTCCTGGGATGACGCGTTCCAATTGCTGGCCGGCGAACTGAATTCGCTAGCCAGTCCCGATGAAGCGATTTTCTACACCTCCGGCCGCGCCAGCAATGAGGCTGCTTTTGCTTATCAGTTGTTTGTCCGCCAATTTGGCACTAACAACCTTCCCGATTGTTCCAACATGTGCCACGAGAGTTCCGGATCGGCGCTGACTCCGGCGATTGGCATCGGCAAAGGCACGGTCACGCTGGATGATTTTGCCAAGGCCCAGGTGATTCTCATCATTGGGCAGAATCCCGGCACCAATCACCCGCGCATGCTGACCACGCTCAAACATGCGAAAGAGTCCGGCGCAAAGATCATCTGCATGAATCCGCTGATCGAGCCCGGATTGCTGCGCTTCAAAGATCCGCAGGAAGTTTCCGGAGTGATTGGCAAGGGCACCGCGCTCAGCGATCTGTACCTGCAAGTCCGCATCAACGGCGATGTTGCCTTGCTCAAGGGCATCATGAAGGAAATGTTGGCGCTGGAGGATGCGCGCCCCGGCACCGTGATCGCCTGGGATTTTGTGCGCGACAAAACTCACGGCTGGGGTGAATTTGCCGCCGATCTGCGAAAAGAAAATTGGGAATCGCTGGAGACGCAGTCGGGCATCCCGCGAGCAGAAATGCAGCAGGTCGCCGAATTGCTGGCATCGTCAGAGCGCATTATTGCCTGCTGGGCAATGGGACTGACGCAACATAAGAACGCCGTAGGAACCATTCAAGAGATCGTGAATCTCCTGCTCATGCGCGGCAGTATCGGCAAACCGGGAGCCGGCGTTTGCCCAGTGCGCGGCCATTCCAATGTGCAAGGCGATCGCACCATGGGAATTTGGGAGCGCCCCAAGAAAGATTTCCTCGATAGGCTGAAGGAGGTTTTGCATTTCGATCCGCCCCGGCACGACGGCCTGGATACGGTTGAGTCCATCAAGGCCATGCACGCGGGCCGAGGCAAAGTGTTCTTTGCCCTGGGAGGCAATTTTCTCTCGGCCACGCCCGATACCGAATACACGGCGCTGGCGTTGCGCAACACGAACCTGACCGTGCACGTAAGCACAAAATTAAATCGCTCGCACCTGGTCACGGGCAAACAAGCGCTGATTCTTCCCTGCCTGGGACGCACGGAGATTGACTTGCGAAAATCGGGCCCGCAGTTTGTCACGACTGAGAATTCGATGGGCGTGGTCGAAATCTCAAGAGGGCGACTGAAGCCAGCTTCCGAACACCTGTTGTCGGAACCAGCGATTGTGTGCCGCCTAGCGAAAGCTACGCTCGGCTCTAAAACAACCGTGGATTGGGACGCCCTCGCCGACAATTACGATAAAATCCGCGATCTGATTGCCGCCTGCATTCCGGGCTGCGATGACTACAACGAAAAAGTCCGACAGCCGAGTGGCTTCTATCTTCCCAACGACCCGCGTGAAGGACACTTCGATGACACGCCAACCGGTAAAGCCAATTTCACCGTTCATTCTCTGCCTGATCACTCGCTGGCGCCAGGCCAATTGGTCATGATGACCATTCGCAGCCATGACCAGTTCAACACCACGATTTATGGATTGAATGATTACTACCGCGGCATCTTCTCCGAACGCCGCGTGATTCTCATGAATCCGGACGACATTCGCGAACAGGGCCTGCAAGCGGGAGACGTGGTTGACCTCACCAGCCATTGGCAAGGCGAGCAGCGCGCAGCCAAACGTTTCATCGTTGTCCCATACAACGTCCCCAAATCGAATTGCGCGACGTACTTTCCGGAAGCCAATGTGCTGGTTCCGGTGGGTAGCGTGGCCGAACACAGCAACACGCCGGTATCAAAGTTCGTGATTATTTCTTTGAGCAAAGCTGCGGAACAGGGCGTGAAGCTCGATGCAGCGTGGATCCACTAGGTTCTTTCTCTTTTTCAATTCGGCTTGAAGTGGTAATACACATCCTGCTTGGAAGGGATCGCCACTCCGTCCCGGGTCGCTGGACTGAAATGCCAATTCTCCAAAGCCGCCAGCACCTTGGCATCAATTGCCGGACGCAGCCCCTGCACCAATACTTTGTCGACGATGTTACCTTTTTCGTCGATGGTAATTTCAACCACCACACTGCCTTCGATCCCCCCGACCAGATCGGCAGGGCTCACTACTGGTTCGGCGGACAAGACGGGCAGCGCTGGGCGCACTTCGTGGCCGAATGAGCCGCCGTAAAGCGATCCATATTGCGAACCCGCGGGCGTCGGCACGCTAGCATCCGGCGGACGCGCCTTCGCTTGATTCTTACGGCGATTCCAAGTGAGGCGCCCTTCCATCACTCTTTGGCGCCGGGCCCGTTCGGCCGAGGACTTGGAATTTGCTACTGTCGCGGCACGGTTTGGCCAATAAAGCTGCGTCACTGAAGTCCCATTTTCCCCGGCAAGCGCCGAGGATGGCGCAATCACGGTGGGTGTCGGAACGTGCAGAAGAAATGCCAGAAACAAACCATGCGCGGTCAGTGATACGCCTTGCCATCTACTTTGCTGCTTCGGAATCGGGCGGTGAAGAATAGAAAACATAGGTTACCGCGGGCTCAGCCGCTCTCCCCATTAGACGACCGGGAACGCCTCTGGTAAACAGGATTTTTCCGGCCAGCCGTTACGTCTGTTTCCGGCCGGCCGGGACAATCTTCGCCGTGGTAATCGCCTGCCCCACGTGACGCTGGGTGTGATCGGCCACATGCACCAGTAATCCTCCAACCGAAGTTGGTAACTGCTTCTTGCCGATCCCCCGGACTTGCTCCAGATTCGCACCCTCGAAAGCACGAATACGCGCCGCACTCTTCTCCAGGGCTGAGGTCAATTCCGCGAACAGTTCATTTCTCGTCGCTGCGGGATCCAATTCGGTTTTAAGCGCTGCCAACTGCTCCGCGGTCAGCGGATTTCCTTCCGCATAAGTCAGCAGCCGATCGAGACTCCGCGCAATATGGCGCAGGTGGAAAGCCACCGGTGCAATGCCTGCGGGACGAGCATTCAATTCTTCATCAGTCAGGCCGCCGCACCAGCGTTCGACGTCTTCTTTTGCCATCTCCAGAGCGTGCAGAACCGCTCGCGGCACAGCTGGAACTTCCTTCAACGTGGCGCGCAGCCAGGGCTCCGGCAACTTCGGTTCCGGCAAATTACTCTCGCTCATTCCCCCACCTCGATAGTCAGCCTATGCGGGAAGGCTCGGAGTTGGCAATGGGAAGGCAGGTCAATCGTGGGAAGGACGCTTTACGCGTTGGCGACAGCCGGCGAACGGCTGGGCTGGAAACACTCGCGAATTTCCTGGATGGTGGAAGTAATAATCGGCGTGCGGTATTCGGGATGATGAAACTCCAGGTGCATACCGCGGCCGACAAAGTGCAACTTCAGCATGGAACCGCCCCAGGACGAACCCGCAATCGCCACCAGCACCGGCTCCGGACAGTATTCCGGATGCCCGGAAATCAGCGCGTGGCTCTCCCCCATAAACACCACCTTGTATTGGTGGTGACGGGTATGAATGTGAAGTTCGGTGTCAGGCGCCAGGTCCTTGAGAAAGACTCCGCCCTCAATTTCCGACTGCACAATCCGGCAATTGATCTCATCGCTGAGATTGGGATGCGGCGCGAACATTGACAAATGGTCCACTAAACTCGCTTTCTGCTAATCCCAAATAGACCGCGCGTCGCGGGATTGGTGAGCCGACAGAACCGCCGGACCAACCCTTTGAAGCAACCCGCGTACCGGTCTCCGTTCCTCAAGCATAAGCCCCCCGTCAAATCGAGTCCAACCCGAAGTTAGGCACCGCCCCAAACTTTGGGCGTAAGACCCAGGGATCAGGCGGTCATGCTGACGCCGGCCAACTCCGCCAGAATGGACTGCGCACTGCCGCTGGCACTAGAACTGGACGGCGCAGTGGTCGGATTCGGTGCGACATGTCCGCCATGATGATGGTGGTGGTGGACTTGCGCGCCCCCGCCGGCGTTCTGCACATCCTGCTGCACGGCAGCATAGGCTTTTTGCGCGGCCGCCAGATTTCCGGTCTGCAAGTCGGATCCCAGACTACTGAAATCCTGACCAAGCTGGGTGTTTAGGATAGCGGTTGAACTGGGCGCGTTTTGAGTCAGAGCGCCAAACACTTGCTGCGCACTGCTGAGGTTTCCCGTCTGCAAAGCCTGTGCCAGTTGCTGAAACTCGGTTTGCTTCTGCTTCGCGCTACTTTGCAAGGTGCTGGCGCCACTAAGTGCGTTGCTGGAAAGAATTCCTGCGATCGACATGCTCGGCCTCCTTAGAAAATGGCCATCGAGGAAAATGGACATGGAGCGCGGCATCAAGCTTGACCCGCCGGCTCTCCACATCCAATTGCATGTCTTCTGCCATTGCCGTCGATATTAGGAATGTTGCCGCGGTTCTGATTCCATTGAGGATGTACGCAAAGCGTTCCCAACCGAATGGCAAGTTGTGGAATCGCAATCGGCAGATCGCTCCTGCCTGCCCGGCAACTGGGCAAAACCTGCCGCCCGACGCCCTGAAGTCTTCAATTCCTGCGAATACTGTCACATTCGATCATGGGCTTGCTGCCGTAACCCTCCGCAGCAGCTCCGCCGCCTTCATTCGTTGGCAATGTTCTTTAAAGTCCGGACGCGGTCCCTTCCAGCGCAGATCATCGACCGTATCAAAAACCGGCACATCCAGTCGCAGGGTTGCCAGGGTGCGAAACAACAGGGCATCGTTCCAACCGCTGAATAGCGATTCCGAAAGCAACCTCGCCTTCTTTATGGATGGATGCCATTCTCGCCAATCTTTCGGAATGTCCTCCAGATGAGGGTACTGAGAAAGTGCAAGCGCCGCGGCTTTTTGGCCCCATCCCGATATGCCGGGAAAGCCATCGGCACTATCGCCGACCACCGCCAGGTAGTCCGGAATCGATCGGGGCTTTACCCCGAACTTGGTCTCCACGCCCGCTTCATCGCGCACAATATCGCGCCTGCGGTCCAGTTGAACCACCCGCGTGCCCACCACACACTGACTGAGATCTTTATCTGGCGTGCAAATGAACACTTGCTTCACGCGGTCATCTTTGGCTGCTTTACCGGCGGCAGCAGCCAGCGCGTCATCCGCTTCGAAATAGACCATGGGCCACACCACCACCCCCATGGCTTGCAGCGCTTCCTCGAGAATCGGAAACTGCGAAAGCAGTTCCGGTGCCACTCCTTCGCTGGTCTTGTATCCGGGATACAGATCGTTGCGAAATGACTCCACAACATGATCGGTGGCAACCCCGAGGTGAGTGGTCCCGCGTTCAATCATGGATAAAACGGAAGTCAGGACGCCACGCACGGCTCCGATCTCCTGGCCATTCGCATCCGACGCAGCAGGCACGGCGAAAAAATGCCGGAATAACTCATAGGTCCCGTCAATCAGGTGCACATCCATGCGGCTCCGATCAGTTTTTCTGCGAGCGATGGTATACGATCCGGCAAGCGATCCAAAACTGATCTCCACGCGACATGTAGAATCATGCCTGCCTCTACTCAATTATTTCTAGCCGAGGTTCCGGTCCCAAGTGAAACGCACCATCGCCGCAATTACCTCCTCCCGATCGGACTACGCCCATTTGCATTGGTTGTTGCATGACCTCGCCAGGCATCCTGCGATCGATCTGCAAGTGATCGCGCTGGGCCCGCATCTTTCGCCAGAGTTCGGCCACACCGGGACAGAAATCCCAAAGAATCCGGTGGCGTTGACTACTATCGAATGCCTGCTCAGTTCCGACACTGACGTGGGCATGGCGAAGACTTTAGGCCTCGCCACTCTCGGACTAGCCGACGCACTCGGCCGCATCCGTCCCGACATCGTTCTTCTCATCGCAGACCGCTACGAGATGCTGGCCCCGGCTTCCGTGGCCCTGACACTACGAATTCCGATCGCCCATATCGAGGGCGGCGAAATCACCTCCGGCGCCATCGACGACGCCGTGCGCAACGCGATTACCAAGATGAGCCATCTGCACTTCGCCTGCACCCGCACTGCGCAGCAGCGTGTCATCGCCATGGGAGAGCAGCCCTGGCGAGTAGGCTTCAGCGGCAGTTTGTCGTTAGATCATCTCCGCCGCGCTAAGTTGTTGACCAGGCCACAAGTTGAGAAAGCATTGGGAATTAAGCTTAATAAGACTAGAAAGAACATTCTCGCTCTCTATCATCCCGTGACCTTGATGAAGGACACGGTGAAAGAGGCCGAAGAAATGCTCGCGGCGCTGCGCGGAACTAAACATCAAATTCTTTTCATCTATCCCAATGCCGACGCCGGCAGCAGAAAGCTGGTCCAGATGACGGAGCGATTCATCGCCGCGAATCCCGGTTCCAAACTCTTTGTGAATCTGGATCACACCACTTATCTCAGTCTGCTAAGAAATGTAGATCTTCTGATGGGAAACTCCAGCAGCGGCATCATCGAATCCACTTCTCTGGGGATTCCCACACTCAATATCGGCATCCGCCAGCGCGGACGCGAGCACGCCCCCAACGTTCTCGACGTCCCCGCGGATCGAAAAGAAATTCTCCGAGCGATGCAACAGGCCCTGTCTCCCGAGTTCCGGCATTCGGTGCAGGGCCTCGAAAACCCTTACGGAGACGGGCATGCCTCGCAAAAAATCACCCGCGTACTCGTCAAAACTCCGCTCGGCTCGAAGCTCTTGTTCAAGACATAAACCTCTCATGACCCTACGAAAATGAGCCTGCGAATTCCACTGGCCAAGCCGGAAGTCAGCGATGCCGATCGCGAAACCGTGCTCGCCGTCCTGAACTCGCCCTGCTTAAGCATGGGCCCAAAGTTGGAAGAGTTCGAGAACGCCATCAGCACTTATGTAGGTTGCAGGTTCGCGGTCGCAGTGAACTCCGGCACTTCCGCGCTTCATCTGGCCTTGAAGACTCTTGATCTCCTGCCGGGGGCCGAAGTGATTCTGCCTGCCTTCACGTTTGTCGCCCCGCTCAACGTTCTCTTGCAGGAAAAATTGCAGCCTGTGTTCATTGATATTGACGCGACCACGTTCAATGTCACTCCGGAAACAGTCGAAGCGGCCATCACCCCTAGAACGAAAGCCATCATTGCCATCCACACTTTCGGCCGGCCGCTGGCCATTGACCAGCTTCGCTCGCTTGCCGGCCGCCACGGACTCCATCTGATCGAAGACGCCTGCGAAGCTCTCGGCGCGGAAGTTCATGGACAAAAAGCCGGATCATTCGGCGACGTTGGCACTCTGGCGTTCTATCCCAATAAGCAAATCACCACCGGCGAAGGCGGCATGTTCCTGACCTCGAACGAAAAGCTCGCCGCCCATGCCCGCCGGCTGCGCAATCAGGGCCGCGATCCATCTCTCGATTGGTTTCAGCAAGCGGAAATTGGATACAGCTATCGCCTCTCGGACATCAACTGCGCCTTGGGACTTGAGCAGCTTCGCCGCATCGAAAGCATCGTGACTCGCAGGCAGGCCCTGGCGTCGCAATATCAGAAAGAGCTTTCCACCTGCGCGGATATCGTGACTCCAGCCCTGAAAGTAAATCACGGACGTATCAGTTGGTTCACTTACTTGGTCCAGTTGTCAGACGCCTGCGATCGCCACGACCGCGATTGGATTTGCAAGAACCTGATGTGGCACGGAATCGGCGCCGGCCGCTACTTTGCGCCGTTGCATCGTCAGCCGGTAATGAAACACCTCATGCCCCAGCCCAACTTGCCAGTCACGGACTACGTCGCCGACCGTGTCATCGCCCTGCCTTTCTTCCATCAGATGACCGAAGCCGAAGTGCAGGAAGTCTGCGACACATTGCAGGAATCGCTGGCGGAATTGCGGCGGCGAAAAACATAAAACAAATTCCCTTCCCATGCCCGCGGCTTCACTCCGCCGGTTTCGTAATCGACGACGACTCGCTCGGTAACCGTCAAGTCCGCTTCCCGCGCCAGTTGCCGGATTTCCCGGTCGGTAAACACATGACCATACGTGTGGCAGCGGACGTCTCCAAAGTTCCAGCTTACGGTGACATCGCCATTCGCTTCGCTGGGCAAGAGTTTGTCATACAAGAACCTGCCAGCCGTCCGAACCAAGCCATAAGACCGCACGTTATAACGATGGTTCACGTCGAGGAACAGCCGGCCGTCGTGCGTTAACAAGCGTCCGAGTTCACGAAGCACCTGCACTCGCATCTTTGCAGGGCGGATGTGCCCCAGAACATTCCACAGGCAAGTGACGACATCAAACCGGCGGCTTGCAGGCCCTCCATCTTTCCTGCCCACGTCTTCCACACGGATTTTCCAGATTCCGTCAGAATTGGGAGAATCTTTCATCATCTCCGCGCTCGGTTCGAGCAAGACGATGTCCTGCAAACCTGCTTGTCTGGCAATCCGCCGCGCCCGTTTCCCATCTCCCGCGCCCACATCGAGCAGAGAGTGGCTGCCCGACGGAATTCTCGCCACAGTAAGTTCGTTAATGCTATCCAGGTACCGCTTTCTCCGCCCGGATATGTCAGAAAAGAAGGGCGCCACCCGGTCATACGCAGCAACGGGATCGAGAACATCGCTGGCCGGTCGGTTCATGCTGGCCTTCGTGGAAGCTGGATCTGCGGTACGGACAAATTGTATCCCTGGGCTAAAGTGCCACAGCATTCCGCCGATGAGAATCCTTGGATGGCAACAGAATCATTCGGATTCCCTGTTAAACGAATCCATCCCCGGAGAGAACTATGTCGACAGCAGCCGTTTCAGGTAGCTCGATTTATCAGGAACTCCAGACTTTTTACCAGACCCGCAAAGCCGACCTCCAGCAGTTAGGACAGGCACTTCAGTCCGGCGACCTGGCCGGCGCTCAAACCGCCTACAATGCTCTGATTACCCTGGGGCAAAGCGGCCCATTCTCTAATTCGGATCCCTTCCGAAACTCCCAGCGTGAGCAGGATTTCACCGCCATCGGAACGGCGCTGCAATCCGGTGATCTGGCCGGCGCCCAGCAGGCGTTTACCACGCTTGAGAATACATTTCGCAAGCAAACGCCAGTCCTTACCAGCCCCCCGCCAAACCTTGCCCCCGGCCCGGTTGAAACCCCGATCATCATCAATATCGGGAATCCCGGAACCAGCACTCCTCCCGGGTATGTGAATCTCTCGCCGGCCACTCCAGGGTCGATCACCACACCGGCCACCACTGGGGCCCTGTCTTCGAGCGGAGTCTCCACACTCCCAGCGGACCCTTCCGCCGCAGGCGCCGGCAACGGCACAACTGGCAGCGCCCCCCTGGAAATCATCTTGAACCTGGGCAACCCCAGCAGCACGGGCGGCGGTGCTCCCGAGGAAATCACACTCACCCTGGGGAATAACCCCAGCGGCCCCGGCGAGCAGTTAACGGTTGGGGTGAATAACGGTCAGGGTGGTCAAGGGGAACAGATCGCCATCAATCTCAACAACAGCGCAAAAGAACAGATCATTTTGAATCTGTTTAACCCCTCCGCCAGCGGCCAATCACAAGGCAACTCGGTCAGCATCCAGGCTTGATTTGTGAGGGGATGAAGCGAATCTTTCAACAGGCATTCCGGAACCAACCTCCTTCCGGGATGCCTTTGGGTGACAGCTAATTCCCGCTCAGCCGCCGCCCTCCCCTCCATTCTCAAACAACCGATTCCTGAACCAATTGAGTGATTTAGCGCGGTAACCGCCTTGCGGTTACCGCGGGAGGGTGACGTTGGTCATCTTGTCACGAAAGCTGCCTGTCAGCGACTCTGGTGAGGGGAGACTGTCTCTTTCCGCGGAATGGTTCACTATGAGTAGCCCCAAATCGTCTGCTGTCGGCGCGGACTGGACCCAGCTCCTCGCCGACCCCGATCTCGTCAGCCATCTCGGGTTGCTGCTCCAGACCTATCGCGATGCTCCACCCAGCACTCGCGACCAGGTGCTGCTCGAAACCATGCGAAAAATCAAGAACGGGGCCCTCCGTGACGCAACCAAGGAGCCGCCAGCTCAAGCGGCGGCCGCAAGTGTCACTGCTGCACCTTTGGCGGCGAGTGAGCCGGCTCAGCCGATCGAGGTCTCGTCCGCAGCCACGCCGCCCTTTGAACCAGATCTCTTTACCCCCTCCTGGGCCCAGGACCGCCGCCGCTTTCCCCGCATCAAGTGTTTTGTCGCCGTCGAACTGCGGGTCGCGGACTCGGGCAACACGGTTTGGGGAAATCTTTCCAACACCAGCATCGGCGGATGTCTGGTGGAAACCGCGGTACCCATCGAGAGCGGCGCGAAGCTGGAAATCGGCCTCTGGATGGCCAACGGCAAAATTTGGGTAAAGGGCATGATCATCAACGGCGTGGTCACCCGCAGCAATCCCTGCTTCGGAGTCCGCATCAAGTTTGCCCAACTCGAACCCGCGGAAAAGGGCACACTGCGGGAATTCCTGAAGGTTGTCGAAACCAGCGCGAAAAACCTTAACAACGAACATTCTTACCTCGCGCAATTGAAGCGCTAGTTCCATCTTCTCCAAAGAATCCTCCGAGTATCGAATCTTTCCTGCGGTTGAATCCTTTGTTCGTCTTGTTCATCCTACGCAAGCGGGCCAATTCGCCAGGTTTCCGGATACGGATTTGGCAAATATGAAACTTCGATCAAAACTTTCGGCCCGGTAAACACGGCCTGCGCGAAACTTGATAAACTTGCAGGCGCGTATAAAGCAGCCTCACTATAACGATCAATCGGTTTGACTTCCGCGAGTATCCAGCTTGGATGTGCCCGTCGAAGGGAGATTTTTTCTTATGGCAGTGAGCGACCAGACGTTGCTGACCGGCAAGCAACTCGACAGCCTGTGCATCAATACCATCCGCACCCTGGCCATCGATGGGGTCCAGCAGGCCAATTCCGGACATCCCGGCGCGCCCATGGCTCTCGCGCCCGTGGCTTACAGTTTGTGGCAGCACTTTCTGCGCTACGATCCCGCCGACCCCATCTGGCCCAACCGCGACCGCTTCATTCTCTCCAACGGCCACGCTTCCATGCTGTTGTACGCGATGTTGTATCTCACGGAAGTTCGCGGCGTGAATCCCGAAGGCGAACGGCTCAGCGAATACGCGGTCACCCTCGATGACATCAAAAAGTTTCGCCAACTCGACAGCAAAACTCCGGGACATCCCGAATATCGCTGGACCGCCGGCGTGGAAACCACCACTGGCCCGCTGGGTCAGGGCGTAGGCACCAGCGTGGGCATGGCGATCGCCGCCAACTGGCTGGGAGCGCGCTACAACCGTCCCGGCTTCGAAGTTTTCAACTACAACATCTACGCCTTCTGCGGCGACGGCGATTTGATGGAAGGCATCGCCAGCGAAGCCGCCTCGCTCGCCGGGCATCTCAAGCTTCCCAATCTGTGCTGGATTTACGACAACAACCGCATCACCCTCGATGGCCCTGCCGATTGGTCTTTCACTGAAGATGTCGCCAAGCGTTTCGAAGCCTACGGCTGGAATGTCACCCACGTCACCGACGCCAACGATCTCGATCAACTTTCCAAGGCCTATAACAATTTCCTGCAAACGAATGACTGCCCCACACTAATTGTCGTCAACAGCCACATTGGTTACGGATCGCCTCATAAACAGGAC
The DNA here is from genome assembly GCA_963762965.1 of Terriglobales bacterium. GTDB lineage: Bacteria > Acidobacteriota > Terriglobia > Terriglobales > Acidobacteriaceae > DATBAX01. The sequence goes on from CAVXME010000001.1 coordinate 420,309, forward strand.
ACTAACGCCGCCCATGGCGAAGCGCTCGGCGAAGAAGAAGTCAAGCTGGTCAAGAAGTTCTACGGCTGGCCGGAAGACGCCAAGTTCCTGGTTCCCGACGGAGTGCTCGACCACTTCCGCGAAGGCATTGGCGCTCGCGGAGCCGATTTGCACGCAAAGTGGAAGACACTCTATGACGGCTACACCAAACAATTTCCCGATCTAGCCAAGCAGATCGATCAAATGCAGAAACGCGAGCTGCCCGAAGGCTGGGACAAGAATCTGCCCGCCTTCCCCGCTGACGCCAAAGGAATCGCCACCCGCGAGAGTGGCGGCAAAGTATTGAACGCGTTCGCCGCAAATATTCCCTGGATGATTGGCGGTTCCGCCGATCTCTCCGGCTCCGATCGCACCACTTTGAAATTCGACGGAGCGGGAAATTTTCAGCCCGGCACCTATGCCGGACGCAACTTTCATTTCGGCGTGCGCGAACATGCCATGGCAGCAGCCCTAAATGGCATGGCAATTTCCAAAGTCCGCCCGTTTGGCGGCACGTTCTTCAACTTCAGCGATTACATGCGCCCATCCATCCGCCTGGCCGCGCTCATGGAAATCCCCACCATCTACGTGTTCACCCACGATTCGATCGGATTGGGCGAAGACGGCCCCACGCACCAGCCCATCGAACAATTGGCGGGTTTACGAGCCATGCCGGATTTAATCGTAATGCGTCCGGCCGATGCCAACGAAGTCGTCGAGGCCTATAGAGTCGTGATGCAGTTGAAGCACGAACCTGCCGCCATGGTGCTCACTCGTCAGGCAGTGCCGACATTCGATCGCACAAAATATGGCGCGGCCTCCGGCGTCGCCAAAGGCGGATACATTCTCGCCGACGCTGCCGACGGCAAACCCGAAGTCATCCTCATGGGGACAGGCAGCGAAGTTTCTCTTTGCGTCGCAGCCTACGAACAACTCACTGCCGCCGGAGTGAAAGCCCGCGTCGTCAGCCTGCCTTGCTGGCAACTTTTCGACAAGCAGGATGAATCGTATCGCAACCAGGTTTTGCCGCCAGCAGTAAAGGCACGGGTCGCGGTTGAACAAGCCTCGACGTTCGGTTGGTCACAATATGTTGGGCTCTCAGGAAAAATTATCGGCATGCGGCGCTTCGGGGCCTCCGCGCCCATCAAAGATTTGCAGAAAAAGTTCGGGTTCACCGCCGACAACGTTGTCGCCGTGGCCCGTGAAGCTATCGCCCAAGCGAAATAGGAAATAGAAAGATTTAAGGAGTAAGACACCATGAATCCAACTGGAGTTCTGGAAACCGCCAAAGGCACCAATCCCCTCAAAGATCTTTTGAATTACGGCCAATCGGTGTGGCTGGATTACATTCGCCGCGACCTTTTCACCACCGGCGAGCTCAAGCGCCTGATCGCCGAAGACGGCCTGCGTGGCATGACTTCGAACCCGGCCATTTTCGAGAAGGCGATTGCCGACAGCACGCTTTATAACGACATTCTCCAATCTCTGAAATCGCAGCCCAACCTCACTCCGACCGAGAGATTTGAAATCCTCGCCATTCGCGATATCCAGGACGCCGCCGAAGCCCTGCGCCCGGTTTACGACAGCTCCAAAGGCCGCGATGGCTATGTGAGCCTCGAAGTCTCCCCATATCTCGCTCGCAATACGCAAGGCACTCTGGAAGAGGCGCGCCGCCTGTGGAAAGCCGTGGACCGCAAGAACGTCATGATCAAAGTTCCCGGCACGACCGAAGGCATTCCCGCCTTCCAGCAGCTCATCAGTGAAGGCATCAACATCAATGTCACGCTTCTTTTCGCCCAGGATGTTTACGAAAAAGTTGCCGAAGCTTACATTGCCGGCGTGGAAAAATTCGCCGCCAGCGGTGGCGATGTCAGCAAAATCGCCAGCGTGGCCAGCTTCTTCATCAGCCGCATTGATTCCGCAGTCGATTCCATTGTCGCGACCCGCCTGAAAACCCCGAAAGATGACGCGGAAAAAGCACAGCTGACAAGCATTCAGGGAAAAGTCGCCATCGCCAACGGCAAACTGGCTTATCAAAGCTATCTTTCAATTTTCGGCACCGACCGCTGGAAGAAGCTGGCAGCCAGAGGCGCGCAGACGCAGCGCGTGCTCTGGGCCAGCACCAGCACCAAGAATCCCGCCTATCGCGATGTCATGTACGTCGAAGAACTCATCGGCCAGGACACTGTTGACACCATCCCACCCGCCACCTTCGACGCGTTCCGCGATCACGGCCGCCCCCGCGCCAGCCTGATCGAAAACGTGGACGCCGCCAAACAAACCATGGCCACCGCCGCCAAGCTCGGCATCTCCATCAAGCAAGTCACCGACAAGCTCACCGACGACGGCGTCAAGCAATTCTCCGACGCTTTCGACAAACTCCTCGCAGCCGTGGAGAAAAATTCCAAGTGAGCCAGTTGACCTACAAATTGCCGGAAGTATTGGCCACCTCGGTGAAAACCAATCTCACCGACTGGCAGTCCGCGGATAAATTAGCTCGTCTCTGGCGTCACGACGCTTCGCTCTGGAGCAACACCGACGAAGCCAGTTGGCTGGGATGGCTCGGCATCACCGAAGATCAAATCGCCCACATCAACGATCTGAAGAAGCTCGCAGCCGACATAAAGTCCGCCGGCTTCACCGACATTCTTTTGCTCGGCATGGGCGGCTCCAGCCTGTGTCCCGAAGTGCTGGACAAAACTTTCGGCCACATCGCCGGGATTCCCGCAGCTGCACGTGCTCGATTCCACCGATCCCGCGCAGGTCAAAGCTTTCGACAATAAAGTAGATCCGGCGAAAACGTTATTTATCGTTTCCAGCAAATCCGGCTCAACTCTCGAACCCAACATTTTCAAGCAATATTTCTTCGAACGCGTCACCCATGCAGTTGGCAAAGAGAAAGCGGGCAGCCATTTCATCGCCATCACCGATCCTGGCTCGAAAATGGAGCAGGTTGCCAAGGCCGACAACTTCCGCCACATTTTCTACGGTCTCCCCAGCATCGGCGGACGCTACTCGGCACTCTCCAACTTCGGCATGGTCCCCGCCGCAGCCATGGGTCTCGATGTCGCTAAGTTCCTCGACCGCACCAAGCAAATGGTTGACGCCTGCGCGCAGCAACCCGGTCGCTGAAAATCCCGGCGCGCTGCTTGGCGTCATTCTCGGCACCGCCGCAAAAAGTGGACGCGATAAAGTCACCATCATCGCCTCCCCAGGCATTTCCGATGTCGGCGCATGGCTCGAGCAATTGCTCGCCGAATCCACCGGCAAGCAGGGACACGGCATCATCCCGGTCGATCGCGAAGCCCTCGGCGCACCTGCGGTTTACGGCAACGATCGCGTCTTCGCTTATCTGCGCCTGGAAACCGCGCCAGACGCCGATGCAGGACGCTCAAGGTCGTCCAGCCTCGAAAAGGCCGGCCAGCCCGTCATTCGTATTTCTGTCGCCGACATTTACAACATCGGCCAGGAATTTTTCCGCTGGGAAATCGCCACTGCTGTCGCCGGATCCATCATCGGCATCAACGCTTTCAACCAGCCCGACGTCGAAGCCAGCAAAATCGCCACCCGCGACCTCACCACGGCCTACGAAAAAACCGGGTCACTGCCCGCAGAATCACCGATCCTCGAAGACAAGGGCATCAAGCTTTTCACCGATCCGAAAAACGCGGATGCCCTGGCTAAGGCCGCCGGAAGCGACAAGAACTCTGGCCGGCTATCTTCGCGCTCATCTCAATCGCATCGGCGCTGGCGACTACTTCGCTCTCCTCGGCTTCATTCAGATGACTCCGGAGCACGAAGCTAAACTGCAGCAACTTCGCCATTCCGTGCGCGACAAAAAACACGCCGCCACTTGTCTTGGATTTGGCCCGCGCTTCCTGCATTCCACCGGGCAAGCTTATAAAGGCGGCCCGAACTCGGGAGTTTTCCTGCAAGTCACCTGCGATGATGCCGTCGATTTGCCCGTGCCCGGACCAGAAATACACTTTCGGCATCGTGAAAGCGGCCCAGGCCCGCGGAGATTTCCAGGTGCTGGCCGATCGCGGTCGCCGGACATTGCGCGTCCATCTGGGCAAAGACTTGAATGTGGGACTCGCCACGTTGGCAGCGGCATTCCGTGAAGCGTTGATCTAGCGCTGCGCAGACGCTGAGGGAGATCTGATTTTATGTAGATCCGATCTTGGGGCGGATCTGATTTTGGGTGGAGCAGCGCTTAAGCGCTGCGTTAAGGCATGGTATTTCCGTACCGCGCTTTAGCGCCCGAGGGCACTCTGTACCCCACTAGGAATATTCCACTGGGAACTATAAAAACGATTTAATATTGAAGAAGGAGCAAGTATGCGGATCGGCATGGTAGGTCTCGGCAAGATGGGCGCGAACATGACGCGTCGCCTCATGCGCGGCGGTCACGAAGTCGTAGTCACGGACTTGAGCGCCGACAACGTGAAAAAAATGGCCAGCGAAGGTTCCATCGCGTCGGCTTCGCTCGACGACTTTGTCAGTAAACTCGGCAAGCCTCGCGTGGCCTGGCTGATGGTCCCCGCCGGCGGCCCCACCGAAAAAACCGTGCAGGCGCTCGCCCAAAGCTTCCAGGCCGGCGACATCCTCATCGACGGCGGCAATTCCTATTTCAAAGATGACGTCCGCCGCTCCCAGCAACTCAAAGACAAAGGCATTCACTACGTGGACGTCGGCACCAGCGGCGGCGTCTGGGGCCTCGAACGCGGCTACTGCATGATGATTGGCGGCCCCAAGGAGACCGTGCAGTTGCTCGACCCCATCTTCAAAACCCTCGCTCCCGGACGCGGCGACATTCCCCGGACTCCCGGCCGCGAAAAACTCCCCGGCACCGCCGAGGACGGCTACATCTACTGCGGCCCTTCCGGCGCCGGCCACTTCGTGAAGATGGTGCACAACGGCATCGAATACGGCATCATGCAGGCCTACGCCGAGGGCTTCGACATTTTCAAAAACGCCACTAGCAAGGAAGTTCCCGAAGAACATCGCTACGACCTGAACTTGCCCGACATCGCCGAAGTCTGGCGCCGGGGCAGCGTGGTCAGTTCCTGGCTGCTCGATCTCACGGCCATGGCGCTGGCCGAAAATCCCACGCTCTCCGAATACACTGGCTTTGTCGAGGATTCCGGCGAAGGCCGCTGGACCATTCAGGCCGCGATCGACGAAGCCGTGCCTGTGGACGTCCTCTCCGCCGCGCTCTTCGTTCGCTTCCGTTCGCGGCAGGAGCATACCTTCGCGGAAAAAATGCTTTCCGCCATGCGGCAGAAATTTGGCGGTCACATTGAACTCACGGCGGATAAAAAGACAGCGTAGAAATCACGCTGCTGTATCATCGCGACTACCGTTTCAATATTCTTAGCGCTAAAGATCAAAGATCGAAATATCAACGATCTAAAAGATCAAAGATCTAAAGATCAAAGATTAACGATAAAGATTAGGACGAAGAGTCATGTCACAAGCCGAATCCACGCCGCGCCGCCCCGGAAGACCCGCCGACCCCTGTGTGATGGTCATCTTCGGGGCCGCCGGCGACTTGACCCGCCGCAAGCTCATCCCTGCGCTGTATAACCTGGCCAAAGCCGAATTGCTCTCTCGTGAGTTCGCCATTGTCGGCATTGCCCGCGGCGCCATGTCCACCGACGACTTCCGCAACAAAGTTTCCCAGGACATCAAGCAATTTGCCGGTTCGGAAGTCGATCCCGATATCTGGGAATGGTTCACTCGCCGCCTCTACTACATAACGGGTGAGTTCAACGACAAAGAGCTCTATCCGAAATTGAAGGATTTTCTGGCGAAGGTCAACACCGACCATTCCACGCATAACAACTTTTTCTTCTATCTGGCCACCGCTTCCGATTTTTTTGCCCCCATCGTCGAGCAACTGTCGGCCGTCGGCCTCATGGAAGAAGCCAACAATCACTGGCGTCGTGTGATTGTTGAAAAACCTTTCGGGCGCGACCTCGAATCCGCCAAAGCGCTGAACACGCAATTGCTGAAGGTCGCCGAAGAAAAGCAGATCTACCGCATCGATCATTACCTGGGCAAGGAAACCGTCCAGAACATTTTGGCCTTCCGCTTCGCCAACGGAATCTTTGAGCCCATCTGGAACCGCCGCTATATAGACCACGTACAAATCTCCGTGGCGGAAACCGTGGGCGTGGAATCGCGCGGCAGCTATTACGACCAGGCCGGCGCTTTGCGCGACATGGTGCCCAACCACATCATGCAGCTCATTAGCTTGACTGCGATGGAGCCGCCTATCTCGTTTGGGGCCAACGCCGTGCGCGACGAGCAGGCAAAAATTCTCCACGCCATTCAGCCTTTTGCTGCCGAGGAAGTGCTCACAGAAACCGTGCGCGGGCAATATGGCGACGGCACGGTGGAAGGCAGACACGTGCCCGCGTATCGCAGTGAAAGCGATGTCCCTCCCGATTCCAAGACCGAAACCTTTGTGGCCATGAAGCTGGCCATCGACAATTGGCGATGGGCCGGCGTCCCGTTCTATCTGCGCACGGGAAAATGCCTGCCCGCGCAGAACACTCATATCGTGATCCAGTTCCGGCGCGCTCCTTTTGTCCTGTTCCGCGATACCGAGGTCGAAACTCTCATGCCCAACCAGTTGGTGCTGCACATCCAGCCGGAAGAAGGCATTTCCTTGCGCTTTGCCGCCAAAATGCCAGGGGCAGTCATGCATCTCGGCGCGGTGGACATGAATTTCAACTATGCCGATTACTTCGGCACCACGCCCAGCACCGGCTACGAACGCCTGCTGCACGATTGCATGATCGGCGACCAGACTCTCTTCCAGCGTGCCGACATGGTCGAAGCCGGCTGGTGCGTGGTCAGTCCCGTACTCGATGTCTGGAAAGCGCTTCCGCCCCGCTATTTCCCCAACTACGCGGCCGGGACCTGGGGCCCGAAAGAAGCCGACGAACTGCTGGAACGCGACGGACGACACTGGAGGAACTTCGAGAAATGATTTTGGCAGGCGATATCGGCGGCACCAATGCCAGGCTCGCGTTCTTTGATTTTCTGGACGGCCACTTCAATTTGGTCGCCGCCTCCATTTTTCCCAGCCGCGACTACTCCGGTCTGGACAAAATCGTCACCGAATTTGTTGGCTCTTCCAACGTCCATCCTGAAACCGCCTGCTTTGGTGTTGCCGGTCCGGTGCGCGATGGCAAGGTGGAAACCTCCAATCTGCCCTGGATCGTCGAGTCCCAGCGACTGGCCGACGAACTCAAAATCGACAAAGCTGTGCTCATCAACGATCTCGAAGCCACCGCCTGGGGAATTGCCGCGCTGGCCGCCAAGGACGTGGTCACACTCAACCAGGTTAAAGAGCCTGCCATCGGCAATCAGGCCGTGATCGCTGCCGGCACCTGGCTTGGGCGAAGCCGGGACTGTATTGGGACGGCATCGCAGTACCATATTTTTGCCACCGAAGGCGGCCACACCGATTTCGGCCCGCGCAATGATCTGGAAGTCGAGCTGTTCTGCTACCTGCACAAACGATTTGGTCATGTCAGCTCGGAACGCATTTTGTCCGGTCCCGGCCTGGTCAACGTCTATAGCTTCCTGCGGGATACTAGGCGCGGATCTGAGCAACAATGGCTGCTTGACGAAATGGCGCATGACGATCCGGCCGCCGCCATCTCCCGCGCCGGACTTGAAGGCAAAGACGCATTGAGTGAGCAGGCCCTCGACATCTTCGTTTCCGTGTATGGCGCCGAAGCCGGCAATCTCGCTCTCAAAACCAAGTCGACCGGCGGACTGTACGTGGCCGGCGGCATCGCCCCCAAACTGCTGCCAAAATTGTCCGGGCCGTTGTTCATGAACGCCTTCCTCGAAAAGGGGCGCATGCGGCCATTGATGGAGACCATGCCGGTTCACATCATCACCAACGATAAGCTGGCCCTGCTGGGCGCGGCCCGCTGCGCGGTCACGCCCGCAGCCTAGGACTTCGCGTGAGCAACCCTCAACCTGAAATTCGCATAGTGGACACACCCGCGGATTTGTTCCAGGCTGCGGCAGCCCAATTTGTTGCTTTAGCGAATCAGGCCATTGCCGCGCGCGGCAAGTTCAGCGTTGCACTTTCCGGCGGTTCGACGCCGAAAGCCATGTTCGCCCTGCTGGCCTCCGGTTCCATTCCCAACATTCCCTGGGACAAGATTTTTTTCTTCTGGAGCGATGAGCGGCACGTTCCGCCGGACGATCCCGAAAGCAACTTCCGCATGGCCAATGAAGCCATGTTGTCCAGGGTCCCGGTGCCCCCAGCCAACATCTTCCGGGTTCATGCCGAAGAAAAAGACGCGGACGCCGCCGCCCGCGAGTACGAACAAACCATCCGCAAGTTTTTCGCCCTGCGCCCCGGCGAGTTCCCCCGCTTTGATCTGACTTTGCTCGGCCTCGGCCCCGACGGACATACCGCTTCTCTGTTCCCCGGCTCAACCGGCCTCAAAGAACAGTCGCGGCTGGTGATCGCCAACTGGGTGGAGAAGTTCAAGACCGACCGCATCACCTTCACCTACCCGGTGCTGAATCATTCCGCTTGCGTCATGTTTCTGGTCAGTGGCGTGGACAAAGCCCCAATTCTTCATGAAGTTCTGGAAAATCCTGCAAGCGGATTGCCCGCGCAGCAAGTTTGCAACACCGATGGCAGGCTCATCTGGCTGCTGGATAAGGCTGCCGCCAGTGACCTGACTCGAAAGACTGCGTAACGGACACGCCGCCCGTTTGTTTTCATAATCTTATCTGCAAGTTATTGATAATTCGTCGGCGATTCCCAAAATAGTCGGTCCGGATGCCGATCCATGGCTCACGTAAAATGCGCGCAGAGAGGCCTAGGAAGCTCCACAAGCTCGATCAGTGGTTGGGGACAGGGAAAAGCCCACCTCCCGTCTCAGCGAGGCTTAAATCGTCACCTACGCGATTATTATCTTTCAGCTATTTCGTTCCAGAACGGGAAGGGCATGACGTTCAGTTGTGCCGTTAAGCTATTGGAATCTGTGAACGCGCTTTTAGCGCCTGCGGTCGTCGCGCAAAAGGCTAGAACACCGGCACCAGATTGTGCTTCTTCTGGTACATCTTGCGGTCCACCGCTCGCAGGACATCTTCGAAATCGCTGCCCGTGACATAGGGCGCGAGTCCCCAGGTAAAAGCGAGTTCGTAGGGTTTGTGGCTATCCGAGTTCCATTCCTTCACCGCCCAGAGCAAGCGCTGGATCGGCGAATCGGCCTGGGCTTCATTGGTGTCCGGCATAACGATCAGGAATTCATCGCCCCCGTGGCGGAAAGCCACATCGCCACCGCGGAAGATGTTTCTCAGGATGCGGGCAAAATCCACCAGCACCTGGTTCCCTTCCAGGTTGCCGAACTTGGCATTGATGGCGCGGAAGCCGTCGATGTCGATGGTCATAAAGGTAAGATCGCTGCCCAGGCGATTGGCGCGGGCCACTTCTCGCGGAATCAGTTCGTTCAAGGCCCGCCGGTTCAACAGTTGGGTCAGCGGATCCACCAGAGACAGGCTCTCCAGGCGCTCGTTCAGCACCAGTTCGCCGATCAAGGCCCGGCGAGTTGTGTTCAGAGCGACCTTTTGTGTCAGGAGATAGATATTGCAAAGCAGGACCAGCGAGATCAATCCGAAGAAAAGCTGTGGCAAATAAGCATGTTCCGCACGAATCACGCGCTGCGCCCAAATCACATTGGGAAGTAACAAAGCCATCATGCCGGCGGTGAGGACAATGATCACCAGAATGCCGATGGACCAAAGCTGCAAATCGCGGCCGGAAATCTCCTGAATTTGTTTTTGGATCTCGTCCGCGCGCGCCAGCATGGAGGGCGGCATGGCCCGATCTTCCCCGGATTGCGGCATTTTCCCTCCCATCCCGGACGCACCCGTCCGCGAACACTAGCCCAGTTAATTTTTACTGCAAACCAGGGTTGGGTGAGGCGGGAAGTTAGGGTCTGCGGTTACGGTGGTAATCTATTGAAAAGGGAGGATCAGGCGCAGGTGTCGCGCCAGTCGCCGATTTCCTTCAAGCCTTCGCTGCGGGTTTGCTCGAATAGACGTACCAAGTGGCGGGAATGCTCAAATTCGTGAATGTCGGCCCAGACTTCGGCGCGCCAGGCTTCATCGTGGATGGCGGACTCGCCGCAGGTGGCGCAGCGGGTATGGAGTTTGCGAACCATCTGCACCGGGATGGGAGCGGCGGGCAACTCAATGAAAATGCAGCGGACTTCCTGGATATCGTCGTTATCGCCGATCACGTGCTCATAGCGCAGCAGGAAGCCAAACCCTAGTTTCCGGGCCTCTTTTTCGGCTTCGGCGCGAGTGTGGAACGGGCCGTACTCGGCGCGCAACTGTTCAGTGGAATCGCACGCCATCCAGAAAAATTCCTTGTAAGCCATACCTGCCTCATCATCCCTGGGAAAAATGGAAACTATACACCAAGCCGGGCGCGAATGCAGAACTCCCCGCGATCATGCCCGGAAGCATCTAGGGTCGCACATTTAGTGGAGCAATTGGGATGCCGTAACCTCCAGTAATCCAGCGGCTAAACCCTTGCCTGGGTGGGGGTTTGCATCCGAAAAGGTCCTGGAGGCGAGCGCGCTGCAAGCATTTGCAGCGTTTTTCCCTTTCCCAGGGTCTGGCGCCCATGATGGAACCCTGGGTTCCCCCAGGCTTTCCACTGTTGAGCGGATTGGTCGAGTGGAGTAACCTGCATAGCATCTTGTCATCCTAAGACTCCTCCCGGCGGAGCGAGGGATTCTGTTGAACACGGGCAAACGCTGCGAGCCTCGCAAAGAAGTCGAAGTGGCGGTGCGTATTTTTGGCACTGACAGCAACGGCAAGATTTTCTCCGAAAAGGCCTCTACCGTGAACGTCAGCCGGCAGGGGGCCGCGTTGCGCGGGGTGCAGGCCCAACTCAAGCTGGACGAGATCGTTGGCCTCTCCTACGCTGCGAACAAAGTTCATTTCCGGGTGAAGTGGGTGGGCGAACCGGGCACGCCCAAAGCCGGACAGGTGGGTCTGCTGAATATTTCTCCGGAAAAACCTCTGTGGGACTTCCCGGTTCCGCTGAACCGAGTGGACGAATTCCGCCAGGAGGCACGCAAGGGGCCCGACCGCCGCAAACATCCGCGGCTAAAGATTTCGGCCTCGGTGGAGATTCACCCTTTGGCGGGCGCTCCGATTTGGGGAAAAACCGTGGATCTGGGCCTGGGTGGATGCTTTATCGAAATGGCGATCCCGCTGAGGAAGGCCGAGAAGATCAAGCTGGGCATTTGGATTGAGCAAACCAAGTTGTGGGCGCATGGAGTCATTGTGACCAGCACCCCGGGATTTGGCATTGGCATCAAGTTCACGGAAATTTCGGACGCGGACGCCGAACGACTGAGCAAGTATCTCAAGAGCATCATTCGCGTTCCGAACAAGTAGCTCCCGCCACGGCGGACAAGGTTGATGATCGGCCTGGCACCGACGGCGTGAATTCGGCCCGCCACTGCGCGCCCCCATGACCCGCCACATAGAGCGCCAGTTCCAGGCGGCTCCAGACTCCCAGTTTATCGAAGGTGGTGCGCAGATAATTTTTGATCACCTGCTCGGTGGTGCCGATGGCAATGGCAATCTCGCGGTTGGTGAGACCTTCCCAGACCAGGACGGCGACGTGCACTTCTTTTTCGGTTAGCCGGTCGCACGGAGGCATGATTCCACCTGTTCCTTTTCTTTTTGGAACATGGCCGTCGCCAGCTTCACGCGCTTGCGGCCATCGCGAATGCCGGCCCGCAGAAACAGCGTGCGCAGATGCTGCTTCACGGTGCGGGGACTGATTTTCAATTGCACGGCGATTTCTTTATTGCTGCAACCTTGCACCAGCAGTTGGAGAACTTGGGCATCGCGCGGGGTGATTTTGATGTCGCTGAGATTGTTCATCGCTTCCTCGTGGACTTATGAAGCAAGTGGTTCGCCAAAGCTTCGCCGCAGACACCAAAGGGACGAAGCCCTTTGTCTGCCGCACCAGGAGACGATCCCATTGGGAAGTGGAGAATGCGGAGAGGGCCAGTTGTGGGATAAGCTGTCCCATAACGGGATGCGAAATTTCAGGGAGTTGCGTCAGGTCGAACCGTGCGCGTACTGATTATCGAAGACGAACCCCGGCTGGCGGAAAACATCGCGCGCAGTTTGCGCGAGAGCGCGGGCTATGCCGTCGATATCGCCCCGGACGGGCAAGAAGGATTGTTTCTGGCGCAATCCAATTCCTACGACGCCATCCTGCTGGATCTCATGCTGCCGCACCTGAACGGCATGCAACTGCTCACCCAGATTCGCAAAGCGGGACAGCAAACCCCGGTGCTGGTGGTGACGGCGCGGGATGACAAGGAATCGGTGGTCGCGCTGCTGAACGCCGGGGCCGACGATTATCTGACCAAACCTTTTGACCTGGGAGAACTGCTGGCGCGCAGCAAGGCCCTGGTGCGGCGCGGAAAAGGGCAACCTTCGCCGGTGCTGACCATCAGCGATCTGGAATTAAACACCTTGAACCGCACCGTCCAGCGAGCGGGGAAGCAGATTGTGCTGACCGGGATGGAGTACCGGGTGCTGGAATATCTGGCGCATCGGCCGCGGGCGGTGATCTCGAAAACGGAATTGCTGGAACATCTCTACGACTACAACTGGGAAAAATTCAGCAATGTGATCGAAGTGTATATCTCGGGTTTGCGGCGAAAGCTGGACCACGCTTCGTCCCGCCCATTGATTCACACCATTCGCGGGCAAGGATACATCCTGCAAGATTGACATGAGGCGTCTCTCCAATCCGCTGGGTTCGCTGTGGCCACATTCCATCCGCGGACGGCTGATCGTCACCATGATTCTTTCGCAGTTGCTGCTGGCGGCGGGGCTTCTGTTTACCGGAGTTTTCTACACTTACAAGCAGCACCGGGCGACGCTCGATGAACAAATCCAGGCCCACGCCATGAGCGTAGCGGCGCTGGTGCGCTACAACGAGGATGCCAGCGGCAATGTGTATTTCGACAACACCCTGGTGCCGCCTTCGATCGACCCCGACCGGCCGGACTTGTTTGCGGTGTGGACGGAGCGTTCCGGGCTGCTGGCGCGTTCCAGCAACTGGCCGGCCGGTTTGGAGATTGACATGGGCGGACGGGACCACCGGAGTTTCACCTGGGCGGAAGTTCCTTATCGCGTCCGGCGCATTTCGCATGTTCAGGTGCTGGATCGCGAAACGGGCGCGACCTTTCGACCGCAGACGCTGACCATCATTTATGCCGCGCCCATGAATCACGTGCGGCAGGAGGTGCAGGAGGCCGGCTTTTTCATTGCGGTTGCGAGCCTGCTACTGGCGGGGTCGACGGTGCTATTGGCGCTGTGGGGAATCCGCCGTGGACTTATACCGCTGCAACAACTGGCGGGACAGGCGGGGTTGATCTCCACCGAGAATTGGCAGATGAATTTGCCGGAAGAAGTGCGGCGCGTGGATGAGCTGCAACCGCTCACCGAATCGATGACCACCATGCTGACCCGGCTGGAGCGGTCCTTCTCCCAGCAAAGAGAATTCCTGGGGAATGCGGCGCACGAGTTGAAGACGCCGGTGGCGGTGCTGAAGTCCACCTTGCAGTCGCTGCTGCATCGTCCGCGAAGCCCGGAGGAATATTGCCTGGGAGTGGGCCGGGCGCTGGAAGATCTGGACCGCCTGGAGGAACTGCTGCAATGGATGATGCGGCTGGCGCGGGCGGAACAATGGGCCCACGGCGGGTTGCGGCGCGATTTGCAGGTCATCGATGTGGCGGCAACCTGCGAGGAAGCCGTGGAACGGATCCGCAGCCTGGCGGAGAGCAGCCATACAAAAATCCAATTCACTCCCAATGGCAAAGTGCAGTTTCGCGCCGATCCCGAGGATTTGCAGCTGGTGTGGACCAATCTTCTGGAGAATGCGGTGCGCTACAGCCCGCCGGGAGGGTCGGTGGAAGTGGCGATCCATCGCGAAAACGGCGGCCCGGCGCAAATAGTTTTTCAGGACCACGGGGTGGGCATCGCGCCCGCGGATTTGCCGCATGTGTTTGAACGCTTTTATCGCGGTGATCCTTCGCGAACCCGGTCCACCGGAGGTTACGGACTGGGATTGGCCATCGCCAAGGCGCTGATTGAAGCGTACGGTGGAACCATCCGCGCGGAAAGCGCACCCGGCGAAGGCACGCGGATGACAGTGGAATTACCGGTGGGCCCGAGTTACTGAAGTCTGGCTTCAGGTTCTCTTAATCTTTCTTCCTGCAATATCCATGACGATACAGCCCTCCCTGCTGGCACTCGCGGAGGAGAGCGAGTTCCAGTCAGCCCAGGCCGGCTGTGCCCCTTCACGAGGCCGGTCACTGCGGGGATGAGTCAAATTTCAGCAACGCCAAATGGTTGAATTTATGTCAAATGTGAATATCGATATTCGCAAGAGTGTTTTTTGGATGAGCCTGGTGGTTTTCTCATTGCACTTGATCCCGGCAGCCTGGGCGCAAACCACGGACGCACAAGTTGCCGCGGCCAGTGATGCGGCCCAACCCCCTGGAAGCAGCGCTCCGCTGACCCTGACCTTGCAGGACGCGCTGGAGCGGGCGCGCAAGAACAATCCCGAGTATCGGGCCGCGGTCACCGAATTCGGAGTGGCCAAGGAAGACCGGGTGCAAAGCCGGGCGGCATTGTTACCCAGTGTGAACTACAACGCGGCGTTCAATTACACCCAGGGCAATGGCACAGCTTCGGCAAAGTTTATCGCCAACAACGGAGTGCACGAGTACTTGAGTCAGGGCAACGTGCATGAGGCGATCTCGCTGGAGAACGTGGCCGAATACCGGAGGACGCTGGCGGCGGAAGCCGTCGCCCGGGCCCGGGCGGAAATTGCCGCTCGCGGGCTGGTGGTGGCGGTGGTGCACGCGTACTACGGATTTGTGATCGGGGAAAGAAAGTATGCGACCGCGCAGAATGCGTCGCGGGAGGCGCAGCGGTTCCTTGACATCAGCCAGAAGCTCGAACACGGGGGCGAAGTGGCGCATTCGGATGTGATCAAGGCGCAGATCCAGCAACAGCAGCAGCAACGGGATTTGCAGGAGGCTGAATTAGAAATGAATCGCAGCCGCCTGGAACTGGCGGTGCTGGTGTTCCCCGACTTCAATGAGAACTTCTCGGTGGTGGATGATTTGCAGATGCCGGAGCCGGTACCCGCATTCGCCGACGTACAAGCGGCCGTGGCCCGCAAGAATCCTGAGCTGCGCGCGGCCCTGGCCAGCCTGAGCGCGGCCAACCAGGAGGTGAAAGTGGCGTGGAATGGGTTTCTGCCCACGCTGAGTCTCGATTATTTTTACGGGATTGACGCGAATCGATTCGCGGTGGATTCCGAGGGCATTCGCAATCTGGGATATGCGGCGACGGCGACGCTACAATTTCCGGTCTGGAACTGGGGCGCGAGCCGTAGCCGGGTAAAGCAGGCCGACCTGCGGCGGGAGCAGGCCCGGGTAGAATTGAGCGCTGCGCAGCGGCAGATGCTGGCCAATCTGCAAACTTTTTACGGCGAGGCACAAACCGCGCGAGCGGAATTGGAGTCGCTGAGCCAATCGGCGGAACTGGCGGCGGAAAGTTCGCGGCTGATCACGCTGCGCTATCAGGCAGGCGAGGCTTTGGTGCTGGAAGTTGTGGACGCGCAAAATACACTGACCCAGGCGCGGAATGCATTCAACGATGGGCAAGTGCGGTTCCGGGTCGCGCTGGCAAATTTGCAGACGCTGACCGGGAACTTCTGAGCTGATGATGAGCCAAGAAGCAGCCAGGAATATGCGATTTGAACGGTCGGTGCGCGGTTTGGCGCTGGGCGCGACAGCGGCGGTCTTGCTGGTGCTTGCGGGTTGCTCCAAGGATCCAGCCGACCAGGAACCTGCGGTTACCGTGAACCTGATCGCGGTGGAGAAGACCACGGTGCAGCACACCATCGTCGCCCAGGCGGTGCTTTTTCCGTTGCAGCAGTCGGCGATTACTCCCAAGATTGGGGCGCCGGTGAAAACGTTTTATGTGCAGCGCGGCAGCCGGGTGCATCGCGGACAACTGCTGGCGGTGCTGGAAAATCAGGACCTCGCCGCCGCGGCGCAGGACTCGAAAGGCGCATACGACCAGGCGCAGGCGGCGTATGAGACCACCACAAAGGCGGGAGTCCCGGAGGAGACGCGCAAGGCCACGCTGGACGCCACCGCCGCCAAGCAAACGCTCGAAGCCCAGGAAAAGGTTTACCAAAGCCGCAAGGAGCTGTTCGAGCAGGGCGCGATGCCGCGGAAAGAGCTGGACCAGGCGCTGGTGGATGTGACCCAGGCGCGCAACCAGTATGAGATTGCCGAAAAACATCTGCAAGCGTTACAGGCGATTGGGACGCAGCAGGAATTAAGGAGCGCCACGGGCCAGTTGGAATCCGCCAAAGGGAAATATCTGGGGGCGCAAGCCGCGCTGAGTTATTCGGAGATCCGCAGCCCGATTGATGGTGTGGTCACGGACCGGCCTTTGTATGCAGGCGAGATGGCGGCGGCAGGGGTTCCGCTGCTCACCGTGATGAACCTTTCGCAGATCATCGCGCGCGCCCACATTCCCCAGGCCGACGCAGCCCAGCTAAGAGTTGGCGATCCAGCCACGATCACGGTAGCCGGCGACGCCAAGCCGGTGGAAGGAAAAGTCACCGTGGTCAGCCCGGCGCTCGATCCCAACAGCACCACGGTTGAAGTCTGGGTGCAAGCGAACAACGCGCACCAGGAGCTGAAACCAGGAACCAGCGTGCAGGTGTCCATGCTGGCAAGAACCATTCCGGACGCGCTGGTCATTCCTGCGGCGGCGCTGCTGACGGCACAGGATGGCAGCACGTCGGTGATGCTGGCGGGAGCGGACGGCCGGGCCCATCAGAAGAATGTGAGCGTGGGCGTAAGGCAGGATGCGCAGGTCCAGATCACGGACGGCCTGGCAGCGGGAGACCGGGTGGTCGCTTCCGGGGCCTATGGTTTGCCCGACAACAGCAAGATCCGGGCGGAAAGCGCAGGGGCAGCCAATGCCAAATAGTTGCAGCGGAGCGTCGCGGTGACTTTGCCGGAATCTTCTTATTGGTTCGCGCGCCATGCCCGGCCGGTAATTTTTTTAATTCTCACGGTGGCGCTGCTGGGCGCTTATCTGGGATTCACGATTCCGGTCTCGGTATTTCCGACGACCAATTTCCCGCGAGTCCTGATCGCCGTGGACAATGGAGTGATGCCCATCGACCAGATGATGGTGACGGTCACGCGTCCCATTGAAGAAGCGGTGAACAGTGTTCCGGGATTGCAGAATGTGCGCTCCACCACCAGCCGGGGATCGGCGGAGATTGATTTGTTTTTCGACTGGAACGTGGACATGTTCCAGACGCTGCAATATGTGAGCGCGGCGATCTCGCGGGTGCAGCCGGACTTGCCTTCCACGGTAAGCATCGCCACCAACCGCATGACCTTCGCCAGCTTCCCCATTTTGGGATACAGCCTGACGTCGGCGAATGTGCCGCAAACCCAGCTCTGGGAGATGGCGACCTACGACATCAAGCCGCGATTGAACCGTCTGGACGGGGTGTCGAAAGTTGTGATTCAGGGCGGGCAGGAGCCGGAATTTCACATCACGCCGGACCCGGCGAAATTGCTGACCGCGAACATTACGGTCACGGACATCCTGGAAACCATGCGGAGAACCAATCTCATCGATTCACCGGGATTGTTCGAGCGCAATCATCAGTTGGTGCTGGGTCTGGTGAGCGGCCAGGTGCGCACGCCGGAGCAAATTGCCGACGCCGTCATCAAGACAACCTCCGCCGGAATTCCGGTACGCATTGGCGATGTGGCGAGCGTGGCCCCGGGAGTAAAGCCGCTGTACACGATTGTCACCGCGAACGGAAAGCCGGCGGTACTGATCAACATCAACCGGCAGCCCGACAGCAACACCATGCAAGTGGCGGACGAAGTTCATGCGCAGGTGGAGGAGATCCGCAAAACGCTTCCGCCGGGGATTGAGATTCGCCCTTTCTACGATCAGTCGATTGTGGTTGGCGATTCCATCAAGAGCGTGCGCGACGCGATTCTTCTCGGAGTTATTCTTGCTTCCATCATTCTGGTGGTTTTCCTGCGCGACTGGGGAACGTCGATCGTGGCGGGATTGGTCATCCCGGTCACGATTCTGATTACGTTCGCAGTGCTCAAACTGCTTGGGCAAAGCTTCAATTTGATGACGTTGGGCGGACTGGCGGCCGCGGTTGGCCTGGTGATTGATGACGCGATCGTGGTGGTGGAAAACATCGTGCTGCACCGTGACGCAGGCCAGGACCGTTTACAAGCCGTCCACAGCGCGCTGCGGGAAATTACGATTCCGTTGATCGGCTCGACCGTCACGCCGGTGGTGGTGTTCTTGCCGCTGATCGCGATCACGGGAGTCACGGGAACCTTCTTTCGCGCGCTGGCCGTCACCCTGGGAGTGTCGCTGTTCACGTCGCTGGCTTTGGCCCTTACCTGGACACCCAACCTAAGCCAGTACTTCATTGGCAAGCGCAAGAGCGAGAATGCCAGACCCGCATCCGAGGAAGAGTCGATCACGCGATTGCTGCAGGTCGAAGAAGCTTCGCTGAGTGGATTCTTTCTCCAGATTGTGAATTTCCATGAGCGCTGGTTGCGCCGGGCCCTGGCCAAACCGCGATGGCTGGCGGCGATGAGCCTGGCTTTGGTGGTGATGTCTTATGTCTGCTACCGGTTCTCGGGATCGGACTTGCTGCCGGAAATGGATGAAGGCGGATTCACCCTCGATTACCTGACTCCGGCGGGAACTTCCCTGGCCGAAACCGACCGCATGGTGGACCATGTGGAGAAGATTGTGAATTCGGTGCCGGAAGTCGAGAGCACTTCGCGGCGCACGGGACTGGAACTGGGATTGGCCGCCGTGACCGAGGCGAATCGCGGCGACATTCTGGTCAAACTGAAAGCCGATCGCAAGCGCGACATTGACGACATTATGGAGGACATCCGCTCGCAAGTGGCGGCGCAGGAACCGGCCGTCAAAGCGGAGTTCGTGCAGGTGCTGCAAGACATGATCGGCGACCTGACCAGCGAACCTGAGCCTGTGCAGATCAAGTTGTTTTCACAAGACCCGGCGTTGCTCGAAAGCTGGGCGCCCAGGGTTGCGGATTCCATCGGGAAAATTCCCGGCGTGGTGGACGTGCTGGATGGAATCGAAAATACCATCAGCGGGCCGGCGGTGATGTTCCAGATCAACCCCAGCGTGGCGGCGCGCGCGGGATTCACCCCGGAGGAAATCGCGACTGACGCTGCCGCCATTCTGGAAGGCGAACCGGCGGCGACTCCCGTGGTCAGCCGTGACCGCACTTACACCGTGCGGGTACGCTTCCCGGCCGGGAATCGGGCTTCGCTCGAAGCCATGCGCGACACGCTGCTGACCAGCAGCGCAGGCCACACCGCCACTTTGGGGGCCCTGGCCAATTTGATCGAGCTGCCGCCGCAAACGGAAATCCGGCGGGAGAACTTGCAGCGTAATGTGTCCGTCACCGCGCGTTTGGAAGGCACGGACCTGGGCAGTGCGGTTTCCGCAGTGCAGAAGTCTGTCGCTGCGCTTCATTTGCCTCCAGGAATTCGGGTGGAATATGGGGGCGCCTACGAGCAGCAGCAAAAATCATTTCGCGATCTGGTTTTCGTGCTAGGACTGGCCGTCGTTCTGGTTTTTATCGTCTTGCTGTTTGAGTTCGGAAGCTTTGCCGCCCCGCTGGCGATCCTGGCATCAGCCTTACTTTCAACTTCGGGAGTTTTTATTGCGCTGGTGATTACGCGGACCACATTCAACGTTTCGTCATTCATGGGCATGATCATGGTGGTGGGGATCGTTGCCAAGAACGGAATCCTGCTGCTCGACGCCGATCAGAAATTCCGCAAGCTCGGCAGGTCGCCGCAGGAAGCCATGCTTCAGGCCAGCCGCCGGCGCTTGCGTCCGATTGTCATGACCGCGCTGGCGACCATCGCCGGAATGTTGCCACTGGCATTCGCGCTGGGTGCGGGCGCGCAGATGCTGCAACCGCTGGCGATTGCGGTGATCGGGGGCATCTTGATTTCAATGGCGCTGTCGCTGGTGATTACTCCCACAGTCCACTACTTTCTTGATCATGGCGATGCCGGGGTAGAAGAACTGTCTTCGAGCCACGCGTAAGCTGCAAGACCTCAATCTCAGGGTTGAAGTGCACGGATCTTCATACCCTCCCTGGCGAGACGAATTTGCCGGCAGCCGGGGCACGGATCGGGCCATGAAGGACCAAGCCCAACCCTGCCAAGAACCCATTAAGTCCAATAAAATAAGCCTGTTAGTTCCTTCCAGGCAGCGACACCCAGCAAACTGGCATCCCACTCCAATCCCATTGGATCAGGCACTTTGGGCGTGGGCTTTGGACAAAGAATTGCACTACAATAGGGCGATCTGGTATCACTGTCACCGCCTTAGCGGGGGCCAGCCGACTTGAAGCAAGATCTCACCACTCCGCCGCGCAAGCCCAGCCTGGACGAAGAATCGTTCCAGCAGATTCTGTCGGCGGCGCACGTCATGCAGGAACACAATGACCGCATCCTGGCCAAGGGACCCAAGAGTGATTCCGCCGAGATGCTTGGCGAAATTGTAGAAACCCAAAAGCTGGTCATGACCGGGAACCTGGATTTGCAGGGTGCAGCGGCGCTGATCGCGACCCGCTTGCAGCGAATCACGCAATCCACCGGGGCGGCGATTGGAATTCTGCTGAATGATCAAC
The DNA here is from genome assembly GCA_963762965.1 of Terriglobales bacterium. Taxonomy (GTDB): domain Bacteria; phylum Acidobacteriota; class Terriglobia; order Terriglobales; family Acidobacteriaceae; genus DATBAX01. The sequence continues at coordinate 441,190 of CAVXME010000001.1, forward strand.
TGGTGTATCTGGCTGGCGTAGGCAGTGCGGCGGGCGAAACCGGAACCCCGGTGCTGCTGAATTCAAGTCTGTCCGCCGCGTGTTTGCAGACGGGGAAAATATTGCGCTGCCCCAACCTGACCACGGGGCCGCAGCGGCCTTCGGAACCGCGCCGCGACAACGCCGTGCGCTCGCTGATTGTGGTGCCCATCCACCGCGAGGGACAAATCGCCGGCGTGGTGGAACTGCGGTTTGCCGAGGTCGATGCTTTCAATGAAGACGATGTGCGCGCCTGTGAACTGATGGCCGCCCTGGTGACCGAAGCTCTGGGCCGGGCCGATGAATTAGACAAGAAAGACGCGCTCGCCGCCGAACGCGAGTCCATGCTTCAGATCCTGGAGAAGATCAAGCCGCAACTCGAACGATTGGCCGGCGAGCCGGTCGTTGATCTCAATAAGACGAATCTCGACAAGACGGATCTCAGTAAGACTGCGCTTCCGAATGAGATTCCGGCAGCGGCAAAAAAGCTTGCCCGGAAAACAGCGCCGGCAAATTTCGAAACGGTCATCGCTTCCCCGCCGGTGAAAAATCCTCCGGCGCCGCCGCGGCCTGCGACCACGGAGGGGCGGCTCTGCCGAGGGTGCGGAAGAGAATTCCTGGGGGACGAAGCCTTCTGCGGCAAGTGCGGCATGACTCGTACCAAACCCGGAGGAGACAACGGCCATCTGCAAAGCAAGTGGGCGTCGCTGTGGTATATGCAGCAGGCAGCGGGCCAGGCCGAGGTGAAACGCGAGACCGACTTCCGGACGAACGGAAAACAGTCTTATGAAATCCCTGCGGAAGTCAAAGTTCCGGGCATAAGTCCGCCCTGGCCGGTTTCTCCGCCACCGGTTTCCGCGAAGCCGGTCCCTGCGAGAGCAGCTCCGCCGAAAAAACAAGAAGCGATTGCGCAAACCGCGGTTTCTCCCGAAAAGGTTTTCCGGCAAGAAAAATCAGTCCCGCGATTGCCCGTTTCGTTGGAAGAAATTGTGGCCCAGTTCGGGGACGCAACCGAGTTGGTCCCCGAGCCTGCTCCGGTCGAAGCCGATCCCGTGGTGACGGCGGATTCGGTGGTCGTTCATCCGACGATTCCCGATGCGGCTGTGTCGCATGAGGAGGAGCTCGACTGGGATCTGGATCCGGTGGTGGAGGTTGAACCCTCTCATGAACTAACAACCGGGCTGGAAGCGGACGCTCCAGTTGAAGAGGAAGCAGCGCTGGTGATCCGCAATCCGTTGGGTGAAGACGAAGTGGCAGACGAACCGGCTGCCGCGTCTTCGGCTTTGGCGAAAGCTTCGCCGTGGACCTCGGCCGCGAATGCCCGGCAATGGCTGGAGTCAGCGCAGGGGCGTAGCGCCACCAGGCTATGGCTCAGCGAACAATGGCGCCATCATCGGGCGAACATTTATCTGGGAGCGGCGGCGCTGCTTTTTGCCGGAGTGCTCATCAGTTTGTTCACCCAGCCTGCGCCGGCCACGCATGTAAATCCTGCCGAGCCGCAGTTGACGGCTTTCGAACGGCTGATGGTGGATCTGGGTTTGGCGGAAGCCCCGCCCACGCCGGTTTACATGGGCAATCCCGACCGCCAGGTGTGGGTGGACATGCATACCGCGCTTTACTATTGTCCGGGCGCGGATCTTTATGGCAAAACTGCCGGCGGAAGGTACGAGACCCAGCACAGCGCCCAGTTGGACCAGTTCGAATCGGCGTCGCGCCGAGCTTGCGATTAGGCGACCCACTTCCTCCTCTGATTTATTGCGGCTCGGCAATTTTAAATTCCAGCTTGTCGTTATCTCCCGTCGATAGGAAAGTAAAGCGCTCCGGATAGTCGGTGTAGCATGCGAATCCGAGTCCGAGCCGTCCGTATTTCGGTTGTCCGTCTACCACCGGCTGGTCGAAGGTCTCGACCTCATGGCCTTCCAGATCCACAACTTTTATGACCTCTTCTTGCGTTTGGGGTTCGGTAAAGAGCACAGCAATCCGCGTCCCTGAAACATGCATCGTAACTGGCTGGAAACTCGAGTCTCCTGGGTCCACGGTAAATCTCCGCACCACCTCGCCCCCTGGAGAAACGGCATAGAAGATCGCCGGATTCATCCAGCGCATGAGGAATATATTGCCATCGGCCGCTGGCTCCATCTTGCTGAATTCAATTGCGTGGTTGTGTGAAGGGCTAGTACTCGATGAAACGCGTGCATCGCCAGCGGCTGCCAAGTCGTGTAGCGTCTCGTCGTCCTCCAACTTCACCTCCTTTAGCAAGCGGCCGTCCGACGAAAATATGCCATTAAAAGGCAACATGACCGGGTTCGTACGGTCGTGATCATATTCAAGGCCGGAGATTAAGAATTCGCCATGGGCGAAAACAGCCAGCGCAGATGGCGCCCAAGGAAAGCCGGGCTGCAGCTTGATCGCGGATTTATAGCTTCCGTCCGACTTGAAGGCAAACAAATAGCGGGTAATCTCGTGTGGAAGAGCAAATTCGTATAAATCCCCGCCTGATTGCAAGGCAAATTCTCCAGTAACGTCTAACTTCATGTCCGGATTTGCGGTAGCTTGAAAAATTGCCAGGCGTTCTCCCTTGGGATTCAATTTAAGGATCGGGGGCACTGGATCGGCACCGACTTGCAGGTAAAGATCGCCATCGCCATCACACTTAAATGAACCACGCATTGCGTTAGCAATTTCTGATGGTGACGAGATTGTTTGCACGATTTGTAAATGCCGGGTGGATTGATCTTGTTTTTTTTCTTTTGCACTGGCCCGAGCTGGCGTTGCCGCTGGAGCTTGGTCTGGTTTCACAGCAGAAGATTGTGCCGAGGCCAATACAACCGAATACAGGCTCCAGATACAAAGCAGGGAGAGAGCGAGCTTGAGGTTCACCACATCCCTCCAGCAGACAGGATAGCGCCTCCCTTGACCACCAGCCCATGAGTATGCCGACATCTATCGGGAACAATAATAAGCCTCTGCGGTTGATTAAGAGAAGGCACAAAAAAGACCTCCGTTTTCACGGAGGCCTTCTCGTCTTAGGTGTTTAATTTTGATCCCGATCAGCCTTCGCCGATCTGACGGCCGCGTACGGTCCCGGGATCAAGATCGAGAATGCTGTGCTCCCATTGCTCCAGAGCGTCAGGCGTTAGCCGCGACTTGGTGCCGGCGGGCTTCGTACCAGAGCGCGAGTTCGACCCGGTTCCAGAGCCCGAGTTTATCGTAGATGGCCCTGAGGTAGTTTTTAACGACGTGCTCAGTGGTTCCGATTGCGGTTGCGACTTCTCGGTTCTTGAGTCCCTGGGCGACGAGTTCAATGACTTGCTGTTCTCGCTCGCTGGGGCCCCGTTTTCCATAGCGTTCGCCTCTGAACATAACTGCCTCCGATATAGAAGTGTTGCCAGTTTTACCCGCTTCACCCCGTCCTGGATGCCAAAGCGCAAAAAAAGGCGGTTGAAATGTGCTTTGACCGTGCGCCGCGCGATGTTCAGCTGCTTGCCGATTTCTTCGTTGTCGCATCCCTGCAACAGGAGCTCGGCAATCTGCTGCTCACGCGGAGCCAGCCGGACAAAATCTTCGCTCATGCGATTCCCCCATCTGATCCAACGCCAACGAATCAATCGCAACGCCCGCCGGGCAGGCAATTCTTGTGATTAAAGCAGGCTACAGGAGACCCCTTGGGAGGACCTCGCAGCTAGCGAAGGAAATACTGGATTTTGATGGTTCTCCCGAAATTCATAGCATCCTAACTGCCAAGTCCGGCGACTTTGCACAGCTTTTTATCAAAATAAGATTTCCACAGCCCCTGCTCCGCTCCGCCTGCCTCTCCGAACCACTCGCCGGGAGAGCTCTCCGCACTGATTACAAACACCCTTGGCAGGCGGGTGAACCTGCCCTTCATTGACTAGATGTGCAACAAACCATTAGAAAATAAGGTGGTTGAAGAAAAGGAAAGGGATGGTAAAAGGAAACTCCGGAGGGCAGAAACGCGGCTTGCTGCCGACTTCAGATCGGAGCTGCCGAATCTTCGGCAGTAGTCCCTTTAAACGGACGCCAAGCCTCAGGGAGCTGGGGCTAAACCAAATAAATAAGTCAAAATTGCTCTCGCCCGGGCTGACACTTGGAAGTTATTACACTTTTTGACGATTTATTGCAGATTCTTTACAGACCCAAAAGTATTAAACAGCCGGCAACGGAAATGACTGCGCGAATTCTGAACTTGCTTTAAACTGACCGCGGCCTCGTAAGAATTATTAAAGAATTATGAAATTGTCGGTCATCATGCCGGTGTATAACGAACGCGCCACCCTGCGCCCAGTGGTGGAGCGGGTTTTAGCGGTGCCGCTCGAGATTGAACTGATCTGCGTGGATGACGGTTCACGCGACGGATCGCGGGAAATTCTGGGCGAGTTGCAATCGCAATATCCGCAATTGCGGATTATTCTCCAGCCGCAAAACATGGGCAAAGGTGCAGCTTTGCGCCGCGGCATTCTGGAGGCGACGGGCGATTTTGTCATCATCCAGGATGCCGATCTGGAATATGATCCCGGCGATTATGCGACCCTGCTGGGCCCGCTAATCCAGGGTAAGGCCGATGTGGTGTATGGCTCGCGCTTTCTGGGAAGCGGCCCGCATCGTGTGCTGTATTTTTGGCACTCGGTGGGCAACTGGGGGCTGACCTTGCTTTCCAACGCGCTCACCAACATCAATCTCAGCGACATGGAAACCTGCTACAAAGTTTTCCGGCGGGAGATTATTCAATCCATCCCGATTGAGGAAAACCGCTTCGGGTTTGAGCCCGAGATCACGGTAAAAATAGCCAAGCGGCATTTACGGATTTACGAAGTCGGCATCAGTTATTGGGGCCGCACTTACGAAGAGGGAAAAAAGATTGGCTGGAAAGACGGCGTGCGGGCGTTGTGGTGCCTGCTGAAGTACTCGATGAAAGAACCGGTGGTTGCGGCCCGGAGTGTAGTGCACGAACCGGCAGCAGAGAGAGTTCCGCGCGCAGGTGATTCCATCGGTTCGTCCTAGTGAACCTTCCTGCCGTTCGCAGTGCCCCCCACGATGGCGTTGTTGGCGTTTGGTTCTTTGTAAGTAAAGTTCATCGGCTTGTTGACTCCACCAGCATTATTGGCTTTGGCAAGGGCCGGGGCAGCCTTGGGGGCAGGTTTTGGATTGTGAATCGTGGCCTGCTGATGTTCCAGCGCGTTCAGCTGCGCGTCCGTGCCATTCTTGGCCGCGGGAGCCGGGCCGGTGGCGATTCCACCCGCGTTGTGTTTGGCCACGCCGGGCATTTTATAAGCCGGCGGGGCCTTTAGAGCCGGCCGGATAGCATTGCTGTGATGGGGCCGCAGCGTTGGATCCTGGGCGTTCTTGTTCTGGGCCAGAGCCATCGAGCTCAGCGAAATGATTAAGAGCATGAAATAGAGATGCTTCATAAGCAAACTAAACCTCCGCGAACACGGGCAGCGCGTGCCGCCACCCTGGAAGGAGCACGTGCCCTGCCATATTGTACTTCCGGTCCGGGATTGACCGGCCTACTGAACAAGCCCTTCCACTCTATGTAACCCGCTGGGGCGGAATAAGTTAGCAAAGTTTGGTATTTTTTTTGACAAAACCGCCGCAAGGACATGTATCCCAGGGTTGCAAAGGTTTGTATCCTTGTTCCCGCCACCGACCGTCCGCGCCAAGTTTGCGATAATCGAGGCAGGAGAGACCAAAGCACATGGCCGGTTTATACGTGCTGGGAGCGAGACAGCGGAAATTGCTGGTAAAGAGCGAGGAGGAGTGGAATCTCTATGAGTCCGCGTTAATTCTTAGGCTCGACACCGAAACCGGCAAGGTGCGCACCTGCGTGGAATATCAAAGTCCGGCGGAAGCCCGCGCCAACGAAAATTCCTCCAATGTGTTCAAGGCCGGGACGCTGGTCGGCAACACGCTGTATGCCTGCACTTCGACGGAAGTGTTGATTTTCAAGCTGCCGGAATTCAAACAAACTGGATACATCTCTCTGCCCTGTTTCAATGACGTTCATCATGTCACGCCCTCCGCCGATGGAAATCTGCTGGTCGCCAGCACCGGGTTGGACATGGTGGTCAAGTTCAGCCCAGCAGGAAAAGTGCTGGAACAGTGGGACGTGCTGAATGAGGAACTGTGGTCGCGATTCTCGCGGGACATTGACTACCGCAAGGTCGACAGCACCAAGCCGCACCGATCGCATCCCAATTTTGTTTTCGAATTGGATGGCGAAGTTTGGGTGACCCGTTTTCGCCAGCGCGACGCCGTCTCGCTGAGTGGATCGGGAAAGCGAATCGATATCGCGGTGCAGACTCCCCATGACGGATTGGTGAGTGGCGATCGAATCTTCTTCACCACCGTGGACGGACGAGTGGTCATCGCCAACGCGCGTACGCTGCAGGTGGACCAAGTGATCGGCTTGAAACCCATCGACGGCCAGGAAGCTCTGCTGGGCTGGTGCCGCGGATTGTTGCCGCTGGATGAACGGAAAATCTGGGTGGGATTTACCCGCGTCCGAAAAACTAACTTGCAGGAAAATGTCCTGTGGGTGAAGAACATTTTTCATGAGGGCATGACCGTCAAGCCGACGCACATTTCGCTGTACGATATTGTGGAGCAGAAATGTGTGCAGGAATTTGACCTGGAACCGCACGGGATGAACATAGTTTTCAGCATTTTCCATGCAGTGGATTAAGAACTGCTTCTTTCGCCACGGGTTTACGCGGATCTTCGCGGATTGGCTCGGACAAAAATCCGTGAAGATCGGCGAAAACCGTGGCGAATTGCTTTTACAACTGCCGGTGTCGATACATCCATCTGTCAGGCCGGGATGATGAAAAAGTTTGCACACTTCCATGGAGCCTAAGGGCTGCCCGGCTGGCTCCTTGAAACCCCCTTTATTTACATTCATTTAAAGAACGGTATGTACCTGCGGACGGTATGCTAATTGCACTTCACACAGGGTTGTGAGGTTTCAATCACAGGTCTGGCGTTCTTTGATCTTTAATCCTGGCGTAGTAACCTTGATGGGTAGGCAGATGCCTCTCCGCAAGCCAGGGTTTGAGATCCAGCCTGAAAGATTTCCAGCAGGAAGCAGTCAACAGTAAATCCGTGTTAGTGACCGGGAGGTCCAACGTTTTGACGACTACAGCAAGCCATCTTATCGCGCCCCACGGCGGCGAACTCATCGATCTCATCGCACAACCACAACGCATTGCCGAACTGAAAGCGCAGTCACGCGAGTTTCCTTCGTGGGACCTGACGGCCCGGCAACTATGCGATCTCGAACTTCTGCTCAACGGCGGGTTTTCTCCGCTGCGCGGCTTCATGACCAAGGCCGATTACGATGGCGTTTGTAAACACATGAAGCTGGCCAGCGGCGTTCTGTGGCCGATGCCGATCACGCTCGACGTGACCGAAGCTTTTGCGCAGACATTAAAACTAGGCAGCAAAATCGCGCTGCGTGATCCGGAAGGCGTCATGCTGGCGGTGCTGAACGTGGAAGAAGTCTGGCAGGCGGACCGGGAAGCGGAAGCGAAATCGGTATTTGGCACCACCAGCAAAGTTCATCCCGGCGTTGATTATTTACTCAACAAAGGAAATGCCTGGTATGTGGGCGGCCGGATTGAAGGCACGCAGCTACCGTCACACTATGACTTCAAAGACCTGCGTCTGACTCCGGCGGAACAACGCGCCGAATTTGCCCGTCTGGGATGGCGCAAGGTGGTTGCGTTCCAGACTCGCAATCCCATGCACCGCGCCCACGTGGAGCTGACGTTCCGCGCGGCGAAAATGGTGGAAGCGAATCTTCTGATTCAGCCCTCGGTCGGAATGACCAAGCCGGGAGACGTGGATTATTTCACTCGCGTCCGTTGCTATCAGTTGTTGCTGTCGAAATATCCGGCGGGAACGGCGAAGCTTGGACTATTGCCATTGGCGATGCGTATGGGCGGGCCTCGCGAAGCTATCTGGCATGCCCTGATTCGCAAGAATTATGGCGTCACACACTTTATTGTCGGCCGCGATCACGCGGGACCGGGAAAAGATTCCGACGGCAAACCATTTTACGGCCCGTACGAAGCGCAGGAAGTGTTCAAGAAACACGAAGCTGACATCGGCGTCACCATGGTTCCGTTCAGCATGATGGTGTATCTGGAAGAACAGGACCAGTACGTGCCCGACAATGAAGTTCCGGCTGGCGCGCGCGTGCTGAATCTTTCCGGCACGGACCTGCGCGACCGCCTGAACGAGGGACGCGAAATTCCCAGCTGGTTCACTTATCCCGAAGTGGTGAAAGAACTGCGCCGCAGTTTTCCGCCACGGCACAAGCAAGGGGTCACGATCTTCTTCACCGGGCTTTCCGGCTCCGGAAAATCGACGATTGCCAATGTCCTGATTACGAAGTTCCTGGAAGTGGGCGGACGTCCGGTCACTTTGCTCGACGGCGACCTGGTCCGCAAGAATCTTTCTTCTGAACTTGGATTCTCCAAGGAGCACCGCGACATCAACATTCGGCGCATTGGTTATGTGGCTTCGGAAATTACCAAGAACGGCGGAATTGCGATTTGCGCACCCATCGCTCCCTACGATGCCACCCGCAAGCATGTGCGTCAGACCATCGAGCCGCATGGTGGATTCATCCTGGTGCATATTGCTACGACGGTAGAGACCTGCGAACAAAGAGATCGCAAGGGACTATACGCCAAGGCGCGGGCGGGCATCCTAAAGGAATTTACTGGAATTTCCGACCCGTACGAAGTGCCGACCGATGCCGAAGTCACCATTGACACAGGCGAATTAAGCGCCGAGGAAGCGGCCCAGGAAATTATTTTGCACCTGGAGCGGCAGGGATTCATCGGCGTAAACGGAGACGCGGCCGGAGCACGGGCATAAAGGAAGATCTGTTTCCTTTGAAGTCTGGGCTCAGACAAACATGGAACTGGTCACTCTAAAAATCGTCATTGGGTTTGTGGTTGGCACTCTAATCGGCATGACCGGATTGGGGGGCGGCGTTCTTTTGCTGCCGCTCCTCATTTTCGTTCTCCGTGTGCCGCCGATTATGGCGGTCGGCTCGGACGCAGTTTTCAACTTTGTGACCAAGATCGGTTCCAGCTGGGTGCATTTGAGCAAGGGAACGGTCCGCCGCAAGGTTGTGGTGGCATTGGCGGCCGGGAGTATTCCAGGATCTCTGCTCGGAGTCAAGCTGCTGGTTCATTTGCGCAATGTGTACGGCACGGGCGTGAATGATTTCATCAAGTCAGCGGTGGGATTATTGCTGATTTGCATTCCTGTCCTGCTGCTGTTGCAACGAAGGATCGAAGACCATGTCGCCCATCGTTCGCCGACTCTAAAATCCTTCGCCGGGATGATGGTGATCGGGCTGGTGGGCGGGTTTCTAGTGGGGATGACTTCGGTGGGATCGGGCAGCATCATCATGATGATGCTGCTTTTGTTCTACAGCTACCCTCCCAGGGTGATGGTCGGGACCGACATCGTACACGCCGTGATCCTGACCGGAGTAACCAGCGTGCTGCATTATCGTCTGGGAAACGTTGACCCGCGGCTGGTAGGTTGTTTACTGATCGGTTCAATTCCGGGAGGAATTCTGGGATCGTACTTGAGCACCCGGTTCCCGGTGCTGTGGCTGCGGCGAATTCTTTGCGCGGTGCTGCTGGCTACGGGCGCAAGAATGCTGTGGGCGTGATCATTCAGATTCGCGGAAATTTTTGATTCATAAAATTATGGGCCCTTATTCAAATTCGGAAACTCTGCAACGAATTCAAAGCGCTCTGGAAGCTGCGCGCACGGTGCTGGCCGGTTTTACCGCCGGCGACATTGAAGCGAAATACAAGGCGGGGGATGATCCGGTGACGGCCGCGGATCACGCCGTCGATGCGGTGCTGCGCAAGAATCTTTTGCGCGACGGTGAGGGTTGGCTTTCTGAGGAAACCGTCGACGACCCCTCGCGTCTGGAAAAAAGCCGGGTGTGGGTGGTTGACCCGCTGGATGGGACGCGCGAATTCGTGCAAGGGATTCCGGAATTCTGTGTCTCGATCGCCATGGTGGAAAATGGGATTCCAGTTGCCGGAGGAATTTGCAATCCGGCCACGCAGGAAACTTTTATCGGTTCGCTCGACACCGGAGTGACCTACAACGGCAAGCCCGCCTCACCCAGTCAAAGAAGCAAACTGGAGGGCGCTCTGGTATTGGCCAGCCGCAGCGAAGTGAAGCGCGGCGAATGGGAAGCGTTCAAAGGCACGTCTCTCAATGTGAAAGCCATGGGATCGGTGGCTTACAAACTCGCTTTGGTCTCGGCTGGACTCGCCGACGTGACTTTTACTTTGACTCCGAAGAACGAGTGGGACGTGGCGGCCGGCGCCGCCCTGGTGATGAGCGCGGGAGGCCATGTGCAGACCCTGGAAAACACTCCCCTGCGCTGCAATCGCAAAGATCCACTGCTCTCCGGATTGATCGCGTGCGGGCCCCGCCTGCGCGACGAATTGGTTTCGTTACTGAGCGATCACCTTCAGCCCGCCCCTCGCCGATAGCTGAGACTACACTGGCAATGGAACACCCCCGATTCCCATTGCGCAGGTTATGGAATGGAGCCCGAGATCGTTTACCTGATGTATCACGAACTGGAAATACCCGGCCGGCTGCTCTGCCAGACGGAGCCGGGATATGTGCGCTACATCGTGGCCGCCGCCGATTTCCGGGCGCAGATGCAATCCCTGAAAGATGCGAACCGGCAGGGAGTGAGCGTCAGCGAAGCGCTGACCTTTCCGGCGAAGCCGAGCGTAACCATCACCTTCGATGACGGCAGTGAAACCGATTTGCTGGTGGCCGCGCCGATCTTGAAAGAATTCGGTTTTGGAGCGACGTTCTACGTTACGTCGGGCTTTGTAGGAACACAAGGATACCTGTCAGCCCAGCAACTACGCGAGCTGAACGCTACCGGTTTCGAGATTGGCTGTCACTCGAAGACACATCCCTATCTGCCCGATCTGGACGACAGCAGACTGCGCGAAGAAGTCGCCGGGGCCAAGGCGGAATTGGAACAGATCCTCGGACGGCCGGTCGAACATTTTTCCTGTCCGGGTGGACGCTACGATCCGCGGGTGAGGAAGGTTGCCAGCGAAGCTGGATATCGTTCGGTGGCCACCAGCCGCATCCATGCCAATTCGAAGTCCACGGATGTTTTTGCGCTGGGCCGGGTGGCGATGATGCGGGGAACGGATTTGAGGACCTTTGCCGCGTTGTGCCAGGGACGCGGACTGTGGCAGCTCGCGCTGCGCGACCGTCTGCGGCGCGGCGCGAAACGCGTATTGGGGAACTCGTTCTACGATCGGGTGCGGGCGACGGCGTTGCGCAATGGCGTCGCACAGACTCACGAAAAAAGCTAGGAGTTGGGTTTGAGTAAGCCGGAAACCATGACCATCAATCCCGAAAGCGCCGCGGTCGCAACGACCCCACTCGCGCCTTCTCCGGCGAAACCGACGGGTTCGCTGGCGGGAAATCTGGCATTACGAGCGGTCACCGACTGGGGCGCCCAGATCGTATCGTGGGCTTCCTTGCTGGTGGTGGTCAGAGTGCTCGCGCCGTCCGATTTTGGATTGGTGGCGATGGCCGGCGCCTTTTATTCGTTTCTGCGGTTGGCCGGGGAGTTCGGCATCCCGGTCACCATCATGACCCTGCAAGACCTGACCGAGGACGAGATTGCGCAACTGCACTCGGTAGCTGTGATCCTGGGCGTGGGCGCTTTCCTGGTGGCATGCGCCTGCGCATGGCCGGTGGCGGCGTTTTTCAAGACACCCCGGCTGGTGCCGGTCATCATCGCAAGCTGTCTGTCGTTGATTCCTCTCGCGCTGCGCAGCGTGCCTGAGGGGGTGATGAGCAAGCAGCTGCGATTCAAGCCGCTGTCCTGGTTCAATGCGATTCGTGACATCGTCGCCGCCATTACAACCGTGACCCTCGCGTTGCTGGGCTATGGCTATTGGGCATTGGTCGCGGGGAATTTGCTATCCATCACGCTGCGCAGCGGACTGATTTTGGCCGCCTGCCGCCAGCGGTTCGCGTGGCCGGACCTGGCCACGGTGAAGCGCCCGCTGCTGTTCAGTTGGCACGTGCTGGTTTCGGTTTTTGCCTGGTCCTCGTACAACACCCTCGATAACGTCACCGTGGGAAGAGTTCTGGGCCAGTCATCATTAGGCTTTTACGGCATGGCTTGGACCCTGGCCAATATGCCGCTGGAGAAAGTGGTTTCGCTGGTCACCACCATCATTCCCAGTTATCTGGCGAAGGTGCAAAAGGAGCCCGCCGCCTTGCGCCGCTATCTGCACACCCTGACCGAAGCTTTGGCGCTGGCAACTTTTCCGGCCACCATTGGAGTGGCGCTGGTGGCGCGCGAACTGGTTCCCTTTGCGCTGGGCCGCAAGTGGGACAGCATGATTGTTCCGCTGGAAGTTCTTTGCCTTTACACCGCTTTCCGGTCCATCGAGGCGCTGCTGCCAAAGCTGCTCACCGCCGTCGGCAATGCCCGTTTCGTGATGCGGGTGGAGTTGTCAGCCATGTTGATTATGCCGCTGTCGTTTTACCTGGGCAGCCATTGGGGCATCGAAGGAGTGGCGATTGGATGGATGGCTTATCCCCTGGCCACGGCACCGCTCTACTGGAAGACCTTCAAGACCATTGAGATGAGCCCATGGGAATATTTCCGCGCGGTACGTCCCGGCCTGGATGGCGCGATTGCCATGTCCCTGGCGGTTGGATTGTTGAAGTGGAAACTTCCCCTGAGCGAGCCACTCTTGCAACGGCTGATCATCGAGATCGCTGCCGGGGCGATCGTCTACATCGGCACGGTGCTCTTGCTTCACCGCGAACGCGCATTGAGCTTCCTGCAAATCGCAAAGAGAATGCGGAAACCAAAAACCGGCGTATGAAGCCGGCTGGATACTGATTGAGGATTTCAATTGCCTTTAGCTACCATGGAACGTGAAACTCGTTTAGACATGCCAGAACTTGCCAGGAATCCCGATCGGAAGTTCACCCTTCTGCACGAATTCCCCGCTGCCGATTTGGAGAGCGCCTGGCGTGATTGCCTGACGCGCGTGGAATTTCCGTCTCATTACAACACTCCCGAATATTTCCTGGAGCCTTATTTCACCGGAAGACGGCCGTTCGCGGTACTGGCTCTTGAGGGGGACACGGTCACGGGAATTCTTACCGGACTGCATGAAGGAAATCAGGTGCTCTGCGGACTTCCCTCGCGCCCGCAGATCTGTGTCGACCCCAGCCAAGATTCCAGTGCTACCCAGCGCGCCTTGATGCAAGGGTTGTTGAGCGAAGCCGGCCCGGCAGAGCTGATCACAGTTTTCAGCTGGCCATCGCTCGAGCTTCCGGTTTTCGCCGACGGCGGCTTCCGAAGGCGGCAACTTCCGGGAAACGTCGTGCTCGATTTGAGTCAGGGAGCCGACGCAGTATTCAAACAGTTTTCCAAGGACCGCCGGAGAAATATCCGCTTCGCGGAGAAGAACGGTATTGAAGTACAACTGGCAACCAGTCCGCAGGATATTGCAGAAGCCTACGAGGTGTACAAGGCCTGGCGGGAAACCGACCGGAAAGAACTCTCCGGAACCGCATTCACTTTCGAAGTTTTTGAGCGGGCGGCGCAGCTCACCAACAACCGGCGGCTGTTTCTGGCCCGGCTTTCCGGAAAAGTCGTTGCGATTAATATTTTCCGGCTTTGCCCCGGGGGTTTGTTCGAATCGGCGGCCAACAGCTCGCTCGAAGAATTCATGCATTTGAAACCGAATGAGCTGTTGCAGTGGAGAGGCATCGAATGGGCTTGCGGCCAGGGACTGCGCCGCCATTCACTCGGAGGGTCGCACCAGTTCCTGATCAGGTTTGGAGGAACGGTCGTCCCCATTATTCGTTACCGGCTCGACCGCTCCTGGCTGCGGGAACACGACGTCCGCGACGCTGTACGCGATCTGGGACGGGAAACTCTGCGCAAGATGCCGCCCTCGCTGGAGAAGAGAGTGCGCCGCTGGTTGGGCGAAGAGTAGGGGATTCCCGGTGCAATCGCCAGCCGCCTTCTGCCGCAAGTTCTTGCACATTCGCCATACAGAGTTCGCAGCGGGAACTCGCTTCAGCTGCATTGAGATTTACTCTGCTCCTGTAAGAATCCCTTAAGTTATAGATTCCATTAGTGTTATCGAATGATAATGAGGTCTCTCAGAATGGCCGGAACGGGCTGAAGAGGTCGAAGCGCAAGCCTAGGTTGGAATGCGAAATGCTCCGATGATTGCGGACAGATTTTAATACTCAAAAAGCGGTGTTTGGTAGCCCGGAGTCCGGTAGAATCCAGGTTTTCGCTGAGTGATTATCGGCTCGGGTCGAGTTGGAGGAAGTTTTCCATGAAAAGGCTTTTTCAAGCAAGTTTGTTGAGCGCGGTAATTTCGCTTGCGCTGGTCACGGGCGCGGCCGCCCAACAGGTGTACGCAACCAGCGAAAGCGGGATGGCACTGGATTTGGTTACCCTGCCATCAGGGACCATCACAAAGGTCTTCACTACGCCGGGAAAGCCAGACAGCATTGTGCTCAATGAGCAAGGACAGCTTGTTTACTCCATGTCCCCTCAGGGTACCGTTGCAATATACGACCCGGTGGCGCAAACCAACACCATCCTGCTCAGCGGACTCAAGAGCCCGCGCGATCTTCTATTCGATCCGGGCAGCAACACCAGCTTGTTGATCTCTGAGTATTCCATCGGCACTATCATCCGCTATAACTTCGAAACCGGAACTTACACCGTTCTGGCCAAGAAACTGGGGAGTGTGGACGGGATCGCCTACGACCCTCAGGGTGACTTGTTTGCTGTGGCCAACCACAATACTGTGGTGCAACTTGATCCAAATTCTGGGGCAGTCCTGAAGACCCTGGTTCTGGAAACACACTACAAAGTGAATGGCGGCGACGGCATGGTTTACGATCCCTACACCCAGAAACTCTGGGTCAGCCATGATGGGATCGAAGCCAGCACGGGAACGGTGGAGAGCGGGTTCTTCGAGATTCCCACCGATCTCTCGGGCTTCACCCTTTTTCAGAATGACACGTTACTAAACAAATCAGTCGCGATTCCAGTGCCGGACGGTATCGTATCGGACGGCAAAGGAAATCTCTACGTGGGAGCGGGGTTACACCGGTTGGTCGTGTACAACATCCCCACAGACACGGTGACCCTGAACCCGATCGTGGCCGGGATCGACTCCTTGATTCTGGTTCCCGGAACCTACTAGCTCGTAATTTGAAGTACAAAACTCAGCAATCCTTCGCGCATCCCTCACTCGGATACCATGTTTCTGTATTCGGGTGGGGGATTCTTCATTTCTTGCATCTGCAAAAATACAGGCAAAGCACGGGGCAAATCCGGTTCATATCCGGATTCAACAAACTCGCACTGATTGTGTTGCTGATAGGCTGCGCCTCCCGAATGCAAGGCCAGTCGCGGAATCAACCGGAAAATCCGGCCGGACCGGCTCAATCAATAAAGCAACAGAGTGAAATCTGCCCGCGTCCTCACCCCGGCAGCACGGTCACTGCGCCGGAGGAACTGCGTAGCCGAAACGGGGTGTTGAGTGTCCATCTTTCCATGCGGAACTTTCTCGCGGCGGATGGAGAGATGCGCTATTGCTATCTGAACTCAGACGGCAGCCAGGCGCCCACTCTGCGGGTTCAACCTGGCGATCGTCTGGTTCTTAGCCTAAAGAATGAACTGTCGCTCCCATCCACGGCAATGCACATGCCTGCGGATACGAAGTCATCCTGTGGATCTGCAACGATGACAGCGGCCGCGACCAATCTTCATTTTCACGGCCTCTACCTGCCTCCGCTTTGTCATCAGGATGAAACGCTCGGCACTCTGATCCAACCTTCCGGTCCGGCTTTTGAATACCGGGTGCGCATTCCGCGAAACCAGCCGCCGGGGCTGTATTGGTACCATCCGCATCCCCATGGACTCAGCGAAGCGCAAGTCCTCGGCGGCGCTTCCGGCGCGCTGATCGTGGAAGGAATCGAACGGGTAAATTCGCTGGTGGCGGGCCTGCCCGAGCAGGTCCTGGTCATTCGTGATCAGAAAATGCTCTCGGAACGTTTGACAAATGCCGAGCCAGACACCTACCTGCCGGAGAAGCCATCCAAGGATCTTTCCATCAATTTTGTTCCGGTGCCCTATCCCGATTACCCAGCCGCAGTCATCAAAATGAAGGCGTCACAGCGCCAGTTGTGGCGAGTGCTGAACGCTTCCGCCGACACCTATCTCGATCTCCAGTTGCTCTACGGGCGCAAGGCGCAGAACCTGGGAGTCGTGGCGCTGGATGGCGTTCCCCTCGGGTTCGGCAACGGAAACGCTCATGATCGCGTGATCTGGCAAACCGACATCCCGATTCCGGCCGGGGGACGCGCGGAGTTCATTGTGAATGGCCCGCCGGAAGGCGTGCAGGCGACTTTGGTGACGCTGGGGGTGGAAACTGTCCCCTTCGTGGATGAAGAGGATTTGCTTCCTGCCGCCGGAACCAGTAGCGCCATTCCCGATGATGACGACAACACCCCGCCGCGGCCGCTGGCCACGATTGTCGCCTCCGCTGTGGGCGGCGAGCCGCCTTCGACGTTGCCTCCAGTCTCCGCCCCGCTAAAGTTCCAGGGCATGCCTGCACTCGCCAGGGTGAAACCGATCCGCCAACGCAAGCTTTATTTCTCGGAAAAAGTGCTCGACCCGAAGCATCCCAGTACTTCCACGACCTTCTTCATCACGGAGGAAGGTCACACGCCGGCGGCTTATGATCCGGCATCCAAAGCTCCCAACATCAGCGTGCGTCTGGGGGACGTGGAGGATTGGACCATCGAGAACCGCAGCCAGGAGCTGCATACGTTTCACATCCATCAATCCCATTTCGTGGTTCTGGCGCGGGACGGCGTCCCCGTTGACGAGCCCTTTCTTCGCGACACCATCAGTGTTGGGTTTTGGGATGGCAACAACCCGCAATATCCCAGCGTCAAGCTGCGCATGGATTTCCGCGACCCAAACATCGTGGGCACGTTCCCCTACCACTGTCATATTCTCCAGCACGAAGATGGAGGAATGATGGGAACCATTCAGGTCTTACCAGCCTTAAAACCCACGAAGAAGTAGCAGCCCTGTCTATTTAACCGGCATCTGCCCAACCTCCAGAATTCGCCGCGCGCGAATCTTCCCGCCCTACAAACCGCCCCACCCAAAAGGATGTACTCCTCAGTGACTCTAGGTACAGGAACCATCGTTATCTCGGCGATCCCGGCGCCCTCGGATACAGTCGCCAAAGAACGACCCGGACGATTTCGTCCCCCAAAGTCTGTTTCGAGGTCAACATGGTAATCAGTTACGCTGGTTGTCACAGTTTCATTCGGGAATTTCGTAAATCCACACTTTCAATCAAACTGACCGTTCTGGTCATGGGATTCTTGCTGGCCGCCATGAGCGTTCCAGCGGTATCGGCCCAAGACTCCAGCAGCATTGCGAATGCCTCGACCCAGAACTCTTCGAAGTCTTGCGGGCCACCCTCGTATGCGTGTTCACGAACCGACACGTCTGTAATACGCTCCGAACATCCACCCCAACTGGGTGATGATCCCAACTATTACGGCGGCCACAGAGGGGCCGGCAAGGTTGCGGTTGATCCCGCATATGGCAACGCCATCCTGCGAGTCACGGATGGCAATATGCTCCACGGCGAAAGTTTCAATACCGGGGCATCGGCGGAAAAAAATCCCTGGTCGTATGATGAAACGATATTCCTCGCCCACGACGAAACCGAACAATTATGTCTTTTTCAGTTCGATCCGACTGCATTTCAAGCCTCCCCCAAAGGATGCTTTGGCGGGTACGGACATGGCGGCGGCGCGGATTTTGGCTACACCCAAGCCGATAACGGCGTTTTTTATAACTATTACCAGGCCAAGTTCTACCGTTTTGTGATTGACACCAAGAACTGGACCATCGCCGCCGACCCGGCTTTCAACGGTGGCAAAGGGTCCTTTGATCCCGACAATGCCAATTGTTTGAATGGGCAAATCGCCGCCAATCACTGGACGGTTCACGATCACGCCCTCAGCTCCGACGACAACACGGAGATTGCGGCGATCGGCCCGCAGCAGGACGCTGATATTTACTTTGTAGTCTGGAACGCTTCCAAGGGCTGCCAGTGGCTGAACACCAGAACCTGGCAGGTCAGCCAGGGTTGGAACACTGGATTGAAGAACCCGGTGGACATCTCATGGGCCGACGGTGTGAAGGCCATGGAACCAGGCGGAATACACAATGCCCAACTGGACCGCAGTGGCACCTTCGGCGTACTGGCGGTTCATCACACAGGGTTGAACCGGAAAATGTTCTGGACGCTGGGCACCAACAAGGTAGATGCAACATGTCAAAAATGCATTTCGCATTGGGCCTGCGACTATGGCGTCTGTTTCTGGGACTACCAGGTACAAACTTCCTATGACATGCAAAGCCAGCCCATTGGATCACTGGCGTCACAACCCAATATGGAAAGCCATGCCGCACTGGAACAATGGAATGCGGATGAGCATCTTTCCCATGCCAACGCCGTGCCAGGCGCAAAGAACATGTATCTGGCGGCGTGGCAAACTAAAGATAGCGCTGCGATTACCCAGGTATGGGAAGGCGAACTTACCGGAATCAGCTGGGATGGATCGCAGCGGACCGTCCGCTTTAACAAACACTGGAACAGCGGATTCAGCGGCTTCTGGGGCAGTTCCCGCTGTGACATCTCTCACCTGGGACACTACGCCCTCTGTGCCTCGGATTACCAGATGAATAACCTCGACCAGGGCTTTGGCAACGGTAAGAACCAGGACACCTGCGACCATACCCTGCAAGCGGCCCAGCGGGGCACGAACAGCTGCCGCACCGATCTGTTGGTGTTCCAGCTGAACTAAATCAGAAAGTTGGCTCTGGGCTTTAGGCGCTAGGCTCTGGGGGAAAAACCCAAGGCCTAACGCCTAGCGCCTAAGGCCCCATCTCAACTTTCTCTGGTAGTACGCAACCCCATCCAGAAATTTAGAGAATTCGATCGGATCTGATTTGCTGCCCATCCCGATTCGGGGCAAACGAAATTTGTCAACGTGATTATCAACCAGCCCGAAGCTTGCCACCACACTGCACGCGTATCCCGCATCTGCAACTTGTTGCACTTGGGTCGGCCGAAAGTCTCCCGGCATGCCATTGGGGAAACAGAAAGCGCCGGGATTTCTTCCCACCCCTTCTTCAATCTGACGCCGGGATTCCGTTAGTTCCCGCCAGGATTCTTCATCGCTGATGCTGGAAAGGATGGGATGAGTCACCGTATGCGATCCGATATTAACCAGGCCTGAATCGGCCATTTCGCGCAGCTCACTCCACGAGCAGGGCGCGTATTTCGCTGGAGCTTGGGTTGGGATTGTGATTCGAGCGCCCGCGGCCATGGCTTGAATTTGCGCGTTGCGTGCCTCTGGCCGCATCCGGTTCAGCGAACGAAAAACGTCGTCAAGCTTTCCTGCGGTCAATGCTGTGGGCGGATTCGGCTGCTCGCTCAACCAGAGGACTTTGTCGGTCCAGATCCAGTCCTCGCCGCGAATAAATGAACTCACCACAAAGAAAGTTGCAGGAAACTGAAATTCTTTGAGCAGCGGGAACATGAATTGATAGAAGTCGCGCCGGCCGTCATCGATGGTGAGCGCCACAGTGAGGCTGTCTAAATTTTTTCCCGAGGCCAATTGCTCCGCCATCTGAAGCAGTGGAACCACGCGATAGTGGTGACGCAAATATTCGAATTGGGCGTGCGTGGCCTCCGTGCTAAGAGCGCCGGGGACCGTACCTCCGGGTCCGGAGAAGTTGTGGTACATCAGGATGCGGGCTTTTTTGGCCGAAAGATCCCGCGCCAGCGAAAATACGCCGCAACCGCGCAGGGCGCGGAGCGCAAGCCTCTTCATAAAGGCAGAATTCCCGGTAGGATGATCATGGTTCTGGTGGCGCGGCATCGGGCCCATTGGGGCAATCCGCGCAGACATCAACGCCGCAGTATAGCAGTACGGGTGGTTTATATTGCGATGCGAAAGCCGGGTACCCGAACATGACTCTGGACGCTTATTGTGGCAATGGCAACGGTAAAGGTACGATGTTTGTGGTGTTTGACCAGTCGCCGATTCCAGCTGGATTGCAGACGATAGGCTGTTAGGGACAAGCCATGGGCAGAGCTTTACGAGCATTGGCGGAAGCCAAACGCGTACTCACTGGACGCCAGATGGCGCGCCGGGGAGCAACGATTTTTCCCGACGATGTTTACCTGGTTTCTTATCCGAGGTCGGGAAATACCTGGACCCGTTTTCTGCTGGGCAATCTTTTGCATCCGGACGATCCGGCGACATTTACCAATATCGAATCCCGGGTCGCCGAAATTTACTTCAATCCCGACCACGTGCTGCGAAAACTGCCCCGCCCTCGGCTGCTGAAGAGCCACGAAGCTTTCCATCCCAATTACCCAAGAATCATCTGCATCGTTCGTGATCCCCGGGACGTCGCAGTCTCGTTCTATCACCACAACGTGAAGGCGCGGAATATTCCGGACACATATCCCATGGACGACTTCATCCCGCGTTTCATGCGCGCGGAATTCGATCCCTGGTGGGGATCGTGGGCGGACAACGTGATGAGCTGGATCAAAATGCGGGAGGGCAGAGACACTTTCCTGCTTCTGCGCTATGAAGACATGAAAGACAATCCACGGCGCGAGCTTCTGAAGATTGCCCGGTTTCTGCAAAAAGCCGGATTCCAAAATGTTGCAACTTCTCCAGAGAAACTGGCCCAGGCGGTGGAATTAAGTTCTCCGGAGAAAATGCGGGAGCTTGAAAAACAGGACGCCGGCAAGTACGCCCAGCTCAAGCAAACCCGTCAGGACAAGCCCTTCGTCCGCAGCGCTAAAGCGGGGGGATGGAAAACCGCGTTGTCGGAAAAATCCGTGGCGCTGATTGAGAAAGACTGGGGCCCCATCATGCAGTCCCTGGGATACGCCCTGTCACGGGCTCCGCAGGAAAAGGAAGAAAGCCGGCTGGAAAGAGTTTGAGAAGCTCAACTGAAGCTGCCGCTGCGCGTGAATCTTTGCGAACAACACCTTTTAGACTCAGAACCACGCACAAAACGTGAGATTCTGTCAGTCAGTTAATTGTCTGCCGTCCCAGTGAAATATGAGCTCGCAATTCATGGCAACCTTACCCTCGGAACAGACTGCCCTGGCAGAGCTCTTGCAGTCCACTTTCCCTGCGAGCCATGAGGTCAATTCCTTCCTGCCTGAGGTCCTGCGCTGGAAATATTTTTCTCCCCATCCCGATTGGACCGGGCCCCGGAGCTATGTGGTCAAGAAGGATGAAAGTATTGTGGGCCACGGTGGGATTTGGCCGCTGCGTTTTGCCGGCGCGAATGCGGAATTGAGTGTGATCCATTTGATTGACTGGGCAGCCAGCCGATCGGCAACGGGGGCGGGCGTTCTGCTGCTCAGAAAAATCGCCGGACTGGCCGATTTGCTTCTGACTGTTGGAGGCTCGGAAGAAACCCGGCGGATCCTGCCAAAACTTGGCTACCAACATTCCGGCGAAGTGAAATTGCAGGTTAAGGTGGTACGGCCGTGGTTGCAGTTTCGGACCGCTTCCGAACCCGGCTGGAAAGCCCCGGTGCGACTGCTGAGGAACACGCTTTGGAGCCTGCCTGCCTTGCCCTCACCCCCCACGGGCTGGCATGTTTCCCGGATTGCGCGTTTCGATTCGTCGGCGGACCCTTTGCTGAATCAACCCAAGCCAGAAACATTAACTTCGATTCGAACCATCGCGGGCCTCAACCACATTTTGAGTTGCCCCGCCGCCACATTCTCAGCATTTCTGATCTTCGAAGGCGCCCGGCTGCAAGGCTATTTTGTTCTCAGTCAGGTGGCAGGACAGACAAGAATTGCTGACATTCGTCTGGCCGCCGAGACTCCGGAAAGCTGGAAAGCCGCTTGTGTTCTGGCCGCCAGGACGGCGGCAGAAATGCCGGAAACTTGTGAGATTGCGGCTGGATTCTCGACGACCCTGGCGCATGAGGCGTTTGAGCAGGCGGGGTTTCGGGTACGGCAGACCTTACCCATTTTTTATCACGATCCGCGAAAAGTCCTGAAGTCTGTCCCAGCTCTGGATTTGAGCCTGCTCGATAGTGACGCCTGCTTCATGGCCAATCTCAAGCACCCTTTTCTTACTTGAACTCGCCTTCGGACAAGTCTGAACCATCTAGTTCGAGCGCCGATAGATTAGAAAATTTCCCTACTGGCGTATTAACTTTCAGCCATAGTTTGGCGCTAAGTAGTCTCGGATAGACCGTGTGCAGGAACTTTCCTCGAATATTTGGTTTCCGCTCGGGTTCCGGGATGGTCAAAACGTATCCCAACTCCTGCAAACACGGGCCGACCAGGCCTTCCAGGGCAGCAACTTCTTCTCGCGGCAATCTGTCTTTCCAACGATTTACCGGCGTAGCTTTTTGCTCAGGTTCTTCTTCTCGAAAAGACGAATTCGATTCGCTCAATCGTCCCAGGCCGGCGTTTTGAATGCGGTCATAGTCAAGGTCGTGTTGAAGAAATTGGCCTAAAGTCGCGAGCGTCCGGCGGGGGTCGGATACCAGCTCTTCGTAACGAATTTCGATGTAGTCCGCTGGTATTTGGCGTCCGTAACGCTGTCCAGTGCGTACCATCCATTCCCAATAGACGGCGGTTTCGCGAATGCTCCTCGATTTCCGGTCCCAGGGAAATGGCTTGAAACCGTCCATCTTATTGAGCGAAAGCGCGATGTCGCGCCCGTCACGAATGATATGAACGAAAAGAGCTTCCGGAATGTCCTTCTTTATCCTCATAACATGCAGGACGTTGTCGGGATCATAGACGGCCCAGCGCCCAACGTTTTGACGGCGGGCGACTTCGTCCATCATGATGCGCATGAAATCGCCGCCGCTGTGGCAATCGGCGAGCACTTTTTCAGTCAATTGACCGGCATCCAGACCGGACCTGCGGAAGCCTTTGCTGCGCAGCCATGCTTCCATCATTCGCTTTCGATTTTCCAGCTTGTCAAAGCCGCCGAATCGTGGCATCAGGATTTTGTAAACCGGGAGAAATCCGCGATACACGGCGAAACCCCCGGCGGAGAGCAACGTGTCGTAAAGCAGGTTGGTCCCTGAACGATGACAGCCCATCACGAAGACAGGAGATTTGCTGCGTTCCATGGCTGGTTTACTGTCCAGATTTGCCCCCGAATGGTTCGAACATGAGCTTGTCTGTGAGCGGAAGGTCAGTATAGCATCGCTTGTAGACGGGTCAGGGGTGTCCCTTTAGGGGACTGGATGTGCAAGGAATTGCACCTTCTGGAGGCGCATCTCTTTTATCCTCTATGATTTACAATCTGTTAAGGGGCTTGGGATGGCAGCGATCGTGTAGCTAACTCAAGGTTGGCCAAGGGATGCTTGGGGCGTGAGTTTAAGGAGTGAGATGAGAGTTCAATACGCAACCATAACGCTCAGCCTGGGGATCATCCTATTGACCGCCGCCGGGATGGCGACTGACGCCAAAGCGCCCGCGCCCCAGGACAAGTCCTGTGGCCCCCCGAACTATTGCGCACGTACCGACCGCAAGGTCGAACCATACCCAGCCACTCCGCCAAAAATTGGCCCGGCTGGCTCCTCCGTCACCGATCCGAATTTTGGCACCCGCATTCTTCGCGTAACCGACAACAAAACCGATTCCAAACGGGATGGCGGAGCTCTGATGACGCCATCCTCGGCGGAACAGAATTCCTGGAACTCGACGAGCACCCGGTTCTATGTGGAAACCAGCGGTGGACAATACCTGCTCTACGACTTCGACCCGGCAACGATGACCGCCCACCAGAGCCATAGCCTGGGAACAGCCTGG
Source organism: Terriglobales bacterium (assembly GCA_963762965.1). Classification (GTDB taxonomy): domain Bacteria; phylum Acidobacteriota; class Terriglobia; order Terriglobales; family Acidobacteriaceae; genus DATBAX01. Next base: position 465,231 of record CAVXME010000001.1, read on the forward strand.
GGCGGAGAACCGCAATTTGGCTACACCCAACCCAATATGATGTACGGGTTCGGTCCCCGCAGTACTGAATTCCAACAATACGATGCCTCCAACGACAAGGTAACGATTCTGCATAACATCACCAGTTGCGTGAAGCTGGAAGCTGATGACATCGGGCACTCGATTACAGTTAGCGCCGACGACAATCGGATGGAGACTGGGGTGGGGCCGAAGCAAGGCGAAAACTACATCGTCTACATCTACGATCGTCAGAAGGGATGCCGCTGGTACAACACCAAGACGGGGGAAATCGGCGGAAAATGGGGGCCCACAGGGACCACACCCATGCCGGACCGGTTCACCATTCATAACGTACGCATGTCGAAGTCGGGAAAATATGTGTACGTGGCCCGCGCCAATCCCCAGCCCCACCATCACTGGGTAATTTGGGAGGTCGACACCATGAACGTGGTGATTTGTCCGTCGGAATGTTCCGGACACCGGGCCCTGGGGTATTCCCATTTGCTCGGCCCTTCCGGCCAAAGCCACCCTATGGATTTGCTCATCCGGCCACTGAACAATTTGGAAGAGTCGCGACAACTCATTCCTGGGTTGGGCCGCACCGACGGTTATTGGTATGACCAGCATTTTTCCTGGAACAACGCCAATCCGGATGACACCAACCCCATTTGTCTCAGCACTTACCGCCCCAGTAACCCCGATACGCCGGGCACGCCTTTGGCGGTGGACGGGCCATGGGAAAACGAGGTCCTCTGCGTGGCAACCGACGGAAAAGATTCCAAGGTATGGCGTTTTGCGCATACCTTCAGTACGGCCAAGAATGGCTTCTGGTCAACGCCACGAGGCAACGTCTCCCCGGATGGGCGCTTTTTCATGTTCACCTCCGACTGGGAAGATCAATTGGGGGAAACTCCGAACGGCAAGAAATATCGCACCGACGTTTTTATTATCGAGCTGAAATGACGAAAGACGTGAAGAGAACACTGACCGGGAGCAAGCCAACGGAATGAACGCTCCCGTGGCATCGATTGCTCTTGCCTGGTCGCCGCAAGGCACATTCCACCATGTGGGCTTTGTGGTAGCGTCCATCCAGGATTCGGTGCAGGGATTTGCCGAATCGCTGGAGGCCGATTGGGATGGCGTGATTACATACGACCCTAATCAGGTAGTGAGGGTTTCATTTCTTCGCAGCAAATTGGCGGCTGATCCCCTGTTTGAACTCGTTGAACCAGCCGGTGAGAAATCACCCGTGATCCCTTTCTTGAAGAAGGGCGGAGGATTGCATCATTTGTGTTACGAAGTGCCGGATTTGGAAAAGCAGCTGGAGCTGAGCCGCGCCAAGGGCGGCCTGATCACGCGCGCGCCCATGCCTGCCGAGGCTTTTGGCGGCCGGCGCATTGCCTGGGTCTATACCAAAAGTAAATTGCTGATCGAGTACCTGGAGCGCTGAAGAAATGACGTCCGACAGCAAGGTTCTAGACCTGCGCAAAGAAGCCGATGACTTCATCGCTGCGGGCTCGGCGAATCTTGCCGCTCTCCGGCTGGCTGAGCTCTGGCGCAAAGAAAGCGGCACGGGGACCGCCGCCTTCGTGGTTTCAAGATACGAAAAGCTGCGCGACAAGCTGCCGCTAACCCGCTATCGTCTCGCGATTCTGCGGTCATTCACGGTGGAACCAGCAATCCCGTTGTTGCGGGCGGCGGCGTTTGTGAATGGAATCGATCTCACCGTTCAACTCGGCGACTTCAATGCCTATGCGCAGGCGATTTTAGACAAAGACAGTTCTCTCTACCGGTTTGCTCCCGACGGTGTGACTCTTGCCGTCCGCACTGCCGACCTCGCCCCGGACCTGTGGCAAGAATACGCAGACCTGGATGCGGATGCGGTGAACGCAGCCGTGAAGCGGGTCTCGAACAGCTTCCATCAATGGATGCGCGCTTTCCGGGAACGTAGTCAGGCTTCACTGATGGTTCACAATCTCGAGCAGCCGGCGCGACCAAGTGCGGGAGTGCTTGATGCACAGTTGGAATCCAGCCAATCGGCTGCGATTCAGCAGATCAACCGAGAAATCCACCGCATCGTCAGCGAACATCGAGGAGTGTATTTGCTCGACTATGACGGCCTCGTCGCCCGCCATGGACGGCTGCGCTGGCGAGATGAACGGAAGTGGCTGACGGCGCGAATGCCGATCGCCGCCGACCAGCTCATCCAGTTATCTCGGGAATGGATGCGCTTCCTGGTACCGCTCACCGGAAAAATCGCCAAAGCGCTGGTCGTGGACCTCGACAACACGCTGTGGGGGGGCGTAATCGGCGAGGATGGTATGCAAGGCATCAAACTCAGCGCTGAATATCCCGGCGCAGCCTATCAAAACTTGCAACGCGTTATGTTGGACCTGGCGCGCAGAGGAATTCTGCTGGCAATTTGTAGCAAGAACAATCTCGAAGATGCCATGGAAGCACTCGAAAGTCATCCCGGCATGTTGCTGCGCCCCAAGAATTTTGCCGCCATGCGCATTAACTGGAACGATAAGTCGCAAAACCTGCGTGAGATTGCCGCTGAGCTCAACATCGGGATCGACTCGCTGGCCTTCATGGACGATAATCCCGTGGAGCGGGAGCAGGTTCGGGCTGCGCTTCCCGAAGTCGCGGTCATCGACATGCCGGATGATCCGGTGGAATATGGAACAGCCCTTCGGGAGTGTCCGGCGTTCGAACGGTTAACACTATCAACAGAAGACCAGCAGCGTACTTCGTTTTATGTTGCCGAGCGGGAACGCTCGCAGGCGGAGCAGGGCTTCCAGACCAAGGAAGACTTCTTCCGATATCTGGAGCAGGAAGCGGAGATCGCGCCGGTTTTACCGGAAACTCTGGCGCGCATTTCGCAGCTTACACAAAAGACAAATCAATTTAATCTGACTACGCGCCGTTATTCCGAGCCACAGATCGCGGAGATGGCGGCGAAGCCGGAGTGGCAAGTGCTTTCGATTCGGGTACGCGACCGCTTCGGAGATCATGGATTGGTGGGGGTTGCGATTACTCGTGACGAAAAGCAATCCTGCGAGATTGACTCCTTCCTGCTCAGTTGCCGTGTGATTGGCCGCACCGTGGAGACGGCGCTGTTGTCTTATCTTGCGCAATCAGCAGCTGCGCGTGGCCAGCAGCGTTTGTCGGGGTGGTTTTTGCCCACCAAAAAGAATGCACCGGCAAAAGAATTTTATTCGCAGCACGGATTTCAGCTGCACACGCAAAACGGCCAGGGCTCTCTATGGGAAATGGATTTGAAACAGCATCCCATCGCTTGGCCGGAGTGGATCAAGTTGAACAAAATTGACGGAGGAAACAATTGACAGCAACGACTTTTGAGCAGGTTCGCGGTATCGCATCCGATCTCTTCGCCATTCCGCCGGACCGCATCACCGCCGAGTCCTCCCCGGAAACCATCGAGAGCTGGGATTCCACCCAACATCTTAATTTCGTGCTCGCGCTTGAAGAGAAATTCGGCTTCCAACTGTCGCCCGAGGAAATGGAGCAGATGCGCAACATCGGCGAGATCGTCAAACTGGTCGAGAGTAAGCTGCAAACGACTGCGAGCTGATGCATTTCTAAACTGTGCCGTTCGCCGCAGACAGCGGCACCCTGCCATGTCGATCGTGATTCAGCCTTATCGTGAAGAACACCAGTCGGCGGTTGAGCAGTTCAATGCGCGCCTGAAGCAAGGAGGCGCCGATCCTGAACTGGTTTTCTACCGTTATGCCGAACCGCGCTGGTTGCCGAAGACCGAAGGCAGCGGTCTGTATCAGGAATATTTCGTAGCGATGGACAATGGGACCGCGCTGGGCGGCTACGCTCTCAAGCATCAGAACTTCTATTTTCGTGATGGCACTGTCCGGCCGCTTGGTTACTATCACCATCCGCTTTCGGAAGGCATCGTAAACAAATCCTATGCCGCGGTGGGCAGCCTGCTGCTCAAAGACGCCATGAACCGGGCGCCTCTGCTGTATTGCCTCGGCATGGGTGGATACGACCGTCCTTTGCCGAAAATGCTGGTCCGGCTGGGCTGGAGTCATTGCCTGGTTCCGTTTTACTTCTGCGTGCTAAATCCTTATCGCTTTTTGCGGCAGATGCAGGCGCTGCGCAACTCGCCGGGGCGCAGGCTCTTAGCAAATTTGGCCGCGATCACTGGGACAGGATGGGCCGCGACGAAGACATTTCAAGCGGTCAGGCGATTCGGAAGACCCAAAGTCGAATCGTTTAGTGTCCAGGAAGTCGAAGAATTCTCCGACTGGGTGGACCCACTCTGGGAGCAATCGAAAAGTGAATACGTACTGACGGCAGTACGAGACAGCAAGACGTTGCGACGCCTCTATCCGGCCAGCGACAAGCACTTCACGCGGCTGCGAATCAGCCGCAACGGGAAAGATATCGGCTGGGCAGTCGTCGGGGAACGGCGTCAGGATCCGAAGTATGGCGCGCTGAAAGTTGGATCCATCGTAGATTGTTGGGCCTCACCAGAGGATGCGTTGCCCGTGGTGCAAGCGGCGGCGGCTGCTCTAAAACGGAGCGGGGTGGATCTGACAGTTTCCAATCAAAGTCACGTGCTTTGGGGACGAGCACTTGAGCATTGCGGATTCATGACAGCGCAATCGAACTTTATTTTTGCAGCTTCGAAGAAACTGGCTGGGTTGCTGGAACCATTCGAAGAAAATAGAGCCCGCATTCATTTCACCCGCGCGGATGGAGACGGGCTGCCCCGCAATTTCTAGAGAATTCTACTTTGCGTCCTTTGCGTCGCCTTAGCGAACTTTGCGGCTAAGAGCTTTTAACTGCAAAGTTCGCAAAGAAATTCTCTAAGGGCGCGAAGCGAACCTATCTTACGGATTTTTCCGCGTAGGCCGATTCGACGGTGGGCTTTACGTTCTGCGTGGTTAGTTCATATCCCAGTTCCTGCATGAGATGTCCCCAATGGGCCTCGATGTAGGCCACTGTTTTTTCTGGCAACACCGATCGCCAGTTGCCCATGGTCGCATTGCGGACAAAAGGCTTGTCCTGCCGGGTGCGGGTGGTTGCCACCCACTTTGCACCCTGCGTGCTTTCGAGTTTGCGCATGTGCTCGGCGGAGCTTAGCTCCACCGCTCGATTCAATCTTTCGGTGGTTGCCGCGATCCCGAGGAAGTGCGCCACCCGGGTCAATTCCCGCTGCGGGTCATGCTTTAAGTCTTCATAGCGGAGCAGCAGAAAATCCTTGCTGCCCTGGCGCGTGCTCATCCAACTCTGCACATGGTCAGCCCAGGAGCCAATCCTCAGCCAGAATTGGGGCTCCATCCAGCGCGGCACAAAATCTTCAATGGGATAACCTTCACGCACCGACCGAAGTTTCATTTCCCAGTGATAGTTCGATACGGCCACATCGCGCGGATCGCGAACAATGTAGATCACTTTTTTATATCGTGGATCGAAACATTCGTGGCTTTTCAATAGTCGCGGCCGGGGAAGTCGGCGCAACGACCAGTCCGCGGTTTTATACATGTCCGGCACCAGGCGTTCGACATTCAAAAAGCTCACCGGCTCATTCTGGTAAATCAGATTGCCAATCAGAAAGCGGCTCCAGGTATTACCCGATCGGGGATACGAAGTCAGAAATACGTCGTCGGGGAAGATGGTGATTTCGCGTTCCAGCAAGGTCCGGCGAAACAGCACATCGCTCACCCGGCTGAGATGTCGAAATGCCCTTCTCATAATCATCATAAGGTTTCCCGTTGACCGCAGGGCCTAGCCACGAGTAGACGCACTTCGAGTGGCCTGCAACCAGCCCATGAATTTCTGTTTCCGCTCGAACATTTTCTTGGCTTCATCGCGCAGTTTCGAAACAAACTGATAACGCGATTTCGTGAACCAGGGAACGCTATGGGGCACGCATCCATATTTTTCTTTATAGGTGCCTTCTCCGCCCCAATCGTAAACCTGCACCCCGCGCTGCTTCCAGTATCGCATTGCGTACCAGTGAATCAATTCATTCGGACGCAGGACCTGGCTTGACCGGAAACTGGCATTGCCCCAGAACTCGGCAATCTGGTTATAACCGGGGAAAATCCCGCTGGCAATGCACTTGCCTTCCGCATCGCGGGCCCGCAGCAACAAGATTCGTCCCGTAGGCTCCATATTCTTGACCAGGGCTTTCACTCGATCAAGATCGTAGGTCGGGACCAGGCTTTGTTTCGCGAAAACATCCTTCAGCTGCTCGTAATATTCGTCGGCGAAGGCGAGGTCGTGGGCTTCTTCAATGACCACGCCACTTTTTTCGGCCTTGCGCACACATCGGCGGCAAGCGCTGTCCATGGCATTGAATAACTCTTCTTCAGGCTTTCGCAAATCGGTGCGATAGGAAATGTAAGCACTGGTGGTGAATCCGAGGGACTGCCCGTCTTCGACGGTGAAGTAGGGATCGGAAACTTCCATATGCAGGCAGTTGAGTTCTTCCCAGGCTAATTCCTCCACCGCCGCGAGTGCGAGCGAACGGGAAGCTCCGGGCACAAGATTGAAGCCCATGTAGGGAGTCGTCCAACCGGGGAAAGAGCTGCCCAGAACCTTCACGCCCAAGCGCGTGAAAGTCAGTCCGGAAAAATAGCCGACGACATCGTTCCCCTCGCGCAATTCGGCCAGCACCAGTTCGGCGTCTTGAGTTTCACTCACGAACCGCAGCCACTCCTGGGTTTGAAAGACAGTTCGGTCATGCAAATAGGTCGAGGCGTTCCCAATCGATGGCTTCGGGAGCCACGATCCTGCACTTCATTCGAGATGTCACGATTTGGGCTGCGGTTTCCAGACTGACCCTTCTTGACTCGCCTTTTTTAGGTCTAAGCTATTGATATTAAAGCATCCATGCCAACGTTTCGACGAAAGGCGAGTTTCACTCATCGGATATAGGGCAATTTGTCTTCCAGATACCGGATCTCCACCGCCCCGAGCTTAACAACCTATGTCCCCAGCGACTTAACGTTTTAGAAACATGGTGTTAGCCCATTCCTTGCCGGTCAATGTGCAAAGTTTTTCCACTTAATGAGAACTAGCGGCTGTCTCAAAGAGCGACCCGAGCCCAAAGCCGCTGCTCCAATGTAAATGATTGATAATAATATACTTTAATCGGACCCATGCTGGTCTTCCAGGGTTCAATGGCATCCGTCCTGCTCTCTATTAGGGTGCGGCTCGAATGCTGTAAATCGGCTCATTTCGGCCGCTATCGGCACTCAGGATATGATCGACACCGTGACCCCAACCTGGCGCAAGACGGTCTCCCGGCTAACCCACATGGGTTGGGACGAGTTGCACACCCGGGTGCAGCAGGAGGTCAGCAAACGCCTGGATTTAGCCCTGTACCGTACTGGTGCAAGGAACGGATCGACCAGAGGTGTTAGGGCTACAGGACCAGTCGCACCTGCGAAATTCCTTTTCTCTCCCAACGAGATTGCCAGCCGAACCGATCTTCTCAAAGAGCATCTACCGGTTGAGGCGGAATCAATTGTTCGTGAGGCGGACGAAATCTGCCAACACCGTTTTCGCCTGCTCGGGTACGATCCACTCGATTACGGTGCTGAAATTGACTGGCATTTCGATGCCGTCCATGGAAAGCGGGTGCCGCTCAAACCATGGTTCAAGATTCGCTTCCTCGACTTCGATGAAGTGGGCGACCACAAGGTTATCTGGGAGTTGAACCGGCATCAGCATCTGGTCACACTCGCCAAAGCCTGGTGTCTCACTGGGGAGGGAAAATACGTCACTGAGCTAGTGAAGCAGTGGTACTCATGGCAACTCGCAAATCCATACCCCATGGGCATCAATTGGGGAAGCAGTCTGGAGGTTGCATTTCGTAGCCTTTCCTGGCTGTGGGTGCGCGCGCTGATCGCATCGTGTCCGGCAGTTCCAGAAGCCTTCGAATCCGACTTGCTGAGCGCGCTGGCATTGAACGGCGGATATATCGAGAAATACCTGTCCACGTATTTCTCTCCGAATACGCATCTTCTCGGGGAGGCCGTGGCACTTTTCTTCATTGGCACTCTCTGTCCGCAGATGGAGTCAGCTGCGCGCTGGCGGAATGACGGCTGGCGGATCGTGTTGCAGGAAGCGGACCACCAGGTGCGCTCCGATGGAGTCTACTTCGAGCAATCACTCTACTATCACGTCTACGCGCTGGATTTTTTTCTGCATGCGCGATGGCTGGCTTCGCGTAATGACATGGAGATTCCCGGCAGCTTCGATCAGACATTGGGGAAGATGCTCGACGTTCTCCGCGTCGTATCCCAGACTGGTTCGCCCGACAGCTTTGGCGATGACGATGGCGGTCGAGTTTTCAACCCGCGACGCAACCGCGCCCAGCATCTGACAGATCCGTTGGCCGTCGGCGCGATCATGTTTCGAGACGACGAGTTGAAGCCGGTTGCGAATCTGACTGAGGAGTCCTTGTGGCTCTTTGGCCAGGATGCCGTATCGTCTCTCAGAAAAAACGGGGGCGAGTCAAGACCACTGCTCAAATCGGCTTCTTTCCCAGCCGGCGGCATCTACGTGCTGGCCAGTTCCTCGCAGAATGAACGGCAGAGGAGCGACCAGCAAATGATCATCGATGCCGGCCCGCAGGGCACGGGACACAGCGGGCACGGTCACGCGGACGCACTCAGCGTGCGAGTCTCACTCAATGGCCGCCGCTGGCTCGTCGATCCTGGGACGTTCTGCTACATGGGTGAAGAGCGAAACCAGTTTCGCGGCACCGCCGCGCATAACACGCTGCGCGTCGATGATGTTGACCAAGCTGTCCCCGAAGGGCCGTTTGCCTGGAGTTCCCTGCCCACGGTCCACGCTGATTGCTGGATCGAGGGAAAAACCTTCACGCTCTTTGCGGGAAACCAGACGGGCTATTCCCGTTTAACTGATCCGGTTCTTCACCGCCGATTTGTTTTTCATCTGCATGGTGGCTTTTGGCTGGTGCGGGATGTCGTCGAGGGCCGGGAGAAACATCAACTCGAAACCTTCTGGCATTTCGCGCCCGACCTCGACATTGCTAAATCCGGAAATGCATTTGTTGCCGAGCCGAAGCAGTTCTCGGAAAACGGTCCGCGACTCGCCTTGTTACCGGTACAAGATTCTGGCTGGAACTCTGAATTGAAATCGGGTTTCATCTCTCCGGCTTATGGAAGAAAAGAGCCGGCACCGGTCGTGGTTTCGAACACCCGGGTTCAGCTACCCGCTGAGCATGCCAGCATGCTGGTGCCATTGCTGCATGCATCCGACGAACCCGGAACATTTGTCGCCGTGGATACGCCATCCAATTCCAGTGACGTCCGCGCTTACCGTTATGATGGAATGGGCAAATCGCATCTGATCATTTTTGCGAGGAAAGAACAAATCTGGAGTTTAGGGCCGTGGACGAGTAACGCCCGATTTATCTATTGCAGTCTTGAAGCCGACCGCATCGTTCACTTTATTTTGTGCAATGGCAGCTTCGCCAAACTAATGACGGAATCTGTTTTCACCCATCCCCAAAAAGTGGACCGCCTGGAATGGGCAAAGTCGGCAGGAACCAGGCAGACGTTTTGTTCCGATGATGCAGCGATTAAAGCTTTTTCAGCAGTAGTGCTGGAGTCTTGCGATTCTGTATTCTGATTGAGCAGTCTTAAGAAACGGGCGGTAATTTAGGAAAACTGAATGTGTGGAATTGCCGGCGTAGTCGAATCGAATAAAAACGCGCGGGTGGAAGAATCCTCTTTGCGGCGGATGTGCGCTGCCATGGCGCATCGGGGCCCCGACGACGAAGGCGTGTACACCCAAGGCCGCGTCGGCCTCGCCATGCGCCGCCTGAGCATTATCGACGTCGCCGCCGGACATCAGCCCATCAGCAATGAAGACGGGACCATCTGGATTGTCTTTAATGGTGAAATCTACAACCACGCAATTTTGCGCCAGCAGTTAATCGCTCGCGGTCATCGCTACAACACGCACTGCGATACGGAAACCATTGTTCATCTCTACGAAGAGTATGGACGCGATTGCGTTCAGCACTTGCGCGGAATGTTTGCATTTGCAATCTGGGACACCCGAGAGCGGCGTTTGTTCATGGCTCGCGACCGGCTCGGGATCAAGCCGCTTTATTATCGGATCACTCCGGAATCGTTGCTGTTCGGATCGGAAATCAAGGTCATCCTGGCCCATCCCGGTGTTCGCGCGGAATTTCACCGGGCAGGTTTGCCGGAATATCTGGCGTTCGGCTATCTCTCCGGCGAGGAGACGTTCTATGAGGGCATCCGCAAGTTGATGCCCGGCCACACCCTGGAACTGGACGAAAATGGCGCTGTACGAATCGAACCCTATTGGGACCTTCGCCAGAGCGATGACCAGGCATCTCATCCCGAAAGCTATTACGTACAGACGTATCGCGACATGTTGGAACAGTCGGTCGGCAGCCACTTGATGAGCGACGTGCCGCTCGGCGTCTTCCTCAGCGGCGGCGTCGATTCCAGCGCGGTTGCCGCGCTGATGACCAAGATCCGCAAAGAACCGGTCGAGACCTTTTCCGTCGGCTACAAGGAGCACGCGTACAGTGAATTGCCCTACGCCCAAACTGTGGCGAAGCATATCAACTCGCTGCATCACGAAGTGTTGGTCAGCCGAGAGGATTTCTTTGGTTCGCTCCCCCATCTGATCTGGCATGAAGATGAACCCATCGCCTGGCCTTCCAGCGTAGCTTTGTATTTTGTGGCGCGGCTGGCGCGAGAACGGGTGAAAGTAGTCTTGACCGGAGAGGGTGCAGACGAAACCATGGCTGGGTATTCCCGCTACGCGTTCACACTCAAGAATGCCAAAGTCGACAGCGTTTATCGCAGCGTTGTTCCTAGCGCGTTGAGGCGTGGACTCCGCAATACCATCTCGGATTCAAAACTGATCGGGGCCACCGCGCGCAGGAAGCTTTCTCACACCTTCCTCGCGTTGGACGGCGAAGACTGGGCATCGTTCTACTTCGACAACTTCTTTTCCGCATTCAACAACAAAGACCAGAAGTCATTGCTGACCGACGACTTCGCACAAGAACTACTAGAAGGCGCAGCTTACCGGCATGTTCTGGGCTATTGGGAAAAATCCACTGGCGACACCCTGCACCGCTTGCTTTACACCGACATCAAAACCTATCTGGTGGAACTGCTGATGAAGCAGGACCAGATGAGCATGGCCGCGTCGATCGAGAGCCGCGTGCCGTTCCTCGATCACGTTCTGTTGGAGTTCGCCACCAATATTCCGCAACATCACCAGCTGCGCGGCTTGACCGGAAAAAATATCCTTAAGAAAGCAGTCGAAGATCTGCTTCCCCACTCCATCCTCTATCGCCCGAAGCTGGGTTTCCCGACCCCGTGGAGCGGATGGCTCGCCGGCCCACAGTTAGACACCATCGAGAGCACGCTGCTCGAACCTCGCAGCCTGCAACGCGGACTTTTCAAGCGTGCAGCAATTGAGCGTTTGTTTCAAGAACATCGCGCGAACTATCGCGACCACTACGATCGCATCTGGCGGTTGCTGAATTTGGAGTTGTGGCATCGGGTATGTCTCGAAGACGAGTCGCACGATTTCGAGAAAGAAGTTGAAACCAAGCTGGCTTCGCCCGTCGCATAGCCAAGGGCTATTTGCCGTTTTCTGTCCATCCAAACAGTTCGGTCCAGACCAGCTTGGTGAACTCGAGCAGCCAGGTCTTGGCGTAGAGCCGTTTGCGCCACCATCCCCGCGATCGGAATTCAGGATCGTTCACACCATAAACCCACAAACGCAACTTGGGATCCTGTTGCTGGAGGGTCCTTCGCCAGATCATTCCCGCGCGGCGCGTGTGGTAGTCCGAAGTAACCACCATAATGGACTGCCAGCCATGCTGATGGATACAGGCATCGAGCGCTCGCGCTTCCTCCTCGGTTGAGTTCACATCCGCCCCGGTTTCGCAAAAATCGACTTTGCCAGCTGCGTCACGGCCGTAGTTTTTCTCGATATAGCCACGCGCCATGGGCGGAATCGACGCGCCCCAATACGATTCATTCGGAACACTCAAGAGAACGCGATTCGGAATGCCCTGTTGCAGCAAGCTCATGGCTCCAGCCAGTCGTGCTCTTTCTCCGATACTCGATCCTTGCAGGACTACCGCGGCGTCGGCTTGAGCGGGCAGCGGATCGGTGGAGATCAGCAGATTCCCGCCCCAACGCAACATGCAAACCAGGATGATGACGGCAGCAACCAAAAGCCGTAGCCACCATCGCTGTCGATTTGATTTCACGAAGCCGGGATCCGTTCTGGCGAGGTCTCGCGGGTTTCACTCGCCAAAGACTGGTAGATCTTCAACCATTGCTCACGCACCGCGTTCCAGGAGTACCGGCTTGATTCTTCGCGGGCATTCGCAGCCAGGCGCGTCGCGAGATCCGGATCGCGGAGCAGGCGAATAGCATTTTGCGCCAGAGCTTGCGGGTCTCCAACTTCCGACAACAAACCGGTGCGCCCGTGGTCTACCAGGTAACGCATTCCTTCCGGCGCGGTGCTGACCACCGGCGTCCCGGAGGCAAAAGCCTCCAGAATCGAGACCGGCATGTTGTCCAGGCGCGAGGCGTTGATAAAGATGTCGGCCTGATCATAGAAGCGGCCGATTTCCTGGCGCGATGCTACCCCGCAGAAGTTTACCGCGGACAAATTCAACTCTTTCACCAGGCTTCGAACCTCCGCTTCCGATGGGCCTCCGCCCACAAGATCAAGACGTGCCTCGGGAAACGCTTTCTGAATTTCCGCAAACGCCCGAACCACAACGTCAATGCTGTAATAAGTATGAAATCCACGCGTGCATACCAGATGAGGGCGAAGCGGACTGCGAACCCGGAAAGAAAACTGCGACAAGTCCACAATATTGGGGACGGCTTCGGCCTTGAGTCCAAATTCGTTAAACACTTCGACCAGAAATCCGGAAGGAACGACCAGCCGGTCTGCTTTCCGGAGAACCGGCCGCGCAGTGCGAAATCGTCGCAAGTGATCGCGCGCTTCACCGCTGTGATAATGAATCAGTGCCTTCTTGCCCCGCAGACGCGCAATGAACCAGGCCGGGGTGGGGGCAACCAGGAATGACCAATAGGACGCGGAGAAGATATGTGCAATGTCTGTGTCTTTCAATCCTCGCCACAGTGCCACCAGATAAAGAGGTTCACGAAGGATGGTACGCAGCAATGGAATGCGGTCCACCCAACCCAGCCCGCGCGGAAACGTGGGATCAATGGGAATGAGCTGTGCTTGAATATCTGGATCATTCTGCCAGTTACGCAAGAGCAATTCCGCCTGCACCGATTGCCCACCTACATAACGCATCGACGCCGCGATGATCGCGACTTTCAATGGAGTGGTCTTTTTCGTTTCCACATGCGTGAAGCCGACTACGATTGATTTCCTGCGCCAGTGTTTCTTCTCCAGCAGTTCCGTGTAGAGCGCTTCGTGCTGACGGCGCATGTGGTCGATGGTGAAGTTGGCCTGCGCGAATTGTTTGGCATTGCGGGACATTTCTTTACGCAGCGGAGCATCTCGCAAAAGGCGCTCGATGGCATCGGCCAGAGCTTGCTCATCGTTGGGGGGCACCAGGGCCCCACGGGCTTCGGTGATCAGTTCGGGATTTCCACCTACGTTGCTGGCCACAACCGGCACGCCCGCCGCCATCGATTCGATAATCGCATTCGACAAACTCTCGGATGTGGATGGCAACACAGAAAGATCGAACGAGGCCAAAACCGCAGGAATGTCGCGGCGGTCTCCGAGAAATATCGCCCGATCTCGAACCCCCAATTTTTCGGCTTCAGTCTCCAGTTCCAGGCGTAACGGGCCGTCTCCGACCAGCACAAACTCCAAATCGGCGAATTTTCCGCGCAGCCTTGCCGCCGCGCGCAGCAAGAGCGAATGGTTCTTGGCCGGCGTGTTCATGCGCGCGATCATGCCCACGCGGAAAAGCCCCGGCCGACGCGGCAACGCGGGCGTCGTATCGGCAAAGGCCGAAGCGGAAAGGCCATTGCCGATTACCATGATTTTGCGCTGGGGCAATCCCTCTTCAATCAAACGATCAGCAGCGGCGCGCGAGTTACAAACCACGCTGTCACACCAATGGAACATCATCGTTTGCGCGCGGAATTTCGATGGACTGAGCAAATCACCAAGCTGGCGCTGGCTGCCAATTACGACTGGGATCCGGGCAAGCCGCGCCGCCGGAATCAACGTGAGGTTGGTATAGAAATCAAAAGCGTGGGCAATGGCGATTTTGTTTTGGCGCAAATGCCGAGCCAGGCGGAAGCGCGTTAGCATCGATTGCGGCCGATAAAGACTGCCCTGGAGCGAAAACTCTGTCACATCGCCAAGCCCTTCTTGAAACGCTCCTTGCTTTTGAATGCAGCCCACATGGAGTCGAAAAGAAGAGGGATCCAACGCACGGGCCAGGGCCGCGAACTGGCGCTCGCTGCCGCCAGTGTTAAAACTGTCCATCATCAGGAAAACGCCGGGCAGTTCCGCCGGATTGGTTGGGGGCACAGACGCGACTACTGCGGCTTTTCGTATCGAAGGCTCTTCCACGCCAGTCGCTTGGTCGGTGGATCCGCTCATCCGATTCTGCCTGCGGGTGTGGCGTGATCCAGTTGAGCAAAGCCCCTCGCTTGGAAACACTCAAGAAAATTCCGCTGCCATAGCTCAAACATAAACAACCGCCAGATGCGCGCGGAATGGTCGCGGCGTCCCTGGAAGTGTTCGTCCAACAATCGGCGGACACCGGCTGGATTAAAATATCCGCGCTGCAAGGTCACGGGATCGAGCATTATTGTGAGGATCATGTCTTTCAGTTCGTTCCTCATCCAATGTCCGAGCGGCAAAGCAAAACCCTGCTTCCGTCGATAGAGGACTTCCTTCGGCACTCCGACCCGTTCCGCCAGCTTTCGCAGAATATATTTCTGAATTCCACCGCGCATCTTCCACTCTGGGGTCAAAGCAGTGACCCACTCGATAAAGACGTGATCCAGCATGGGGACTCGCGCCTCGAGCGAAGTCAGCATGCTCATGCGGTCAACTTTGGTCAGGATATCGCCCGGCAGATAAGTCTTGCTGTCGAGATAGAGAACGCGTCCCAACGGATCGTGCGCAGGGGCGTTGTCGAGATATTCGCGAAACAATTTCAGTGGTTGCGCTGTGCCGACGAAGTCTTCCGAGAGCAGCCTCATCTCCCGCTGAAAGGGCTGGAAGGATACTCCTTCGGTGTATCGGTCCTGCCACGGGAGCGAAATGCTGTAGGCGAGATTGCGTCCCGGCACTTTATAAGGAAGCAAGGGATGAATTCCCTGCCGATAGAACCGGCCCGCCCACTGCGGGATCCAGTCATGGGCGCGGTCCTGCAAATGAATGCGATATCGTTCGTATCCGGCGAACGCTTCATCGCCGCCATCGCCAGACAAAGCCACGGTCACGTGTTTTCGCGCCAGACAAGAAATGTAATAAGTCGGCAGCATGGAAGAATCTCCAAACGGTTCTTCCAGCGAACGTGTGATCGTCTCCACGGTCTCGACTACATTCGGTTCCAGAATTAATTCGTGATGTTCGGTGCCGAACTTTTCGGCCACCATCCGCGCGTATGGGGCTTCGTCAAAATCGGCGTGGCGGAATCCAATGGAAAAAGTCTTGACCGGCTGAGAGCTGGCGCGGGCCATGAGAGCAACGACGGTCGATGAATCCGTCCCCCCGCTCAGCATGGCTCCGAGGGGAACGTCGGCAATCAAGCGGATGCGCACTGCCTCGGCCAGCCGGTGCTCCAACTCTTCCAGACATTCCTCTTCGCTGGCGGGTGAATAAGTTCCGTATTCCGGCAGGTCCCAATACTTACTGACTTTGATTTTTCCGCCTTCGAACTCCAGAACGTGGCCGGGAGGCAGCTTTTGTATCGGGGTGAACGCTGTGGCGGGATCAGGAATGTATCCGAAATAAAAATACTGCAACAGAGCGCCCTGATCGACCTTCGCCAGTTCCGGCGCTACGGTAAGAATGGTTTTGATTTCCGATCCAAACAAAAGGCGCCCATTGCTTAAAGCGTAGTGCAGCGGCTTCTTCCCTAAGCGGTCACGGGCCAGCAGCAGTCGGCGATTGCGCTCGTCATAAAGCGCGAAGGCGAACATACCACGCAATTTCTGAACGCAGTCGGCCCCCATGTCTTCATAAAGATGGACAATGACTTCCGTATCGGTGTTGGTGTAGAAGTGATGGCCGCGGCCTTCAAGTTCTTTGCGAAGCTCGGGAAAGTTGTAGATCTCCCCGTTGTAAACCACCCAAACGGTGCGGTCTTCGTTGAAAACTGGCTGATGGCCGCCGGACAAATCAATAATGCTGAGGCGGCGCATGCCCAACCCGACGCCGTCTTTGACGAAAATGCCTTCATCATCCGGGCCGCGATACACAATGGCCTGGCACATGCGATGGATGGTCTGGGTATCGACCGATCCTGGCGTGCCTCCGACGATTCCCGCGATTCCACACATGCTTTACCTCTTCACCACAACCGGCGACGATTCAGCGAGGACCGGGGCAGAAGCAGCCGCGCGGTTGCGCTGCAAACGATAATCACGGTAGCCGCCGGGATTGCCGTCTCGTCCGTCGCATGCCGCCAGAATCATGTTCACCATCTCGCGGGCCGAAACAAAGTGAAGAATCTCGCCTCTCGGTTGCGCTCCCTCCACCAGTTCACCAAGAAATTTCCGCACCGGCTCGCCCAGCACGGCGGCTTCCTGCGTAGGATCCATGCTGTGGCAATGCAGCTTGATGAACAACCAGTCAGGACGGCCTTGCACGGAAATTCCCGCTTTCTTCCACAGATGCAATCGGCGCAAGCTCGGAGGATTCGGTCCAGTCAGAGCGCCATTTTCTAGGGCGACCCCGCGTCCCGGAGACGCGAAATCCGGTAGGAGCGGCCCCTGGACCATGAGCGGAAAAATCTGCGGCGCCCGTCCTCGTTCGAGATCGCGTCCCTTGCGGTGCGGGGCCTTTTGGTCTAAAGGGAGACCGCATTCGTAAAGAGAATTGGTCTTGCCGGTTTGTGCGACGTGAAAGGCGGCGGCCGGCATCGTCATATCGGCGTAGCAACCGGTTTCGGCCAGTACCTGCATCTCGGAATCGACTCCACACCCGCGGCCTTCGTTTGAATTGGCCAAGGCAAAATTGCCGTGCACAAACGCGTATTGCGGAGACCCTGAGCCGTTCAAATAGGACAAGCACCCATGCTGATGGGCCAGAAGGTCTCGGAATTTCACGAGTTGGCGGCGTGTGTTCTCCGCCGTATCGGGACTCCTGGTTCCATGATGCAGGTGGATCTCAACTTCCCCCCAACCCGCATGGCAATGCTCCGCCAGCCGTTCGACGTGTCCCCGGTCATACTGCTCGGCAGGGTAAAAATAAGTGTGCTTGAAGGGATGGCCATCGCTGTCACGCCATTGATCAACAAGCTTGGGGTATTCCCGGCACCATCGCTCCAACCGCCGTTCCTGTCCCTCGTGAGGAGCTCGCGCGTGTCCGTCGCCTGGGACTATCGCCGGCTCAAAATGGTCAGCCAGCGCAATGATGAGATGGACCTGACCGGCAGGCGCACGCCTGGTGAGCCTTTGCCAGGCATAGCCCGGCAGCCAGCGCGCTCCGTAAGATATTTTCTTGCCCAATCCCATTTAGCACGACTCGAACTAGTATCTCTCGGGACGACTGTCCGCACTCGCAGGCTTCCGGCCTCGAACCCCGATGGATAGTTCGCCCACCGTCAAATCTTTCAGTCCACAATCTTCGAACCATCGGAACACTTGCTCATAGGTGTGTTTCGATTGATATTTCGGCGAGTACCAATCGAACGTGTCCAGGACCCTCATCTCCGGATTGGGATGCCGATTGACCGGAAACACATGATGGATAAGACCTGCCACCGGACGACCCACGAGTGGAATCTTCCGCAATCCGCGATCAAGCCAGTAGAAAAATGGCACTGCCACCCGCAGAATTCTGTGCAGCACCGGAGCAGACATACGATGAGTTACCCTGCGATAGATATCGCTGAAGCGATACCACTTGTTGTAGCCGCTATAAAGCCATATCGCGATGCCACCGCCCGGTTTCAAATACAGCGGCAGGGTCTTGAAGGCTTTTTCACAATCCGGCGTATGGTGCAACACGCCCATGCTGTAAATGTAGTCGAAGCTCTCGGGCGCGAATGGCAGCGCGAAAACATCCGCCTGGAGCGCGACAAATTCACGGTCCGCGAGATTGCGTGCCGCCACTTCCGCCGCCGCGCTGAGGTCAATACCCACCACTCGGGCACCCCAATGGGTGGCCACTTCGGCAAAGCGGCCCATGCCGCAGCCCACATCCAACACCAGTTTTCCTTCCAGATCTTCCGGCTTCAGGCCGGTCTTGCGGCGAAAATCCCTATCCGTAAGAGTTCTGCCGCCCTGGTCGAGCTGGGTCCGGTCGAATTTGTGCCACTGGTAGCCGAAGCTATCGGCATAGCTGTGAGCGTCCACGAAACGGAGCACGCCCCGCACCGCGGGAAACTTTCGTCCGCATGACGAACAGCTGTAGCCGTCCTCCTGCTCGAGCAGCGAGGCCCGGCAGGCGGTGCAGCGCAGCAGCGCCAGCAGTTCAGCGGACAGGGGTGAGTGCACTTGATCGACCGTTGTTTGCATAGATCTCCGTACGACGAAGCGGGCCCGGCGAATCCGCCGTGGCGACTGCAGCCTGGTCTCGTTCCTTCACAATTGCGAAAATCACCGACGTGTAAGCGACTGCGAAATAAGGAAAGAATTGATACGCTTCCGGAGCGAAAAACGCCCCCACCAAAAATCCGATCAATGAACTGTGCAAGGCGCCGACCATCAACGTGGTCTCAGTGTCCAAATCCCGCCTTCGCCGCAATATTTTCAGGTTCTTAAAGCCGCGGGCGAAGAACATGAGATAGAGGATAAGTACCGGAATGCCTCCCTCGACCGCGATCTGTAGATAAGAATTGTGGACTTCTTTCCATTTCGTGGAGTAGGGGGGAAAGCCGTGCACGCCAACCCCCAGGATCGGGTAATGCTCAATCCCCTCTAAACTCTTCAGGATGAGGAAACGGCGCTCTTCGTAGGAACCGTAGGCGCTCTGGTCCACGTCAGTCTGCACATCACCGGAAATGGCAAAGAACCGGTCCTTCAAGCGGCCGCCAGCGACCAACAATATCAGGCCAACAATCATGACCGCTCCGACAACCAATTGCGGACGCTTTCCCTTGATCCCGAAATGCCAAAGGCAAACCGTTCCGGAGATGACTAGGGTGATGAAACCCGCGCGAGAAGCGGTAAGAAACAGGGCGGTCACCATCAGGAGCATGGAGAACAGCCAGGCGCCTTTGCGAAACATGCCTTTGGCCCGCACCATGAGCGCCAGCGAAAAAGGCAGCGAGAGCACGATGGCGAACGCCAGGTCATTCGGGTTTCCGTAAATCCCCCCCAACACGCTGTCCAGACGCGGGACGTCGTGTCCTTTCACCATGGCAACCGCGCAAATCACGCCCACCGACGCCGCCTGAATAAAAACAATGCGCTCGAGCCTTGGAATCGTGGTGATGAGCAAAAATGTCAGCGCCCAGGCCACATAAACCTTGCTGAATTCCATAGTCGCCAGCACCGCGTGCATTCTCGACACTGGGGAAAACAAGGCCCCAAACGCGAGGAGCGCCATCATGATCAGCAAATACTTGGCTTCTCTGGGCATGTCTTTGAAGCCGCGCTTGGTCTTTCCCACGCTTGACAGCAGCCCAAGGATGGCCAGGATACCCGTGATCTTGGCCATGGGAACGTAGCTCAGGCCGGGGACCCAGTCTTCCGGGCGCAAACAATAGACCGCATAGAACGCGCTCAGCCAGAAAAAGGCGCCGCTCAAGGCTTCCTTTTTAGACGCCGCGCTCGTCTGCAAAATGTTTTCGTCCATTACTGGCAAGACATCCCTCAATTCTTAAACCTGCACACACTGTTTGGCGGTTGGAAGATAGACGCCAGCCACCGCCCCCAACACTTTACCGAATTTATCCCCAATCGCAGGCCAGCCGAACTGCGCGGCAAGCTCCGCGGCAGCATGCTCGTAACGGCTGCGCAGTTCGCGGTCCTGCAAAAACATGACTATAGCTTCGGCAAAATTTCCCGGGTTGTCGGCAAGCATGATGTCCCGGCCGTGATGAACCTCCAGCCCCTCCGCTCCCACCGAAGTTGAAACCACCGCCTTGCCCATGGCCATGGCTTCGTAGATCTTTAACCGCGTGCCTCCACCGATGCGCAGCGGAACGATGACCGTGGCCGCTTCTCGCAGGTGGTCCACAACGGAGGGAACCGTTCCGGTGACTTCGACGGATTTCGAGGCCAGCTTCTGGACTCGCCGGTCCGGATTTCGCCCCACAATGCGGAGCTGCGCTGCGGGAACTCTGGCTTGCACCAGTGGCCAGATTTCTGCGCAGAAATATTCCATGGCATCGATATTGGGCTCCCAGTCCATGGCGCCCACAAACATCACCAGCGGCTCGCTAGGAGACGCAGACGCACCAGGCTGGTATTGCTCCAGGTCGACACCGGTCGGCACAACTGTAATTCGAGAGCCGTCCACCCAGTTCGTCATCAGCGCCTTGTCATGCTCCGAGACCGCGATAACATGCTGGTATTTCCCGGTGATTCCTTGTTCATAGCGGAGCAT
Organism: Terriglobales bacterium; assembly: GCA_963762965.1. GTDB lineage: Bacteria > Acidobacteriota > Terriglobia > Terriglobales > Acidobacteriaceae > DATBAX01. The sequence continues at coordinate 485,997 of CAVXME010000001.1, forward strand.
TTTGGCGAATTCCATCTTGTACAGGGCCCGGCGAACTGGGTTCGAGGTCGTGTCCGCATGGCGCCGCCAGATTTCGCTCTCCACATTATGCTGGAACAAGACCGTGGGAATGCGCGGATTCTCCGGGAAGTTCACCGCAGCATCGAGAAAGTCACACACCGCCACATCGAAGCGCTGCTCATGGAACCAACTTCTTAACTGCTCCTGAACCTGGGCTGAAGCAAATCGGCTCACCGCATACGGCGCGGGATTCGTCAGCTTCGACATATAGTCCAAACCGCGCGCCAGACCGGAGCTAGCGCCTTTTCCAGTACACACGCAGACAGCCCCTGGGAAATGGCGTTTTAGCTCGGCCTCGTAGGCGGCATCCAGCTGTCCGTCGTAGTAAGAGAGAAATGTGAGTTCATGACAGGACGCTAATTGGCGGGCGATGTGGTAGGAACGGATGTCTCCGCCGCTCGACACCGGCAACAGTTTGTTCGCTTTGATCCAAAGGATTCTCATCGAATCCATACCGCCCTGCGTCTCGTCACGAAGTTGGCAAACGCCACCACAGCCGCGGTATTCAGCACCACGAAAGTAAACGCCGGATCAGCCAGGCGCGCCAGAGGTCCTCGCGCCAGTTGGGTCATGGCCAGCAGACCCAGCGCATAAAAAGCCAACTGAAGTCCGAGGGCGACGCGATAGACGGGTTCGCGCAGAAAAAACGAAGTCACCAACGCCGTCGCCAGCGCAAAAGGCGCCAGCAACCTAAGCAGCTTGTGGCTCACGAACTGAAACCGCAGAGGATTCTCCCTGCCCAACAGCCATGGCGCCAGTTGCAGCAACTGATAATTTCCGCTCAGCGTCCGCACCTTGCGGGCAAACTCGCGGCTGGTTCCGAGGTTTGGCAAGTCCCAGGCATGTGCTCGCGGGTCAAACACCACTCTCGCTCCTTGGCGAACTACCTGCATCGGGATATAAACATCATCGAGGATGGTCTCTGACGGCACCGGCACCAGCCGGTTCCGGCGCACCGCATAGAGCGCCCCGGTAGCTCCGACCACCGATCCCGAAGCTGACTCCCACTCGCGGACTTTCTTCTCGATTCTCCAATACAAGCCCATCCCTTTCATGGCTTCCCCGGAATCAGGGTCTCCCAGCATGAGTTCCCCGCTGGCGCAGCCGACTGTGGGATCGGCAAAATTCTCCACCAGCAAACGCACCGCGTCTGGCTCAATTTTCTGACGGGCATCGTTGAACACGATGATCTCGCCACGTGCCGCTGCAACGGCGTCGTTGATTCCAGCCGCTTTCCCTCGCGCTTCAGAACTTAGGATTACGCGTACGTTCTCTCGCTTCGCATACTCGGACAGAATTTCGTTGGTGCCGTCCGTCGAGCCATCCGAAGCGATTACGATCTCGCGCAGATCACTGGGATAGTCCAATGCCAGCAAATTTCGCACCTTGCCATCCAGCGCGCTGGCTTCATTCCGCACTACCATGACGATAGAAATGAACGGTTTGTACGGCGCCACTTTTACTGGCTTCGCAAACCAGCGGCTGCGCAGCCACAACCACCCCGCATAGCCCAGGTAGGTGTAGGCGATGATCGCCGCCGATGCCCAGAAAGCGAGTCTCATTGCGCGCCCCGGCCCAGCAGCACAATCTTGATGGTCTGGAACATGATTAGGATATCCAGGCCGATCGACGCGTTCTTGATGTAGAACAGGTCGTACTGAAGTTTCTCTTTGGCGTCTTCAATCGTGTTTCCGTACTTATAGCGGACCTGCGCCCAACCCGTAATTCCCGGGCGCACCATGTGGCGAACCCCGTAATAAGGCAATTCCCGGGTGAGCCATTCCACGAACTCCGGGCGCTCCGGACGTGGGCCCACAAACGCCATGTCACCCTTTAACACGCACCACAATTGCGGGATCTCATCGAGCCGGGACGCCCGCAGAAACTTCCCGCCTCGGGTGATGCGCGGATCTTTATCGTCGGCCCAGGTCGGCCCGGTGTCAGCTTCCGCGTCTTTGCGCATGGTGCGGAATTTGTAGCAGTAAAAAATCGCTCCCCGCCGGCCCACTCGCTTCTGCCGGTAGAGGGCCGGCCCAGGCGAATCTAATTTGACGGCAAGAATCACGAAGGGAAGGATGGGCAACGCGAGTATCAAGCCGATCAGCGCCACCGAGAAATTCAGCACCCGCCGCATCATGCGGAAAGGACTGCTGAAACGGAAGCCTTTGGCGAAAATGATCCAGCTGGGATAAAGCTGCTCCACCTCAATTCTGCCCGTGATCTTTTCCAGCCAGGAAGTGGCTTCTTCAACGTGCACTCCCTGTAACCGGAGTTGCAAGAGTTCCGGCATCGGCATCGCTTCCCGCCGGTCTTGCATGGCCACAATCACGCGGTGGATGGTTTGTTCCTTGACCAATTCGGTCAAATGCGCCGCCATGCTCTCGCGGCTCACTTCACCTTCCACATTGCCGCTCCAGCCCACCACGTCAATGCCCAACTCGGAGCGAGTGCGCAGTCCCTGCACCAGCCGCTGTGCCCGTTCGTCCGTGCCCAGCACATAGACGCGTTCCCGCAGGAACGATTGCTGTGACAACCAGGCGTACGCCGTGCGCCAGCCAAACAGTGCAAAGGTGAGGATGATAAGGCCCGCCAGCGCGGAGGAATTGTTAGGCAGGAAATTGGGAAATGTCCAGGCGATCAGGGCCAGAAGCAGGGCCAAAAACCCAGGCACCATCAGCAGCCTGAAATACAGTTCGCCTTTCTTGTTCTGGTCAAAGTTGGAAGGATTGTACAAGTCGAACAAGTGGGAAAACGCCAATACCAGAACCGTCACGATGGAAATCTTGTAATAGCCGTTCTGGTAGTTCAGCAGGATGTACGCATCTTCCGGATGGCGCAGCACCGTCCCCAGCAGGAACGAGGTCCAGACAATAAGGGCCTCGCCCGCCAGGAGCACCAGCGTGCGGACCGGGTAGTAGACATTGAACAGGCGTATCACAGTTCGCTCTAGGCTTCCGCCTTGCCATTCGGCTTTCCGTAAGCACTGTAGTAATACTCGGTGTAGGGCGAGGACCCGGCTTCGATTCCGTTCAGCACCACGCCTACAAGGTTCTTGCCATTAAATTCCTGCCGGGCCTTGCGCGCGATGTCAAATGGCGTGGCGTTGGAACGAACCACCATCAGCACCCCGTCGCAATAGTTGGCCAGCAACGCCGCGTCGGAAACCGGGACGGCCGGCGGCGAATCAATAATGATCCAGTCAAACAGAGGTTCCACCCGGCTGAGCAGAAACTTCAAGCGTCCGTTGGCCACCAGCTCACCCGGATTGGTCATCGCTTTTCCGGACGGAATAAAGAACAAGTTCTCCATGGGTCCACGCTGCATCACCCCGAACTCGTCGTTCTCCCCGCGCAGGTATTCCGCCAGCCCGGGAGTCGAGGTCGTCCCAAAGTTGTTATGAAGTTGTGGCCCGCGCAGGTCGGCGTCAATCAGTAACACCCGTCTTCCCTGCTGACGCACGATCACCTGCGCCAGGTTGGCCGCTACAAACGATTTGCCTTCCTTGGGCAGCGAGCTTGAGATCAACAGTTTCCGCAGTCCCTGTTTTTCCCTGATCTGGTAAAGCCGCGAACGCAGCGTGCGGAATTCCTCGGTCCCATACGCCTGCTCGTCAGCACCAAAGAACAACATGGTCTTAGGGTCGGGATGCCATAAGCCCTGGGGGCAGCGCGCCAGAAGTGTCTCAAAACTGTAGCCCCCGCCGAAGGACGGGCCTGTCGAAGCCGCCATGCCTGCCGTTGCCTGTGGCGCATACTCCGGGCCAGAGTTGGCATTCCCGTCGGGGCCCTCGCTCATTCCCTGCGATGCCGCCCGCTCCAGTTCTGCTTTCTTGAGTGCCTCATGAATCCGGCTCATAGTTTCCTTTCCTTGGGTAGCCCGTGTTCTGACTCGCGTAAGCGGTCAGCTAAATTGGCGAGAGTTTTCAAAGCATCCACCAGATCGAATTTTTCCGCCGCTCCTGACGGAACCATTTCTGTTTCCGCTGTGGCCATCGGGCTATCGCTCAGGTCAAAGTCGCGAGCCACACCTTCCACCACGCTTTTCGTGACCACTCGCTGTTGGTCCACAAATGCGCTCACCAGACAGTGCTCACACAGCAGATTGACCACGCGCGGAATGCCGCCGGAGTAAAGGTGGATCGCTTCCAGCGCATCGGCATCGAATATCTGCTGGCCATTGGATCCCGCGATCCGCAGCCGCTGCGCCACGTACGCCTTGGCTTCTTCCGCCGAGAGAACATGGGTTTTGGCCCGCAGCGTCAGCCTTTGCCGCAACTGCCGCAAATTCGGCTGCTTCAATCGGTGCTCCAGTTCCGGCTGTCCCACCAGGACGATCTGCAACAGCTTTTCCGTGAACGTTTCCAGGTTGGTCATCAGCCGGATCTCTTCCAGCAGTTCGTCGGAGAGATTTTGCGCTTCGTCCACGATCAATACCGCAGTCTCTCCCGCCCGATAGCGATCGAGCAGCCAGTTGTAAAGCCGCAGCAGAATCTGGCTCTTTGATTTCGAATCGCAGGCGATCCCGAAATCGGTCATCATGTAGTCCAGAAACTGAGGCACATTCATCCGCGAGTTGAAGACAAATGCGGTGGCCACCTGTTGCAAGCGCAACCATTCCAGCAGCTTGTTCACCAGCGTGGTCTTGCCCGTTCCCACTTCTCCCGTCAGCAGCACGAACCCCTTGCGGCTCTGGATGCCGTAGGTGAGGCACGCCAAAGCTTCCTCCGTATGCCGCGTTAGAAACAAGTATCGCGGGTCCGGATTTACGTTGAACGGGTTGGCTCGCAGTCCAAAAAATTCTTTATACATGGGACGTTAGACCTCGACTATTTCCTTGTTCGCACCGGCCCGGCTGCGGGGACGGAGGTGCAACCTTCCATCGCTCATCCGGTCGTCCGCGTCGGCCCCAATCCAGGGCACGGAAACCAACGTGGGCAGTTCCAGGGCGGCCAGCACATCCTGCTCGCTGCGGATGGATTTGTCGCGCAGTTCCAGCCACAACACCAGCACCAGTCCCAGGCCGAGTCCGGCGCCGAGTCCCCCCGCCGCGAACATCCAGCGCACCGGGAAGCTGGGCGAATCCGGCAAGCTGGCAGCGTTCAGTAAATTCATCTGTTCGCCCTGTTGCCGCCGTTCCATGTCGGTTTGCATCTCGGACTGGCTTTTCTTGGCCAGCAAATCGTCGTAAAACTTCTGCGCCGTGTCGTAGTCCCGGGTCAGTTGCTTGTATTCCTCTTCCACCGCCGGACTGAGATTTACCCGGCCCTGGTAGGTCTGAATACTCTCCTGCAACCGCTTCTGGTCGCGCGTCGCCTGCGCAATCGCATCGCTATATTGATGGATCTGCACTCGCAATTGCTGGATCTCCGGCGGTTCCGAAACTCCGGCTTTTTCCGTGGTATCGGTGCTGCCCGCGGCGGCTTTGTCCATCTCATTCAGCTTGCGCTGGGTTTGGGCGATATCGCTTTTGGTTTTTATGACATCTGGATAGTCGTCGGTGTAGCGGGCCTGTAGCGCCAGCAGCTGGGCTTGCAGGGCAGCCAACTGTTGTTGCAGAGTCTGAGGATTGGTCGAGTTTTGTGTCGACCTCCACGCCGCCAATTGCTGGGCCAGCATGGATTCCGTATACGACTTGTCTTGCTCGGCCCGGTTCAGGGTTTGTGTATTCGCATCGAGTTGCGAATTCAGCCCTTGCAGCAGCTTCATGTTGTTGTCTTCGTCGCCCGGCAACTGCCCCATGTGCAATCTCTTAAAGTCCGCCAGCTTGCTGTCCTGACTGTTGAGATCGCTCTTGGCGGCATCGAGCTGCCGCGAGAGAAAGTCCGTGGTGCTGCGCGCCACGTCGCCCCGCGACCGCAGGTTGTCCAGGGTCATCATCGAGGTAATTTCGTCGCAAATCAGCTTCGCGGTTTTGGGATTGTCCCAGGTAACGTTCACATTGAACCCTGGGGCTTCGCTGGTATCTCCAGGCTTTTTAGGCTTGCCCGGCGTTGCCGTCTGCACCAGCTGGACGGTAACTGCCTGGTTGATTTTGTCGATCAAATCGTCGACGTTCTTCCCCTTCGGGGCCAGGCCCAGGCGATCGATCATGGGCTGCAACTCGGCCCGGCTCAGCACCTGTTGTTGCAGGCTGGCAATGCGCGGTGCCAGGTCTTCGGTGACCACCGGCTTCACATAATCCCCCGGCACCTGCTGTTCCGCGATTTGCACCAGCGAGGTGGCGGTGTACTTGGCGGGAAAGGCGTAGGAGATCAGGAAGCCGACAATGGGCGCCAGCAGCGTCGGGATCAGAATTATCTTCATCCGCCGGCGCAAAATCGCCAGATAATCGTCAACCGTCAATTCGCGATTTTCAATCATTTCTATCTTCCCGTTCTGGCCACCCACATAGGGGACTGGCCCTGCAATTAGTCGATCCGAATCGGACGAGGATGCCAATCCAAGCCGATGATGATGGTGTGCCGCTGCGAACTCCGTCCACATTCTGTGGGATCAGTCAGGCTGCAAACCGGCACATCGAAACTTATATCGCCGTACTGGTACGTGAGATAACCATCCAGATATCGTCCGAACAGCCGGCGCAATCCAAAGCCCGCATATTCGTCCTGAAATGAATTGGGAGTTCCTGGAGTACCACTCGGCACCAGGCGTGTATTGTGGGTGAATCCTACATCTCCGTTGATCGTCAACAAACGGTTCAGAGGGTGCGTCAGGGAAATCCGGGCAACGTTCGTTGTCGCTCCCCCGAAAAAACCGGACCCATTGGTACTGAGCCGGTCGTACGTTGCGTTCAGCGTAGCCCTGGGAAAACGATACCGCAGCGATGCCCGGCCAGTGCCCGTGATCTGACGAATGTCTGCGGCGCCGGTTTGCTGGATCTCGGTGACCTGCGGTCCACCACCCAACTGCAAATCCATGCGGCCTGATATCCGGTGGCCATAGAGGACATGAACATGGTTGGTGGTGAACGAACCCAGAGACGTAACGGGATAACTGAAGTCCTGATATCCGTAAACCAATGCGATCTGGTCACGCCGGCCCAACTGGTAGTTGTATCCAACCTGCGCCGCAATCTGGTTGCTATTAATTAAGCATGCGGTCCCGATTGAGGGAACACAGCCCGACGGGTTGTCGGTGAAATTTGTCAGTCCATACGATCCCGTCACCGTGACCGAAGAGCGCGGGTTCAACAGCTCAGTCAGCTCAACCAACGCCGTGTTTGTGATTCGGGGATCCTGTCCGAGGGAACCGTATTGGCCCGCACTGAAGAAAGTGCCGCCGCCAACGTCCTCGATCCCACCCACATTCCCGAAGCCGCCGAGGTCGTAACCACCTTCGCCACCGAAAGCGCCATATCCGAAGGTCCCTTCCGGCAAATAACTAAAAGTATCCCGGAAGCTCACTTGTCCGGTGCGCCATCGGATGCGTTGATCGACATCGAGGGCGTGAATCTGCGCAGCAGTGCGGGAAAAATTCTCATAGATAGCCGCACCGCCCGCGTAGTCGAGACTAAGATCGAAATTTTTCCACAACCTCTGCATCTGAAGGCTGCCGAGAGCTCGGCTTACGGAACGAATGGGGTCTTTCCCCACCAGGCTTCCCGAGAGGTCCGTGTCCGCTGTATCGAGGATGTGTACGCCTGGGAGCAGGAAACTTCGGGATGCCAGACCTGGCTCCAGCGCGGGCTGGTCCAAGCCGGAAAGGGGCGGGTTCTCAATGGTCTGTGCTACTGAGTCCGGACCCAGCGCGGGGGCCGGAGCGGCAGGCTGCTGGCCTGCGTCCACGGGTGGTTGGCTGTCTGCCGGCTGCTGACTGTCGCCAGTTTGCGCCCAGCCGGTTCCCAGCGCGATCGCAACCAACAGAACTACGTAAATGAAATGCTGTTTTTTCATAATAGGTTTACGGGACAACAACGGTGTCTCCAGGCTTCAGCGGGATATTTTGTCCCATCGACTCGCCTTTAATGAGTTGCTTGTAATTGACCGGCATCTTCACTTGCTTGCCGTTCTCGGTACGCAATACGTAAATATTCTTGGTATTCGCAAACTGCGTGAATCCCGCAGTTGATAGCGCTTGCAGTACCGTCATCCCGGGCAGCAGGTTCATGGAGCCGGTATGCAGTACTTCCCCGATCACGTAGACCCGTTGGCTGTTCATCGCCGTCACCACCACGGTGACTCGCGGATCGGCGAGATATTTCTTCAATTTTTCAGTGAGATCGGCGCGCAATTCCATGGGAGTCAACCCGGCTGCCTTCACGTCATTCAGCAATGGCAGCGAGATCATGCCGTCGGCGCGGACGGGCAGGGTGGCTGTAAGGTCAGGTTCCTTCCAGACGCTGACGTGCAGCGTGTCATCCGGCCCGATCCGGTAAGTCGTGTCGGCTGCCGTGTCTGCTGTGTCTGCGGGTTTGTCTTTCGCAGCGTCCTGGGCCCAGCCCGGCAGTGCCATTGAGCACAGCAGCAACCCTGTGGCGAATACGATCTTTCCCTTCATAACTTTCACTTTCTCCACTCTCACTTTCTCCCCGGAGCTACGACACTCCATATTCACCGCAACCGATCTGTTTGAGCTTGTAGAGCAACGCTTTGTAACTGATCTGCAACTCCTGCGCCGCCCGGCGCCGGTTCCAGCGAGTGCGGGTCAGCACCTTCAAAATCAATTCCTTCTCCGCTTCGCGCGAAGCGGCGCGCGCCGCTTGCTTCAACGAAACTCTTTCTCCATTGCTGCTCGAGCGATCGGACTTGGTCAGCAGCGCCCGCAGGCCACCCATGGCCACGGCTTCGTCCCCCAGTGCGACAATCGCTTTTGCTGCGTCCGCCAGCTCGCGAACATTTCCCGGCCAGCCATAATCGTTAAACAACTGTTGCGTTTGCGCACTCAAGTCTGGCACCGGACGGTGGAAATCATGCGCATACTTCGCCAGAAAAAAATTCATAAAGTACGGAATGTCCTCTTTGCGCTGGCGCAACGGCGGCAACCGCAAACACACGCCGCTGATCCGGTAATACAGGTCTTCCCGAAACCGGCGCAGCCGCACTTCTGATTCGAGATCACTGGCACTGCCGCAAATCAAACGGGCACGCAGAGGCAAACTTCCATTCTCGTTTTTCTTGTTCTCCTCTGGCCCCGACAACTTCTCGATCAACCGGCTCTGACTGGCTGGATCCAGGTCGCTGATTTCCTCCAGGAACACCGTACCCTGGCCCCACCGCACCTCTCGTCCATCGGTCTCAAAATCTGCCGGCTTCAGCTCGGTACAACGGACAATGCGAAACTCTTCCCCACCCCGGCTCGAAGTATCATGAATCCTGCGGGCTATGGTTCGCTTTCCTGCTCCCGCCTCACCTAGCAGCAGAACCGGTACCGTGCTTTCGGCCAGCTCCCGGATGACGACCTCCAGGGCCCTCATACTGGGGCTGTTCCCTTCCAGGAACCCGAGGCCTCCGGTTTCTGCCTTTGGACTCGCGACCATAGATTCGCTTTTAAGGAGAAAGTTTGGTTCCATATGATGAAGCTCGCTCAGCCTGGGGGGACGCGGCTGTGCAGACAAATGCCGACCACTATTGTAGAGCACGGTGGTTGCCACATAAGACTCACCTGGGCAGCATTGCAGCATCGAGTGATTTTCGTTATTTTTCAATAACATACGGCGGTACAAAATCACTACAGACTTGCTTGCCCGGGCTCCTCCAGCCTATCCCAAGTCGCATAAAAGAGAAAAGTTTTTCCCACTTTATGGTAACCCCCGGCAGGTTACTTTTGGAGAAAAGGGTAATTTCTCTCTAACTCTTTGCTCGTATTGGAGATATTCGGAGGCCGTCGTTTCACTCCGGAAGCCGAAACCTGCAATTGCGCCCAGCCTACACTTCGAATATGCTTTGCCCTGATCTCGAGGTAGTGGTGGGTCAATCCACACAAGTCGCTTCTCTTCCTGGACAGCCTTTCCCGGTGGCCCCCAATCGGGTTTGGTGGTGGCAGACCTCCTCGCTGGTTCTGCTGGTGGGCGTGCTCTATTCCTCGATTCTTTTTCATCTGGTGAAACAGTGGGCGGGTGACCCCAACTTCTCGCATGGCTTTTTTGTGCCCGCGTTTTCCTTGTATATGCTCTGGCAGGACCGCTCGAGACTGGCCAAATTGCCCCAGGTACCATCCTGGTGGGGACTGCTGGTCCTGTTCCTGGCGCTCAATGTGCTGGTTGTGGGGGTGCTGGGCGCAGAACTCTTTCTCTCGCGGATCTCGTTGCTTTTGGTCATCGCGGGCTTAGTCATATTTTTTTACGGATGGCAATTTTTCCGCGCCATCCTGTTTCCCTGGGCTTTTCTTGTCCTCATGGTCCCCATTCCAGCCATCATTTTCAGTCAGATCACCTTTCCGTTACAGATGCTTGCATCCAAATTCGCCGCCGCCACACTGCCGCTCCTGGGCGTGCCCGTTCTGCGGGAAGGAAACATCATCAATCTGCCGGCGATGCCGCTGGAAGTCGCGGAGGCGTGCAGTGGGATCAGATCGCTGCTTTCTCTCACTACGCTCGCGATCATTTACGGGTATTTGATGGAAACCCGCACCGCCATCCGCATTGCTTTAGCAGTGGCCTCAATTCCCATCGCGATTTTAGCTAATAGTCTGCGGATCGTTGGCACCGGCCTGCTGGTGCAATACTGGGATGCGGACAAGGCGGAGGGCTTTTTCCATACTTTTTCAGGCTGGCTGATTTTTGTGATTTCGCTGGGCATGCTTTTCCTTCTTCATCAACTCCTGCGCATGGGTTTGAGCCGGCAGGAGCTCCGGCATTGAGTTCGCATGTCAGATTCGCCATCGCCGCGGTGCTCCTGACGGCCACCACGCTTTTGCTGTATGTCCGCAATCGTGGCGAGGCGAACCCGCCACGCCTGCCGCTGGCTTCATTTCCTTCTCAATTCCCGGGCTGGCAGGGATCGGAAATCCCCATGACGCAGGCGGTGCTGGATATTCTTGGGCCTGGCGAGTTCGTTTTACGAGACTACCAAAGCAATAAGGACGGAATCCCTGATGTAAATCTGTTCATCGCATATTTCCCCAGCCAGCGGGCCGGCGATACCATTCACTCGCCCAAACACTGCCTTCCGGGAAATGGCTGGGAGCCGGTCGAATCGAGCCGGATCATGGTCTCCCTGCCGGGCCATGCGCCTTTCGCGGCCAATCGTTACATCATCGCCAAAGGTGACGAGCGCGAACTGGTGCTCTATTGGTTTTGGGCCCATGATCGTGCTGTCGCCAGCGAATATTGGGCAAAATTCTATCTGGTGGAGGACTCCATCCGTCTGCACCGCAGTGATGGCTCGCTGTTCCGCATCGTCACCTCCTTGCAGCCGGGTGAAACCGAAGATGCGGCGGAGCAGCGCCTGCTCTCGTTTGCGGGCAACGTTGTCCCCTTAATCAACCAGTATGTTCCCCGCTAGTGGGTGCAGGTGACGCGGGTAACTTCCCGTGCTGCTTTAATTGCAGTAACCTTAGTAGAGTAATCATTAGTAGAGTAATCATTCGCTGAGCCATCAGGCGTGTCCATGTGCCCGCCTTGGGAGATTTGCATGCGGCATCTTTCCACATTGCGTCTAATCCTAGCCCTCATATTGATCGCCAGTTTTTCCAGTGGATGTAACCGTGACCCCAATGTCCGCAAGCAGAAGTATTTCGAAAGCGGCCAGCGCTATTTTGAGAAGGGCAAGTATCGGGAAGCAGCCATTCAGTTCGGCAACGCGGTCCAGGTCGACTCACGTTACGCCGAGGCCCACTATCAGCTGGCGCAGACCTACATCAAAATGCAGGACTGGCTGCACGCCTATGAGGAACTCAGCCGCACTCTCGAACTTCAGCCGGACAACTTCCAGGCCCGCATTGACATTGCGAACCTCCTGATCGCGGACCATGAGCCCAAGAAGGCCCAGGAGCACGTGGATCTGCTGCTCCAAAAAGATCCCAACGATCCCCAGGTGCACGAGGCCGCGGCGAATTTGCTTAGCGCCGAAGCCGACTTCAACGGCGCCGTTCTGCAAATGCAGAAAGCCATCGCCCTGGCCCCTGATCGCTGGGAATCGTATCTAAATCTTGGTCTTTTGCAGATGAGTGTTAACCAGCCGGATGCCGCGGAGGCAAATTTCAAGAAATCGGTAGATCTGAGCCCGGCCTCCATGAGCGCACAGCTGGCACTGGGCAATTACTACCAATCGCGCAACCGGTTCAGTGAAGCGGAGGCGCAGTTCCGCCACGCCATGACGGTGGACCCCAAGAACCCCGAGCCGGTCGCTGAACTGGCCCGCCTTTACATCGCCGAGGGAAAGCCGTCCCAGGCGGAACAATTCCTGAAGCAAGCGAAGGCTGGGTTCCCCGACGATTCCGTTGGCTATCGCATGTTGGGTGACTTCTACTTCGCCACCGGCGACGTCGACAAAGCCATTGCGGAATACTCGTCGTTGTTCGCGGACCATGCCAAAGATCCGCAGGTCAAGAAGAACTACATTCAGCTGCTGATTCTCAAGAACCGCCTGGACGAAGCCCAAAAGCTGAATGATGAAGTTTTGCGCGTGACGCCCTCCGATGACGATGCGCTGGTCTATCGCGGCCAGATTCAGATCCGCCAGGGCCACGGGAGCGAGGCCATACAGACGCTGCAAACCGTGATCAGGAATGATCCCGACAATGGCGTGGCCCACTACCATCTGGGCATAGCTTTCGATCAGATGGGCGATCTGGCGCATGCTCAAAGCGAATGGCAAAATGCAGTGCGGGTGCGCCCGGATTTGGTGGAGGCGTACAGCGCCCTGGCGACCTTGGCGTTGCGCAACAATGACATGACCGCGCTGGAGCAGGCGGCAACACAGATCATTAGTCTCAAGCCCGCTTCGCCTGACGGTTATGCATTGCGCTCTGTCGCTAACATTAACCTCAAGCAATTTGCGCGTGCCCAGGAAGATATTCAGAAGGCCATCGACGTGGCGCCGGAAAGCTCCGTTGGCTACAAGCAGATGGGCAATCTGCAACTGTCCCAACAGAAATATGGCGACGCGGAGAAATCGTACCAGCAAGCTCTGGACCGCGATCCCAGTTCCGGGGACGCGCTGGGTGGCCTGATGAATGCTTATCTCGCCGAGCAGAAGCCCGACAAAGCGGTCGCCGCCGCCAATGCCCAGATCGCGAAAGTACCCAACAGCAGCTCTTACTACGATCTGCTGGGCACCGTGCTGTTCAATAGCAAGAAAGACCTGGCCGGGGCCGAGGCCGCGCTGAAGAAAGCCGCGCAACTCGACAAGAATAACTCTGATGCTCTGGCCAAGCTGGGACAGGTACAAGTGGCCGAGGGCTCGGTGGACGCGGCGATTGCAACTTACCAGAACTCCCAGAAAGACAATCCGCGCGAGGCCAGCTTCTCCATCTTGCTGGGGGAACTGTACGAATCCAAGCAGGACTGGAACGATGCCAAGCAGGCTTATCAAAAAGCTTTGGAAATCAACCCGGAGAATCCGACAGCTTCCAACAATCTGGCTTATGTGATGCTACAAACCGGTGGCAACGTGGATGTGGCCCTGTCGCTGGCGCAAACCGCGCGGCGTGGCATGCCGGATTCGGCCAACGCCGCCGATACGCTGGGATGGGTCCTGTATCAAAAGCGGGCTTACAAATCGGCCATCGACCTTTTCCAGGAAGCCATCAAGCTCAACGATAAAGCCAGGGACCCGGAGAACGCGACCCTGCACTATCATTTGGGACTTGCGTATGAAAAGAGCGATCAACCGGCGCTGGCGCGCCAGCATTTCGAGCGGGTGCTCAAGATCAATCCTAATTACAGCGACGCGGCTGACGTGAAGAAACAGTTGGCACAATTACATTCCTGATTTTCCTGGGCGTGGACCATTTCACCACTGATCTTACTGATCAGAACGAATCAGGGAAAGTTTTATCCGTGCTAATCCGTGGCTGGTTTTTTATGCCGTCACTGCCTGGTACTCTTCGTACACACCTTTGAAATCCGTGAGCTTGTGGTCGGACTCAAAGTGCCAGATTCGGGTGGCCACTTCATCGATCAAGTCATGGTCGTGAGTGCATAGAAGCACGGTCCCCTGATAACGCTGCAACGCAATATTCAGCGCATTGATCGATTCCAAATCCAGGTGGTTGGTGGGTTCGTCCAAAACCAGAACGTTCGGCTTTTGCAGCATGAGCTTGCAAAAAAGCAATCGCGCGGCTTCGCCACCGGAAAGAACGTTGGTTGATTTGGCGGCTTCCTCGCGGGCAAAGAGCATCATGCCAAGTAGCCCGCGGAGTTCTTCGTTGGACGCCGACGGGTCCCACTGATGCAGCCACTCCAATGCCGTCGTGCCCTTCTCGATGAGGCTGCGATGGTCTTGTGGAAAATATCCGACCAACGCCTCATGGCCCCAAATTACTTTTCCGCTGTCAATGAACTTTCCGTCATAGCCGCTGGTCTTGCGCAGTTCGGCATCCGGCACGGTCGGCGAGTTCGCCAGCAGAGCATTCAGCAGGGTCGTCTTGCCGGCGCCGTTGCGGCCCATGAGCGCAATTTTTTCACCGCGGATCACGCTGGCCGTGAAATTCTTGACCACGGGTTTGTCATCGTAGGATTTGGCGACATGTTCCAGCTCCAGAATGTGTTTACCGGAAGGCCGCTTCATCTCAAACTTGATAAAAGGGCGCGCGATGTTCGACCGTGCCAGCTCCGTCACCTGCAACCGCTCCACTTCCTTGCGGCGTGACTGCACCTGGCTGGAACGCGTACCGGCGGCGAAACGGGCGATGAATTCATTCAACTGCGAAATTTTCTTTTCGCGCTGCGCATTTTGCGATTCGATTTGCGACCGCACTTGCGTCTTCGCCACCACCATGTCGTCATAGGTGCCGGTGTAGGTGATGATGGTCTCGTAGTCAATGTCCGCAATGTGAGTGCAAACGCTGTTGAGAAAATGGCGGTCGTGCGAAATCACGATGACAATGCCATCGTATTGGTTCATGAACCCTTGCAGCCAGTGGATGGAATCCAAATCCAGGTGGTTGGTGGGTTCGTCGAGCAGGAGGGCTTGCGGATGTCCGAACAGCGCCTGCGCCAGCAACACGCGGACTTTCTGTCCACCCTGAAGTTCCCCCATCATGCGCGTATGCAGATCGTCGGGAATGTCCAATCCCTGAAGCAGAATCGCAGCATCGGTGTCGGCGGTGTAACCGTCCTCTTCGCCGACGATGCCCTCGAGTTCACCCAGCTTCATTCCGTCTTCGTCGGTCATTTCCGGCTTTTCGTAAATTGCGTCGCGCTCCTGTAGCGCCGCCCAAAGCCGTTTGTTGCCCATGATCACGGTATTCAGCACCGTGTAGGCATCGAAAGCAAACTGGTCCTGGCTCAGAACCCCCAGCTTTCGGGGACGCACCACCGTGCCCTTTTGCGGCTCCAGTTCGCCCGACAGAATCTTCATGAGCGTGGATTTGCCGGAGCCATTGGGTCCGGTCAGGCCGTATCGCTTCCCTGGGGTGAACGCAGTGGAGACTTCTTCAAATAGTATTTTGGCGCCGTAGCGCATGGAAACATTGGAAACTGAGAGCATGATTTCTTTGAAAACTGCGGGGGAATTCCGCTGAAACGGTACGCAGCTACTGTATTAAGAATATCATGCCAGCCGCGTTTTTATTGATTCCGAGGGTACGCGAGTAACTCTACTTCTCGGCCAGTTCGGCCCAGCGGGCATAGAGTTTATCGGCCGCATCCTGGGCGGTTTCCATTTCGGCGTGGGCATTCAGCAAACGAGCAGCGTCGCTTGCGATAGCCGGATCCTCCAAAGCTTCTCGCTTGGCTTGCAGCACACGCTCGGCTTCGGCGACACGCTCTTCGATGGTGGCGAATTCTCGCGCTTCCAGATAAGAGAGTTTCTTTTTGGATGCTGCCATCGCCGTTGTCTCTTTAGCTTGCGCCCGGCTCGCGGCATGAGGCATGACCTTCGCGGATTGCCTGCGCTCGTCCTGCCACAGTTCCCACTGCGAGTAATCGGCAAAGTCTTCCACCTGGCCTTGGCCATCGAGCCCAAGAACTATCGTCGAGACCCGATCCAACAAGTAGCGGTCGTGCGTGACCAGCACCAGCGCCCCACGATATTCGAGCAGGGTTTCTTCTAGCACTTCAAGCGTCGGGATATCGAGATCGTTGGTCGGTTCATCGAGCAGCAGGACATCTGCGGGTTGCAGCATCAGTTGTGCAAGCAATACTCGGGCCCGCTCTCCTCCCGAAAGCTTGCTGACCGGCTGATTGAGTTGTTCGCCGGTAAACAGAAATCGCGCCGCCCACGACGCCACGTGGACAACCTGGTCCTGATAGATGACCGCATCGCTGTCAGGTGCCAAGGCCCGGCGCAAAGTAAGCTCAGGATTCAGTTGCCGCTTTTGATCGAAATAAACGATTCGCAAGTTCGGCGCGGTGCGGATCTCTCCACTGTCGGGAATGACTTCGCCTCTCATCAAGCGAAGGAGCGTCGTCTTGCCGCTGCCGTTGGGCCCGACCAGCCCAACCCGCATTCCAGCGGTCACGACGAAATCCAACTTGTCGAAAAGTTTGCGGCCGCCAATCTCAAAGCTGACCTGCTCCAGTTCGAGCAGACGTTTGGTCTGCCGGTCGGTGGCGGAGAAATCAAGTTTCGCGGTTGTGGTCCGGCTTCTGGAATTCAAGTCTGCCAATTCGCGGATGAGCTCATGGGCATTCTGAATTCGCGCTTTCGCCTTGGTGGCCCGGGCTTTCGGACCGCGGCGAAGCCATTCGATTTCCGTATGCACGCGGTTTTGAAGAGCGTCCTGATGCTTGGCCTGGGCTGCCAGGTACTCTTCCTTCTTCTCCAGAAACTTGCTGTAATTCCCTTTAACCCGCAGCACGCCATCCGGATAGGTGCGGTTTAGTTCCGCCACTTCGGTAGCAACGTTCTCGAGAAAATACCGGTCGTGACTGACCACCACGCAAGCGAACGAAGAACCTCGCAGAAGGGTTTCGAGCCACGCAATTCCAGCAAGATCCAAATGATTGGTGGGCTCGTCAAGCAGCAGGACATCAGGCTTTTGCACCACCGCTTCGACAATCGCCAGACGTTTCCGCCAGCCCCCAGAGAGTGCTGCGGCTTCGACGTCCAAATCCTCAAATCCGGCGCGGCCCAGGGTTTCGGCGGTGCGTGATCCGTGGTCGTCCTCGTGCACGCCCGCGGCATCGAGCGCGCGCTTGAGGATTGATCGAACGGTTTCACCGGGGGCAAACTGCGAATCCTGCAACACATAGCTAAGTTTCGCGCGCTTGCGGGCGGCTACCTCGCCAGTGTCGGGGTCGACGTTACCCGCCAGTATTTCGAGCAGGGTGGATTTGCCCGCGCCGTTGGGGCCAATCAATCCGATCCGATCGCCTTCCGAGATGGTAAAGGAAATATTCTGGAAGAGCGGGGCGGTCCCGTAGGTCTTCGAGAGACCTTGTGCATTAAGAATGGGCGGCAATACTGCGGTGCTCCTTACTGAGTATGCATTCAGAATATCAGGAGCGGGACGCCATGGTCAGACGGCAGGAAGAAACGTGGAAAATCAAGCAGCTTTTAATTCCTCCAGCAAATCCATTTTCAATGCCTTCTGCTGTTGATGGGTAAGCTTGGCGCCTGCCGAAGTGAGATAAAACACATCGATCGCCATTTGCCCCTCGGTGTCAATTAGTGCGATCTCGATGTTGCACTTCTGATGAGAAAAGCGCGAACTGATGCTGTGCAACAGTCCTAACCGGTCTTGCGCAATTACCTGAACCAATGTGCTGTGCGACGAACTCTCATCGTCAAACTCAATCCGGGTATCCACTTTCACCTTGGCCGCGCCACCCTTTTCCGAGCGCAGGCGGTCACGCAGTAGGCGATCCAGGTCGGCTTCGCCTATGACCACATCCGCGATGCTTCGCTGGAAGCGCTCCCACTCCGGCAAGTTCAACTCCAGTGTCCGAAAGCGATCGGTGAAGAAGAATGTGTCCACCACAATTCCGGCATGGTTGGAAAACGCGTCAGCTTTTACGATGTTCATGCCCCAGGCGGCCAGCACTCCCGCCAACGTAGCGAACAAGAACGGGCGATCGTTGGTGACCATGGTCAGCTCATACCAATGGCGGCCGCGTTTGAGCTCAAGCTGGACAGGGCTGGCTTGCAGCTTTTCGGCCATTTCAAAATGATGCAACACTTCTTCCGCCGGATGCGCCCGCAGGTAGCGCTTGGGAAGACCCTCGAGAAAACTCTTGATCTTTTTTCCCGCCACCGGGGCGAGCGTTTGCAAGCGGGCGATATTTTCGTCATCGACGTCCGAGTGCAACCGCTGGTCCGCTGTGCGGTTCAGGTGGTTCGCAGTGGCAATGTACAGCTGCCACACATTCTCCGCTTTCCAGGGGGTGAGAGCTTCGGGATTGACCGCCTTGATGTCGGCATAAGTCAGCAGACAAAGCATCTTGAGGCGCTCCGGCGTGCCCACTTTTTCAGCGAAAGTATGAATCGTCGCTGGATCAAAAATGTCGCGGCGCAAGGTCGCGGACATATCCAGGTGGCAACCGATCAGAAATCGAACCGTATCGCGGTCCGGCGGTTCGAGATCCAGCCGGTCCATGGCCTGTTCCGCGATCTCAAGACTCGTGGTCACATGATTTCTTCCGGGTACGCCCTTGCCTACGTCATGCAGCAGCAAAGCCAGGTAAAGCAATTCGGGCTGTTCCAACTCGTCGAGAATGCGGCCGTAGCGCTGGTCCCATTCCGATTGCGACTGGTGCGCGTTGTGCAGGCTCTCGATGGCCAGAAACGAATGCTCATCGACCGTGAAGCGATGATAAAAGTCGCGGACCACCAGAGCATCAATCAACTCGAATTCCGGCAAAAGCAACGCCAGCAGTCGCAACGAATGCATGGCCCGCAACGCATCGGCGGCATGCGGCTCAATAAGGATGACTTGCAGATATCGCCAAAGCTCCGCGCCCTTCGGCGGAGTCGCGGCCAGGGCCGGCAAAACCTG
Organism: Terriglobales bacterium; assembly: GCA_963762965.1. Lineage (GTDB taxonomy): Bacteria > Acidobacteriota > Terriglobia > Terriglobales > Acidobacteriaceae > DATBAX01. The sequence continues at coordinate 505,094 of CAVXME010000001.1, forward strand.
CTCGATGCGGTATTCCGTGGTCGTGCTCAACTTCAAGCCGTGATGGGCCATGAAGTCGAACATGCGCAACAAAAGCTCTGGGTCTTGTAGCGCGGAGGGTTGTTGCAGAAAAATCAAACCGTCCACCACCGAAAAATCTGCGTTGGAAACGCGCGATCGCCAGTTCTGGAAGTGTTTGTAGAGTGAAGACCGCGCGGCGGGAATCTCTTCCAGCAATTGCATCGAGGCACGGTGCACCGCACGGGCGTGGCCGAAATAAATTCGCATCCAATCCGCTGCCGTCATTTCCTCGACTTCAGAGACCCCGATTCTGCGGGCAGCAGCTTCGTCCTGAGTCTCCCAAAGCAGCATGTTGTCGTCCCGACCCTGGCGGTAATGCAGAAAGCAACGGACGGAAATCAAAAGCTCCAGCGCCGGCTCGAATTGCTTGCGCACCGAAACCGGCAGCAGCGACTTGGGGTCCGGCCAGTCGCGCAGTTTGTCCATGGAGGAAATCAGCGCCAGCCAGCACGCCACGTTGTAATCCCGCAAGCCGCCCGGGGTCTCCTTGACATTGGGTTCCAGATGAAAAACTGTGTTGCCGTATTTGGCGTGGCGCGCACGGGTGACTTCCGCCAGGCGCTGCACAATGGACTGGTTTTCCTGCATGATGAGCTTGGGAATCAGCTTGTCATGCAGCCTCGCGAATAATTCCCGGTCGCCCGCCAGATAGCGGCAGTCCAGCAGCGAAATCGTGAACTCCACATTGTTGGAATCAAAGTGCTCGCACTCGGCCAGAGTGCGCGAAGCGGGACTCAACTTCACGCGCAGGTCCCAGATCTCCTGAGAAAACTGCCGAACGCGGTCCCTGAATTTCTCTTCGGTGGCCTGGTCCGCGTGGAGGAACAGCACATCAATGTCAGAGTGGGGAAACAGCCAGCGCCGCCCGAATCCACCAATGGCCACGAGGGCAAAGTTTTCGGGCTGTTGATCTTCGGAAGCAATGAATTCTTTCCACAACCGGAGAGCGATGTCTTCCACCAGCGCGGTGCGCTGGGCGACCGCAGTCCTTCCGTCGCCGGTGGCCAGAAACTCCTGCTGGATGCGGGTGGATTGTTCGCTGTAGAAGTCCCGTAATTCGCTGCTGATTGAGGATGCCGTACTCATCCCGGTTGCTCCCAACTCGGTGCCTGCGAATAAAGGGGGAAGTCTGGCTGCGTGCCGGGCCCTGTTTTAGAGTCTACCTGGACACGCACAAGCGTGCTTGCAGATTCACTGTAATCGCGTGCCCTGAGGCACGGAAATCGAAACTATTTATGTGTGCTATCAGGATTTGTTATCGGGAGAGAAAAACGACTACCAAAAACGCACACCAAACCGGCCGAGAGCCGAACGCCCAGCGCCTAAAGCCTGTTTTTCTGCGCTACTTCCAGGCGGCTTTCCGCGTATTTCAATTCCCCTTCGGCCTCCACGAAATCCTCTTCACTCTTGCCATGGGCCAGGTCTTGTTCGGCACGCTTCTTATCGGCTTGCGCCCGATTCACATCAATCTCTTCAGCGCGTTCCGCCGTTTCCGCCAGGATGGTCACCCGGTCCGGCAACACTTCGGCAAATCCCCATGCGACCGCAAAACGATAGGTGTCAGCGCCCTTGCGATAGCTTAGTTCGCCGGCCGAGAGTTCGGTGATCAACGGTGAATGGCCTGGCAGAACACCCAGATATCCGCCGCTGCCGGGGATCTGGACCTCTTCCGCCGTGTCCCGCACGATCATTTTTTCCGGCGTGACGATCTCGAGTTTGAAAGTGTCTGCCATTTCTTACTCTCTAGGCTCTAGTCGCTAGGCTCTCGGTTTAGCACTCGGGCTTTCTGCCGAGAGCCTAAAGCCCAGAGCCTAGCGTCTGCTTTTATGCCACTGCCTTCAACTTCTCCGCAGCTTCGAGCACTTCGTCGATCGTACCCTTCATGTAGAAGGCCTGTTCCGGGATGTCGTCGTACTTGCCTTCGTTAATTTCCTTGAAGCCCTTCACGGTGTCCGCAACTTTCACATAACGTCCCGGCGCGCCGGTAAACTGTTCGGCCACAAAGAACGGTTGCGACAGGAAGCGCTGGATTTTACGCGCTCGTTGCACAGTCAACTTCTGGTCTTCGCTCAGTTCATCAATGCCGAGAATGGCGATGATGTCCTGTAGATCTTTGTAGCTCTGTAATGTCTTCTTCACCGCCTGCGCCACATCGTAATGCTCCTGGCCCACGATGCGTGGATCAAGAACGCGCGAAGTCGAAGCCAGCGGATCGACTGCCGGATAAATTCCAATCTCTGTCAGGGCGCGCGAAAGCACAGTGGTCGCGTCCAGGTGAGCGAACGTCGTGGCCGGAGCCGGATCGGTCAAGTCGTCGGCAGGCACGTAAATCGCCTGCACCGAAGTTACCGAACCCTTCTTCGTCGATGTAATTCGTTCCTGCAACTCGCCCATTTCCGTCGCCAGGTTCGGCTGGTAGCCGACGGCGCTCGGCATACGACCCAGCAACGCGGACACTTCCGAGCCCGCCTGCGTGAAGCGGAAGATATTGTCGATAAAGAGCAGCGTATCGGCGCCTTCAACATCGCGGAAGTATTCCGCAACGGTGAGGCCCGTCAACGCCACGCGCAAACGCGCTCCGGGCGGCTCCGTCATCTGTCCGTAAATTAATGCGGCCTTCGAATGTTCCGGATCGCCCGGCTTGATTACGCCAGACTCCGACATTTCCAGCCAAAGATCATTACCTTCACGCGTACGTTCGCCAACTCCGGCAAACACGGAAAATCCGCCATGCTGTTTGGCAACGTTGTTGATCAGCTCTTGAATGAAAACGGTTTTGCCGACGCCGGCGCCGCCGAACAATCCGATCTTGCCGCCCTTTAAGAACGGCTGGATAAGATCAACCACTTTGACCCCGGTTTCGAACATTTCCGCCGTAGTGGCTTGATCTTCAAACAATGGCGCTGGACGATGAATGGGATGTCTCTCCGTGAATTGGATCGGCCCAAGATTATCAACCGGTTCGCCGATCACGTTCATCACCCGTCCCAGCGTGCCACGGCCCACGGGCACGGAGATCGGGCCGCCCTGGTCGATGGCCTTCATGCCGCGCACCATGCCTTCGGTGGCCTCCATGGCAACGCAGCGCACCCGGCCTTCGCCGAGATGCTGCTGCACTTCGAGAATAACGTTTATGGTCGTAGGCACGGTGAAGCCGTCGCTGACCACCCGCAGCGCCTGGTAAATCGGCGGCATGGTGGCCTCGACAAACTGCACGTCCACGGCCGGCCCGGAGATCTGAACTACGCGTCCAATGTTTTCTGGCATAAGTTATTAGCTCTCAAATTTCAGAAACCAGCACAGCATTCAGCCCTGGTCCTCGATTCGCAACTCCTCAAACTACGGAGGCTAAATGCTGAGTGCTGAGTGCTAAGTGCTGAATGCTTCTTACTGCGCTGCCGCCGCTCCACTCACAATTTCAATAATTTCTTTCGTAATCTTCGCTTGCCGCGCCCGGTTCATCACCAGCGTCAGCGAATCGATCATGTCAGTTGCGTTGTTGGTGGCCGAATCCATGGCCGTCATGCGGGCTGCGTGCTCGGCCGCGACCGATTCCATCAGGCCGCGAAAAATCTGGATGCCAATGTATTTCGGCAGCAGCGACCGGAACAAAACTTCCGGCGGTTGCTCGTAAATGTAGTCGACAGGTTCGGCGGCAAACTTTGCCGCCTCGGCGTCGAGGTCCTTCGTGTCCGGTGGACGCAGACTGACTCCGCCTTCTTTTGCCGCCTCGATGGCCTGCCGTCTGTCTTTTTCGCTCATGGCTTCCGATTGGATCACATCGGGTTCGCCAATTTTCTCGATAGGCAGTACTTGTTCGACGATCAATCGCTGTGCGATGACCGACTTGAATTCGTTGTAGACCACATAGACCGAATCGATCTCGGCTTTCGAATAACGATCAATCACGCGGCCCACTAATTCTGAAACCGCCGAGTATTCGACTTTATTCAGTACACCAATTTGCTCGCCCACAATCGTGATTCGCGGAGATTCGGTGGATGCCGCCGTCCTCGGCTCTGCGGTCGGATAACGCCGCCGCAGAAAATCGCGCCCTTTGCGTCCGATGGCTTCGATCTCAATGTTCTTCCCGGCCTTCGATTCCAGAAATCGCGTGGCCGCTTTCAGGATATTGGTATTGAAAGCCCCCGCCAGGCCTTTATCGCCGGTCACGACAATCAGCAAAACATTCTTTTCGGGACGCTGCACTAGCAACTGATGCCGGGGCTCTCCGGTTTGCGGATCATAAATTTCCACCCGCGAAACCAGCGATTTCAGAACATTCGTCAGCATCAACGCATAAGGACGCGCCGCCAACGCCCGCTCCTGCGCGCGACGCAGCCGGGCCGCTGAAACCATTTTCATGGCCTTGGTGATCTGCCGCGTGTTGATCACGCTGCGGATACGGCGTCGTATATCGAGAATGCTTGCCATAGTTAAACCCGCACTCAGCAATCAGCCGTCAGCACTCAGCCCCTGAGCCTTTTGAAGAGCCCCCGGCAACAGCCTAAGTTGGCTGAATGCTGAGTGCTGAATGCTAAGTGCTACTTCGCTGCCACTGCCTGCCGCTCCGCCACAAACGTTTCTTTCGCTTCTTTAATCACTTTGCTCATCTCGGCTTTCAGCGCATCATCGAGAACTTTCTTCTCCATGATGGTGCGGAGCAAGGCTGGATGACTCGCGTCCACATACTTGTAAAGCGCGGCTTCAAAATCGCGCACCTGATCCACCGGCATATCGTCGAAAGCTCCGCTGGTGCCAGCGAAAATAATCAAAATTTGTTTGGAAAACGGCAGCGGCGAAAACTGCTTCTGCTTCAGCACTTCCACCAAACGCTGCCCGCGATTCAACTGTGCCTGCGTGGCTTTATCAAGATCGCTGCCGAATTGCGCGAATGCCGCCAACTCGCGGTACTGCGCCAGTTCCAGCTTCAGGCTACCTGCAACCTGCCGCATGGCTTTGATCTGCGCGCTGCCGCCGACGCGGCTCACCGAAAGTCCCACGTTCACCGCCGGACGCACGCCCTGGTTGAACAGATCGGTCTCAAGATAAATCTGGCCGTCCGTAATCGAAATCACATTGGTCGGGATGTACGCGGAAACGTCGCCTGCCTGAGTCTCAATGATCGGCAATGCAGTCAACGATCCCCCGCCCATCTTGTCACTCACCTTCGAGGCGCGCTCCAGCAGACGGGAATGTAAATAGAAAACATCTCCGGGATAAGCCTCACGACCGGGCGGACGTCGCAACAGCAAAGAAATTTCACGGTAAGACGCCGCATGCTTCGACAGATCGTCGTAGATCACCAGGGCATGACGCTTGTTATCGCGAAAGAATTCACCCATCGCGCAAGCCGCATAAGGCGCGATGTACTGCATGGGTGCCGGCTCGGACGCTGACGCCGCCACGACTATCGTGTAATCCATGGCGCCCGCATCGGTCAGGATCTTCACCACCTGCGCAATCGAAGAACGCTTCTGCCCGATCGCGTTATAAATGCAGATCAGATCGTTGCCTTTGTTGTTGATAATGGTGTCAATCGCGACGGCAGTTTTTCCCGTCTGGCGGTCGCCGATGATCAACTCGCGCTGTCCCCTGCCGATCGGAATCATGCTGTCGATCGCCTTCAGTCCAGTCGCCATCGGTTCGCGCACTGGTTGACGGTCAATCACGCCCGGCGCCAGACGCTCGAGTGCGATGAATTTGTCGGTGGCAATCGGCCCCTTGCCGTCAATCGGTTGCCCCAGCGAATTAACCACGCGGCCAATCATGGCGTCGCCCACCGGCACGCTCATGATGCGCCCGGTGCGCTTGACTTCGTCGCCTTCTTTGATTTCTGTATAGTCGCCGAGCAGCACCACGCCTACCTGGTCTTCTTCCAGGTTCATAGCAATGCCGGCCAGTCCGTGAGGAAAGGCAAGCAACTCTCCGGACATGACTTTGTCCAAACCATAAACCCGGGCGATACCGTCCCCCAGAGTGACGACCGTTCCCACCTCGTCGACGGCGATCTTCGACTCGTAGTTCTCGATCTGCTGCCGGATCAGCTGTGTGATCTCGTTTGCTTTAATTTGTGCCATAAAATTAGTTTCTATTTCCTAGTTTCGACAGGGCATCTAGCACTTAGCAATCGGCATTTAGCCCCTTGAGTTTCAGTGAAACTTCAGAAACGCGTGCTGGCTAAATGCTAAGTGCTAGTTGCTAAGTGCTTTCTTTAATCTCTCCAGACTCCCCTTCACCGAACCATCGTAGATCGTGCTGCCAACCTTGACTACAGCGCCCCCCAATAGAGATTCATCCAGCGAGTAGGTGGCTTTGACTTTCTTTTCGGTCAGCTTCTCGACTTGCGATTCGAGCGCGCCACGCTCCGGCGCTCCCAGGTCGCGAGCGCTGGTGATTTCCGCCTCCACAAATCCCAACCGGCGGTTCAATTCCTTCTCAAACTGTTTCACGATCGGCCCCAGGAACGGAATGCGCTGATGATCGATCAGCACCGCCAGAAAATTCCGCAAAGGGCGGGACGTTCCCTCACGGGCCGCAATTGCGTCCAGCACCGCTCGCTTTTGTCCGGCCGGGATCGACGGAGTCTCCCAGACGGCCCGCAGATCCGTGCTGCCCGCCACCCACTGCATGATCGATTGCGCTTCCTGCAAGGTCTTCGCGGCGTCCAGATGAAGCTCAAAAACGACGTCGGCCAGTGCTCTTGCATAGGCGTTCGTGACCGAGGCCGCCATCTATTGCCCGACCCTTCCCGGACCGCCACCATTGTCCGCGAGTTCCCGGGCAAAGCTGCGCACCAAAGCTTGATCGGTCGGGGAATCCACGCGGATCTGCCGGGTCGCCAGAGTCACCGCTAAATCAGCGGCGTAGGCGGTCAATTCGCGGCGTGCCGCTTTGGTCGCTGCGGCAATTTCCTGTTCTGCTGATTCCACGATTCGTCTTGCATCGTCCTCGGCCGCTGCTTTGATCCGCACTTCTTCCGCCGCGGCTTCCTTCTCGGCAGCAGTGCGCATGGTTCCGATCTCAGTATCGAGGCGCGAAAGCCTGGATTCAATATCCGCCAATCGCTTGTTCGCCTCTTCGCTGGCCTTGCGGGCTTCCTGCATGGCTTTCTGAATGTACGCCGTGCGATTGCGAAACATGCCGGGCAAATTCTTCTTCGCTGCCCAGAAAACCACGCCCGCCACCATCGCAAAATTCAGCAAGACGCAGAGCAAATAGGCATGATCGACACTCAGACCAGTAATCCGGGCCACGAATTGCACCGAGGGCGAATGCTTAAGTTTAATTTCGTCATCCGGCTCGCCCGCCGCTTTGTTCGATTCTCTTACCGCCCGTGCAGCCGGATTTTGGCCCAGGACAGAGGCCGAACTTGGCGCCGGCTTAGCCGCAGATTGTCCTTTGAGCGGCGGTACCCCGAGAATACAAAGCAATATTGCAAACAGCAGAAAGCGCTTCGCTGATGAACCGCCGCGGTTGTAATGACTTCTCATCATCGTCCACCGCCTGCCGTGGCCGGCTGTAAAACCACACGAACAATCTCCGCTGCCAGCCTGCCGCTTTCGGCTTGTAGACCGCCTTGTGCGGCTTGCTTATCTTGCTCAATCGCAGATTGCGCCAGCTCAACCTGGGTCTGTGCCTTGGCTCGCGCCTCAGCTACTGCGGCCGCCCGTACCTGCAACGCTTGTTGCCGTCTGGCTTCCTGGCTCTTGAAAATTGCCGCACGAGCTTCCCGCAGACGCTGCTCATACTCGGCCGTCCGTGCCTCCGCCGAAGCGATATCCGCGTGCGCCTTTTCGATGGCGCCTTCCGTCTTGCTGCGGCGCTCGGCCAGCACTCTCCCCAATGGCCTGTGTACGAGCACCACATAAAGGCCGTACAACAACAACAGCAGAATAATGGTCGGAATGCTTCCGAGCAGTAATTCGCCTACTTGTCTGAGCGTCTCGTCCATTTTTGGGCTTGATGGTTAGTTTGCGCGAAAGAGGCTTAGAAAACCAATAAACTTAGCATTTTAAGAGGCTTAGTGTCAACTTGAGCCGGTTGATTTCAGCCGCGTTTTTCGCCGATTTCAGTACGGATTCGTACGGAATCCGGACACTGTACGGATTCCAATTCCGGACCATCCAAAATTCTCGAAACAATCCTTGACTTCTGTCTTAGTGGGTCTAGCATAAGAGTATCACCTCCGATCCAATCCGGATCGAATGGGCCGATAGCCAAGGAATGTCACCGCTTCTTGGTTGCCGGCCCATTTAAGTGACGCACGATCGCTACCCCACCACCCACTCCCTCACCCTTCTCACCACGGACGCTGGCGCTTCGACTTCCAACTCCACCAATCCGTCTTTGTACTGACGCGAATAGATCCGCGATCTGGCTTCCAGCATGGCAAGGATCTTGCCTTCTTGTTGCGGCACTCGTACGCATATCCGGCTCAACGCGTCCTCTGAAAGCATTTCGTCGATGCGGTCCAGCAGCGTGCCGATTCCAATCCCCTTCGCGGCCGAGATGTACACCGCATTGGCGTCGTTGCGCAACGCATCCCTCTGCGCCGGAGGCAGCAAATCAATCTTGTTCATCACACGCAGGCGCGGCTTGCCCTCCACTTCAAGTTCCTTCAGCACCCTGTCCACTTGCGCGTCCTGCTCCACCGAAAGCGGGCTGCTTGCATCAGAAACTTGCAGGATCAACGCCGCCCGCTGCACTTCCTCCAAAGTCGCGCGGAACGCTGTGACCAGCGTGTGCGGCAGATTCCGAATGAACCCCACTGTGTCCGAGAGCAGGACACTGCGCTTGGAAGGCAATGCCACGGTACGAATTGTAGGATCCAGGGTCGCGAACATTCTTGGCGATTCCAGCACCGCGGCCTTGGTCAGGACATTGAACAGCGTGGACTTTCCCGCGTTGGTGTAGCCGACCAGCGCCACCGTCGCCACCGGGATAGCTTCGCGCCTCTGCCGTTGCTGCGTCCGGACCCGCCGCACATTCTCGATCTGCTCTTTTACATGCCGGACGCGCCGGTAAATCTTGCGCTTGTCGGTCTCAAGCTGCGTTTCTCCCGGACCGCGGGTCCCGATGCCGCCACCCAGCTGCGACATTTCAATTCCGCGTCCAGTCAATCTCGGCAACATGTATTCAAGCTGCGCCAGTTCCACCTGCAACTGGCCTTCACGAGTGCGCGCGTGCCGGGCGAAAATGTCGAGGATCAACTGCGTGCGGTCAATTACCCGCGTGTTGACAACTTTCTCAATGTTGCGCTGCTGCGAGGCGGTCAGATCGTGATCGAACAGAATCAAATCGGCGGACACCGAAGCCGCCGCGCCCGCAATCTCTTCCAGCTTGCCCCGTCCAATCAACGTGGCCGGATCGGGACGATCGCGCCGTTGCAGAAACTCACCAACAATTTCCGCGCCCGCGCTCCCGGCAAGGGCGCGCAACTCATCCAACGATTCTTCGGCGCTAAACTCAGGAATTTTGGGTGCTTTGGAAACGGCGCTGGAAGCAGCGGCACTATCCCGGGCAATCTGCGCGCCGCTGGTCAGTGAACTTTTCCCATTCTTTGCGCCCGCACGCGATCGCGTGCGGTAGTCCAAGCCAACCAGGAACGCGCGCTCTTTGGGCACGCCATCCGTGGCTGGGTTCTTGGAGGCCCGTGGGGGGTTCATCTTTCGGGGTGTTTTAGCTTTCGAACTGCTCAATGGAGAAAGTCTCTACCGCAATGTTCGCCCAGCGTGTGAAAATCGGCAATCTTTCGCTATCTATCCGTTCGTCTTTATCCGTTCGTCCCAGTGCCCGATGCTGGCGGCGCATCCGTGGCCGCTGACGATGCCGACGAAGTTGCCGCCGCTGGCCTTTCCATCTGGCTGTGCGCGGTTCTACCCATGGCCACGGTCGAAATCGCGTGCTTGAAGATCAGTTGCTCCTGATTGTTGCTCTCCAGCACCACGGAATACTTGTCGAAAGAACGAATGCGGCCGGTCAATTTGACGCCGCTCAAGAGATAAATCGTGATGTTGGTCCGCTCTTTGCGGGCGGTGTTGAGAAAAGTATCCTGAATATTTTGCGCCGGCTTGTTTTCCATCGCAGATCTCCTTCGCCGTCCGAACGGTCGTACCAACAGGCAATCATCGTACGATACGGCCTAAACCTCCACTTTTCAACCTTCCATGCCGGAGTGTTATAAAATCCGAACACTTTCCGTCCCGAAAGGCAAATTTGTAATCCCGGATTCACAATCACGGCCAAACTGGAGAAACCTTATGGCATTGCATGATATCGCAGTCATTCCCTTCTACGCCGGCCTCGCCCTGCCCCAGATCACCTTTCCCAACGATGTCCAGACCAACCTTCTCATGCTGTTCCGCTGGGTCCACCTGCTGGCCGGGATCACCTGGCTCGGCCTGCTCTATTTCTTCAACCTGGTGAATGTTCCGTTCATGAAGGAAATTGACAGTGCCACGAAAGCCAAGGTTGTTCCGGCTTTGATGTCGCGGGCGCTGTGGTGGTTCCGCATGGCCGCTGTGGTCACTGTCGTGGCCGGCCTTGCCTATTGGGGCAGCATTGTCGCCTCAGACGCTCGCAACGGCGGCGCCACCTCCGCCGTCGCCATGCGCAGCTTCTTCCTGATCTGGACGGCGGTTTGGGGCATTCTCTATGCTCTACTGATTCCCGGAAAAGGAATCCTCAATAAGGGCCCGGTGCTGGCTGTGCTCGTTGCCATCGTCGTGATTTCCGCAGCCTGGCTATTTCTGGCTCTCAACGATCACGGATGGGAGAGCAACCGCCTGCTTTCCATCGGGATCGGCGGCGGGCTCGGCTGGGTGATGCTGCTCAACGTCTGGGGCGTGATCTGGCGCATTCAGAAGCGGATTATTCAGTGGACCAGGGAAAGCGCAGCCAACGGCACTCCCATGCCGGAGAAAGCCAAGCCAATGGCCAGGATGGCGTTTTTGTGCTCCCGCATGAATGCGTTTCTTTCCATTCCCATGCTGTTCTTCATGGCCGCCGCCAGCCACTATCCCATGTTTGGCCGGTAGGTTCTTAGTGGTCCAGAAAAAAACGATGGCCCGTGGAGTCTTAATTCCACGGGCCATAGAAGTTTAGCAATTCGTTGTGCTAGAAGTTTACCTTGAGCGCGACCTGAATCTGCCGGGCGGAAGTGGTTCCGTCAGGTTGAGTATAGGTATTCTCGATCACTCCAAAGTTCCCTTGGTTTATCAAGTTTCCCAGAGCTGCACCATCCGTTCCAGGATTCAGGAAGTGCGGGTGATTGAAAATGTTGTAGCCTTCGAAGCGCAACTCGGCTTTCACTCGCTCGGTTATGTTCATTCTCTTGGAGAAGGACATGTCCCAATCCCAGAACCCGGGCCCATACCATTGGTTGCGTTCATTGTTAGAAGCAAAGCCCCACGGCGGATTGGTGAACGCGCATTGATTGGTGATGTAGATGTAGCCGGAACCCGGCGCTGCTGAGCATCCGGAACCAGCCGGGGGACCAAAAGGATTCCCCACCTGGTATCCCCAAGCGTTGATGCCCGTCCTCTGGGTGTCCTTGGTGCCGCGGATGTCGAATGGATGTCCCGACTGAAGGGTGGCAATGCCGGAGAACTCCATTCCTTCTAGAACCTTGCCCAGCATCCCGTTACTCAGGTAGCTCTTGCCGCGGCCCACCGGCACTTCCCAGATGTAGTTGAACACCGCAACGTTCCGGGTATCGTTATCGGAGTTGCCATAGCTCTGAGCGAGAACGCGGGAATTGCGTGGAAATGTGCGCGCCCCCACGGCCGGCGTCAGAGGATCCACCGAGTCATCCAGAGCGTGGGACCACGTGTATGCGGCCTGAAGCTGGAGCCCATGGTTCATGCGATGGGTAAACTTGGTCTGTAGCGAGTGGTAGATCGAATTGAACTCGTCGATCTGGTAGTCGGGCTGGAGTAGCGCGTTGTTGTTGACCGCATTGAACGGCAAATTGCCGAATTCCGTCGCTCCAATGTACAGGCTGGAGCCGCTCACCGTGGTCTGGTTGCAGTCCACACCGCTGACATTCTGCGGGTTCGTCGGCACGCAGTATGCCAGCAACTGCGCGACTAAGCCCGGATCCGGCGGATTGCCGTCCCGTTGACCGTACACGTGGACCCCCATGGCCCCGACGTAAGCGATGTCGACTACATTGCTACGCCCCAATTCATGCTGGATATCCAGGTTCCAGTTGTTGCTGGCAGCGTTGGGAAAATGGGTGTCAAAAACCACAATGCCGCTCACTGCCGACTGATCGGGGATTGAAGCTGAAGGCGTTTGCGTTGGAATCTGTGCTGGGAAACCGCCCGAGCCAAACGCGTTGTTAATGGTTTCTACCGGGAATTGGTCATAGGACGCCTGGAAGGGTGGATCGGCGCGAACGTTGCCAAAGGCATTGCCGAAGGTGCGGTCGTGGAAGATTCCGAAGCCGCCACGGACCGCGGTCTTACCGTCTTTCCACGGGTCCCAGGAGAATCCAAATCGGGGCTCAATGTCCTTATAGTCAGGCTGATACAGCTGATGTCCCGAGCCGGGGCCCACTACGTTAAACGTAACTGATTGCCCGGTGGCAAACGAACCGGGATCCTGCAACAAGTTGGACAAGTTTCCGCTGGTCTCGTATGGGACTCCGTTGAGCTGGTAACGCAGCCCAAAATTCAGGGTAAAGTTTGGCAGGATCTTCCACGTATCCTGACCAAACCAGTCATACTCGTGCTGCTTGAAGAACTTATTGTCCGAAGGTTGACGCACGGCGGTTTTATTGAAGAACTGCGACTCGCTGTCTTCGATGACCAAGCCATAAAGGGCGTCGGCTGCGTCCACCAGGGTGGGGCTGGGATCATTGGCCGGCTCATTACTGACAATGCCAGGGTCATATCCAAAGCTCAGTTCCGGGGACATTCCCAGCTGACGCCGCGAAGTAAAGTCATCGAACCCGCTCTCGCCCACGTCGCGGAAGTCGCCACCAAACTTCATGGTATGGCTTCCCCGGACCCAAGTGATGCTGTCGGTGTAGCTGATGGTGCCGGTTTTGCGTGCCTGGCTGTCTGAACCTCCCAAAGTGCTGCCGAAGCTGGTGAACGGGTCCAAGTTGTAGTCCCAGCCATTCCCGAATTGGTCCACTCCGCCAGGCCCATCCAACGCAGCCAGAGTATTGGCTCCCAGATAGAAGGTCGCGTAAACGTGGTTCCAGCCAAATTGCAGATTGTTGACCAGATTATTGCTCAAGGTTGAAGTCAACTGCGCCGCCAAGCCTTCGTCGATGTCTTTCGACGCGATGGCTCCGATCCCTCCCGGCAAAATATCCGAATGGAAGCCGTTGGGATCGAAAAAGTGGTTGTAGCCGTAGCGCAAGCTCAACGATTCACGATCGGTGAAATGATGGTCGATCTTCACGGTTGGATTGTATGTGCTGGTCGCCGATGTGCTGGGAAAGAAGACGTTGCCCGTGATGCCATTGGCCGACTGAGACGCCGCCACGGTTGGATACTGCGCGAAGACCCTTTGCATGGTGGGATCAAAAGGAATTCCGTAACCATTGTTCGCACCGGTTTGGGTCAAATCAATCGGTACAGTTTGTTGCACGTTGTTGGTATCGGTGTAGGTGTAGTTGAATTGACCAGTCAGGAACGCGGCGGTCGGCACCGTGGCGCTGTTAGTTAGCGTGGTGCGGAAGCGGTCCAGCTCGTCGTTGAAGAAGAAGAAGGTCTTGTTCTTGATGATGGGCCCACCCACGGAGAAGCCGAACTGGTGGCGAATGTAGGGGTTCATCGGGCCGCCGTTCGGTCCCGTTTCGGGATTGAACCAATCGCGGGCGCCGCCAAAACCGTTCCAGCGTCCGAAATAATAAGCCCCGCCGTGGTAGGCATTGGTGCCGCTCTTGGTGATCACGTCAATGATGGCGCCAGTATTGCGGCCGTACTCGGCGTTGAAGTTGTCGGTGATGACGCGGAATTCTTCGGTCGAATCCGGATTCGAGGTCAGCACCCCGCCCATGCCTCCGGGAACGGAAGTATCGTTGTTATCAACGCCGTCCAGCAGGAAGTTGTTGTTGCGGTCACGCGCACCGTTGACGGAAATCCCGGCGTTTCCGCTGTCGGTCTGGGAGGTGCCCGGCGACAGCAGCACCAGTTGATACGGATTGCGTGTAATCAGCGGTAAGCTCTCCATTTGCCGCTGGTCCACCAGGTTGCTGATCTGCGAACTCTCCAGTTCCACCCCCGCCTGGTTGGCCTGCACCTGCACCTCTTCGCTGGTGGAGCCTGGTTCCAGCTTGGCATTCAGGGTCAGCGCCTGGGCGACCGTGAGTTCAATCGCGGTGGCATGAAATGTCTTGAAACTCGCTTTCGTCACCGTGACCTCGTAGGCGCCCGCCGGAAGGTCGGTCATGCTGTAAGTGCCAGAGGGGCCGCTGGTTGCCACACGCGATGCGTTCGAGCCGGTATTCCGCGCCGTGACCGCCGCTCCCTGCACCACTGCGCCGCTGGAGTCCGTGACCGTGCCTGCAATCGAACCGCTCTGTGCCCAGACCGATGCCGAGAAAACGAGCACCAACAAACCGCTTCCCAGGAGAGCTTTTAAACTTCCCATTTTGGTATTCCTTTTCTTTGGGCGCCTATATGTGTGCGCCATGAATATTCGGATAAAAAGCTTTCGACAAAACCCTGTATTCAATAACTTAAAGAAGAAAGCAGCCAGCTGACAAGTAACCTGTTAGTGGCAATTGCCAGACCAGAACTATTTTGATGTCAAGCAACTGATTCTAATAACTTTGTACATAAGACAAACAAGAGACAATTGTTACTTCTATTGATTTTGGTAGGTGTTAGTAAGTGGAAGTTGTGAAACTCCGTAGATTTCGTTCACCAGGGCCGTAGAGAAAAACCAGGGGGCTCTTGCGAGCCCCCTGGTTAGAAAGTTCGAGACAGTTTCCGTCTAGAAAATCAACTTAGCAACGATCCCAATGGTACGGGCGTTGCTGCCGAACGTGGCCTTGGGATCATTAAAGCTCGCGTTCCCAGGAGTGGCAAAGTTTCTGTAGGCGGAAGTGGTGCAGCAGGTACTGAATCCGGTCACATCGTTAATTCCAAGACCGACTCCAGGATTGCTGCCCGGAATGTACTGCGGATGGTTCAGGAAGTTGGCGAACTGCGCTCCCAGCCGGAACTTGAATCTTTCGGTTAAGCTCAAGTCCTTGTAGACAGCGAGATCGAAGTTGTTGGTTGGCACCGTGGCCAGGTTATTACGGCGGGTGTCAGTCTGCGCACCATAACCGGCGCGAATGAACTGAGCGGTAGGATTGGTCGCCAGATAGGCGACGACGGATGACGTAGTGTTGAACACGTCACAGGTTTGCCCAACCGGCAGTGTGCTGTTGCACAGCGGGACAATTCCGCTGCCCGTGCCCGGCACGCCGCTGGGATTGAAGATGGCGCGGTCGCCGGCTGAGTCACCGTTGAGGTTGGCGTCTTCGGCGGACTGGACCGTAAAGTATTCCGGAGACTCGTAAGTATAAACCGGGCTGAATTCCCAATTGCCAAGAACATTCTTCGTCAGCCAGTTGCCGCTCTTGAAGTAGGGCAGCGAATAAACCGCAGCAATCGTGATGCGGTGGGTACGGGACAAAGCCGACGTCGCTTTTTCCGCATCCAGATTGAAGAAGTCCTGTTCGCGGCGGGGACTCAAATCCGTGCTGTGGAAGTCCGCCGTGCTGTTGTCAATGGTATGGCTCCAAGTCCAGGCGGCCTGCAATTGCAAACCATGGCTGAAACGGCGTGTCAGTGAGGTCTGCAAGGCATGGTAGTTGGACCAGCCCGCTGGGATAAAGCCCGTGACCGGGTTGAAATTCGGGTTGCTGAAACCTGCGTTCCAGAAAGACGGCAAAATATTGTTGAAATTAAACCCATACGACAAGTTATTCGGCAACGCGTCAAGCGTAGCTTGCGACGGTGCTTGCAGATACGTCGGCAAATTGTACGAAGCATTCACTGGGGATGTGTAGTCAAGAATGTTCTGCACATCGAGATGGTTGCCCCGGGTTCCGACGTATCCGACTTCGGCTGTGTAACTCTTGCCGAACGAATGCTGGACACCTAAATTCCAGTTGACCGAATAAGGGTACTTGACGTTCGGCGGGATCCAGTCTGATGTATTAGAAATTGCATCCGCCCTGTCCAGCACGGTTATGCCGCTGCCTCCACCTGGCAAACCACCGCTCCCCAAGAAGTTGGGAGTGGGAGGCTTCGATGTATCCACGTTATTGGTAGCGCCAACCTGCGGCGGTACGGCCAGAATCCCTATGTTGTCATAAAGAGTGTCGTAGGCCATGCCGAATCCCGCGCGAATAGACGTGGTTCCGTCGTTCCCCGGCGAATATGCGATACCAATTCGTGGCGCATAATCGTTCTTGGGAGCGCGGGGCGCGTCGAAGACCAGCGGTTGGTTTACCTGCGACACGATGATGCTGGGTGTGTCGGCAATGCTATTGAGAGCCTGCCTTTGTGCGCCGAGCGGGGTGGTGGTGTATTCGTAGCGGACTCCCAGATTCAAGGTCAGATGGGAAGTCATGCGCCAGGTGTCATTGGCATACCAGTAAAACGCAGACTGGTTGCCATAGTAGGTGGTCGATCCCGAGCTACGCTGGCCAATGATGTCTGGCGAGAAGTCCTCTATGTAAGACTGGGTGGTGCTGTACTCATAGTCGCCGCGTGCGCGCTGGGTAAAATTCTGCGGCGAAATGTATTCCGCCCACTCCACGCCGAACTTGAAGGTATGTTTGCCCTTGGTCCAACTCACGTTGTCCACCGCACTGTAGTAGTTCTGGATGGTGTACTGGGGAGCGTTGGGATCGGGACCAATATTCAGGCCAGCGCCTTCGTCGTCGAGAACGATATTGGGGAATGCATCCAGTCCTGGGAAGGATTGGTTTCCCACCGGGGTCACGTTGTCATAACGGTTGAACCCAACCCGGAATTCGTTCAGGATCGAGGGCGAGAATGTGTGATATTCCCCGATGGTGAACAGGCGGAACTTGGTGGGAACGTTCACGTAAAACTGCGGCAACTGGGCGCTCACGTCCGGCCCGCTTAGATTATTGAAAACATAACGGCCGCGGATTTGATCTTTATCCGAGAGGTTCAAGTCCACGCTCTGTACAAAATTCTCGAAGTTGAGAAACGCCGGAGGCGCGATCGTAACTCCGCCAGCTTCTATTCCAGTCAATGCCGCAGTTGAACCGTCGCATATTCCGTTGGCGCCGACGCCGGTATATGGAATACAGAGGGACCCCGTGGCGGCCACCGGCACATATGTCTTGAAAACTCCAAAGTTGGTCGCGCTGAGGTTGGGATCGGTGGCGATTGCAGCCAGACCAGCGGATGTGGGTGTATCCACGGTGCCGGGCGCTGCACCCGTTAGTCCTACCGGCTGACGCTCAAAGTCGGTAAAAAAGAAAAGCTTGTTCTTAATGATTGGCCCACCAAAGGTTGCGCCGTAGCGATTGCTGTCCAAACGGGGATTGGAGGTGAGACCCTGCTGTACAAAGGTCTCGTCTACAGCGTTCATGTTGCGATTTCTAAAGTACTCGTAAACCGACCCGTGGTAGCCGTTCGTTCCGGTCTTGATCGTAGTGTTGAACTGACCACCCGAGGAGTGGCCAAATTCTGCATTGAACTGGTTCTCAAGCAGCGTGAAGTTCTCTACTGCATCGTTGGGGACGCTGATCAGGGCCCCGGTCACGGACTTATTGTTGTTATCTACACCTTCGACTTCGAAGTTGTTGTCGCGCGGACGCTGCCCGCCGACCGACGGCCCCATGCCGTCGCCCATGGCGTTGGCATTGGTAACACCGGGGCTCAACATGGACAGGTTCAACACGCCACCACCCTGTCCTCCGGTTCCGGTCAGCCCGAGATCGGAAGACATCTGGGTATCATAGGTCGTGCCCAGTTGCGCCGACGTGGTGTCAACCGGAGGCGCACTGCCGGAAACTTCGACCGTAGTCGAACTGCTGCCAACTTCCAATTTCACATTGGCGGTGCCGGTTTTATTGAGCTCTACCGGGACGGTTCCCAAGGTCGTAGTCTTGAAGTTAGCCGCGCTAACACTAATGGAGTAGGTTCCGACCGGCAACTCATTAAATTGGTATTCACCCAGGCTCCCGGTCGTTGTCGTGACCTTTTGACCGGTGCCGGTGTTCGTGGCTACGACTTTGGCGCCGATGACGGCGGCTCCGGACTGGTCCACTACTGTGCCTGTCACGCCACCGCTGATGGCTTGGCCGAAGGCCACGCCGGTAATCAGGGCGAGCAAGCTCAACAACGCAAAGGTGACTGCAAGAACCTTCAAGCCCGAGACGGGTCGATTCATAAAGCTTTCTCCTGAGAAACTGAAATATTGCAATTTAGCGAAAGGGTCGAAACCTGGGTACCAGCAAACATGTACAGTCCACTCACAAAACCGGATTACCCTGTACTTGTCTAAGGCAACTCTGATTCCAAAGGTGTTATCTAGTGTGGGTCATATTTATCTTATATTTAGAGACAGATACCGACTGTTTATTACACAAATGTATAGAGTTATCTACTGAAAACCGTAGAAACATCGTTGAATTCATACTATGGAAATCGGGATAAGCGCACAAGAAATCAATGATTTCTGTGCCAATATGGGAGCATGGACTCCGGCCAATATTCTCGCGGAATTGCCCTGTTCAACCAGGCTGCCTTCTTCGCATGCCACGAAGTTCTCGAAGATGCATGGCGAGATGCGCCCGGACCGGAAAGAAAGTTTCTACAAGCTCTGATCCAGACCGCGGTTGCCTTTCACCATTATTCCCGGGGAAATTCCACGGGAGCACGGTCCTTACTCGGACGCGCCTTGCACAACCTTGCGGGCTATCCCGGAGAATTCGCCGGCCTCGAACTGACGCCGTTGCGGCAATCGATTGTGGAATGGCAGGAGGCACTCGACAAAGGAACCTCGACACCGTCACTGCCAGTGCTTCAGTTATGCCCTGCCGGGAAATTGATCGACCACTAACTCCTGCTGTTAGAATCGCTGTTCGTGACTCCATCCTCCACAGCGAAACCGTCTGGTCCTCCCGTCCGGAAATTCGAT
Organism: Terriglobales bacterium; assembly: GCA_963762965.1. GTDB lineage: Bacteria > Acidobacteriota > Terriglobia > Terriglobales > Acidobacteriaceae > DATBAX01. The sequence goes on from CAVXME010000001.1 coordinate 524,291, forward strand.
GCCGTGCCGTTGCTCGATCTGCATCGCCAATACGACAAGATTCGCGGACAGGTGCTGGCGGCAGTGGAGCGGGTTTGCGGGTCACAACACTTCATTCTCGGTCCGGAAGTTGAGGCACTGGAAGGCGAAATTGCCGCGTTCACCGGCGCAGCCGCGGCAGTGGGTTGCGCGTCCGGGACCGATGCGCTGTGGTTGGCTTTAGTCGCGGCCGGAGTGCAGCCCGGCGACGCGGTGATTACCACCGCTTTCAGTTTTTTTGCTTCCGCCAGCGCCATCGTGCGGGCCGGGGCCCGGCCTATTCTTCTCGATGTCGATCCCCACACTTTGAATCTTGATCCCGTGCAAGTGGAAGCCAAACTGCGCGAAGGCGGATCGTACAAAGTGAGTGCCCTGCTGCCGGTCCATCTCTATGGACAATGCGCCGACATGGACGCGTTGCAGCGCATCGCCGATGAATTTCAATTGCCCATCATCGAAGACGCGGCCCAGGCCATAGGCGCGGCATGGCGGGACAAGAAAGCGGGATCGCTGGGCGTGGCCGCGGCTTTCAGTTTCTATCCCACCAAGAATTTGAGCGCGTATGGCGAGGCCGGCCTGGTGACTACGCGCGATCCGGAATTTGCCGAGCATATGCGCCGCCTACGGACACATGGCAGTCCGCGCCGCTATCTCCACGAGGAATTCGGATGGAACGCGCGGATGGATGCGATTCAGGCGGCCATCCTGCGGGTGAAATTACCGCACATTGAAGAATGGAACCGGCAGCGCCGGGAACGGGCCGCCACCTACGATCAGTTGCTGACACAAACCGGCTTGTGGTCGGCAAAGGCTGATTCGCCGCTTCGTCCGCTGCAAATTTCTCCGCATGCCCATCATGTGTTTCATCAATATGTTGTGCGCGCCAAGCGTCGCGACGAATTGCGGCAGTTTCTGGCCGACCGCAAAATCGGCACCGAAATCTACTATCCGATTCCACTGCACCTGCAACCCTGTTTCGCTTATTTGGGATGTCGCGAGGGCGATTTGCCGGTGTCCGAGCGTGCGTCCAAAGAAATACTGGCCCTACCGATGTTTCCCGAGCTCTCCGAAAGCGAACAGAAGTGGGTGGTGGAAAGTATGGCGGAGTTCTATTCGTAAGAATCCACCGTCGATTCGTGTTCAACCATCACAGACAATACCCCAACCCACTGTCATCCTGAGCGAGCGTTCTTTGCGAACGAAGGACCCATGCATTCCTCGCCGCGTTTCTACTATGTCTACATCATGACGAACCGCTCGAAGACCCTCTACACAGGCGTGACGGGCAATCCTGAAAGACGCGTACTCGAACATAAGCAAGGAATCAAAGGCAAATTTTGTGCTCGCTACATGATCGATCGACTGGTTTACTTGGAGCGTTTCGGAGACATCCGCTCCGCAATCGATCGAGAAAAACGGATCAAGGGACTGCTGCGAATCAAGAAAATAGCATTGATAGTTTCGATGAATCCTACATGGAAAGATCTGAGTGAAGAATGGTATAAGCGAGGCCGCTACCAGCCCGATAACGCAACACTTCCACCGACAATCATCAAACCCCTGTCATCCTGAGCGAGCGCACTTTGTGAATGAAGGACCTATGCATTTTGCATGCTCCACAAACGCAAGCTGCAACCAAGGTGGACACAAATCCAGAGGTCCTTCGCTTCGCTCAGGATGACAGAAATGACTAGGGACGACGCCGCTTCTTCGCTACCACCGGCACTTCCTTCTGTTCCCCCGGAGCCAGGATCCGGCGCACAATTGGCGTGTTCATTTTGTATTTTCTTTCCGACACCGCGCCGCTATCGTCCCTCACCCGCAACACAAACACCGGCAGATTGCCCTCTTTTCCAAAGTCTTCATGAGAAACAGCAACCGGCAGCACGCCATTTAACTTGTGTTCGCGATAAGCAGTTTCATAGCGATGGTGTTTCACATTCCAGGTGAAGACGCGCACCTGGTCGTAATCGAACGGCATGCCATCTTTGGGTTCGGAAAACAGCACCAGATATTGCGGAACTTTCTTGTCAGCATCGGTCACTTCGTCCAGGACAAAGAAGGCGATCGGGCGTTGTCCCTCGGCGTATTGCGCAACCTCCAGCGGCACATCAAGATCAATCATTCGCCCCAGCACCCATCCCACATGTCCCTGGGAATCGCGGACCAGCCACCAGTCTTCGAGGATCGGCTCCACGGTTTTCTGCGGCGGAATTGCTGGAGGCGGAATTGCAGGAGGCGGCGTGGCGGCAGCCTTCTTCGCCGCGCGATCTTTGGGCGTCTTGGGCAAAGGCGCTGGCTTGGGGGCAGGCAGAGCGTTCTTGTCGGCGGTCGCACGCTGCAAGACTAAAACCTTTGACCCTGCATTGAGCTGATAGAGGTGCTCGGTTTCGCGTCCGGGTTCAAGATGGAGATTGGTGTCGTTGCGCGTGGTCGCGGTGGCTTGCACCGGATCGTTTTTCACTTCCAGCGTAAGTTTTTGGAATCCGTCATAGACCTGCTGCGTGGCCAGGTAGCGCTGCTCCATCCAGCCTTCGACCCCGCTGGCGGTGCGCACTTTCACGTAGCGACGGTCGCGATCCAGCACTTCCAAGCGATCGCCGTTCTTGACCATTCCGGTCTTGTTGTAAACCGCGGCCACCTGATCGCGCAGAGCCACTTGCGGAGCGGAAACATAGGCGATTTCCCGTACGCGGCCACCGCGATTGCAGCCTGCAAACGACAATATCGCCGCCAGCGCAAGCACCAGCCAATAGCCTGAAAGGGATTGCCAAGCAGGTTTCACGGGATTACTAACACTATAGCGCAGGGCGGGGGGTGAGATTGCACGAAGGGGAATGCGATGCGACCTAAGGCTTGTCCACAGTGAAAGCCCGCGTGACCGAGCCACCGCCCCAGAGAAGGCGGCAGCCCTAGGAAGATAGCGTTCCGCGCATTTTCTAATGTTACGGTGTCGTCGCCACAGTGAGAACCACGTTGTTGCTTACAACGCCATCGAAAGTCGCAGACACCGTAATCTGCGTCCCAGCTGTAACGGTAGAATCCAGGGTTCCGGTGGTGTCGCCATCGGTCAGGGTCAGGTCTGTCGGATCGGAGTTATTCCAAGTGACCAACGTAGTGATGTCCTGCATGCCTCCTGGGAAAGTCGCTATCGCAGAGAACGTAATTGTTGAGTTTGCCTGTGGATTGGTCGGGTTCGCCGTGAGCACGATCTTTGAAGGCGCGCCTGGACTTACGGTCGCGGTTGCGGACGTAGCCGGCACCGCCCCGAAACTTCCCGAGATGGTCGCCGTGCAAACGGTGGTAACGCTCGTGGGTGCAGCGACCAAACCACCAGGGCTTGTGACCGTGGCACAGGTCATATCGGATGAAGACCAGCTAACTTTCCCCGTTAAATCCTTAGTGGTTCCGTCATCATAGGTACCGGTCGCGGCCATTTGCTGGCTCTGACCCTCGGTAAGGGTAAATGTCTGAGGACCAATGGCGAGCGAAGTCAGCGTGGGATTGACGAAAAAGCCCTTGCAGCCCACCGCGAAAGCGAGCAGAAAAAGGGTGGTAAAGGCAGCCAGCAGTTGCAGTTTCCGCTTGTTCTTGGACATCGAAAAAAACCCCTATGGACAAGCCTTCTACCGGCTCTGCCCTACGCGGCGCAAGCAGAATTGTAGCAGAGAACCCCATCCCGGAGGTCCAAGCATGAACCTCCGTGATACTCGCTGCCGGCACACTGCGCCTGGGGTAAGAACGGGTTACGGGCCCAGTCTTGCAGGGAAAACCTCGCTATTTTGGCTTTCGGGGTTTGGCTGATAGCTGATAGCTGAAAGCTGACAGCTATCAGTTTGCCTTCTTCGCCTTGCTGATCCGCTCATCAATCGGCTTCCGTCCGGCGAAGCCTTCTTCCGTTCCGTGCCAGTGGGTGATTCCCTGCTCGCCCAGTTTCCAGCAAAGCAGCACGATCTTGCCATCCACTTTGCAGGGAAAATCCAGCAGCCCAATGTCGAGGTCCTTGACCTGCACGCCGATGGCGTCGATTTCAGCCATGGCATCCCGAACCCGCTGGATGGTCTTCTCCCGCTCAGCCTTGCGCCGCGCCAAGTGGACAACGTTCAGGAACATGCCGCCATTGAGAAACACACGGTGGGCCGTTTCCTGCAATTCGGCATCCACGGATTCGATAAGCTTTTTACCGTCAATCGAAGTACGCAGCAGGGATTCGAGCACAGGCAAGAGAGATTGGGCTTCTTCGAGAGTAAAAGTTCGCTCGGACATGGAGGTATGTAGCTAGTTTAACAGCTTCCGTCGTCGGTCGTTGGTCGTTCGTCGTTGGCCAACACCTTGCCCGAAAGTCCCGATTTCGGTGGAGCAGCGCTTATAGCGCTGCGTTAAAGCTCTGATTTTGAAATCGCGTTTCAGCGTCGATGCAAGCTCCACGGACAGCCGAGGCGGCTGTCCCTACGTGATCCGTGATGGGTTCTGGCCAACGACCAACGACGAATGACCAACGACCGCCCTCAGGCGATCTCCAGCATCCGATCCAGCGCCACCTTCGCCCACTGCTTCACATCGTCTTTCACTTTGATCTGATTGACCACGTTGCCGTCCACCAGATTCTCCAGCACCCAGCACAAATGCTGCGGAGAGATGCGATACATGGTCGTGCACAGGCAGCCGGAGTCGTTGAGCGTGATCACTTTCTTGCCTTCCGCCGCAAACTCCTTGCCCATGCGGTTCACCAGATGAATTTCCGTGCCCACGGCAAACATCGTGCCTTCGGGCGCCTGGCGAATCATCTTCAACAGGCCTTCGGTCGAGCCAATGCCATCGGCCTTCTGGCAAACTTCCCAGCGGCATTCGGGATGCACAATCACACGAATCCCCGGATATTTGGCGCGAACGTTATCCACATGCTCCGGCAGAAAACGCTGGTGCACCGAGCAGTGTCCTTTCCACAGAATCACTCTTGCCGTGCGCAGTCTTTCCGGAGTCAGATCCGCCATTAATCAAATACGGATCCCACACCACCATCTCATTCAGCGGAATGCCCATGGCATATCCAGTGTTGCGGCCCAGATGCTGATCAGGAAGAAAAAGAAGTTTAGGAGTTTTGGCAAATCCCCATTTGAACGCCCCCGGCGCATTGGACGACGTGCAAACCACGCCTTCACGCTCTCCGCAAAAAGCTTTGATCGCCGCCGTGGAATTCATATAGGTAATCGGCGTGATGCCATCACCGGCATCATTGGTCAGCCCGGCAGCAACCAGTTGTTCCCAGCAATTTTCCACCTGGGTAATTTCGGCCATGTCGGCCATGGAGCATCCGGCATTGAGATCGGGCAGAATCGTGACCTGCCCCGGCTGACTCAGCACATCGGCGCTCTCGGCCATGAAATGCACGCCGCAGAACACAATGTACTTGCCGCCGGCATGGGCAGCTTCCTGCGCCAGCCTATAGGAGTCGCCGCGATAGTCGGCAAAGCGAATCACTTCATCGCGCTGATAATGATGCCCCAGGATGACGCACTCCCGCCCCAAAGCCTTGCGGGCAGCGGCAATGCGCTCGTCCATGGTGTTGTCCGGCAGGACAAGATAATTTTCCAAACTGCAAACTGGTGTAGCCGTAGCCATATTTTCACGCTTTCAGCTCCAAAGCGCGGGCGGCCTCTTACTGCTCAGGTCACTCGAACTGGAACGGGGATGTTGAAAGCCTCGCAGCGGCTCCAGCCGATTCACTACGCCGTTTTCGATCTCCCGAAAACCGCGCCCAACCGGCGGGGTTGTTGAAGCCACTTACCTCTTACAACTAGTTGGATGCCCAGTCACAGCAGAAAGAGTCGCCTTTTTTGCGACCCAAGTAACCCCTGCCAGTAACCAGATATCCGTCAACATTGTGCACTGTAAGCAGTACCAATTGCAACTCTTCTGTGAATGTGTGGCGCGGACACTCCTGTCCGCGGCCTTTGAAGTTGCTCTTGACTTTGCTTTTGATTTTGCTTTTCCGCAGCGATCTAGGCGAGTCCGTGTTTGCCTGAAAGCTGAGAGCTGACAGCTGATAGCGAACCTCGAAAGCTATCTCCCCCGCGACGGGTCCCCACTCGTCGCCGCATTCACATCCACATCAAACCGCAGCTTCCGATCCACTCCCGGTGCGTAGCAGCTTCCATCGGAGTCATAATTCTTCGGACATCCCCCCGCCACCTCGCGCCTCTCCGGCGACTGCGCAAACTGCCAAACCTCGGCAAAGGCAATCCCGCTGTCTACTGGACTAGGAGACTTTCTCGGAAACGCGCAGCCCGGCGAAGGCGGACACGCATCATTGGTCACCCAATAAGTTATTTTTCTCCCACCAGCATTTTGCCGGATGTCCTCCGCTGTCACTACGCCGCCATCGTCCGCAGCCGCCATGCCGGAACAATAAATTCCCGCGCCAAATCCGCCCGCATTTACTCCATCCACCCAGGCGTAGATGTAAGCTTTCTGCTCCGGCAGCATCCGTCCACCTTGTTCCTGATCCAGAAAAATAATCGTTCCCGCCGGGAAACCTTCGCGCTTCGCGGCAGCCACAGCCGCCAGCGCATCAGATTTCCCCAACGCGTTAGCGTGCGCGACATTCTTTAGTTCTTTAAAGAATCTTCCATTGAAGAGAACTAGAAATCCGAACCCGGCTGATTCAACGCAGGCGCGGTGTCCGATCCAGGTGTTGGTCTTCTCGCCGGGAGGATGGTTGAGCCAATAGCCCGTGAAGGAAAAAGTCTGCCGCAGCGCTTTCAGATTCGCATCTCCGGGATAGTCGTTGCTGTCAAAACCAAGGTAAGAATTTCCGACAGATCGAGATTGAGCGCTCGCGCTTCCGACGCAAACTGACACGATCAGCGACCAACCAACCAATATTGCAACGATCTTCACAACGCCGATCTTATCTCATCAGCGTTTGTAAAATGCCGTATAGATCACTGTGGAAGAGCGGCGCTTTCAGCGCCGCGTAAATCGTTCTTGCTTCGCAACGCGGGCCTGAAAGGCCCGCTCTTCCACGGTGGGCCACTACCACGTCGATTTTCACCATCGTCCGCGACAGCCAAACCTGATCTCTTATGCCTCGGCGTGCTCAGCGATCTCGGCGGTGAATGCCTTAGCTGAAAGCTGACGGCTGAGAGCTGACAGCTAGTGTCATCCCCCAATATGCACCATCGTCCGCGATGCCGGCACAAAGTCCGGCTCGCCAATATGATGCCGCTCTTCTTTCTTCTGAACCACACCACGAATGAACTCCGCCAACCCTTCATCCGACGCGCCGCGCTGCATCAACCCGTGCAGGTCATGGTCCCAGACAGAAAACAAGCAAGTCCGAATCTTCCCGTCGGAGGTAATCCGAATCCGGCTGCAATGTCCGCAAAAAGGATGCGACACCGGCGCAATAATCCCAATCTCTCCAATGCCATCTTCAAAACGATACCGCCGGGCTGTTTCTGAGCGTGCATGCGGGATTTCGACCAGCGGCCGGTATTCCGCCATGCGCTTCACAATCTCATCCAGCGTGACCACGGTATCGGGCGCCCAGGTGCGTCCTTCTTCCAGCGGCATGAATTCGATGAAGCGCACGACCACGCCTTCCTCGCGCGCAAACATTCCGAAAGGAATGATTTGATCTTCATTGAAGCCGCGCATCAGCACGCAATTCACTTTGACCGGCCACAACCCGGCCCGGCGCGACGCGCGAATTCCCGCCAGCACATTGTCATATCCATTGGCCACGCGCGTGATGCGGGCAAAGCGGTCGGGATCGACGGCGTCCATGCTGACGGTCACGCGGTTCAGCCCGGCATCTTTCAGCGACTGTGCCATGTCCGCCAGCAGATGACCGTTGGTGGTCAGGGCAATGTCGAGAGGCTCGGATTCGTAAAAAGCGTTGGGCTTCGACCCGTGGAAGGGCGCGGCTTCAGCCCCGCCATCAGGCGCCACAAAAGATTCGGGCTTTAGCCCCTGAGGCCGCAGCTTCGCCAACTCCCGAACAAACTCAACCACTCCACCACGCAGCAGCGGCTCGCCGCCCGTGATGCGAATCTTCTTGATCCCTAACCCGACCAACACTCGCGCCATCCGCAAATAATCCGCAAACGGCAGGTCGCCGTACAGCGCCCCTTCATTCCCCGTCCGGCAATAGACACACTTGTAGTTGCACCGGTCGGTAATCGAAATCCGGAGATCGGTGATGGGACGCCCGAATTTGTCGGTGAGAGTCACAGCCTTTAGCACTTGGCAGTTAGCACTTGGCCCCTCTAGGTCTTGCCCAACGCCGGCACGAGCTGAAAATGGCCAAATGCCAAGTGCTAATTGCTAACTGCTTTCTTGGATGCTAGCAACCGCAAGATGATCCAACTATGGCTTCCCCGCCAACGCCTTCGCAATCGCCGCTTCCGCCAGCGGTGCCATGATCTTGAATCCCGCAGCATTGGGATGCAGTCCATCATCGGCCAGCTCTTTTTTCAGCAGACCCTTGTCGTCCACCAGCGCAGAGAAATAATCGAGGTACACCAGGCCATTCGCTGCGCAATAATCTTTTAGCCACTTATTCAGTTCCAGAATTCGTTCCATCGGACGCTGGGCAAAAAAGTCTTTTGATCGATCGGTGTAATTGTGAACCGGCAGGACCGAAGCAAGACACCACGCGAATGCCATGCGCCCGCGCCAGTTCCGCCATGCTGGAAAGATTGGCTTCGATGTCCTCGTTCAGCATGGGCCCGGTGTTGCCGGCAATGTCGTTGGTCCCCGCCAGAAAGACCACCACTTTGGGATGCAGCTCAATCACATCCTGACGAAAGCGCACCAGCATTTGCGGCGTGGTCTGTCCGCCGATGCCGCGGTTCACGTATGGCTTGTCGGGAAAATATTGGTCGAGCTTCCAGATATCGGTGATCGAGTCGCCATAAAACACCACCCGATTTTCCTGCGCGGGCATGGCCAGCAAAGCGCCGTTCGCGCCGCGATAACGGCCCAATTGGCCGTAGTCGTTATAGAAAACCGCAATCCGCGACGCCCGGTACTGATCAAGACCCGCGAATCCAGTCGGAGGTATGGCGGGTTGCGCCGGCGGTGCGGCAGCCGTCTGGCCCCATGCAGAAAGAGCGAACAACAAAATGAATGCAAACTGCCCAGCGCGATGAAAAGATTTCGTGACCATAGTTGTCCTCGGGGAGAAAGCATAACGCAGTGCGAGAAGAGTCGCAAAAAATAGGCACTCTTAAGTTATCGTCATTCCGAGCCGCACGGAGGCGAAGCCGAGGGCGAGAGAGGAATCTGCTGTTGGCTTCGGGCTGAAACGCACTAGCCTTCCCGTTTCGGAAATCCTGCCCTAACTATTTATTCCCGATGGCACTTTGCACAGGTGTTCCACGTGGAACACTTCGCACTAATGTTCCACGTGGAACATATCTCAGTTTTGCAGGATCACATCCCGTCATAATTTGGCCCGCCGCCGCCCTCGGGAGGCACCCAGGTGATGATCTGGTACGGGTCGGCGATGTCGCAGGTCTTGCAGTGCACACAGTTCGCCGCGTTCAGGCTGATGCGCTTGCCGTTGGGCTGCGTTGAGTCTTCGACCATTTCATAGACGTTGGCAGGACAAAAATTCTGGCAGGGGTTGCCAAACTCTTTCACGCAGCGCGTGTTGCAGACGTTGGTGTCATGGATGATGAGATGCGAAGGCTGGTCTTCTTCATGCTTCGTGCCCGAGTGATAGAGGTCGGTGAGCTTGTCGAAGGTGAGCTTGCCATCGCCCTTGGCTGGGCCGATGATTTGCGCTTCGTCGACCGCCGTTCGGATTGCAGGTAGCGCAAGCTTCTCATAGCGCTCGTAGCCAGGTGTGTTGCGGTAGCGTGCGTGCAGGCCGCGTCCGCCGGTGACTTCTTGTAAGCCGGCGTGGAACATGCCCGCCAGCATGCCGTGCTCGAATCCCTGATGGAAGTTGCGGACCTTCCAGAGCTCGTCTTTGATCCAGCTGTTTTCCACTCGTTTCTGATACTCACCGAGCGTGGCGGCGGAGGCGTCATCTTTCTTTAGGGCTTCGAAAGCGGTTTCGGCCGCGAGCATGCCACTCTTGATGGCGAGATGAATGCCTTTCAAGCGCGCTGAGTTGAGGAAGCCGGCGGAGTCTCCGAGGATCATCCAGCCGTCGCCTGCCAAGGGGGGAAGCGCCCACCAGCCGCCGTATGGCAGGGACTTCGCGCCGTAGCGAATCATCTTGCCGCCTGTGAGCAGCGAGGAAACGAAGGGATGCTTTTTGAATTCCTGCAACACGTGCTGCGGGTCGATGCGCGGGTCGGGATAGTCGAGGCCGGTGACGAAACCGAGCGAGACCACGTTGTCCTTGCCGCCGTAAATCCAGGCGCCGCCATATTCTTTGGTGGTCAGCGGCCAGCCCATGGTGTAGATGACTTGGCCCGCGGCGATGCGTCCTGAGGGAACTTCCCAGAGTTCTTTGACCCCGACGCCAAAAGTTTGCGGATTGGAATTTTTTGTTAGATCAAATTTTGTGATGAGCTGCTTGGTTAACGACCCGCGCGTGCCTTCGGCCAGGATCACAACTTTGGCGTTGAGGTCGTATCCTGGCTCGAAGTTCGACTTGGGCTGATTGTTCTTGTCCACACCCTTGTCGTCGGTGCGGACGCCGGTGACGCGGTTGCCATCGAACAATAGTTCCGACCCGGCGAATCCGGTGAAGATGGTGATGCCGGTTTCTTCGACTTTGCTTCCCAGCCACTTCACAAAACGATTCAGCGAGATGACATAGTTGCCGTGATCGCGCAGCGGCGGCGGCGTGATGGGAAGCTTGAACTTACTTTTCCTGGTCAGAAAGTAGACAGCTTCATCGCCGACTTCGGCTTCGATGGGTGCTTCTTTTTCAAATCCAGGAAGGAGCTCGCGCATGGATCGAGGATCGAGCAGCGCGCCGGAGAGGCAGTGCTGGCCAAGTTCGCGGGCTTTTTCTAAGACATAAATATTTTCTTTGCTGAGCTGAGAAGTTGGATTGGCGGCGTTGTGCGCGTCTATGAGTTGGGACAGACGAAGAGCGCAAGCCATGCCGGCTGGCCCACCGCCGACGATGACCACATCGGCCGGCATCTGCGGACGCTCAATGCCTTCGAGAGGTTTGCGGAAAACTAGCATTTAGTACTCAGCATTCAGCTGGACAAACTCTTGCCACGGATTCACGCGGATGAATACTAATACCTTTCAACGGTTGGCAAGGCTGGCTATCTCGCCCAGACCAAGCAGTCTCTTGTCGGCGGTTACCAGAGTCAACTTCAGCACTTTGGCGGTGGCCGCCAAGAATCGGTCCGCCGGATCGGCATGCGGCAAGGCCAGAGCGAAGCCGGTGCGAACGATCTCTTGAGTCAATGGTGCCTCACGCAACTGCTCGGCGGCGCGCTCGACCCACGCCAAAGGATCCTCCACGCGAATGCGGCCCTTCTGCATGAGCGCCAATGCTTCCCAAACGCTAATCGGAGACAGCCAAAGCTGATTGCTGCTCGCCGACAACTCTTCCGCCGCACGCTTTCCGATGCGCTTGGGATCCAACTTGCTCCAAATCCAAATATGCGTATCGAGCAGCAGATTCAATCGCGATAGGCCTCAAAATCTTCCAGATCAATGATAGGTGAAACGATGTCGCCTACAATTTTGGCGGTTCCCACCATGTCACCCAAGAACTTTCGTTTGCGGTCAGGGCCAGCTGGGATGACCTCGGCAACCGGACGACCGTGACGAGTGATGCGCAGCGGCTGGCGGGTCTTGTGGACTTGCTCGATCAGCCCGAGGCACTTGGCCTTGAATTCAGAGATGGAAACGTCGTTCATGACTAATATTATATCTATGGTCAATAAAGTAGTCAAATGGCGGCTTGCCTAACCTCCAGCCTTCGCTTTCTTTACTTCTTCAATCAGGGGCGGGACGATGTCGAAGAGATTTCCTACGACGGCGTAGTCGGCGATTTCGAAAATCGGGGCTTCGGAATCTTTGTTTACAGCGATGATGGTTTTTGCGCCTTTCATGCCGACGATGTGCTGGATTGCGCCGCTGATGCCGAGAGCTAGATACAGTTTGGGCGCGACTGTTTGCCCCGACGATCCGATCTGGCGGTCCATGGGGAGCCAGCCGGAATCGCAGATGGGACGCGAGGCGGCGAGTTCTCCGCCGAGGGCGTCAGCTAATTGTTTGGCGATTTCGATATTTTTTTGCTCTTTGATTCCGCGGCCAACGGAGACGATGATTTCGGCTTGCGTGAGATCGACTGCCTGCTTGGTCTCTTTGAAGACTTCTTGCGGCTTGTTGCGGATGATGCCATCGGCGATTTCAATCGTAATGCTCTCGACAGGGACAGCACTTGCACCCGATTCAACTTTGTCGCCGCGGAATGCGCCGTTCTGGAAAGTTACGAACCAGGGGGCGTCACTGGTGAAGCTGACGTCGGCTGCGAGCTTGCCTTGAAACATCTGGCGGGTGAAGACCAGTTTGTCGCCGTCTTTTTTGTAGCCGATGCAATCGGTGATCGCGGTGCGTCCCAGGGCGGTCGCGAGCTTGGGGATGAAGTCGCGCACCTGGTAGGTGTGCGGCATGAGCACGAGCTTGGGTTGTTTGGATGCGATGAACTGTTTGAGGGCAGTGGCGAAGGCGTCTGGAGTGTAGGGTTCGAGCTTGGGGGATTCGATAGCGTAAACTTTGGCCACTTTTTTTGCGGCGACTTCGCCAGCTAGGCTGGCAACGCCTGCGCCTACGACGGCGGCTTCGAGTGTCCAACCGGTTTCGGCTGCGAGGGATTGGCCTGCGGTGATGGTTTCCCAGGAGACGCGGTTTAGTTTGGCTTCGCGTTGTTCGACGATGACTAAGATTGTGTCAGGCATAAAATCAGCTTCTAGCTTCTAGCTCCTAGCCTCTAGCTATTCCCGCCGAGCTTTGCTCGGGTTGGACAGCCCCTTCGACTTCGCTCAGGGCAGGCTACGGCGGCTGTCACTACGTGTTCCGTGGAAGAGCGGCGCTTTCAGCGCCGCGTAAATCAAAGGCATTTCTAACGCGGCGCTAAAGCGCCGCTCTTCCACGGTCGAACCAACGTCCCGTATCGTCTACAGAACCCTTACTTCGTTGCGTAACTTGTCTACCAGCTTTTTGGCGATTTCTGCCGGCGATCCTTCGATGAATTCTGTGTTCTTGGTTTTCTGCGGAACGTAAAGGCGCTCGATCTTTTGTAGATTTGTACCGATGGCGGATTGCACGTCCGCCAGCGTGATCTTTTTCATAGGCTTGTTTTTGGCCTGCTTGATGCCGATCAGCGTGGCATAGCGCAGCTTGTTGATGCCCGATTGAATCGTCAGCAAGGCCGGAAGCGGCATGTCTACGAACTGGAAGTAACCTGCTTCGAGTTCGCGTTTGACTTTGATTCCGGAATCCGTTTTTTCGATCTGCATGATGATGGTGGCGTGTGGCCAGCCGAGGAGTTCTGCGAGGATCACGCCGGTTTGAGCGTAGCCGTAATCGTCGGATTGCAGGCCGGTGAAGATTAGATCGAATTGCTCGTCTTTGATGGCGGCGGCGAAAGCTTTGGCGGTGTTGAAGGCGTCTAGGCCGACGAAGGCGTTGTCTTCGAGGTGAATAGCGCGGTCGGCGCCCTTGGCCAGAGCTTCGCGCAGAACTTGCTGGGCGCGGGCTGGGCCGGAGGTGATGACCACCACTTCTCCGCCATGCTTTTCTTTTTGGCGCAAGGCTTCTTCGAGCGCGTAGGCGTCGGGCTCGTTCACTTCGTAGGAAACGTCTTCGCGGATCCAGGCGCCGGTTTCGTTGAGCTTGAGGGGGGCGTCTTTTTGCGGGACCTGTTTGATGCAGACGAGGATCTTCATTGCAGTGTGAGTATAAATCAGCACTCAGCATTCAGCACTCGGCATTCAGCCAAGAGTGGGCGGTAGGGATGCACGCGAGATCCCTCGCCCGGCTGAAAACCGCCGGGGCTTCGGGATGACCGTGGTGGATGGGATGCAAGGGGTCGTTATTTGGCTGAATGCTGATTGCTAAGTGCTACTCGGTGAACACCACCGATTGCAAGCTCGAAATCTCGAAGCGTTTGCGGCAGCGGACGTTTTTGCAGGCCATCATGTCGTCCTTGCGGAGCATGTAGGAGCGGGCTTTGGCGAAGCGGGCGCGGTCACGCTCGTCGGCGCGGCCGGAGAGCTGGCGCTTCTTGGTGCGGACGATCCAGGTGACTTCATACTCGGCAGCCTGACTGCAGTGCGGACAGTTCAGGTTCGCCATTTTCTTTTCCGGGCGTTCGTCGAAAAATTCGCGCTCTTCCATAAGTTCCGTCGTTGGCCGTTCGTCGTTGGTCGTTGGCCTAGACCTAATTATTGCAGTTTTATGGGATTCGAGCTATGGCATCATGCTAGACATGGCGTCCAGGAAGAAAAAAGTGAAACGGTTCAGCGCGGTGCAGGCGGTGAAGGAGATGTCCCGGGATCGGATTGGGGCGCTGCCCGTGGCGCGGGTGGTGCCGGACCGGAAGAAGAAGCTGGAAACGTCGAAGAAGCATAAGCCGACGTTGGGGGAATTGCTGGAGGGGGCGGAATAGAACCAGCCGAGCGTTGCTCGGCGACCGGGTCGGAGACCCGGTCCCACATGAACTGGGCTAACTCAGCGTTTCGGCGACGAATTTTGCGAACTGCTTTACGTCTTGTTCAGTGGTATCGAAGGAACACATCCAGCGCACCATGGACTGCGCTTCGTCCCACACGTAGAAGAAGTAGCGCTTCTTGATTTTGGCGATGGCGTGGCGGGGAATGCGGGCGAATACGCCGTTGGCTTCTACTGGGTAAGCGACCTTTACTTGTGGAATCTTTTCCAGTTCCTGCTCCAGCAGCCGGGCCATGCGATTGGCGTGGCGGGCGCTTTTGAGCCAGAGATCGTTGGAGAGAAGAGTCTCAAACTGTACGGAGATGAAGCGCATTTTGGACGAGAGTTGCATTCCCTGCTTGCGCAGATAGAGGAAATCGGCGCTGAGTCTCTTGTCGTCGTGTTTCTGAGGAAAGAAAACCACGGCTTCGGCGCCCATCAATCCATTCTTGGTGCCGCCGAATGAAAGAACGTCCACACCCAGGTCGCGGGTGCACTCGCGCAGGGTCAATCCTAAGCTGGCGGCGGCGTTGGCAATGCGGGCGCCGTCCATGTGCAGGAACATGCCATGCTCGTGGGCAAAACGGGCCAGGGCTTTGACTTCCTCGGGCGTGTACACTGTTCCGACTTCGGTGGACTGAGTGATGGAGACCACCCGGGGCTGAACGTGATGCTGATCGCCAATCCCGTGATAGGCGTGGGTGACGGCTTCGACGGTAAGCTTGCCATTCTGGGCTGGGATGGGAATGAGCTTGCAGCCAGTGAACTTCTCGGGGGCACCGCATTCGTCGGTGTAGATATGGGCGGCCTCGGCGCAGATGACCGCGTGGTAGGAGTTGGTGAGCGCTTTCAGGCTCAGACCATTGGCGGCGGTGCCGTTGAATACAAAGAAGACATCGATGCCAGGGCCGAAATGCTGCTGGAATTTTCGGACAGCGGACTCGGTGTAGCGGTCGTCGCCGTAGCCGACGGTGTGTCCGCGGTTGGCGGCCGCAAGCGCCCGCAACACTTGGGGATGCACCCCGGCGTTATTGTCGCTGGCGAAGCTGCGGGCGGGTTTCATGGCGTGAACTAATGTAGCAGAGGAGCCGATTTCGAACCCACCGGCTATGAAAAATGGGAACCTGCGAGGGAGAGAATTCTTGTCTTTTTGAGTCCGGAACAGTTTTTGTGCAATCTAAGCTTGGAAGTCCGCGTCTAAGACACCGAGCCAGTTCCAAGGTCGATTGTGAAAAGCGCGTGATAGGGTAACAAGAATGACTGAAACGACTGTCACACCAGAATGCCGCACGGAGCTGCCGAACGCTCCGACAATGAGAGTTGTGCTGGGGGCGGCGCTGCTATTGTCCGCACTGGGCGTGGCATGCAGCGGAAGCGCGGCCAAGGGTGAAGCGCCGCAAGGCGGCGGGTTCCCGGTAAAAATCGAAGTGGCCCGCGCGGTCCCAGTGAGCGATACCACGGAGTATGTGGCCACACTCAAGTCGCGGGACTCGGCCGTGATCATGCCCGAAGTCGAGGGACGGATCACGCAAATCTATGTGCACTCGGGAGATCACGTGGCAGCGGGTACGGTGCTGTTGGAGATTGATCCTCGCAAGCAGGAAGCGACGGTCAATAGCCAGGAACATACGCGGGCGGCCCAGCAAGCCAATTTGCAATGGGCCCAGCAACAGTACGATCGCACCAAGGGCCTGGCCGACGCAGGGGTGGTGAGCCAGCAGGATTTGGACCAGGCAAAAGCGGCGCTGGATGCCGCTAAAGCACAATTGAACTCGCTGGATGCGCAGGTGCAGGAACAGCAGGTCGAGCTTCATTACTACAGGGTGGTGGCGCCCTGGGCGGGCGTCGTCGGCGATGTTCCGGTGCGGGTGGGCGACCGGGTCACGACTTCCACGACGCTTACCACAGTGGACAAGCCCGGCAGCCTGGAAGCTTACATTTACGTTCCCATCGAACGGTCCGGCGATATCAAAATGAATTTGCCGGTGCAGATTGTGGACAGTGCGGGGAATGCGATCGCGGACAGCCGGGTCAGTTTCATTTCACCCGAAGTGGATAACGCGACCCAGGGCGTGCTGGTGAAAGCGACCATTGCGAATCATAGCGACCGGCTGCGGACCGATCAATTCATCCGTGCGCGCGTGATCTGGGGAACGCACCAGGGGCCGGTGGTTCCGGTGCTGGCGGTTTCGCGGGTTGGCGCACAATACTTTGCGTTCATCGCGGAAGGCGAGAACGGCAAGCTGGTGGCGCATCAGAAGCCGCTGACGGTGGGCGATACCGTGGGCAACGATTACGTGGTGCTGGATGGCGTCAAAGCCGGCGACAAAGTGATCGTTTCTGGAACGCAGTTCCTGGTG
This sequence comes from Terriglobales bacterium, assembly GCA_963762965.1. Classification (GTDB taxonomy): domain Bacteria; phylum Acidobacteriota; class Terriglobia; order Terriglobales; family Acidobacteriaceae; genus DATBAX01. The sequence goes on from CAVXME010000001.1 coordinate 541,312, forward strand.
GATGGCATGCCAGTGGTACCACTGGGTTGAAGCAGGCTCCGGGCTTTAGGCTCTGGGTCTGGGATCTTCTGCTTTCGATTTACTGGAAACAATAATCATTCATGTTTGTTGATTTCTTCATAAGGCGACCGGTTTTTGCCACCGTCTGCGCGCTGCTGATTATTCTGGCGGGCGCGGTCAGCATTCCCACGCTGCCCATTGCACAGTTCCCCAATCTTGCTCCGCCGCAGGTCTCGGTGAGCAGCTTCTATGTCGGCGCCAGCGCGCAGACCGTGGAGTCGGCGGTCACCATTCCTTTGGAGCAGCAGATCAACGGCGCGCCGGGAATGAAGTACATCACCTCGAGCAGCGGCAACGACGGGTCGAGCACGATCGTGGCGACGTTCGATATTACCCGCGATCCTGACCTGGCCGCCGTGGACGTGCAGAACCGCGTGAACACCGCGCAGGGGCGCTTACCAAACGCGGTAAAAGCCACCGGAATCACGATCACCAAAGCGGCGAGTAATTTTGTGTTTGGCGCAGCCGTCTATTCGCCGGATGGGCGTTACAGCCCGCTGTTCATGAGCAACTATCTGGACGTTTATGTGAAGGACTCGCTGAAGCGCATACCGGGAGTTGCTGACGTCATCATCTTCGGCGAACGCAAGTATTCCATGCGGCTGTGGCTGGATCCGGTGCGTATGGCGAGCCGGGCCCTGACGGCCACCGACGTGGTGAATGCGCTGGCAGAGCAGAACGTAGAAGTAGCCGCGGGACAGGTGGGACAGCCTCCGATCAAGACCGGGCAGGCATTCCAGATCAGCGTGCGCGCCATCGGCCGCCTGAGCGAGCCCAGCCAATTTGAAAACATTATTCTGAAGACTAGTGCCGACGGTACGCTGGTGCGGCTGAAGGATGTGGGCCGGGCTGAGCTCGGAGCTGAAGACTACAGCTCGGACGTCACGTTCAACGGCCATAACTCGGTTGGACTTGCCGTCACCCAGCTCTCCAACGCGAACGCACTTGAAGTGGACCGCCTCGCTCTCGCGGAGATGGCCCGGCTTTCCAAGAACTTCCCTCCCGGCATGGTATTCGAGAATGCTTTTGATACCACCGATGCAGTGGGGGAATCGATCCGGGACGTTCTGTTCACATTAGGTTCAGCCATCGTTCTGGTGATTCTCGTAATCTTTGTTTTTCTGGAAGATTGGCGCAGTACCCTGATTCCCGCAGTGACCATTCCAGTTTCATTAATCGGCACCTTTGCGTTCGTGAAGCTGCTTGGGTTCTCGATCAATACGCTGACCCTATTCGGCATCACCCTGGCCACCGGGCTGGTGGTGGACGACGCCATCGTGGTCATTGAGAACATCGAACGCCACATTCAAGAGGGAGAACGCGACACGCACAAGGCTGCCTCGGTTGCCATGAAGGAAGTGGCAGGCGCCGTGATTGCGACTTCTTTGGTGCTGGTGGCCGTGTTTGTCCCGGTGGCGTTCTTCCCGGGAACCACGGGAATTCTTTTCCGCCAGTTCGCATTGACCATCGCGTTTTCGATTTCCATTTCCGCGTTTAATGCGTTGACCCTCACGCCGGCGCTGTCCGCGATTCTGCTGGGACGCGAGCACGGTGAAAAGGGCTGGTTCTTCCGGGGAGTAGACAAAACCATTGGCGCTGTGACTAACGGATACCGCCGGGCCTTGCGGGCGTTTTTACATTATCGCTGGGTGGCCGTGGTTTTGTTCCTTGTGGGGTTGGGTCTGACCTACGTGATCCTGAAGCGCGTACCGACCGGCTTCGTGCCTACCGAGGACCAGGGTTACTTCATCGTCATTGTGCAGTCCCCCGCTGGCGCTTCGCTGGAGTACACCTCGGGAATTTCCGCGCAAGTCACCAAGATTATGAACGATTATCCCGAAGTTGAGGGGACGTTTGCGCTCAGCGGATTCAGTTTTTCGGGAAGCGCTTCCAATCTCGGACTGGTTTTTGTGCCGCTGAAACCTTACGAGAAGCGCAAAGGGGACGAGCATTCCGCGACGGCAATTGTGAACAAAGTCCGCGGACGGCTGTTTGGGATCCAGGGCGCACTGGTCCTCGCCTTTGAGCCTCCGGCGGTACAGGGACTCGGACAGTTTGGCGGCTTCGCTTACGAAGTGCAGGACCAGGGCGGACACAGCTTGCAGGAACTTGCCGATACTACAAACGCCATGGTTCGCGCCGGCAATACCCGCAAAGAAAAAGATCTGGCGGGCTTGTACACCAGCTACACCGCCAACGATCCCCAGTTCGTGGTGACGATTGACCGCGAGAAGGCCAAGAGCCTGCACGTCCCGCTGAGTCAGATTACCGACACACTGGGTGTGTATATGGGGTCGGCATACATCAATGATTTCGATTTCAATAACCGGTCTTACCGCGTTTATATTCAGGCCGATCAGCAGTTCAGGGCAGCGGCGAGCGACATGAAGCAATACTACGTGCGGTCGGACACCGGTTCGATGATTCCGCTGGACAACCTGGTGACCATTTCGCAAACGTCGTCGCCGCAGGTCATCAGCCATTACAACTTGTTCCGGTCGGCGGAGATCGATGGTTCCCCGGCGCCGGGCTTCAGTTCCGGGCAGGCGATCACCGCCATGGACGAGATGAGCAAGAAAGTCCTGCCGCAGGGATTCAGCTATGAATGGACTGGGCTTTCGCTCGAAGAACTGGCTTCAGGCAGCACGACGGTCATCCTGTTCGGACTGGGCGTGTTGGTTGTCTACCTGACCCTCTCGGCTCAATACGAGAGCTTTGTTCTTCCCTTCATCGTGCTGCTGGCTGTGCCCATGGCCTTGCTGGGAGCGCTTAGCGCGCAGTGGCTGCGCGGATTGCAAAACGACGTGTATTGCCAGATCGGATTGGTGATGCTGGTGGGATTGTCGAGCAAGAACGCCATCCTGATCGTGGAATTTGCGGAACAGTTGCGCGAACGCGGCATGCCGCTGGTGGAAGCCGCGATTGAATCGGCCCGCATTCGTTTGCGCCCTATTCTGATGACTTCGCTGGCATTCATCCTTGGTGTAGTGCCGCTGGTGCTGGCCTCGGGTGCCGGCGAAGCAGGACGCCACTCCGTGGGGACGACCGTGTTCGGCGGCATGATCATGTCCACGGCCCTCAATCTGTTCTTCATTCCCGTGCTTTACCTCATTATCGAGGGATGGCGCGAGCGTGCTAGCGGGAAGCATCCTGCCACAACACCCGCGGCCGAGTGATAATCTTTCCGGCATGAGCCGCGACGTTCTGATCCTGCGCGAAGCTGACATTCGCGCCCTGCTCGATCCTGCTGCCTGCCTTGACGCCGTAGAGCGGGCCTTCACCGCCTATTCCACCGGAAAGGCGCAACTTCCAGCCGTCATTGCTCTCGACGTGGCGGAGAACCACGGGGAAATCCACATGAAAGCCGGACACCTGCGTGGCGGGCCGTACTACGCGATCAAAATCATCTCGGGATTCTGGGACAACCCTCAGCTTGGACTTTCCCCATACCACGGAATGGTTGTAGCCTTTGACGCCAGGACCGGCGCACCGGCCGGCTTCCTTCTCGACAACGGATTCATTACCGACCTGCGCACCGGGGCAGCCGGAGCCGTGGCCGCCAAACATCTTGCGCCTAAGAATTTAGAAACTGTTGCAGTGATTGGCTGCGGCGGGCAGGCCCGGCGACAAGTGGAATTGCTGGCGCTGGTCCGGAAGTTTCGCGAAGTGCGGGTGTGGGGACGTAATCCTTTGAGAGCGCGGGCCTGCGCGGGCGACCTGGGAAAGCTCCCTGGGATTCCCACCTGCAATTTTTCTGTGCCTGAGTCAGTGCAGCAGGCCGTTGAAGGAGCGGACATCGTCATAACAGTGACTCCCGCTCGCACTCCGCTGGTCAAGGCAAAGTGGCTGAAGCCCGGGGTCACGATTATCGCGGTTGGTTCCGATGGGCCGGATAAGCAAGAGCTTGATGTCGATGTGCTGGCACGATCGGATCGGGTTGTGGCCGACAGTCTGCCGCAGTGTTTGCGGCTAGGAGAAATCCATCACGCGGTGGAGGCTGGCGTTATCTCGAAAGAAAAAGTCACTGAGCTCGGAGAGATTACGGCCGGGCTGAAGCCGGGACGGACTTCCGAAGACGAAATCATTGTCTGTGATCTGACTGGTGTGGGAGTGCAGGATGTGGCGGCTGCCTCGGTGATTATGGAGCGGGCGAAAGCGGCGGGGCGCGGCGAGAAGATTGCAATTTAACCACGAACCTTCAGTTCCCCATAAATATCCCTACCCTATTGTCATCCTGAGCGCAGTAGCTGCATCGCGGAGCGAAGCAGTCATGGAGTCGAAGGACCCCCTACCGTCATCGAGGCCGCTGCGCTTGCAGGGTGTTTCGACTCTCTCGCCGTTCACTTCGTGAACAGCTCTCTCGCTCAACATGACAAAATGTTTAATCTTTAGTTAAGCGGCCCTGCGATGTTTCTTCTGCGACTCCGCCAGAGTCAGGTCGACCCTCGCCAGACCACGTAGAGTGTAATCAACGTCGTAGCCAAATCCGACGCGGATGTATCGTCCCCCGCCAAAGTGGTCTCCGGGAGTGATCAACACGGAGCGTTCGGTTCGCAACTTGTCGAACAATCTGGTTGATGCAATTGGCAGCTTGTATTTGAAATAGGTGATGGCCCCGGCCATGGGCGGGATGTAGGTAAAGATGTCATCGTGCGAATGGATCCAGGATTCGAGTTTTGGCAGGTTGCGGCGAATGATGGCGCGGGTACGCTCGAGGACTTTTTCTCTGCGAACCGGCTGCATCACGATGCGGGCGAGCCGGTCGGATAGCATGGTTGGCGTAAGCGTCGTGTAATCGCGATAGGCACAAAGTTTGGCGATGGTTCTGGGGGGAGCGACGATCCATCCGATGCGCAGGCCAGGCAGGCCAAAAGCCTTGGATAGCCCGGAAGTGATGAGCACTTTATCGTAACGTCCCCAAAAGGTTGGAGAGAGGGGGCCGCTGACTTCCGCGCCGCGGTAAATTTCATCCACCAGTAGCCAGGCGTTGGCCTTGCGGGCGACGCGAACGATTTCCAACATCTCTTCTTCATTCAGGACTGCACCGGTCGGATTGTTGGGGTTGGTGACGACGATTAATTTCGTCTTCTTGCTGACTGCGCGGTGAAGACTTTCTACGTCGAGCCCCCAGCGCAGCTTGCCATTTTGTCGTCGTTCGACCAGATGAAATGAATTGGTCTTCGCGGCATAGGCACGGGAAAGTCCCCAAGCTTGCAGGTAATTGGGCAGCATGACGGCGGCGTGGTCGCCTTTTTCCAGCAATCCCCAAAGCGCGGTGAAGTTGGCTTCGGATCCGCCATTGGTGACCAACACATGGTCCGGCGTCGCGCCGTACCACTGCGCGATGTTTTCGCGAAGTTCCTGAGAGCCATCCGACTCTGGATACTTCAGGCCGAGGGAAAGAAATTTAGCTGCCTCAGATCCTTCAACAATTTCGTCGACGCGCAGCGGCAGAACGCCGCTTTCCGAGAGGTTGAATTCCACCTGATGTTCGTACAGGCACTGGGTTCGTTCCATGCGGAACAGATCGATGCGCAAGAGTCCTCCCAACGGCGCGGAGCGCCGAAGGGCAGAATGTAGCAGAGGGAATGAGTGGTGTAAATCCGAGATCGAAAATGGGTGTGACTCGCGGACAGGCCGCCAGTTATCTGGAAGCGCGCTGCGCGGCCGATCCGGGCAGGGTGCTCATGGTTGCACCGATCACTGGCCCCGGGCCGCGTTGTTGCAGAAAAGCGATCACTCTCAGATTCGACGGGTCCGCGTGCGGGTCAATCTTAACTTCGACTTGTTTTGCGAAGGCGTGGTTCTTGTCAACGGCGCCGACCTTGGTCAAACTCTGCACCACTGCCACATAGGTGAGATGGCGGCCTCCGTTCTCTCCGTGCTCTACCTGCGATTCGGCACGATTCAGCGCGACCACGAGATAAATGTCCGCGGCGGAAACTTTGGCGGATGCTGCCAGCACGCCAGCTTCGATATAGGCTTGCAGCTTGCCCGTAGAATCCGACGAGATGGAAGAAATGCGGACAGGAACTTTCGGAACATGATATGCCTTCTCGAGAGCCTGCTTTGCCAGTTGCGAATTGTTGCCCACAAACTCCGTGGTGCCATCCACCACCATCTCGGGCGTGTAGGAACTGGCCAGACCAAAGTGATTGGCGTAGGCCGCCTGCCGCTCGGTAACCAAACTGGAAGAAAAGGGATCTTTCCATCCCAGGTGGTCCCAATAGTCAACATGTTCACTGAGTACGATCAGTTGCGCACCCGGCATGGGCTGCGCTGCATCCAGTTGTTGCAGCAAGGCGTCGGCGGGCGGACAACTGGAGCATCCTTCCGAGGTGAAGAGTTCGACCAAAATTGGTGTGGAGTTGGCGGCAGGAGCTGTGTTTGCGGCAAACATCAGAGATCCAGAAGAAAAAAATGCTGCCAGGAAAAGCCCTATCGCCAGTCTTTTCATCTTGTGGCTCATTTTCATCTCCCTGCTTTACAGTGCGTTGCCGGACATCCAGGTAGATGTCTGGCAATGGAAAAGGTTCCAGGCACGCGGCGTGATGGAACGTAGGGGTCCTTCGACTTGCGGACGTTCACTTTGTGAACGTCCGACTGCACTCAGGATGACATTGTAATCATTTTGGCGGCGCTGTCATTTCCATGGCCCAGATCGCGGCCGGACGCATGTACATGGACGCACGATAATATCCGGTCTTCTCCCATGCCTCCGGAGTTCGGAACCAATAGCCCTTGGTTTCGTACGTGGTGTGATAAATTCCCCATGCCGTGCGATAGCCCTCGTCTTTTAATCCATCGCTGAGCATGAGCGCGGCCACTCCGAAGGTAGTGCCGGTCCAGACTTCCTGCACCTGTTCGTTGGTGGTAATGATGCTGCCGTCCGGGGCCATGCCGTTAACCGCGCCCATTTCGCCGTTCACAAACTTCATTACGTTGAAGTCATAGATTTTCTTTAAAGACTTCAGTTGCATGTCGCGCGGCACCAGATCGCCCAGGCCGGTCATGTTGGCGTACCACTGGCCCGCCAGTTGGTCCGCTTGGATGTCGTCTCGATACTCGCTCATGGTGTCGTAACGGAAGTAGTCTCCGTTCCACAGCTTCGAGACATAGGTGGCTTGCCCTTTGACGAACCAGTCGTGATATTTGGTTGCGGACGCAGTGTCGCCGAGCGTGTTGGCAATTTCTTCGGCTGCACGCAGTGCCGCCAGCCATAGGCTGCCACAGTAGGCGCTCTCGCCATGCACGATCCAGACATCGTAAGTCTGGTCGGGATAGTCGTCATTCTGCGGAAGCCCATCGCCAACCCGGTCGTACTGCCGCAAATGTTCGAGCGCTTCCTGGACGGCGGGCCAGGTGTAGCGCAGGAATCCAAGATCTTTCTTGCCGGTGAAGATGTAGTCGCGATACACCATCAGCACGAATTTGCTGTTCAGGTCCTTCCAGTCGTTGGTGTTTTGCCAGCTGAACGAATTCACCTGAATAAATGGATCTTCCTGCGGTACTCCCAAATCATGAGGCACCGCGCCCTTGGCCTTGCGTACGCGGTAGTGCAGTGAGCCGCTTTGCTCCGATTTCCAAAGCCAGAGATACTTGTCGGTCAAATCCTGGGGGACGGTGTCGGCGAATTGTCGCAGTTCCTGCTTATCAATGTCCGGCCAGAACTTGGCCAACGGCATGGAACCGTAAAAGCGCACGTCCAATGTGCCGTAAAAGGGGTAATCAAAACACTCCATAAACGCGAAACTGTGCGGAGTGTTGGGATCCGTGCCAACCGGACGGCCCCAGAAAGAACCGCCGTCCGCAAGAATATACAGTTCATTGAACAGCATGCCGCGATACCACAACGGCTTGCTCTCATCATTCACGTACGGGGCCTGCCAGGCATCGATGGCATCGCTCCATTGCGCTGCATTGACTAGACCATCCTTCGCAATTTGCCAGGCGTTGGTGCCGGTGGTGCCGTAGAAATCCGTGTAATGGCGATACCATCTTCGTCCCGAACCAAATTCCACAACCGGAAGGTCCCACGAGATCACCATGGGAACGATTTTTTTCTCGCCGGGCTGCAAGGTAAAACGCACGGCGATAGCGCCGGCAAGATGCTCGCCGCTGCTGGCCCAGGCTTGATCGCGGTTGGCAAGGCGGCCGTCCTTGGCAAAAGGCGCCCAGACTTCATTTCCATTGGCAGAGTTCCCATCGGGAAGAAATGTGGTTTGGTAGGTGATTTCGACGCCGGGGGACTCCAGCGATGCCACAGCCATTTGACCGTCCCACTCGTCTTTGACGCCGTCCAAACGAACCCGGTCGAAAACGATTCCCTTCACACGGCTGGTAGAGCTCTGGTCTTCGCTCACCACGCGATTGATGTTTCCGTAATCGAGGCTGTTTTTCATGGTGGGAGCGAAATCGCGGAACCATCCCAGCATGTTGCTCCAGGAAAGCAAAACGGAAATAGTTACCGGCTTGTCGGTGGGATTTTCCGCATGCCAGCGATAGACCGCCACCGGATAGCTGCTCTCCTTATAGTTGTCGGGAAGAACGGGAGAGAACTGCTCAAGCGTCACGTGCGCAGGAAATTTATCGGAGCGATAGTCGTACCAGGATTTTGGATAGAGAGAATAGTAGTCGCCCGCACCCACGGGATAGTCCCACTTCCAAGTGCTTAATTGTTTTCCATCAGGATGCCCCGCCATCAAGACCTGAGCAAACCCTTCCGAAGCACCCTCGGATCTCTGATACATGGCAAATTGATTGGCCCAGACAGTTTCATATTTGTGGGCGCCAGTCTTGATGTGCCAGCGGGCGAAGTCACCGCGATAAGTGCGCGAAAAAGTACCGGCGCCGAAACCGCCGACCGGCGCGCCTTGCCAATAGCCGTCGTCAATCATGTCAGTAAGGGCGGGTTTCTTTCCGCCGGCGTTTTCCAGCGGTACGCCGATCCCTCTTTTCCAGGCCGCTTTCGGGATGACATCCCCAGCCCATGCGCAGGACGCGCACGCTAGAAGGAGCAAGACGAAAACGAGGCACTTCTGCATCCGCTGCTGGTTCATGAATCCTCCAAGGATTCCTTTTTCGCTACATGATTTCGAAAATTTTGATAGGCCCGAACGGCTCGCTGCTGGAAAATCGTTATTCTAAAGCATTCTACAGATTCGTCCAAAGGATGGAAAGCAGGATTCTACCAAAACCCCTCGGATAGCTCTCCTGCTCTATAATTTCTGGGAACCCTCCATCATGCGCAAGTCTTGCCTCCTGAGTTTGCTGTGTTCCGCTGCGGCGCTAGCGCAAACCGGCAATACGCAAGTTCCGCTGCCCAAGTTTCAGGATGTCGCCCGGCAGGCCGGCCTGACGGTTCCCCACATCTCTTCCCCGGACAAGCAATACATTGTGGAATCCATGAGCGGAGGAGTCGGGCTGATCGACTGCGACAACGATGGCAAGCTGGACATCTTAACGGTGAATGGATCCACCATAGACCGCTATCGTCAGGGCGGCGATCCCATGGTCACGCTTTACCATCAGGACGCAAACTTCAAATTCACTGACATCACCCAGGCCGCCGGCCTCACCCGCAAAGGTTGGGGCATGGGAATCGCTGTAGCCGACTATGACAACGATGGATTGCCGGACATCTACGTTACCGGATATGGCGGAAACGCGTTGTACCACAATCTTGGCGGCTGCAAGTTCGAAGATGTTACCGACAAGGCTGGCGTTGGGGGTGGGGGATTCAGCACGGGCGCGGCCTGGGCCGACTATGACCGCAGCGGTTACGTGAGTCTTTTTGTCTCTCGCTACGTGCATTTTGATATCAACAAGCTTCCGACTTTTGGCAGCGATGAAAAGACCTGCCGCTTTAAGGGGCTGAAAGTGCAGTGCGGGCCGTGGGGCATGCAAGGTGAATCTGACCTGCTTTTTCATAATCGCGGCAACGGAACGTTTGAAGAAGTCTCCAAGAAGGCCGGTGTGGGCGATCCCAGCGGCTACTACGGGTTGGGTGTGATCTGGGGCGACTACGACAATGATGGCTGGCCGGATTTGTACGTGGCCAATGATTCCGGGCCAAATTATCTTTATCGCAATAAACACGACGGCACCTTCGAAGAGAACGGAATGCTCTCCGGGGCCGCGGTCAGCGGCGATGGTCTTCAGGAAGGCAACATGGGCGTTACCTGGGGCGACTACCGGCACGAAGGCCGACTCTCTATGTTTGTGACCACTTTTGCCGATCAACCCGACACTTTGTATCGCAATCTGGGCAAGGACGGATTTTCCGACGTCAGCTGGCCCGCCCAACTGGCGAAGCCCACTTATGCGCCGGTGGGATGGGGAACCGCATTTTTCGATATGGACAACGATGGCTGGCTCGATATTTTCGTGGCCAACGGACACGTGTATCCGCAACTGGATACCATCCCCGGTGGCACCCATTATCGGCAGCCCATGCTGCTCTCTCGCAATAAACGCGATGGCACATTCGAGGATGTTTCCCGGGTTCTTGCCGACATCCCCGATGCGTCGCGCCGCGGCGCAGCTTTTGGCGACCTGAACAATGACGGGAATGTTGATGTCGTGGTCCTCAATATCGACGGTCCTCCCTCGCTACTGCTAAACCTGGGCGGCAATCGCAATCATCGCGTTTTATTCAGGCTGGTCGGAACCAAGAGCAACAAAATGGCGATTGGCGCACGCGTGAAGGTCACGGCAGGCAAGCTGGTGCAGATCGGTGAAGTTGAAAGTGGCGGCAGCTATCTTTCGCAGAACGATCCGCGATTGCACTTTGGGCTGGGGACCGAACCCAGGATGGACCAGGTGGAAATCCGCTGGCCCAACGGGAATATGGAAATGCTGAAGGATGTTCCGCCAGACTTTATTTATACGATTGTGGAAGGTGAAGGAATCAAAGATAAGACCGCGCTACCCGCTTTGAAGTGATGACCCTGGCGCGAGCGATCAGTGGACTTGGTTCGCGGTGGCTGGCCATTTGAGGCGCATCACAGGATCGCCGAACAATATGTACGTTCTGCGCACGTCGGCATCGGCGATACCGGACTTGGCCAGGTTCGCGGCGTCACCCAGAGCCGGCGAAGGCTGCGTAAATAGCAACTTCACCATTGCCTGGTCCATCTGGGCCTGCGGATCGGCCTGGTTCAATCCGGACGACGCCCAGACGGCCACCGCACCACCATTTTTCGCCAGCAACAACGACTCCGCCAGACTCTCAGTATAAACGTCCTGGAAGAATCCGTTGAGACAATTCATGATGAGGAATACGGGCAGCCGCGAACCATTGGTCAAGGCCGTGGCCGCCGCGTCGTCAAATAAGTCGTCACCAGCCCAGACTTCCACCGAACCATGTCCGCTGTAATTGACCAGCAGATCGCCATTGTTGATGTCTGCGACAATCTGTTGTCTGGCCGCGTCAAGATCCAAATCGCCGGCAAAGATGTCGAGCACATGCATGGATTTGGGCAGCTGATTCTGTACCGACTGCGCTTCCTTGGTGAAGTCGATGGTATCGTCGCGGTCCGCCACCATCAGTGTCTGGTTGGACCAACTCCCGGGCAGGGAGCCAGCATAGCCTGCAATTTTTCCGACCACGGTGCTGGCGTCACTCGGCGTGCGCACCGGCAGGCGGCCAGTGGCAATTTGCGCAAAGCCGGTATTGTTGAAGTCGGAGAACCAATCGTCGGACGCGGTTTTCAGCTCGCTGGTGATGATGATCTTGGTGGGCACGAAATCGAAGAATCCAAGACCCAGGTAATCTCGTGGATCAAGCGAAGCGTCTCCCATAAGCAACAAATACTTCGGCGCAGTCTTCCACTGGGTGGTTGCCGTTTGCAGGAAGTTGCGAATTGCGTAAGGGCTTCTCTCTCCAAAATTAAACTCATCGTAGATGTCATTCACGCTGACGATGGAGACGCTTTTCCCTTCGGCCCGGTGCAATTGGGACAACGGGCCCAATTGGCCCGCGAATTCAGGATAGGAAACCATCACCACTTCACTTCCCGGTTGCACACTGTGCCAGTTGGAAGGGTGGTTCCGCAGCAAGTCGAAAGGCGTTGCGGTCCTTTGATCCGTCAGAGCAAGCAGGGTGTGCCTGCCGGAAATCGACCACGGCACTTTGCCTTCCAGAATGTACTTCCCTTTTTCAGAAATGACCTGGGCAGCAAGTTCTACCGGTTGGGCAGGATTGGTAATGTCAACTAAAAGAGTCGGCGTCTGCCGGAAACCGTTTATCACCACGTGGTCGCCGGCTCCGGCAGTGAATTCCAAAGAATCCGATTCCGCCGCGTAGGTGTGCGGATAGGTGAGGGTTATGAAATCCACCAGGCTGAGATCGTTTTCGCCATTCTGTGCAGTCAAGGTGACGGTGTTGACGCCTTGCCGCAGTATTCCGGCGGGCACTTGCAGCGTAATACTGCCCTCATTCTGTCCAGTGAAGTTCAGTTCGCCCAGGGTTGAGCCGTTCATGACAATGGTCACGTCGTGATCTTGCCCCTCGGTCACGCCCTGTAGGACCACTCGCAAGCTCGCATCCGCAGTTGTTATGGATGCGACGTTCGCCGCGTTCAGCACCTGGTCCACAGGAGCTGGGGAAACCAGCGCCCCGAAGAAATTGTCGGTATTTTCTTTGAGCAGGGCCGCAAAATAAGTGGTGCGCTGATTCAACAAAACAGTGCGCAGGAAACTTTGTGGTTGCGGCCCGCCCGCTTCATAGCCAAGCTGCGTGATTCGCAGGCCGGGTTGATTCCCCGCCACCAACCAATAAACTCGTTTATCGGAATAGTAAGTGTCAATTCCCGTGCCGTAGAACTCGACCGAAGCTTGCGCACCGAATCCACCGGGACCCGACCCCGCGCCGACAATACGAATTCGCTGTTCGACTCCCTCCGCAAAAAGTCTTATCAGGTTGGGGTCCACGGACGCGCTCAATCCGGCTGCGACCAGCTGCGGTTGGGTAACCCGGTACCATCCTTCGCGCCGCACGAAGATCTTTATCGCTGCGTGCGCGGCAAGTTGGAATTGCGTCTGCTGCTGTTGGGAAGTGCTGCTGGAAACTACCGCAACCGCTTCCATCACTTCGCTCGCCGAGGAGTTTCCTGGAACACTATCCGGAACACTGTACGGAGCATTCAACTCCTGAATCATCAGAGACTGGGTTGCATTTCGCGGGGCCGAATTGTTTCCCGGAGAGATCGGGCCATGGAACGTCCGCGTACCGTTCAGGTCCACATCCTCCAGCCAATAGAGGCTGCTACTTGCGCCGGAGGAACGATCGATCCATGCGTAAGTCTTGGCAGCGTGCTGTTCCAGGGCATGCCGCATGATGAGAGCAGACCCGGCGATCATTGAGGGATTCAGACGGACGCGTTGTCCGTTCACCTCGCGATACACGTTGAACCCCAGGTTTCGCAGCTCTCCTCCAGTTTTCCACGACAAGAGTGCTCCGCCACCGGCAACTGTGGCCGTAAATGACTCCAGCTTCACACCTGTAGGAGTCTCGATCAATTCGCTTTGCGTGGCAAAATTATTGGCAAGCACGGAGTCGGCCTGGGTCTCCGTGACCGATGCCGAATTTACGGCTTGGGAGGGAGTCGTCGCCGTCACCTTGATGGTGATGGTCGCCGATACTCCGACGTTCATGGTGCCAATCGCGCAGGTCACGGTTACATTGGCAAACGAGCAAGTGCCCTGCGTAGTCACGGATGACACGTAGGTTACATCCGTGGTGGGCAGCGGATCGCTGACCGTCACGCCAGTTGCTACCGAGGGTCCATTGTTAGTCACGACCAGGGTATAGGTAAGAGTCTGGCCCTCTCGAACCGGATTTGGCGCGGCGCTCTTTGTAATCGAAACATCGGTACAGGGAACTGCCGCCGAATTCGGCCCTGGGGAAGATCCGAGGGTTACGTTGGTGGCGCTGATTCCGTTGGTCCCGGCAGTCGCGCCGTAGGGAACTCCCGGATTTTCGGTGACTCCGTTGGCCCCGCCGGCGACAGTGAGGCTTGCCGGGGTTCCCGAGACCAAGATGACTCCGCCAGCGCCGCCACCCCCTGGGCCATGCCGGTTAGCCAGAGAGAAGGCCTGGGTGTCCCACGCGTCGCCGCCCCTACCGCCAGTTGCGGAAAGAGTGAGGCCACCCTCGCCACCTCCGGCAGAAAGAACAATGATGCTTCCGCCCGCGCCGCCACCACCACCAGCGTCGTTCAGGGTGTTGTTGTAGGCGGCTGCACCGTTGGCGGAAATCGTGCCGGTACCGGTCAAGCTTCCCACTCGAATGATGACGATCCCTCCGCCAGCTGCACCGCTGCTCGACTGAGCGATCTGCGCTGCGGTGGGGACTGGAGTGTCTGTGGCAGTGTCATTATTTCGTGATCCCGCCCCACCGCCACCACCTAGTGTGATGCGTGTGATGGTTGCTGGAAAGGCCGTGCCCCCGAGGCCACCCGAACTCAGATTGGCCTGCCACGCATTTCCCCCGGTGCCTCCCGTGCCGCCATTTCCGCCGCCCCCGCCGCCAGCATTTTCATCATTCCCGTTGGGAGAGGCAGTTTGCGGATCAGCATCCGTGCCGCCACCACCGGCATCTGCCGGCGCTCCACGCGCCATGCTGCCGTTGGGATAACCATCGATCGTGGTGCTCAGAAATGTATTCCCGGATTCCACCCAGAACGGCGTGCCGGCCGTGCCCTCGCCCTTGGATCCATGTGCGCCGGCTGCCTTCACGCCGGTATAAGCTGTCGGCGAAGCTAGACGGTAATCAGTGTTTGCGCCGGTTCCGCCCGTGAGCGCCAACCCGGCTGCGCCCCGGAAACCCAGACCGCTCACGGTGACCGTGCCACCGCCTAAATTCAGAGCGCCCTCCAGATCCAGGGCGACCACACCCCCGGTCGAGCCGTTCCAAGCCGCAGAGGTCAGAGCGGCTCCAAGCGTAGCGGCGGCGTAGTGCGGAACTCGGACCACCTGAAAGGTAAACTTCCCCTGGGTGGCGTTAGCGACTGAGTTGGTATAGCTGTAAAGCAATCCGCCGCCGGGACCAGCACCGGTAATATTGACTGTCCCACCGGCCACGCCGAGCGCGCTGGTTGCGGTTGCAAACTCGTAAAAGCCGCTATTGTTCAGGCTTGTCGAGCCCGTCCCGGTGGCGCCATCGCCATAACTCGAAGTGTTGGTGGAGTTGATATTGGCATTCTGCATTTGTATGACCAGCAGAACATCGCCGATCGCAATCGGAGTAGCGGCTCCGGTAGCGGTACCTAAGGTGAGGGACGTCGCGCCCGTCGTGGCGCTCGCTGTGCCGGGATAATAAGTATTGAGAACTCCGGTCAGGGCGGCTGGTGCGTTGGTGGAGGTCGGCGTTGTACAGGTAAATGCTTGCGAGAAACCGACGCCGGTAGCGGAGTTATTGGCGTTGTTGAGGTCTGTCACCGTGCCGGTCACGCTGGCTGTATCTGGATACCCTCCCGTCGCGCCGGGGGTGACGGTCAACGTGATCGTCGCAGTTGCATTGGCCGCAAGGGTTCCCAATGGGCAGGTGATCGTGGTCGCTCCGCTACAGGTCCCCTGGCTCGGGGTGGAAGACACCAGAGTCAGTCCACCAGGCAATGTGTCGGTGAGCGTCGCGCTGGTGGACGTAGGTCCGTTGTTGGTGACGGTGATGGTGTAGGTGAAATTCGCGGGATAGAGAGCGGACGACCCGGTAACACTCACCGCCAGATCGGCTTGCAACGGACGGACGGAAACAGCCGCCACCACCCAGTTTGAGTTCCCGTTAAAAGTTTCGGAAAGCGGAACACTGGCGGCACCGATTCGCGTCGAACCCGTAGCATAGACATCCGTGTTTGGGCTGTTCCCTCCGGATGACTCCGCATTCCACTGGGGCACTTGGGTGGCGCCAAAGCCAGCCGGGTTGGCCACCGTCCGGTCACCCTCGATGGCGAGAGTATCGATCACCATGTCGTTGACTGCACTGGGAACATTGACCGAAGCAATGTTGCTGGCGGCGGCGGAAGCCGAAGCAAAAGATCGTATGGGTGAAGTTTGATCGGCGCCAGTAAATGTAGTCGCTCCCGCATACACGCCCAGGGTCCCGCCACCTCCAGGAAAATTCAAAGTAACCACTACGGCGTGGGTTCCCGTGGTCGGCGCAATGCGATACCAAATCTCCACTCTTCGAGTCTTCGCGGCGTCGGTGAGAGACCCCGCCGAGGTCAAGGCGAGCCCGTTGTAAGTCACCGTATTGACGGTAGCGTTCGTGTTGTTGACGACGTTGATCGAAACCCCGACCACCAGCACTAGATTTGTGCCGGTCGCGGTCGTGGCGTGGTTAAAGGTGAGCGTCGGGGCGGCGTTCGTCAGTCGTGCTCCGGCGAAGGTGGTCGCGTCGAGCGCAACTTGTCCGAACAAAACCGACGGGCTCGCTAAGATTGCTAACAGTGGAAGGATCCACACCCTGCTCGACAGGGCTTTGGGGAGAATAAGATTTCGCAGGACTGCCGTGCTTCGCTGTCCCAGCAGCAGACGCAGTGTTCGGGAAGCCAAACTGCGCGCCTGAACCCCCAACGACCGCAGGCGGGCTTGCATACCGCAAAGGGGAACGATATGAACTCGTCCGCCGCGGTTTTCTTCTTTCGCGATCACTTTCCCCAGAATCTCCCGCCCGTGCAGAATGCCGTCTGTCTCTGTCCCTGCATCTCCTCTGGTCATGAAGACATCGCGCGCCCAGTCCGCGAATACCAGGCGATGAGCTGTGTAGTTGGCCCCGTTCGCGAACAGCACGATGTCTCCCTTTCCTAGTTCATTCATGGCAACAGGTTGAACGTGGAGAAATTCCCCGTCCCGGATTGCCGGCTGCATGCTTCGGCCGCGGGCCTGAAATCGAAAACCCAACCCGCCAGACAGCAAGGACTGGCTCACCGAGCCGAAAAGCTTCGAATGGGGTTTATCTTCAGCCATACAGTCCATCGTCGAACCATCAGTTGCCATCTATTGGCAAGAAAAATTGAGGATCTTCTCCACCGCGCTGCCATCGGGAACAAAACGAAAGCGGTAGCAGGGCACGGATTCCGTGATGTGATGAAGATATGCCAGCGTCGAATCCAGCGGCCGATGCCCATGAAACGGAGGAAACGCTCGCGCGAATAGCTCCCCGACGGCCTGGGCCTGGGAAAGCGGAACGATTTCGTTCCTGTCTCCGTGCTCCAGCACAAAAATGCGGTTGATCTTCACGCTCTCCGGAGCAGCAAAGCCGGCGTCGCCGTGCCAGGGGGTCCCATGCATCCACAGCTCGTGACCTCGCTCACGCAGAATGATTCGATCATCGCTCAGGATCCGGGCGTCGCGCATCGCCTTCCAAAGCATCGTGGTTGTGCTCTTCCCCGCTCCCGAGTGTCCCAGGAACAGATGTCCGCCGGTGGTGCGGTCTGCCAATCCACAGCCGTGGACTTCCACACCTTTTCCACGAGCCAGCCAGTTGGTCACCAACAATTCGTCCAACGGATACTCCAGCGGGTGGACTGGGTCAAACTCGCCAAGGCACTCCCGGCTCAGGAATAACTGCGCCTCGGAGAAACTCCGGTTGACACATAACCTCTTATAGGGCCGTGTACCGAATGCTGGCGTTTCAAAATCGACGATGAACCCATAGTCGCGTGCATACATCGTCCACAATGAACCAGAATCAAAAAGTTTTTTACCAAGCGGGTCTTTGCAGCCGTTCAACCCAGGCAATGCTGATCTCGATATCGGAATCGGTTGCCTCAATTCTGAAAGCATCCAAGTCGGACGGCAGGCAGATGTCTTCCGCGGAATTCGCACTCAGCCCAATCGACACTTCCGCGATCTGGATGCAGCATCTATGCATTCCGACAAGTGGTTCACCGAATGCTGTTTGCCCCTGTTCAGCGATCATTCCCTAGTTCCTGTCATCCGAGACTCATTCGATTGACCCGCGTTACGGTTGAGAGCAGCGGGGTGAAATCAGACTGCTCAAGCCTACAGCAACGACCGCAAACAAAAATCGCCTCATTGGTTTTCAAGACCAATATTTCATCAAGAACCAATCGTGTGACAGCCGCCCACGGGCGAGCAGGTTCCCAACCCGCCCGGTCCTGACCCAACACCTTTGCAATGACCGAGCACGGCCTCTTCTGGACGCAGGCTGATCACTTGAATCTTGGGGGCTCGTAAGTCTTCTTTTCTCGATCTTGGGATTCCTCGCTCATAATTGCCCATCCTCCTGAAACTGTTAATGCGCGGCGTCCCGCATCCTCCACAACCGACTCCGTATTCGAAGATGGCGCAGAATTGCTCAGTATCGGAAACAGAGTCTGCGGGCGTCTCCATTCTCCGACGTTGATCTCGTTGGCAGCAATCCTGCGAGCCGACTCTTTCACTGCCAAATAGTGCTCTCCGCTCGCACAAAAGTCGCAATCCCCATGCTCCGGGACTTGAAGCCCAGGGCCATGGCTCGCAAGTGTGCCACTTCACAAAGAAAATCTACTGGGGATTCGGGTTCTCCGTTTTCCAACTCCCCATTCGCGGGACACATACTGCATACTGAATGAATACGACAAGTTGCGCATTTAGAGATGCTTTTGCGTTTGCCGTTTACGAACTGTAAAGAAAATGGTCCCATCCTTCTTGCACACTTCCCGAGCGGATGTCATAGGTGTCCTGATGCGACAAGGATGCAAATGCTCATGTGCCCGTAGGGATCGATAGCAAAGCTTTCACCCCTCCACCACAGGTAAACACGTTGTTGGCATGTTCCATGAGATCGAGGGCTTGTCGATTTCGCGTTCAACATTCTACGATACTCAGCCGCCGACTTTGGGCAAATGAAGGTCGAGCGCCACCACTTCTTCCGGCGAGAGTCGTACTGCCAGCGGGCTTTGTGAACAATCAATTCGTGGACTAATCAGCGAATCGAGCTTTGAAACTCCAGATGCAGCTCCTCTTCCGCGAAAGCCTTCATGGAAAGAACTTCATGCTTGTTGATGGTGGTGCCCACTGTCTTCAGTTTGAGCGGCAGTCCACGGTCCCGCAGCAGCGTGATGCCGCGTAGGCAGCGCTCATAACTGCCGGGTATGGCCGTCAGCGCTTCGTAGGTCTCCTGGGTGCGCCCGTACAGCGTGATTTCAATCGCAAACGGCGGCCACTCCTGGAGATAGTCCGCGATCTTCTCCGTGATCACCGTACCGTTGGTGAACAGAGTGATAAGAAAACCTTTCTTTTTCGCGTGGGTATAGATTTCCAGAAAATCCTTGCGCGCAAATATTTCGCCTCCGGTAAACAGCAGCCAGAGCACACCCATGCCGGAAAGATCGTCTAGCAGCTGAAAATGTTCTTCCTTCGAAAGCTCGCGATTGCGGGCTTCCATGTCCGCCATATCGAGGTTGTTGTAGCAGTGCTGGCATTCCAGAGGACAACGCCGCGTCACCTCGATTGTGACCTCAAGCGGCGTGCGCTTGCCCGCGAAGTGTTTATGCACCGCGCTGCTGAAATCGGAATAGGTCGCGGTACTCATGGTTCAACCATTTCCGCGCACAGGATGAATCGAACTGTGCGGCTCGAGCTTCTCATGCTGTTTCCCGGAGTTCGGCCCTTGAATTCGGGTGCGGGTTCGGGTTCGCGCCATGAACTTCAACCGCCATCACCAGCTCTGCCGTACGCATTTCCAGCAGAAATCTCTCGACGTCCTGCGCCGCCCGTTCCCGGCTCACTTCATATTCATTCTCGATCAGATCGACCAACGCGTTCACACTGGTCGGCTTGATCAAAGCTTCCCAGATCATGGTGCCCACGTCATTGAAGCTGTAAATTGAAGCGAGATCGCCGACTTTGCCACGCACTGGCACCACTAAAGTCTCCCCGGCAATCGGGCGGGAAACGACTGCGGACGAGCGAACATACGTATCTGTGGTTGTCATGGGGCCCAAATTCCTCGCGGACAGTCCACACTCCGTCCGCGCCGTCTACATTTGAGACTGCAATGTCCACCTTAACAAAGTCTTTGCAATGTTTATGTTTGCTAGATTGGTACTACTGGACTAACGAGTCGAACAATGGAAACGGGAAGTCGGCACGGATGAAGATACTGAGAGCAAGGCTTGCCCGATTCGTAGAGCGGCACGGCCTGAGAAGCCGTCCCCGGATTCAATCCTCTACTTCTACTTCTTTTCGTGAACGTGATAGCGCATGACCCTGCCCAGATTTTTTCCGCGGATGATGCTGGCGGAATGGTAGGTCAATCCCCAGGAGTCGATGGACGACATATCGGGGAAAATGCAGGCCTCCAGCGACTCGTCAATGGCCCCCCACTGCACCCAACCGCCGCCACCAATATTGGTACCGCCAAATTGATCGGAACCGCCGAGTTGCGTGCAATAGAACGAAGCCGGATTCCCTCCACCCGAATACTGGAGCGGAACCTTGGCATAGTAGGCGAGTGCGGCCAGCGTAGGTTTAGTGGCGTAGAGCGTGCTCAATAAGATATGGATGCGGGAGCCGTCCCCTTTCGCCGTGAACTGGCAAAACTGCCGCATTCCCGCCAACTGTAGCGGGTTTGCAAAATTCGTCCCAAAGTAAGGATAGCGGGTCTCCACCACGCCGCCATTGTCCGTGCAATAGTTAGCGGCGGCAGTGTCGGTCTTGTCGTCAGCTGCAAAAGCTGGAGTGTTGGCGAAGAGCAATAGAGCAATGGCCGCTAAAGCGAACACCGCGAAAGAACGTTTGATCAAAGTTTTCAAGGGGAGGGCCCTCCTGCGATCTTTCCGCAACCTGAGTGAAGCAGTTGCGCAAGAGCGGAAATTCTAGCATGAAAGCCGCGCTGGGCCTGCGAAGCAAGGAATCTAGCTGTGACCACTAGTCAGTTCGTGAACGATGCTATTCACAAAAGCTTTGGCGTCCCCGAAAAGCATCAAGGTGTGATCGAGGTAATAAAGAGGATTATCAATCCCGGCAAAGCCCGGATTCATGCTGCGCTTGATGACCATCACGGTATGGGCCTTGTCCACATCAAGAATGGGCATGCCATAAATCGGGCTCGAAGCATCGCTGCGCGCGGCGGGATTGGTGACATCGTTGGCGCCAATCACCAGGGCAACGTCGGTCTGCGGGAAATCGCCGTTGATTTCGTCCATCTCAATCAGGCGATCATAGGGAATATCTGATTCCGCCAGCAGCACGTTCATGTGTCCGGGCATGCGTCCCGCGACCGGATGAATCGCAAATCTGACGTCTACGCCGCGCTTGGTGAGCGCGTCATAAAGTTCGCGAACTTTGTGTTGCGCCTGCGCTACCGCCATGCCGTAGCCCGGAACTACGACCACCTTGTTGGCCGCCGCCAGAATTCCGGCAGCTTCTTCGGCGGTGGCGCTACGCACAGTTCTGGCTTCCTGTTCACCGGCAGCAGCGGCCTGCACCTGGCCGAAGGCGCCGAATAAAACATTGGTGAACGACCGGTTCATTGCCTTCGACATGATGATCGAGAGAATAAGTCCGGAAGAACCATCCAGAGCGCCCGCAATGATCAGCAACTTGTTGTCGAGCACGAATCCCATGGCGGCGGCGGAAAGACCGGCGTAGGCATTCAGCAGGGAAATGACCGTCGGCATGTCGGCACCCCCGATCGGAATGACCAGCAGGACACCGAAAATCACGGCAATCGCGATCATGAAGGGAAACAGGTGGGTCATCTCCGGATGCAGAATCAGAGAGACCGCGATTCCCACCGCGCCCGCAAACAATAAGAAATTGACAAAATTCTGTCCTTTATAAGTAAGCGGACGTTGCGGCAAAATCTCCTGTAGTTTTCCGGCCGCCATCAAGCTGCCGGTAAACGTCAGACCTCCAAGAATCACTTCCAGCGAAAGCACCGCCATCTTGAACGGCGGCACATGCGGAGTACCCAAATAAAACTCAGCCGTACCCACCACGGTGACGCAGAATGCTCCAAAGGCATGGCTAAGCGCTGTCCGCTGCGGAACAGCCGTCATTTGCACCATGCCGAGAGGAATGCCGATGCCGCTACCCAGCACCAGCGCGATGGCAATCCACTTGTAATCCACGATGCCCCGGCTGAGCAGCGTGCCGGCAATGGCCAGCAGCATGCCGACCTCGCCAGCCCACACTCCGTGCCGGGCCGTGGTCGGCGAACTCATCCATTTCAACGACAGGATGAACAGAGCGCTGGCCACCAGGTAAATGATCTCGATGATGTTCTGGCTGGTCATGGTTTGGTCGGACGGCTGGACTTAAACATCTTGAGCATGCGATCGGTAATCAGAAAACCGCCAACGATATTGCTGGTGGCGGCAACCACGGCCAGGAAGCCAAGGATAAACGCCAGCTTGCTCTCATGCCTGCCGACCAGCACAATCGCACCGACCACGGCGATCGCATCGAGTGCGTTGGTCAGCGACATCAGAGGGGTATGCAGCAATGGCGACACCCGGCGGATGACCTCAAAGCCAATGAACGCCGCCAGCATGAAAACAAAAAGCCCGTCAATTAAGGTTGAACCCATGCTTCCTCCGCAATCCTGACTTACTTCGCTGCCAGCGCCGGCAGCGTGAAAAATTCCCTGACCCGCCCGTGGACCACTTCCCCGCCACGTGTCAGCAAAGTCTCGCGAATAATTTCATCCTGCATGTTGAGTTGTAACTTTCCCTCTTTCACAAGAAGCAGAAGAAATGCACTGATGTTTTTTGAATACATCTGGCTGGCATGATAAGGCACACTGCTGGCAAGATTGATGGGGCCCATGATTGTCACGCCTTCCTCGACGACAGTCTGGCCGGGGCGGGTCAACTCGCAATTCCCGCCCCTTTCCGCCGCCAAATCAAAAATTACCGAGCCCGGCGCCATTCCCTTCACCATCGCTGCCGTCACCAATACTGGCGCCTTCTTCCCCGGAACGACCGCCGTGGTGATGACCACATCGCTCTCGCCCACCACTTTGCTGAGAAGTTCGCGTTGGCGTGCGTAGAAAGTTTCGTCTTGTGCGGTGCCATACCCGCGGGCATCTTGAGCATCTTTGGCTTCAAGCGGGAGTTCGACGAAACGTCCTCCCAGACTGAGCACCTGTTCTTTCACCGCCGGCCGCAGATCGTAAGCGGATACAACTGCGCCCAAGCGCCGCGCTGTGGCAATCGCCTGAAGTCCGGCAACGCCAACTCCCATAATCAGGACGCGGGCAGGCGTAATGGTTCCTGCGGCGGTCGTCATCATAGGGAAAATCTTGGGAAGCGTATTGGCGGCGACCAAAACTGCCTTGTAGCCCGAGATAGTCGCCATCGACGAGAGCGCGTCCATGCTCTGCGCGCGTGTGGTTCGCGGAACCAGTTCGACCGAGAAAGAAGTCACTCCGGTCGCTGCAATCTGCTGGACCGTGTCGATCGCACCGAGCGGCCGCAAAAATCCAATCAGGATTTGTTCCTTGCGCAGCAGCGGAAGATCCGCTTCGCCATTGACATCATTGGCGCCATAGCCAAGCACTTGAACTAGAATGTCGGCTGCGCTGAAAACAGCTGCGCGGTCAGGCAGGATTTTCGCGCCCTTCTCCAGGTATTGAGCGTCCGTGTACCCGGCTTCCTGCCCTGCCCCGGCCTCAACCACGACTTCAAGTCCCGCCTTGACCAGGTTCGGAACGACTGAGGGCACGAGCGCAACCCGCCGTTCTCCCGGATAACTCTCTCTGGCGACGCCAACGATCACGCAGCTAACCTCTCGCTAAGTTTTGGAAAAGGTATTGTATCCATCCTTGGGGGAATGTCCACAACCCTATGTTGTTGCAAAGACAGTAACACGACGGCCCCATCGCTCAGGCATCCCTCAACCAATCAGCCCACCACTGCAGACAAGAATTTTCTGCTCAAGTGCGAGTGGAATCGAGCGGGCCGGGGTTCGAGAATTACGGAAGTATGTTTTCGGGCCTGAACACAAACGCCCGGCGCGGATTTATCTTCGTCGCTCGAACAGGTCAAGACAACCACAGCAACCGGGTTGCGGTTCCAAAGACATGAAGTAGGAGATAGCATCGTGAGTCAGCGCGGGTTGTTGCTGTTCTGGGTTTTACTACTCGGAGCCGCAGGATTACTCATCAATTTGGGCGGCTGTGGTGGGACCTCCACCGGTTCAAACCCACCGCCACCATCTCAAGAGATCAAGCACGTGGTGGTGATCTTCCAGGAGAATCGCACCCCAGACAACCTCTTTCAGGATCCGGTCTTGATCTCCCGGGGTGCGGACATCGCCCAAAGCGGTCTGAATTCGTCAGGTCAGCAGATCACCCTGACGCCCGAACCGCTGGACGATGACTACGATCTGGGGCACTCGCACGGCAATTTTGCCGCGATGTACGACAACGGCAAAATGGATGGCGCCGATAAAATTGACGTGACCTGCAATCCAGGTGCAACCGATTGCCCGCCCCCAAACCCACAATTCGCCTACGTGCAGACTTCTGATGTTGCCCCCTATTTCCAACTGGCCGAGCAATACACCTTCGGCGACAGAATGTTCCAGACCAACCAGGGGCCAAGTTTTCCGGCACACCAATTTCTTATTTCTGGAACCTCTGCTCCCACCCCGACCAGCAATTTATTTGCCGCGGAGAATCCGGGGTATCCACCGGGATCTCCCGACAACACCAACGCCGGATGTATCGCTCCTGCGGGTGAGACCGTCAAGCTGATTGATCCGACGGGAGACGAATCCCAGAAAATTTACCCATGTTTCGAACATCAGACCGTGGTGGACTCGCTGGATGCCCAATCGATCAGTTGGCGTTATTACGCGCCCTCCGCCGGCTCGATCTGGACCGCTCCCAACGCGATTCAGCATCTATGTGTACCCAACTCAGAGCAGACCGCATGCACGGGTTCGGACTGGGTCAACAATGTGATCCTGAATCAGGCGCAGGTATTGACCGACATCGCCAACGGTGAACTTGCCGGGGTGACCTGGGTCATTCCCGATGCGGATGATTCCGATCACGCCGGCAGAAATGATGGCTCCGGCCCGTCCTGGGTCGCGTCCGTCGTGAACGCCATCGGCAACAGTCAGTTCTGGTCGAGCACCGCCATTTTTATCGCCTGGGACGATTGGGGAGGATGGTATGACCACGTCGCCCCGTCCATCTATAACTCTTATGAATACGGATTCCGCGTACCTCTGATCGTGGTCTCGCCCTATGCCAAAGCAGCCTACATTTCTCATGTGACTCACGACTTCGGCAGCATTCTGAAATATATCGAAGAGAATTTCGGATTGCCTTCCCTGGGCTATGCCGACGCGCGGGCCGATGATCTTTCCGATTGCTTCGACTACAACCAAACTCCGATCACATTCCAGGCGATTCCCGCCACCCTGGACGCCAACCACTTCATCAACGACACCCGCCCACGCGGAGACCCCGACGATGATTGACGAAACTTGGTGATTGCGGTGGGCGAATCCAACAGCCATCGATTCGCAATTTCTCAAACTGGTGGGCCGGCCGGTGCGCCGGCCGAATTCAACTTTGGTGTGTTCTGACTCGGGTTTTGCAGATACAAGTTGATTTCGTGATCAAGTCGATCGAGGGTCGAGGTCCGGGGCATACTTTTTTTCACCGCTTCCTGAACCTGGTGAACTCCGGCCAGGGCGGCGGATTGGGTTTCCGGTGTCGCAGCGGGATTGGCAGCAAGGATCATGAGCCGCTCGGCGATTTCGGTTTGCACGACTTCTTGCAGATCGCGCTGTTCTGGCGTCTTTGCGCTGCCGGGAAATCCGGCATTCACCAGGGCTGAGATCACCGAAGCAGGCGAAGGCTGCGCCGGATCTTGGTGAGCTGGATTTTGATGAGAAAGAACCGCCAGGCGTTCCACCCGTCTGGGATCAAGCAATCCACCGACAACGATTTCGGCGACAGCCCGCGCTCCATCCTGCGGGCTGAATAAATATCCCGACGAGGACATGAAGCGCTCTGTGTCGTAACCCCGGTTCTCCTCTGGCGCCAAGGCCTTCCATAGTGCTGCCGGGGTTTCCAGTTCTGCCGGATTCAGCGCTTTCAAAACAAGCTGGATCGCCTCATTCTGGCTGCGCGCAGGCCACACGCTCACCGGTGGCTGGCCATCTCCCGCCAGCGATGGCGGCACCTTCGCACTACCCACTACATTGATGGCCGCAGCCAGCGCGTAGCGATGGAACAGATATACCAATGGAAATCGCGCAGCCAGCAGCGAGTTCGGCTCACCTTCTTTCAACATCTGCGGACCGTAGTGAGCCAGCAGGGCGTCGCGGACCGGAACAACCTCCTTCAGCCAGGTCACAGGATCGGGCCCGTCGTCGTAAGAATTCCAGCGCGGGTCGTCGTAATTTCCCCACACGATGCCTTTCGCGATCGAGCCTTTCACGATCGCATCCAGACGCGCGGCCTCCTGCTCCGGCGAACTTTCGGGCTTGCCCTGGCCGTAGCCCCACTCGATGGCAAAGCGGTCGTAGCTTCCCACTCCCTGCATATAAGCATCCGAAAGATCAGCTGTCCCATCGGGGCGAATTCGCACCCGGGGAGCAAAGTAGTCCATCACTGAACCGCGCCCGAAAGTGCTGGCGACAAAGTTGTGTTCCAGGCCAAGCGCATGGCCGACTTCGTGGCAGACCAGCAAAGCCAGGCGGCTCAGCATCACCTGCTCTTCGCTGACTTGCGGATCGAGATTGTCGAGTGCAGCAAAAGCAGCCAGCGAAGGCTCGGCAGCATCACGGACCGATGGAACTACGGATTCCCAGTAGTTGTTGACGGTGCGCATGCGATGCGAGTCTAACTGCACGACCGCATGAAGAATCTCACCGGTACGCGGATCAGCGTGGCTCTGGCCGACCGACCAGCCGCGTCCCGAGCGGTTCGTCCATTGAATGGTCGGATAACGAATATCCATCGGGTCCGCTCCCTCCGGAAGGTCTTCAACGCGAAGTGCGTTCTTAAAGCCGGCTTGTTCGAAGGCAGCATTCCACCACAACACTCCGCGACGAACGGCCGAGCGAATCGGCTCCGGGATGGCCCCATCGATGTAAAAGACAATGGGCTTTACTGGCTCACTCAGTGCGGCGCCTGGATCTTTCTTTTGCAACCGCCAGCGGTTGACCAGGTAGCGCACCAGCGGGCGATTGTAGGGTTGGGAGAAGTCCTGAAATCCGGTAGTGATGAAACCCACCCGCGGGTCCTGTTCTCGCGGCTCGTAACCCGGTTCCGGCAACGCCACGAACGATTGGTGCTCGCGGACGCTCAAAGAATGCGGATCGGGCTGGTTAAGATCGCTCTCCGAATCGGTAGTAAAGGTCAACAGCACTTCAATTTCAGTATTGAGCGGAAAGCTTGCAGTATGGTCCAGATCAATCACGCTCCGAGCCTCGTCGAGCCGCCAGTTCGAACTTGGGGCCTCGGTCCGAACGATCGCGCCGCCGATCGCCTGCGTTGGATGCCGTAACTCCGACAACAGGTCTACGGCATCTCGCAGTAGCAAGGGATTTGCGTTGACCAGCACAGTGCCGTTTTGCTCTGCCTCCACCGGCAGAGCGGCGAGCACGGACGTGGGGAAACTCGACTCCACCGAGTGCTTCAATTCCGCGCTGCCATTCTCGGCACGAAAGCTGGTGTTCTCCTCGATGACCAGCACCCGCATTCCCACGCGCCGAAGACGGCACACAGCCGCACCCCCAAAGGTGCTCCGGTCGGCGAAAATCGCCGTCGACCCCACGCCGCTACCCAGACCGGTAAAATACAAAAACTCGCGGCTGAGCGCAGCCGGAGCCAACTCGAACAGGATTTCGCCCTTCTTTTCATCCCAGTAATAAGGCAGGAATCCGTCGCGCTTGGTGAGCCCCGCTGTTCGCGAAACCAGAGAAGCTGATTCCGCC
This sequence comes from Terriglobales bacterium, assembly GCA_963762965.1. Lineage (GTDB taxonomy): Bacteria > Acidobacteriota > Terriglobia > Terriglobales > Acidobacteriaceae > DATBAX01. Next base: position 569,284 of record CAVXME010000001.1, read on the forward strand.
GCTGGTGCCGGCGTCTGCGCCGCCGCGTCGACCACGATGGAGCACAGGCCAAGAATAAGCAGGCAGGCAAATTGCTTCATCTGCGATTTCCCTTTTGGACTCGAAAATGGCAGCAATTGTACCCCTATCGCTCGCACCGAACAATCTGGTTAGCGGTGAAATTGCCGGTTTAGTCAGTAATCTTGTTTGACAAAAAACTGGCGGAGAGAGTGGGATTCGAACCCACGTTACCCTTTCGAGTAAACACGCTTTCCAAGCGTGCGCCTTCAGCCACTCGGCCATCTCTCCGCGACCATCTGCGGCAGGAAAATGCGACAGGAAGCAATTCTGAAGAAGCGATTGCAGGATTTTGTGAATCGACGGGGACGCCGCCTCACAAACTTCCCTCTTCGAATTCTATGGCCCGCGGCACAGAACCGCAAGGCTGGGATTCCATCCGGTTCGCTTCCGCACCGAGCTACAGTGACTGAAACCAGGGGATCGGCAACCAGTCTAACGAGATGGAAAGGAACCAGCGGAAGGAGAGCGGGAAACGTGAACCATCTGTTGCGAACGATCTAGGAGACGGTTTCGGGGCCGGCTGCGATTGCTTGCGGGACATCGCTTGCCGCGCCGTTCGCTGGGGTTGGCCGGGCCGAACTGGCTTGAATCGCGCCGTCCAGCACGCGATTGTTCAGGCAGTAGAGTGCCAGTTCCAGGCGGTCGGCGACACCCAATTTGTCATACACTTTGCGCAAATAATTCTTCACCACTTGTTCGGTGGTACCGACTCGTACGGCAATTTCCTTGTTCTTCATGCCCTGGGTTACGCAGGAGACGATCAGCGTCTCTTTCGGGGTCAATTGCACTTTCGATCGCGCCGACGCAGGCCGAGAGGATTGCGTCCGGTAGGCTTCCAGCACCCATTGCGTCCCGCGGCTGTCGAGCCAGGGTTCGCCACGGGAAACCTTGTGCAGGCAATCCACCAGCATGTCGGGCTCAACTTCGCGTGAGACAATTCCATGCACCCCGCGCCGGAAAAGTTCCAGAGTCAGTTCTTCGTTCGGCTCCGAGGTCACCACTACAAGCTTAATTCCCGGGGATTGCCGCAACAGATCGGAAACGGCTTCAATGGGATGGCTGGATAGCGCAGCTTCAAAAATCAGAATGTCGGCGGAAAATTTCTTGGCGGCGGACAACGTCTGATCGAGCGTCTCCGCCTGGCCCACCACCCGGATGTCGTCTTCGACGGCAAAAATCTTGCGCAATCCGGCACGGAAGATCGCCTGCGTGTCAGCCAGGATCACCCGGATGAGCGAGGCGGAACTCTCGCCGTCACTCTCGAGTGGCTGTCCAACGCTTTCTTCCAAGCTGACCGAAGTGCCTGCCATAATTCTTGCCGCGCTCAGCGGCGTTCAAAACGATATTCATCGATGACCACGCCCACACCGCGGCGGCCACCGTCTTCCGAACTCCGCACCACCCGGCCGCGGCAATCGAGTTGCACGTCGGCGTCGGCGCCGACTACATCGGCGGGCAAGGAAATGGTGAAATCCACCAACGATCCCACGGGCATGTCTGAATCCATCTGGAATAGCACGCCGTTCGCGGAAATGTTTTCCGTTTCCGTGCGGCTGTCTCCGGACTTTGACTTCACCGCGATGGGCAGCTTGATGGGAAAACGCACGGCGTTCTGGATGTCCGAATAACGCGAAGCTCGGATCTTGGCCGGAGCCTTCGCCTTCACGGATTCTTGCGGCACGGCGCTTCCACTCCCTGCGTCTGGAGAGGTGCCGGTATTGCCGTTCTCCGGAAATCGGCTTTCATTCGACATTACGCCGCAGATTACACCCCGGAATCAGACATGCAAAGTTACCGAAGTCATGGAACTAGTAGGGGTTAAATCCTTGGGGGTCATACAGTTGCAGCCGAATTAAAACAGTTGCCAAGGCTACGGGGGGTGTTTTACCGGGTTATTCCAGAATTTTCCGGATATTGATCGGTTGTGGCCCGTCGGAAGGCCTTGGCTGACTGAATGCTGACGGCTGAGTGCTGATGGCTATCTAAAACTTTGTGACTTCGGTGAAATTGAACTCCCGCACCTTCATGGCGGGCACCACCATGTCAAACGATTCTTCTCCGCTGGCGCGCACGGGAGTTCCCATCTCCTCAACATTCGAAAGCATTTTTATCAAGCTCTCATTGAAACGAAAATTTCGCACACCGCCGCGTATCTTTCCCTGCTCGATAAGAAACGTCCCGTCGCGAGTCATGCCGGTCAGGATTTTCTCGTAGGGATCCACTTCGCGTATGTACCACAAACGCGTCACCAGGATGCCGCGCTCGGTGGACGCGATCATCTGGTCGACACTTTTCGTTTCTCGCGGCGCGCCGAACACAATATTCAACGGTGCTTCACCCATCTCGTTGGGCAGAAGGAAGCCGTGCCCGGTCGCTTCGATCAAACCAACTTTGTCTTTGTATTCCGAAGCCTTCATCTTCTTGGCCGTGGCCCGCGCATACACCAACCGCTTCACGACACCATTTTCCACAAGTTGCACGCGTTGCCGAGGCACGCCTTCGCCGTCGTAGGGAGAACCCGATTGCAGCGGATGAGCAACGTCATCCCAGATGTTGATATTGTCGCCGAACAGTTTTTCTCCTACTCGGTTATTCAAGAACGATCGCTGCTCGAGGACGGCCAGTCCGCTGAAATCCCAGAACATGAATCCGGCGATGTCGAGCACGGCCGCCGGTTCCAGAATGACGGTGTACTTCCCGGCTGCGACTTCCCGCGGATTCGCCGAGTCACTGGCTTTCTTCGCTGCAATTTCCGCCAGGGCAACGGCGTCAAGATTTGCCACGTTGGGGAAATTCGCTTTCTGCCAGCCTGAAGAATCCGCTGCCAGCATAGTGATTGAGATCTCAGAAGAAGTTTGCGTGTGCCAGTCCGAGAGACCGCGCGAATTGAAAATTCCTTCGACAGACTCCGAGGTTGAGAAAATACCCGCAGTGTTGAGCTTGCGTTTCTGTGCGACAGAAACAATCTTGCCGACGGCTTCGGCCCGCTGCTCAGGCGTGATGGCCGCTGTTTCCGTGAAGTGCCGGTTAGGCGCTGCATTAGCGGCGGGGGCTGCCTCGCCAGCATTCGGTACCGGCAGCAAATCCGGATCGGGATGTTGTACTTTCGCCAGAGTTTCCGAAGCCTGCACCACTCGCTTCAGGCTTTCGTCGTCGAGTTTGTTCGTCGTCGCCCGCGCGGTACGTCCAGAAAATACTGTCCGCACTGAAACACCGTAGCTCTCTTCAGCAACATTCTGATGAATCGTATTATTGGCGAAGCGCGTGAGGGCGCTTTTGCCACCATAGAAAAATACCTCGACCTCATCCGCAGTCGAATACTTTTTGATGCGGTCGAAGATGTTGGCGGCTTTTTCTCTATTTAGCATTTCGGTAGTAGCAATTAGCAATTGGCACTTAGCACTTGGCCATCCAGCGTTCACTATCAACTTTCTGGACCAACGCAGTTAGCATTCTTCTCATTGCTGACAATTCCTTTACTATTTGTTCGTAGTCCGCATCTGCCAAGAAGCGCAGATCGCGGGCAAGGAGCAAGTGATAATCCAGCTCACTGGCAGACCCTGAAGCAATTTGCAAGAAACGTTGAAAATCGGCATTGCTACGTTTGCCACAGCCTTCGGCAATATTTGCACCTATAGATGCGCAGCATCTCCGCATCTGGCTTGTTAGGCCGTAAAGCTCTTCTCTCGGGAATCGGACCGTCACCCGATAGATCTCCAGTGTCAAACCATGCGCTCTCTCCCACACTTTCAAATCTCTAAAGTCTTTCACTCAGCACCCCCTTCAAGGGCTAAATGCTAATTGCCAAGTGCTAGCTGCGTCTGTGACGGATGTCACGATCCCCTATACGCACTCCCCACCTTGATCTTCCTAAACCTCGCCGGCGCCGCTCCGTGTCCCGTCCCCATCACCTGTTGTGGTTGTCCCTTACCGCAATTCGGAGTTCCCCACAACGTCCATTCATCGCGGGAACAAATCGCATCCATGGAATTCCAGAACTCAGTCGTGATCCCCGAGTACGACGGATTCTTCAGCATGCGAACGCGCTTGCCATGCTTGATCTCCCATCCCATCTCGCAACTGAACTGGAAGTTATAGCGCTTGTCGTCGATCGACCATGACTTGTTGGTTTCCATCTCGATGCCGTGGTCCGTCCCTGCGATGAGTTGTTCATGGGTCAGCGGCTTTTCGCCGGGCAGGATACTAATGTTGGTCATGCGAATCATGGGCAGCCGGTTCCAACTTTCTGCCCGCACCGTTCCACCCGAACGCTTTTCGCCGATGGTGTAGGCCGTGTCGCGCGAACTGAGATAGCCAGTGAACAATCCATTGGTGATGATGGGCGTGCATTGCGCTGGAACGCCTTCGTCATCGAAGCCGAAGGTGCCGAGTCCGGGCCCGTGCTCCTGGCGCGCATCGGCCACCACGTTGACCAGATCACTTCCATAACGCAGCTTGCGCAGTTTGTCCAAAGTCAGAAATGAGGTCCCGGCAAAGTTGGCTTCCATGCCGAGCACGCGATCAAGTTCTATGGGATGTCCGACCGATTCGTGGACTTGAAGACCGAGCTGGGAACTGCCCAGGATCACATCGAACACACCCTCGGGGCATTGCTCCACCGTGTGCAGCGCGACCGCTTCTTCGCCGATGCGCCGGGCATTCTCCACCAGTTTCAACTCTTCGATCAGTTCGTAGCCCTTGTTCTGCCACTGCCCGCCGAACGAGTTGGGATAGGAGCGCTTCTGGATTTCACTTCCCGCGAAGGCGTACGCGCAGTAGCCGACGCCGGTGGCGTGTTTCGTCTGATGAATGTCGGCGCCTTCCGAAGAGAAGAACCATATCTCGTCGCGATGAAAATTCAGATTGGCTTCCGCCAGCGTCACTCCGGCCACCGAGCGCATTTCAGAATCGATCTGGAGCAACAGCTCGATGTTCTGTTCGACCGAAGTTATGAACGGATCAATTTTGTAGGGTGAAAACCACTCCCCGACTACAGCCTTCTCAGGAGCGAGTTGCACGTCATGCTGTTTGACACGCGAAGATGCTTTCGCGATGGCCACCGCCTGCGCGGCCGTGGCCTCGACGGAAGACCGGCTCAGATCGTCGGTGGCGGCGAACCCCCAGGAGCCGTCGGCGACGACCCGGATGCCCATTCCGAGCGACTCCGAAACGGAGGCGCTGCCCACTTTGCCGTTCTTGGTGGAAAGGACCCGGCTGCGTTCATCTACGATGCGCAAATCCGTGTGGGAAGCGCCACGCAGCGCCGCAACATTCAGGGCCCAGTCAGCGATGTGTTTCATGAGGGAAATTCAAATCTATCACAGACCCCAGCTTTCCCTCGATTGGTGCACTGGCAGGAGAAATGCATAGGTCTTTCGCTTCGCTCAGGATGACAATTGGAACTTAATATTCGCCATTTCGGAAATAGACAGCACTTATAGGTTCATTCATCCCAGCTCCCTGTCATCCTGAGCGAGCGTACTTTGCGAACGAAGGACCTATGCATTCCTCACCCCACTTCTATTTAAAATAAAAGGGGACGGCTTTCCGCCGTCCTCTTCGCTAGTAAAAACCCGCAGGCGAGGCGCCCACGCTCCACGAACTACGTTCCTTCACTCCAGCCCGCCAAATACTCTTCTTGTTCCGGCGTCAACTTGTCGATCTTGATGCCCATCGATTCCAGCTTCAGCTTGGCCACGCGCTTGTCGAGTTCAACGGGCACGGTGTGGACCGTCTTCGCGAGCGTCTTGTAGTTCTTCACCATGTACTCGACCGAAAGCGCTTGATCGGCAAAACTCATGTCCATCACTGAAGGCGGATGTCCCTCTGCCGCTGCCAGGTTAATCAAGCGGCCTTCGCCGAGCAGGTTGATCTTGCGTCCGTCTTTCAGGGAATATTCTTCGACCGAAGTGCGCGTGGTGCGCTTCGAGGAAGACAGCTTGTCGAGAGCGGGGATGTCGATCTCGACGTTGAAGTGGCCCGAGTTCGAAATAATTGCGCCATCCTTCATGAGTTCGAAGTGTTCCTTGGTCAACACGCTCTTGTTGCCGGTGACGGTGCAGAACACATCGCCAAGCTTCGCGGCTTCGGTCATGGACATGACGCGGAAGCCATCCATCACCGCTTCGAGCGCCTTCGTGGGATCGACTTCCGTAACGATGACTTCGGCACCAGCCCCGCGAGCGCGGCTAGCGAGTCCACGTCCGCACCAGCCGTAGCCGGCGACAACGAACTTCGATCCTGCAAGCAGGAAGTTGGTGGCGCGAATAATGCCATCCAGCGTGGATTGTCCGGTGCCGTAGCGATTGTCGAACAGGTGCTTGGTGTCGGCGTCGTTCACCGCGACGATGGGGAAGCGCAGCACGCCTTCTTTCGCCATCGCGCGCAAGCGGATCACGCCGGTCGTGGTTTCTTCGGTCCCGCCAATGACGCCTTCCAGCGCGTCTTTGCGTTTGGTATGCAGAAGGGTGACGAGGTCGGCACCGTCATCCATGGTGATGTGGGGCTTGTGATCAATGGCGGCAAGAATGTGATTGTAATAAGTGTCGTTGTCCTCGCCTTTGATGGCAAAAACCGGAATGCTGTGGTCACGCACCAGGCTGGCGGCCACGTCGTCCTGCGTGGACAAAGGATTCGAGGCGCAGAGAACCACGTCTGCGCCGCCGTCGCGCAACGCGATGGCCAGATTGGCGGTCTCGGCCGTTACGTGCAGGCAGGCCGAAATGCGAATCCCTTTCAGCGGCTGGTTCTTAATGAATTCCTTGCGGATGATCTGAAGCACTTTCATCGACTGATTGGCCCAGTCAATGCGCTTCTTCCCCAGATCCGCAAACTCAACGTTCTTAATATCGCCCTGCAATTGCGTACTTGTCGTAGACATGTATCTCCTGTGGCGCGGAAATCAGATTTTAATGACGTGTATTCCTATAAAAGTTGCACTGGGTGCCCCATCTTTCTCGCGCTTCTTGCGAGAGGGCGGGGCTTTCCCCTGAACTATTTTCTCGCTCCGACTGGCTCACGCAAACCCGCATCACTGGCCAGTTTCGCGGCTTTGTCGGTGGCTTCCCAGGTAAAGTCAGGATCGTTGCGGCCAAAATGTCCGTAGGCCGCAGTCTTGCAGTAGATGGGGCGCCGCAAGTTGAGCGACTCGATGATCCCCTTGGGAGTAAGTTTGAAATTGGCGCGGACCAGGTCCGGGATGATGGACTTGTCCACCTTTTCTGTGCCGAAAGTATCCACCAGTATGCTCACTGGCTCGGCCACTCCGATGGCATAAGCGAGCTGAACTTCGCAGCGATCGGCTAATCCGGCGGCTACGATGTTCTTGGCGATGTGGCGTGCCATGTACGCCGCCGAGCGGTCCACCTTGGTCGGATCTTTGCCGCTGAATGCGCCGCCGCCGTGCCGTCCCATGCCGCCGTAGGTGTCCACAATGATCTTGCGGCCGGTCAATCCGGTGTCGCCCATGGGGCCGCCGATGACGAAACGCCCGGTGGGATTGATGTGATATTTGGTGTCTTCATCCAGCAGGTTGGCGGGAAGTGTAGCTTGGATGACATGCTTCAGAATGTCGCTGCGCAGTTCGTCGTTGCCAACATTTTCCGCGTGTTGCGTGGAAATGACGACCGCATCAATGCGAATGGGTTTGTGATTGGCGTCGTATTCAACCGTTACCTGGGATTTTCCATCCGGACGGAGGTAAGGAAGTTTTCCGCTCTTGCGGACTTCAGCCAGACGCTGGGTAAGCTTGTGTGCCAGTGAAATTGGCATGGGCATCAGCTCTTTGGTTTCATTGCACGCATAACCAAACATCATGCCCTGGTCGCCGGCGCCGCCCGTGTCCACACCCATGGCAATGTCGCCGGACTGCTTGTTAATGCTTGAAATCACGGCACAGGTATTGGAATCGAAGCCGTAAAGCGCGTTGTTATAGCCAATCGCGGAAATGGTGCCGCGCACCAGGTTCTGGAAATCCACATAAGCCTTGGTGGTAATTTCCCCGGCGATGACCACCAATCCGGTCGCGGTCAGGGTCTCGCAGGCCACCCGGCTGGAAGGGTCTTCGGCCAGGCAGGCATCGAGGATGGCATCGGAAATCTGATCGGCGATCTTATCGGGATGGCCCTCAGTCACAGATTCGGAGGTAAAAAGATAGCGGTTCTTGGATGACAATCGGCTTCTCCTTCAAACAATCTTGGCGTCACGTCTGGCGGGGGGCAGATCAGAGCATTGGCCACGAAATGAGCATTTTGCAGACTCTAAAAAGTTACCAGAGAAGAGGGACGGGCGCAATCATTTTAGGCTGGGCTGCGATTACGATCAGCGAGGGGTGGCCCAAATAGGGCCGACGGGCATTTTCGAGAACTGAACGGAAATAAACCCAAATATTTGCTTGCACTTACGGAGCTGGCGGAGAAGCGTCTGGCTCCTGAGGCTTGGGCACAGATGGCCGCAAACCAGTAGCGTCGAAGGTCAGGGTTTTGACTTCACCTTCGTCACCCTGGGTCGCCAGTTTGGTGCCGTTGAACCAGAAGTCCAAACCGCCCAGGTTGCCCACCTTGACCTTGATCTCGCTGCGGGCCTCGATGGATTTCTCGGTGGACGCTTCCATGGTGTCCTCAAAGACTGGCTTCCCATCGGCGTCGGTGATGGAAACCCAGGAATCCTCACTGGCCTTGATCAGCACCACAAACGAACCGGGTGCGGGTGAGGGATTGGCGGCTTCAGGAGTCGTTGCTGACGCGACCGGCACATCCTGCGCTACCGTGTTTCGCGAAACCGGCGGTGAAGTCTGAGCAGAGCTAGAGGATGCACTGATGCCGGCCGAACTGGATGGCGTTGAGGTTGAGGGTTCCCGCGACAAGAAGCGCCAAATGGCAAGCCCCAACACCACCACGACCAGTACCACCGCGAACATGCCCCAGGGAAGGTTCTTTTCGCGGCCGTCTGCTTCCCTTTCCCTTTCGTGCCCTTCTTCCTTTTCTGGGAGAGCGTGCTTTTCCGGGACGACATGCCGGGATGGCTCGATTGGCTCGGCTACTTTGGGCTGGGCTTCGCCGGACGCTGTCAGGTAATCCGCAATCATCTGGTCTTCGTCGAGGCCAACGCAGCGGGCGTAGGCGCGAACAAATCCCCGATTGAAGATCCCTCCGGGAAGTTGGTCAAAATGGTCTTCTTCCAGGGCGCGCAGGAAACGCGTTCCTATTTTGGTAGACAGGGCGACTGTGTCCAGCGTAATGCCGCGCTGCTCACGCTCCTGCTTTAGTCGGGTTCCGAATGACGCCAAGCCCAGGCTCCCCTCAACGACAGATAAATATATGTTAATCGTTTAGCAAAACCTGCATAAATTTCGCAAACGGGATACAAACTGTACCTGCCACGCGGGACGCCAATTCGGGCTGCTTGCCAGGCACGTATCGTCACCGGTTCGTATTACTATGGTTCATTGCCCCCGCTTCCGGGCGCCGCTTATAATCGCTGCACTTCCGCCTACATTCGAGGTTGATGTTCCGATGACGCAAGCCCCCGGCGCCGGGCGTAACCGGCAAAGTCAAGAACTGAACATCTTCCATGATGTTGCCAAGGCCCTTACGTCCTCGTTGGACTTGGATTCCATCCTGCAAACCATCATGGAAAAGATGGCGGAATACTTCAAGCCTGATACCTGGTCGCTGCTTATGGTGGATGCGGAGCGCGACGAACTCTACTTCGCCATCGCAGTTGGAAGCGCCGCCGAAGCCCTCAAGAATGTTCGCCTCAAGATCGGGGAAGGCATTGCGGGCCACGTGGCCAAGCATGGCGAAAAACTGATCGTCCCCGACGTCATGACCGACCCGCGCTTTACCAAACGTATTGATGAGATGACCAAGTGGGAGACGCGCTCCATCATTTGCGTGCCGGTGCGTTCCCGGCTCCGCGTCCTCGGCGTGATTCAGTTGGTCAACGTGGACATGGCCCACTTCGGGGATGCGGAGTCGTTTTTCCTGCAAGCTCTTTGTGATTACGCCGCCATTGCCATTGAAAATGCCCGCTCGGTGGAGAAAATTCAGGAACTCACCATCACCGACGATTGCACCGGCCTCTACAACGCCCGGCATCTATACAAGACTTTGGAAACCGAGGTCTACCGCTCGGCGCGTTTCGCCTACGAGTTTACGGTGCTGTTCATCGATCTCGACCACTTCAAGCAAGTCAATGACACCCACGGACACCTGATCGGCAGCAAGCTGCTGGCGGAAATTGGCTATCTGGTCAAAGCCCAGCTCCGCCTGATTGATTACGCTTTCCGCTATGGTGGCGATGAATTCGTAGTTCTGCTGCCGCAGACCGGGAAAGACCAGGCCTTAGTTGTTGCACGCCGTCTGCGCGACAGCATGCGCACCAGCATGTTCTGCAAGGAAGAAGGACTGAATCTGAATGTCCGCGCGTCCATCGGCGTCGCTACCTACCCGCACGATGCCAAAACCCCGCACGACGTCATCCGCCAAGCCGACGAAATGATGTATCTGGTAAAGAACACGACCCGCGACAATATTGGCATCGCCCAGCGCGGGGTCATGAAGTAGGACGTCGCTCCCGTGATTCGTATTAGAAGACTGCCTTCAGGTCCTATCCCCAAAACCTCACGGGCCAAGTGACGAGCCCTGATACTGAGTCAGAAGGAAAAGGCCCCGTCGTAGACGGGGCCTTTACACATCCGACAAACTACTTTCCAACTTTGCCTTTGACGCTGCCGACGCCGGTGCAGAAGTCCCATCCCTTGACGGCCAGGTAACCGTCGTAGAAATAGCAGGAACCTTTTTCAGTGTCAGCAAAATCCGCAGCCACGCCGAGGTGGTTGTAGATTTCGGTCAGCTCGCCCTCGCTCGAAGTCTCCTTCAGGCCGGCCGCGTTTACGATGCCTGCCAGCGACGGAGAAGACACGCTGGTGCCGCCAACGATCCACCAGGAACCTGGACCGCCGCTGCCGCCATACGGGATGCTGTCGAGTATCCAGACCCCGGTATTGGGATCTGCATCAAAGGACAAATCAGGAGTTCCCCGTACGCTGCCAACAATCCCGGCAATTGTGCTCTGGTAGCTTGGGATCGATTCATACGTGCTGGGACCACCGCCGGCGGAATTCCAGGCCAGCTCGGCTTGAAATGCGCCGGTTATCGGGTTGCGGCTGATGGTGGTGCCACCTGCCGATACCACGTTGGGCGAAACACTGGGATAAAGGGTCCCAGCCGAGTCGCCAGCCGAAGCGAAGAACACGACGCCCGACTCCACAAAGCTAGAGTCGTTCGCAGTCTCGCCGGAGAATTCGCCGCCACCCCAGCTATTCGAGACCTCTCCACCACCCGCTGCATTTACCAGGGCAGCAGCTTTGGATTCAGCCGTGAACAGATCGCTAAAACTGTCGGAAGCGGCTTCCACCAGAATGATCTGGGCATTGGGCGCCATGGCGTGGGCCCATTCGATGTCCAGGGACTCCTCGAGTTCCCAGCCACCGGTTGAGTCTTGCGGAGGTTTCTTCCCGCTGGCATAGACCGTGGAGAAGGTCGCAGTCGCCAAACCGAATTGGGTGGAGAATGCGGCCAAATCGCTCGCCGCGTCCGGATCATCGTAGGCGTCAACGATAGCGATCGCACCGAAACCGCCGGTTGGATTGGCTGTCACCGTGTTGGGATTGCATCCTTTCACCAACTTGTAACCTGGCAGTTTGTAGAGACAGGCGATCGAAGCCGGGGTCTCATAGAAATAGCCCGAAAACGGAGGTCCCGTTAAAGGCCGGATGCGGGACGAAGGATTAAGCGCAGCGGCTGGTTGCAGAATAAGGAGATTGGTGTGGGCCCGGATGCCGAGGTCCTCAGGCCGCTCGATGCTGGATTTAGGCACGATCACTTGGGAGTGACGAGACCCGCTCTGGGCGAACACAGGACTCGCAATCCCGATCAATAACGCAGCTACTACGGCGACAGACTGGGTGGAGAATTTCATAGAAAGCATTTTTCCTTTTCCAATGGAAGTTTTGAAGTTCACAATTCGAAGTGGGAAGCCGGAAGGAGATTAAGCAGTCGGGGGAAACTGATTAAGGACAGCTCGCTTACGGGCAGTCAAAGTCTCGCCCAGCCGGTAGGTGGTGTCAAGATGAAATGATTTGCAGTTCGCTCGATTGCAATAGTTTGCGTGGCAAGTCCGCGAATTTTGCTGGTTACTCCGCGGTTACCGTCGCGGGCACACGCGATTCTCTCGCTTTTTCTCCGGTTACGGGTTGCGCTTGCAGCCACTTGCGGACTTCCGGCAGTGCGGCGCGCATGGCCGTTTCGCCCGCGCGCACCAGATCCGAGCTGTGTTCGAAATCGTCATACTTGAATTCGTGAACGTCGGGTTCGATCACCAGGTCGGCCGCCTGCTTCCACTGGCTGCTGTTCATCTCCTGAGCAATGGCAAAACATTGACCGATCACTTCGAACACATGCCGCGGGCCGTCGCCGTTGGTCCACTTGCCTTTCAGACTTATCGCCAGAACCCGACTGGCGCCCATTTCCCGCAAAGGCGCGGTGGGCACCGGGTAGGCGAGCATGCCATCCACCAGCAGGCGGCCGCCAATCTTCACCGGCAAAAACATGCCGGGATAAGCGCAACTGGCGCGAACTGGATCGACCAGCGGGCCAGAGTGAAACACCACACCCTCACCCGTGGAAAAATCGGTCGCAGTGACGGCGAGAGGAATTTTCAAGTCCTCAAAGGTCTTCACTTTTAGAAGGCTGTTAAGAAATCCAATCATTCGTTGATTGCTGGCGAATCCGAAGCGGGAGAGGGTCCAGCGGGCAAAATGCTTGAAGCGCACGCGCGCCGCAAACTCCTCACACTCCTCGATGGTAAGCCCGCTGCAATAAGCTGCGCCGATAAGCGCGCCCACACTCGTACCAGCCACACAATGGATGGGAATTTTTTCTTCTTCGATGACTTTGAGGACACCGATGTGCGCGATGCCGCGGGCAAAACCACCACCCAAAGCCAGCCCGATGCCCGTCGCACGCTCCACCAGTGGTGGAGTCGAGCGCCCGGAAAGCTCGCGCCCGAACGCCTGTACCGAGCGAACGATTTTGTCCAGACTCTTCACGGGGACTCCACTTTATCCCGGTCTTGCCGGAAACTTCCAACCTCTGTCTAACACATTAGATGCCAATTCCCTGTGCTCGTCACATACCGCTGGTTCGGCCCCATGGTTACCTCCCAGCGTCAACCCAAGCGCGACCCGGTACACGGTGACTAACTGCCTTAATCCTGATAACTTGGGCCACATGGTTCGGGAAATTTCCGCGGGAGGAGTGGTGGTCCGGCAGACCGGGGAGGTATGGGAAATGGCAGCCATCCAGCCGCAAAGAGAGCTGGCGGCCGGTCCAGGGTCTGTTAAAAAGACACAATCACAAAAAAAGTTACTGGCTTTACCCAAAGGCCTGGTCGATCCCGGGGAAAAACCCGAGCAAGCCGCCATACGCGAAGTGTTCGAAGAAACCGGGCTGACCGCAGTCATGATTACGAAACTCCGCGACATCAAGTATGTTTATGTGCGCACCTGGGGAGACCAGGAACGAGTGTTTAAAATCGTCAGCTTTTATCTGCTGCGCTATCAATCAGGCCAGATCGATAATATTGATCCCGGCATGCGGGTTGAGGTGAAGCAGGCGATGTGGATCCCTCTCGCCGAGGCCGGGCGCAAGCTTGCCTATCGCGGGGAACGGGAAGTAGTGGGCGCGGCACAGGATTATCTGAAATCGCATCCCGAGGCGTAAAGCTAATATGACCCGAATCCGGCACGTGGAAAAACATTTTACTTCCAGTAATTTTGTCCGTGACATCGTCATTGGCATGTCCGACGGCCTGACGGTGCCTTTCGCTCTGGCCGCCGGACTTTCCGGCGCGGTGCAAAACACACGCCTCATCGTCATCGGCGGACTGGCGGAAATTGCCGCCGGATCCATCGCCATGGGATTGGGCGGTTATCTCGCTGCCCGCGGAGACGCTGAACATTACGAGCAGGAACGCCTGCGCGAAGAGCGGGAAATCATTGAGATCCCCGAAGAAGAGAAAGCCGAAGTGAGCCGCGTGTTTGAAGCCTACGGGCTCACCAAAGCGCAGAGTATGCCGATCGTCGAGGCGCTGAGCGAACATCCCAAGTCCTGGGTGGATTTCATGATGCGTTACGAACTTGGACTGGAAGCACCAGATCCGCGCCGCGCCGTCACCAGCGCTGCCACCATTGCCGGGTCGTACGTGGCAGGCGGCCTGATTCCACTTTCTCCCTACATCATTCTCGGCAATGCAGCCCGTGGATTGGAACTGTCCGCCGTGGTTACGTTGGCGGCACTGGGAATCTTCGGCTATATGAAAGGGCGCTTCACCGACACCGGCCCGTTGCGCAGCGCGACCCAAACCATGGTGATCGGCGGGTTAGCCGCGGCGGCGGCGTTCGTTCTGGCAAAGTTAATTTCATAATTGCAGGTTCATCACATCAGCAAATACCTGTCATCCTGAGCGAAGAGGATTCGGTCGCAGAGACCGAATCCTCGCAGTCGAAGGACCCCTGCGATCACCACTCCTACGCGCTACTACCACTGCTTAAGTGGATCGAATTGCCTGCATCCCGCATAATGGCTAAGTGAGTTATCGATCGCTGTTCTTATTATTCTTATGTGCAGCACTTGCTCTAACCAGCGCTCCGCTATCGGCAAAAAGCAAGCACTCCACGACGGGCCTCCCCGATCGCGAGTACGTGGCCGCGCTCGGCACCGCCAACCACTTCCTGACCGCCTGGCAAACTCAGGACCACGAGGCGGGAATCATTCTGCTCACCGATGCCGCCAAGCATCAAGTTTCTGAAGATCGCTTGCAGACTTTCTTTGCTCCGGGGTCGTCGATCCAACAGGGATATGAGATCAGCCACGGCAAGAAACTGAAGCCCGGTCGCTACGTCTTCCCCGTCACTTTGTTTGAAATCGGGGCCGACCACAAATGGGTGCATCCTCGTTTCTCGCAAATCATTGTGGTGAACACTGGTAAAGACGACTGGGCGGTGGATAAACTGCCCTAGGCATCTGATGGAATGAGGTATTGATGAAGCAAATTCATAAAGTCGCGATTCTTGGCGCAGGGACCATGGGCTCGCGCATCGCCGCACACTTTGCCAACGCTGGCATTCCCAGCTATTTGTTCGACATCGTCCCGAAAGAC
This sequence comes from Terriglobales bacterium, assembly GCA_963762965.1. Classification (GTDB taxonomy): domain Bacteria; phylum Acidobacteriota; class Terriglobia; order Terriglobales; family Acidobacteriaceae; genus DATBAX01. The sequence continues at coordinate 584,566 of CAVXME010000001.1, forward strand.
ACCCCGCCAAATGCTGGGGCCGCTACGCGTAACAAAATCGCAGCCGCCGGATTGGACGCGGCGAAAAAATCAAAACCTGCGGCCTTCATGGAAGCCTCACTCGCGCGATTGGTGACGGTCGGGAATTTCGATGACGACCTCAAGAAACTTTCGGAGGTGGACTGGATCATCGAAGCCGTGGTCGAGAATCTCGAAATCAAGCGCGGATTACTGAAGAAAGTCGAAGCCATCCGCAAGCCCGGAACAATCACTACGACGAACACCAGCGGCCTGCCCGTCGGCAAAATCGCGGAAGGCTTTTCTGACGATTTCCGCAAAGCGTGGTTTGGCACGCATTTCTTTAATCCTCCGCGTTATATGCGGCTCCTTGAGCTCATCCCGACACCCGAAACTGACCGCGCCGCCATCGACGCCGTCGCTCACTTCGCCGACGTGCATCTCGGCAAAGGTGTCGTCTTCGCCAAGGACACTCCCAACTTCATCGGCAATCGCATTGGAACTTTTTCGGTGCTGAATGTCATGCGGCTGATGCAGGAGCTGGACCTCTCGATTGAAGATGTTGACGCGCTGACAGGAAGCGCAGTGGGCTGGCCGCGTTCCGCGACGTTCCGCACCATTGACCTCGTCGGTCTCGACATTCTCGGGCACGTGGTCAGCAACATGTCTCGTGCGGGGGCGGGCGACTCGTCCGCCGCTCTCGATGAACGCAGCGACCTAAAACTTCCCGGCTTCTACAAGCAAATGCTCGAGCGCAAATGGCTGGGCGACAAAACTAAAGGCGGCTTCTATAGGAAAGTTAAAGGCACAGAAGGTGGGGAAGACGAACGCCTCGCGCTGGATTGGAAGACGCTCGAATACCATCCTCGGCAGAAGCCCAAGTTTGCCGCCCTCGACATCGCGAAAAATATAGAGGATACCGGCGCGCGCATTCGCATGCTGCTCGGCCTTGATGGCAGCACGCCGCCGAAAGGCGACAAAGCCGGCGCGTTTCTCTGGTCGGCACTCTCCGAACTTTGGACTTACTGCGCCAACCGCATTCCGGTAATTTCCGACTCTATCGTCGAAATCGACCGAGCCATGCGGCTTGGATTTAATTGGGAGCTGGGGCCATTTGAATTGTGGGACGCCGCCGGAGTTGAAACCACAGTCGAGCGCATGAAGAAAGAAGGAAAGCCGATCGCGGCCAACGTCGAAAAGCTGCTCGGATACGGGAAGAAATCCTGGTATCTGGACGATCCCAAGACTTCCTCCGGCCGCGCATTTTATGATCTCGCCAGTTCCAGCTACAAACCGGTCCAGGTCGCTGACGGTGTGTGGTCGGTCACTACGGCGAAAAAGTCCAATGGTGTGGTGAAAAAAAACTCTGGTGCTTCGATAGTCGATCTCGGCGACGGCGTGGCTTGCATCGAGTTCCACTCGAAGATGAACACGTTGGGCAGCGACATCGTCAGTCTCATCATTCAAACCCTGAAACCCGGGGGCCCTGGCGACAACTTCGACGCCTTCGTGATGACCAACGACGCCACGAATTTCTCGGTCGGCGCGAACCTCATGCTGCTGCTCATGTCCGTGCAGGACGAAGAATGGGACGACGTGGACCTCGCCATCCGCCAATTTCAGGGCATGACGCAGGCCATCAAGTTCTCTCCTAAACCGGTCGTGGTCGCGGCTTTTGGCTTGACGCTCGGCGGCGGTACGGAAATTTCTCTGCACGCCCCGGCGCGGCAACCCCATGCCGAGCTTTACACAGGACTGGTCGAAGTCGGCGTCGGCCTGTTGCCCGGCGGAGGCGGCTGCAAAGAAATGTTGCTGCGCGCAGTGGACAGCGCGGAATCAATTCGTCCCGGCGGACGCGGCGAGTCGGTCGAACTGATGGAAGCCATGAAAAAAGCTTTCGAGACCATCGCCACCGCCAAAGTCGCAACTTCCGCCCACGAAGCCCGCGCCCTCGGATTTCTCTCCAGCTCCGACCGCATCACCATGAACCGCGAGCGCGTCCTCACCGACGCCAAAGCGCGCGCCCTCGAACTCGTCCGCTCGGGATACGAGCCTCCGCAACCTCGCACCGATATCCCGGCGCCAGGAGAAAACATTCTGGCCGCGCTAAAAATGGGCGTTCACCTCATGCGCCAGGGCGACTACATCACCGAATACGAAGTGAAGCTGGCCACCAAGATCGCTGAAGTCCTCTGCGGCGGCAACGTCACCTCGGGCACTCCGGTGAGCGAACAGTATGTTTTGGATTTGGAGCGCGAAGGATTCAAATCGCTGTGCGGCGAGAAGAAGACTCAGGAGCGCATTCAGTACACGCTGAAGACGGGGAAGACGCTGAGGAATTAGATGAAATACACATGATCTTATGAGCCGAGAAAATCGAAACAACAAGCTTCAGCTCAAACTGAAAGCAGCCGAAGCAGATTTCCGCGAGTTGCTCCGCGCATCTCTTTATAAATGTAGTAACGGGAGCAAAGGAGTCTTTTTGACCGAGGCTCCTTAAAAGCAGGCTGGTTTGAAATGAAATATCTGGTCATCTACGAAAAATCTGAGACTGGTTGGGGCGCCTATGTCCCCGATCTGCCGGGTTTGGGTATCGCCGCCAAGACACTCGATGAAGCCAAGGAATTGATCCGCGAGGCAATCGACTTCCATCTCGAAGGCATGCGCGAACACGGAGATGCGATTCCTGCTCCGAGTGCGACCACCGAGTACATCACGGTCTGACCGGTTCTGGTCGGACCGATCCTCAAAGTAATATTGACTTCTAAAGAAGCGCTACCAATACTTGCTTGCAGCTGGACAGGTTAGTGTGCGCCGGGCCGGAAACGGTCCGGTTTGCTTTTTGCAGGAAAAGTATTCAGATCATCCCCGCCCTCAGCGTGTTTCATCCCGCCGTCGCACTAGCGTAAGATATCCGGGTTTCCGCACAAATTCATTTTGAAGGATCCTGCTCATGCGATGGATCACTCTGTTCGCGTTCTTGATGGCTTGCCTACCGGCCCAATCCCAGGAGACGTCCATGAATTCCGCCACGACGAAAAGCCAGTCCGCCGCGAATCTTCAGCCAGCGTGGTTGAAAGATTCCAGCACCAAGCTCGAGAATGAACTGACCGCAAAATACGGCGAGCCGCAGCGATCGCACATTCAGCGCGGACTGCATCAGGTGAGCGAATTCTGGCGGACGGAAGATGGCGACGCGGCGACGTTTGAGGATTTCGTCCGCGCCAATTTTGCCGGTGATCAGGCCACACTCGACACCATGTTCACCCGCTTCCAGGACCTGCTCGAACAACTCTACGGGCACATGCACGAGATCAGCCGGGAGTTCAATCAGCAATCCGACCTCGATCTGGGACCGGTGCTTCCCTTCGACGAAATTTTCGGCGGCTACGATCCGTCGGCACACATCACCGACGATTTTTTCCAGAATAAGCTGGCTTTCGTCGTACTGCTGAACTTTCCGCTGACCACACTCGACCAGCGCCTGAAAGATGGCGCCACCTGGAGCCGCAGGCAGTGGGCCGAAGCCAGGCTCGCGCAGAACTTTGATAAACGCATTCCCGCCGACGTCAACCTTGCCATCGCCCAGGCAGGCGGCGAAGCCGGACAATACATCGCGCAATACAACATCTGGATGTACCACCTGCTCGACCAGCAGGGTCAGCGCCTGTTTCCGCCGAAAATGCGCCTGCTGAGCCACTGGAACCTGCGCGACGAGATCAAAGCCGACTACGCCGATCCGAAAGATACGCTGGCAAAACAGCGCATGATCCAGCAAGTGATGGAGCGCATTGTCACGCAAACCATCCCTGCGGTGGTCGTCGATAATCCGAATGTAGATTGGAATCCGTACAGCAACGAAGTAACGCCTGCCGCGGTGAAAGATTCTGATTCGCCTGTAAGAACCGATCAGAAGATCGGCAACACGCGTGAACCTGACACGCGTTACGCGATGCTGCTAAAGACATTCAACGCTTCGAAGAAAGCCGATCCCTATTCGCCGACTGCGCCTACGCTGATCGACCGTCGCTTCGACGAAGACCGCGAAATCCCAGAAGCGCGATTGCAAGCAATGCTGGAAAAAGTTCTGACCTCACCTCAGGTGGCACAAACAGCAAAACTGATTTCCTCCCGCCTGGGACGCCCGCTCGAGCCCTTTGACGTCTGGTACAACGGCTTCCGTCCCGGCAGCTCTCACTCCGAAGCACAGCTGGACGAAATGGTTTCCAAGAAATACCCAACTGCCGCAGCCTATCAAAAAGACATCCCCAACTTGCTGATGAAACTTGGTTTTGCACCCGACCGTGCCCAGTATGTTGCCAACAACATTATCGTCGACCCGGCACGTGGTTCCGGCCACGCCATGGGCGCGCAGATGCGCGCGGAAAAAGCCCACCTGCGCACTCGCGTGGAAAAGAACGGCATGAACTACAAAGCCTTCAACATCGCCGTGCATGAGATGGGACACAACGTGGAGCAAACGTTCTCACTGAATGACGTTGACTACACGCTGCTGCAAGGCGTGCCCAATACAGCATTTACCGAAGCGCTGGCATTTGTGTTTCAAGGGCACGATCTGGAGCTTCTCGGCTTACCTGCACCCGATGCCAAGAGCCAGGCAGAAAAAACTCTCAACGATTTCTGGGCCACCTACGAAATCGCCGGAGTCGCTCTCGTCGATATGGGAGTCTGGCACTGGATGTATGCTCATCCCGACGCGACGCCGAAACGGCTCAACGATGCCACCGTGCAAATCGCAAAAGACATTTGGAACCGTTACTACGCTCCCGTCTTTCACCAGAAAGACGTTGTCCTGCTTGGCGTTTACTCGCACATGATTGATTCGTTCTTGTATTTGCCCGATTATCCCATCGGGCACATGATTGCGTTCCAGATCGAAGAGCAGATGAAAAAATCCGGCAGCATTGGCCCGGAATTCGAGCGCATGGCAAAGGTTGGCCACGTGACTCCTGACCTGTGGATGGAGCACGCCACCGGACATCCCGTTGGCCCGGAAGCGCTGCTCGAAGCGACGCAAAAGGCACTGGCCGCTGCGGGTTCCACACCTTGAAATAAAGCCGGAAACACAAGGTCTTCACCATTACCACGGTAACTTGATGGTGCCCGATCGTGTACCTACGATGGCATTATGAGTTACCTGGCTCTACTGTTCTGTCCCGACGAAAAGACCGCCCGCGTGGTCACGCAAGTCCTGACTGATCTTGAATTTAGCATTGAAGTGTGCTCCGAGCCTTTTGCCGCGGTCAAGAAGTTAATGGGACAGCATTTTGACGCAATTGTGGTGGACTGCGAGAACGAGCAGAACGCGACCCTGCTATTCAAGAGCGCGCGCAACTCCGGATCCAATCAGAGCGCGCTTGCCGTGGCCGTGGTCGAAGGACAGGCGGGAGTCGCCAAAGCTTTTCGCATCGGAGCCAACCTTGTCCTCACCAAACCGATCAATGTTGAACAGTCGAAGGGCACGTTGCGCGTAGCTCGTGGTTTGTTGCGTAAGGCGGATTCGTATAAGCCTCCCGTGACGACACCCGCAACCCAGCCCGCCGCGCCCACTTTCAAAGCAGCGCGTCCGGCGGCTCCGGCTACAGTCACGCCCAAACCAGGGTTCAGCGGATTCCCCGCGCAACGAACCCTGATCGAGCCCACCGTTTCGGATAAGACTTCTTCCGCATTCGAACTCCAGCCGGACCCGACTCCGGAACCCGAGCCAACCGAGGCGGCCATGTTGGAATCGATGTCCGATTCGATCGAGAGCCAGCGTCCGTCGCAGCCGTCCGCAAGTTCTGCTCCTTCGAAGGAATACCCGTGGCAGCCGGTTTCCAAACCACTTTCAGAACCTATGGCGTCCGCTCTGAAGCGCGCGGCCGAAGCGGCCAGCAAGACGCCAGCGGTTCCGCCGTCCGCGCCCAAGCCAGCGGCTCCGCCGTCCCGTCCCGCCGACTCCGCGAAGAGCTGGCCCGCCGCGCACAGCATGCCGTCGGCGCAAGGTTCAGCCAGTGCACCGGCTCCAGCTCGAGAAACTCCCCGCAGCATCGAAACGTTTGGGCCGAAACCGGCAGCGTCGAAACCGTTGCACTCAGAATTGAAAGAGGCCGAGGCGCCCCGACTGGTGGGGAAGGTTTCTGCGCTTGACGAACTGCCAGAGGAGACGCCTCTCTTCTCCGCGATGCAAGGCCAGCAAAAAGCCTCTGGCGGCGGAAAGAAAATTTTCCTGGTCGCCGTACTTGCGATGGTCGCCATTTCAAGCACTTACTACTACATCTCTCAACATCCAGAAATCGCTCCGGCATTTTTGCAGAAATTTACGCACACTCAAACCGCTCCGGCGCCAGTCCAGACCCAAGTTCCAGTTCCAGTCCCGGTTAAACCGCAGGCGGCCGTCGTAGCTCAAACCGCAACTCCAGCGCCGACAGCCGCTGCCCCAGCGGAAACTTCCGACCAGCCGTCAGACTCCGCCACCGCCAACTGGCAGATCGATCCCATTGAAACCAGCGAAGCATCGGCGCCCCCAAAGCGGGCCACGAAGCCCTCGGCGGCAAAGAGTGCTTCAACAATTGCGGCAAAAGCAAAACTGGCGAACCCAACCCCAGCGCCGGGAAAGAAAACCCTCACAGTTGCAAAAGCAGTAGCGCCGGTGAAGACCAAGGCGCCTGCTCCGGAAACCGTCCCGACGATTGCTCCTCCGGCGTTGGGAATCAGCTCGGGCGCAACCGACAAGGCCATCGCGGGCATCGCTAGCGCAGCTGGATCGGCCGTCCCCGCGCCGCTGACCCCGCAAACCCTGAGGATTTCCCAAGGCGTTACGCAGGGCCTGCTGATAAAACGTGTCGCTCCCATTTATCCGCTCTCTGCCAAGCAAATGCACATTCAAGGCACGGTCGAGCTCCAGGCAACCCTCGGCAAAGACGGTAAAGTTTCAAGCGTGAGAGCGCTCAGCGGCGACCCGCTCCTGGCTCGCGCCGCGATTGATGCCGTGAAGCAATGGAAATACAAACCCTACACTCTGAACAGTGAGCCGGTAGAAATCCAGACGCAGATCACAGTAAATTTCAAACTGCCGTAAATCCTCAAAACCAACATGCATACCTGGGGGCGGACGCCCTCGTCTGCCCCTTTGCCATGATCCACCACGCGGCGAAAGTCTCCGAACCCAGCGTTATAATGTAGAGATATCCGCTCGCTGAAATTCGTTTCTGTGAGGGGCCGGGACAAATTCATGGACTTCAAATTAGTTAGCAGCTACGAGCCCAAGGGCGATCAGGCCACCGCGATTGCATCCCTCACCCGCGGACTCTTCGATCGCGAGCAGCACCAGGTCCTGCTGGGCGTGACCGGCTCCGGCAAGACTTACACCATGGCCAAGGTCATCGAGCATGTGAACCGGCCTTCCATCGTGATGGCCCACAACAAGACTCTCGCCGCACAGCTCTATCATGAATTCAAGAACTTTTTCCCGCACAATGCGGTGGAATATTTTGTTTCTTATTACGACTACTACCAGCCAGAAGCCTACGTCCCCGCCGCCGACCTTTACATTGAAAAAGAATCGACTATCAATGATGAACTGGACCGGCTGCGCCTTTCCGCCACTCGCTCACTGTTCGAGCGGCGCGATTGCCTGATCGTTTCCTCTGTGAGCTGCATCTATGGCCTCGGTTCTCCGGAAGCGTATTACGGCATGATGCTGTTTCTCGAAAAAGGCCAGAAGATCAAGCGTGAGGACATCACCCGCAAGCTGGTGGAAATCCTTTATGAGCGCACCGACGGCGATTTCCGGCGCGGCACATTTCGCGTGCGCGGTGATGTGATCGAGGTCTTCCCTACTTATGACGATATGGCTTATCGCATCGAGCTATGGGGTGATGAAGTCGAATCACTTTCGCAGATCGATCCGTTATTCGGAACAGTGAAGCAGAAATACGCGCGCCTGCCCCTTTATCCCAAAACTCACTATGTGATGAAGCCAGAGACACGAAACAAAGCTGTCGACTCCATCAAAGAAGAATTGAAGTGGTGGGAAGCGGAACTGGAGAAGCAGGGACATCTGGTCGAGTCGCAGCGAGTGCATCAACGCACCATGTATGACCTGGAAATGATCAAGTCGGTTGGCTATTGCCACGGCATTGAAAACTACTCGCGCCACTTCACCGGACGCATGCCAGGCGAGCCGCCGCCAACGCTGCTCGATTATTTCCCGCGCGACTACCTGATGTTCATCGACGAATCGCACCAGACCGTGCCGCAACTGCACGGCATGTATCACGGCGACCGTTCGCGCAAGGAAACGCTGGTCGAATACGGATTTCGCCTGCCTTCGGCACTCGACAATCGTCCGCTAACATTCGAAGAGTTCGAACACCGCATGGGGCAAATGATCTATGTCTCGGCGACACCCGGCCCCTACGAGCTGACCAAGTCCGCCGGGCGTGGTGGTCGAGCAGATCATCCGGCCAACCGGTTTGGTTGATCCGCCGGTCGAAGTGCGTCCAGTCAAGGGACAGATTGACGACCTGCTGCACGAGATTCGCGACCGCGTTTCTCGCGGCGAGCGCGTGCTGGTCACCACACTGACCAAACGCATGTCCGAAGACCTCGCCGAATATTACAGCGAGGTCGGCGTGAAATGCCGCTACATGCACTCCGAGATCGAAACTCTGGAGCGGGTAAAGATCCTTCGCGATCTGCGAAAAGGCGAGTTCGACGTATTGATTGGCATCAATCTCCTGCGGGAAGGGTTGGACTTGCCCGAAGTTTCGCTGGTAGCGATTCTCGACGCTGACAAAGAAGGCTTCCTGCGTTCAGCGGGAGCGCTCATCCAGACCATCGGACGCTGCGCCCGCAATCTCAACGGACGCGCCCTCCTCTACGCCGACCGCATGACCGACTCCATGAAAAAAGCCATGGGCGAAACCGACCGCCGCCGCGCCATCCAGGAAGCCTACAACGTAGCGAACGGAATTACGCCGGAGTCGATCATTCGCCCACTCGATATGACGCTGGCCGGCATCGTCGCCGCCGACTACGCCGATCTCACCGCCGGGGAATCCGAAGGCATTCCCGAATTCCAAACCCAGGCCGAACTGGACACCTACATCGGCAAACTCGAAAGCGACATGCGCGAAGCCGCCAAGCGCTTCGAGTTCGAGAAGGCCGCAAAACTAAGGGATACGATCAAGGAATTAAGAACGAAGGAATTTTTGTTCGCTTAACGGGCGAATCGCGGTCCCCGAAATGGGTGAACCGTTGCTTCAACCGCTCCACCGTCGATCGCCATTTGGGCGTCGTCGGCTTACAAACTGTATTTTGATTTCCAAAAAGACCAATTTCATCGACTGCCTCGTTAAGAGGAACGGTTTGTAGCCATTTGACTGCTACAAAATACTCGCAATGATCAGGGTCGTTGGCGAACTCCCGATGATAGTCACCTTCCTTTAGCGCCTCCCATGCTGCGAGCGTTCCTTGCGGCACGTTAATTTGAAAGGATGAGAAGGGCTGGGGGTGTCCGGTTATGCGGCCTACCCCAACAAAACCATATCCCGGCGCTTTGACCCACACGCGATCACCAGGATTGAGGAGCTTGAGAGTATTGCTGTACCACAAGCCTCCGCCGGCAGAAATGAATCCGTATTGAACCGCTTCTGCCCAAGAGCGTGATTCGCCTTGACCGAAAGAAGCATAGAATTCGCCGTTCCAAGGCTCCTTCGCGTCTTGTGGCGATACCGTAGCGTTCACTTGAGTCTGCGCGGGATCATGCAGCCAAGAACGACTGATAAATTGCTCGGAACCGTGAGCAAAGACCTGGAAGGAGATGACATTGATTGGGACCTCCCTTCGGTTGAGATAACCGATGATTCGCTCAGTGCTGTCATCGAGTGCTGCCGCCACGATGAATATTTGGTGTGACTTGAACGCCTCTTCGCCTAGGGCTTGCTTGAAGCGTAACCTAAAATCATCCGCAAGGTTGTGGCCGGGGGCGAAGCGACTATATATGTTTGCGACATCCTCGGATCGAAGCGATTCAAGCCAACTTGCATAATCGAGCGCTTGTGCGACGACCTCCCGCGGAGTTCGATTGCGTTTGAGCTCGATTAAGACAAGTGAGCCATCTGGTGCCAGCGCCAGAAGGTCAATTCGCCCGCCAAAAGGAGTTTCTTCTTGCTGACCAATCAGCATCCATTCGTCCGACAAGATCTCTGGCCTAGCAACGATCATTGTCTCCAAGAGCTGTTCGCTCGCTAATGATGAAGGCGACAACTGCAATGGCTGCGCAGCGATTTTCCAAATTGAATGTCGAATGGGCATTGGAGTCAACCTTTCCGTACTGGGTAGCCCAGACTCTTGAGCCTAATTCTACTCTCGAGGGTCCCGTCCAAGCTCCGCTTGGGCGGGGATTTTTCTCGGCGGAGAGCGTAGCCGTGTCGATGAAAGACGGTCCACTTCCCAACCCAATCACTTCTAGGATTTGACAAGTCCTCCCCCATTCTGATAGCACCTTAAAAGGTGCTCTATGGAGGACTCGTGCTGGACATCACTAAGGACATTCAATCCCTGACCACCTTTCGCCGGCGATCCGGTGATTTCATGAAGCAAATCAAGAAGAGCAAGCGGCCGGTCGTGCTTACCGTGAACGGCAAGGCGGCGGCGGTGGTCCAGGATGCCGAGGCCTATCAACGCCTGCTGGATGTGGCCGCCAGCGCCGATGCGGTGGAAGGCATCCGGCAAGGGATGGAAGATGTAAGAAAAGGAAGAATCAGGCCAGCAAAGGAATTCTTCGAGGAATTCGAAGCCAAGCATGGCCTACCTCGTTAGGATCGCATCGCGTGCCGAACGCGATCTTGCTTCCCTGCATGGGGAAATCGATGCCTCGGATTCCGCCACCGCCCGGCAGTGGTATCGAGGTCTCAAACAAGCGATTCTGAGCTTGAGCGAGAAACCTAACCGCTGTCCGGCCACACCTGAAAACAAGAAGCTCAAGCATCTCCTCTACGGCGCAAAGCCCCACCTCTATCGCGTCATTTACCGCATCGACGGCCGGCGGGACCTGGTTGATGTGCTCCACATCCGTCACGGCGCTCGGCGAAAATTTCGCGCTTCTGACCTAACGTAGGGTGTCAGCGTTTCAGATAATCCACCGGCGACAGAATCTTCACATCCCGCCACGGATGCATCCCCAGCAAATCCGCATCGCCGGTAATGATCGCGTCTGCCCTTCCGTTCAGTGCCACTTCCAGAAACTTATCGTCCCTCGGGTCGCGACACTCGCGGACTAGCTGAATGATCGGCACAAGCTCCGCCGCATTGGCCAGCTGACGGAGGAATTGTTGCCGCTCCTCACGGCTAACATAACCATCCAGCTTTTTCCGGAATACAACATCAGCTAGTTCGCTCATCGTGGCTTCGGAAAAGAGGAGCAAGCCGTTATCCAACGCCTGGTCAACGGCTCGACGTAGAACCGACAGCGGAAGAATGATCGCGCTGACGAGTACATTGGTGTCGACGACGTTGCGGGCGATGGTTCGCGTCATTCTCTCGACAACATTCAACATCAGTCTTTCAAGATGTCAGCCAGAATCTCCTCGGTCATTCCGCGCGCTGCGGCTTGGGCGCCGATACGATCCATAATTCGCTTGAGCTCGTCGTTGACGACCCCGCGAATTCTGTCGTACTCCTGCGCCGACATGATGACCGCGACGTCCCGGTTCTGGCGGCGAATCAGCACAGGTTCGCGCTGGGCCGCGTCGAGGAGCGCGGCGAGACGTTGCTTGGCGTCGGTGGCGGAGACGGTCTTCATTTTGTCCATTATAGACAAATTAGACAAAATGGACAATATCTCCGCCCCTGAGATGAAATACACTATTTTCGTTACACTATTTTCGTGTTACACTATTTTCGTGTCTTCAGCTCATCGCTTACGAAACGTCACCGTCACCCTCGAAGAAGATGTCGCCCAATGGGCCCGGATCGAAGCGGCGCGCCGGGACACCAGCGTGTCGCGACTACTGGGAGAGTTGCTGAAAGAGCGCATGTCAGCCAATGACGGTTATGAGAAGGCCATGCACAGGGCGCTCAGTCGCAAACCATTTCTCCACGGCGATGGCCGTTATCTAACGCGCGAGGAGGCCCATGACCGCACCCGGCTTCGCTGAGCATCCCGCGGGTGAACCAATCACGAATGAGTCGCGGGTCTTCGTCGACTCGAATGTATTCCTCTATGCAATCGACGATGCATATCCTGAGAAACAACAAGCGGCGCGGAACTGGCGTGCAGAGTTGTGGAAGAGCCGCCGGGGCCGTATTAGCTTTCAGGTGCTGGGAGAGTTCTACGTCAACGCCGTTCGCAAACAACCTTCAGTCCGCGAAGAAGCGCGAGCCGAGATTCGCGATTTGCTGGCGTGGCGCCCTGTGGTCTCGGATGCGGCGCTGCTGGAGCGTGGATGGAAACTGCAAGACCGCTACCAACTCTCGTACTGGGACGCACTGATCGTGGCGGCGGCCAGCGCTGCCTCCTGCCGCTACCTGCTCACGGAAGATTTGCAGACGGGACAAAAATTGGACGGAATCGAGGTAGTGAATCCGTTTCTGCGCGCTCCAGATTCGGTGTTGTGAGGGGCAATTACTGAGCGGAGTGGGCAACTTCGCTGGGTAACTTCCATCGACGGTGAGAACTTCCCTCTACAAACTCGCGGCGTGCGCCTTCACTCGGCTCTCTTTGGCCTGCTTCTCCACCACGTTGAGTTCCTTTTCCAGCGAGGAAAAGCGTTGCAGCACTTCATGCATGCGCAGTCCCATATTGCGGATGGTTTCAATCTGTGAGCGGATCGAAGCGGAAAACGTTCCCGGTTCCAGCAATAACAGCTCGGAATTTCCCAATACTGAAGTCAGTGCATTGTTTAGGCTGTGCCGCATTTCGAGCATGTAGAGGCCCAGCGTGGACTGGCGCTGCAACAATGCGTTCTCCGACTCCAGCTCGCGAACCCGGGCCTGGGCTTCACAGCGCCGCAGAGTTTCTGAAGCCACCAGCGCCAGCGCATCCAGCCAGCCTTCCCGCTGATGCAGCACCATGGCGCGCGATTGCGCCTCGCGCATCGATTGCGCCGAATGTTGGGCTCCACAGATAAATATGACCGGCTTCCCGGCGGACTCCAGGGCGGTCAGCACCTGAATCAAAGCCGCGGCTGGCGCGGTCCCCACAATGGCCAGATCGAATGCGTCTGCATCCAGCCCCTGGCAGAGATCGCCCGTCATCGAGGTAAACGCCGGCAGATTGCGCTCGGACTGCCAGCGGCCAGTGATGGCCCGCGAGAATTCCGCGTCATCGGACACGATCAATACCGTGGGCTGGTCCAAGTTCAATACTCTCCAATCACAATTGGGCAACTACTTCGTGGAATTACCGTCCGAGTCGTCCGCATTCCACTCCGCTGCGCTGGATACCTCAAACTCGGGCACGTCGGAGCTGCTTACGGCAAATCCCCCGCTCGCGGCGGCGGCGGCACGGGCTTTAGGAACTGGGGCAGCGGCTTTCTTAGCGGAGGCGTTTGCGGCGGTCTGGACCAGGGCCGCATCGACCGCAGTGCGCAGGTCAACCAGAATGCACAACGGCTGGCCGGAGGAATATTCAGCATGAAACATCACTTTCCAGGACGAGCAAATCATGCGCAGCCGGGCTACCGGCTCTTCGGCGCCGAACTGGGCCTTGCGGCAATCGAGGGTATTGATTCCGCGCTGTTCCAGCTCGCGCAGGCCATCCAGAATGACGTTCAAATCCTGATGCATCAGCCGAAAGAACACCCGCCGCATGAGAAAACTGAAGCGGGTGAAAGCCACCATGGCCGCAGGCTCGAAGTAGTTCGGGCCCGAGGAAATCTTCAGCTTTCTTCCTTCTTCCAGTATCCGGCTGGTGAACAATTCTTTTAAGTTCTGGCAGGCATTGGCCTTCTGTATCAGCCCATCCAGCGAATTCAGCGATGCCGGCACGTTGACGTCGAAAGTTCCCAGCACCGGCTCCAGCATCTGGGCCACATATTCCACATCGACGTCGTTGTCTTCCAATCGCGACGGAGCGCAATGGGAAAAGAACTGGACCAGCAGGAAATCAATCTTGTCGCGGTCGGAATCGCTCAGCTGCGGCTTGCGAAGATGGTGCAAGAGCAGGGTGCGCAGGGATTCGTCGTTGGTGATGGTGGTCGTCTGTAAAAATTGCCGCAACTGGTGGACCTGAATTTGCCGGTCCATGTGAAGAAACCATTGCCGCGCCTGTTCCACGGATTCTGCCGGAGGAGCGTCCACTCCAGCCTCCAGATCGGCGCAAGGCGGCATCTCAATTACGCATTCGCGGGCCAGGCTTACATACAGCGGATACAGCAGGCGCGCGGTGCGCCACTCCGCACTGAGTTCGTTCAAATCCGGTGTGGTCATAGCTTGACAATCCAGTTCGTGACCGGCTGCGTAAAGCGCGCGGCCACCGCTTTGCGCTCACCGTTATATTGCACGGCCACGACGCAAGCTTCCGTATCGAGCGTGCCGTCGGAGTTCTGCAACCGCAGCATGTCGGCAAATTCCAGCGGCAGAGTAGACGCAAACAACACCTCGCGGGCCGTGCCATATTCGATTACCGTGCTTTCCGTAAAGGCATTTCCTTCGTTGGCGATGCGAGTTAAGCGAACCGGAATGCGTACGGGCGTAGCTTCAGGAAAGAATTTGGCAAGTTTGCTGGTCGAGCTTTCGCTCGACGAGCGGGCGCGGGCTGTGGCCGCTTTGGGCACGAAACTCCTCGGTTCCCGGGGTCAATACGGTGGGGGTCCCCAAGTCTGCCGGTTAGCATGGCTTGGGGTACCCGAACCGCATCGTAAAGAAAGAGTGCACGAGCGCGGCCAAAGTTCAGGCAAGTTGAAAAAGCATTTAAGTCGCTGATTTATATAGGATCGATTGCTTGGGTTTGAGCCGATTGTTTGGAAAAGCAGTCTTGTTGTCTCACAATGAAACAGTGTCTCAGGAGACGGATTACATACTTAGTTGGACACACTCTGTGTTTCCACCAGCACGGGCGTGTTCGTTATGGTGACGAAATTGGGGGCCTCAAGAATGGTCTGGCCCGGACCCTCGCCGTCCAGCCTGAAGTCGTAAACAATGACTGCTTTTTTCTGTGCATTGGGTCGAAAGCGCCATTTCTGAGCACTAAGGACACAAGCGGTCAACAGCATTGGACGACCTGAAAGGGGCACAACCTCTTTCACCTTGCCGTCCTTGCCGAGGTTGACTTCCAACACGACTACTCCCCCGATTCGCGCCTGGTTCGCCAGTGGGGGATATTTGAAGTCTTCGTCGAAATTGAGGACTTGCATATCGCTGTCGCTTACGACTTCACCCATTGGAACGGGTTCAATTTTCACCCAACCTTCGGAAGTGGGCAGGCACCCGAGCACCGTGACGAAATTTGGCCGTTGAAAAGTAAACACGCTGGAAGAAGAATGACATTCCCCGGCGACCTTTCTAAAGTTGTAAACAATGATTGCGGTTTTGCCTCCGGTTGACCGGAAATGCCATTTCTTGATGTTGGCCAGAACTTCAGGCACTAAAAGAAAATTTCCAGAGATGGCTTTAGCCTCTGCGATCCGGCCCTCGTCGTCTAGGGTTACCTGCACAACCACCACCCCTTCCGATTGGTAAGGTGCGTATTGTGCAAGCGTCGGATATTTCATCTCCTCGTAATCAACGACTTCTACATCTTTGTAGTTTATGACGGCTTGGACTGGGTTTTGCTGGGCGGGTACAGGACGGCACAAGACCACTGCGAGGCCGAGAATCAAGATCAGAATGCGTTTTTCGCTCACCCGTCACACTCCTTGCGTAGATCGCGAGCGTACTCGAATCAGCTGTCCTATTGCAGTGCCTGGCTTGTGGCGACGGGCAACGATTCCCGCGGTCCGATGTTGTAGCGCTTCAATTTCCGATAGAGCGTGGCGCGGCTAATGCCGAGCATTTTGCCAGCCAGTACTTTGTCACCCTTGACCTGTTCGAAAACGCGCTCGATGGTGGCGCGTTCGATGTCTTCGAGATCAGTAGTAGACAACCCTGACGACACCGGAGAACCGCTCGTTTCCATCATTGGCGATGCGGAAGCGATGTTTGGAGGCAAGTCACTCAGATCAATCATCCGCCGGTCACCCAGAGCCACGGCGCGTTCGATGCAGTTCTCCAGTTCGCGCACATTGCCCGGCCAATCGTATTGCAGCAGGCATTTCATGGCTGCGTTGGTGACCGACATGGACGCTCCCGCAGCATGGCGTTCGAGGAACCAATGAGCCAGCATGGGAACGTCAGAGCGGCGCTCGCGCAGAGAAGGCAGATGTACGGTGACCACGTTGAGCCGGAAATACAGGTCTTTACGGAACGTTCCATTGCGATATTCGGCTTCCAGATCACGGTTGGTGGCCGCGATGACGCGAACATCCACTTTCACTTTCTGGTTGCTGCCCACCGGCCGGACTTCTTTTTCCTGCAAGACTCTGAGCAGTTTGGCTTGCAGCTCCAGCGGCAATTCACCGATCTCATCCAGAAAAATCGTGCCGCCGTTCGCCGAGTAGAACAATCCTGGCTTGGATCGCAACGCCCCGGTGAAAGCGCCTTTCTCATATCCGAACAATTCACTTTCAATCAGCGTCGGGACCAGCGAGCCGCAGTCCACCGCCACGAAGGGACGATTGGCAAACGAACCGCGGAAATGGATCGCCCGCGCCACCAATTCTTTTCCCGTGCCGCTCTCTCCCGTAATCAGCACCGGCGTGCGCGTGTCTTTCAGGCGCGAAATCATGCGCAGGACATCCTGAATTTTGACCGACGTCCCCACAATGCCGTGCAGTTCGGTGTCCGAGTCCACCCGCTCGCGCAGAAATTGGTTTTCCTTCACCAGGCGGATTTTATCGGCCATGCGGCGCAGGAAGAGACGCAGTTCTTCCAGCGGAGAAAATGGCTTGCTGATGTAGTCGTAGGCGCCCAGTTTCATGGCTTGCACGGCGGTTTCCACCGAGCCGTGGCCGGTCATGACGGCAACCTCGGTGCGCGGCAGCAACTTCTTCACCTTCTCGAGAAACTCGAGGCCGGACATGTTGGGCATCACCATATCGGTGAGAATCACATCCGCCGGTTGTTCCTCCAGCAGGGCCAGCGCGGTTTCTCCGCTCTCCGCCTCGGTGCAGATAAAACCAAGCGCCTCGCCAACCGTCATGCAAAGTCTGCGAATACTTTGCTCATCGTCAACCACCAGCAGTCTTATTCCTAGATCGTCAGTCACAATGGTTTTCCTATGGTCTGTTCCACGACCGAAATGAATTGCGCCACCCGAAAAGGTTTTTCCACGCACGGTGCGCCGGTCCTGCGCAGCGTTGCCACCGTATCTTCGTTGGCAATATCGCCGGTAATAAAGACGATGCGTGACGCCAGTTCCGGCCGGTTCTTGGCCACCCAGGCATGGACATCGGTGCCATCCACTCCGCCGGGAGTGCGCATGTCAGAGACCACGCCCTGAAAATCGCCGGACTCGAGCTGCCGTAAGCCATCCACGCCGGACTCGCTGCATACCACCGTGTAACCGCTGCGTTCCAGAGCGGCGCGAACATAGCTCATGACGGCCGGCTCGTCTTCGATCAGCAGCACCGGCAAAGGAGAGGGTTTTAGGACGGATGTTGTCATGGTTGTGCTCCAGCAGCGGTCCCGACTGAGACCAGTTCCGGGGAGGCGGGGAAGCGCACCACAAATGTCGCGCCCTCCGCGCCTTCGTTGTTGTGGCAAAAGATCTCGCCGCCGTGCTCGTGCACTATGCCGTAGCAGATGCTGAGACCCAAACCCGTCCCCTTGCCCACTTCTTTGGTGGTAAAGAACGGATCGAAAATGCGATCGGGAGACGTGACTCCGTGACCATTATCGCGGAATGAAATCTCCACAAAGCCGTCGCGCTTGGCGGTGGTGATGTCAATCCTTCCGGCCCGCCCCGCCTCGCGCACCGCGTCATACGCGTTGTTCACAATATTCAGGAACACCTGCTGCAACTGGTGCGAATCGCCCACCACATAAGGCAATTCCTGTGCGAGATGTTCGCTGATCTCCACGCCACGGCTGTGAAAATCATAGGCGCGCAGCTCCAGAGTACGGCGCAAAATCGTATTGATCTGCACCGGTTTGCGCTGCGGCGGCATTTGCCGCGCAAAGCTCAGCAGGTTTTGCACGATTTGTTTGGTGCGCTGTGCCTCCTGCAAAATCACCCGCAGATCCTTGCGGGCGCTTTCCGGGATTTCGGGGTTCTCCATCAGCAGGTCCGCAAAACCCAGAATGGCGGTGAGCGGATTATTGACTTCGTGCGCGACCCCGGAAACCAGCTGGCCGACGGCCGCCATTCTTTCCGCGTGCATCAGTTTGGCTTGTAGCGTCGCGGCTTCCGTAACGTCACTCATCACCACCACAATGCTGGTCACATTCCCCTGCTCGTCGCGCATGGGGCTCAGATTCACCGAGAAGTGCCCAATACGCTGGTCGGCGCGCAGGACTTGCAGCTCAAGATTGTCCACCTGGTTCCCGGCCAGGATCGCGGCAAAAGCTTCGCCCAGGATTTCCCGCTTCGCCGGCGCTACCAGTTCCTCGAGCGGCCGCCCCAGGATCTGCTTCTGGGCGTAACCCATGTCATACCAGCGCCGGTTGGCGTAGCTCACCAGACCCGCCGTGTCCGCGACCAGAATCAAACTCTGGGTGTTATTCAGGATTTTTCCCGAAAAATCCCGCTCCCGCTGCAACTCGGTCTGGTAGGTCTTGATCCCGCTGATGTCAAGCATCAGGCCGCGATATTGCGTGGTCCGGCCTTGCGCATCGCGCACCGCGAAGGCATTGATCAACACATGCACGGTGGACCCGTCTTTGCGGCGAAGCGCCTCCTCGTGGTTGCGCAGCGCACCGTGTTGCTCGATCTCGGCGATGAGTTCCTGGCGGCGTTCGGCGGAGAAGTAAAGCTGGGTGCGGACGTCCACCTGCAATAATTCTTCCCGGCTGTTGTATCCCAGAATACGGACCAGGGCATCGTTGACCTCAATGAAACGCCCGTCCGGCGCGGAGAAAAAGAATCCCTCCTGCACGTTATCGAACAGTTCACGGTAACGGCGCTCCGCCTCCCGCCGGTCGGTAATGTCTTTCAGGACATGGACGGTCTGCAAGACCTCACTGCTGGCGCTGTGCACCCGCGAAGTGGAGACCCAGAAAGTCCGCTCCAGTCCTGGATGGACGTACTCGTCGGTTCCTTCGCCCGCGCTTCGGCAAAAGGGGCAGGGACCCAGCGCCGCTTGCGTGCCCATGGCCAGCAACGCCGACATGTTGAGTCCAATCAATTCGTGCGGCTGGACTCCAATGAACTCGGCCAGCGAACGATTCACCCGCAACACATTCCCCGCCTCATCGTGGGACACGATGAAATCGGTAATGGCATCGAAGATCTCGATCCAGTGCCGGTTGGACTGGTCGATGCGGGCGAAAAAATGCGCATTCTCCAGCGCCACCGAGGCGTGCCCCGCGATTGCCTGCAAGAGCTGCCGGTCCTCCGCGGTGAGCGGCTTTCCACGATTGGCCAGGCAGAGCACGCCGACGATTTCTCCCGACGCGCCTTGCAGCCGGGTCAGCGTACAGTCCGTCCAGCTCAAAGTCTGCGCCATTTCCTGACCCAACAACTCCGCCGCGGTGGAAGCGACAATGGGCTCGGGATGTTCCGCCAGGGCCAGATGAACCGCACGTTCAAATCCGCGCAACAGCGAGGGGTCCTGTCCCTCTCCTCCATTGCCACCCTGCAACACCACGGTCTCCAGCACCGTTTCGCGCTGCGCCGCCAGTGCCGCCCCGGACGCGCCCATCATGTCCGCCGCCCGGGTCACAAAACTCTGGGCAAACTCGGGCAGCCGAAGCTGCGCATTCAGTTCCAGCGCCAGTCCCATCAGGGACTCGGCCCGGCGGCGGTGCTGCTCGGAAACATCCAGATTTCTCGTCACTTCCAGCGCGATCGCCACCTGCGTCGCCAGGGCTTTGGCCCGCCGGATGTCCTCGGGTGAAATGCCCGCCTGGTCCAGCCGGTCGAGCACGCCAAACATCCCCAATACTTGCCCATCCGTGCCCAGCAAAGGCACGGCCAGCATCTGTTTCACCTCGTACTTCGTGACCAGGTCAGCGCGCGCGCCGGGAATCTCGCCTGGATTGTCTGACCAAAACACATCTTTGTTGAGCAAAGTGCGGCTGGCAATCCCTTCCGGGAAGATTGAGTCCGCGCTGCTGCTTTGACCCTGGCTGTATTTCCAGCGAATGTGAAACTCCCCATTTTCCAGCAGACCTACGAAGGCCCGTCCAAAGCCCAGGAAATCGCTGCCGCGCAGAACGAACTGCTGCATGAACTGGTCGAGCTGTCCGCTCGATCCCAGTTCCGTGGAAATGCTGAGAATCTGGTGCAGTTCATGGGCCTGGGCGCGAGCCGTCTTGTACAGTTCGGCATTGGCCATGGCCACCGCCCCGAAACTCACGATGGCGGTCACCAGCGACTTCTCCTCGGCGCTGAAAACTCCTTCCTGGCGCGGGTAGACCAGCACCGCGCCTTCGGTTTCGGAGGTGCGGAAAGGGGCCGCAATCAGCATTCCCGAAGGCACCAGTCCGCTCAATGTGTGGGTGGCTGGATCCATCGCCACCGTAATGGCTTCCCCCGCGGCCAAAGCCCGTGCCGCGAGATCGGCTGCGAACTGAAGCCCCTTCCGGTCATGGCGGGCCCGCACCGAGAGTTCAAATTCCGGAGACTCGGTGGCTACGCCCTTCAGGTCAAAACTGGCCCCCCGCCGCAACAGAACGCATACCAGCGGCGTGTGAAGAAGAAGACGGACCCGGTCGGCCACCGCTTCCACCACCGACGAGCCGTCGGGTACCGAGTGCAGGGCTTGCGCGACTTCCGCCAGGATTTCCGCCCGGCGATGCTCCTCGCGGGTCTTTATTGCAAGGCGGCTGGCCTCCAGCAAACTGCCTAATTGACCCGCCAGAATCGTCGCTTTGGCAGCCAGGTCATCGTTAAAATATTCCGGGTCCGACTGATGCAGAAAAACCGCGGCCCCAATCACCACTTTTGAAACCACCAAAGGGGCCGCCATCATGGCCCGCGCCTGAAACTCGGCAGCCATGGTGTAGTGCGCCGTATTCAATTGGTTTACATAAATCGTCTTGCGTTTTTGAACCGCTTCCACCGCTACCGCGCTGTCACTGGTCTTGATTCGCGTCCCGCGGAATCGATCCGCCATATGACCGTCGGCCTCGGCCCCCAGCAGTTCTCCGGTGGGAGTTAGCTCCCACAGATAGGCGCCGTCCACTTTGAAAAACTCGCGCGTGGCCCGGCAGAACACATGGACCAGCGCCGCCGGGGCAGTCCCTTGCGCGGCCACGGCGGAGAATTGAAGGAGTAATTTTTGAAAGGCGTCGTCGGCCTGGACAATCCGGGCATCCATGACCGTCGCATCTTCAGTTTGCTTGGTCAGAAACCGCCTCCCGCTCGACGCATCAGACGTACAAGTAATTGAATATACAGGAAAATCGTTCGGAATCTCAATTTGAGTCAACTTAGTAAACAGCACCTATTTGGCGGCAGAAGGCGGGTCGACTTTCCCAGCATCCGTATCACCATGAGACGCTTTGACCCGAGTGAGACTATTCCAAGCCCTTTTCAGCACTCGCTCCCCCACGCAATTCCACTGTAATTAGCTGATTAAAAGAGGTTTATATCTCCAATGAGATCTTCCTTAGAAAAGCCCTAAGGCTGGCAGCGGCATTGCAATTGTAAAAGCCGAGTCTTTCTCTAGGAGGAGCTGTGTCCCTACGAACGATGCGGATGTTGCTGGGTAGTGCCCTGCTGGCAGTGCTGGCGACGACAGTCGTATCCCATCCCATCCAAGCCCGTGCGCAAGATGATGGCGTGGCCCGCAAGGTCAGGTCCAAGGTAGCCCCGGTTTATCCCGAGATCGCGCGGCGGATGGCCATCGCCGGCAAGGTGAAGTTGGCGGTCGTGGTTTCTCCCAACGGCTCGGTTCGAGACGCCAAAGTCCTCGGCGGCCATCCCATTCTGGTCAATGCCGCCATGGACGCAGTGAAGAAATGGAAATATGAACCCGGCCCCAGCGAAACCTCGGGCACGGTCGAGTTTACGTTTGAGGCTCAGCAGTAATGAAAAATCGTGCCGGGTTAGACCACTTGCCCCATGGGCGTGCGGAAAAGTGTCCGCGGAGGAATAGCAAATGACGATTAGCAAGAAACTCTACCTGAACTTCGGAGCCGTCCTTGCGATGGTCATCGTGTTGTTCCTGGTGAACCTGATCGCCGTGGAACGGGAACATTCGGCCAAAGCGGCCTACGCCAGCACCAACAAGATCCAGTTTCAGATGATGCAGAACCGGCTTTACCTGAGCAATTACCTGCTCAGTGGCGACAGCCGCGAAATAGACCACATGAATGACGGGATTCATATCCTCAACGATGCCTTGGCGGGGGGCCAGAAGCAGAGCAACTCTGACCAACAGCGGGCAGCTCTGGACAAGGTCCAGAAAAATGAGCAGGCGTGGTCCACTGAGTTCGCCTCGCCCCTGTTGGAAAAGCGAAAAGAAGTGGATGCCGGCAACGCCACGGTAGCTGATCTGCAAATTTTTTATCTGCAAAAGGACGCATCCGCTTGGGTGAAGAATTCCACCGACTACCTGGATGTGGTTTCTGCCGAACGGCGCAAATCGGACGACAGTGCGGAAAACTGGACCATCCTGATTGCCGGATTCAGCACCCTTGGCGCACTCACTCTGGGTGTAATCATCGCCTATCGCAGCGCCAAGTCCATCACCCTGCCACTTAACAACCTGATGAATGTGGCCCAGCAAATCGGCACGGCCGGCGATCTCGACCATGCCATCGATATCCAGGGCAACGATGAAATCGGACAGCTGGCCCGGACTTTCACCAGCATGGTGAATTATCTCAAGGAAATGGCCGCGGTTTCCGAGGCCATTGCCGGCGGCAACCTGAACGTTGAGGTCCAGCCGCGGTCCAAGAACGACACCCTGGGCAACGCCTTCAGCCGCATGATCGAAGGACTGCGAAACCTGGTGCGCAATGTGCGCGACGCGTCCACCCAGGTGGCCAGCGCTTCCAGCCAGGTGGCCGGCGCCTCCGACGAATCGGCAAAAATCAGCCTGCAAACTTCTTCCGCCATCGACGAAGTCACCAGCACCATGCACGAAATGAGCGTCAACGTGCAGAACATGGTGAAGAGCACGCAGGTACAGGCGTCGAGTGTGAGCGAGACTTCTGCCTCGATTGATCAGATGGTGGCGTCGATTCAACGCGTGGCCGATACCGCCAAAGTCCTTCTCGACATCTCCAACCGCTCGCGCGAGGAAGTCCACAGTGGTATCACCACCATGGACAAAGCCACCGACGGATTGAACAAGATCAACGTCACCATCCGCTCGTCGGGACAAATCATCGACGTGCTCGGTCAACGCGCCGACGACATCGGCAAGATCATCGAAGTCATCGACGATCTGGCGGAACAAACCAATCTGTTGGCGCTGAATGCAGCCATCGAAGCGGCGCGCGCCGGCGAGCATGGCCTCGGCTTCGCCGTGGTCGCTGACGAAGTACGAAAGCTGGCCGAAAAATCGGCCCAGTCCACCAAGGAAATTTCCGAGCTGATCCAAAGCATTCAGAAGGAAGCCCGCAAGGCCGTGGAAAACATGGAGCAGAGCACCACCATCGTGAACGAAGGCCTGGGCCTGGGCGAAGAATTGAACGCCGCTCTGCGCAAAATCTCCAACGTGGTCACGGAAGTCTACAAATTCGCGCAGGAAATCGGCGCCGCGACCAACGAGCAATCGCATGGTTCGTCGCAGATTGCCCGCGCCACCACCCGGCTGAATGAAATCACCCACGAGATCAATTCTGCGGTCGAAGAGCAGGCCTCCGGCGCTCACGCCGTGGTCAAAGCCATGGAGCGGATGCGGGAACTGGTGCAGCAAACCACTTCGGGATCCACCGAGTTGGCGGCTTCGGCGGAACAGATGTCCAAAATGTCGCGCGACCTGCTGGATTCCATGGACCGCTTCGCTTTGGAACAAATCGAACGCGTTTTGGGGACCAAAGCCGGCGCCAAGGGACTGGCCCGGCAAGCGGCCGCCGGGGCCCGGAGCTGAATTCCGCGATGAACCGCGAACTGCACATTGTCGGTTTCCAGGTGGGACGCGAGACTTATGGCGTCCCCATCACTTCCTTGCACGAGATCGTGCGCGTGCCCGAAATCACCGCCGTGCCCGATTCTCCGGATTACATGGAAGGCGTCATCAATCTGCGCGGGAAAATTGTCTCGGTCATTGATCTGCGCAAACGGTTGGGGGAAATCCAGGTCGCGCCCAGCCGGCGAAACCGGATTCTGGTGGTGGAACACAACGCACGGCTTTCTGGTTTGATCGTGGACTCGGCTTCGGAAGTGCTCAAAATTCCTTCCGAGGATGTGGAACCAGCGCCCCACGAATTTCATGAAGGTGGATTGAACTGTGTGACTGGCCTGGCCAAATACAAAGGCCGCCTGATCGTATTGCTGGATATGGCCAAACTGCTTGACTACGGCGGCATGCGCGAGAAGAACGGCGCCGGGGAAAGCAAGCCCCTCGTAAGAACTGGGGAAGAGAGTAAGGCAAAAAGCGCTGCCGCTACAAAGTAAGAGGCACGAAAGACACTCATGAGCGCACCAGGCGTCGCCACACAGTTGTCCGAACCCGAGCTCAAGCTTTTACAGGCGCTGGTGTACCAGGAGTGCGGCATGCACTTCGACGAACGCCGCGCCCACTTCCTCCAGGACCGCCTGCAACGCCGCCTCAAAGAATGCCAGATGGATTCGTTCTACAGTTATTACCGCCTGCTGATCAGCCAGGAGGGTAAACAGGAACTTTCCCGTCTGCTGGAAAATCTCACCGTCAACGAGACCAGCTTTTTCCGCAACAAGGCGCAACTGGAACTGTTCCACAAACAAATTCTTGACGAGATCCTGCGCGCCAAGCAGGGCCGGGGTGAGCTGACACTTCGCATCTGGAGCGCGGGCTGCTCGACCGGCCAGGAGCCCTACACCATTGCCATGATGGTGGCCGATTCTCTGGCCTACCATCACCTTCGCACTCCCGCTTCGGTGGAAAATACCTGGCCCAAGCCGTTGATTCCTCTGCCCTGGAAAGTGGAGATCCTCGCCAGTGACATCAATTACCAGGTATTGCGCGCGGGCCAGGAAGGCATCTACGCCGAACACCACATGAACTCGGTGGACTACAGCTATCGTCTTCGCTACTTCGACAAAGTCGGCGAAAGATATGCCATCAAGAAGGCCCTAAAGGAATTCATTCACTTCGACTTTCACAACCTGAAAACGGAATACCTGCCGCAACGCAACGACGTCATTTTCTGCCGCAACGTCATGATGTATTTCGACGAGGCCGAGCAAAAGCGGCTGATTGAAAAGTTCGCGCGCTGCCTGAACCCCGGAGGCTACCTGCTGGTGGGCCATGCCGAAAGTTTGTTGGGGCTGACCGACAAATTCAACATGATCTACCGCAACAGTGGGACCGCGTATCAGAAGATCGAGGGGGCCCAGTGAGCCACTTTTCCGATGAACGCGGCGCGGAACTGCGGGAGCTCTTCTTCGAGACCGCCCAGGAACTTCTGCAAGGGCTGAATGACGAAGCGCTCAAGCTGGAGAAGAACCCCAACGACGCGGAAACCGTGCGTAGTATTCGCCGCATTGTGCATACCCTCAAAGGCGACGCGGCCGCTTGTGGCTTTCGTGAATTGAGCGAACTGGCGCATGAATTCGAAGATGCGCTGGCGGTGGAAAGCTCCGCGTCGCTCACTTCCCTGGCTGAAGTGGCCTTTGCCGCCGCCGACATTTTCAGCGACATGCTGGCATGCTATCGCAGCAAAGCCAAGCTTCCTTCCGCCGACGACTTGCGTAAGTCCATTCGCGCCCTGGCCGATGCGCCGCAGGCCATGAAATCCCGCAAGAAGAAATCCGCGGCACCCGGCGCGGCCACGGTGTGGACGGAATATGAAAAGCTTGCCCTCCAGAGTGCCCTCACTCAAGGCAAACGTGTTTTCCATGTCACCGCGCACATCGATCCTCTTTGCGCCATGCCCATCGCTGCCCGGCAACTGGTGCTGAATGCCGTCGCTGCCGTCGGTGAGGTCCTGGGCGCCCGGCCGGAGGCCGGTTCCACCGAGAATGCCAAGCGCATCGAGTTGCTGCTGGCCAGCGAAAAAACCCCCGAGCAAGTGACCGCAAAATGCAAGATCCCCACTGTGATTTCCCACGTGGAATTGGAGACCATTGCAGGTCCGGCCAGAAAACCCAAGAACTCCCCATCCGTTTCGGCGGCGGAAGAAACCATTGCCGAGCCCATGCCAGAGTTAGTGGAGGCAGAAAGCGCTGAGGAACTGCTCGCGGAAGAACAGGAGGCAGCGGCGCCCAGCCCCTCCAGCACGGTCGCGGCGGAAAACATTCTGCGCGTGGATGCCGAGCGCATCGATAACGTGCTCAACCTTGTGGGTGAGCTCATCATCGGCAAATCCATGCTGCAACAGGCCCTGAACGAATTCGCCAAGCGCTATCCCAAGGAAGCCATCCGCGGACGTTTCGCCGACGCCATGGGTTTTCAGGCGCGGGTGCTGAACGACTTGCAACGCTCGGTCATGAAGGTCCGCATGGTACCGGTCGAACAACTGTTCCGCCGCTTCCCTCGTATGGTGCGCGATGTGTCCCGCCTTTGCAGCAGAAGAGTGGACCTGGTGATCAGCGGACAGGATACCGACGTCGACAAGAGTCTGCTGGATGCCATCGCTGAACCGCTGACCCACATCGTGCGCAACGCCATCAGTCACGGGATTGAGGATTCTGAAGAACGGGCCCACCTCAACAAGCCGGCCCACGGGACCATCCGCCTGGACGCCTATCACCAGGGCAATCAGTTAATTGTGGAAATTCGCGACGACGGCAGCGGCATTGATCCAGCGAAAGTAAAAGCCCGGGCCTTGAAACAGGGCCTGGTCGGGGACGAAGAAGTTTCCCGATTCAGCGAAGCCGAAATTTTGGATCTGGTGTTCCGCCCCGGTTTCAGCACCGCCGAGGAAATTACCGAAGTCTCCGGGCGGGGAGTCGGTCTGGATGTGGTCCGCAGCGTCTTGCATCGCTTGAAAGGCACGGTCGAAATTCAAACCCGGGTCGGCCAGGGCACCACCTTCCGGCTCAAACTGCCTCTCACTCTGGCCATCATCAAAGCACTTTTGTTCCGCGTGGAGCAGCGGCTGTATGCCATCCCTCTCAACGCGGTTGCAGAAATCGCCCGCGCCCATGAATCCGATCTGCACCGGGTGGACAACTACGAAGTCTTGCAGCTGCGCAACCAGGTGCTGCCTTTGGTACGCATGGGACGCCGCGGTACGGAACGGACGGACCATCGCGCCGGGAAAATTTTCATTCTGGTCATCAGTTTCGGCGAACGCAAACTGGGATTGATTGTGGACGCCATGGAGGGCGAAGAAGAATTGGTCATCAAGACCCTCGACGACCAGACCGTGGCCACCGATCTGGTCAGCGGCGCTTCGATTCTGGGCGATGGCCGCGTGGTCTTGATCATGAATCTCGCCGCCATCATGGAACGCTTCTCCAAGTCTGGACGCGAACAGAGCAGCGGCCTCGCCTCCGGCCTTTTGCTCTCGCATGCGGAACGTGCGCGGCTCAATACTTCCGCGGCCATGGCTTCGGCGATTTCCGCTGGGGAGGTGCGGCAATGAGCCCTTCCGTGCGGGTACTGGTGGTGGATGATTCCGCTCTGATGCGGAAGCTGATTCCGCAAATCCTGCAAACCGATGACTCCATCGAGGTGGTCGGCACCGCCATGGATGGAAACTTCGGCCTGAAAAAGATCGCGGAATTGAAGCCCCAGGTCGTGACTCTCGATCTCGAAATGCCCGGCATGGGCGGGCTGGACATGCTCAAAGAGATCATGCGCCGCCACCATTTACCGGTCATCGTGGTGAGTTCGCATAGCACTCTGGGAGCATCGGTCACGCTCAAGGCGCTGGCCCTTGGGGCTTTCGACTTCGTAGCCAAGCCCAGCGACGTGCACGCGCGCATGCCCGAAGTGGCGCGCGAACTCATTGCCAAAATTAAGGCCGCGGCCCAAAGCCGTGGGGTGCAGCTCACACCGGCTCCGGTCAGCTTCAATCCGTCCGACAAGATCCAGCTGGATGCCAAAAAGCAGCCTACGCGCATCGTGGGAATCGGCATTTCCACCGGCGGCCCGCAGGCGCTCCAGTATTTGCTCTCGCAACTGCCGGGAGATTTTCCGGGAAGCATCGTAGTGGTGCAGCACATGCCCGAAGGCTTTACCGAAATGTTTGCCCGCCGCCTCGATGAGAGTTGCTCGATCGGCGTGAAGGAAGCGCAATCCGGCGATCTGCTGCTGGCGGGACGGGTCCTGATCTGTCCCGGTAGCCGCCATATCAAAGTCAAGCGCTTGCCGCTGGGAAACATCGTGGTGCTGAGTGATGATCCGCGAGTGAACGGGCATCGTCCTTCGGTCGACGTTCTGTTCAAGAGTCTCGCCGAAGAATTTGGCCCCAAGGGCATCGCCGTGATTATGACCGGCATGGGCGAAGATGGGGCGCAGGGCCTGGGCCTGGTGAAAGAGGCCGGAGGATTGACCATCGCGCAGAGCGAAGGTTCATGCGTGGTTTACGGCATGCCCAAGGCCGCCATCGAACGCGGTTTTGCCATGCGCGTGGTGGCTCTGGACGCGCTCGCGAATACGCTTACCACGCAGTGTGTGCCTGCCCGCGGCGGGGGCATGGCCACCGCGGCCGGCTAAAAACAATTTTGGCCCGGCATGGCTAAGAGGAGCTGCCGGGGTGGTTGAAATGCAGGAGGAGGTTGGATATGGAGCAGTTTGCAGCAGTCAAACGCAGCAAGGACGGGCAACCGGTCCGCTATTTAATCGTGGACGATTCCGTCTTCGCGCGCAAGAATCTCGGCCGGATTGTCGAAACTTTCGGCGGGCAGATTGCGGGCGAGGCGGGCGACGGTTTGACCGCCATCACCGAATACGACCGCATCAATCCCGACATTGTGCTCATGGACATCACCATGCCGCAGATGGAAGGCATTGAAGCTGCCGAAAAAATCGTACAAAAACATCCCGATGCGCGCATCGTCATGGTGTCCTCCGTGGGGTATCAGGAGAACATTGTGGCGGCATTGCAACGGGGCGCGCGTCATTTTGTGCAGAAGCCGGTAAAACCGGAAGTGCTGTACGAAGTGATCAAGTACGTGTTGGGAGAAGATGGCAGCGCAGCCCATGCTGCCGGCGCGGGAGTCTAACATGAAGATGGAGTTGATCCAGCCGTTTATTAACGCGGCCGACGCCGTGCTGGCGCAGGGGCTTCAGTGTCCCATGCAGATTGGCAATCTCAGCATGGAAGAGGAAGCCTACCGCTGCAAGGGCGTGGCCGCCCTGGTGTGGCTGAGCGGGGACATCGAGGGCCGGATCATTTTCGATCTGGACACCCAGGCCGCAGTGCGCGTGGCCAGCAAGTTCGCCGGCAGCGAACTGCCGGAAACCGACAGCCTGGTGCGCGAAGCCGTCTGCGAACTCGCCAATCAAATCGTCGGCAACGCCGTCGCCACCCTCAATGACCAGGGCTTTCATTTCCGGGTGCATCCGCCGGTGCTCCACACCACCGATGGCGCCAAAAGCACCGAGGACACGGAAGCGCTCGTGCTGTGCTTCGACACCTGCATCGGCAACGTGTTTATGAATATCGCCCTGCGCTACAACTGCGTCCAGCCCCAGTCCCAAACCGCCGTCGCCGGCTAGTTCGCGGTCACCCTGCACAATCACGTAGGCGCGGACGCCCCGTCTGCGCAGCGAGCGCAAGCTCGCTCTTGGCTCGGGCTGAAGCCCGGGGCGGGTAGGGGCACCCGCATCATGGGGACCTAAAAAACCTTCCAGATGTAATGTCCCATCAGCCCGAGAAACAATAATCCCAGAACCACTGCCCACAGGACGAAATGGATCGTTAGGTTCGGAGAATTAATCTCTTTCTTATTCATGCCTGAAGTGTAGCCTGAATGCCCATGCGTCGTTCTGTTGGCCCGGGGGCTGGGATAAAATCGACCTAAAATTTGGGACGGTTAGAGGAACTGGGCACTATAACTGCCGAAGGGATAATCAGACGCTTGGACGGGATGGCTTCTCGCCCCTGGTCAGGGGAAGAGTGATAAGAAAAGTAGTGAGCAAAGGAATAAGCGCGGGAATCAAAACCACCCATGGCAAAGGCTTGGGGACGAGGAGGACGACCAGAACCTCTGCCACCCCGACCAGCAGAAGAATCAACATCATCCTGCCCATCCACTTCAGATTCTGGCGATTGATCTGCATGAGTCTCCTTCCGCGCTGGTAGCCCTGCAAACTCCGCACAGTATACGCGCAAGAGCTTGTCCCACCAAATGGATTTAACCGGAGAGTTGACGAGAAACGCCATTGCACCAACTCCAAGGTTGCCAGGGATAGTTGGTGTAATTGCGATGTTACGACAACCATCCATAACAGAAATGTTGTCGTCGGCGTTGCAAATTGTTTCACATTGACGCGAACAGGGATTGAGCGGAAAATGGCAGCCATTCTTGGGGCCAGCAGGCAAAAAAGAGAAGAGGACGGCACCATGACTTACAAAATGTTTCGCATCGCTTTAGTGATCGTTCTGGCCAGCTTTGGGCTCAGTTCTGCTGCTTGGGCGGCGAAATGTTCAAACGCCTCTCTGAGTGGCACCTACGGGTTTCTGCACGACGGCACAGATAGCAACGGCGCCCCTGCGACCGCCGCCGTGAGCCAGATCACGTTTGACTCAACCACCGGTACGTTCACCGTAGAGACCACAGCATCCCATGATGGCATGATAGCCACCGATCATCTCACCGGAACATACGCAATCGCCTCGAACTGCACCGGCACGGGCACGCCCACGGGAGCCATCCCCTTCTCAATTGTGGTTACATCAACCGGGTTTTTGGCCCTTCACCTTTTTTCGGAGGGATTCGCCGTGCAGCAGGGCTCCCCGACCTGCACCAATGCCGGAGTTGAGGGTAGGTTTGGGTTTGAAACAACCGGCGTCTTTCTCGCAGAGGCGGCCGCCCCAGCGGTGGCTTTCATCGGTGAGTTGAAATTAACGGTCAACCCTTCTGGAGAAGGAGTGATAAGCGGACGCGTAGCGGCTAGCGAGGATGGCGCGTTTCTAACGTACGTGCCCGTCACCGGTTCTTACAGGGTCGGGGCGGACTGCAGGGGCAGGGCTACCATAACGCCGAAGGGGCAATCCGAAATGCACTTCCACTTCGTGGTTGTGGACGGCGGGAATGAGATGCTAGCCGTTGAGACGGACGCGGACACGGTTGTCAGCGGGACTCTGGTGAAGGGCAATTAAGTAACGAAGACGGGAGCATCGACTTGGCGTGGCGGGCTGCCCCACGCTTCGTTTTTACAGGTTGGGATTTCCCAACTTGTCCCACTTGGGATTTTGGTCTGTGTCGTCACCACGCCGGGCATCCGATCCAAAGGACAATCAGCCGTTGGCGCTACGGGCCGGCCACAATAAACAACGGATTCTGCGGCGGCGGCAGACACACCCCGTTCACCGCTGGTCCCTGGGGATAGGGACAGTTCCCCGTCACGGGATCTGGAGACGGCGCCGGAAACGCGCTCAGCGGAGAATTGATCTCCGTCAGCAGGGTGTCCGGGGCAAACACTTCTCCGGAAGAATTAATCGCCACCGTGGTGAGGATCGCGGTATTTCCCTGGTCGCAGTTGGCGACATAAACCCGGGTTGTCGGTTTATTGTCAGCCGAGGATGCTGCGGAAAGGCGGAAACCGAGCGGAGCTCCGGTGGCAGTGGGCCGGGTTGCATCACAACCGGTCGGATAATGCGCGGGGTCGGTAACGATGGGCGCGTATCCCAGTGAAATCACGTTTCCTGGCGTGAAGTTCGCCGAGCTGAACACTGAAACTTGCGAGCAGATGTTTCCACTGGTTGTGTCTTTCTGATAGCTGGCCACGTAGACCCGGCTGCCATCGGGGAGAGCGACCAGAGAAACTGGAACAGGTGCGACCGTCGTGGCGCAAGGATTGGTTGCAGTCTGGGCCAGCGGGGCCATGCTGAGAGGGCCGGGAAGCAGCGGCGCCGGGATGCTCGGGGCCGCATCAAAAGCCCAGAACCGATTGCCTGTGGAACTCAGCACATACAAGCGGTTGAGCTTGCCGTCGTAAAGCATGAAATCGGCGCCGGCAGCGGTCGCCACCGTGCCGATCACGGCATCGGGCGTGGCGGTCGCATCAATCACGGAAATGTTTCCGCTGCTCTTGTCCAGAGCGTACACTCGCTGGCTGTCGGAACGGGCGGCCACCCACACCGGAGAAGTCCCCACCGAATTCAAGACCACGCCGACGGTGTCATCGACGGTGTTGATGCTGCTTACTGTTCCGTTCCCCTGGTTCGCCGAGTAAACCTTCTGCCCGTTGGGCAACTCTGCCAGCGTCACCGGGTTCGCGGCCGTGTTGGGAACCGGCTGTGTGGGATCGACGCCAACATTCGCAAGTACAAGGTTGGAACTGGTGCTGATCACCGAAACCGTTCCGTAGTTGTAGTTGGCCACGTAGACCTTGCCGTTTTCCGTAGTCGACACAAAAACTGGCACGGCGAGGATCGGAGGGACCGCGTCCGGCATATTTGGCAGCGCAATCGTGGTGTGGGTGCTGGAGGCGGAAGTGGTGCTGGCTGAAACCGTGTCTTCGAGGCTGTTGGCCACGTACCACGAGCCGCCGTTGGGCAGCACAGTGCCGTGCACTGGGCCCAGGCCGACTTCGGTCACGGCCGCCACGGAATCGCCTGAAGTATCAATGCGCGTGGTGGTACCGGATTGTGGCAGCTGGGTGGTATCGGATGCGTCCATGCCGTTCGCGCTCATGGTCAGAACAAAGTGAAAACTGGACGGGTTGGGCGGATTGGGCTCAATGGGAAAAGCCACCGGCCGGTAGGTTTGTCCACAGCTGGTGCAAATAAAGAACAGAAGCAAAATGAAAGCTACTCGCGCGACGCGCATCCCAATCATCGACACCCCAACAGAAGAATTCATGAATTCACAACGGTCCCGGAAGAGTTCCCTATTCTAAAGCGAAGCGGGCT
Organism: Terriglobales bacterium; assembly: GCA_963762965.1. Classification (GTDB taxonomy): domain Bacteria; phylum Acidobacteriota; class Terriglobia; order Terriglobales; family Acidobacteriaceae; genus DATBAX01. The sequence goes on from CAVXME010000001.1 coordinate 617,893, forward strand.
TAAGCGCCAGCGCCTCAGCGATTTCGTGGTGGTCTAATGTAGGTTAGTGCCGGGAACCGGGGGCAAAGGTTGCATCCTCGCTGTGGAAATAAATCTGCCGTACGGCCATCGCCAAGAGAAATGCTCGTCTGCCGAAGAGCCGCAAAAAAATCTCATATTGATTCACTTCCGGCTAAGTTATTGATTCCCGACTGGAAGGGTTTTAGGATCGAAAATGCCAATCACGACGCTCTTCAGAATGCCTGTTAATGGCGCTTACAAGCCCGTGTGCGAATGGCGAGTCGCGGGACGACCTTTGGAATGCAAGAGAGGCCGCGACGTCCAGAATCGACGCGGGACAGAAAGTTATCTTTTAGTTATAAATCCGAGGGACCAGCTCAAGCTCAGGCGCCGCCCCGCGATCTTTTCCCGGACGCCGGAGCGCGGCTGGTGGTGGCTGCGGGTTTCTTCTTGCCTTCCATCTCGGCCAAACTGGCTTTCAGGGCCGACATCAGGTCCACGACCGGAGCAAGCTTCTTCGGCTTTTCCACTTCGGCGATCTTTCCGCCTTCTAACTTGGTTTGAATCAGGTTCTTGAGATTGTCCTGAAAGCTGTCATGATATTTTTCCGGGTCCCAGTCAGCAGCCAGGGCCTCGATCAACTGATGCGCTACTTTCACTTCCGCGTCTTTCAGTTCGACATCCGGCGCGCCAAACTCTTCCACCTTACGGACTTCCTCGGCGTAATACATGGTGTGCAGCATCATTCCTCCCTCATGCGGACGCAGGAACACCGTGTACTCGCGATTGTGCATGGTCAGCTTGGCAATGGCGACGTATTCGCTTTCTTCTAAAGCCTTGGTGAGCAAGGCATAAGGACGGCGTCCGGCTTCTTCGGGAACCATGTAGTAGGAAGATTCGAAATACACCGGATCCACGTCGGTGGTTTTCACGAACTCCAATATCTCCATGGTCTTGGCGGTTTTGGGTTCGATCTGCTTGATCTCTTCGGGCTCGATCACCACGTATTCGTCTTTGCGAAATTCGTAGCCCTTCACAGTGTCGGCGCGCTCCACGACTTTGCCGTCTTTGAGGCAGACATACTGCTGCTTGAGGCGGGAAAGGTCGTCGCGATGCAACATGTTGAAGGAAATTCCCGAACTGCGAGCGCCGGAAAAAAGACGCACCGGCATGGAAATCAATCCGAATGTGAGATACCCAGACCAAACCGAGGCTGCCATAGAGTTCCCCCTCGTTCTCTACCGCCGAGGCCGCCGAGAAAAGCAAATGCTCTTACGCTGGACTTTCCCTCTGCGATCTCTGCGCTCTCGGCGGTAATATCACTTTCTCTCTGCCCGAGCACGCCAAGGCACTGAGTTTAAACTAGAACAGAGTTGGATGCAGCCGAGATCAGGCGGGTAATCGAAAAGCTAAAGCACGACCGGTGGAACGGATTGGGCGAGGCCACAACGGATAGCAGTATCTGACTTGGTACAGGGGGCTTGGAACCGGCTCCAGTGCGAATTTCACGGAATCTCCAAGCAAATGCATGACTTAGCGATGATCGCCGGCGGGATGCCTCAGTTATCGAGGCCACAGATCGAGATTGCCGTCATCATTACGCTGCTTTTCGCTGGATTTGGGCGGTTGGTAAAAGGAGTGAGTTGGTCAGGGGCGGCGGCAGGAGCAGTGGTTTGTTTTTTGCTCTGCGTAAGCGCCGGAGGCGGAGCGGTCGCGGCGTTGGTGTCAGTCTTCGTCCTGACCTGGATGGCTACTGGTTTCGGTAGATCGCACAAGCAAAAATTAGGAACTGCCGAGAAAAGCGGTGGACGACGAGCTTCGCAAGTGCTGGCGAATCTTGGCGTGGCGACTGGAGCGGCAGTTCTGTTTACGATCTATGGCAAGGCAGGATTCTTATTGGCGACAGCAGCTGCACTGTCGGAAGCGGCGGCGGATACGGTGTCGAGTGAGATCGGTCAGGCGGTGGGAGCGAATCCACGTTTGATTACAACCTGGAAAATCGTGCCCGCCGGGACCGATGGCGGCGTCACGGTCGCGGGAACTCTCGCAGGCGTAATGGCGGCTGCTGTGGTTGGTGTGGTGTGCGTGGTGACTGAACTCATGCCGTGGAAATGGTTCGGGATCGCGGTTGGGGCGGCCACTGTGGGGATGGTGGCTGATAGTTTTTTGGGTGCATGGCTGGAACGACGGGGACTCTTGAATAACGACCTGGTAAATTTTCTGGGGACGCTGATCGCGGCGGGGATTGCTTTTCTGGTGGTGTGAGCATCCGTAAAGAGCGGCGCTTGCAGCGCCGCGTAAATCAACGCGTTAGAAAACGCGGCCCTGAAGGGCCGCTCTTCCACGGTGGTTTCAAACAAAATCCTCCAGCTCGATGAGTTCGTGGATTCCCGCGTCTCGCAAAAACGGCGAGACACGGGGCACCCGGTTTGACATCTGGCTATCCAGTCCATCCATGCCGTGGTAGCATTTCCCGCAACGAGGACGACACCCATGGCCCATGCGTCAACAAGCGCACCGACAGCGGTTTGGAACAAACCCAGTAAGACGAAGCTGGCAGCCAAGACGGTGGCTTGGATCGGCATTGTCGGCATTGCTCTCGCGTTCGTCTGGAAGTATGTTTTCTTCTACTACCTTCACTACAACGCGGCTTCGTTTGACTCCTACTGGACGCGCCGGGTGTGGCTGCTGCTGCACATCAGTGGGGGAACTCTGGCGTTACTGATGGGCCCGTGGCAGTTCTGGACCGGGCTTCGCAATAAGCATTTCCAGATCCATCGCTGGACGGGGCGGCTATTCCTACTCGGGGTCGCTGTCGGTGTAATCGGCTCGATTGGACTGGCGTTTTCCGTTACCTCGGGTTGGGCTTTTGAAGTGGGGCTGATGGGCTTGGCGTCCGCCTGGACGATCACCGCCGGCATGGGCTATTACACGATACGCAAGGGACTGGTGCAGTTCCATAAGGAGTGGATGATCCGCGCCTATGTGGTGACATTCGCTTTTGTAACCTTCCGTATCTTGAGCGATTATGGTCCGACGTCGAGGCTGCAACCGGAAAATGATCGCAGCATCATCATCACCTGGGTTTGCTGGGTGGTGCCGTTGGGGATCACCGAACTGATTTTCCAATGGCGGCGAGTCAGAGCTGCTATGAATCCTCGCTGATCTGCTCCTTTTCAGAAAAATACCAAGCTCGATGAAGTCCGTGGAATCCCGCGTCTCGCAAAGGCGGCGAGACACGGGGCACCCGGCGTTGCCTTACTTCAGTCGGACCAAGCTAGATAACCTGGGACGATGAGGTTCACGAAGGGAACGATCATCAGAATGCCCCACCAGTTGGGCTTGCCACGAGCTTCAGCCACGGCCATCCAAACGATGATCACCATGACAATATTCACCAGAGGAATCAGAAAAAGGATGAACCACCACAGCGGTTTCTTGGCCACCATCAGCATCAAGAAGAGATTGGCAATGGGAATCCAAGCGAGCCAGGCATTGTCCGTGCCGGTTTTGGTGGCGATGGTCTGAACGGCCAGGGACATGTAGACGTAGGCTGCCCCGCCAAAGACCAGCAAACACAACAGCACCAAGCCAGATAGCGCCGCGGAGGGCGCGCTTGTGGATTGGGCCAGGGCCGCGCTGGCGGACATGAGCATTGCAACCAAAACAGGAAGTGACAACGGACTGAATCGTACTTTCATTCGAAGTCCCTCCTCGGGACTGAGGAATCGTACGTCGCCGCGCGGGCTGTGGCCCACGTGTCGTTGCGAAGTATACCCTTGGAGTTTCGCCATCGTGGGCAAAAGAGGGTGGGGCACCTGCGGTGTCAATGGGTGCGGGCTTGGGAAGGAACAAAATCCCACGCTCGATGGGTGAGTGGAATCCCGCGTCTCGCAAAGGCGGCGAGACACGGGGCACCCGGCTTTGTCTTCACGCTAGCGGCGCTTGAGAGCTTCTAATTCTTCGAGGGTGCGGGGCCAGTCGGAGTGCAGGAGGCGGGAGAGGCTGCGATCCGCAAGGACTTTTCCAGCGGTTTGGCAGCGGGCGCAATAGTTGGTTTCGTTGTTGGCATAGCGAATGCGCTGGATTTTTTCTCCGCAACGCGGGCACGGTTTGCCGTAGCGTCCATGGACCGCCATTTCGGGGCGGAAGGCGGTGACTTTTTCCGGGAAGGCTGACTCAGCTTCGGCACGCATGCGGTCGATCCAGAGTTGGAGAGTGTCGCGCGTGGCGGCGAACAGCCTTTCCCATTCTTGCGGCTTTAGTTTGTGGGTAAGAGTAATCGGCGACAATTGGGCGGCGTGCAGGATTTCGTCGGAATAGGCGTTGCCGATACCACTGACGATGCGGGGATCAGTAAGGGCACGCTTGAGGGTGCGGTTTTCAGCGGTGAGCGCGGCGCGAAATGAGTTGAGATCCCTGGTGAAAACGTCGATGCCGCCGGGATCGATGGAATCTAAACTTTTTTCTCCCAGGAAAACATATAACGACGCGCGGTGCATGGTGCCGGCTTCGGTGAGCACGAGCGAGCCCTGGGGAAAGTCGAAGGCTGCCAGGCTTTGGCGTCCCGCGAGTTTGGCCGCGGGCGGACGCCAATGCAGGCGGCCGGCGATCATCAGGTGCAAGACCAGCCAGAGATCGCCTTCCACTCCGATGGCGATGCGCTTGCCGATGCGGCGCAGATCTCGCACGATGCGGCCTTCTACAATCGTAATTGGCGGTTGTGCGGTGCGGAGCAGGAACGGACTGGCCAGGCGGATTTTTTCGATCGGTTGTCCGACGATGCGCGGTTCGAGCGCCGTGAGGTAGGCGGAGATGTCCGGCAGTTCCGGCATGCCATTGATTATTCATCAAGACTCGGGGGTTGGGATAGGCCGCTCACTTCTTGTCATTCCGATCCGTAGCGAAGGCGAAGGGAGGAATCTGCTTTCTGTGCCCGTTCATAGATGTCGCCGCGATTCAAAGCCCCGATCGATGGCTTTGAAATGGAATAGGGGTCCTTCGACTCCGTGAATGTTCGCTTCGCGAACATTCACTGCGCTCAGGATGACATGGGGCAGAGGCAGCGGCGATTAAAGAGTAGTAAAGATTTAAAATAAGGCATGACCAGCGTGCGGATGGATAAGTGGCTCTGGGCGGCGAGGTTCTTTAAGACGCGTACACTGGCGGCGCGAGCCTGTGAACTGGGCCGGATTCAAACCAACAATCAGGCGGCCAAGCCTGCGCGCGAAGTTCGGATTGGTGACCTTCTGCAAATCAGAACAGAGGGCGGCGACTTTCAGGTGGAGGTGCTGCTGCTCAGCGAAGTGCGTGGGCCGGCGGCGGTGGCGCGGACGCTTTACCGCGAGACCGACGCGAGCCGGGAATTGCGGATGAAAGTGGCTGAGGAGCGGAAGTTGATGATGAATTTTGCGGCTGCGCCGGAGGGGCGGCCATCGAAGCGGGACCGGCGAAAGATTATCCAGTTTCGGGAGGAACGGCGGGGGTAGCGAACCGGAGAGTAAACATGGAAATCTCGAAAGACGCTCGCGGCGCAGACGGGGCGCTCGCGCCCACGTGGGTTGGGTCACGGAGGCCATGTCCTTACGGTTCTTGATGCTTCTTTGCATAACCCTGACAATGGAGTGGCATCTCACGGGAAATGTATCCGCATCTCACTGAGTGTGATTTGGTTTTCCGACCTGAGATCACTGCAAACTGAAGAAAAGAAAGACGGTCGTTAATCGGACGATCTTGAATCGGACGATCTAATCGAATGAGATTTCGGACTTTTATTGTCGGGTTGGTGCTGTCGCTGGTGGTGTTTCTGTTTGCCCAGCGGCGTCCCGATGGCGCGATGCAGCCATCGCAGTTTCGTGGTGTGGTGGATTTGACACATGTGATCGACCTGTCAATCCGGCCGGGCGATTGGAAAAATTCCTCGGGCAACATGCATCCGGCGGCAGCAACATCGCAAAATCATCCCGCGGCGCAACTGTTGGCGACGCAGATTGATGCCCCGGCACAATTCTCACCGGCTCTGTGGACGGTGGACCAGATTCCGGCGGAACGGCTGATTGCATCGCTGGTGGTCCTGGACGTCCGGCAGCAGGTGGAAAATGATCCGGACTATCAGATTTCGGTGCATGACATTGCCCGCTGGGAACGCGAGCATGGACAAATGCCACTGGGTTCCGTGGTGATGGCGCGCACGGGATGGGATTCGCGTTGGAAATCGCCGGCGGGATATCGCAACGCGGATGCCAAGGGAGTTGAGCATTTCCCTGGTTATTCGGACGACGCTGCGAAGTTTCTGGTCGAAGGACGCCTGGTGGTTGGACTGGGGATCGATACTCCGAGCGTGGACCATGGAGCGTCGAGCGAGCGATCGGTACATCAGTACACGTTGGCGCATAGCGTCTATCCCCTGGAAAATGTCGCCAACCTGGATCGAGCACCGGAGATGAATGGAGTGGTGATTGTGGCGCCGATGAAAATGGGCGGACGATCGAGCGGGCCGGTGCGGATTATGGCGTTGGTGAGATAGAAGACAGGCGCTGGGCTTTAGGCACTGGGCGCTGGGCTTCGGGTTACGATTCTCAAAGAATCTTCTGCATTCGACTTATTCCACTTCTTCGGGCCTCTTACGAGAAAGAAAATCATTAATGTATAGCCGATCGTAGTGGGCGCGATCGCGCTCCAGGGCATGAATCCCGGAAATACCGTCCCGGCAAAGGCTGAACTGATGGCCACGTAGGCGGAGATCATTTTCACCAGATGCTCCTGCATCCAGGTGCGTTGGAGCCAGGGTTTGGGCAGGAAATTTCGCGCCAGGTCGTAGCCGCTCATGAGCAACAATCCGCCTAGAATTGAGTAGGTCAGGACGGGAGCCCAGGGCTGGTGCAAGCGGCGCATGAGCACAACGAAAATCGCGGGAGAAATGAAGCCGAGCACGCTGGCCACGCGATCCAGCAGCCGGGGGCGGTTGCCGTGCAACTGGAGGGCGCGAAATCCGGAGAAGGCGTCGTAAAAGCTGAGCAGAGTGACCACCGCCAGGAAAGCCCGGAAATCGAATACCAGCAGACCGATCACCGCTGTGGCCAGCACTACTCCCATGCAGTACAGGAACGAACGTCCCACGCGGCGATGAGTAGGCCCGCCTTTGGCGCTGACGACGGCCACAATTCCGAGCAGGAGAGCGGCGCTACCGAAGACCACATGCACGGCGATGTTGATCCAGTGCGGGATGGTGTGGCCGGCGGGAAAAGTCATTATTGTTCCATGTCCAAAATAGGCGCTCCAAGGGGAGAACTCTGACATCTTATGATACGTACTGCACAAACATATGTTCCATGAGGAGGACAGGATGAACGACCCGCGTTTTCCCGTCGGAAAATTCCATTACGAAGGCCCGCCGAGCGAAGAACAGCGAGGCAAATTTATTGCTGAGATCGAGAACGCACCCGCCGCTTTGCGGGAGGCGGTCAAGGGACTTTCTCCGCAGCAGATTGAAACTCCTTATCGCGAGGGCGGATGGACGGTGCGGCAGGTGGTGCATCATGTGCCGGAAAGTCACATGAACGCCTACATACGATTCAAGCTGGCGCTGACCGAACACGAGCCGACGATCAAGCCCTACGAAGAAAGCCTTTGGGCGCAGTTGCCGGATGTGCAGGCGACGCCGCTGGAAGTTTCTCTGGCGCTGATGGATTCGCTCCATGACCGCTGGGTGCGGGTTTTGCGTGCGATTACGCCGGGGGAATGGAAGCGGAATTTTCGGCATCCTGAGTTAGGGGTGATGCCGCTGGAGAAGAATTTGGCGTTGTATGCGTGGCATGGGCGGCATCATGTGGCGCATGTCACCGGGTTGAGGAAGAGGATGGGATGGTAGGGGAGCTCGGGCTTTAGGCGCTGGGCTGTGGGCTCTAGGCTAGAAAATCCCCCGCCCTCTCGTCAGGTAAGGCGAGCAGGATTGGCGCGCCCCGGCTGACTTGTCCCCCCAGAGCACTAAAAAGCAGGTCCCTCGACTCCAGACAATGTTTCGGCAACCGAAACATTGTCCTACGCTCGGGATGACAATTTCACTTGACCGTCAAGAAGTTATTGCAGTTTGGCGTATTCGGCGTGGGCTTGAATTAGCAACGGCACGTCGGGGTCGGCGTCTTTCCAGGCGGCGAAGAAATCCTGGTAGGCAGCGCGGGCTTTGGCTTTATCGCCTTGAAGAACGTAGGCCCGGGCGAGATTCAGGGAGGCAAGGAAATATTCGGGGTTGGTCGCGGCCACTCCACGATGGTCCAGGATCTTCTGGAATTCCTGGGCAGCTTTGGCGCCGTCCGGCAGACGCAGATAAGCGAGTCCGCGAGCGTAATTCACATCGAATGCGGTGCCGTAAGGAGGAGCTCCCAGTTCATAGGGGCGCAAATCCTCCAGTATTTTGACGGCTTCGGCTGGCTGGTTGCGTTGCAAATCCTGCACCGCCTGGGACAGGGGCGTGCTAACCAACAGCAGCCACCGGTTCTCGGGAAAATCCCGCTTCAGGTCGTCCATGATCGCCTTCGACTTGGCCACATCCCCGAGATACGCAAAAACCATGGCGGAATAAGAGCGTACATTGATGTCTTTCGACATCTCCAGGGCTTTGGCCGCCTTGGTGCGGGCCTCCGCTGGGCTATACCCAAGTATTGCATCTTGCATTGCTTCCGCAACGAAAAGTCCTGCCGCAAAGTCCTGGAAGCCGGTTTGCATCATTTCCGACCGGGCTTTCTGGAAGGATTCGCGCGAGGCCTCGACCTTTCCCAGCGTGCCTTGTCCAGAGGCCTTCCAGAACAACATGAAGGCCTCGTTCGGTGTGCCGACGGATTGCGCCATCTCACGGTCGTAAGCGGCCTGATCTCCCCGTATGAAGGCAAGGTCACTCAACACCAAATGGATGACAAACCCATCCTGCTTTTGCGCTACTGCCTGATCACACACACTCTTGGCTTCGTCGAAACGATTCAGCGACTCATAGGCCGCCGCGAGATCCTGGATGGCATAGGCGTCCTTAGGATCAATGCGCATGGACTCACTGGCAAAATCAAGCGCCTTCTGGGACTGGCCCATAGTTCCGTACATGAGTGCAGTATTGTCGCGCGGGCTGGTATCGCGAGGATAAGTCTGGATCCATTGTTGGTAGGTTGCGATGGCTTTCTCGGGATCCAATGCCACTTCGTCGTAGTAGTGGCCCAGGATGTAAAACTTTTCGCGCTGGCTGGCTCGATCCCGCAAGTCATAGGCTTTCTTGAGTGCCTCGTTCCCCTCCTTGGGTTTTGTAAGGTTGGTGTAGGCAATGCCGAGCGTAGCGTAGGCCATGGCAAAATTGGGATCGAGTTCGACGGCCTGCTTAAGATGCGGGATGGCGGCGGTGTCATTCGTTTTTTGATGCTCGGCGAATCCCAGGCTATAGGCCTTTAAGGCGTCGAGTGATGAAGTGGTCGCCTGCTCCAGGGGAGTGGCGAATTGTTGCACTGACGCCAACGACTCTCCCATTTTCTGCCGCAGGTTGGACGCTGCCTGGTCGAGCGACTTCAGCACCTGCTCTTTGCTGTCGGCCTCGACTTGTTCTCTGCCCAGCGAATCTCCGGTTTGGGCGTTGGTGGCGGCCAGAGTGATTACGTAGTGATTGCCCAGGCTGGCAATCGATCCGGTCATCATGGCCTTGATGCCGTCACGCAGGCAGATCTCGCGGCCGACGTCGCTGGTGATGTGTTCGTCCGGCTTGCGTCCCATGAATTGCAGCGACTCCTGAATGCGCGACTCGGGTACCAGATTCAAGTATGGCGACTGTTCGAGTTGGACGGCCAGGGCCTGGTTCAGAGTTCCGTCGAAGACTGCGTCCCCGGTGGTGTTCACAAAATCGGTGAGCAGGATGGAATCTTTTTCGGTGAGGGACTGAGATTTCCTGTAGTGGAAGAAGATACCCAGTCCGACGGCGACGACTAGCAAGGCAGCGAGTGCGATCCAAATTCCGCGTTTTGATGATTGAGCCGCGGGTGGAATTGCTACGACACTTGATCCTGAAGCTGCCTGCGCCACGGGAGTTGAGGCCGCGCTCGAGATTGGAGCCACTGACGCCGGCTGCACAGCACTTGCCGAACCTGAGGGCGGAGCTGGCTCTTCGGCCTGGGCGCTCACGGAGCTGTGGCCGGAATCCATTTCGCGCTTGAGGCGTTTCAGATCGGTGCGCATGTCGGAGGCATGTTGATAGCGCAGCTCGCGATCCTTCTCCAACGCTTTATTGATGATGCGTTCGAAGTCGGCGGGGAGGTCGGGGTTCAGGCGGACGGGCGCGACTGGAACTTTATGAAGGATGGAATCGAAAAGGACGGCGGTGGTCTCGCCGCGAAAGGGCAGCGTGCCGGTGGCCATTTCGTAGAGGACTGCGCCGAACGAAAACAGATCGGTGCGCGGATCCAATTCCTTGCCGCGGGCCTGCTCGGGAGACATGTAGGCGACCGTGCCCACGGCCGATCCTGGGCTGGTCAAATGCGCTTCCAGGACGGCGGTCTCGGTTGCGTCAATCGGCGCGCTGCTGCCGGGGCGGCCTTCGGTCTTCATTTTGGCGAGGCCGAAATCGAGGACCTTGGAGTGTCCGCGCTTGGTGACGAAAATATTGGCGGGTTTGATGTCGCGGTGGACAATGCCTTCGGCGTGGGCGGCGTCGAGAGCATCGGCGACCTCGATGCTGAGCGATAGCAGGGTTTCCATCTCCATGGGCCTGCCCGCGATCATGTGTTTGAGGGTCACGCCTTCGAGGTACTCCATGGCGATGAAGGCGCGTCCGTTTTCTTCGCCAATGTCGTGAATGGTGCAGATGTTGGGATGGTTCAGTGCCGATGCGGCTTGAGCTTCGCGGCGGAAACGGGCGACTGATTGGGGGTCGCGGGCAACGTCCTCGGGAAGAAACTTTAGGGCGACGAAGCGGTAGAGACGCGTGTCTTCGGCTTTGTACACCACTCCCATGCCTCCGCCGCCTAATTTCTCGAGGATGCGGTAGTGCGAGATGGTTTCGCCGATCATGGATTCCCCAAGCTGGTAATGCGTGGAAGGCTGTGGTCTGCCATGTTAGGGGCGGGAAAGATTGGAGTCAAATGGACGCGTGGTTGGTTATAGCCTGTTGCAGGCGACCGAAGATGTTCGTGTCAGACCTTGCGCAGCTGCGGTTATCTTCTACCCGCAAGAAATTGACAATAGGTCAGCTGCAAGCGGGGTCACATCGACCAGCACGAGCCGGTCACTACTGTGTCAATGTTATACAGCGAATTTCCAGCGATCGGCGACGGAATGCCCCGAAAGGCAACCTGCGAGTCGTTAAACACGTTTTTCGTTATCGTCGATTCGCTCGCGCATGCAATGAACGACACAGCTTGGGACGAATTCATGGTTGTGTTGCCCTCCAATGTGACTGGGTCGCCGGGATCTACAAACGAAAAAGCAAGGTTCGCTTGCGAAAGTTTATTGGACGATATGACTCCATTAGCGCCGTAGAATTCTATTCCAGAAAAGATATCGGCGACGGTATTTTGCGACACGTTTACCGTGCCGCTGCCACCATTAAAGTAATTGTCGTTGCCGAATACAATGCCGCGGTCACCGCCCGTGATCACATTGCCGGTGACCGAGCCGTTCGCCCCGACCACGGCAACGCCCTGAAAATCATTGAAATTGTTGGTCTGGCTGGTGCTGGCCACGAAATTACCTTTGATTGTGGCGGTCAGCGATGGCGGATTTTGGCTGGTCATGGCGATGATACCGCCCTGGTGAATGCTGTTGTTTTCGACGGTGATCGATTGATTCGTGGCAGCCCCGTTTTCAACCCAGATGCTGAAGCCACATCCATTGTTCTGGTTATTGCGGCCGGTGACTTCATTGACCGTGCCGGAGGTACCGGACGCATAGAAGATCCCCGCCAGAAACTCGCCCTCACCAGAACAGGCGATGGTGATGCCGGCTCCGTCCACCGTGATACCAGTGATGTTGACCGGGCCCGGCGGATTAACATTTTGTACCAGCACTTGGGCGTAGAAGTCCCCGAACAGCCCGCTTACGTTGGGGGCAAACGATCCATTCGGATTGGCCGTGATCGCGGCCCGGCTCGCGTTGCCGAAGGTAATACCCTCCAGTGCCAGCGGTTGTGTGATCGTCACCTGCTCTGGATACACTCCGGGGCAGATCTCGATTTTCGAACCTGCGGGCACGCCGACTACCGCCGCCGAGATGGTGGTGAAGTTCACATAGCTGGCACCGGTCTTGCAACCGCCAACCTCGTAGGTCTTCGCGTGCAACGGAACGTTCACCGCCAGCATCACCACTGCCAAAAACCCCCAAGCTAGATGTCGCGACATAAACTTTGTTCCTCCGGTTCCGATCGGTTTGCAGTCAACCCAAGCACCTTCCATCCCAATTCCCTCACGGGCATGTGCTCGTCTGCACGGTATCAATGTTGTAGATCGAATTTGCGCCCAAGCCACTGTTTGCTGCGGGGACGTGGTCATAACCAAATTCTGAATCATTAAACGTGTTCGACTTGACGGTTACATTCGGGACACAGTTGTACATGACCGCGTATGTTGTGTTCTTGGTTGTGTTCCCCGTGACCGTTGGCCCCGGACTTACGCCGCTGCCGCCGAATAGGAAAGCCGTATACACATTTGATATTTGGTTGGATTTCACCGTGCTGCCGTCGCCAATCGAAATGCCGACTCCAATGGATATATCCGCGACAACATTTCCTGAAATCGTCACTGGGCCTCCGTCATTGGTGAGCCCTTGAAAACCGCCGGTTACCACATTGCCGGTGAGCGTGCCGCTGACGCCGTTCACCTCAATGTCTTTTGTCTGGTTGTAAACCAGACCGTTGACAAAGTTTCCCTTGATGGTGGCGGTCAGCGTCGAGGGAGTTTGATTGCTGAGGGCGAAGATGCCCAACCAGCTCACGTCGTGTACGCTGTTGTTCTCGACCGTGATCGATTGATCGGGGCCAGCTCCGTTTTCGATCCAGATGCCGTATCCGCAAGAGGGGAGGTTTTGGTCCCTCGTCGTCATGTCGCTGATTGTGCCGGAGACGCCGGAGGCATAGAAGATTCCGGCCAGTGCCGCAGTGACCGAGCACCCCTGCACTTCGGCTCCGGTTCCATCCACAGTAATGCCAGTCAGGACGACATTCCCGGGCGGACTGAGATTTTCCACCAGCACCTGCGCCGCAACCGGTTCCCCGGTGATACTGGTTACGTTCTTGGCGAGACCATTGGGGGGCGGAGCGATCACCGGCCGGTCTTGATTGTTGACGACCACGCCACGCAATGTCAGGGGCTGTGAAATCGTTACTTGCTCAGAATACGTCCCTGGACAGACCTCAATAATCGAACCGGCGGGCACAGAGCTCACGGCTGCCTGAATGGTGGAAAACTTGGGCAAACTTGCGATACAACTTCCTACCTCGTAGGTCTTGGCCTGGGCTGGCATCGACACTGCGACCATCGCCGATCCAAGGAGCAGTAAAATCCATTGCCTGGTCATAACCGCCTCCCCAGCAAATCACGCCGAGAATGCCCTAAGCTCACTCAAACGTCAAGCGAACTGGCGTGAATTAATTCTTACTCGCTAAACACCTCCTTCCATTGGGCTTACACATAGCAGGCATCGAGAAAATTGAGCGCTGGCTGGGGAAAAATCGCAATTACACTCATTGAGTGAAAAACTGCCGCCTGTAGCCTGCATCAGAACGCTTCTACGTCGTAATGTGCAGGCGCCACAGGAGATAACTTACCGACTCTCGCAGCAAGGCGGCTCCCCGTTGCCATATCGAATGCGGAACTGAATCCGGACGCGGGGCGGCCTGGACCTGCATGCCTTCATGTTTCAGAAGCTTGCGGATGCGGAAGACGTGGTAGGCATCGCTGACGGCGACGCAAGTGTGCAAATGGTTGGCGCGCATGATGACGGCAACCCGTTGGGCGGATTCTGAGGTGTCCGAGCCGGTGGTTTCGGCGATCAGATTGGATTCGGGAATGCCGCGATGCATGAGGTAGTCGTGGCCGACTCCGCCTTCGCTGAAGCGGGGATCGGCGGCGAAGCCTCCCGTGGTGATGACTACAGGAGCGATGTGTTGCTGGAAGAGATCAAAAGCGTGATCGAGGCGGGCGCGATAGACCGGCGATGGGCGGCCGTCGTATTGAGCGGCGCCGAAGACGACGATGGCGTCCGCGGGATGCAGATCGTGGTTCCTGGATTCGTGGACGATTCCGAAACTGACGTGAACGATCGCGGCCGCCACCAGGAATACAGCCAGAAGCAGCGACCACAGAATCCAGTGGCGGGACGGACGCCGGTCAGTTGCAGATGCAGTCATCCTCGGGCAAAGAACTCGGAAATCACCTGGGCGGAAATCGCGCCTTCGCGCTGGATTTTCCAGCGAGCCTCTTCATCGGTGAGGTCCACGATGGTCGAAGCCACGTCGCGGGGTGAAGTGCCGCCGTCCACGATGATAGCAATGCGGTCCTGGAGCTGATCGCGCACGGCTTCGGCGGTCGTACATTCGGATTCACCGCTGAGGTTGGCGGAAGTCGCGGTAATGGGAATGCCCGCCGCCTGCACTACGGCAAGCGGAATGGCGGAGTTGGGAATGCGCAACGCCACGTTCCCGGTATTTGCCGTGACCTTCAACGGCAGGCGCGATGACGCGCGGATAATCATGGTCAGCGGGCCGGGCCAGAATTTGCGGGCGAGCGCGTAGAACTCTTCAGGCAGCGGCTGGGCCAGCTCTTCGGCCTGGTCCACGCTTTCAATCAGCAGGGACAGCGGCTTGTGGCGGGAGCGCGATTTTATCTCATACACGCGATCGACGGCGCGCAGGTTAAAGGGGTCGGAGGCGAGGCCATAGAAGGTGTCCGTGGGCATGCCGAGCACTTCGCCGGCACGAATCTGGTCCGCCGCATAGCGGATGAGCGATGCTTCCGGTTTCTCACTGTTGATTTTTACGATTTCCGCGCGCACTGGTTCCTTCCCCGTGGGGCTCTAAAATTGAGAAACCTAACATATCACGGAGAAGCGTTGTAAGCCGAAAAACGAGGCATCGCGGGTGGCGATTGGTAAAGGTACGCGAAACAGTTCTGGGCTCGCTCAGCTAGTTTTGCGGGGCCGGAGAAGCCTGCCCTGAGGTTTTTTCGGACTGTTTCATCAGATCGGCGGTCTGTTCATCGATTCGCCGTTTCATGGTTTCCATGTAGCGGTTCATGATCGGCATCATGCTCTGCATCGCCTCCGCCATGATTCCGGGCATTTCTTTCAGCATCTTTTGTCCCACTGGCGAGGAATAAAACGCAATGAGATCGTCGATGTCACGCTTGGTGAAATGCTTCTGATACACCGGCACCATGGCCTGGATCATTTCGTCCATCGGCATGCCAGTCATCATGTCGTGGATCATCTTTAGCTCCCGCGCTTCGTAATCGGCAGGGAGCTTGTCCTGGTCCTTCAAGTACTGCTGGTGGATCATCTGCTCTATGGACTTCGACATGGTTTGCATCATCTGCTTGGTCATGTCGTGAGAACTGACCGTGTCGAGAAAAGTTTGGATTTCGGCGGCGGAGGCGGGAGCGTCAGGGTCGGTTTGTTGGGCGAGAGCACCACCGCAAAATGCGAAACACAAGATGGCGGAAATGAGGAAACGTTTCATGGCTAACCTCCAAAAACTAATGGCAGGATAAGCCATCCCTCCCGGTAAATCCAACAGTTTTCGGCGGTTTTAGCGAAGAATTTACAATCCACGGTTCCTCGACTCGCGGTGAAGGATTCGCAACGAGTATGATTCTGGGCAGACCGGCATGGATAGAAAGAGCTTTGCCAGAAAATCAGTGAACACGAAACCAACCAGCAACCTGGGGGACGGGCACGGCCGATTGCGGCCCATTGAAGGGCGTCACAATGCGCTGGTGAAAGAGCTGCGGGGCGCGTTTGCCGACGGCGATCTTACGCTTGATGGGTACTGCGCCATCGAAGGGGTACGGATTATCGAGGAAGCTGTCCGCAGTGGGCTGAAGTTTCGGGCCATCTTTTTTAGGAATTCCGCCGCCAATGTCGCCGACCGGCTGCTGCCGCAGATGGCCGCGAGTGTCGAGACGCTGCTGCTGCCCGACAAACTGTTCGCCAGTTGTGTCCCCAGCGAAACTCCGCAGGGAGTTGCGGCGTTGGTGAGATGCAAACAGTTTTCTCTCGAGGATGTTCTTGCCAAAACACCGACGGGGCCTTTGCTGGCCATCGCCGGAGTGCAGGACCCTGGAAATTTGGGCACAATCCTGCGGTCAGCGGAGGCATTTGGAGCGGGCGGCGTGCTGCTCGGCGAAGGAACGGCTGGCCCGTTCAACTCCAAAGTGATTCGGGCTTCGGCGGGTTCGGTGTTTCGGTTGCCACTTGCGAAGGCGAACCTGGGGGCGGCTTTGCCGCAAATGAGGTCGCAAGGACTGCGGCTGGTGGCCACGTCTTCGCATAAAAGCAAGCCGCTAGGCGAAGCCGATCTGTCCGGACCATTGGCGATTTTTATTGGGAGTGAAGGCGCTGGACTGCCCCGAGAGTTGCTGGCGCAGATGGACGAGGTCGTAGCGATCCCACACTCTCCAAATGTGGAGTCTCTGAATGCGGGAGTGGCGGCCAGCATTGTGTTGTATGAAGTGGCGCAAAAGCGGGCGCTGGGCGCTAGGCGTTAGGCTCTGGGCTTTCGGCAATACCCAGAGCCGGAAGCCTAAGAGCCGAGAGCCTGCTTTTTTGTGTTGAAATGAATTTGTATGGGGCTTTTTCAAACCATCCCGGAAGATGGGAATCCTGGCGACCGCGGCCGGCCGCTGGCTGACCGCATGCGTCCGCGCACGCTGGATGAATTCGTTGGTCAGGAGCATCTCGTAGGGCCGGGAAAACCGCTGCGTACGCAGATCGAACGGGATGATACGGGCTCACTGATTTTCTGGGGGCCGCCGGGAACAGGCAAAACCACGCTGGCGCAGATTATTGCGCACATGACGAAGGCCGAGTTCATCGAGTTTTCCGCGGTGCTGGTGGGGATCAAGGAAATCAAGCAGGTGATGGCGGATGCCGAACGGGCCAAACAATATGGCACGCGCACGATTGTTTTCATCGACGAAATCCATCGTTTCAATAAAGCCCAGCAGGATGCCTTTCTGCCGCATGTGGAAAAGGGCAACATCCGGTTGATTGGGGCCACAACCGAGAATCCTTCGTTCGAGATTATCTCGGCGCTGTTGTCACGCAGCCGGGTGTATGTGCTCAATCCGCTGGCGGAAGAGCAGATTATTCTCTTGCTGAAGCGGGCGCTGGTGGATGAAGAACGCGGGTCGGGAGCGCTGAAGCTGAGGGCATCGGACGCGGTGCTGGCGAAGATTGCCTCTTACTCCAGTGGCGATGCGCGCAGCGCTTACAACGTTCTGGAGGTTGCAGCCACGCTGGCTCGAGGGGCTGCCGGCAAGGAGGTTGGCGCGGAAATCACCGATGAAGTGGTGCGCGATGCGGTGCAAAAACGCGTCCTGCTTTATGACAAGACGGGCGAAGAACATTACAACCTGATTTCGGCGCTGCATAAATCGGTGCGCAACAGCGATCCCGATGCGTCGCTTTATTGGCTGGGACGCATGCTCGAGGCCGGCGAGGATCCTTTATACGTCGCCCGCCGCGTGGTACGAATGGCGGTGGAAGACATCGGCCTGGCCGATCCGAATGCGCTGTCGCTGTGCATGGCAGCGCGGGATGCGGTGGATTTTATCGGCATGCCTGAGGGAAACTTGGCGCTGGCGCAGGCAGTGGTTTATCTGGCGCTCGCTCCCAAGTCGAATGCGCTGTACACGGCCTATGGTGCGGTGCAGCAGGATGTGGAGCAAACCGCGGCCGAGTCGGTTCCGCTGCATTTGCGGAATGCGCCGACGGGGCTAATGAAGGGGTTGGGCTACGGCGAGGGTTACCAGTACGCCCATGATCTGGAAAGCAAGATTGCCGACATGCAATGCCTGCCGGATAACCTGAAGGACAGGGTTTACTATCGTCCGACCAACGAGGGCGTGGAAAAACGTATCCGCGAACGGATGGAAGAAATCAAGAAGCGGCGGGGGCAAGCCGGAGCTAAGTCAGACTCGAAACAAGAATTTTAGGGGCCAATGAATGAATTACACGACGGTTTCACTGCCTGCTTTCACGGTGGCTGGAATTTCTGCTCGCGTGTCCAACGACCGGCCCGAGGGGATTGGCCAACTCTGGCAGCAATTTTACGCTCAGGGCATCGCCGCTAAGGTCCCTAACAAGAAATCCGGGAACATTTATTCGCTCTACATCGACTACGAGAGTGACCATACCAAACCATATACGCTGGTGATCGGTTGTGAAGTGAAGGACGCCTCTTCCCTGCCCGCAGGACTTGTGTCCAAGGATGTCCCCGCTGCGAAATACGCGGTGATTCCGGCCAACGGCAAGCAGCCTGATTCTGTGATTGCGGCTTGGCAACAGGTCTACAGTTCTGGTCTGGCGCGAACTTACAGCGGAGACTTCGATCTTTATGTGAGCAAGGGGTCTGATCCTTCGGACCAGGACGTGGACCTTTACGTCGCGATTCGGTAAGCGTAGTTACTGAAAGCGGGCGCGGTGTTCCTGCAAGATGCAGCGGTCCATGATGACGAAGATCCCGGCTTTGCGGGCTTTTTCCGCGGCTTTTTCGTTGACTACCTCTTCCTGCATCCAGATGGCCGGGACCTTGAGTTGGATCGCCTGATCGACAATCTGGTCGACAAATTCGGGACGCCGGAAGATGTTTACGATGTCAATCTTTTCGGGGACCTCCAGCAGCGAAGCATAGGACTTCTCTCCCAATGAGACCTGGATCCTGGGATTCACCGGGATGATGCGGTAGCCATGGGTCTGCATATACGCGGAGACGCCGTGGCTGGGGCGCAGCGGGCTATCGGACAGGCCCACCACCGCAATGGTCTTTGAGTTTTGCAGCAGCTCGAAGATGGGATCGGATTGGGGCAAGCTGGACACCGGCGACATTGTACCGCTAGTCCGTGCTCTTTTTCGTGGTGTCTAATTTCTGGCGGAACATTTTGTTGGCAAGTTTGCGGATGGTGTCGGAAACTTCTTTGTTTCCCGACAGGTGTTTAAGATCATTGAGCATGAGGTGCTTCACCAGGCCGAGGGAAACATCGATGGGGGTGCGGGGATTGGAAACCAGGTTTCGGATGACGCCATATTGCTTGATAAAGCGGCGCTTCATGGGGATGGCGCGCAGCACAGCTTCGAGCACGTTCTTCTGTCCGGCAAATTTTTCGACCTCGCCGTCACTGAGTTTTGGCGATTCTAATACCGACAAAGCGACGATCTTGGTGCCATCGCGAACCAGGAGAGCGCGCTCTTCTTTTGTGCCCTTCATGGCCAGC
Organism: Terriglobales bacterium; assembly: GCA_963762965.1. Lineage (GTDB taxonomy): Bacteria > Acidobacteriota > Terriglobia > Terriglobales > Acidobacteriaceae > DATBAX01. Next base: position 637,341 of record CAVXME010000001.1, read on the forward strand.
TGAATTCGTCCGGTAATGTCCAGCTTGGCAATTTTCTGCAAAGCGCTACCGCGCTTTTCCCCTTCCGTCAGGATTGATTTCTTCAGGGCGGGCCTTTTGAACTCCGGCTCCGGAGCTTCCGTGGGAGCGGCTGGAGTTCCGGTCTTCACTTCCGCCTGAGCGGCTTCAGCCGAATCGAGTTCTTCGTGAGTTCCGCCGATCGGCTGGAAGGGTTTAGCGGCCTCCGCGGCAATTTCGCTGGCATGCTCGGCCAAGTACTTGGCAATTTCCTCGTCAGCCACATCGGGCCCGGTTTCGGGAGTGGCGGCCTCCGTGGTTGCGCTTTCTTGCGCTGCGGGCGGAGTCATGGGTGCTGCCGATGTCACGCCGGCCTGCGAATCCCTGGTTTCAGAATTCTTTGCCGATTCGACCTCCGCGGAAGACGCGGCAGCCAGCGCGGAGATTCTCTCTTCGATTCCGGTCGATTGAATTCCGGTGAGATTCGGATTGGAAACCAGCGCGGACATAATTTCTCGCGAGCGGTTGACCCGTTTGCTTTTGAGCATGTTGTCCGCCATGTCCCGCGAAATCGAACCTGCCAGCGCTAACACGGACGCTTCCGGCACCGAGGGATTTTCCAGTAATGCGGGAAGCAGGACAGGGCGAAGATTTCGGGAGTCGATCAGGTATTCCAGGACTTCTCTCGGCGTGGACGGATCGGAAGCCGCCGCCCGCGAGGAAGTCTCATCCCAGCCGGCCAGGGTAAGACTGGCTTGCTCCCCGAAAACTTTATTCTTGGTCGCCAGATGGACCAGAATCTCGATCATCTCCTGCGGCGGAACGGAAAGTGCGCCGCGGGCGGCGGATTGCATCAGGTTCGATGGCACCGCTGAGGCGCGGATCAGTTCGAGCATGCGCGGCATAATCTCTTACGACCTCTGCTTGCGGCGGCGGACCGACGGACGGGAAAATGTGCCTTGGGCAACCGCAGCTTCCAGTTTGGTGACTACTCGTTCCAGTTCATCGACCAATCGGTTCTTATACTTGCGCCGAAATTCCTTCAGTAAGGCCCGATAGTACCAGAGCGTGCCCTCCCGTTTTCCTTGAAACCGTTGCCAGATTGGTTCCCCAATCTCGCGATAGTCGGCCAGGATGCTGCGAGAATTATGCAGTTTGTCAGCGGCCGAGACCAGGCGCGTGCCGGCGTCGGCAGTACGTAAGCGCCGGATGTATTGCTCTTTGCGTTCCCGCCAGGGCGGCTTGGGAGTAACGTCGGTGTCGGAGCAGGCTTCGACCACGTCAGCGACGCGCGTTCCGAAACGGTGACGGACTTCCTTGAGCATGGGCGCGCCGCCGCAGTCTTCGACGACATCGTGCAGCAAGGCGGCAATGGCAAGATCTTCATCGCCTCCGGCTTCGAGTACGAGTGCCGCAGCGCTCAAAAGATGGGAGACATACGGAGTGCCGGTACCCTTGCGGATTTGGCCAGCATGCTTGCGCGTGGCAAAGACAAGCGCTTGCTCAAAACGGCGAGTGAGGTTGGCGGACGGTTTAGGCTTCCGCATCATCATGACATCTCTCATGCTGCTACTCACGGAAAAACCGGCCTCGCTTCGCTCGGCTGGACAGACGAGGCGGCTGTCCCTACGTGATCTAGTTACCCTGTTTCTCTCCCCGCCGCATGCGCAAGTATGCGCCAATAAAAGGCTGGAGGTCGCCATCGATCACTTTGTCTACATCGCCGACTTCCATCTTGGTGCGATGGTCCTTGATCAGGCGATAGGGCTGCAAAACATACGACCGGATCTGCGAGCCGAAGTCGATGTCGAGCTTCGAATCTTCGATCTTCCGGGTGACTTCGCGTTTCTTCTCCAGCTCGTGTTCATAGAGTTTCGAACGCAGCATGCTCATGGCACGGTCTTTGTTCTTGTGCTGCGAGCGCTCGTTCTGGCAACCCGCGACAATTCCAGTGGGGATGTGCGTAATGCGCACCGCCGAATCGGTTGTATTCACATGCTGTCCACCTTTGCCGCTCGATCGATATGTATCGATGCGCAAATCTTCGGGCTTGATGATGACTTCGATGCTGTCGTCAATTTCCGGGGAAACGTATACGCTGGCAAATGAAGTGTGACGGCGTTTGGCTTGATCGAAAGGCGAAATACGGACGAGGCGATGCACGCCGATTTCACTGCTAAGCAGGCCGAAGGCGTGTTGCCCGTTCACTCCGAAGGTCACCGATTTCAGTCCCGCTTCTTCCCCGGGCTGGTATTCGTAGATGGCGGTTTGAAAACCCTGGCGCTCGGCCCATCGCAAATACATGCGCAGCAACATTTCGGCCCAGTCCTGTGATTCAGTTCCCCCGGCGCCGGGATGGATGGTCACAATAGCGTTGAGCGCATCGTGCTTGCCGGAGAGCAGGCTTTCGGTTTCGAGGCGATCCACGAACTGACGCAGGGAATCAAGCTCACGGCGAATGTCGGCGTCGACGTTTTCGCCTTCGCGAGCGAGGTCGAAATAGGCCGAGAGATCTTCGCTGCGGCGAGTGAGTTCCGCTTCGTTGGCCAACATATCTTCCAGGCGCTTTTTCTCGCGCATGACTTGCTGGGATTTTTGCGGATTCGACCAGAGGTTGGGTTCCGCGGCCTGTTTCTCGACCTCGGCTAACTGTGGACGCAGATTGCCTGCGTCAAAGATACTCCCGGAGCTCTTGGACTTTGCCTTTTAGCGCTGCGTACTCTTGTTCGAGCTCTTGGTTCATGAGGTTCGTTCTGCCTTGGTGCGGAATAAGAAGCGCACGATCAGCGCCCCTAGAGAAATTATCGCACACAGGTAGGCGAGCCAGTCGCCATGACGAGTGTAGAACGTGGTCAAGCTCGACAATGCGTAGGGCGCTTGTAGAGCGGTGCGAACTTTTCGCGGAACACTGGCGGCGACTCTGCCGTACGGATCAATCGACGCGGTGACGCCGGTGTTGGTGTCGCGCAGCAGCCAGCGGGCGTTTTCGACGGCACGCATGCGCGCTTGTTTCAAATGCTGGGCGTAGGCGCCACTATCGCCATACCATCCGTCATTGGAAATATTCACGAAGACTTCGGCCCCGTTGGCGGAGAGCTGCCGGATTTCGTCGGGGAAGATGGATTCATAGCAGATGAACACACCCAGCTTTTCGTCTCCCGCTTCGAGCGGCGCACGCGATGTGCCTTGAGAAAAGTCGCCGACTTCTTTCGTAAGTCCGCCGGCGAAAGAAAACAAGCGGCGGAAAGGGACGTATTCGCCGAAGGGAACGAGATGAATCTTGTCATAGCGCGAAACCCACTGGCCGCTGGGACTCACCAGTGCGCCGGAATTGTAGAACTGCGTGGCGGATCCCAGCGCCACGCCGGCGGGAGTGCCGACATTCCCCGCGATAACCCACGTGTTCGATTGGCGCGCGAGGTTGCTGATGGCGTCTCGGAACGAAGGATCGCCGGCATAGAACGGTGCAGGGTTTTCCGGCCAGGCGATGAGGTCGGCGGGCACCGCGTTTCCTGGCTGAGTGGATTTGGCCGATGGCCTGAGGCTGATGGCGGAAAGATCACGCAGCGTGGCATCGAAGTACTCTTTCGTCCACGCGGACCCTTCGAGGATCGGGATGTTGGGTTGCACTAGCAGCGCAGTGTGGTCGGAAGTAAATGCGGGTGTGGAAATAAACTGGCCGCATTGCAGAACCGCCGCCGCGGCAAATGACGCCACCAGCAATAACTGCCGCTTCTCTCGTCGCACCAGAAAAGCCGTGGCCACAGCCACGTTCACCACCATGATTTCGAAAGACAGGCCGTAGACGCCGGTGAATGTGGCCAGCCGCGCCAGCGGAACGTTGTCAACTTGCGTGGTTCCGAGTAAATCCCAGGGGAAACCGGTGATGCGGGTGCGCGCCAATTCCACCGCGACCCAGACGATCGGTGCAAGAATCAAGGCCCTTCGGCTCAGACTGCGATCGGCTAACAGACCGATGATCAGACCGAACACCCCGTGGTAGATCGCAAGATACAAACAGAAAAGAACCAACAGCCCCAGGGCGGCCGGTGTGTTCACGCCGCCGTATTGACGCATAGTGTTATAGATCCAGTAGCAAGTGCCGGCGTACCAGAAAAATCCGCAAACGTAAGCCAGAAGAAAGGCCTGCAACGGACGTGCCGGGAGAAGCCTGATTCCTTCGCGCAATTGGAGCGTATCCGGCTCGCGCGCCCGCAGCAATGCCAGCAACAAGGGAGCGTAGGCCACCCAGCCCAACATGTAAAGATTGGGCAAAGGGAAAATAACGATCTGAAGGCCCGCCGACAGCAGGACCAGAAGCCACGCGCTGGGGTGGATCTTTCGCACCGCCAAGGATAACAAACTGGGATGACTTGCTCAGAGCCGCTGCGTCTTTGAGCAATGGAAGGCGAGGTGCAGAGGTCCTTCGCGGCGCAAAGAACGCTTGCTCAGGATGACAAGGGTTTGGCTTCTGTGGGAGATGTCCGCAGTGTTGAATGCGTTACTCCTGTGTTCTTCACCGGATTCAGCAACGCTTCAAAGTATAAAATTCGATCTGTTGAATGCACCCACCCACTCCGTCGGCGAAATGCAGAAACAGCATTCCTTGGGCCCGCCTCGTAAAATCACACTTTTGCTTGCGCTCCTGCTGATCCTGGGAACACTCGCCATTTATGCGCCGTCACTGCATAACGGTTTCGTAAATTATGACGACCCGGCATACGTCACGGCGAATGCTCATGTTCGACAAGGACTTTCCTGGAGTAACGTTCGTTGGGCTTTTACAGCAACTGTTGAAGCAAACTGGCATCCGCTGACCTGGATTTCGCACATGGCGGACGTTCAATTCTTTGGGTTGAGCCCGGCCAGGCATCACCTAACCAGCGTTTTGCTGCATGCAGTCAACGTTGTGTTGCTTTTTCTCTTGCTCGCTCGATCCACCGGCTACACGCTGCGCAGTGCGGTGGTGGCGGCGTTGTTTGCGGTTCATCCGTTGAATGTAGAGTCGGTTGCCTGGGTTGCAGAGCGGAAATCCGTGCTCTGCACGCTCGTTTTCCTGCTCACGCTATGGGCTTATGGATGGTACGTGCGCAAGCCGGGCGCTGGGCGATATCTAAGCGTGGCACTTCTGTTCGCTTTAGGTCTGATGGCCAAGCCCATGGTCATTACGCTGCCATTCCTGCTTCTATTACTGGACTACTGGCCGTTGCAGCGATTGGGCGAGTTAAAGTCAAACGAAACATCCGCTTCAGACCGTACGCTTCTCAGTCTATTTACCGAGAAAATTCCATTGTTTGCCATGTCAGCCGCGAGTGCGCTGATTACGGTCTATGCGCAACACAGCGGTGGGGCGCTCGGGATTACAGCTGCTTTACCGCTGAATCTACGAATCAGGAATGCCGTTTATTCCTATGCTGCCTATATCTGCAAAGGGATTTGGCCTTTGCATCTGGCGGTTTTCTATCCCCATCCGGAAAACTCGCTCGCATTGTGGAAAGTGTTGGCGGCGATAGTTGTGCTGTTGCTGATTACGGCGCTGGTCTGGCGTTTCAGGAAGAAAAACTATCTGCCGGTGGGCTGGCTCTGGTATCTCGGCACAATGGTTCCCGTGATTGGGATCGTCCAGGTCGGCCGCCAGGGGATGGCCGATCGCTATGTGTATATTCCGTTTATCGGATTGTTCGTCATTGCGGTGTGGCTTGCCGCTGAATTTTTCGCCCTCATCAGACTGTCATTTTCTACGACCGTGGTGATCGCACTCGCGGCTTTGTCCGGTTACGCTTTCGCCTCTTACGTTCAAATCGGATATTGGCACGACAGCTTCACACTTTTTTCTCATGCGCTGCAAGTGACTAGCGACAACGGCATTGCCGAAGACAATCTGGGCGCTGCTCTGATGGATTTGGGGCACCCTGATCTGGCGATGCCACACTTCGAAGCTGCTGTTCGTTTGGTGCCACAACTTGGAAGTGCGCACTACAATCTTGCGACGGTACTGCATCGGCAGAATCAACTCGATGCGGCGATGCACGAGTATGAACTGGCCCTGACTTACGCCTCCGACGCCACGGAAGCGGCGCAGGCCCACAACAATCTGGGTGCCTTGCTTATGCAAAGAAGCCAACCGGCTGCGGCCATCGCGGAATTTAACGCCGCGATTCTCGCCAATCCGAATGAACAAAACAGTTATCTAGGACGGGGGGCAATCGAATATCAGGAACACGATCTCGACGCCGCCTTTGCGGATTTTTCCCGGGCGGCCCAGATTGCACCCTCACCAGTGGCTTACTTTTGGTTGGGTCGTACGTTCGAAGACAAAGGAGATTTGCAATCCGCAGTTCGTGCTTACGAAGCAGCCTTGCAGATAGCTCCAAACATGAATGATACGCGGACGAGGTTGGATGCCCTGCGGCTAAAACTTGGGAAGTAATGGAACTACCAGATAGGCTTGCCATCAGTTGTGACAGGCGAGGACAGCAATGAGCGACCTGTCCTTACGTCCACCGCAAAACGCAACTCGTTAGAAACAGAATTTGTAGGATCGTATCCAGTACCCTCGATAGTCTCACTCGTTATGCTGAGAATTCTTAATTCATCCCAACAGACCCGCGGGCTGCGCCAAGCGAGCCCACCCTTGCTATAAGCAGCAAGTCTAGTGAAGTCTGAGAAAATGAGAAGTTGATGCTCCGGAACTAACCTGACATCCAGCGCTGGAATTATTGGGATTTGTTCCCATGCCTCCGGCTCATCGGCTTTTACCATGTAAACAGCGCCCCTCGATATGACACATAAGCGATCTGGATCAGGTGAACTAACGACACGCGAAAAAGCGGGTGGTGACGAATAGCCAAACGCAAACACACCAATCCAAGTTAAGCCATTTCCCGCAGTAATCTTCAACCACAAGCCTTCGTGCTCTGGTCTTGTCTTCGGAGTCGGAACATAGAATAGCGGGATCGGGCGGACCCCGGTTCCAGGCAACTCCGTAAGCTCTTCGACTTTATACGAGTGCGAGAGTTCCAGATTAATTTCGAGCATTATTCGCCAGCCCTGCTTCTGGTGTGACTTCTAATCTATTCCTCACGTATTCAATAATCTCGGTAGTGACATATTGGGGCGGACGCACAGGAAACATCGGGCGGCCAGCAATTGGCTTCAGCGAAATGCCTTGCCAGACAGGCTTTTGCGGCTGATTTGTAGACAGATCACCCTGGTGCAAGATGACGGCGTCAGCGAGGTCGAGGAATTCCTGAGCAGACTTTTTGAAGTCTGCATTCGCAGGATCGAGAACCGTCAGATAAAGATCGGGTCGAACAAATTTCACAATGCTGTTCGATTCGAGGATCACATTTTTCGATTCCGCGAGCCGGCGACGAATCGTGGGCATGGCCTCGGCGAGTCTTCCCTGCTCGGTACGCACCCACCACACACGTGCCGCACCGGCAACAAGAAATCGCGAAGTATCGGATTCACCGGAGCGATCTTTTTCTTCGGAAATTGCCCAACTGTGGTCGTCGGTGGCGCAGTGGCAGGACTGGCCGTTCAGCGAGCAGACGCCGTGTCCATATTGCGTGATCTTCATGGCGGTCCAGTGGTAGTCGGGAAGGGCGGCGATGAGGCCGGCAACCACGCTGGTTTTGCCGACGTTGCGGGAATGCCCGCCGATGACGATTAAGGCCATAGTTATTTGGGTTATGTGGCGCGGGCGCCCCCACCCGTGAAAAGCCTGGCATCTGCACATTATTGACTGTGAAAAGCTGCAGGCTTTTCGCGGACAAGAGTGTCCGCGCCACACTTTATTCCTTCTTCGCTAGCCTTGCCAACGCCGCCAACTGCTTCAAGTATTCACGCACTGGTTGCGCTGGAGTTCCCCAGAACGCTACACCCTTGCCGCGCAGGATTTTGTTGGGGAGAACGCCGCCCTGGCCGCCGAGCATTACGCCTTCTTCGAGGCGGGCGTGCTCGCCGATGCCCACTTGTCCACCCAGCACGACATTTTTCTCGATTGTGATGCTGCCGGAAAGCCCGGTTTGCGCTGCGATCACAACATCCTCGTCGATTTGGCAGTTGTGTCCGATGTGGACCAGGTTGTCGATTTTTGTGCCGCGACCGATGCGGGTGACCTCCAGCGCACCGCGATCGATTGTGGAGTTGGCGCCGATCTCGACGTCATCGCCGATTTCGAGGCGGCCGATCTGCGGGAATTGCTCGCGCTGTCCGGTGGTTTTGTCCTGCACATAACCGAACCCGTCGCTGCCCAACACAGCACCGGCATGAACGACCACGCGGTCACCGATTTTTGTTCCGGGATAAATAGTCACATTTGGATGCAGGCGGCAATCCCGTCCGATGCTGACACCCGCCCCGATCACGGTACCGGCGCCGACCCAGGTGCCCTGGCCGATCGTGGCGTCTTCGCTGATCACGCCCCGTGCGTCGATCGCAATCTCAGCACCCAGCTGGACCGACGGATGGACAAGGGCGGTGGGATGTACGCCGGACTGATGATGCTGTGCCGGGTAAAGAAGTCGTGCAGCTCGGGCGAATGCGAGCCGGGGCTGAGTCGAAATGATCAGAGGCTTCGCATATGCCTTCTGAGCGGCGAATTCTCCGGCGATCACTGCGGAAGCACGCGATTCCAGCGCCAAAGTCAGGTTCTTTTCATCTTCGACAAAGACCAGATCCCCGGGGGCGGCCGACTCTATGCTTGAGATCCTACTCAATACAACCTCGCCGTCGCCCACCACGCGGGCGTGCACGGCCTCCGACACCGCTCGTACAGTGCTGCTCATTGCACCTTTGTATATGTTTGGCGCGGGAAAGAAAAGCCGCGATAGGAGGCCAAGGACTAAAATGAACGCATGCAGAAGAAGATTTTCTGGATCCTCTTTGGCGTGCTGGGCACCATAGCCGACTTCGAGTTGGGCATCTGGTGGGGTTTGGCCGCGACCATTCCCATCATTTATGTGAGCTGGTGGGTTGCCTATAGAAGCGACTGGTTCGGGGACTTGTAACACGAGAGTTGCGCAGACCGCTTACTTCGGGTTCTTGTTACGAATCCGGTAGACAAGGTAAGCCACGATTGCAACATTGATCAGGAGCACCATAATCTTGACTGCACTTGCGCGGCGGAAGATCTCGTAGACCTCGAGCGGAACCAGCGAGCTGGTGATAATTGCGGTGAACCATTCAGCCCAGCGTTTTTCGAGCCACAGCCCGATTCCTTCCGTCAGGAAAAGCCCCGCATAGATCAAGCTCCCCAACCCCAGCGCCTTGATTTTATTAGGGGAGATCTTGGAGGCTTTTTCGAGAGCAATGTTTATATAGTGGTTGTTAGGATCGAGCTTAAGCCATTCCACCAAATGCTCGACCACGCTGGCCACATCCTTGTGGAGCAGCTTCACTGCGCCGGCTGCGACCACGATCAGCAGGGCAGCTTTTGTCAGCTTGAACACTGCGATCAGCCGGAGCAATCGGTTCGGGGATGATTCCATTTTAGGAGCCACTAGTAGAGGGATGGCTGCCCCTCCGGCCGCGTCTTCCAGCGGCGATGCACCCACAGCCACTGATCGGGATAGCGCCGCACGTAGTCCTCGATAATTTTGGTGAACATGGCGGTATTCGCCACCGCATCGGCGTCGTCGTTGCCGGTACGGATCAAGGTGACGGCGGGATCGAAGCGCAGGCGATATTTGTGCAATGCCGGGTCCCAGATAGTGAAGCCGGGGACTACGGCCGCATCCGTGCGAAGTGCAATCCTAGCCAGGCCGCTTGCGGTGCAGGCCGGAATGCCAAAGAAATCCACGAAGACTCCTTGCGGCGGAGTCATGTTCGTGTCCATGAGGATGCCGACGGTTTCTCCGTTTTTCATGGCGGAGAGCAGGCCGCGCACGAAATCATCTTTATCCACCGTGGAGTTGCCGTGCATGGTGCGATAGCGCCGGGAAAGGCGGTCCAGGTAAATGTTGTCGAGTGGACGCATGACGATTTTCAAGGGATGTCCGTGCAGCGAATGGGCGAAAGCGGAAAGTTCCCAGGCGCCGAGATGGGCCGTCAGGAACAGCACTCCCTTGCCACCCGCCAGGGCACGCTCGAAGTTCTCGAAGCCGTCGTAAACCACCACCCGGCTGACATTTTCTTTGGTGTATTTAGGGAAAAGGCACAGTTCAGCCAACTGGCGGCCGAGGGAGGTAAACACGCCGCGCAGAATGCGGGCACGCTCGCGCCGGGTCTTTTCCGGGAAGGCCAGCGCGAGGTTGCGCATTCCCACGTGCCGCAGACGAACGTGCAGAAGGTAGATCGTCCAGGCGAGGCCAATAGCAGCAGCGCGGGCCAGCGGACGAGGCAGCATTCCGATGGTCTTGACGATCAGCCACGCTAGCGCGAACTCAAGTCGCTGACGCATGTGGGGAAATGATTGGGCTCTAGGCGCTTGGCTCTAGGCGCTAGGTCTTAGGCTCTAGGTTTGGGCTCAAAACCTAGAGCCTAGCGCCCAGAGCCTGTTTTACTTGCTTGCTTCCTTCGCCCACTTGGCCAGCGTACTGAGGAATGGGTACGCAGCTTGAGGGGCGTCGACGGTCCCCGAGAGCAGATCTTTTGAAGGTATGAGTTTCCCATAAAACTCTAGCGTACTGTCCCGGTCGCGTTGCACCGCGGCGCCGCTTAGTTCGAGGCCGGCGAATACGCCGCGCGCCCGGGAATAGCTCAGGACCTGGGCGCGCATCTTCCAATCGGTGTCGGCGGTGGCCGCGCGCCCCACGGGGCCTGCTGCCACGCTGGCATCGGCGCCCAGCTTAAACTGACTGGAGAGCATGTTCTTCATACCATTCTGGTTCATGATGAGCATGACCAGATCAACCGCCTGGCCGCCGATCTGCAAGCCGAAGCTGCCGCCCTTGATGGTGAAGAAAGCCGGCGCACTCCATCCCTTCGGAGTTCGGCAACTGGCGACTCCACGTCCGTACCGAGCCCCAAAAACAAAGCCTGCCTTCAGCATGGACGGCACCACGGCCACGCACTCGGCCGATCCCAATACGTCCTGTGGAATCCCGGTGTCCGGGGCGGCTTGGATTTCATCAAGCACGGTGGCTGCGGCCTTGATCCGGTCGGCGGCTTTGTCTTCATCGTCGTCGCCGGCAAACGCGACCGAACTGGCAAGGCAAGCAATCACGCATAACAGCAGCAGTTTTTTCATTTTTCCTCAGCTTTCCAAAAATTATGACGTTCTCCGGGCGTAGAAAAGCGCCGGAGTTTCCTGGGAATCAATACCACTGATTCTAAAGGATTCAACTGAGGAGAAAAGGGTTGTTATGCCACTGAGAAGGACATCTATTGCTGATTCAGGTACTTGCAGAGGCAAAAAAATGCGGGGCCAGTAGCGGTGACCCTAAATCTCCGCTCCCAACCCCGTCTCCCAGGTTCTGTGGTAGGTGAACGGAGTATGCGTCGGTTCGGAAAAAGCGGCAAGATTACCGAGGTCATTGTCCTAAAGTAACTGCCGCTATTTTCTATGCAAGTACCCAGGCGCTGAAGCGCGTGCCCAATCATCGGCATCTTTAACGCAGCGCTGAAGCGACTGCTCCACCCAAAACGTTGCTTACCAAACGTGGCAAGCGTTGTCGCGGACCATGGGCTGGCCTTTCTTGCAGCCAAAAGCCTTCTGGAACTCCGGCATATTGGAAACCACTCCATTCACTCGATATTGCGGAGGGGAGTGGGGATTCGACTGCGCCAATACCCGCAATAATTCGGGCGTCAGATGCGAACACCAAGACTGGCCGAAGGCAATGAAGAACGTTTGTTCGGGGGTTAAGCCATCAATTTTTTCATCACTTTTCCCCTCCGCAGCCAGGGTACTCTGCAAAGCCATCAAGGCAATGCGCGTTCCGCCGTTGTCCGCCGTGTTTTCACCCAGCGTAAGTTTGCCGTTGACCTTGACGCCCGGCGTGGCTTCGAAACCGGAGTATTCGTCGGCAATGCATTGCGCGCGGCGGTCGAATTCCTTGCCGTCCTGCTCCGTCCACCAATCGCGGAGATTGCCAGTGGCATCGAACTTGCGGCCTTCATCATCGAAGCCGTGGGTCATTTCGTGGCCAATCACAGCTCCGATGGAACCGAAATTCACTGCGTCATCCTTCTGCTTGTCGAAGTAGGGCGGCTGGAGAATTCCGGCCGGAAAGTTGATGGTGTTGAGTTGTGGATCGTAATAGGCATTTACGGTGGGCGGAGTCATGCCCCACTCGGCCCGGTCAACCGGCTTCCCGATTTTATCGAGCTGCCGATGCAGTTCGAATTCACCACTACGATAGACGTCTCCTAACAGGTCGCCGCGGACGATCTTGACGGCGGAATAATCGCGCCACTGGTCCGGGTATCCAATTTTGCCCTCAAAACCGTGCAGCTTGATGAGGGCCTCTTTCTTGGTGGCAGGGCTCATCCAATCCACTTGCTGAATGTCGCTGCCCAGAGCGGTTTCCAGCTCCTGCACCATTTTCAGCATGCGGGCTTTGCCCTCCGCGCCAAAAGTCCGATCCACGTATGCCTGACCCAGTGCCTCTCCCAGATCGCGGTCCACATACTGGGTGCAACGCCGCCAGCGGGGACGCTGTTGCTTTTGGCCAACCAACTTACGCCCGTAAAAATCAAACCTTTCTTCCTCGAAAGGTTGTGCTAAAAGCGATGACGAAACGTTTACCAGGTTCCAACGCAAGTAAGTCTTCAAGTTGTCCAGAGACTGGCTGTTAATCAATTGATTCACGCCCTTGAAAAAGTCGGGAGTGGCCACCAGATAGTGGATGGTGGGAGGGGATTGCAGATCCTTCAAGTAATCGTCCCAGGAGAAGTCGGGAGTCAGCGCTCGTAGTTCCTGGGCAGATAATTTGTGGTTCAAATTGGCGGGATCGCGGCGCATGACGATATCCATCGAGGCCTTCGCCAAGGCGGTTTCGATCTCCATGACTGCCTTGGCGTGCGCGCTCGCGGCGGCGGAATCTTCCCCCAACAACTCGAAAGTCTTTTGCACATGCTCGACATACTGCTGGCGGGTCTCAACGGATTTAGCGTCGTCTTTCAGGTAGTAATCGCGATCCGGCAAACCGAGACCGCCCTGGTCAAGCTGCGCAACCACTTTCGAGGCGTCATCCAGGTCCTGCCCGGACGAGAAGCCAAAGAGAGCCGTGGCCGAACCCGAATCCGAACCGGGAGCGAGTTGGAAGGTAATGCCATGCAGATGGGCAAGTTCACCGGCAAGTTGTGCCTTGTCGCTCAAAGCGTCAATGCGGTCGAGTTCCGGCTTGATGGCGGCGATGCCTTTGGCATTGATTTCCTGTTCGTCGACGCAGGAAGCGTAGTAATCGCCGATCTTCTGGTCGACGGCGCTACGATTGGGATCGTTTGCGGATGCCTTCTCCAGCACGTCTTTGAGCACAAACTGATTCCACAGGGCCAGCTTCCCGCCATGTCCCCACGACGCCTGGTCGGCCGGGATGGGGTTATTGTCAATCCACTTCTTGCAGCTGTATTGGTAAAAGTCCACGCAAGGATCGATGGCAGTATCGACCGATTTGAGGTCAAAATGGTCGGGCTCCCTGGTGGCTTGCGCGGAAGAGGTCTGGCCCCAAGCCGCAGTCGCGAAGCAACCGGTCACGATCAGAATTAAGGGGAAAGTCTTGAATGAAGGCACGCCACATCTCCTATACGTCGCAATGGATTTAGAGCCGGGGGTTAGGATACACGACTTAGTAGACGTATGGAGAGGACCGAGGATAGCAGCAAAGCTCCGCCTACTCAGACTGAGGACGCTGAAGTCTGACCGGGCTAGCCTTACTTGGCCGTAACCAGCGAGTGGGTAATGGCGTGGACCGAGAGCGAGATGCGGTTCTGAACCCCAACCTTGCGCATCAGCTTGGCGACATGGGCCTTGACGGTACGCTCTTCAATGCCCAGAGCAGAACCAATCTCCTTGTTGGAGCGGCCTGCAACCAGCATTTCCAGCACTTCTTTTTCGCGGTCGGTGAAGGTCACACGGCCAGCCGGGAAGATGCGGCCTGGGGAAGAACTCACGCGCTCAATAAACATGGAGAGCACGTGCCGGGGCGCCCAGACGGAGCCCTGGTTTACCACGCGAATGGCCTGGATGAATTCCGCAGGTGAAGCGGCTTCATCCACATAGCCTTTTGCACCAGACGCAATGGCTTTGAGGATGGTTTCTTCGTCAATTCCGGAACCGGTGACAATGATGCGAAGATCGGGCCGGGCAACCTTTAAACTGGCCATGAGATCGAAGAGGTTCTGTCCGTTGCGGTTGCCGAGCAGGACCAGGTCGATGTTCTGCTGCTCACTGATGTCCGCCAGTGAAGCCGAGATCAGTTCGAAATCCGGCTCGGTATCGAAAAGGGCGCGGAATCCCACGAACCGCAGTGGATCACTTTCCACTACGGCAATACGAATCAGCGGTTTTCTGGCAGCAGCAGCTTTCATGGCATTCCTGGTTGAAAGATGTGTTAAGCATAACGGTGATGCCCAACGATGCAAAGCACCGTAACGAATTGCCAATTACGGGAGTAACATAGAGCTATTCCAAAAAAGAGGGGTCAAAACGGATGAAAAGACGGTTCGGAACGGCTACCAACTGGATAACCGGCATGCTAGTGGCAGGAACCCTGGTTGCAGCACCATTGGCCGTCTCAGCCCAGACCGAAACCCCTCAGCCAACGGCAACCTATCAGCCGAAATTCAAAGGCGATCCCGCGCGGTCGGACTCCGAAGCCCTGGCTCTAGGCTACATGCGGACGGTAATCCGGGCACAGAAGGAATATCACAAAAAGTATGACAAGTACGCCGCTACTCTGGCCGACCTGGTGGGCGGCGCTCGCTCCTTCACCAAGCGCATGACCCAGACCGATCGCGGTGACTATACCGTCAGTTTTCATTCCCACAAGGACAAAGACAGCTACGAGCTGGCCATGACTCCCAAACAGCTTGATGCTCTACATCGGTCGTTTTATGCCAAGGACGACGGCGTGATCCATGGGGACGAGGAGAAGGCGGCGGACGAGAACTCGCCAGTAGTAAAATGATGGCGCAAAGGCCTACGCGCTCGTCCCCGGTTTGATTTCCTCCACCTTGCCGTCGCGATAAGTAAGCCTGAGCGGCTTCCCGCCGTTGGGATAGTTCAAAGTCTTATCCGCACCCTCGCCAGAACCCTCCGCAACTCCCAGCCCAATCGCGAAATTCGCCTGGATTTCATTCATGCCGGGTTTGACTTCGTGTTTGTCGATCGAGTCCCAGACATCCTTGGGCCAATGCTTGTAGAGTTCATGCGGGTCTTCGATGAAAAGCATGTCGTCGGAGTAAATGTGATAGTCGTCGCCCTTCACTGCACCGATGGAGAAAGCGTAGGTCTTGCCGTCCTTCGCGAACACCGCCATCACTTGCTTTTCTCCCGGATCTTTTGGATAAGCGTCGGTGACCACGCTTTTTATTTCGAGGCGTTCGATGGGCAAGAGAAGCCCTGCTTCATGGGCGAAGTCAGCATGGTGCGCCGCCAAATTATAGGGAAAATACGTGATGCTGTAGCCAACCTTGACCCAGACCGGCTGCTGGGTCAGTTGCCCGGCCGACTTGAGATCGTATGGATGCAGCTTCTTCGGAAACACCAGATAATCGGGATTGACGGGCGCCGCTGCGGCCGCAGCTTTCTTGGCGTCTTCCACCTGCTCCTGGTGGCGCTCGTAGAGGACGTACGCGAGCCGCACCCCAGCCACGACGATGGCAACGATCAGTATGAGTTGAATTCTCTGCTTCATCCGGAAACTCCTCACCTAAACTACCAAACTTGCAGGTTGAGGTAGGGTAAACTAAGGCTAAGGGGAAGTTCGATTAGGAGAAAATTATGCCGGTTGCAGTTACCCAGGATGAAGTTCTAAACGCGCTTCGGCAATGCTACGACCCGGAGATTCCCGTCAACATCGTTGATCTGGGGCTGATTTACGAAATCCGCTGCGAGAGCGCCGCAGAGGATGTCCAGGATGTGACCGTGGATATGACCATGACCTCGCAGGGTTGCCCAGAGCATGTCAATATCAGCGCGCAGGTGAAGGCACGGATTGAGCAGCTTCCCGGCGTCCGCAACGCCACGGTGAATATCGTTTGGAATCCGCCTTGGGGGCCGGAGCGATTGAGCCCTGAGGCCAAGAAACAATTGGGGATCGAGTAAGTTCAGATCGATCCGATCTCATCCCCCGACGTAACGCCACGACTCTCCGCGAATCTCGCCACTCCTGTGCCAATGAGTGATGCGACTTCAAGAATCTTGCCTCCACGCTCGAGATAATCGGGCAAGTTCCTGTACAGCTTCTTGATCGTTCCGGCATGTTCAGAAGCCAGCGTCACCAGTCCCACCCCGGCCAGAACCAGGCTGGCAGTTTTCCTGCGCTGCAAACCTAGCGCAATGCTGGCCCCTGCCGAACTTGCGATGAGAGCCTGCTTCCAATGCTTCATTCGCCCTCCGGATAAAAGATCGAATAGTAAATGATTGAAGCCGCTGCCTTATACTGCCTCGGGATACTTGGAGGAATTGGATGCGCAACTCGGGCCACGGAGTTACAAAATTTATTATCTTTTTGTCATTGCTTACGACTATTGCAACGGCCCAAACCAAGCCGCGCGCCCGCGATTTGGGAGTTCCCTTCGACGGCACCCCGGGGCCGCTGAATGCCATCACCGACGTAAAAGGGGTGGAAGTCGGACATACCACGTTGATCTCGGGCAGCGGCCCGCTGGTAGTTGGAGTTGGTCCGGTGCGTACCGGGGTGACTGCGGTGCTGCCCCGCGGCAAGGATACGAACGACGCTGTGTTCGGCGCCTGGTTCACTGAAAATGGCAACGGCGAAATGACTGGCACCACCTGGCTCGAAGATTCGGGATTCCTTGACGGCCCCATCATGATCACCAACACTCACAGCGTGGGCGTAGTGCATGACGCGGTCATCGCCTGGAAGGTCAAGCATGGCCCCGACTCGGAGGGATACTGGTGGTCGGCGCCTGTGGTAGCCGAAACCTGGGACGGCGACTTGAACGACGTCAACGGATTCCACGTCAAGCCTGAAGACGCCTTCCATGCTCTCGATACGGCGCACGGAGGCCCGGTCGAGGAAGGCAACGTCGGCGGCGGCACCGGTATGATCTGCAATGAATTTAAGGGCGGGATCGGCACCTCGTCCCGGGTGCTCGATGCGAAAGATGGCGGTTATACCGTAGGCGTTCTGGTGCAATGCAATTACGGGGTTCGCGATGAACTCCGTATCGCAGGCGTCCCCGTGGGACGGGAGATTCCCGAAGGCCAGCATCGCAAGAAAGATCTGGGATCAATCATCGTCGTGGTCGCCACCGACGCTCCGCTCATCCCAACGCAACTGAAGCGGGTGGCCAAGCATGTGGCGCTGGGACTGGGCCGAGACGGCAGCTATGGCGGCAACGGCTCCGGCGACATTTTTGTCACATTCTCCACCGCGAACGCGGGCGCCATCTCTCCCAATGGACTTCATCAACTAACCATGTTGCCCAACGATTCGCTGGATCCCATCTTTCTGGCTACGGTTCAGGCGACCGAGGAAGCTGTGGTCAACGCGATGGTCGCCGCCGAAACCAT
The DNA here is from genome assembly GCA_963762965.1 of Terriglobales bacterium. Taxonomy (GTDB): domain Bacteria; phylum Acidobacteriota; class Terriglobia; order Terriglobales; family Acidobacteriaceae; genus DATBAX01. Next base: position 654,988 of record CAVXME010000001.1, read on the forward strand.
GACGGGGATTGATAATCACACCGTGATCGCATTGCCGCATGACCAGTTAAGAGAAGTGCTGAAGAAATACAATCGGCTGGTGAAGTGAAGCACCGCACGCAGGAGACGTTGCAAGCAACGTCTCTACGGCAATCGTTCTGTAGAGACGCAGCTTGCTGCGTCTTGCAGCGCCACTAATCCGGTTTCGACGCCATCAGCAGCAACGCGCCCATCCGCTTAAATCCGCGCAAATCTTCCAGGCTATAGAACGACTTCGTCTTGTAATCATCAGGCGTAGGCGTGTCATCCGGGATGCGCCTCGCTTCGACTCTTTCAAAGCCATGCTTCTTTATCAAAGTGATGTATTCCGCTTCCGACCGCACATGGACAGGCACTTTCAACTTATCCACCCACTGCAACGAGTAGTGATTGTCTTTGTAGAGATTGATCAGAATGAAGATGCGTCCCCGCGGCGCCATCACTCGAAACAGCTCGCGCAGCACCAAATCCTGGTCGGGATAGTAGTAGAACGATTCCACCGAGAGCACTTTGTCGAAGAAATTGTCGGGGCCGGGAATCTTCTGCGCCGATCCGCAGACATATGAAATATTTTCGAACTCGGCCGGGATGGCCTGCGCCCGCCGGATCATTTCATCGGAAACATCCAGACCAACCACATTCACCGAGATATCGGGCCCAGCCGCCACCCGCCGCGCCAGCAGGCGTGTGGCCCAGCCCGCGCCGCATCCCAAGTCAAGCACGCGCTCGCCGGGACGCAAATCCATCAGCCGGATGGTCTTTTCGGTGATGTCGAGATGATGGTGTTCCATCTTCTCGCCTTCCCCCTCGACCGCCCAGCGGTTGAATTCTTGTTGCAGCTTTTCGTCGGAACTGAGTAATGTGTCGGACAAGTCTTTCTCCTTCTCAAGCTTAGTGGCGTGGCCCCTAAGTACGAAGATCACCAAGGTACACCTGAATATGCTACATTTGCCTTCCTCATGGCGCCACTTCCACCATCTGCACCTGACCCTCAGCCGGAACTGCTTTACTGCCCGTTGTGTACGGAAGAGGTCAGCGATCCGCTGACTTGCGGCGATTGTTCTGCGGTGATTTGCCGGCGTTGCGGCAGTCCGCTCGAGTCGTCAGATGAGTTGGGCATCGGATAAACCGGACCGGATGAACATGGACCCTTCCCCGCCCGCCGGACAATCCGAAAACACCCAATCTCTCTCGACGTCAGAAGCGGAAGATCCCAACAAGCCAAAACGCGTCATGGGATTTCGCGATCTCGTGCTGTTCTACGTGGTCACCGGAGTCAGCCTGCGCTGGATCGCCACCGCCGCCGCGGCTGGGCCCAGTTCCATCGTTATCTGGATCGGCGCCTGGTTATGTTTCTATACTCCTCTCGCGCTCTCGGTCATCGAACTCTCTTCACGTTATCCCGATGAGGGCGGCATCTATGTTTGGTCGAAGCGTGCTTTTGGCGACTTTTCCGGATTCATCACCGCCTGGACCTACTGGACCTGCAACCTTCCTTACTTCCCTGCCGTGCTTTATTTCGCGGCGAGTAACGCACTTTACATCCGGCACAACGCCTGGGGACATCTCGAGAGCAACACAACTTTCTACATTGTGTTTTCTCTGGTGGCGCTTACCCTGGCAACGCTGCTCAACATTTTCGGACTCAACGTGGGCACCTGGCTGCATAACGTTGGCGCGCTGGCCATGTGGATTCCCGTTGGCATCATCATCGCGATGGGAGCGGTCGCGTGGCATCGCTATGGAGCGGCAACTTCGTTCACGCTCCATACTATGAAGCCCAGCTTCCATCTCAACGACATCATTTTCTGGTCGGTGCTGACGTATGCCTTTGCCGGCTGCGAAACCGCTTCGCTGATGGGAGGAGAAATCAAGAATGCCCGCCGCGCCATTCCTCGAGCACTCTTTATCGCCGGCGTAACGGTAACGCTCTGTTACATCGTGGGAACAATGAGCGTTTTGGTAGCCTTGCCATCTTCAGAAGTCGGCAATTTGCAGGGACTAATGCAGGCGATTTCGAAGACCGCAAGCCGCGTCGGCTTTGAAGGCCTGATCCCTTTTACGGCGTTCCTGATTATGCTCAGCAACGTCGGTGCGGCAGGCGCGTACCTGGCTGCGGTAGCGAGGCTGCCATTCGTTGCCGGGATTGACCGCTTTCTACCGCCCGCGTTCGGGGCGCTGCATCCGCGATGGAAGACGCCGTGGGTTGGCTTGCTGACTCAATTCGTGCTTGGCGGCCTTTTCATCTTTCTCGGACAAGCCGGCACCAATATCAAGGGTGCGTACGACGCGCTGGTCAGCATGGGGGTCATCACTTACTTCATTCCCTTCCTTTACCTGTTCGCCTCCATGTATAAGTTGCAGCGCGAACCGGCGGGCGCGGACGTGATTCGCGTTCCCGGCGGCAAGCCTGTGGCAAAGTTGGTGGCAGTGGTTGGATTCCTGACCACGACGGCGACGATTGTTTTGTCTTTGATTCCCCAGCCGGACGAGCCGAATAAACTGCTGGCGGTGATTAAGATTGTGGGAGGGTCCGGGGTCCTGGTGCTGGTGGGTGCGTGGATCTATTGGGCGGGGAAACGAAGGGCACAGAGGACTCCCGATTTCTCGCGTTGACAAGTTCGCGCAACGGGCACAAACTTTCAGGCCAGTGGTCGCGGCTGCCTGAACCCGGCTTGGGAATTGGGTTTTCAGCCTGCGAGAGGAACATCCTAATGTCGAAAATTATCAACCTCACGATCGTAACGGTGCTGACTCTGATTGCCGTGCTCTCCGGAAGCGCCGCGGCGCAGCAACACATTACCGGCACCTTGGCGGATGGCGCAACCTACGTGATCGATGTCCCGGTGAACTGGAACAAGAAATTGCTGCTTTACAGTCACGGATACACCGCGCCCGGATCGGCAAATCCCGCATACGACTACGGCGATCCCTATACTGCCTCTTTTTTATTTGCGGAAGGCTACGCACTGGCGGGTTCCTCTTATGCGACGACCGGGTGGGCGGTTCATGAGGCCATCCCCGATCAGATTGCGACCCTCGATGCTTTTCAAAGCGCGGTCGGAACTCCCACCGAGACCATCGCCTGGGGACACTCTCTGGGAGGCATGATCACTGCTGGATTGGTGCAGCAATATCCGACTCGCTTCAATGGGGCGCTTCCCATGTGCGGAGTCTTGGCTGGAGGCGTCGGTCTATGGAACGAAGCCCTCGATGGGGCATTCGCCTTCAACACGTTGCTGGCGGGCGGGTCTTTACAAATTGTCGGGATCACGAACCCCACCCAGAATTACGACAACGCAGAAGCTGTGATTGTCGCGGCCCAATCCACCGCGCAAGGACGAGCACGAATTGCGTTGGCCGCCGCCCTTGCAGGCGTGCCGGGCTGGTACGATCCCAGCACTCCGGAACCGTTGCCTTCCGACTACGCGACCCAGGAATTCAATCAGGCTGAATGGCTGGCTTATGTGGATTTTGCTTTTCAGTTCTATTACCGGGCCGAACTCGAGGCGCGCGCTGGAGGCAATCCTTCCTTCAACACCGGCGTGAACTATACGCAACAACTTAACCGTTCGGGCCATTATGGGGAAGTACAAGCGCTGTATCTGGCGGCAGGTCTCAACCTGTCCGCCGACCTTGCTACCCTGAAAACCACAGCACGCATCGCGGCTGATCCTGGCGCTTTGACTTACCTGAGCGAGAACATTATCTACAACGGCGAACTCACCATCCCCGTATTGACGCTGCACACCACCGGCGACGGGCTGGTGCCGGTGCCGGACGAAAAGGCCTATTCGCAGGTTGTCCACGAGGCGGGCGACACTGCGCTGTTAAAAGAAACGTTTATTCACCGCGCCGGCCATTGCGAATTTACCCCGGCGGAAACCATTACCGCACTGCAAACGCTTGACGCGCGCATCACAACGGGCAAATGGAAAGGGGTCACGAGTTCCCAACTGAACGCCGAGGCGACAGCTCTTGGCAGCACCTATAACATTCTCGACATCAACAATACGTTGGTGTACACGGCGCCGGAGTTCCTGCAATATGAGCCGCTGCAATTTCTGAGGCTTTACGACGCTTTCACCCCCTAGGCTCTGCGGGTGAAGCCTAGATCGGCACGGCCGTTTTCCTCGGCGGATTGAAGAATGGAATCTTTACCACCTTCGCCGTCACCTTCTGATGGATGGCTTCAATCGTGATTTCCAACTGCAACTTCGTGCCGATTTCCGCATGACCCGTTTCCACGCTGCCCAGCGCGATCATCTTCTTCAGCACTGGAGACCAAGTAGTGGAAGTCGCTTTTCCCACCTGCTTGTCGCCGACATACAAAGGCACAGCCACGCGGGATGCCTGGCTGGGCGCAGCCGGCGTCAATCCGAATTTTTCGTAGCGCTCTTCGACTTCCGTCCAATCAATCTCAAGGCCGACAAACTGACGTGCCACGCCATTCTTCTCATCTTTTGCCAAAGCGGCTTTGCCGATGAAATTCTCTTTGTTCAGGTGGACCATCTTGGCGAAGCCGAGCTCATACGGCGAGAATTTCTGTGAAGGGATCAGCGCTTTCTTCGCGCTCGAATAATCCACTTCAATCAGCAGCAGTCCTGCTTCGACTCGCGCCACATCCAGCGCCAGCATTCCTGCGGCGTGCAGATCGAAAGACTTGCCTTTTTCCGCCAGCGCATCCCAGACTTTTACTGCATCGTTCCACGGAACCCAGATTTCGTATCCCAGATCGCCGGTGTATCCGGTACGCGAAATGTCCACGGGGACACCGTTGATCGTTCCCTGCGTCATGCGGAAATATTTCAGGTTCGCGATGTCCGCCTGGGCCGCGGCTTTCAGCAGCTTCGCCGAAGTCGGGCCTTGCAAAGCTAATGCCGCGACTTTTTCCGAGATGTCTTCGATTTGAACGTCCATGTTGGTGCCGTTTTGCCGGAACCAGCGCAGGCTGGGATCGGCGGCCGTCCAGCGATATTTGTTTTCTTCGAGGCGCGTGATGGTGCCGTCATCGATAACCTTGCCCTGCTCATCGCACCAGCAGCAATAAATGACCTGCCCCACGGAAACCTTGTTGATGTCGCGGGTGATCACGCGGTTCACCAGTTTGGTCGCGTCCTTGCCAGTGATCAGATATTTGTAGAGCGGCGAAATGTCGATGATGGCGGCGGCGTTGCGGATGGCGTTGTACTCGTGCTCGTGGTGCACCTCATACACGCTAACCGTGTAATAGCCCGACCACTCGCGATAGCTCAGGCTCTGGCAAAGCGGAAAAGTACGTTCGTGAAAAGCGGTTCCTACGGGCACGTGGTTTCCTCGATGTTTCGAATTGCTGGACGGAAGACGCAGCAAGCTGCGTCTCTACGGATATTTTTCTTGTAGAGACGTGGCTTGCCACGTCTCGCTGTGGATTATATTCAGGCGCGAGCGTCTGGGGCAAACGATCGCATGACTGCAAGTCACCGATCTGCTCTAAGTCTACAGACAAAAAGACGGCTTCCGGTTAGAATAGCGAGTCACTTTGAAGTGGTCTCAGTGACCGGTCACCCATGCCAACACCCTGGAACGCCATTCTGAGTTGGTCAGTCCTCCTCAGCGGACTCTGAATCCGCCAGGGAGCTTCGCCCTGCCGCCTCCTGCGCTAATTTTCCAGATGCGACGGAAGAGTTTTCCAAAGTTCGATCCAGTCAGATATCTCAGCCGCAACTGCTACAATCCGCGGTTATTGAACTGACCAGCAAGCAACGAGGACCAAGTCAATATGGCAAGTTCAAACGGGTCCAATCAGAAATACGATGTGATCGTGATCGGCGGAGGCCACAATGGCCTGGTCAACGCCGCGTACCTGGCCCGCGCCGGCAAGAAAGTTCTCGTGCTCGAACGCCGTCATGTGATCGGCGGAGCGGCCGTCACGGAGGAAATCTTTCCCGGATTCAAGTTCTCCGTCTGCTCGTATGTGGTTTCGCTACTGCGTCCGGAGATCATTCGCGACCTCGATCTTCCCCGCCACGGACTGGAAATTCTGCCGCTCGACGGCACGTTTACCCCCATGCCCAGCGGCGATTATCTCTGGCGAGTAAACGACCACGGCAAAACCCATCGCGAAATTGCGCGGCATTCCAAACTCGACGCCGAAGCTTACGACGAATTCGGCAAATCGATGCAGGCCATGTGCCGTTTCGTGAAGCCAATTCTCTCCATGGTGCCGCCCGATCCGGCCACGCTGAATCCGAAAGACCTCATGAAGCTGCTCTTCCTCGGACGCCGCTTCCAGGGCCTGACCAGCGAAGACAAATACAACCAGGTGCAGTTGATGACTATGAGCGCCATTGACTTTCTCGATCAGTGGTTCGAGACCGATGTGCTCAAAGCAACGATGTCAGCTTCAGGAATTATTGGAACCTTCCTCGGCGTGCGTTCACCGGGAACCGCCTACGTTCTGCTACATCACTACATGGGAGAAATCGACGGCGCGTTCCGCTCCTGGGGATTTGCCCGCGGCGGCACCGGCGCGATTTCGAATGCGATCGGCGACGCAGCGGTCGAAGCCGGCGTTGAAATTCGCAAAGAAGCTCCCATCGCGCAGATCATTATTAAAGACGGTAAGGCCAAAGGCGTCGTGCTTGCGAATGGCGATGAGATCTACGCTGACATCATTTCTTCGAGCGTCGATCCGCGGCTTACTTTCGTAAAATTTATCGAGAAGGGGCATCTGCCTGAAGATTTCCTCGAAGAGATCAATCGTTATAAATTCCGTGGCTCTTCCGGCAAAGTGAACCTTGCGCTCGACGCTCTGCCGAATTTCAAGGCAATCCCCGGCCCCGGCGCTCATCTGCGCGGAGCGATTTCCATTTCACCCAGCGTCGAATACATGGAGCGCGCATACGACGACGCCAAGTACGGCAACTACTCGCGGCGTCCGTATATCGACATGGTGATTCCGTCGCTGACCGATCCTTCGGTCGCTCCTCCGGGTAAGCACGTGATGTCCTGCTTCGTGCAGTACGCACCGTACAAGCTGCGACCCGGCCTCAACTGGGACGATCAGAAAGAAGCATTCGGCGACAATGTGATCAACACCATTGCCGAGTACGCGCCGAATATTAAAGACATCACCCTGCATCGCCAGATTGTCACGCCACTGGATTTGGAACGCGACTTCGGCCTCTCCGAAGGAAACATTTTTCAGGGCGAGCTGTCACTGGAACAACTTTTCTTCCTGCGACCAGTGCCCGGCTACGCGCAATTCCGCACTCCGATCAAAAACCTGTACATGTGCGGATCGGCGACGCATCCCGGCGGCGGCATCATGGGCGCGCCCGGCCGTCTGGCCGCGCTTGAAATCCTCAAAGACTTCAAGGGAGCAGCGTAAGCCATGGCCGAACAGCGCGATGTTGTCATCATCGGCGGCGGTCACAATGGGCTGGTCACCGCTTTTTATCTTGCCAAAGCTGGTTATAAACCGCTGGTGCTCGAACGCCGTCCCCAACCCGGTGGTGCGGCCATCACTGAGGAATTCCATCCCGGATTTCGTGGATCAATCCTTGCGCACTCCGCCGGCCCGCTTCGTCCCGACATTGTCCGCGAGATGCGCCTGGAGCAACACGGGCTGAAGATGCTAACGCCCGAGGTCGCCGTCACCTCGTTTACGCCCGACGGCCGCGCGCTCACTCTCTACAACGACGCCCGAAAGTCGGCAGAGGAGATCGCCAAATTCTCGCAAAAAGATGCGGCCAGATATCCAGACTTCCAGGCTTCGTTAGTCAAGATGGGCAAAGTGATCGGTGAAGCACTGGCCCTCGCCGCGCCGAACATCGATAACCCCAGCCGCGGCGACCTCTGGGGAATGCTGCAGACTGGTCGATCCATCCGCAAGCTGGGCAAGAAAGATCTGTATCGCCTGCTACGCTGGGGGCCAGCAGCAGTCGCTGATGTGGTGGCGGAGTATTTCGAGACCGAATTGCTGCGAGCCACCATCGCAGCTCGTGGAATTTTCGGGACTTTCCTCGGCCCGTGGTCAGCCGGCAGCACGCTGGTTCTTCTCATTCGAGCGGCTGGTGATTCTCATCCCGCGGGTTCTTCGCACTTTGCTGAAGGTGGAATCGGAGCGGTGACCCAAGCCATGGCGGCGGCGGCCACTCAAGCAGGCGCGGAAATTCGCAGCAACGCCGAAGTGATTGAAGTTCGAGTGAAAGACGGTGTCGCCACCAGTGTTGTGCTTTCCACCGGCGAAGAGATCAATGCCCGGGCGGTCATCTCGAACGCCGACCCCAAGCGGACGCTATTGAAACTGGTCGATCCCACGCACCTAGCGCCTGACTTCGTCATGAAGCTTCAGCATTACCGCATGCCGGGCACGGTTGCCAAAGTCAATCTTGCTCTTTCCGGCTTGCCGAAATTCACCGGGCTCAACGGTTCCAGTGACACCAGCGCTTTAAGTGGACGAATTCACATCGGCCCGGAGATCGACTATCTGGAGCGTGCTTTCGACGAGTCGAAGTACGGCAATTTCTCCAAGCAGCCTTATTTGGAGGTCGCGATTCCGTCGCTTACCGATCCATCTCTCGCGCCTTCAGGGCAACATGTAATGTCGATCTACATGCAGTACGCGCCTTACAAACTCAAAGGCACGGACTGGGAAACACAACGCAAGGCCCTCGGCCAGACGGTCGTGCAAACGCTAACGCAATACGCGCCCAATCTGCCAGAGCTGATCCTGACCCACCAGATCATCACGCCGCAGGATTTGGAAGATACGTACGGACTCACCGGCGGTCATATTTTTCACGGCGAGCTATCGCTGGACCAGTTCTTCACCATGCGTCCATTGCTCGATTGGGCCCGCTATCGCACGCCGATCCAGAACCTGTATCTTTGCGGATCAGCAACCCATCCGGGAGCAGGATTGACCGGAGGATCGGGAGCGAACGCCGCGAAAGAGATTTTGAAAGAATTGAAAAAATAAAGAACCCGCGGACAGGAGTGTCCGCGCTACACCATGAAGAATTCCGCCATCCTGCTCATCGCCTGTCCCGACCAGAAGGGCGTCGTTGCCACCATCTCGGACTTCGTTTTCCGTCATAACGGCAACATTCTGCATGCGGACGAGCACGCCGACGAAGGTTCCAATCTCTTCTTAATGCGCGTGGAATTCGATCCGACCGACTTCGATATCGATCTGAACGACTTCAGCAAACACTTCTCGCCCATCGCAACCAAGTTCGCGATGCATTGGCGGCTCGCTCAGTCGAGCCATCGCCAGAAGATGGTGATTCTGGTCTCCAAGTACGATCACTGCCTGGTGGATTTGCTCTACCGGCATAAGAGTGGCGAGTTGGCCTGCGATATTCCGCTGATCATTTCCAATCATCAGGACAATCAATCCATCGCCGACTTCTATCAAATTCCCTACATCACCGTCCCGGTTCCCAAGGACAACAAGCGTCCCGCCGAGGAGAAAATTCTGGCGCTGCTCAGGCAGCACAATCCCGATTTCATCGTGCTGGCCCGCTACATGCAGATTCTGTCCAATGATTTCGTGAACGAATATCCCCAACGCATCATCAACATTCACCATTCCTTCCTGCCGGCATTTGTCGGGGCCAAGCCCTACCATCAAGCCTTCGCCCGCGGAGTGAAGCTGATCGGCGCCACCAGCCATTACGTCACCGACATACTCGACGATGGCCCCATCATCGAACAAGATGTCATCCGCATTTCCCATCGCGATTCGCTCGACGATCTGTTGCACAAAGGACGCGACCTGGAAAAAGTCGTGCTCTCGCGCGCGGTGCGCTGGCACATCGAGAACCGCATCCTGCTCTATGGAAATAAGACCGTTGTTTTCCATTAGATAGCGAGGGCGGAATAATTTTCAACAATGCCTATTGACATAGTAGGGATTATCCTTTACGCTTTCTCCCGTCAGAACATTTCGTCTCAGCCGCCGCGGGTCGAGACCTCCTGAAACCCACGAACCTCCACCAGCGGCGGCCCATTTTTCCCGCACGTCCCTCGATCAGCCCCCGCCAATCCGTCGCAGCCCGTTCTGTCAATGGCCTAAGGCTTCTGCCTGATGTCACTTTGGTGTCAGGTACTTCGGAGAGTATTGTGCGGAGGGCCGGCTTGGTTTTAACTAGGAGTTAAAGTCCTTGCCGACCAGCAGCTTAGAGCAAGGTCAATTCCGAGGGGCACGTTGGCTGAAGATCCGAAGTGGGAGCTGGCGATTCTGGCGACCGTGCAGGGCTTCTACGAGAAGCTGCTGCAGGAACCCGTACAGGGCGAGGTTCCCGTTCCCGAGGGGCTGGAAGCGATCTCGCTCCAGGACGATCACAACGTCCACGAAACCCTGACCAAGATGCGCCGCTGGTTGCGGCTGCTGGATATGGCCATCACTCCGGCCATGCTGCGGCGGGCTTTCACCGCCGACACCGACCCCGAAATTGCCGAGGCCATGCTCCGCTACTTCACCCGGACAAAAGACACCAGCGACCTCAACCGCGACAAGACGGACATGGTGGCCACTTTTCTCTACCGGCATCCGCGCGTTCCTGGCCAGTGGGAGCAGCGTGGCTACGGGCTCGACGGTTCCCTTCCGCTTTCGCCGTTTGAAATCGCGCTACTCGAAATTCTCGCGGATAGCGACGTTCCTTCGCTTCCCGAAGACCATGTTCAGCTCCTGCGCCGCTTCGATCCTCTGCTGGACCAAGTCAAAGGCTTCCGTGACCTGAATGCGCTCCTGGAATCGGGAATCATTGCTACGGTCCGCGAGCTGAAGCTGTCCCTGGATAGTTCCTTCTATCATCCCGGCGTGCTGGCCACGATTGCGCCCTACAATGCAGATTTCGGCAAACGATTTGACGAGCTGTTCCTGGCCACGACACAGGAAATCAAGAGCTTCGCCCAAGCCTTGCAGGAACAGGGTGGAAGCATACTGGGCAGCGTCGATGGCGTGGACGTCACTGTGGAACAGGTCGAAGCAATGGAAGAAGGCGAGTTGCTGAAGATCGACTACGGACAGGCACTGGAGAAGTTTCGCCGGGTCTCACAGCTCAAGAAAGTGCTGGAGCGGCGGCCGCCCGTCCGGCGCAAGCCACAGCTAGTACGCACACCGGCTCCGGTAAAACCAAAAGTGGTTCCAGCCGCGAAAATATCCCTGCCCACTCGCCGCCCTGTGCTCGACGTGCCGGCGCTGCGCGCCGCCGTCACTCCGCAGCAGATTGCCTCGGAGGAAACCAAACTGTTCAAGGTGGAAGAGTCGATCCGGATTTTCGTGCGTGTCGCTGATCCCAAGTTCCGCCAGATTGTTCCCATGCGATTCTTCAACCTCATGCTGTCTCCCGACGAAGCCGACGCCTGTAGCGCCGACTTTCTGGAAGAAAAGAGCCTGCGCGCGGGTGTGGCGCGGGTGCAGTTGCGCCTGATCGCCGTGGTGGCGCGCATGACCACGGAACTCGAAGAACTCAAGCGCGCGGAGAACTCCCCCTCGCTGTGGAAGCTACATGCCGACTCTCTCATCGCCTTGTTGGAAGTTTCCCGTGCGGTGAACGAAAATTCCGCGCGTGTTCTCAATCTTGCCAAGCAACACGGCGAAAAACAGCAGATGAGCATGCTACAGGCCTCCCTCCAAAAACTTCAGGACGCCACCGAGCTGTCCATGAAAACCCTGACCGCGATTCCTCCAGAAAAAGGCCTCGGCGCCGGCGCGGACTGAAATCGCAGTCGCGCTCGCCATTATTCTTTTTCAATTCGATCTGGATACAAATCTGAAAATCATGCTTCGGGCAGTGGATAGTAGTCGAGCTCCGGCATCGGAAAGTCTTTGCGGTTGTCGGTCATTAAGGTGCATTCATGCTCCAATGCGATGGCGGCGACGATAGCATCGGCGAGCGTGAGGGTACGGCCCCTTCGGGCCCAGTTTTTCTTCAAGGTGCCGGCAAGTTGCCCTGCACTTCTGGTGAGCTCATAGCAATCGAGCGCATTGAGAAACACCTCCGTTTGCGCTTGCTCTTCGGGTCGCATTCCGGCAAAGACCTCAGCAACATTCAGAGCGGTGGTAGCCAGACTGTGGCCGCCGCGCGCCAGTTCTGCCAACAGTTCGCGGCGCCCGTGGCGCGAGCGAAGCACGTCGATGAGAACCGAAGTGTCGAGCACGAGGCGCATTAGTGATTGGGTGCGCGTTTCTTTCGATCCTGCCGAAACCCAGGGCGTGAGTCGCTCTCGCTACGCAATTTGCGCACCCAGGCATCCGAACCTCCGTCCAGTTCAGGATGGGCGTTGTCCTTCCACGCAATCTCTTTGTTTTCCAGGAACTGGAGCAGCTTTTGACGCCGGACCTCATTGCGGGCAGTCTCCACTAGAAAAGCGCTGCGTCCTCGCGGCCCCACCAGCAAATCGATTTCCCGCAGCAAATCGTCGGGCAGGAGGACGTGGGCGCGCTTGGTGGCCATGTGTGTGCATATACAGTGTGCTATATATATGTGCTTTAGTCAAACCATTGCGGTTTCTCCCCATGGGGTATATATTTTTGATATATATCATGCAAAGGGGGACCTGTTGGCCGAACGAGGAGTTGCCAAACTATTTCGTAACGGACGCAGCCAGGCGGTTCGCCTGCCCCGCGAATTTCGCTTCGAGGGGACTGAGGTACGGGTCCGCCATATTGCCGGAGGGGTCCTGCTGGAGCCTCTGATCTCTGACCCTCCAAAATGGTTTGCCGAGTTGGACCGGCTGAAATCGGAAGTCTTTATGAAAAAGGGCCGCCGCCAGCCGGTTACGCCGCGCCGCGGCATTTTTCGATAAATGTATCTGCTCGATACCAATGCCTGCATTGCGGTGCTTAACGGCAAGCCATTGCCGGTCCGGACCAGGCTCAAGAAGGAGTTCGATGGCGGATCCAAAGTGCTTGTGTCGGCCATTGTCGCTTTCGAACTTTGGTACGGTGTCGCCAAGAGTGCCCGCCCGGAAGCCAACACCCGGTTGCTAACCGCGTTCTTCGCTGGCCCACTCAGCCTGTTGCCTTTTGAGCAAGAAGACGCGAGAGTCGCAGGCACGGTGCGGGCGAGATTAGAAGCGATAGGCAAACCGATCGGGGCCTACGACTTGTTGATCGCAGGACAGGCGTTGCGACACGAACTGACATTGGTCACAGCAAACCTCCGGGAGTTTGGCCGGATCAAGGATCTTAAGTGGGAAGACTGGGCGAAGGTTTAACATTCGACTTGCCAAACTCTAGGTCGAGATGTTGCAGCCAGCCGCCAGCAAGAGTCTAATACCCGTCGGCAGTTGTTAAGCACCAAGTTTGAGTGTGAAGTCATGAAGTGTTTGGGACTGTTGTGCCTCTTTCTCTCTAGCTTGTCGGCAGGCGCGGAAATCAAATTGCTTCCGCCGCCGCATCCCAAGATATTGCAACCTGTTGCTGAAAAGACCTTATCCGAACTGGCCCGGGGATTCTTTGGCATGGCACTTTCCGACTCCGACGGGAATGTATTTATCCATCCCGACCCATTCCAAGATCCGCAGGTCCTGAAGATTTCCCCCAAATCGTCCACTACTCTTCTGTACAAAATCCCGAATGATGCTTCCTCTAGCCTCGCCTTCTACGATTTCAACGTGACCCCCTCCGGAACTGTCTGGATATTGGCCAATCCCTTTGCCAAGGCGGAACTGCGCGCCTTCAAATTCGACTCCGGCGGTTCTGTGAAATCATCGGTCACGCTGGAGGTTCCTGCCGGCGTCCAAATCAAGAATTTTCTGGCGCTGGAAAACGATTTTCTCCTGGTTGCCGGCTTCTACACTGACAAAGCTCCGGCATCCTTGCACGGACATTCCTTCGCGGGGCTGTTCGACGACTCTGGAAAGGTGGTCAGGGACCTGAAAGACAGCCTCAGTCCCGTGGATCTCGCTACGGTCAACAAAGGGCCTTACGAAGGCGGCAGTGCCGCGGGGGAAGATGGCAATGCCTATCTTCTGGACGACAACAAAATTATCGTTCTCAGCCCCGGCGGTGAGATCACCCAGCGAATCCATTTTGTTAAACCATTGCCGGAGCTAAAAGTGGAAGGGCTCTATGTTTCCGGGGGCGAGGCCGCGGTCATCCTCGGTCGAGTCAACAAGAATCATTCCGTCGAGAAAAGCTTTCTGGTGCTTGATCTTTCCAGCGGCGACACTCTCGGCTGGTACTCGCTCGGAGAAGATGTGCATTACGGCGTGGTGGGCTTTTCCCGGAACGAGGGCTTCACGTTCTACAGCAACGATCACGGATTCATCAAGATTTTGAAGGCGCCACTGAATTGAGCTGACCGCAAAAAGAAAGACGGGCAAAATCGCCCGTCCTTAAGTTTTTACTGATAGCTGACGGCTGAGAGCTGAAAGCTAGTTGATATCGAACTGTTCCTGATGTAGCGCCGGGTCGCTCTTCACGATCACCGTCTTCTTGGTCAATTCTTCCATCTCGGTCAGGGCCTTGCCGTTATTGGCTTTGAGGGCCTTCCCAACTTCCGGATTGACCCGCAACATCACGTCGGCGTGGTCGAGGTGCTTGGCCATTTTGCGCATCTCGATATAGATATCGTTGCACACCGTGGTCACGGACTTTACATAGCCAGTCGATTCGCAGTACGGACACGGCGAACCAATCGTCCGTTCCAGCGATTGCTTTACTCGTTTGCGGGTAATGGCAACCAATCCGAAGTCGTTAAATTGCAGGACTTTTGATGGCGCCCGATCGCTCTTCAGGGCCTCTTCCAGCGCCTGCATGACCTTCTGGCGGTTGCGGCGCTCGTCCATATCGATGAAGTCGATGATGATGATACCGCCCAGATCACGCAGCCGGATCTGGCGCACGATTTCCTTGATGGCATCCACGTTGGTCTTAACGATGGTGTCTTCCAGGCGCGCCGTCTTGCCGACATACTTGCCGGTGTTGACGTCGATCGCGACCAGCGCCTCGGTCTGGTTGATAACGATGTATCCGCCGCTCTTGAGCCAGACCTTCGACTTGAGCGCCTTATTAATTTCTTCACTCAGTCCAAACTGCTCGAACAGAGGAACTTCCTTGGAATAGAGCTTGACCCGCCGGACTAGCGCGGGCTGGAAGCGAGTGGCGAAACGCAGGATGCGTTCGTATTCCTGCTCGGTATCAACCCAGACGGCGGAAAAGTCCGAGGTAACCTGGTCGCGGAGAATGCGTTCGACCACGTTGAGATCGTGATAGATCAGGGCCGGAGACTTCCCGCTTTCGGCGCGCGTCTTGATTTCGTTCCACAAGCCTTTGAGGAAACGGATATCGGCACGCAGTTCTTCTTCCGCGGCGCCCTGTGCGGCGGTGCGTACAATGAAGCCGCCATGCCCGTTCTCGCGCTCGCTGATGATGATGCGCTTCAGCCGTTGGCGCTCTTCTTCCGAAGCAATCTTGCGTGAGACGCCCGTGTGGTTGACCGTCGGCATATAAACCAGGAAGCGGCCCGGCAGCGCGATATGGCTGGTGATACGCGCGCCTTTCTTGCCGATGGGCTCCTTGGCGATCTGGACCAGGATTTCCTGGCCTTCTTTCAGAAGGTCAGTAATCTGCGGCAGATTCTGCGGTTCGCGACGCGGGAACCGGCGTCCACCGCCGCCTCGACGTCCACGTTGATTGTTGCTGCGGCGAGGATCAAATCCCGGCCGTGGTGCGCGTTGCGTAAAAGCAGCCGTAGTTTCCGGAGCACGAACTTCAACCTGGGCATCGACGGTACCGTTGCCGCGAGCTTCGGCGTCGAGCAGAGCTTCAGCTTGTGCCTGGGCTTCTTCCAGTTCGTCTTCGGCTTCGGCCTCTTCGTGTTCCTGTCCGGTAGCGGCCTCAATTCCCTCGATCGATTCCGCGCCTTCGGGACTTTCTGCGGTGAAGGCATCGCCTGCCAGTGGCTCAACGGTTTCGACTACCGGCTCTCCCACCGCTGCAATTTCATGGGTGTGATGCTCATGATGGTCGTCAGCGTGATGATCGTCCACATGGTGATCATCGGCGGAGTGGGTTTCTTCTTCCATCTCTTCGAAGGGTGCGTCTTCGTCGAGTTCTTCGACGTAGTGGGCGAGATCGGCGGCTTCGTCTCCGCTTTCCTCCTCTTCAATTTCTTCTTGTTCAATCGTGCCCTCAGCAGAAGCAGCTACCGAGATGGAGTCGGAACGCTGCGGAAGGGCTTCGGTCCGATAGTTCACTTCATCCGTGGCCGTACCGAAAACCGCGGCGACGTTCAATTCATGCAGACGCTTCTGTTCCTGTTCCCAGTTCGGCGACGTCGCCTCCACAGGCGCGGGATAGAAAGCAGCCGACGCAGCCTGGGCTCGTACCTCTTGAACATCTTCAAGCTTGACTGACGGTTCCGCAAACAGCGGCTCGTCTTGGGAAAAGACCGCCGCTGCGGCAGGGGCCGACGAGTCTGGTGAAGCAACCGACGCGGGCGAGGAACGCGGTGCGGGCGGATTCTGAGACAGACGGGAATATTTCGAAATCGACTCGCCAGGAAGCACAATCGGCTGATATCCCGGCGGCGGACCGTAATCGGAACGATCCGATCGTTCCGAACGATCGTTGCGCGCGGGACGTTCCGTTCGTTCCGGCCTTTCAGTACGTTCTACCGGCGCGGCCTCGCGGGGCGCGTCGGAAGCAGGCCTGGCGAACTTCGACTCAGGCATGCGTTGTTCGCCGCGACGGCCACGGCGGCGGCGGCGGCCGCGGAACCCGCCACGATCGTCTCCTTCTTGCTGCTCACGGCCGTTCGAAGGCCCGCGACTCTCTCCGGATTGTGCTGGAACTTCGGCGTTTCCAGCTGCGGCAAACTCGACTTCAGTGTCTTGCCCTGTGGCTTGCACTCTTGCTGGCTGAGCATCCTGTTCGGAACCCTGGCGTGACGCATTCTCGGTTACCGGGCGGTTAGTGGGAATGTCATCGACATCATCACCCTCTTCCAACTCCATGAAATCGGAAACATAGAGGAAGGCGTCGCGTTCCAGGCCAATATCGACAAAAGCCGACTGCATTCCGGGAAGGACCCGGGTGACTCTGCCTTTGTAGATGGACCCAGCTAAGGTGTATTCGTTTTCGCGCTCGAGGTAGATCTCGGCGAGGAGGTCGTCTTCGACCATCCCAACTTTGGTTTCATGCGGGGTGGTCGATACAAACAATTCTTTTGACATGCAAACTCCGGTCCGTGGCCGTAGGGCCTACGGAATTCACCGGAAGAATTGCAGGCAGGGACGGGGAGGGTCGAGAGCTGCGATAGTCGGCCCGCGCAAAGCACAGCTTGGGCCTGGGAGTTCTCTCCGGGACCGAATCCGTTGCGCAAGCTTAATCATCTTCTGCACTGATCGCATTCACGCGCTACCGGCTTTGTGACCGCTCTCTCAAGATCCTCGGGATCAGAGGGGGCCGTTACCTGCCAGGAAGCGCTTTCGCTTCAATCCTGCCCGGCCTTGGACTGCTTATTCTGGCCGGTGAGTGCCCTCTTTACGCGAGGGCGATCGTTTTCTTGAATCTTTAGGAACCGCTAAATTTTTTCCGCGCCTGGCTGGCGCGATTTGCTCCACTTCGCCATCTTCCGCCCGCTTCAGTTCACGAAACGGCGCATCCGGACGTTCATAACCATCCCCAGCGCCAGGAACATAAAAAGGACGGAAGACCCGCCATAACTCATTAAAGGCAAAGGTATTCCGGTGACCGGCATAAAACCGACCACCATGCCAACGTTGACCAGGATATGGAAACTAAGCACAGCCACCACACCCATCACTATGAACGTGCCAGCGCGGTCGGGCGCCGTTTGCGCGTTCTGAGTCAACCTCATTAGCACTATAAAGTATAGCAGTAACAGCCCCAGCGCGCCGATAAATCCATGTTCCTCGGCGAACGCCGCAAAGATGAAATCGGTTTGAGGAACAGGCAGGAATGCCAGATGGGTCTG
Organism: Terriglobales bacterium; assembly: GCA_963762965.1. GTDB lineage: Bacteria > Acidobacteriota > Terriglobia > Terriglobales > Acidobacteriaceae > DATBAX01. The sequence continues at coordinate 672,945 of CAVXME010000001.1, forward strand.
CGACCCCTCCGTGCTCCCCCAAATCCCCCCGGAACCGACGGCAATCAAAGACTGGTTGACCTGATACCCCGAACCCTGGCTGTCTGCGTCCGGGTGTATAAAGCTGGTCAAGCGATCGCGCTGGTAAGGCTTCAAAACGTGCACACGCGGCACAAAGAAGACCGCGCCAATGCCCATGGCTGCGATCAGAGCTACGATCAATCCTTGTCTAAGCTGTAACCCACCAAGAAATATGCCACTTATAGCAATTGGGAGATAAGTAAGCGCCGTACCCAAATCGGGTTGGGCAAGAACCATCAGCATGGGGACGCCCACAATCGCCCCAGCCTTGAGGAAATCGGGCCAGGCAAGTTCCCTTTGCTGCATATCGGCAAAAAACTTCGCCACCGCCAGGATCAGGATCAGCTTGACCCACTCGGACGGCTGAAAGTGCTGTCCACCGGGCATCTTTACCCAGCGGCGGGCGCCCAGGTATTTCTGCCCAAAGATCAACACCATCATTAACGACCCAAGGGCTGCGATGTACATCCAGTGAACCCGTTCGAGCAATACCTGGTAATTGAAAAAACTGACCAGAAACATGCCGCCGATACCGCCCACAATCCAGTAAAGCTGCTTGATGTGCGAGCCGGCAAACTTGGTATGCTCGGTGGCGCTGCGAATCTCGAGCACACCCAAGCCGCAAATGGCCAGGACAAAGACGAACAGCACCCAGTCAAAATCGCGGAATGAGATATAGCGTGCCATGAATCAGTCGTTCGTCGTCGGTCGTTGGTCGTTGGCAAAACTTAGAGCCTAGCGCCTAAAGCCCAGAGCCTGCTCTATTGCAATCCCGGCGCGGCAGTGGCCACCGGCAAGCGCTTTCTGGCAATATCCATCACAAAATGGCCACCGTGTAAATCATCGTCAGGTCCGGTCCACACCGCTCCTACATCTACTTTCTGATTCCCTCCGGCTACTTTGGTGGGCGTTTTGCGTTGTTTGTCGACATAGGCTTTGATTACTTTGGAAGCCACGATGGCGGCCAGCGGGCCTTCCTCGCCGCTTTCCCACAAGACAACCACTACGATCTCCGGATTCCTCCGTGGACTGACCCCTACGAACCAAGCGTTGTTCTTAAAGCGAGCTTTCCCGTTCGCCATCTTGGCCTTGGCAGCGCCGCTGATGGTTTGGGCGGTTCCCGTCTTGCCGGCAAAATCGATGCCTTGTAGATGCGCTAACGAGGCAGTCCCTAACGGACTCACAACATTCGCCATCGCATCGGTGATAATTTCCCAGTTCTTGGGATCCAGCGGGACCCTCACTTCGCCGCTGCCGCTCGAGGCCGGCACAACGTTCGCCGGAAAGTCGCTGGGGAAAGCCACATGCGGGCGCTGGAGGACACCGCCGCTGGCGATACCACCTACAGCGCGAGCCAATTGAATGGGAGTGACCGCGACCGCGCCCTGGCCAATGCCGACCGAAATGGTTTCGCCGGCATACCATTTCTGCTTGAAATTGCGGACTTTCCACTCTTCCGAGGGCATAATGCCGGTCACTTCCTGGGGCAGGTCGATGCCGGTTTTTTGTCCCAAGCCGAGCGCCGTGGCGTATTTCGCAATGCGGTCAATCCCGAGCTTCTCCGCCAGGGTGTAGAAGAAAACGTCGCAGGATTGATAAATCCCTTTGGTGATATCCACGATTCCGTGGGTGCGGTGATGTTCGGAAATCCAGCACTGGAAATAGCGTCCGTAAAAAGTCGCGCCTCCGGTGCAGTTGACCTTCATGTCCTGCGCGATCCCTTCCTGAAGGCCGGCGGTCGCCATGATGATCTTGAAAGTCGAACCGGGCGCGAGCTGCGCCTGAATCGCTTTATTCAGCAGCGGCTTGTCGGGATCGGTCACCAGCTTGTTCCATTGGTCGCGCGAGACCCGCACCGCGAAGTCATTGGGATCGTAGGTGGGCCGGCTGACCATGGCCAGAATCTCGCCAGTGCGCGGATCCATGGCAACGATGGCCCCATTCTTGCCTTCCAGCGCCTCTTCGGCGGCGATTTGCAGATCGATGTCCACCGTCAGTTTGAGATCGTGGCCGTGCTCGGCCGGCTTTTCCGCCAACTGTCCGACCTCTTTCCCGTGGCTGTTCACCACCGCCTGGCGGGAGCCATTCTTGCCCATTAGCATCTGGTTGTATTGCAGCTCTACGCCCGACCTTCCCACCACATCGCCGGGACTGTAGAGATCAAACTGAGGCTGATTGAGCATGTCCTCGCTGACTTCGCCGACGTAGCCGATCAAGTGGGCCATGAATCCGTTGCGAGGATAGAGCCGCCGGTGGGCCATGATGGTGTCGAGCTCAGGAAGCTCATTGCGATGGGCTTCGATGAAGGCCAGTTCATCGGGCGTGATGTCGTCCTTGAGATAAATGGGTTGATACTGAGGCACACCGTTGAATTTCTTGATGCGGTCGCGCACATCTTTTGGATTCAGATGCAGGCCTTGCGCAATCAGGTCGGCATCGGCGGCGAGATCGCGGGAAGAATCACGCAGCAGCAGGGCCGTGAACGATGGATAGTTGTCCACAATGGTGCGGCCTTCGCGGTCGAGGATTTTTCCGCGTGGCGCCAGAATTGGAACGTTGCGGACCCGGTTTTTTTCCGCAAGCCCGGCATACAGAGCGCTCTGCGTGACCTGGAGCCGCCACAATCCATAGGCCAACAACAAAAAAATGCCGAGGATGATGTATTGCACCGCGGTCAGGCGGACTAGCGAAACTTTTTCGTCGCGGCCAAACATAGAATCAGTCGTTGGTCATTGGTCGTTCGTCGTTGGCTTGCTTGAGCTTTGCCAACGGCTTTTGATTTAACAAGCCAGGTTAACTTCATTGTAAACCGTGAGAGGGATACAAGATCGCGGGCCGTGTGACCAAGGTCATAAGTCTCGGCGCTGCGCCAACGACCAACGACGACCGGCCAACAACTGCCTTCACGTTCTCTGCTTGAAGCGGTCGAGCACGGCAAACAAAGCCACCGCCGCGACGGCATTGGATAGGGCCGAGATCAGTTCATGTTGCCAGGTGTAGTGCAGATTCAGGCGCAGCATGCCGCGCGCCACGGAAAAATAAATCACCTCATGCAGCACATAAAAAAACAAAGTCACCAGAAAGCGCGCCCCGGCGTTTTCCACGTCCAGCTTCACGCCCAGCGAGGACGCGCCGTAGCCCACCACCGTCTTGGTCAGGCTGTAGAGGCCGATGGGCTGGTGGGTGAGCGCATCCTGAGCCAGGCCGACGACTGCGCCGGTCAGCAACCCGGTTACCTGGCTGCGGCGGGCGATGGCAAAAAAAATCACCACCAGAAGCGGCAAATCGAAATAGTTAAAGAAAGGAAAGCGTGCCGGCAGGAATGCCTGCAAGAACAGAGCCACCAGAGGGACACCGATCGTCACCGGGATGCTGAACCGGTAGACCTCAATCTGCTCATTGGATGTGTAAGTGATGGGCACGCTATTGAGGATTGCTCTCCGGTGCGGAATCGGTCTTGGACGGTGGTTTGGCCTGGCTGCCCGCCGGGTTCGCCGCGGAGTTCACCGTTCTTACGGCTGGGGCCGCCGGTTTGGCCGTCATCCCGGTCGAGACCACGCCTGGGATGCTGGCGGTTTTGGGCACGGCCACAGCCACACCTGAGGGTTTTGAGTCATGAATTCCTTGCGCCTCTGGTTTTATCGCCGGCGGCGTAGTGGGTGACGTGGCTCCGGCGCCGCTCGCATTCGGCAAGGCATCGGCAGGAGGCTTGTCCGGTACGGAAGGCAGCCGCTGGCTGAGAATGTCCACCGCTCGAACCGGCCCCGAGTCCGCGACCGACGGCGCCAGATCTTCCTTCTTGGTGATCACCAGCACTTCTTCCAGCCGATCCAGGTCGGCCGCCGGTTTCACCCGGATTTTCAGAAACGATTCCGAACCCGGCGAAACCTGGCTCACGGTGCCGACTAACAATCCTTTGGGAAAAACCCGGTCGCCACCGCTGGTCAGGACTTTTTCGCCGGGCTCGATTTGCTCGTCGTTCATGATCTTGTCGAGCACAAGTTCCCCGGAAGCGGTTCCCTTGAGCACTCCCTGCAAGCGGGATTTCTCGAGAATCACGCCCACCCCGCTCGATTGATCATTGATCAGCAGCACCTGCGAGGTTGACCGGTTCACGTACAACACTTTCCCTACCACCCCACCGGCGGTAATGACCGCCATGTCGTTGGCCTTATCGTTTCCCTTGCCTCGGGTTCCCTTCTCGTGGTCGGTATCGGTGTCGTTGTCCGGCATTTTTCCGATTCCATCGCGCCACCCTTTATCGATGAAGATTAGCCGCGAATTCTCGCTGCCGCTGGTGCCAATGACCTGTGCCGGCATGGTTTGCGAAATAAATTGCTCCCGGAAGCCGAGCAGCGCCTGCAATCGTTGCGCTTGCTCAGCGTCCTGGCTCAAACGCACCTGCTCCAGACGCAATTTTTCGATCTCTTCGTTCAGTACGCGGTTCTCCTGGCGCACGCCCCGCAGGTAGACATAGTCGTGCCAGACGCCGGAGATGCCGCCCTCGAACCAGACAATGCATTTTTCCAGAGGGGTGATCGCACCCACCACCCAGACCCGGATCAAGCGGCTGGATTCATTCTCGCTGGAGCGCCGCACCTGGACCGCCAGCCCCAGAATTTGGGCAAACAAAATCGCCACCAGAATGGTGACGTTGCGATAGCGGGTGACGAGGTTTTCCATGAATCAGCTACTAGCCTCTAGCTGCTAGCTTATAGCAAGCTTGGTTTTTGTTGTGGTTGCTAGGAGCTAGCAGCTAGAAGCTGCCCTGTTCTATTCAATCGAAATCTTACGCAGCAGTTTGAAATCGCTGAGCATCTTGCCGGTGCCCAGCACTACGCTGCACAGCGGATCGTCGGCGATCGAGACCGGCAATCCGGTTTCTTCGCGAATGCGCTTGTCTAAGTTCTTCAGCAGCGCGCCCCCGCCGGTGAGCACGATGCCGCGATCGCTGATGTCGGCGGAAAGCTCGGGTGGAGTGCGTTCCAAAGCCACGCGAACTGCGTTCATGATGGTCGAGACGCATTCGCTCAACGCTTCGCGAATTTCGCTGTCGTCCACCGTGATAGTTTTCGGCACGCCTTCAATCAGATTGCGGCCTTTGATTTCCATGGTCAGCGGCTTGTCCAGCGGATACGCGGAACCGATTTCCATCTTGATTTGCTCTGCCGTACGTTCACCGACCAGCAAATTATATTTGCGCTTGAGGTAGTTCATGATGGCCTCGTCCATCTGATTGCCGGCCATGCGCACGGAACGCGAATAAACGATACCGCTGAGTGAAATCACGGCAATGTCGGTGGTGCCGCCGCCGATATCCACGACCATGTTGCCGCTGGGTTCCGTGATCGGCAATCCGGCGCCAATTGCCGCCACCATGGCTTGTTCCACGAGATAAACTTCGCTGGCTTTGGCGCGATAGGCGGAGTCCATGACCGCGCGCTTTTCTACTTGCGTAATTTCCGAGGGCACGCCAATCACGATGCGCGGGTGTACCAGCATCTTGCGGTTGTGCGCCTTCTGGATAAAGTAGTTCAACATTTTTTCGGTGACTTTGAAATCGGCGATTACGCCATCTTTCATGGGCTTGATGGCGACAATGTTGCCTGGGGTGCGGCCCAGCATTTCCTTGGCCTCTTTGCCCACGGCCTCGACTTCTCCGGTGTTCTTGTTGATGGCCACAATGGAAGGCTCGTTCACCACGATGCCCTTGCCGCGTGCATACACCAGCGTGTTGGCGGTGCCCAAGTCGATGGCTAAGTCGCTGGAAAAAACACTGAACAACGACCTCAGGTTGTGCAGGCGTGATGCGCTGGAATGGAAGCCGTTTTTTGACATGCGTGAAGCTTCTTTCTCAGATCTCGGTTTCTTCTTGCTCTATGGACTCGGTCTGCTCTTAAGCCGCGCCCGGTTACTTTTGTCGGGTAACCCTTACTGTCTTAATTCTATGGGAATTTCGCCAAAGGGACAGCAATCGAAAGTTCTTGGACTTCGGGTAACAAACGATAAACGGTCGCCAGGGTCACTGAATCACAACTTTCTTCTGCTCGGTTTTGACTCCGCCCTTCTTATTCTGTGCCGTGATGGTAATCACGCTCTCCCCCATTGGCAGGGGTGGCGTGAAGTAATGAAAACTGCCATCCACGCCAATGACCGGTACTTCCTGGCCGTTGACCATCACCCGCGCTCCCACTTCGGTTTTCCCGGTCAACTCGATCACATGGCCATGCTGGCTGAGCGGATCCAAATCCAGGGTGATGACCGCGGTGTCGGTATCTTTCGGAACAATGTTAAAGCGGTTCTTTTCACTCTCGGACGATTCCTTGCCCGCCGCGTCGTAGGACTGCACCATCCAGTAATACGCGCCCTCCTCCAGACCCGAGACGACTGCTCCCGGTGTAGGGACCTTGCGGTTGACAATGGTCGAAGAAAAGTAAGGATTGCGGGAAATCTGCAACCGGTAACCCACTGCATTGGCCATCGGCGTCCAGGAAAAGTCGATCGACTTGGAGTCGACCGGCATCATGTTGGCCGGGGAAATCGGGGTGGGGGGACCAATCTCTTTCGACTTCTCCAGGTGCGGCGATTCCGCCTTCCAATTGGCTTTCTCCCAATCCGCCAAACGTACCACCTCGCCATTGCGCGCCACTTCGGCATTGCCCTTGGTCATGACGATTTCATGTTCATCGCTCTTGGGATCATTACTCACCCGGGCCGCGCTGTCCGGCGCCAGAGACGCTGTCGCTCCGGCCACGGTGACCTGCGACTTGGACCCCTGGTTGTACATGGCTGTGGTCAAATCCACGGTGCCGGTGCTAACGGCGACGGCGACATTCGTCTGCTGCTGTTCATTGGTCGAATTTTCTTCCACTACGATCAGGGAGTCCTGCTTCACCGTGTAATTGGTGCCATCGTTGAAAACAATCTTGGCCATGCCCTCGGAGCCGGTCTGCACCACGTCGCCTTTTTCCAGCGGCACGTTATAGTCGGCGTTCACCCAGCTGTTGCTGTTCGCCTTTTTCACTCTCACCGTGCCATCGAGCGCAGTGATGTGGGCTTGCTGCGAGCTCATCGATGCTGGTTTGACTGGCCCGGCTGCGCCCGCCACTGCTTCCAGCAACTTGCTACCTAAGTTATCGGCGGCCTGAATGCCGGTGGCGGTGAACTGTGGGAAAGCGAAGCGGATGCCAATAAGGAAAAGTAGGGCTACGCCCAGTACCATCAACACTACGCTGCGGTACGTGACGGTTTTCCATGCTATCTGGATCGCCGGCTTGCGATTTGAAGACACCGAGGCCCCTGCACTTCGTCAAACTTAGAGAATATGGGGTAACTTGAACATTATCACAAGGGTAACTACGGAAAACACAGTTAATCAACTTGGGTCATCAATCACGAGGGCATGACCCTTTGGGCGATGGAGAGAGCTCAGACACTGCTGATTTCGGCTATCCTCGACTGAGTACACATCTCCAGACAACTTTTTGCCGAGCAACATAATCCTAGAGTCCGCGTTTATACCCATCAGAGAGATTTCAGAGTCGGGCCTGACGTTTTGGGCCGGAAATTCCGCATCTCATCCGCGCAACCCGCAGCAGCAAGGCCTTACCGGGCAAGCGAAGGATGGTGCGGCCAGAGGAAGCATCATGCAGATCCATCGATCCATTCGTTTGCTGTTGTTAGCATTCTTAATCCTGGCCATCCCGGTGGCGTCGTTCGCCGGTGTTTTTGTGTCCATCAATATCGCTCCGCCGGCGCTGCCGGTCTATGTCCAGCCCCCATGCCCGGTGGATGGTTATCTTTGGACCCCAGGCTACTGGGCATACGGCGACGATGGCTATTACTGGGTGCCCGGCACCTGGATCGAACCCCCACAAGTCGGTTTCCTGTGGACGCCTGGTTACTGGGGATGGGGAGAGGGCGTCTATGCCTGGCACGGCGGGTATTGGGGTGAACATATCGGCTTCTACGGAGGCGTCAACTACGGCTTTGGCTACGGCGGCGTTGGGTATGAAGGGGGATTTTGGCAGGGCGGCCGCTTCTCCTATAACCGCTCCGTCACCAACGTGAACGTCACCATTGTGCACAATGTGTACAACAAGACGGTCATCGTCAACAACAATACCCACGTGAGCTTTAACGGGCCGGGTGGAGTGACCCGGCAAGCGTCTCCGGACGAGGAGCGCTTCTCCCATGAACAACATGTCCAGGCGACTGCCATGCAGACCCAGCATGAACATGCCGCTGCCAGCAATCCGCAGCTTCGCGCTTCGGTGAACCATGGCAAGCCGGCGATTGCGGCCACAGCGAAGCCTGGGGAATTCAGCGGGCGCGGTGTAGTCGCAGCCAAACAGGCGGGCGCACCGTATAAGCCTTCGGCGGCTTCGCCGCGGGCCAACAATGTTCCGCGTCCCGGCAACAAAACGGAGAACAACCCGGCTCGACCGGCGGCCGCGGCCCACAATAATGTGCCGCGTCCACCCAATGCGTCGAACCGGACGAGCACCGCACATACGGACAACGCCGCACGTCCCGAGCATGCTGCTGCTGAGCACAACGTACCGCGTCCAGATCGCAGCATTCACACTCAACCCATGCAGCGCGAGAAGCCAGTTCATCAGGCCGCTGCGCCGCGCCCGGAACACACCGCAGCCCCGCGGGAGAGCAAGCCCCAGGCGGAAAAAGCGCCCGCCCCTCACCACGAGAGCGCGCCTCGCCCTCCCAAGGAAGAGGAGAAACACAAGTAAACGAAGCATTGGTTTGATCTAAACGGCCCGTAAGATGTGCAAGGTTCCGCACCGCTTACGGGCCGTGCTTTTTCTATTACCATTTCTTGAAGATCACAAACACCGCCGCCACCATCATCGCGAAACCCACCAAGTAGTTCCATTTCAGCTTCTCTCCTAAATATAAAATTGAGAAGCCAGAGAACACTGTAAGCGTGATGACTTCCTGGATGGTCTTGAGCTGGACCGCGGTGAACTCGTAAGAGCCGATGCGGTTGGCGGGGACCTGAAAGCAATACTCAAAAAACGCAATCAGCCAGCTCACCAGGATCACCTTGAATAGCGGAACCTGACGGTACTTCAGGTGGCCGTACCAGGCGAAGGTCATGAAGATGTTGGAAATGGTCAGCAGCACGATCGTTGTCATAACCGCTATGCTGCCACGAAATCCAAGAAATTTAGAAGTAAGATGTCAGAATGCAGAAGTTGCAACCTTCAGCCCAAGGATTTAACTTCTGCATTCTGACTTCTTACTTCTGCATTCTTTGGCGAACGCTCCAACTTGCCCGCCTTCCACCCCGGTTGTAGCATGAAGAGTCACGGCTTTTATTCCCAGGAGGCATCATCATGGCGACCGATACCCTGGCCACCCCGGCCATTTCCGGCAGCGGCAAAACCAAGGTTTATAAGAACTTTATTGACGGCGAGTGGGTCGAGTCTTCGAGCGGAGAGACGTTCGAAAACTTGAACCCTGCCGACACCCGCGATGTGGTTGGAATCTTCCAGAAATCCGGAAAAGCCGATGTAGACGACGCCATGAATGCCGCCAAGCGAGCCTTCGCCAAATGGCGCCTCGTCCCTGCTCCCCATCGTGCGGAAATCGTCTTTCGTGCCGCCGAGATGCTGTTTGAACGGAAAGAAGAATACGCCCGCGACATGACCCGCGAAATGGGTAAGATCCTCAAGGAAACTCGAGGTGATGTGCAGGAAGCCGTGGACTGCGCTTACTACATGGCCGGCGAAGGACGCCGCCTGTTTGGGCCCACCACGCCGTCAGAACTCCCCAACAAGTTCGCCATGGCCATCCGCCAACCCATCGGAGTATGTGGCATGATCGCGCCCTGGAACTTCCCCATGGCAATTCCGTCGTGGAAACTCCTGCCGGCCATCGTCTGCGGCAACACTTGCGTGATCAAGCCGGGCGAAGACACTCCGCTTTCTACACTGAATCTCGTGCGCACTCTTACCGACGCTGGCCTACCCAAGGGTGTCATCAACATCGTGACCGGATACGGGCCAGAGGCTGGCGCGCCGCTGGTCGAGCATCCCGATCTGCGGGCGATTTCATTCACCGGGTCATCCCGCGTGGGTCGCATTGTCGGCGCTTCTGCCGCCAAGAGTCTGAAGCATTGCTCGCTCGAGCTCGGCGGCAAGAATCCCATGATCGTGCTCGACGACGCCAACCTCGAACTCGCCATCGAAGGCGGACTATGGGGTGCATTCGGCACCACCGGCCAGCGCTGCACGGCCACAAGCCGGATCATCGTGCAGAAGGGCGTGTATTCAGATTTCATATCCCGCTACGTCGAACTGGCCAAGAAACTAAAAGTTGGCAACGGACTCAACGAAAGCACCGAGATGGGCCCAGCGATCAACCAACGCCAACTCACTAGCGACCTGAACTATGTGGAGATCGGCAAATCCGAAGGCGCGAAATTGAAGACCGGCGGCAATCGCCTGGAAAAAGGCGACTACCAGCACGGCTACTTCATGGAGCCCACCGTGTTCGTCGACGTCGATCCCAAGATGCGCATCGCCCAGGAAGAAATCTTCGGTCCAGTGGTTTCGATTATCCCGGCCGACAGCTTCGAGCACGCCATCGAAATCGCCAATGGCATTGAATACGGGCTTTCGTCCTCGCTCTACACCAAGGATGTGAACAAAGCCTTCACCGCCATGCGCGACCTGCACACCGGCATCACTTACATCAACGCACCAACCATCGGTGCCGAAGTGCATTTGCCGTTCGGCGGGACGAAATCCACCGGCAATGGCCATCGCGAAGGTGGCATTGGCGCGATTGATTTCTATAGCGAGTGGAAGGCAGTGTACGTAGACTATTCGGACAAGCTACAGAAAGCACAGATTGATCGGGGGGAGTAGAACACGGATCGACTGAAACGAAAATTCCGCCAGCTTGTCATCCTGAGCGGAGAGGAAACTTCGGAACGAAGTTTCCTCGCAGTCGAAGGACCCCTACCGCAGGCAGACTTGGTCGTTCTAGGGGTCCTTCGACTCCGTAAGTCCACTCGCGAACGAGTGAACTCACTTCGCTCAGGATGACATGGATATTAAGTTGGATCACAGGTCGCAATAATGGATCGCAATCAAAAACGGAGTGAACGAAATGAATAAACAAACATTAGGCATTCGGGCCTCACTGCAATTGTTCATTGCTCTCGCCGCGTCACTGCTCTTCTTCGTTTCGATGGCCCAGGCCGAGCAGCGCTTAACCATGAGCAGCCACGTGCATCAGGAAGTCATCAACGGGCAAGCTCCCTTGGTCGGCCATCTTCCCAGCACGCAGCGTTTGAGCCTGGCCATCTCCTTGCCGCTTAGAGACGAAGCGGGCCTGCGTGATCTGGTGCAGCAGATTTACGATCCCAAGAGCCCGGTCTACCGCCAATACCTCAGCGTTCAGGAGGGCACCGAAAGATTCGGTCCCACCCAGGACGACTACGACGCGGTCGTTCGTTTCGCGAAGTCGAATGGCCTGAATGTGGTGGATACTTACGAGAATCGCATGGTTGTGGATGTCGAAGGGCCGGTTTCGAATATTGAGAGCGCCTTCCACGTGGTGATGAATCTGTATCAGCATCCCACCGAGAATCGGGCCTTTTACTCGCCCGACCGCGATCCATCGCTTGATCTTGACGTACCGGTGTTACACATCACTGGATTGGACAACTTTACTCTGCCGCACTCCCACATGGTGAGAACCGCCCAGCCGACAGCCGCCAGCAGCAAGGCGACCGGCTCCGGTCCAGGAGGGCAATTTATTGGCAGCGATATGCGGGCTGCCTACTACGGCTCAGGCTCGCTGAACGGCAAGGGCCAATCGGTGGGATTGTTTGAATACGCCGGCTACGAGATCAGCGATGTGAAACTTTACTTCAAGACGGTGGGACAAACGCTGAAAGTTCCGGTGAAAGGCGTCTCGCTGAATGGGGTCAGTTTGAAATGTCCTCCCGCAAGCTGCGACGACGGCGAACAGGCCCTGGACATTGAGATGGCGATCTCCCTGGCCCCTGGCTTGAAGCAAGTCGTGGTTTATGTGGGCAACAACGATATCTCCATTTTCAACCGGATGGCGTCGGACAATACTTCCAAGCAACTCAGCTGTTCCTGGGGATGGACCGATGATGAAGTCCCCCTGGACGCGATTCTTCTGTTGCTCGCAGGCCAGGGACAAACTGTGTTCGTAGCTACAGGTGACGATGGCTCGGCCAGCGCGGCCGATTATGTCTGGCCCTCGGACGATCCGCTTGTGGTCGGAGTCGGCGGCACTGACATCACTACCAATGGCGCGGGTGGCACTTGGAAATCCGAAACCGGATGGAGCGGCAGCGCCGGCATGCCTTCCAAGAACAACGTCCCGATTCCCACTTATCAGCAGCTTGCTGGTGTGATCAATTCCAAGAATCATGGGTCGAAAAAGCTGCGCAACATTCCGGATGTGGCCGCCGAAGCCAACACCAATCAGTTCAGTTGCTATGACGGCGGCTGCTATGGAGGCAATGGAGGCACCAGTTATGCCGCTCCGCTATGGGCCGGCTTCCTGGCTCTTACCAATCAGCAAGGGGCCGCCGACGGCAAGGCTCCTCTGGGATTCATCAACCCGGCTCTCTATGCCATCGGCACGGGATCAAGCTATACCAGCGATTTCCACGATCAGACCTCGGGCAACAACGGCAAATACAACGCGGTCGCGGGATTCGACCTGGTAACCGGCTGGGGAAGCCCGACCGGGGTGAATCTGATTGACGCGCTGCTGGCGAGCGAATAATAAGCCAAACCCTTGTCATTCCGAGAGCGGAGCGCCGAGGAATCTGCTGTCTGCTCGCGTTAAGGGAAGCAGATTTCTCCCTTCGGTCGAAATGACAAGGGTTGTGACGGGAGCCCAGATTTTTCTCTGCGCCCTCAGCGCTCTCAGCGGTTAGAATCTCTCCATGCCCACTACGCAAACCCGCGAGATCAGCGCCGCGACCCGGCTCGACAACGTCAAATACGCCATCCGCGACCTGGCCAGCGTTGCCGACGAAGTCATCAAGCAGGGACACAAAGTCCTGCCGCTCAATGTCGGCGACCCGAATATTTTTGACTTCAAAACTCCACCCCACATCATCGAAGCCGTACATCAGGCCATGCGTGACGGCAAGAACGGCTACGCGCCGTCGGCCGGCATTCCGCAGGCGCTCGAAGCCATTCGCGGCGAAGCTTCCCGCCGGGGCATGACCAGCGTGCAGGATGTCTTCATCACTTCCGGCGCGAGCGAGGCCGTGGATGTTTGCCTGACCGCGCTATTGAATCCCGGCGAGGACGTGCTAACGCCGTGCCCGGATTATCCACTCTATTCGGCGGTGCTGTGCAAGCTGGGCGTCGGACTGAACACTTATTACCTGAACGAAGAAGACGGGTGGCAGCCCGACCTTGAAGACATCAAGCGCAAGATCACGCCCCGAACCCGCGGAATCGTGCTGATCAATCCCAATAACCCGACCGGCGCTCTGTGCTCGCGGAAAATGCTGGAATCGATCGCCGAGCTGGCGCGGCAGCACAATCTGCTAATTTTTTCCGATGAAATTTACGACAAGCTCATTCTCGATGGTGGAGAGTGCATCTCCATGGCTTCCGTCGCCCCGGATGTTCCGGTAGTCACCTTCGGCGGGCTCTCGAAAAACTATCTCTGCCCGGGATGGCGGGTTGGCTGGGGAATGGTGAGCGGCGACGCAGCGGCTGTGAAGCCCTACACAGAAGGCGTTCACCGCCTGTTGCGGGCACGGCTTTCCGCTAACCATCCGGAACAATATGCCATCAAGATCGCGCTCGATGGATCGCAGGACCATCTCATTGAAGTCCGCAAGAAGCTTAGCGACCGCCGCGACCTCACAGTAAGAACCTGCAACGCCATTCCACACATGAGTTGCGTTCCGCCTCGCGGCGCTTTTTATGCTTTTCCGAAAATTGATATTCCGGAAGACGACGAAACCTTCGTCAAAGAGCTGATCCGCAAAAAGTATGTGATGGTTGTCCACGGCTCCGGCTTCGGCCAGAAACCCGGCACAAAACATTTCCGGATAGTGTTCCTGCCAGACGAGCCGACGCTTACTCGGGCCTACAGCGCCATCGCGGAATTCATGCAGGAGAGATATCAGTAGGCTGCGTTGTCTTCTTGAGCGAGATCCAACTGCGGGCCGCCTTTTTGACTTCGCTGTGGGCAATCAAGTCGCCCGCGTCCGCCTGCCTTAGGCTCTTGTCGATCTGCTGAGTCTGCCACCTCTCAACATCGGCTATATTGTCGGACTTCCTTGGTTCGTTCATTGGTTTTAGTGTATTTCGTCTATGGTGATCCGCTTTAGAACCCAAGTTTCACTTGCGCTCCTGGCATAACCGTTCAGTCCCCCTTGGTCTTTCCCCCAGAATCTGCTTAAATTCCCTTAATGCTTTGCCTCGGAAGTTCGCTTCGTGATTGACATCCATTGCCACATTCTTGCCGACGTGGACGACGGGCCCAAATCCTGGGACGTGGCCCAGGAAATGTGCCTGATGGCAGTGGGCGACGGCATTGAACACATTGTGGCCACGCCGCATGCCAACGAACGTTATCACTATGACCGTGAATATCTGAAAGGCCTGCTCGACCATCTTCGAAAACTGGTTGGGCCAGCTCCACGCTTCAGCCTGGGCTGCGATTTTCATCTTTCGTACGAAAATCTTCAGGATGTCATGATCGTTCCCGACCGCTATTGCATCGAGGGTACGCGCTATCTGCTGGTGGAGCTGAGCAACTACAGTGTCCCAGTGCAGATGGACGATTGCTTTGCCAATCTAAGAGAAAAAGGCATCACCCCCGTGATCACTCACCCGGAGCGCAATCCCATTGTGCAGCAGGCGCCGCAAAGGGTCCTCAAGTGGGTGGAACAAGGTTGCGCGGTGCAAGTCACGGCTTCGGCGCTGACCGGATTCTGGGGAGAACGCGCCTGGCGAGCCGCTGAGTGGCTGCTCAAACGCGACGCCGTGCACGTGCTGGCCACCGATGCCCACGACACCAAACGCCGCACCCCAGTGCTGTCCGAGGCCCGTCATGTTGTGGCCGAAGAATATAGCGAAGAGGTCGCACAAGCCCTGGTCGACGCCAATCCTCGCGCCATTGTGAATGGACAGCCGCTGCCTTATTTCCCGGATCCGGTGATGAAAAGCTAGGTGGGTCTTTGGTGTCAGGTGTCAGGTTCTTGAGCACAACATCCGCTGGACAACAACTGAGACCCGAGACCTGTGACCTGAGACCCAAAACTATTTACTGGCCGGAACTACTGGATCAGCAGAAGCATGCGCCGGCGCCCGCGGCACATCCGGCTGCGTGGTCATGGCACTTTCCGGATTGAGCAGGTGCTCGTGGTCGGGACCGAGGCCCAGCTTGATCAGCGCCCGCGAGTCGGGGACCTCTTTGCTCTGCCATCCATGTTCGGCCTGGTAGCGTTGCATGGCCTTCTGCGCCGCGTCATTCCAGGTGGTGGATGGTTCCCCGCTCAGGTAGTGTTCGCGAATCAAGGCTTCCTGGATTTCCTGGGAACGCTGGGGATCGATTTTTTGCTGCCCGCGTTTGCGGGAACTGGCGGTCCTGTGCAATTTACGCCGCCGGCTTGCAGTCTTGTGCGCGGAAGCAGTTGTCGGCTTGGTGGCCTGAGTTGAAGTAGAAGTGGTCGGGGCAGCGCCGGATGCCCGGCTTATTTGTGGTCGTGGTCTGGGCAGGCAAAAGCGTGCCCGCGAGAAAACAAGCGCAACTGACGACGGTCACCGGCCAGAGTCTGTTCCGAAGCAACACTCACCTCGTCGCATTACATAAAGACGAATTCCGCAAAAGACCCCGCACAAGCAAAGGGCCTGGCACTGAGTAATGATCTCTCGACCACGGCCCCAGTGTCAGTCCCAATCGTGTACTGCCGACGTTACGGAAGTGTACCGGCCAGGAAGATGGTCCCGTCCTGATGGCCCGAGCCCCGCTGACGGACCAGGAACACCACATCCTGTCCGCTCTTGAGAGCGGATTGAAGATGATTGAAATCGTCCTCGGTATTCACCGGTTGCTTGTTGATTTCGAGAATGACGTCGCCGCGGGCCACGCCGACATCGTCGGCGAAAGACTCCGGCTTCACGTCTTGAACGATCACGCCCTTGCCAGCCGGGATGTCCAGCTTGTCCGCCATCTCCGGAGTGATCGCGCGCACGCTGATGCCCAGGCGGCTTTCCTTGGGAGCGCTTTCTCCTTCGTCGTTCTGGTCATCTCCGAGCCGGGCGGCAAACAGTTTGGCCCGGTCGGCAACGGTGACGGTGGTTTCCTGCTTCTTACCGTTGCGAATAAAGCCCAAGGCGACTTTGGTGCCCGGTTTGCGGCTGGCGATATCGCCCACCAATTCGTCGCCGTTTTTGACGGTCTTTCCATCCACCGACGTAATGGTGTCGCCGCGTTTCAGGCCCGCCTCATCCGCCGGACTGCCGGCCGTCACATCAGAAACCGTAATGCCCGAACCCATGCCATAGACGCGCTCGATGGCTGGATTCTCTTCGGCGCTAAACATGATTCCAATCGAACCGCGCGCCACTCGATGTTCGGGTCCGATGAGCTGGTTGTAAACCTGCACTACGGTGTTCGAGGGCAGGGCGAATCCCAGGCCGGCGTAGGAATTGGTGTCGGTAAGGATCGCGGTATTGATGCCGATTACCTCGGCAGCCATATTTACTAGCGGTCCACCGGAGTTCCCGGGATTGATGGCAGCGTCGGTCTGAATGAACGACTGGAACTGACGGCCCGGCACAATGCTTCGCCCTTTGGCCGAAACGATGCCAGCAGTGACCGTTCCTAGCTGACCGAATGGACTACCGATCGCCAGCACCCAATCTCCCACCTGCATGCCGTCTGAGTTACCCATCTTCGCGGCTGGCAGTGGATGGTCCACATCAATCTTGATGACCGCGAGGTCGGTTTCCTGGTCGGTGCCAATGACCCGGGCGTCATGCTGCACGCTCGGCGGGTCATCCTGGAGCTTCACGCGAATGCGGTCGGCTTTTTCCACGACGTGACGGTTGGTGAGAATGTAGCCCTTGGAATCCACCAGAACTCCCGAACCCAGAGAATGCTCGCGAATCGGGCCCTGGGCTTGACCACCCTGGCCGCCGAAAAACTTGCCAAAGAAATCGTCGAAGGGATTCTCGCTCTGATCGTCCGGGTCATCGGGCTGCGCGCCACGGCCGGCGCGGCGATGCGGGTTCTTGATGGTGGCTTCGGTGTTGATATTGACGACGCTGGGCCCCAGTTGTTTGGCCACTTCCGTAAACTGGTTCGCCGACTGATGCACGGCGGGCACGCTCAAGGGCGTGGCATCGGAAGCTTTCTTGGTCTCCTGACCTTTGACCCCGTATGAGATCACGGTTCCGATCAAAATACCGACAGCCAACGTAGCTAAAACTGCGAATGTGGACGGGAGGCGATTGGCCTTCAAACGCGTCCAAAAAGCGCTCGCGCGCGGATCCATAATGACTTCCTCCGGAAAACTGCCGAACTTTTTGATTATACCTTTTGCCCAGCGAGGGTACCAACGGGCGAACCGTGGTGAGTTAGACGCGGAAACGAGGCAAAAGCGTTGTGATATTTGGGCGCAAAGCGGTTTGATACGCGGCTGACAGATAACCCTTCAGCCGCATAGCGGCGGCATTCATTAGCCCGGCACATGGGTCTGCAAGCCCCGACTCAACCAAAACCATGGTTGAGTCGGGACCGGGCAGGGCCGTTAGTAGGTGTAATTGTAGAGCCAATTTTCAGATGATCCGTCGGTGATGGCAACCGAGCCAGTGCCGTCCAGATTGGCCTGGAAGATTCGGTAATTGCTCGCCGTCGCATCGTACGTCGTGTAATAGATATCTGAGTTAAAGACCGCCAGCTCATAAATATCGTCCGTAGCGGTGATCAGGACCGTCGGGGCGCCGCCTGCGACTGGCACGCTATTGACGGTGTAGGGAGAAGAGCACTTGATAAAGAAAATGGTCTTCTTGTCGGGGGAGAAGGCCGGAGTATCGATATAGAAGTCCGGGGTGGTGTAGACCGTGGTCAAGCCGGTGCCGTCGAGGTTGATGGTGTACAGGCCGTTAAGGCTGCTGCTGTAGCACTGAAACACAATCTTCTTGCTGTCGGCGGAAAAGCTTGCACTGTAACAATCGGTTACTCCGGTGGGGAAGGTAGTTGTCAGATTGACCGGCTGGCTGCCGTCCGGATCCATGACGAACAAGTTATAGTGGTTATTGACGTCCTCACTGGCGACGATATGCTTGCCATCGGGCGACATCTTCGCAACGTAGGCCGAGGTCCCGGTGAGAGGCAATTGGGTTTGGGTACTGCCACTCATATTGCTCGTCCAGAGCTGATCCCCAGATGCAAAGACGACGGAGGAGCCGCCGGCGCTCATCGAGGGCCCGTAGACATCGTCGCCGGTCTGGGTAAAAGGAACCATGGTTGGGTTGGAACCATCCAGATTCATTACCCACATCCCACCGGCATCGGACCCCGTTCGGTCGGACCAGAACGCCATTTGGGTGTAGTGAGGGTTGGCAGCCGTTGAGTTGGATGAGTCGACACCACAACCTAACGTGCAGGTTATGGCGGCTAAGGGCAGCAGTAACACCAGGGCAAATTGTAGACGTTTCACTTTACTTCCTTTCGAATCCTGATTTCGATTTAGTGGCCTGTCCCGGAAACGGTGCAGTGCCTTGCTGGCACCTTCGTTCTCTGTGTTGGGCGGAATCCCCTCGTGCAGTGTTTTTGGCATGCCCGGAAACGCCTGCCTCAGCAAGTAAAGAGTGTTAGAAGGCTCTTAACAAGTAACCGAAGTCACCGGAGTCCCTCGGGTAGCTATTTCGGAAACTCGATGTTCATTCACCCTGACGTAGAAAAGGTTTGCCGACCGCCTCGATTACAATCCTGTCATCGTGGAATCCAAGAATATCGAAGCCGACATTTCTGCATCATCGTCGCTCGCCTCGCTGTTGATGATTGGTTTATGGTTCGGCATCGTTGCCGGACTGCTGGAAGGCTTCGGGCTCCTGCTGTTTCAGCGGATCAACTGGGCGCGCTGGGGCGCGATCATGCACGTTTCCAGAGAGATTCTCTGGATTTCGCCGCTAGTGGACTCGATTTTATTTCTCCTCGTCGCCACGGCGGTCTTCCTGGTTTCGCGGATGATAAAAAGCTTTCCGGCGTTTCGAGCATTGGTCTTTCTACTGACCTTCCTCTCCGTGTACGACTTTCTCACCGTGCCCGACCGGCTTTATCACATCGCCTCTCTACTTCTGGCGGCGGGTGTGGCTGTGAGTTTCAGCCGATGGATTGATCAACGTGAAACGGCGTCTCTGCGATTCTGGAAACGAAGCACGCCCTGGGCGCTCGCGCTTCTTCTACTCGTCTTGGTTGGAATTCGGGGCGGGAAATATCTCTCGGAACGCAATGCGGAGGCGAAACTTCCAGCTGCGGCTCCCGGATCGCCTAATGTTCTGATCATCGTAGTCGACACCCTGCGCGCCGATCACGTGTCTTCTTATGGATATCAACGTCCGACCACGCCGGAAATCGATGCCCTCGCCAAACAGGGAACGCTATTCGAAAACGCCATCTCGACTTGCTCCTGGAGCTTGCCTTCGCATGTTTCGCTGGTCACAGGCCGCTATGTATACGAGCATGGCGTTGGCAACGTGCCGCCCATGCCATTGTTGGGGCCGAGTGGCAGCAACTTCAATGGCTTTCCCACGCTGGGGGAAGAACTGGAACAAAACGGATATCGCACCGGCGCGTTTTCCGCCAACCGGGTTTATTTCTCTCACACCCTCGGCTTTGGGCGCGGGTTCCTGCATTTTGAGGACTATTTCCATTCCCCGGCGGACGCGTTCGTCCGCACTTTATTTGGCCGGGAGTTCGCGCGAATTTATCTTTCGCGGAGCGACAAAAGCCTGGTCCGGCGGGCGTTGCGCGGTTTGGGCTTTACTGCCATTCTTGACAGGGACACAGAAGGCTGGGGAAGCCGCGGCGGGGCAAGAAGCGTTCGCAAACCGGCATCCGAGGTGAACCAGGAAACTTTGCGATGGATTGATCGCGACCGGCAAAGGCCGTTTTTCGCATTTCTCAACTACATCGATGTGCACAACCCTTACGGCGCGCCCGCGAATTCTCCCAAACCCACATGGGATAGGCGGAGCAGCGTCGACCAATACGACGCGGGCGTGAACTATGTTGACGACAACATAGGACAACTGATGCGCGAGTTGGAGCGGCGGGGCCTGGCGAACAACACGGTCGTGATCATCACTTCGGACCATGGCGAGTCCCTGGGAGACCATGGATTGACTTATCACGGCGCGGCTTTGTATTGGGAACTGATCCACGTGCCGCTGATCGTCTGGTATCCCGGCCATGTCCCTGCCGGGTTGCGGGTTTCCCAGCCCGTCACCAATGCCGCGATTCCGGCCACCGTCATGGATTTGCTGCGGAGCACTCAACAAACCTTCCCCGGCCCGCCGCTGAGTGCATTCTGGAAGAATCGCGAAGTCGAAACCAATTGGCCCGATCCTATCTCCGAACTTCCGAAGACAGAAATCATTACTCCCGAGGATCGGGTGGTGGAAGGAAAGATACCCATCGCCACCAACGGCGATATGCGGTCCCTGGTGACCCTCAGATGGCACTTGATCGTGCACCAAAAACTGGGCGAACAACTCTACGATTGGGTGGGCGACCCCAGGGAATCGGCCGACCGCATTGGTGAATCCGGGACCCAGACGATTGGGGTGGGCCTGACTTCGGAACTCGGAAGTCGAACTAAGGCGCGTCGTTAGTGTTAGTTTTCATGCGAAACCAGAGAATCACTGCCACGCCCCAGATAGCGAGCAGAGGAATCAGACTTGCCAGACCATGCAGTCCGGCAAGTTGCCCGAGATTGAACGCGCCGTGCGTACCGAAGGGAACGTCTTCCGCCGCGGTCAGCATCGATCCCCGAGTCAGTGCGAACTTACCCGCCCAGAATGCGGGGATGATCACCTGCATCAACGGGCAATGGTATTGGTCCGGAGGCTCGGGCGTGGTGGAAACCGCCATCAATGCAAACAGACCACCACAGACGGCCATGGCGACCAGCATTTTCTTCCAGAAGGGCCGGGCCTGGGTCCAGGAGGGCGCGAGCCCGATGCACAGTAAGGGCACACCTGCCGCCATATAGCGAGGGCCATAGGACCATCCTGCCGTCCACACCCAGAACGAGGCATTGAACAAAAAATAATAAACAGCAATCGCAGTGGCAGCCATGCCAGCGTAGCGAATGGAATTATTCTTACTCTTCCAAAGAATCCGCAGACCAAATGGCGCAGTAACTAAGAACGGTGCGGAGAAGAAAAGTCCGCGGCGGCAGCCGAACAAAAGTTTGAACATGACATCAACGCGGGGATACGTCAGGCCCATGTAGCCGTGTTTCATCCAGGGGAATGCTCCCACCTGGTAATACGAATAGCTGGGATGAATCGCGGAACCAAACGCTCGATATTGATAAAACATAAGCACCAAAACACACGCGATTGCTCCAGCACTCACTCCGAGTGCAGTAGGCCAACGTCTGGCTCGGCCGCCTGACCAGACTTGCGCCAAAGCCAGAACCGCCAGGATTGCGGAAGCCGGGGCCGCGGGATATTCCGAAACCGTGGCCCAGCCTGCGGACAATCCGACGATCAATCCCCAAAATAGATCACTCGTCCTGCCGCGGCTCTCGCGCAATAAGATTGCCGCTGCGAAGCCAAAAATCAGGCACGCCCCGGCGAGGGCGTGTCCCCAAAAAAGGGTTGCATAGGCCCACATTGGCGTGGCCAGTCCCATCCCCAGTGATGCAAAAGCCGCGCCGCTCACTGTGCTCCCGAGTTGCAATGCGATGAGGAATAAACACACGCAGGCCAATGCCGTGGGCAGCCCCACAGCAAATACAGTGATCGCGTAGGAAATAGCCTCCAAGCCGTTGGGCGATGCGGGATCGACGCCCGCTTCACGCAGCACGGGTCTGGTGGCTGCGGCTACGGGCAAAGCCAGCAGCGCCAAGCCGGGAGCTTTGTCTGAGTAGTAGTGGCCACGGGAAAGAGCTTTGTCTTCGGTATTTTCGTGGTAGGCGTCAATGCTTAGAGTTTTCTGCTCCAGGATGGCGCGCACCATGTCGAAACGCGAATTCTGGTTCCATCCGCCGCTTTCATAGAAATATGCATAGGAAAGAAAAATCGTGCCCCCGATAAGCAGTGCGCGGTTGCGAATGTTCGGTTTCACTTTGCGGGCGCGGAGTCCAGGTCTTTGGGAAAGGACTTGAACGCAACTTGCTGTGATTTTTCCGAAGTTTTCTTGCTGGCGTCAGTGGTGTAGCGGGTGAGCTTGCCTTTCAGAACGTAGTAACCTTCGTCGCCCGCGTTCTGGCCATCTCCGCGTTCGATTGTGCCCGAGAAGTCGTACCAGACATCCTGCACGGGTTTCGTGGTGAAAGTCAGCTTCGTGCCGTCAAGTTTTCCTTGTTTAAAAAACTGGTCGAGGAATTCGCGCTTGTCGCCGGTCGAATCGGCGTAGCGGGAAATCAGGCCTGTCACCAATCCCTGGTCTTCGACGGTGAGCTGCACGAATTCTCCGTCTTGCAGGAAGGCGTACATGCCGGAATAATCCTCGGCGGGCGCAGGATTCTGCGGGGTTTGTGCATTCGCAAACGCGACCGTGAACACCAACGTGATGAAAACAATGGCGGAGTTTTTCATGCTGATCCTGCATCTAATTGACATATAGCGGGCATAACGCGAGTTCCATATTGGTATTAGAGCACGATTGAATGAACTCCCGAATACCTGGGTTTATTCGTGCCCCGCTATAATCAATACAGACCCAGTAATCGCGACGTATTCATGAACCTGGCCCCGGGACTGATGGAATCCGAAGTTGAGCTGATGGCAAGTCCTGTGGCCCCGCCGGGGTTCCTGGTCAAGCTGGAACCGTGGCATCGGGCATTCTTCACGAACCTCGCAGATCTGTTCAGGTTCAAGCGCAAATCGAGGCTTCGCCTGGTGTCCGCTCCCGGCAAGTTCTGGCCGGATGTGTTCGTGGCGTCCTATCTGCCGTGGCGCAGGTTTCTGGAATCGGTTTGCTATCACGTGGTGGTGATTGCCGTGCTATTGGCGTTGCCGCGATTTTTGCCCCGGCCCGCCGAGATCGCCGATCCCGGGTTCAACAAAGCCGACGTAGTGTATTACAACGCGTCGGAATACTTGCCGCCGCTGGATACCCGCGGCCCGAAGGTGCATTTGCCGCGGAAAGGCGAGCCTGAACACGCCCGGCAGCCCATTCTCTCCGTGCCACCGGACGCAGACAATCGCACCCAGACCATCGTGGCCCCGCCGCAGATCAAGTTGAATCATGAAGTGCAGCTGCCAAATATAGTGGCGGCGATGCCGGTGCAGGCGACCGTGCCTCTTTCCGCCACGACGCGTTCGCTGGCCGAAATGAAAATGCCTTTGCTGCCCGCTTCCCTGATCGAGCCCATGCCGGAAATCGATGCCTCCGACACCCGACGCCATGTTCGCGCTCCTCAGGCTGCCGTCGTTGAACCCGCGCCTGATATGAAGGCAGTTTCGATTCGTAAATTGTCTGACATCAACATCGCGCACGCCGATGTGGTCGCTCCCGCGCCGCAGTTGCCGATGTCCGAACGGCGGGCGGTCCCGGCAGCGCCGTTGGGAAATGACCGAGCGAGAGTAGTCCCGCCTCCGCCTTCGATGCAAGGCAATGCAAATTCGAATTCTGGACAGAGGATGATTGCGCTGGGGATTCATCCTGTTGAACCGGGTGCGCCGGTACAACCTCCATCCGGAAATAGGCGTGGAACATTTGCCGCGACTCCGGAGGGCAAAGCAGGAGCGCCGGGAACGCCGGAGAGTACGACTGGTCAGAGCCAGGCTACGGCGGGATCGAGTAATGGCAGCAAAGGAATTCCGCCCGGCCTTGTGGTGGGCGCGGCTCCAAGGCTCATCGCCAATGCCACACCACCGCGCGTTGGCAGTATTCCGCGCGAATCCACTTCTCAGGCAAATCCCGATGCGACGGAAATAGAAAGGCAAGTGTTTGGCGACAAGAAGTTTTATTCCATGACCTTGAACCTGCCCAATCTCAATTCGCATGGCGGAAGCTGGGTCGTCCACTTTGCGGAATTGGCGCAG
The DNA here is from genome assembly GCA_963762965.1 of Terriglobales bacterium. Taxonomy (GTDB): domain Bacteria; phylum Acidobacteriota; class Terriglobia; order Terriglobales; family Acidobacteriaceae; genus DATBAX01. The sequence continues at coordinate 697,274 of CAVXME010000001.1, forward strand.
AATGATTTGAAAGGCGAGCTGGTTGCGCCGGTGGCTACGCGGGAAGTCGATCCCGGATATCCCACGGAGCTGATGCGCCACAATGTGCAGGGGACCGTGACTCTCTACGCCATCATTCACAACGATGGGTCGGTCGGCGAGGTGCGGGTGCTGCGCGGCGTTGACGATCGTCTGGATGAATACGCATGCACGGCGCTCGCCCACTGGCGTTTTCGTCCCGCTACGAAAAACGGTTACCCGGTGGATTTGGAAGCGGTGGTGACCATTCCCTTCAAACCGATTCGGGTGAAGGGCAACTTCTAAGCTCTCTCCTTGTACACTCCCAACATCACAATTAAGACCGGAGGCAGGATGACTTTTGACGGTTACAGCGCCATGGTGCGGACAACGCGGGATTATCCGGAGTTGGGGAAAAACCTTATTTATCCGGCGTTAGGTCTGGCGGGAGAAGCGGGAGAAGTCGCTGAAAAAGTGAAGAAGCTGTGGAGGAACCAGGGCCAGCGATCCGGCGAACAGCTTAGCGCCGAGGATCGGGCCTCTCTGGTGAAGGAACTTGGCGACGTGCTGTGGTATGTGGCCGCGATGAGTGAAGAATTGGGCGTGAAGCTGGAACATGTGGCGGAAGAAAATTCCCGGAAACTTCTCGACCGAAAAGAGCGGGGAGTGATCAAGTCGGCGGGGGATAGCCGGTAGGGCGGTGACACCGTCTTCGCATCGACCTTGTTGAAAAAGGTCCGACGTTGGGACGGGTTCCACCCTTCGACTTCGCTCTGGCAGCTGTTTGCCAAACCCAGGCAACATGGAGGCCCCAAGATTGAAAAATTTGCATTCCTTTCGAGACTTATACTTACCCGCAGAAAAGTGGGCCGACCGTTATATCTGATAGGCTTGATCGTTTCGGATTTCATTCAAATCGGAGTTCCTCATGCGGCGTCTTCTAATAGCACTCGCCCTGATGTCCTGCATCATTCATTCCAAACTGCAGTCGCAAGAACCACAGACCAATGCAACGGGCCACTATCTGTTCGCCTGGACCGGAGATGTCGCACAGAAGGGCAAGGACTTTCTGGCCGTGATCGATGCAGACCCCGCTTCAAAATCATACGGGAAGCTTATGACAACGCTGGCAACCGACCAACAGTCGGTGCGTGTGCATCACACAGAATATGTCATGCCCGCCAGCGGAATGCTGTTTGCCAACGATCATGATGCCGGACGCACGTTTATCTTTGATCTGCGCGACCCGTTGCATCCGAAGACAGTAACCTCGTTTACGGACATGGCGGGCTACATGCATCCGCACTCCTTTCTGCGGCTTCCCAACGGACACGTGCTGGCGACTTTCCAACACGTTCACCACGGGGAGAGCGAAGGGCAGATGGGCGGCAGCGGCGGCTTGGTCGAGATCGATGATCAGGGCACGATAATCCGCTCCGCGAGTTCGGAAGACCCGGCCTTCCCCGGCGCACTGTTGACACCGTACAGCCTGGCCGTGCTTCCGGGACTGGACAGGGTCGTCTCTACCAACTCCTCGATGGACGAGGTGAATGTTTTTAGCGGCGTGACCTATCAAGTATGGCGGCTGTCTGACCTGAAGTTGCTGAAGACGGCCTATCTCGATGTGGACAAGAATCTCTATGGCCACGTCAGTCCGGAAGAAGCGCGTCTTGGGCCTGATGGCGCAGTTTACATTCAAACCCTCGGCTGCGGCATTGAGCGCATCACGGATGTGGAGAAGGACCAGCCAAGGTCGAAGCTCGTCTATACGTTTCCCGGGTCATTCTGCGGCGTGCCGACGATCGTTGGGCATTATCTAATCCAGAGCGTGCCGGTTATGCACGGTTTGATTGCGCTCGACATTTCCAACGGAAACAAACCCGTGGAAGTTTCCCGGCTGAAGCTCAACGATGGGTATTTTTCTCATTGGACGGGATGGGACGCGAAGACTGGGCGCTTGGTCGTGACTGGGGACCAGGCACGCCTGTATCTGGTGAAACTCGACCAGTCAACCGGCGCTCTTACCATGGACAACGCGTTTCATGACGCGACCGGGAAGCCAGGCTTCGACTTCGCCAACCGCACTTGGCCCCATGGGTGGACAGGCACCGGGAAGCCGCATGGAGTAGTCTTTTCACGTTAGATAATGTAGTCGGCATTTCGTACAAGTGATCCCTGGCGGTGGCCCACTTCTCGAAAGACTAATGGGACCCGCTGAGGCCGAGTCGCGGACCTAAAGCCCGACTTTCAGAACTGAATCGCAGCGCTTAAGCGCTGCTCCACCCAAAATCCAGTTCAGTCCGGACAGCGCCTTCAGCTTCGCTCGGGGCTTCGGCGAAAACCGGACAGCCGAGGCGGCTGTCCCTACGTGAGCACTGCTGGTTACTTTGCTTGATAGACAGTCTTTCCGCCGACTACCGTGCGCAAGACTTTCGTCCCTAGAATTTTTGCGGGGATGGTTGCGGTTAGATCGCGATCCAGGACCACGAAGTCCGCCAGCATTCCCGGCGCGAGTTTGCCTTTGTCTTTTTCGGCGAATTCGGCGAAGGCTGCTCCCGTGGTGTAAGCGGCAATGGCTTGATCCATGGTCAGCTTCTCTCCGGGGAAATAATCTTTCTTGCCGTCTTCGCTCTTGCGCGTGACTGCCGAGTACAGGCCACGAAAGGGATTGACCGGCTCGACCGGATAATCAGTGCCGAAGGCCAGAGTCACGCCGCTGTTGAGAAATTCCGACCAAGCATAAGAATGCGCTGCCCGCTCCGGCCCCAGGCGCGCCATGGCCCAATTCATGTCGGTCAGCAAATGGCTGGGCTGCATGGAAGCAATAATCTTTAGCTTCTTGAATTGTGCAACCTGTGCAGGATTGGTGACCTGGGCGTGCTCGATGCGTAAGCGGTAATCCTCGCCGCCATTCGCGGATTTTATTTTGTTTTCGTGTGCGTCTTTCTCGGCTTCGGCGAAGGCATCGAGGGCCATCTGCACGCCTTTGTCGCCGATGGCGTGGAAGCCAATTTGAAAGCCGGCATCCACGCGGTCTTTAGTCATCTGGGTCAGCTTGGCTTCGTCGTATCTTGGCAAGCCTGAATTCGTGGGATCGTCGGCATAGGGCTGCAACAAAGCCGCTGAGTGCGAGCCCAGAGAACCATCCATGAAGCCCTTCAACATCCCGGTGTGCAGCATGGGATCGGACTGGGGATGAGAAGAACGCTGCGCTTCCAAAGTGTCGAGCGGGTCATCGAAAGCCAGCCACTCGGAGATGCGAGCGGTAAGCTTGCCCTCGCGTTCGAGCTCTTCGAAGATCTGGAAGCTTTCCCAATTGGCCTTTGAATCTTTCGGCCCGGAGTAGTCCTGGGCCGAGGTCACGCCCCATTGCGCCAAATCCTGTAGCGCCGATTCGAGGGCTTGCCGGCGCTTGGCGCGCGACGGCGGCGGAATGAGCGGGGTCACAGCCTGGATGGCGGTGTCGCGCAAAATTCCATTGGGCTGTCCGCCGGAATCGCGGACAATCTGGCCACCCACAGGATCTTTACTGGCAAGAGTAATACTGGCCATGCGCAGGGCCCGGGTATTGGCAACCGCGGCGTGACCGTCCACGCGCTCGAGCAAGACGGGATGGTCGGTGGTGACCTCGTCGATGTCCCAGCGGGTGGGCAGTTCTTTGACCGGCCACAGAGTTTCATCCCAACCGCCGCCCACAATCCATTCACCGGGCGTGGCGGTTTCCAGCCGGGCTTTGATGCGTTCGCGAAACTCAGTCAGCGATTGCACGCCGGTCAGGTTTACGGTCAAGCCTTGCAGGCCGGCCTCGCCGAGATGGGTGTGAGCATCATTGAATCCCGGCATGACGAAGTGGCCTTCGAGGTTGATAACTTCCGTCGACGGTCCCTTTAGCTTGAGAACTTCATTCTCCGAGCCGACGGCCTCGATGCGGTCGCCGAGAACGGCGATGGCTTCCGCCCGCTGGACTTCATGAAATGTCGATGCACCGACCATTCCGGTATAGACATTTCCGTGGAGAAAAATGATGTCGGCTTTGGGTTTCGGTTGGGTCTGCGCGTAGGACAGGGCCGAAACAGCACACAGCAGATAAGTGGCCGTTTTTTGCTTCATTTACTTGACTCCCGTGAGGGCCAGCAGGGTTAACAGAATGCGCTTCAATCCAAGTTCGCGGCCGTTACAGTCAAACCATTCCTGTAAGGTGTGGGCTCCGCCTCCGGTGCCACCGCCGCCAATGGCAATGGCTTCCCGTCCGAGCGACAGCGGGATATTGGCATCGGTGGACGCACGCTGGATCTGGGCGGCGTTCCCCAGGTGGGCATCCACCGCTCGAATGACTTGCAGAATGTGGGAATTGGCGTCCAGTTCTCCGGCGGGTCGGTTGCCTATGGCCACAATCTCGGAAGTAATGCCAAAGGGACGGCGCTGGGATGATCCGCGCTTTTCGATGGCCTGCGATTCTTCTTCCACGGCGCGGTCCACCGATTGCCGCAGGGCCCGCTCCAGTCGCTCCATCTCGGCCATGGAAGTGGAGCGAATATCCACTCGCATGCTGGCGGACTCGGGAATGGAGTTGACCGAAGTGCCACCGCGAATCACGCCGATGTTGAATGTGGTTTTGGGAGACGAAGGTACGGGTGTTTGAGTAAACGACTGAATGGCGCGGGCCAGCACTGGGATGGGATTGGGTGAACCGAAGTCGCTCCAGGAATGTCCCCCCGGCCCGCGCACGATGACTTCGAAACGGCGGCTGCCCAGGGCCTCGGCCACGATGGTGTCGGAACCGGCGCCATCGAGCACCAGGCTGCAAGTGATGGAATTCTTCCAGCGCGGATCGGCAAAAATGTGGCGCATGCCGCGCAGGTCGCCTTCGCCTTCTTCACCAACATTTCCTACGAACAGCACGGGCAGAGAATTTGAAATCCGATTGCTGCCTAAGGCCGCCGCCACTGCGAGAAGCGCGGTCAGGCCCGCACCATTGTCGGAAACGCCGGGGCCATAAAGCCGGCTTCCCTGCTGGCGGATGTTGAGGGGAGTGCCGGCGGGAAAAACCGTGTCAATGTGAGCGCTGAGGGTAACACAACGTTTGCCGATCCCCGGCAGCCGGCCCAACACATTGCCTACGTCATCGACCTGAACGTCTTCCAATCCGAGCTCGTCAAAGCGCTGCTTAAGCCAAGTACCACGGGCTGCCTCGCCGAATGGTGGGGCGGCGATGCGCGCCATTTCCAGCTGCCAATGCGCAAATTGCGGTTCCTGGGTGCGAAACCAGGCCAGGGCGGAACGGATTTCGGGCAGCGCGGAAAGGCGTGCGATTTCCTGCTGAACGCCAGGAAATTCCTTCGATACTTCCGCGCGCGGAGCCGGGCCCATGGTGAATGGACAATCTTACAACGCAAATCCTTTGCGGCTAATAGCCGACAGGGTCACTGAGGATGGATTTTGGGAGATGAACTAATGGAATCAAGACGCCATTCCCGCCGGGTCTTTGCGGCGGCCCAGCAACTCCCGGCCCTTCAGCGCATCTAAGTGGGAAGGCCGGAGACCCAGCTTTTCCAATTCAGTTTCGCTACACTAATCCTATGAATCGCTCGTTACTGGTTGCGTCCATATTGCTCGCCGCGGTGGTTTTGTCCGGGCCTCTCTTACCGAATTGTTTCGCCGATGAAGGCCCGCTGGAGCCGGCCCAGCCCAAGGGCGTAACCCCCGAGGAGATCATCACGCACTTCGCCGCCAAGGAAAAAGAATTTAAGCAGGCGCGCGAGCTGTACACCTTCCGCCAGGAAGTCAAAGTCCAGACCCTGGATGGCAATACCGTGCTCGGGGAATACCACGAGGTTTTCGACGTCAGCTACGACAATCAGGGGAAACATCTGGAGAACGTGGTCTTTGCCCCGGAATCGACCCTGGACCAGGACCCCAACGGGATCATGATGAGCCCGGAAGATCTCGAGGACATTCGTCACAAGCTCCCCTTTGTGCTCACCACGGACGAGATTCCCGAATACGACATCCTGTACGTTGGACAGCAGCAGGAAGACGAACTGCACTGCTACGTTTTCGACGTTGCTCCCAAGAAAATCGAGGGTAAGAAGCGATACTTCCAGGGCCGCATTTGGGTGGATGACCGGGATTTCCAGATCGTGATGACGTTCGGAAAAACCGTTCCCGATATCCGCAAAAAGAACAATGAAAACTTGTTTCCGAAATTCACCACCTGGCGGGCGCAAGTAGACGGGAATTACTGGTTCCCGGTTTTCACCAAGGCGGACGACATTTTGCACTTCAAGATGAATGACGTGCACATCCGGGAAATCATCAAGTACAGCAATTATCAGCGTTTCGGATCCAAGGTGAAGATCACGTACGAAGGCAAGGAAGTCGAAAAGGCGGATCCCAAGGGCCAGACGCCGCCGCCCGCGGACCCGCCGCCAGTGCAATTGCCAAAGTAGCGGCGGACGACAAACTATACCCGTTGTCATTCCGAGCATCGCGAGGAATCTGCTTGTTGCTGGGCGCAGGCAGACAGCGGATTCCTCGGCGCTCCGCTTCTCGGAATGACAAGATGATGTGGCCAGTGAAGGCCCCAAAACTAACTAGCTGACACGCACTGGCCTTTTCATTAGACTGGTGCGCCATGGACTTCCCTGGGGATAAAGTGCGGCTGCGATTGACGGCCATTGTCGTTCTCGGGATCCTGCTCGGCGTGTCTACGTTGGCGCGAACTCAGGACGGCCCGCTCGACACCGCTCCGCCGAAAGAGATCACGCCGCAGGAAATCATCAAGCGCTTCACCGCAAAAGAAAAAGAATGGAAGCAGGTGCGCGAGCAGTACACTTTTCAGCAATCGGTGGAAGTGCAGGAACTCGCCGCCGGGGATGTGCGCGCGGAATACCGCCAGGTGGCGGACATCAGCTATAGCGGAGGCAAGCTGGTCAAATATGTTGTGCTGGCGCCACAGGCCAGCATGGACGTCACCCGGGAAGACCTGGAAGACCTGGAAACACGATCGTCGTTCACCATCAGCACCGACGAACTGCCTTTGTACAACCTGACTTATGCTGGTTCGCAGAACGTGGATGAACTGCACTGTTACGTTTTTGACGTGGCTCCGAAAACCATCGAAAAGGGACAACGCTACTTTCAGGGGCGGATTTGGGTGGACGATCATGACTTTCAGATCGTGAAAAATCACGGCAAGTCGGTTCCTGACATTGTGACCGGCAAGAAGAAGAAAACGCGGCAGAATTTATTTCCGCAATTCACCACCTGGCGCCAGCCGGTGGATGGCAAATATTGGTTCCCCACCTATTCCTCAGCTGATGATACGCTGCACTTTCTGAGGAATGACATGCACATCAAAGAAAAGCTGAAGTTTACGAATTACAAGAAGGCAGGAGCCACGGCGCCGGCGGACAAGAAAGCGGCGCAGTAGGGATTCCTACGTTTTCATCCCCGTTTCAAATCGCAGGCTAGAACCTCCGGAGTTCGAGTTACATTGGGAGAACACAGGGTTCGTATCAGGGCACGCCTTCTCAGGCGTGCCGTAATGTCGCCAGATAGATTAGCCTTTAGGCGCTGGGTTTCTGGCGGCTGAGAGAATCGCTCCGCCTTCGCGATCAATCACGGGCGCTTAAGCGCGTATTCTCAATCGATAGCTTAACGGCACGGCTGGAAAGCCGTGCCCTGATACGAACCCTAAAAAGCGGACAACGGAGTGAGGAAGTTGGAATGACACTGGACCACTAATAGAAAAGATATTTCCGCCACTTGTCGTCCGAACGGCCCATCAGGCGCATGATGTGGCGGCTAGTGTGCAGATTGAAAGCCCGCGGTTCCCGCATGAGTTTCATGCCCGCCTCAATGGGAAACTGATTTCCCTTGTGACGATTGCAGGTATGGCAGCAAGCCACCAGATTTTCCCAGGTGGACGCCCCGCCGCGCGAACGCGGGACCACGTGGTCCAGCGTCAGGTCGCCCGAAGATAAAATTTCTGCGCAGTATTGGCAGGTGTTGCGGTCGCGCAGCAGGATGTTCTTGCGCGAGAGCGCCCTCGTCTGGTGCGGAATGCGGCGATATTCCAGCAGGCGGATCACCGAGGGCACGCGGAAAGCTACCCTGGCCGCATGCAGGAAATGTCCGTTCTCTTCCTCGGTCATGGCAACGCCCTTCAGCACCAGCACGATGGCGCGGCGGGCGGCGCAGACGTTGATCGGCTCATAGGACGCATTCAGCACCAGCACCGGCGCGTGCAGCGCATGGCCGTCACTTTCCTGGTGGGTTGCCGTGACGGGCAGAGTCACCGTATGGTGCCGGCTCAGTCCACCCAGCGAATTGTTCCACTTCCCTGACATGAATCTCTCGGTTACTGCGCTTTACCCCGTGGCCGCCATGGTCATGTCGGACTCGACTTCCCGCATGGACTCGACGTGAGCGGCATCGTTCTTGAGAGTGCGGGCCGCGGTGGCCACAAAGACTTTCGACGCTCCCGCCTTACGCAAAATGCGCGCGCACTCGGACACCGTGGTGCCGGTGGTAAACACGTCGTCGATTAACAGCACTTCCCGCCCGGCAACTTCGTCCGGCTTTGCCACAGTGAACGCACCGCGAATATTTTCCCGGCGCTGATGCCGGCTTAAGCCGATCTGCGATTGAGTAACACGGCGGCGTTCGAGAACATCGGAACCAAACTTCAGACGGTCCCCGGTCCGCATTTGCTTCACTGCCGTGCGTGCCATCAGTTCGGATTGGTTGAATCCGCGCTCCCGCCGCTTGCTGGAGTGCAATGGAACGGGCACGACCAGAATCGCGTCTCCACTAAAAGCCGGTTCCAGATCTGCGATGACTTCAACCAGCATGCGCCCCAGAACATTGGCTGCGGGCCGCACTCTCTCATACTTCAACAGATGAATCAGTTCACGCAAGCCACCGTCGTAACTTCCGTAAGCCATCGCCCTGGCATAAGGAGGCTTCATGCGGCGGCAAAGCTCGCAATGGGGACTGCCCGCATCGGCGGAAACCACAAAGGGGCTGGCCAGGCGCTCCCCGCAAACCGAACACAGCCCGCCGGCAATCGGACGCATGCCCGAAAGGCAATCCTGACAAACTGGCAACCGTGAAATATTGAGGAGAGGAGCGTTACAAATGCGGCAATCGGAAGGGAAAAAAGTGGCGAACAAGCTGGCAGCGGCGACGTTCAGCTGGGCTGCTAAAGACGAGACCAAAGAAGGCATCCACGCCTCTTCCTTGGCTACTGTTTTAGTCCCAGTAGTCCGAGTTAGATCCCGGTTACTGCTGAAGACGAACCTCCCACGTCCGGCCGGTGCTACAGGCCCCAGCTGGAAGTATCAAGCTCAGTATAATGGCGCGCAATGCCTGCGTGCAACGCGGAGGGTCCTGGTAAGCCAGCCCGGTCAGGCAGCGAGATGGCGTGTGGCATTTCGCTCGGGGCGCTGCGGAAGCTGAAGAAACCAGAGACGATAGTCCCTGCGAAAGCATTTGGCGCAGCGCGCGGGACGGAGCAAGAATACGGGAAGTAAATACTTTTCGAATGCGGTCCGGGGACGGGAACGAAAACCCTGAAGACTGCCGCAATCGCTACAGCGAAACTGCCTGGACAGCATGGTCAATAACCTCCAAAGCCAGCCCAAGGAAGGTCTTGCTTACACGAGTATAGCGCACCTCCGAATGCAGAATGGATGTCGATTCTGAATGAGTTTCCGATATTTGTGTCTAGATCGACGCAGTCGGCAGTAAGCTGACTGCAACCTGCACTTGTAAAACAGGTTGCGTGCATGGTAACTTGCGCGGTCTTGCTTTAGAACATCAGTCCTGAGAGTTATGAGGCCTTATTCATGAGCACCCCTAACCCGGTGGAACCAACCGGGGCGAAAAAGTTTCAACCCTTCGTTCCAGAAGGCATGCAGATGAAGGAGCTCACCTTCCGTGCACTCCTTCTCGGACTCCTATTAACTATCGTCCTGGGCGCGGCCAACGCCTACCTGGGCCTGCGCGCCGGCATCACGATCGCGGCCACGTATCCGGCTGCCGTGATTGCCATGGCGATATTGCGGGTCTGGAAAGGCTCGTTGCTGGAAGAAAACATTGCCCGTACCGCAGGTACGATTGGGGAGGGTCTCGCGGCAGGAGCTATTTTTACCATCCCTGCATTTCTTCTGGCTGGAGTGTGGTCCTCCTTCGAACCTGGTGAGGCGTATTGGAAATCCACTGCGCTCATGTTGGTGGGAAGCATCCTGGGGGTGCTTTTCATTTCATTGGTACGGCGGGTGATGGTGGAAGATCCAGAGCTGCCATTTCCGGAATCGGTGGCCGCGTCAGAAATTCATAAGGCCGGACAGCGCGGTGCGCAATCCGCAAAATATCTTTTCTGGAATATTGGCGTCGGTGGCATTGTGTACATCCTGGGGCGCTTTGGATTGTTCGCCACCGACAAGGACCTTCACTTCTCAGTGGGCAATCTAGGAAGCAGCCACGTCCGTTTGGGGCTGTCGGGAAGCCCAAACATAGTAGCGGCGGGCGGGATCAGCACTTTCGCTGCACCCAGCGTGAGCCCGGCCTATTTAGGGGTGGGCTACATCATTGGGCTGCGGCTGGCATCGATCCAGTTTGCCGGCGGTGTGCTGGCCTGGGGACTGATGGTTCCACTGCTCATTTTCTTCCTCGGACCGCAACTCAAGCACTACCTTCCCGCCGACACGCCTGATAACTGGGCCGCAATGGCAGTTTCCGTCTGGAGATTTGTGGTGCGTCCCATCGCAGTCGGCGGAATGCTGGTGGGCGCGGCATTCACCCTGTTCAAGATGGGCAAGAGTCTTACCGCGGGACTGGGCAGGGCCATTTCTGATCTGCGTCAAACCGCCGACCAACGCGCCCAGCTTTCACGCACCGAACAATACATGAGTTCGAAAGTTGTGTTGAGCTTGATCGCCCTCATGTTCGTGCTCATGTGCTTCCTGTACATCCATATTTCGAACCTGTTTTGGCCTGCCATTCTAGCCGCTGTTGTGATGCTTGTGGTTGGTTTTTTCTTCGCGACTGTCTCCGGCAGCCTGGTAGGTTTTATCGGATCTTCTAATAATCCGGTCTCTGGTCTGACGCTTTCGACCCTGCTGATTGCGGCATTGCTGATGGTCTCGCTTGGCGTGTCCGGGCCGCATGGCGTGGCCGCAGTGCTCGGCGTGGCGGCGGTGGTATGCATCTCATCGTCGGTCGCGGGAGAACTCCTGCAAGACTTTAAGGTCGGCTACATCCTGGGTGGAACACCTCGCAGGATTCAGATTGCAGAGCTGATTGCCGTGGTCGTGGCCAGCCTGGTGATGTACTGGCCTCTCTATCTACTGAATCGATCGTTCGGGTTCGGCAGCCGTCAACTTTCTGCGCCTCAAGCTGGACTGATGGCCACTCTGGCCATTGGCATTGTTGGTGGCGACATGCCATGGCCCCTGGTGGCGGTCGGCGTATTCTTCGGCATCGCCATGATCATGATGCAGGTCAAGAGCCCAATGCTGGTCGCGGTCGGAATGTATCTCCCGTTCGAAACCACGTTTGCTATTTTTCTCGGCGGCGTTTTCCGCGCCCTGGCTGATCGGATGGCCAAGAAGCGCGGATTCAATCATGCACAATTGGCGCGTGTGGAAAATGCAGGCGTACTAACTGCGTCCGGGCTCATTGTCGGCGAATCTTTGCTGGGACTCGCCTGGGCCGGCGTAGTCGCGGTCGGACAGTGGCGTCACTGGACGCTGGTGCAAATTTTCCAGGATCCCTCTTACTATGTGGGGTTAGTGGTTATGATCGGCTTGGCAGTGCTCATGGTCCGGTTGCCGCTGTCGAGTGCGGGCGATCCCAGCGAACCGGCGCCTCCGACTGCGATGATGTGACGGCGTCCGCGCGGCGTGAGCAAAGCAGGAGTCGCGTGCCGTCACCCTGAGCGAAGCGAAGAATCTACCTTACTGCCATGCCCCTCGCACAGAATATTGCTCTCGTTCAAGAACGGATCGCTGCCGCCGCCAAGCGGGCCGGACGCAGTTCCGTTGACGTCACCTTGATGGCGGTCAGCAAGACTTTCCCGGCAAAGCTAATACACGAGGCCTACGACGCCGGACTTCGAGTGTTCGGCGAAAGTCGAGTGCAGGAATTCACCGGAAAGGCAGAAGCGCTCAGCGATTTGCATCATGCCGAATGGCACATGATCGGGCATTTGCAGAGCAACAAGGCTGCGAAAGCCGCCGAATTCTTCGCTGCGATTGATTCCGTGGATTCATTGCGTTTGGCGGAGAAACTGAATATCGCCGCGGCGCAGCTGGGCAAGAAGCTTGCAGTTCTGATCGAAACCAATGTGGGCGGAGAGGCAGCCAAGAGCGGCTTATCGCTGGAGTCTCCTGAATTAGAGAAACTTTTGACAGCTGCCCCACAGTTAGAACGTTTGGAATTTCGTGGTCTGATGACCGTCCCGCCCTTCTTCGATGATCCACAGCAAGCTCGTCCATACTTTCGCAAGCTGCGGGAATTGCGTGATCGCATCGCAGCTCGGAAACTTGCGAAAGTCGGCATGGATGTGCTTTCCATGGGAATGTCGCACGACTTCCAAGTGGCGATTGAAGAGGGCTCAACCTGTGTACGAGTGGGAACAGCGATTTTCGGGAATCGCGCTTCAGTTTAGTGCAACGACAAACGACATCAGAATTGATCGATGCGGATGATGTTGCGGCGATTCTTTCGGCCGCTGGCTGCGGCCTTGGCCGGTTCCACAGGCCCGGACGCGTGGTCAATGGTGAAGTGCACTTTTTGCAATGCGTCTTTTTTGGGCCGATCGAGCTGCGGGCCGAATTGCCTTCCGTCGAGTGCCAGCCTGGTGATTCTCTGAATGCGGGTCACGGCGGTATCAACCACCCGAGCTAGCTCGGCCGCATACTCTGGGGTACGGGCCTCGCGTAAACGCCGCTTGGTTTTCGCGACGGAAAACCACGAAGGATTTCGGCCGGATTCTTGCGGCGCTCCCAGCCGCAATACTTCGCAGAGGTGAGCGTTAACGGCCAGTTCTTTTTCGGCTGATCTTTCAGCCGATCTCGCGCCTCGCTTGTAGCGAATGTAGCGCGCGAACGAAACTTCCTCCATCCGTCCGTGAACTCCAGCTTCTTCGAAAGCCTCGAGGGCGGCCGCCTGCGCGTGGGTCAATCCCGGTTCAGCACTGCCTTTGGGGAAAGTCCATCGTCCGCCGCGAGTCTGGACCAGGAGGAATTCGATTTCATTGCTGCGAATCCGGAAACACACTGCGGCCACCTGCTCACTTCCCCGCATTCTGCGCAGTTGCGAGAGCCGGAAGAACTTGGCTGCCGGCTGCGTCAGGCGAACCGGTGACCAGTGGCTCATCAATGGCGAATCTTTTGCACTCACCTTAACAGAGTGCACGACGCGATAGACGTCTGGCTAGAGCACAGCTTGGTTCGTAGGCCGATTGTAGTACCACTCGCGAAGTCGAACTCGAATTCGCAGGAATCTCTCTACGTACTTGCGCCTCGTCCGCGGCGGAGACAGTATTTTCTCTTTGGTGGGCCGCGAGAAACAAGCCGCTTCCCACATTGAACGGATAGAGGGAACCCTTGGAAAATTTATACTGCCTTCGTTGTAATCGGGAGCTTGAACCGGGACACAAATCGGTAGCCGTCTATATGTTCGCGCAGACCGTGGGAGTCCGGCCGCGGCAAAAATCGTCGTCCCAGCGAATTTGCTTCTGCCCGCAATGCTCCGTATCTCTCGCCATGGGACCACCGCCGGAGGGCGCGCTCAACATTGCCGCATGGAACATGATTCGCGATTTGGTGGGCTCAGACCCGGCACTGAATCAGGCAGCATGGGAAAGCTTGCGAGGACTCGTTGGCTTGCTCCCGGCCACCGGCACGGATGATGGGCCTCGTCGCGCGTCTGGTGGAGGATATTTCGAGTTCTGATGGGCGTGAATCCGGGCGGATCATGATTCCCATCGCTGATACCGCCTCCGGCGCGAGCTTCGCAGTCAAAGTCCACCCTCGGGCGAAGAAGAATGTCATCACTGGCGAGATCGGTGGCGCGCTTAAACTCTCTTTGACAGCGCCTCCAGTTGAAAGCAAGGCCAACCAGTCTTGCATCGAATTCTTCGCAAATCTTTTGAAGGTTCCGCGTTCCTCCGTTACCATAGCGTCCGGCGAGAGCAGCCGCAGGAAAGTGGTTCGTGTGGCGGGGCTGTCGGCGGAGGAAGTGCGGAAGCGGTTGGAATAGCGTCCGGGAAATCATACTTCGCGACAACGAGGGCGCCCGCGCCACACTACACTGGACGATCTGAAAGAACTCGATGACTTTTTCTGAACGCTTCTACGAGATTCGTACTGGATTTGAGCGGCCTTTCTGGGTCGCCAACATAACGGAGATCTTCGAGCGGCTTTCTTATTACGGGGCCTTCGCGTCGTTAGCTTTGTACCTGCAAGAAAAGCTGAATTTTTCCACCCAACAAACCGGGACTTTAACCGGCCTCTTCGGCGGCATGGTGTGGTTTCTCGCCATCTTTGGAGGAGCAGCCGCCGACCGCATGGGTTTCCGGCGCGCCCTTTCCGTGGCGTATCTCATACTGGGTGCGGCCTATTTCCTGATTGGTTCCATCGGCGCGTCCTGGCTGGCGCCGGTGCGCAATGCCGTGCCGCTTGGCCTGTTTGTAGGATTTATTCTCATCCTTCCTGCTCTCGGCATTTCGCTGGTCAAGCCGTGCGTGGTGGGAACGACTGCTCGTGCTTCCAAAGAAAATGTCCGTTCGATCGGCTATTCGATTTATTACACCATGGTCAACATCGGAGGAGCACTCGGGCCCTTGTTCGCATCCTGGGCTCATCGTCACCTAGGCGTTGAAAATGTTTATCGGGTTGCGGCGCTCTTTGTTTTCACAATGTTCTTTGTGGTTTTGTTCTTCTTTCGGGAACCACGCAAGATTAATGACGCGCCTCCGCCTTCCATCGCCACCGTTGCGCGGAATTTCTGTGTGGTAGTAGGCAACTACCGGCTGGTATTGCCGGTGTTAGGGATCGCTTTGCTGCTGCGCATCACGATGGCCTTGTTCCCGTTCACGGTACCCTGGTGGATTTGGGTTGGGCTGCTGGCGCTGGTTCTTGCGGGGATCAGCCGGTTTATGTGGTTCTTGCTGATCTTTACGGGTTACTGGGTGGTGTTCTGGCAACAGTACATAAGTCTGCCCGGGTACATTCACGGATACATCAGTGCCAACGCGGACGTCGAGCGCATCCTGGTGACCGACGGGCTCACGGTGATCTGCCTCACTCTCCTGGTGAATTTACTGATCCATAAGATTCCAGCGTTTCAGGCTATCATTTTGGGCACCCTCATTACGTCCCTGTCATGGCTGATCCTCGCTTTCCGGCCGACGGTCTGGGGGGCGATACTCTCGCTGTTTGTGCTGGCGCTGGGCGAAATCACGCAGCAGCCGCGCTACTACGAATACATCTCCAAGCTGGCGCCTCCGGGACAGCAGGGCACGTACATGGGATTTGCCTTTCTGCCAATCGGCATCGGTTCGCTGATCGGCGGCTGGTTCGGCGGGACGCTGATCCACCATTTTGGCGAAGTCACCCACCAACCCGGGCGGATGTGGTGGGTGGTGACCGCCGTGGGCCTGGTTACAACCGGGCTGCTTTGGATTTATGACAAGGTTGTAATGGCCGGGGAAACTAGTTCGGCTGGCTCGTTGTAACTTTAGATGGAATTTGCGCCTTCAGCAGGCTGCGCAGCTCTTCAATCTGTTGTGGCGACATCACTCTCTTCGGAATAAAAATACCTCGAGTGCGAGACATGGATAGAACGAACACGTGGCCCGTCTCCTTGTACTTGGTGAAAGCCCGCCACTGCAACTGCGATTTACCAGTAGCAAATGTCGAATCGATCCCTTTGTCGTTAAGCAGGAGTACGATTTCGCCCTGGAAGGAGGGATTGCGCCGCATAGATCGACGAAACTGGAATCGCGGAACTTCGTATACGGCAATGCCGATCCCTACCGATATTGCCAACCAGCACCATCCAGCCGTAGCGAGATCCTGATTTATCAGATAAATCCCAACTAGAAACATCAACCCAAGCAACAGCACAAACAAGAACATAGCCCAAGGCGGATTTGTGGACGCGCGAAGTGAATTTAGGGCGTCCTCCTCTGTAAGGTTGTATCGCAATTCCATGCCGTCGAATTGTAGCAACTAACCTGAGGAGAGGCCCAGAGACGGCCAAGTTCCATGCCAGGTGGACCGTGCCCTGCCCACCTCCATGCGGAAGAAGATTCTGGCCGTGTAACAGTTCTCCCCGTCTGCTACCATACTGTGCGAGTTTTTTATGATCCTGGAGTGTCCTATGCGCCGAACCACGATTTTATTCCTGCTGCTGTTTGTGATGGCATGTTTCTCCGCGTCGTTTTCTTTCGCCCAGGACGCTCCCCGCGATCCCCGCCTCGGATTCGCCAAACGCAAAGCCGCAGAGAACGGATGGACTTTCGTCCACCTGCAAGGCACTCCCTCGGAAATCGGCTTCCAGCACGGCTACCTGCTGAAGCCCGAAATTGAAGACGCGCTCAAAGTCGTGACCCTCGAGATGGAGCATGACAACAAAAAAGATTGGGCTTTCTTCCGCGACGCCGCCCAGAACATGATGTGGCCGCACATCGAGCAGGAGTATCGCGAAGAACTTCAGGGCATCACGGATGGCGTGAACGCAGCCGGCGCGAAAATGGATTTGTGGGACATCGTCGCTTTAAATGGCTCGCTGGAGTGGGAATACTACGTTGAGCAATACGACAAGCAGCATGGCATCAAGTCGGCGGCAACCGTGGTGGCGCCGCAACATTGCAGCGCCTTTATCGCCACCGGGAGCTATACCAAGGACGGCAAGATTGTCATCGCCCACAATAACTGGACCAGCTATCTCGACGGCCAGCGCTGGACCATCGTGTTCGACGTCGTTCCCGCCAAGGGCAAGCACTTCATCATGGACGGCTTCCCCGGCATGATTCACAGCGCCGACGATTTTGGCGTCAATTCGGCGGGCATCGTCATCGCTGAAACTACGATCGGCGGATTTTCGGGATACGACCCCAACGGCATACCGGAATTCGTGCGCGCCCGCAAGGCGATGCAATATTCGGCATCGATCGACGACTTCGCCCGCATTATGAAAGAAGGCAACAACGGCGGCTATGCCAACGATTGGCTGGTCGGAGATCTACACAAAAATGAAATCGCCAGCCTCGAACTCGGGCTGAAGAATGTCACGCTGGAGCGGAAAACAGACGGATACTTCGTCAGTTCAAACTTTCCCATCAGCGAAAAGCTGGCCCGCGAGGAGACCAACTTCGACCTCTCCGACATGAGCGTGAGCGCCAACGCGCGCCATGTGCGCTGGAACCAACTTATGGCGGAAAACAAGGGCCAGATCGATCTTGAGGCTGCGAAACGCTTTGAGGCCGACCATTACGACACGTTTACCAAGAAAACTGAGCCCAGCGAACGGACGCTGTGTGGCCACATCGATCTTTCGCCGCGCGGTGACCAGCCCTGGCAGCCTCCTTACGGAAACGCCGGCACCGCACAGAACAAAGCCACGGACGCAACTCTGGCCGTGCAAATGGGATTTGTGGCATCTGCCGGACATGCCTGCGGAATCAATTTCAGCGCCTCCGACCATCTAAAAGCCCATCCCGAATTCGCCTGGGAAAAAGACCTGCTGCGGGACATGGATTCCTATCCCTGGACACAGTTCCGAGGATTCAAAGTGATGAAGTTTACAAATAGCCCGGCTCGAGCCGGTTTCTGAGAATCAGAAATAGCTGAGCCAGGCATCATTGCGACGCTGCTTCAACGCAGCGAACCAACGACAGAGCGGATAAAGCGCCAGCACGACGCAAGCCCAGATCAAATAGACAATTGGTAAAGAATATCCCCAGCCCGGCGGCTTGGTGACGGGAAACTGGTCGAGGGTAGCGGCTGAAGCCGTTCTGGATTGTGCTCTTGACGGCATCGCTGAAGCGATGCCCTGATACGAATCTTTTCTCAAACTGCACCACTACCTGGCCCGGCCCCTTGGTTCGCCCAAAGCCCCGGGGATTGTTAGAATAGAAGTTTGCTCATGAACCTTTCCGCCATACAGGCTGCTCTGCGCGAGCGCAACATTGACGCCTGGCTTTTCTACGACCACCATCACCGCGACCCCATTGCATACCGCGTGCTGGGTCTGCCGGAAAATCTCATGGTCACGCGGCGCTGGTTTTATCTGATTCCAGCCGACGGCGAACCGGTCAAACTGGTGCACAAAATCGAATCTGGACACCTGGATTCCCTGCCCGGCACTAAGCACTCCTACGCCGCCTGGCAGGAGTTGTTTGAGCAGGTGAAGGCGATGCTGTCGAACCATCGCGATATCGCCATGCAATACTCTCCCAACAATCTAGTGTTCACGATTTCTCTGGTGGACGGCGGCACGCTGGAGATGATTCGCGGCCTAGGTAAAAACGTGGTGAGCTCGGGAGATCTGGTCGCCTTGTTCGAGGCCACCATGAGTGGCGAACAGATCAAAAGCCATTTTGCGGCCCGCGACGCTATTGATGCCATTGTTTCCGAAGCTTTCCAGGAAATCGGCCGACGGGTGCGCAATGGCGGCACCCATGAGTACGCCATGCAGCAATGGTTTCTGGAAGCTTTCCGCCGCGAAAATTTAGTGACGGTCGATCCCCCGATCGTTGCCGTGAACGCCAACAGCGGCAATCCGCACTACGATCTTCGGCCTGAGACTTCCGCCCCCATTCGCGAAGGTGATTTCGTTTTACTCGATGTCTGGGGGAAGAAAAATATTCCGGGGTCGGTCTACTACGACATCACCTGGATGGCGTTTGTCGGCAAAGCGCCGTCCGATCGCATGCGCGAAATCTTCACCGTGGTTCGCGACGCACGCGACGCCGGCATCAAAACCGTGCAAGACGCCATCTCGGCCGGACACAGCCTTCCCGGATGGAAAGTTGATCAAGCCGTGCGCGGCCATATTCAGAAGGCCGGTTACGGACAATATTTCGTCCATCGCACCGGCCATTCGATCGGCACTGAAATCCATGCCAACGGCGCCAACATGGATGACCTGGAAATTCATGACGAGCGCCAGATCCTGCCCAACTCCTGCTTTTCCATCGAACCCGGCATCTATTTGCCCGAATTCGGCGTGCGCAGCGAGGTAAACATGCTGGTCCGCCCGAAAATGGCGGAAGTAACTGGTAAAATTCAACGTGAGATTGTGATCATCTGAATGGCGAATTCCTCGATAGCAAAAAAAGACGCGGCGGCGCAGGAGATCACCACCATGTCGGTGGTGGCTCCGGCCATAGGATGGCTCATTCCGGGCGCCGGACACCTGATTCAGAAGCGCTGGATTCGAGGCGCGCTGCTGATGGCGTCCATCGGCGCGATGTTCATCCTTGGACTCATGATGAACGGGCGCGTCTACAAACCTAACGGCGGCGACATCCTCGACATGCTGGGTTTTGTCGGCGATGTCGGTGCGGGCGGACTCTATATCGTTGCCCGCGCCATGGAGTTGGGAGGCGGCCCGGCAGCGCATGCCGTGGCCGATTACGGAAAGGTATTCATCATCGTCGCCGGCCTGCTGAATTTCATTAGCGTGGCTGACGCTTACCACATCGCCATCGGGAAAAAGCCATGAACCTTTCTCACTTCAGCGCGGCGGTATTGTTCGCCCTGTTCACCTCCGTGGTCTTCGGCATTACTCAGCGCAGCGTCGCGCGCGACCAGATTCGCTACGGCTTGTATTGCTTCGCCATGTTCATCGGCGGCGTGTTCGTCGCGGGATGGGCAATGTGGCTGTTGCGAAGATAGCTATCAGCTCTCAGCTATCACCCCTCAGTTGAACCCCATATAACCAAACCCATGTCATCCTGAGCGCCGGCTGAGTCGCGCCTAAGCGCGACGAAGACAAGTCGAAGGACCTGCTTTAACGCTGACAGCTATTACCCCTCCCACATAAACGCATCAAACACCCGCTTCGTCTCAAATCCCAGGTGCTTATACAATTCGACGGCGCGATCATTGGCCTCGGTCACGGTCAGCGACAACATGGAAAAATTGCGCTGACGAAGATTTGCCATGGTGGCCGCCATCAGCGATTCTCCCGTGCCGTGGCGGCGATACTCGGGCAACACACAAACCTGGGTCACATGGCCCACATCGTGCCGGACACGCGAGCAAAGAATCAGCCCCACCAGAGTGTGCGCGCGTTTGTGCACTGCCACAAACGAGGCGTCCGGATCGAACGTCCCGCATCCCGGAAAGCGCACAATGTTATTCAGAAAACGCAACGAACCACTAAGCGTCCGGTACTGATCGTTGATCTCGGAATCCACATGGCCACGGTACGAGGTTGTGATCACGGAAGCGGCGGCCTGGTAGTCCTGCTCCGACCAGCGCCGGATCTCAATCTCTTGGTCTAAATGGGGTTCGCGTTTCGCCGGATCGCCCAGAGGCAAGACCATAAACAACCGCGCGTGCCGCTGAAAACCCTGCTCCACAAAAGGGCGCGCCACCGCTCCCGCCTCATGGACCAGTAGTTGTGCCTCAATGCGATGGATGCCCGGCGATTGCTGTAAAGTCTCGATCACATGGGTCAGGAGTTTCGTTTCCACCTCGTTGGGATTGTCCATGCTCTGGCCGCCGGCCACGAAGAGATCCCCGATGACTCCTTTGCTGCCTTCATAAACAAAAAAAGCGTAGCCGAAGATGCGTCCGCGATCGACCGCCGCATAGCCCGGCAGAATTTTCGCGTCCACATAGCGAAGAATCATCTCCGCCGAGGCACTGTAATCCCACGACAGAAGCCTCGCCCACAGCTGGATTTCCTCTTCCAGCAAGGGACGCAGGTCCACCGATGAAAAATGCCTGAGATCGAGAATCTCCACTCTGATGTGGCTCCTGGAGGGTCGCGGATCCCGCACCTCGTATCATGCGTCCGCGAAAGCGAGTGTAGTTGGACTAGGGGAGAAGAGGCAAACAAAAGAACACGAAAGGGCAACAGGAACCCAGGCTCTGGGCTCTAGGCGCTAGGTCTAAGGTATCGGGGCCAATTGCTAAGTGCCAATTGCTAATTGCCGCTTCCCGCTGCCGCCACCCAGTAGTATTCAACATGCTGCGCCGGAAAGTTCCCGAGATAGACAACGCGCCGCCCGGCTGCTCGTTTCGCCATTTTGGCCTGCAAGCCTTCCAGGGCGACCACAACATGCTCTCCCGCCGGGATTTGCCCCAACTCATAACGGCCGAGGGCCTGATTGGAATAAAACTGCAAGCCGTATTCGTATTCGTTAGGGAGCAGGAAAATTGCCAGGGGCAAGGGCTTGCTCTCGAGCCGAGTGACTTCGTTCGCCACCGGACGAAGGGATAATGTCCGATCAGCGATGGGCGCCCCGACGCGCAAGCCAATGGACACTGCCACCAATACCGGAAGCAGGGTCACGGTGCGCAGCATGCGGAGACCAAAGCGTCTCAAGACCACCACCATAACAACGAAAAGCACTGCGGAAAGGGAAAATGAAATCTCCGCCGCCCTCCCCCACGGAAGCCGATGTTGTTGAAGCAGATATCCCGACATCAGCGCAGGCACGATGGTCAGTGCGCCTACAGCCGAATGCAGAACGATCCCCAATGCACCGGAACGCACGTCCAACGTCACACGATCCCGCACGTACACGGACAACAGCAGCGTGGCCGCTGGGAGTGCGGGGAGAATGTATCCCGGCAATTTCGATTGCGAAATGGAGAAGAAGACTATCGGCACGATCAGCCAGATCACCAGAAAAGTGCTGAGAGCATCTTCCGAGGACAGTTTGCGTCCGCTTGCCCACCAGGCACAAATGTTTTCGATCAAGGCGACGACTGCGAAGATCGTCCAGGGCAGCAGACCGAGGAGCACAACCGGCAGGTAGTACCAGAACGCTTCTTTATGGTGATACAGATTGGTACCGAAGCGCGCGAAATTGTGTTCCAGAATAAAAACGCGAAAGAATTGCTGGTTTTCAAGTTGCACCGCGACGTACCAGGGTAGAACGACGGCGCAGAAGAGCAGGATTCCAGGAATCCAAAGCGTTCGTTTAATCAGCGAAGCATCGCGCATCGCGATGGCGAAGATCACGATGATGGCGGAGGCCAGAATGGGCGCGACTGGCCCTTTTGCCAGCACTCCCAGCCCGAGAAAAACATAGAAAAGTGCCAGGTAAAGTTTCTTACTTGTCTCCCGCCACGCATACCATGCCAGTAGTGCAATGGTGAATGTCGAAGCCAGCGGCATGTCGGTGGAAGCCGCGCGGGCAAAGCCGATCACGCCTGCGGCGGATGCGGTCATCAGAGCCCCATCCAACTCGAATCCCGAACAGAAGCGGCGCAAGAAAAAATAAATCGCGGCCACCATCAACGTGGCGTCCACAGCCGAAGGCAGGCGGGCGGCCCAATCGCTCACTCCGAACACCGCGTAGGCAATCATCGCCTGCCAGTAGTAGAGAACGGGCTTTTCGAGCCAGGGCTTGCCGCCGAGTGTCGGCGTGACCCAATCGTGGCGAGCTAACATTTCGCGCGCCACCTGCGCGTAGCGCGGCTCGTCCATGCCAATCAAGCCAAACGACGCCAGTCCGAAGAAAAACAGAAAGCCACAGAAACCGGCCAGCAAAAGCCAGTCCATGGCGGATCGGGAGCGCAGGTTCAAGACGAGATCCGCGGCGTAGGAATTGTTCCGGGTTTGAGTTCCGCGAGAATTCGGGACACTGCATTGGATAGCGGGCCGTCGATCGCGCAGCCGCTGGCGCACTGGTGGCCCCCGCCGCCGAACTTTACCGCGACCTCGGCCACATTCAGCTGGCCTTTGCTGCGCAGGCTGACGCGAAAGTTTCCTCCAGGGAGTTCACGGAAAAACACCGCGACTTCAACATCCTGGATGGAAAGCACGTAATTCACCAGGCCTTCACAGTCTTCCTCCTTGGCGGCAAATCGATCCATTTGCTGCTGGGTCACCGAGATCCAGGCCAGTGGCCCTTCGCGATGCATATCGGAGAGCGCCGCACCCAGTAGTCGCAGCTTGGCGGTGGAGTGTGCGAAGTAGACGTTGCGGGCACAATGCGCGGGATCAGCTCCTGCCAGCACCAGCTCCCGGGCAAGCGCAAAGGTGCGTTCGTTGGTGCCTTCAAACATGAACGAGCCAGTGTCTGTGAGCACTGCGGTGTAAAGGCAGGTCGCGATTTCAGGAGAAATGGTGACGCCGGCTTCACGAGCCAAACGGTAAACCATTTCGGCAGTGGCCACAGCCTTGGGATCAATCCAATTCACATGCGCGAAGGGGCGCCCGCTCATGTGGTGATCGATGTTGATGAGAAAGCTGTTATCGAGGCCTTGCAGCCGAGTGCGCTGAATGCTGTCGCATTCGAGAATGATGGCAGCATCGTATTTTCCGTTCACCTGCTCCGTCTGCACGACTTGGTCGGCGAAGGGCAAGGTCTGATAAATGCGAGGAACGCCGTCGCGGAGAACCACTTCGGCCTTTTTGCCCATTGAGCGCAAGATCTGACAACAGGCCAGTGCGGAGCCAACCGCGTCTCCGTCCGGGCGGGCGTGCGAAGTCAGCACAAAACGATCGCGCTGCTCGATTTGTTTTAGAACTTCCCTCAGCATGGAACTCCTGAGTTACCGGGCGCTGAAGCGCTGCGCCACCCAAAATCGCGCCTGCGCAAATCCCGGCCACCGGACAGAGACCCAACACCAATGACCTGTGGACGCTCTACTGCGATTTGCTCCTCTTCTTGGCCCGTTTCAATAGTTCATCGACGCGCGAGGTGTGTTGTCCCGACCGGTCGACCTGAAAAGTGATTTCCGGGGGACGCCGTAAATGCAGGCGATCCGTTAATTCCCGCCGAATGTAACCCACCGCCGCCTGCAATCCTTCGAGGGTGGTGGCGGCTTCGTCATCGTCGCCCTCGACGGTCACGTAGACTCGCGCTGAACGGGAATCGTCAGCCAGGGCCACGCTGCTCACGGCAGCCAGGCCAATGCGCGGATCTCCCAGCTCGCCTTCGAGAATGGTTTCGATTTCCTGGCGCAGGGATTCCCCTAAACGTCCGCGATGATATTTTGCTCCCCGGCTCTCCACGATTTTTCACCTCGGAATAAAACGAATGAGAATATCAGAAAATCGATGCGAATGCGCGATCTGAGCTGAACCTGTCAAGTACGCAAAAGCTGCAAAATCTCTGCAAGTCGCTCAATCATCAGACGGTAATTAGATGCCGTGCTTGGCCCATTTTGCCGGCTCAGCTTGGTATTCTGGGAATAGAGATCAAACACGAACCACGTGGGGGCGGACGCCTCGTCTGCCCCGCCAAGCAGGCGAGGCGATTCGAAATTCAAAACTCTACAAAGACGCCCAGACGAGGCGTCCGGGCTACGTGGTTTGTGGATGTCCATTACAAGAATTCCACGAACGAATCGCTGATGTCCGCGCCGTTGTTGTTGGCGATGCGCGTGGCGTGACGCTCCACGTTCTTCATCAAACCATCCAGATAATCGCGCGAGTCGGAGACGCTGACCACTCCGATAGTGGCTCGGTTCCACAAGCTGCTCGGGTCCAGCTCAGCGACCGCCACGTTGAAATGTGCTCGTAGCCGGTCTTTCAGACTTCTCACGACCTGGCGTTTATCTTTGAGAGACTGTGCCGCTTCGATGCTCAGCTCGATGGTGAGAAAGGCAATCATAGCGGTCGTTGGTCGTTCGTCCTTGGTCGTTGGCAAAACAACCTGACCCCAAAACGGCCCAGCCAACGACGGACGACCAATGACCAACGACTGTTCTTACACCATGGCTTCGGCGGCGATTTTTTCGGTCATGAAGGCTTCGATCACGTCACCGGCCTTGATGTCGCCATAGTTGGCGATGGAGATGCCGCACTCCATACCGTTGGTGACCTGGCTGGCATCGTCCTTGAAGCGGCGCAGCGATTGGATCTTGCCTTTGAATACCTCGACATCGTCGCGCAGCAGGCGGACTTCGGAATCACGCTTGATGAGGCCATCGGAAACCTGGCATCCAGCAATCGTTCCGACTTTCGGGATGCGGAAAGTTTCGCGGACGATGGCGCGGCCCTGATAAGTTTCCTTGATTGTGGGCTCGAGGAGGCCGGTCATGGCGCGTTTGATTTCGTCCTGGAGCTCGTAAATGATCGAGTGCAGGCGGATGTCGACTTTTTCCTGATCGGCGATTTCCTGGGCTTTGCGTTCCGGACGCACATTGAAGCCGATGATGATGGCATTTGAAGCGGAGGCCAACAAGACATCGGTTTCGGTGATGGCGCCAACGCCGGAGTGCAGAAGTTTGAGGCGGACTTTGTCGTTCGAAAGCCTGGTCAACAAGTCGCTCAACACTTCGATAGAGCCGCCGACGTCGCCCTTGAGGATGATGTTCAATTCTTTCATTCCGGCGGTCTTCAAGTGCTCCGCCAGACCTTCGAGCGAAACGCGGGAACTCTTGGCCAGCGTGGCTTCGCGGGCTTTTTGTTCGCGATATTCGGAGATGCCGCGGGCTTTGTCGCGATCGGCAACGACAACGAATTGATCACCGGCCTGCGGCAAGCCTTCCATGCCGAGGATTTCTACTGGAGTGGAAGGCGGGGCGGTCTGGATCTGGGCGCCGCGATCGTCGAGCATGGCGCGTACTTTTCCGTAAACATTGCCGACGACGAAATTGTCGCTGGCCTTTAAAGTTCCGTTCTGTACGAGCACGGTGGCGACGGGACCGCGGCCGCGATCCAGTTTGGCTTCGAGCACAACACCTGTAGCCGCGCGTTCGGGCGAGGCTTTCAGCTCCTGGAGATCGGCCACCAGGCAGATCATTTCCATCAGGAGGTTCAAATTGGTTTTCTGTTTGGCCGAGACGTCCACGAACACTGTGGTGCCGCCCCAATCCTCGGGCATAAGGCCGCGATCGGCGAGTTGCTTCTTGACGCGGTCGGGCATGGCATCCGGCTTATCGATCTTGTTCACGGCAACGATGATTGGAACTTCCGCGGCGTGAGCGTGATCGATGGCTTCGATGGTTTGCGGCATGACACCGTCGTCGGCAGCGACAACAAGAACAACGATGTCCGTGGCTTTTGCGCCGCGCGAACGCATACGGGTAAAAGCTTCGTGGCCAGGAGTATCGAGGAACACGATCTGGCGTCCGAAAGCGGGCGAATTCTTGTCGGTGATGGTGACTTTGTAAGCGCCGATGTGCTGCGTGATTCCGCCGGCTTCGCCGCCGGCTACGTTGGTCAGGCGAATGGAGTCGAGCAAAGTAGTTTTACCGTGATCGACGTGGCCCATGATGGTGACCACGGGCGGCCGAGCGACGCCTTCGCCGACGACGCCTTCTTCACTGGCGGCTGCATCGGTGATTTCTTTCTGGGCCTGATCTTCGAAGCTGATGACATTGGTATCGGCACCGAAGAAGCGGGCCATCTCGCTAGCGAGTTCAGTGTCGAGGGTCTGGTTGACTGTGGCGAATACGCCGCGCGCCAACAGACGGGCGATGAGATCCTTGGCGCGGATTCCCAGCTTCTCGGCCAGGTCCTTGACGCTCACGCCTTCGGTGATGGTGATGCTGCGCGTGATCGGCTGCGGCTCATTGGAGAGCGATAGCCGCGGCGGCGGAGTGTAGCCCTTCATCGGGCCTTCCTTCACACCACGCGGAACATAACGTTGGCCGGGACGGCGAGCTGGGCCTCCGGGACGTGCGCCGGGGCGAGATGGGCCGGGAGGCGGACCTCCCGGGCCCACTCCAAGGGGACGCGTGCCGGTGGGCGATTGCCGAGTGGGATGCATCGGCCGGCGCTCTCCGGGACGTAATGTTGGACGGCTGCCGGGCGCGGCGGGCGCACCGGGGCGCGGACGCTGAAAAATCGGTTGTCCCGGCACTGGGCGTCCGGGGATAGGCCGGGCGGCAATCGGCTGGCCTGCGACTGGAGCTGGGCGAAACGGCGCCTTGTAAACGGGACGGGGGCCGGTCTGGGGCACGATCATGCGCGGCGGCGCTGAACTCGGAGCCACGGGTGCAGCCGGGGCCGCGGATTGCGTTGCGACTGGCGGCTTGGCCGCTACTGGAGCGGGAATTTGAGGTGCTGGCGGTGGAGGCGCTGCAACCACCTCGGGTGGCTTGGCCGATGGCACGGTGAATGTCGGGCGAACTCCGGTTTGTGGCACCACAAATTTCGGGGGTGGTGCGGCCGCCGCTGGCGTTGGAGAAGCGGGAGCAGAGGTCCGGGCAGCAGGCGCAATTGGTGCTGCCGGTTTCGCTTCAACTGGGGCCGCTACTGCGGGACGAGCGGGAGGCGCGGCTGCGGCGGGCTGTTGCTTGCTGATGATGGCCTTCAGGACATCGCCAGGCTTGGAAATCTGGGAAAGGTCGATCTTGGTCTTGATCCCCTCGGCTTCGGCGCGGCTGGGACGGGAAGACTTGGAGGTTTGGGCTTCGCTGGCGCCACGAATATGAGCACGCACCTTTTCGGCTTCGTGCTCTTCAACGGAACTGGAATGGGTCTTCTTCTCGGTGACGCCGACGGCAGTCAATGCATCGAGAATGACCTTGCTCTTGACTTCCAGCTCTCTGGCCAGATCGTTGATTCGAATCTTACTCATCCGCCCTTTCTTTCCTCCGACTGTCCCGCTAAGTCTTCATAGCAACCTCACGGTGTCAGTTTTCAGTTCCGCGCTTTCGTGGTTCACGAGAGCACGAGAGGTTCGCACTTACTCTTCCTTGGCCTCGGCGGGAGCGTGCTCCTCGCCGGGTTCTTCAGGGACCGCAAATTCTCCGGTCTCGTCGTTGGCAGAGCCTGCCGCAGGAGTTTCGGAAGCCGCCACTTCCTCAGCCGGGGCTTCTTGACTCTCCGCCGCTGCTTCTGCAGCAGGAGCTTCCTCAACCGCTTCGCCTTCGGCGGCAACGGCTTCGCCGCCTTCCAGGCTGGCGAAGTAATTATTGACCGCCAGGCTGATTTTTTCCACCGTTTTGGGGCCAATTCCGTCGATTGCCTCGAGCTGTTCTGGTGTCATGTCAGCCAGGGCTTCCACCGTGGTCACACCGGCCGCCGTCAGTTTTTCGACGATGCCTTCACCCATTCCGGGGACACTCTCCAGCGGAGTCGAAGTGGCACCCACCAACCGAGACATTTCCAACTCGACTTCCTGGCGCTTTTCTTCTTCGCTCTTGATGTCGATCTTCCAACCGAGAAGTTTCGCGGCCAGGCGGACGTTCTGTCCCTTTTTGCCGATGGCGAGAGAGAGCTGGGTGTCGTCCACAACGACTTCGAGATGTTTATCGGTGGTGTCGAGAATGGTGACGCGGCTGACTTTTGCCGGTTGCAGCGCTTTTTCCGCGAAGGTCACGGCGTCTTCGTGATACTCGATGATGTCAATCTTTTCGCCGCGCAGTTCGCGGATGATCGATTGCACACGCATGCCCTTCATGCCGACGCAGGCGCCGACGGCGTCCACGTCTTTGTCTTTCGACATGACGGCGATCTTGGTGCGTTCTCCGGCTTCGCGAGCAATGGCGCGGATGACCACCGTTCCGTCGTAAATTTCCGGTACTTCGGTCTGGAACAAGTTCTGGACCAGTTCCGGAGCGGCGCGGGACACGACTACACCCGGGCCTTTTGAAGCACGCTCGACGCGGACGATCACAACTCTGACTCGCTCACCGATGGCGAAAGACTCCAGGCGCGACTGTTCTTTGCGCGGCATGCGGGCTTCGGCTTTGCCGATGTCGAAGATCACATCCGGACCTTCGATGCGCTTTACCGTGGCATTCACGATTTCATTGACGCGTCCGATGTATTCGTTGTAAACGGTGTCGCGTTCAGCCTCGCGCACTTTCTGGAAAATGACCTGCTTGGCCAGCTGCGCGGCGATCCGTCCTAGAATTCCCTCGGTGACTTTAGGAAACTGCACTTCGCCGCCGACTTCAAGGTTGGGATCAACCTTGCGGGCGTCTTCGAGGCTGATTTGTAAAACTGGATCTTCTACCTGCTCGGGAGTTTCGACAATGGTCTTGACTGCAAAGGCGCGAATCTTTCCTGTGTCCTTGTCGAGCTCGGCGCGCAGATTTTCCTGCGTCTTGTAGTACTTGCGGGTGGCAACCACGATGGCGTCTTCCACCGCACTGACTACAATCTGCGGGTCAATGCCTTTTTCCCTGCTCAGCGCGTCGATTGTGTTGTAAAGCTCGCTTGCCATAAGTATTCCGGTATCGAATTACGCTATTCTCTCTTCGGCTAGGCCGAATCTGAGAATGACCTAAAACATTTCTAAAGTTCAGGAACTAAGTTCGCTTTTTCTATGTTCGCCAGATCCAGTTCCAGTTTCTCTGGCGTGCTTGCTACTTTTTGCTGCAACGACTTCTTGTTCGACTTACTCGGCTTTCGCAAATCCAGAGTCAGGCGGCCGTTTTGAAAATTTTCCAGACGGCCTTCGAAGTGGCGATTACCGTTCACCGGATTCCGCGTGGTCAACTTCACCCGGCTGCCAGCGAAGCGTTCGAAATCCGCCGGACGAAACAGCTTGCGATCCAACCCTGGAGATGAAACTTCCAGAAGATAGGAATTGCCGGGAATCGCATCCTCGACATCGAGAATGGTTCCCACATCACGGCTCAAAATCGCGCAATCTTCGTGAGTGACGCCCGCGGGCTTATCAATCACAATACGGAGCATGCGGGCCTTGCCTCCGCCGCGCAACTCCACTTCCACGATTTCCAGTCCGCTGGAGGCTGCTACCCGTTCTGCGACTTCCCGTACCTGGTCAACGTCAAATGCCATGAAACCAATAACTTGCAGGGGCCCAAAAGTGCCGGAAACTAAAAAGTGGGCTTGCGCCCACTGGTGTGTCTCGCCAAATGCTGGTACCTACACAACAGTTTCCAACCTTGAATATACGCTGGTGAGGGGCAAAAGACAAACGAGGGAGGGGCGGTTTGGAGGGTTGAAAGCGCGGCGAAGGGGGGAAGCGAAGTGCCCGTGATCCTCTGGTGCAGTGATGATCGTAGGGGTCCTTCGACTGCGCAGTTCATCCGCGTTGCGGATGAACTGCTTCGCTCAGGATGACAAGAGGGCGGGCGCGATTTGCCAGCAGGCATCACGTCTCCCTAGAATAGACTTTACCCATCGCCGTAGAGAAAACTTATGATTCATTTTCCTGTCCCAGAAGCTCTTACTTTCGATGACGTGTTGCTGCTGCCGGCACGATCTGATGTTGTCCCGTCGCTGGCCAACACGCAGACTCAGTTCTCGCGAAATATCCGGCTGAACATTCCGCTGGCCAGCGCCGCCATGGATACGGTCACGGAATCGCACATGGCGATTGCCATGGCGCAGCAGGGCGGCATTGGGATCATCCATCGCAACCTGAACATTGAGCAGCAAGCCAATGAAGTGGACAAGGTGAAGCGGTCGGAGAGCGGCATGATTGTGGACCCGGTCACCATGTCGCCAGACGACAAGGTTTCCGACGCGCTGGAAATCATGCGCAAGTACAAGATTTCCGGAGTGCCCATCACCAAGAACGGAAGGCTGGTTGGCATTCTCACCAATCGTGATCTGCGTTTCGAAAGCCGCTTCGATATTCCCATCAGCAAGGTAATGACCAAGGACAATTTGATTACCGTCGCTGTGGGTACCACGCTGGAAGATGCAGAGCAGATCCTGCATAAGCACCGGGTCGAGAAATTACTGGTGGTGGATGATCAGTACAACCTCAAAGGCCTGATCACGGTAAAGGACATTCAGAAGAAATTGAAGTATCCCAATGCAGCCAAGGATTTGCAAGGGCGTTTGCGCGTAGGGGCGGCCATTGGCGCGACTGGAGATTTTCTGGAAAGGGCGCAGGAAATGGCGAGAAACAAAGTAGATCTGCTGGCCATTGACAGCGCTCATGGACATTCCAGCCGAGTGCTTGAAGCGATCAAGGCGGTGAAGGCCATCCTGCCAGAGGTTGATCTGATTGCGGGCAACGTGGGGACATTCGACGGCGCATGCGAACTGGCGCGGGCGGGGGCAGACGCCATCAAAGTCGGCATTGGGCCGGGATCGATTTGCACCACACGGGTGGTGACGGGCGCGGGAGTTCCGCAGATCACGGCGATTGCAGAAGCTTACCGGGCGACGAAAGATTCGGGGATTCCGGTGATTGCTGACGGCGGGATCAAGTATTCCGGAGACATCACCAAGGCGCTGGCGGCAGGGGCGAGCGCGGTGATGATTGGGTCCATGTTTGCCGGAACCGACGAGAGCCCAGGGGAATTGATCCTGTATCAAGGCCGGACTTTTAAGTCGTATCGCGGCATGGGTTCGCTGGGAGCGATGGCGCAGGGATCGAGCGAACGCTATTTCCAGAGCACGGAAGGAGAGGCATCGACCGCGGGCTCGGGAATCGGAGAAGACTCCAACCGATCGTCCAAGCTGGTGCCGGAGGGGATTGAGGGGCGTGTTCCCTATCGCGGATCGGTGTCCATGATCGTGCATCAGATGGTAGGCGGATTGAAATCGGGCATGGGCTATTGCGGCTGCGCCACGATCCCGGAATTGCTGCAGAAGACGCGCTTTGTGCGCATCAGCGGCGCCGGACTGCGGGAGAGCCATGTACACGATGTGATGATCACGCGCGAGGCGCCGAACTATGCCATCGAGTAGCGGCCCGCAACTTGCGCCGGCTGGTAATCGAGCTTGACGTCGCACAGAAAAGAACTGCTGAAAACATGGATTGCGGCGATTCTGTGGCTGGGGATCATCGCGACGGAGTCTACCGACCAGTTTTCCGCGGAACA
Organism: Terriglobales bacterium; assembly: GCA_963762965.1. GTDB lineage: Bacteria > Acidobacteriota > Terriglobia > Terriglobales > Acidobacteriaceae > DATBAX01. The sequence goes on from CAVXME010000001.1 coordinate 729,184, forward strand.
CACCAGCCGGTATCTCTATCCGTTGTTCCATTTTCTTTTTGGATTGGAACCCCTGCGCTTTGAGGTCTTTCATCATTACCTGCGGAAGATGGGTCACTTTGTGGGCTACTTTACAGGGAGCCTGATTTTGTTCGGCACCTGGCGGGCGACTTTGACTTTTCCGCAGTCCCCACGCTGGGCCCTGCGCTGGGCCGGAATGGCGTTTTTCATGACAGCGCTGGTGGCCAGCTTGGATGAGTGGCACCAGACCTACATCCCTTCGCGAACCGGGACCTGGCACGATGTGGTGCTGGACAGCTCAGCCGCACTCACCGCGCAGATTGTGATTTTTCTTTTTATTCGGTGGCGAAGCCGGCGGTCTGGTAAGAATTGAAAGAGAAAACCCCGATCAATACATGGCGTCGTATTTGGTGACGACCCATTCGCCGCTTTGATTGTCCAAAGTTACGGAAAGCAGTTCTTTGTAGGTGCCCTTCTGGCCGGGAGTGGTGCGGCGTTTGCCACGATAATGAAGGATTCGTAGCGGCGGATTGTCTTCCCAATCGGCGACTTCCCAGGAAAGCAACGGATGTTTGGCCTCAGAATCACAGATGAATGCCGCGTACTTTCTGCGGTAGTCCTTCTCCCAACCCGCGAGTTGCTGATTGCAATTGCCGTCGCGCATGGCGCGGAGGTATTGGGCGGCGGCGCGCTCCGACGAACGATCGCGTAACGGATTCAGGTCGATGGAGTTTGGTATCCCAGAGAGCGGATCGACTTCTGGGGAACGGGACAACACCGCCGGCTGGCCGTTGAGCCACATCAGATAGCCGAAAAAGACCACCAGAATCAGGGCGCCCGCCCCGGCCGCGATCGCGATTTGTGTTCGGGAAAACTCCATGGTCTTCACGCCAGTGTAGTGCGACGCAAGACGTGTCGCTAGATTACGAGCGTGACCCGCAATAGGACATGTACCAGCGGTAGCATGTCATCCTGAGCGAAGAGGAACTTCGCCAAAGCGAAGGTTCTCGTAGTCGAAGGATCCCTAGCGTAAGGATACGTGCCGGGTAGAGGGGTCTTCGACTCCGTGAGTCCGCTCGTGAACGAGCGGACTCACTGCGCTCAGGATGACATGGGAAAAAACAAGGACGGCCGAGGCCGTCCCTGTTGAATTGCAGTAAGTTGGTTTACTTCTCGGTCTTGTCTTCGCCTTCGGCGTGTTCGTTGGTGGGGTGCTCGACTCCGCCCTGAGCTTCGGCTTCTTCCATGGCTTTTTTGGCTTCCTCGGCACGCTTGGAGCGGATTTCGGCGCGTTTTTCACGCTTCTCTTCCACCACTTTTTCGCTGCCTAGAAGTTCGACGAACGCGGTGTCGGCACCGTCGCCTTTGCGCCATCCGAGATGCACGATGCGCAGGTAGCCGCCTTGACGGTCGCCAAAACGCGGGCCGATGGTGTCAAACAATTTGTCGACCGCGGCACTGGTCATCAGATAGGCGAGGGCCTGGCGGCGGGCGGCGAGATCGCCACGCTTACCCAGCGTGATCATCTTTTCGACCTGCGGGCGCATGGCTTTTGCCTTGGGCAAAGTGGTTTCGATGCGCTCTTCCAGAATGAGCGAAGTGACCAGATTCCGCAGCAACGAGCGGCGATGGGCAGTGTTCCGTCCCAGTTTCCATCCTGCAACTTTGTGACGCATGTTCTAACCCCTGTTTTGAGGTCTCAGGTCTTGGGTCTCAGGTCTTTAAGACCTGAAACCCGTGACCTGAGACCGAAACTTATTTTTCGTTACAGATCGCTGTCTCCGTACGCCGAGGCCGGCAGCACCTGGTTCGATGTCGGACCCGGTACGGCATTGCCCTGCTCGTCGATCTTCATGCCAAGACTTAATCCCATGGTGCCGAGGATTTCCTTGATCTCGTTGAGCGACTTGCGGCCGAAGTTTTTCGTCTTCAGCATTTCGGCTTCAGTCTTTTGCACCAGTTCGCCGATGCTCTGAATATTTGCGTTCTTCAGGCAGTTGTAGCTGCGCACGGAAAGCTCGAGCTCTTCGACGGAGCGATTCAGGTTCTCGTTCTTGATCTCCGGCTTGCGCTCTTCACTCGAAGTGGAGGTCTCGATGTCCTCTTCAAAGTTGATGAAGATGTTCATGTGGTCCTTCAGCAGCTTCGCCGCCAGGCCGATGGAATCCGCCGGGGTGATGGAGCCGTTGGTCCAGACTTCGAGAGTGAGCTTGTCGTAGTCGGTGATCTGACCGAGACGGGCCGCTTCCACGGTGTAATTGCACTTGCGCACCGGCGAATGGACGGAATCGATGGGAATGAAGCCGATGCCCAGGTCTTCGTCGAAATTCTTGTCGGCGGAGACGTAGCCACGGCCGCGCTTGAGGCGCATTTCCATATCGAGCTTGCCGCCTTCGCTGACGGTGGCAATGTAAACGTCTTTGTCGAGAACCTCGACATCTCCGTCGGCCTCGATCATGCCCGAGGTGATGACGCCGGGCTGGTCGGCACGCAGATAGATGGCCTTGGGCGCGTCACTGCTCAACTTGAACGGGAACTTGCTTCAGGTTGAGGATAATGTCGGTTGCGTCTTCGACCACGCCGGTGATGGACTGGAATTCATGCAGCACGCCTTCAATCTTTACGGCGGTTACGGCAGCTCCCTCGATGGAGGAAAGCATTACGCGGCGAAGCGCGTTCCCGATGGTAGTGCCGAAGCCGCGTTCAAACGGCTGTGCCCAGAAAATTCCGTACTTGTCGGTTAAGGTTGAAGTGTCAACTGCGAGACGTTTCGGTTTTTGAAAGCCCTTCCAAAGCATTTGTTTCTCCTTCGGCCGTTTGGCTCAGTGCTGGCTCCCTGAAACGGTCCGGTTTCAGGTCAAGCGCCAGTACAGGCTGATCTGGCTCGAAATGGTGGACCGAAAAAACAGTCGTTGGTCGTTCGTCCTTGGTCGTTCGCCTGTAGGCAGTTGGTTTAACCAACGACCGAGGACGAACGACCAACGACCGATTTACTTGCTATACAACTCGACGATCAACTGTTCATTGATCGGCAAGTTAATGTCTTCGCGTTTCGGCAAGGCCAAAACTTTGCCTTTGTAATTGTCGCGATCAATTTCCAGCCAGTTCGGCGCATTCTGGTGGCTGGCGAATTCCTTCGCCGGCTCGAGAATCGCCAACTTCAGGCTGCTGGCGCGAATGGCAATTTCCTCACCCACGCTTACCGGATAAGAAGGAATGTTTACCTTCTTGCCGTTCACATGGATGTGTCCATGACGCACCAACTGGCGCGCCTGGCGGCGGGAAATGCCGAAGCCGAGACGATAGACCACGTTGTCCAAGCGGCGTTCCAGCGACTGCAAAAGAATTTCGCCGGTGACGCCCTTCGAGCGCGCGGCCTTCTCGAAGTAGTTGCGGAACTGGCTTTCCTGCGTGAAATACATGCGCTTGGTCTTCTGCTTCTCGCGCAGTTGCAGGCCGTATCCCACGATTTTGGCTTTGCGATCTTTGCCGTGCTGGCCAGGGGCAAAGTTGCGCTTTTCGATGGCGCACTTATCGCTAAAACACTTGGTGCCTTTGAGGAACAGCTTCATGCCCTCGCGGCGGCAGAGACGACAGACGGGATCTGTATAACGTGCCAATTTACTCTCCTCTATTAGATGACCGGTTTACAGGTATGGCTTCAACCCTTCTTCCCGGACAAAAATCAGTCGTTGGTCGTTCGTCATTGGTCGTTGGCTAAATCCTCGTTCCTCGCCTTTGCGAACGACGAACGACCAAGGACCAACGACGGTTCTTACACTCTTCGGCGTTTCGGCGGACGGCATCCGTTGTGCGGAATCGGCGTGGCGTCTTTGATGTTGCGCACTTCGATACCGGACGAGGCCAGGGCGCGGATCGCGGACTCGCGTCCGGAGCCGGGACCGCTTACTCGGACTTCCACGCTGCGGACACCGTGATCACGCGCCATGCTGGCGGCGTTCGATGCTGCCTGCTGCGCGGCAAACGGAGTGCCTTTACGCGATCCGCGGAAACCCAGCGAACCGGAACTCTTCCACGACAGGACATTGCCTGCCTGATCGGCAATGGTCACGATGGTGTTGTTGAAAGACGCCTGGATGTGAGCAATGCCGTGCGTCACATGCTTGCGTTCCTTCTTCTTGAACGTTTTCTTTTTGCCTTTTTTCTCCGGTGTTGCTGGAGCGCCGCCGGCTGCTACTGGTTTTGCCATGAATTCCGTCCTTGGTCGTTCGTCATTCGTCGTTGGCTAATGCTCGTCGGGCGGGGCGGTTAAGCCAACGACCAATGACGAACGACCAACGACGTTTTATGCTTTCGTCGTCTTCTTCTTGGCCGTGACCGTACCTTTGCGCGGGCCCTTGCGGGTGCGAGCATTGGTGTGAGTGCGCTGTCCGCGGACCGGCAAGTTGCGGCGATGACGATATCCGCGATAGGAACCGATTTCGATGAGGCGCTTGATGTTCATCGAAATTTCCTTGCGCAGATCGCCTTCGACCTGGCCTTCGGCCTCAATGACCTGGCGGATGCGGTTGACTTCGTCTTCTCCGAGGTCCTGGACTTTTTTCTGCGCTTCCACGTTCGCCTTGCCCAGAATGCGGGCAGCGCGCGGGTGACCGATGCCGTAAATGTAAGTCAGCGCGATGTCCACATGCTTGTTACGCGGAAGATCGACGCCTGCAATACGTGCCATAGTGCTCCTCTGTGTTTCGTCCTACTTAATTAGCCTTGACGCTGTTTGTGTTTCGCAGTTTCGCAAATCACCCGAACTACACCCTTGCGGTGGATGACCTTGCACTTGTCGCAAATTTTCTTTACTGATGCTCTGACTTTCATAACCAGCTTTCAGCTGTCAGCCGTCAGCTAAATCTTGACGACCTTACGACAGCACTTATTTGTAGCGATAAACGATTCGTCCGCGATTCAGGTCGTAGGGAGAAAGCTCCACTGCGACTTTGTCTCCCGGAAGAATGCGGATAAAGTTCTTGCGCATTTTGCCGGAAACGTGCGCCAGTACCTGGTGCTTATTTTCCAGTTCCACCTTGAACATGGCGTTGGGCAACGGTTCCAGCACCGTCGCCATGACCTCAATCGCGTCTTCTTTACTCAAATGACTCCTAAAAGAAGCTTCTAGCTTCTAGCTCTTAGCTTCCAATACTTCGCCGCCTGTTTTTCGACTCCGCTAGGAGCTAGCAGCTAGAAGCTTTCTACTGCGTCAAAATCATCGGGCCGTCCTTCGTGACTGCCACGCAATGCTCGAAGTGGGCGCTGAAGCTGCCGTCGGCTGTGACGGCGGTCCACTTGTCATCTAATACTCGCGTGCCTGGCTTGCCGAAGTTCACCATGGGCTCGATGGCCAGCACCATGCCTTCCCGAAGCCTGGTTCCGTGCCCGCGTGCTCCGTAGTTGGGGACTTGCGGCTCTTCGTGCAACTTCGTTCCGATGCCGTGTCCTACAAATTCCCGTACTACGCTGAAGCCGTTGGCTTCCACAAATTCCTGAACCGCTGCGCCCACGTCGCCGACTGCGTTCCCGATCAGCACCTGCTGGATGCCTTTGTAAAGCGACGCTTCTGTGACTTCCAGCAGCTTGTGCAGTTCCGGTGTTACCGAAGCTCCCACAGCCACTGTGATCGCAGCGTCCCCGTAATAACCGTCCAGCACGACTCCGCAATCGATGGAAACGATGTCCCCTTCTTTCAGCACCCGCTTTTCTGAAGGGATGCCGTGGACAATTTCCTCATTGATCGAGGTGCAGAGCACGCAGGGGTAATCGTAATAGCCCTTGAACGCGGCCCGCGCGCCCAACTCTTTCATCTTCGCCTCGGCGGCGCGCTCCAGATCCATGGTAGTGGCCCCGGGCTTCACCAGAGTGCGCAGATGGTCAAGCACTTCGCGGACGATGCGGCCGCTGCGCCGCATTTTTTCGATCTCCGCCGCTGATTTGCAAACAATCGCCATGCCCTAGCAGCCTTCCGCCGCCGCGGCGGAGGCGTGACTCTCAATTTCCCGGAAAATCTGTTCGGTCACTTTTTCCACTGGCTGATCGCCATTCACCGAAACCAGCCGCCCTTTTTGCTGGTAATACTCCGCCACCGGCTTGGTCTGCCGGTCGTAGGTAGCCAGGCGTTCCTCGATCACTTCGGTGCGATCATCATCGCGAATGATCAGCGGGGAACCGTCGATATCACAGATATCCGCGACGCGAGGGGGCTGGAAATAGACGTTATAGATGTGTCCGTTAGCGACACAAGTCCTACGTCCGGTAAGCCGCAGCTTGAATTGATTATAGTCCACGTCAATGCGGATCACAATCGGCAACCAGTTGCAGCGTTTCGAGTTGTCAATGAACTGATACTTCAAAAATCCGTCCAGCCAGGACGCCTGCTTGGCGGTGCGAGGAAAACCGTCGAGTATAAACCCGTGCTCGCAATCCGGCTCGCGCAGCCGCCAGGCCACCATGTCACAAACCAGGTTATCGGGTACCAACTGGCCCAGTGCCATGTTGGCTTTAGCGACGATACCCAGTTCGGTGCCGCGCTGTACATTTTCCCGCAACAGGTCCCCGGTGGACACCTGTGGAACGTGAAAACGCTCCGTAATCCGCTTGGACTGAGTGCCTTTACCGGCCCCCGGCGCTCCCAGCAGCACGATCGGCCCGATGTTGCGCAACACTTCCTCTGCCATCGAACTGGCCCCAGTCAGTCCCCGATCCAATCTTACCGCCGAGTCTCATGCCAAACACAAAATGCGTTCAAGTCTTTACTTCTTACCAGACTTCCTACCAGGTACGGCGACCGCGGATTCTTCCGCTGCGCGGAGTGAATCCGTCATAGTGGCGCATGATGAGTTGCGCTTCAATCTGGGTCACCGTGTCCATGGCCACACCGACCACAATCAGCAGCGAGGTGCCTCCGAAATAAAACGTCACACCCAGACCATTGGTTATCCAAGTTGGCAGGCGGTCAAAAAAGCTTCCCACTGGTCCCCACAAATGGTTTAGATGGATTCCCGCGATCATCCACTCGGGAATGAACGAGATGAGAATCAGGTACAACGCTCCCACCAGAGTGATGCGCGTCAGGATCTCGTTGATGTGGTCCGCCGTACGTTTGCCGGGACGAATGCCAGGAACGAAACCACCATACTTGCGCATATTGTCGGCAACCTCGTTGGGGTTGAAGACGATCGACACGTAGAAGTAGGCGAAGAAAATGATGCCCACGGCATAGAGGACCGTATAGAGCGGCTCACCCCAGCCCAAGTTATGGATCACCGCGGTTACCCAACTGAAATACCGGCTGTTGGCCAGGCCCTGACCAAGCATTTGCGGCAAAGTCAAAATTGAGGAAGCGAAGATGACCGGCATCACGCCGCCCGCGTTCACTCGTAGAGGCAGATGCGTGGACTGGCCGCCCATGACTTTGCGTCCCACTACGCGCTTGGCGTATTGCACGGGAATTCTTCGTTCACTGCGCTCCACATATACGATAAACGCCACCACCAGGACCATTAATGCGATCAGCATGATCACGGCCGGTACGGTGAAAACGCCCCAGGCGCCCTGCCTGACCTTTTCAATCAGCTCCAGCACGCCGCGCGGCAAGCCAGCAACGATGCCGGCAAAGATCAGCAACGACATGCCATTGCCCACACCGCGCTCGGTAATTTGCTCACCCAGCCACATAATGAAGGCGCTGCCGGTGGTCAGGGTCAGCATGGTCAAGAGAATGAAATGCGGGCCGGGATCAATCACGAAACCACCACCGCCACGCTGCAAGCTGATGGCAATCCCGAAGGACTGCACCGCGCTCAAAATAACCGTCAGGTAGCGCGTCCAAGTGGTAATTTTCTTGCGGCCCAGTTCGCCTTCCTTCTGCAACTTGGCCAGCGGCTCATAGACCACGGTCAGCAATTGCAGAATGATGGAAGCGGTGATGTAGGGCATGATGCCCAAGGCAAAAATGGTAAGACGGCGAAGCTGGCCGCCGGTAAACATGTCCGCGAGGCCGAGAAAGCTGCCCCGGTTGGCCTCGAAATACTGCTGCAACTTGTCGGCGTTCACGCCCGGCGTAGGAATGTGACCACCCAGGCGGTACACGGCCAACAGCCCAAGCGTGAACAGAATGCGCTTGCGAAGGTCCGGGATGCGGAAAATGTTGGCCAGTTTGTCGAACATTGAACTACAGGACCTCGAATTTGCCGCCGGCCTTGGTGATTTTTTCCTGGGCCGACTTGGAAAATTTGTGGGCGTGGACGGTGAGCGCGACCGAGAGTTCCCCGGTACCCAAAATCTTGACCGGATGCTTGGTGCTGATCACGCCGGCCTTGCGCAACACGTCAGGATTGATGGTGGTCTCGCCGAGCAGCACCAGCTTGTCCAGGTTCACGATGTTAAATTCCTTGCGGAAAATGTTGGTGAATCCGCGCTTGGGCATGCGGCGATGCAGCGGCATCTGGCCGCCTTCAAAACCACGCATCATGCGCGAACCACTGCGCGAGCGTTGCCCTTTGTGTCCGCGGGCGGAGGTCTTGCCCATGCCCGAACCCATACCGCGGCCCACGCGCTTCTTGTTCTCCGCTGCCTTTTTCGGTGCCCGAATGTTTGAAAGATTCATAATTAGCTGTCAGCTTTCAGCCTTCAGCTGTCAGCCTTACAGCCCCGTTTTAGCTGAGGGCTGATAGCTGAAAGCTGATAGCTCTTATTGCACGATCTCCACCAGATGCGGGACCTTGGCCACCATGCCGCGGATGGCCGCATTGTCCGGACGCTCAATCACCTGGTTCAGCCGGGTAAATCCCAGGCCTTTGACCACCAATTTTTGTTTTACCGGGGCGCAAATCGCCGACCGCACCCACTTGAGGTGAAGTTTGCCGCCGGACTTTATCGCTGTCTTCGCCATCATTCCAGACTCCTAATTCCTCTTAAAGCTCTTCCACCAATTTGCCGCGCATTGAGGCCACGGATTCCTTGTTTTTCAATCTCTTCAACGCATCGAATGTTGCTTTGATCACGTTGTGGGGATTGGTCGTCCCAATCGATTTCGTGAGCACATTCTGAATGCCCACTGAATTCATCACGGCTCGAACTGCACCGCCCGCGATCACGCCGGTACCTTCAGGGGCCGGCTTCAGCAGCACTCTGCCCGCGCCGTAGTGTCCCAGTGAAAGATGCGGAATCGAAGTCTGCGTGAGATTGACCTTCATCAGATTCTTTTTCGCCGATTCAATTCCCTTGCGGATCGCCTGGGGAACTTCTTTGGCCTTGCCCGAGCCGTATCCGACGACGCCCGCGGCGGGATCGCCGACCACGACGAGCGCGGCAAACGACATGTTCTTGCCGCCTTTGACCACCTTGGTCACGCGGTTAATGGCCACTACCTGGTCTTTCAACTGGTAGGAATTCGCATCGAGCTTTTTGATTACTGTTGGCATTCTTTGAATCTCATTTCCAATTTGTAATTGGGCAAAATTGCCGATTACCTAGTCCGCTTGCTAGAACTCGATACTTAGAACTCAAGGCCGGCTTCCCGCGCGGCGTCGGCCAGGGCCTTCACTCGTCCGTGATAAATGTAGCCGCCGCGATCGAAAACCACTTTCTTGATGCCCTTGGCTTTCGCCCGCTCCGCAATCACTTTGCCGACTTCCTTGGCTGCGGCAACGTTGCCACCGGTACGCTTCTGGCCCTTTTCGCCACCTTCAGCGGAGTTGGCAGAAACCAGAGTCGCACCCTGAAGATCGTCAACCACCTGAACATAGATATTGTTCAGCGAGCGATAGACATTCAAGCGCGGACGCTCCGCCGTGCCCTGCACCTTTTTGCGGATGCGCTTGTGCACGTGGCGCCGATTCGTGTTTTTCGATGAAATCGTAAGCATAAAACCCGTCCTTGGTCGTTCGTCCTTGGTCGTTGGCCAAACCTAAGAACTTCGACTTCTAACAAATTTTCTACGCCGAGAGTGTTGGCCAACGACGACCGGCCAACGACCCACGACGGTTTATTTCGCTCCGGTCTTGCCGACCTTCTTCTTCAGGCGCTCGCCGGAATAACGTACACCTTTATTCTTGTACGGATCAGGTGGACGCAAGCTGCGCATTTCCGCCGCGACCTGGCCGACCTTCTGCCGGTCAATCCCGACCAGCGTTAACTTCGTCTGTTTAGGATCGACAGTCGCGTCGACACCCGAGGGCAACGGATACTCAATCGGATGCGAAAAGCCCAGGCTGAACACCACCGTGGTTTTGCCCTTCATTTCCGCGCGATAGCCAATGCCGACAATTTCCAGTTCGCGGGTCCAGCCCTTGGTCACGCCTTCGACTGCGTTGTTGACCAGAGCGCGGGCCAGTCCATGGACGGCGGCTTGCGAGTCGTTCTCGCGAACCGCGAGCAGATTGCCATCCTGCTTCTCGATGCGAATGCCTGCGGGCAAATGCGTTTCCACTTTGCCCTTTGGACCCTGCACGGTCACAGTATTGCCTTCGACCTTGAACGTAACTCCCTGCGGGAGCGGGATCGGCTTTTTTCCAATTCGTGACATAAGTTTCTCTTTTAGCTCTCAGCCGTCAGCTCTCAGCTTTCAGCTTTTCCAAATCTCGATAAAACTTGCCCCAAGCCGGCAGCGTGAGCTGATAGCTGAGAGCTGACAGCCGAGTTCTCTACCAAACTTCGCAGAGCACTTCGCCGCCCAGACCTTGCTTGCGGGCCTGGCGTCCCGTCATTACGCCGCGGGGCGTGGTCAGGATATTGATGCCCAGGCCTCCGAGCACGCGCGGAATCTCAGTGCGCCGCACATAGACCCGGCAACCCGGTCGAGATACCCGCGCTACGTTCGAAATCACGGCTTCGTTGTTGTTGCCGTACTTCAAATAGACGCGCAGGACCTTGTGGCTCTCCTCTTCCGTGGCCTTGAAATTGGAGATGTAACCCTCTTCTTTCAGGATGCGGGCAATCTCCAGCTTCAGCTTGGAAGCGGGAATATCAACTTTTTGGTGGCGCGCATTGATTGCGTTGCGAATGCGCGTCAGCATGTCTGCGACCGGATCGGTCAATCTCATCGTTTTGCTTCTCCTCAGCTGCCCGTTTGCTCCGCATTCAGCGGAGAACCTGCGGCAGCCTGCTTCTCTAGCGGAATTATCGTGCCCTTCCGCACTCCAAAAGATTTACCAGGACGACTTCGAAACTCCAGGAATCTCTCCGCGCAAAGCCAGGCTGCGGAAACACAGGCGGCAGAGTCCAAATTTGCGCAGAAACGCGCGCGGACGTCCACAAACCTGGCAGCGGTTATGCTTGCGTGAAGAAAACTTGGGCTTTCTCGCGTCTTTTACTCGTTTTGCTGTAGTTGCCATGTAACCTTTCAAATCAAGTCATGAAATCCATGACTCATTCATTCGCTCAATTGGGACGGAACGGCATTCCCAGATGCTTTAGCAAAGCCCGTCCCTGGTCATCCGTGCGGGCTGTGGTCACAATGGTGACGTTCATGCCCTTCTGTTTGTCGACTTTTGCGTAATCAATTTCCGGGAAGATCAACTGATCGTGCAGTCCGAGAGTGTAATTGCCACGGCCATCGAACGACTTCGTCGATACTCCACGGAAATCACGCACCCGGGCCAGCACTACGCTGACCAGTCGGTCGTAAAATTCGTACATGCGGTCGCCACGCAGTGTAACCATGGCGCCAATCGGCATGCCTTCGCGGACCTTGAAAGCCGCGATAGATTTCTTCGCCCGCGTGGTTACCGGCTTCTGCCCGGTAATCTGACCCAGTTCATTCACCGCCGGGTCCATGAGCTTGGCGTTCTGAGTGGCGTCGCCCATACCCATGTTGATGACGATCTTGTGCAGACGCGGCACCGCCATCGGATTCTTGAAATCGAATTCCTTCATCAGGGCAGGAGCAACTTCCTTGTGAAAACGCTCTTTCAGCCGAGGCGTCTCTTTGGCGCTGTGATGCGCGACTGCAGGCGCCTTCGACTCCTGCTTCTCGCCTTGCTTCTCTCGTTTTTCTTTTTCTTTCGCCATGACTCTGTGTACCTTCTCTCACGGTATCGGAAGAGCTTTCAGCCGTCAGCTTTCAGCTTTCAGCCAAAAATCGTCGTTCCGTTTCGTAAGCCCATTCAAATTCTTTAGCTGACAGCTGATAGCTGAAAGCTATTTGTCCAGCGTTGTTCCGCACTTCTTGCAAATTCGCACTTTACGGTCACCCTGAACAGCGTGACCGATTCGTACCGGGCCACAGGTCGGGCAAACGATCTGCACGTTCGAAATCGCGATACGGCTTTCCTGCTCGGCAATTCCGCCCTTCACGTTCTTCTGCGGATTCGGGCGCACGTGCTTTTTCACGATCATGACGTGTTCGACCAGCAACTTGCTGTCGCCAGGAAACACGCGCAGAACGCGGCCTTCCTTGCCTTTGTCACGGCCGGTGATGACCTTGACCGTGTCGTTGCGCTTGATGTCGACTCGCGTATGTGCTCGGCTTACTGTCTTCATTTCAATTCTCAGTTCCCGTTCTCGTTGTAAAAATATCTCGTTAGATTACTTCTGGCGCCAGCGACACAATCTTCAAAAACTTCTTCTCGCGGAGTTCCCGGGCCACGGGCCCGAAGACGCGCGTTCCCACTGGCTCCCCGGTTTCGTTAATCAGGACGGCGGCATTCTGGTCGAAGCGAATATATGTACCATCGCGCCGGCGATATTCCTTGCGGGTGCGCACGATGACCGCCTTGACGACGGTCCCCTTCTTAACCTGTCCGTCCGGCGACGCCTCTTTCACACTGGCGGTGATGGTGTCTCCCAGGCCGGCGCGCAGTCCGGTCGAACCGCCCAGCGGCAAAATCATTTGCAGCTTGCGAGCGCCGGAGTTGTCGGCGACATCGAGCCAGCTTCTCATCATTAACGCCATAAGTCAGTCTCCTCTGTGCCAGCTGCGCGCTACTTCACTTCTGCTGCGGTGTGTTCCGGCACCAATGCGGTCTTGCGGACGATTTCCTTCAAGCGCCAGCGTTTCAACTTCGAAAGCGGCCGCGATTCTTCCAGGCGGACTACATCGCCGACATGGGCCTCGTTCTTTTCATCGTGGGCATAGAACTTTTTGCCCTTGGAAACCACTCGTCCGTAGAAGGCATGCGACTTCTTGCGCACCACTTCCACCACGATGGTTTTCTTCATGCGGTTGGAAACCACTTCGCCAACCACTTCCTTGCGCCGCCCTGCGGCCGCCGGGACCTGCTGTGCATTTGTCTCGGGCATTACTTCTTCTCCGTTTTGCCGGCGGCAATTTCACGTTCGCGGACGATGGTCTGCACGCGCGCGATGTCTTTGCGCAAGCCGCGCATCTTCTTCAAGCTTTCGGTCTGCCCCATGTTGAGCTGGAACTTCAGCTTGAAGAGTTGACCACTGAGGTCACCTTCTTGATGCTTCAGTTCCTCGTCGGTCAGGTTGCGAACTTTTTCCGGTTTCATAAGTCAGTTCTCAGTTTCTAAAAACTTAATTTCTAGTGCGCAGCCGACTCGCGCTTCACAAAGCGCGTGCGCAGCGGCAGTTTATGCGAGGCCAGGCGCATCGCCTCAGTGGCATCTGCGATCGTAACGCCTTCCATTTCAAACAGAATCTTGCCGGGACGCACCACGCAAACCCAATGGTCTGGAGCTCCCTTGCCTTTACCCATACGGGTTTCAGCCGGCTTCTTGGTGACGGGCTTGTCCGGAAACAGACGGATCCAGATCTTGCCGCCGCGCTTCACGAAACGAGTCATGGCCACGCGGCTGGCTTCGATCTGACGATCGGTGATCCAGCCCGGCTCGAGCACCTTCAATCCGAAATCTCCGAAAGCCAGCTCGCTGCCGCGCCATGCCTTGCCGCACATGCGTCCGCGCTGCTGCTTGCGGTACTTCACTTTCTTTGGCATCAACATAAAAAAGTCCTTGGCCGTTCGTCGTTGGCCGTTCGCCTTTCGCTAAAACGCGCCCACTTGTTGAGTTTCGCGCTTCTTGGCCGGCAAAATTTCGCCGCGATAAATCCACGTCTTTACGCCGATAACACCATAGGTCGTGCGGGCCTCGGTGAAACCGTAATCAATGTCCGCACGCAGCGTGTGCAACGGCAACCGCCCTTGCAGATACCATTCAGAACGGGCGATTTCATTCCCGTTCAAACGGCCACTCACGCGAACCTTGATTCCCTTGCAACCGAACCGCAGCGCGGAATCCACCGACTTGCGCATGGCGCGGCGGAAGCCGACACGCTTTTCGAGCTGCAGCGCAATCGATTCCGAAACCAGCTGCGCATCGAGTTCAGGCTTGTGCACTTCCTGAATGTCGACAAACACTTCGCGGCCGGTGCGTTTTTGTACATCGGCTTTGAGCTTGTCGATTTCAGCGCCCTTGCGTCCGATGATGATGCCCGGACGCGCGGTCTTGATGATGACGCGCAGCTTGTTGCCCGGACGCTCAATCTCGATCGAACTGACACCCGCCGACTTGAGCTTATCTTTCAGCTCAGCCTTCAGCTTGATGTCTTCGAGCAGCAGCTTGTCGTAATCCTTTTCGACAAACCAACGCGACTTCCACGGCTTGGTGTAGCCGAGGCGAAAACCGTAAGGATGGACTTTTTGTCCCATGATGCTCCTAAATGTTGCCTCTAAAAAATACTCAAAATCTACTTGCTGGATCCGGCAAATTTCTTTTTGTTCTTCTGTTTCGCTTCCTGCTTGCTCTTGCCCGCGGGGCCTTTCGGCTTGTTCTTCGATGGCCTGGCTTTGGCTTTTCCCGAAGTCCTGCCACTCACCCGCTCTTCGCCGACCACCGTGGCCAGCGCTTCGCCATTCTTGCCGCGTTCCGCCAGTGCAATCTGGATGTGCGAGATACGCCGCACATAGCGGAAAGCCCGGCCCATCGGCGCGGGACGAATCCGCTTCATCCGCGGACCATCGTTGGCCACAGCACTCTTCACATACAGGCTGTCCACATCGACGTCGAGGTTTTTTTCCGCGCTCAGATAGTTGGCATTCTCCAGAGCCGATCGCAACAGCTTTTCAACCGTGGCGGCGACGCGCTTTTTGGTAAACACCAAAGTATTTAGCGCATCCTCGACACGGCGGCCCTTGATCAAGTCAAGTACCAGTCGCGCCTTCTGTGGCGAGACGCGCATATAACGGGCTTCAGCTCGAAATTCCATGTTTATGTTCCCTTACGCCTTCGGCGCTGCCGGTGCCGCCGGGCTTGCTGCTCCCGGACCACCCGGCACTCCAGCCGGCTTGGCTGCCGTCTCGGTTGCCGCCCGCATCGAGTGGCCTTTGAACTGGCGGGTGAAACTGAACTCGCCGAGCTTGTGGCCGACCATGTTTTCGGTGACGTACACCGGAATAAATTTTTTGCCGTTATGCACCGCGATGGTATGACCAACCATCTCGGGGATGACGGTCGAGCGCCGCGACCATGTCCGCAGCACCTTCTTCTCGTTGCGCGCGTTCATTCCGTCCACCTTGAGCTGCAGGTGGGCATCGACGAACGGACCCTTTTTAGTTGAACGTGCCATAAATCGTTCTCAGCTTTCGGCTGTCAGTTATCAGCTTGTAGCTCTTTCGATCTAGAGCTTCTAGCTCCTAGCTTCCAGCTAAATCTTTTGTCATTCCGCACCGCGTTCGTTCTTGCCAACGACCAAGGACGAACGACCAACGACCTTACTTCTTACCGCGACGGTTGACGATAAACGCGTCCGTGCGCTTGTTGTTGCGCGTCTTGTAGCCGCGTGTCGGCTGACCCCATGGCGTCACCGGATGACGGCCGCCAGAAGTTTTGCCTTCGCCGCCGCCGTGCGGGTGATCAACCGGGTTCATCGACACGCCGCGATTGTGCGGACGCTTCCCCAACCATCGCGAACGTCCCGCTTTACCGATCGTGACATTCTCGTGATCGCTGTTACCGACTTGTCCGATCGTCGCCATGCAATCCTGCGCGACTTTGCGGATTTCTCCGGAAGGCAGTTTCACCAGCGCATACTCGCCTTCTTTCGCGACCAGTTGCGCCGAACCACCAGCGGAGCGCACCATCTGCGCGCCTTTGCCCGGCTTCAGTTCAATATTGTGTATCGTCGTGCCAGGCGGAATGTTCTTCAACGGGAGCGCATTTCCCACCAGGATGTCGGCCTCGGGACCGCTCAACAGCTTTTGTCCAACCTTCAAACCGTCAGGCTGCACAATGTAACGCTTCTCGCCATCGGCGTAATGCAGCAGCGCGATGCGGGCCGAGCGGTTGGGATCGTATTCGATCGTCGCCACGGTGCACGGGATGCCAGTCTTATCGCGCTTGAAATCGATCAGGCGCAACTGCCGCTTGTGGCCGCCACCAATAAAACGCATGGTGGTGTCGCCACTGTTGCGGCGTCCGCCAGAGCGCTTTTTCGTTACCACCAACGGCTTGTGCGGCGTGGTGCTCGTAATGTCGTCGTTGACTAAGGTGGTGCGATAGCGCAACGTTTCGGTTCTCGGTCGATAAGTCTTAATTGGCATAATCAGCTCTTAAACAAGGTCGTTGGTCGTTCGTCCTTGGCCGTTGGCCCTCGCTTCATTCCACCGTGGTTGGCCAACGACCAACGACGAAGGACCAACGACTGCCTTACAGATTCTGCGCGTACTCCGGCATTTTTTCGCCGCTCTTCAGGCGAACAAATGCCTTCTTCCAATCGGGACGATAGCCGGCAAATTTGCCCCGCCGCCGTTCTTTTCCCGGAAAAGTTGCGGTGCGTACGGAATGCACCTTCACTTTAAAAATGCTCTGCACAGCTTGCTTAATCTCAGTCTTGGTCGCGGCCGTCGCTACCTGGAAAACCAACGTGTTCTGGTTTTCCTTGATGGCCAGGCCTTTTTCCGTAATCACTGGACGATGAAGAATTTGATATGCGGATTTCATCAGGCCACCTCCGCCGCTTTGTCTTTATCCGACCGCGTTCGACGCCGTGGAGAAGCCGCCGACTTCTTCGGCTTTTCGCCTTCGCTTGCGTCCTTCTTGTGCTGCCGCTTCGAAACCGTACTCTTCAGCGAAATCTGCAGCTTCTCAATTGCCGGCTGCGAGAAGATCGCGCGGTCGTAGCGCAGAAGATGATACGGATGCACTTCGTTGGCATTCACCAGTTCCGTGCCTGCCAGATTGCGCGTACTCAGGTCGAGATTATGATTCTCACGTTTTGGCACTTCGACGATTAGAACTGTTTTGTCCACCTTCAATTTGTCGAGCGCTTCACGAAACAGCTTGGTCTTGGGTTCCTTCATTTCGAAGGTGTTGACGATAATCAATTTCCCATCGGCAAACTTCGAAGCCAAAGCCGACCGCAACGCACCCAGCAATTTCTTGCGCGGAAACGTGTAGTCGTAAGAGCGCGGTTGCGGTCCGTGTACCGTACCGCCATGACGCCACAGAGGTGAACGGATCGAGCCAACACGGGCGCGTCCAGTGCCCTTCTGCTTCCACAGTTTCTTGCCCGCACCGGAGACCAGTTTCTTGTTCTTGGTGGCGTGAGTGCCGGCACGCTGCGCGGCGCGGTAGTGTTTCACCGCTTCCCACAGCAAGTCCTCGTTGACCGCGCCGAAAATTTCATCGGCGAGCTCGAGAGTGCCAACCTTGGCCCCGCTCAAATTGTGAATATCGATGTTTGCCATTGTCTTAATTCCTACTTGCCTTTTTGCGCGCGCTTGGCGGCCTTCAACGGATCGACAGTTGCAGATCCGGCAAATCCACGGCGCTCTCTGGGTGGCTTCTTGGCCTTGGTAATCACCAGATACCCGCCATTCGGGCCGGGTACGCTGCCTTCCACGATCAACAAATTGTCTTCGTTCTCAATACCCAGCACGCGCAGGTTGCGGACTGTGACGCGATCCACCCCCATGTGTCCCGACATGCGCATGCCTTTAAACACACGCGACGGAAACGCTGAAGATCCGATCGAACCGGTAATTTGAAACATGGACCCGTGCGACTTCGGACCACCTGCAAAATGATGGCGCCGGACGACGCCGGCAAAACCACGTCCCTTACTGATTCCGACTACGTCAACAAACTTTTCGCCATCAAAAATATCGACCAGGATGCGATCCCCAGCCTTGATGTTGCCGTCGGTACCCGGTTCGGCTTTTTCGTCAATCTCGACGGGCACTTCGCGCGAAAACTTAATGGGAGGCAGATTGTGCTTTCCCAGATGCCCCTTCATCGGCTTGGTCAGACGCGATTCTTTCACGAATTCCACAAGGCCAATCTGCGCGGCGGTGTAACCGTCCTTGGTCTGAGTCTTGTGCTGCGTGACCACGCACGGCCCAGCCTGCAGAACGGTCGCGGGATGCACGTCACCCTTCGCATCGAAGAGCTGCGTCATGCCGACTTTTTTTCCTAAAATTCCAGTTACTTTTGCCATATCCCTTTTCTCCGCTCATCCAGCTTGGCTTCTGCCATTGGCTGGTGCTTTTGAATTCCTGAAAGCTAAGAGCTGAACGCCTACTTATGTTCCTTGCCGAATGCCTTGATCTCAACGTCCACACCCGCGGGCAGATCTAGCTTCATCAGCGCGTCCACCGTTTGCGGCGTGGGATCCAGAATATCGAGCAGCCGTTTGTGCGTACGGATCTCGAACTGCTCGCGTGACTTCTTGTCCACGTGCGGCGAACGCAGCACGCAGTATTTATTTTTCATCGTGGGCAATGGAATCGGGCCCGCGATTTGTGCGCCGGTGCGCTTGGCAGTTTCGACAATTTCATTCGTCGATTGATCGAGAATGCGGTAGTCGTAAGCCTTCAACCGGATGCGAATTTTTTCGTTTCCTATCACTTTTTCTCTCTCTAACCCCTCCCGCCTGCGGGAGGAAAGAACTGGCGGCAAGCTGCAAGCCGCGTTTGATTTTTAACTACGCGATAATCTCGCTGATCGTGCCTGCACCCACCGTATGTCCACCTTCGCGGATGGCAAAGCGCAATCCCTTTTCCATCGCCACCGGCGTGATCAGCTCAATCACCAGACTCACGTTGTCGCCAGGCATCACCATCTCGGTCGCTGGCGGCAATTCCGCCACGCCCGTCACGTCGGTCGTGCGCAAATAAAACTGCGGACGGTATCCCTTGAAGAACGGCGTATGTCTTCCACCTTCTTCTTTGGTCAGGATGTAAACCTCGGCCTTGAACTTGGTGTGCGGAGTAATGGATCCACCCTTCGCCAAGACCATGCCGCGCTCGACGTCTTCCTTCGCAATGCCGCGCAGAAGCAGTCCGGCATTGTCTCCCGCCAGGCCTTCGTCCAATTGCTTCTTGAACATTTCGACGCCGGTCACGACTGTCTTGCGGGTCTCGCGGAACCCGACGATTTCTACTTCCTCGCCAACCTTCACTTTGCCACGCTCGATTCGTCCGGTCACGACCGTGCCACGTCCCTGAATCGAGAAGATGTCTTCAATCGGCATCAGGAACGGCTTGTCCAGTTCGCGCGCCGGCTGTGGAATGTACTTGTCGACCGCTTCCATCAGCTCGTCAACTTGCTTCTCCCACTTAGCTTCGCCGTTCAGCGCGCCCAGAGCGGAAAGCTTGACCACCGGAACGTCGTCTCCCGGAAACTGGTAGCTCTTCAGCAATTCACGCACTTCCAGTTCGACCAATTCGAGCAATTCAGGATCGTCGACTGCATCGCACTTGTTCAGCGCCACTACCAGATACGGCACACCGACCTGACGAGCCAAGCAGCACGTGTTCGCGGGTTTGCGGCATCGGACCGTCGGTCGCAGCAACAACCAGAATGCCGCCATCCATCTGCGCCGCACCGGTAATCATGTTCTTGATGTAATCGGCGTGGCCCGGGCAATCGACGTGCGCATAGTGCCGGTTCGCCGTCTCATATTCGACGTGCGCCGTGGCAATCGTGATTCCGCGCGCCTTTTCTTCCGGAGCGTTATCAATCGAATCAAACGACCGGAACAAAATCTTCGGGTTGTGCTTCGACAATACTTTCGTGATCGCCGCCGTCAACGTGGTCTTGCCATGGTCAATGTGACCAATCGTCCCTACGTTTACGTGCGGCTTATTGCGATCAAATTTTTCTTTCGCCATTTCCCTAGCTCCGTACTGTTGTCTTATTTCGTGCCCTGGTTGCGGGCAATAATTTCTTCCGACACCGACCGCGGCGCTTCTTCATACCGCGCGAAGTGCATCGAGTATTCGGCGCGGCCCTGAGTGCTCGAGCGCATGTGCGTGGCGTAGCCAAACATTTCCGCCAGCGGCACGATCGCCTTGATCACCTGCGACCCCGCACGATGCTCCATGCCTTCGATACGTCCACGGCGCGAACTCAGGTCGCCCATGATGACGCCTGCGTAATCTTCCGGCGTGACCACTTCGACTGCCATCACCGGCTCGAGCAGAACAGGTGATGCCTTGCGCGCAGCTTCCTTAAAAGCCATCGAACCGGCAATCTTGAACGCCATTTCGTTCGAATCGACATCGTGATAACTGCCGTCGTAGAGGATGGCTTTCACATCAACCATTTCGTAGCCGGCCAGAATGCCGCCTTCCATGGCTTCGCGAATACCCTGATCGACGGGCTTGATGAATTCCTTGGGCACTGAACCGCCCGTGGTGTCGTTGACAAATTCATAGCCCGTACCCGGCGGCTGCGGCTCGAGACGAATCTTGGCATGTCCGTATTGACCCTTGCCGCCGGTCTGGCGAATGTATTTGCCTTCCGCTTCCGACTTCTTGCGGATGGTCTCGCGGTAGGCAACCTGCGGCTTGCCAACGTTGGCTTCGACTTTGTACTCACGCATCATGCGGTCAACGATGATTTCCAGATGCAACTCGCCCATGCCGCTGATGATGGTTTGTCCGCTGTCGGGATCGGTGTGAACTTTAAAGGTGGGATCTTCCTGGGCCAGCTTGGCCAGCGCCATGCCCATTTTTTCCTGGTCGGCTTTGGTCTTCGGCTCAACCGCGACCGAAATAACGGGGACTGCAAACTCGATCGATTCCAGCGCAATCGGCTTGTCTTCGTCGCAGATCGTATCGCCGGTACCCACGTTCTTGAGGCCGACCGCCGCGCAAATGTCGCCAGCGAGAATTTCGCTGATGTCTTCGCGCTTGTTGGCGTGCATCTTGAGCAAACGCCCAATGCGCTCAGTCTTGGTAGTGCGCGGATTCAGCACCGAATCGCCTGATTTCAACTGGCCTGAGTACACGCGAATAAAAGTCAGCTGACCAACGAACGGATCGGCCATGATCTTGAAGGCTAGGGCCGAGAAGGGTTCATTGTCGCTCGCCTTGCGGGTCAGAACTTCATCTTTTTTGTCAGGATTAATGCCGTGAATTTCGGCGGTATCGAGGGGCGAAGGAAGATAATCCACAACCGCATCGAGCAGCGGCTGAACGCCTTTATTTTTAAACGACGTACCCACGACGACTGGAAATACTTTCAGGGCAATCGTTGCCCGGCGGAGCGCAGCCTGTAGCTCAGCGGCGGAAATGCTCTCGCCTTCGAGAAACTTGTGCAGGATGGCGTCGTCGGTTTCCGCGATGGCTTCGATCAACTGCGCATGGAAGGCTTCCGCTTTCTTCTGCAGCTCGGCGGGAATTTCGCCGGTGACGTACTCGGCGCCAATGGTCTCATCTTTCCAGGTGATCGACTTCATATTGATGAGATCTACAACGCCTTTGAACTTATCTTCTTGTCCGATGGGAATTTGAATCGCGACGGGCTTGGCATTGAGACGCTTGCGGAGGGTATCGACGGCATGCTCGAAATCAGCGCCCATCTTGTCGATCTTGTTGATAAAACAGATTCTTGGAACGCCGTACTTATCAGCTTGACGCCAGACTTTTTCCGACTGCGGCTGCACGCCGTGAACTGCGTCAAACACTGCGACTGCGCCGTCGAGAACGCGCAAAGACCGCTCCACTTCAGCGGTAAAGTCCACGTGGCCGGGAGTGTCAATAATATTGATGCGAATGTCGCGCCAGGTGCAGGTTGTGGCAGCGGACGTAATGGTGATGCCGCGCTCCTGCTCCTGCTCCATCCAGTCCATGGTGGCAGTGCCTTCGTGGACCTCTCCGATGCGATGCGTCTTTCCCGTGTAAAACAGGATGCGCTCGGTCGTGGTGGTCTTCCCGGCATCAATGTGGGCCATGATGCCGATGTTTCTACACCGTTCTAATGGGACTGTTCTGGACACAGCTTTCTTTCTCTCTTCTTTTCTTAACTCTTGCTCGTTAGCAACTGAACCCGTCAAATTCTCGTCTCTCTATTACCAGCGATAGTGCGCGAAGGCCTTATTGGCCTCGGCCATGCGGTGAACGTCTTCCTTCTTCTTGATCGCAGCACCTTTGCCGTTGGCGGCATCGAGCAGCTCATTGCTTAGCTTGTCGACCATGCCTTTTTCGCCACGTCCGCGGGCATAAAGAATCAGCCAGCGAATCGCAAGCGACGTGCGGCGATCGGCATTCACTTCCACCGGCACCTGATAGTTCGCGCCACCGACGCGACGGCTCTTCACTTCGAGCAGCGGCTTGGCATTCTCGATCGCCTTCTTGAAGAGCTTCAGGGCCTCATCTCCGCCCTTGGCCTCCATCTTGGTTAAGGCTTCGTAAAAGATGCCTTCGGCGGTGCTCTTCTTGCCCTGCCACATCATCGAGTTCACAAACTTCGTGACCAGGTCCGATCCGTACACCGGATCGACTTCCACAGTCCGCTTGGCGATATGTCCTTTTCTAGGCATTCAGCTTTTTAGCTCCTGGCTGCTAGCTTCTAGCTATCAGCTTTTAGCGTCGGCTCTCAGCCAACGACCAATGACGAACGACCAACGACCGCTTCTTATGCTTTCGGGCGCTTGGCGCCATATTTCGAACGGCTCTGCTTGCGGCCGGCAACACCCACTGCGTCCAAGGTGCCGCGAACCACGTGATAACGCACGCCGGGCAGATCCTTCACACGACCGCCGCGGATCAGCACAATCGAGTGTTCCTGCAAGTTATGGCCAACGCCTGGGATGTAAGTTGTGACTTCAATCCCATTGGTCAGTCGTACACGGGCGACCTTGCGCAACGCCGAGTTCGGCTTCTTGGGCGTTTGGGTATACACGCGAGTGCAGACACCACGCTTTTGCGGACACCCTTGCAAGGCAGGGCTGGCCGTCTTATATCGGGGCCGCTTGCGGCCGTCACGCACCAATTGATTAAAGGTAGGCACTCTTTGCCACTCCTTAAGCCGCGCCATTCCGTTGCACGCCAAACAAGCGCACAAATGCGGACTAACGCCGCTTCTGCTTTCCCTTATTCAGGGGCTGGCGGGCGATTCGCCCAGCCATACTTCTCGCCCCAGGAACAAGGCAAGAGTTTTTGGTTTCCCGTTAGACTGACACCAACGACGGTGGCATCAAGCCTGAGATCTTAAAACTCAGGAGCTGCTCCGTTTCGTTGGCAGCGTCCCACATAGCCTTCCAATTGAAAGGTGCGCGCAGGACGTTTCAGCGAGGGCGTCTCAAGAATAACTGCTTCTCAAGAACGTGTATCCTACTTCTCAGCAACAGTCTCTCGCACACTCTCACGAATGACGAACAGAGACTGCTGCATTACAGACAAGCCAGACTTAACTCGCGGAACCTTACAAATATAACAATCCTCGTCACACATCGTCAACCACCAATTCCCGCATCTCATTTGCGAAGGCGAGGTGTCTGGCTGAACGGGGCGGGAATGGGTCCAACTTGCCCAAAAGATTGGCAGCCTCTACACTGGAAAACTTCCGAAACTAATATTTTCGAGACACTTCTATTTTGAGTACACGGCGTGCTCGCCCCGTGGGCGACCATGGAGCGGGGAGGATGAATGGGTAGGTCGGGTTCAGTCGGGTCGGCGGTATTCGTCTTGATGCTTTCTTCATTGGCCATTGGCGCCTTGTCATGCGGCGGCAGCAATGCCACGAAAACCGTTCCTGACGAGGTGCCGGCCATCGTCACCCTCTCGCCTGCCAACACCGCGTCCCTGGATGTGGGAGCAACCCAGAATTTTGCCGCCACCGCCCGCAATCGCAATAATCAGGCCATCAGCGAGACATTTTCCTACCAGTCCAGCAACCCCGCCGTGGTCACGATTGCGAGCACGGGCGTGGTCTGCGCGGGCACCTGGGATTCACTTACAGCCCCCGTAATTTGCACTCCGGGACCGATCGGCGTCGCCCAGGTTACGGCGAGCGCCCGTGGGGTAAGCAGCCCGCCGACTACGGTTTACGTGCATCAGCACATCACCAACATAGAGGTTAGTGTGGTACCGTCGCAGACCAATCCTCCCGGCCCATGCTATTCAAAAGCACAGGTGCTTGACTTCCAGGCCACCGCCTATAGCGGCAGCGGGGGCAATCTGACGGATATCACTTCCACGGTTGGGCAGTTTTCCTTCCAGGTTGGCAACTCCAACGTAGTGACGGTGAAGACCCTGAGCCAAAACTCCAGTGGTCAGACGGTACTGAACCAGGCGGAAACCACGGCCACTACTCCCGGGACCACTCCGCTCTACGCGAGCGTGAGCGGCGTCAACAGCTCCGGCTACAATTTTGTAACCTGCGCGGTACAGGAAATTACCCTTTCTGTCCCCAACGACAGCAACACTTCATTTGTGGTTCCCACGGGAACGACAACAACCGTCGATGCCACGGTCATAGATTCTTTGGGCAACACGATCACCGGAGTTCCATTGACCTGGAGTTCCTCAAACCGCACCTCGGTTGGGGTAACTGCGCTTAATGGGAGCGCGACCTTCGGTAGTGTCGCAACCGTCGGCGCATCATCAGTGGGTGCATCGGCAGTGATTGCATCCTGCACCCCTCCCACCTGCAATATCGGATTTTCTCCCACTCTGCCCATCTATCCAACCGGCGTGATTAGCTTTATTGTGACTGGAAATGCGAGCAGTACAACTTATTCTATGTATGTGGCCAGCACCGGCACCGGAATCGACCCCAGCACGAACCAACCTTGGAGCTGTGCCACGATCACTAGCTGCTTCAGCGACATTATTCCTTTAACCGTTGGCGGCACCGGAACAGTCACCGTTGGGAACGCGGTCACTCTTCCCAGTCCGCCAAATTCCTTGCTTTTCGAATCCGGAGGTACTGCCGCCTACCTGGGCGTGGATAGCGGTCAACTCGGAACCAAAGGTTTGATGGCGTTGGCCGCCAGCAACAACGCCGTAACCCAGGATACTGGCGCACCTGGCCGGGTTTTGGCGGTCTCTCCGAATGGGCAAACCGTGGTTACTTCCGATACCGTGGATTTGCCGAATGAGGTCTATCTCGTTGAGACCAACACTTCTTCCCCGCTGCCCAAGCAAATCACCGGAGCGACTGCGGCAGCGTTTTCCCCCGACAATCTGAAGGTGTACATCCTGGCGGGGAACACCCTGTACATTTATTCAGCACTGGACGACTGGAAGACTGTCCAGCTCGGCGCCCTT
Source organism: Terriglobales bacterium (assembly GCA_963762965.1). Taxonomy (GTDB): domain Bacteria; phylum Acidobacteriota; class Terriglobia; order Terriglobales; family Acidobacteriaceae; genus DATBAX01. The sequence continues at coordinate 754,646 of CAVXME010000001.1, forward strand.
GGCTTTGTTCCAAGCGACGTAGCGTTTCTTCCGATTGGCGCTTTTGCTTTAATCGCTGGGTCGCCGGATACCGTGACCGCGTATACGACCTGCACCAACGGGGTGGCTCTGGATTCCGGACATACCCCGCAAATTGTCGCCACTCCGGGGCTTCCGTCGATGCTGCGACCCCTGCCGGACGGCACCCAAGTATTAGCCATGGATCCGCCCGGAATTGACTACCTGAGTGTGAACACTACATCCACGGGCTGCCCTCCTACCATGAGTAGCTCCTTCGCCGGCTCCGTGAACCTGGGCATAGGCAGCTTTGTTCCCACCCAGTTCATTGTTTCCCCAGATGGACTGGCGGCTTATATTCTCACCCAAAATTCCGGGGTGATTCTAGTACTCAATATAGCCAACCAGACCACTTCGGCCATCGCGCTGACCGGAAACGCGATCGCTCTCCAGGCCGCACTTACTCCGGATGGAAAATTTCTTTATGTAGGCGCAGAGGATACGCCGCCCACTTCCCCGACTCCTCTGGGGTCGGTGCACGTGCTAGATACGACGGCTGGCGCCGATGTCCAGCAAATCACGTTCCCGCAGACTCCCCAGCCTTTCTGCATCGGCCCCGGCAACCCGCCGCTTCCGCCACCGCCTCCGGCCACGTACTGCTACCCGGATTTGATTGCGGTGAAACCGTAAAAGGCAGGCTTTCGGCTCTAGGCTTTCGGCTCTAGGTGCTGGGCTTTGGCTTTGCCCAAGTCGCGCCCCACGCTGTCCAGCACACCATTGATGAACTGGACGGATTCCGGCGCGGAGAATTTGCGGGCAATCTCCAGGGCTTCATTGATGATTACGGCGCGAGGCGTGGCAGGGTAACCGAGCAACTCGGCCACAGCGGCACGCAGGATGTTGCGATCAACTGCGGCCATTCGTTCCATGCGCCAGTGCTCGGCGTGGCCTTCGATGAGTCCGTCAATTTCTGCGGTCCGATCGGTGGCGACCCGGAAAAGATCTTCAGCGAAACCCTGCACTTCGGGGCCTATGTCCTTGCGCTCATTCCAAAAGACGCGGCGCACATCGTCCGCTCCTTGTTTGCCCATGTCGGCTTGAAAGAGCATCTGGAGCACCAGTTCGCGAGATTTGCGGCGGGTTCCCATGGGAGCAGTCGTTGGCCGTTCGTCGTTGGTCGTTGGCTTACAGCCCTAGACCATCAAGATCAGTTTACAGGGTTTGTGATTGTGGAGAATACTTTAGCGCTTCGACTTGGACCTTGAAGCGCTGCGAGGCTTGGAGCGAGCGGCCTTGTTTTTGCCAACGGCCAACGACGAACGGCCAACGACTGTCTCTTTCAGATTCGCCATCTCCACCGCAGCCAGCGCCGCCTCGAAGCCTTTGTTGCCCATTTTCAAGCCGGCACGATCGATGGCCTGTTCCAACGTTTCGCAGGTAAGCACGCCAAAAGCATGCGGGACACCGGTTTCCTGAGCCGACTGGCCGATGCCCCGCGTGACTTCGTTCACGATAACGTCGTAGTGCGCGGTGTCGCCCCGAAGCAAGCAGCCGATACAGATGACGGCATCGTATTTCTTAGTCTCCGCTAAAGTTCGTGCGGCGGAGGGAATCTCGAAGGCACCCGGAACACGGACGATGGCAATATCGTCTTCGTTGGCACCGGACCGCAGAAGTCCATCAAACGCGCTCTGCAACAATCGCTCCGTGATGAATGCGTTGAATCGGGAAACAACGATGGCAAATCGTTTCCCAGCACCGCTGAGCCCGCCTTCGAGAACCTTGCCATGAAATCGCGGACGAGGATCTAGCGTAGTTTTGTTCTTTTTCACCATTTGTATATAAATCCGCGAGAATCCGGGCAAATCCGTGGCCAGGATTACTTGCCGTTGAATTTTGCCGGACGCTTTTCCAGAAATGCCGACGTTCCTTCTTTTTTATCTTCGGTCGCGCAGCACATGCCGAACAGCGTCGCTTCGAGATACAGCCCCTCGGCCTGCGTCATCTCCATGCCTTTGTTCACAGCTTCCATAGTGTACTGAACCGCCAGCGGAGCGTTGGCGATGATCTTTTGTGCAATGGCCTCGGCGCGGGCAATCAGTTCCGCGGGAGCCGTAACTTCATTCACCAGTCCGATGCGATGCGCTTCCTGCGCGGTGATCATTTCTCCAGTGAGCAAAAGCTGGTTGGCGATCCCTTTGCCCACCTGGCGCGGCAGTCTCTGCGAGCCGCCATATCCCGGCATGATGCCGAGCTTCACCTCGGGCTGACCGAGCTTGGCGTGTTCGCTGGCCAGACGGAACGTGCAGGCCAGAGCGAGTTCGCATCCGCCGCCGAGGGCGAATCCATTGATGCAGGCGATCACCGGCTTGCCCAGGTTCTCGATCAAGTCGAGCACGGATTGGCCGCGATGGGTGTACTCCTTGGCGCTGACTGGGCCGTGCTTGGCCAGCTCGCTGATGTCGGCACCGGCAATGAATGCCTTCTCGCCAGAACCAGTGAGAATCGCTACACGGATCGATGCGTCGTCTTTGATATCGGTGAATGCCGCTCGCAACTCTTCCATGGTAGCCATGTTGAGCGCGTTGAGAACCTTCGGCCGGTTAACGGTGACGTAGGCGATGGAGTTTTTCTTTTCGAGGAGAACGTTTTCGTAGGTCATAGATTTCAAAACTTCAATCCTGATGTCATTCTGAGCGAAGCGAAGAACCTATGCATTCCCTTGCAGCCGGCAAAATGCATGGGTCCTTCGCTTCGCTCAGGATGACAGCCCGGGAGTTTGAAATTACAGCTTATTCGCCTTCGGATTATTCGGGTCCGCATAATCGTAAAAACCTTTCCCCGTTTTCCGTCCGTACCATCCCGCCATCACCAGCCGTTTCAACAACGGTGGCGAGGCAAATCGGCGCTCTTTGAATTCGTCGTACATCACGTGAGTAATGTAATAAGTGGTGTCGAGGCCTACGAAGTCGAGCAGGGTGAACGGGCCCATGGGATATCCGCAGCCCAGTTTCATGGCGCTGTCGATGTCTTCAATCGAACCTACGCCCTCTTCGTAGGCGCGGATGGCGTCAAGCAAATACGGCACCAGCAGGCGGTTGACGATGAATCCAGTTTTGTCGCTGGTGCGGACGGGAACTTTGCCCAGCTTTTTTCCGAACTCGTAAGCGGCTTGATACACTTCGTCCGCCGTAGCGATGGTGCGGACCACTTCCACCAGCTTCATCAGCGGCACAGGATTAAAGAAGTGCAGGCCGACGAAGCGTTCCGGACGCTTGGTCGAGGTCAGAAGCTCGGTGATGGAAATCGACGAAGTGTTCGAGGCGAAGATGGCGTCTTTCTTTACGATGCCATCCAGCGACGCATACATCTTCTTCTTGTCTTCGACATTCTCGATGATGGCTTCAATGATGATGTCGCAATCGGCCAGGTCCTGCTTGTTGGTGGTGCCCTTGAGCCGGGCACGGATCTCGTCTTTTTGTTGAACCGTGATGCCGCCCTTCTCCGGCGGCCGCTCGGCAAACTTCGCCAGCGATTTTTCGATCCCGGCAAATCCTTTGTCGAGATATTTCTGTTCGACTTCGAGGACGGTAACGTCGAATCCCGCCGTGGCCGCCACTTGGGCGATACCGGAACCCATCAGGCCGCAACCGAGAACGCCAACTTTTTTAATTTCCATAAAATTGCCTCACGCGGACTTATGCGAAACTTTTCTTTTGAACTTGCCTATGAAACCTTGCGGATGAGCCAACTGGAGAGGCCGGCATCGAGGACCATCTCTGCCAGCTTATCTGGCCCGATAACCACGACCCTATCATCATCCGAGTCAACATCTCCTGAGCAGGAGTGGAAAACATAAAACATCTTGTCGAAGGGACCGTCATTAAGTTGGGCAGTATATTCGGCTAACTCGGCGGAGTTTGTCTTGGATTTGACCTGAACAAAAGCCCTCTCGCCAGTGCTTGGCAGGATAACGTCAAGATCTAGCATCTTCTGCGTCTTGCCCACGACCCCCTGCCTCCTCCAGCCGCTGGATGTGAATACAAGATCCACAAGTGTTTCGAAATCACGTGGGCCAAGCTTCCGCATGAGGTCAAGTATCGACCGCTTCATGGCATGCATCGCCGCAAGGGCGCGCTCAACCTCCGGTATTTTCTCTCCTTTTATCCGTCGAGTAACGTAGTCGGCTACGTCGACCTTGCAGGATGTGCCGCGATATGCCGCAAGCTTCGTCAAGGCCCCTGAGAGTCTCTCTTTCGTGAGGCGCTCCCCAAGCAAATCCGTGCATCGCCAACCGCCATTTATGCGGCGAAAAGTACCATCGCCGTCAGCATGGCGCGTAGGTAGGCCAGGTGCTAGGAAACCCCAAGAAAGGTCCTCTCCTATGAAAGTGATCCAAAGAGTCGAGCCGTCGTCTTCAAAAAATATCCTGGTTTCATTCGTAAAACGAGTGGCCGTTCCTTTGGTTTTGCCTTGGGCCGCAAAGTGAGCCGTAAGTTCCTTCCACTTTCCACCGCACGACAATGAAAAACGCTCGTCCGTTGCGCTATCAAACCCAAACCTGATTGTCCCATTCTCGCGGCATTCCTTTTCCCACTTCCCGCCCTCGCCCAGCTTTATATACCGAACTTGCCTAGGATCATCAAACGCCGCTATCTGAGAATCACGAGTTTTCTGGTTTGGCGTCATGATTTTCTCTGTGTCTCTGTGACTCTGTGGTGAAAATCACTGAAAGCTCTCCACCACCATCGCAATCCCCTGCCCGCCGCCGATGCACGCTGTCGCCAATCCATACTTCTTCTTCCTACGCCGCAATTCGTACAACAACGTGATTACCAACCGAGTCCCAGTCGCTCCCAGAGGATGTCCTAAAGCAATCGCGCCGCCATTCACGTTTACTTTGTTGCGATCCAGGCCCAGCTCTTTTTCGACTGCAAGATACTGCGCTGCGAAAGCTTCGTTCACTTCGATCAAGTCAATGTAGTCGAGGGTCAGCCCGGCTTTCTGCAATGCGATCTTGGTAGCGGGAACCGGGCCGCGTCCCATAAGCTTTGGATCCACTCCGGCGATACCCCAGCTCACGAGCCGTCCCAGCGGTTTCAAATCGCGTTTCTGCGCGGCTTCGAGCGACATGAGCACAACCGCCGCGCCGCCGTCCACAATGCCGCTGGCGTTCCCGGCCGTGACCGTGCCACTTTTGCCAAATGCCGGCTTCAATTTCGCCAGGCCTTCCATGGTGGTCTGCGGACGGCGATGGTCGTCTTCCGTCAACATTTCGCCTGTCGCTTCGCCCTTGGAATTCTTGAGCGGCACCGGAGTCAATTCTTCCTGAAGGCGTCCTTCTTTATAGGCAGCGTCGGCGAGTTGCTGTGAGCGCAGCGCGAATTCGTCCTGCATCTGGCGGGTGATTCCCTGCTGCTCGCCGTAAAGCTCGGCAGTGTTCGCCATGTACAGGCCGCAGTAAGTGTCGAGCAGCGCGACCATAAGGGAATCTTCCAGCTTGCCGCCGGGAGCCAGGGTAAATCCGTCGCGTCCTCGGATCACGAAGGGAGCCTGCGACATGGCTTCCATACCGCCCGCGAGCACAACCGTGGCTTCGCCCAGTTGCACCATCTGCGCCGCATTGACGATCGACTGCATGCCCGATCCGCAAAGGCGATTTACGGTGAGAGCAGGCGTTTCGATCGGGAACCCCGAGAGCAGTCCAACGTGGCGGGCGCCGTAGAGTGCATCGCCGGAAGTCTGTTGCGCATTGCCGAATACAGCATGATCGAATTCCTTGGGATCGATTCCGGAGCGCTCAATTGCGGCTTTGCCGGCGATTGCGCCCAATTGCTGAGCGGTGAAATCTTTCAACTTGCCGCAATAGCGGCCAAAGGGCGTGCGCGCCCCACTGACGATGGCGATTTCTCCGGGCTTCAACATTGGATTCCTGGGATGGCTTGCAGAAGAACTAAACAGCTGAGTTTAACAGCGGAGATTAGGTTTCGCTACAGTGCCGGGTTTCAGCTTCTAGCTTCTGGTTCCTAGCTCTTTGGCTCTTTGGCCTTAGCTAGCAGCTAAAAGCTAGAAGCTGCTTTCTTATGCCACGGCCGCGCTGGCGATCGAAGGACTCTGAATCACCACTTTGCCCTGGCCCTGGGCGACAGCGGAGTCCAGCGCCTGCTCGGCACGGTTGATCACTTCGGTGACAATGTCCACTGGATCGAACTGCGGACGAATCACAGCCTCGGCGACTCCCGCAGCAAATGGGATGACAGATGACTTGTCGGCAATGTGCACGTCCGACAGTAGTTTGCGCAGCTTGTCGACTGCCACCAGCGCATCTTTTTCGGGGGTTTCGCCGAGCACGATGGCGACGGTGGTGGTTTCGTAACGGAATGCCAGATCGTTCTGCCGTATGTTGGCGGCGAACAGCAATCCGATCTGCTGCATGGCGGCTTCGACGGCAGCTTCTCCGAACTCCTTCAGCATGGCGGCGCGTTCCCCCAACCGCATCAGCAGGACGGTGACCGGAGTGGTTTGCTGGACTGACCGCCGCACCTCTGCCATCAAGAGATCAAGATAGGAAGCGCGTTTCAGCAAGCCTGATTTTTCATCAGTAACCGAGAGGCTTTTCACCAGACGGCGCAGGCCGGCGTTGTTGAGTGCAATCACAATCTGCTCGCTGATGGTCTTGAGCACGACCACATCGCTGGAATTCCAGCCTCGCGGCGTGCTGTTCATCAACAGGAGAACGCCAACGTGGTCAGGCCCGTCGGTCAAAGGCAATGCCAGCAGAGAGCTGACCTCTAGCTCGGCCAGCGCCTCGCGGACGGATTTCAATTCCGGCGTGGCTTGCGCATCGGCGATGGTCAAGGTTCCGCGGCTGACTACCAGGTCCTGCGCCGCAGCCACAACTTTTTCCAGAGCGGCTGAGTTTCCAAGTTTCGCGTTGCCGGAGCAATATTCTTTCACGGCAGTGGGCTTCAGTCCGGGCTTGCGCATGGCGGCTACGCAGCGGCTCACTTTCCACTGCTCTCCAATTTCGTTTACCGTGGTCGACAGCACCGCGTCAGCGTTGCTCTGCTTGTAAAGCTTGCGAGTGATTTCTGCTACTCGCGTGAAGCTGCCGACGTCGGCGTCGTTCGCTGGCGTCGATGGTGCTGGCGAGGCCGGCGCTGATGGCGATACGAGAGCGGGGTGGCCGGGCGCCGAGTTGGCGTATTGCGGGGTCAATCCGGCGGTCAAATATAACTGTTGCAGATTCTCGTTTCGTTCTTCTTCGCGCGGAAAGAGCTCCTGAATACGCTGTAGCCGTTCGATGGCCTTGGTACGCATGCCGTACTGGACCAGGATTTCGACCTGCAACATAAGGTCCTGCAAGGTAGCCGAACCCATCGACTTCTCTTCATTGCGCGTCGGCTCCGTCGAAACCGCCAGGCTGGAAAATCGCGAAGCAATGACCTTGTAACGGTTCTCGTCAATTTTCCCCTTCAACGACTCCAGACGCTTCTGATGGCCGGGCTCGTACGCGTCAACTTCCGCGGCGCGATCCAGAGACTCCGCGGCCTTGGCGAAGTTGCCCATGCCGTAGTGGAGTTCAAACAGCTTGATCAACGTCTGGCAATAATCGGTCTCGCGATTGGAGGCGTTGAATTGCTCACTCAGAAATTCCAGCAGCTCCGGAGAAGCCCGGTGCTGAGCCACAATTTCCTGCATGCTGGCAAGAAATCCCCGCCGCTCGCCCTTGCGCCTCTGCGACTGCTCGAGCTTGCGCGCCAACGCGACCGCTTCGACATCCTGATTGGCATCAATGAAAGACCCAATTAATTTGAAGAGATCGTCCATCCGCGCGGGATTCTCTTCGAACAGCTTCCAAAGAATCACTTCCGCTTCGGTGAGCCGATTGGCCGCCACCAGCGCCCCGGCGTAGGTCTCACTGAATTCCAAAGTCGCCGAAGGCGCACTGGCATGGGGCTCGAGAACAAAGATGGCTGCGCCCACCTGGGTTTGCGCCAGCAGGCTCTTGCCGTAAGCCAGCGCGTTTCCACTGTCGCTGGGATCTTCCGTATAGGCACGCTCGATCCACTGAGATGCGTCTCCGCCCGCCGCTTGTGTGGCGTCCGCGAGTTTGGCGAAAGCTGCCGCGGCCGTCTTGTGATCTCCTACTTCCGCGGACAGTTCGCCCAGACGTTGCAGGTTCTGCTCGCTCGGGTCCAGATTCACGCTGCGTTGCAGCACCCGCAGTGACTCGGGCTTGCGGCCCTGGTGGGTCAATTCCTCGAAGGCGTTTTGATAAGTCTCAATCGCCAGTTTGCGGTTGGAATTTTCCAGTAGCTGGCCAAACCGAACCTTTTGTTCCCACGTAGGATTCACAAATCGAGCCAGCTTTTTGTAGGTAAGACTTGCGCGGGTGGCGTCGCCGGCTTCCATTTGCCTTTCGAAAAGCTCGCCAAGCAGCTTCACCGCGTCGGGAATTCGTTGCAGGGAAAGGCTTAAGTCGGCCGCCATCTGGCGCACCGTATCATTATTCGGATCGGCCGCCAGGGCAAGCAAATACCCCTCCAGGGCTTCCGCGGTCTTGCCTTTCTGGAGAAGCTTTTCTGCGCGCTCTACCTGCTTTGCGATCTCGGCTCGATCCACTCGCTTGCTCGTTTCTGGCATGAGAGAAGGGGGTATGCGGAGTAACCCACCAAGAATTCTAGGGGCAGCCCACCCCGGCGGCAATCAAGTCACGGACAACTGCGATTACGAAAGTCACCCTCGGCATTCCAAGCCGATACAAAAATTGAGCCCACTCACTTCGACGAAGATCGGTGAACGTTACTGAAGTAAACTGAAATTCCCCTTTTCTGCTGGCTGCCGCAATCCTTGCCCGTATATTCTCGATCCGACCTCACCGCCGTGGTGAAGGCCGTGGTGTCGAGATTGGAAACGTGATTCTGGCTCTGACCATCCTCGTGTATTCCGGCCGCCATGATGTATGGATGTGGGCCGTGGTAGGCGCCTGCGCCGGCGTATACCTGTTCTATCGCGGATTTCGCTTGTTGCAGCGCAAACGGTTGATCATGAACACGCCCTCCTCCAAGGTTCGCAGCGCCTCCATAGGATTGGTTGAGGTCAGTGGATTGGCGGTTGGCCCTTACACTGTCACCGCGCCGATCACCGGCGTGCCGTGTTATTACTACCGGACCATGGCATGGCGGTGGGAACAGCAGGGCAAAAACAGCAAGTGGGTCAAGGTCGCCGACGAGAACTTGCACGTCCCCTTTTTCCTGGATGACAACTCCGGACGAGTATTGATTGATCCGCAGGGCGCTGAGTTGGACATTCACTGCGATTTCAAGGAAGAATTCAGCAATTCTTTTTTCTCCAGCACCCTTGAAGTCCCCGGCAACGTGGCCAATTTCGTGGCCCGTCACGGCGTCGGCAGTGATCACAGACTGAAAATCGAGGAATACTGCATTAAGCCGAAGAATGCGCTTTTCGTCCTCGGGACGTTGGCCACGAACCCTGGCGTGACCTGTAGCGCAACGCCGGTGCAGAGCGAGTCCACCCAGCAGATCGGCGTTACTTCGCTGTTTTCTGGTCCGGCCGGAATCCTCGGTACAGGATCCCTCAATTGGTCAATGGGTGTGAATATGACCAGAACTCCGGAAGTGATTCGAATCAGCGGCGCGAGTGCACCTTCCAAAGCAGAAGACATGACCCAGCAGGAGAAACTGGCTGCGGCCATGCTAAAGGCCGGCATCTCGAACCCTGCCGCGTGGGACGCCGCCGGTCTAAAAAATCTTACAGCCACCGGCCCAGCTTCCCAGTCTCAAGCCGGAAATGGCGGTGGAACGGCCACGCAGACTGCGGCTGAAGAATTCGATCTGCATCCTCCAGTCGTGCTGATGCGCGGCACGCACAATCCGGCATTCTTTATGTCCTGGCGCAGTCAACGCGATGTGGTGCAGGCGTTAAGCTGGAAATCGACATCGATGATTTGGGGCGGCCCTGCCCTGACCCTGCTGTGTGTTTACATTTTGCTGGAATATTTCAAGTTGTTGTAGTTATGAGGAATCTGGAATCGGGGGATCAAGAGTTATGAGCACAGTGATTTTATTGGCGATGTTGTTCGCCGCAGCCGGAATCGTCTGGTATCTCGTCACCATTTTTAACGGGCTGGTCGAGCTCAAGAACGATATCGACAAGGCATGGTCGAACATTGACATCATGCTCAAGCAGCGCCACGACGAGCTCTCGAAGCTGCTCGACGTCTGCAAGGGCTACATGAATTTCGAGAGCGACACGCTCATCAAAGTGACCCAGGCGCGCAGCCAGTACCAGCAGGCCTCCACCATCGACCAGAAGGCGCAAGCCGACCAGAGCATGACTTCTGCCCTGCGTGGATTCTTTGCCGTGGCGGAAAATTATCCGGATCTGAAGGCCAACAACAACTTCATGCAGCTGCAAAAGCGGATCACCGACCTGGAAAGCCAGATCGCCGACCGCCGCGAGTTCTATAACGACTCGGTGAATACCTTCAACATCCGCATTCAGCAAATGCCAGACACCATCGTGGCCAGCTTTATGAAGCTGACCCCGCGTCCGATGTTCAAGGTGGAAGAGGCCGACAAAGCCGACGTCTCCATGAGCTTCGCCGCCACAAAATAGGCTGGGCATTGGGCTCTGGGCTCTAGGCTCTAGGAACTGGTTTCAGCAGTCGGCCATACTCAGATCGAAGGCCCAAAGCCGAGCGCCTAGAGCCCAGCGCCTGTATTTGGGTCACCAACCTTCTTACGAGGCGTAAGCAGGCTTCTCAATTAGAATGACCCAGTGACTGACGCCGTCCGCATCGGAATTCTGGGAGACTTCAATCCCGAGTTCCGTTCCCATCACGCCACCAACGAGGCATTGCAGCATGCCGCCGCCAAGCTGAACCAGCAGGTGGAGTCGGAATGGATTCCCACGTCGTCCATCCTGGAAGCAAGTGGGCAAAAGAAACTGGAAAGCTTCGACGGAATCTGGGCTTCGCCGGGCAGTCCCTACAAGAGTTTCGATGGAATGCTCCGGGGAATCGAGTTCGCCCGCCGGCGCGATTGGCCTTTTCTTGGCACCTGCGGAGGTTTTCAATACACACTGATCGAATGTGCACGCAACGTGCTCGGCATCGCGGACGCGGATTCCGCCGAGAACAATTCCGGTTCGAAAAACATCATCATTTATCCCGTGGCTTGCGCCGTGCCCAACCGCGCCAAGAATGCGCCCAAACTCTCGGGCCCGGTCCCGGAAATCCGCCTGCGGCCCGGTTCGTATCTGCAATCGTTCTATTCCAAGGACGTTGTCATGGAAGAGTTTTTCTGCGATTTCGAGATCAATCCCGACTACGAATGGGCGGCCATGGAGGCCGGCTTCGCGGTCGTCGCCCGCGGACCGCAAGGCGAGATCCGGGCCATCGAGTCTCCTACCCACCGCTTTTTCGTCGCGACCCTGTTTCAGCCTCAGCTATCGTCGAAGGCTGGAAATCCCCACCCGTTAGTACTCGCCTTCGTCCAAGCCGCCGCCGACTGGGGAAGGAAAAAGCTCGACGACAGCGTGCTGGAGTAGAGCTTCTGCACCGTAATCGGCCCTCTAGCACGCTCAGGTGACTTTAGTCACCTACCCGACCGGGCGGCGTACCTCCCCAAACGAGCCGTTGTCCACCCGAATGAGCCATTGTGCAGGCTCCGGAAATCGCTGATTCTAGTTGTGCTTGGCGGAGGTTTCTTTATTAGAGGCCTCACAAGGGGGATTTATGGCAGTTTTTCTTAAAAGGCTTTGGGAGCAGGACCAAGGCCAGGACGTCGCCGAATACGCGGTGATGCTTGCCGTTGTCCTGGTCATCGTAGTCGGCACCGTGCGATTGGTGGGAGCGAATGCGAGCAACGTGTTCTCCAGTGTCGCCAGCGGAATTCAATAGGACTCATGAATAAACGACGTAACGATCGCGTGAAAGCAGTCTTGCCCGTGAAAGTGTGGGGCAATGACAGTACCGGAAAACCCTACACCACCGTGGCCCATACTCTGGATATCGCCCAGACCGGCGCCCGTCTGGGCTCGGTACACCACATATTCAGCGTCGGGGACCGCTTGACCCTGCAATATCGGCAGCGCAAGGCCGATTTCCGGGTGGTTTGGACCAAGCAGCTTGAAGGATCCAAGGAATTCCAGATCGGGCTGGCGACGATTACCCACGAAAATGATCCCTGGGGGTTAAAACCCGATGCTAAAATCCACGATGTCCCACAGTCCGGCAATCTAGTTCCAGCGTCCGCATAACTCCAGCCAGTAAGAATTTTCCCCTTTCCTGGGCAAAAGACAGGCCTTCGGCTGGAATTCCCTCGAAAAATAGTCGAACCCGGAAAATTTGGTAGCGCTGACGGGAATCGAACCCGTATACCCGCCTTGAGAGGGCGGTATCCTAACCGTTAGATGACAGCGCCGCCGGACGGCAGCTTGGTGCGCGAAGATGGTCTTCGTCCAGGACATTGTACCGTCTGGCCCGGCTCGCCGTCTTGTCGAATCCCCTTTCAAGAAATAGGGGAATCAGCGACGCCCATCGAGTTCCTCGCACCATCGGCAAAATTGGTTCCTCGAAGAACTTTTTTCTTGCCCACGGACAATTCCACAAGGCCATCCGGTTTATGATTAAACAAGGTTTCGCAGCATTATGAAGACGTCCATGCCGGTGGCAAGCAACCGGAATGGGTGGCTTATCCATCAAACTCGGTTCATTTACTGGACCTTTTATCTGTAAGGAGTATCCAACGATGGCTAAAGCAAAAACTCCCCGCAACGGCAACGGTCTGAGCAAGAAGGTCACTTCGATTTCCAGGCCAAGTGCAGTGCCCGCAGTGAAGAAAAACGGCGCAGAAGTGGATCTGGAGGCGGAAATCCGCCTTCGCGCTTACGAGTTGTACGAGCAAAGGGGATACACCCCCGGTCATGAAAACGATGATTGGCTGGTGGCCGAGCGGGAAATTCTCGCCCGTTCCGACAATCATCAGAGCGCCTAGGTTCGGGATATCCAGAAAATTCCCGGCTTGACTGGCGCTCGCTGCATGTTTCTGGAAGTAAAGGATTTCTTTGTGCCAAAAACTGCCCTCCCAAGAGTAGCCCCCCGCCCCGCAATGCGGTAAACTCACGATAAATCATAAGAAGTAATTGGATTCGGACCTCCCCATGTCCCAAATTGGCAGTTTTGCGCTGCTGTTCGCGTTGACGCTGAGTGCGTACTCGTTTTTGGCTGGGCTTTGGGCGTTAATCGAAACTGGCCCTGGCGCGGAACGGGTAGGAGAAACTGCACGGCGCGCTGGCATTGCCACTTTCGCTTTGGTGGCACTGGCCGCCACGGTTTTGGTCGTGGCCGCTTTCCAGAACGATTTTTCTATTGCTTACATCTTCCATCACAGTAACCGTGATCTTCCCGCGCCTTATAAGTTCGCCGTCCTTTGGTCTGGGCAGGAAGGGTCGCTGCTGTTCTGGTCGCTGCTGCTTTCCGCTTATGGACTGGTTCTTAGGCTGCGTCATAAAACCGATATACGATTGTTCGCGCACGCTTCGGTCATCATTGCCGCGGTACAAATCTTCTTCCTGCTGCTGCTGAATTTCGCGGCCAATCCGTTTGGCATCATGGAAGGCGCGTTGCCGCCCGACGGCAACGGACTGAATCCGCTGCTGCAATATCCGGAAATGGTGATCCATCCGCCCATGCTTTATCTGGGATACGTTGGCTTCACCGTGCCCTTTGCGTTCGCGCTGGCGGCATTGATCATGCGCTATCCCGGCGAAAAGTGGATCCACATCACGCGGCGCTGGACCATGGTGACCTGGGGATTCCTAACCTGTGGAGTCTTCCTCGGCATGCATTGGGCCTACTCGGTGCTGGGCTGGGGCGGTTACTGGGGCTGGGACCCGGTGGAGAATGCGTCGCTCATGCCATGGCTGACTGGCACCGCATTTCTGCATTCGGTGATGATGCAGGAAAAGCGCGGCATGCTGAAGACATGGAATGTCTGGCTGATCTTCACGACTTTCATGCTGTCGATTTTCGGCACACTCTTGACCCGTAGTGGTTTGGTCAGTTCGGTCCATGCCTTTGCCCAGTCCTCGATCGGCGATTGGTTTACGGCATTTCTGGGTTTGATCTTTGTAACTTGCCTCTTCTTTTATGTGAAGAACAAGTCCCACTTGCGCAGCGAACACAAGTTGGAATCGATCATTTCGCGGGAATCGAGCTTCCTGTTTAACAATCTGCTTCTGATTCTTGCGTGCTTCACCGTGCTGTGGGGAACGTTATTCCCGAAACTCTCGGAATTAGTGCAGGGCCACCAGGTCACAGTAGGACCAGCATTTTTCAATCGCGTAAATATTCCAGTGGCGCTGTTGTTGCTGCTGCTGACCGCAATCGGCCCGCTACTGGCATGGCGGCGGACTTCGTTTGAAAGTCTGAAGCGAAACTTTTTTTGGCCGGCGATGGGTGCGGTCGCGGTTGGTGTGCTTCTCGTAGCATTCGGTCTGCGGCCTTGGCAGGACATGACGTACTTCTATTCGCTGATGACCATCATGTTATGTGTTCTGGTGGCGCTGACCGTGTCCTCAGAGTTTATTCGCGGTGGGCGCGTGATTTCCCGGCATACAGGACAGAATCTTTTTGCGTCGATGCTTCATCTGCTCCATCGCAACACGCGGCGATATGGTGGTTACATCGTTCACTTCGGCGTAGTCGTGGTGGTGATTGGATTCGTTGGCTCGGCTTTCAATCAGGAAAAAGAGCAGGAAATGGGATTCGGCGACCGAATGACCATCGGGGCCTACACTCTGGTCTGCCAGTCTTACACGCAGGATGACAATCCAAACTACGAGAGTGAGTGGGCGGTCATCGATGTATTTAAGAACGGCAAGCAGATCACTACTCTCAATCCCGAGCGCCGCTTCTATAAAGCCAGCCAAACCCCATCCACGATGGTGGCGAATCGCTCTACGCCACAAGAGGATCTTTACCTGGTCTACGAAGGACAGAACCGCGACACTGGACGCCCCATCATCAAGGCGCACCTGAATCCACTGGTCATGTGGATCTGGATTGGGGTATGGATCATGATCCTGGGTACGGTCACGGCATTGATACCGAATGCTGTACCGGTCCGTTTACCGGTTCCTTCGCAGATGCAGGCTGAGCCGGTGGGAGCTGGCGATTGATGCGATCTGTAGCCGCCAAGCTCAGGAATCCGAATCTGAAGCGCTGCCTGCAATCGGGATTGCTGTTTGTGACTCTTCTGGGATTTATGGGCGCGGGTGATGCTGCATCGCGTTTTAACGATCTTGGCCATCGAATGATGTGCGTATGCGGCTGCCATCAGATTCTGTTGGAGTGCAACCACGTCGGCTGCACGTATTCCACGCGTATGCGCGATGAGTTAAGCGCAGCCATCGACCGCGAAAGTGTCGATGATATGGCGCTGCAATGGTTCGTACAGACTTATGGCACGACCGTGATCGCAGCCCCTACCGGCACCGGGTTCAACCGCGTGGCCTGGATCATGCCCTATCTCGTGTTGGTTCTCGGTCTGGGTTCAGTTGTTCTGATTGTGCGGAGCTGGAGAGGGCGTCCGCTGGTGCTGCCGGCTGGGTCCGTGGCGCCGGTCAAAGGCGCTGAGCTCGATCATTTCCGCGAACAAGCCAGAAAGGACACCGAAGAATGAGCACCGTTTTTCTGGTCTGCGCTTTCGTCACGCTATGCGTACTGGTTTACGTTTTCTATCTTCCCGGCACTTTGCAAATGGGGCCGGAGAAGACGCGGCTGGCTTATCTTCGTGAACGTAGAGATGTGGTGTACGAAAATCTGCGCGACCTGAATTTTGAGTTCAAGGCCGGCAAGTTCCCGGATTCTGATTATCAGTCCATGAAAACTTCTCTGGAAGATGAAGCTGCCGCGATCCTCGCGGAGATGGCCCGCCTGGAAGAAGCTGCCATGCCGACCGCAAGCACCAGAAAAGGATCGAGAGTTTGAGACCTTCTTTGAGATTGTCCCTGAAAATTTCGGCGTCCTTCCTGGTGGTGGCTTTGAGCGCCGCGGTGTCCGCCCAAACTTTGACCGGCACGGTGACCAACGGCACCACCAACAAACCCGCCGCGGGTGACGATGTCATCCTCATCAAGCTGGCGCAGGGCATGGAAGAAGCGGCCCGCACCAAGACCGACTCCAAAGGCGCGTTCCACTTTAATGTTCCTGACGCCGGGGGCCCGCACCTGATCCGCGTGATTCATCAGGGCGTGACTTACCATCGCCCCGCGCTGCCAGGAACGAACACGGTTGATGTGCAGGTTTTTGATGTGGCCAAGAAACTCGAAGGCATCAGCGCGACCGCCGATCTTTTGTACGTACAAGCCAAGCCGGACGAACTCGGCATCACCCGCATTTTTGCCGTCAACAATGCCTCGAAACCGCCGCGCACCCAGATGAACGACCGCAACTTCGAGTTCTACATTCCCGAAGGCGCGAAAATTGACGGGGCCCAGGCGCAAACCGCTGGAGGTCAGTGGGTGGATTCCGAACCCGTCGCACAAGCGGAAAAGGGACGTTACGCTTTTGTTTTCCCTTTGCGCCCCGGGCAAACCGATTTTCAAATTACCTACCGCTTGCCCTATAGCGGCTCGGCCAAAATTGATCCCAAGCCGCTGTATCCGCTCGAACACTTGGTCGTGATCCTGCCTCAGTCGATTCAGTTTTCGGCGGTGCGGGAAGGCATTTACGACAATAAGAATCCGCCCAATCAGCCGGGAGCGGTTGCTGAAGTGGCGTCCAATACGCAAGCCGGGCAGCCGTTATCTTTCACAGTTTCCGGGACTGGCGTGTTGCAGGAAGATAATTCCGGAAGCGAGAACAGTGCCAACGCCGAAAGCGGCGCTGGGAGTGTCGGTGGTGAAACCGTCACACCGCCGAAAGGACGCGACAATCGTCCGGGAGGAGGGCTTGGCCCGCCGAGCGAAGCTCCCGATCCGCTGAAACAATATCGCCTGCCGATTCTCGGAGGCTTCGCGGTCTTGCTTATCGCGGGAGCCATCTATATTGCGACTCGCTCCAAGGCCGTAGCTGTTCCTGATTTTGCTTCGGATGTCGAGCTTCCCGCTCCCCGCAATCCCGTCGCGCCGGGACGTTCTGGCCTGTTGCTCGAAGCCTTGAAAGAGGAGCTTTTCCAGTTGGAAGTGGAGCACAAGCAGGGCGCCATCTCGCAGCAGGAATACGAGAAAGCCAAAGCCGCGCTGGATCAGACGCTGGAGCGGGCAGTGAAGCGAGGCGCGGTCAAGGCCACCTAGCAAGACGCGAGTTCCTGTTCCCGCGATAGCGGCATATGCTATCAAAAACTGATGGGCTCAGAACCTGCGAAAATCGGGATGGTGTTTCGCAATTGTTGACCGGTAACTCTATGGTTTGGCCTGCCACATATTCCCGTCGGACAGTTTGTCCCGAGTGCCATGCGAGGATCAGGCTGGAAGATGTAAAGTTTATTCCAACATTTCCGTGTCCGCTCTGTGACAAGGAAATTCGCGTGTCCGATGCTTATCAAAGAACAATCCGAGTAGTCAGTTGGTCCCTTGGACTTGTGATTGCCTACACCCTAGGAGGCAAATTGTGGCCGGTGCTGTTGCTTTGGTTAGCGTCCACGGTCATGATAGTGTTCTGGTGGGCGTACATTGGGAAGTACTTTCTCCCGCCAAAGCTCTCCCGCTGTGTAGACGAGTATCCGTCCGTTCTGGGCCTCGGTTCAGACCACGATAATCTTGAAGATCGCAAGTAACTTTACCGCGCTCAGTATTCGCTGCCTGAATCCCCCAGCCCGTCCAGCCATCTAATATCCTAAGAGTTGCTTTATGGAAAATGGATTTAAAACCGCGTTCCTGCTCACGCTGCTTACGTTGCTGCTCATGTTTCTCGGCCGTGTTTTCGGCGGCGAGAATGGCATGCTGCTGGCCCTGCTGATTGCGGCCGTGATGAACTTTGTTTCTTATTTTTACTCCGACAAGATTGCGTTGGCCATGTATCGCGCCCAGCCGGTCACTCGCGAGCAACTGCCGCGGGCGTACCAGACGGTGGAGCGGCTGACGCAGAAGATCGGCTTGCCTATGCCGAAGATTTATGTGATCCCCAGCGAGTCGCCCAACGCGTTTGCCACGGGACGGAACCCGAAGCACGCGTCCGTCGCCGTGACCCAGGGCATTCTGAATCTGCTGACGGACGAGGAACTGGAAGGCGTGCTGGCCCACGAACTGGGACACGTGAACAACCGCGACATTCTCATCAGTTCGGTGGCGGCGACCATCGCCGGCGCCATTACCTATGCCGCGCAAATGGGACGCTGGGCCATGATTTTTGGCGGCATGGAGCGCAACGACCGCGACCGTGGCGGTGGCATTTCAGCCCTGCTCATGCTGATTCTGGCGCCGATCGCTGCCCTGATGATCCAGCTGTGGGTGTCCCGCACCCGCGAGTACGAGGCGGACGCCACCGGCGCGCATTTTACCGGCAATCCTTATGCCCTGGCCAGTGCTTTGGCGAAACTCGATGCTTACTCCAAGCGCATCCCCATGGCAGCCACGCCTTCGACGGCTCATTTGTTCATCATCCAGCCCATGCTTGGGATGAATTTTGGCAGCCTGTTCTCGACCCATCCGCCGATTGCGAAGAGGATCGAGCGGCTGACGGGGCGGTCGGCGGCCTAAGATCCGTCAGCTCTCAGCTTTCAGCTATCAGCAAGACCCTCACGACCAAAGGCCTTAGCTGAACGCTGACGGCTGATAGCTGACAGCTTTATGTGACGCAAGTAACTGCCCGGCCCCCGTTCTCCACTATAGAATTGAGACCAATGTCGCCCGAAACTGCTACTGCCGCCACTCATCGCGCGGCCCTTCTGGAAGCCGCGCTGCGCAAGGTGATTCGCGGCAAGGACGATGCCATCCGTCTGGCCCTGGTTTCGATTCTCGCCCGCGGGCATCTGCTCATTGAAGGCGTTCCCGGAGTGGGTAAAACCACGCTCGGCCAAGCCATGGCCCGGGCCATCGATTGCAGTTTTCAGCGGGTACAGTTCACCAGCGACATGCTGCCCTCGGACGTTCTGGGAATTTCGATCTACTCTGCGCTCGAGCAAAACTTTGAGTTCAAGCGCGGCCCGGTTTTCACCAACGTGCTGCTGGCCGACGAAATCAATCGCACTACTCCGAAGACACAATCCGCGCTGCTCGAAGCCATGAACGAAGGCCAGGTCACCGTGGACTCTCATTCGTATGCGCTGCCGCAGCCGTTTCTGGTCATCGCCACGCAGAATCCGGTGGAGCATCACGGCACGTATCCTCTGCCGGAATCGCAGCTGGATCGTTTTCTGATGCGGGTCCGCATGGGGTATCCCGACAGCAGCGCCGAGCGCGAAATTCTTCGGTCGGAAGCAGGCACAGCTCAATTGGAAATCTTGAAGCCGGTGCTGAGCGGCGCCGATGTGCTGGAGATGCAGCAGGCAGTCACAAAAGTTCGCGTCGACGAATCGCTGGTCAGCTACGCTCTCGCCATCGTGCGCAAGACCCGCGACTCAGAGCAATTTGCTTTAGGAGTTTCGCCACGCGGATCACAAATGCTCTATCGCGCCGCCCAGGCCATGGCTTTTCTCGAAGGCCGCAGCTTCTGCGTTCCGGAAGATTTCAAGCCGCTGGTTGTCCCGGTGTTTGCGCATCGCGTGGTGGTGAATGGCTCTAACGCGTCCACGGCGAAGAAGTCCGAGCTGGCGGAACAGGCCATGCAGGAAATTGTCGAGAACACGCACGTGCCGGTGTAGGAGCATTCAGCAATCAGCATTCAGCACTTGGCAATTAGCATCTGGCACTTGGCATTTGGCCCTTCTAAGCACCGTTCCTCTTTGTCTGGCATTGCCCCCTGTCATCCTGAGCGGAGTGTCTGTTTCGCGGAGCGAAGCAGACACGTAGTCGAAGGACCCCTATAACACCACTGCCGTAAAGGGTCTAGGGGTGCTTCGACTCCTTCGCCGTTCACTTCGTGAACTACTCACTCGCTCAGCATGACAAGGTTAACGGGCCGGAACATCCAATTGAGTATCGAGAAGCGCCAGGTAACCCGCCATCAAACGATATGTGGTGTAGTAATCACCCATTTTGATGGCAGCGATTGTGTCGCGGCTGGAGTGCAGGACGGGCAAGGTACTTTCCGTCAGGGAATGGATAGTGACGCGGGGAATTTTGAACTCGGCGAACGATTCCGAATCGGCAGTACCGATGTTGTCGACATTCATGACTGAAATCGGCAGTTTCATCGAACTGGCGATGCGGGCAAGAGCATTGAGCAGCGGCATATCGGCGTGCGACGCCCAAACCTCAGTTGGCCCCAAACCCAGCGTGTCGAAGTTGACCATGCCTTCAATCTTGGAGCGCTGTTCGGCGCTGAGCTTGTTTACGTAGAAATCGGAACCGAGCAGGCCCTTTTCTTCGCCGGTAAAGCCGACGAAAATAAATGTGTGCCGCCGTTTTCGGCCATTGACGCTATATAAGAGGCTCGGCAGCAGGGACGCTCCACTCCAGTTATCGACTACGCCATCCCCTTGGTCGACCTTGTCCGTATGCGCTCCCACCAGGATGACTCCATCCGTCTCACCGGGCAAAACGCAGATCACGTTAGGTGGAAGTGTCGGTCTGACCACCTGTTCGGAAAGTTGATCGACTTTGCATCCGGATTCTTTGAATAGTTGTTTGATGATGGCTTCCCGTTCCTCATTCTTGCGGGAGAAGCTTTTGAGCCGGGATTCAATTTTGGTCTGATCGAGTAACCGGTATTGCGCCTGGCCTATGGCATTCGAGGCAAGCAAGACGAACAGCAACGACCGCAGGATCGGTTTCGGGATGGGAAGGGGCACCACTGCAATTGCAACCACAATTCATGGTGAGAATAACATGACGTTGCAGCCGTGAATTTCCGTGGCCTCCTGCTATCATCGTCATGTCCTTTTAATCTGCTCCTATGAAAACTGGCATCATTGGCCTGCCTCAGGTGGGCAAAACATCTCTCTTTCGCATTTTGACCAAGGCAGTCGGTAGTGGGACTTCCTCCAACCCGCGAGAAGCGCATGTGGGCGTGGCCAAGGTGCCAGACGATCGCCTCGACCGCATGGCGGCTGTCTACAATCCCAAGAAATTGACCCACACGTCCGTCGAGTATGTGGACGTCGGCGCCATCGGCCAGGACGCACTGAAAGAAAGCTCCTACATCGGACACCTCCGTAACGTGGATGCTCTCATTCACGTCGTCCGCGCATTTGATGACCCTTCCATCCCGCATGTAGGCCCGGTTGATCCCCTGCGTGATATCAAGAACGTCGAATTCGACCTGATGGTCAGTGACCTCGGCCAGATTGAAAAGCGGTTGGAGCGGGTGCAAAAAGACCTGAAGAAGATGAAGACGCCTGAGTTGGAGAAAGAATTCGACCTGCTCAAACGCGCCAACGAGCATTTGGGTTCCGAGAAGCCGCTACGCGAAATGGAGATGACCCCCGAGGACAAAAAGCGTCTGCGCGGCTTTATGTTCCTCAGCGAGAAGCCGATTCTCTACGTGCTCAACATCAGTGAAAGCACGCAGCTGGGAAAAGATCTCGACGAGGCAGTAGCCAAATACAAGTTGACCGAGGTCGCTTCCCGTCCAAATTCCGGGGCGACGGCGATCTGTGGCAAGGTAGAGGCAGAACTCGCGGAAATGAGTGATGCCGACGCCGCCGAATTTCTCTCCAGCTATGGCCTGACTGAAAGCGGATTGGTGCGTTTGATTCGAACCACCTACACTCTGCTCGGTCTCATTTCGTTCTTCACCATCGGCGAAGACGAATGCCGGGCCTGGACAATCCCGGTCAACACGCGTGCTGTGGAAGCTGCCGGCGCCATCCATTCCGATCTGGAGAAACATTTCATTCGCGCGGAAACCATTCGCTGGGACAAGCTGCTGGAAGCCGGTTCCGAAGCCAACGCCCGTGCCAAAGGCATCCTGCGCCTGGAAGGAAAGGACTACATTGTGCAGGATGGAGACGTGATGCACATCCGGCACAGCGGCTAAGGTTCGAATACCTCGGGCGCTAAAGCGCGTACTGAAAACAAAGCTCTAGCGCAGCGCTATAAGCGCTGCTCCACCCAAAATCACTGATAATCAAGGTCAACCGGTAAGCGTTAAGATTGTTTTCGATTTCCATGCATCCCATCGCTCTCAGTCTCTTGCTTGGCCTTACCGCTGCCGCAGCCAATGTTCTTGGCGGCGCCATCATCGTCCACAAACACTGGGAACATGCTTACCTCAAATACTTCGTGGCGCTAGGCGCAGGATTCATGCTGGCCACGGCACTGGTGGAAGTTTTCCCAGCCAGCTTGCAGTTACGAGGCAAAGACGCGGCATATCTGGTTCTGCTGGGTTACTTGATCATCCATTTCTTCGAGCACACCGTCACTCCCCACTTCCACTTCGGCGAAGAAACTCACAAAGAACAATTCGGTCACGGGCACAGGGGATATTCAGTATTGATTGGGCTGGTGATCCATACATTTTTTGATGGGATTGCGATTGCCTCCGGGTTCCTGGTTTCGAACGGGCTAGGATGGATTATTTTCTTCGCCATCTTCCTGCATAAAATTCCCGAGGGATTCACGGTTGCGTCCGTCATGCTGGCCGGCGGTCAGAGCCGCCGCATCGCCTGGGGAGCGTCCGCGCTACTCGGTGCGGCGACGTTTGCCGGAGTTCTGACCATGGCAGTCCTGCGGCAGGAAGTGAGTTTTGGACTACCGCTCTCGGCGGGAGTGACCATCTACGTGGCGGCTTCAGACCTCATTCCGGAAGTGAATCGCGAACCGGGAGCCAAAGTAGCGTTGGTGGTTTTTCTGGGAGTAGCACTGTTTTTCGCTCTGGAACATTTGGTTCATTAGCAAGAGCGGACAGCCGAGGCGACTGTCCCTACGTGATCGTGACAAGTTCCTATTCCACTGTGTGCTTCGCGGTGTAGCCCTCGCGCGCGATGATCAGGTATTTCACGTCCTTGCCCTTCTGATCTCTTACCTTCAGCGGGCTGCCATCGTCGCCAACAACATCCACTTTCAGCTTGCGGTAAGTGCCATCCTGCTTGGAATTGGTGGGATGATAGGAAATGTTGTACTGGTTGCGAATGTCCGTCCCGATTTCCTTGAAGGTATCGACCATATCTCCGACGAAGCGCGGCTGGTAGAACTTGCCGCCGGTTAATTTAGCAAAAGTCTGCATTTCGTTGTCCGCCTGTAGGTAGTCCATGCTGTTCACGGGAATCCCCATGGCACGGCCGCCATGGCCCATCTCGCGCGCGATCCAACCAATGCTGACTGGAAAAATGGTCACATCTTTCGTGATCTTCACCTTCTTGATGATCTGGTCAAGAGTGAGCTTGCTGAAAGAATCAAAGCCACTGCTGATCAGGATCAAGTATTTGTGTCCCTCGATACGGTCCAGACGGTCCAGCGTGTCATAGAGTGCGTCAAATAGATTGGTCTCGGCAAAACCCGGGATACGTAGCTGATTCAGCGCACCGTAGACTTCCTTCTTGTCCTGGGTAAAATCGGTCACGACCTGCGGCTTCATGTCATAGGAAATCACCGCGATCCAGTCGTCCTTCTTCAAAGTATTGGCAAATGCATAAGAAGCATTGAGTGCATCGATTGTCATGCGCCAATTGGCCGAGGCGAACTCGACGAGCAGTGCTGCGGTGATGGGAGCGTCAGAGGTGCCGAAGTTGGCGATCGTCTGCGGTGTACCGTCTTCCGATATGCGGAAGTTTTCTTTCTTCAGGTTCGGGATGGTTTGCCCATCTTTGGTGGTGACCATCACGTCTAAATTGACCAGCGGGACGTCCACTCGAATGGAGTAATCGGGCATGCCCTCGACTTTCTTTGGGGTTGTCGGCGGCGGGGGCGGTGGTGGTTCGTCCTTTTTCTTGGGGATGGCATAAGGGCCAACGTCGTTTTGCGGCCCTCCGGCGGCGGGAGGGGGCTCGGTTTGCTGGTTATTCGGCGCAGACGACTGATCCTGGGCCAGAGCTGCTGACCCGAGCAGGATGGATGTGCCCAAAATCAAAAGCAGCAATGAGATACGGACGACGCACTTTCGAGCACAGCCGAAAGCCCTGGTGGCAAGGATGGCAAACATAGAATCCCTCGGGAAACCCTGCTAGTATAGACGCAAGACTTCGCGATTGGGATGTTTTGCGCGGCCTAAGATCGTTCCCTCCCACCCGGCAAACAAGTTACAAAGCGCGAAGGGTCAATTGTTTTTGGAGGACTCGATTGCGGGTCCCCGGGAGAATCATGAGACGAGCGGTCCTCGCGGGCGCGGTAGTTTGTTTCTATGCGCTGCTTCCCATCCTCCAGGCCCAGACAGCTCCAGTTCCAGCTCCCAAATCATTTGAAACCATTGCTGTGAGCCAGATCCACGCTGGGATGCGGGGCGTCGCGTACACCGTATTCCAAGGCACCAAACCGGAGCCCATGGACGTGGAAGTGCTTGGCATCCTAAAGAATGCCAATGGACCCAAAGGCGACATCATTCTGGTCCGCCTGGGCGGCGCGAAAGCCGAATACACGGGCGTGGTGGCGGGTATGAGTGGCAGCCCGGTTTACCTGGACGGCAAACTGGCGGGCGCTCTGGCCTTCCGCATCGGAGAGTTCTCCAAGGAGCCGATTGCCGGCGTGACTCCGATCGCGGAGATGCTCGAAATCAACGCCCTGGACAATAGCCCGGCTCCCTTACCCAGCACTGCCAAAGCATCGGCGAGCACCCCCAGCAAGACATCCAGCCCGGGCATTTCGGACCTGCCGGTCCAGGATTTCGCCAACTATTTAAGGCCCATCGAAGCACCGTTGGTCTTCAGCGGCTTCTCGGAAGACGCTGTCCAGCGCTTCGCTCCGCAATTTGCGGCAGCAGGAATTGTGCCAGTCATGGGTGCGGGCTCCGTCAGCGATGCCAAGCAGCCGGAACCCATGGAACCGGGCTCAGCCGTCAGCGCCATCCTGGTGCGGGGGGACATGGACATCGCCGCCACTTGCACCGTCACCTACATGGACGCACACCATCTTCTGGCCTGTGGCCATCCTTTATTGCAGTTCGGCATGGTGGACTTGCCCATGACCAAAGCCGACGTTCTGGCAACGCTACCCTCGCCGCTCAATGCTTTCAAAATCGTGAATGCGACCGAAGCTGTGGGCTCGTTCGTTCAGGACCGCCATACCGGAATCATGGGAGAGTTCGGCAAGAAGCCGGATATGATTCCCGTAATCCTGAACATTCATGGCGGCCCCACCTCCAAGCAATTTCATTACGAAGTACTCAACAATGCGCGTCTCAGCCCCGTCGCCATGATGGCGACTGTGTTTAATGCGCTCCACGACGTGAATGAATACGGGGAAGATGTTACCTATCGCATGAACGGCAGCATCAGCGTAGACGGTTTCCCGGACGTGACCCTGCAAAACATGTTCTCCGCCGTGGATGGCGGGCAGCCTGCCGCGGCCTTGGCAGCATTGTCCATCGGAGACCGTTTCGGACGCATCTACGATAATCCGTACAACGTTCCTGCCGTCCATGGCGTACAGCTGGATTTCGAGATCTCAACCGAACGGCGATGGGCGCGATTGGAGAGCGCTCGTACCGACGTCACGGAAGCGCGCCCAGGCGATGACATTACCGTCGAAGCCGTGCTGCGGCCTTATCGCGGAGAACGTATCGTCCAGCAAATTCCGATCCACATTCCGGCTTCCGCATCCCAGGGTTCGTTGCACATTCTAGTCAGCGATGGAGAGACCCTCGACCGCATCCGGCGAGGGCCGCCCATGTTGAGCAGCCGGCTTGATCTGGCCTCAACGATTGCGTCGCTGAATAAACTGCATGTGAGCAACCGGGTTTATGTCTCGCTGCTGGAGGGCAACCCTGGGGCCATAGTCGCCGATAAGGTCATGCCCACTCTGCCGCTTTCGATCATGAACGTGATGGATGGAATGCGCGGCACGCAGGAAATGGTGGTCGTGGGTGAGTCGTCGGTGAATGAAGCCGCGACTGCGCCCCTGAATTATGTAGTTTCAGGTGCACAGGTGCTAACCATTTCGATCAAATAGAGACTAGTTCCCTTCAACGATCTGGATTTTCTAAAATTTGGGTTGAGGTACAAACTTGGACGTTCGTCTGCGACACATCTACGCAATTGCCATCCTTCTGTTTTCTTCCACTCTTCTAATCGCCGAAGGCACCCGTACCTGGGAGCAATCGAAATTTGACGACTTGAGTAAAGGCACCGCCAAAGGAGTAGCCATTCGTAGTACCGGCGGCATGGAACTGGCCCCAGCTTTCAAGGCGGTAGCCACAACCCCTTCCATCTACATTTGGGCAATCGCGGCGGACCAGAGCAGCAACCTCTACGTAGCCGCCGGGTCTCCTGCCGCTGTATATCTCGTCAGCCCGGATGGAAAATCGGAAGCCATTTTCCAACCCAAGGAATTGCAGGTCCAGGCACTCGTGGTGGATAAGAGTGGCGTGATTTTCGCAGCCACAAATCCAGATGGCAAGATCTATCGCATTGAACATCATGCCAGCGGCGCCACCGATCCAAAATCTACCGACACCCATGGCTGGAGCTCCTCGGTCTATTTCGATCCCGGAACCAAATACATTTGGGACCTTGCTATTGATAACGCGGGTAATCTCTATGTAGCCACCGGAGATCGTGGAGAGATCTTCCGTGTAACCCCCAAGGGTGACCATTCGGTATTTTTTAAGAGTGACGAAACCCATATTCGCGTGCTGGCCTTCGATCCCCAAGGCAATCTTATCGCCGGATCGGACGGCAGCGGCTTGGTGTATCGGATCTCGTCAGGCGGCGAGGGATTCGTCCTGTACAGCGCGCCAAAAAAAGAAATTACGGCACTCGCGATTGATAAAGCAGGCAACATCTATGCCGCGGGAGCGGGAGAGAAACATTCGAACGCGTCGCCGATAAACTTTCCATCGATTACTCTGCCGGCTCAAAATCCTGCGGCGGTCGCGGGTCAGCAATCCGGAATCACAATTACAAACGGGGCTCCGAACGCCCCATTCGGTATGGGTGGATTCCCTGGTTTTGGCTCGAATACAAGCGGTGGCTCGGAAATCTACCGGATCGCGCCGGACGGCTCTCCCAGCCGCATCTGGGCCTCACGCGAAGACCTGGTCTACGCGCTGGCGTTCGATCCGCAGGGGCATCTCCTGGCCGGAACCGGCAACCGCGGACATGTTTTTGAGATCAACGGCGAAGACGAGTACACCGACTTGGTCAAAGCCAGCGCAACCCAGGCTACAGCATTCGCCAAATCTCCTGACGGTGGAATTTATGCCGCGACCAGTAATCTGGGAAAAGTGTTTCATCTGGGAGCAAGAGAAGCGGAAGGCACCTATGAAAGCGATGTGTTCGATGCCCACATTTTCTCCCGCTGGGGACGCGCCGAATTTCGCGGCGCCGGCAATGTGGAACTCTTCGCTCGCAGCGGCAATGTCGACAATCCCGACCGCAACTGGAGCGCCTGGAAAAAAGTAGAGTTGCAGAAGGATGCTGAGATCAGCGTTCCAGCGGCCCGGTTCATTCAATGGAAAGCCGTGTTGCACACAGGCGATCCGGCGCCACGTTTGGAGAGCGTCACGCTAAACTATCTGCCCAAAAACGTAGCTCCCGATTTTGATGAAGTGACCGTCCAGGCCGCTACCCGTTATCAGCCTGGCCCTAAGCCGACTGGCGCAGAAAACGCAGGTTCCGGAGGCCCGCAGCAGCCCCACTTTGACGCGCCGCCACCCGCGATTCATGATCGCGACTCCATCGGTGTGAAATGGACGGTCCACGATGACAACGATGATCAGATGGTTTATTCGGTCTACTACAAGGGAGACGGCGAAACTCGCTGGTTGTTGCTCAAAGACAATCTAACCGACAAGTTCTATTCCTTCGACGCATCGCTTCTGCCTGATGGCGGATACACCATCGAAGTCCTGGCTTCCGATGCGCCATCGCATTCCCCAGGCCAGGGTTTAACCGCCGTAAAAGACAGTGCGCGATTTGAAGTGGACACGACCGCACCACAGATAGTCGATCTTCACGCATCCGTCGAAGTCGGCCAGATCCACGTGATCTTCCGTGCGGTAGATAGTTTCTCCGCCATCAAGCGTGCGGAATACTCAGTCGATGCTGGCGATTGGCAATTTGTCGAACCGGCCGATCAGCTCTCCGATTCAAAAACGGAAAACTACGATTTTCGCGTGGCCGCGCCACCAGTCTCAAAGGACGCAAGCCCGAGCGCGGGAAGCCTTGAGCATGTGGTAGTGATCCGTGCCTATGACCGCTACGACAATATGAGTTCAGCTAAAACTGTGATCCGGGGAAAGTAGCGATACGTATCTTCTGCAAATTCTAGGTGTCGGCTGCCATCCCGTTGAACCGGTCCGCGTTGCGCAGTTCCGGAAATCTCCAGGCCCAAATGGCGATGATCGCCAGTGTTCCCAGCCCTCCCAGCACCACCGCCGGCACAGTTCCAAACCATTGCGCCGTCAGGCCAGACTCAAATTGGCCAAGCTCGTTGGACGTCCCGATGAAAATCATGTCCACCGCACTAACCCGGCCGCGCATTTCATCCGGCGTGGCGATCTGCACCAGCGTGCCGCGGATGACCACACTCACCATATCGCTAGCACCCACCAGAACCAGCGAGACCAGCGATAACGTCAGGCTGGTCGAAAGTCCGAATGCGATCGTGAAAACACCAAACCCGGCCACGCACCACAACATGATGATTCCCACCTGTCGCCGTAATGGCTTATACGCAAGAAAGAGCGCCATGAACCCCGCACCCACTCCGGGCGCACTGCGCAGCAATCCCAACCCCCAGGGCCCGGTGTGGAGAATTTCGCGCGCATAAACAGGGAGCAGCGCCACTGCTCCCCCGAGCAGCACGGCAAACATGTCGAGAGAAATTGAACCCAGAATAATTTTCTGTTCCCAGATGTAGCGAAAACCCGCCAACACCGTAGTCAAGCTCGTTGGCTCCCGCCGCCGCGCTGTCACTCGGGGACGAACCCGCAACATGCTGAGCGTCGCAGCAACCGATATGACCATCGCCGTTCCATAAACCACCATCGGACCATGCGAGACGTGGTACAGGAAGCCTCCTATGGCCGGACCACAGATGGTCGCGGCTTGAAAGGTGGAAGCATTCCAGGTCACCGCGTTTGGAAAATGCTCTTCCGGCACCAATTGCGGCAGAAGGGCCCGGCCCGCCGGCATATTAAACGCGCGAACCACTCCCAGCAGCACCACCACAATGTAAATCGGAAGTACTGACTGGGCGCCGCGCCACGAAATCGTGAGCAGCAAGCCGGAGCAGAGCGCAAATCCGCTATAGCAGCAAAGCAGCACTTTATTTCTGGGGAAGCGGTCCACAGTGTGTCCCGCAAGCAGGAACAAAAGCATCACCGGCGCGAACTGTGCGAGTCCTACCAGACCAAGATCCAAAGGCCGTTTGGTAATTTCGTAGACCTGCCATCCCACGGCAACCGACTGCATTTCTTGCGCGGCCACAATAAAGAATCGCGCAGCCTGAAACAGCGTAAAGTCCGGGAAACCGAACGCAGCCAATGCAGTTTGGTGGGAGGTTTCGGGCTCAGCCATCTTTACTACTCTGCCATAAATGCTAAGTGTGCGCCTACGGAGCATCAAGCCGTCTATAATCCGATTTGGCTGAAAGCTGAGAGCTGACGGCTGAAAGCTCTTCCATGCGATTTGAACTCTTCATCGCTTCCCGATACTTGCGCGCCAAGCGCCGGCAGGCTTTCATTGGCATCATCACGGGAATTTCCATCCTCGGAGTCGCTGCCGGGGTTGCTTCTCTCATCATCGCACTCGCCATTAACAACGGATTTCGTCAGGACTTGCAGGATCGCCTGCTCGGTTCCACTTCCCACGTCAATCTATTACGCACAATGGATGACGGAATAAAAGACTGGCGTCCGCTGATGGATCGGCTGTCGAAACAGCCGCACGTTATCGCTGCGGCGCCTGCTATTTACGAGCAGGTTCTGATCTCCCGTGGACCACGCGCCCGTGGCGCAGTGCTGAAGGGAATGATTCCATCGTACGAGCGCAAAGTCAGCGATCTGCTGAACAGCGTGAGAATCGGATCGGCCGATGCTTTGGAGGAAAACAAGAAGCCCGTCGCTCCCGCTACGGACACCAGCTCTACATCGCCTGCGAACCGATCTCCCAGTTCTCTCGAAGGGGTACAAAATCGTGTCGCCGCCATGCCGCCGATTATCTTGGGCAAAGACATGGCCGACGAACTCGGCGCCGAAGTTGGCTCGGTCGTTCTGGTCACCAGTCCGCAAGGCGAGCTCACTCCTTTCGGGATGGTTCCCAAATACGACCGCTTTCGCGTCGCAGGCATTTTCAGTTCCGGATTCTATGACTACGACAGCACCTGGGCCTTCACTCGTCTGTCTGACTCACAGCAACTATTCGGGCTTGGCGATCTGATTTCCGTACTTGAATTCAAAATCGACGACATCTACCAGGCCGGACAAGTCGGCGACCAACTCGAACAAGCCGCTGGAACCGGATTCGAATCCAGAAACTGGATGGAGCAGAACAAAGCCCTGTTCCGCGCTCTGCGTCTGGAACGCCTGGTCACGTTCATCACCATCGGCCTGATCGTTTTCGTCGCGGCGCTGAATATTCTGATCTCGCTGATCATGATGGTGATGGAGAAAACCCGCGACATCGCGGTGCTCATGTCCATGGGTACTCGCAAATCGCAAATACGCCGCGTCTTCATCGCACAGGGTTTACTCATTGGCTTAATCGGCACCGCAATCGGATTGGTCGTTGGCTACGCGCTGTCTTTTGCCGGAGGACACTACCATCTTCTATCTCTGGCCCCCGAGGTTTACTCCATCGACTATGTTCCCTTCGCTCCCCGCGCCATGGACGGAGTACTCGTGGCTGTCATCGCAATAGGGATTTCCTTGATCGCGACCGTCTACCCGTCATGGTCCGCAGCAAAGATTCTCCCCGCCGAAGCCTTGCGATACGAGTAGAGACGTCCGCGCGACAACATTCCCAATCATCTCGTGTTTTAATAGGTATGCGACTGTAATCTCAGCGTCTGAGCATCGCTGGATGGGCTCGAGAGTCGCGTTTTGATACCAGGAGCATTCGACTTGCATCTAATGGAACAGGCGATGCTGAGAGTAGAAGGCCTCAAGAAGGTTTTCCGGTCCGGCGAATCGGACCTGGTGCTCTTTGAAAATCTGTCGTTTCAGGTGGCTAAGGGAGAAATGCTGGCCATTGTCGGCGAATCGGGTGCGGGCAAGAGTACCTTGTTGCACATCCTGAGCGCTCTTGATCGCTGCTTCCGCGGGTGACGTATACTGCGCCAACTTGCGATTGAGCTCGCTCACCGAAGATGATGCCGCCGACTTTCGCAATCGCGAAATCGGTTTTGTCTGGCAGTTCCATTACCTGCTGCCGGAATTCACCGCGCTGGAAAATGCCGCCATGCCCCTCCTGCTAAGAGGTGTCCCTTGGCAGGACGCTCAAACCGAAGCTTCGCGGTGGTTGACCGAGGTAGGACTAGCGGAGCGCTCGCATCATCGGTCAGGCGAACTTTCCGGCGGTGAGCAACAACGCGTTGCTCTGGCCCGCGCGCTGATCACGAAACCGAAGATTCTACTGGCGGATGAGCCTACAGGCGATCTTGATGGAAAGACCGCCGATTCAGTTTTCGAATTGCTCTCCCGTTTGCATCGCGATTATCAGTTGACCTCGCTCATCGCCACTCACAATCTTGCTTTTGCGGGCCGTTGCAATCGAGTGTTGCGCATGCAAAAGGGACGAATGGAAGAGATTGCACCCGCAACGTTATTGGGATAGCACGTTCCGGGAATTGACATTGCAGCGACAGATAGTAATGATAGAAGTAATAGTATTTAAACGGAGGAAACCGCAGTTTCGGGAATGGGATGGTTTGCAACCGGGTGCGGAGCGAAATTAACTCAGGTGTCTTTGGTAACTGAATCCCAGGTACCAAACTCACATTGTGCTGGACGTGAGCTGTGGCACCCTGATTGCATAACGGTAGTTGGGCCAGAAGAGTTCCGGGGGCTGGGCCACTAAGCTGGCCCGCGAGGACTCAAGGGGAAGGGCTATATGTTTGAACGCTATACGGAGAAAGCAAGGCGGGTAATTTTCTTCGCGCGCTATGAAGCCAGCCAGTTCGGGTCTCCTTATATTGAGACGGAGCACCTGTTACTGGGTCTTCTGCGCGAAGATAAAGCCTTGACCAATCGTTTCCTGCGCTCTCATGCCTCGGTTGAATCCATACGCAAGCAAATTGAAGGTCATACTACGATCCGGGAAAAGGTCTCCACTTCCGTCGATCTGCCATTAAGCAATGAATGCAAGCGGGTTCTGGCCTATGCCGCCGAAGAAGCGGAACGCCTCTCCGACAAACATATTGGCACCGAACATCTGCTCTTGGGCTTACTGCGCGAAGAAAAATGCTTCGCCGCTGAGATTTTGCACGAACGCGGCCTGCGACTCTCGACCATTCGTGAAGAACTGACAAGAACCCGGGGAGAAAAGACTCAGCCGCAACGCCAGCGCGAGTCTTCCCTGCTCAGCGAGTTTTCTCGCGATCTAACGCAATCGGCGATGGACAATCAGCTCGATCCTCTGGTTGGCCGCGATGGCGAACTGGAGCGCGTAATTCAGATTCTCTGCCGCCGCACCAAGAACAATCCAGTACTGATTGGCGAGCCGGGCGTGGGCAAGACCGCCATCGTCGAAGGACTGGCCCAGCGCATCGCCGACGGTGAAGTACCTACTTTCCTCGCCGACAAGCGCATTCTTGCTCTCGATCTTTCCTTGATCGTGGCCGGCACAAAATATCGCGGCCAGTTTGAAGAGCGCCTCAAGACCATCATGAAGGAATTGATGGAATCGCAGAATTCCATCATCTTCATCGACGAACTGCATACCTTGGTCGGAGCCGGCTCGGCGGAAGGCTCACTCGATGCTGCCAACATCCTGAAACCTGCTCTATCGCGGGGAGAGATCCAGTGCATCGGCGCAACCACCCCAGGCGAGTATCGCAAATCCATCGAAAAAGACCGCTCGCTGGAACGGCGTTTCCAGTCCGTCAAAGTTCCACCGCCGGACGAGACCAACGCCATCAAAATTCTGTTTGGAATTAAGGACCGGTACGAGAAGTTTCACGCCGTCACTTACACCGACGACTCCATCAACTTCGCCGTATCGCATTCCAACCGCTACATCCCGGACCGTTTCCTTCCGGACAAGGCCATTGATCTGATCGATGAGGCCGGCGCGCGTGTGAAGCTGCGCCAGACGTCCTTGCCCGAAGAAATCACCGAGGTCCAGAAGCGCATCAAGTTCATCGTTCACCGCATGGAAAACGCCATCGCGAACCACGAGTTCGAGAAGGCACGCTTCTATTCGGACGAGGAACGCAAGGAACGCGAGAACCTGCGCGCTCTTCGCGAAAAATATCATCTGGATGAATCCGCAACCGGCGTCGTCGGCCGCGAGGACATCGAAGATGTCGTCTCGCGTTGGACCGGTGTCCCCGTCAACTCCATCAAGGAAGAAGAATCGCAGAAGCTTCTGCGCATCGAAGAAGAGCTGCACAAGCGCATCATCTCGCAGGACAAAGCGATTCTGGCCCTGGCTCGCGCCATTCGCCGTTCCCGCGCCGGCCTGAAGAGTCCGAACCGGCCGATTGGCTCGTTCCTGTTCCTGGGCCCAACCGGTGTCGGAAAAACTGAAGTCGCACGCACCCTGGCACAGTTCATGTTCGGCAGTGAGAAATCCCTCGTCCGCTTCGATATGTCTGAGTTCATGGAAAAGCACTCGGTCTCGAAGCTGATCGGTTCGCCTCCGGGATACGTCGGCTACGAAGAAGGCGGACAGCTCACTGAACGCGTTCGCCGCGCCCCTTACTCGGTCGTCCTGCTGGACGAAATCGAGAAAGCGCACCCAGACGTTTTCAACATCCTTCTACAGGTATTTGAAGACGGCCACTTGACCGACGGATTGGGCAACACCGTTGACTTCAAGAACACCGTCATCATCATGACTTCGAACATTGGCGCCCGGCACTTGCAGCATCGCGAAGGCTTAGGCTTCCAATCGAGCGACGACGGCATGGTCTCTCAAAAAGTCGAAGACCTGGTGAAGAACGAGGTCAAACGTACCTTCAACCCCGAGTTCCTGAACCGGCTCGACGAAATCATCCTGTTCACCGCTCTGACCGAGGCAGACTTGATCCAGATTCTCGAACTCATGGTGAACCTGCTCAACCAGAACCTGGCCCAGAAGTCGATCACGGTCACCGTAACCGACGAGGCCAAGAAGTGGATTCTCAGCCAAACCGCCGGGGATCGCAGCTATGGCGCTCGTCCGCTGCGCAGGGCCTTGCAGAAGTACATTGAAGATCCGCTGTCCGAAGCGTTGATTCAAGGAACGATCACCGCCCGCCCGGCCTTCATCGAAGTCTTCCTCGACGGAAACAAACTCTTCTATCGTCCAGTGGATTCGGAAAAGACCGAAGGCGTGCTTCTGTACGAGAACAGCTAGGGCTTAGCTTTCAGCAAAAAGCCGCCAGCTCATGCTGGCGGCTTTTTGCTTTTGGGCAATCAAAGAACGTGTGGGGCCGGGTCTCTGACCCGGCCAGCGAGCGCAGCTCGCCAGCGATACTACACTCCAACTTCATCCGTCATAGCTTGGTCCAGTCCTCAATCTTCAGCTCTTTCACCCTCCGAAACCCCCGATCATGCGTCACCAGCACCACCTCGGCCGCTAGCGCATGGGCTGCAATCATTATGTCCAGATTGCCCATGGGTTCGCCCTTCTTTTCCAGGTCCGCGCGCAACTCCGCATAGTGCTTGGCGGCTTCTGAATCCCACGGCAACACTTCGACGCGCACCAAAAACTCCTCGACTGCGATCCTCAATCTTGCTGCGTCAGGCCTGCGAGCAATCCCGTAGCGCAACTCGGCCTCGGTAACAACCGATATCCCCACCTCAGCCATCGGCACCTTCAGCAACCGCTCCCGCACATTCGGGACGTTGCCTTTAATCACATAGCTGGCCATGTTCGTATCAAGCAGGTAGCGGACGTGCATTAGAACAACTTCCGCTTCTGTGGTGGCAGGTCTTCGCGATCGTTGAGGAAGTCATCCGGCACTTTGACCGTCTTCATCAGTTCGAAGAAATCCGCCCAGGATTCCGGCCGTCGCGACAAAATCACGTCCCCAGTTTCAGGATCGCGGCGCACATAGACTTCTGAACCCGTAAACCGGTACTCCGACGGCAAGCGGACGGCCTGGCTGCGGCCATTGCGAAAAAGCTTAGCGGTACGTGGCATAGACCATAGTATATCACGATGATATCGATTATGATATATACCACCATTCCGGTACCCCGCCGTTTTGCGATCCTGCCGCCCACCAACCATCTAGTAAGATCGATACACATGGAAATCACTGTCTATTCGGCCCCCTGGTGCCCTGACTGCCGCGAGGCCAAGCGCTTCTTAAAAGAGCACAATCTGCCCTTCAAGGAAATCGACATCGAAAGCACCCCCGGCGCTGCCGACGAAGTTGTCAAGCACACTGGCAAGCGGGCCATCCCGCAGTTCGTCATTGACGGCGAATGGGTCCAGCCCTACCGCATCGGCAAAGGTTTCTTATACGAGGAAATGTCGAAAAAGCTGGGGATTCCCAAGCCTTAGGTCCACCCGTACATCGCCTTCCGTACCCTAGGAAAGTCGCCCCCATGGCCTCACCATAGGAGGTCACAAGTCTGTCTGGACGGGCCCGGAACTCCTCTCCCCGGATCGCCGCCAGCTAAAGTTGCCATGGCCGAAAATCAGTCTCAACTGCCAGAGGAACCAGTTTGTAGCGCCTGGCCGCGCGTCGTTCAGACCGCGGTGGCCTTGTTCCTGTTGCTCGTCACCGGCTTCATGGTCCACTACTACTGGCCACAGCCCACCGACGATCTACAGGCACAGGTGGTGCAGCTTTCCCGGCAAGTGGACGAACTCCGCCAGGAACAAGCCATGCCCGCCCTGGTGCTGAACCGGTATCGCAATTCCATTTGCTACATTTTCGGCATCTATCGAGTAGGATTTGATGGCCAACAGCCATCGATCCGCGCCCGCGTTTCCGGCAGCGGCTTCGTGGTCGCCGATGGACTGCTCACCACCAATCGCCACGTGGCCGAGCCCTGGTACGGAGATTCCGAGTCGACCGCGTTGATCGCCAAGGGCGCCACTCCACAATTGGAAAAGCTGGTCGCGTTCTTCCCCGGATTCCCCACGCCGGTCAATATCACTCCCGTCGCCTGGTCCACGCAGGGAGACCTGGCCGTGCTCCGCATCGACGACTCCGCCGCCGTCCACGCGCTGCGGCCCTTGCCTTTGTCGACAGTTGTCCCCAACCCCGGCGAGTTGGTCGCCGTAATCGGCTATCCCATGGGCATTCTCGGCATGGTCGCGAAATCGCCCCCGGCAGTCTACGACCGGCTGGCCTATCGTCACGACGATCAGGGCGCAGCCAATGAATTGGCAGCGCTCTCGCTGATCCGCCCTTCGGCCACTTGCGGACACCTTGGCGACGTGGTCGGCGACAAGCTCATCTACGATGCTCCCACAGCCCACGGCGGCAGCGGTGGCCCAGTCTTCAATTCCGAAGGCCAGGTCATCGCCGTCAACGCAGCCTACATCGACGGCTTTTCCGGCGGTACGCTGGGAGTCTCCGTCGAAGCGCTGAAGCCCCTAATCGAAGCCGCGCAAAAGCAACTCGGACAGCTAAAGACCACCCAGGCGGCTCGCGTACCAATTCTAAAAAATTAGCCTCACATCGCTTTCAAACCAACACTAGTCATCCCGAAGACCCGGCGTTTTTCAGCCGGGCGAGGGACCTCGCGCGCATCTGCCCGATTTGCAGCACTAAGAGAATGCCTACACCTGTGCCGCGCTGGTCACCAACCTCCCCCTCCATTTAGAATCTCTAGTCCTCGATTTTCGGACACATTCAAGAGGTACGAAACCTTGATCCCACGCTATACCCGGCCAGAAATGGCCCGCATCTGGAGCGACGAGAACCGCTTCCGCACCTGGCTGGCCGTGGAAGTGGCCGCCACCCAGACCCTGGCAGCAGCCGGCATGGTCCCCAAAGACGCAGCCAAAGTCATCGAGAAAAAAGCTGACTTCAACCTCGAGCGCATTCAAGAGATCGAGGCCGAAGTCCGCCACGACGTCATCGCCTTCACCACGTCAGTCGCCGAGATCGTCGGCCCTCACGCCCGCTGGTTCCACTACGGCCTGACTTCCAACGACGTCGTCGATACCGCCCAGGCCCTGCTCATCCAGCAGGCGTCTGCGATCATCGCCGAAGACCTGCGAAGGCTCTCCGATGTCCTCAAACGCCGCGCCTGGGAATTCAAAGACACCCCAATGGTCGGCCGCACCCACGGCGTCCACGCCGAACCCATCACGTTCGGTTTCAAGCTCGCCAACTGGTATTCCGAAGTTCAACGCAACATCGAGCGCTTTAAGAATGCCGCAGAAGACATGCGGGTGGGAAAATTCTCCGGCGCCGTCGGCACCTTCGCCCACCTAAGCCCTGAGCTGGAAGAAAAGATCTGCGCCCGCCTCGGATTGAAAGCCGCTGCAGTGTCCTCGCAAGTCATCCAGCGTGATCGTCATGCCTATTACCTGGCGACGCTGGCCGTCATCGCTTCGACCCTAGACAAGATCGCCACCGAAATCCGGCATCTCCAGCGCACCGAAGTACGCGAAGCCGAGGAATTTTTCAGCGAGAAACAAAAAGGTTCGTCGGCCATGCCGCACAAGCGCAATCCGGTCACCAGCGAGCAGATCAGCGGACTGGCCCGGGTGGTGCGCTCCAATGCGCAGGCCGGATTCGAAAACGTCGCCCTATGGCACGAGCGCGATATTTCGCACTCCTCCGCCGAGCGCGTCATCATCCCCGATTCAACCACCCTTGTGGATTATCTGTTGCAGAAAACCACCAATCTCATCGATACCCTGTTCGTCTACCCGCAGCGCATGAAAGCCAACCTGGAGAGCACCGGCGGCCTGGTTTTTAGCGGACAACTATTGCTCGATCTGGTCGAGCATGGCGTCTCGCGGGAAGACGCCTATCGCATGGTCCAAACCCACGCCATGCGTGCCTGGAAAGAGGATCTCAATCTTCGCGACCTCGTATTGCAGGACAAATCCATCACTGCGCGCGTCCCGCGTGCGCAACTTGAACGCGCTTTCGATTTGAAGCGCCAGCTAAGCAACATCGACAAGATTTTCGCGCGGGTATTCGCCGATGATCGCGAAGCGCCAAAGAAAACGAAGCGGAAACGCTAATCGCATTTCCGTCCCGAGATCGCTTACGACATCTTCCTCGCGAATAGCCACTCAATCGAGGCTGCGCCCGGTCCCATCAACATCAGGCAAATGCAAGCTCCCAGCAGGGTCAAGGGAAGTTCCACGCCCATGGTTTGGGCAAAAAACCCATTCTTCAAATGAACCGTCAGGATCGCCACCAGCATATCAATGGCATTCAATCCCGCAGCCAGACGGGTGGCAACTCCCAGGATGAGCAGCGCGCCGCCCAGAAATTCCACGGTCATGACGATCGCAGCCGAAACCATGGGAAGTGGAATCCCGAAGTGACCAAAGAATCCCGCAACATTGTGGATCCCCATACCAAATACCTTCTGCCAGCCATGCGCGAAAAACACGGTGCCCACAACCACCCGCAAAACGGTGAGGCCCCAGGACTGCGAACCTGATTCATTGTTCATTGTTTCTCCTCTGTCATTTTCCAGATTTCAAATCCGAAATGATTTGCCTGCAACGAAAAACTAACCCGAGGTCTCCCGGGCAAGGTCCAGCAACGATATCAACGACTGAAGACGCTCCTTGCCCAAATGGCCCAACATCTGGCGATTCGCCGCCACCACCGGCCGATCCAGACTCTTCAGCAACTTCAGCCCAGCGGTGGTAATGCAGGTCCGAATCACCCGCCGGTCTTTTTTTTGACGCTGACGGCGGACCAGCCCCCGGCGTTCCAGCCGGCCCATCAGCCGTGTAATGTCCGGATCGCGATTGATCATGCGTTCCGCAATCTCGCTGCACGTCAGACCTTCCCTGCCCGCGCCCCGCAAAATCCGCAATGCATTGTACTGGGTTGGCGATAGCCCATGCTTCTTGAACATCTCACCCGCGCGCCACTGTAGCACGTCGGCGGTGCGTAGCAACCCAACGAACGCCGCTTCCTCCAGCGTTCCAAACGGGCGCTTCTGTCTGATTTCCGACTGGATCGTCTTGGCCACGCCATATCATAATCGTTACAACGAATATCTTCCAGTTGTTACAAATCTTTACATGATCCCCCGCAACTTTTGTGCCAATCCGCTGTTTAACCAATTGGTTAGTAAAGTGGAAGGCCAGAGAAGGAGCTACGTCATGAAAAACATTCTTAAGGCTTTGACATCATTTTTAGGCATTAGCTTGCTCAGCGTTGGGCTGACGGCGCAAACCGCTGCCCGCTACGACCAGCAAATCCAGGCCAAAATAACTCAGGAATTGGCGCAGAAGAAAGAATTCCGCAACCTGCAAGCTTCGGTCGAAGACGGCATCGTTACGCTTACCGGCAACGTGGACCTTTACCAGCAAGAACTGGACGCGGCCAGGAAAGTCCGTAAGACCGAGCATGTTCAAGGCGTCCGCAACTTGATCGCCGTCGCCGGCCCGAACGTAGCGGACGACTCGCTCACCGCCAAGCTGGATCGCCAGCTCTACTATGACCGCGTCGGTTACGATGCTCAATTCAATTTCGTCACCGCCTCGGCAATAGATGGCGTGGTCACCTTGAACGGCGCGACCCGCACCGAGTTCGATCGCGATTCCGCCCTCGGGCTGGTGGACAACACACCGGGAGTTAAACATGTGATCAACAACATCGCCGTCTCTCCGGTTTCGTTCGCCGATGACGCAATTAGAATCCGCGCCATGCGAGCCATCTACCGCGACCCCGAACTCGGACGCTACGCCAGTGATCCGGCAAAGCCAATCCGCATCGTGGTGGTGAATGGCAAGCTGACTCTCTACGGAACCGTAGAAAGCAAAATGGACAAAGAAATCGCCGGTCTAAAGGCCAACCAGGTCTTCGGTGCCTTCAGCGTCCAGAACAACCTGGAAGTCGCCGGCAAGTCGTAATCAGTTCGCAGCACCGATCGGAGGGAAAGGCACGGCCAAACAGCCGTGCCTTTTTTCCGCTTTTTGTGGGGACGGGTCTCTGACCCGTCCGCCGAGCGCAGCTCGGCAAATCTTTCTCTCGGCCACCGGAACCCTCGGCTTGAAAGATACCTGCTTCTTTGGGTGGAGCAGCGCTTCAGCGCTGCGTCAAAGCGGCACTGAGGACGGCTTCAGCCGCTGAGGTAGGACCTACAGCCTATTAATCAACGCCGCCACATACCCCGCCCCAAATCCATTATCAATATTCACCACACTCACATTCGACGCGCACGAATTCATCATCCCCAGCAACGCAGCCACGCCCCTGAACGCCGCGCCATAACCAATGCTCGTCGGCACCGCAATCACCGGCACCCCCACCAACCCGCCGACCACGCTCGGCAACGCCCCTTCCATCCCCGCACACACAATCACCACGCGCGCCCGCGCCAGCGCCCCACGATTCGCCAGCAGCCTATGAATCCCCGCCACGCCGACGTCATACAACCGCTCCACGTCGTTGCCCATTACTTCCGCAGTAACCACAGCCTCTTCCGCCACCGGGATATCGCTCGTCCCCGCCGAGACCACCGCAATGATCCCCTTGCCATATTTTTTCTTATCGCGTTGCAACGCGATGGCCCCAGCCGGTTCCCGATACTCCACTCCACGCACTTTCTTTTTCACGGCCGCAAACTGCTTTTCGCTGGCGCGAGTCGCCAGCACGTTCCCGCCCTGTTTCGCCAATCGGGAAAAAATCTGCGCCAGCTGCGTTGCCGTCTTCCCTTGCCCAAAAATCACCTCCGGCATACCCACTCGCAGCGCCCGATGATGGTCCACCTTGGCAAATCCCAAATCTTCAAACGGCAAATGCCGTAGACGCTGCACGGCGTCATCAGGCGAGAGTTTGCCCCCGCGTACCTGCTCAAAAAGTTTCCGAATGGATTCAGCGTTCAAAATATCACTCAATCAAGATGTTACAGGAAGCTTCACGGCCGAGGGTGCCCCGTCCTTCCCGCGCACTTTGCGGGGCGGGGCTTTTCGAAAGCACCGCCACATCAGGGGCCAACAACACGACGAAACTAGGTTTTGATTAGCTTCCCGCCGTCGCCGTTTTCGCGCCCTGGTGATGGGAGCGCAGTTCCAGCGCGAGTTTCAGGCAAGTCTTCCGCGCATTGCCCGGCTCTTCCAAATTGGCTAGAAAAAGATGCCGCAGAGCACTCCTGCTCACACGCCCAGCGAGATAGCTGTCGTACAACTCGCTGCCTAATGTGTATCCGAGTTTTTGCGCCATGCCATCGAACCTGGCTCGATCAGCATGCGCTGCATTCTGCGCCAGCTTGTCACATCCAGCCCGAATCATGTCACAGTCATTCTCATTCACCGCAGGCCGCGCCGGATATAAGACTCGCGATCCAAAATAGCTCAACGCGTATTCAACCGTCCGCGCATAGAACCGGTCGATCCGTGCACTGTCTGCAACCGGATGCCCGCTCCTCAACAACGGCAGCCCACGGCACGCGTGGTGCAAGAATCGTGCTGCCTCTTCCGCCGCATACATCATATGGAACTCCCGCAAATAGAATGCATTGATCGCGGGCAGATACACGCTGCCGTGGGCTCCTCCACCCCGCAGCATGGTTTCTAATTTCTTCTCTTCCCCGGTCGCCCGCAGAAGCAGATGCCGCAAGCGTGCATCAGATGACCCGCAATAGATCTCCGGCAGCAGGTCGACCAGAAATTTCGGCTGGGTTCCATTGTGCGAGGAGTAGCGATTGATGTCGAGGAAGCGCAGCAGACCGTCAATCAGGTTATAGATGGTGGGTGCGACATCGACCCCATCTTCTTCCCGGCTCCAGCGGCTCAAGCAGAGGCGATAATTTTCGTACTTCTCCAGCGGAGTCGAGTTGAATACACAAACCACATCATTCTCGACTCGCACCCACTCCACTTCGCGTTGCTCTCCTGCGGCCTGCCAATAAAGAGCATCCACATTTTGCAGAACGGTCAACACTTTCTCCTGCGGCAACTGCTCGCGCAACACTCGCGGAAGATGTTTCGGCGCCAGGTGGGACTCGCCAAACAGCACCATGATCGCCGCATTCGGATGCCGCTGCCGGATCTCCCCAATCTTGTGCGCGGCATGACGATCACGCGCGCCAATCTTGCGCAGGTCTTCCCGCGGCATGCAGTCCAGACCATAGATAGCTTCGCCATGCTCGCGCGCCGTGGTCAGCAATTCGTAGAATGGCCCCCACTCATAACCCCAGTCGAGATCAAACCGAATCCGCTGACGCAGTTCGTGCTCATCAATCTCGCGCCGCCACCACTCGTCAAGGATGTGCTGATCGCGCGCAAAGATCGTCTCCACCGCCAACACCACAGGACGATCCCCCGGTTGCGTACGCTGTTCCAGCAACGCCCCAGCCCACCGCTGCGACATCGGCAACGCATGGTAGTCGCCAACCAGCAAGACATCCGCAGCACAGACGGCATCATTCCATTGTTGGGTATCAAGAATGGATTGATAAGAATTGAAAGCCTGATTGAAATCTTGCAGATATTTTCGGCTACCGTTGTGGTCGTTGGCTTTGATCTCGCGCACCACGACCTCCAGCGCATGAAGTTGCGCTGCACTGCGGCGGGACCGCAAGTCGGTGGTGGTCGCCATGGCTTCCGTCGTTCGTCCTTGGTCGTTGGTCGTTCGCCGAAATCAAGACGCTCGACCTTGACTGCTTCCTGCGTTGCTCCTATGCTCGAAACCTTGGGGAGAATCTTTTTTGCCTATTCATCCGCCGCAAAATCTGACTGTCGCCACGACCGGCGCCAGCGGATCGTTATTCCTGAAACACTTCTTGCTCGCCGTCGAACGCGACAAGCGCGTATCGAACGTCAACTTCATTGCCTCCGACAGCGCCCTGCGCGTCATGGCCGAAGAGCTTGGCCTGCGCGGCCGCAACAACTTGGTCGGACAAATCCTTGGCGGCAAAAAAGCCTCACGCAAAATTCAGCAGCAAGCCAACGCCGATATCGGCGCCAACATTGCCAGCGGTTCCTATCCCTCCGACGCCATGGTGGTCATCCCATGCAGCGTGGGCTCGCTGGCCCGCATCGCCAATGGCATCGCCTCCCACCTGATCGAGCGTGCCGCCGACGTGTGCCTCAAAGAGAAGCGTCCGCTGGTGCTGTGTGTGCGCGAGACGCCGCTCAATAAAATTCACATCCGCAACATGTACCGCGCCGCCGACGCCGGCGCGACTGTCTTCCCGCTCATCCCGGCCTTCTACAACCGGCCCGCCAGCCTGGACGTCATGGCCCGCGAGTTCGCTTACCGGGTGCTGGCCCACATCGGCCTGCCGCAGGCGGACGCCTATCGCTGGAAAGGCTGACGCCTCTTCTACTTAGGGGAGACTTTCAGTTTAGAAACCCAAAGGTGCAGGCAGTAGATTCCCCCGGGTCATGTACCGCTGGCCGGAGCCTGCAAAATGGAGAAGTGTTCCACGTGGAACATTTTGTGGGTATGGAAATGTACGTATAGAAATGTATGAAGTGGCTTGTTTTGTTTAAGTTGGAGAAAGATTCCCGTTTTGGGAATAGGGGGTCAGAGTGCGGGTGAGGCGCTCGATTAGTTTTCCGACGTTGAGGGAAGAGTTTGGTGAGTTCGGAACGCTTGGCGAGTTCAAAGTCTTCGAAATCGAATCCTGGGGCTACGGTGCAGCCTACCAGAGCAAAGGAATTGGGATCCTTAAGGCAGGAAGCGAACCAGCATCCAGCTTTGACGACCGCTTGAAAGACTTCTCCCTCTTCTGGATTGTTCCCCAGCTGAATCTGCGAATAGGTCCCGTTTTCGGCGATTACGTGAACCAGCAATGAGCTGCCGGCGTAAAAGTGCCACAACTCATCCGAACGGAGGCGATGGAAGGCTGAGAA
Organism: Terriglobales bacterium; assembly: GCA_963762965.1. Classification (GTDB taxonomy): domain Bacteria; phylum Acidobacteriota; class Terriglobia; order Terriglobales; family Acidobacteriaceae; genus DATBAX01. The sequence continues at coordinate 798,976 of CAVXME010000001.1, forward strand.
GTTTCCGCCATCCAGAAGGAAATAGATGGCGGTGGAAGCAGCCCGCGCTCCGGTGAATTTTGGCGACAGGGCTTCCTTTGCGATCATTAAATCCGCGCGATAAGTCTGACGATAGTAGCCGCCTTCGGGATGAGGGAGCAGACCCAGCTTGGCGATCCAGTATTGAGCGTCTCTTGGCATAGCGAAGTCATTCTAATCGAGGGAGTGGAAAAGCCCCTTCACCCTCAGTTTGGATTTTCTCGTCTTCTAGAGTGTCATCCTGAGCTTGCGAAGGATCTTGCGGGGAGCGAGGTACGCTGTCTGCTCATCCGCTCCAGATCCCTCGCCCGGCTGAAATGCGCCGGGTCTTCGGGATGACCAAGTGGGGTATTGCAAGAAAACCCTGCCCTCTCGCAAAGTGCGCGGGAAGGACGGGGCCCCCGGTTGAGGTGATCCGCTTGACTGTTTAAAACTCCAGGCGGGCTTGAAAGGCGATCATGCGCGGCGTACTGTCGCCGCCTAAACCTACGCCCAGCAAGCCTGTCGGCGGAGAGGTAGTGTAGGTGAGCGCTCCGAATCCGGTTTGGGTGGAAGGCTTTCCTGGGATTCCGGCCAGCACCTGGCTGGGAAGCCCGAAATTGGGATGGTTGAAAACATTAAAGAACTGGCCCTCGAAGCGCAGCTTCACGTGCTCGGACAAAGCAAACCACTTGGTAAGGTAGAAATCGCTCCAGAAGAAGTTGGGACCGCGCAGGGCGTTGCGGCCGAGGTCCCCGAATTGACAATTCTGTAGGCTGTCGCCGCCGTAACACGCACCCGTGGTGGGATCCACGGTGGAAACGAAAGCCTCGGGATTGAGCCATTGAATTGTGCCCGGCTGCGTGACCCCCGGAATAGGCCGGTGTTCGTAGAGAGGAACACCGGGAACAACGCTGGCGAACTGCGGCCCGCTGCCCTGCTCGATTCCGTCTCCACCGGCGGAATAGGGCGTGCTGAGGACAGAGAACGGGATCCCGCTGTGCCAAAACACCGTTCCGGAAGCTTGCCAGCCGTTGAGTGCATATCCCAGCGCGTGACTTCGGACTTTAATCGGCAATTGGTAAACGTACTGGGAGTTGAAATTGTGCCGGATATCGTAATCGCAAGGACCGTAATCCCGCGCCAATTCTCCCGGCAAGGGGGAAAGAATTCCACCGGCGGAAAATTGCAGAAATCCTCCGTTCGAAACTGTGTCCATGCAACGGCTCCAGGTGTAATTGACCTGTCCCTGCAGACCGTGGGCGAGGCGCTTCGTGACCGTGAGTTGCAGGCCGTTGTAGTGGCTGTTCTCGCCGGTGGAAAACTGGGTGACGGCGGCGAATCGCTGGTCTGTTGGTTGCAGGTAGGGGAACGGGGCAAAACAACCCTGGCACACCGTTTGGTATCCGTTGACCTGGGTGAGATAAGGCTGGTTCACAGCCCGCGTGCCGACGTATTGCGCCTGCAAGCTGGCCGTCGTTCCAAACTGATGTTCCAATCCCAGGCTCCATTCCATGAAGTACGGCGCGTGCAATTTGTCCTCTGGGATCGCGGTAATCTCTACCGGGGGAAGACACGTTGCCAGATTCGCCAGTGAAGATGCACACGAGAGCTGGCCCTGGGAAAATCCCGAAGTAAAAATCTGATTGGCGGTAATGGTCGCATCGACGGCGCTGTTCGGCACTCCCGGAGCAATGGCTGTACCGCCCACGCTGCCGAGCAGGCCTCCCTGGAAAGTCTTATCGTACGGGGGATTGGCGCCGATCAGATCGGCCACGCTGCCCGGCAAAATGTCGCTGAAAATCCCGAAGCCGCCGCGCAACACGGATTTCGGTGCGAACTGCCAAGCAATGGCAGTTCTCGGTTGCAGGATCGCAAGCGGCGTAGACGAGAACAGGTTACCGAGATGGTCTGGATGGCCGCGGTCCAGCGGTTGATTGACGTCGTGGGAGATCGAGTTGAATGATCCGAGAAGACGAGCAACTTGATCATGGGGATTCAGGGGATTGGAATTAAAGGTATCGCGAAGACCGAATGTCCAGGTGAGTTTCCGAGTCAGTCTCCAGGTGTCCTGGACGTAGAAATCAAGATTTAGAAAGTTGAAAGGTTCGTTTAGGTTCGAGGGAAACGTTTCCGACGCGGTGTTCGCTACTCCATAAATAAATTGCTGCAAGTTCGCGTAGGTCACGGTGGGGACCGTGCCTTCTCCGAAGTCGTAGTCGTTGAGGCGAAAAATTCGGGTATTGGTGCCGAATCTCAGTTCGTGAGCGCCGCGACTCCAGGCAAGATTGTCGTTGATGAAAAAGCGGGAGGCGCGCCGGCCTTGCACCCAGGTATTGTCAAGCCCTCCAATGGGGGTGAAGGCATTCGCGCCGCTGCCCTGTAATACGACAGGGAAAGCCGAAAGCGTTTTCTGGAAATCGCTGGGCCCAAACAAGCTTTCGTACCAGGAGAACGCAGTATTGAAGTAGTTCACCAGGTTCTGCGAGAAGACGTGCGTGTGTCCAGCCGCAAAGGAGTAGAGAGGCTGGGGCGAGACTGCGTCAAACAAGGGGTTGATGGGATCGGTATAGGCGGCTTGTACGCCGTTGTCGACTTGAAAGCGGAACCAGGCCGTATCTTTTTGATTGATGTTGTAGTCGAGACGAAACGTCTGCACCTGCTCGTGGTCATCGCTGGAGTGTGAGACGCTTTGGCGGTTGGCGCAGAAATTGCCGTCATTCGGAATTACCGGGTTGACCTCGCCCTCGTCGTAAGGACAACCGAGTATCGCGGTGGGAGTACCGCTGGTATTTCCATAGAGCTTGAACATCTGCTGATAAAACGGAACCTCCTGGGGCGCGGCGGGGTAGCAATTTTTATCGGGCCCGTTGGACACGCAGCCGGTGGTTTGACCGGAATCAAGTTGCCCCAACAGGTATGTCTGAAACAGCGTGCTGGAACTAGGGACGATGGTCGGCGTGACAATGGGCAGTGCGATCCGCACCCATTCACTGTCAAAGAAGAAGAACAGTCTGTCGTGCGCGATCGGCCCACCCACGCTGCCGCCAAAGTGGTTCACCGTCGCCCCTGGCTTGTGGCTCCCTGGCGTCGCATTGGTGAAATAGTCTGCTGCATTGAGAAGCGCTCCATTCCAAAGCTCGTAGAGATTTCCGTGAAACTGATTGGTGCCGGACTTGGTGACATAGTTGACCTGGGACGCTCCATACCGGCCTTGGTCCACGGAATAGGAAAGAGTGTTGACGGTCACTTCGGAAATCGAGTTCAGTCCCAACACGAGGTTGGTGGAGAGCCCGCTGTTGAGATTGGTGAGAGGGTCATTGGTTTCGAGCCCGTCCACGATATAACCGTTGGAGAGAGCGGGCAGTCCATTGAATTCCACGTTGCCGTATCCGTTTGTGCCGCCGACGAAATCATTGCCGCTGCCAGCAGTGTTAATAAGAGCGCCGGGGGCGAACTGCAAGGGATAAGTCAGATCGCCGCCTGGATTCGGCAGATTTTCCAGGGCCGGCGCATTCAAAGTGGTGGAAGTGTTTGCATTTTCTGGATTGATGAGCGGGGCCTCGGCATTGACTTCAACCGTCTCATTGGACCGGGCAACCTTGAGCGTGAAATCGACCGTCTGTTTTTGGCCAAGACCAGCAGTCACATTGTCGTTTTGCTGCGGCTCGAACCCAGCCGCATCAACTTTTACGGAATAACCGCCGGGCTTTAGTTGCGGGAAGCTGAACCAGCCGGAATCATCGGTGTTCGCCTTGCGCGTTGCACCCGTCTCGCGATTTGTTGTTATCACGGTGGCGCCGGGCACGACCGCACCGGTTGTATCCGACACCTGGCCAACAATGGCGCTCGTGGTTTCGCCCTGGGCCATTGCTTCCGCTGTAAACAGCGACATGGCAGCTGCGAGAACGAGAATGAAGTGGACCATTTTCGCCATGAATGATTCGACCCAGCGCGTTAACCGAGGATGATGACATGTAGTTAATCACAGTTAACAGTCATGATGCAACCATAGTTTGCAGGCCCGGCGGTGGTAACCGTCGCGTTTGCTATTTGACGTTGCGTTGGTTTCGTAATAATCTGCGGTTACACCGGAAAGGAGGTGGTCGGATGACAAGTTCTGATTGTAGTGGTAAGCGTGGTTATCAAAGACCAGGTGAGGTGGCTGAGACTTAGAGCGGTCGCTCTAATATTTCCGGGACGCGGAATAGTGCGTGCCGGTAACCAACCACATTTGCACGAAGCGGTGAGTTAGCTTGATCTAGTTAGGTTCGACCTAGTGAAGATCGGAGCGCCCGGCATCGGTCGTGCCGGGACCCGAATTGTGCCGAAGGGGCCACGTAGAGTGACCACCTCTTGGTCAATATCAACCAGTCCACCGGACGGCCCGCGCCATTAAAATCGCGGGCCGTTTGCTTTTTGTGATGATCGCGCGATGACGTATGATTTCCCCGTCATGACAATCCCAGATCCTGAGCAGGAGAGACAGCGACTGGCCGCGCTTTACTCCGGCATGACCGACGACGAGTTGCAGAAAATTGATGAAGACCCCGCGTCTTTGACCGAACTGGCGCAACAATCCCTACGCGGCGAGATGAGCAAGCGAGGACTGGTCGACCTGCCAAAGGAAGCTGCTGTTGAGCAGGAGCTGGAGTTCCAAAAACTTGTGATGCTTCGGCAATTCCGCGATCTTCCGGAGGCGTTGCTAGCCAAGGGGGCCCTCGAGTCCGCTGGAATCGAAAGTTTTCTGGCCGATGACAACATGGTCCGGATGGATTGGTTTATTTCCAACCTCATTGGCGGGATCAAAATCAAGGTGAAACCGGAAGATTTGGAAGCCGCGCAGGAAATTTTGGACCAGCCGATTCCGGAAGGATTTGAAGTCGAAGGAGTCGGAGATTATCAACAACCGCACTGTCCAAAGTGCGGATCGCTCGATGTAACGTTCCAACAATTGAACCAACCGGTCGCCTACGGAAGCGCATGGCTTAGTCTCCCGCTCCCAGTCCACTACAACGCGTGGCGCTGCCGCAGCTGTAAATATGAATGGAAGGAAGCATCGCCTGGTGCGAATCAGGAGCCGTGATTATTTTTGGCGTTCAAATCCCCGCCGGATCACTTCAGCCGTGTCTTTGGCCAGCGGAAGTTTCACGACTTCTTCCAAGGTAAACCAGCGGGCTTCGTCAGCATCGCCTGCGGCTTGCACTTCTCCTGAGAGTCGGAGGCAGAGAAAATCAATCAGCACATAGTGATAGCGTATGCGACCCTGTTCGTCGCGGATCACACGGTCGAACACTCCGAGCAGTTCTCCTGCTTCTACTGTTAATCCGGTTTCTTCTCCAGCTTCCCGGACGGCGGCTTCGCGCACGGCCTCGCCCAGTTCCAGCATGCCTCCGGGGATGGACCATTCTCCCAGCAATGGAGCCTTTCCGCGTTTGATTAAGAGCACGCGGGAATTTTCGATGATGATGGCGCCGATGCCGACAAGTGGTTGGGGTGGGTATTCGCGTTTCATGAGATAGAGGTGTGATTGTAAAGGAAGCCGTCAGCAATCAGCATTCAGCACTCAGCCATGAGGTCTTGTGCCGACCGGATATGATCAGGAGCTGTGGCGCCCTGCGGGCGCGTGGTCTGGTTGGATGCTTACCCCGGACTTACGTCCGGGGCTATCTTATTTCGCTCCTTCGGAGCTGGGTGCGCGGATGCACGGAGAGTCTTTAGTTGTATTTTCTGCTTCAAAATCAAAATCTCTCGGTCTGTTGCATCGGTTATGAGCTAGGGGTCCTTCGACTCCGTGGACACTTCGCATTCGCGAAGTGTCCGCTGCGCTCAGGATGACAGGGGGTTGGGAGTGGGAATGTAGGCGAAAGCTGATTTTGGTGGGTAGAATGCTTGGATGTCTTTAGAAGAATACAAACGCAAACGGCGGTTTGAGGAAACGCCCGAGCCGCCGCCGAAGCTGGAAAAGAAGAGTGGACATCGCTTTGTGGTGCAGAAGCACCGGGCGACTCGCCTGCACTACGATTTCCGCTTGGAGATGGAAGGGGTGCTGAAGTCGTGGGCCGTGCCCAAGGGGCCATCGCTCGATCCTGCTGATAAACGGCTGGCGATGCAGGTGGAAGACCATCCCGTTTCTTATTTTGATTTCGAGGGCACAATTCCTGAGGGCAATTACGGCGGCGGGACTGTTATGGTGTGGGATGTCGGCACCTGGGAGCCGCTTTCGCCAGTGCCGGTGAAGGGCAAGTTTGTGCCTGGTACTCAGGCGGAAGCAGTTGCCATGCTGAAAAAGGGGGATTTCAAGATCCGGCTTCATGGTCAGCGGATCAAGGGAGATTTCGCGCTCATCCACATCAAGGGGCGGCGTCCGGGGAGCAAGGGCACCGAGTGGCTGCTGATCAAGAAACAGGATGACTTTGCAGTCGAAGGTTATGACATCGAGCAATACGATACGTCGGTCCTGAGCAAACGAACGATGGCGCAGATTGCCGGCGATGCAGACTCAGCTGAGTGGACCAGCAGCCCTCCAGCGACGCGGGGTAAAGTGAAGGCGCCGTGGCTGGCGGAGACGCTGGCCAAGCTGGATAAGAAGAAAGGGACACGAGCTTCAACCACAGAGGGCACAGAGGAACACGGAGGTAAAAAAAAACTAAAACGCAAGATAACCGCTGAGAACGCAGAGAGCGCTGAGAAAACCAAAATTAAAAAGGCGGTTCCCTCTGCGCTCTCGGCGAGCTCTGCGGTAAAAGATTTGTCCGGGGCGGTAGTGCGGAAAATGCCTGCGGCCGTGCATCCCATGCTGGCCACTTCCGTCGAAAAACCTTTTGATAGTCCGGAATGGTTGTTCGAGATTAAGTGGGATGGTTATCGCGCTATCGCATTCATCGAAGATCGCAAGGTGCGGCTGGTTTCCCGTAATCAGAACGATCTGACTGCCCAGTTTTCAGAGCTGCGCGATTTGCCGAAGTTTGTGAAGGCAAAATCGGCGATTCTTGACGGCGAGATTGTGGCGCTGGACAATGCCGGGCGATCGTCATTCAGCCTGATGCAGCAGCGTACTGGAATTCGGAAAGGCGGACGACGGGTCGCCGGACGGGCGGATGTGCCCGCGCTCTATTATGCATTCGACCTGATTTACCTGGATGGGTTCGATCTGCATCGGATCGCGCTCGAAGAACGAAAGCGGGCCCTTGCAGGAATCATTTCCAGCAATGAAATCCTTCGCTATTCCGACCACTTCGACAAGGGTGTGGCATTGTTCGCCGCAGCGATGCAGCAAGGGCTGGAGGGCATCCTGGCGAAAAAGCGCGCCAGTCATTACGAAGAGACCCGCAGCCATGAGTGGCTCAAGATCAAGATCACGCAGACCGTCGATTGCGTGATCGGGGGATACACCGATCCTGAGGGCAGCCGGGAATATTTCGGCTCGCTTGTGCTGGGGCTTTATGACAAGAAGGGGCGGCTCATTCATGTGGGGCAGGCGGGGACGGGCTTCGATCAAAAAATGCTAAAGGAAATCTGGCAGATCCTGCACAAGTTGGAGACCAAACGCAGTCCCTTTCACGGTGATGTGGATGCGCAAAATGTCCACTGGGTCAGACCGGAACGCGTGGCGGAGATCAAGTTTTCGGAGTGGACGCATGAAACGACCGAGGGCGGGCAGAAGCTCAGGGCTCCGGTTTTTGTGGGATTGCGGGAGGATAAGGATCCTGAGGAGTGTACGTTTGCGGGGCAGGGCTAGGCGCTGCACGGGAAAAGCAGATTCCTCCCTTCGCTTCGCTACGGTTCGGAATGACAAGGGTGGGGGAGTGGGAATGACCGGGGCGGGAGCAGGTAAGGGTAGTCTTATTTAATTTCCTTCATGGGCAGCAGCGAGCCGTAGTCTCTTCCAGATGGTTCGACGGCGCGGGCGACCACGCCATCGAAAGCCTCGTGGAACTCCGGATACTTGGTCACCAAGGCTTTAATCACCACCATATTTTCCGCGAAAGTCTGTGTGGTGTTGGAGACGTCGGCGGACTGGTATTTCACCACCAGATCAAGGTCACTCGCCACCGTCAGCGGAAAAAGTGCGGTCAGTTTGTAAGTTTTTCCGGCTGCAACCAGGTCTGAAGTAGTGCCATCAGCGGGCAGGTCGGAGGGCTTGACCGCCTGCGACTCGTCGTAGAGTTTGTCGGTTTTCTGGGTGTACATGAAAGGAACGGGGACCAGCAAATCGCGGGCTTCCACGAGATAGAACCAGGCGTTGTGGAATTGTCCCTTGGCCTTGAACTCGCGGGCCCGAGCTGACGAACCAGTCGCCATCGTGGCCGGCAATCTGGGTTGACTTGGCGTAGAAGCCTCCCAGTTTCCAGTCGGTGCCCGACTGCTGGAGAACGAACGATACGGTGTATGCACCCTTTGCAGGCGCCACGTCCAGAATCACGATGGCGTAGTTTCCCGGCGGCAGATTCGGAATCACAAACTCAGAACTGGTGGCAGTTTGACCGTTGGGGCCAAACACGCCACACAAGAACTCGGCGCGATCGAGCGGGGCGGTGCCTTCGGCCTTGAGCAAAAAAGGCAGGCGCGGCGTCGCTTTGGCGTTGGAAAGGTTTGGCTGGTTGTCTTTGATCGCGGTCTCGATGCCGGAAAAATCGGCAGCCAGGCTAGGGATGGCATTCTGCCGCAGGGTTGCTGAATCGCCCTTCGCTGCCATATCAAAAAAACGCTGGCCGGTGGTTAGCAGCGCGGTCTTAGTGGCGGGGTCCATGTCCTCGGTGGTCAGGCAGGTTTGCGCCTGCGCTGCCTTGGAAAAAGTCAGCATCGCTCCCAGCAGCAAGATGGTGAGCCAGCCTAATTGCGCGGTATTTCGAGGATGGTTCATAGCCTTGGTAGCCCGGGGTTATCTTAACTCTGAGCGGCGGTTTGCGACACTACAGATTTTCCGGCTCGGCAAGGGAACGTGTCTATCCGTGCCTTTTTCGGCTTAACAACCCGGCGCTCTGTTCGGCGGCTTCTTTTACCAGAAATCCCATTTTGGGGTGCGTGGGTTCGAGGTCTACCGCGATGCCATGCTCGCGGAGGGTTTGCGAAGTCAGTGGGCCGATGGAGGCAATCATCGAGCGATTCAAGGCGTGGACCAAGTCCTCGCGCAGGTTCATTTCCTGGGCGATCTGAAGAAGGTGGTGGATTTGCACGGATGAAGTGAACATGGCGACATCAATCTGGTTTCCGGTGATCGAAAGAATCGCCTGACGTAACGGGCCGGTGTCTTCGGGGAGGGCCCATTGATAGACGTGGACGGGAAAAACTTCGGCGCCGCGCTCTTTGAGTCCAGCATAAAGTTCGTGGCTTGGAACACCGTGCTCCTGGACGGCCACGCGCCGGTCTTTAAGCGGAAATTTCTCAGCGTTCTGGTCAAGAACCTGCAAGATTTCGCGCCAGGTGTTGGGCTCGGGAACGGTCAGAGCGATGGGCACGCCTAACTCTCGCAGCACGGCAACGGGTTTGGGGCCGCGGGCTACCACGGTCGTCCGGCTGAGGGCAGCGACGAATTGTTCACGCGAGCAAACGGGTTCGACAGCCTGCGCCAGGGCGCGGGTTCCGACGCCGGTCAAGAATATGACAACATCGAATTGATCCTGCAAGAGGCTGGCGGCGAATTTCAGTTCGACAGGATTCGACTCGGAAGGAATTTCACGGGTGGAAGGCGCCACCAGAGGTTCTCCGCCATTGTTGATGATGAGTTGCGCAATCTCACGGGCGCGCCGGCTCTCCAGCGACAGAACGCGTAATCCATTAAAACTCGCAAGCGCCATGGCTTCTTCTCAATCCGGGGTAGCACGCATTATAGGGGTGAAGGGAAGAAAATTCGATTGCGGCCCGGCCTGGAGGGGCGGATTCACCTGTTGCCACACACGAAACTCCCTGATTTTGTTGGCCGAAAGTGGAGTAGGATAAGGCTGCTCCCGGAGCTGATTTCATCCTGACCAGGCGCGGGAGATCGGAAACCGGCGCTTCCCACTCATCTGTCGCCACATGGTTCCGGATACATTCAATCGAGGAGGAGCTATGCATGATGCAAGCGAATCCAACTCATCGAATCACTCTTGCAAAACTTTTTTGGTAATGGTCCTAACATCTCTTTTTGTTACATTGATGGTTGCGCAGAAGGCGCAGCCAACAAACCATCCGGCATACGATCTGCACACCGAAACGAAGATGAAAGTAACCGTGGATGAGGTGAAGCTGCCGGCAAAAGGAAGCGAAAAAGAAGTCGTCCACCTGACTGTTAAAAATGGCACAGATACGCTCGATGTCTACCTTTGCCCGAAATCTTTTCTCGACGACATGGGTGCAAGCTTTGATAAGGGTGACGAGATCACACTCACCGGATCGAAAGTGAAAGCGGACGGCGCGGACCTGATCCTGGCGCGTGAGGTGGTGAAGGGGAACGATACTCTGGTGCTTCGGGATGACAAAGGAAATCCTGTATGGAACTGGCGCCATTGAGGGTCAGAGACCTAAAAGCGCATCCGGCGGGCCGTATAATGCTGCGGGGAGAACAATCCATGCGAATCCCGGGTAAGAGTTTCAAGTTAGGTCTGTGCGCTCTTTCTATCCTCTGGCTGCCTTTACTGACTTTTGCAGCGGACATGAAGCCGGAGGAGCTGGTCGCTAAGCACCTGGATTCGATTGGGACCACGGAAGCGCGGGCCGCGGTCAAATCGCGAGTGGTACAAGGCAAATTGACATTCAAGCTCCTGGTGGGCGGCGGCGGGACCGTCGAGGGTTCGTGGGGCCGGGTTTCCGAACCGGGCAAGTCCAACTTCGTAATGAGATTCGGAACGGGTAATTACCGGGGCGAACAATTCGTTTTTGACGGGAACAAAACCTATGTTGCCGCCGACACTTCCACGCAAAGAAGGTCGCGTTTCGGTGATTTCGTCCAGAGCCAGGACTACATCCTCAGGGAAGGTTTGCTGGGTGGGGAATTGTCCACGGGCTGGGCTTTACAAGGCCTGGGTCAGAACCAGCCCCAATGGACTTACGCCGGACTAAAGAAAATCGACGGCCGCCAGCTCCATGACCTGGAATATCGCTCCAGGAAAAACACCGATATGCGGATCAGTCTGTACTTCGATCCGGAGACTTATCATCACGTAAAGACCACGTATGCCATGACGTTTTCTCCCACCGTGGGAACGACCATCACCAACAGCGTCGATCAGCAGGAGATTCGCTACACCATCGAGGAGCGATTCGGGGATTTCAAGACCCAGGATGGCATAACTCTTCCGTCAACTTATTCGATCGAATACACGCAAGAGTTACAGAACGGCCAGACCATCGTTTATCACTGGGACATGACGGTGGATAAGATATTGGAGAACATTTCCCTGGACCCGAAGAATTTCGATACCAAGTAGGACAGGGAGGAAAAGACGGCATTGGGGACGCCTCCAGCAGCGGGGGAACCTAGTTCCTACCCTTGTCCAAGGCGCGATCGGGCTTTAAAGGAGGGTGTCATCCATGATATAACCGCCCCTAAGCTATAGTAGTAAGTGGATATTCAGTACGGTCAAGAAACTCCATCGGGAGATCAGCCATATGGAGCTGGCTTTTGCGCGAAGAGAAGGCCAGGAAGAAGGAGGTCTTGTGTCCGAAGCACGGACGGGAAAAAGATTCCCTGTAGAATTGCCGATTAAGATCCACCGCGAGGGGGAGAGTGCGGAGTCCACTGGCATCACCGGCGATTTGAGTGCCGCCGGAGTGTACATCCGGGCCGATGCCACGCTGGAAGTGGGGTCCAATGTGGAGTTTGAGATTGCCTTGCCACCGGAAGTCACGGGAGCCAAGGACGTGGTGGTGGTGCAGTGCAAAGGGCGGGTGGTACGCAAAGATGAGCCCGCCGGCAACAGCGCAACGGATACGCGGGGCGTGGCTTGTGTAATTGATTCCTACGACTTCGTTCGCCGTTCGTAAAGCTCGAGGAGCTGACGCAATGCTCAAATTAATTCTGGCCGATAACCAGGCAATTTTCCGCGCGGGAATCGCCAAAGTACTGGCAGTAGAAGACGAGATGCGCATTGTGGCGCAAGCCCAGACCCAGGAGCAGATGTTCATGGCCCTGGATAAATTCCGCGCCGCCGTGCTGGTGGTTGCCGGCGGGTTCCAGTCTGACTTCAATCCGGTGGTGCAAGCCGCGATCAAGGCCAAAACGAGAATTGTGGTGCTGGCCGACACCGGCGAGAGCGCGCAACGCTACATGGGCGCGGGAGCGCACGGGGTGGTCTATCGCAACGTGACCAGCGCCGCCCTCGTGGATTGCGTACGTAAAGTCGCACGTGGCGAGAATTGGGTGCAGGACATTGCGGTGCCAAGCGAGCTGACAGAAAACGATATGGTCGGATTGCGGGTACGCGACCGCTTGACCGCTAAAGAGCTACGCATCGTGGCGCTGATCGTGCAGGGCTACAAGAACAAGGAAATCGCTTCTCAGCTGGGAACGACCGAGCAGGTCATTAAGAATTATCTGCGCAACGTGTATGACAAGATCGGCGTCTCGGACCGGCTTGAGCTGGCGTTATTCACGATCCACCATCGGATACTGAATGAAGCGGCAGCCGCTACCGCCTCGGCCGCACCGCAACCGGGACAAGGCGCAGGCGTACCTTCGTAAGTAAATTTTAGAGTGCCAAGACGAAAAGGCCGCCTGCAATGGCGGCCTTCGTGTTTGCCAAACTTCCTAAACCTTGTCATTCCGAGAAGCGGAGCGCCGAGGAATCTGCTTTCTGCCGACGCCAAGGGAAAAGCAGATTTCTCGCTTCGCTTCGAAATGACAGTGGGTAATGATATTTCTACTTCAGCGCGCCTTGTTTCGTGCCACCCGATCCGGATTCGAACTCCTCCCCCATCCAACGCTGGAACGCAGCCATATTCTGCGGCCGTCCCAGGAAGTTTTTCACCAGATCATTAGCGGACATGGAGCCGCCTGGCTCCAACACCAAACGCCGGTACTTCATGGGCGCGTCCCCCGCCAGCAGGTTCGAGTGATCGAACTGCACGAAGAAGTCCTCGGCGATCACTTTGTCCCACATGTAGGTGTAGTAGGCGGACGAATAACCCGCCAAGTGTCCAAATGACGCATACATATGCGTGCCGGGAAGCGGGGTGAAGTGAGTGTATTTCACTGCGTCATCATGGACGACCGCGTCCAGGTCCACGCCCTGAGGGCTGCCCTTATAAATGTCGTAGGAGACCGCAGTATAGTCATTCTGCTGGCTGATCGAGGTTGCGCGCCCGAACGCCGAAGCACGATTCATACGCGCCACCAGTTCAGCCGGAATGGCCTCGCCGGTCTTGTAATGATGCGCAAAAGATGCCAGCACCTGGGGGCTGTGCATCCATTCCTCCAGCATTTGCGAAGGCGCTTCCACGAAGTCCGCCTCCATGGTGATGCCGCTAATCCCTGCCCATTGCTGCTGGCCGCCCAGGATCCAATGCATCAGATGGCCGAACTCGTGGAAGAAGGTCACTACATCGCCGTATTCCATAAGACCGGGATCGCTGGCAGTGGGCACGGGGAAGTTGCAAATCAGGATGGCCTCGGGCAGTTGCTTGCCGCGAATCCCATCGAGCACGGGGGCCATTTCCGCGTGAGTGAATTTGCCGGGACGGGGATGCATGTCCAGGTAGAAGCGGCCGATCACCTTGCCGCTATCGATCACGTCCCAGGTTTCGACGGCGGGGTCCCAAGCCGGAACATCCAGTTCCTGTCGGAAACTCACATGGAAGAGCGTCGCCGCGGTGTCCAGGATTCCCTGTCGCACCTGCGGGAAAGGAAAATATGGCCGGACCGATTGCGAATCGAAATCGAACTTCGAGCGGCGGAGTTGCTCTGAAAGATAGCCAACTTCGTAGTCTCCGATCTCGGTTGCGTCGGGACTGGTGCGCTTTTTCTCGCTTAATAGCATGGCGAATTCTTTATCGGCGATGGGTCGGGCCGCTTTGTCCAGTTGGGCTATGAAGTCGGCGATATTCTGACCGTTTACGATCATTTTGTCGGCCGCGTTGTAGTCCGCCCAGGAGCTATAGCCCAGCAGAGTGGCAATCTCATAACGCGTCTTCAACATATTCATCAGCACATCGCGATTCTTGGGATAGGCGCGGGTATCGAAAGCTTCCCAGAGACGGCGGCGAAGGGCATCGCTCTTACTGAATTTGAAAGCCGGAAGGGCGTCGGGATAATCGGTTGTGATCGTAATGGTGCCGTCTTTGCCGGGCTTGTGACGGTCAATGTAGTCTTGCGGCAGGCCATCGAGTTCGGCGCGGTCAGTGACTGTGACGGTCTTTTGTCCGTCATTGATATTGCGCTCAAACATGGATTGCTCGTCGGTGAGCTCATCGTTGAGCTGTTTTAAACGCGCGCGGGCGGCATCGTCCTTGTCCACCCCAGAAAGACGGAATTCGAGCAGCTGCCGTTGCACATAGTATCGGGTGGCTGCATCGGTGCTCGACAGGTCGAGCGCCGCCAGTGCCTGGTAAACCTCACGATTCAGGGACAACGCAGTCTGAGCCGCGCTCACCTTGCGAGTCATGGCCGTAGCATGATCGCGAAATGCTGCGTCGGGGTGGACGGCTTCCATGAGGCCGGAAAAATAATTCGCGGCATTGAGCTGACGAAGGGCTTCGTCATAGGGCCCAAGCGTATTTTCGATGGTGCGGGCGTCCTTGACCGCGACGATTTGATCAATTGCGACTTGCGCGGCCGCCAGCCGGTCATTCTCCATCTTCTCGAAGGCAGCGACGTCCGGCTTACTGCTCCATAGCGGCGGCTGGGATTTGGAGATTTCCTGGGCCCCAAGAGTGGTCACCAGGGATAAAAGGACGATTGCGACGGTACAGCGAGAAGCAAACGACATAAGAACACCTCAATTTTAATGACAGCTAATCCTGATTAGACTTTGGATCGCACTCAAAGTTAGCGGCGCAGGCCTGGAGAAAATCAGGTGGAACCCCGGTAAGGGTAACCTTTGTCGACGGTTTGCGGCAAGTCGAAGCCCTGGCTGCTTTGCGGCTTAGACATCCGCATCTCTGCTGGCGTGGGCCGCATCTACTTAGGATGGAATTTCGACAACTTGGTCACTCTGGACTGAAAGTCCCCTTTCGCGCCTGGGGAGCGAGTGATGTCAACGAAGCTACCCGTTTGGTGGATATTTGCCTCGAAGCCGGGGTGAATCTGTTTGATACGGCGGACATTTACTCGAACGGTCTATCAGAAGAAATCCTGGGCAAGGCGGTTGCCGGACGGCGCGACAAAACTTATTTAATCTTTTCCGCCACCGATTTCGCCTGGGTGAACAGATACAAGTAATCCGGCCCGCCGGACTTGGAGTCGGTCCCGGACATATTGAATCCGCCAAAGGGATGTGCACCCACCATCGCTCCGGTGCATTTGCGGTTGATGTACAGGTTGCCTACGTGGAACTCACGGATTGCAAAGTCGATTCGTTCGCGAGATTTCGTGTAAACCGCGCCGGTCAGGCCGAATTCGGTGTCATTGGCAATCTGCATGGCATGCTCGAAGCCCTTCGACTTGATCACGGCAAGCACGGGGCCGAAGATTTCCTCTTGTTCGAGCTTTGACTTGGGGAGGATGTCGGCGATGACGGTTGGTTGCAGGAAATAGCCTTCGCCTGCATCCGTAGCACGAGAGCCACCGGTGATGAGGCGGCCATCTTTTTTGCCGTATTCGATGTATTCGAGAATGGTTTTCATGGACGCTTCGTTGATGACGGCGCCCATGTTGGCGTTCTCGGCCGGATCGCCAACTTTGATTTTCTCTACGCGCGCTTTCAGGCCTTCCAGGAATTTGTCGTACACGCGTTCGTCCACAATGGCTCGTGAGCAGGCGGAGCACTTCTGGCCCTGAAAACCAAAAGCAGCCTGAGCGACGCCTTCGATGGCGACATCGAGATCGGCGTCTGCGTCAATGATGATCGCGTCTTTGCCGCCCATTTCGAGGATGGTGCGTTTGATCCAGAGTTGGCCGGGCGCCTGGGTTGCCGCACTTTTGTTGATATCGAGGCCAACTTCCCGCGATCCAGTAAAGGCGATATACCGGGTTTTGGGATGGGCGACAACGGAATTGCCAAATGTCGTACCCGCGCCCGGACAGAAGTTCACCACGCCTTCAGGAATGCCGGCTTCTTCCAGCAGCTCAAAGAATTTCGCTGCGATGGTGGGCGAGTCGCTCGAAGGTTTTAAGATCACCGTGTTGCCGGAGACGATGGAGGCGAGCGTCATCCCGGCCATGATGGCGCAGGGAAAATTCCATGGAGGAATGACCGCACCCACGCCCAGCGGTATGTAGAACAGCGAATCGCGCTCTCCAGGCATCTGCACCGGAGCTTCGACATGGGCCAGGCGCAGGGCTTCGCGGGCATAGAATTCGCAGAAGTCGATGGTTTCGCAGATGTCCGCGTCGGCCTCGGCAAAGTTCTTGCTGACTTCAAATACCAGCCAGGCACAATATTCCCACTTGCGCTCGCGCAACAGGTCGCCGACCCGAAACAGCAGATTGGCGCGCTCTTCGACCGTAGTGCGGCTCCAGCTTTCAAAGGCCTGCAAAGCCGCGCTCATGGCCGGTTCCACATGTTCTTTGCCGGCTTTCTGGTGCATGCCCACCAGTTGCGACGGCATTGCCGGATTGAGGGACTTGATCTTGTCCTGGGTCTTCAGGCGCTTCCCGCCAATGATCAAATCGTATTCGCGGCCCAACTGGTTGCGAACTTTAGAAACGGCGGCACGCATCAGACGCGCATTATCTTCGCGGGTGAAATCAGTGAGCGGCTCGTTGATGAATGGGCCCACGTGGGGACGAGTTCGGTTCAGGACTGGAGCTTCCATGGTTGCCATGATTGCACCTCGAAAAGATTGCCGTTAAAGAAACCGGCCCCGAATGGGACCGTTTGACGAACTTTCATTGTAGCATTGGAAAAGGAACCGTAAGCACTATGCGAGTTACGATCTTCGGCGCGACTGGGTTGCTGGGCAGGGCTTTGCTGGCACCTGCCATGATGAGCGAGTGGGGGACGGACGATGTCACTGGGCTGGGCTCGAAAGACGCCGACATTCGCGATCCCAAACAGGTTCTCTCTGCCGTAGAACACACCCGGCCGGATTGGATTGTACTGGTGGCCGCATACACCGACGTCGATGGTTGTGAAACCAATCGAGAACTGGCCTTCGACGTAAACTGCGGTGGAGCCATCAACGTGGCACGCGCGGCCAAGCAGCACGGAGCAAAGTTGCTTTTTGTGAGCACCGATTACGTTTTCGATGGCAAGAACACAACTCCCTACGAGACCGACACCACTCGCGCTCCTCGCAGTGTCTACGGCCATTCCAAAGCGGAAGCGGAAGTCAAGATCAGCGAAATTCTGCCGGAATGCTGCATCGTGCGAACGTCCTGGCTATTTGGTACGGGAGGGAAATGCTTCCCCGACACCATCCTCAAGCTGGCGGAGAAGCGGCCAGAAATTGACGTGGTTGACGACCAGCGCGGCTCTCCTACTCACACGGTCGATCTGGCCCGTGCGATTATCCAGTTGTGCCACGCGGGCGCGACCGGCATAGTACATGCGACAAATCGCGGCGAGTGTACATGGTTCGATTTCGCCCAAGAAATCGTGCGCGGGGCAGGATTGGCGACGGTTGTGCGGCCCACTACCAGTGCAAAGTTTGTCCGTCCGGCGGAAAGGCCTCAGTATTCCGTACTCTCGTCCAAGAGCCTGGAGAAATACGATGTCACGATGCCGACGTGGCAGGAGGCGCTACGAAATTATCTCCGAGGGCGATCTTGAAGAGGCGCCGAAAATACAATCGCGCAGTGGATTGGCCGACGTATAATGCGTGACACACCGGATCGATTTTCCAGGCTCAGGGGTGACATGGAAAGCCCAGACGACTCGAGTAAGACCGAAGGACCCGGCGACCAGCCTCCGGATACCAAGCCGGAAACTGATCTGGATGATCGCCGCTCCCAGTCCCGGACCGAGACCATTCTCTCCGAGATTGAGGACGTCACCTACAAAATCCTGCGTAAGCACGAAGACAAGAAGCCCGAATAGCAATTGCGCGTTAGCTTGAAGTAGTCCGGGAACGGAGGGCGGCAGATGCTGCTTACATCAACCGATTGGATTGTGATCGTCGGCTATCTGCTGGTGAATTTGCTGATCAGTATTTACTACCGGCGACGGGCTAGTGGCAGCACGGAGGAATTCTTCATTTCGGGGCGCGACGTTTCCTGGTGGCTGGCCGGAACGTCCATGGTGGCCACGACTTTCGCGGCAGACACGCCTCTATTGGTATGCGGCCTGGTGGCCAAACAGGGCATCGCCGGAAACTGGATCTGGTGGGGCTTGTGCGTCGGCGGCATGTTGACCGTGTTCTTTTTCGCGCGATACTGGCGCCGCTCGGAAATCCTGACCGACGTCGAGTTTGTCGAAGTGCGTTACGGTGGTAAACCGGCGGCTTTCCTGCGGGGGTTCAAGTCCATTTATCTCGGGCTTTTCATGAACTGCTTCATCCTGGGATGGGTGACACAGGCGATGATCAACATCATTACCGTTCTGCTGGGCCCAGCCATCGGACAGGGACGCGTGCTGCAAGTAGGCTCATTCCATTACACGCTGGGCGATCCGCACACGACTTCACTGCTCATTTGCGTGCTCATCCTCATCCCCTTCACCGGGATTTACACCTTCATTGGAGGGCTTTGGGGAGTACTGGTCACCGACCTCTTCCAGTTCATTTTGAAGATGACCATGATTATCGTGCTGGCCTGGGTGGCGGTGGCCAAAATTGGCGGGATGCAGGCACTGCAAGTTCATCTGCAAACCATCCGCGCCAATGCCGAGCAGAGCGGAGTCCACACCGCGAACCCGGTCGCATTCCTGCCAGACTTTCATTCGGGATGGACTACCGACGCGATCTGGACCCTGCCCCTGCTGACGTTCTTCGTTTATCTCGGGATGCAGTGGTGGCTGGCCTGGTATCCCGGCGCAGAACCGGGCGGCGGCGGCTATGTGGCGCAACGTATGTTCAGCGCTAAAGACGAGAAGAATTCGCTTGGCGCGACTTTGTGGTTCAACATCGCTCATTATGCACTGCGTCCCTGGCCATGGATCATTACCGCTCTGGTGGCGATTGTGGTGTATTCGCCGAATGGTGGGATGCATCCCAGTGCCGCTTTCGCAGCGAATCCGGAGCAGGGCTACGTAATGGTCTTGCGTGACTATCTGCCGCCTGCGCTTCGCGGGCTGATGGTCGCCGCATTTCTTGCAGCTTTCATGTCGACCATCGGAACCCAATTGAACTGGGGCAGTTCATACCTGGTGAATGATCTCTACAAACGTTTCATTGTGCGGAATTCGACTGAAAAGCATTATGTATTAATCAGCAAACTATTCACTGTCCTACTGGTGCTGGGAACTGGTTACACGGCAATGCAATTGACTTCCATTAAACAGGGATGGGAGTTGGTGTTGAACATCGGATTTGGGACTGGGGCGGTTTACATTCTGCGATGGTATTGGTGGCGCATCAACGCCTGGAGCGAGATTTCAGCGATGGTCGCTGCGGCGGCCGTGACGTTCGGACTCAATGGCGTAGTGTTTACCGGGAATGATTCCGTGGTATATGCGAAAAAGGCGCTCATCACAGGTGGGATTACTACGGTAGTGTGGTTAATCGCGACTTTTATAACTCCAGCCGAGTCGGACAAAACACTGGTGGCTTTCTATAAACGCGTTTATCCCACGGTATATGGATGGAAGCGAATCGCAAGGCTCGTCCCAGAGATGGCGGAGGTGCGCGACGTGGCCAGCAATGCCTTCAACTGGGTTATGGGCGTAATCGTCGTTTATGGATGCCTGTTCGGGATCGGCAAACTCATCTTCGCAGAATGGTTCTGGGGCATCCTGTTGCTGGCGCTCGCGGGAATTGCGGGCTATTTGATTTTCTGGGACCTGTCCCGCCGCGGCTGGGCGACTTTATCTGGTACTCCAGCTCCGGTTGTGGCATCGCAAACTGCCAATGGAGATTAGTCGCGCAGACTCACGTTACAATAACGTGATGAGCCGCGAAGCATGAACCGAGAATACGTCAAGAAATACAGCCAGGAACTCCAACGCGACATGGAACTGCTGTCCTTCGGGCACGCCGGCATGCCTTTGCTGGTCTTTCCCACTTCCATGGGCCGATTTTACGACTATGAAGATCGGGGAATGATTGCCACGCTTGCCCCCAAGATCGACCGTGGCGAACTGCACGTCTTCTGTGCGGACAGCGTGGACGCTGAAAGCTGGTACAACAAGAGCGTTCATCCCCGGCAGCGGGTGCTGCGGCATCTCCAGTATGAGCGCTACCTTCTACACGAACTGCTTCCCTTTATCCGCTCAAAGAACGCATCGCCACAGCTCGCACTGACGGGATGCAGTTTTGGCGGTTATCACACCATGAATTTTGCGCTCAAGCATCCCGACCTGGTGAGCTATTGCGTGAGCATGGGTGGCGCGTTCGACATTCATCAATTCTTGAATGGCTATTACGATTCCGATTGCTATTTCAACTGCCCGCCCGATTTCCTGTCCAACCTGACCGATGACTGGTATTTAAGCCGCTACCGGCGCATGAACATCGTGCTGGCGACAGGGGAACAGGATATCTGCCGGGACGAGAACATCCGGTTGTCTGGGATTTTGCATTCCAAGGCCGTCCCGCACTGGCTGGATGTTTGGGGAAATAATACTGGGCATGACTGGCCCTGGTGGCAGCAAATGGCGGTAAAATTCTTTCTCTAGTTCCGACTTCGCTTTTTAGCAGGAGTCTCCCGTGAGCACAAAGAAAATCGGCATTATTTTTGGACAGGAAAATACCTTCCCGGCCGCGGTCGTAGACCGCATTAACCAGAAAAAAGTTCTGGGCGTCACTGCAGAGTTCGTCAAGCTGGGCGGCGTGAAGATGGCCGAGCCCAGCGGATATCGTGTGATCATTGACCGCATCTCGCACGATATTCCTTTCTATCGCGCCTATTTAAAAAACGCCGCACTGACTGGGACGATTGTCATAAATAATCCGTTCTGGTGGACGGCGGACGACAAATTTTTCAACTACTCGCTGGCAACCAAGCTGGGTGTGGCCATTCCGCCCACAGTCATTCTGCCGCATAACAAGCATCCCGAAGGCACGACGGACCAGTCGATGCGCAATCTGATTTTCCCGCTGAACTGGGACGAGATTTTCAACTACGTCGGCTTCCCCGCTTTTCTGAAGCCCTACGCCGGCGGTGGCTGGAAGCATGTGTACAAAGTCCATTCGCCAGAAGAGTTTTTCCACTATTACAACCAGACGGGCGACATGTGCATGACCCTGCAGCACGGAGTCGAGTTCAAGGAATATTTCCGTTGCTATGTTGTTGGACAGGAAGAAGTCCACATCATGCACTACGATCCGAAAGCGCCGCATCACGAGCGTTATGTGAAAAGCCCTCCGCCGATCGACCACCAATTGCATGAGCGAGTCGTCAAAGACGCGCTGACATTGTGCCAGGCGCTGGGATACGACCTGAACACAGTCGAGTTTGCGGTGGAAGACGGAGTGCCATACGCCATCGATTTCATGAACCCGGCGCCGGATGCGGACATCCATTCCGTGGGCCCGGAGAACTTTGCCTGGATCGTGGACGCGGTCGCGGAACTGGCTGTAAAAAAAGCCCTTAGCAATGAAGACCCGGCTCGGGAGTTGCGTTGGGCGGCGTTCCTGGCCGGCGAAAAGCCACCTAAAACCGCTCCGGCAAAGGCTTCCAAGAAGAAAGCCAAAGCTTAGCGGCCAGCCCAGAGTTATACTGTTCTCCACCAAATTGACGGGCTCGCACTTGCGTCATCGGCCCGCAGGTAGTTCTCATGCCTCCTACTTTCACCATCGGAATCGAAGAAGAGTACCAGACCATTGACCCGGTCACGCGCGACCTGCGTTCGCACATTCATGCCGAAATCATCGAGAAGGGCAAACTGCGCTTGCAGGAGCGGGTGAAGGCCGAGATGCATCAGTCGGTCGTGGAGGTGGGAACTTCGGTCTGCGGATCGATTAAAGAAGCCAAAGAAGAAGTAAAAAAGTTGCGCCGCGACATGATCGGACTGGCGCGGGAAAACGGATTGTCCCTTGCCGCCTCCGCGACTCATCCTTTCACCGATTGGCGGACCCAGGACATCAATCCCGACGAACGCTACAAGAATATCGTTGAAGATTTGCAACTGGTCGCACGCGCCAATTTAATCTTCGGCCTGCACGTGCACATTGGAATCGAGGATCGCGAGACCGCCATCCACCTGATGAACCATGCGCGCTATTTCCTGCCGCATATTCTGGCACTCTCCACCAATTCACCATTCTGGCTGGGGATGAACACAGGGCTGAAATCCTATCGCTGTAAGGTATTCGACAAATTTCCGCGTACCAATATTCCCGACTATTTCCCAAGCTGGGGTGAGTACGAGAACTTTATCAAGCTGCTAATCAAGACCAACTGCATCGATAATGCCAAGAAAATCTGGTGGGACATCCGCCCGCATCCATTCTTCAACACATTAGAGTTCCGGGTTTGCGATATTCCCATGCGCGTGGAGGAAACCATCGCGCTGGCGGCGTTAATTCAGGCAACGGTTGCCAAGCTGCATAAGCTCTACACCGCCAATCAGGGATTCCGTCTCTACCGTCGCGCGCTGATTATGGAAAATAAATGGCGGGCTTCCCGCTACGGCCTGGACGGCAATATGATCGACTTCGGCAAGCAGCAGGAAGTTCCGGCCCGCGATCTGATTCTGGAATATCTCGAACTCATCGACGACGTGGTGGATGAACTCGACTCGCGTGAGGAAATCAATTACATTCACGAAATCTTGAAGAATGGCACCGGTGCCGACCGCCAGCTACGCGTGTTCGCCGAGACCGGCGACCTGAAGAAAGTTGTGGATTACATCATTGAGGAAACCGAAGCCGGTTTGACCGAGACAGCCGCCCCGGTTTCTGCTAGAAAAGTAGGGTAATGAATTCTCCTGTCACCCAAGCCAACCGGCAGCTGAATCGGCTTCCTTTCGATCCTGAACTGACCCCCGGTGCCCGCAATGCAGTGGAAGTCTGCCTGCGCATTAAGGCAACCGAGAAAGTCACGGTCATTACCGACGACGCCACCAAGGAAATCGCCGCCAGCATTGTTGCTGAACTCGAAAAATTAGGCGCTCCCTACCATGCCTGGATTCTCGAAGAGCTAGCCCCGCGCCCACTGACTGATCTACCGCGCGAGGTCCTCGACGACCTCGAAACCAGTCAGGTCAGCATTTTTGCGGTGCAGGCACAGACCAACGAACTGCGTTCGCGCATGCAGATGACCGACGTGGTGAATCGCAGAAAGATCCGCCATGCCCACATGGTCAACATTAACCGCCAGATCATGCTCGAAGGCATGCGGGCGGACTTCCTGAAAGTCGACCGCATCAGCACCAGGGTCGTGGAAATGGTGCGAAAAGCCAGGCAGATTCGCGCCAAGACCGAAGCTGGCACGAATTTAATCGCCGACTTGAACCCGAATTATCACTGGCTGAAGACCAGCGGGATCATCAGTCCGGATAAATGGGGAAATCTGCCTGGAGGAGAAGTTTTCACCACTCCCGGCGAGGTCAACGGCACATTTGTGATCGATGGCGTAGTAGGTGACTATTTGTGCGCTAAATTCGGAGATCTCGCACAGAACCCGCTGACCATTCAGGTGAAAGGCAATCGCCTCACGGAAGCGCATTCGTCGAACCATGAACTGGAAGAAGATTTCTGGCGCTACACCCACACCGACGAAAATAGTGATCGTGTAGGCGAATTCGCCATTGGTACAAACATCGGGCTGAAGAGCCTGATCGGGCAAATCCTACAGGACGAGAAATATCCCGGCATCCACATCGCCTTTGGCAATCCTTACGGCGCACACACCGGCGCGGAATGGGATTCCTCCACACACATTGACGTAGTCGGCAGGAAATTCGACATCTGGGTGGATGACGAACAGATCATGCGTCAGGGGCAGTTTCTGCTGGAGGCTTAGAGCCAGCTCATGATTCCCTCCCTGCGCCAACGCTTCAATACCAACTTCACGGCGGAAAAATACCAGGCCTTTCTGAAACTTATGGAAGACCGTTGCGGCACGCCAATAAAGTTCCGGCTGGCCGAGACACCTTGTTTTTTCTCCAAACCAATTCTGGACCAGATGACGCAATTCGGCAAGGAGTTGATCCGTCAACTTGATACTGTTGAGTACCGCAAGGCTTCGTTCGCGTCCATCCCGTCTGAGTTCAACGTTCCGCGGGAATCAGCCCATCCCATGTTCATCCAGGTGGACTTCGGTTTGGTACGCGATTCATCGGGCAATCTGCATCCGAAATTGGTGGAATTGCAGGGCTTCCCCTCTCTCTATGCATATCAGGCTGCGCTTTCGCAGTCTTACAAGCAAGTATTCGGGCTGGATAAAGATCTGAAATATCTGCTCGGCGGCCTGGACGAGGAAGCCTACAAAAAGCTCCTCCGCCGCGCTATCGTCGCCGACCACGATCCCGAACAAGTCATCCTGATGGAAATTGACCCGCTCCATCAAAAAACGCTCCCCGATTTCTTGCTCACAGAAAAACTTCTGGGGATCAAAACGGTGGCCATCACCGACATCAAGAAAGTTGGCAAATATCTTTTCTACGAGCGGGACGGTAAACGCGTTCCCATTCGCCGCATCTACAATCGTGCCATCGTCGATGAGTTGGTTCGCAAGAATTTGGAGCTGGCTTTCAGCTTCAACGATGATCTGGCGGTCGAATGGGCCGGCCATCCCAACTGGTATTTCCGGATGAGCAAGTTTTCCCTGCCTTATCTGCATCACGAATGCGTGCCCAAGAGCTGGTTCCTCGACCGCATAGAAAAAATACCGGACGATCTGGAGCATTACATTCTCAAACCGCTGTTTTCCTTTGCCGGCATGGGCGTAATCATCAACCCGAAAAAAGAAGATTTCGCCATGATCCCCAAGGAAAAACGCTCGCAATACATTCTTCAGGAGAAGATGAATTTTGAGCCGGTGATTGCGACGCCCTTCGGCGGCACCAAAGCTGAAATCCGCATCATGTATATCTGGCTGGAAGAACTGCTGCCGGTGATGACCATCATTCGCATGGGTCGCGGCCTGATGATGGGGGTGGACCACAATCGCAATCTGGAGTGGGTGGGAGCCTCCGCGGGCTTCTATTTGGAGAACCAGTCCTGAACTTTCTGCGTACCGGGCGGGGCCTCCTGCCGTTGTCTCATTCCATCAAGAGCTGCCCCGATCTCAGTAGGTGCCAAGTGAAACGTGGAGCACCTGCGGGGCGGAGGTAAAGTTGAGTCCCCAGTCGGTCTGATCGCCATTCCAGATGCGGATGGGTTTGAAAGTCCCACGTTCGTAAGTTCCCTCTTCCACGCGGAGGAATTGTCGTGGCTTATCCGACGCAGAACCACTCAGATGAAAATCAACCCGGCAAAAGAACCCGGCCACCAGAAACTCGCTGTCCCCAAGTTGTGCCACCAGGGCTCGCCCAATCGGTTCAGGATTTCCCGGCGGATGATTGCCGGACCCGAACTGCGAGAGCCCGTACGATATGGTGGCTTCCCACGGGCCAAACTCGAGTGCCTGCGAAGGCTGGCCCTTTTCCTCCACCACCGCCTGAAGCTTGCCTTGGAAGTTAAGGCTGGCGATTTCTCCGTCCATCGGGGCGATTAACCGATAGTTCAACGCAAAAGGCGCAAGTGATTCTTCTGTGGTCCGGGGCGTTCCCAGCGGAGTATTGGAGTATCCCGTGTAGTCCATCCCGAAGGGCGAGAATCCAATGGCCTGATGGCCAAGCGCGGCAAAGAAATATGGCGCGAAGGCCGCCCCGTTGCCCGTCTCTGGCACCAGCAACGCGTTGTCTGGACGATGATAGAGATCCAAAACCTTCAGATACTGAGCGCTGTCACTCATGTAAATGTCGGGTGCGACCAAGTCAATCGCCGGGGCCGCAGCTTTCCAGATAGGTATGACATTGTCAGTTGCGCCCCCGCTTTCGTAGCTGGGTGGACGTCCCGGTTTCAGAGGATTTCTCAACGCGGCATTGACATACAGCGGCAACGGATAAACCGCCTTCCCGGCAGCCGCAACCTGCTGGATGTAACGGGCAACCGACCAGGCATGGAAAAACTCTTCGGCGGCATCGCCGAAGACCTGCTCCCAGTTCGCGGATGCCGCCGACTCTTGTTTGTGCAATGCGCTGAGTAGTTCTACAGGAACCGGGCCCTCAAAGAGTTTTTGTGCGCCTGGTGAGTAATCGCGCACGCTGCCCCAGGTGCCGGGCTCATTCTCCACTTGTACCATGAGCACGGTGCGTTGGCCGTCCGCAGTCTTGAGGTGACGCATGAGCGCGACGAACGCCTTGATATCTGCCTCAAGCGTCACCGCGGAGTAAGGCGATGGCGAATCCAAAGGGTGCCCGTTCGCTCCCATCATGTGCGGAGAGCTTTCGGGGGAGACTCTCATCCACAGGGGCATGTAATGAGAGCTGCCGTTCTTCCAGGTGCCGAACCAGAGCAGCACAAGATGAACCTGGTGTTGCCGTGCCTCGGCAAGCAATGTATCGAGTATGGTGTAGTCGAACTTCCCCTGCGTGGGTTCGAACTGCTCCCAGTAGATCGGCATCTCCACCGTGTTCGCATGCAAATACTCGATTGCCGGCCATACCTTCGGGAGCATGGCAGGCCAGGCGCTGGAGTTATTCACCTGGGCGCCCAGAATCAGATAGGGCTTTTCGTCGACGAACAAGGCAAAGCGACCATCTTTCTCGACAATTCGAGGTAGCGGGGCACGACTGGCGGGTGTGTGCTTTTGCGCGTGCAGCACACCGAAGTTGCACGCCACCATGACTATGAGCCCGAAGAACGAGCGCAATCCGCGTTTGAACCCGGCAATTTTCATAAGCAAAGTATGCCTCGATCAAGTAAGGCCCTGGCAATCAGTTTTCCAGCTTGAAGATCCTATCCATCAACAACCACTTCTCACCCGGCGCCGCTTCCGGCAATGGCTTTTGAAACTTCCACATCAGTTCTTCCCACTCTTGCACTTTAGGATCGCCCTGATCGGCTTGGGCTTTCTTTTCGAAGGAAAAGCGTTCGTTCACTTCCATGATCATGAACATGCGCGTTCCGAGAGAATAGATCTCCATGTCTTCAATGCCGGAGTCTTTAATGCTTTTGCTGATCTCCGGCCAGATTTTCTTGTGATATTGCTTGTACTCAGCAATCAGCTTGGGATCGCCTTTCAGGTCCAGGGTAAGACAGTATCGTCGCTTCATTTGGCTTCCGTCATGCGGATTTTTGAACCAAGAAAACCATAGTAGGCGATGAACGCATAGGAAACCAACGGCGCCAAATATGCCAAAGCAAGACTGTGAAATATTCCGGAAACGAGCCCCATCAGGGGGGTGAAAACCGCTCCACCGATGATGGCCATCACGATCAGTGAGCCGGCAATCTTCGTGTTTTCTCCCAATCCCTTCAGGCCAAGAGCAAAGATAGTGGGAAACATCAGTGACATGAAGAAACTGGTCAGGAAAATGGCCCATAATCCCATCCAGCCGGGATGAAAGACTCCAATACAAACGAGTCCAACATTAATCAAGCTGTAAATCCCCATCAACTTATTAGGCTGGACAAACTTCATCAAATAAGCCGAAGCAAACCTGCCTATGCCAAAAGCAGCGAGGGTCCCTGTGAGAAAGTACCCGGCGGTCTTTTCCGGCCGTTGGGTATAGTCCTGGACATATTGAATGAAATAACTCCACGTGCCCACCTGCGCGCCTACGTACATGAACTGCGCGGCGACGGCAAGAATAAAGTGCGGGAACCGGAGCAGGTCCAATATTCTTCCCTGATTTTCGCGGTCTGGTCCCGCATCTCCCCGAACCTGGGGGAACTTGGTGCGCGCGATCAATGCCGCCCACACAAATGCAACCAGGCCCAGGACAATATAGGGGTGAACCACGCGCAATGTTTCAAGCCGCAAGTATGCGCCATATTGATGAGCAGACTGCATGGAAGCGATTTGTTGCGGAGTCAACTCAATGCCGGAAAAGATAAATATGGTGCCCACTAACACGCCGGTGATCGAGCCGATGGGATTGAAGGCCTGGGAAAAGTTCAGCCGCTGCGCCGAAGTTTCCGGATCTCCGCACTGTGCAATAAATGGATTGGAAGCAGTTTCCAGGAAGGAAAGTCCGCTGGCAATCACAAACAAGGCAAAAAGAAAAAAGGAGTAACGCCCAACCAAAGCCGCGGGCCAAAACAAGAACGCACCCGTTCCGAAAAGGCCGAGTCCGATAATAAATCCCGCCTTATAGCCGATCTTGCGCATCAGGAGGCCGGCTGGAATCGCGAGGATGAAGTATCCCATGTAAAACGCTGACTGAATCAAACCGGCTTGAAATCGCGTGATCGCGAAAGACTTCATAAACTGGCGGATCAACACATCATTAAGATTATTTGGAATGCCCCAAAGAAAAAACAGCCCGGTGACTAAAAAGAAAGGGAGAAAGTTACCAGGTGGGAAAAGCGATCGTCCTTCCGGTTTAGCGAGAGTAGATCCTGAAATTTCGGGAGTTGACGTCATCACACCCCTTTTTTGTCTCAGACTGCGCTGCGTTTATTTTCCTTAAGTCAAAGCCCGGTCCAGATGCACATAGCCGCCGTCTACGAATAAATGCTGCCCCGTGATGTGTCCAGCATTCGCCGAAAGCATAAACATCACCATCGCCGCGATTTCCTCAGGGTGAGTCATTCGTTTTTCCAGAGGAATTTTGGCCAGGACCGTCTTCAACTTCTCTTCGGGATCAGGAAATGTATCGAGCCACTGGCGATAAAGCGGCGTCATGACTTCGGCGGGAACGATCGCATTCACGCGGATGCCATAATCGAGCAATTCGGCCGCCCATTCGCGGGTCAGCGCCAGGATTGCACCCTTCGATGACGCATAGCCCGAGGTCCCACCCTGACCGGTCAACGCAGTTTTTGAACTGATGTTCACAATCGGGCCACGCGAGCGCTTCAAGTACGGCAGAGCATAGTGCGCCATGTTGTAGTAATGCAATAGATTGCGGCGCAGCGATTCGACGTACTGGTTGGGGCTACCGTGCTCGAGGCCGATCTTGTCGTTGACTCCGGCGTTGTTGACCAGTGCATCCACGCGTCCAAAGGATTTGACCGTTTGTTCCACCACCTGCAAACAGCCTTCCGGGGTCAATAGATCAACGGAAATTAATTCGCTTGCGGTGCCCTTCTCTTGCAACTCGGCCTGCAACCGTAAGCCCGCTTCGGCATCCCGGTCGACAATCACCGGAATCGCTCCCTCACCGCCGCAAGCCCGCACGATCGCTGCGCCAATGCCCTTGGCGCCGCCGGTAACGATCACAACTTTGTCTTTCAATTGCAGATTCATTCTAGTTAGCCACGCAGATTGAAGAACCCTCCATCGAGTGGATAGTCTGCTCCGGTGATGAACGAGGCGTCATCCGAACACAGGAAGAGAGCGAGAGATGCCACTTCCTCTGGCTCCGCCATTCTTCCAATGGGTTGAGACTTGGCCAGTTTTTCGAACATTTCCTTTTCCTGCCCCGGATAATTCTTGCGCAAATAACCATCGACAAACGGCGTGTGCACTCTGGCCGGCGAAATGCAATTACAGCGGATGTTGTGGCCCACATAATCTCTGGCGACGGAAAGCGTCATCGCGACCACCGCGCCTTTGCTCATGGAATATGCGAAACGGTCCGGAATCCCAGTCGAACCAGCCGTGGAGGCCATATTCAGAATCACGCCTCCGCCCTTTGCCTTCATATGCCCGACGCAAGCATGCATGCAGTTATAAAAACCCTTCACATTCACTCGAAAGATACGTTCAAAATCCGCTTCCGTGGTGCTCTCAACGGTGCCGATGTGCGAAACCCCAGCATTGTTGACCAGAATGTGAATTCGCTCCTGCCGGAAAATCTCTTCAAATCTGGATTGGACCTGCTCATGGTTGGTGACATCGCACTCATAGGCCACGGCATCGCCGCCAGCATCGCGGACCTGTTGGCAAACAGTTTCCGCATCTTTCACGCTGACATCCAGAATCCGGACAACAGCGCCATACGCAGCGAACCTCAGCGCAATCGCGCGTCCAATGCCGCTTCCGCCGCCCGTCACTACGGCGACCTTTCTGTCCATCCGGAAGTCTTCCCTTTCGCTTGGGTTGTTTTTCAGAGCGAGACCCCTCGTCTCCACGGAATGAAGTCTTCCTGCGCTTTTAACTCAGCCTTGGTCAACACCTCGCCGCTCGCAACCCGGACCACCAGTTCCAGAATGTCTTCTCCCATCTTTTCGATCGTCGTCTCGTCCGAGATGATGCTTCCCGTATCAATATCAATAATGTCGTGCATGCGCTCAGCCAGGCTGGTATTAGTGGAAAGCTTCACAACTGGCGCAATGGGATTCCCGGTAGGCGTTCCAAGCCCAGTGGTGAATAAGACCACACTTGCCCCGGCCCCCACTTGCGCAGTGACGCACTCCACATCATTGCCAGGGGTGCACAGCAGATTCAGCCCAGGCTGGCTCGAATATTCCGGATAATCGAGCACCGCCGTCACCGGCGAGGTCCCACCCTTTTTTGCCGCTCCGGCTGACTTCATGGCATCGGTCAATAAGCCATCGCGCATGTTCCCGGGAGATGGATTCATATCGAAGCCCGAGTGCACTGCTTGCGCCTTGGCGGCATAATCCCGCATAAGCTGAATAAAGCGATCACCCACTTCTTTTCGCGTGCTGCGGTTGATCAGTTCCTGTTCCACTCCGCAGAGCTCCGGGAATTCAGAAAGGATGGTTCTGCCGCCAAGGGCCGCGAGCAGATCGGAGGTGTGGCCAATCGCTGGATTCGCCGTGAGGCCGGAAAATCCATCCGACCCGCCGCATTTAAGGCCCACACACAGCTTGGACAGTGGGGCAGGTGCGCGCCTGGCCTGATTGGCTTCGACCAAGCCGGAAAATGTTTGCCGGATGGCATCCGACAGCATGGCCAGTTCTGAGCCGCTCTGTTGCTGCTCCAGGATGACCAGCGGTTTATCGAAAGCGGGATTGCGCTGCTTGATCATTTTCCGCAGAATCCCCACCTGAGCGTGCTGGCAGCCGAGGCTCAGGACCGTGGCACCTGCCACATTGGGATGATTGATGTAGCCGGCGATCAGCCCGCAGAGATTATCGGAATCTTCCCGCGTTCCTCCGCAACCGCCCTCGTGCAGCAGAAACTTGATGCCATCGATATTTTCGAATACCCGCTGCGGCTGCGGCGCGGCGACACTTTCTCCGAATCCACGGGTCTTGATCTCTTCGCTCCTGCCTTCACGATAGAGCTTGGCCAACTCAGCAACCTGGTGGCGATAGACCTGGGGCCGGGCAAAGCCCAACTCCTCTTCGAACGCCTGCTTTAGAACATTGATATTCTTGTTTTCGCAAAATACCAGGGGCACGACCAGCCAGTAATTCCGCGTGCCGACTTGACCGTCGGCCCGGGGATAGCCCAGAAAAGTCCGCTCCTTCCACCGCGAAACGTCCGGCGGAGTCCAACGAAGTTCTTCAGATTTTCCGTGGAAAGGCGCTGCCTCATGGTGAATATTGCCGAGGCTTAACAGTCCCCCTCGTGGAATCGGTTTCACGGCTTTGCCTACGAGGACGCCGTACATCACAACATCCGCTCCTGCTGCGAGATCTTGCGTGGCAAATTTATGTTTGGCGGGAAT
Source organism: Terriglobales bacterium (assembly GCA_963762965.1). GTDB lineage: Bacteria > Acidobacteriota > Terriglobia > Terriglobales > Acidobacteriaceae > DATBAX01. The sequence continues at coordinate 830,883 of CAVXME010000001.1, forward strand.
GTTGGAAGATAACGTATAACTGCGCCCGGAGAAATCAACCTGGTCGCCTTGTTTTAAATCAGCCAGGGCAATTAGGACATTATCTCTCGAATCGAGTTGTAGAACTTTATTCTGCATTACACCGCTCGTGGTTCGGGATCATAGCTAAGGACAAATCTCGCCGTGCTTTCGCCATGGCATTGTAGAACAGGCGCGGCGTAGAGGTGTAAATTAGCCGCCTGTAACTTTGTCAGCGATCTAAATATATATTGCTTCCCCATGACCTACAAATGCAGCGGAGCCAGCACATCTCCTGATTTCCCGCCGCTTTGATTTATCGAAGCAAGGTGTTAGCTTTTCTGTTGGCGCAACGGCACAACTATCCGAATGCCTAACGGAAAAAGCAATAAAATTGCGATCTTTATCCCCTGCTTCGTGGATCAACTGTCTCCAGAAGTTGGGCTGGACATGGCGCGAGTCTTGCGCCGGATCGGCTACCAGCCCGAGTTTCGCAAAGAACAGACTTGTTGCGGGCAACCCGGCTTCAACACCGGCTACTGGAACGCGGCAAGGCCTCTGGCCGAGAAATTCGTTCAGGTCTTTCGATCGGCAGAAATCGTGGTTTGTCCCTCGGCATCCTGCACCACCATGGTCCGCAGTTACTATCCCGAACTGCTGGCGGATTCGGCATTGCGTTCAGAAGCCATGCAGTTGGGGCAACGTGTCTTCGAATTTTCCGAGTTCCTGATCAAGGTAGCCGGCGTCACCGACGTAGGCGCGGCCTTTCCGCATCGCGTGACTTACCATGATTCCTGCCACGCGCTGCGTGAATTGCACCTGAAACGCGAGCCGCGTGAATTGTTGCGTCACGTGCGTGGAATCGAGTTGGTGGAAATGCCGCACGTCGAGGACTGTTGCGGTTTTGGCGGCACCTTTGCCACAAAGTTCAGCATGATTTCCGCCGCCATGGGAGATACCAAGGCTGGCAATGCCGAAATATCGGGCGCCGAGTACATCACTTCGACCGATCCTAGTTGCCTGATGCAGATTGATGGAATCTTGCGGCATCGCAATTCCCGCATGCAGACCATTCATCTGGCCAGCATCCTTGCCCGAACCCAAGCCTCAGGCGCGCCGGGCAATGACGAATTCGGCAAGAGGGTGACGCCATGAGCACTGCCGGAGAACAGTTCCTTCGTAAGGCTGCCGAAGTGTCCGCCGACATGGGACATCGCAAACTCATCCGTCATGCGATTGACCAGTACAACGGTGCGGTGGGGCAAGGCCGGGCGCGGTTCCTCGATTGGGAAGAGGCGCGGCAAAGGAGTCACGAAATCAAGTGGGAAGCGGTCAATCACCTCGACCGCTATTTGCTCGAGTTCGAGCAGAAGGTTCGAGACCACGGCGGCCATGTTTTCTGGGCCGAGACTTCCGAGGATGCCTGCAAGTACATCGCGGATCTCGCCATCCAACGCAACGTGCGCAAAGTGGTGAAGTCGAAGTCCATGGTCACCGAGGAAATCCACCTCAATCCTGCTCTGGAAAAAATCGGGATCGAAGTTTTTGAAACCGATCTCGGCGAATTCATTGTGCAATTGCGCAACGAACCGCCTTATCACATTGTCACGCCCGCCATGCACCTGACGCGTGGTGACATCGCGGCCCTGTTCAAAGAAAAACTCGGCACCATCGATACCGACGATCCGCAACAACTGGTCGCTGCCGCCCGCGTTGCTCTCCGCAAGGCATTCTTTTCCGCGGAAATGGGAATCACCGGCGCGAATTTTCTGGTGGCTGATTCTGGCATGATCGCGCTCACCAGCAACGAGGGCAATGCGCGCTTGTGCAGCAGCATTCCGCGCATCCACGTAGCAATTGCAGGAATTGAGAAGGTCATTCCTCGTGCAGAAGACCTTGCCATTCTCTGGCCCGTACTGGCCACGGCAGGCACGGGCCAGCCGATTACGTGTTACAGCACTCTCATCGGCGGCCCGCGTAGGCCCAATGAAATTGACGGCCCGGAGGAATTTCACGTCATCCTATTGGACAACGGCCGTTCCGAACTCTTGGCGGACCCCGAGCAGCGCGAAGTTTTAAACTGCATTCGCTGTGGCGCCTGTCTGAATGTCTGCCCGGTTTACCGGACGGTTGGCGGACACACTTATGGCACCACCTATCAGGGCCCGATCGGCAGCGTTCTGACACCACATCTTCGCGGGATCAAGGAGTTTCAGCATCTTTCGTCGGCCTCTTCCTTGTGCGGCGCTTGCACCGAAACTTGCCCAGTCAAGATCGATTTGCACCATCACCTCTTGCACAATCGCAGGAACGCCGTCGAAACCAGGAATCGTTCCTGGCTCGAACGTATGGGATTCAAACTGTGGCGCTGGACGATGCTCAGTCCGCGAAGGTTTGCCTTCTTTGGTGCGATGGCCCGTACCGGCATTCGTACGATCAATGCTCTCGGCCTGACCGGGACCGTCTTTGATCCCGCTCGTTCATGGACCAAAGATCGCGCCCCGCTCCGGGTTCCTGGCAAGTCATTCCGGGCTCTCTGGCAAGAACAAGAAACGACACTGGGGAAGGAACAAAATGGGGCCGACTGAAAACCCCGGACGGGAACGCATTCTGGCGCGCATGCGGCAGGCCCTGACCGTTCCTTCCGCTAAACACACCGCGAGCGGAGAACGAAAACGCATCTTCGCTCCAATCCTTGATCCGCTTGATCGATTTCAAAAGGAGTGCGCAGGGAACAATACCGAGTGTCTGGTCACTGCCGACCCGCAGGCCAGCGCTGCCACCATTGCCGGCATCCTGGCGTTGCTTCCATCCGGAGAGGTCTTCGTGCAAGATTCTCCCGAGCTGCGAGCAATGGCGGCGGCTTGGGGCCAAACACACTCTCTCCGCTGGTCGACAGAAGGCGGCCCCAGCGAAGCATCCCAGGCGACGATTACGACTGTAGAGGCCCTGGTTGCGGCCACAGGTTCAGTTCTCGTGTCAGCGGCCTGTGGCGGGCGGGGAGCCTCCGTAGTAGCGCCGGTCCACATCGTCGTCGCTGGAGCCGGTCAATTGGTCCCCGACCTGGAATCCGCTTTCGCCCGCCTGCGCGACCGTGGGACACTCTCCCAGAACTCTTTCCTTTGCCTGATTACCGGTTCCAGCCGGACCGCGGACATCGAGAAAATTTTAGTCATGGGGGCGCACGGCCCGCGACGATTGGTCGTCGTGCTCTCGTTGGGCTCGGAATAGGTTTAGGAGAATTGGCGGCGGACGGACCATTTCACGAAGAAATCCAAAGAAAAAAGCCGCGTCGAAACGCGGCTTTGATGGAACTCTTCTCTTCAGCGCGAGGCGTTGCAGCTACTTCGCGGCTGGAGTGGTGGTTTGCGGCTTCGCGGCTGGAGGCGCCGGTCTGCTCATTGGCGCCCCTGCCGCCGGCTTGGTTGGAGCCGTCCTGACGGGCGCGGGAACGCCGGACTGCGCGTTATACGCATCCACAATCACTTTCGTGATGTCCACGGCGGGACCATTCCACACCACCGGGCCGTTCGGCCAGGGGTTGGACGTGTCCAGAAGCAGCCCGTATCCGTTTTCGCCTGCGTATTTCACCAGCATCGGGGCCATCTTTTGCAAAATGCGCTGGGCAATTTCGTTTTGCTGGGCCTGGGCGTCCTCGCGCGCGTCCTGGGCGGAACGTTCCAGCCGCTTTTGCTTGTCCTCAATCTGTTTCACCAGATTGCCGCGAGTATCGTCATTGAGCTTGGTGCCCTGGGTATCGAGCTGCTTCTTCAGGCTGTCGATTTCATCCTTCTGGCTCTTGAGCTCATTTTCCTTGGGTTCCAGTTTCTTGCTGAGGGCCTCGAAATCCCGCTGACCTTCGTTGCTGGCAAAGATTGCCTGCTCGATATTGATCGTCCCAATCTTGCTTCCACCTCCCACAGCTACAGCTGGGGAGCCGGCGGAACTGGGAGCGGAAGGTAGTGCGGCGGCATTTCCATCAGTTTGGGCCATGGCCGCGATCGAGAAAGCGAAAGCAGTGGCCGTAAAAAATCGCAGAAGCTTTGTCATGGGATTACTTTGAACTCCTTGGAGAATTGTGCTGGAAATTTTCCTAGATTCTCTTCACTGCCAATGCTGGACCGCGCTCTAAGGCAAGCGCGAACGCGCTGACATCGCCGGATACGGTGCCTCTTCCTGGTAACGACTATCCTGCCGCGCTTGAACTCACGCCAACCTGGAGGCACGCTGACCACACCACTGCTGCCGCCGTCTCTAGGGTGCGAACGAAACATTATAGGTGCATCTTCCCCTCAGCGTCAAACCTGGGACTCCATCAGAACGTGGTTGCCACCGAGAAACGGAAGGTCTTCCGCGGTTCGCGCAGCAGATATTCCGGAGAGTACGCGTTCTTCGTCAGGGCATACGTGTACGCTCCGGCAGCGATGTTCTGGCAGTTCGGTTTCGTAGGGCAGTTCGGATTCGGAAACATGCTCAGCGAAATCGGGACCGGCGACTGCGCCACTTCGTCTAATCGCAGTGGATTAAATGCCCAGTAGATTCGGAAAGGCGCATTCACAATTGGCAGAAACACTTGCAATTCCAACCCCGTGGACATCCTCGGGACCCAGTTGGTGCTGCCGAGCGTGCTTAGATTCTGGGAGAAAAGCGGAAGATCTTTCGAACCGCCGGGTTTCACCCCTCCTACGCAGTTGAATGAGATGGGGTCCTGGCTTGGGCAACCGAAAGTCGTGCCGTTCAGAGTATCCAGCTCCGAAGTGTTGATGCGTAACTGCGAGTTTCGCAGGATCGGGTCGATCCCCAGGTCCATAAACGGGGCCAACGCCACCGGGCCGGCAATCGTGATCCGGTACTCCAGATTCGTTACCAGGCTGGCATCGCCACCCGGAAATACGATCTGGTCCACCGGAACCTGGATTGTGTAACGCGGGCCCTGGGGGTCGTTAGGGTACTTAGGAACCGTGGATCCATCAGGATTGCGCAGAACCACATTGGCCGTCGACGGCAGGAACGCGACCGGCGACACCGACCGGATGTCGAATCCACGCAAATCGTTTTCGCCGCCCATATAGGAACGTTGGAACGGCGGCGCAACCAGTCCGTCGAAACCGGTCAGGAAAGAGGCTTGCACATTGAATCCAATGGTGTTGCGGCGATTCTGGACGGGGATGAAGCGTTTGTATTGCACCACGGGACGAATGGTCTTCACCGTCCCTCCCAAACCTGAAAATTCGCCTCCCACGTAATAACTGCTTCCGCTGTGCGGGGAAATGGCGGCGTCCAAGGTGTTTTTCGAATAGCTGGGGACCAGCTTGCTGGTGATGATCCCGTCCAGCGCGCTGGGCCCGCTGATCCCGCTAAACGCCAGATAATTGAACAGCGACTTCGAAGCGGTAGTTAGCGCGACCAGCGACGATACATCGTACGAATAACTCAGCCCCAAACGCTTGAAAGAGTGATGCAGCGGGTAAGCCAGAGACGTGCTGAACCCCTTGCTGGACTGCGTATAGTTCTGCAGGTTTTGCAGGACTTCCGACGACAGGTTCACCTGCTGCCCCGTCAACAGCGCTTCCTGCCGGGCCTGATCGTAAGTGGATTTCCGCGCGTACACTTGAAATCCGAATTGCAGCGGCCGGTCATGCAAATAGGGCTCGGTAAAACCGAAGACCAGGTCCCGCTGCAAATTGCCAATATTGGCTTGCACCGTCAGGGTTTCGCCTAAACCGAGGAAATTGTTGGTGCTGTAGCTGAGGCCGATGAAAGCACCCGCCAGCCCGCTCACTCCGCCCGTCAAACCGATGCTGTTCTTGCCCCTTTCTTTCACTTTTAGGGTCAGGTCGACGGTGCCTTCTTTTTCATCCAGGTGGCGCTCGGTAACGTTCGGATCATCGGGCTTCAACTGTTCGAAAAATCCCAACTGGTTGAGGCGCTGCAAACTGATTTCCCAGAGCCGCTGGTTATAAACCTGGCCTTCTTCCAGGACGATCTCGCGGCGGATCACCTTGTCCCGCGTCGTCGTATTTCCAGTGAATTCAATTCTCCGCACGGAAAACTGCTTGCCCTCATCCACGTCGATGGTGAGGAAGACCAATTTCTTTTCTTCGTCAAAAGTGGTGTCCGGGATGGAAGTGAAGTTGATATACCCCTGTCCACCATAGGCCTTACGCAGATTTTCCAGGCCTTTGGACACCTTGTCGCGGTCAAAAACATCACCATCCTTGATGGGAAAGACGCTGCGCAGGGCTTTTATGTTGTTGAAAGCTTTATTGTTTTTGAAGGTGATGCCGCCCAAGTTGTAGCGGTCTCCTTCTTCGACCACCATGGTGATATCCACCGCCTTGCCGGGGCCGGCCTGGACCAACGGGACATGGAAACCGGTATGGCCCGTGTCGTGAATCTTGGTCGTGGGATCTTGCACCACAACCTTGAAATAGCCGCGGTTCTGGAATTCCGCCCGCACCCGTTCCGTATCTTCATCCAGCTTGGTGGCGTCATAGGTCTTGGAAAAAAGGTTTTCCAGAAAGATGGAGCGGGGGATCCCGATGGGCTTCAGGTTCTTCATCGAGGCGCGCAGGATCCGGCTGTTCACATGCTTATTGCCCTGGAAGATAATGTCTCCAACTTTGACCTTGGGGCCTTCCTTGATCACGAAAGTCAGGCTTACCGCTGCCGGAGGAATGGGGCGGATCTCAGTGCGGACGGTTGCGAATTGCCTCCCATGTTCAGCCAGCAGACCCTTAATCGTGACCTCGGCCTTTTTCACTTTGGTGGGATCATACTGGCTCTCGGGAGAAAGGCCCACTTTAGCTTCCTTAAAACGATCCAGGACGTCGCTCTTTGAGACGGAACTCAACCCAACGTAGTCAATCTCCCGGATGGTGGGGCGTTCTACTACATAGATATGCAGCCGCCAGCCTTTGGGAGTCTGCTCGCGTTCGAAGCGGATGTCCTGGAAATATCCTGTATTCCACAGCGAGTTAAAGTCGCGCTCGATGGCCGCCTGATCGTAGACATCTCCCACCCGGCTGAAGATTCTCGAACGCACCGTTTCCGCCGGAATGCGCCGGTTCCCGTGAATGACAATTTCCGTGATCACATCCTGCTGCCCGGCGCCCAGAGAACTAACCATGAAAATGAGCAGCCAGAGACCGGCCACGAAACGTCCGGTGCGAACACAAGACTTTACAAATGAGGAAGATGGACCCCAAGAGTGGACCGGGATGATCGGCGCGCCGCGCGTACCCTTGGTTAGGGCAGGGCTATCCTGATGAAAGCGAAGAATCGCTACTACCTCGGCTTACTGGAGTATGGAAAACGGCAATTATACGGTAGAGCAGTGGAGACCGTCCAAGGGTCTGGCCATTCATTCTAGCTTATAACCCACTTTTAAGCTGGCCGGAAAAGCCCCACCTCAACCAAGACGGAATTAAACGTGGCGGAGTTGCCTAGGTCGGTAAGTTTTTCTCATGTAAAGACTATTGACTCCGGCTCTTGGTCGGGGCTTGCCCTGGAAACCTGCTCCAGAGTTCAAACTCACGACAAAAGAGTGGGCGGCCAATGAGGCCGCCCTGAGTAAACCATGTGGGTTATCTCGACTACGGCAGTACACGCACCCGGTGGGCCCACAATTCGGGGTTCCCGCTGCCGTCCTTGAAGACCAACCCACGAGCCACCAGGTTGGTACCGCTTGAGGACTGCAACCCGCTCAATCCATCCACGCCGATGAACAAGGTCGCGTTGCCGGTATTGACCGTGAGCGGCCCGCCCAGCACATATCCCAGCAGTAGGTTGTTGTTGAGCTGGAAGTTGCCCTGGTTGCCGCTGGTGATGTTCACGCTGCCGGTCACCAAATCGCCCACCACGCCTTGACGGCGTAACGAGATCATCGATGGAGTAAAGGCTTGGGTCGAGCTGTCCCAACTGCCGCCGATGAAGATCCTTTGTCCCGCAACCATCGAACTGTCGCTGAACAGCAGATTGGTGAACCAGTTATCAAAGAAGCAGATGTCGTACTGATTCACGGAGCTGACATCCAGTGTCACCACCGATCCCAGAGCGTAGGGCCCAGTGAGTGCCGGCAGCTCTTCGCCGATGTAGAGAGTGACAGTCTGCACCGGCCCACTGGTTGGATTCACCGCCAGGATTCTTCCTGAAATGAAGGCGGCATCCGTGGAAATAACTTCCACATTGTTCGCCAGAATGCTGCCATCGCCTTGCACTGTGCCTTCCACCGAAACGAACGCCGGCGTGGCCAGGTTGTTCAAACTCCAGGTAGGACTAAAGTTGGTTTGCGAGTTGACGTCGACGGTTTCCTGAAATCCGAATGGCCCTTGCATCACGAAAGTGCTCTTGCCGGTATTGACTGAAACCAGGCCGCCGGTGAAGTCCGTAATTTGGCCTTCTTCAGCAGAGGCGCTCACTGCCGAAATGTAAATGGTCGGATTTACCACACCTGTGAGCGGCCCGCCAGGCCCCGAAGTTTGAAGCGATTGGCGCATATCAAAGTCCATATGCATCCCAGCCAGGCCGTTGCTGGTGACCACCATCGCGGTGGGAAAGTTCACGGTCACGGTGGTGCTGGTCAGCGTGCCGGCCAGCGTGGCCACTGTGGGCGGGTTGGCGCCGAGGTTCACATAGGTGATGACTGGATTATTTGCCAGCGTGATCACGGCGCTGGTGTAAGTGTCCGCCGGAACTGCATTGAATCCCAGCAAGGAACGCAAGCCGACGAAGCGCGCGAAATCCACCGATGTGGGAGCGCTCAAGAGCTGCACGGGGCTGCCCGAGCCATTCAGAGCGATGCTGTTGATGGTGACGTTGAAGGACAGCACCGATGGCAACGGCGCGTCTTCTCCGGTAACGAAAACTGCCGACGGGTTGGATCCGCCGCCGCCAAACCCACTATTGGATCCGCCGCCACAAGCGACCATGGTCAACGCGGTCAGCCCAAGCACTGCCAAAATTAACAAGAACCTTTTCATGAAGAACTCCTGGTAACAGATTCTGGACAAACAAATTTCGAGGTACGCGAGTGGGAACCCAATCAGATTATGGAAGTTTCGTAACGTTGGGACACGTTACGGAAGTACTTGCGGGTCGGACTGTGGCCTGAGCTGGATTGATTCCTGGCTGGAAACTGCGGCAAACAAAGAAGAAACTGGAGCAGGACTGCGACTGGCCGACGTGTCCGAAATGGAATTCGGACTTGCACTAACGTAATGGCTTTGCATAAGCCAGCTGGCCACGAGCAATCTGCCCGCGGTTATTTTATTTCCATCACTTCTTTCTCTTTCACTTTACTCATGTCTTCCATCTTCTTGATTTCATCGTCGGTGAGCTTTTGGGTTTCGTCCATCGCCCGCTTTTCTTCGTCTTCGCTGATTTTTTTGTCCTTCATCGCCTTCTTGATGGCGTCATTGCCATCGCGCCGGATGTTGCGAACCGCCGTGCGGTGTTCCTCAAGAACTTTGTGCAGGTGCTTCACCATGTCCTTGCGGCGATCTTCCGTAAGCGGCGGCACCGGGACGCGAATCATTTTGCCATCATTCATGGGATTCAATCCCAACTCCGCCGTACGGATGGCCTTTTCAATGGCCGCCAGAGCCGTAGGATCGAATGGCTGGATGGTAATGAGCTGGGCCTCCGGTGCATGCACGGTGGCCACCTGATTCAATGGCATCAGCGAGTCGTAATACTCAACCCTCACCGAGTCCAGCATCTGGACCGAAGCCCGCCCGGTGCGAGTCGAGGCAAGTGCCTTGCGGAAATCGTCGACCGCCTTGTCCATGCGGGTTTTAAGTTGAATGTAAGTTTCTTTGAGGCCAGGAATCGCAGCCATTGTGGCTTGAGCCATTTGTTAGCTCCCCAGAGAATCAATATCAAAACTGTAAATTATAAACCTTGGAAACGAACTGTAGTTCGTAACGAGCATCCGTGGAAATCCGCGAAGATCCGTGGCCAGCTTTTACGCACTCACCAGCGATCCAATCTTCTCGCCAGCTATAACTTTCTTGATATTGCCGCGCTGATTCAGATTAAAAATGATGATGGGCAGGTTGTTGTCCTTGCACAGAGAGATGGCCGTGGAGTCCATCACCTTGAGGCCTTTTTTCAACACATCCATGTAGCTGATCTCCGTGAACTTCTTGGCATCCTTCACCAGCATGGGGTCAGCGTCGTAAATGCCGTCGACTTTTGTGGCCTTCAGGATCACGTCTGCTTTGATCTCCATGGCGCGCAGCGAAGCCGCCGTGTCGGTCGAGAAATAGGGATTGCCGATTCCTCCGGCGAAGATGACCACGCGCCCTTTTTCGAGATGGCGCATGGCGCGGCGGCGAATAAAAGGCTCAGCCACCTGGTTCATTTCGATGGCTGACATCACGCGCGTATAGACGGATTGCTTCTCCAGCGCGTCTTGCAAGGCCAAAGCGTTGATGACCGTGGCCAGCATGCCCATGTGGTCCGCCGAAACGCGGTCCATTTCCTTGGCTTGTTCCGCCACTCCTCGAAAGAAGTTCCCTCCACCGACCACGATGGCGATCTGCACTCCCGAGGTTTTCACGTCCGCCAATTCGGCGGCGATTTCGTGGATTCGTAATGGGTCGACACCAAAACCCTGGGTCGCGGCCAGGGCCTCGCCGGAGAGCTTGAGCAGGATGCGCTTGAAGACGGGGGTTGTCATTCAGTTGTTAGTGTAGTTCGAACCGGCTAAAAAATCAGATTTCTACAAACATAAAAAAAGGGCGCTCAAGGCGCCCTTCAAATCATTCCGGCTTTTGGTCCGGCTTGGTAATGGCGATGGTCTCGCCAGCGTCGCCTACCTTGAACCGGGCAAAACGGCGCACCGCAATGTTCTCGCCCAGCTTGCCAATTTTGGTAGCGATCAACTGCGCGACCGAAACCGTCTGGTCTTTGATGAAAGGCTGCTCCAGCAGGCAGACTTCCTCATAGAACTTCTCCATTTTACCGGTGACCATTTTCTCGGCAATGTTCGCGGGCTTGCCGCTCTTTATCGCCTGCTCGAGAAAGATTTCCTTCTCCCGCGCGAAATCTGCTTCAGTCACATCCTCTTTGCGAACGTACTTGGGATCGCTGGCCGCGATGTGCATAGCAATATCGTGGACCAGTTCCTTGAAGTCCTCGGTGCGGGCCACGAAATCGCTTTCGCAGTTCACTTCCAGCAACACGCCGATTTTTCCCCCAGCGTGAATGTAGCTGGTCACGGCGCCTTCACTTGTCACGCGTGTGGCCTTCTTGGCGGCGACGGAAACGCCCTTCTTGCGAAGAACGACGACTGCCTGCTCCATGTCACCCTTGGCTTCGGTAAGGGCCTGCTTGCAATCCATCATCGGCGCCCCGGTCTTTTCCCGGAGCTCTTTCACCTGACTTGCTGAAATATTTGTCGTAGTTGTGCTCATAATCTTGATAATTCCTAACGTTAAGATTCAGTCGTGCGTTCTTGGTCGTTCGTCCTTATCGTCGTATCCGAGATCGCTTATAGATCAAAACCGGGTGGCGAACAGCCAACGACGAAGGACCAACGACTGCCTTACAAAATTTGACCCGCGCCGGACGACGCGCGGGTCTGATCTTCGCTCGAATCCTAGAGCCGAGAGCCTGGCGCCCAGAGCCTATTCTAAGCTGTCGGCGTTTCGACCGGCGTCTCTTCCACGGCTTCCTTCGCTGCCGCTACCGGCTTGACCGTTCCAGCGCCCAGCACGTCTTCCATGCTGATGTCTTCCGTCGCACCCTCATCCGGAGGGATATCCGATCCGCGCTGTGCAGCTTCCGCAGCAGCCTGATCGGCCCGTTGTTGCGCGACGCCCGCAGCGACAGCCATATCGGCAACCTGCTTGTCGGTCATCAGTTGCGCGCCTTCAGCGACTGAGTCCGCAATCTTCGATGCGAACAGGCGAATCGCCCGCAGCGCATCGTCATTGCCCGGAATCACGTAATCCACTTCGCTGGGATCGCAATTCGTATCGACAACCGCAACCACCGGAATGCCGAGCTTGCGAGCTTCACGAACAGCAATCTGCTCTTTGTTCGAGTCAATGACAAAGATCGCATCCGGCAGCCGACTCATAGTCTTGATGCCGGCAAGGTTCGCCTGGAGGTGCTTGCGCTCGCGCTCCAGTTTGATGACTTCCTTCTTGGGCAGCAATTCATAGCGCCCGTCGGTGGCCATCTCGTCGATTTCCTTCAGACGTTTTACCGACTTCTGCACCGTCACCCAGTTGGTGAGCAGCCCACCCAGCCAACGCTGGTTAATGTAGTATCCGCCGCAGCGCGTTGCCTCTTCGGCAATGGCGTCCTGCGCCTGCCGCTTGGTACCCACAAAGAGAACGATCTTCCCCTGGGCGGCGAGTTCCTGCACAAATTTCGACGCTTCCTTGAACATCTTCAGCGTCTTCTGCAGATCGATAATGTAAATCCCGTTGCGCTCTCCGAAGATGTATTCCTTCATCCTGGGGTTCCAGCGCTTCGTCTGATGCCCGAAGTGAACACCCGCTTCGAGCAACTCCTTCATGGTGATGTTAGCCAATCAACCTCCTAATTTGGTCTGCATCTTTCGCTGGCCTTGCGGCTGCTCCAGATTGCCATTCCCGCCCCGTACCGTGGCACGGGATGAATTGAACACCTATAAACCCACCTGTAGAGACGCGGATTGCCGCGCCTTCCCCACCACTGCTCTCTGCAAAGAGACGCGGCAAGCCGCGTCTCTACAGAAAAGCAATTTCTATCTCTTCGAGTACTGGAAGCGAGCGCGAGCGCCCTTCTGTCCGTACTTCTTGCGCTCTTTACCGCGCGAATCGCGGGTGACCATGCCTTCCGCCTTAAGCTTCTTGCGAAACTCGATGTTGAAGACCATCAGCGCGCGGGCAATGCCCAGCTTCACTGCGTCCGCCTGTCCATTCACACCGCCGCCGGAAACGCGGGCGATCACATTGAATGTGGCTGCGGTATCGGTCGACACCAGCGGCATCTTGGCCGCCGAACGCTGCGAAGGAGTCACAAAATATTCCTCGAACGCACGTCCATTGATCTTGACCTCGCCGCTGCCTGGACGAAGATAAACTCGCGCGATCGCCGACTTGCGGCGTCCCGTTCCGTAATATTGAACTAGCTCAGCCATTTTTAGCTTTCAGCACTCAGCAGTCAGCATTCAGCCAACCGCGCGTGCAAACCTTTCAGAAATTGCAACCCTCGCGGGTTCGATTTGAAACTCGAAACCTGAAACTCGAAACCTGAAACTCGAAACTTTTATGCCCTGACCAGCAGCGCCTTGGCTTCCGGCTTCTGCGCTTCATGCGGATGCTTGTCGCCTCGATAGACGTTCAGCTTGCTGATCATCTGGCGGCCCAGTTTGCTCTTTGGCAACATGCGCAACACCGCAGCTTCAATAATCAACTCGGGCTTGCGCGCGAAACGCTTGCGGAAATCCTCGGTGCGAATGCCGCCCGGATAACCGGTGTAATGGTGATACTGCTTCTGTTCGGACTTCACGCCCGTGGTCTTCACCTTATCGGCATTGATCACGATGACATGATCGCCGGTGTCCAGAAATGGCGTGTATTTCGGATTTTCCTTGCCCATCAAAACCAGGGCGACTTGCGATGCCAGGCGGCCGAGCGTCTGCCCTTCGGCATCCACGACGTACCACTTGCGCACAATGTCCCCAGCTTTGGGGAAATAGGTAGACATTACTGATCTCCAAAGAAAATAAAAGTGCAAGAGAAGACCGCTGAGTACCCTCACTCAAATGCGCCGAAGGCGCAGGGCCACCAGGCGGGCAACCGCAGGACTCCCAAAGACTTAAAGATAGCGTAGAAACAAGAGAATTGTCAACGAAATCGGTCGGGAGTCCAGTATTTAGTACTTAGTAACCAGTGATTTTGGCCCGATTCGTGACAGTTACGTCCCGGCAGATCCTTTACTACTTCGGCGCTTCTTCGAGAATTCCCTGCTCCAGTTTTTCCTGACACTCGATGCAATGCCGCGTCCAGGGCACCGCTTCCAGACGCTTGGCGCCGATCTCGGTGCCGCAGGAAATGCACTCGCCGAACGTACCTTCACGAATGCGCGACAGCGCGTTCTCTACCATCTGCAGCAGTTGGCGGTCGTTGTTGCTCTGGTGAAACAGGAATTCCTTGGTGTAGGAGCTGGCGGCCTTGTCGGCGATGTCCTGCGCCGAACTTTCGTCCATGGAGCGGCCGTCGGCCTCAGTGCGCGAGACCATGCGCCGCAGGTCCTGCTGCCGGGTTTCCAGTTTCTTCTTAAATGCTTCCAGCTTTTTCTTGTCCATCGATTTCGGTTCAGGGGATTGCCTTTCCAGCCGCTAGGCCGCTTCCCTGAATCCTCCTGGCGCAAAGGCCAAACAAAAATGATATGCGCTCGCCTTAAGATGCGTCAAATGGCCGTGGGGATTCGGAGATGAAATGCACATTCCGTAGAGACGTGGCTCGCCACGTCTCTGCCGGCGGCGCCTCGGTTTCGCAAGGCCGGTTCCGTGGTAGGGCCAGACGTAACAAGTTACGTCTCTACGGTGATTCTTGTTTCACGACAAATTTGGATGCGCACCCCTTCCTTGACACCCCTCCTCACCCCCTTTATCCTTGAACTTTGCTCCCTGGAGACTTACGCCTCTGTGCAGGCTTCCGCGGCCTACGCGGCATCAGGGTTTGGGGGCGCGGGGGTCTCGATGCTCATAGAAATACAAGAGTTAGAACTTCACCCCATCGATTATGAGGAGGAGTTAGCTCCCGGTCTGATTGATCTGGGGCCAGATCTGACACAGCGCGCGCCACTGTTTGCCGCCGGACGCGCTCAGTTGGTCGAAGAGCATCACGGCAAGAGTCAGATCGTTAGAGACATCCGCGTGGCCGGGGACCTGCGTACGAGCCTGGAAATGGCCTGCGCGCGCTGCCTGGATCCGGTCGTCGAAAAGGTGGAGCGGCAGTATGATCTGCTTTACCGGCCGCTCGGTACCGATTCGGGACGGGAAGAGCTTTCGATCACCGCCGCCGAGGCCGAAGTCAGTTATTATCAAGGGAAAGGACTGCTGCTGGAAGACGTTCTCCGCGAGCAGGTGCTGTTGGCAGCGCCTTTGAAGGCCATTTGCCGTGAGGATTGCAGGGGACTGTGTCCGCACTGCGGCAAGAATTTGAACCTGGAACAATGTTCGTGCGCCGACGCGGTTGTGGATCCGCGCTGGTCGCCACTGAAAGATTTACGCAGTAAATTACAGAACTGAAGCTTCTAGCTCCTAGCTGCTAGCTAAACAAAAGCGGTGTGGCTAGGAGCTAGCGGCTAGAAGCTAGAAGCTAAGATCTGAAAGGATTCTTACATGCCTAATCCAAAACGACGGCACTCCCAAAAGCGCACCGCGACTCGGCGCGCGCATGATTTTCTCACTGCACCTTCGCTTTCCGAGTGCCCCAACTGTCACGAGCGGAAATTGCCGCATCGCGCCTGCCCCAAATGCGGGCACTACAAGGGACGTGAAGTCCTTGACGTCAAGGAAGTCAGCTAGCCTTCCCCTGCCATGCCTAGCGTCATAGCGTTGGACGCGATGGGTTCTGACCGTGCGCCGAAGCCTGAGATTGAAGGTGCCATCCAGGCGGCCCGGCACCACGGGGTCCACGTTATTTTGGTCGGCCCGGAAGAAATGCTGCGCGCCGAGTTAGCGCGCTATTCCGCGGCGGCCGATCTTCCCATTCAAATTGTGCACGCGAGCGAAGTCATCACCATGGATGACAAAGCGGTGCAGGCGGTCCGGGCCAAGCGCGACTCCACCATGCGCGTGGGACTTCGCCTGGTACGTGAAGGCCGCGCCCTCGGATTCGTCACCGCCGGCAACACCGGCGCTGCCATGGCCACCGCGAAAATGGTGCTGGGAGCGATTCCCGGCGTCGATCGTCCGGCGCTGGCAGCTGTCTTCCCGACTGCCATCGGCACCGCCGCGGAACTGCTCGACGTAGGCGCAAACGTGGATTGCAAACCGCACAATCTCGAACAGTTCGCCGTGATGGGCGAAATCTACTATCGCAGCATGTTCGGCACGCGGCGTCCTCGGGTGGGATTGCTCTCCATCGGCGAAGAAGAAACCAAAGGAAACGAACTCACCCGCGAAGCCTTTCAACTTCTGAAACAGCTTCCGATAAATTTCGTTGGCAACGTGGAAGGGCGCGATCTCTACAACGGCAAGGTCGACGTAATCGTCGCCGACGGGTTCGTGGGCAATGTCGCGTTGAAGATTTCGGAAGGCGTCGCCCACCTGGTGCGCAACACATTAAAAGAGTCCTTGCGGGCGACCATCACCCGGCAGGTCGGCGCGCTTCTCTCGCGCAGCGCGTTTGCCGATTTCAAAAAGCGTCTCGACCACACCGAGTACGGCGGCGCACCGTTGCTTGGAATCAAGGGTGTCTGCTTTATCACCCACGGATCGTCGAATGCGAATGCCATCAAGAATGCTCTGCGTGTGTCCGCGGAATTCGCCGAGCGCAGTATCAATCTTGAGATCGAGAGAGAGTTGGCGAAGATCAGGCCTGTAGCGGTAGCTACAACCACGATATGACAACATCGAACATGGCATTCCTCTTCCCCGGCCAAGGCTCGCAAGCCATCGGCATGGGCAAAGAGCTGGCAGAAAAATATCCCCTCGCCCGGCAAACATTCGAAGAAGCTGACGCTGCGCTTGGCTACAAACTCTCGCAGCTTTGCTTCGACGGCCCGGAAGATCAACTCCGCCTGACCGAGATCACGCAGCCTGCGATCCTGACCGCATCGGTAGCAGCCTATCGAGTACTGACCGAGAAGGGCCTTAAGCCCAACTTCGTCGCCGGACACAGTCTTGGCGAATACTCTGCCCATGTCGCGGCGGGTACATTCAGCTTTGCCGACGCCGTCCGCACTGTTCGCAATCGTGGCAAATATATGCAGGAAGCTGTACCAGTCGGCGTAGGTGCGATGGCCGCCATTCTCGGCATGGACTTCGATAAACTCACCGCGTTGTGCACCGACGCCGCCCAAGGCGAGGTCTGCGAACCAGCCAACATCAACTCCCCGGGACAGATCGTAATTTCAGGACATGCGACCGCCATCAATCGCGCCATTAAACTCGCAGAAGAACGCGGCGCCAAAAGAGCCGTGTTGCTTCCGGTAAGCGCACCCTTCCATTGTTCATTGATGAAGCCGGCGCAAGACCGTCTCGCCACCGATCTGCATGCGCTCCAATTCCAGAACCCCAGCATCCCCGTCGTTTGCAACGTGGACGCGACTTCCATCGAAGATGCCGAACGCAGCCGTGATGCCCTCATCCGGCAAGTGACGGGATCGGTGAAGTGGGAGCAATCCATGCGCCTGCTGATCGATCGAGGCGTGCAGACCTTTCGTGGAGGTGGGCCCGGGAAAAGTTCTGTGGGGACTGATGCGTCAGATCGACCGCTCAAAAACTTGCCTCAATGTAAGTGATGAGGCATCACTGCAGAAAACGCTGGAACATTTCGCTACCGTCAGCGCGTGAACAAATCGCGTGGGCGCGGACGCCCCGTCTGCGCCGGGGCAGGGGGGCACCCGCCCCTACTTTGATATCGCTACTCCGTCAGCCACGCCCACCAGTTGCCACACTGGATCTCATTGGGCGAAAAAGAAAGAGTCATGTCGGCTTTCTGTACCCAGACATTGGGATGTTCCCCTCGCCCGTTCACCGTGACTTGCACAATCACGCCACTGCCTGGGCTCAACGAACAATCCACGGAATAGTCCTTAACAATGCCCCACTGACCGCCAGGGCCCCAGTCGGTGTGGAAATCATTGTATGGATAAGCCGGATATTTCTCGGGATGCTCCTTCCAATCCGGATCGTGGAACCAGATTCCGTAAGCGGCCGCGTAGTCCTGCTTTTGCAGCGCCGCAAAGAACTTGTCCACCGCGCGCCGTTCAGGATAATCGCGATAGTGAAACACCGCCCAAGCGATCACGATTACTAAAATGATCGCGGTAAAAATCCGTTTGCGGCGTCGCTGGTCGCGGGCGAAATCGTACTGCTTGGCATCAAGCAAGGTCATGGCTTCCATAAGCATAACGGAACCCGGGAGAGAACAGAAAGTTCCAGGAAAATGAATTTACCGCCGAGCACGCAGAGATCGCCGAGAAAAACCATACCCTAATTATTCAAGCATTTTTGCGCCTCTCAGCGTTCTCTGCGACCTTAGCGGTAAATGTCTTTACAAAGTCCGCTTGAACAGTGGCGTCGCAATCGCCAGCGCAATGATCGCGAACAGCGACAAATACATCATGTCCGGCCAGATCGCTACAAACCCTGTTTCCTTCAGCAACAACGACTTGAATCCATGTACCGCAAATGTAAACGGATCTACCTTGGCGATGCCCCGCAGCCAGAACGGAAAAGCCTGGATCGGATAGACCGCGCCGCTGGGGAAAAACAGCAGCGTATTCAGGATGCCAAAAATCGCCCGCGGCACCAGCGGATCTTCCACCCGCACCACCAGCAGAAACATCATGGCGTTCAGCGCCACCGATGTCAGGATGATCATGAGTAGCAATCCCACCGCCGTGGAAAAATTAAACAATGTACCCACGCCGGCCAGCAGCGATCCGATCACGGTAATCACAAACCCAACCATCACCGCTTTTACCGCGCTTGACGCATTCAACCCCAGCACCAGCTCGGTCTTAGTTATGGGAGTCACGAGATAGCCCTCATGCACTCCTCGGGCTTTATCGTCGATGTAAAGCATGCCCCCGCCAATCATCACCGACATAAAGATCGCCAGCGTGATCGACCCCGGCAGCAGAAATTTCATGTATTCGATATACGGATACAACTCGACAATCTGTAGAACACTCTGCTGCAACATGCGAGGCTCGACCGTGGGATCGTTCAGCGAACTCGTGATCTGCGAGAGCTCGTCTTCGAGAGTAGCGCTGATGAAGTTGTCGCTATTGTCCACCAGCAGGGCAATCTGCGGCTGGTCTTTCTCATACACGCGCCGTGAATACTGTGGCGGAATAATCACCGCACCCTGGATCTTGCCGTTGCGCACATCGTCCATCGCTGTTTTTTCGTCGTGATAGTACACTGCTCCGAAAGTCCGTAAGTTGACGTGTACGGAATCGAAAGCCTCGCGAATCTTCAGCGCCTGCGTGCCGCCATCTTCATCCACTAGGCCCAGCTTCATATCGCGGATCTTCCCGCCAAACGCATTGCCCAGCACGATAAGTTGCACCAGCGGGAAAATCAACGACACCATCAACAATGCCGGAGACCGAAAGAACTTGCGCATCTCGCGTTCGATAATGGCCATCATCCGGTTCATGGCTGCACTCCAGGTCTGGGCGGCATCACGAACCCGTGCGCTTTGACCAATTCATCGCGCAACTGCCGCCCGGTGTAGTGGACGAACACATCATCCAGTGTGGTGTTCTGTACGGAAAGAGACTTCACCGTCGCGCCCGCCTGCACCGCCGCTTCCACCAACTCTGTGGTGGTTTTCGAGCCATCTCCGGTCAACACCCGGTACATACCCGATCCCTGATGTTGTACGGAAGTCACGCTACTCAGCCTGTGCAGGCGCTCTTCCCAATCCGCAGGTGCATGTTCAAATTGCGCCTCGATGACATTCGATCCCGGCACGCTGGCTTTCAGCGCCGGCGGCGTATCCAAGGCCACGAGTTTGCCGTGATCCACAATCGCAATACGATCGCATAGGCGATCGGCTTCGTCCATGTAGTGAGTCGTGATCAGGATGGTCAACTGCCGATGGCTCTTTATATTGGTCAACATTTCCCAAACCGCCACGCGTGAAACTGGATCCAGCCCAGTCGTCGGTTCATCCAGAAAAAAGATTCGCGGACTATGCACAAGCCCGCGAGCAATCTCCAGTCGTCTCCGCATTCCACCCGAAAGCGTTTTGGTTTGCGCGTCACGCCATTTGGTTAAGTCCACCAGCTCCAGCAGCTCATCGATCGTGTCTTTGCGCTTTTTCGCGGGAACGTCATAGAGCTTGGCGTAAATGCTCATGTTTTCCTGCACGGTCAAGTCGAGATCGCTCGTCAATGCTTGAGGAATCACGCCAATTGCGCGCCGCGCGGCATCGGGATCTCTGCTGACATCATGCCCCGCAATTCGCGCATAACCGGAAGTGATGGGAATGAGCGTGGTCATCATGCGGATCAGCGTGGACTTGCCCGCGCCATTCGGCCCCAGCAGTCCGAAAATCTCTTCCTCCTTCACGCTGAATGAAACGTCGTCGACCGCCGTGAACTCACCATACTTTTTGACGATATGGTTCACTTCAATGGCATCCAGTTCCCCTCCAGGTGTGGTCTTGTCATTCGTCAGCCCGCTCTTGGTTTGCAGATCTGCCATCACTGCTGCACCGTCGACGAATTCTGACTGGTGGTCGTGGCTTTCAACTCGTCCGGTGAAATCAGCACTTCCGCCGTCATGCCCGGAACATAAGCGCCCTTGGGATTATCGAGCCTAACTTTCAGCACAATTGTTTTGATGTCCCGCTTGGTGCGGCTGACGTCACGCTGCGTCGCAAAATCGGCTTCTGCGGATTTAAAGAAAACTTTGCCGGAGGTCTTCGTCCCGCCGGGAAGCCGGACGCGCAGCGTGTCCCCCAGCCCAATGTGATCGGACTCAGTTTCAGGAATCGCGGCGCGCACCCAGGTGTCGCTAAAGTCCACAATGGTGACAATCGGCTGCCCCGCCGTCAGAACTTCGCCTTCACGCGCAGCTCGCACCGAGACCGTGCCCGTCACCGGCGCATAAATCTTCGTATAACCCAAACGGACTTCGGCTTGCTTGCGCTGCTCTTCCGCGTTGGCCAGATCGGCCTGCGTGGCCTCCACCGTGCTTTTTGCCGCAGGAGCCTGGTTAGTATTGGCAATGGCCATATTCAAATCGGCCTCAGCGGCGCGGACCTGGTCTTTGAAAGACTGTACGGTTGCCTGTTGCGCCGTCAGGTTGCTCTCCGCCTGCACCCGGTCCTGATCGGACGCCACTCCCTGGTTCGCCAGTTCGATCATGCGCCGGCTGTCACTCTCCGTGCGCACCAGCGTGGCCTCGGCTTGCGCCAACTGTGATCGGCTGGACTCCAATTTCGCCCGCGCATTGGCCACGCCACCCGAAGTAGAACCAGAAGTGGCTTGCTCGGTGGACTGCATCTCGGACACTTTGTGACGCAAGCTCGTGATGTTGGCGGCGGCGGCACGCTCCTCAGCTTCCAGTTCCTGCGGATCGAGCACCGCGATTAAATCTCCCTGCTTGACTTGCGTCCCCTCCTCCACCAGGAGCTTAATGATCCGGCCCTGCACCTGCGGACTCACAATCACCTGATTCGAATCCACGGTCCCGATCAGTACCAAGTCTTTCTTGCTCGGCGTAGAAATAATGTAGTACGCCACCGCAATGGCGCAGATGATACCCAACAGAACAAACACTCGATTGCGTGGGTTCACTTTCGTACTCCTTGTATCGTCGAACTCGACACTCTCAAACTCGGCCGCTGAAACAAAGCGGCGGAAATAAAATCCAGCACCGCAGCGCGGCGCTCGGCAACGCGCTCGGGAGACATGGGATCTTCTCCCGTCATCAACTTCATGACCGGCGCGCTATTAAAGTAAAAAACAATGATCGAAATCATGGACGGAACAAACTGCCGTGGATCCACTTCGCGAAACTCTCCGGAAGCAATCCCCTGCCGCAATACATTTCCCATCTGATTGAACAGCGGAACAAAATATTGCTTCACAATCCGCACGAATTGCGTGGCGCTGCCCCGGCCCGCGCGCATCATCTCTCCCTGCACCACCCGCGGATAGGACGGATTCGCGGCAATATAGTCAAAATGCGCGCCCGCGTAGGCGAGAATTTTCTGCGATGGTGTCAGGTCGCGCGCGAACACCGGCATCACGCTTTCGGTCAGCCCGCCGAACACCTCATCGAGCACCGCGCCGTAGAGCGCCTCTTTATCTTCAAAGTAGTAGTAGAGCAGCGCCTTGTTCACCCGAGCCGCTTTGGCGATGGCGTCCGTCCGCGCTCCGGAAAGACCTTCCTGCGCGAACTCGCGCACTGCCGCATTCAGGATGGCGGCGCGACTTTCCGTGGGGCGTCCCCGGGAACCCATGCGCGATTTGGAAGGTACAGCTTGCATATATTAATTAACTAGTTAGTTAGATAATATAAGAAAGAAAGCTTCTCGGCAAGCTATATTTTCTGGAACTTGTCATACCGAGAAGGCTCCTTGTTAGGTCGTTTCGACTCCCGAGGGTGCCCCGTTCAAGCTCTGCTTGAGCGGGTTTCTTGACTGCGGAGGACTTTCGCGGTCAGCGAGTTATCAGCAGGGTGCGTTGAAATCACTGGACCGATAGAAAGAGGACAAATCGCCGTCAGCCGATCTCGTGTTTCAGGACGAACGAAAAAACCCCGTTCAAGCAGAGCTTGAACGGGGCACCCTTTAGATTTCGGATTCTTGTAACTATCTGAGCCAAGACTCGCCGCTATTGTCCTTCATCCCCCGGCTATAGACGGCACCAGCAAAACTTCATCGCCATCCTGAAACGCATACGCCGGGCCGCCCAAAAACCGGATGTCTTCCTCATTCACATACACGTTCAAGAACCGCCGGATCTGCCCCGCCTCATCCCGCAGATGCGGCTTCAGATCCGGAAATTTCTGATCCAGCACGGAAAACAATTCATCCAAATTCGCCGCGCCACAATCCAGCTTGGCGGTCCCGGAGGTATGGCGTCGCAACGCTGTCGGAATCTGTACGGTGATGGTCATGCTCCCACCGCCTCGGCGACCTCGGTTTGTGGAACATCCAGCGCGCGTTCCAGATATTTATTAAACTCGGCGAGCTTGGGCGAGATCGCGTCTTCCTCCTGATACTTCCCTGCCAGAACATCGGTGGTCTTCAAACCATTGCCGGTAATGCAGAGCACGGTGGTTTCATCTTCACGAATGCGGCCCGACTCCAACAGTTTGCGCGTGCAACCTACAGTCACTCCGCCCGCTGTCTCGGTGAACACGCCTTCGGTTTCCGCCAAGAGTTGTATACCTTCCACCACCTGCGGATCGGAAACATCCTCCGACCAGCCGCCAGTCTTGGTGATGACCTTGATCGCGTAATGACCATCGGCGGGATTACCAATGGCCAGCGATCGCGCGATGGTCGCCGGTTTTTGCGGCTCGATCTCCGAGTTCCCGGCTTTCACTGCGGTCGAAATCGGCGAGCATCCGGTCGCTTGCGCGCCAAAGAACTTTACTGCTTTAGCTTCGACCAATCCCAGCTCAATCAGTTCGTCGAACGCTTTCTTGATCTTGCCAATCAGCGATCCGCCCGCCATTGGGCACACAATATTGTCCGGCAGCTTCCATCCAAGTTGTTCGGCAATCTCAAACCCAACCGTCTTCGATCCCTCCGCGTAATAAGGACGCAGATTCACATTCACGAATCCCCAATGCCGTTCATCGGCGATCTGCGAGCACAGGCGATTGACTTGGTCATAGCTTCCCGAAATCCGCACCAGCTTGGCTCCAAAAACCTGGGTGCCGATAATTTTCGCCGGCTCGAGATCGGCAGGAATAAATATCCACGACTTGAATCCATTGCGCGCCGCTTGCGCCGCCACGGAATTCGCCAGATTGCCAGTGGACGAGCAGGCAACCGTATCGAATCCAAAACTGCGTGCATTTGCTAACGCCACTGCAACGACGCGGTCTTTAAAGCTTAGGGAGGGCAAGCAGACCGCGTCGTTCTTGAGGTACAGATTCTTCGCTCCTAGCCGTAGAGCCAGACGAGGCGCCTCAAGCAGTGGGGTGAACCCGGCGGGTACGGTGGGTTCATATCCTTGTGGAAGTGGGAGTAAATCCGAGTAGCGCCACATGCTGGGCGGGCCCTGCGCGATGCGTTCGCGGGTAAACTTGCCGCGCACAGAATCGTAGTCGTAGAAGACTTCGAGCGGCGAGAAACAATCCTCGCAGATCGACTTGGGCTGGTTGCCCCAACTCTTGTGGCATTCCCTACAGCGCAGTTCATATGTCATCAGCTACTCTCTTCCATTTATCACGAAGAGAATCGCCGGGGACGAGCCTGCCGAAAAGTGTTCCAAAAAACGAAATCCTCTTTCCCTGGGAAAATGAGGAAAAGAGGAACGAGATGCCAGAAAAATCCGCACCCCGAATCTCATGTTCCCCCTATACCAGGGCGAGAGTTGACACCGGGCGACCGGGATAGATGATCCCGATCCGGTTGTCGTGGCTTCTTAGGGCTCGTCCCTCAGCCACTCTTCATGAAATCCAAGGTCTGCTCCGTAGAGCAAACTTGATAAATGGTACTAGGAAGGCCAAGGGGACGTCAAGAAACTTTTGAGAGGTAAACCCGGTGCCCCGTCCTTGCTCACGCCTTTTGCGAGAGGGCGGGGACACTATCATCGAACTCTACCGGCTGTACTGGTTTTTCTTCTTCTCCGCGTGCCGCTCTAGTCCCAACTCGATTAATCTCTCAATCAATTTCGGATACTCCAACCCCGATGCCGCCCACATCTTGGGATACATGCTGATCGAAGTGAACCCGGGCATGGTATTGATTTCGTTCAAATAAATCTTGCGGGTCTTTGGGTCCATCAGAAAGTCCACGCGCGCCAGGCCCGAGCAATCGACTGCCTTGAAAGCGGCGATGGCCAGTTGCTGAATTTTTTTCGTCTCTGCTTTGGTGATCTTGGCGGGGAGAAAAAGCTGCGAACCTTCGTCGAGATACTTGGCGGTGTAGTCGTAGAACTCTTTGCCGGGGACGATCTCGCCGGGGAGCGATGCCTTGGGATTGTCGTTGCCGAGGACGGAGCATTCGATCTCGCGGGCTTTTTGTTTCTTGCCGCCCACGCCCTGCTCGATCACGATCTTGCGGTCGAACTTGGCAGCCTCTACCATCGCTGGATCAAGTTCCTTGCGCTCACGGGCTTTTGAAATGCCCACTGACGATCCCAGATTCGCGGGCTTCACAAACATTGGATATTTCAGCTTGCTCTCAATAAGTTTCTGGAATTTTTTTGGATTGGCTTCCCACTCGCTGCGCAGGACCGTGACATGCTTCACAATCGGCAACCCGGCGGCGCGGAAAAGAGACTTCATCACGTCCTTGTCCATGCCGGCGGCCGAGCCGAGCACGCCTGCGCCCACGTAGGGAATGTCCGCCAGTTCGAGCAGGCCCTGGATGGTTCCGTCCTCGCCGAAGGTGCCGTGGAGCACGGGGAAGATCACGTCCACGTTGATGGCGCGGTCACTGGCGCGACGGGCCAATGCATCTGTCTGAAAGGGCGCCAGCGCGTTGCCTTGGCGCTGCGGCTCGGGCGGGACGATGACAGCCTCGCCATGGGCCAGCACGGCCGCGCTTGAAGTGGCCTCAGGATCTCCGGCGCGCAGGTGCGATTGGCCTGTGGCATCTCCCTTCAACAACTGTTCGGCGTCGCCGGCCGTGACCCAGCGGCCTTCTTTGGTGATGCCGATGGGCACCACCTCATACTTGCTCTTATCGATGGCGTTGAAAACCGACGCGGCGGAGAGCAGGGAGACTTCATGCTCTCCACTGCGTCCGCCAAACAGGATGCCTACACGTAGCTTCTTCATCATGATTAGGGTGACCAAGGTTAGAGTGACCATGGCTAGTGTGGACGGTCGGCAGCGCCGCCGTCAATTGTCAGGGATGACCGACTGGGTTCGCTGGCCGGACAGGCCTGCAAAACGGAGAAGTGTTCCACGTGGAACATTTTGTACCGGCGGAAGTGTACGTACAAAGCACGTATCCGAATGAAAAGAAACGGGAGTACCGGAATGGGAAGATTCGGAGATGGCCCCAGCCGGATACCCGTTCAGCCCCGGAAAGGTAGACGGGTTACTAGGTCAGCGAAAAGGCGAAATCCATCTCGTAAAGACATCCCTTGCTGCCGGGCCTGAAATATTCTGTCTGGCGGTTGCGGATTCTCGAGACTGCAGGCGGTTTCTTGCGACGAAGCTTTGGGAAAACGTTCTTGAGAGATTCTGTTAACCCGTCGACTATTTCATCTCTCTTCAGATCTTTTGCACCAATTCGACAAACCAATGTTGCTCCCGCAGACAGTAAAGGTGCCGCTCCTTCCCAAGCTTCTTTCAAGAACTTCCAGTATTTCGCGGCACTCAGATAACGGTCGTCCTTTGAGATTTTTCGGTATGTCGGATTCGGTTCGTTCCCGAGGAACCAAAGCCTCAGCCACTGATCCTCCTCATAACTAGTAACATTAAGATACGGAGGGGAAGTCACAATCAACTTTACTTTGCCCAGTGACTCAGGGAACAACTTCGCCGCATCTCTGGCATCGCCCAGGGCGACTTCGCCTGTCAACTCTGGAGTGTCTTCTTTACGTACACGAAATTCTGCGCGATCTCGAAGTAGTTGAAAAACGTTCCTCTTCTTAGGCCATAAGCACTGCCGATTCCAATATGTTATGGAATAGTCTGGTTTTGTGCTGATCGTCCTTGGCATTTGATTGCTGAAATATGAGCACGACTTGTCCATCTCGCCGTGTAAGGAGCCTAACACCAGCGCAGCAATGAATCCGTGCATTGTTGTATCTTCCCACTTCAACACCGACCTCAAGAACAAAAGCTCTCTAAGGGTGGTGTGGTAGAAAGCTCTTCGGAAAAATTGTGGCAAAGACGAGCACTCATCTTCCAAAGAGCTCTTATCCGTATCCAGGTAGTGCCGTTCAAGAATTGTAATCTCACGCCTGATGTCGGCGAGCCGTGGTACCGCAGCCTTAGCAGCTGAGATGCAATACGCGACCGGGTTAATATCGATGGCTAGGGCTCTACGTTTTAGTAGTAATCCTTGTAACATGGTCGTGCCTCGTCCGGAGAAGACGTCGCAAACAACGTCTCCCTTGGAGGAGTATTTCCGGATCTGTTCGTCAGCGAACTCCTCTGGGAACATCGCGAAATAAGGGCATAATGAGTGGAGGCGATTGCGCATTTTTGTTTCTCTTGTCTAGTTTATCTTTTGTCGCACGCCAGCTAGTGTCTTGCTGGACCAGTCGCAATAGCCTTCTCTGTCCTTGAACTCAGGATTATTGTGGCTCCAATATGCAATCCTGCACCGATCGAAGATGATGCCAGCGCGCCTCGTTGAGGGAATCCATTTCTTCTTAGGAATCCGATGCGGAACGAACAGGCCCACCCTCATTCCACCGCGAATCGATGGCGGCTGGTCGGAGAACCACTCATGGAAAAATGCGACCTCGTCTAGTTCTCGCTTCTTTGCTTCCCAATTCGCGCCTGATGCACATTGGCCAACGAGGATTAACTTGCCCTCTGCGCCATCAGGGAAGTCCCTCCAGGCAACTAAGTCGAGGGTGTCATCTTGCGCATGGACTTGTCCTTCCACGGTACGCGCTTGTCCTTCTCCTATTGCGACCGCGAGGTGGGTTAGGGCTTCCGCGAAGCGTTGCGGAAGTTCAGTTCGCGGAGCTCCGAAACGTAATGCCTTTCCTCCAACAAAGGCTTGAGCAGCGTATTTCGAGAGGTCTTCAAACATCCTGCGAGGGAAGGTTTTATTGCCCCGGCGCTGCTTCCATCCAAACCACGACAGGCATAGGCAAAATATGTATGACGCATAGTTATCAGCATCCCCGGCAACAATGATTCCGGCGCTATCGACGACGAAGGGATAGGCACTGGCGGCTGCAAGGGCTCGGCGTCTTACTTCGCCAAGAATCTCTCCGCACGCCGACTCAACGTTGGCGTTCTGTTGAATCGTTGTCTTGGCATCATACGCGGAAAGGCGTTTCAGATTGCGCTCAACCGTGGCTATGCTGCATCGTCGTTCGGGAGAAACTAAAGCTGCCAACTCCATCCAATCAGCGCATCCGAGTGGGTTATTCGTATTCTCGGGAAATTTTAGTAGCTGCATTTCTCACCCACGAGTTTTTGTCTTTTTCCCGGAGTGAACTTTGTGTACTTCATCATTAACCCTGCCTGCAAGTCGGACGATCTCCTCTGAGACAGACAGTAATTCCGATTCTCCGTTGTAGCCGTTGATTACTGTACCGTTAGCTTGAACCAAATCTTCGCGTGCCCGAGTCATCGCTTCACGGAATCGCTGTGGATCTCCAATGGAAATTTCATGTGCACGATCTAAGCTGTACCCGGCCCTTAACGCTGAAATTCCCTCCGGGGCTCTAAGAACCTCGCGAAGTGTATTTAGATCTGGATTTTGACTCTGCACCAAAGGTTCTTTATTTTTCGCCCTGCTGCCGTATATCCACAACATGAGCTCGCTGAGTTCTCTGAGTTTTTTCTTCGGAACGGGATCTTTTCTCAATGAATTTTCGGCATTAATGCCGAGAAACTTCTGGAACTCGTCTTGGTCAGCAGCGGTGTACAAATGCGAAAAGAAAAATCGATATGCATTCGCGTCGTCACGGTCAAACTTGGCTTGTGTCTCGGCCTGCCTCAACAGCGTAAATCCACGGTATAGTCGTTTCACCGTTACGTTCCTGTCGCCGATTTGTTTGGCAATTTGATCGAGATCTACTCCCTGTTCCTCGTAAACGCGAGCGACAAACTGAGCTTTTCCCAGCGCGTCCCAAGGCTTTGGACCATTTATATGCCGGAACCCGAGATAGGCCCAGACTTGCTCTCGTTTCCCATACACCCCAACCGGAAGCCTCTGTAGGTCTTGCCGCAGTTTCCGATCTACAGGCGGAATCTCCTTCGCGCCAACTTCCCGCTGCAAGTCTTCGTTAAGAAGGAGGCGCACGGCCGCAAGGCGACGATTGCCTTCAACTACTATGAATCTGTCATTTTTGGGGTCGATCTTCTTAGGGTCATTCGGAATTGCAATGAGCGGCTCTTCTCTGAAGAAACCATTTGCGGCAATTGAGTCCACGATTTCGTCAACAGCCATGTCGTGCCATAAAACTCGAACCATCTCCTTATCGGTCTTGATATCTTCACCCATAGTGAGGCGAGGATTCTCAAAGTCGAAGAGCAGGTTCTCAACTGGTATATTGTCGAAAGATGGCTTTACAAAGGCCGAGTTTCCGTTCGTTTTCATGAGCGCAATAGCATCAGACAGTTGATGTTTGAGACAGCATACACCAGTCCTCTTTGCAGACGGTGGTTCGAGTAACCACAGAAGATATTGCAGGCTATCCTGGTACCGCACGCGCTGAAGCGCGTTTTCGGTTTCGACGGCTTGGCGGCCCGACTGGAAGTCGGGCCCTTCCCGGACAAGAGCGCTAACAAATGCAGGGATCCTTCGACGCCGCCGACGCTTCGTGAAACGAAGCATCGGCTTTGCTCAGGATGACAAGGGTAAAAAGAGCTCTGCCGGAAACCGACTTCCCGGGTGGGTCACAGCGCGTGGGCCATGACCAATTCGCAAAACTTGGGCGCGGATTTGCTTAGGCTCGCGATCACAAATGCCCTGGTCTGGGAAATGCCGATGCCTTGATCGTCCAATTTGTCCAATACTAGCTGCGGATTTAGATGATATTGATGGATCAGGAAATCGTCTGCGGTCTGGCAGAGTACGCCAAATTTTTCAAGACAATCTTTGGGAAAATGCCTGGTGTTTTGGGTCACGATGGTGTTGGCGTGCGCTATAATCGCGGCTGCCAGAACGTGGCGGTCGTCTTTGTCGGGAATACATTCCACCGCGCTTAGAAGTTCGGGCGGCACGGTGACCATGGCTTCCTCGAAAGCCTGCTTCATCTGGTTTCGCCTCCAGGCTATCTCTTCAGCAGACCGGTTCAGTTTAGTTTTAAGCGCTTTCGCCATCTCCGCTAATATTTGCGCGCTCCACAAGGGACGATACATGGCTGGTTCCTCGGCCAGCCGCAACAGAAAATCGCAGAGTGCCATGGGAACAAGAACACAAGCATCGAGCACAGCGGAATATTCATTCTCCTGTGTGAAAATCATCTGGGATCTTGTCGTAGTCCCCTTTGGCAAACTCGCGCCTGGCCAAATCGTTTAGAGTTGTCCGCCGGAAAGTGTCACGCTTTGATTTGTAGGCAATTACATCCCGCACATACATGCGGCGATGAGTGCCTACCATGTGAAAGGGGATCTCTCCTTTCTCCAACAGTTGAACCAGGAACTGCCTGGACATTCCGAGAATCTTGCTGGATTCAACGGTTGTGAGTTCGTGCCTGTTCTGCAAGATGGTGACAGAATGACCAGCCCGCAGATCAGCGAGTAATCGAAGCAAAAACGAATAAAGGTTATTGGGCAAAATCTCGGTCTTACCGTCGGGACCGATAAGCTTCGCTTCCGCCTCGCGAAGTTTGGTGTAAATGTCGATAATCTCTTTCTGCTCTTTTTGAGAAATATCAACTACGGGTGCTTCGCCGCTGTGTGCCAAGGACATGTCGCGCCTCCTGTACCGCGCAAGACATAATCAATATATTAAGACGTAAACGCTATAAATGCAATTTATTTGTTACTTATATATTGTAATATGCTGGTTCCATTAGCATTTAGTAGCGCTTAATGGACCATGAAGAGCCCCCATCGGCTCCGGGCGCTGAAGCGCGTTTTCAGTTTCAACGGCTTGGTGGCCCGACTGGAGGTCGGGCCCCTCCCGGACAAACCCTTTCCGGACTAGAGCACGGATAAATGCAGGGATCCTTCGACGTCGCCGACACTTCGGCGAAGCGAAGCATCGGCTTTGCTCAGGATGACAAGGGCACACAGTTATTCGGTAGAGCTGGACTGGCGCAACACTACCTGGGATGCGTCTTTGATATCAGTGACGATCAGGAATCTTTGGGACAATTTGAGGGAAGCGGGTGAGTCGGGTACCAGAGTCTTTAGGGGGCCGATGGTTTGAACGATGCCTGCCCCGTCGGGATTTGTTTTCAGAACTGCCAGTGGTTCGAGCTTTCCGAAAGGCGGATGGCCGGATTCCGCGAGATATACCTGATATTGCGTTTTTGGCGCGAGGCCCCTAGCGGCGATCTGCACCAGATCCAGTAGTCCCAGCGAGTTCACGGCTACCGATGCTTGTGCATCTGGAAACGCGGTCCCTTCGGCTTCCAGGTGCAGGCGAGCGGTGTTGCCGGCTTCGCCGAGCGGGGTGAGGTTTTCGGTGCCTGGGCCATTGGGAACTGCGTTGGGCACATAGACCAAGGCTTGCGTGGTCTGTCCAATGGGGATGTTGGCGATCACTTTATTCGTCAGCGTATCGATCGCGACTGCCTGCTCGCCGTTTTCCAGAGCCACATAGATTCTGGAACCATCGCCGGACTGCCAGATGCCGTGAGGAAGATTTCCTACTGGGATGGTAGCGACCAGTTCCGG
Source organism: Terriglobales bacterium (assembly GCA_963762965.1). GTDB lineage: Bacteria > Acidobacteriota > Terriglobia > Terriglobales > Acidobacteriaceae > DATBAX01. Next base: position 862,246 of record CAVXME010000001.1, read on the forward strand.
CGTGGGGCCACGGCGGAAGACCTTTACCTGGTTGGCTCCGCCAATGGTCACATAAGCAAACTTGCCATTGCGATTATTTACAAAGTTCACGTGGTTGGTGATGGGGCCGGTTTCGATCAGCGCCTTTTGGTCGAATGGCGGCGTGGCGCTGAAGACCTGCACTTTGCCTACGTCTTTTAAGGTGATCCACACTTCGTCGTTTTCCGGACTCACGGCGATATTGGGGCAGAACGGACTTGCCTGCGGCAAGCGCCTCACGACTTGATGCGACGCCACCTCGATCACCGCCAGCTCGGCGGTGAAGCTGGAACAGACGAATCCAAAGCGCCCGTCGGGACCGAATACCGTCATGCCTGGGCCGTTGGCCAGCTCGATGCGGCGAGTTTCCTTCATCTGCACCGGATCGATGACCGAGACATAGTTTTCACCGCGCACCGTTACCCATAGTTCGCTGCCATCGGGAGTGAAAAATGCTTCGTGCGGCGCGCGGCCGAGGTAAACGATTCCCTTCACCTTGTTCGTGGCCGTTTCGATCAGCGTGACGGAGTTCGAGCCGACCGAGACAACCGCCAGCGTTTTCGAGTCGGGCGAATAGCCCAGACCGTGCACCAGCAAAGAACCCCGGTAGAGCGGGCTCAAAGCGCCGGGGACGGGATCGCCGAGCCGGATCACGCCGAGCAGTTGATTGCTGGAGGGATCAATGACAGAAACCGTGTTGGAAGTCTGGTCGGCGGCGTAAACCCGATCATGAGAGGAGACGGGAATATCGCTGCGTCCCCAGGGCGCTTGTTGGGCAACTGCGCAAGAGACGAAAGAAAGGCAGATCAGCAGGCACGCTATTTTCATGCAACGACTCCTTAACTTGAACAAAGCAGGTTTTGTTTCATTTTTGAGGATTGGGCGCATGCTGCTTCAGCCAAAGCTGCATCAGCTCAACTTCCGACTGTTGGTCGGTGATAATTTCCTGGGCCAGCCGGCGCAGTTGCGGATCTTTGCCGTACAACAACTGGGTTTTGGCCATATCGATTGCCGCCTGATGGTGCGGAATCATCAGCCGCACAAAATCGAAGTCAGCATCGTGCGAGGGCTTTACGGACGCCATCGCAACATGCATTTTCTCCATGCTCTGCTGGAAATCGGACCAGGCGGGATCGTCGGCAATCGCTTTTTGGTCACCGTGCAAGGTGAGACTTTGCGGCGGGGCGAACATTACGATGGAGGAAAACGCCATCCCCAGGATGGCCAATCGCCACGGGCTTTTCATGACAATTCCTGAAGATATAGTGGAACAGAAAGGGCGCAGGTTCGCAAATGAGCAAGCGCCGAAATGGCAGAAGGGTCATTCGACGCAGCTCAGGATGACAATTCATTTTACTAGAGGATTTTTTTGCCGAAAGCTGAAAGGGCCAGTTCGACGGCCAGTTCGGCGGTACGGTTGTGTTCGTCGATGACGGGATTTACCTCGACGATTTCGAAGCTCAGCATGCGTCCGCTGTCGGCGATGATTTCCATGGCCAGGTGGGCCTCGCGATAAGTTGCGCCGCCGCGGACGGGAGTGCCGACGCCGGGAGCGTCTTCGGGATCGATCCAATCCATGTCGAGCGAAACGTGATAGCCGGCGGTGATGCCGCGTCCGGCGATGCGCAGCGCTTCTTCCATGACGGTGCGCATGCCGCGTTCGTCAATGTCGCGCATGGTCAAGACCTGGATACCGGCGCGGCGGACGTTTGCCTTTTCAATGTCGTCGATGTCGCGCACGCCCACCAAGACGCAGTTCTGCGGACTTACTTTCGGAGAGAAACCGAAAATATTCGACAGCTCAGCCGGGCCTAGGCCCATGGTGGCGGCCAGCGGCATGCCGTGCACGTTGCCGCTCGGTGAAGTTTCGGGGGTGTTGATGTCGGTGTGAGCGTCAATCCAGATCAGGCCGATCTTTTCGTTCTTGCGGCGATAAAACTCGGAGACTCCGGCGACGGTTCCGGCAGCTACCGAGTGATCGCCTCCGAGGGCGAGCGGGACTTTTCCCGCCTCCAACGTTTTCAGGACCAGTTCCGCATGCTTGGTGCAGGTGGCGGCGATTTCTTTTAGATACTTGGCGTGTGGATTGCCTTCTGTTTTCTGTTCCGGAAGGGCGACGGTGATGTTGCCGGCATCTTCGACGACGTGGCCCAGTTCTTCGAGTCGAGCTTCGAGGCCAGCCACGCGGACGGCGGATGGGCCCATGTCCACACCGCGGCGGGATTGGCCGAGATCGAGCGGGACGCCGATGACACGGATTTTCTTGGGAGTGGGCATTATTCCTTAACGACCGCAGAGAACATTTCGGATACCTCGGGGGCTGAAGCCCGTTTAATAAGGATTGCCTAAACGCAGCGCTTAAGCGCTGCTCCACCCAAAAGCTGCCTCAACCTGAAACTACTCCACCAAAACAGATCCTCGGATCCAACCTGTCACGGATAGAGCCGATGCAGCATGCGCGGGAATGGAATGGTTTCCCGCACGTGCTCCAATCCGCAGATCCACGCCACGGCGCGTTCGATGCCCATGCCGAAGCCGCCGTGCGGAACACTGCCATATTTGCGAAGGTCGAGATACCACTTGAACGCTTCTTCCGGGAGTCCGTGTTCGTGAATGCGCTGGACCATCAATTCATAAGACGCCATGCGCTGGGAACCGCCGATGATTTCTCCGTAGCCCTCGGGCGCGAGGACGTCCACACAGAGCGCGAGCTCGGGGCGTTGTGGATCAGGCTCCATGTAGAAAGCTTTCACCGTCGCGGGATAGCGATGGATCATGACTGGCTTTTCGAATTGAGATGAGATGTAAGTTTCATCGGGCGATCCCAGATCTCCGCCCCATTCGAATTTATTTTCCAGCGCGCCTTTCGCGTGACCCTCCTGCAACAGCTTGACCGCGTCGTCATAAGACAAGCGCGGGAATGGGGCTTCGATCTTTTCCAGTTTCGTTACATCGCGTCCGATGGTTTGCAAGTCGGCGCGGCGTTTTTCCAGGCAGCGCTTCACCAGGAAGCTGATCATTTCTTCGGCAAGTACCATCAGATCGTCGAGCGTGGCGTAAGCGACTTCGGGTTCGACCATCCAGAACTCGGTCAGGTGGCGGCGGGTTTTGGATTTCTCGGCGCGGAAAGTGGGGCCGAAAGAGTAGACCTTGCCCAGCGCCATGGCCGTGGCTTCAATATAGAGCTGGCCAGATTGCGTGAGATAAGCCTGCTCGTCGAAATAATCAACCGGGAAGAGCGTGCTGGTGCCTTCGCAGGCGGCGGGCGTAAGGATCGGCGGATCGGTGAGAGTGAAGCCGCGGTCGTCGAAAAAGTCGCGAGCGGCTTTGATGATTTCGGCGCGTACCCGCAGAATGGCCGCCTGGCGCGGAGTACGGAGCCAGAGATGGCGGTGCTCCATCAGAAAATCGACGCCGTGTTCTTTTAAGGAGATGGGATAAGGATCGGTTTCGGAGACACGCTGCAGAACCTGGACGTTGCTGACGTCAAGTTCGTAGCCGCCGGGGGCGCGCTTGTCGGCGCGGACTTTGCCTTCGACGATCACGCTCGATTCCTGGGTGAGGCCTTTGATAGCGTCGAAAACTTCGGGCGGGACGGCGCTCTTCGGGACGATTCCCTGGATTACACCGCTGCCATCGCGGAACTGCGGGAAAAGAAGTTTTCCGCTTTCGCGCAGATTGTAGAGCCAGCCGCGGATGGTGACGGTTTGGCCGTCGTGCTTGCCGATTTCGGAAATTGTGGTTATAGGTGACATGGTTAAAATCTTTTAACCGCTGAGATCGCAGAGTGCGTGAGAAAAGCAAATGCACTTGTTTTTCTCGGCGGCCTCGGCGGTAAATTCCTATACTGTCTCCAGCTTCTCGAATGTTTCGCCCATTTTTTCGATGGGATTCACTTTTTCGTCGTCTTCAATTTCCAATAGTAATGGTGGCGTATGGGGAGCGGATCGCAGCAACTCCATGGCTTCTTTCCAATCGATCGAGCCAGCCCCTGGCCACAGATGCGAATCGCGATCTTTATTATTGTCGTGGATGTGCGTGGAATGAATGTGATCCTTTAGAGTTGCGAAGGCCTGCGGGACGTCGGTCATCATATTGGCGTGACCGAGATCGAAGCAGACACCTACGTCCTCGAAGTGGGCGGTGTGAATGAATTCCACGAGGCGCTCGGGGGCGGAAAGCTCGTTGGGAATATTTTCCACGAGAATGCGGACGCCCAGCGGCTTAGCAAATGCGCGCAGATGCTCGATGGAGGTCATGGCGGCTTCGAACTTGTGCTCGTCGAACGATTCGTTGCTGACGCCGATATGCTGAATTAGAAAGTGAAATGGGATGTGCTCGGCAAGTTCAATGGCGCGCTTGATTTCGTCCATGGCTTCGATGCGACCGGCGCGGTCGACCGCGGCAATGTTCAGCGGTGCGGCGCCCGCGCGTCCCCATTCGTAGTCGGCGTAGAGGGGCGCGTGGACGGAGTGGAGCGGGATGCCGCTGGTGCGAAACCAATCCGCAATTTCGCGCACGTGCTGCTTGCGGTTGGCGTAATCGAGGTGCTGGCGGGCGGCGAAGATCTCAATCGTCTGAGCGCCACCGCGGACCAGGCCATCGAGCAATCCCGGATGCAGTCTCTCTTTGACGTAAATGTAGGTTGATATTGCCTTCAGCATCGATTTATGTCGCTCCGCTTGCCTTCAGAAACATTTCTAGAATCCAACCGCTTTGCCGTTGTTGCGGCCGTCGCTTGCGCCCAGGCGTTCTCCGGTATTTAAATCTATCGCAATGCACTCGCCGTCGCTCCAATAATCTTCTTCGGCGATGGATTGGCCCATTTTTTCAAGCAAATGAACGGTATCAGGCGAGATTCCCTTCTCCACGTAGTTGGTATCAGGCAGCCATTGGTTGTGGAAGCGCGGCGCGTTGACGGCTTCCTGAATGTTGAGGCCGTAGTCGACCACACCCATCAGGATATTCGCCACGGTCGAGATAATGCGCGCGCCTCCCGGCGAACCCAGCACCAGGAACAGTTTGCCATCTTTCAGCACGATGGTGGGAACCATGGATGAGAGTGGACGCTTGCCGGGCCCAATGGCATTAGCCGGGCCTTGGACCAGACCGTAGGTGTTGGGGACGCCGGGTTTCGAGGAGAAATCGTCCATTTCGTCGTTGAGCAGAAAACCGAGGCCCTCGGCGGTGACACGTGAGCCGAAACTGTCGTTCAACGTGGTGGTAACGGACACGGCGTTTCCACCGGGATCGACCACAGAATAATGGGTGGTGTGCTCCGGCTCTTGAACATTCAACGGCTGGGGATGCAGCTCGGCATATTGCTCAAGCTCGCTGAAGATTGGTGGGCGGCGTAAGTCTTTGCTCGGGCTGGCACGCGCTGGATCTATCGATTGGCGCCAGGCCGCTCCATATTTCTTGTCAATCAACTGGGCTACGGGAATCTTCGAGAAGTCGGGATCGCCCAGGAATTCAGCACGATCATAAAAGACGCGGCGGAAGGCTTCGAGAGTCAGGTGCATCGACTCAGCTGATCGGCTACCTAACTTGCCCAGATCGTAGCCTTCGAGGATGTTGAGGGATTCAAGCAGCGCAATCCCGCCTGAAGACGGAGGCGGAGCGCTGATGATTTCGTATCCGCGATAGTTGCCGCGGACAGGCTCGCGTTCTTTTACCTCATACCTCGCCAGATCGTCGGCGGTGACGAGGCCTCCACCTTTTTGAATGGATGCGGCCAGTTCGTGGGCGAGAGCTCCGTCGTAAAAGTCGTCTGGATCATTGGCAATGCTCTCCAGCGTCCGCGCTAGATCGAGTTGGCGCAAGACTTCGCCCTGTTTGTAGTAATGTCCGTCGCGCTGAAAGATGCGCCGTGATTCCGGAAACCGGGCCAGATCTGCATCGCGAAGGTCCTCGGCGTCCTCGAAAGCCAACGGATATCCATCGCGAGCCAGTTTGATCGCGGGAGCCATTACTTGTTCGAGCGGGAGTTTGCCATATTTTTTCTCGGCGTACACCAGGCCCGCGACCGAGCCCGGGACTCCGATGGCTTTGTAGCCAACCAGGCTGGCGCCCTCGATTACCTTGCCCTGGGCATCGAGATACATGGTTGCGGTGGCAGCAGCTGGAGCTTTTTCGCGGTAATCGATGAAGTGGGTGCTGCCGTCGGCGGTACGGATCAGCATGAATCCACCGCCGCCGAGATTGCCGGCCTGGGGATGCACAACGGCGAGAGCGAAGCCGACGGCTACCGCCGCATCCACGGCGTTGCCGCCCGATTGCATGATCTCCACGCCCGCTCGCGACGCCAACTCGTGCACACTGGCCACCATGGCGTGAGCGGCATGCGCAGGACGGAGCGGGGCGGCCGAAAGCGGCAAGGCGCTCGCCAGCAGGCTTGCGATGGCAGCCGGAATCAATAACTTTCGTGTGGTTCGCATGGAGCTTGGATGATGTGAGAGCAGAACTCTGAGGCTAGCCCAGCGCGCAAGCGGGAGTCAAATCAGTCCTAGGGTTTTGCAGCAGGAGTGATTGGAGAATTTTGCAAAGTCACCAGGTGATAGAGCTCTGGCGGCACCTCGCCAAATGCAAACGGCAAAGGTCCCCAGACAGAAGCGTAAAAGCCGGCGCCGACTTTGGGCTGCATGGTGGAGATCCAGGGATTGGTTTTGATCTCGACGACCTGCTGCAACGCGGGGATACCGGCAGGCACGCCGAAAATGTTGGTGTTGTTCTCTGGAATCACGATGACCACGCCGGGGGTGAAACGGAAGGTACGCACGTCGACGGGCTGAGCGCCGTACACTTGCATGTAGTACTGAAAGCCCCAATGTCCCTCAAAGAAAGTGTTTGCAAAGCCGCCCGGCGATTGGCTGTGGATGAAATCGGCAGCGTTTCGGGCGGAGTTGGCCAGTTCTGTATCGGCTGAGGCCGCTGCGAGCGACAACGCTCCGGAAATGACTAAGGGGACGATCAAGAGCCGCGGAAACTTAATCAGGACAGGAAAAGTTTTTGAATCCAGGCGGCGGGCGAGCAGAATCCCTACGGCGGGAATCAAAGGGAGGACCGACCGGGCATTGATCGTCCAGTTCAGGAACGCAGCGAAGAAAAGTGTCCCTAGAACCCAGGAAGCCAGCAGCAGCGATTCGGCGTCGCGGCGTTTCCACAGATCGGAAAAAGCCAGCCCAAGAATCGAAATGCCCCCGGCAATAAAAATGATCAGCTGAACAATTTTCAAGACCCAAGGCTCGGGAGATGCAGATGCGTGAAGATGAATCGCACCCTTTCCAATGGTCAGACCAGCCAGAATGCTGAGAGCGGCTCCAATGAGAATCTGCCGTCGCGACCACAGAAAGGGCACAAAAGTAAGACCCGTGAGCGCGCATCCTCCGAGAAAAGACAGGCCCACGATGGCTTTGGTCAAAAGCGTCAGTTTGGCATCGTCGCGGCGGACGCTGGCATAAGCCGCGGCATCGGAAAGCAGGCCACGACCGTACAGAGAATGGGTCCACATCTGGTATCCGGCAAGAACGAATATGGGGATGAGCAGGAAGAAGATCCAAATCCCAAAGCGACGCAACCGGACGAGTGAGTAGACAAACAGCAACGGGATCAGGGCGATCCCGAAATATTTTGTCAGAGGGCAAGCGGCCATCAGCAGCGCGGAGACGAGCAGGTAAACCGGACTGAATGGTTCCAATCCTTTGATCCAGAACAGCATGGCGACGACCCAAAGGGCGAGCATCATGGTGTCGCACATTACGCTGGTGCTGGACACGAGAAATCCGGGGGTGAGCAGCGTAGCGGCGGCAGCGATCCATGCTGACTCCGTAAATTTTCGGGCGAGATGATAAGTGCCAAGAATCAGTGTCAGAGCTGGCAGAAGAAATCCAATATGCAAGGCTCGCTCCGACCATCCCGCGACGGAGCCAACCAGCGCGGCGTAGTACGATCCCAGCGGCGGGTTCTTGGTCACTTCTGACATCGACATTTGAGTGGCGTACCAAACCACCTTGAATCCATAGGGATCAAGCGGATGTTTGGTGATCTGTTGCGCGGCCCAGATGAAGAGAGGATCGTCGATGTTGAATGCCTTGCCGGCAAAAGGCAGCAGACAGAGCAGCGTGAGCAGGCCGAGCAACACATCGGCGCGATAAGCTGGCGACTTAGCCGGAAGAGGGTTGGCAGAGGTTGCCATCGAGAGTGGAACAAGGTTAGACAGGCGTTGAGGGCGCGTCAATATACGGCGATGCACCTTGTAGCCGGGGTCATCGTTTCTTAACAGACTTCTTCGTAGACTTTTTCTTAAGGGCCGTCCGGACTGGCTTTTTCGCCACTTTCGCTTTTGCCGCGACCATCTCATAGGATTCGCGGATCAAGTTTTCCAGCTCTTCAGTCCGCAACACGTCCAGACGCTCGACTAGAACCCACTTGTACCTTCCCACATAAGGTGCGGGGATGATCCCTTCCTGTTCAACCAATTCGGCGAATTTTTCCGGAGTGCATTTGAAACAGAGCCTGGGAGGCACGGAATCCACGCCGAGAATGGCGAAAATCTTGCCGCCGATTTTGAAACAGAGGTCATCGCCCCATTGCAGATTTTCTTTGGCTCCGGGGAAGGACAGGCAGAAGTGGCGTATGGAATCAACGTTCATGAGTGTTCGTCACACTTGCTCTCGCTGTTCCCTGGCCTCGCCCAGCGTTACCGTGACGTCCATCTTTTTCTTTCCACGATAAAACGTGATGTGCACCGTATCCCCGGCCCGGTGACTATTCATGACCTGGCTCAGATTCTGCTGGTCCTGGACATCCTGGCCATCGATGGCAACAATGAGGTCGCCGCCAGTGATGATCGGATAATTCCCCAGGTAAGCCTGTTCGGTGCCTCCACGCAAGCCGGCGTGATCGGCAGCGCCGCCGGGTACGACTCGCTCAATCAGCAATCCGCTGTCGGCGGCGAGGCCCATCTGTTCCGCAAGTTCGGGGCTGATGGGAACCGTGACCACACCCAGCGCGGGACGCCGCACCCGGCCGAGCGTGACCAGATCATTCAGCACCGCCTTGGCGGTATTGATCGGAATGGCAAAACCAATGCCCGCGCTTTGACCGGAGTTGGAAGCGATCATGGTGTTGATGCCAATCACCTCGCCGCGCCAGTTCAGCAGCGGGCCGCCGGAGTTTCCGGGATTGATGGCGGCGTCGGTCTGGATGGCTTCATCAATAGTCGTGCCCTCGGGTTCCTGCACGGAACGGATGGAACTCACGATGCCGCTGGTCAGGGTGCCGGAAAGTCCGAAGGGATTGCCGATGGCATACACTTTTTGTCCAACCTGCAAATTACGGGAATCGCCCAGCACCATGGGCGTGAGTTCTGCTCCTTTAATCTGAATCACGGCGAGATCATGCGAGCGGTCGGTGCCGATGACGGTAGCGCGATATTTTTTACGGTTATGCAGCGTCACTTCGAGCTGACGCGCATCGGCAATGACGTGATAATTGGTGAGGATGTGGCCCTCTTTGTCGATAATGAAACCTGATCCCTGCCCCTCCTGCGGTACCAGCCCGTAGAAGAAATCGAATGTCACAGCACGGGAAGTGATGTTCACCACGGAATCGATGTTCTTGTGATAAACACTGATGTTGTTCTGCTCTTCGGCGTCTTCGGGATTGCCGCCGGCGGCTTCAGTAATCTCCACCTTGTCGGGACGGCCCAGCCAGCTCATCGGCCACGACCGGGCCGAACGATAGGTGGTGAAATAGAAAAATGCGCCGACAAGAATCGTGGCAATCAGGACGGGTCGCAACAGCTTCATGGCTGGAATACCTTTCGCCCCCGGTTTCAAAGTAGAGCGGAACCGGGACACATCTCAATTTTACTGTTTCTTGTGGACGGAGAGAAATCGGCGAACCTCAAGTTCTGTGAGACGCTATTCGATCCGGCAAACCAGCAATGTGTCGTTTTCATAGGGACAGGACAGGCCGGCAACTCCGGGCCGCTCGAGCACCACCCAATCCACGCCGAATCCTGCCTTAAGCCGCTGGAAATCCTGGGCCTGGAAATGCGGCCAGCCCTGTTGCGCCTCCACTTCTTTCTGCCAGCGCACGGCCAGGCGAGGGACCTGCGTGGATACCGACGGATCTTTCACGTAGTCAGCCATGGCGCTGCGCTCGGCCAGGGCCCGGAAACTATGGAAGTCTTCGCCGGGCCGCTGCATGTAGTAAGGATCAAGCGCGAACATGGCGTCCGTGGGCGTATTTTGCCGGACCCAGGTGAATGCCTGGAGCCAGGCATTCCGGGAACTGTGCCCCGGCCACTCCATGTGCTCGGTTGCGGGGAAGGTTTGGCGCTGGCCGATGAACATGCCCAAGCTGAGCGGCAGGAAAAATAAAAGCCATCGAAGAACATGGCCGCGCAGAATTCTTTGGCCGATCAGGCCTCCGGCAAAAAGCACAAACAACAGGTACAAAAGGTGAAGATAGCGCATGGGTTGAAACGGCCGCAGGCGATCCAATCCCGGTACCAACAGAATGACAAGCGCTACGGCAAACTGAACGCAGCCGTAGAGCACGAGGCGTGAGGACATTCGCGCGAGAACTGTCGAGTCGTCGTTTCTTCCTATGCGGCGGAACCACCACAGCAAAATCAGCGGAGCAAACACACCCAGCCACTCGTACCACTGCCAGCGCGACAGATAGTAATAATCGCGTGTGTGCGCCGCTTGTTGCCAGGCTGGGGAAGTGGGTTCAAAGATCCAGCCCATAGGCAGCGCCATCAACGCCATCGACATCGTTGACCGTGGTGACTGCTTCCAAGCGAGAAGCACGCAGTAGGAAGTCCCAAAAGCCGCCATCAGGGGATGGACCAGAAACGCTCCCGCCAATAAAAACGCTGCCAGAATGCTTTTCTTGTCCAATATGGCGACGACGGCTGCCAGAACAATCGCTGTCGCCAAGGTGCGGGGATGGAGGTATTGGTCGGAGAGATAGAGGGCCGCGCCGGACACGGGAAGAGTCAGCAGCGCCGCCACCGTCGCCACCGCCGCCCATTGCGCGTGGACCTCAACAAAGCAGCGGCGGCTGATCCGCCAACATCCCCACAACAGAAGAAAAGTAGAAATGAATTGCCAGCCCAGCAGCGCAATCCCCAAAGGCAAATGTGTGAGACGGACCGAACCGGCGACAACCTTATCGAAAACCGTGGCCTGAAGCTGCAACATGAAGAAGTCGGAATCGTGAGGATAGAGCGTGGGATTGAGGTCTTTTTTTATGGCGGAGAGATAAACTCCATCGTCTTCGGCCCCGGGATGATAACCTTGCACCAGCATTCCCAGCGCGGTCAGCAGGAGAAGAACCAGCAAAGTTCTGCCAACGGAATAGTTTTTCAAAGGTTGAACCCTTACAATCACTGGGATGGTACCAAACACGGCCAATGCGTTGGGCGAACAGCTGGATGATCAATACGGTCATCCCGTGGCAGTCCCCGCTCGGGTGGCCGCGACCCCAGCCTTGTGCATAGTCATACCTACGCTGGGCGAGGCCGGCAACGTTCGCCAGGCCCTGGATCGCATCCGCCGCAGCCTGGACCCGCTGGGCATTGATTACGAGTTGATTGTAGTCGATGACGATAGCGCGGACGGCACCGAGAGCATTGTCCAGGAACTTGCAGAGGAGGACCCACGCATTAACCTTCTGGTGCGCCGGGGCGAGCGCGGCCTGTCCGGGGCGATCGTGCATGGCTGGCAGAACAGCAAAGCGGAGATCCTGGGCGCGATCGACGCCGACCTGCAACACCCTCCCGAACTACTTACCAAGTTGTGGGACGAAATGAACCAGGGCAAAGACGTCGTGGTGGCCAGTCGGTACGCCGCGCAAGGCGGCGTGCCTACATGGAACCCGGCGCGGCATTTGGTGTCTCGATTGGCAGTGTGGGCGACAGTACCTTTGCAGCGGCCTGACATTTTCGTGCGTGATCCCATGTCCGGGTTCTTTCTGGTGCGGCGCTCCTGCATCGACGAAATCGTCCTGCAAAAGCGGGGATTCAAAATCCTGCTGGAAATTTTGGTCCGCGGCAAAATAACTTCCGTAGCAGAAGTGCCTTTTACTTTTGGCTCGCGTCTGGCGGGGAGAAGCAAAGCCAGCCTCAAGGTCGCCTGGGACTACCTGCTTTTGCTGAGGCGATTGTCGAAACAGAAAACGCGCTGACTGCGAATCCTTACTCTCACATCTTGCCTTGCGATGTACCCGCCGCGCCGCGCGCGTAGTAAGTGGCTTGTCCGGGCTCCAACCGCCGGCCGTCCAGGCTAAATATCCGGTAATGCGCCAGGCCCATCTTCTGCAAGGCAAATTGCAGCGTGGTGGCCAGCACGCCAAAGCCATACTTCACGCTGCGGCTGAAGTTGATGGAGGAAGCTTCAGCAAAATACTTGGTCGGACACGAAACTTCACCGATGCGGAATCCAAAATACGCGCACTGCGCCAGCATCTGATTGTCGAATACGAAGTCGTCGGAATTTTCCAGCAGCGGCAGCCGGGTGAGCACCTCGCGACTGAAGGCGCGATATCCGGTGTGATATTCCGAAAGTTTGATCCCTAGAAAAAGATTTTCAAATGCGGTGAGGAACCGGTTGGCCACATATTTATAGAAGGGCATGCCGCCGCGCAGCGCCCGGCCTCCGATAATGCGCGATCCCAGCACCACGTCGTAAACTCCGTAGGCCACCATGCTGGCCATCGCGGTAAGCAGGAGCGGAGTGTACTGATAATCGGGATGCAGCATCACCACCACGTCGGCTCCCTCGGCCAGCGCCTCGCTATAACAAGTCTGCTGATTGCGGCCGTATCCATAGTTCTTGTCGTGCACGAAAACTGTGAGTCCCAGGCGCTTCGCGGCTTCGATCGTACCGTCGGTGCTGCGATCATCGACCAGAATGCGGATGTCCACCACTTCCGCCAACTCGCCGACGGTCACGGCCAGCGTTTTCTCCGCGTTGTAGGCGGGTAGAACGACCGCTATGCGTTTGCCGTTAATCATTCTTCTTCAGGCTTCCTTAAACGCCTCCAGCAAATTCTCGGGGCAGCGTGATTCCACTCGAATACCTATGCATGATAACTCACGATACCGCCGCACTAACTTCTACCCCTATAATCAAATGCATTCGTTTTGCGAAACCGTGGCAGAACGAAATAACCGCCAACAGCTTGAACTCTGCTTCGAACTCGACGCCGAACTCCTCTGCGATCAAAGGGACTGCGTTTGTCCATGTGGACTTCGTCCTCACCGGCGTGGTGATGACAATGCTGGGGCCGATGCTGCCGCTTTTTTCCCGCCAGTGGCTGCTGACCGACACCCAGGCAGGATACCTTTTCGTGGCCCAATGGGTAACTTCGACGGTTGGCATGTTCTTTTCTGGCTTGCTCGTCCAGCGCTCCGGATATCGCAAAACCTTGATGGCCGGCCTGCTGCTCATGGCCATCGGTCTGGGTGGCCTGGGGCAGGCGCATTGGACGCTGGGATTGATCTTCGTTTGCATTTATGGCGCGGGAACGGGAGTGAACACGCCGGCGGCGAATTTGCTGATCGCGGAAGCGAATCCCGGCAATAGCGCCGCCGCCTTGAATCTGTTGAACTCCTCCTGGGGAGTCGGGGCCATGCTGTGTCCGTTCATTGTGGCCGCGGCGCAGCGGTCGCATCGCACATCTTTTTTCCTGTATGGATTGGCCGCCGCTCTGATCGCATTAGCAGCATGCCTTTCATGCATCCGCTTCACAGCAGACAAACGGCAGCCTTCGACCGATGAAGCTTCCATCCCTTCCGCGGGCATCTGGAGTGGTCGCGTCGTGCTTATTTCCGCGTTGTTCTTCATCTATGTGGGGACGGAAACCTCCGTCGGTGGCTGGATCGCGTCCTACGCGCGCCGCATTGACCCTGGCGCAGCAACTTTGTGGGCCATCATGCCGTCGTTCTTTTGGGGAGCCATGTTGGTGGGGCGTGCGTTCGCACCCGTGGTGCTGCGGCACATCCGCTCGATCAAAGTGGCGGAGGCCGGAGTGACCCTGGCTTCGTTGGGCATCGTCATTTTATTGATGGCAAAAACCATCACGGTAGTCATGGTCGGCGCGGGCATCGCCGGACTGGGATTGGCGTCCGTTTTCCCCATCAACGTCTCCCTGCTGCCCCGTTGGTTCGGAGAAAATACCCGGCGCATCAGCGGTGCCATATTTTGTTTCGGGAACTTCGGAGGCGCAGCCCTGGCCTGGTTGGTCGGCGCACTGTCGTCTCATTTTGGCAGCCTGCGAGTCGGGTTCCTGGTGCCCTTATTCGGAGCGGTGAGCATGCTGATTTTTTATCTGATGCAGAAGGCATCGGCGGCAAGAGCTACATAATGCCGCGGTCTTCCAAGGTGGCTCCGACACAACCTTTCGCTCGTTTATTGGTAAACTAATAACTAGCGCCAATGGCAGAAAAACGCACATTATTCGAAAAGATATGGGACGCGCACGTAGTCTGCCTTCCCGTGGACCGGCTGCCGCTTCTTTATATCGACTTGCATCTGGTGCACGAAGTCACTTCCCCGCAAGCCTTTGACGGGCTGCGAGTAGCCAAGCGCAAGGTTCGCCAGCCCCATCGCACGGTTGCCACCGTGGACCACAACATACCCACCGAACCTCGCGGCACTCCCATCACCGACCCCATCGCTGCCAGGCAGATTCAGGCGTTGCAGAAAAATTGCAAAGAATTTGGCGTCCCCTTGTTTGATATGGACTCACCGGAACAGGGCATCGTCCATGTGATCGGGCCGGAGCTGGGGATCACGCAACCGGGCATGACCATCGTCTGCGGAGACAGCCATACCAGCACCCACGGCGCATTCGGCTCGCTGGCCTTTGGGATTGGAACCTCGGAAGTCGAGCACGTTCTAGCCACACAGTGTCTGCCGCAACGCAAGCCGAAGACCATGCTGATCCACGTAAGCGGCAGGCTCGGCGAAGGCATCAGCGCGAAGGATCTGGCACTCGGCATCATCGGACAAATCGGCACCGACGGCGCCACCGGCCACGTCATCGAATACGCGGGCGAAGCCGTGCGCGCGCTTTCGATGGAAGGCCGCATGACCCTGTGCAACATGAGCATTGAAGCCGGAGCCCGCGCGGGCATGGTCGCGCCAGACGAGACCACCATCGCTTACATGAAAGGCCGCCGTTTCACACCCCAAGGCGCTGAGTGGGATAAAGCCATCACGCATTGGCGCAGCCTACCTTCCGATCCCGGCGCGCATTACGACACGGTCGTCGAAATTGATGCGTCCAAGCTGGCACCGTTCGTTACCTGGGGGACCAATCCCGGCATGGTGGTTCCGGTGAGTGGACGGGTGCCGGAATTGTCGGCCATGGGAACCGAAGCCGAGCGCCAGTCCGCAGCGCGCATGCTCGAATACATGGGCCTCGAACCGGGAACCAGCGTCGAAGACATTCTCGTGGATCGCGTTTTCATCGGTTCCTGCACCAACTCGCGCCTGGAAGATTTACGCGCTGCCGCCCGCGTGGCCAAGGGACATCATGTGAATGGCAGAGTGCGGGCAATGGTTGTCCCCGGCTCGCAAGTGGTGAAACGGCTGGCCGAGCAGGAAGGACTGCACAAGATTTTTCAAGACGCCGGTTTTGAGTGGCGCGAATCCGGATGCTCGATGTGCCTGGGAATGAATCCGGACATCCTGCAACCCGGCGAACGTTGCGCTTCCACCAGCAATCGCAACTTCGAAGGCCGCCAGGGACGCGGCGGACGCACCCACCTGGTCAGCCCCATGATGGCCGCCGCAGCCGCCATCGCGGGACACTTTACCGACATTCGCAACTGGCATTTTAACTAGTCAGATTGCAGAGAGACATCATGCAACCGTTTCGCACACACACCGGCAAGGTCGCGCCGCTCGATCGGGCGAACGTGGACACCGATCAAATCATCCCCAAGCAATTCTTAAAACGAATCGAACGCACCGGCTTTGGAGAATTTCTGTTCTACGATTGGCGCCGCGGAAAAGATGGCCAGCCTGACCCGTCATTCACTCTCAATCAGCCGCGCTATGCCGGCGCCAGCATTCTAGTAGCAGGAAAGAATTTCGGTTGCGGCTCGTCGCGTGAGCATGCCGTCTGGTCTCTCGAAGACTTCGGATTTCGCGCCATCATCGCGCCTTCATTCGCCGACATCTTCGCCAACAACTGCGTGCAGAATGGCGTCCTCGCGTGTGTTCTGGAAGAAATCGAAGTCAACGAAATCATGCAACGCGCCGCGAACGTCGCTGCCTATCAGCTCACTATCGATCTCGAACAATGCAAAGTGCAGGATGATCGCGGCCTTTCGGCAACTTTCCAGATCGAGAAGACGACTCGCCATCGCTTACTGAACGGTCTCGACGACATCGGACTGACTCTGTTGCAGGAGGCCGACATTGCGGCCTATGAAGCGCGGCATCCCGTGCCGGCTTCTACGAAACAACTTTAAAAGATTGAATACGAACTGGGTGCCCCGTCCTTCCCGCGCTTTTTGCGGGAGGGCGGGGCTTTTCGTGCATCCCAAATGCAGAGATCCTTCGCGGCGCAAAGAACGCTTGCTCAGGATGACAAGGGTTTCGGGTGTTACTTAACCGGCATGGCCGGTGCAACCGGTGGCGCCGCCGTCAGCAACGGCTTCACCGAATCCGGCAGCTTGTCCGCATTGGCTAACAGCAAACTCACCTGCCATATCTGCGTATCGGAAAGCGATTCTTTAAAGCCCGGCATTCCCGTCAGACGGATGCCATTGGCAGCCTTCCAGTAAGTTTCTCCCGGCTCGTCATCGGTAACGCCCGTGCCCTGCAAAAGCCGTGGCGGCTTGGGAAACATGCCTCTGGCGATCGCGGTCGGGGATCCGTCCGAAAAACCGTGGCACACGGCGCAGTTCTCGCGGTAAACCTGGGCCCCGGCTTTGAAGTTGTTCTCATCGGCGGGGATGGGAACACTCTTGGGCATTTCTTTGGCGACTCGGGCGTCGAGCGCACGGTGCGCCATCATGCGCTCGAATGGCATTGGCGCAGAGGACGTCGCCACCGGCGCATTCCCCGAGGAGAAATAAGCGTAAACCCCTAACGGCACGGCAATGACGCCGAGGATCAAACCGTAGATGAAAGCCTTCAAGAGCGCGCTCCTCAAACAGAAATCGAAAATCGGAGTTTACACCGAATCATCCGCCTGAGACCACCAGCAAAAACGCCGCCCGTAGGCGGCGTTTTCGAACCAGTAAACCAATTCTTATTTGTGATGCCCGCCGCGGCCTCCACCGCCGTGTCCACCACCACTGTGTCCACCTCCGCCGCTATGTCCGCCGGAACTTCCGTGCGAACTTTCGGAGTGGCTGCCGCCATGGGAACCACCGCCACCGGAGCTATGCGGCGCTGAGTAACTCCGGCTGGGGGCTGGATAACCATGCCCCGAGTAACCGCCGTAGCCACCACCACGTGATCCGCCGTAGCTCGGTCCGCCATAGGACGGCCGCCCATAAGAAGGTCTCTCATAAGAAGACCCACCGGATCGTGGAGATTCGTATCGCTGCGAAGACTGGGAATACGATCTGCCGGAATAGCCGCCGCGGTTTTCCGATTCATAGCTGCGCGGCGCCGGCAACACCCGGCCCGTCGGACGCGGCACGTTGTTCACTCTGCCACGCTCGGCGTTCGAGTTTTCCGAAGGCCGCGGAATAGACCGCGATCCCATGGACGACTCGTTATTCCTGCCCATCTCGCCACGATTCGAACCCTCGTTTGACCGGTTCATGCTGGCCGGAGGACGCGGCACATTGCGTCCACCTTGCGCAGCTTGTGCACCAGAAGGTCCGCGCTGTTCAGGACGGAACGATCCGGAGCCGTTGTGAGAAGGCATCCCCAATCGGCTGACCACAGGACGTGATACCGCAGGACGTGATAATGATCGCTGCGGCGCACCGGGCGCGCCAGCCCTTCCGCCCAGCCTGGCTTCCCGCGCCGGGCCTACGCTCAAATGATTCAACGGCTGCGCATTCCGCAAGTCGCCAGGGGAAACACGTGAGAAATTCCGGTTCACTGGCAAACCATGCTCCAGCGTATTGCGTGAAATCGCATGGAAACCGCCGCGTGCGTTCATGTTTACTGACCGCCGCTGCCAGTCCCCACCGCGCCAGCCGCGGTTGAACCCTTCGTGAAAGCGTTCGAAGTTGTTAAACCGGCTGTTGTAAAAATTCACGCCATGGAAATATCCCCAGCCATAGTGATACCAGGGAAAGAATGGCTCCCCGAATCCCAGGGGGCACCAACCGAACCCAAAACCAAATCCACCGCCATACCACGAAACCAGCGCCGGAGCGTACCATCCTCGGGCCCAGCCGCCGTAGTAGGGGCCAGGAGCCCATCCCCAATAACCGCCGAAGCTTACCCAGCGGCCATAGTGAAAAGGAGCGAAGCCCCAGGGAGCAGAGTCCTGCCAGGTCCAGCCCCAGGGGTCTTCATAGATCCAGTTGCCATTCGTGTAGGGCGCCCAGTCCGAACCGACGCCGTTGGGGACCCAGACATTGCCGTACTGCTCAGTGTTCTGCCAGGTCCCGTTGTTGTCGAGATCTTCGGACCCTATCACATCGGGAGAAACATAACGGCTGGATTGCGAAGAATCGGCGCGCCGGTCGCGGCTCTCGCACCATTCGTCGAAACTGTCGGGCGAAGGTGCGGAGGTGGTTTGCACCGTCAGCGAATCTCCGTTCGTAAAGCGGGCCTGGGTGTGAGCTTTCACCCGCACCGCCGGACCTTGTCCGCTGGCCTCGCCTTCCCCTCTCCACACGGTGACAACGGTTGCATCGCCGTTGGGATCAACATCAAAACGATAGTCGCCGGTCTTCAAAATCGTGAAAGCCTGATTCGGGGTATCGACCTCGTAGGTCTCACCCTCGAACAAGTGCCGGATGTGGGCGTTCAACGTTCCTTGGTGCAGGGTCACTTGCGCGGCATTGTCGGCCACATTGGTAAGTGTGAGGCTGCTCTCCGAACCCAAGCGCAGCAGACCGGTGCCAAGATTCAACTCGGCTCGGGAGTTCTTGTCTGCCCAAACATTGTCCGCATTGGTGAGCGGGCGATTCACCGCGCCTTCCACCCAATCGCCGGTTCCGGCAGGCTGGACCGATACCGATCCCGTCATGTATTGCAAACGTGCCACGCGGCTCGCCGGTTCCTGGTCCGTACGGCCCGGTTGCGCGCCATCGGGAGGGGGCGGTGCCGATTGGGCCATCGGCGTTTCCAAAGGCTGATCGGCCGCAGATGGCTGATCTGTCGCTGGCGGCTGGTTCGATGGCTGATCGTTCTGCGCCACCGCTGCCGCAAAAGTAAACGACCACACCGTAAGAATAAGACTTGCGAAAAGTAAGCGTTTTAGGGCACGCATAAGAATCCTTCTTCTGAGGAACAATCTGGGATCATGCTCCTCAAAGCACGAACTATCCTGACATCAGATTAAACCCTAAAGAGAATAAGGAGTTGCGCACCACCGGGGAGCGCTGAGGGGCCCCCTTTTAAGGACGTTGGGGAGCGATCCATCTGTTGCGAATAGGGGACTTATGGATTTCTTGGCAGGCTGAAAAGGGAGGGAGCTTCTCGATATCTTATCGAGAAGCTCCCGGTCTGTTTCCCATTTTGGAACCACACTACTTGTTGTCCTTGTCTTTGTCCTTGTCTTTATCCTTCGGCTTTTCTTTCTCTTCTTTTGGAGGCTTTGCCGGCGGCTTGGGAACCGTTCGTTCCGGCGGAGCAGCCTGACGCTCTGGAGCGGCCGCCGGCCGGTTGTCGGCTGGCGGACGCGGCGGCGCGGAACGGTTCATGTTGTCAGGCTGCCGCTGCGGCGGTTGCGCAGCCGGTGTGGCTTCCTTTTGCGGAGCAGGAACGTTCCGATCCATCGAATCGGGCGTCCTTGGCTGGCGCTGTTCTGGCGCTTGCGTGTCCCGATTTGGGCTTGCCGGGGGCATCTGATTGGGAGACATTGGTCTCGGCGGCGGCGCTGGATTGCCATTCCCATTCGGCGGCCGCGGAACCGATTGTTGTGGATTCCCATTCCCCATAGGCTGTGCGGAATTCGGGTTGCCATTCGGACGACCCGCCGATCGATCCGGACTGGCATTGACCGGCCCGGCGTTGCCATTCATCGTTCCCGGGTTTCGTGGAGCTTCATTGGGGTTCCCCGGCGCGTTGTTCCTCGGCGGAGCCATATGGTTATTCGGCATAACCGTATTGTTTGCGCCACGGTTCTGCGCTGGCGGAGGAGGTGGTGGCGGCAACTTGGCACGAATCTGCTGCACGCTCTGCGCATCCAGCGGACGTCCCGGATTTCTCGCCAGCGCATCCTGTTTCGCGGCAAACGGAATTGGCCGTGCAGGAGGTGCAGTTTTGGTGACGACCGCACGCTGTACCGCTTGCGCCGGAGGCGCTGCGGCTTTCATTCCAGCATGCACTCCGAGAACGCTGTTCCTGACCGGTGCCACGGGCGCGGCAGCCGCCATGGGGGCTCGTTGGATGTCAGCTGCGGAAACCTGAACCGCAACCTTCCTCACCGATTGACCACTCGACATGGAACTTGCCGAAACCGCGATGAACGCTCCGGGCTGCGTCCGGTTGGCGTAATGAATGTTATTAATCACCGTGGTGTTGTTGTAGTAGTTGTTGATCACCGTCACGTTGGTGACATGGATGTTGGTGACATTCACATTGGTAAAGTAACGTTGGCTCACGTGATACGGCGGAATGTAGGGTTCGTTGTAGCCCAGCGGGAACCATCCGACTCCCCCGCCGCCGCCAAATCCTCCACCGACAGAAACCCCGACTCCCCAACCGCCGCCACCCACAAAAGCGACTAGCGCTGGTGCATAAACGGGGCGAGCGGTGACCACCATCGGTCCCGGAGTCCATCCCCAATACCCGCCGGTGTAAACCCAGCGGCCATAGTGGGATGGCGCAAATCCCCAGGGAGCATCGTCCACCCAGGTCCAGCCCCAGGGCTCGACCCAAAGCCAATGTCCGTCGTGATAAGGAGCCCAGCCGGCAGCGACTTGAGTCGGCGCCCACACCGGCCCATAGCCGGGGACGACGCGCCAGGTTCCGTATTCGTCGAGATCGGCGGCACCGACAACGTCCGGCGAAACGTATTGAGCCGATTGTGAATGCGCCTCGCGATCTATGCGAACCCGGCACCAATCGTCGAATCCGTCAAAAGCCGGGGCGTCATAGAACTGCGCTTGCAGCGACTGGCCGTTGCTGAAACTGACCTGCTGACCGGAGCGCACTTCCACCGAGGGCCCATCCCCGGTGGCCTGCCCTTCGCCATCGCGGACGGTCACCAGAGTCGTATCTCCATCCGGATCAACGTCGAAGCGATAGTTGCCGGGTCGGGTGACAGTGAAGGCAAGGTTGGGAGTGTCAACTTCATAGATTTCGCCGTCGTACAGATGGCGCACCCACAAATTCAGCGTGCCCTGATCGAGCTCGACTTGAACGTCTTCATCGTCGAGATTGGTCAGCGTGAGACTGGTTTCCGAGCTCAAGCGCAGCGCGGAACTGCCTAAATGCAATTCCGTGCGCGATTCCTGGTCTGTCCACACCCGATCCGCAGTGGTCAAGGGACGGTTAATGGCCGCGCCTACCCAATCATCCACTCCGCCCGGCTGGATGGAAACTTGTCCTGAGATATAGCGGATATCGGCGGCCCGGCCCGGGGGATCGTCGTCCGCCGAAGCCAAACCAGCCCAAAGAGTTACGACTAGCCCAACCAACAGCACCGATGCGAACCGCTTTGCAGTATTCATAAGCTCTCCAGTCTTGTCACTCAAACATGCGCCGAACCGTCACTCGCTCACCAGATCACTTATGATGAGCACGTCCCAATTGCGTCTAAACACAGTAGCACTTGCGCAGTTGCGCGGGGATTGCAAAACTCCGAAGTAACTGGCACAGGTCAAGCCGCACGAAGGGCGTAAGTCGATGAATCTTAACCCTGATTGTAAAATTTCGAGATGAACTTCTTATTCCGAAGCACCAACTTGGTACTCCCATTCCGCTGCGTTTATCGAGTGGTAAGAGAAGCATGTGCTACAATGACTTTGCGGTTAATACCACGGTTGTGTGGTGCGGTTCCGACAAGGTTAAGAAGTTAAGATCCTGATCCAAGACTTCCCGCCCTGCTGTATCCTCCGTAGATTTTTCGCTAATTCAGACTAAGACTGGCCAACAGCCATAGCTTAGCCACGCGGATTCGTGTGTGCAAGCACGCTATAGCCAGACAGAAAGAACTATCAATCAATGACACAATTTTCAGAACTGCCGATCCGGCCCCAGATCCTGGAGCAACTGTCGGCAGCCAATTTTTCCACAATGACCCCGGTGCAAGCCGCCGCGATTCCTCAAGCTCTTGAAGGCAAAGACGTTTTGGCGACCGCCCAGACCGGAACCGGCAAGACACTCGCGTTCCTGATCCCTGTGCTGGAGCAGCTGCTAAAGTCGCACATCCCGGCCATCACCGCGCTGGTGCTGGTTCCCACGCGGGAACTGGCCATGCAAGTCGCGGCCCAGTATGACGCGCTGCGCGGCAAAAGGCTGGCAGCGGCAGCAATCGTGGTCGGCGGCCTGCCCGAAAGGCAGCAACTCGCTTCCCTACGCAGCGGCGCACGCCTCATGGTCGCAACTCCCGGCCGTCTGGAAGATTTTCTCGACCGCAAGCTGGTCGATTTCCGCGGAACCTCGATTCTGGTGTTGGACGAAGCCGATCGCATGCTGGATATGGGATTTCTTCCCTCCATCCGCCGCATTGTTTCGGTCCTGCCGGCACAACGCCAGACCCTGTGCTTTTCCGCCACCTTGCCCGACGCAGTCGCGCAACTGACGAACAAATATATGAGGACTCCGGTGCGCGTCGCTTTGGGATCAACCCTGAAGCCCGCGGAGAACGTACGCATGCAGGCTTTCGAGGTTTCCGGCGATCGCAAACAGCAGGTGCTCAATGGTCTGCTTTCAAACGAAACTGGCCGCTGCCTGATTTTCGTCCGGACGAAACATGGTACGGAACGGCTGGCCCGGCGACTCACCCGCGACGGTTTTTCCGCCGCCATGATTCACGGCGACCGCTCGCAATCCCAACGCACCGCCGCACTCGCTGGATTTCAGCAGGGCCGGATTCGCATTCTGGTGGCGACTGATCTGGCTTCCCGCGGCATCCACGTACAGGACATCGCGCACGTCATCAACTACGACTTGCCGGCCGTGGCGGAAGACTTCATCCATCGTGTAGGACGAACCGCGCGCGCCGGAGAAGTTGGCTTGGCCACGACGCTCTACGGACGCGACCAGGCTGGCGATCTGCGCCAGATCGAGCGCGCACTCGGCATTCGCATCGAGCGCAAGCAGGCGGACTTTGATGCTTCCGTGAAGCCCGAGTCCGGCAAGGAAAAACGGACATGGGAAGATCGTAGCGAAGAACACGATAATTTTGACGCCGTTGCCTCAAGAACAAGGATGGTCCGTTTGCCGGGAGAAACCCTGCAAAGACACACAGCCCGCGCCTAGGCCATCGCAATTTATTTCGCCGCACGTTGCAAAGGGGTTCGCTTACTTCGCATCCAGCTCTTACTATAGAGTTGCGAGTTGGTGATCCCCTTGCCTTCCTGAATGGACACCGTCTGGCCGGCGTTGATGTTGGAGAGTTTATCCACGTGACCGCTGGGCCATTGCACTTCGAGCGCGTCCGCTTTAGTTGACTCGCCCAGGCCAAAAGTCAGGACAAGCTCACTCTGCGATAAATAACTGGACCCGCTGCGCAGCATCTTGGATTGTTTGTCGCTGTTGCCGGAAGTCAGGCGCACGACGGCCCCGATGCCGTCGCGATTGGATTGGGTTCCCTGCAACTTGATGCGCAAGCTGTGTCCGGTTGTGCCCTCGTTATGGAACAGATAGGCTCTGCCGCCGTTGGTGGTGACCAGCAGGTCGAGAGCGCCATCGTTATCAATATCGGCGTAAGCCGCGCCCCGGGCCACTTTGGGGGATTTGAACACATCCCCCAGCGATTGTGTGACTTCCTGAAATTTCCCCGCACCTAAATTCCTGAATAAATGCGGCGGCTCGGCATAAGTGACGCGCTTCTGCACGTGCTCGACATCACTTTCAATGTGGCCATCGGCGACGAAGATATCGGGCCAGCCGTCATTGTCGTAGTCGAAGAAGAAGCAGCCAAAGCCGAGTGTCACTAAAGTAGCGCGCCCGACTTCCGAGGTTGGCGCTTCGTCCACGAAAAGACCATTGCCTTCGTTGTGGTAGAGCGAGAGCATCTGGTTGGCGAAGTTCGAAATAATGATGCTGGGTTTGCCGGAGCGATCGTAGTCGGCTGCATCCACACCCATGCCGGCTCGGGCAACGCCATCTTCACTGAAAGCTATACCCGCGGAAACGCCTCGCTCCTCGAATGTACCGTTTTGCTGATTCAGATAAAGCTTATTGGGCTGGGTATCGTTGGCAATCAGGATGTCCGGCCAGCCGTCGCCGTTGTAATCCAGAATGGCGATGCCCAGGCTTTTTGAAGTGGGATCGTACAGTTTGGCTTTCTGCGTGGTATCTTCAAATTTTCCGTTCCCCAAATTGTGCCAGAGCCGCACCGACGTTCCTTTATATGACTCGGGCGTGCAATAAGACTTGTGGGTACCGTCGAGGGTGCAGGAAAGATCGCCAGGAATAGACCACTGTACATAGTTGGCCACGACGAGATCGAGCTTGCCGTCGCGATCGTAATCCACCCAGGCTGCGCTGGTAGAAAACTCGTCCGGGCCCCACAATCCGGCGGCTTTGGTGACGTCGGTAAAGGTGCCGTTGCCGTTGTTGTGGAAGAGATGGCTCCGGCCGACGGCAGAGACGAACAAGTCGTCATGCCCGTCGTTGTCGTAATCGCCGACCGCAACTCCCAGCCCGAACATTGGGATGTCCAGCCCGGCTTTATGGGTTACATCGGTGAAGCTGCCGTCGTGGTTATTGTGATAGAGCTTGAGGGTGGTGGCAGGCCCGGGATGGCCGGGCCAATTTTCCCCGTTGATCAGCACGATGTCAGGCCAGCCGTCGCCGTCGTAATCAATGAACGCACAGCCCGGGCCCATGGTCTCCGGCAGATACTTTTTTCCGAAGGCGCCGTTGTTGTGAATGTAGTGGATGCCGGCTTCGGCAGTGATGTCGCGGAACTGAATGTTCTGGGCATTCGCGCACACCGTTGCGCTGAGAACGAGAATCAAGAGTGCGGGGAATTTCTTCATTTTATCTGGTTCCGTTTGCAGAAGAACTTGGCGAAATGTGAGTACGGTTTGCGACTTTCTTATTCTGTAACGCAGGCAACGGTACAGAAACATGCTCGTGGACTGCCTGCCGCTCATTGTTGTCTTCGGGATGCGCCTCGCGATAGGGGCCGGTGATGGTTTGCGCGGATTCGTCCGCCTTGAACCGCAGATAGCGCTGCTGATGGTCCTGGGCTTGCTTCTCGTCGCCCAGCCCGCGATAACTCAGCATGAGATCGTAATGCGCCTGCAAATCTTCGGGATCAATGGCCAAAACCGAATTCAATGCTTTCACCGCATCCGCATATTTGCGTTGCAGGAAAAGAATGCGGCCCAGATCGTTGAGCGCCACGCGGTCCCGGGGATACTGGGCAAGTACGATATGCAAATGCTGGGCTGCGCCATCGTAATCGCCGTCACTGCGCAACACGCGGGCGTAGAAATAATGCGTCTTCGCCAGATTCGGATTGATGGATAAGGCCTTCTGGAGCACGGTGCGGGCGCGGTCCATGTCTCCTTCTTGAACGGCCGCGCGGCCAATGTTGACCCAGCCTTCGGGATTCTCGGGGGCGATTTCCGTTACTTTCTGGAAGGCGGCCTGCGCGCCTTTCAAATCTCCCTGCAACAGCAATCCGATTCCATAATCATTCCAGCGTTGCCAATCTTTGGCTTGCAGATCCAGCTTGGGCGCTGGCTTCGGGGAATTGTGACCTTCGACGTCCAGCATGACCTGGTTCTCGGCCACGATTTCAATCGGCAGATCGGGGATCTTCTCTTGCTTGGCAGAGACGCCAGTAAGTGATCCTGTGTAAGTAGCTTTTCGGTCATCGTAGGCCGGGGTCACGTCTTGCGGCCTGCTGGGATCGGGAACTCCGGCAAATGCAAATTGGGTTTCCGCCCAGGCGAATTTGCGATAGCAGAGCCGCGCGTGCAATGTGATTTTATTTCCGGTGTTCTCGGGAACAAACAGGCGGTAGTGCACGGTGTCCGCCGCGCCGGGAGGGATCAGACGCACATAAACCACCGATCGCGTTGCCCAAGCATTGCGCTTGTTGATGGGATTGCCGTGCCCATCAATCTGCAGCGAGCGGTAGAAGTGTGCGCCGGGTTCCACCGGGCCGTGGCCATCGTTTTCCACCATGCCGCTCCAGAAAATCGTCTGGTTTTTGTCGTCGATAGCTTTCAGTTCCAGCCAGGTATCGTAGGCGTCAACCGTTCCTCCCGGAAAGAAGTGGCCGACGGTCTTGGTGCGCACCACCACGTCCACGCGAACGGTGTCGCCGCGACGCACCACGGGGTGCACCCGGTCCAGAGGCGCGGTCACGGGAGCGACTTCGCTAGTGCCGGCGGGAGTGATTTTTGATTCCGCCTCTTCGCCGACGGCAAAGGTGGTGGAAGTATCAGCCTGATTGAGGGCAACTGCGTTCCCCTGCTTCTGGTCAGGAGAGAGCGCGAAGATGTCGACCGTCAGTGCCCCCGCTTTCAGAAAATCTTCCACGGTCTTCAGCTGTACTGCGTCTCCATTGGCAAAAGGCACCGCGGTATTGGCTCCGGGGAAGCGATGCGAGTGCACGAATCCGTTGACGTTGCCTTGATCGTTGGACTTTGTGAGCGGCATGTGGCAATCGGCGCACTGTTTCGGGTTGGCGGGGTAGTAAAAGGAGCGCGCACCCTGGCCGGAAACGCCGCTGGCCTGCCAGTTGTCATATTCATTGAAGCCGCGAATCCAGCGATAGTGATTCACCGGCACGTCGAGATGGACTTTGTGGCAAGCCGAGCAGAACTCAGCCGTCTGATTGCGCATGAACGGCTTCAGAAAAACGCGGCGGTGCGGTTCCGGATTCAGGTAAGTCAAAAAGTCATGCAGCGAACGGACCACCGGGTTCTTGCTGGCTGCGAGTTCGTGCAGCTTGGGATATTCCAGGAAGAAATCCGCCTGGCCCATGGTGCTCTTCACCTTGGCGATGGAATGGCACATCATGCAGCCCATGCCGGCTTGCGCTTCGGGACTGTGCACGAATGTCTTGATGGGAGTATCCATCTTGCCGGCGTAGAGCACAGCCGGATCATGGCAGCCGCCGCACCACTTCGAGGGCTGGGTGCCAACGGTGTCCTGCATATACTCAATGCTCTTGCGATACCACTGATTGTTAAACGAAGAGAAGTGGTGCACCGAGCTATTCCACTGGTTGTAAATGTCCTGATGACAGCGCTGGCAAGAATCGGACTCCATGAAGAACTTGCTGGGGATCTTCTGCTTGCCATAGACCTGGGCTGAACTAGGGAAAAAGTTGCCACTGGGGCCGTCGCCTTCGCCGCTCATGTCGGCGGGAGGATCGTCAGGATTTTCGATCCGGGCATTACTCAGCCAGCGAGATTGCCTCAAATACCACGAGCCCGCGCTCAGTCCCGCCAGCACAGCGAAACAAATCGCAACCCGAGCCAGAGATGCACCGGCGCTTGTCCCCAGCCATCCGCGTTTACCCGTCCAGTCGGCAAACAGAAGGCCGACGCCCGCGAGGCAAAGAACGATGTGGGTGAAGAGCAGCCGGAATTCCGTGTGGACCGTCCCGGTATAAATCAGCACGCAACCCAGGGTTCCACCCGCCAGCAGGACCAGCCAACCGATACGCGAAATCCAACTGGATTGCCGGAGCAATCGGAAAAGAAACGCAAGCAAGAGAACGGTCGCGACCACGCCCACCAAAGTGTGCACCAGAACAAACACGGGATAAACCAAATTGGGTTGCGGGAAGGCGAAAAGATAGATTGCCGACAGGAAAAGAAATATCAGTTGGCGGAACAGTGAGCGTTGTCCGAATAGACTTTGGAATTTTGCCATGACAGTTAGCGACGCGGACCAACGCACGCGGCCGAATCTGGTTAAGACGCCAGTTTTATCCCACCAAGCATCGCCAGATTAAGGATAACTCTAACCTGAACAAACGGCTGGCATTATCCAATGACGTGCCGGGGAAAGACAATCAGGCTACAGGGTGGAAAGTTGGCGGAGCAATAGTAGGAAGATACTACTTGCCGGATTCTCCAATCACTTCGGGCTCACCAGAGGGCGACCGGCCAAGCGGCTGGAGCTACTTCTTGCCAACGATCAAAACTTCGAACTGTCCGGATTCGGCCGTGGATAGGAAAAGCTGATGCGATTTTGCATCGAGAGTCATGGTCTTTGCGCGGGGCAAGGTCTTCACATTCTCCACCACTGTATATTTGTCCGGGCTGTCTTCGTGGATCACCGTAATTGTGCCGTCTCCGTTGGAGTTGAAAATGAGCCTGGTCTCCGGATCGAATGCACTGGCATCCACGTGATCGCCGATGGGAAGGGTGGTGATCACGGCCCCCGTGTCGGCGTTCATAACTGCCATGACCTTGCTGCGGCAGCCGATAAACAGGCGGCGATTCTCGCGATCCATCGCCATGCTTGAGGGCTTTGCGCAGGGAGCGGTGGGCCAGCGCTGCTCGACTGCGAGTTTGCGGGAGTCAATTTTGAGCACCAGGCTTTCATCTTCCAGATTATCGAAGACAAATCCCTTGCCGTCCGCAACCGCAAACTCAGGACCACCGCCGAGATCGATGGTGCCCGCGATTTTGCCGTTGGCAGCATCGATGACGGTGGCACTATTACTTTCCCCATTGAAGGCAAACACTCGCGAGGTCGCGGGATCGTAAATGATCGCGTCCGGGTCTTTTGGGCTGGCGATTTCCTGTAGCACTTTCATGCTCTTCAGATCGAACATCAGAATGGTGGAAGCCTTCCCATCACTGATGAAACCGTGACCAAATTCCGGAGCCACTGCAATTCCGTGCACGCCGGCCGTCGGTATGCCGCCTAGCCATTCCCCCGAATCCAGGTTGAGAATTTCCACGTTCGTGCCGTGGGAAACGTACAAACGACGGGCAGAATCGTCCACCGCCAGGTAGTCCCAGCCACCTTGACCAGCGATCGGGATTTTCTTGACGATGTGATAGCCGTCGGCGGAGAAAGCAGAGGTAACGATAAGGACGAACGATATAACCAGTAGTCCGAAATTCTTCAAGAATTCCTCCCAAGTTTTCCCTTAGTTGCAAACGCCGCTGCCGGAATCAGTAAAGGTCTTGCCGGCTTCGGCCACGAATTCCCAGTCATAACTCTTGGCGTGCAGGGTCAGCTTCAAAACCCCGAAGGTGTCGGCATTCCGCAATTCGCTGTTGGGTTTCGGTGCGGCAAAGGTACGGTGACTATTCTTGCCGCCGCTGCCAACCACGAATTCGCGGATGCCATGTGCGGGATCGGCTTTGCCATCCGGATCTTGCCGGGCGAAGCGTTCGTAGTCGTGATCGTGCCCGTTGATAATGATGTCCGCGTGCGCGGCATAGAGGATCTGCCAGAATGGCTTCATTTCCGGATCGTTGCCGTGCTTCTCGCCGGAACTGAATAATGGTTTATGCCAATAAGCCAGCGTACATTTCGCCGCATGGTCGGCCAGGTCCTGCTTTAGCCATTGTCCCTGCGGAGATGCGGCATCGCAGCCACCCACTTCCGCGCACTCGCTGTTGACGACAACGATGTGCCAGGCGCCCAGATCGTAGCTGTAGTATGCCTTCTTCGGATCTCCCGCCGCGGCCCCGAAGTAGCGCGAGTAGGCCGACGCCCCGCCGCTGTGGTACTCATGGTTGCCGGGGGCGGGGCGAGTGCGGTCCTTGAAGCGTCCCCAGGTAGGGTCATAGCACTTGGCAAACTGCTCTTCACTTCCATCGGGATAGGCCAGGTCTCCGGCGGCAAAGACCGTGCCAGGAATTTTGTCGATTAACTTCGCGGTTGCCTCCGCTCCCGCCAGGTCATCGCAACTTGCAATGTCGCCGGCGCCGACCAGCACCGGGTCCGAGGACTGCCTGCCTGTGGTTACTTCGCTTTTCTGTGCTTCGCCGGAAGTCTTCGTCGGTTTCGTTTCCCCGAACATTAGAACCGGCAATCCCAGAACTAGAGTCGCCGTCAGAAATGCGCGTTTTGCCAATCATCACCTCTCACACCACTTTATCCGGGCGATTATGAATCCTGCCTGAATCCAGGAGAACAAATCGCCGCAGATCTAATACTCTCTCCGCGGTTCCCAGCGCAAACCGAAAGTGTAGGTAGGTTTGTAGAACTCGCGCTGGACCACATACTGTGGACTGCCATTATAGAAACCGAAGACTTCGTTGGTAAGGTTCAGACCTTGCACCAGTGCGGTCAGACTTTTTGTCATGCGGAAGCTGGCCTGGGCATCGACCTGCAAGTGCGCGTAGAGATAGTTGTCCCCGGCAGGACCGCGCGTTCCGAGATTTGCTGTGTCCAGCGCCGAAGTGTACTGGTATTGAAAAATGCTCGCGCTGTTGTACGTGAGCCCCAGCCGGCCGGAGAAGCGGTTGCGATCATAGGTCGGACTGAAGTTCCAGGTGGTCGGGGATTGGCGCTGCAAGGCGGGAACGTCCGGCCGCAGCGGCAGATGCCCGGCGTTGGAACCTGTCCAGCTATAGTTGGCGGAAATACCCATGCCACTCAGCGGGCCGGGGAGGAAACCCAGATGCTGAATGTATGCAGCTTCGAAGCCCACCAGATGTGCATCCGAGCCATTGATAATGGAGTTGAGCTGATCACCGGCGTACTGCCCTGAGGTTACCAGCGGATTGTTGATGTAGTAGATGGGGCTGCTTAAGTCTTTGTAGAAGACGCCAGCCTGCACCAAGCCAAATGGTTTCAAGTAATGCTCGTAGAGCAAGTCGTAGCTATTGGCATGCTCCGGCGTCAGGTTGGGGTTCCCGATCTGAATGGCAATCGGATTTTGCGAGTCATCCTCGGTGGTGTAAGGCACCAAGTCATACGGATTGGGGCGGGAAATCCCACGGCCATAAACCGCGCGAATATCCGAATCCGGAGTAAGAGCGTAGCGCAATTGGATGCTGGGTAATGGGTCCCAGTACCAGGACACGGCTTGCGAGGGCGCGACCGTGGAGCTGGTGTTATTCATGTTGCCGGTTACCACATAGCCCAGTATGTTCAATTGCGTGGCCTCAAGGCGCAGCCCCGTCTGCAACCGGAAACGGCCGAACTCGATGGTGTTCATCGCATACGCGGCCGATACGCGTTCCGTCAGATCAAAGTTGCTGGCCGCCGAACCCAGAAGGGTAGCCGGCACATCCAGCGGAAACAGACCGGGGTTCGCGTTGAAGAAGGATGTGATCTTGCTGTAGTCGGTCACCCGCCCAAAGTTGTAAGCCCCAAAGTAGTAGTTGGGGTTGTTGAAGCCGCTTAGGAACTGGCTCAACAGGGGCGGATTGCCTGTGTTCCCGTAATTGCCAACATTGTCATAGACACCCGAGTAGGCATCTTGTCCCTTGTGCGCATTGCGCACCTTGAACCCAAATTCGAACGTCGAGGCGTGCGACTTCACGTGATAGTTCCTGGCCATGGACACAGCCCCTTGCAGGTTCACCTGCGAGGTTTCCCCGGAAGTGCTGTCAAACTCACTCAAGTAATACTGGGTAGGATCGAACACTGGCGAACCAGGCGCATCGCAAGCTGGGTCGAACCGTGGCAAGTGAATATTGGTTGTGGCTGCCTGGTCATAACTGCAGGTTGTACTGCCCAAGTATTTGAAAGTCGCCCCAGGATCACCTCCTGCCGCCAACTGGCGTGAACGTGCCACCGAAAGTTCCCAGCTTACCCACGAAGATGTGTATATGTGCTTTCCGCCAATCGCTAGACTGCCGATTCCAAAATCGGGCAAACGACTGGAAGTCTTAAACTTTGGAACATCTTGATCGTTTAGCGTATAGACCCACTTGTCACCGTAGTCTTTGAAATCTGAGTAAAAATAATGAAGATAAACGCCTGAGCCTTCACTCAACTTGTAATCCAACGAACCTCCCAAACCATAGCGGGTGCGCTTGTAGCGATACTCGCGCAAATCCAGGCTGTCGTAATAAGGAGTCGCAAATGCAGGGTCCGGCTGCGGTTCGATATCGTCAATGCCGCGGCCGTTGTAGTCGTAGCTGGCTGAGAAAAGAGCGCCGAAGCGCTTTTGTGCGCCAAAACGCTGCCCCACCGTCCCCGTCAATTCGCCTACATACCGGGTGTCGACGATCGGAGTGAATCCACCCAATCCTTCAATGGTGAGGGTGGGAAGATCTCCGGCAGTTTTGGTCACCAGATTCACGGTTCCGCCGATGGCATCGGCGTCTTGATTGGCCGATAGGGTCTTGTTGACTTCGACCGATTCAACGATCCCTGAAGGAATGGTATCCAGCTTTATCTGACGCACGTTGTCTTCGGGTGCAGGAACGTTGATGCCATCGATGGTCACATTGTTCAGCCGGGGTTCGGTGCCGCGAATCTGAACATACTTGCCTTCCCCTTCGTCGCGTTCGAGTGTGACTCCGGGCAACCGGCCCACGGCATCGGCGACATTGGCGTTGGGCAGACTGCGGATCACGTCCGCCGGCAGCACGTCGAGAATATTGTCCGAGGTGCGTTGCCGATTGATGGCCTCGGCTTCGCCATGCGGGCGGTCAGCCGTGACCATGATCTCTTCCCCTTTCGTGGCCACTTTCAATATTGCGTCCACTCGGGCAGTCTGTCCGGACACCACATTCAGCTTGGCCGTGAAGGGCGAGAACCCAACATAGGACACGGTGATGGTGTAGGCGCCGGGGGCAAGGTCACTGATGCTGAATTCGCCCTGGCGATCGGAGGCTACTGCCAACCCCTGGGGTTGCAGCTCCACTTGAGCGCCTTGCAAGATGGCGCCCGTGGTGTCAACCGCCCGTCCGCTGATGACGCCTTTGCCGCTTTGAGCTGACAGGCCGGCCGCTATCAGACCGCAGATAACAACCATCATCAGCAATTTCACGCTGAAGGAGCGCAGGCGGAGCAAGTGCCGCCGTTCTACGAACGCCGTGTCGATTGGACAAGAACCATTCACTCTTCTGGACATGAGCCCTCCTGGCGGAAACCATCTACGCGCCAGACCGTCAGGCCAGTCGCTTCGGGTGCCGCTGTGTTCCGGTAAGGGCTGATTGTAGGCAGTCCATGTGACGGAGCTTTTAACATAGCGTTAATATTTTTTCAGATATGCTCTTTTTGTTCTGATTGGCTGGGTCTCTCGGCCTTCGCGCCAGACAACGTCCACTTCTAAATGGAGCCCTGGTGAAACTGCTCATCGTGGAAGACGAATTACGGATGGCGGAACTCCTTCGCAGAGGTTTGACCGAGGAAGGACACGCCGTGACTTGTGCGCCGGATGGTCAAGCCGCTTTCGAGCTGCTTCAGCAATCCGAATTCGAGGTGGTCGTGCTCGATGTCATGATGCCCAAGCTGAGCGGTTATGAACTGGCCAGGCGCATGCGAGAGGAAAAGAATTCCACCCCGGTATTGATGCTTACGGCGAAAGATTCCGTGCCCGACATTGTGCGCGGCCTTGACCTGGGCGCCGACGACTACATGACCAAGCCGTTCTCGTTCCGCGAATTGCTGCTGCGCCTGGGTGCCGTGCAGCGCCGGGCCCTGGTCTCCCAGGAGATGAAGCTTCAGGTCGCCGACCTCTTACTGGATCGCCGCACCCGCGAGGTCACACGCAACGGCCAGAGAATTTTTCTGACCAAGACGGAATACAGTCTCCTGGAAAAACTGGTGAGCCGACCGGCCGGACCGTGCCGCGTGAAATGCTGATTCAATCTGTCTGGGGACCAGGGCACGACGTTGGAAGCAACACACTCGACGCCTTTATCCGGCTGCTTCGGGGCAAGCTCGAGGGCAACGGACGCCGACCGTTAATCCACACCGTGCACGGCGTCGGCTACGTGGTGCAAGCGGAGAATCCGGCATGAAATTTCTCTCCATCGGCCAACGGCTGACCCTCTGGTATGTGTTGATTTTCGCGGCCGCCCAGCTCGCGTTCGGGGCGGGGATGTGGTTCATCTTGCGACATAACCTTTATGCCATCACCGATCACGAATTGAAAGGTCAGGTGGAGGATCTGACCCGCCTGCTACAGGCCCAGAAGAAAAAAAATACCGGCATTGCGAAATTGCAGGAAGAAGTCACCGAGGCCTACGTCCTGGAGCACTCCGGTGACTATCTCCAACTCTACGTGGGCGATGGTCAGTGGATTTATCGCGCCCCGTTCCTTCAGCAGCACACCTTGCCGGTCGTGGAGCCGTCCCTGGTGAATCGAAAATCCTACGAAGACCATGACCTTGGAGGCAAGCCTTTCCGTTTCATCACCCAACGAGTGGAAGCCAATGGCCGCATCTACACTGCACAAAGCGGCGTGCCCATCGATCAGGTGCTTCGCACGCTCTCCATGTTCCGGCGATACCTGCTGATGTTGGCTCCGGTTCTGCTGCTGGCGGCGGCGGGCGGCGGATACTTGCTCAGCCGGAAGGCCTTGTCTCCGGTGGATGCACTCACCCGGACCGCGCGTACTATCAGCGGAAGCAATCTCGGCGACCGGCTGGAAACACTGCATACCGGCGACGAACTCCAGCGGTTGTCCGATACTCTGAACGAAATGCTGGCTCGCATTGAAACGGCATTTCTTCGCATCACACAGTTCACCGCGGACGCGTCCCATGAACTTCGCACTCCAATTTCACTCATTCGCGCGGAAGCTGAGATTGCGCTCCAGAGATCGAGGTCCGACGGGGAGTATCGCGACGCGCTGCGGCACATCCTGCTGGAAGCCGAGCGGACCTCGGTCCTCGTGGAAAAGCTCTTGACGATGGCCCGCGCCGATTCTGGAAGCGAAGTATTAGAAATGCGCCAGTTCGATTTGCGCGCATCCCTGATCGAGGTTGGACTGGAATGGCGACGCGTTGCCAGTGCGCGCGGCCTTCAATTCAAGGAAAGCATTGCCAACCGGGAACTCAATGTTTCTGGAGATCGCGCCGCTTTACAGCGGGTCCTATCGAACCTGCTTGACAATGCGGTCAAGTACACTCCTTCTCCTGGGATAATCGAACTTTGCCTGGAAGAAAAAAGCGGAATGGCGGTTGTTGCCGTTCGCGATTCCGGAGTTGGCATTGCGGACGAAGACAAACCCAGAATCTTCGAGCGCTTTTATCGCGCTGACCCGGCCCGCAGCCGCGAGCTGGGCGGGGCTGGTTTAGGTCTCGCGATTGCCCACTGGATCGTGCAGCAGCACCATGGCGCGATCACCGTGGAAAGCCGTCCCGGCGTCGGTTCCAGTTTTCTCCTGGAACTGCCGCTCCAGCCTGCACGCGAACCCTCCGCGGTCGCCGAGGCTCTCTCGGCATAACACGTGAAAATCGCAAACGCTGATTCTTCCGGAAGAAGCTGCATGAATGATTTCCGTGGAACCTTCGCCTTGGCATGACCAGGCGAGTCCATTTGCGGGTACGAAGCGATTTTTTACCTGCGACCGAGCTCTTCGGGCCCTTCAAATAAAGTTTAAGCTGCTGATATCGCGCATGTTAAGGACGGCATCAAAGGGCCATGCATTTGCTCTTGGTGAAGATGTGCGTCTGTTAAGCGCCAGGCTGATCGTGTCTCTGATGCTGGGGATCACGCTGGTTTCTTTGCTCTCCTCCTATTATGAAGTGCGTTCGGAGAAGCAAAGCCTCAGGCGGGATCTCGAGCGGCGTGCCGAAGTGTTGGCCGAGAGCATGACCGGGAACGTCGAACCTTACCTGGAAAAGGGCAATCATAAAGAGCTACAGCGGATTGTGGGACGCTTTGGAAACCGCGAACATCTGGACGGCATCGGCATCTATGATCAGCAAGGCCAGACCGTAGCCATTACCCCGGGACTCACCGAGCAAGTGGCGGGTCACACGTCCGCGGTAGGGAAAGCGGAAACCGAAAACCGTGGGTATGGCGAGTTTGTCCACGAAGGCAATGTTTCCATTCATGTTTATGCCGTGCCGCTGCATGTGAAAGATGAAGTTGTCGGCGGCCTCGCCATTGTTCAGGATTCCAGCTACATCAATGCGCAAAGTGTCAGTGTGTGGCGCCGTGCTTTCTTGCGTGTTCTCGTGCAAGGGGTCGTGATTGTATTCGTGACTCTGTTGATTGTGCGTTTGAGCATTGCGGGACCGATCGCGCGGGCTACGCAGTGGATGAAGGCGCTACGAACCGGGAAAGGGTCGGCGCGGCCACCCGATTTGGATTTGCTGCGTCCGCTGGCCCGGGAGATGACGACATTTGCCGCGAGTCTTACCGCCGCACGCTTCGCCGCGGAAAAAGAAGCGCAGCTTCGTGAAGCCGGGGATTCGATTTGGACGGCGGAAAGGCTGGGCGTCCATGTCCGCGCCAAGCTGGAGCGCAGTCGGCTATTCGTAGTCTCCAACCGGGAGCCCTACCTGCATATTCACGAAGGCAAAACCGTTCAGGTTATGGTTCCGGCCAGCGGGCTGGTCACAGCGCTTGAGCCAATTTTGTGCGCCTGCGACGGAACCTGGATCGCGCACGGCAGCGGCGACGCCGATCGCGAAATGGTGGACAAATATGACCGCTTGCGCGTGCCTCCGGAAGAGCCGCGCTATACCTTGCGCCGGGTTTGGCTCAGTAAAGAGGAGGAAGAAGGCTACTATTACGGATTTGCCAACGAGGGGCTTTGGCCTCTGTGTCACATCGCTCACACTCGGCCTTTGTTCCGGGCCTCCGACTGGGAACACTATCAGCGGGTCAATCAGCAATTTGCGGATGCGGTGCTGGAAGAAATGGCGGATATCGAGAACCCAGTTCTTCTGGCCCAGGATTATCACTTTGCGCTGCTGCCGCGGATGGTGAAGAAGGCGCGTCCGGATGCCCGGGTGGCGATCTTTTGGCATATTCCCTGGCCCAATCCTGAGGCATTCGGAATCTGTCCCTGGCAGCGGGAATTGCTGGATGGGCTGTTGGGGGCCGACTTGATTGGTTTCCACATTCAATCGCATTGCAACAACTTCCTGCAAACCGTCGATCGCGCGCTCGAGTCTCGCATCGACTGGGAACATTTTTCGGTGAATCGCGAGGAACATCGCACCGTGGTGAAACCGTTCCCCATCAGCGTGGACTTTAACGAAACACCCCGGCAAACCGAGACCGAGGGGACGGCTTACGAAGAACGGGTCACCCTGTTGCGCGAGCTGGGAGTCGAAGCCTCTCTGCTGGGAATCGGGGTGGACCGCGTGGATTACACCAAAGGCATTCTCGAGCGTTTCCTGGCCATCGATCTCCTTCTGGAAAAGTATCCGGCATATCGCGAAAAGTTCACCTTCATACAAATCGGCGCTCCCAGCCGTACCCACATCAAGCGTTATCACGATCTGCTGGGAGAAGTTGAAGCTGAAGCGGAACGCATCAATTGGCGGTGGCAAACCAGCCAGTGGAAACCCATCGTCTTCCTGAAGCGGCAACACAGCCACCGTGAAATCGACCGATATTACCGGACCGCGGATGTGTGCCTGGTGAGCTCATTGCACGATGGAATGAACCTGGTGGCGAAGGAATTTGTGGCGGCCCGTCACGATGAGCAGGGAGTGCTGGTTCTGAGTTGTTTCACCGGTGCCGCCCGCGAGTTGCCCGATGCGCTAATCGTGAATCCCTACAACATTGAGCAAACCGCCGGGGCCATCCGTTCCGGGCTGGAAATGGATGCTGAAGAACGGCGGTTGCGCATGCAGCGAATGCGCAGAGTGGTGAAAGAACACAATATCTATCGCTGGGCAGGCAATTTGATTTCGGACCTCTCTGAGGTCCGGCTGGACACGCCGGTGGATGCCAACTTACGAATGCTTGACGCGAAGGCGAGCGCGTAGTGACGCGCGCGTTTCCACGGGATCGTTATGGAAGGGAGTTGTTCAAAATTTGAGCGATGATCTCCTCAACCCCGGCGCCATCTTCGCCCAGGGTCACCCGATCGACACGTTCTTTGAGCGCGGGGATGGCGTTGGCGACCGCGACGGAGATTCCGCACTGATGGAGGAACGCATGATCGTTTTCGGCGTCGCCAATTCCGACAACCTCCGATTCGGTCAGCGAGAGCTCAGCCAGCGCGGCGGAAAGTCCGGTTGCTTTGCTGACTCCAAGAGGCAAAATCATGACCGCCTCTTTGTTGTAGATGATCTGCAAGGAAAGGCCGGAGTTCTGGATAATTTGAAGGGCAACGTCGTCATAAGGCCTGACCGTCGCCACGATGCAGCGCCCCACGGAGACTGGCACGCCGCCGGCTATCAGGTCCTTGACCAGAGACGGGTCCGCCTCGTGACACAGTGGGCGACTCTCCCCGGTTGCGGGGAAATGCAGGAGCGCCCCATTTTCTGCGGCGACCAGATCGAACAAGTCTATGCGGGGAAACAGATCGCGCAATTCGGGAAGCTCGCGGCCGGTGAGCAGGATCAATTTTCTGCCGGAGGCACGAACTTGCCGCAAGGCGGCGAGGGTGCTCTCGGCCACTTTGCCGTCGCGGGCCAGAGTTCCATCGTAGTCCGAGGCCAGGGCCCGAAATCGCAAAAGCAGTTTTCCTTTCAGCTCTTGGATGCATCCTAAGAGGTCAGCAAAATGTTACGCCGCTTACAACTATGAATCATCTCACGACATCACCGAACGCGAATCAGGCAGCCCGCTCTCCCTTCCACTTCAATTCAGGAGCGTACTTGCTGCGGATTGAGCGAGAACGAGCGGCAAATCTGGGCGAACTGCTCGAGGCCTTGCGTACTTGTCCCGAGGATTCCATTTTTCAGCACACCTTCCGGACCCTGCAAGAGCACCATTTTATTCGCGAAGGCTACTCGAACGACTTCGCCCATTGGGCCTATATTTCATGTCACGAACTGGGCCTGGCGGAACGGCTAGCCAGTGTCGACATCCGCGCTTTCACGTCGCTGCCCGACCTGCGAGCGCGAATTGTGAAAATCGTCGAAGAATACCTGCACCGGGGTCCGCGCTTCAAAGATCGGCCCGCGCTCAAGCCTTTCTATTTCTGTTCCTCGGAAACTGTGGTAATGCCCACACCGTTCGTGGCGCACAACCTTGATGAGTTTACGAATGCGTTGGAACAGGTGAGCGTGCATTCCATTCATCACCACTTCATCGAGGCCCGGCTTCGCCTCAAGCTCAAGACCAACGATTTTTCTCAGTGGTTGGAGCAGGAAATGAACTTGAAAGCGCAAGCCATTCGATTGAATGGCCTCGATATTTATACCTCCACGCTGGAGGACATTCGGGGCCAGATCGTTGCCATTCTGCGCGGCGCGGTGAATTGACGACATGAAAAAGACCGAAGCAAACATTGGAACTACAGCAGCGGAACGAAAAGCGCCGGGAAAAACATCGAAGCTTCCTGCCCAGTCCGCAGCTTCCGGCGGAGTGGTTCGGGCGACGTCCACCCAGATGCTCGAACGCCGCAAGAACCCACGCATCTCCGACGTTCCACCACCGCCCGCACCCCCGCCAAAGCTGGAGGACTACGAGCCGATCATTGGCCGCGCCGAACTGGACGAACTCTACGTCCTGGCGCAAAAGCTTAAGGGGAAGACGCTAAAAATGGTCAATTCCACCGCCGTCGGTGGCGGCGTGGCGGAAATCCTCAACCGCCTTGTCCCCATGCTCAATGAGCTGGAGGTCGTGACCAAATGGGAAGTGATCACCGGAGGCAACGATTTCTACGATGTGACCAAGTCATTTCATAATGCGCTCCACGGCGAAGAGTACACGCTAACGGAACAAGCGAAGCAAGTTTTCATAATGCACAACGAGCAGAATCGCCGGCGCATGAGGTTTGACGAAGATCTCGTGGTCATTCACGATCCGCAGCCCGTCGGCCTCATTGCCTCGAAACCGGACAGCCGCGCCAAGTGGATTTGGCGCTGCCACATCGATCTTTCGAATCCGAATGCGGGAGTCTGGAATTTCTTGAAGCCCTGGGTGGAGAAATACGATGCCAGCATTTTTTCGTCACCCGCGTTTGCCCGGCAGCTCTCCATCCCGCAATATCTTTTTTATCCCTGCATTGACCCGCTGTCGGAAAAAAACAAGGAAATCGACGAAAGCTACGTTCAGCAGGTCTGCGATAATTTTGGCCTCGATCGCTCGCGGCCGATCGTCACCCAGATCTCCAGATTTGACCGTCTGAAAGATCCGGTCGGCGTGATTCAGGCCTATAAGATGGCAAAGAAATACGTGGATTGCCAGTTGGTATTGGCCGGTGGCAGCGCCAGCGATGATCCTGAAGGCGCCATTGTCCTGAAAGAGGTGATGGTGGAAGCGGGAGATGATCACGACATCATTATTCTCAACCTTCCTCCGTGGTCCGCGCTGGAGATCAATGCCCTGCAAAGGGCTTCCACTCTGATTGTGCAGAAATCGTTGCGCGAAGGTTTCGGCCTCACCGTCACCGAAGCGCTCTGGAAGGGCAAGCCCACGATCGCCGGCGATGTGGGAGGAATTCCCAGTCAGGTCATCCACAAATTAACCGGGGTACTGGTGAATTCAGTCGAAGGATGTGCCTACCAGATCCGCTATCTGCTCACCCATCCAGATTTCGCCGCGGAACTGGGAAAGAACGGACGGGAGCACGTGAAAGAAAACTTCCTGATGAGCACCAATGCCAAGCGCTGGATGCTTTTGTTTCACCTGGTGATGGGATTGTCATAGCCGGGCCCGTTCTCGCGTCAAAAACATCGAACAGAGCAGGCGAATATTGACCCGATAGTTGCCCTTCGAAAAAAGTACAGCTACGCTTGTAACTCCTAAGCAGAGAGAGGAGTTCGGGTTCATGCGGAGAGTCGTTAGCATTTCGTTCTCGCTCGCGGTTTTGATATCGACGGCACTTGCCGCTGCCCAGGACCTGTCTCCGGGAAAAGTCGCCGCAGAGGTCATTGTTGCCAAATGGCGAAACGCCGTCAGCGCAAAGAAGCAGGCCCATTCCATGATTGCGATGCTGGCCAGCGATTCGACCCAGGACGGAATCCCAGGAAAAGTCGAGGAGTGGATCACCACCTCAGGCCTGTATCGAGTAACCACGAAGCGGGAATACGACGATGGGGAATCGGTTGTGTCGCGACAGTTTGCCGAGCGCCGCGACTGGAACGGCTTCGTACGCGAGCTACAAGGAATGGAACTCAGCCGCCTGCGTACCGAGATATTCGAAAAGAGTGTGATCGTTTTTGGCCCTCCCCTGCAAATGCCTGCCATTGTGGTTTCGCAGAGCGATAACAAGAATGCTTCGCGTGTTGACGAAGTCAAGTCGCTCACGCCGCACATCGGTTCGTGATCGCATTGCATTCGCCTGGCGGAGTCGACGAAACTGGACTGCCACAATGCCCTTCAGAGAAAATGGCGTGGAACCTTACCGGCGAGATACAGCTGGACATTTTCTCCGTTCCGGTTGGAGCGCAAAAGTTGCGGAATTGCGGCGATTTCCAGCGATTCTTAGGGTAATGGAGCAGGGTTTCTCTGCAATCCAGACTATCTGGCGGAGAGGGGGGGATTCGAACCCCCGATACAGGTGTTAGCCCGTATAACGGTTTAGCAAACCGCCGCCTTCAGCCACTCGGCCACCTCTCCGGCGTTTCGTTTTCAACAGCTTACCATAATCCCCTGATGATTTTGGGGCTGTTTCCGTCCTGCGAAATAGCCCAAATCCTGTGATTTGCATCCAAGAAGCGCATGAAACCAAACCCAGTATCTGCCTTCCAGACTTTCGTAACTAGCTCACGAAACTAGTCACAACTAGTCTTCTGAAGATGGGTTTCATTCCATAGATGACGATGACGGTCAGACCTCAAATCGCGCGTAGAAACCGGCGTAAGCTGTTGACTCCATTCGAAGAGACGAAATGGAGTAACGGCCCGCGCGGGCGTGCGAATTTCCGAAGAGCAGCCCTTCAGTCCTGCTCCTTATTTCTATTTGTATTGATTCTGGGTGCGCCCCGAGCCCATGCTGCTGCGGCTTTGTTGCTGGAAGAGCCCTATGGAAAGCTGGGCGCTTTCATGGCACAAGGTCACGCGGCGGTTTATCTGTCGCGAGTTTGCGCGGAAACGCCGCTGGTGCTTCGCCGCTGCGGTCCTGGGGAATCGGGCGTGGTGATCAGTCGTTACAACGGAGTTTCCGGATATGACTGGATCGCGATTCCTCTGATTCCATATTTATATGCCGTGGAAAATACGGACGACGTTCCCTTGTTCGCCAACCCCAAACTGGCTGCCTTCTTAAGAAATCAATACCGACGGAAGTTCTTGGAGACCATCGCACCCGATGGCCCAGACGGAGAAACGCCCGAAGGCAATTGGTATGAATTAGTGGGAACGTCCTACGACCGGACGACCTATAGTTACGAATTCGAGACCAGCGCAGAACAAGACGATGGGTTGATTCGTAAGCTGAATTCCCTGCCGAACCAGTCGCATTTCAAAACCGTGAACCGTAACTGCGCTGACTTCACGCGCGAAATTATTAACTTTTATTATCCCAAAGCCGTGCATCGCAACATCATTGCCGATGCTGGAATGACAACCCCCAAACAGATCGCGAAATCGCTGGTAAAGTTCAATGCTCGTCATCCTGAGCTGGAGTCGTCTGCTTTTGTAATCCCGCAGGTCCCCGGCAGCATTCCACGCAGTACGCCGGTGCGCGGTGTGGCCGAGTCGTTGCTGAAAACCAAGAAGTACGTAATTCCTCTGGCCATTTTGCAGCCCTATGTGGCGGGCGGTATCGCTCTCGCTTATGTGAGCAACGGGCGCTTCGATCCAGCCCACAATGCGATGATCATGGATTCCAAACGCGAACTACAACCACCCCTGGCCTCCGACCAGCGCAAGGCCCTGGAGAGCCAACTCGATCTGCTCTCCAGCAGCACAAATCCGGATGGCAAGACATGGCGCAATGAAAAGATGTGGCGCCGTCTGCAAGCGGATGCAGAACCTGAGCTCGATCCCTCGGGTGCACCGGTCTTGATAGTCCGAGTGGGTGAGCAGGTTGTGGATGTCGGAATC
The DNA here is from genome assembly GCA_963762965.1 of Terriglobales bacterium. Taxonomy (GTDB): domain Bacteria; phylum Acidobacteriota; class Terriglobia; order Terriglobales; family Acidobacteriaceae; genus DATBAX01. Next base: position 905,567 of record CAVXME010000001.1, read on the forward strand.
TCGCGCGAGAATGTCCTCCGTTCCTCGGGCTCTCCGAAGTTGTCGCAGGAACTCCTCGAAGCGCGCCTCCGGGAAGAATTGCGGAGAAGTGCGGCTTCGAAGACCTCCGAGAGCGATGTCGTCAGCGACTGGAAGCTACTACAGAAGGTCTCTCCGGTTGAAACCAATTCCAATTGATGGTGTATTGTTCTTCAGTAATTCTTTAATTCTTAGCTGCTGCCGCGGCCTTCTGAGCCAGAAGGCTGAAGCTTTTCGCTTTCGCATCCTGCTCTAAAGCCAGTAAGTGAGTTCGACCGGCAGCGGCCTGGCCGGAATGCATCTCAATTTCCCCCAGTGCCAGACGGGCCTCGAAATCTCCTTCTAGAAATCCAACCTTCCGGGCCTCCGCCGAGGCCTCTCTCAGGTCCCGGATGGCCTCGACCGAAGAACCGGAAGCGGCCAGGATGCGACCTGCAATAATCTGCGCGTAAAGATGGACGTCACGGCTATGGCTGGTTTTGGCAAGCGCCAGCGCCTGGTCAATCGCCTGCCTGGCGGGTGTGGTTTGTCGCCGCGCCAGGAACACTCGCGCCAGCACAATCTGGGCCGTGGCTTCGTCGCTCGGCGCTTTTTGTGCCTGGAACTGATCCGCCGCTTCCCGCGCGGAGTGCTCGGCTTCGTCTAATTTCCCTTCCTCGATGGAGACCAGCGACAGCGCAACGCGACTTTCGGCGGCGGTTTCCTTCTCCCCGAGCTGGTTCCGCGCGGCGAGTGCTTCTTCGTATTTCTTGCGCGCTCCATCCAGATCACCTTCCTCTCGAAGCACGTCTCCCAAACCGACCACGGCATACGATAAGACACTTTGTTCCCCGATCTCGCGCCCCAGCAATGTGGCTTCCTCAAAGCCCTTTTGGCAGGCGGGAAGGTCTCCTAATTCAAACAGCAATCCTCCCAGATTGACCAGAGCCATTTCCTGATTGGCTTTGTTCTCGGCTTGCCGGGCCATGGCGAGGGAGCCCTCGTACATGTTCCTGGCTTCAGACAAGTCTCCTTGCTGTTGCAGGATAAGGGCAATGTTCATCAGCTCGAGGCCGGCGTCGTTTACGTTTCCGAGTTCGCGGTAGATCTTGAGCGATTCCTCATGCATCTGTTTTGACGCGGCCAAGTCCCCCTGATTTTGTTCGACAATCGCCAAATTTCCCAGCACTCCGGCGGTGTAACTCTTGCTCCCGATTTGGCGAAATACATCTAATGCTTCCAGATACATCTTCCTGGCCTCGGTAAAATTGCCCTCGTCGGTTGCGATATTGGCCAGGATGTTGATGGCCCACGCCGCATCGTTGCGATCACCGAGTTTATTCGCGATTATCCGCGCACTCTCACAAGCCGCGATAGCCTGCTGAAACTGGCTTAGGCTCTTGAAGGCATAACACTCTCTTTGAAAGGCCCGTGCGGTGAGCAGCGGCGCGCCCTGAGCTTCACCTTTTCGTGCCGCACTTTCCGCGAGCTGTTGGGCGCGGTGGAAATCGGAAAGCGATTCGGCGGCGTCGGCTTCCGCCAGATCAATCCGGGGATCGTCCCGCTCGGGCGGTGGGAGCTGTCGAAGAGTCGCCACGGTTGCCAAAGCGTCTTTCGAATCGCCGCCGGCGTCCTGGGCACCGGCCAGGCGCAGTCCGTAGTCCAGGTTATCGGGGGTAAACGTGTAGAGAGTGCGGTAAACCTCAATGGCTTTTTTCCAATCCTTGCTGAACTCGCGATAGCGGCCTTCGATCCAGAGCTGCTGCTCACGCGGCAGGTCCTTGGAGAGGTCGAATGCGCTTTTGGCTTCGGCCCGCGATTTTTCGTCGTAACCTAAAACGGACAAAGCCTGGGCCAATGCGGAATGGGGCAGAGGATGTTGCGGCTCTGCGGCAATTGCCTTTTCCAGAAGATCGCGGGCGGCCAAAGCGTCGAGTACCCGGAGCCGGGCCAGTCCCTCCGAATACAAACGTGCAGCTTCTGGATTCGAGGGCAGTGAGGCCCGCACAATTCCCGCGTCCGCCGGAGAAACACCGGGGACGCTTAATTTTCCTCGTAGCTGCGCTCCCGCCCGTGAAAGCAGGTCGAAAAGATCGGCTTCGGTGCCAGTTTCACCGAGTTCCGCTACGATCTCTCCATTTCGTGCATCTTGCAGGCGAAGATCGAGCCTAAGCTGCTGCTTGCCTTTTTCTCCTAGAACGGTATACGAGCCAAGAACCAGAAAATCGGAACCCAAGTCGCGGTGAATCCGTTCCAGGGTATCTTTTGCTAGACTGTCTTCCCCTTTCCAGGGCAATTCCTGCTTCATCCGGGCGACATCCTCACCGGAGATCATGCGGAGTTCCTCGCCCGTAGCCAATTCCGTGCTCAGCATTTCGGAGATGGCGGTAGAAAGCCAGCCCTCGTCGGGCTGACCCGACACGTTTTGGAAACCGAGCACCGCCACCGAGCGGCGAACCGAGATCGAAGGAGTGGCAGCTCCAGAGTTGCCGGGGGGCGGGTTCTTAAAAAGATGCTGAACGCTGGGCATGCGATAGATCAAACCGCCAGCCGCCAGCACAAGGAGGACCAGGCAACCACCCAGAACAAGCCTCAGCCGCGAAGAGACCTTCTCGGCAACTACATGGGTCTCAGGATGGGTCCGCACAAATGGCTGGTTCTGGTCATAATTCTCCGCCGAAACCTCCCTGACTTTGGTGGCAAAGCGGTATCCCCGGCCTGGAACGGTCACCACATAGCGATAGCTGCGGCCGCTTTCACCCAGGGCCTTTCTGAGGATAAAGATGTTTTGGGTGAGATTGGCCTCCTCGACAAAACTGTCAGGCCAAAGCATTTTCATCAGATCGTCTTTTAGAACGACCCGTTCACTGTGCTGAACCAGGATCACGAGAATCTCAAAGGCCTTTGGACTCAGCGGGATGGGAGTTCCACTCTGCAAAAGAACCCGTTCTTCGGGGTCGATGCGGAAGGAGTCGAACTCGTAGAAGATCTTGGGTGGCCCGGCCATTTTCCTCTCAATACGGCGGTTTTGAGACAGTCTTGAGCTGGTCTTGAGGACATTTAGAACCCCCAAATGGCAATATGGCCGCGTTCTTGAGGGTGGTGTGCAGTGGTGATGTGCCGCAATTTAGCACGAATTGAAGCCAGCGCATAGACCCTGGGGAGGGGCGAACTCGATGGCTACAGAAACCGCCCACATCATCCTTAAGACGAAAGCAGTAAGGCCATGTTTTTGAAGGTGGTGCGTAGTGGGGAGGTGTCGAACCTGGCACCGCTTGAAACCAACGCCAGACCCTGGGGAGGGACGACGGCGATGGATCGAGAAACCGCTCGCATCATCTTCAAGAACAACCAAGCTTCAAGACTAACCAGCTTCAAGACTAACAAGGAGAGCCCCTTGAGATTCAAATTACTTTCGATGGCCATCATCATAACGTTGTGGGCAACCGCAGCAGTGGTACCGGCAAGCGCCAAGACCCACTCCACGCTGGTTCTCAACATTCCTTTTCAATTCACGGTGGGCGACCGGCTATTGTTGCCAGGCACCTACCACTTTGAACAGTTGTTGGACTCGGCCCCAGGACTCAACATTATCGCGATCAGCAGCGCGGATGGGGGCACCTATCAGGCGGCGGTGACGACCACCACTCAAGCCGCCGCAATCCCGCGAATCTCGAGGCTGGTCTTCAAACGATATGGGAATTCCTTCTTCCTGTCGCAAGTTTGGACGAAGGGCAAATTGGTCGGCTTGCTGCTCTACCCGTCGCGCGGGGAGGTGCGTCTGGCGGAGCAGCAGGCGGCCAATGAAGAAGTGAGCGTACCGGCAGTCACCGACGGCAGCGTCATCGCGACCGCCTTGAATTCTCGCCGGCCAACTGCGCGTTCGTCGTCTGGTCACGGGCAATTTGAGCCGGATGGGCAGTGAAAATGAACCGGGGATTTGGTGACAGCGAAGCCATCGCTCAAGGATGCTGATACGCAGGATTGTCGGGAGCCGGGGGATCGTAGTCGCGGCCATATTTATTCTTGTGGTTGTGCGGCAGACCAGCGGCAGCGATGCGCAAAATACCCAAGGTTGAAGTACTCTCCGAAACAGTGATCGGTCTGGCCATGGAATTCAGGGTCTCGGGCAGGGCATCCTCGTGCCAGACTCGCAGCGTGTAGTGACCCAGTGGAACGTTCGGAATCACGACGTCGCCGTGCTGGTTTGAGATTCCGTAATAAGGCGTATCCAGGGCGATCACGACGGCGCTCATCTCGGCGTGAATGTTGCAAAAGATGTACGAAATGCCGGGCTTGCTGAAAGTCACTTCGCGGGTGCTGCCGGCTTCGTAAAGCCCGAGATCGAAGCGCTTCCCTTCAAACAGAGAAAACACATTGTGAAAGAACGGATCACGGTTGGGGAACTCGACCACCGACCCGACAGGAATGACCAACAGATGCGGTTCGAAACTCTTGTTTCTCTGGGTCAGGCGGGGGTGAGACGTGCCGGGTATTTTGGCCGGTGACGGCGCTGGGCCATCGTCTGGGCTCAGCCAAACCACCGCGCTCCCGGCTTGAATCGATTTACCCCGGGGTTTGTCATTGGCCAAAACCACATGGGCAGAAACCGTGACCACCTGCGCAAAAGCCAGCGAGTTGCACAATAGGACCGCGCATAAGAAGCTTCGGCGAAGGTCGGAGAAGGGCATTCTAGAACAAGACTCCCATCACAAGATTGATCTGTTCGGCGGAATTCCTGTCATCATAAATCTGGGACGTCCGCAAGCGCAGGTATTCGGCGGAGAACAGCAGGTCCGACCGGGGACGGTAAACAAAGTTCACCAGGGCGCTCCGATTCTGTAGCAACAGAGTGTTGTAATAACTCTGGCCATAAGGGAAGGCGTGCACATCCGCGGCATAAGGATTGTCCAATCCAAACGCGCCGTTGAACTCCAGTTTCGCAGCGGCTTTGAATTTCAATTGCGACCATCCCCCGATGGCATTCAGCCCGCGTATCTGAGTTGCTGGATCGGTCGGGTTGCCGCTGAAAACGACGGTCTGCCCGATCCCGCCGCCGAGACCTCCAATCGCCCGGCCGCGAAAGAATTCGCCGGTAAAACTGACTCGCGAGGCCAGCGGAATCTCCCAATCCGTCAATACCGCCCATCCGTCGTTATAGCGGTCAAACCCCCAGTTCTGCCGGGAATAATAGCTGGCGGCGCCCAGAGCCAGGGGCTGACCATGCAAGCGACGGGTCCAGGCGAGCCGCGCGGCATAGGCGGGTTGGGCGGAGCTTTCTCCGGCTTGCGGCAGGCGCGCATACGCTGTGTACGGTGGCTCTCCGGTGAGATTGTCGAGGATGCCCGCCTGCACCGTCACGTTCTGTTGATCAGAAAAGTCAAAACGATGTTCCAACCGCACCTGCGGAATCCAACCCCACAGGTTGCCAGAATATCCGAGCGCCGGAATTGCCAGCGAGGTGAAAGAAGTTGGCGAGTTCGGGGAGAAAAATAGCGCGTCCTGCCCGGCTACGACCGACGTGTTTTGCCAATCCATCCGCATACTCGCGGTGCGCAGGCGTACGATCCCGTAGTTGATGCCATTGAGTGTATTGGGAGCTCCTCCAGCGAAATCCACCTGCACCTCACCGCTGGTTTTTGCCCCCGCGACCTGCGGACCAAAAACTTCAAGCGCCAACTCCGACTGCCGCAGGGTTGCCCCGAAACTCCCGTTGGAGCTCAGCGACGATGGGCCGGGTGCGTAACTGGGGAAGTCGGCATTGTCCACCGTCCCGCGATTGCTAAAGAGGTTCATCAGAACCATTCCTGAAAGCCGCACGCGGTATTTCGAGGCGCTCTCCACTTTGGTTTGATATTGTTCGTCCACTTTGCCGGTGGTGAGCAGCGACGAATCTTCCAGCGCCGCGACTCTGTCCTCGAGCGATGGCTTCTGGGGCGGAGGGGAAACGCTGGCTTCGGCATTGGCCGGTTGCGGCTGCTCTTCTGGAGGTGCGACTGCCAGCGCCGGCGCCTGGTTTCGCGACGACTCAAGTTCGCGCCGCAATTCCGCGGTCTCGGCGCGATATTGCGAGGCTTCGGAGCGCATTTCCTCCACCGCAACCCGCAGTTCGCGGACTTGCTGCTGAAGTTCCTGGACGGCCGTGGCCATGGCATCGCCCTGGGGAGCGGACGATGATTTCACTTCTTGTGCGCATCCGGAACCACATCTGACGAAGAGAAACAATCCCAGCACGCCGCATTGCAAAAGCCAAACTGGCAAACCATTTCGCTGCTTCACGATTCGCCTCCGAAGAGTCTGGAAGTTTTGATGCCGTTCTTATCCAATCCCGATGTTTGCAGAGAGAAGTTTCAGATTGGCCGTCGACCGGTCTGCCCTGAATCCTACTCCGATTCCGTTTGTTTGCTCGAAACCAGGGGAGGTGGCAACATTCTTGATTCTCCGCCTCGTTCAGGGACACGGTCCGATGCCGGACTCAGGGGAAGAACCAATTTGAAGATCGTTCCTGCCTTGGAAGTCTTCTCCACGGCGACGTCTCCGCCATGGTCCTGAATGATCTTCTGCACCACGGTGAGTCCCAAGCCGGTGCCATTTTCCTTGCCGAAGCTGACAAATGGCTCGAAGAGTTGGCCGCGGATCGACTCAGAGATCCCCCGGCCATTGTCAGCTACCTGGACTTCCACTCCGTGAGGAATCTCGCATATTTTTATGTCAATCTCTCCCGTTTCCAACTCCACTGCCTCGCATGCGTTGAGCAGAAGATTAAAGAGAGCGCGTTCCAGCTTCTTCTGGTCGAACCACCCCTCGTTACTGCCCTGTTGCCGGATGCCGATGCGGACTTTGTGGAACTCGGGATGGGTGCGGATGGTCTGAATGACGCGTTCGACCGTGACTTTGACACTTCCGTAGCTCGGCCGCAGGGATTCTCGCGTGCGCGAAAACTCCAGCAATGACTCGATCAGATCGGTCATTTGATTTACGGCAACCCGAATTTCCTGATAAAGCTCCTCGCGTTGTTCAGGAGACAGGCGGGCCTCGCAGAGGAATTCGGCATTGGCCACAATGGCCGCCAGGGAATGGCGCAAGTCATGGGAAACGGAGCTCGCCATTCGGCCAATGGTGGCCAGGCGTTCCGCTTCCAGAAGCCTTTGCTGAGTTTTCAGCAGGCTCTGCCGCATGCGGTCAAAGGCCCCGGTCAGTTCCGCCACTTCATCGCCGCCATGGGCGTCCAGGGCGTAAGTGAAGTCGCCCTTTTCAAGTGCCCGCACACCCGAAACCAGATTTCCCAGCGGACGGGTAAAGGTGTGGGAAATGAGAAATACCAAGGCGCTTCCGCCCGCGACCGCGGCCAGGCCGAGGGCCAACAGAAGCCGGTTTAAGTTATCGAGGAAGGCAGTCGCCTGATCATAGGACTTGAGGACGGTGAGACGAACCGAAGGACTTTCCCCCGCCGCCAGTTCGAGCGAAGTAGCCAGAAACCGCTCGTCCCCAAGCTGGACTTCTTCGGCGTCAGCGCCGGCGCTGGGATGAATCATTTCTTGCTGTCCCAGTTCAATCTCGTGCGAAGGAGTGAGCGTGGTTCGTACGATGGTGTTGTCGTAATAGAAGGTGACTTGACTGGCGGCAATGCGGCTGACTTGGGATGCAACGCTGTCGTCAATTTCGTAGCCGATCACCAGGAATCCAAGTTGGCGGTTCGCCGCGGCCGGGCCAAAATAGATTGGCTTCAGGAATACCTGATAAAGATGGTGGGCCCCAAACCACCAGCGGCTCTGTCCCGCCTGGTGGGTAGAAGCGCCCAGCGAGGATTGCGCCATGTCGCGGCTAAAACCTGGCGATGCCGTGTGCAGCGCTACAACGGTACCCATCCGGTCGGCCAAGACGAATAGATCGCTGCCCGCCAGCCGCCACAGAGAGTCGGAGCCATCCTGGATGGTGGCTTCGTCCTGGGTGGTCATCAGCGCCCGCAGATTGGGCAGGTCGGCCAGCAGGTCCGCCGAATGGCTCAGCGTGGTTTCGCGTTCGCGCTGGAAGTTTTGGAAGGTGCTGACGGAATTATGCAGGTCGGCAAAGATCTCTTTTCGGACTTGCGCCTGCACATTGCGGCGCACCAGCAGCAGGCTGGTGCAGGTGAGGCCGGCAGAGATCAGCAGCATGGAGAGGAGAAACTTGGTGCGCAGCCGAAGTTTCAGCATACCTGCCCTCTCCTGGACGCTATCACTTTCATGGGCTGCCCCAACCGCCCTTTTACGGAACGAACTTATAGCCGATGCCATGGACAGTCCGAAAATGGACGGGATTGGAGGGATCAGGCTCCAGCTTCTGCCGCAGCTTTAAAATGTGGTTGTCCACTGTGCGGGTGGAAGGATAATTCTGGTATCCCCAAACCAAATTCAGCAACTCTTCGCGAGTGATCACGCGCTCGGCATTCTGCATCAGGAATTTTAAAGTCTTGAATTCCTGGGCGGTGAGCACAATGCTCTCCTCACCACGCATGATTTCCATTTTGGTGAAGTCCACGGAAATCCCGCCGAAAGATGCCGAATCAGTGTTCGCCGGCCGTGTGGTACGCCGCAACGCCGCCCGCACTCGGGCCAGAAGTTCTCGAGGGCTGAAGGGTTTGGTCACATAGTCGTCGGCTCCCAACTCGAGCAATAACACTTTGTCGGAAACGTCACTCGCCGCGCTCAGGACAATCACCGGGATGGTCGGGGATTGCTGCTTGATCTCGCGGCAAACATCCCGGCCCGATAAAGCCGGGAGACGTAAATCGAGTACTACCGCGGCGGGAGCCAGAGTGCGAAAAGCCTCTACCGCGGAACGCCCATCGGCACTGATCTCGACCGCGAATCCCTCGGCCTCGAACAGACGCTTCAGTGCCTTTTGCACGGCGCGGTCGTCTTCCACCACCAGAATTCGCTCCATCAGTGTGGTCCCCGCATCTGGGTAGAACCCGCCGCTACGCAGAAAGCCCCTTTGCGGTGGGGTCGAATTTTGCATGTCCGCGGCTTTGATCAAGTGTGCTCCTTTGGCTTCGGTTTCCGCCCGGATCACGATCAAGCTTACTACCACACTGAGGTTTCAAGACCCAACGCCGGCACAATTGACATTTCTTTTACAATCTTGACCGGGCTTGGTATATGCCTGCAAGTTGCTGAAGCCATTATAGGTTTATTCACCTATCCACTAGTTCCTGATCTCCGGTGACCTTCTAAAGGTAACCGCTCCCTTGTTACTGTCTATGGTGAAGCAGACTCACCGTTCCTTCCCCGGCCGTCGCAACACCGAACGCTCATTATTGACTGGCTCACGTGCAAGATACTCATAAATCAGCACCGGCTTCCGAGGAAATCCTCGGCAAACCCATTCGCGACTTGGGTTTGAAGATAGAAGGCTCGCCGCTGGAGCGATTCGTTCAGCAGCTGTACCGGGAACTGGAGCAGAAGAAGCTGTATAAGTTTCGGCCAGCCTGTTATTTGAGCGACGAATGGGGCTGTCCGTCGGGAGAACCGGTCATCGGCATTCCTTTTTATCTGGCGAATCCAGGGCTCGCACTGCTCGAAAAAGAGCGGAATGATCTGGAAGACGCGCGCGAGATCATGATGTATTTGCGGCACGAGGCTGGACATGCGTTCAATTACGCTTATCGCCTGCACCGGACCCCGCAGTGGAAGGAATTGTTCGGTTCCTTTCGCCGTCCTTATCACGACAATTACCGGCCGGTTCCATTCTCCAAGGATTTTGTTCGCCACATGGCGGGCTGGTACGCGCAAAAACATCCCGATGAAGATTTTGCGGAAACTTTTGCAGTTTGGCTGACACCGCGTTCGGGATGGCGGAAGAAATATCGGGGTTGGGGCGCTATGCCCAAACTGCGTTACATGGACCGGATTGCCAGAGAGTTGGGCAACATTGATCCCCTGCGCCGGCGCGGTCATCCCGACATCACGGTGGACGAGATGGAATCGACCGTCGCTGAGTTCTACGAACATTCTACCGAGGAGATACCGATCGTGGATCTGGCGCTGGATGCCGACCTGGCGGACATTTTCAACGCCTCCAAACGGAGGAAGACATCTCGTCCGGCACAGGGGCTTTTACAGGCACATCGGAAGCCGGTAGTGGACAAGATTGCTTATTGGACTGGGGTGCAGCGACCGCTGATTAAGAGATTGATGGAAGCAATTGAGAAAAGGGCCGGCGAACTTAAACTCTTCGCTGACTCCGCTCGTGAGACGGAACATTTATCGAATATTACTGTTTATGCAACCGCGTTAGCCATGAACTACATGGCGCGGGGAAAGTTTGTACAACCTTGATGAACGGGCGGCATTGCCGTCAGGGAATCAGGGAAACGAGGCCAATATGGTGGGAGCAAAACTGAAAATCGCGATACTTTACGACGTCTGGGAAGATGACATAGAGCTCGTGGAGCTATCCGCGAAAAAACAGAAGTCCGGGAAAAAGACGAAGAAGGAAAAGGAAGACCGCGAAGAGATCTTCGAATCTCTGGAAAAACTCGGCCACGATCCGTTTTATCAGGTGCTTGATGGCACGCCGCAGTGCCTGCAATCGTTGGCCAAGTGCGATGCCGACCTGATTTTTAATCTGACAGAATCGTTTGCCGGCGACGATACCAAGGAAATGAACATCGCCGCATATTTGGACCTGATTGGAATTCCCTACACCGGTGCTGGCCCGCATGCGAATTTTCTGGCCCAGGACAAAGGCACCGCGAAGAAAATGTTCGCGTTCCATGGCATCAAGACTCCGTATTTCGCCACTTCCTATCGCGGCCGGATTGAACATTCCCACAACATCGCATTCCCGCTGATTGTGAAGCCCATCTGGGAAGATGGTTCGATTGGCATCGACTCGGATGCGGTCGTCCACAGTATTAAGGAGCTGATGGAACGGGTGGAATACATTCAGGATGAATTCGATTCTCCCGCTTTGATCGAAGAGTACATCGAGGGCCGTGAAATCTATTCGGCGATTCTCGGAAGCTACGAACAAACCGAATCGCTTCCGCTGGTGGAACTCGACCTTTCCCGGCTGCCCAAAGGAACGCCCAGGATCGCCAGCTATGATGTGAAATTCGAGAAGGACACCGAGGCCCATAAGCTGACTAAGTCGCGTCTCGCCGAAGATCTCGATGAGGACACAGCGTTGCTGTTGTCGGAAACCGCGTTGGCCGCTTATCGGGCGGTCAAGTTGCGCGATTATGGCCGCATCGATATGCGGCTTTCCGCCAAGGGCGAGGTTTATGTGATTGAGGCGAACCCGAATCCCTGGCTCTCGAACAAACATGAATTCGCCATGGCCGCCAAGGCGTCCGGACGCTCCTACACGCAGTTGATCGGTGAAATTGTGGACCTGGCCATGTCGCGATATGCGACCCGGGGCAAAGCACAGATGGCTGGGCAAAAAGTTTGAGAATTCCGCCGCGCACTGCCAGATAATTTACGAAGCTTTACACGGCTTTACGGAAGCTTTACGCCGCGGCCGCATCCCACCCGCATCTCACCCTCAAAGTTCAAACGGCGCAAGGTTCGCGTCCACCGAGGGGATTAAATGTTCAAAGCAGCAGCTACCGTAGTGGTTTCCTTGTTCTTGTTTACTTCTTTGGTGTTCTCTCAGCAGAACCGCTCGGATGTGAGCGTTAACGTAACCGGAGCTTTCGGTTCGCAGTCGCAAGGCAACAACGTAATTCAGACGTCCAGCAATTCGCTCGGAGGTCTGGCAACGTACCGCTTCAAGATCACGCGGCTGAATTCGGTAGAGATCAACTATGGGCTTACGAGAAACACCCAATACTATGCAGCCCATAGCGTACTGACTGGTGAACCAACTTTCTTTGCCATTCAAACCAACATCAGCGAAGCTACCGCCGACTATGTTCTTACTCCGTGGAAATCAGGGAGATTGAGTCCATTTCTTCTGGGCGGAGTCGGTGTGTTGATCTTCAATCCCACCGGCGTTTCCTACGGGACAACGGCAGGCGATACGGAAATTAAAGGAGCACTTTCGTACGGCGCCGGGGCCGATTATCGGGTTCTGCGGAACCTCGCGGTACGGCTCCAGGTTCGCGGTCTTGCGTACCGGGCGCCGGACTTCTATGTGCCGGGATTGAGCACCGGGCAGGTGGGTTATCTGGCGGAGCCTTCACTCGGGCTGGTATTTCACTTCTAGTTTTATGTTGCCAACAAGAATTTGGGTGCTGCACTAGGCCGTCCCGGCTAACTCTCCAAGTCCGGGACGCATTTTTTTGCTTTGGATTTCACGCTGACGCCAGCACTCAGGCGATGTTTTGGCGAGACGTGGAAGAGCGCGTACGGGTCGAAGTCGCAGTCTCCACGCGATTGCGTCCGGCGTGCTTCGCTTTATAGAGCGCTCTATCGGCGGCCATAATCACTTGCTCAACCTCCCGCAATTTCGCATTGGGTTCGGCTACCCCGAGGCTGATGGTCACGGAAAGCAGTCCGTCCGTTCTTTCCGCAGGGACGCTGCGAGCTCGCGTCGTCTTGCGTCGAGGTTGCGCTCTTCTGTCGGAAGCGCGCGGAGGGCTGTGACGGCGCTCCGGGACGGTGCGGACGCGGAATCTCGACTCTTCGACGACGCCTCTCAATGACTCCAGATGCCCGACGACGTCCTTCATTGTCTTGCCGGGAAATAAAATCGAGAACTCTTCTCCTCCCACACGGAAGGCTCTGCCGCCGCCATTTACCTGCGCCAGCCGGCCGGCCACCATGCGCAGGACCTGGTCTCCGGTGTCATGGCCATAGGTGTCGTTGAAATTCTTGAAATGGTCAATGTCCACGACGGCGACCGCATAGGGTCCCTCTAAACTAAGCAAGGCTTCGTTATAGGCGCGGCGCGATGGCAGCCCGGTGAGTTCGTCGTGGTAGGCGAGAACGTAAGAGTTCTCGATGATGGAGGACGCCAGGATCAGTCCGGCAGTTGCCATGTACGCGCCGGCAGTTTTCCCGACTCCACCCGCCTGCAAACTCAAAATGACCGCGCCGAGCGACCACAGCAGACCACTTTCGACCGGCTTGCGGTAAAGCAGAAAGCGCAGCAATAAAATCCCAATTGCCAAAAAGAAGGCCGGCCACGCGGGTTGCGGAATTCTTGTCCACTGGAAAAGATGCCGGCTGAATAATTGAAAGTGGAGAAACGCTGGAGCGACGATTTCCCCCGGGCGGCAAATCAGAGCGACGAACGCAGACTCAAAAAATAATATCGCCAGGCGTGATGCGAGTGTGGCAAGAGCTAACCCTCGTTCGCGAACAAAAGAAAGAACGATGAAGTTTACCGGCAGTAAGAATGCCACCGCTTCCAATGCGATGCGCCCGGGGCCGCTCGAAACCACTCGTCCGGCAGAGAAGAACTCCAGCGAACGATGTGCAAGCAACAGAAAAATTAGGGCGAACAAAATCCGGCTGGAATGGAACCGCCACGCAAGCAGGATTCCGGCGCCGAAAACCGCATAGTAGTAGAAGTCAATCGCCGAGGCGGAGATGGACAGAAATCCGCCCCCCAGCAGCACCACGGCTGCCAGCAAGAGTACGCTTCCTGGCAGCAGAAGCGATTTTAGTGTCGTTTTGTTCCAGAAATCCAAGCTGCGGCGGTCCCCTTCTCCAGCCAGAAGCTGACATTTCTTACCCCTGGTTTTCTACAACCTGTGGACTTTGACGATTATCCCCGGTGGGGAGATGCCCCAGCGAGTGTCGGCGCAGGTTCCCAGAGGCCAGCGGAACAAAGTTTTCGGTGACGATGTGCAAAACGATCCGAACATTTGCTCATTCCCATTTCTGCAATTGTTCCCAAAAGCGAGGGCCAACCACCTTCGAGTGGATGGCCGGCGGTTCCTTTGCAGAGATGTTCCTGCCACAATTGAAGTGTCCCATTAGACGAATCTCATGCGCGTATTAATTGCGGAAGACGATGCGGCGCTGGCCAGCTTTGTGAAAAAAGGCCTGGAAGCCGAACACTATGCGGTCGATATTTCAGGCGACGGCGAACAGGTGCGGGCCATGGCCGGCGAATTTGATTATGACCTCCTGATGCTCGATTTGAACCTCCCCCGGCTCGATGGAGTTTCGATTCTTCGCTATCTCCGCACCCGCAAGCCCAGCATGCCGATTCTCGTGCTCACGGGAAGGAACCGGGTGGAAGACAGGGTGGAATGCCTGGACCTGGGAGCGGACGACTACATGGGCAAGCCTTTTTCGTTCACCGAACTCTCGGCCCGGATCCGGGCGCTTTTGCGGAGAAGCCATTTGCCGGCGGAATCCACGCTCACCGTGGATAATCTCAAGCTTGACCGGGTGGAACGCCGGGTGGAGCGCGCGGGAAGGCGCATCGAGCTGACGTCCAAAGAATTTGCCCTGCTGGAATATTTCATGCGCAATGCCGGGCGAAGAATCAGCCGACCCATGATCATTGAACATGTGTGGAACCTGTCGTTCGATACCTGCACGAACGTGGTTGACGTTTATGTAAATTACCTCAGAAGGAAAGTGGACGACGGATTTGGTAAGCCGCTGATCCATACCGTCCGCGGCGTGGGCTACGAACTGAGCAGTCGATCGGAAGCGCAGGGACCATAAGTTGACGCTAACTTAAAAATGAAGTCCAAGGCGGTCCCCGCCCAGCAAATCTTTTCCCGTTTCGCGCTTTTTCATAAAACGGGAAATGATTTACTGGGAATAGAGCTTTCTCATCTTTCCTTAATCGCGTTCTAATCCACACGGAATTTAATCGCTTCATGACCACTGCCGCGATGCTCGGCCCTCCCGCCGGAGGAGTCCTGCTGGCCAGCGCCGATCCCTCTCTTCGACAACGGTTCCTACGCAACTTCGAAGACCGCCGAAGTCCGGTGCAGCAGGTGTTTGGCGGGGCCGAAGCTCTGGCAAGGCTCGAAACTGGCGATTGGGAAGTGGTGTTTCTGGATCGTGACCTGCCCGATCTGGCGGTCGAAGAACTGGTGCGAATCATTCAGCAGCGTTTTCCTGGCCTCGAGGTGGTGATGCTGGAACCAGAAACCACGCCCGCATCTGCCGCGTGCCCGCCGGGCTCGGTTCATGCGGGGGGGTGGGCCGAGTGGTCTAAATCATCCTCCTGCGCGCAGGCCAAGAACACCGCTGGACCCTATCTTCTACCAGACGACCTTCTGGAGTCTGAACCGGAAGCCGTGGTCATGCCCCTGCCGGGGATGATCGGGCATTCGGAGGTCATGAATCACCTTTACCGGCTGGGACGCCTGGTCGCGCCGCGCAATACGACGGTGCTGATCCTGGGACCGACGGGAACGGGGAAAGAACTGGTGGCGCGAGCCCTGCACGAACTCAGTCCCCGCCGAACCCATTCGTTTGTGGTGGTCAACTGCGCGGCCATTCCTGAGGCTTTGCTGGAGTCGGAACTGTTTGGCCACGTGCGCGGCGCGTTCACCGGCGCGGTGCAGGCCTATTTGGGACGCATCCAGGCGGCCCAGGGTGGGACGTTATTTCTCGACGAAGTGGGCGAACTGCCACTCAATCTTCAGGCCAAGTTGTTGCGCTTTCTCGACCAGAAAGAAGTGCAGCGCCTGGGCAGCGCGGAGGCGTTGCGGGTTGACGTGCGCGTGGTCGCGGCCACCAATCGAGACCTGGCACGTCGCGTCGAGGAAGGCAGCTTTCGCGACGATCTGTATTACCGGCTTTCGGCTTTTCCCCTGGAGTTGCCGCCGTTAGACGAACGCACGGGAGACATCCCTCTGCTGGCCGCGCACTTCATGGGTTTGATCGCGCTGGCGAACCGTCTCCCCGCTCAGGTCTTGAATCTGGAAATACTCTCACTCTTGCAATTGCATTCCTGGTGCGGAAATGTGCGCGAGCTGCAACAAGTGATCGAACGGGCATCCATCATGGCGAACGGTGGGAGCACGATCCTTCCCCAGCATCTTTACTTCTCCCCCTCCGGCCGTAGAGACCTTGGTGGGGAAAAATTACCCATCCGCTGACCACTCTGAGAGAAATCTTAGGCGCACGACGACACGACGGCACTCTCATTGCACATGGATGTTACGCATGTCGAGTTCTTCCTTGTCGTCATCCTCGTCGTCGCCGGCTTACCTTCCTAACCCCGAAGTTGCGGCGGTGGAACCGTCACTGGCGCTCGCATTCGCTTCTTTCACCGAAGTGGCGGCGTCGCTGGAACGCACCTATGCCAAGTTGCAAATGGAACTGGGCCGGCTCCGTCATGAACTTGAGGAGACCAATCATGATCTGGCGCAGAGCCTGCAGGAAAACCAGCGCATACGGCAATATCTGAACCGCATTGTGGATGGCCTGCCCTGCGGCGTTCTGGTGACCGAGGCAGACGGTTCGGTTTCGATCGCAAATCCTGAATCCCGGCGTTTGCTCGGCCTCGGGGTGAGCGTGCCTCTCGATCATCTCAAGCAAGTTCCGGCCCCGGTCCGAGGACTGCTCCAGCGCGCGCTCACCACGCCGGGCGAGCAGGAGTGCCAATGTGATGCCGGAGCCGTGCAGTGGATCGCGATCCGTTGCGTTCCATTGGAAACGGCCGATGGTGGCAGCTCCATTTTTATTCTTCGCGACCTCAGCGCGGCCAAACGGCTGGAAGGGGAGCATGAATGCTTGCGCCGCCGTCAGGCATTGGCGGAGATGTCCGCGTTATTGGCACACGAAATCCGCAATCCCCTGGGCAGCATGGAGCTGTTCGCCGGGTTGCTGGCGAAATCGGGATTGCAAACAGAAGAGCGGAAGTGGGTCGAACACTTGCAGGCAGGACTCCGTACTCTCGCGGGTACGGTCAACAACGTTTTGCATTTTCACATGCAGCCCCCGCCGGATCTGGCGCCGACGGATCTTGGCGAATTGCTGGGCTCTCTGGAAGATTTTTTGCAGCCCATGGCACAGCAGGCGCAGGTGCGCATGGAATTGGCGCACGAACTGGATGGCGTTCTGGTGGCGGCTGACCGGCATCGCCTGGAACAGGTGGTGCTCAATCTTGCAGTCAATGCTTTTCACTCGATGCCGGAGGGCGGCATATTGAAAATTTCAGGGCAAGTGCGTTGCTTGTGTGACCAACTGATCGCTGCTGTCAGCATCACCGATACGGGTCCTGGGATCGCCGCGAAGGACTTGAGTCGCATCTTCGATCTGGGCTTTACGACGCGGCCGGGAAGCCCTGGCCTGGGACTGGCCGTTTGCAAGACCATCATGGAGCAGCACGGTGGCAGCATCCTTCCGGCGAGTCGGCAGGGCGGCGGCACCACCTTTGAACTTGAATTCCCTTTGTGCGGAGGCCATGAGTGAGCCAGATGCCAATCCCTCTACTGGACCGTCCTGCGGCGGCGCATTCCTTAGTCGAATATTTCCCAGCACCGCCTCCGCCCACTGGGGCGGATCGCGTAAATCAGGTGTTGGTGGTGGACGACGAAGCCGGAATGCGCACCGCCCTCGAAACCAGCTTTCTGCGACACGGTTGGAGAGTGGACACAGCTGCGGGCATCACCGAAGCCGTGGCCAAGTTCCGGCAGCGGCAGCATCCTCTGATTGTGACCGACATGCGCATGCCCGATGGCGATGGTTTTGCCGTGATGCGCGAGATTCGTGCTTTGTCTCCGCACACCGCCGTGATTCTCCTGACCGCATTCGGCAGCGTTCCCGATGCGGTTACGGCCATGAAGAATGGCGCCTGCGACTATCTGGTCAAGCCGGTGTCGTTCGAACAACTCGAATTAGCAGTGCACCGGGTTCTGAAGCGCAATCCGGAATCTCTCAGTCCCGCACGGTCCCCTCTTCCATCGAAAGAGAACCCACTGGTCGGGCACTCACCGGCACTCCTGCGGGCTCTGGGGCGCGCCCGCCAGGTCGCGGACAGTGACGCCGACATTCTGATTCAAGCCGAGAGCGGCACCGGAAAAGAGTTGCTGGCGCGCATGATTCATGGTCTCAGCTCGCGCCGCGATCGTCCCTTTGTCGCGGTGAATTGTGCCGCATTTCCTGAGGCACTTCTGGAGAGCGAGTTGTTCGGGCACGCCAAAGGGGCCTTCACCGGGGCGGTGACCGCTCAAGCTGGCAAGTTCGAACGGGCGCACCAGGGGACTCTGCTGCTGGACGAAATCGGCGAGATGCCGCTGGCCTTGCAGCCCAAGCTGTTGCGGGTATTGCAAGAGCGTGAATTTGATCGTCTGGGAGACGGCCGCAGCGTGAAAGTGGATATCCGCGTGATCGCCACCACCAATTGCGCGTTGGAGGCCATGGTCAAGGAACGCAGCTTTCGCGCCGACCTTTATTACCGCTTGAATGTAATTCCCCTGACTCTGCCCGCGCTGCGCGAACGCCCGGAGGACATTGCCGAACTGGCGGAACATTTTGCCCGGATTTATTCCCCCGTAGATGTGGTCCGCACTTTGACACCGGAGTTTCGGGCACGGCTCCAGCAACACTCCTGGCCGGGAAATGTGCGGGAGCTAGCCAATCTCATGCGGCGCGCGGTGGCGCTGTCGCAAGACGAAATCGATGTGGACGTATTGGAGCCATCGGAGTTGAGCGCGTTTGGAGACCCGGCTGTAACCTCACAATTTTCTTCTGGCGATTCTCCTGCCGACGCCGGCTCTGATTTTTCCATCAACGATCAATTGCGTCCGGGGGTCTCGCTGGTGGCTATGGAAAAGCGCCTGCTTCTGGTCACCCTCGACGCCACCGGGGGAAACCGTTCGCGGGCGGCTGAGATGCTAGGCGTAAGCTTGCGCACCGTCCGCAACAAGATCCGGGAGTACGGCCTGCCTTCACGCAGAACCTATGACGAAAGACAATGAGGACGACCAGCTATGCGCATGATTGATACTCCAATGATTGGCGCACTCGAACATTACCTCGATCTGAACGCCTTCCGCAGCAAACTGCTTGCCTCGAACATGGCTAACATTGACACCCCCGGATATCACGCCCAGGACATCAACTTCCGCCAGGAACTAGAGCGCAACCAGGGCGAGTTCCAGGACGCGGCATTCTCTCCCATGGTTCGACATGTAACCGGATTGTCGGTCCGTCCGGACGGCAACAACGTAAGCCTGGAACGCGAGGGTTTGCTCATGGCTGAAACCCAACTCGGCTTCAACGCCGGTATACAACTGTTGCGCGATCAATTTCATACTTTGTTAAGCGCCATCCACGAAGGGAGTTCGTCATGAACTTGTTTGGCATGCTCGAAATCAGCGGCTCGGCGCTCACGGCGGAACGCCAGCGGGCGGAGGTGGTGGTCAGCAACATGGCCAATGCCGAGACTACGCACACTGCCGAAGGCGGGCCCTATCGGCGGCAGGTGGTGGTATTTCATGCGCAACACCCTACCCAGTTTCCCGCATTGCTGGCGGGCTTCTCTCCCTCCAATTCAGCGGCACGGGGAGTGAGGGTGGAACAGGTCATCGCGGATGCGACCCCGCCCATGCTACGTTATCAACCCGGACATCCCGATGCGGACGCCAAGGGATACGTCGCGTATCCCGCCATCGATCCCACCGCCGAAATGGCCGACCTTTTGGGCGCGGTGCGGGCTTACGGTTTGAACGAATCCGCCGTGCAGGCGGCCAAGGCGATGATTCAGCAGTCGCTCGATATCCTGCGCTGAGCAACCACGACCGAGGGACACTCAATCATGACCACACCGGTTTCAAACTTGCGCATCGTTCCCTCCGAAACTTTGTCACCTTCGGCGAACACCACACCCCGCGAGTGGGGCTTTCAGGAAACTCTGCGCGGGGCGATGGACCAGGCGGAACAGTTGCAGGGTGGGGCCGACAACAAAGTCGCCGCGCTGCTCGACGGTAGCGGCATGGACGTGCACAGCGCCATGATCGCGGTGGAAAAGGCTGATCTCTCCTTCCAGCTCATGATGCAGGTACGCAACAAGATAGTCGCCGCCTATCAGGAAATTTCTCGCATGCAATTCTGAAAGCCGACTAGGAGAATGCGTTGGATGGACCGAAATCATTCGGCCAGGCGCTGCACCAGGCCGGCGAGTTGCTGCGCGGACTCACCCCCAGTCAACGGGCGTGGCTCGCTGGTGGGGCCGTGGTGCTGGGGATCACTGTCTGGTTGTTTGCCGGGCTGATTGATAAACCCAAATACGCCACGCTCTACTCGGGATTGAAGCCAGCCGATGCGCAGGCCTTGGGCGGCCGTCTGGCCGCGAAAAATATTTCCTATGAAATCTCCCCCGATGGAACCAGCTTGCTGGTGCCGGCGGACCAACTCGACGCTAGTCGCCTCGAAACCGCGTCGCAGGGTTTGCCCCGCAATGCCCGCCTGGGTTTTGAATTATTCGACACTCCGAACTGGGCGGGCTCGGACTTCACGGAAAAAGTGAATTATCAGCGCGCGCTGGAGGGCGAACTGGAACGCACTCTGCAGACTTTAAGCGAGGTGGAGGCAGTTCGAGTGCATCTGGTGCTTCCCAGCGAATCTTTGTACAGCGAACAGGCGAGCGAAGCCAAAGCAGCGGTGATCCTGAAAACTCGTGGCGGGCGGCTTTCCGAACAGGCCCAGTTGGCGATTCCCCAATTGGTGGCCAGTGCAGTAGATCGTTTACGTCCGGAGAATGTGACGGTGGTGGATGCCGACAGCAATATGCCTTTGCTGCATGCTCGCGGTCCCGGGGAACCGGCAGCTTACGATCTGGATGAGGAACTGGCCAAGACGCTGGTCCACACTCTGGAACCCGTGGTGGGCGCGGAACACGTGCGGGCCAGCGTGCATGTGGAGTACGACACCAGCACCAGTGAAAATACCGAGGAGCTCTACGATCCAAAGACCACCGCCACCCTTTCCCAACAGAAGTCGGTGGAAAACGCTGGAGGCGGTGGACCTGCGGGAGTTCCGGGAACAACCAGCAATATTCCGGGAGCGGCGGTTCCAGTTACTGCCACCACCACTGCGGAGACCCAATCTTCAACTTCAGAAAGCTCGACTTTTGCCGTTAGTAAGAGCGTGCGTCATACCACGCAACCTCCGGGCAGGATCAAACGCATCGCGGCAGCAGTGTTAGTGGACGACGCCGCGGAGATGACGGAAAAAGATGGCAAGAAAACCACCATACACCGCAAGCGTACTGCCGACGAACTGAAACAGATCGAACAACTCGCGGGAGCAGCCATTGGGCTGGAAACATCGCGGGGGGACATGTTGACGGTGCAGAATTTGTCGTTCCAGGAGCCGCCATCGGTAGAAACTCCCATCAATCCCACCAAGCTGGATAAGACGCGTGAGTTGGTGATGCAGTGGTCGGGGTTATTGCGGTGTCTGGGAATCGCGGCGCTGTTCTTGATTGTCTATTTCCTGATTTTGCGTCCGGTTAAAAAGCAAGTTCTCCTCTCCTTCCGGGAACTGCCCACGCGCATGGTAACCAAAACCAAGGAATTTGCGCGGGCCCCACCCGCACCCGAAGTGGAGATCGAATTACCCGAGGGAACGGAACAATCCAAACGCACCACAGCCTTGAAAAAACAGCTCACCGAAAAAGTGAAAGGTGAACCGGCTGCCGCCAGTCGAGTGGTGCAGAGCTGGATTCGGGAAGGCAGTAAAGAATGAGTCCCACCGAGACCCCGCCGAAGGGAGTGCGCAAGGCAGCGATTCTGCTGGTGCTCCTGGGAGAAGAGATCGCCAGCCAGATCTATCGTCACCTGCCGCAGGAGGACCTTGAGCAGTTGACCCAGGCCATCGCCGAGCTGCAAGCCATCGATCCCAAGACCGCGCTCGCAGTGCTCGAGGAATATCACCGCCTGGACATTACTCAGGATTACCTGGCACAGGGCGGTTCCGACTATGCGCAGAAACTCCTGGTGAAGGCCTTCGGCGATGAGGGCGCGCGGCAACTGTTGAAGTCAGTTTCCTACGCTGCGGAAAAGAGCTCCAACAATCTGGATGCATTGCAGAAATCCGACCCCCAGCAACTGGCCAAGTTTCTGGAAGGTGAGCACTCCCAAACCATCGCTCTGATCCTGGCTCATCTCAATTCCCAGCACGGTTCCGAACTGCTAATGCGGCTACCAGAAACACTGCGCTCGGAAGCCATCAAACGCATGGCCCAGCTCCGCCAGTTTTCTCCCGAAATTGCCAAGAAAGTTTACCTGGCCCTGCACAAGCGGCTGGAAGCACTGGGAGAGCAACACCGCCGCTCCTATGCCGGATTTCAAGGGGTCGCCGACCTGCTCAACCGCATGGACCCATTGCAAACCAAATCAATTTTGGAAGCTATCGAAAAGGACGATCCCAAGGTGGCGTTGGGCATCCGCAATTTAATGTTCACTTTTCAGGACTTGCTGGGCGTCCCGGAAGTTGGCATCCGTGAACTGCTGGGACAATTGGACAAGAAAACGCTGGCCATGGCCTTGCGCGGGGCGACCGAGGAATTGAAGAACTATATTTTCAAATCGATGTCCTCGCGGGCCGTGGAAATGCTGAAAGAAGACATGGAAGTCATGGGCCCGGTGCGCTCACGCGATGTCTCCAAGGCCCAGCAGGAGGCCGTGGCCGTGGTCCGCAAACTGGAAGCGGATGGAAAAATTGCCCTGGGAGCAGAAAGCGAAGATGAGTACGTCGTTTAATCCCGCTCTGAAATCTGGGCCTAAGATCGAAGCCCTGCCGTTTCTTTATCCGCCAGCGGAAGAGGGCCCCGCCAATCAGTGTGCCTCAGGTTCTAACGCGCAAACCACGGAAAACGTCCAACCCGTTCCAAGTGACGATGGAGAAGCAATTGGGCGGGAAGAAGTCTCGCGGGATGCTGCCCGGCAGGAAGGCGAGGCCAAGGCGCGGTCTGCATTCGAACAGCATCTCGAACAAGTGCGGGAGAGCGTGCGCGTCGCGCTGAGCGATTTCGCACGCGAGCGCAAGACCTATTTCGAGTTGGTGGAGACCGAAGTGGTGAAACTTGCCCTGAGCATCGCGCGCAAGATTCTGCATCGCGAAGCCCAGGTCGATCCTTTGTTGCTGGCCGGCATTGTCCGAGTTGCCGTGGACGGGATCAAGAGCAAAACCAGAGTGGTGGTTCGAGTACATCCCGGGCAAGCCGCAGATTGCCGCAGTTATTTCGCACAGCACATGGAACCCAGCGACGCGCCCGAGGTGATCGAAGACTCTGCACTTGAGATCGACCACTGCACTCTGCAAACTGAGCTTGGGACCACGGAATTAGGAATCGAAGTCCAACTGAAAGAAATCGAACATGGGCTGATGGACCTGCTCGCCCTCCGTCCGCAGGCGAAGCCGTGAGCGCTCCACTGCTGCTCGAGCGTTTTTTCTCGCGCCTGGAATCCAGCTCCTCGCTGCGTTGGCGGGGCAGGGTAACACAGGTGATCGGACAAATCGTGGAATCCGAAGGCCCATTCAGTTCTGTAGGCGACGTGTGTCAGGTGATCAATTCTAGCGGTCGCATTTTCCCCGGCGAAATTATCGGATTCCGCGGCAACACCATCCTGTCCATGCCTCTTGAGCGCCCAAATGGCATTCGCTACGGGGATCCTGTGATCACCTGGGGCGCGCGGCCTACGCTGCGCGTGAGTGATGACTTGCTGGGTCGCGTGATCGATGGCATGGGAGAGCCCCTGGACTCGCTTGGACCGTGCCGCAGCCGCGACAGCCGTATCCTCGATGCTTCGGCTCCGCTTCCTCTGGAGCGCCAGCCCATCCACGAACCCCTGGGATGCGGAGTCCGGGCCGTGGATGCGTTCCTGACCTGCGGCCGCGGACAGCGCATGGGAATCTTTGGCGGCAGCGGCGTCGGTAAGAGCACACTCATCGGGATGATGGCGCGCAACACGAATGCCGACCTCACTGTATTGGCACTCGTCGGAGAGCGCGGCCGCGAAGTGCGTCATTTTCTGGATGAAGCGCTCGGCGTCGAGGGCCGCAAACGGTCCGCGGTCGTAGTTTCCACGTCAGACCAATCGCCGCTGTTGCGCATCCGCGCCGCGCTGGCCGCTACGGCTACCGCGGAATATTTCTGTGCCCGCGGTCAAAACGTTCTTTTGATCGTCGATTCTCTTACCCGCTTGGCGATGGCCCAGCGTGAAATCAGTCTGGCGGCTGGTGAACCACCCACTGCGAAAGGGTATACGCCCTCCGTATTTTCTTTGCTCGCGCGCTTAATCGAACGAGCGGGAAAATTTAACCGGGGCAGCATTACCGCGTTCTACACCGTGCTGATGGAAGGCGACGATCAGCAGGACCCACTGGTAGACGGCGCCCGCGCGCTGCTCGACGGCCACATCATGCTCGACCGCCGTCTCGCGTCCCAGAACCACTATCCACCGATTGCCATCCTCGACAGCGTCAGCCGCCTGATGCCTATGGTGGGTTCTTCCGTGCATCTGGTGAAGGCCAACGCTCTCCGCCGGCTGCTGGCCTCCTATAGCGCGTCCGCGGACCTCATCCGCATTGGCGCCTACCAGAAAGGGAGCGATCCGCTGCTCGACAAGGCGATGGTCGTGGTCCCGGAACTCAATAGGTTCCTTGAACAAGAACCCAATGAAGCAGTCGGTCTCGAAGACACGGTGAAAAAACTGCTGGCCATAGCCAGTTAGCTTTATGGCATTTCGATTCCCCCTCGCGACTGTACTTTTGTTCCGGCAGAACCTGGAGCATCAGCAGGAATTGCTGTTCCAGGAATCCCATCAGCGGGTTGAACGGGTGAGAATCGAAATCGAAAGCGTCGATTTCGCGATGACAAGAATCGCCGAGCGCGAAGCCCAGCAGATAATGTCCGGATTGAGCGCGGCAGAACTTCAATTTGACCTGCTTTGCCGCTCCGTACTCGTAAAGCGCCGAAACAAATTGGAAAAAGATATGGCCCAAGCCGAACAAGTAATTGCTGTGCGCCGCGAAGTCCTTCGTTTAGCGCGGCAGCAGCGAGAAGTTCTGGATACGCTGAAAACCCAGCAACTCGAAATCTACCTCCAGCAGCAAACCAGACAAGAACAACGAAGCCTCGACGATCTGTTCCTTCTGCGCCGCGCATTTCTCCGCCGCAATTAGTTTTTGCCTACTCGCCTCGGCAATCCTTACCCAGAATATATCTTCCCGCAACTCGATTTTGAGTCCTGTTTCCATCGGCAGAGGCGCCACCTGACTTTAGTTGCAACGAATGTCCGGAAAATGGGCCGTGCCATTCTGCGTGGCGTTCCAAGTGCTTGAGCAAAGCTGCTGGTATCGCCAGCGTGGGAAGATCATGTGGCCATAAGTTTGATCCAACCCGAGGCCGCCACTTCAACTCCGGCCGCCGCTCCTGTTGTTTCCGCGAAAACTGCCGGTCCCGGTCAAAGTGAATTCGCGCGCGCTTTGCAGGGTGCAGATCACACTCCCCCATCTGTGATTACGAAACCGCAAAGCCGCGTTATTGATAGCGCAACGGTCCCAAGGATGACAAAGACAACCAGCAATACGGCGCCGAAGAATGCGTCCGCAAGCGTAGCCAAGCGGTGCGCGCCGTCTCCTCCCAAGTCACTCGCCACAATCGCGAACCCGATCACCATACCGATGAATGTTGCCGCACCCACAGCAACCACAATCGCGTCGCCTGCAACAGCTGTGTCAATGAACAGCAATCCGCAACCCAGCGAACAATCGGCAGACGACTCCACATCTGAAGTCAGCGATACCACTCGTGCCGCATCTCTGAGTGATCAGCCTGCTTCAGAAATCGCGGCACCTCAGACCCAATGTGCTCTCCAGCCGGCTTCACCGATCGACGCTGAACCGAACGCAATTCCAGAAGCTGGCGGCTCAACGGATCAGGCTGCACTATTTCCGGCCTCCACCATACCGCTGGTCAGCGATGCCGGCTCCGTTCCCGCACCGGACCCCCCACCCACGCCAACATTGCAGGAAGTGCCGCCAGCTGTGCCATTGCTCACTGCGGCGGAGAGCAAGGCTAACGCGGCCTCCAACCCACCACTCGTGCCGCCCTCACAGGACCTCGATTCCACCAATGGGATCGATAGTCACGCACCCATCCCGACGCAGCAGCCAGCAAGCCCGCCATCTGGATTGAGCATACGCGCGACCTTTCAATTCGATGAGGTTCCGAAGTCCACGAGCCCATCGCCTGCTTCAAAAACGAATTCATCGCACTCGCCGATCACTGCACAAAGAGAACGCACGAGTGTTGCGGGCAATTCTCTTTCAGCATTTCAGAATGCCCAACTCAACCCTCCATTAGCAGGAGGGCAAGACTCCACGGCTCCATCCGACTTCAACAACCAGCCGAGTCCAATGGGGAGCGCCCCCAATTCTCCGCAGCCCTCGAGCAACGACCCTTCCGCG
This sequence comes from Terriglobales bacterium, assembly GCA_963762965.1. Classification (GTDB taxonomy): domain Bacteria; phylum Acidobacteriota; class Terriglobia; order Terriglobales; family Acidobacteriaceae; genus DATBAX01. The sequence goes on from CAVXME010000001.1 coordinate 931,891, forward strand.
ACTTCTTCGGCCACCGCAAGTGTCCTATCGCTGCTCCCCATGACTGGAGACCAGCAGGCAGTGGCGGTGGGTCCGGCAGCCCCGGATAGGCCCGCCCCGCCACCATCGGCCGCTGCTACAAATCCTTCTGAATCATTGGCCCCCGCGGCGAGTCCGGTTCAACTGGCCCGCATCATTGAGACCATGGGGCAATCGGAGATGCACATCGGGATGCGGACACAAGCATTCGGGAGCATCGAAGTGCACACCGTGGTGCGCGACATGCAAGTCGGATTAGCGGTGGGGAGCGAGAAAGGCGACCTGCGAACCTTCCTGGCATCGGAAATGCCCGGTTTGCAAGCGACCATGCGCCAACAGGACCTGCGTTTTGACCACATCCGCTTTCTGGAGCCGGGAGGGACTAACACCACATTCTCCGGTGGAGGCAACTCGCAATCGCGTTCTTCCGGTCAAGGACATCCTTTTGCTCCGGGACATCCGGTCTTCGTTGCTGAGCAAACGAATTCCACCCCTATCACTGTGACACTCGAGGGGCGGACCGGACTCAATGTGCACGCATGAAATTAGGAGCGGTGATCAGGAGACAAGACTTCGGAGAGACGATAAGGAGGGCCAATGAACATCCATTCAATCATCCCGAACCCCATTGCAGCTACAACCGGCGCAACGACGAGTAACAGTACTACTACCCAAAACACAAACGACGAATTCATCCAACTGCTGAGCGCGCAACTGGAAAACCAGAGCCCGCTTGATCCCGTCGATCCCGACCAGTTCACCACGGAATTGGTGCAGTTCAACATGCTCGACCAGCTCACGCAAATCAACAACACCTTGCAGAACGCCCTGTCGCCGGTTGCGACCACGGCGACGGCCACAAATCCAACCAGTGCCTCGTATTCGAACGCACAAGGAGCCAATCATGCCTAATTTTTCAATTCCACTTTCCGGACTGACCGCGGACGCTACAGCGCTGTCCGCGATTGCCAACAATCTGGCCAACCAGAACACGACCGGCTACAAAGATGTTGGCGTCCAATTCAGCGATTTGTTCTATGAGAATCTAGGCACGAGCGGCGCTGGAGATCCCATACAGGTTGGCGCCGGAACAAAAATAGGCTCGATGCCCGGGAACTTCACCCAGGGCAGCGTGGAAGCCACCGGCGTGCCCACCGATGTGGCCATTCAGGGAAATGGCTTCTTCGCCGTGCTGAGCGATGGTGTCACCAGTTACACGCGCGCGGGAGATTTTTCCGTGGACCAGAACAATTTCCTGCTGACCTCGGACGGACAACAAGTGCTGGGCTACCCGGCGGTAGATGGAGTCGTCGATGCCAGTGCGGGGGTCGGGCCGCTACAGCTCGGCGCCGGCACCGTCAGTCCAGCGACGGCAACCACGGCAGTCGAGATCCAGACCAATCTCAACGCCAGCGCGGCGGTGGGCGACACATATTCGACGCCGCTGACGGTCTACGATTCGCTTGGCGCCAGTCACATTCTGACCTTCACTTTTACCAACACCGGCCCCAACGCCTGGACTTATTCGCTCTCCCTCCCCACTGGCGATTACACCCCAGCCACTGGCTCGACCCTTCCCGCTGGAGTGGTGGCGACTGGCACTATGGCATTCGATGGCAATGGCAATCTGATTACTCCGGCCGCCAACGTCACTGGGATTGCCGTTCCCAACCTGACCGATGGTGCTTCCGACATGTCTGTTACCTGGGACCTATTCAACGGGACCACGCCCGTGCTCACCCAAGTGGCCGCTCCCAGCAGCACCACAGCCACGCAGCAGGATGGTGGCAGCAGCGGCACCTTGACGGATTTCAGCATCGGCCCCGACGGCACTGTCACCGGATCGTTCACCAATGGCAAGACTGAAGCCTTGGGACAACTAGTTTTGGCCAACTTTGCCGATGACGAAGGACTACAGCGAGTGGGGAGTAACAATTACGCCGAAACCCTGGCTTCCGGACAAGCTGTGATTGGAGCAGCGGGCACGGGAGGACGCGGCACTTTGGCAGGAGGAGCACTGGAGCTTTCGAACGTCGACATTGCCACCGAGTTCGCCAATCTCATCGTGGCGCAACGGGCGTTCGAAGCTAACGCTAAAGCCGTGACCACGTTCGATCAGATTACCCAGGACACCATCAATCTGAAACAAAGCTAATGAAACGCCCGCACGCCCTGTCGGACCATGGGCGGGGCGTCTTTTCAACTCGTTCTAATGAGCGCACTCTCATCATTGACCGCCTGAGCGGCGCACATTATCTGGATGCGCCTGCGTCCGAAACCTTTGTTGGTTCCTATCTTCCGCTAAGACAAGCACTTCCTCTTTTATCGATTCGATTTCTATTTTCATGATGCCGGCTTGATTCGCGGCAGTCCATTTGCTCTGTCTTTCTCAATGGCTCCCGCCGCCGAAAACATAGTCGAGCAAGCGATCCCCGCGCAGCCCGAGACGATTTCACCCGATGCAACTGCGGCGTGGGCTTGCGTACTCACGTTGCCCTGTGAGTTGACTGTCGATCTGCCATTGCGCGGTTTCCGGCTGGGCACCTTATTGCAGATGGGCCCGAACTCGGTGATCGATTCGCATTGGCAAATATCGGCGGACGTACCACTGCGGGTGAATGGCGAGTTGATCGCGTGGGGCGAATTCGAAGTCGTAGGCGATCGGTTGGGAATAAGGCTGATCGAACTGATGTAAAGCAGGCAGACCTGGAAACCAATGCAGGCAGGAAGCACAACTTGGACGAGAATCACCGGAGGAAACCGGCTGCTGCGGGCAGCCCGCTGGCTTTCCTGCATTCCCCGGCGTTGGCGCATGCAATCGCCAAAACGGCTTCGGCTATGCGAGAGCCTTGCCCTGGGGGAACGGCGATTCGTGGCGGTGGTGCAATTTGAGCACCGCCGTTTCCTGATCGGAGCTACCGCAAATTCATTAGTCATGCTGGCACAGTTTTCAGGTGCTGGACTTCCTGATGATGAAGCAGGAGAACGGTGCAACTGATGCGACAAATTCGAGTCTGGATCATCGTCGCCGGATTGGCATGCATCGCGATTCCTTCCGCTTGGGGTATGGCCGCGCGGCCGAATGCAACAGCTGGACTGCCATTGAACGGGCTGGGCGCAGGAAGCGGATCTGCGCCGTGGAACATCCTGGTGCTGCTGACGGTGTTGACCCTGCTCCCGGCGCTGGTGCTCTCCATGACCCCGTTTGTCCGGCTATTGGTCGTGTTTCATTTTCTGCGGCAGGCATTGGGGACACAAACTACACCGACCAACCAAACCTTGATTGGGCTGTCTCTCATTCTCACTTACTTCCTCATGCAACCCGTGGGCATGGCCATTCACCAGACCGCGATTGTGCCGTACTCCGAAGGACGCATGAGCGCGCTCGAAGCCATCGAGCGAAGTGCGGTGCCGCTTCGCCAATTCATGCTCAAGTATGCTCGCGAAAAAGACCTGGCTCTGTTCCTCGAATTGGCCAAAGAGCCGCGCCCGGCCAAGCCCGACGACATTGCCATGCGCGTGGTAGTTCCCGCCTACATCGTTTCGGAACTGAAGGCCGGTTTCCAAATCGGCGCTGCGCTGTACCTGCCTTTCCTCGTGGTTGATATGGCGGTGGCGGCCATCACCACCTCGATTGGCATGTTGCAGTTGCCGCCGGTGGTCATTTCCACCCCGCTTAAAATCCTGCTGTTTGTCATGGTGGACGGCTGGAATTTGCTGGTGGGCTCGCTGATGAAAAGCTTCAACTGAAAGGAGAAATTTATGTCCACCGACGTAGTCGTCGAACTTTGCCGCCGGACGCTGGAAGCGGCGATCTGGATCGCGGCCCCCCTGCTCATTGTCGCCACCGTGGTCAGCCTGGTGATCAGCCTGGCGCAAGTATTGACATCGTTGCAGGAAACGACGCTTTCGACGGTTCCGCGCCTGGCGGCTGTGGCCGGCGCGATCCTGCTGCTTCTGCCCTGGATGGTACGGCGCATGGGCCTGTTCACACTTTCTTTGTTCTCTGACTTTCGACCATATTTGCGCTAGACATGCGTGCTCCAAAACGGACATGGGAACTCTACCTCTCGACCAGATCGTGGCCGCTGTGATGTTCGCGGGAGTGCGGATCGGCGGCATGATGACTTTCGCTCCATTTTTCAACAGCCAGAGTATTTCGATTCCGGTGAAAGCGGTGTTCACCATCGCCTTGACCGCGTTGCTCTATCCGGTTTATGGCGTCGCAGGAATTGGAACGGGAAGCGTGGGCTGGATCCGAATTGCCGGCGGAGAAGCCATCATCGGCCTGTTACTGGGATTAACGTTGCAATTTGTTTTCGACGCCGCCCAACTGGCGGGCCAGATCTTTGGCGTGCAGACGGGATTCTCTCTGGTCACTCTGCTCGACCCTCAGACCCAGGCCGACACTCCGGTGCTCGCCGTCTTCAACCAGATGGTGCTGCTAATGCTTTTCCTCCAACTCAACGTCCATCACTGGTTGTTGCGAGGACTGGCGGCGAGCTTCGTTTATCTGCCGCCGGGCGGACGCAGCTTCGGCCTGGGACTGGGGCTCGCGCTGTTGCAATCCGCGGGCAGCATCTGGCTGGTGGGATTGCAGATCGCAGCCCCGGTGATCGCGGCCACCATGGCAACCGACGTCGCGCTCGGTTTTTTGGGAAGGGCCGCGCCCCAATTGCCGGTGCTGTTTCTGGGGCTCCACGTCAAGAGCATGCTGGGTTTGAGCGTCATTGCTGCGATGCTCGCATTGTGGCCGCGCATCTTCGAACGCCACCTCTTGAACGCAATCCTGTTGGGGGCGCGCTTGCTGCATTTGGCGAGTTAAAGGAAAAACGTGCCAGAAAGTAACAAAACCGAACAAGCCACTCCCCGCAAGCGCCAGAAGGCGCGCGAGCAGGGGCAAATCGCGCGCAGCCGCGATTTGATGAACAGCCTGGCAATGATCACGGCGGTACTCGTGCTCGCCTACGAGGTGCCGACTTTCGCCGGACAATGGCGCGGCCTGCTCCAACACACTTTGGATGCGGCCGTCTCCCGGGGATTCGAGGACGGCATCCCGTTACTTTCCTGGACCAGTTTCACCGTGTTCAACGTCGTGAGTCTCACGGTGGGGCTGAGTTGGATGGCCGCAATGATTGGAGCCCTGGCGCAGGGTGGACTGGTGTTCGCGCCCTCGGCTCTGCAACCCAACCTCTCTCGCCTGAGTCCGGCAACGCGGATGGCACAGCTGTTTTCACTGCCATCGATTGGCCGATTGCTGAAATCGCTGGTACCAGGAAGCGTCGTCGTATGTCTGACCGTTGCAGTGTTAAGACGCGACTGGGGCGGCCTGCTCAGCCTGGAGCACCTCAACGTTCGCGGAATGGCCAGCTTTTGCCTGGGCCATGTTTTCGAGATCGCGTGGAAATCGGCCCTGGTCCTTCTGCTGTGGTCAGGCGCGGATTACATGATCGAAAAACACAAGTTGTCCAGCGACCTGCGCATGAGCCGCCAGGACTTGAAAGACGAATACAAAGAGACCGAGGGACATCCCGCCATCAAAGCCCGTATTCGCCGCATGCGTCGCCAGATCCAGCGGCGGCGCATGCTCGAAGACGTGAAGCGCGCTGCTGTGGTCATCACCAATCCCACGGAATTCGCCATCGCCCTGGAATACCGGCCCGAGATGTCAGCGCCCACGCTTGTTGCCAAGGGACGCAATCTCGTCGCTCAACAGATCAAGGAGATTGCGCGCTGGCACGGCATCGCCGTGGTGGAGAACCCGCCTTTGGCGCACGCACTCTACCGCGCAGCAGAAATCGGCCAATCGATTCCGCCCAAACTCTACACCGTGGTGGCATCCATCTTGGCCGCCATCTACCGGGCTGAACGTGCCAGCCAGGCGGCCACCGCCGGAAGCCGAGGCAGATAAATTCATGGCCGCAACCACCAGCACGTTGCCCATCGCCCGGAACACAGTCGTGGAATGGGCAGTCCCGGTCGCAGCCGTTGGCCTCGTGTTCGTAATGCTGGTACCCATGCCGTCAATTCTGCTGGACCTGCTTCTGGCCACCAGCATCACGGCTTCGGTGCTGGTGCTGTTGTCGGCGATCCATATTCTGCGTCCGGCGCAGTTCTCCGTATTCCCCAGCCTGCTGCTTCTACTTACACTTTTCCGGCTCTCGCTGAACCTGGCTTCCAGCCGCCGCATTCTGCTACATGGCAATGAAGGCGCAGGTGCGGCCGGGCAAGTCATTCAAGCCTTCGGACAATTTGTTGTCGGAGGAAACTACGTCGTTGGCTTTGTGTTGTTCGTGGCCCTGATTGCGATTCAGTACATCGTAGTTAGCCACGGCGCAGTACGTACCGCCGAGGTCACCGCCCGCTTCACCCTCGACGCCTTGCCCGGTAAGCAGATGGCCATCGACGCCGACCTGAATGCCGGCCTCATCGATGAGGTGCAAGCCCGCGCCCGCCGTGAACGAATCGCCCACGAAGCCGAATTTTATGGTGCTATGGACGGAGCCGCGCGGTTTAACCAGCGCGATGCGCTGGCCACCATCCTTATTACTGCGGTGAATATTGTTGCCGGATTTCTTATCGGCGTCTTTCAGCTGGACATTCCCTTCCGCGACGCGCTCAAAACCTACACCGTGCTGACCGTCGGCGACGGTCTGGTAACCATGATTCCGTCTCTGCTGGTCTCGATGGCGGGTGGCATGGTGTTGACTCGCGCTTCTTCAGGCACCAGCCTCTCCGCCGATCTGGGGCGCCAACTGCTGTCCCGACGTCCGCTTTTTCTGGCCGCCGGAGTCATGCTGGCGCTGGCCGCGATTCCTGGACTGCCCAAGTTTTCTTTTCTTCTGCTGGCAGGCCTGGTAGGAACTCTGGCTTGGCGGACTCCTAAGGCAACGGAGGACAAGCCAGTCACGGGCACTGATGCGAAAGAGAAAAAACCGGCGCAGGAATCTCTCGAAGATTTATTGAAGCTCGACGAATTGGGACTCGAAGTCGGCTATGCGCTGGTGCCGCTGGTGGACAACCAGCGCGGCGGCCAGTTACTGGCCCGCGTGAAGGCCCTGCGCAGCAACCTGGCGCTGCAACTGGGATTCATTGTGCCCCCGGTGCACATCACCGACAACGCCCGCTTGAAGCCGCGGGAATACGTGATCTCGCTCCGCGGCGTGGAAATCGCTCGCTGGGACATGCACGAAGACCATCTGCTGGCCATCAGTTCCGAAGTTTCCCCAGCGCCGCTGGCGGGGACCGCGACACGAGAACCCGCCTTCGGAGTCTCAGCTTTATGGATCGTGCCCAGCTTGCAAAAAGATGCGCTAGCCGCAGGCTACGCGGTGGTGGATCAGACTTCAGTATTGGCCACGCATCTCGCGGAAGTCATCAAGCAACATGCTTCCGAATTGCTGACTCGCCAGGAAGCCAAGCGCTTACTCGACCGTCTGGCCGAAGCCCAGCCCAAGCTGGTCGAAGAACTGGTGCCCAAGCTGCTCAGCCTGGGGGAAGTGCAAAAAGTCTTGCAGCAACTGTTGCGCGAACAGGTTTCCATTCGCGACCTGCCAGCCATTCTTGAAACTCTGCTCGACACTGCTCCGGCCGGCAAGAATCCCGTGCTCCTGGTCGAAGCCGTACGTCAAGCCCTGGGCCGCGCTCTGGTTCGGCCATTGCTAACTGCCGAAGGCGGCCTACGCGTGGTCACGCTGGACAGCGCTGTCGAAGAAGAGCTCAGCCGGGCTTTTTCTCCCGTGACTCCAACTTCCCCGGCCACGGCGCTGCAACCATCGTTCGTGCGCCGCCTGTTGGAAGGACTGAAACGGCTGGCCGGAGAAAACGTGGACGTCGCCAGCCCGGTGTTGTTGTGCTCCACTCCCGCCAGGTTTCACTTGAAACGGTTGCTGGAACCGTTCGTGCCCAAGCTGGTTGTGCTTTCGCCCGGAGAAATCCCGCCAGTCATTCAAGTTCAAACCGTGGGGGTCTTGCGATGATTCGCTCTCGCGCGGAATTGGAGAACACAGTATGACCGAAGCCAAACAAGCCTATAGCGCGTGGCAGGACGAAGCCGAGCGCGAGCATCTTTTGATGGAGCAGCTTCCTCAAGTCAAGTACATCGCCCGCCGCATCCACGAACGCCTGCCTCGTCACGTGCCGCTCGACGACTTGATCCACGCCGGGGTGGTGGGATTGATTGATGCATTGCACAAGTTCGACCACAATAAACAGGTGCAATTTGGCTCCTACGCCAAGTTCCGCATTCGCGGCGCAATTCTCGATAGCTTGCGCGAAATGGACTGGAGCCCGCGCGACTTGCGGCGCAAAGGCCGCCGTTTGGAAGAAGCGCACAACAAGCTCCGCTCCGAGTTGGGACGCAACCCCACCGAGCCGGAACTGGCAGCTGAACTCGAAATGGACTTGCACGGGTTGCAAACCCTGCTGGGAGAAATCAACGGTCTGGAAGTCGGAAGTCTGCGAGTGCAATCCCCCCGCGACGGGAAAGAAGAAGATCTTTGCGAGTATCTGCCCAACGACGCCGATGAAACCCCACTCATTCTCTGCCTGCGTTCCGAGATGAAAGGGTTGCTGGCCCGGGCGATTGAGGAGCTGCCCGAGAAGGAGCGTCAGGTGCTGGCACTTTACTACTACGAAGAATTGACCATGAAGGAAGTTGGCGCCGTGTTGGGGGTCGGAGAATCGCGGGTGTCGCAAATTCATTCCATGGCCGTGGTCCGCCTGCGGGCACGGCTGTCCGAGCTGACCAACACTCCGACTGAACCAGAAAATTCGGCGCGAGCGGCTGGAGCCTAGGAGAAACCAACCATGGACAAAGTCCTCGACCAGCAAGAAATTGATGCCATGGTACGCGTCGCTCGCGGCGCGGAGGCCGCCGGCAAGACCGCCACCGTCACCGTCTGGGATGTGCGCAAGGCGGGCCAGATCGGCAGCGAACAGATGCGCTCCATCAATACTCTCCATGAAGGCTTCGCCCGCGACTTGAGTCATTCCCTGGGCGCCTATCTGCGCATTGCTTTTCAAGCCGCCCTGGTCTCGGCCGAGCACATGACCTACCGCGAGTTTGTGAAAGCCATTCCTGAATCTGTTTACCTGGCGTCCTGCAAACTGATGCCGGTGGGCGCCATCGCCCTGTTTCAACTCGACTTAGCCATCGCCTTCCCCCTCATCGACGTGCTCCTTGGCGGCGAGGGCCTGAGCACCTCCGCCCCCCGCGAAATCACCGAAATCGAAGAGCAGATTCTGGAGACGGTGATGCGCATCCTGTGCCGGGAATTGCAGAACGCCTGGCAGGCACTCGCTCTGGAGTTCGAATTTGAACAGCGGCAACCACCGGACCAGATCCAAACCTTACTGCCATCCGAAGAAAAGGTCCTCTCTCTCAGCTTTGAAATCACCTTGGCGGATTGCCGAGGGACCCTGAGCGTGGCCGTCCCGGCCGTCGTTTCCAATGCCCTGCTGCGCAAGATTTCTGTCCCGCGCGCCCGGAGCAAGCCGCGTATGTCGGCGGATTCGAGCCTCCGTCTGCGGAATCGCTTGCTGCGCTGTCCTTTCCCAGCCGAATTGCGGGTCACAATCGCGGGAGTACACCTCGGCGCACTGACGCATCTTTCGCCGGGAGACCTGTTGGTCATGCAACAAAGCATCGAACAACCCGCGACCTTTGCCGTCCACGATTGCGAAATCTTCTCCGCGATGGTGGCGCGGCGGGGCGTAAAGCGCGCGGCGCAACTGCTGGAACGCTCTCCGCTGCCGGAATCGGAAAGGAAACAAAATGGCTGACTCGCCGCTTCCGGCCCTCATCGCCCATCCCGCAGCTTCGCTTTCGCTAGACCACACTTACTTGCAAGTTTGGGCAGAAAGTTTGGCCAACGTGTTAGGACAAATCGCGGGAGCACCCTTCGACATGGAGTGCCAGGAGACGGCTCCGGCCGATGCCTCGCCTCCAACCGAAAGTGATCTGCAAATCATCGTGCTATCGTCTGGGTCCTTGCGCGGAGAGTTGAGTTTCGCCCTGCCGCAGGGTGCCGCGCGAGGTTTGGCGCAATTTTTTCTCGGAGAAGCACAAGATGCGACCGCCGACTTTAAACCTGACTATCGGGAAGCGATCGAAGAACTGATGCGGCAAGTTGCAGGGCACGCCGCAACCGCCATGAAACCACGCTGGGGCGAAGTGCAATTACGCGTGGAAACGGGCCCACCGCCCACCTGGTCTCCGGGCGCAAGCGGGTGGTTGAACTCGATCCCCGGCGCTCCCAGCCGCCTGTGCATGGAGTGGAAGCTAAGCGTGGCGCTGCACGCAGCGTTGCTGGCGGCGCAGCCGGCCAGCGAACCTTCTTCGGCGTCCAGCAGCTCGCCATCTGGCTTGACTGGCCCCGGCCCGGAGAGCAAATTCGACCGCTTTATGGACGTGGAACTAGGCGTGACCCTCAGGTTCGGGAGCCGGCGCATGCTGTTACGCGAAATTTTGGAATTGAGTGCCGGAGCGGTCGTAGAGTTGGACCGGCAAGTGCAAGAGCCGGTCGACTTGCTCCTCGACGGTAAATTAATTGCCCGTGGAGAAGTCGTCGTAGTCGATGGAAATTACGGACTGCGTGTCATCGACGTAATCTCCCCGCCGTTGGTGGAATTAAGATAAGAGGACGTGGAGGCACGACACGATGCACCGGGATACATGGCAAAAGCGGATGCGCGGCAACTGGCAAAATGTTTTTCCCGGATGCGAAGACCCGCAATGCAACGGCTCTCGCCGTGTGTGGCGGCGAATGTGGTCGCGGCACAGCTGGATCCGCTTGCAGGGCGGCAGCTATTGCGCGGCGGAATGTTTCGAGAAAGCGGCGGCCCTGTGCTTTGAGCGAGCGCGAACTTTGCGCGCTTCGGCGAAACCAGTGCAACACCGCATTCCTTTGGGACTTCTCCTGCTTTCCCGGGGCCGGTTGACCAATTCACAATTGCGCACCGCGCTGGAAGCCCAACGCACCAATCGCCACGGCCGGATTGGGGAATGGCTGGAAAGTTTGGGGTTCGCCACCGAACAACAGATCACGGCAGCGCTGGGGGTACAGTGGTCCTGCCCCGTCCTTCAATCCTCGGCAATCGCGGACTCCACCTGTGCCCGGATGCTGCCACTTCGTTTATTGCAGAGCTTTCGAATGTTGCCAATTCAGTTTGTGGCGTCCACTCGGATCTTCTATTTGGCATTCAGTGACGGGTTGGATTACACAGCGCTCTACGCGGTTGAGCAAATGCTGCATTGCCGGACGGAGGCCTGCCTGACCAATCGGAGCATGCTGGAACAAGGGTTAGAACGCATTGCTCACGAGCCCAGGCAGGGAGACTTACACTTCGAGGGCTGCCATGGGGCCCAGGAAATGGCGCGCATCACTTGCGACTACGTGATTAAGCTTGGCGCCGAAGAGGTGCAGGTCGTGGGCTGCGGGGAATATGTCTGGACGCGCCTGGAATCCCAATCCAATTTTTCCAATCTTCTGTTTCGTTGTCCAGTTTCTGAATTGGACAAACCGGCAGAATCCCCCCGAGTGAACACCTTCTCCGTTGGCCTGCCGCTCTAAAGTTCGCGAGTGTTAGGCCGATAGAACCCTGGACTACGCGCACCAAAAATGCCCGCTTCCGTACAACGGCAAATTTTGCCGAATTGACCCGTTCCTGCCCGGCAGTACCTGCCGAAATTCCGACGCTGAGTTCGCTAAACCATAGCTAAAGGCTGTGCTTGCACTGTCTCAGCGTTGGCTCGCGAAGTGCATGTATCGCATGTGAGAAAACACAATGGACAGTGGATACTATGCAGCTTGTGCCGGCTTGCGGGCCCAGACCCAGGCGCTCGAAGTTGTGGCCAACAATCTCGCCAATATCAATACCGGCGGATATCGCGGGCAACAACCAACCTTTCACTCATTGCTGGTGAATGCTTCCGGCGCGGCGGCTAATCCTCTCAACCGTGCCATCAATAACTTTAATGTTCTGGGCGGTACACGACTTGATCTGAGCCAGGGGAACCTGGATCGGACCGGCAACTCGCTGGACCTGGCCATCGAAGGCAGCGGGTTCTTTGCCGTGCAGACACCGGCCGGGACTCTATATACGCGCAAGGGGAACTTCCAGGTTTCACCAAATGGGCAATTGACCACGTCCGGAGGAGATCAGGTGTTGGGGACGGAGGGCCCGATCACTCTTCCCAGTGGGACTATTACCATCAGTCCCGATGGGACGCTTTCGGTGAATGGGGCCGTGGCTGCCACTTTACGCGTGGTGGAGTTTACCCCCGGCACTTCTCCCACCCCCGCCGGTCCTGCTTCCTACTCGGTGCCGCTCAGCGCTTTGCAGCCGGCGACCGGCTCCAATGTCCGCCAAGGCATGCTGGAATCTTCCAATGTAAATTCCGTGACCGCCGCGGTAGACCTGATCTTGGTGCAGCGGCATGCGGAGATGTTGCAGCGCGCGTTGTCGTCGTTCTATTCCGACTTCAACCGGATCGCGGCGGACGAGTTGCCCCGCGTGAGCTAGGAGAAAATCAATGTTACGAGCGCTTTACACCGCAGCCAGCGGCATGGCTGCCCAGGAAACCAATCTGGACAATGTCGCCAACAACCTGGCCAACGCCAGCACTACCGGATTTCGCAAACGCCGGCTGCAATTCGAGGACCTGCTCTATCAGAACGTCTTGATGCCTGGCGCGGCCGCGACCCAGCAGACCACCATCGCGGCCGGATTGCAGATCGGCCTGGGAACACGTTCCGCCACTTCGGAAATTGTGCAGACTCAGGGCGACTTCAGCGCCACCGGCAACCCGCTCGATCTCACCATCCAGGGCCAGGGGTTTTTTCAAGTCACACTGCCTTCGGGAGAGACTGCGTACACTCGCAGCGGCGCTTTTCAGATGGATGCGAACGGCAATGTGGTCACCGCGGATGGAAATCCCATTGAACCCGCGATCACCATCCCCGCCGGCGCGACTTCGGTCACCATCGGCAGCGACGGCGTCGTGAGTGTGACTCTGGCCGGCCAGACGGCTGCGCAACAGGCAGGCAACATTCAGCTCGCGTTGTTCCCCAATCCCGGCGGCCTGAATAGCGTTGGCAACAATCTTTTTCTGGCCACCACTGCTTCTGGCGACCCCATTGTTGGTACACCCGGAAGCAGCGAGGGCCTGGGCACAATCCAGCAAGGTTATCTTGAACAATCCAACGTTGACGTGGTCGAAGAATTTGTGCAGATGATCGTGGCCCAACGCTCGTACGAAGCAAATTCGCGAGTGGTGCAGGCCGCCGACGAAATGTTGCAGGGTTTGAATAACCTGGGCCGGTAAGGAGGCAGCATGAGACTTCATCTGATAAGCGTTTTGATGCTGCTGGCTGCCAGTTCCTCGGCCTGGAGTGTCCAACAAAAGACAGGCTCGTTGGTGCGCCTGCGCGATGTGGTCGAGGTGAACCACGAGATTATTTTGCTTTCCGATCTTCTGCCGCTGAACGCCGCACCCAGCTTAAAAAGCGCCAGCGATGCGATCCAGCTTGGCCGCGCGCCACAAATAGGCAGCATTCGCATTCTCGCTCTCGAACAAATCGCGCGCCGACTGGCCGCCGATCCAACTCTGCTGGCGGTTTTCCAAATACCGGCCAGCATTACGATTCGCCGTTTTCAATGGTCGATCAAGAACGCAGCCGTTCGCAGCGCAATCTCTGTCTTCTTGCAACGGTGGAAATCGAAGTATGGCGATCTGTCAGATCCAACGACTCTACAGTTGGACAATACCGGAACTCTTCAGGAAGATCCGGCTTTGGTCGTCACTGGCATGGAATGGGACGACCGGCGGCAAGAGCTTCAATTTCGCCTGCATTGTGCGAAGCGGGCTCTGTGCGGTGGCTTCCTGGCGCATGCGGGATGGCCGCCGGCGCTCACCGCAAAATTGCAGGCGAAGTTTAGTTCGGGAATTGCTTCGAATGGGCTGGGGGCGCCCGCAAGCGGGGCCTTGTCCAGCCCGGCATTGGCGGAGAAAGGCAAGCCAGCCATTCTGATTCTGGAAGGCACCGGCTTGCGAATTTCGATTCCAGTCGTCTGCCTTGGGCGCGGCGGGCTCAATCAGCAGATCCGCGCTTTGGATGCAACAACTCACCGTGTATTTAATGCGGAAGTAGTGGGGATTGGACTGCTGCACGCGAGTTTGTGATGGGTAATTTGTGAGGAGCGATGCCATGCTACGAAATAAAACTGCCGCCGCCCTCACCATTCTGTTGCTTGCGGTTTGCGCTCTCGCAAAAGATACCAAACCGAAGACCATTCAGCGCGAAACTTTGGACGCATACGTCCAGCGCATGCAGCAGCAGGGCCCCGACCTTCGCGCCACCACGCCGGGAAGTCTGTGGACCGACAATGGCCGGTTTTCGAACCTTGCCGCCGATTACAAAGCCCGGCACGTCGGCGATCTCATTATCATTGTCGTGGCCCAGGGAACGACGGCAAACAATGCCGCCAGCGTGGCCACCAATCGCACTTTCAATGCCAGTTCCAGTATCAGCGCGCTGGCGGCCCACGCCAGCACCAGCGCCGTGCAAAATATTTTTTCGCCCAACTCAGCTTCCGCTTTGTCAGGAAAATCCCAGGCTTCCACGACCTCGAGCTTGCAAACCAGCCTCGCTGGCAGGATCGTGGCCGTGCTGCCGAGTGGCGTGATGGTCGTCGAAGCAGAACGGCAACTGACCATGAACAATGAGAGGCAGACTGTTCTGGTGCGAGGATTGGTGCGGCCTGGCGACATCGCCCCCGATGGCAGCATTCAATCCAATAATGTGGGCAACATGGAATTGGAACTCAAGGGCAAAGGCGTGCTCAGTGACGGCGTGCGTCCGCCGAATCCTTTGACCCGCGCGGTGTTGTGGTTGATTGGTTTCTAGGAAAATTCGTCATGAAGCATGCCTTGGTCTTACTCGCGCTACTGTTGGGGTTGGCAACCGCACCTCTCGCGGAAGAAACCGTACACAAAGTTCCTATCCGTGACATCACTTCGGTGGAAGGCGTGAGAGAAAATCCGGTCATTGGATATGGGATCGTAGCCGGGCTCAAGGGTACCGGCGACAAACAACAAACTCTTTTCACCACCCAGACCCTGGCCAACATCCTGCAACGCATGGGAGTGCAGGTGTCGGCAACTACGATGATCGTCAAGAATGTCGCCGCCGTTTTTGTGACCGCCACTTTGCCTCCATTCGCCGGCCCCGGCACGCGGCTGGATGTGACGGTTTCTTCCACTGGCGACGCCAAGAGTCTGGAAGGTGGGATGCTCTTGCTCACCCCTCTTTATGGCGCCGATGGGCAGGTCTATGGCGCGGCACAAGGTCCGTTGACCTTGGGCGGTTTCAGCGAGGGGCGCGCCGGGAATTTGAAGCAGGTAAACCATCCCACCGTGGGCCGCATTCCGGGTGGTGGACTGGTGGAGCGTGACAGCTCGATAAACCTGAACAAACTGGAAAGGCTTTCGCTGCTTCTAAGCGATCCCAGCTTCAGCACTGCCGAGGATGTGGCCAAAGCGATCAATCGTGACCTTGAACACGAAGTTGCTTCGGTGGTGGACGGTCGCCGAGTGAACCTTGATGCTGCCGCCGTCAACCCGACCAGCCTTCCGGCCCTGTTGGCCCGAGTGGAGAATCTGACAGTGGAAGTTCATCATCGTGCCATTGTGGTGGTAAACGAGCGCACGGGCACGGTGGTCATGGGGAAGGACGTCCGCCTCGGAGCGGTTTCCATTCTGCACGGCAATCTCTCCATTGAAGTGACGGCCAAACTTACGGTCTCGCAGCCGAATCCGCTTTCCCGGGGGAAGACGGAAGTCGTTCCCGAGACTGCGGTGAAAGCTAGCGAGGCTCCCGCCCGCAGCATTGAACTGGAGGAAGGCGCGAGCATCGAGGAACTGGTCACCGGTTTGCAGAAAATTGGAGCCACGGCTCGCGATGTGATCGCTATTCTACAGGCCATCAAAGCCGCGGGAGCGTTGGAAGCTGATCTGGAGGTGATCTGATGCATCCGGTATCCCTGACTGCCGCGTCTTCGTCTTCGTCGTCATCTTCATCTTTATCTTTATCGTCCGTTCCTGACGCAGCGTATGCGCGCAAAGTGGTCAAGGCGGCACGGGACTTTGAAGCCGTGCTACTCACCTCGCTTTTCGGCTCCCTGGAAAAAACTTTCACTGCGATCGGGGCAAAAAGTACGGACCCGGGAGCGAATGATTATCAGTACATGGGCGCCCAGGCCCTGGGCTCAAGTTTGGCGGCCTCGGGAGGAATTGGGATCGCTTCCATGATCGTTCACAATCTATTGAAATCCGGAGGTACAGCGGCCGATAGGCCAGTGGCACCCCCGACTAAAGTTTCTGCTCATCCTGACGATAAGGGAGATAGGAGTGCAATCCCGGGTTTGGCGAAGTGAGGTTTGATTAAAGATTTCTAATCCTCCGCCGATAGCTCAATTGCAGGGAACATTCAAGGCGAGGTGATATCGAATGAGAATCGACTTAAACCTGAAAACTCCGGAGGCCGCTGATCCGGCTCAAACCAGCAAATCCGGCGCACAGGTCAATTCTGGGGCGGGAAATGCAGGGGCGATCAGCGACACGGCAGTGCTTTCGCCGGACCAGAGCCGGGTGCAAGCACTTGCAGCCCAGGTCAGCCAGTTGCCAGAGATCCGGCAGGAAAAAGTTGCCGCTCTGGCGCACGCCATTGAAACTGGGGTTTATCAGGTCCAGCCGCAGGAAACAGCTGAGGCATTGCTTTCCCAGATACAGGTTCGCTCGGCGGCATAAGGACCAGGCAAGGAAGACAAACCATGAACGAACCAGGCATTACGGGATTGGAACCAGTAGCGCATGCTTCCTCGCTCGAAGGTCAGAAATCCCGGCGGGAATCGTGGTGGTCGCGCCGCCGCCGGCCGTCCCAGGTTCCAGAAGAATTTGAAGCTTTGGACGATCCCGAAGCGCCATCTCACCAGATCGATAGTCTGGCATGACGGTGAAAGGGAACGTTATGGGCCAGAAAACGTCGTCGTCCAAGTTGCAGGACCGGGAGCTGCCTAGCTCGGAGCTCCCCGATTTTCATGCGCTGGATCGTCGCCTTGGGCTGATGCGCGAGTTGACCAGCGTCATCGAGCAAGCCAACACTGCCGTGATGAAGAGTGACTTGAGAGGGATTGAGCGGCTTACCGCGCGGCAGCGAGAACTCTGCAATGTGCTGCGCGCGGTCGAAGCGCAGACCATGTTCCAGGGTTGTCATTCTCAGCGTCAGAGCATCCTCGTGGATGAACTTGTAGTTGCCGCAAAACAGGTCCGCGATCTCAACCGGGAACATGCCGCTTTGCTGCGGCGCGCCCGCCGCACGGTGGACATCTTCTGCCGCGTACTGGCCAGTTCTGCCGTCACTTATAGTCCGCCAAAGCGTGAAGTACGGATGGCTCTTCCGGGCAAATAATTATGTCCAGTCTTTTCGGCACCATGTCGATCGCGACGGGAGCTCTCGAGGCCGAACAGGGCGCTCTGGAAGCCACCACCAACAACGTGGCCAATGTGAATACCCCTGGCTACTCCCGGCAAATACCGGTGCTGGTGGAAAACGATCCGGTGGTTGTAGGCAACGTGAGTTACGGGGAAGGGGTGTCTCTCGAAAAACTCATGAGCATTCGCGATCCCATTCTCCAGCTGCGCATCGGCGAAGAAACCCAGCAGCAAGGCCGGTTGAACGCTTATGTCTCGGCCATGCAGCAGGCGCAGGTTCCATTCGCCAGCAGCAGCGGGGACATCGGGACGCAAATCTCCAATTTCTTCAGCAGCCTGAGCCAGCTTTCCACCGATCCCACGAATCTTTCGCTGCGCCAAGGAGTTCTTACCGCGGCGGGAGACCTGGCCCAGGCATTCAACAACACAGCGAGCAATCTGACCCAACAGCAAAGCAATCTGAATCTGAGCGTGGTGCAGGATGTACAACAGGTCAACACGCTGACCAGCCAAATCGCCCAACTCAACGCGCAGATCAGCGACTTACAGAATTCGAACCAGGATGCCAGCACCTTTATTGACCAGCGCGATGTGGCGATTGGAACGCTCTCCGGCTTGATTGACGTCTCCCAGATCCAAAGCGACGGCAACGGTCTGACCCTCACCACGTCGAACGGAACCGTGTTGGTGGCTGGCAATCAGAGTTTTGCTCTCAGCACTCAGGCTGACTCGTCGGGTACGCAGCAAATTTACGCCCAGGGCACCAACATCACAGGAACTTTGACTTCCGGCGATCTGGCGGGGTTGCTACAGGCGCGAGATCAATCCATTCCCAGCCTGCTTTCGAATTTGGACACGCTGGCGTCAGGCCTGGCCAACGCTTTGAATACAGCGAACCAAAGCGGCTTTGACCTCAATGGGAATGCCGGAGGCGATATTTTCGTTGCGCCTTCGACCTCAGGACAAGGTTATGCCACGAATATGGCTGTCCAAATCACTGATCCCTCGCTGATCGCCGCCAGTTCTGATGGCAGTCAGGGCAGCAATGGCAATGTAACCGTGCTGTCTGCGGTGCAAAACCAATCTGTCGCGGGCGGCCAAACCCCGACCGACTACTATTCGAATATTGTGTACACGGTCGCCAATGATGTATCGAATGGCAGTGCCGAATTGACTTCCGCGCAATCGATCCTGCAACAGCTTCAAGACCAGCGGGGAAGTATTTCCGGCGTCTCGCTGGATGAGGAAGCTTCCAACATGGTGCAGTATCAACGCGCCTACGATGCTGCCGCCCAAGTGGTTACCACCGTGAACGATATGCTCTACGCCGTCATCAATATGGGGACATTAACTGGATGAGCGCCATAAGAGTGAATCCGTATCCGCTGCCCGATCTCATTGCTGCGCTGAATCAAACCCAGCAGCAACAAAACACCGCCACGCTCGAACTGAGCACGGGCAGCAAGATCAATGCGCCTTCAGACGATCCCGCCGGCGCCGCCGAGCTAATCCAGAACCAGGCCCAAAGCAGCCAGTCGGATTCTTTTTTGAGCAGTGCAAGCACCATCGACGGCTTGCTCTCGACCGCCGATTCCACCCTTAGTTCGGTGGTGACCGCCCTGCAACGCGCGATCAGTCTGGGCGTGGAGGGAGCCAATGGAACTCTTTCAGATTCGGATCGTACCGCCATAGCGCAAGAACTGACCGGAATTCAAACCCAGCTCATCAGCCTGGCCAACACGTCTTACCAGGGACAATATATTTTCGCCGGCACCGCCGAGACGCAGCCCTACGTAGTTGATGCCACCTCTCCTTCGGGTGTCACTTACGCCGGCAATGCGGGGACCAACAGCGTGACCATAGGAACCGGCTACCAACTACAGACGAACCTTCCCGGCTCGCAGATTTTTAACGGCGCGGGAGCGGACGTCTTCCAATCCATAAGCGATTTAATCAATGCGCTGCAATCGAACACAGCAATTAGCAGCGCCGTGAACGAAGTAAGCACTGCCTACAACTACTTGACCGCTCAACGGGTTTTTTATGGCAACGCGAAAAATCAAATCAGCGATCAGCAAAATTACTTAAATAGCGAGAAGGTGCAACTCGGCAGCCAGGAAAATACCATCGCAGGAGCGAACCTTCCCCTGGTCGCCAGCCAGTTGAATAATGCGCAAATTCAACTCAACGCCGAACTGAGTGCCATCGGAAGGATCTCGCAGACCAGTCTGTTTGATTATTTGAAATAGAGCCTACTCTGAGAATCGGCAGCCCAATACCTGGCAGACGACACATGGGTTCGCGCCGCTTCCAGGCGCGACTTCTCTGCCAACAGGCGCGCTTGCACATCAGGCAGGAAATGCTTTAGCTTTTCCAGGTTGCTGCGATATTCGATCGATTCTTTTTCGAGCGCCGCGGCTGCTTCGGAATGCTGCGGCAGGCGCCGTAAGCCTTCCGCTGCGCGCAGCAGCTGGCGTAAGTCCGAAAAATCCTTGGGTTGAATGGTGGAACAATGCTTTCGTTCCGGGCGGAGGCGGACCAGCGCGGACCGCAGTTGATCGTTCACTTGCCGCAGGGTTTCGAGGGCGTCAGTGGGCATCATCCTAGCCAGTCCTTGCGCGCATGATCGGATTCAGGAGTACCGGTCGCGCCTGCCGTGGCTGTGACGAATGACTTCTCCGCACGCTCAACTTGCATCCAGGCTTCACGCACCGCCAGTAGGTCCGTGATCTGCTGGGTAATCCTCCATTTCGAAGGATAGAACTGCGCCTGCACCAGACTCTGCCGAAGAACGTCGTAAAAATGGCTGAGGTCCCTGGCCACCTTGCCTCCGTTTACAAATTCCAGCGACGACTGGAGATGCCCGATGACCAGAATCGCGTGGTTGATTCGCTTGGTGCGCCGCTCAACATCATTCTGCACGATGGCTTTCGCCGCTTGCCGCAAATCTTCGATCATCTGCTCATAGAGCCGCACCACCAGTCCTACCGGGCTTGCGCCCCGAACCATCGCTTCTCGATATGACTGTCGGATATCCAAGAGCCCCCTTTCGCTTTAGCCGCTCGTGCTTTCACCGGAAGTTGGAGTCGTGTTGGTGTTCGGGGTCGTGGTTGGGGTAGAAGAGCCGGACGAGATCGACCCCAGCTCGGCGTTAACTTCCTGCAACAGAAACGGGTACTCTTCGAGATTTGCGTTGACCTGGCTGAACTCCTGGTCCAGCAGGATTTTTTGCGTCGCCAGCCGGTTCTGAAAGCTGTTTATTTCAGTCGTGAGGCTGCCCTGTTCGGTCTGGTTCTCGGCTAGGTCTGCGTTGAGGATGCCTTCAACCGGGTCCGTCAGATTATTGAGGGCGGAGTTGAAGTTGTCGGCGAACCCGGACGAGGTGGAATTCTGAAAGAAATTCTGCACCGCCGAAGGATTCGCGCTCAATGCGCTGCTGAGCGTGGAACTGTTCACGCTCAGGGTCCCATCGTCGTTCAAGGTGATGCCCAGCGCGGCCAGGTTGGTAAAGCCGCTACTCACGGAAGTTGTGTCGGTAGTCGCGTAGCTGATGTCCGATGCCAGGCTGGATTGCAGGATTCGCAAGGCTGAATCAGCTCCGAGCGGGCCTTCGTTGTTGGTGGCGGCATTGACGGTGAATTGGCTGTTGATGTCGCCGATGACGGTATTGTATTCAATCACAAAATTGTTGATGGAGTTGGTGATTTGGTCTGTGTTTGGGCCCACCGATATCTGGACCGGCGTCGCCGGATCGGCGCTTACCAGATTCAGGGTCACATCCGGGATGGCACCGGTCACCGTGTTCGTGGTGCTCGCGTAGGGGATTCCGTTGATCGTAATGTTGGCGTTGGTCCCGCCCACCGGAGGCTCGAACGTCAGACTGGTGGTGTTGTTGGCGATTGCCAGGGCGCCCGGACTGCCACTCGCCTGGCTATAGATGGCCAGACGCGCGCCGCTGGCGTCGGTCACCACGCTGGCCGTAATGCCCCAATTGTTGGCGGTGCTCTGTGAATTGATCGAGGCAGCGAGCGTGGTTAGCGTGTCATTGCTGCCAGCTGTAATAGCAACGTCGGCCGTGGTGCCGCCCGCCCCTCCGATTTGTATCTTCAGATCGCCGCTGGATTGGCCGTTGGGGAGAATCGACGTCTTTGCATTCGCAACTGAGTCGGTGTAGAGCGTCCCCGTACTGGCCAGACTGTTTACCACCAAGCTGTAGTTGGCAGCCGTGGCCCCGCTCTGCACCGTGGCGTTCACGATGGCTGACTCTGATGAGGTGGAAGTAACCGCCGTCAGCGCCCCGTTAGAAAGCCCTTCCACGGCGCTAGCCAAGTTGGAGAGATCAGTATTAATGCTGGTCAGGGCTGTTGCCCGGGTTTGCAGCGTCGTCACATCCTGTTGCCAGGCACTCAATTGCCCGCTCTGGACAGATTGGATTTCGGACACGACGGCGTTTACATCGATGCCGTTTCCGTTCAACAGGCTGGCGGCGTTAAAGCTTATTCCCATGGGGTTTACTCGATACGATTCTCATCGCGAACGACTCCGGAAATACACAAGGAGGCGGTCTCCCGCCTCCTTTGTCAAACCACCTTATTGCAATAATTTCAGGACAAGTTGTTGTTGCTGGTTGGCCTGGGCCAGAGCGGAAATACCGGTCTGCTCCAGAATCGAGTATTGAGTCAGGTTAGCGACAGCCGTCGGAATGTCCGCGGCGGTAACGTCGTTTTCCGCCGCAGTCAGGTTCTGCACCTGGTTGGTAATGACGCTCGACGCACTTTGCAACCGGTTGACGGTAGCGCCAATGGCTCCGCGCAGGGCGGCCACCGTTGCGACCGCGGCGTTGATGGTCTGTAGCGCAGCTTGGGCGTCGGGCGCGCTCAACAGGTCGTTTACCGATCCCGCCGCCCCTCCAGCGAAGTCCGCCGCTGCAAAAGTGTTGCCCGCACCCGTGGCCGAGGAAGCAATTGCGTTGCCGGCAGTGCCGTTCGTGATCGCCGTAAACACGACTGTGGTTGGCGAAGCGATGGCCGTGGCCGAAGTATTGGCAACGGTGGGGCTTCCGTAGGTTGCGCCCGAACCGCTGCCTCCGTTCACGGCATTCGCCAGATTGGTAAGGCTGGCCGCTTCGGTCGCGCCGACTAGAACCTCGTTCGCTGTGGGAGTGGGATTGAGTGCGGCCACGAAAGTGTAAGTTTGCGTGCCTACGGTCACCGTATTACCCGCGGCGGCAACCCCGGCGGCGATGGCAGCAGCGCCTCCAGCGAATGTCCCGGCAGTGAAGGTGCCAATTCCGCCCGTCAACGTCGAAACCAGCGCATTACCGGCAGTGCCGGCAGTGATTGCGGTAAAAGTGGCGGTGGTCGTAGTCGCCGTTGCCGAGGCAGAAGCGTTGGCCGTGGTTCCAGTTCCATAGGTGACCCCGGCACCGCCTGCGGTCAGGTTGACCGCCGCCGCTAGATTCGCCAGGCTGGTCGCTTCGTTGCCGACTAATACCTGGTTCGCGGCACCCCCCGCGACCAGAGCCGTCACGAAGGTGTAGGTTTGGCCGGCGACATCAACGGTACCACCCGCAGTGCCACCCGCGAGTGTTCCAGCCGTGAAGGCTTCGTCTGCCGGCGTTCCCGTCGTCGAAGTAATCGCGTTTCCCGCGGTTCCAGGAACCTTAGCGGTAAAGGTGAGAGTGGATGCACTTGCTCCCGAGGCCACAACATTCGCATTGGCCACCGTTCCAGTTCCGTAGGTAGTTCCGGCGCCGGCCGTTGCGTTGACGGCAGACTGTAGATTCAGGAGGGCGCTGGTATTACCCGAACCGATGAGCACTTGATTTGCGGCTCCGGTGAGGGAAGCAACAAAAGTGTAGGTGGTGCCACCGATCAGCACGGTATCGGCAGCAGTAACGGTCCCACCGGCAGTGAGCGTGGTCGCCGCTGGGGCGGACCCCACGAACGTACCTCCGGTCAACGTAGCCGTGGCGGAAGCGGCAGGCACGGCCGCTGTGTTGGTCAACGTGGCGGTGGCACTCGTCGCTCCTCCCAAACTAAGGCTGGTGGGTGACAACAAACCAGTCGTCACCCCGATAGTGCTGTTGCCGGTAGCGCTGCCGTCACTCAAGAAGACGTTGAGAGTATTCGCGGTGAACACCTGTCCGCCGTTGTAGTTTGTGGTGGAGCCGATACTGTTAATTTCGGCTTTGATGGAGGTGTATTCATCGTCCAGTGCGACTCGCTGCGAATCGGAAACCGTGCCGGTGGCCGATTCCGTGGCCAGCGTGACCGCGCGGTTGAGCAGCGTGGTCACCTGAGACAAAGCTCCGTCTGCTACCTGAAGTTCGCCCACTCCGTCAGTGGCGTTGCTGGCCGATTGGGTCAGGGCCGCGATGTTGGCCTCCAAACCGTTGGCGATGGCCAGACCAGCTGGATCATCCGCGCCGCTATTGATACGCGACCCTGACGACAACTGTTCGAGGGTTGAATCGAGGTTGTTACTGGTGACGTTCAGCTGGTTTTCCGCAGCCAGGGCAGCGATATTATTTAAGATGGTAAGTGCCATTTGGATCTCTCTCCTTGGTTGAGTTAGTTCCCTTTTTCCAGAACCGCCGCCCCGAAGTTGCTTCTGCGGAAGGCCTGTTCCCGTTCCTCACGGCCGGAACCCATCTTGCATTCAACCCATGCCATCGGCGGAACAGAGCATTGCTTTAACCCTTTAACCTCGCACCGGGCACTTTCGTAACCTCGAGGCAAATTATTGCCCTAACCCATTCCGCGGCTGCGCCCGATGGAGTGCAGAGAGAGCCCTCTGCCAGGGCGATTGTGTCTCCGGAAGGTGCGTAGGATGATTCAGTTGACTCGATTGAACAATAGCCTTCTTACCGTTAACTCGGACCTCATCAAGTTCGTCGAGCAATCTCCAGACACGGTCATCACTCTCGTAAACGGAGAGAAGGTCCTCGTCCGCGAAAGCATGAGCGACATTTTGGACCGGATCATCAGATTCCGCCGTTCGATCCTGCAAGGCATTTTCCCTGCCGGATATCCCGTCGCCGTCATGTCACCCGCGGCCTACACAGAACAAGAAGAACAGCCGGAAAAGCACAGCGAGGGCTAGACGCCGTGGATAAAGCCACATGGGGCGGCGTCGCGTTGGGGTTGGGTGGGATCGTAGGCGGCTTGCTGCTGGAAGGCGGCAGCCTGTCCCAGGTGCTGCAACCCACGGCTGCGCTGATCGTCTTCGGCGGCACCGCGAGCGCAGTGCTGATCCAATTTCCACTTCCAGTCGTAGTCAGCGCAATCCGGCGTCTGGAGCAGGTCTTCTTCGAACCCAAGCGGGTCGCGCACGACCTGGTGCAGGAACTGGTCAAGTACGCCAACCAAGCCCGCCGCCACGGCATCGTTTCTCTCGATGCCGAGCTGCAAAACATCCAGGACCCAATCCTGAAGAAGTCGCTCATGCTGGCGGTAGATGGGATCGAGCCCCAGGATCTGCGCAAAATGATGGAACTTGAACTCGACAATCAGGCGGAGTACGAAGAAAAGATTCCCCAGGTATTCGAATCAGCGGGAGGTTTTGCTCCCACCATTGGAATTATCGGCGCTGTGCTGGGGCTGATTCAGGTGATGCAGCACCTGGACAAAATTGATGAAGTTGGACGCGGAATTGCCGTGGCATTTGTGGCCACCATCTATGGTGTCGGCGCCGCTAACCTGGTCTTCCTTCCCGCCGCCGGCAAACTCAGGATCCGGGTGCGGGAAGAACAGATCGTGCGCGATATGACGCTGGAAGGGGTGGTCTCCATCATGGAGGGCATGAATCCGCGCATGCTCGAAACCCGTCTCCTGGGATTTCTCGCCGACGGCAAGGCCGCAAATAAAAGCCCGCAGCAACCGGTTGAGGTATCCCGCTGAGGCGCCGCCGCAGAAAACACCGAAGCGCCATAAGCCACGATCGTTGGCTGGTTTCCTACGCGGATTTCATTACTCTTCTCTTTGCCTTCTTCGTGGTCATGTACGCCACCGCCCAGATGGACAAGAAGAAGGCTAGCCAGCTGGCGGTGGCGATCAAGGCTGGTTTCGAACAACTGGGGGCCATGCCGTCGTCCGCCCAAAAGGTCCCGGTAGACATTCAGGAAGCTATCGGGCAACTCCAGACCCCGGCGGCAAATGTTGTTCCTCCTAAGGAAGACCCTGATCTGGCCGCCCTGCGCAAGGAGATGGAGCGCGCTTTGGCGCCGGAGATTTCTCGCGGTGAGGTTGCACTGCGCAGCGGGCCAGACGGTCTCGTAATCAGCCTGCGGGAGGTCGGCTTCTTCGACAGCGGGTCAGCTGGGGTTAAGGCGGGCTCTCAGCAGGCTTTCAGCCGCATGGCTTCCCTGCTCGCCCAGCGCCAACACAACATCCGCATCGAGGGATACACCGACAACGTGCCTATTCACAATTCTCAATTCACTTCTAATTGGGAGCTTTCCACCGCCCGGGCCACGGAAATGATCCAGCTTCTGGTCACGAAATACGGATTTGCTCCGGAAAGACTCTCCGCCGGTGGATATGGTGAGTATCACCCGATCGCAAGCAATGGCACGGCGGTGGGGCGTGAACTGAATCGCCGCGTGGACTTGGTGATCCTGGGCAAACATCCGGCTGAGAATGCTTACCCACCCCTGGATCATGCCGGCAAGCCATCGCCAGAGCGAAAATGAAAATTCTCCCGCAACTCTGGTTAAAGTGCATGCCCTCCATGCCGATGAAAATCTAGTGTGTCTCGCGGGTTGGCACCGTTTCACGAAATTCCATTCCGCACGGCCCAGGCGAACCACACTCTTGAACCAGCCCGTAGCAGCCACGGCATTCGGAGAACATGACGATGGAAAAGTTGACTTTGAAAATGAAGCTGACAGTAGGCTTCGGCCTGCTGCTCACCTTCCTCATGCTGACCGCCAGCTTCGACTTTTATGCAACCAGGCACCTGGTGTCCGCGGCCGAAGAGGCCAATGCCGCCTTAACAAGAAAAGAACTCGCCACTTCGATCGAGGTAGCTCTACGTAAACAGGTCGGGGCGGCGAATGACTTTACGTTCACCGCTGACAAGTCGGCACTGCAACGTCACGACGAGGCTAAACAAGAGGTCGCTCAAAAACTGACCACATTCAATAATGTTCTGGTCACCGAAAAGGGCAGGGCCTTAGTCGCCAGAATCCAGGGAGCTACCGATAAGGTGTCTATCCTCACAGAGCAGCAGATTGGACTACGTCGAGCCCACCGGACCCGCGAAGCCACGCGTCTGGCTTTCGGCCTCCAAGCGCAAGCCACCATGAAAGAAGTAGCCGACGACCTGGGTGAGTTGGCGGCCTGGGAGACAAAGCTGGCTCAAGATGGGCTGGACGCTGAACATTCAGCCGCGTCCACGAACCAAATTGCCGAACTGGTTCTGGCGATCACCGGGTTCGTCATCGGTGTGACTACGGCAATCTTCGTGGCCCGCTCGATCGCCGGGAATGTGGGCAAAATGCTCACCATGATCCAGGCAGTTTCTACGAACAATCTGGCGGTCGAAGACATGGAGGTTACCTCCCAGGATGAACTCGGCCAGGCGAGTATCGCACTCAATCGCATGAAAAACAGCCTGCACGAATTGGTCCAGTCGATCGCTGCTACCGCTGAACATGTGGCCAGCGCCAGCGAGGAAATCTCTTCGACAGCTTCGCAGCAATCGCAAGGCGCAGTGAACCAGAGGGACCAGGCCGCGCAGGTGGCTACGGCCCTGCAAGAAATGGCAGCGACGGTGTTGCAGGTTTCTCAGCATTCCAACAAAGCAGCGGAGGCGGCCCGGCATGCGTCCGAAACCGCGCACCACGGTGGTTCGATCGTGGAAGAAACTTTGTCAAAAATGCGGGTGATCGCGCAGTCGGTGGGTGGCACCGCGGGGAAAATGGTGGAACTGGGCAAGAGTTCTGACCAGATTGGGCGCATCATTGGCGTCATTGACGATATCGCCGACCAAACCAACCTGCTGGCGCTCAACGCCGCCATTGAAGCAGCCCGTGCCGGAGAGCAGGGACGTGGCTTTGCCGTGGTAGCGGACGAGGTTCGCAAACTGGCAGAACGCACCACCACCGCCACCAAGGAAATCGCTCGCATGATCAAAAACATTCAAGACGAAACCAAATCCGCAGTTACCGCGATGGAACAGGGTACGACTCAAGTGGAGGAAGGGGTCGCCTCCACGGTCCAGGCCGGGGACTCATTGAAAGAGATCATTCGTATGGCCGAACAGGTGGGCGAAATGATCAGCCACATTGCGACTGCGGCCACGCAACAATCCAGCGCCACCGAAGAAGTCAATAACAACATGGAGCAAATCGCCCGGCTGGTTAAGGAATCCGCGGATGGAGCGCACCAATCCGCCAAGGCTTGCCAGGATTTGTCCGAACTCGCACTGGACCTCCAGAAGATGGTGGGGAATTTCAAGCTGGAGAAAGGGAACGGTCACAATTCCAACGGCCGCGGGAAAGCGGCGCTTGGTTCCTCCAGTCAATCTCGCACGCCCTTGATGCCCCCGCAGGGGAACGAACCCACAAAGGCTCTCGCTGCGGTCGCTCACTAGTGGACTAAGCGGGACCTAAAAGGAGGAGGCCCAGTGGAATCTCGAAGCTCGGTAACCGAAACCTCCAGCATGACAGACGTAAATGGCTCAGGACAGAATTCAGGTCAATTGCTTCAGCTCGTAAGTTTTCAGGTTGGAGGCGAGGATTTCGGTCTCGACATTCTGCGAGTGCAGGAGATCATCCGAATCCAGGAGTTGACTCGCGTGCCCAATTCACCCGCTTTCGTGGAGGGCGTCATCAATCTGCGCGGCAAAGTGATCCCTGTGATTGCGCTCCGCAAGCGCCTGGGTCTGGACAATCAGGCGCACGACAAACAAACGCGCATCGTCGTGGTGGAAGCCAAGGACACGGTCCTGGGCTTCATCGTGGACTCGGTTTCCCAGGTTTTGCGTATCCCCGCCGGAGCCGTGGAACCGCCGCCTCGCCTCGGCAAGCTTGAGCGCGAATATGTATTGGGGGTTGGCAAGATGGAAGACCGCCTGCTCATTTTGCTCGATGTCGACCGGCTAATGAGCGACGCGGAAGAAACAAAGTCCGCGCTTATTGCGTAGACCTGGTTCCTCGATCACAAATTCGCAAAGGACAAACGACTTCACTTGGACAACAATTTCTTATTAGACCCGGGGATGATTCAGGAATTCCTAACCGAATCCGAGGAACTCCTGCAACATCTGGACCAGGACATGGTGGCCTTGGAAGCAACTCCGAAAGACACCGAGTTGCTCAATCGGATCTTCCGGGCACTGCACACCATCAAAGGCACATCGGGATTCCTCGGCTTCGATCCGGTCGTGCGCTTGAGTCACCACGCTGAAAATGTGCTCAATGATCTTCGTCGTGGAGACATTCAGCTCACGAAGCAGATGATCGATGCACTGCTCAGTGCGCGCGATCAGCTGGGGCGAATGTTGGAGGACATTCGACGGGGCGGTCTCAAGCAGTATGAGATTGACGCTCTTCTCGGGGACCTGGAGGCGGTGCGGAAATCCACCGACGCTCCGCAGCAATTGGGCGACATCCTCGTCGCTGATCGTGTGATCGATGCCAATGCTCTGAAAGCGGTGCTCCAGGAGCAGGCTGCGGCACCGGAAGGTCCCAAGCTTGGGGAACTCCTGGTAAAAAAAGGGCTGGCTTCGGCGGCGGAGGTCGGCAATGCGCTGGTCCGGCAGAAAGAGGCCCGCAAGAACCGCTCCGATGCCGAAAGCCTGGCGCAAACGGTGCGAGTAGACGCGAGCAAGCTCGACGATTTGATCAACCTGATCGGCGAACTGGTGCTGGAACGCAACCGCCTGATCCGGCTGACGAGTGATCTCAGTCTCGGCCGTCTTGCTGCCGCAGACTTGCCCGCGGTTCTCGGCCAATCCATTTCGCGGCTCAGCTTCATCACGGAAGAACTGCAATCCGCCGGCCTGAAGACTCGAATGGTGCCCATCGAGAATGCCTTCCGCAAGTTCCCCCGCTTGGTCCGCGATGTGGCTCGCACGCTCGAAAAGGAAGTGGAGCTCATCGTTCGCGGCCAGGATACAGAGATGGACAAAACCATGGTAGAGCTCATTGCCGATCCGCTCGTGCATCTCGTGCGTAACTCGCTCGACCACGGATTGGAGTCACCAAACGCCCGTACCGCCGGCGGAAAGCCGCGACAAGGCACTATTCAGCTGGAAGCCCGCCAGGAGGGCGACCAGATCATCATTAGCGTCACCGATGATGGCGCCGGCATTGATCCCGATCGCGTGCTCCGCAAAGCTATCGAAAGAAAACTGGTGACCGCAGAACGCGCGCGCCTGCTCAATCGGCGCGAAATTCTCGACTTCATTTTTCTTCCCGGCTTCAGCACGGTTGAGAAAGTCAATGACCTCTCAGGCCGTGGCGTCGGCATGGACGTCGTCCGTTCCAATTTGAAAAAGATGAATGGAACGGTCGAACTCGACAGCACCTTGGGCAAGGGCACAAGCATCATGCTGCGTCTCCCGCTCACCCTGGCAATTCTCCCCGTCCTGTTAGTGCAGGTCGCGGACGAAATCTACGGGCTGCCCCTCCGTTCCGTGCTGACCACCGCCGGCGTGCGGGCGGAAGAAATCCATCGAGTCGAAGGCACTGAGGTATTGCAATTACGGGGCAAGACTCTCCCGTTATTGCGGCTGGGAAAGATCTTCGCCAGTAAAATGGAGAATGCCAAGCAGGACGGCCAGAAGGTCGTCATTCTTGCCATCGGAGACAAACAAGTCGCGCTTCTGGTGGACCATCTCGTGGGCCAGGAATCCACCGTGATCAAGCCCCTGAGCACCTACCTTCATCATTGTTCCAGCATCGCGGGCGCAACCATCAGCGGGGACGAGCCGGGTTCGCCTGGTGTTGGACCCGGCCGGGTTGCTCGCCTCCGTCGACAACCCGACGCCGAGAGAAACCGTGCAATGAACCCCACGTCCTCGAAGCCCGCCGCCGAACCGAGGCTTGCGCCTCCAAGCACCCACCTGATTCAAATTCGCGACCTGATTTATCAAGTTGCAGGCATCTTCCAAGCCGACAACAAGCTTCGCCTATTGGAAGAGCGCTGTTCCAAGCGAATGCAGGTCCTGGGGGTAACCACGTTGGGGGATTACTACGCATGCCTCACCATCAAGCCGATTCGACAGGCCGAACTCATCAGCCTTCTGAATGAAATTACCATCGGCGAAACCTGTTTTTTCAGGAACCAGCCCCAGTTGGACGCCCTCCGCAATGTCGTTCTGGCTCGCATCGTCGCAGCCGGAGGTGAAATGTCTTTCCGCCGCTTGAAGATATGGAGCGCCGGGTGCTCCACCGGTGAAGAACCTTACACCTTGAGTATGATCCTGCTGGAAGAAATGGCCGGAACATTGAAAGGACGCACCTTCGAGATTCTCGCCACCGACTTAAACGAACGCTCCGTAGCTCACGCCAAGCAGGGCATCTATGGCGATTACAGCACGCGAAATCTCACTCCCTATTTCAAGCAGAAATACTTCAGCACGCGGCCGGAAGGCTTGCTGGTCAATGCCGAGGTCAAGGCCCGAGTGCATATCCAGCGGGTCAATATGCGCGATGATGCCGGCATGGCGGCTTTGAAGGATGTCGACTTGATCCTGTGTTGCAACGTTTTGATCTACTTTGATGTGCCCTCCAAACAGCGCGTGATCCAGCATTTCTACAACAACCTACTCCCTCATGGATACCTGTTCCTGGGGCATTCCGAGTCTCTGTACGGGGTCAATGAAGACTTTCGGCTGGTGCACTTGCCCTCCGCCACTGCGTACGTGAAGGCGGCAAACAGCAGATCCCAGGCCAGTTGAGATATGAGCGACCGACTCCAAAACGCGTTGCAGAAGCGACTCTCCGACATCGATCGGATGCCCACGATCCCGGCCGTGCTGGCTCCTTTGCTCCGCTACCTGGAACAACCGCTGGACGGTCTCGAAACTCAGCAGGTTGTGGACCTGATCTCACAGGACAAATCCCTGGCGGCACAGTGCCTGCACATGGCCAATTCCCCCATCTTTGGCCGGCAGACGGTCGACAATGTCCATGGCGCCGTGGTCGCACTCGGCATGCAGCGAATGCGTGACATCGCTTTGTCCTGTTCCGTGCTGACCTTGTTGCCTAAAGGCAAAAGTGATATCGACCCGGTGGTGTTCTGGGAGCATTCCCTGGGCTGCGCTCTCGTCTGCCGCCAGTTCGCGCGCAAGATTGGGTTTCCTGATCCTGGCAAAGCTTATCTTGGCGGTTTGCTCCACGACATTGGCATCGTGGCTCATCTTTGGATCATCCCTCACGAATACCAGGCAACCCTTCGCCTGGCCCAAGCGGAACACATCGCGTTGCATGAAGCCGAGCAGAGGTCGCTGGGTTTTACACACTGCGATACGGGCAGGATCGTTGCCGAACGATGGCAACTCACCCCCGAACTCGTCGCAGTGATCGCCTGTCATCACGACCCACCCAGTGCAGCTGCACATCGTGATCTGGTGGCACTGGTGGCTCTGAGCGACTTGCTTTGCCGCATATGGGGACTGGGCTACGGATACATCGAAGAACGCCAAGTCAACTTTGTCGAAGAACCGGCTTTTTATCTCTTGCTCCAGGAATGCCCTTCTCTTCAAACCCTCGACTGGGAGCGTTTCACTTTTGAGCTCGAAGCCTATATGGAGGAGGTCCACCGTTTGGTTGGGGTCCTCTATCGCGCGCCCCAATGAATAACGGAAACGACAACTGGCGGTTGATTCGGGTACTGGTGGCCGACGACAGCGCTTTCATGCGGACCGCGCTCACCCGCATGATCGAGTCAGACTCATCTCTCCGGGTGAGTGGCACGGCGCAGACTGGTCTGGAGGCACTGGAAAAAATCTATTCGCTGCAACCCGACGTAGTCACGCTGGACGTGGAAATGCCCGGTCTCAACGGCCTTGAAACCCTTACCAGGATCATGCGCGATTATCCCCGTCCCGTGATCATGGTCAGTTCGCTGACCCAGGAAGGTGCGGAAACCACATTGGAAGCGTTGTCCATGGGCGCGTTCGATTACGTATCCAAACAGCAGTCTTTCGTTTCCCTCGACATTGTGAAAATCCAGGCCGACTTGATTGCCAAGATCAAGGCCGCGGCAAAAAGTGGACGCCATCGATCGGCGCCTCTTCCCGCTGAACCAGCCGCGTGCATACCCGTCGCCCCCGCCCGGAGCTCATCCCACATTGCATCGCGCGTGGTCGCAATGGGCACTTCCACGGGTGGCCCCAAGGCTTTGCAGGAAATCCTGCCACTGTTACCTGCCGATCTGCCTGTGGGCGTGCTGATCGTGCAGCATATGCCCAAGGGATTCACCGGGCCCTTTGCCCGGCGGCTCGATAGTCTATGCCATGTCTCGGTACGAGAAGCTACGCATGATGAATGTATTGAACCGGGTGTGGTTTATATCGCTCCCGCAGGGCGCCACATGACGGTCACGCGCCAATCGCTATCGAAAGTTGCCATTTGCATTTCGGAATTTCCTGCCGGCACGCTCCATACTCCATCTGTGGACGTAATGATGATATCCGTGGCAGAAGTATTTCATTCCCTTTCGATGGGCATCATCATGACCGGGATGGGGGCGGATGGGTTAGAAGGTATGCGCGCCATCACGCGCGAAGGTGGCCTGACCGTGGGCCAGGACGAAGCCAGCTGCTCAGTCTATGGCATGCCTCGCTCCTGCGCAGAGATGGGCCTGGTCCAGAGAGTGGTGCCCTTGCCCCAGATCCCGCAGCAGATTCTACAGGCCACCAACTACCATCACGCGGAATAAACTGGGCTCACCGCCTGACTTCGTCCTCCTCGCTGGTTCTAATTTTTTCGCTCTTATGCAGGACTCGACTGATTTTCCCCATCAATGATTCGGTCGAGAACGGTTTGTGCAAGTACAACCCCTCCTGCTTATGAAGTCCGCTCTGGGTGACTGCATTTTCCGGGTAGCCAGACATGAAGATGATCTTCAACCCTGGATACACTGAACGGAGATCATTGGCCAGAGTAAGCCCGTCGCGGTCTGGCAACACTACATCGGTCAGCAGGAGTTCTATCCCATTCTCACAGCGCCGAAATTTGCGCTTGGCTTCAGCAGCATTGCAGGTCGACAGGACCCGGTAACCCGCGGATTGCAGGACCTTGCCCGTCACCTCGCGCACAAAGCCCTCATCCTCCACCAGCAGAATGGTCAACGGCTTCGGTGGTTCGAAGCTCATCGGTTTGGCTGCGATTACGGGATCTTCCAGCAACATTTCCTGGCGCACAGTCACACCTCGAACAACTATCCAAGCAAACGCGTATCCAAACCAAGCTGCGAGTTCCACTATCCATGTTGTCCTCTGAAAACAATGACTTAATCACTGGTGAGCAGAACGGATTCCCGCCACAAGTAAACATCCAGAAGAAGCGAGAGAATCGTTTCGGGAAAATATCGGGGAATTGGCGGGAATTTGTCCTAAATCGGCAAATCGTCTGGCGACGACCCATCCCCTCTAATCAAAAATCAATGCGGCCGCGTGAGCAGAGTTTGATAGGGATCAAGTACGACCTTATGTGTGCCCGCTGGAGCCGTCAAATGAAATTGGGTTTCCGGGCCGTCTGCAAACACCCGCCCCAGTAACACGTTCTTCCCGGAGACCGAAGCGTACACCGGAACGGCCGTCACCAAATCGTCGGGCGCCGATTTCTGAAGAATGGTCCCTGTGACCGTTGTTGAGTCCGCTTTGTTGGCATACTTCACGTCGTGCAATTCAAAACTCGGAATCCATGTACCGTTCACCCATCCCTGGTAAAACCAATCCAGAGATTTCCGCCCCTCATACCACAAAGAAGGAGGCAACTCCTCTTCGAAGACCTCGAAAAGCTGCTGGGTCGTTACCGCCTTCCCCTGGTACCGCTCTCTGAACTTTCGTAGCGCGCGGACAAAAGGCTCATCCGGAGGTTGCGCGCTCCGCCCAACCCGGCCCCGGGCACCGGTCTTCAGTTCGGCGTCGCGTATCATGTAACGCAGCATATGGAAAAGCCACGTGCCTCGGCCATAACTGATGGCCTCATAACCGGCGGGAAATTGGGAACAGGAAAGCCGGCTCCCGAATGTCACGGGCCCCGCTTCCATTAACGGCACCCCGACTTTGTTTTTCTGCAAAAGGTCGTCGCGATATTTGTCCAGGGCCAGGTGAAATCGCGGCTGATCTTCTGACTCCAGCATCATCAGAGAACTGTAATTGGCTAGAGCTTCCATCATCCATTGATCGTGATAGTTGCTCCAGGTAACCAGATCTCCCCACCATTGATGCGCCGTCTCATGGGCGATGACTTGGTCGCTGAGCGTTTCATCCGCCGCACTCATATGTAATTGAGATTTTTCCTCGGTCGTCAGAAACGAAAAACTGGATAGATAGATGAGCCCCGGCCAGCCCTGGCTCGCCATTCCCGGCATTTGCGTCAAGGCCAAACCGCTGTAGGGAAACGGTCCAAAACGACGGGCAAAAAAATCAATGGCACGGGCCGACCGGTCGGCCACCAATTGCGCATTGCGGAGCGGAGAAGGTGGGAGCGATGCAGACGGCAAAGGCTTGAGACGAATGTCAGGACGTCCTGAAACCTCCGGAACCTCTTCAACGACCTCCGGTGCGGGGAACGTACGTTCCATTCCTGAACCGGCATAGGCTTCCACCGAGACGGACCCTGTCCGGGCCTGCACACGCGTGTACTTGCCCAGATTGAACCCCGCCAGCGGCATGGGACGTTCTGAAACCCAGCGCGTTACCTGTTCTTCCGACGGTACGCCAGCTGCCGGAGTCGAACTTTCTGCCTCTTGCGGCATCTCCTGCCGTTTGCCCGTGGCCAGCAACGTCCACCCCGCCGGGTAGTGGAATTCCAGATCGAAATTCGACATCGAAATTCCCCGGTTCGGATACCAGATGCCGCGGGCGCCCACATACATCAAGCCTCCGCCCGCATCCGCCAGCACCGGGCCTCCATAAACGAAGCGCAGTTCCATTCGCTGCCCGGGGCGCAGCGGCTCGGGAAAAATCACAGCCACCAGATCGTTCCCCCGGCGTGCCAACCGCGTACCTTCAACCGCCGGGTTGTGAATAAATTCCACCGGATGTCCGTCGGCTTCCACCGACTGAATCTGCAAGAATCTCGACAGCTCAAATAACAGAGCGCGGCGTCCTCCCTGGAGCACATTTAGCTGCAAGGTGGCCTCGGCATGGACGTCGGTTGGCGGCTTTATTTCAGTCGTAATCTTGTAGTGGGATACATCAATGATGTCGCCAGCACTTCCGGGCTCCAAGGTTCCGTTCCTGGACTGGGAACTTGGCTTGGCTTTTCTGGGAGAAAACGATGTCCAGACGTCGTAATAATTCTCCCCGGCAACCGCTTTCAGTTGGCCTGCCCAGATTTGCTCTTGCGCCGCCGCATCGAAATAAACATCGAATGCCCCCAGTTTGGGGTTCTCCATCCGGGCATGCAGCATGCGATCGTTGGTTACAGATGGCTCAATGGAGGCGGGTGGCCCACCTTCCGGACCGGGAAGGAACCGGCTGAAACTTATCAGAAGTTCAAGAGCATCTTCTTCCGCCAGATTTCGAGCGGCGGGGTTCCATTGGGTAATAAATTCCTCCGTGTTTTCGCCCGGTCTGAGTAGAGGCTGCAAGTCGCGAAAGGTATCGTCATTGAAGCGAAAATAGGCGGTGACAAACTTTTCCTCCAGAATGGCCGCATCCGTGAATAGCGTCATGGATCCGCGCTCGGCCCGGTCCGGCGGCATGAGCAGCACTTCTCCGTCGCCTTCGAAAAACGCGCCAGTGACCCGTCCGGCCACGTCTTCGGTGAAGGCGATGGTGCCATCGTTCAAGGTGATATGCAGGGCTGCGCGATCGAGAGAAGCATCCCGTATGCGATACACGCGCGATTTGTCGAGACCCACGCTGCGCAACTGCAAATACAGCGCTTCGGCCGGGCCGCTGTGAAGTTCCGGCTTCCCTTCGACGACGCTAAGCGGCGTCGCGCCAACCGCCTGCCCCCAGCCCTGGGCCATCGCGGCGCTTGCCAGGAGCAAAGGCATTAGTGCTAGCAGACGTCGAATGGTACCCATTACCTTGGTCACCTGCGGGCCCGTCCTTGGTGCCCTAGAATGCGCTATAGTGCGGGCCTCAGTCATCATCTTATTCTTCTGGTCGATTTCTTTCTTCTCGATCATTGCCGCCGGGCGGGCATCGGCGGAGGTCATCCATCTGAAGAACGGACGCACCATCTGGGCCGACCATGTCCACGAAAATGGACCTCACCTCGAATACGATATCGGCGACAACTCCTACGCCATCCCCAAGTCGACGGTCGACCACGTTGAGGTTGGAGGCATTGCTCCCGCAGTCGGCTCGTCCGGAACCGGTAAAGACTTGCACGATGTCCCCGCATTCGAACCCGGCGCCAGTCTCCGGGAAGACCTGAAGAACATTTCCGAACTCACTGACAAGGTCATCCACGCCGGCGGCGTCGATACCAACGCACTCACTGACCTTGAGCACGAAGGAAATACCAGCCGGACCGCGGCCGCCTACTACATTGCGGGCAAGCATGAATTCGATCACCAGAATTTCAGCCAGTCCCGCAGTTATTTTGAAACGGCTCTACGCTTCGATCCGGACAACCCGGCGATCCTTAATTATTACGCAGCGCTACTGGTTCGCACCGGCAACGCGGCCGAAGCTCTGCCTCAGGCCGAGCACGCCGCTCGGCTGGCGCCCGACTCGCCGGACGCGCTTGCCGTCCTGGGATATGCGCAGTTCGCCACCGATCACAATACGGAAGCCATACGCACCTGGAAGCACTCTCTGGAACTTCGCCCCGACACCACGATTCAGCAATTCCTGGCCAAAGCCGAGCGGGAAGCCAACGCCGAAGCCGATTACTCGCAACGCGAAAGCAATCATTTTACGCTGCGTTACGAAGGCAAGCAGACGTCTGAATCGCTTCGCGGCCAAATCATCGCCACGCTGGAATCCGAATACGACGATCTGGTGCGTGAACTGGGCATTGCTCCTCGCAGCAGTATTTCTGTCGTGCTCTACACCGATCAGGCATTTTTTGACGTCACGCAGGCGCCCTCGTGGACCGGCGCTGTCAACGACGGCAAGCTGCGGATCCCGGTGCAGGGCCTGAATTCTGTTACGCCCGACCTGGCACGCGTGCTGAAACACGAACTGGCGCACTCCTTTATCAATCAACTCTCCGCCGGGCGTTGCCCGCAGTGGTTGAATGAGGGAATCGCTCAGGAAGTGGAACCAAAATCGCTCTCCTCGAACGGACGCCGGTTGGCGGAACTCTACCAGACGGAACATGAAATTCCCTTCAACGCCATGGAAGGCAGCTTCATGCGGTTCTCCGGGATGGAAGCGGCGCTGGCTTACGATGAATCTCTCGCCGCCGTACAGTACATCAACGACACCTACGGCATGAGTGACTTGCAGCGCATTCTGGAAAGGCTGGGACAGGGCAGCTCCACCGAAGCCGCCCTTCGCGCCACCATCCACTCCGACTACCGCCAGTTGGACGAAGAAGTCGGGAAATATCTCATCAGCAAGTACGGCAATTAGCCTCAGCCCGCACTTTCGTGCGTGCGCGTTTGATCCCGAGGGCTTGGCGCTCCCCGGCCATCCATGCTACCTTCGCCATCTACAGGCCTCATGGTCCCTCTGTTCCATTCCGCGAAATCTCCCAAGCCCACCCGCCATCCCCTATCTGCCACTGTGCCTGAGCTGGGAAATGCCGATTTGGCTGCGGTTTACTACGGGCAGCGCATGGGCGGGGATTTCTATGATTTTATCCGCGTGGCGCCGAACCGGATACTGTTCGGCCTGCTGGACGTCGCCGGCCGTTTTGAAGAGAACTGCGAGATCATTTCTTCCACGCAAGAAGTTTTTCGCACTCGTGGGACCGAGCTGTTTGCCGGCGAGGACATCAACGAAGCTGAGGCCATGACCGAGCTGTGCCTTGAGCTCAATCGCACTATCCTCAACAAATGTGGGGTGCGCTCCTGTCCTGCTTTTGCCGGCTGCTACAACGAAGACCTTGGGGTGATGTGCTACTTCAACGCCGGTCATACTCCAGGGCTGGTGCGCGATGGCAAAGGAGTTGTCGAACTGCCGGCAACCGGCCTGCCGCTGGGGCTCTTTTCGCATGCAACCACCGATGCTCCCATGGTGGCGATGGAACCCGGCGCGGTCCTGCTGCTGGCTTCCCGTGGAATCGTGGAAGCAAAATGCAAGGGTGAAGAAATGGGTTTGCCGAGATTAAAGGAAATTTTTCAGGATACGACCGCCGCCAGCGCGAAAGAACATTGCCTGACCGTCCTCGACCAGGTCCAGGAGTTCATGTGCACGCCACCAACCCATGATGACGTGACTGCCTTGGCCCTGCTTCGTTCCAATAAAAATAAAGAAGAACGGTAGATAATCTTAGCGCGATTTCTTCCTTCTCACCGGCTTGGCCGCTTGTTGTTTCGTGCTCGGCGCCAGTTCCTCAGCAGTCACAAAAATCGGCTCGATGTCTGTAGGGATGTCCTGCAAACTATCCAGGGCTCGTTTCAATGGGGGTCTTACCACCCCCAGTTCATCCAGCATTTTCTTGGCCTCGGCGTAATCACCTTCCGCTTCCAGGGTCAAGAGATCGTGGTCCAATTCGGCCACGGCGGGTTTGATCTTGTCCATGTCGACGGAGAACGTCCCGTCCGCGTGCGCAACGTAGGCGCCTTTGTCGGTGAAGAAATTGAATTGCATGGCCATCCCTTTGCCATGGGCTTCGTTCAACCCGAAGCGGAGGACCCGGAACGATGAAGCTAAATATGTGGTGTAGAGCTGGCGCTGCGCGGCGGCATCGGAAGGCAATGTAGCGCCCAATCCCATATCTTGGGCATGGTCCATCATGTATTGCAGCGCGAACAAACCGGTTACGTCTGCCTTGGCTTCTTCGATTGCGCTGTAGATTTCTTTTAGTTCCGCGCGGACCGTAGTTTCCCTGCCCTGAATGCTGATTTGATGCGGGCCCAGCCCATGCATGAGTTCGTGAGCCAGAATGTGGGTGAAAAATAATTCGAAGTTTACGTCCACCATGGCCGATTTCGATAGTGTCCGCCGGGCAATCGGCAGCAGCACGCTACGAAACTTCGCTTCTTGCACATTCTTCAACATCACCCGCTTGCTGCCTTTTTGCTGCACCACGCGTTCGTCATTGGGAAGATTGTAGGCGGCAGACTGCACCCCGTGCGCACCGTCTCCCGTGGCCAGGATCTGGTCCACCACTCTTATCGCCGCAGACGCGCCCAGCTTGGGATTGCGGTACTGCGGGTCGAGTGGCAGGTTGTCCTCGATTTGCTGAAGTCGACTTGTAAATGCCGACAGCTTTGCCGTTTCTTCTTCATCTCGAACATTTACGTAGGATTCAAATGCCGCCTTGTAGCCGAAGATTTCGTCGTTATAGGTTTCGTAGGGGCCGATGGTGATGTCCAGCGGCGCATCAAGGTCCATCCAGCTCAGATCGCTTTCGTAATAATCATTGGAAAGGAACGCATCCGCCCGCAAGTTGAGAAACTTTTTCAGCGAAGCATTGTCCGTCAGCCCAGATGCTTCCCGCAGCAGGTTCGCAGAATGGGTCAGCTCTTCTTTGTATTCTTCGCTATAGGGAACGGAGATGAGCTGCTTATTCATGTTCGAAGCAGCGCTTTTTGTAGAGGATTTTTTTGTGGCTGATTTTTGCGGCTCAGGTTGATCTTTCCATCGGATTACCGAGAAAAATCCCTTGGCCTCTTTCTGCTGATCGTCGGGTAACGTCGCAACCCATGTCTCGAAATCCTCTTTGCTCATGTTCTCCGGATAAAAATTCGCGCCTGGTAACTTCCGTGGCGGTACACCGGGCAGAAAAGCCTTGTACTCGTCGATCTCAGACCAGGGCCCTTTATTGAGCCAGAAATAGTGCAGTCGCGCCTGGCCTAGCGGTGTAGCATCTTTTTGCAGGCGGGAATACAGTGCCATATTTCCGCTCCACATCTGCCGCAGGAACACATCATTCAGGATGCGTGCCGCTTCAATCAGTTTCACCAGCGCCTGTTGGTCTCCTGCGGACAGCGTAGAAGTGTCCACTCGCAGCGGCGTGGGCGCGAAGCGCCTGGTCATCTTTTCCAGTTGGGGCTGGCCAGGAGTCATCCCGCTGCTTTTCTGTGCGTTGGCTGTAATCGTCGCCCCTCCAATCACCAGCATAAACAGCACATAACCAATGCCATGCCTCATTCTCTCCCCTTTCCCCTCCCCAGATTGTGACGCGCCCGCAAACCAAAGCCGCCCATGATAACAGGAGATGTGCTGGTCATGGGTCGAGTTTCAGAGGTACAATTTAACGCGGCCGCCTTTAGGTCCTGCAAATCGCAGGCTGCCCTACGGCGACACGGAACTCCTATGCGAAAAATACTTTCCTGCTGCTTGCTCCTTGCTCTTGCCATTCCGGTAAGTCTCAGTGCCGACACGATTGTGGAAGAAATTGTCGCCCGTGTAAACAACCAGATCGTTACCCGCACGGAATATCAGCGAAGCAAGGAAGAACTGAAGCAGGAAGCGCAACAGCAGGACCCCGCCAACGCCGACAAAATTATCGCTGAACGCGAAAAAGACGTTCTCCGCGACCTCATCGATCAACAGTTACTGCTGGAAAAAGGCAAGGATCTGGGAATTACCGCCGATACCGAAGTCATCAAGTGGCTCGATGACATGCGCAAGCAGATGAAGCTGGACAGCATGGAAGACCTGGAAAAAGCCGCCACTTCACAGGGCATTTCGTTTGAAGACTTCAAGCTGAACAAGCGCAATGAAATCATTACCCAGCAGGTCATCGGCAAGGAAGTCGGCTCCCGGCTTTCCATAAGCAAAGAAGAAGAACAACAGTTTTATGATGAGCACAAGAAGGACTTGGAGCGGCCCGAACAAGTCAAGCTCAGCGAGATCCTGATTTCCACCGAAAAAAAGGGCGCTGCCGCGGATGCCCCGGAAGATCCCGAACTGGTGGCTGCGGCACAGATCAAAGCCAACGATCTGCTGGCCCAACTCCGCAAAGGCGGCAGTTTCGAAGACATCGCCAAGAAGAACTCGGACGGACCCACCGCAGCCCAGGGCGGCGACCTCAGCTATTTCAAGCGCGGCGACATGTCCCCACAGCTGGAAACGCTGACCTTTGCCATGAAGAAGGACGAGTTGACTGACGTCGTGCGCACCAAGCAGGGTTTCGTCATCTTGAAGGTCACCGATCACCAGACCGCGGGCGTTCCTCCCCTGAGTGAGATCGGCCCCAAAATACAAGATGCGGTTTACATGCAGAAACTACAGCCCGCACTTCGCGACTATCTTAAGAAACTGCGCGAGGAAGCAGACATCTACGTCAAGCCGGGCTACGTGGACTCCGGACACAGTGTCAACCAAACCGAGCCCATCGAAACCACAACCAAAGACGCAACTGCGAAAGAGCTCAAGAAAAAGAAAAAGAAATTGGGCATACTCTAAATCCCTAGCTCCTAGCTGCTAGCTCCTAGCTAAATCAAAAGTGTTTTAGCTAGAAGCTAGTCGCTAGAAGCTAAGCCAAATAGTGGTGCGGCTTCCTTTCTCGTTGCCCCCTATTTCCAAGCCATGAAAGAATTCTTCTTATCCGAGTGCGCCCAGTACGAAAACAAAATTATTACCTCAAGTTTTGTCGTCGTCACCAAACAAGTCAAACCTAAAAAAACCGGGGAGCCTTATCTGGCGCTCACTCTCGGCGATCGCTGTGGACAAATCGAAGCCAAGATGTGGGACAACGTGGAGGAAGCTCTCGACGCCTTCGAGCAGGACGATTTCCTCAAGATCAAAGGTCTTCTCAACAAGTATAAGAATCGTTTCCAGATCACCATTCACAAAGTCCGTAAACTGGGCGACTCTGAGATAGATTTTTCCGACTATCTTGCCAAAACCACCAAGAATGTTGATGA
This sequence comes from Terriglobales bacterium, assembly GCA_963762965.1. Classification (GTDB taxonomy): domain Bacteria; phylum Acidobacteriota; class Terriglobia; order Terriglobales; family Acidobacteriaceae; genus DATBAX01. Next base: position 974,530 of record CAVXME010000001.1, read on the forward strand.
ACTCTGGCAAACTCTGGCCGGTTTCGTCGCCACATTTCAGGACCCTCATCTCAAAGCTTTGGTGGAAGCTTTTATGAACGATCCGGAGATTGCCCCAGCCTATCGCAACGCTCCCGCCGCCAAGACCCTGCATCATGCCTATATCGGAGGCTTACTCGACCACGTGGTGTCGCTGTGCCGCTCCTGCGACCTGGTCTCCCGCAACTATCCCCAGATTAATCGCGATCTGTTATTGACCGGAGCTTTCCTTCACGATATTGGCAAGATTCACGAGCTGACCTACAACCGCTCTTTTTCCTACACCACGCGCGGCCAGTTGCTGGGACACATGATCATCGAGCTGGAAATGCTGCAAGTAAAACTTGCCGGTCTGCCCAATTTCCCTCCCGACCTCAAAGTTCTGATCGAGCACCTCATCATCAGCCATCACGGACAATACGAATTTGGCTCGCCCAAACTTCCCATGTTCCCGGAAGCGCTGATGTTGCATTATCTCGACGATCTCGACTCCAAGATGGAAAGCATGCGCGCCCAATTCGAACGCGAAGTTGGCATGGAAAACGCCTGGACTGGCTACAATCCCTCTCTCGGACGCTCATTACTCAACTCGGCGAAATTTCTGGAGCCAAAAACCTCCGAGGACAAGAAGCCTTCTCCGCCTGCCGCCAATTCTGGCGAACCGGGCCCGGCTGACGACAAATCTAACTCCAAATTTTGATGCTGGATTTCACTCGCTTCCGCGTCCTCACCTTTGATTGCTACGGCACGCTGATCGACTGGGAATCTGGCATCTTCGCCGTCTTGCGTCCGATTCTCGCGGCTCACAATAAGACCTTATCTGATTCCGCCCTTTTGAAACTCTACGGCGAACTGGAAGCCACGGCAGAACAAAGAGAATTCAGGCCCTATCGTGAGGTCTTACAGTCAGTTGTCCGCGGTTTCGGCAAGCGCCTTGAATTTACACCGACCGTCGCCGAACTTTCCTCCTTGCCTGATTCGCTGGCTAACTGGCAGCCTTTCCCGGATACCATTGCAGCCCTTCGCCAACTCAAAACTCGTTACCAGCTCGCAATCGTCTCCAATATTGACGACGATCTTTTCGCCAAGACCGCGCCCAAGTTGGAAGTAAAATTCGACCACGTCATTACAGCCCAGCAAGCCCGCGCCTATAAGCCTTCTCTTCGTATTTTCAAGCTTGCGCAAGAACGAATCGGCGTCGCGCCGGAACAATGGCTTCACATCGGCCAGAGCATTTACCACGACGTGATTCCGTCGAAATCCCTTGGCGTTTCGACGGTTTGGGTGAACCGCCCTTCACCTCGATCTGGTATCGGCGCGGTAAAGGCCGCGCAGGGTACGCCAGATTTGGAAGTCCGGGATTTGCAGATGTTGGCGGATTTCGTCACAGGTGGGCAGCACTAGTAAACACGAACGACGAACCGCAGCCGCTTACGCCAATTCCACTTCAATCTTCTTCGCGCTCGGATCCAACTTCATAATGCGAAAGCTGCGCACCTGTCCGGCTTGGATGGCTTCCGGTTTGCTCGATCCGCCGCTGGCCGAACCACCCTTCCAGCGCGTATTCAGCATGGAACTCAACGCGGACAAATCCAATTTCTCCTTGGCATTCGAAACTTTTTCTGTCGACTCCTTCGACGATTTTCCCGTAGCGATTCTGCACGTAGCCTGAATCCCATCGCCCAGTTCCACGCGGGCATTTTCGCCGGAAACATCGACTATGCGGCCCGTGACCACATCACCTACCTTGCGTTCCACGATGTACTCATCTAATCCCGTCGGAACTAGTTGTTTCATGCTGAGCCGCAGCTGTCGTTTCTCTTTGTCGATGGCCATCACCTGGGCTTTGACCGTTTGTCCAACCCGCAGCAGTTCTTGCGGATGATTGATGCGCTTCTCCGCGCTGATTTCGCTGACGTGGACCATTCCCTCGACGCCTTCCGCAAGCTGTACGAAGGCGCCAAACTTGGTGATGCTGGTGATTGGTCCCTCGATCGCCGATCCCACCGCGAACTTCTCAGCCACTTCCGCCCAGGGATCTCCCAGCGTTTGTTTGAGGCCCAGCCCCAGACGCCTCTCCGCCGGATTCACCGAAAGAATCACAGCATCGACGGTCTCGCCCGGCTTCACCACATCGCTGGCGATCCTCACTTTTTTGCCCCAGGACATTTCTGAAACATGAATCAAGCCTTCAATCCCAGGCTCCAGCTCCACGAACGCTCCGAATTCCATCACGCGAGTCACCGTGCCGCGAACGCGCTCGCCCAGCTTGTATTTTCCAGCGACGGCGTCCCAGGGATGCGGCTGTAGCTGTTTGGCGCTTACCGCAATACGCCGCTTCTCCCCTTCAGTAGTGATTTTTAGAACCTTTACTTCAATTTCTTGCCCCACCGTGAGCACGTCCGACGGTTTGTTGATTCGGCTCCAGGCAATTTCTCCAACATGCAGCAAAGCATCCACTCCGCCCAGATCAACGAACGCGCCATAGTCGGCAAGACTACGAACGGTGCCATTCACCACATCGCCTTCTTTGATCTCCGCCGATCTTCGATCCTTCGTCGAACGTTCTTCCTCCTCGGCAATCACGCGGCGATCGACGACTACGTCTTCGTCCGCCTCGTCGAGCTTGATGATGCGGCAACGGATTTCCTGCCCCACCAGCTTCGCCATCTCGGCGGCATCGCGCACCCCGCTTCGAGACGCTGGCATGAACGCCCGCACTCCCACATCCACGCTGAATCCGCCTTTGATTAAGCCCGTCACCGTACCCGTGATCGTCGCTTTCTCGGCAAAGACTCGCGCCAGTGCTGCCCAATCTTTCGGCTGTTCGATCCGGGTGCGGGAGAGTTCGTAATAACCATCCAGGTCACGGCCCTTCACGGAGACTCGCAGCTTGTCGCCAGGCTTGACGGTTTCAGTGCTCGCGAATGCCGTCAGCGGCAAAATGCCTTCGCTCTTGAATCCGATATCGACAAAAACTGAATCGATCGAAACGGTAACCACTGTACCTTCGAGTTGTTTGCCGCCGTCTTCCTTTTTTCGCGAATGGCCCTTCTCGTACTGAGCAAAGATTTCGTCGAAAGACTCTGTTTCGGCGTCTGGTATCTCTGGGCTGGGAATGCTTGGGTTGGACATTAAGAATGAGGGCCTTATCGTGGGATAAATCGTGGATTAAGAATATCATCCCCATCGCGGCGGGGATGGGTCACTGCACATTTGCCGGCGGATGCAAGCGCGCCTCTATCTTCTCCAGCAACCCGGACGCCGCTTCACCCGCTTCGAGCACACAGAATTCGCTTCCCAGTTCCACCACCGGAACTTTGGCGCAAGCCGATTCGAAGGCTTGCTGCGTCGCCGGGCTACCCGTCAGGTCCGCTCCCACAACCACCAAACCGGGCGGCGTGACCCGCATCAGGATCAGAGAATCATGCAGATTATTGGTCGTATAGGCCTGGTAGCCGGCCCGGCGCAACAATTCCCGCAAGTAGGCGAGAACGTCGGTGCTGCGATCGATGCATAAAACACTGGGGCCGGTGGTCTTGAGCTTCTCCCACGATGGGGTGAGCCGGTAAAACGCCTTTACCGCGTTCTCCTCAGAATCCTGGATGTCGAACAACTTGACCAGATGCGTCATCTGCAGAACTTTCTGGATGACTTCCGGCACGTTGCATAGCTTCACGTCCCCATGCAACTGACGGGCGCTGGTCAGCGCGCGCACCATGGCGCCCAGCCCGCTGCTGTCAACAAATTCCACTTCGCAGAGGTTCAGGACGATGGCTTTACGATCGCGCAACAGGTGTGCAATGTGGGCGTGGATCAATTCCGTTTCGGCGCCTGCGATCATACGCCCACGGCAGCGGACAATCGTCACTCGACCGACCTCGCGTGTATCCAGCGTGAGACGCATTTGGCCCTCCTCGAAACGGCACATTATACCCAATCTCAGCCAGTAACCTCGCCAAATCTGGCATGGGACCTCCGGCCACCTACGCGAAATTTACGAGTGGTTGTAAACTGTTGAATCCGTGGTCTGGAGACGAAATGCCAACCATTACCCGCACCAATCCTCTTTCTTATCTGACCGATCAGCTCGATGATCTCAAGGCCAAGGGCACTCATTTCAAGCTGCGCGTTCTCGATGACGAACAAGCCTCCGTCTGCACCTTCGACGGCAAAAGAGTCATTAATCTCGCTTCCAACAATTATCTCGGATTGACCACGCATCCCAAGCTGCGCGAGGCCGCTCTCGAAGCCACGCGAAAATACGGCGTCGGATCAGGAGCGGTGCGAACCATCGCCGGCACCATGAAGATCCACATGGAGCTGGAGGAAAAGATTGCCCGCTTCAAGAACGTCGAAGCCTGCGTAGTCTTTCAATCGGGATTCGCCGCCAATGCCGGCACCGTCTCGGCGATTCTGGGCAAGGAAGATTTCATTATCTCGGATGCCCTGAATCATGCTTCCATCATTGATGGTGCGCGTCTCTCCCGCGCCAAGATCCTCGTCTTTGAACACAAGAACATCGCCCAGGCCGAAGAAAAACTAGCCAGCGTGAAAGACCAGCCCGGCAAGAAACTGCTCATCACGGACGGCGTCTTCTCCATGGACGGTGACATCGGCCCCCTCCCGGGTTTGTGTGACATAGCTGAAAAATACGGCGCCATTATGATGGTCGACGACGCCCACTCCTCCGGCGTCCTCGGCCGCAACGGCCGCGGCACCATCGATCACTTCAACCTGCACGGACGTGTGGACATCCAGGTCGGAACTTTATCGAAAGCCATCGGCGCGCTCGGCGGATACGTCTGCGGCACCCGCGACCTCATCGACTTTCTCTATCACCGTGCCCGCCCATTTCTGTTTTCGACTTCGCACCCGCCATCGGTTGCAGCGACCTGCATCGCCGCTTTCGATGTTCTGGAAAACGAGCCGGAGCGCATCGAAAAGCTCTGGGAGAACACCCGCTTCTGGAAAAAAGAATTGGGCCTGCTTGGTTTTGACATCGGCGGCAAAACCACCCCGCAGAGCGAAACCCCAATTACACCCATCATCATCGGTGACGGAAAACTCGCCATGGATTTCTCCCGCGAACTCTTCAAAGAAGGTGTGCTTGGTACTGGCATCGCCTTTCCTACCGTGCCCGAAGGCAAAGCCCGCATCCGCACCATCATGACCGCGACGCATACCAAAGAGGAGTTACAGCAAGCGTTGGATGTGCTGAAGAGAACTGGAGAGAAGATGGGGATTTTGGTTTAGGCAGCATTCGAAAGCGTTGACTGAGAAAGTCAGGCATTGCATTTGATGCCGAACATCTATTCGCTGCCTGAGGGTGCGTAGGGCTACTCCGCCCGGTATACAACCTGCCCGCCCACAATCGTCGCCACAATCTTTCCCGTAAGTTGCCAGCCATCGAACGGCGTGTTGTGTGATTTGGATCGGCCCTTGGCGGCCTCGTACGTCCAGCGCTTCTTAGGATCGAAGATGGTCACATCGGCATTACTGCCGCGGGTCAGCGTCCCTCGGCCATTCAAATCCACCACGCGTGCGGGACCTGCGGTAAACAACTCCACAATTCTCGCCAGAGAAATTTTGTGCTCGCGATGCAGACGAGTGATGGCGAGGCCAAGCGCGGTCTCCAGTCCAGTGATGCCGAAAGCAGCCTGCTCAAACTCAATGATCTTTTCATGTAGCGCATGGGGTGCGTGGTCAGTGGCAATCGCATCGACGGTGCCATCGGCGAGCGCCGCTAGAATCGCCTCGCGATCTGCTACAGATCGCAGCGGCGGGTTCATCTTGAAATTGGCGTTGTAGTCCTTAACGTCGGCATCCGTTAAGGTGAAATGGTGCGGTGTGACTTCGCAGGTCACGCGAACTTTGTGACGCTTGCCGCGGCGTACGGCTTTCAACGCGTCCGCGGTGGAGAGATGGGCAACATGCAACCGGGCCCCGCCAAACTGCTGCGCCAGATGCACGTCTCGCTCGACAATCGACGCCTCGGCTGACGCCATCATCCCGCGCAAGCCGAGTCGAAACGACGTCGGGCTCTCGTTCATCGAGCAGCCTTCTGTGGTGCGTGTGTCTTCGGCATGTTGAATGACCGGAAGGTTGATCTCAGCCGCGACTCGCAGCGTGTCGCGCATGATGGCGTCGTTGAGGATGGGCTTGCCGTCGTCCGTAATCGCGACCGCACCTGCACGTTGCAATGCGCGAAAATCCGTGAGTGCCGCGCCTTTGCTGGCTTGTGTTGCGGCCGCGATCGGAAAGACGTTGACCACGGCGCCGCGATCGGGTTGCTGCATCCAGGTGACCCATTCCGGCGAATCGACGACCGGATGGGTGTTGGGCATGCAACACACAGAAGTGAATCCACCGGCGGCAGCAGCAGCGGTCCCGGTCGCGATGGTTTCTTTGTAGCTTTGTCCGGGCTCGCGCAGGTGAATGTGCAGGTCAATGAATCCTGGGGCAACGATCAGACCACGCGCGTCAAATTTTTCATCACCACCACCGCGGATTTTATTCGGTGGTGCGATCTCGGCGACATGCCTATCGCGCAGAAGAACATCCATGGGCGAATCGAGGCCAGCAGCAGGGTCAATGACGTGGCCGCCGCGAATCAAGAGCGATTTGGATTTCTCGTGTACCATTTACTTTGCTTTTCCCAGGGCTTTGGCCAGGATTGCCATACGCACTGGCACTCCATTACGGACTTCTTCCACGATCACGGACTGCGGGCAATCCGCCACTTCCCAGGTCAATTCTAGGCCGCGAATAATCGGTCCGGGATGCATCAACAGAGCATCGCGCTTGGCGAGTCGTAAGCGAGGCATCGTCATCTGATATCTCGCAACATAATCTTCGAGGCTGATCTTGGTGCCCGCCAGCCGTTCTTTTTGTACGCGCAACACCATGACCACATCAGCGCCGTGCACCGCTTCTTCTACCGTCCTTGCGATGTGTAGACCGGGTGCGAGGCTGGTAGCCAGCTCCGGCAAGAATTCCGTTGGCCCGCAGAGAGTGATATTGGCTCCGAACTTGCTGAGCAAATGAACTGCGGAACGGGCCACCCGGCTGTGATAAATATCGCCAACGATCGCGACGTGCAATCCCTTGAGCGCTTTCTTGTGGCGCAAAATTGTGTACGCGTCGAGCAACGCCTGTGAAGGATGCTCGTGCATGCCATCGCCCGCATTGATCACAGGAATATCGAGGTGTGTCGCCATGAGCAGCGGAGCGCCGGCGTTGGGATGGCGAACCACAATCACATCCGCGCCTACTGCGCGCAGCGTGTAGGCAGTATCCAGCAGCGATTCGCCCTTTTCGATGCTCGATCCACTGGAAAGAATGAGCGTAGTCATGGCGCCCAGTGATTTGGCGGCGATTTCAAAAGAACTGCGCGTGCGGGTGGACGCCTCGTAGAAAAGTAGCAGCACCTTCTTGCCGCGCAGCAACGGCCGGGGCTTGAGCGGATTCATGCGGCGGGCAAGTTTGAGCAGGCCGGTAATTTCCGCCGCGTCCATCTCTTCGATGCCGAGTAGAGAACCGTGCGCTACCTTGTTCATCTGTCGCCGGGAGCCTCAGGGGCCAAAGCCCCGAATTCATGTTCGTCTTTGAACGCTACATCCTACGCGGGGAACGCAGGGTGGGGCAAGGTGGGGAAATCCGCCCGAGGAGGATGGCCTTAGAGCCGCTGCCTGCGGCGCAGCAGGGCCGCGGCGATCGCGCCACCAAAGCTGGAAAGCACCAGGAATAAAATCAGCATGGCAACCACCAGGACACTCATCATTAGGGTGAACCCCTCGGGAGTCTTCATGTATTCCAAAATTTCCTGGGCGCGGGGATCCGCAGTGTGGGCCACCTGTTGCTGGACCGTGGCCACCATCGCAGCCCGGCCATCTCCGCCGGCGCGGAAAACAAAGATCGCCAGAACGCACGGAATCGCGAACATGACGCCGCCGAATAATCCGCTCAACGTGCCGAGCAATGCGCCAATTCCGGCAGTGAGATTGGAGAACGGATTCTTGCGGCGGTAAAAGTAAACCGATAGAAACCCCGCAGCCAGCATGTCCAACGCAAAGGCCTGGCGAAGAATGATCAGGAGGATCACCGCCAGCAGCCCGGCCAATGCTGCCGCCCGCAGTGCATGAGGCCAATCAATGCTGCCGGCAGGCAGCGCCCTGGAATATTGCGGTGGAAGGCCCTCTGAAATCACTTCCGCGGGCGTGATGGCTTCAGCAGTGGCAACCCTGATTTGTGGGGCATTGCATTGGCGGCAGAAAGGAATTCCGTCTTCAACACTCACGCCGCACTGATAACAGGAATGTTCCACTGCATGTGAAGTTACAGTAGGGGGCTTACGTGAAGCAAGGAAGGCGCGACCACCGTAACCCGGCCAATCGAGAATTTGCGGTCCGTGACCGGAAACGATCTCATCCTGAAGCAACCCTAAATCGAGCCTTCTTTGCCCTTGGTGCGCACATAGACCAGGGCGAAACTGGATCCCTTGGTTTCGGGCTGAATCGAGACAATGTGCTGGTTCTCTTCGGTGCCTACTTTCAATTCGATGTTCTTTCCGTTGCCGTCACCTTCGCACTTGAGTTCTTTGGCTTGGTGAGAATCGCCGGGGTTGTAGTGGTAATCGTGTCCCTCTGAGTGGCATTGCAGCACATTGCCATACGCCTTCTTCAGCGCATCCTGATAGAAGGCGACGATCTTGCTCGGGGCATCGTCAGATTCATACTCGACCGCCACCACCTTCAGGGAATAACCAAAGCTGGAGATGTCCACGTTGGCACTCTTTTCGTCGCCCTCGCGTTCTTTCAGTTTAGGACGAGCACCGGGATACACCGGAAGTCCGGTGTCCCGCACATCGGCATCATTGTTTACGTGGATTCCGCCCAGAGGTGTATTGATGTCAACTTTCTTATCTTCGCCGTTGTCTGACTTTTTCACATTAATGCTACAAGCCGGCAAAACCAGCAACGCGACCAGGGCCACCGGAAACATGCAGCGAGCACTAACGAACCACAGGTTTGGAATTCGCATTTCGAGACCCTCCATTGGCGGTCAGTGCCGGTCGTTCGATTCCCGCGCCGCGCTCGGCGATGTTTGGGATGCTCACTGGCAAGTGTCCGCGTATCGCAATATCACCAAACAGGGCTTTGGCCGCACTGACTTCTGAAACCGTTTCACTCGAGAACGTACAAATATAGTTCTGTACCGCGGGAAAGTCTTGCGCCAAATAGGGATTGCCCATGGCCAGGACAACCGTTCTTTCCGCCGCGTGATCAAGAATCTTCTGCAACAGCGCGCCACTGGCATCGGAGAGTGAGACCGAATTCTTCAGTCCACCAGCGTCCACCTTGACGACTTTCCCTGCTGAAGGTACTACGTACACCGCGGCGATGACTGCCTGCGCCTGATCAACCGCTTCCAGCACTTCAGCCGACATGGCGTCTGCGATACGGGTGTCCACGTAAATCACATGGGCATTCGGCGCCCGGGCATGCACCTCGTGCTGCAAAGTATGCCCTGCTTCGGTGCGCACGTCTTCCGACAGAACCACCACGACCACGTGGTTCTGCGCTTCTTCCACTCTCTGATACGGAAGGCCAGCCGCGATGGTTCCCATCTTTTTCAGCGGCAGGAGCTTGCCGTTATCGCGAACCAGAGTCACCGCGTCGTCTGCAATCTTCTGGCCCAGAGCAAGATTTTCGGGTTTGCCGATGACTGTAGAGAGCGCATCCAGATCGACCAGACGGTCTTTTTGTAGGCCAAGAGAGGCCTTTGCTTTCAATATCTTGAGCACCGAGGCATTGAGCTGCGTCGCAGGGATTTCTCCGCTGTGGACAGCTTCCAGCATGGCCTTGTAGGAAGCATCGAGATCAGCGGGAATGAGCAGCAAGTCGTTGCCCGCTTTGAACGCATCCACCGCGGCGCGGCCGATGTTGGCGGAGTAAAGACGGGTCAGACCCGCCATGTCGAGCGCGTCGGTCACGACAATCCCCTGAAAGCCAAGTTGTTTCTTGAGCAGGTCAGTAACAATCGCGGGCGAAACTGAAGCTACATGGTTGGGATCGGGATCGAGCGCCGGCACCGTTACGTGTGCGACCATCACGGAATCTACACCCGCTTCAATAGCTTTTCGAAAAGGCGGTAGCTCAACCGATTGCAACCGTGCCATGTCTCCGGTCACCTGCGCCACACTGAGGTGGGAATCGGTGGCGGTATCGCCATGGCCGGGAAAATGTTTCGCCGTAGTCAGCATCCCGTTGGCCCGCGCCCCTTTGATGTAAGCGGCCACCATCTCACCGACCTGCTGCGGGTCTTCTCCGAACGAACGTGTGTTGATGATGGGATTCGCCGGGTTCGAATTCACGTCGGCAACCGGGAAAAAATTCCAGTGGACACCAAGGGCGCGAGATTCCTGGGCGGTGATGCGTCCGAAGGCCTCGGCATAATCCAGCTTTCCCGCAGCCCCGAAAGCCATGGCGGATGGGAAATCGGTCGCCCCATGAAGCCGCTGGATAACCCCGCGCTCAAAATCCGCGGCAATCAGCAGGGGCAGCTTGGAGTCCTGCTGCAAGCGATTAAGCAATTCGGCGGCCTCGTAAGGCTGGTTGCGGTAGAGAAACGGCGGGTCCCAGCGCACCGTCATGGCAAACGACCCGACATGATACTTATTGATATCGTCGCGGAGTTCCAAATATTCCGGGTTGTTGACGTTCAGAAACTCGGCCCGCACCCAGATCATGAAAAGCTGCCCGACTTTTTCCTCGGGGGTGAGCTGCCGCAGAGTTTTCTCCGCCCACTTTTGCCCGTCGCGGTCGAGATGAATCGGGCCCGGAGTCTGGAATTTGTCTTTTTTCTTGTCCTTGGCAAGTGCGGGAAGGGCGACGCAACAGAAGATTAAGATCAGGAAGAGTGCGGTGCTACGTTTTGACATTAGCAAAAGATAGCATGAAGCGCGGATTTGACAGCACACCCTCCGAACAATCATCGCTCATGCTTTGGCTCAATTGTCATCCTGAGCGAAGCGAAGGACCTATGTATTTTGCTTACACTGCCAACGCAGCGATCGCTTTCTGCTGAATGAGCAAATCATCACCAAATCCCACAAGCCAATTCACTCCCGGTTCCCGCCGGAACCAGGTCATCTGCCGCTTAGCGTAGTTGCGATGCGCCTGTTGCGCAGCCAGCATCGCGGTCTCGCGATCCACCTCGCCATGAATAAGCTGCACAGCTTGCTTGTAGCCCAGCGAACTCAGCGCCCAACTCGAATCGCCATACTTTTCCAGAAGGCCAAGAGTCTCTTCCACCAGTCCAGACTCGAACATTCTTTGCGCCCGCTGATTGATCCGCTCGTAAAGGACGTTCCGATCTGGATTGAGTCCCAGCCGCAGAATTCGGAAACCAGTCAGTGGATTGCGTCCCTGCTTCCACATCTCGCTCATCTGTTCCTGTGAGGCGAGGCAAACTTCGATGGCGCGAATAAGTTTCGGCGTGTCATTGGGATGGATTTTTGCCGCAGCCTCAGGATCCAGCCGCCGGAGCATGCGATGCAAGTAGTCTGCACGCTTCTCTGCGTTCTCGCGCAGCCTCTCGCGGAGTTCTTCGGAACGCTGCGGGCCCGGGAACAGTCCTTCGATCAGCGCCCGAAGATACAGCCCGGTTCCGCCGACCACAATAGGAAGATTGCCGCGCGATTTTATCTGCTCAAGTTTCTCTCTTGCCAGCCGCGCGTATTCCCCGGCCGTGATGTAGCCGTTGGGGTCGACGAAATCCAGCAGGTGATGAGGGGCACGAGCGCGTTCGGAGGCTGTAGGCTTGGCAGTGCCGATTTCAAATTCGCGATACATGGCAACCGAATCGCAATTTACGATCTCGCCGTGAAAGCGTTCCGCCAGAGCGACCGCCAACGCCGTCTTGCCGCTGGCGGTTGGACCCACAATGACGACCAGCAGCGGCTCGGCAGGCACGGTCAGCGCGCTCTCCAGGCAATGGCGTGCCAGGACCGCGCAAGAGTGACGATCAGAATGAGCAGCGCCACGATCAGTACTCCCACGGCTTCGAGCTTGCGGCTGCGGGATTTCGCGGCAGAGCGCACGCGTGCCGCGCGCTGATCGCGATTGGGCTTGGCTGTGGGAGAGGATCGCGCCACCAGGCCATTGTAGCCCTCTCCATTTCGAATTCGCCAGAATGCTAAACTACGCCACGTCCGCGCCAAACGCCTATGCCATCTGCCAGTCCCAGTGCGCGAGTTGTCCGCTTCGGAGTTTTTGAGGTGGATCGAACGGCGGGAGAACTGCGCAAAAACGGCGCGAGGGTCCGTTTACAGGAACAACCTTTTCAGCTGCTGATGCTCTTGTTGGAACGGCCGGGGGACGTGGTCACACGCGACCAGCTTCGTGAAAAGCTGTGGCCGGCCGACACCTTTGTCGATTTTGACCACAGCCTGAACACTGCGATCAACAAAGTCAGGGAAGCGCTGGGCGATTCGGCTTCCAGCCCACGATACGTCGAGACTCTGGCCAGGCGCGGATATCGATTTCTTGCACCGGTCGAACCGATGCACGGCCCGATTCAGCATGCAGCCGCGCCCCAATCAGGTTCCGGCCGACCTGAGGACGCAGCCGCCGTCCATCCCGACCTCAATGTTCCTCTGCCTCATCGCGGAGTCACGCGCGGATTGTTCGGCCTGATCCAAATCATGTATCTGGTCTTTTATCTGGAGGCTCTCTTCCATTGGTCGCACGTGGAACCGATTGCCAGCCTGTTCCTGCCGGGATGGGGATCATTTACGGTCGCTGTCGCTGTACTCATCACGGCGCTGATCGGAATTCCCTTGCGATGTTATTTGTTTTCAGCCGCCGGATTTGATTTTGGAGGACTCGCCGATAGCTTCCAGCGGATTTTCCCGGTCATCCTGGTGCTCGACCAGTTGTGGGCGTTGGCGCCGTTCCTCCTCGCCTCGAAAATAGGCTTCGGAGCGGCATTCGCAGCGACGGCTGCGCTATTGTATGTTCCCTTTTCGGAGAGAACCTTGTTGCGGATGGCCTATCCCGGCAGCTTATCGAAGCCAGGGTAGTCTTGCCCTCCAAAAGCAGGCCTTTGGGGACTTGGATCTCTAGGGAAGGTCGTTCTTGTCGGGATTGTAGTAAAAAGTGAAGCGCAAACCCAGATATTGGCCACCGAATTCGGAAGGCAGCGGAGGGAACGGATTCGAAGCGGTAATGCCGCCATAGGCGGCGCGATCCAGGGCAACGTCTCCGGAGTCGGAGACGTAACGCATGCCAGCCACTTTGCCGTCCTTGAGGATGGCAAACTCGATGGATACTTTTCCCTTCTTCATCAGCGGCGCACGCGCCGACTCCGGGATCAGGTTGTACCAGTTCACTTTGACGTCGTGTACCACGCGCTGCAAATAGGGGCCGAAATCCACGCCCATGGTGTCAGTCGTAATCTCGACCGGGCCCGTGGCGGCGGTTGCCTGGCGTCCCAGAGATAAACCGTTCGCTCCGCTGTCTCCACCATACCCTCCTCGATTGGCAGCCACGGCACGCGCAGCCTGGTCAATCGCCGAGCCGGCGGATAAGGGACTGGTACTGAAACTGGGCCTGGGTGTGTCCTCCGGCGGAGCTTGCAGCTTCGCGGTCTCTTGATTCTGCGTCCTCGGCGGCGGAGGCGCTTGCGGCTGTTGGGACGGCTGGGCCTGCTGCGGAGCTGGTGCAGGCTGTTGCGCCGGTGGCGCGGTAGGTCCCGGGCGGCCGGCGCGGGCAGAGTCCAGAATCTTCTTCAGTTCCTCGCGGTTCACCTGCGGAGCCCGCGAGGTTGCCACCCGGTCCTTATCGGAAATGATTTTTGTGTCAGGCCGCTTGGTGATTTTCTGCTCGTCGGTCGGAAGCTCCAGATACGTAAGGTTCTTGTCCTTATCGTTGGGATTCATGATCATGACCGCACGATGAGGCAACCAGCCTCCGATCCGTTGCGAATTCACGATCACGAGTACGAATATGAGGTGGACGACCACCGAAATCCAGAAAGCCTCGCGCTTGCGCGAACGCGTGAGATCGTCCTGGAGCTGGAGCAGAAGGGCCGGCGCGCCATATCGGCCGGTATAGGCCAGTTCCCAGTGCTGCGCGTCGTATAAATCTCCGGCCAGCGGCCGGTTCGACGGCTGCTCTGGAGGTGCGGGATTGGCTGGCGGGATTTGGGTGGTTGACATTAAACCGGCGGCTCTTGTTTAGACACGACCAACCGGCCTTTAGTTGCTGAAACCCTTAACTTTACCTGCGGTTGAACCAAAGGCGAAAGCGCTGTTGCGCAAGCGGTTGGCAGTTCTGTCCAACCACTTATTGTCGCATCTTTCGAGAAAATCTGCGAAGACCTGATGGTGCAAGCACTTACGAGGCGCACCCAAGTCGTCAAGACAATAAGGTTACATCGGATGGGGGCGGCCGAATGTCAAGAAGTGTAAATACCCACACCGGGCTGTCATCCTGAGCGGAGTGTCTGTTTCGCGAAGCGAAGCAGACACGGAGTCGAAGGACCCCTACTCCCTCAACCGCTCTTGACGATTAGGCCGAAACTAACGTCCGCCACCAAGTCCATCCAGATTCGCATCCTCCCCATGCTGCGCAATCGCCGCCACGATCTCCAGCGCGACTTCCAAAGCCCGACGCCCCTCCTCCAATGAAACCACCGGCTTGGAACGCTCACGCACCGCGGTTAAGAAAGCCTTCAACTCCGCATGCAGCGGCTCCGTCGCCACGGTCGGAGGCTTGCTAATGCCAATCTGCGGATTGACGGAAGGAACTCCTGCCCCTCCTCCGCCAACGCTGAAAACCGTCACATCCTGACGTCCATAATCGAGCGACACATACTGCCGGGGCTGAAAGAAGCGCAGCTTGCGCACCCGCTCAGTCGAAACCCGGCTGGCCGTGAAGTTAGCGACACATCCCGACGCGAACTGCAAACGCACGTTGGCGATGTCTACCTTGGCCGAAAGAATGGGCAGGCCGACGGCGCGAATTTCGGTGACCGGAGAATTCACAAACGAGAGCACGATATCAAGATCATGAATCATCAGGTCGAGGACAACATCCACATCCAATGAACGTGGAGTGAACACGCTCAAACGATGGACTTCAAAAAACATGGGCTGGGTGAGCAGCGGCAGCGTGGCCTGCACCGCGGAATTGAAACGTTCCAAATGACCCACCTGTCCAATTCGGCCGAGACGCTGAGCCAGAGCAATCAGTTCATCGGCTTCCGTCAGCGAAGTAGCCAGCGGCTTCTCGATCAGGACGTCAACCCCTGCCTCCATCAACGCGCCGGCAACCTGGAGGTGATGAACCGTAGGCACCGCCACCGAAGCAGCCTGTACTTCGCTATGCGTGCTGAGCAGTTGCTCAATGGAACCAAACCCGCGGCATCCAAATTCCCGGGCCACAGCGTCGGCCTTAGCGACGTCGGCATCGACCACACCTACCAGCCGCACAGCCTCGCCTTGCTGAGCAAGTTGCTGATAAATACGGGCGTGATTGCGCCCGAATGCACCTACACCAATGACGGCGACGTTAATGAAGTTATCGGAAGGCAGTTTTTTATCCTTGCGCCCGTTTCAACAGCACAATCTGCCCCGCATGATACAGCGCGTGTTGCACCGTCCCATGCAGCAGGAAATAGAAATCGTAATCTTTCCCGGGAACCTGCTCCGTCAGTCGTGAATCCGGCATGTTCGAAATGGCTTCCAGTAGCTCCTGATGTTGGCGCTGCAGATTGGCAAGAGTCGCTCGCCAGGCAGCTTCGCTCGGATCTTTAATCTTGGGAAAATTTTCGTCATCACTCGGACTTGCCGCTTTCCCTGCAATGCGGCGCAAAATCACGCTATCCCAGGCATAAATATGCAACGTGAGTTCCCAAATAGTGTGAGCCGTGGAAATCGGCCGCGCCTCCGCCCTCGTCGCATCCACACCAGCAAGAATTTCCATCAAAGCCGGCCCATGCCAGGCATCGCCGGCAAAGGCACGTTTCAATTGGACAGCAATACGAGCAGTTTCGGACATAGACTCTTTGGGCAAGCAAACAAGATTGTACTCAAATCCACCCGTGTGGGTCGGACACTCCTGTCCGACCCTGCCGGGGATTGTCACACTCCCAACGTTCATCCATCACAGACATCAACGAGGAACTGGCCTAGAAAATCAAAGTCAAAGGCGTCGGACAGAGCCTGCCCTGAGCGAAGCCGAAGGGAGTGTCCGACCCACACAAGCATGTCACAGCGAATCCCTCTGAAGCGAATGTACGACTACCGGCGCATTTTGCCGCATTATCAGAAAGCCGGACGAGCGCTCTTCGTCACGTTTTGCAAGTTAATCCCAACCCCATTTGCGGCTGACGCCAGAACCGCAATCCTTGAGCACTGCCTATATGACAATGGCAAGCGATACCAACTCCACGCTGCGGTTGTCATGCCGGAGCACGTTCATCTCTTGCTGACTCCTTTCGAGGACGAAGAGGGCTGGTCCTACGGCTTGCCGGCCATCCTGAAGGCAATCAAAGGAACCTCAGCGCGAAGCATCAACAAGCTGCTGGGCTCCGACGGCTCGGTCTGGCAGGAAGAATCCTTTGACCATGTTCTTCGTTCACAAGAGAGCCTGGAAGAAAAGCTGGAGTACATCCGTCAAAACCCAGTGAGAAGAGGTTTGGCTAATAAACCAGAAGACTACCGCTGGCTCTGGGTCGAGCAAGGCCCCAAATAAGCCCGCGTGGGTCTGCTCATGTGGGTCGGACACTCCTGTCCGACGCTTTTGACTTTGTTTTTGCTCTTGCTCTAGTTGGCAGAAATACCCATCTGCACACTCGTTCCATGCAGGGTCGGACAGGAGTGTCCGACCCACACGGACAGTGCTAGTCCGCAACCATCGTGATGCCACCAGCATCCGCAGCCACGATCACCGCTCCCCCATCTAGCAGCAGGCACTTGCCGGCATCCAGAGCCAGACAGGTTGCTCCAGCCGAACGCATCCCTTCGATCGTCTTCAATCCAATGACCGGCACATCAAAACGCATATCCTGATTGGGCTTGGCGATTTTTACTACCGTCAAAGCACGGCTCAACGTCGAAGGCCCAGATTCCAGCGACGCCATGATGTGTCCAGCGCGCTCGATGGCAACATCGGTGCCCTCCATGGCTTCGACCGCCACGCACGCGGCTTCGGCAATGACCACAGTTTGCCCAATATCGTATTTAGCCAGATGCCGGGCAACGCTGCGGCCATATTCGATGTTCTTTTTTTCCTGCTCCGATGGCGCGCGCTTGGTCAGCACACCAGACTTAGCCAGCAGTGGTTTAAGCAATGACGTGGAATTTTCCAGAACAATGCCTTCATCGGCGAGAACTTTAGCCACAGCCCCAAGCAGCGAGTCGGTGTTTCGCGTCCCGAGCGATAACAACAATTTCGCCAGTCGCCAATCGGGACGAATGCTGGAAAAAATTTGCTTGTGCTTGACCTGCCCCGCCATGACGGCACGAGTCACGCCTTCCCCTTTGAAAGTGTCGATCAGCTTCGAGAGTTCCCCAAGGGAAAGCCAGTGAACGGCGCTCGCCCCACGGGTCTCGATCTCGGGTGAAGCTTCTTCCTTGATCGCTGCAACCACGACATCAAATCCTTGCGCGCGAGCAGCATCGAGAACCAGGAGAGGGAAGCTCCCGTTGCCTGCGATGATGCCGAGTTTGGGGTTGGGGGTCAATGAGTGTGATGGCGATTTATCGCCAGTCATACGAGGCTTCACTCCGGGCAGTCGGTTCTCTGAATCCGAATTGTGCCTACCCTTCTCTTCCATTCGCAGCGTGAGTCACACCACTCCTTGACTTTGCCAACAAATTCGCCAGTTTGGTACTGCGTGAGGGTTCCGCGAAATCCACCCAGGCCTGTTCCCCATGAAAGCCAGAGACTATTGCCTCTTGGCTGCCAAGTCCAAGCATTCTCAGCCGGGTTGTCCGTTACGGGAGTACTGCGCATCTGGAAAATA
Organism: Terriglobales bacterium; assembly: GCA_963762965.1. Lineage (GTDB taxonomy): Bacteria > Acidobacteriota > Terriglobia > Terriglobales > Acidobacteriaceae > DATBAX01. The sequence continues at coordinate 992,581 of CAVXME010000001.1, forward strand.
TCCTTGCTTCGCTTGTCAGCGAGCTCGCTGCGTAGCCGGAATCGCCCTGGAATAGGTGTGGCGTCTTCGTTCCTAGGGTGCCACTTCTGGGAAGTAATCTGATAGCATCCGGCAGACGGCACGGCAGGAGAGGGCTGAGTCTGACCGTGTACTGGAATTACACAGCACAGGACAGCGGCAAAGACTGTGATAGGGGTCTTCATTCCCTGAGATTATGACCTGTCTTCATCAAACTGTCGAAATAAGTAGATTAACTCCACTCACTTAATCACTCCGCGCTCACTCGCCTCAATAAACCGGATCAGCATCTCGACGTCTTCCCCGCGATCAGGCTCCGCTTTCAGCTTTTCCAAAGCTTGCGAAGTATTGAGTTTGGAAGCCAGCAGGAGTTTGTACGCATGATGAATCTTGCCAATACGTTCCTTGCTGAAGCCACGGCGTTCCAGCCCAACAGAATTCATGCCATAAGCGTGAGTGTCGCGAGCGGCAACTGTTTTCGAAAACGGTAAAACATCTTTGGTGATGGTGGTCCCGCCGCCCACAAACGCATGCGCGCCAATCCGAACAAAGTGATGCACAGGACAAAGCGCGCCCACCTGCGCCCACTCTTCGACAATCACATGCCCCCCGAGGGTTGCCGCGTTGGCCAGGATCACGTGATCGCCAATCTGACAATCGTGCGCGACGTGGGTGTAAGCCATGATCAGCGTGTGACTGCCCACGCGAGTCAATCCACCACCTTTGACGGTTCCGCGATTGATGGTGACGAACTCTCGGATCTCATTGTGGTTCCCAATTTCCAGGCGCGTAGGTTCGCCGGCGTAGTGAGAGTCCTGCGGGGCCAAGCCGATCGAGCAGAATGGGAAAAAGCTGTTATGAGAGCCAATCTTCGTTGGCCCTTCGATCGCCACATGCGAAGACCAGCGAGCACGCCTCGCCAATTTCCACGTCGGACCCGATCACGCAATAAGGACCAATCTTGCAGGAAGGATGGACTTTGGCGCGCGCATCGATGATGGCAGTAGCGTGGACGTTCATTGAATCATTCGTAAACCAGCAATACTGGCGCGCACAATAACTTGAGAGACGTTAACCTTTGGGCTCATCATTTCCGCCAACACTTTCGGCTCCGCCGCCGGATGCCCCCCGCCCGAGATTACGATTGACCAGTTGGCAGGTCACGCTGGCTTCCGCCACTCGCTTGCCATCAACGGTGACCACCCCTTCCATACGAACCGCGATACTTCGCGCCGAGGCCCGCCAGGCTTTCATCTCAACTTCGATCCGCAGTTGATCGCCGGGGACCACAGGACGCCGGAAGCGGGCGCGTTCAATTCCTGTGAACACCATCAATTTATCGCTGCGATCTTCCACTTCGGTCAGTAGCAGCGCGCCGCCAGCCTGGGCAATGGCTTCCACGATGAGCACACCCGGCATGATGGGCAGGCCTGGAAAGTGTCCGGCAAAAAATGGTTCGTTAATCGTGACGTTTTTAATGGCGACGATCCGGTCCTTGCGCTTCAGTTCAAGCACCCGGTCGATCAGCAAGAAACGGAAAACGATGCGGCAGAATGCGCTGAATGTCATTAATATCCAGCAGGATCGTCGCTGGCTCAGAGGCTTCCGGGATTAGGGTGAGCGGTATCGGTCATTCGAGTCTCGCAAGTGCGAAGATTATACTTTACTCGGTCGGGCGCCGATCATTGCAGGTGATCTCAGCCTTTTCGACGAAGGGATCATACAGAACAATTCATGAAGAAGAAGATGACTCTACAAAAGAAGCAACCCGCCAAACCCGCATCGGTTATTAAGAACAACCCATTTGACTATTTCGAGGAACACAAAGACGAGATGGTTCAGACCATCCAGCAATTGGTGGAGATCGAATCCCCCAGCGACATCAAGCAGGCCGTCGATCGTCTGGGTGCGGTGCTCGCGGGGAGATTCGACGATCTGGGCGGTCACATCAGGTTTCACCACGCGGAAAACTTCGGCAATCACCTGCAAGTCGATTTCCCCGGCCAGCACAATGGCAAACCCGTGCTTCTCCTCGGGCATTTGGACACGGTGTATCCGATTGGAACGCTAGCGACGATGCCTTTCCGCATCGCTGAAGGCCGCGTCTGGGGTCCCGGCACACTCGACATGAAATCGGGCATTGCATTGGCGCTGCACGCGATTGAAGCCCTCCAATCCTGGCACGGCAAAGTTCTACCCCGATCCGTAACTGTCCTGCTGGTTTCGGATGAAGAAGTGGGCAGCAATTCATCCCGCGAGATTACTGAAAGCCTGGCGAAAAAATCGTCGGCGGTATTAGTTTTGGAGCCATCGTACGGGCTGCACGGCGCCGTAAAGACAGCCCGCAAGGGCATCGGCGAATACAAAATCACTGTCTTTGGAAAGGCCGCTCATTCCGGATTGGATTTTGAAAAGGGCGAGAGCGCCGTGCTCGAATTGGCAAAGCAGATCATCGAGATTTCCAAACTGACTGACCTGAAGCGCGGACTCACATTGAATGTCGGCGCGATCGTCGGCGGCACGCGGGTAAACGTGATAGCAGCCGAAGCGTCAGCCTGGATTGATGTACGCATCGCCCGGATCAAAGATGCCGCCGGCATTGACCACAAACTGCATTCGCTCAAGCCATTCAATCGCAAATGCAGGATAGAAATTACGGGCGGCCTCAATCGCCCCCCGATGGAGCGAACCGCGGGAGTAGCAGCGGTCTTCAAAAAAGCATCGCAGATCGCCAAAGATCTAGGCTGGACGCTCCAAGAAGCCGCAGTCGGAGGCGGCTCGGACGGCAACTTCACCGCCGCGCTCGGAATCCCCACCCTGGATGGTCTCGGCGGCGTCGGCGAAGGCGCCCATGCCACCCATGAATCTGTATTGATCTCAGAATTGCCGCGCCAAGCAGCACTGTTGGCACGCCTAATCAAAACAGTTTAAAACCCACCCCCTTGTCATCCTGAGCGCAGCCAGAGCGTTCGCTCGCGAACGCTCTGGCGGAGTCGAAGGACCCCTACCTCTCGTACACCCTAGACCGTCATGTGTTCTTTGACTCCGGGGGTAGTGAAGCCTAGAATTCTCTCAGAGATACTATTGGGGAGGAAGTTATGGAAGGTCTGCTTTCGCCTTGGCACATTCTGTTAATTGTGGCCATCGCGCTTTTGGTGTTCGGACCCAGCAAGTTTGCCGGGCTGGGCAAGGGACTCGGAGAAGGCATCCGAAATTTCAAGTCCGCGGTAAAAGATCCTGACAAAGATCCTGCCAAGGACCCAGCTCAGGAAAAGAAATCCTAGCTCGCAAGCGTATGTTTGCCGCTGAAACAGCCTTTAAATCACGCCGTGTTCCCGCAGCATCCTATAAACCAGCGCGACGGGCAGCCCCACAACATTGAAGTAGTCCCCTTCAATACTAGAAATCCAGCGTGAAGCCACGCCCTGAATGGCGTACGCCCCGGCTTTGTCCATGGGTTCGCCGGTCGAGATGTAAGAAAAAATATCTTCATCCTTGATCGCGGCCATGGTGACCAGAGTAGTTTCAGACCGAATATCCTCAAAACTATCTTCCGATGGCCCCGCGCCCATCAGGCAAACCCCGGTCGTCACTTGATGGGAGCATCCAGAAAGTAGACGCAGCATACGAACGGCATCTTCAGCGTCTCGCGGCTTCCCCAGGATTTGCCCGTCCACCACCACGATCGTGTCCGCGCCGAGCACTACATCGTTCGGTCGCTGACGAAATACCGCTTGCGCTTTTTCCTGCGCCAGGCGTTGGGCAAGAGCGCTCGGAGCTTCGCCGGCCAGAGGCGTTTCATCGATATCGGCCGCTTGAACCGTAAACGAAATCCCCGCGTTCCGCAGAATCTCCTGCCGGCGCGGCGACGCGGAAGCCAGCACGATCATCGGCTGCCGACCGTCCCGCGCACCGACTCAATCAGCTTTGCCGAATCGTAGCCAATTCCGTCCTTAAACACGATCTCAACGTTTTCAATGTCTTCGATCTTGCGCGAAGGATCTCCTTTGATGACCACCAAATCCGCCTGCTTACCCGCCGCGATGGTACCAATCCGGTCGCCATCTCCCAGAAACTGCGCTCCGTTCTGAGTCGCGATGTGAATCGCCTCCAACGGCGTGAATCCCGCCTCCACCAGCAACTCCACTTCGCGCTGGTCGCCGAATCCTGCGATCACTCCTCCTATGCCCGTCGGATCCAATCCCGCGAGCAGCACGCCACCCGCCTGCACAAAAGCGCGTTCGAATTCCATCTCTTTCTTAAATGCGGCCGGGAAGGGAGAAATATCGGAACCGTAGCGATTACGGAGCGTGTTCTGATCGGCCGCGTTCACCTTGTTGCTCAGAAACGCAACCCGCGCTTCCGGGGATAGAGCATCCAGCAACCGCGGTTGAATCGTAGGCCGTCCCGGCAAAAAAACTTCAAATACCGGCAACGTGGATGTGACCGCAACATGATGCTGCACCAGATCAAGAATCATGTTGTGTACCGGCCCCGTCAGCACATCAAGCTTGGCGTAGAAATCCAGATCATCCGGCTTCTTCGGGCATTCGTCGGGTTTCTTTCCAGGAAAGAATTCCGTATCGACTAGCAATCCATGTTCTAGATCGTCGATACCGAGTGCCGCAGCTTCCCGGAAACCAATCGAACACAGATGCCCGGTAACCTTGGCCCCGCGCTTGTGCGCAGCAACAATCGCCGCTCCAAGCTCCGCTGAAGTAATAAAGTTGTAAGCCTTGAAATTATCGACACCTTCGTCCAGCCAATAGTTCACCGTACGCGTGGCGTCCTCCGGCCCCGTCAGTTGATGCATCTGCAACGCCCACGAGCCTGCGCCTTCCAGATATGGTCCGGTGACGTGGATTTTCGGGCCCGGCATCTCGCCGGCGTCAATCTTTTTCTTGATTTCCAGGTCCGTGTAGGGCTCGAGCGAGCCCGTGGTGCGAATCGTGGTCACGCCTCCGGCTAGATAGAGCCGCGGGAAGCTGAACCCCATTTCCCCGTAAATGCCATTGCCCATGGGATAAAACATGTGATCGTGCATGCCCACCAAGCCGGGGATCACACTGTACCCGTGCATATCCAGGATCTGCGCGTCTTTCGGGACGTTCGCGGAGGCCGCATCCGCGATGGCAACGATCTTCCCGTTCGCGACCGTTACAGTCTGGTCTTCACGGGCAGGCGCGCCCGTTCCGTCAATCACGCAGACGTGACTCAGGGCCACAACCGGAGCATCCACCTTGACGAACCCACGCACCTGCGGCGACAGCGTCTGCGCTGAAACCAGGGAAAAAGCCGCAAATAACAGCAGTACGGCGACCGAAATCTGGCGCATATTTATTCTCCCACCATATTGCGACCAAATTGTACCGGAGAAGCAATCGGCTCGCGGGAAGATGACTAGTTCTGATCGGCCCAATACGGTTTCCGGATGGATCGTGAATATGACCCCGGCTCATGCCGGGAATCTTGCCGTCGTCGCTGAGAGCGATTCCATCGTACGCGTGCGAACCGCTCCAACTGGTGTAGAATCGCCTTCCGGCGGGCCGTTCGAGGAACGACCCTTCGGCGAAAGTACGGGGCCCTTATGAAAATTTCGAAGATTATGCTGTTGCTGTTGGCGGCGATGGTGGTGCCGGTAGTATCTTCCGCGCAGGACGCCACGGGAAGAATTTTCGGAACAGTCTACGACCAGCAGGCCGCGGTGATCCCGGGCGTACAGATTCGCGTGACCAACACAGCTACCCAGGACGTACGCACTGCCACCACGGATAAAGACGGTTCTTTCCAGATCTTGGCCCTGCCGATCGGAAGCTATAAAGTCTCCGCCGAGCACTCCGGATTCCGCACCGTGAACAGCGCCGAGCAGAAACTCTCGATCAACCAGGCACTGCGCATCGACATCAAAATGCAAGTGGGAGCCACCGACCAGACCATCGACGTCGGGGCCGAGGCGGCCCCAGTGGAAACCGTGAACCCGACCGTGGGTCAGTCAATCACCGGACGAACTCTCACCAACATGCCCCTGAACGGCCGCGACATGCTGGATCTGGCGTTGCTCCAACCCGGCGTGACCGAAAGCAACGACGACAACGGCGGCGCCGGCAATTACAGCATCGCCGGCGGACGCAGCGACTCAGTGACCTTCCTGCTGGATGGTGGCCTGAACAATGACCTGCTCGACAACAGCAACCTGCTCGATCCCAATCCCGACGCGGTCGCCGAGTTCCGCCTGCTGGCCAGCGATTACACGGCCGAGTACGGACGCAACGGTGGCGGCATCATCAGCGTCGTCACCAAGTCCGGCACCAATTCGATTCATGGCAGCCTGTTCGAATTCTTCCGCAACCGGGTGCTCGACGCCAACGACTACTTCAATATTCCGCAAGACATTCCGCGGCTCGATTTGAAACGCAATCAGTACGGAGCCACGCTGGGCGGGCCCATCTTCAAGGACAAGGCCTTTTTCTTTCTGGCTTACCAGGGAACCCGGCAGGTGCAGGCGGTTCCCGATCTCGATCAGCCAGTGTTCACGAACGCAGAGTTGGGCGGAGATTTTTCGACGGCTGACGGCGGCGCTCCCGACCCAGGTGTGGCAGCATTTCTGGCGGCCCACCCCTATTTTGCTCTGGATGCCGCGAACGCGAAAATTGATCCCGCCAAGTTCGACACGGTGGCCAAGAACTACCTCGCAGCCGGACTCATCCCCAGCACCCCCAGTGGTTCGCTTTCCGCCGCGCTCGAAGACGTAAGCGATGCCGATGAATTGACTTCGAGATTCGATTTGAACCTCAGCTCAAAAGACAAACTTTCCGCCACCATAGGGGTAAACCGCACCAACTCGATCAATCCTTTTCCTTTCGCGAGTGTCTCCGGATTTCCCAGCCGCACTGCCGCCAATTATTACTTCACGAATATTGAATACACTCGCATCGTTTCGTCCACCCTGCTCAATGAATTTCATTTTGTCACCCATCGCAGCAATTACCAGGGCGACCTTCCCATCAACCGTTTGCCCAGTGGGCCTTCACTTGGGATCGACATCACTCCCGATGTGACCACCGGGCCTACCAATCTTTATTTCGACACCGGCCTGCTGCTCGGACCGAGCGAGAATGGCCCCACTCGCTACGTGGAAAATACCTTCTCCTGGACGGATGCGGTTTCCTGGACGAAGGGAAAAAATAACTGGAAATTCGGAGGCGGATTCTCGCCTTATCAGGAGAACCTGGTTTACGACTATTACACCAACGGTGAGTTTGATTATTACAGCGGCGATGACGTGGCCACCGGGAATGCGTATGCCGATTTTCTTTTGGGAGCTCCCGACGCTTACTTCCAGGGAGCCAACGCTCCTTCCAACATTCGCAGCAAAAGCACCTACGTATTTGGCCAGGACGAATGGCACGTCCGCAAAAACCTGGTACTGACCATGGGACTGCGCTATGAATACAACACACCCAAGCTTGACACCGAGGGGCGTAGTTTTTCAGTGATTCCTGGGGAACAGTCGCAGCGCTTTATCAATGCGCCCCTGGGAATGGTGTTTCCTGGAGACCCGGGCGCGCCCCTGGGGACCAATTTCCCGGACAAGAAAAATTTCGCGCCACGCTTCGGATTTGCCCTGGACCCGACCGGAAGTGGCAAGACCAGCTTGCGTGGCGGTATCGGAGTTTTTTATGACATTCTGAAGGGTGAAGACAATCTTCAGTTCAACGGCCAACCCCCGTTCGTAAGCAACGCTGGTTTTTATTTCGACAATGTCCCCGCTCACAAGAACGCCCCCATCGGTTACATGGAGCAGCCGTTCCAATCGGCCAACGTGACCAACACATTCCCTTCCACTCCGCCTCCGTCCAATGTCGATTTCACCCCGTTCTTGCCGATCAATAGCACTGGCTTTGTTTATTTGGATGACCCGCACTTGCGCACGCCCTACGTCTATCAGTACAACCTCAGCCTGCAACGCAATCTTCTCGCCGACATGGTACTGGAGACTAACTATGTGGGAAGTTCAGGCCATGGCCTGACGTCGCTCAAAGACATCAATCCGACCGTGCTGGGAAGTTACAACCGCCAACTCGATAGCAGTTGCGCGGGATGTTTCGGCCAGCTCCCGGAATTCCAGAATGTCTCGAACGCAAACTACAGCGCTCTCGAAGCCAGTCTCACCCGTCAGCCCAAAGCCTCGCCGATCGGCACGGTTTATTTCACTTTCGCCTACACCTACGCCCATAACCTTGACAACGCATCGGGATTCGCGCAACGCAATGGCACCGTGCCCGCCTATGACACCCACTTTTTCTACGCCTCCGGGGACAGCGATGTGCGCCATCGCATCAGCCTCAGTGGAGGATGGGACCTGCCCTTTAATCGCATGTGGGCCGCGGGGCCCAAGCGCCTGACCCAAGGGTGGAGTCTCTACCCGATTCTTACCTGGCGAACCGGATTTCCCTACGACATTTCCGCCCAGTTGCCGGACGGCGTCGATCCCGCCAACCCCGGATCTTCAGGCGCCGGCGATCCGTATCTTTCCCACGCCGCCATCATCGCGCCCATTCAAACTTACGATCCCCGGCAGGTACGCACGATTAACGAGATCACCTATACCTCGATGCAAGTTCCCAAACATCCTCACGAATACGAATGCGTGATCACCACCACTCCCGTGACCGGCCACTTCATCTTTAATCCCAATAGCTTTTCCAATATTCCACTGGAGAATAACCCTTACTATGACGAAGGCGTTCCGAATGTCTGTTTCCCGTCAGTGGATCCGGTGAACAATCCGGCTGACCGGACCTACGGGCTGCACCGCAACGCTCTCCGCGGGCCGGGGGTGACCAATCTTGACATCGCTCTGGCCAAGACTACTTCCATCAACGAGCGATTCAAGCTGGAGTTTCGCATTGAGTACTTCAATGCTCTGAATCATCTCGAACTCGCCCAACCCACGCTGCTCGATAATGCCACCAACATTAACAGCATTCCGTCGAACACCAGCACACCTTTGTTCGGCCAGATCACCACGACTGGGAACTTCCGCGCGGCCACTCCGCGTATCGGGCAGGTGGCGGCAAGGTTGACGTTCTAGAATTTGCGGCGATTCAATGGCATCGGACAGTCCGCCGATTTCTTATCGACGCAGTTTTGCGCGCACGTGCGCAATCCCAGAAGCCGGGCCATATCCGTAGATGATGCCCCGCCCGCCATTGCCGACATAGACCAGGTCTTGGGTCCTCATATCGCCTTCGAGAGAATTGATTTCCCCAAACTGCATGTGGGCGGGGTCGCTGATCTGAATCCAGGTCGCTCCCATGTCCTGCGATTGATAGATGGCGTCGCCGGTCGCGCCAGAAGTTCTTCCGTGGGCATACAGAAACGGCGCAGTCGCCGTCGCGCCTCTGCCAAAGGCGACGTAGTTGGCGCTGGTAAGCGTAGTGATCGCGGAAAACGTCTTGCCGCCGTCCGTGGAATGCATAAGTTGATAGGTCCAGGTCTGGTTCGAGTTCGGCGCAAACGTCATCCAGACATCACCCGCCTTCACCGGATTGGGCACAATATTGGCATTGATCACATAGTGCGGATCCGTTGGCCAGGTGGTATTGCCTAGCGTCCAGTTGGCCCCGCCATCGCTGCTGAAATAGAAGCTTCCGTTGTCGAAATAATAAAAGGTGCCTGGAGCGACGAGATCGGGAACCAGCACGTCGCCATTCCACCACGGATTGATCAACTGCCAGGACGCGGACAGAGGCGTGCCGTTGTACATAGCAGTCTGCCAGGTGCTACCGCCATCGCGAGTGTATTGCGGCGTGGCATTGTAGGCGGCCCACACCATATTCGCGGGGTTGTCCGAGGCCATCGCAATCTTGCCTCCAGTGCCAGGGCTGGTGTTGGGGATGTGCGTCCAGGTGACCCCGTTGTCGGAGGTGATGCCGGACTTTGGCACCGCAACGTTGGTTTCATCCCAGCCGACAAACGCCGCGTTCTCAGGATGCGAACCGCAGTAAGAAAATCCCGTGCCCTGGGCCACGTACGGAAAGGTATCGATGGTGACCTCCGGAACAATATCGCGGCTGGCATAGCGGAATCCCACCATGTCGGCGGCAACGCTGAATAGATCGGCGCCGGAAAGCGTGGTTCCGGGAACTGTCTGCACCGGAGGCACTTTGATTTTCTGCACCACCAACTCTTCCAGATTGGTCATTTGCCAATTCCAGATGGTAGAAGCCGCGGTAATGTCTTCGGTTTCGATCACGCCGTAGCCGTTGGTCTGCCAAACTCGCAGCGGGTTTGCGGGATCAATTGCCAGCGCTGCATTTCCCCAGGAAGGCGCAGCCGGCAGATAGAACTCCGGTCGATAAGAGAATGATCCCACCGTGATCGCGCTCCAGGTGTTGCCCTGATCAGTGCTGCGGAAAATCTGCATATTCCCGTTGACCGCTGCTACGAGCACAACGGGATTCGTCGGGTCCGAGGAAATTCCGGAATAACTCTTGCCGTTATTTTGCGGAGTGATGTCCGTCCACGTCCCGCTTTTGTAACGGCCGACGCTGCCAGTGGTCCCGCCTTCGTCTCCGCCGAATGTGACCAACAATGTCCCGTCGCTTGCCACGGCGGCGCGTGCCGGATTCGCAACGCCGCTGATCTGTGACCAGTTGATTCCGCCATCCACGCTGGCCCACACGCCGCTGCCGTGCACGCCGGCATAAAGGTTACGCGTGGCGCCGGTTCCGGTGACGCCCGCGCTTTTATCAAACACCACAAAGCTGATGCCGGGAGACGCGGTGCTCGCAGGCAATCCTCCTCCGACCTGTGACCAGTTCATCAATGGCGGAGTCACGCTCGTACTTCCGCGCCAGAGACCATTCTGTCGAGTCGCAAAATAAACCACGCTGGGCTGACTGGGATCGACCGCCAGCCGTTCTCCTGTCGTACCCCGATAGTCGTCATTGGGGCCGATGTAGAGCCCTTGCGGCGTCAGCCCGGTGGCCGCCCAGGTAGTGCCGCGGTCGTGCGAAACCAACACTTCGGCCGGAGAAAAGACACTCGAGCCGGTGATGACGCGTCCGTAAGGCGTCGCAACGTAAACCGTGTTGATGTCCGTAGGATCGGGCGCGATACTCTCCACGCCGTAGGTCTCCGAGTTCAACGTGCCAAACTGGTCGAGCAACGGGACCCAGTATTGATTCGTGCGGTCAAAGCGGTAAGCTCCGCCGACGTCGGTGCGAATGTAAATGTCATTGGGCGCCAGCGGATGCACCACCAATCCAGTAACGTACCCCATGCCCTGGGTGTTGACGCTCTCCCAGGAAAATCCCGACAGCCCCGGCGTGACCAATCCCTGGGAGACAAATGCCGGGACGTTACTGCTGAAGGAACTAAAAGCCGCGGTCACTGTTGCCGAACCGCCAGAAACAGCTGTAAGCACACCTGAACTGGAAACGGTGGCAACCGCGGCGGGCGCGGCGCTCCAGGTGGCGCTCGCGGTCACATCTTTGGTGGAGTTGTCGCTGTAGGTAAGGATCGCGTTGATCTGGATCTTGTCCCCAACGATGAAGGCATCTCCGGGAGCAACGATTTTCAATGATAGCGGTGTCGGTGGCGGCGGTGGGGGCGTGGTCGAGGAACTACCACCACCGCATCCATTGAATACGAATAGAGCAACGGCAATCGCGACCGAACCAAGCCATGATGGTTTTATTGAAACAAAAGCAAACACCGGTCCGCTGAGGATTTTTCTCCCGAAACTGCGAAATCGCGGCATGAACCACCGATCCTGAGGCCGACAGTATGCTCGAAATCAGTGAGCACGAACAATGCAGGATAACGTATCAATGGACATCTCAGGAACCTACGCTAGCTATGGTTCGTTCGCCAAAGACTCGACGACATGGCGCACCCCGCCCACGACTCTGGAAACCCTTGTCATCCTGAGCGCCATCCCCCTTGTCATCCTGAGCGGAGTGTCTGTTTCGCGAAGCGAAGCAGACACGGAGTCGAAGGACCCCTATACCTCTTCACTCTGCCGGGTGCCCAAGAGCCTGCCCTGAGCGAAGCCGAAGGGACCCCTACACCTCTTCACTCTGCATTCTCGATTCGTCATGATCAAGTCGGGTGCCCCGGGTCTCGCCGCATTTGCGAGACCCGGGAATCCACTACTCATCCATTGAGCAGGAACCAGCCCCGAAGAGCAGCCGAAGTCCGGATGGACGCCCCAGTCCGGCAGCGGGGATAGAACCCTTGTCATCCTGAGCGCAGTCAGACGTTCACGAAAGTGAACGTATGACGGAGTCGAAGGACCCCTATACCTCTTCACTCTGCGCGCCTCATCGTCACCGCAAGAAACTCAGGAAGAAAACTCTAGCTATTGTTCATTCGCCAACGACTCGACGACTCTTCGAACCCCATCCACGACCCTCGCCATTTTCTCGAAATCTACTTTGTCGATCGTGTCACGCGGAGTGTGATAGTACGGGTAACGAAACGGTGCTGTATCGGTAATCATGATGGCCGGGTAGTTCTCTTGCCAGAAAGACCAATGGTCCGACCATCCCACTCCCGGCCAATCAGCCGGAGCGGCAACACCTTCCGAGGGGAAGCTGGTAGATTCACGAAACCTGCGTACAGATCGCCGCACTAAGTCACGCGATTCCCGATTGCCCACAAAGCCTATGAAATCGCCCCGGTTGGGATAAAAGAGGCCGAGCACTGGCGGGTATTTCTGACTGCCCGGTGTGTCGGAGTAAAAACCAATCGTTTCCAGCGAAATCATCGCAGCAATCGGGGCGCCTTCCTGATGAAGCCGACGAGCATAGACCAGGCTTCCCATATTGTCAGTTTGGAAATACGGCGGCTCTTCATTGACGAACAGAACAAAGCGAATAGTCTTTCGCAGCTTGCTCCCTTGAAGCAATCGCGCGAGTTCAAGCACGGCAGCGACGCCCGTGGCATTGTCATTCGCGCCCACGGTTCCGGCAACGCTGTCGTAATGAGCGCCCACCACGATTATTCCGCTCGCACTGTCGCTTCCAGCAAGAGTCGCCTCGATATTGCTCACCTCTTGGCCTGCTACTGAATAAGTGCTCTCTGTAACGGCATAGCCCGCTTGTCGGAGATTGTCACTGAGAAATTCACTAGTAACTTTCAGCGACCCGGCGTGTTCGATGCTTCTCTCCCCGATGGTTACGGACAAGTACTTCACTTCTGCCGAGAGATGGTCAGCGAGTTCTGACTGCTCATGGGACAACGGAGGAAGGGTTCCCCTGTAAGACTGGAGGGGCATCTGCGTCATTCGCAAAACCCAAACCAAAAACCGAAATAAACGTCACAGCCAGCACAGTGCCAACCATGCGCAATTTCCAATTCGGACGGACGGGGCTATCAATCGATTCGAACATCGGCAGCAGTTGCTTGGCCGCGAGACGATCCCTTTGGTCTAGTTCTTACCATCCAACCTGAAAAGCCCAGGATTGCAACCCTTTCGGACTATCTTCATGGTTGGAATTTCTCCGGCTGCGTTGGATTTAACTTCCACGGCCATGTCGTGGCTTGCGGAAGCGGCATACTGATCTTCATTAAATCGAACCACGTAAAGGCCGTCTCCGAACGCAGGAAACTCATAGTGGCCCTCGCCGTCCGTATTCGTAGTAGCAATCAAGCTCGCAGTGCGCAAGTCGAGTAATTGAACTAAGACATACTGAAGTGGCAGTGGCTTCTCATCCGATGCGTCCGAAGCATTAAGCAAGCCACGTAAATTTCGCGCCGCAACAGATTCCCCGGGCCACTGGAATTTGATTTCGGTCTTGGCGGCACTATTCGCGTCGATTTCAATTTCTTCGCGGGCTGGAGTGAGCAGTCCTTCTTCAATCCGAAGTGTGTATTCCCCCGGAGGGATTGCAGAGAACCGCGCAATACCATGAGAGTTCGTCTCACCGGTGGCCACGACTTTCCAGTCGCGTTCGTCAGGCTGGGCATCTTTTCTGGCCAACAAGACTTTTACAGAAGAAACCGGGGCGTTGTGGAACAACACCTTGGCAGTGAAATTGGGGCCGGCAGAGGAGGGACCGGAGCTTATCCAGTCGACGAAACAATCTAACCACTTATATGTATCTTGTCCACTCGTCTGTGCGTAGGCGGTTGAACCAAGAAGACCAATCACAGCAACAAACATGACGCCCAGCGACGTGGCGGTTCTGAGGCTTGAACTTGCCATGTGAGACCTTCTAACGAAAACTCAAGTGACCCTCGCATTTTAGCCTGAGCTTGAGCCGGAACCAAAATAGACTATGTAGCTTATAGTTTCACCGTGGACAACCAGCCAAAAACCTTTTTCGGACGCCACCCCGTCGCCAGCTATTTTGCGCTGACCTTCTCGGTCTCTTGGATGGGCGCTCTTGCCGTTGCCGCACCCCACCTCTTACGCCACGAGCCTTTGCCGAAACTCACCGGCATTTTGATGTTTCCGGCCATGCTTCTCGGTCCATGCCTCGTTGGCATCGTTCTAACCAGGATCGTAGATGGACGAAGCGGTTTGCGGGATCTCTTCTCCCGATTGTTTCGGTGGCGTGTTCCCGCCCCTTGGTACGCAGTGTTACTCATCCCGCCAATCCTGGTTCTGACTGTTCTCTTCTGTTTGAAGACATTCGTCTCTCCGGTCTATACCTCCAACCGCTTTCTGATCGGCATCTTGTTCGGTCTTCCTGCCGGCTTCCTGGAGGAAATTGGCTGGACGGGTTATGCCTTCCCGAAAATGCGGTCACCAAACAATGCGTTGGCCCCAAGTATCTTGTTGGGGTTGTTGTGGAGCATCTGGCACTTGCCGGTCATCAATTACCTGGGGACGGCAACGCCGCACGGCGCTTACTGGTTCCCTTTTCTTCTCTCGTTCACGCTGGCCATGACGGCCATGCGGGTGCTGATCTCCTGGATTTACTCGAACACGAACAGCCTTTTGCTAGCCCAGATCATGCACGTAAGTTCCACAGGAGCCCTGGTCGTTTTCGGCGCCCCCCGTGTCAATGCCGCGCAAGAAGCGACGTGGTACGGACTCTATGGAGTTTCGCTATGGCTCGCTGTCGCCATCGTCGTCAAGATTTATGGCAAGCGTCTGACGCGACACGTTTGATCTCACTACCCGTCGGTGCCGAACCTTACCAACCCGCCTGTTAGAATCAATGGATTGACCGCTGCAGCTATGGACGCCGCTTTTCTCCGCAATTTTGCCATCATTGCGCACATTGACCACGGCAAATCCACGCTCGCCGACCGCCTGCTGGAGATGACCGGATCCGTGACTGCCCGCGAAATGCAGGCTCAGGTGCTCGACACCATGGACCTCGAACGCGAGCGCGGCATCACCATCAAGTCGCACGCCGTCCGCATGATGTACACCGCGAAGGATGGCCAAACCTACCAGCTCAACCTGATCGACACGCCCGGCCATGTCGATTTTTCCTATGAAGTTTCCCGGTCATTAGCATCATGCGAAGGCGCACTACTGGTGGTCGACGCTTCACAGGGGGTCGAAGCGCAGACGCTGGCCAACGCTTATCTGGCCATTAATAACGGCCTGGAAATCATTCCCGTCATCAACAAAATTGATCTCCCCAGCGCCGACATTCCCCGTACCAAAGAAATGATCGAAAGTGCCGTCGGACTCGATGCTTCCAACGCCGTCCCCATCAGCGCCAAAACCGGGCTGGGAATAGAGGATGTGCTCGAAGCCATCGTGAAGCGCGTTCCACCTCCCAAGGGAGATCCCAACAACAAGCTGCAAGCGCTGATCTTCGACTCCTGGTTTGATCCCTACCGCGGCGTCATCGTGCTTACTCGCGTTTTCGAAGGCACGCTGCGCAAGGGACAAAAGATCCGCCTGATGTGGAACGGCCGCGTCCTCGACGTGGAAGCTCTGGGTGTATTGACCCCCAAGCCCGTCGCCATCGACGAACTGCGCGCCGGGGAAGTTGGCTTCCTCATTGCCAATATTAAGAATGTCGCCGACACAAAAATCGGCGACACCATCACCGAGGAAAATAATCCCGCTGCCGAACCGCTGCCCGGCTTCGAAGAAATCAAGCCCATGGTGTTTGCTGGCCTTTATACCGTGGACTCACACGAGCACACCGCTCTTCGCGAAGCGCTGGAAAAATTACGCCTCAATGATTCCTCATTTTTCTACGAACCAGAAAGTTCGGTAGCACTCGGTTTTGGCTTTCGTTGCGGATTCCTTGGCTTGCTGCACATGGAGATCATCCAGGAACGCCTGGAGCGCGAATTTAATCTCGAGCTCATCACCACCGCGCCCGGCGTCCGTTACAAAATCACCAAGACCGATGGTGAGTTGATCGAGGTCGACAATCCCTCGCGCTGGCCCGATCAAAGCTTGATCGAAAAAATTGAAGAGCCAGTAATCTTGGCCACGATTTTGACCAGCGAAGAATATGTCGGCGGGATTCTTGCACTTGTGGAAGGTAAACGCGGCACTCAGAAAACTTTCGAATACCTAAGCTCTTCTCGCGTCATGCTGCACTACGAACTGCCGTTGAATGAAATCGTTCTCGACTTTTACGATCGCCTGAAATCAGTTTCACGCGGCTACGCTTCTCTCGATTATCATCTCGCCGACTATTGGGTATCGCCCATGGTCAAGCTCGACATCCTGGTCGCTGGCGAAGCCGTCGATGCACTCTCCATCATCGTGCACCGCGATTTCGCTTACGAACGCGGCAAAGCTCTCGTTTCAAAAATGCGAGAACTCATCCCCCGGCAAATGTTTGAAGTCCCCATCCAGGCTTCCATCGGCGCGAAAATCATCGCCCGCGAGACCGTCCACGCCATCCGCAAGAACGTAATCGCCAAGTGCTACGGCGGCGACATTTCCCGCAAACGCAAGCTCCTGGAAAAACAAAAAGAAGGCAAGAAACGCATGAAACGCATCGGCCGCGTAGACATCCCCCAGGAAGCGTTCTTGGCGGTTCTCAAGGTAGGCGAAGACAGCAATTAGCCGGTGCCCTCGCACTTCTCAGCATTGGCATGGTGAGTCCGAGGAGCTGATCGTAAGAGTGTCCCATTTCCCCTTTTCGATTATGACCATGGTATAATGACCATAGTGGTTTTAGGAGCAATCATGAAGACCGTTCCCGCGGGCGCATTTAAAGCAAACTGCCTCGCCCTTATGGATGAGGTGAAAGCCAAGCGTGAAACTATCGTGATCACCAAACATGGCCGGCCAGTGGCCAAGCTGGTGCCGGTCAACATCAGCGGCGTGGACGAGATTTTTGGGTTCTTCAACGGCAAAGGCTCGATAACCGGCGACGTGGTCTCTCCGGTGCTTTCTCCCGAGGAATGGGGCGATTTAGGATGATTCTGTTAGACACCCACGTGGTCATCTGGCTGGCCCTGGAACCGGACAAGATCTCAAAAAAAGCCACATCAGCGATTGATAGGTCTCGTCAGGCTGGCGAGGGGGTCGCAATATCCGATATGACCCTGCTTGAAATCGCCATAATCGAGAGTAAACGCCGCATCCAGCTGAACCCGAGCCTGGAGACATTCCTTGCGGAGGTCGAAGCGAGGTTTGTGGTAATGCCCATCACCGGCCGGATTTGTGCGCAGGCCATCGCACTGCCCTCCAGCTATCCTAAAGACCCCGCCGACCGGATCATCGGTTCGACTGCGCTGGTCCACGGATCTTTCCTCATCACTGCCGACCACAATATCCGCCGCTCAAAAGCAATCCAAACGATCTGGTAAAGATGGCGAGTTTAGATCGGCGAAGACAGCGATTTGCACCGGATTTGCCTGGCTACAATACGAGTTTCTACGGCGCTCGCTCGAAAGGCCCTGCCCCTCCCGATGTGCAAATCTCCGGGTTGCCTCGGTTTCTGAGAAATCTCAGAGGCGGAAATTGTTGATTTGTTAAGACGACACTAACTGCTGTGTCTCTGTTGACTTACAGTCAACTTAACCAGAAAGTAAATACCGACCGGGCGGTCGACTCTTTTGCCTATGAGATAGCGGAGCTTGCCTTCCACAAGCTTTTCCACAGGCTGGACCGGCAATATCACAAGGCTTTCAATGCGGAATTGCTACAGCTCGTCAGAGGCAGCCATGCCGCCCGCCATCGACTCAAATCGCGTCGAGTTTTTGAGGAATGCCATCTTGACGCGGCCGGTGGGGCCGTTTCGCTGCTTGGCGATAATGATCTCGGCAACCCCTTCGAGCGTGGGATCGTCGTGGTTGTAAACCTCTTCGCGGAAGATGAAGGCGACCACGTCAGCATCCTGTTCGATCGACCCGGATTCGCGAAGATCAGAGAGCTGCGGACGATGGTCCCCGCCGCGGCTTTCCGGAGCGCGGCTTAATTGAGACAGCGCCACCACCGGCACGTTAAGCTCTTTAGCCAGCCCTTTCAGTCCCCGCGAAATTGCCGACACTTCCTGCGTACGATTCTCGTAGCGCTTGCTGCCGCCGGCCATGAGTTGCAGGTAGTCCACAATGATCAGATCAAGTTTGCCACCCTGGGACTGTTGCAACCGCCGCGCCTTGGCCCGCATTTCGCTGAGTGCGATGCCGGGCGTGTCGTCGATAAAAATTGGCGCCTGTGCCAGCTGATCCATTGCGTGGACGACTTTGTCCATATCCTCGCGCCACAGCGAACCGGTCCGCATCTTGTGCGAGTCCACTTTCGCTTTCGAACAGAGCAGGCGGAGCAACAACGCCTCGCGCGACATTTCCAGCGAGAACATGCCCACAACTTTTTGGTCTTCAATCGACGCATTCTCGGCGATGTTCATGGCGAACGCAGTCTTGCCCATGGATGGCCGGGCCGCAATGATAATCAAATCGGAGCGCTGAAAGCCGCTGGTCATTTCGTCGAGATCGGTGTAGTGCGTGGCCAGGCCGGTGATGCGCTGGCCGCGCTGCAACAACGCGTCGACCGAACCAAAAGATTCCTTGACGATCTCCTGCACGCCCATAAAGCCGCGCCCAATGCGCTTTTCGGAGATCTGGAAGATGGCCGCTTCAGCATCGTTGAGAATTTCTTCCGCCGGATCGCTCTGCTCGGACGCCCGCGAAATCGCAGTATTGGCCGCGTGAATCAATCCACGCAGCAATGCCTTATCGCGGACAATCTTGATGTAGTGCTCAATGCTCGGCCTGCGCGGCAGCCCGTCGGTGAGCGACGACATGTAAGCCACGCCGCCGACAGTTTCAACTTCCTTGTAGCGAGCCAGTTCCTCGGACAAAGTAATGATGTCGATCGACCGCGATGACTCCGCCAGGTCTACCATGCGGGTATAAATGCGGCGATGCGAGTCGAGCGAAAAGTCTTCCGGCTTGAGATGCTCGGCAGCCTCGTTGTAAGAAAGATTGTCGATCAGGATGGCGCCCAGAATCGAGCGCTCGGCTTCCACATTGGCCGGCAGGGTGTGCGCGAGACTGTAATCGGTAGTCGCCAAGATATTTTCGTACGAATTCTAGACTATCAGGAGAACAAAAAGCGAACCAGAAAATACTCTGAACCAGTTTGGCCAACGACGCACGACCAAGGACCAACGACGGCTCCAATAAAATGCGGCCCAGGCCAGCCACCCGGGCCGCTTGCACGTGTGATATCTCGCGCGCCGCTCACCACGCTAGGTGGTGATGTACGTTTTCGAAACCGCATTCTCTAGGAACGCAGTCTGCCAAACGCACTCTCGGAATCAGTGCCCATGAGGCACATGACTCGCGAGGATTGCAAGAACCGGCAGCCTGACTTTGCCATCAAGGACGACTGTCTGAGGAGGCAACCATGCTCCGGGCAACCGGAACGCGTCGAAACTCCCGCAGCCTGTCCTCGTGGACGGCCAAGACCTGCCAGCCCTACCCGCAATCTCACGGCAGCGATCAAGACATCTCACGCATGCAGTGGAATCACTTTGCGCTAGGCTGCCATCGGCGGCAACATGAAATCCGTCCTCGCTTGTGCATTTGCTGTGAAAGACAGGAATTGCTTGTGGAAAGAGATGGAAAAAGCCGAACAAATCCGTCGGCATCCCCAGAATGTCATCCTGAGCGCAGTGGATACTTCGCGAATGCGAAGTGGCCGCGGAGTCGAAGGACCCCTACCGCTCAACCGGCCGAACGGTTTTCCCTGGGGAGAAAACAGAATTAAACATCTTCCGAACGCTAAGTCACGTCAACGCGGCGCCCGCCCACCCTTCTCCATATGATTTCGAAAGAAATTCATCGCCGCCTGCATCCGCGCTAAACCCGAACCTATCGGAGCCTCTTCCCGATCACTCACAGCCAGTTCCGCCGCCTCCTCACACCCCGTAGCCTCCCGCAGTAAATCCCACGCCTCCCGATACGCTTCATACTTCGGCATCGTGCTGCACAGGCAAATCGCCCCCATCCCCCGGATCGCCTTCTCCGGAACGATGTACCATGTGTCTTCCAAGATCGCGTACGCGGCCACAAAATCGAACGCCCCCTGCCGATACTTCTTGTTATTGCACTTCAGATTGCAGATATATCCCTTCGCGTTGTGCTGCTTCGCGATCGTGCACTTCACCTGCACCCCAACAAACCTGCCGGGATGCCCGACCACATAATCAAAACTTTCCGACTCCCCAGACGGCCTGCTGACCGCCAGCCCATTCTCCGCCGCCCGCGCCGCAAATACCGATTCCGCCCACTCCCCCCGCTTCTTGTTGTCTCTGATAATTTCCGGCTGCCGCTTCTTCATCCTCCGCCAACTCCAATTCTCATGTGGGTCTTCTAGTGCGGGTTTCTTCTAGTGTGGGTCGGACACTCCTGTCCGACCAGCTCTTTCGGATCGCATCAGAATTCCCAGGTTCCGGAAAAATTCTGATTTTGGGTGGCGCAGTCGCTTCAGCGCTGCGTTAAAGCCTTTCTTTTGATCACGCGCCTTAGCGCCAGAGTCACGCCGCCCTATCTCTCTATTGGAATTTTCTGAAATGCCGACGGCAAGCAAATTCCGAGAGATACGAGGGAAGCATGCCCAAAACGGGAATGGGGAGACCAAAGCTGCTGGTGTGGCGCGGGCGCCCCCGCCCGTGAAAAGCCGGTACCCGTCCCAACCCTGTCATCCCGAGCGAAGGCAACGTTGCACTCAGCGCAACGAGACGAGTCGAAGGACCCGGTGTTTCTGCCGATACAAAGTGACACCCCCCAGCTATCATTGATGCGGTTCTCAACGCCATGCATAAACCACCACATCCCGGACGGGTACTGCGCGAATACCTTGGCGAAATGGCTGTGTCGGCCACTGCCGCCCATCTTCGGGTCACGCGCGTTACCCTCTCACGCGTGTTGAACAGCAAAGCCGGAATTTCGGCGAGCGTGGCGCTTCGCCTAGCCGCCGCATTGGGAGCTACACCCGAACTTTGGATGAACATGCAGAGTCAGTACGATTTGTGGCAAGCGAAGAGACGGAAGCAGCCGGCGGTGCAGTCTATCGCTGTTTCGTGTCGGGCGACCGCGTAGCCACGTAAGCTATCCCAACCCTCGGTTACGTATTTCGAGCGTTACCGGGGAAAGAGTCAGTCTTGGGGTGGAGCAGTCGCTTCAGCGCTGCGTTAATGCCTCTGTGTTAATCACGCGCTTTAGCGCCCGAGGTACCTGAATCAAGCTTCTCCGCTTCTCGTGTGGGTCGGACACTCCTGTCCGACACGGTGGAGATAACGACTAGTTCGAGTTCAACCCGATCGCACGGGTACCGAGCTTGATCTTGTATTCGGTTTCACGTTGTATAACTGCGTCCTTAGACATCGATCGCGGCAATATATGAAGAATCGAGAATAGAAAGGATGCGGGATAATCAGGGTCGGATTCGATGAGTTTTCGGATTTTCACGTTGCCGCCATCCCCACTTTTCGCATACTGTTGCCATCGTCCCCAGAATCCGGTTGCGCCATAGGCACTGCCTATGTACAAGTGCCCAGTTTTTTGAGCGAGAATCAAGTAAACTCCGGCAACGTTGCTGAGCGGTATTTTCCAGTCGCGGTGCGCTTCTTCATTTTCAAAGAGGTCCTTAAGCTGCGCATGGGTAAGGCTGAACTCTAGGAAATCCCCGAAAGGCTGAAGTTTCCTGCCCGGCGGTAAGATTTCGACGACAGGCTTATTCTTGAGCTTTTGATGCCAAGACAAAGCTGCACGGCCCCAGTCGATGATGATCCGGTCGCGAAAGTCGTCAAAGCGCTTGTCGCGGTCCAGGATGTAAAAAAACGTGCAGTCATTGCGCCAGCGGGTGAGCGACGGACAACCGGGAAGATCAGCCCCATCGTTCGGAGACTTGTGTCCTAAAACACGATAGACGCCGTAAAAGCCCGCTCGATTAGTTGATAAACCGTAAAAGGAAATGATCTGTTCGATTCCATGAAAAACCGAACGAGCTTGGTAGCTTTGGTAGACCTCAAGCCAATCGTTACGACGCAGTTCTTCCATCGAATCATACTCGGCTTTGATGACGCACTAATTTAGCGGTTTTGCGCTCGTCAAACCCAGCCAGCTTCAGGATGTCGATCAAGCCCAGTATCATGGCGGTGGGAATTGTAACAGGCCGCCTTCACCGAATACGGCATGCCGATGGGCTCAACAAACCAGCTCCCCGAATCAATTTGGCAAACGCCAGATCGACGCAAAGTGGAAGTAAACCGCCGTTTAGCTGTTTGTCGTGTCACGGGCGGGGCGCCCGCGCCACATTTACATCTTGCATCAAAAGCGAAAGGCACGACCGAAGCCGTGCCTCACTGCCTAAAGCGGATTCCTCGGGACTGCGTCCTTCGGAATGACCAGATGGTTAGGAATCTTGCCAGGTTAATCTCTCACCCCATCCAAAAACGCTCTTAACCTCCGCGACCTGGATGGATGCCTCAACTTCCGCAGCGCCTTGGCCTCAATTGCGGGCCCTCACCAGCCCAAAATTCCCACTGGACATCGCGGCCTCCTTTGGCATATGCTGAGCATATGCTGAAAAAAGGGCCTAGCTCTGAACGTCACGTTCGGGTCTTCAGGAACGGACGCAATCAAGCCGTGCGCATCCCGCGGGAATTCGAGCTTCCCGGTGCGAACGCTATTATGCGCAAAGAAGGCCAGCGCCTCATCATTGAACCGGCGCCTGCAAAATCACTGCGGGCCGTTTTGGCTGGCCTTCAGCCGCTGCGGGAAAAATTCCCCCGTATGCCTGATTCCCCCGCCGGTCCGGTTGATCTCTGATGCGCTACCTTCTCGATACGAACATAGTTTCTGACCTGGTTCGCAATCCCCAGGGAAAAGTGGCGGAACGGGTTCTCAAGGTTGGCGAAACGAAGGTCTGCACCAGCATCATTGTCGCTGCGGAGTTACGTTACGGCGCCGAAAAGAAGCAATCACCGCGTTTGTCCGCACAGCTTGAGGCCGTACTGGGCGCGCTCGAGATTCTACCGTTCGAGAAGCCAGCCGACGCTTCGTATGGCTCGATTCGTGTGCAGCTCGAGCGCGCCGGCAAGCCCATTGGTGCTAACGACCTGCTCATCGCAGCTCAGGCGCTTACGCTGGGATATGCGGTTGTAACCGACAATGAAAGAGAATTTTCCCGAGTGGAGCGCCTTCACTTTGAAAATTGGCTCCGCTGAGAAGCGTTCTCGCGAAAGGTGCGACACTAGGCATCTGAAATAAAAAGGCGCGATTTCTCGCGCCCTTCAGTTTTCTCTGTGCCTCTGTGTCCCTGTGGTGAAAAGTCTTAGTCTCTTACCCCATCCAGAAACGCCCGCAACTTCCGCGACCTTGACGGATGCCTCAACTTCCGCAGTGCCTTGGCTTCGATTTGTCTGATACGTTCGCGGGTGACTGCGAACGACTGGCCGACTTCTTCCAAAGTGTGCTCGCTGCCGTCTTCGAGACCGAAACGCATCTTGATGACTTTTTCCTCGCGTGGTGTCAGCGTGCGCAGCACATGCGAAGTCTGGTCTTTCAAGTTGACGTTGATCACGGCTTCCGCCGGGGAAACGACCGCGCGGTCCTCGATGAAGTCGCCCAAATGCGAATCTTCCTCTTCGCCGATGGGCGTTTCGAGGGAGATCGGCTCCTGTGCAATCTTCAGGACCTTGCGGACTTTCGCCACCGGAATATCCATGCGCTTGGCGATTTCTTCCGACGTCGGTTCGCGTCCCAGTTCCTGCACCAGCTGCCGCGAAGTGCGGATCAGCTTGTTGATGGTTTCGATCATGTGCACCGGAATACGAATGGTGCGGGCCTGATCGGCAATGGCGCGGGTAATGGCCTGACGAATCCACCACGTGGCATAAGTGGAGAACTTATAGCCGCGACGATACTCGAACTTGTCGACGGCTTTCATCAAACCGATGTTGCCTTCCTGAATCAAGTCCAGGAATTGCAATCCGCGGTTGGTGTATTTTTTGGCGATGGAGACCACCAGCCGAAGGTTCGCTTCAATCAGCTCACGCTTCGCCTGTTCGGCGTCCATGTCTCCCTGGATGACTTCGCGCTGGGTGCGCTTGAGCTCCGGGAAGGAAACGCCGGCTTCGGCCTCCAGCTTTTCCAGTTCCGCGTGGATGGCGCGGGCCTGGCGGCGGTAGTCCTTGCGCTGATCGTCACTGCGCGTGGCCTCCGCTTTTTTTTCCAGGTTCTGGCTTTGGCGGTCGAGCGAGCGCATGGTGTCGACCGTCTTGTTGACGCGTTCGATCAGGCGCTTGCGTTCGTTGTTGGTGAAGCCAAGTTTGCGGACACACAACGACACGGCCACGATGGCCCGAGCCAGTGCGATGCGGTATCGGCGATAGTCCTTAGGACGCTTCTTCTGGGAAACGGCGGCAAACTTTTCCAGAAGCACATTCGACTTTTTGTAGGCTTTGTTGAGGTCGTCGATCTTGCCGGTGAATTCCTTCAGCCGGGCATCGAGGATTTCCTGCGTGATCTCTTCCTCGTCAAAGGTGACCACTTCCTTGATGGAGCGGACGCCCTTCTTGAGGTCCTCTCCCATCGAAAGCAATTCGTGGATCACGATTGGCGAACGGGAGATTGCCTTGAGCACACGCAGTTGTCCGCGCTCAATGCGCTTGGCGATTTCAACTTCGCCTTCGCGGGTGAGCAGGGGCACGGTGCCCATTTCCCGCAAATACATTCTTACGGGATCGTTGGTTTTTTCCAGAGCGCCGGGGGTGAGATCGAGTTCGACGTCCTCACCGGCTTCATCTTCGTCGAATTTTTTATCGAGCGCGGAGGACGGCAGTTTGGGGCCTTCCAGCACATCGATTCCCTGCGTACCAATGGTGGTCAGCAGATCGTCCAGGTCCTCGGGAGAATGCACGTCGTGCGGGATAAGGTCGTTGACCTGATCATAGGTCAGATATCCCTTCTCTTTACCTGTGTCGATCAGCTTTTTAAGTTCGTCGAACTTGTCTTCTAGAGCCAAGACGGGTTATCCTCGAATCGTCCTAAAGTAGGACGTGGAAATTTCGTTTTAAGAAGTGGGAAGCGTGGAATGGCGGAGCTATGCACCGACGCAAACCCTAGAATTGTAACATAAGTCATCGGCCTATTCCCATTTCCGGCCGCCTTATCTTTCCTGCTTACAATCAATTAGATGCCTCCCGAAGCTGCCAAGTTTCAGCCCATTTCGGGGCTTTTGAGGCCAAAACCTAGCTGGCCAAGGCCCGGTCAATCTCCTGCTTTTCCTGCACTAAACGAGTCAAAGTTGAGGCGTCTTTGGAGTGTTCCGCGTTGGCAATAAGGGTCTTAATGACTCTTTGCCGATGCTCCAATTGCCGCCTCCGCAGGGCCATCACGGCCTCTTCCAGCAGGCCTGCGGTCAGTTCCTCGTGCTCGGTCATTAGAACGGACGCCAGCAGCCGCCGATCGCCCTCAGACAGCGGCAATTGCATTACATCGGCAGATTCCTGCCCTGCATTCAGTAGGACCTCTACCAGCGACTCGGTGGCCAGGCCGATATGGAACCGCTCACTCTTCAGCACGAATTGCGCCTGCCGGGCTGGATCGAATTCCTCTTCGGCGCCATCACGACCGGAAAGATGCTCTTCGGATGTTTGCATCTCCGTCGCCGATGCCAGCGCACGGACCAGGATTCGTTCGGCATCGGTGATCTGAGCCTCGGTAGTCGCCTTCACGCTGGCAGTGGAGCGGCTACCGGCAGCGTGTTTGAGTTCCTGCCGCAACACTGACGAATCAATCCCCAGCTTCTGCGCAATTTCCTGCGCCAGTTCATCGCGGACAATCCTGCTGGGGACGCGCTGAATGTGCGGAAGCAAATAATTCACCGCTTTGACTTTGGTTTCGGCGCTGCGGGTTGAGAACTGTGAACGTGCCCGTTCGATCAGGTAATCAAAATATTTCTGGGACTTCTTGAGTTCGGCCGCGTAGGCATCTTTGCCCTTTCGCCTGATGAATAGATCAGGATCGAAGCCAGCTTCAAGGGTAAGCACTTTGATCTCGAACTCTTCTTCGACCAGCAGCCCCAGAGTACGCTCCGTGGCTTTGGCTCCGGCGGTATCGGGATCGAAATTCACTACGACTTTCTTACTGAATCGCCCCAGCAGCTTGGCTTGCAGTTCAGTAAACGCCGTGCCGGAACTCGCGATTACGTTGTGAAAGCCCGCAGCGTAGACTGCGATGCAATCCATTTGTCCTTCGACTAGGATCGCATAGTCCAACTTGCGAATCGCCTCTTTCGCGTGGTCGAGATTGAACAGCACTCGTGATTTGGAATAGATTGCCGTCTCCGGCGAGTTCAGATATTTAGGCCCAGCTTTTTCGTCAGCAGCTAGCGTCCTTCCTGTGAACGCGATGACGCGCCCAGTTTCATTGGCGATGGGGAATAGGACGCGGTTGCGGAACTTGGAATACATAGCAACCGTCGTTGGTCGTTGGTCGTTGGTCGTTGGCGGAGCGTCTCGTTCCCCATCATTCTTGTCATCCCGAGCGGAGTCGAGGGGCTTTGCGTTTGGCTGACGGCTGACAGCAGACAGCTGAGAGCTGTCCTTCCACGAAAACAAGCCACTCTCCCGCAACACTTCTTCCGGAAACTCTCCCTTCAACCGATCACGCAACAAGAATCCAGAATCCGGCGCATAGCCAATGCGAAAAGCTTTGATCGTTTCCTCATCCAGCCCGCGTCCCGCAAGATACTCACGGGCATGCGCGCCTTCTGGTCTTCGCAGACAATCCTGAAAAAAAGCGCAAGCGCGCTCATGAACCTCCAGCAATACAGTTCGCAGCTTGGCTTCTTTGGCTTCCGCAGGACTGCTGTAGCTAACTTTGGGCAGGGCAATGCCCAGCTTCTGCGCGACCGCTCTCACTGCTTCAGGGAAAGTAATGTTCTCGATCTTTTGGACAAACGCAAACACGTCGCCCGAAACTCCGCAGCCAAAGCAGTGAAAGAACTGCCGCGTGGCATGGACGGAAAACGACGGCGTCTTCTCCCCATGAAACGGACAAAGCCCGGAAAAGTTCTGCGCCCCCGCCTTGCGCAGCTTGACGTACTCGCCCACAATGCGGACGATGTCCGCCTGCTGCTTGACCGTATATGCGAAATCGCCAGGGTTGGCCATGAGGAAGCGATAACTGTCCGCAGGAATTGTGAGCTAGAAAGCCGCTGAAGTGAATATACCGGAGCGCGATTGCTGTGGAGAAGCTGTGGAAGATCGGAATTAGCAGTTGATTGTTGGAGAAAACCGTTCGTTCGGTTGAGGGTATAGGGGTCCTTCGACTCCGTGGACGCTTCGCTTTCGCGAAGCGTCCACTGCGCTCAGGATGACAAGAGGGTTAGATGATTTGAAGATATCTAAATTTTACTTTTTACTTTTCTCCCCAACTCTTTCTATCTGTCATGCTGAGCGGAGGGTGAGCGGTCGGAGACCGGTCGCCCGGAGTCGAAGCACCCCTACCCACTGCACACTCTTTCATCGCTGGGAACCATTCTCGAGCCAAATCCAGCCATTGCGGGTTTTGCAACTCGATCAGCGCAATTTTCTTTGAGCGACGCCAGCCTTTTAGCTGTTTTTCGCGATCGATAGCCTTACGAACGTCATCGTAGGATTCCCAATAAAGCAACCGCTCGACATCGTACTGATCGGTGAAGCCTTCCAGGTGGTGAAACCTGTGCTCGAATATTCGTTTCTCCATCTTTCCAGTCATACCGATGTAAAGCGTCCCGGAGAGGCTTCCCATGATATAGACGCAGTAGCTTCGGCGATCGCGTTGAGTTCGCATGAGGGGGTAGGGGTCCTTCGACTCCGTGGGCGCTTCGCATGCGCGAAGCGCCCACTGCGCTCAGGATGACAAGGGTAATAATATTTGGTGAAAAATGATGTGACGGTTGTCACAGATCAAGAAGATTGCCATGTTGGGCGGAGGGCGAAACACTCTTTATCGTCAACTACACCCGCAACTCCACCACCGTCGCTCCACCACCGCCTTCGTTTTGCTCGGGCTCTTTCACCGACTCCACATGCGGATGCTTCTGCAAATATTGCCGCAGAGCTTTGCGCAGGATGCCCATGCCGCTGCCATGCACTACACGCACTCGTGACAGTCCGGCCAGGAAGGCGCGGTCGACGAACTTTTCGACTTCGCGGATGGCATCGTCCACGTGGTAGCCGATTACGTTGATCTCAGACGGTGCACTTTGATTTTCATTTTCCAGCGAAACTGAAATGCCGCGCGCACGGGCGGCTTTTACGGGCGAGTCTTCGGCGCGGGTGAGCACTTCGGCAATGTCTTCGCGTGCGATCTTCATCTTCATCGCGCCGATTTCGACTTCGAAGTGGTTCTCGTCCACTTTGCGCGCGATGCGGGCCGGGCGGCCCACCGACTTGAGCCTGACCGTGTCTCCCTCGGAAACATGTTTCACCAGTTGCGGCTGAGCATGAGGATCTCCCTGGTCGGCGCCACTCGTATGAGCGACGACGGTCGAATTAAACTGCTCGCTGAATTCGCGCCGCAACTTGGAGATGCGCCGCTCGGCGTCTTTGGAAAGTTTCTGTGCGGCCGCGCGCTCCTGAATGGCATTCACCGATTCGCGGGCGTGATACTCGAAATCGCGCAGCAGGCTCTCCAGCTTCTTTTCCATTTCTTTAATCTTGTCTTGCTGCTCTTTTTTTCCGAAAACCGCTAAACGCCCTCTTTCTTGTTCCAGTTCTTGTTGGCCTGTCCGCAGACGCAGGCGATCGGCTTCCGCCAGGCGCAACTCTTCATGCAGGCGATCCAGAAATTGCCCAACGTCCCGCGCCTGCGTGCCTAGCTTTGACCGTGCCGAATCGATGATTGACGGATTCAATCCCAGCCGCTGGGCGATGTTGATTCCAGCCGAAGCTCCAGGCACGCCGACTCTGAGTTCGTAAGTCGGCTGCAGCGTGGCCTCGTCGAATCCAACCGACGCGTTGACCACTCCGGGTGTGTTCGCGCCGAAAACTTTGAGTGAAGTGTGATGCGTAGAAATAATGCTGATGCAACCGATGCGGCGGAAATGCTCGGCAATGGCTACCGCCAGCGCGGCGCCTTCTTCGGGATCGGTGGCTGAACCGAGCTCGTCGAGGAGCACGAGCGACTGTGCGGTCGCAGTCCGCGAAATGAAATCAATGTTGGTGACGTGCGCAGAAAAAGTAGAAAGATTTTGCTCGATGGACTGATAGTCTCCGATATCGGCAAGCACGGCATCGAACACCGGCATCTCGGCCCGATCAGCGGGAACTGGAATTCCCGATTGCGCCATCAGCGCGAGTAGTCCCACGGTCTTCAGAGCGACCGTTTTGCCACCCGTGTTTGGCCCGGTGATGACCAGTTCGCGACGATCGCCTTCCAACTCGATCGTCGTGGGGATGATCTCGCCGCCCTTTGCTTTCAAGTTGCGTTCGAGTAACGGATGGCGGGCGTTGTGCAGAATCAGGTCAGACCTAACAGCAAGCTTTGCAGGGACACAGTTGTAATCCTCGGCAAAACGCGCTTTGGCGAACTGCAATTCCAATTCCGCCAGGATCTCGACTGCCGCCAAGATCGCGGCGGCGTGCTCGCCGATGCGTTGCGTCATCTCCAGCAGAATTCTGTGGATTTCCGCCTGTTCGTCGTCGAGCAATCGCACCAGATCGTTGTTCTGTTCGATGGTTTCCAGCGGCTCGACGAAAACGGTTTGGCCGCTGGAACTGGCGCCGTGGACCACGCCCTGCACACGCCGCTTCTGCTCGACTTTCACAGGAATAACGAAGCGCTCGCCGCGGATGGTGATCAGCTCGTCCTGCACCGATCCGCCTTCGGCGAGGCGGCGCAGATAGCCACGCAGCGATTCTTGAATCGATCGCTTTTGCTTTTCAATCTCCCGCCGAATGCGCGCCAGTTCGGGCGAAGCGCGATCATCTAACGTTCCATCGGGTAGGATCTTGTTGCGGAAGGCTTTCAGAAATTCCGCAAAATCGATCACACCAGAAGAAAGCTGCACCACCGCCATCCATTCAGCCTTCATCGCTGCCGGTGGATTCAGAACAATTTGCCGCCATTCGGCAGCGCGGTCCACTACGAGAATCACATCGCGGATTTCTTCGGTCTCCAGGGCCGCCCCGGAGATGCGCGACTTTTCGACCAGTTTCGCAATGTCCAACAATGTAGAGAAGTCGAATCGTCCGCCCACCCGGCGGAATTCGCGGATCTCGTTGGCCAGTTGCTGCTGATTCTCAATCCATTGGCGATCGATGGAAGGAGAAAGGGCCGCAATGCGTCCCTTTCCAAGAGGCGAAGAAGCGTAACCGCGCAACAGCTCGCGCATGGACTCGAATTCCAGCACTCGTGCGCTGGTGTGGGTTAGCGGCTGCATGGAAGTTCATGTTACAAGAAGTGGCGCTCTGCTAGAATCGCCTAGAAGAAATGGGCTGTTTGCCCATTCTGATGCCTGTTATGGCCTTTCCCATCACACGCCTTCGACGCCTCCGCCAGAACGAAACGTTGCGTTCCATGGTGCGCGAGACGCGCCTCACTCCGGAGGCTTTGGTCTATCCACTATTTGTCTGTCCGGGCGAAGGCGTGCGCAAGCCAATCGGCTCGATGCCGGGCGTGTTCAATCTTTCCGTGGATGAAGTGGTGAAGGAATCGCGCGAGGCGCATGCGTTGGGCGTACCTGCGGTCATCCTTTTTGGATTGCCGGAGAAAAAAGATGAAGTAGCCACTGGGGCCTGGGCGGACGATGGCATCGTGCAGCAGGCGGCACGGGCCATTAAGCGAGAAGTTTCGGATCTCATTGTCATCGGCGACGTTTGTCTGTGCGAGTACATGTCGCATGGACACTGCGGAGTGGTCAGCAAAGAACAGACGCCGAAGTCCCTCGGAGCGGCAGCAGTACAGGTCGCGGCGGACGCGCCCCATCACGAGAAAATGAAGGCCATTGAAGCGGCGGCGGCGAAAGTAGTCCGGGCCGCCCAGCCGAAATACGAGATCCTCAACGACGCCACGCTCGATCTACTGGCTAAGACCTCGGTTTCGCTGGCCCGCGCGGGAGTGGATGTCATCGCGCCGTCTGACATGATGGATGGCCGCGTGGGTGCGATCCGCAAAGCGCTCGATCAGGCTGGGCTGATAAACACACCCATTCTTTCCTACGCCGCGAAATTTGCGTCGGGATTTCTACGGACCATTTCGCGAGGCTGCGGACTCGACACCGCAATTTGGCGATCGGCGTTCCTATCAAATGGACGGAGCCAACCTGCGCGAGGCCATGCGCGAGATTGCGCTCGACATTGAAGAAGGCGCGGACATGATTATGGTCAAGCCCGCGATGCCGTATCTGGATGTGATTGCCGCGGCCCGGGAGCGCTTCGATGTGCCGCTGGCGGCGTATCAGGTTTCCGGAGAATACGCGATGATCGAAGCTGCGGCCCGTAACGGATGGATTGATCGCGAACGCATCATGATGGAGTCGCTGATCTCGATTCGACGGGCGGGAGCCAGCACGATTCTTACTTACTACGCCAAGGAAGCGGCCAAGCTGCTCGGTTAGTAGCGCTGCGGATTCTGAACGTAGATGACTCGGTCATTCTTGCAGGCCCAAATCAAGGCGACGACCCAGCCAATGACGCTCCATCCCAGAAAGAAATTCAGCAGAAAGATGGAAATCTTATCGTGCCTCTCGCGTATCAGCGCCACAATCGTGGGCAGGAAATAGGCGACAAAACCAAATCCAAAGAACGGGAAAAAGAAGAACCCGAAGACGTGCATAGAGACCTCCTACTGGTATGTGTTACGTCCCGAGGCGAGTGAAAGTTCCCAATAATTATGCTCTTTATGCCGGGAACTGCGCCAGGTTTGGCGCCTCGCAACTTCCTTCTGTCTGTTCTAGACTTAAGATTCATGGCAAAAATATTTTGATTTCTGTCCTCCAACTCGGCACGCTTGATTACGCGACCGGCCTGCGGCTTCAGCAGAAGCTTGTCGAGATGCGCAAAGAGGGCCGTGTCGGCGATGTTCTTTTGTTGCTCGAGCATACTCCGGTGATTACTCTCGGCCGCAATGCTAAACAGAAAAACATACTCGCTTCGCCCGAACTCCTCGCCCAGCGCGGAGTCGAAGTTTTCGAGTCTGATCGTGGCGGCGATGTGACCTTCCATGGGCCGGGACAATTGGTCGGTTATCCCATCTTCGATCTGCGGGGATTTCCCTCGAACGAACCTAATCGCAAGAGTTTAGGCGCGATTGAATATGTGCGGCGTCTGGAAGAGGTTTTGATTCGAACCTGCGCTGGTTTCGGGATTCCAA
The DNA here is from genome assembly GCA_963762965.1 of Terriglobales bacterium. GTDB lineage: Bacteria > Acidobacteriota > Terriglobia > Terriglobales > Acidobacteriaceae > DATBAX01. Next base: position 1,025,359 of record CAVXME010000001.1, read on the forward strand.
CTGGGCGGGTCTCCGGCCTTACTGGAGTTTGGACACAGCCGGAAGTCGCCGAGTTTCACTCGGCCTGGACGGGCGAGAGCGCCCGTCCCCACACGAGCATCGCCAGCTCTGAATCCAAGATCGCGGCCATCGGCGTCCACATTTCGCGCGGCGTTACTTCGCACGGCTTCGCCCTCAATGTGAATACCGATCTCGATTATTTTAACCTGATCATTCCCTGCGGCATCACATCCAAACCGGTGACTTCAATCGAAAAAGAACTAAGCAAGCCCATGTCTCTTCAAGAAGTGGCGCATTCCGTTTCCCGAAACTTCGGCACTGTTTTCGCGAGCCAAATCCTCTGGCTCGAAACTCTGGATGCGCTTCTTGGCAATGAGGCTCGGTGTCCCCATGAAACCACCCGCCGAACTACGCAAACTGCACAAAGAAGAAGAAACGTTCCTGGCCTAGCGATTTGGCGCGACCTGATCAGGACTGGCCCATTTCCTCTCAGAAGGGGTAGGATTGTTGTGGTTCAAAGGAAAGTTTCGCCATGGGCAAGAACAGCAATCATAAGAAATCGCCGGCTAAAGTCGCCCCACGGGCCAGTTCCAATGGTTCGAATCCCCGCAAGACAGCCTCGTCGCCCCTGCCGCAGCAGCGCACTTATTCCATCCCCGATCACCGCCTGGAGAAGCCGAATTTTGAGGTGCGTCAGGTCCGCGAAGGCGACCGGATGCGCTATGAAATTTCTGGGAACTTGAACGCGCCGGTTCCACCGATTCGAGAATCGAAATATCTCGACAAGAAGCAGACGATTGAAGTCTATCGCTACATGTTGCTCAATCGCCGCATGGAGCAGGTCCTCGAGAACCTCTATAAGCAGGGAAAAGTTGTTGGCGGCGTTTATTTCGGCCTCGGCCAGGAAGCCTGCTCTTGTGCGTCCGCCTATGCGCTCGGAAAAGATGACTGGTTCGGGCCCATGATTCGCAATCAGGGATCGCTGTTGGTCCGCGGCTTTGCTCCGCGCGACACTATGATGCAATACATGGCAAAGGCCGACTCCCCGACCGGTGGCCGCGACGGCACTTCGCACTTCGGCGACATTTACAAACGCAACATGGTTTCGCCTATCTCCATGCTGGGAGATCTCATCCCGGTACTGGCCGGCGTGGCTTTGGGCGCGCGCTTGCAGGGACGAAATGTTGCCGTCATGACCTACATCGGCGACGGCGGTCAATCCACCGGCGTCACGTATGAGGGCATCAACTTCGCCGCGGTGCAGGACCTCGGGCTGGTGCTCGTCGTGGAAAGCAATCTCTGGGCGTACTCCACTCCGTCGGAAATGCAGTACCGTGTGAAAGACCTTGCCGAACGGGCCATTGGTTATGGCATTCCGGGCGTGATCGTGGATGGCACCGACGCCTGCCAGGTTTATGATGCCGCACATGAAGCCGTCGCACGCGCCCATCGTGGCGAAGGCCCGACGCTCATCGAAGCCAAGATGATGCGCATGAAAGGCCACGCCATTCACGATGGCGCTGATTACGTTCCCAAGCCGATGCTCGAATATTGGAAGAAGCGCGATCCCATCGCGCGTTTTGAAAATTATTTGGTGAAAGAAAAGAAATGGCTGACGGCCAAGGAAAACGCAGACTTGATTGCGGACGTAGAGCAGTTCATCGAAAAAGAACGCGACATCGCCGTCGCCTCGCCCATGCCCACGCCGGAATCCGCCATGGGCGGTGTGTTCTGCGAAGACGGATGCCACGAAATCAACCCCAAGTATGCCATGCCGAAAGTGCGCGGAAAGAAATCCGGCACCAGCGCGCCGAAAGAAAGCGAAGCTGCACTGCATTTCAAATAACGGGCGCCTTACCGATAAACTTCGCGGCGGTGTCCATTCGTCAGCACCAAAATCAACAGGACATTGCGATGTACCTGGTAGATCACACGATAGTCTCCAACCCGCAGGCGCCAAATATTAGGTTCTCCAGCCAGCTTCTTGCATCCGGAAGGGAATGGGTCATCTTGAAGCGCCTCGATTTTAACGGCGATTCGCTTTTGGATATTTCGCGGTAATTTCTCCAGCTCCGCAGAGCGCTGGCTTGAATTTGATCATATAAGCCACAAGAAAGTGATTCCTAACTCTACAGCCGGAGTTTTTTCTTCACGGTCTCCCAGGAAATTGTGGCAGGATCTTTCAACGCCTTACGTGCGGCCCGGATGTCTAGCTCATCCTCCAACTTCTCGAGCAACTCTAAGTCTGCTATGGGCACCACCGCAGCCACCGGCTTCTTCCGCCGATGCACGATGGTCCTTTCCCCGCCATAGGCGGCGCGGTTCACGATTTCCGAGAAGTTTTGACGAGCGGAGCTGGCGGTTAGTTTTGGGGGCATGGTAGATAGCAGTATAGAGCAATTGCCCGATTTGTACAATTAAGCTATCCGTACACTTTGTACGTGGCCAGACGTAAGACAAGACAATCCGATCGTGATCTAGCACGTACAAGTCGTGCCCGCGCCTCCACGATCTGGAGAGCGGGCACATCTGTTTCGCGTCCTTCACGCCCGTCCCCGTGCGCACCCCGAAAGCTTTGGCCTCGTAACTGGCGGCAATGCAAACCGTGGAATCGGTGGCCATGGGCACCACTCCCACGGCCGTCCTCTTAATTCGGGGTGGAAATATGAGAAGCAAGTGAAGGTAATGGTCAATGAATCGTATACCCCCATGTCTTTGGGAGTCGTCTGCGATGCCGAAATAAAGGAGATCACCGCTCACGTAGCTACTAACTTGGCAGAAATGCACCTTAATCCGCGTTTCGGATTAGACCATGATAATAAAAAGGTGGGTTTCGCCCATTTCGAGGGAACTCCCGTTACCCCTGACAGCCCGTTGTTTATTTCTATTTGGTCAGACACTCCATTTACAGTACGGGAAGTAAGGCAAGCCAAAATCAACTTTTAAGCCGCAACGGATTTGGTGAGTTCCTTGTACTCGAGGTGTCAGCGCGTAACAAGTTCGGCAGGATGTTGCTTGGTTTCTCGCGGCGGGAAGAGCGGCTGTTGTCTTGGATCGGCAGCGACTTGCCGTTCCGCGTTTCGCTCTCTGCGGCCCTGGATGAGACCGTAGCATGCCAATCCGAATCCGACGGCTACGACCGTGAGCAACTGCAAGGCCTGGGTCATCAAGGGTTGGGTCATTGGCGTCTCCTCTCTACTTGGATGCCAAACACGAGAAATGCGATTCCCACAAAAAGGGTCAGGACAAGCGTAATCCAGCTCGCGTTACTACGTTCAAAAATAACGTATAAGGGTGCAAACACCAGCACTAAGGTACCGGCTTCCCTCAGGGCTTCGCCGACCATCTCGTCTGTGTATTTCTTATCCGACAACCGCCATCCTCTGGGGGAAGAGTAGCGGACAACCTGATTGTGCCACAGTCGCTTGTTATCGGTATAGACCTAAAGTGTTAACCGCTTGGTGTTACCCCACAAACCATATCACCATCACCTGCGGCTGTTGAGCTTCGACAACAGACGCAAAATTTCCAGGTAGAGCCAGATCAGCGTGACCATCAGGCCGAAGGCTCCGTACCATTCCATGTATTTGGGAGCACCGGCGTTGACGCCGCTTTCGATGAAATCGAAATCGAGGACAAGGTTCAGGGCAGCGACAATGACCACGATCACGCTGAATCCGATGCCGAGCAGGCCGGAACCATTGATGGCGGCGAAGCGGACGCCGAAAAATCCGAGGACAAACTGGGCCAGATAGAAGACGGCAATCCCTCCGGTTGCGGCCACCACGCCGAGCTTGAACTTTTCGGTCACCTTGATCACGCCGGAGCGGTAGGCCAGCAGCAGAATGAACAGCGTCCCAAAAGTCAGGCCCACCGCCTGAATTGCGATTCCGGGACGGCGCAGCTCGAACATTGCGGAAATGCCACCCAGCGCCAGCCCTTCCAGTAGGGCATAAATCGGCGCCGTGATGGGAGACCATTCTTTTTTGAAGATGGTCACCAGGGCGATAATGAACCCACCGATCGCGCCAATCGCCACCAACGGCAGCACCGTATCGTTGCTGGGATTGTGAAAAAACTGGCTCCAGCTCCAGATCGCGGTCGCCATCGTGCACACCAGCAGAATGCCGGTCTTGTTGACCGTCCCCGGCAAGGTCATGGCTTCGCCAGAGGCGGCATGCTCCACCTGAAAGCTATTTATGTTCAAAGCTGGATTCGAGGTCTTGATCAGGGCCATCGATTTCTCCTTCGCGGTTATTCTCGATTATAGTTCGGCGATGTCTTTACGCCGCTATCGTACAATTCGACCGTGAACATGGTTCTGAACGAAGTTGAAACCCGGGTGCTCGGTTCGCTGATGGAAAAAGACGCGACCACGCCGGATTACTATCCGTTGTCGTTGAACGCGCTGGTCAACGCCTGCAATCAGAAGAACAATCGCGATCCAGTGATGTCGCTCGACGAAACCGCGGTGCGGGAAGCCCTCGATTCCCTTCAGCAAAAACGGCTCGCCGGCCCCGCTCGTGGCGCCGATAGCCGCGTCACCAAGTATGAACACCGCGCCCAGGAAGTCTTTAACTTTACTCGCGGCGAGAGCGCGATCTTGTGCGTGTTGTTGCTGCGAGGCCCGCAGACTCCCGGCGAACTGCGCGGCCGCACCGAACGCATCCATCGTTTTGAACATCTTGATGAAGTGTTGTCGGCCATGCAGCGCCTGATGCAGCGCGAGCCACCGCTGGCCAGAGTCCTCCCCCGCCAGCCCGGCACCAAAGAATCCCGCTACATGCATCTGCTGTCAGGAGATATCGAGGATGCAGGAGAACTTGGCAGTAGTGTGGCGCGGGCGCCCTCGCCCGCGACGGCCAGCAGCGCTGCAGATGTTTCTCGGATCACAAGGCTAGAAGAAGAGGTGGTTGAGCTTCGCAAAGAAGTTTCTGACTTGAAGCAGCAGATGGAAAGCTTTCGCAAGCAGTTCGAATAGGATGGCGCCGTGGAAGAGCGGCGCTTTTAGCGCCGCGTTATCAGCAAGGATGCTTTACGCGGCGCTAAAAGCGCCGCTCTTCCACGGTACCTGCTTGACCGGCCCCACAACGAACACCCAGGTCAGCGCGCCCATCCCCGCAATGCCTGCCGTAATCACAAACGGCCAGAAGAACTCTCCCGTGTGATCGACAACAAAGCCGGTCAGTGCTGGAGCAATGATTCCGGCCACATTTCCAAAGCAGTTCTGAAATCCGGTCCAGCGGCCGGCAGGCTTGGGGCCCAGCCAGGGTCTGCGTGATCGCCCACATGTTTGACGATGCGGCACCGAAAGATGCGGTCGCCAGGACCAGCATGGCAATGGACAAGACGGGGCCAGCCACCACGCAGGCGGCAAGAAAAACGCTCGCGCAAGTCATTCCCACGCCCATAAAAGTCTTGCGAACTTTTGTGGGAGTGGCGCCAGATGTGATCCATCGGTCCGAAAGCCAGCCACAAAGTATGGCGGCCACCGCCGCCGATAGATACGACACACCCGCAACCCAAGCCATTTTATCCATCGAGAAATGACGCTCGCGTACGAGATAAAAGGGCAGCCAGGTAATCAGGAAGTAGGACAAATAATTTACGCAGAAGAGACCGGCGCAAGTGCCCCAAGCCGAGCGTTGTTCCAAAATTTCGAGGAGGCTCGGACTTGACGCCGAAAGCGTTGATGTCGAGGGCCCAGTCTCCGGGCTTTGGCCGCTGGGCATCCAGCGAAACCATGGCACGAGCCAGAGCAGACTTCCCAGCCCTAGGGCCACGAAGAACGAACGCCACCCGTAGCGGGCCATCAGCATTCCGCCGAGAAACATCCCGAATCCGGGCCCGCAAGTGTTTCCCGCGACGATGATCGAATTGGCGAAGCCCCGATGCTCTTCCGGAAAATACCACGCCAGTATTTTCGAATATGAAGGATAAGCGACCGACTCGCCGATGCCCAATACGAGCCGCACCACCAGCAGAAGGGCGAAGCCATGCATCGCTCCGGTAGCCGCGGTCGCGGTCGACCAAAGAAAAAATCCGGCGGCCATCACCCAGCCGACTTCGAAGCGATCCACCAGCCATCCGGAGACAAGCTGGAAGCTGGCGTAAGTCCAGAAGAAAGACGAGAGGAGAATTCCCAGTTGTGATGCTGAAAGTCCAAGCTCATCTTTCAACAACGGCGCAGCAATCGACAGGTTGCCTCGATCGATGTAATTAATGAAAACGGAAATCGCCAGCAGCGCCAGAACGCGTGTGAGCGTGAATGAAAGCCGCGTGCGATTCGAGGATGTGGGATCGGCGAGCAAAGCCCGGTTATTCTCTGCGCCTGCGGGAATGATTGCAAGGCCCCTAAAAATGAAAGAGTAGATAAGACGATAGGGGTGCTTCGACTTCGGGAGAGCGGTCTTTGACCGCTCTCCCTCCGCTCAGCATGACAATGGAGCTTATTTCTCTTCCATGAGCACATGTCCCCGGGTCATCCTCTCGCTGGCACCAGGTATCGTTATCCGGGTACACTAGGACGCTTTCATTATTTCCGAGGAGGAATTTTTTATGTCCGAAGCCGCACAGAGTGGCGCCGACTTCAAGAAAGAACTGCGAGCGGGCAATCCGAAGATGGGATTGTTTCTGAACGCGCATAGCCCCACGGTCGCCGAGCAGCTGGCCCACAGTGGTTACGACTGGTTGCTGGTGGATACGCAACACGGCCCCATGGGCTACGAAAAACTCTCAGCCATGCTGAGCGGCATATCGAACGGCGGGGCCAAGTCCCTGGTCCGCGTGGGCGGATACGACGATCGTCCCGGCATTCAGCAGGCCCTCGATCTCGGCGCCGACGGCGTTCTCGTCCCTTACATCAACACCGCTGAAGAGGCGCGACAGGCCGTGAGCTGCACCAAATATCCAACCGCCGGAACGCGTTCGGTTTATTTCCCGCAGCGCAGCATGAATAAAGCCGGGTTGCTCGGCTACGCCGGCAACTTCAACAACAACGGCATCATTGCGCTACAAGTCGAGACGGCTTCGTGCATCGAGAATATTGTGGAGATCGCGGCAGTGCCGGGCGTGGACATTCTTTTCCTCGGCCAGAACGATCTCTGCATGTCGATGGGACTGTTCGAGAAGTACAAGTTTCCCGACATGTACACCTCCCCTGAACTCGGCGCGGCCACGCAAAAGCTGATCGACAACGCGCGCAAGAACAGCGTCATTCTCGGGCTGTTTCTGTTCGGCACCGCCCGCGTCGGCGAATTCCTCGAAAAGGGATTCACTTTCATCAGCGTCGGCAACGACCTGCACCACGTGCTGACGCAAACCGGCGCCTACGTCAATGACCTGGAAAGCATCGCGAAAGCCAAGGGCAAGAGCTGGAAGCGGAGACCGACGGCGCTGTTCTAGAGGGAAGATAGAGAGTGCGCAGAGGGCAGGGGTGCTTCGACTTCGAGTGAGTGGTCTTTGACCGCTCACTCTCCGCTCAGCATGACAAGGGCTTTATGTTTGTTTGCAAAATCCGTTGCAGCAATATTCTTCCAATGCTTGTCATCCTGAGCGCAGGAGACACTTCGCGAATGCAAAGCGGCGCCGGAGTCGAAGGACCTCTACTTCTTATATGCCGACTCCAACCTTCGCCTTGTTTGTCCTGAACACAACATCCGCCCGGGCCAAGGCCGTCTCGACGTTCTCGCAAATATTTTCCCGACCAACCACTTCCGCGAACTCGCCTTGATGAATCATCTCCGCTGGCTGCTCGCGAGCTCCGCAGAGGATCAAAGTGCGTCCGGTGGCGTGCAGTTTTTTGGCGACTTCTTCCAAAGCGAAAAGGCCGGTGGCGTCGATGGCTGTCATATTTCGCAGGCGGATCAGAACAATGGGCGGCAGCGTCTGCATATTTTCTGTGATGGCGGCGATCTTGTCCGTGGCACCGAACAGAAACGGGCCATGGATACGAAAGATAGTCGTATAGCCGGGGATCTCCCTGCCTTGCAAACTGTGGACGCGTCCATCTTCCACGTAATCATCGGTGACTTGCGACACGGTTGTGGTATCGGAAACGCGAGCAATGAATAACAGCGATGCCAGGATCATTCCGGCCTCGACGGCTACCGTAAGGTCGGCAAAGACGGTCAGCGCGAAGGTTACGAACCATACGCTGATATCGGTTTTGGTCAGCTTCAGTAGTTGCGGGATTTCGCGCCACTCACCCATGTTGTAGGAGACGATCATCAGAATCCCGGCCAACGCCGCCATGGGGATGTAGCTGGCCAGGGGCGCGGCAAACAGCAGGATGCACAAAAGCGTCAGGGCGTGGATCATGCCCGCGACCGGTGACTGCGCGCCCGCGCGAATGTTGGTGGCGGTGCGCGCGATGGCTCCGGTGGCCGGCAGGCCACCGAAAATGGGCGAGACCATGTTGGCCACGCCCTGTCCGATGAGCTCGACGTTGGGATTATGCCGGTCGTTGCTCATGCGATCGGAAACTACCGCCGACATCAAAGACTCAATCGCACCCAGCATGGCCACGGTGAACGCCGGCCCCAGCAGCCCATGAATCAAGCTGGCATGCCAGTGCGGCAGGACCATATGCGGCAAGCCACTGGGGATTCCGCCAAAACGTGTGCCGATGGTCTCAACCGGCAGCTTGAGCAAAAACGCTGCGATGGTCGCGCCCAGCATGGCTACGATTGGCCCGGGAATGCGGTTGGAAAGCGCTCGACATCCCAGCATCACAGCGACGGTTGTCGCTGCCAGCAGCGTAGCTTTGGGTGACCACGTAGGAGCTGCCGCGACCAGCGCTTTTACGCGCAACCAGAATTCGCCTGGAACTTTGTCGAGATGCAATCCGAAAAAGTCTTTGACTTGGGTGCTGGCAATCAGCACCGCAATGCCGTTGGTGAATCCAATGACCACCGGCCGCGGAATGAATTTCACTGCCGATCCCATTCCCGTAACCCCGAGAACGACCAGCAGAATTCCCGCCATCACCGTGCACATGTAAAGTCCATCGACGCCATGCACCGCAACGATGCCGGCGACCACCACCACGAATGCGCCGGTCGGCCCGCCGATCTGCGTCTTTGATCCACCTAGCGCCGAGATCAGGAACCCGGTCACCATCGCGCAGTAGATCCCGGCTTGCGGCGTCAGCCCGGACGCGATGGAGAATGCCATGGCCAGCGGCAGGGCGACCAATCCCACAGTAATCCCGGCGATAACATCTTTCAGAAATTTATTGGGTGTGTAATCCCGCAGGCAGAGAACGGACTTGGGCAGCCAGCGGGCATCGATGCGTAGAGAAATAAGGGGCAAGATTATCGTGATTATGACAGCAGCGGCGGAGCGGGGGAATGCTGTCGTAGAGACGTAGCTTGCTACGTCTCTTTGGCGATGGTCTGGGTGGCGTAGGCAAGACGTGGCAAGCCACGTCTCTACAGCGGCCCCACCAAGCCCCAACCACGACAAATCCACAGCCAGCCGATGTTCATTTGTCACTGACAATGCCATATAAAGACCGTGGAATCTGGCGTAATGGGTGTACAATCCCTCCACCTTGTAATCCCAATAAAAACGACGCTCCCGGGCAAGCCGCGCAGAACGCCAGTTCTCCAATCGCTTGTCATGGTTCTCGTGCGGTGCAGTAAGAACGCGGAAGAGACTCGAAAAGGGGCGTCATGAAAATCCTCCTCTATAACCCGGACAACGGTGTAACTCGTAATTTCATGCCGCATCTCTGGATGTTTTTGCTCCAGGCACTTACGCCGCCCGGCCATGAAATTCTGCTGATCGATGGCAACGCCCAGCCCATGGACGAAGCCGGTATCGCGCAATACGTTCGCGACAACAATATTGGGTTGGTGGGCATCGGCGCCATGACCCGCATGATCGCCAAGGCATATCGCATGGCGGACGCAGTCCGCGCCACCGGAGTGCCCGTCGTCATGGGCGGTCCGCACGTAACTGAATTGGCCGACGAGGCCCTCGGTCGCGATGGCGGTCCGCAGCACGCCGACGCTGTCGCCCTCGGGGAAGCCGATGAAACCTGGCCGCAAATTGTGAACGACGCCGCCCGCGGCGAACTCAAAGCGGTTTATGCTCCGGTGGATGCAGCGGGAAAAGACAAGAAACCCGGACTCAAGGATTATCCGGTTATCCCCTGGCAATCGATCGACCTCACCCAGTTCAATCTAATACCCAAGGCTGTGGCCCCACTGCTAAATCGAGTCGGAGCCGGCTGGGGGTCGTTCCGCATTATTCCCGTCGAGTCAGGCCGTGGTTGTCCCTACGGCTGCGAGTTCTGCACCGTCACCGGATTCTTCGGCGACTCCATCCGCTTTCGCACGAATGAGAGCGTGGTCAATGAACTGCTGCTTTTGAAGGCCCGCGCCCGCAGCGAGAAGGGCCAGATTGCGGTCTTCTTCATCGACGACAATTTCGCCATCAACATCAAACGCACCAAGTCGCTGCTGCGTGACATCATTGCCGCCAACGCTCAAGTGCATTGGGTGGCCCAGATCAGCGCTAATTTATTGCGCGATGAAGAGTTGGTCGACTTGATCGCAGCTTCCGGAGGCAAGTGGGTCTTCATCGGGATGGAGTCCATCGATCCGGCGAATTTGAAAGATGTCAATAAAGGATTCAACAAGCCCGGCGAGTATGCGGTCGTGCTCGATCGCCTTGCCCGTCGCAATGTCTATGCGATCACTTCGTTCATCTTTGGTATGGACAACGACACCGTGGGCGTCGCCGAGCGCACGCTGGCGCAAGTTCGCACCTGGCCACCGGGTCTTCCGATCTTCGGTCTGTTGACTCCCTTGCCCGCAACCCCGCTCTACAAGCGGCTGGAAGCCGCCGGGCGTCTCACCCGGGTCAAGCACTGGCAGGAGTTCATTCCCTTTGCCATGGCCCACACACCGCTGAAGATGTCGATCGACGAAGCCCACGCCGAAGTGAAGTACGGATGGGCCCATGCCTACAGCCCGGAAGCGCTCGCCAAAGCCGTCGACTCATTGGACAACGAGCGCCTGGGCTATCGCGTCAACATTTTCATCGCGCGCTTATGCTTCCGTGGCATCTATTTCCCCATGATGGGGAAATTCGCGTGGCTGAAGGTAGTCTCCGAAAATCGGCGGACTATTTTCAAGCTAACCAGGGAAGCCATCTTCGGCCGCCGTGCGCGCCCCAAGCATCCCGGCAGCCACGGCTCGTATGAGGATGTGATCGCGCCGACCGTCCCAGACCAGGTTTCCACCTCGTAGGAGTGTTGCTGTCACCACGACTCATGTAGGGACAACCGCCTCGGCTATCCGGTTCGAGCATAGCTCGGCAATTTCTTACTTGAACCGAGCGCCGCTCTTACCTGCGGCATCTGCTCGGGCGCGAACAGCAAGTTAAGTTCTCCATAGACTTGCGATCGCGATCGGGACACGTAAGCAAAAACAATCATGCGTTGCCCGGCATGGAGCGGCGGGTCTGGTATGTAAAAGCAAGTGCCGAAGTGCACAAGCATTTGCTTGTCCTTCCAATCGCCATACAGCACTTGCTCAACGTCATAGTTGATTGGAACCAGCATCTGCTCTTTGCAGGGAATAGGTTGCTGCCTGTGCGGAACCGAATCACGCACGATCCCTTCAAACACCACCACGCGATTATTACGCGGGTGCCCGTGGTGACGCATGTATCGTGAAATCTTCTTTTTCAAGTCCGCGTTCAGAAGCGACTGCGCCATCCGCAGATTCGTCGGGGTTGCCGGAACCACTAACTCTTTCCGGCTGCTCCCGACCTCCAGCCCAGAGAACATGGCGAGCACCAACACATCGCCCGTATAAGAACGCGGCGCGTCCGCTTTCGCACAACCCTGATATGCCACCTTCACTTGTCCAGACGGCGCAAACCCAAACAGCACGGTGCTCACCGAGTAAGTAACGTCACGATAGTTGTTAACCTTGCAATCGACCTGCCCCGAATTCACTTCCACAATCCGGCCCACAAAAAGCAGCGGGGATCCGGTTTGAGGAACAAACGCCTCCGCCGCTTGCGAAAACCTTAAGGGCTGATCGGATGCCGCAGCATTACAGGCCGCAATCGCGACCAGCAAAGAAACGGCGCACAGGAAAGATGGAATCCGCATACTTGTTGAGACACCCACGCTAGCTGGTTTGTTCCAGCGGCTGGTAGTGACTTTGGTGACACGAGGGAACAAATCGGAGCCCGCATTCATCAACACCGCAGCCCCGGAGGGGCGGCATCCATTAGCCCCGGACGTAAGTCCTGGGTAGACCGAAAGGAAGACCACGCACCCACATGGGGGCCACCACGGTCGCAATCCTTCTTGAAACAACGGCGCTAGTCGAAGTCAATCTTCTCGAATCCCAAACCCTGCAACAGGCTGGTGATCGTCGCAATCCCATTCTGCTGGGCATTTCGCAGAATGCCATCGGCCAGAGCGGACTCTTGCAGCTGGCGCTCCGCTTCCTGGCGCACCTGCGTCTCCAGATTCGGATCGGTGGACACCAGCAATCCAGTCTGCCGGGAATACACCCGCGTCTTCGCGCTGTCGAGACGGGTGCTGAACACCTGCGGCATCGGCAGATGCAAATGAACTTGCTTGCCCTCCACTCGCACATCGCCAGGCTTCAGATTCGAGAAATCAATCCCGGCAACAACTTCGCCGTGCACCATCATCAGCAGACGGTCTCCCGCCAGAAAATCCGGCAACAGCGGATTTTCTTTCGCGCCGGTCACCAGCTTGTCCATGGTGTAAACCACGGTCTCCAGCCGCTGCAGCCGCTGAATGCGATCAACCACGGTAGGCTGGCTCACATCAATGGTGAGAGTTCTGCCCGTTACCGCCGACCACATCCGGCTCAACAACGCCCGCCCGGACGTCCGCGACAGCATCACCCATCCCACCGACCCCACAAACAACACGCCAACCACCAGCCCAATGATGAGCGCAAACACCACCTTCGCAAGAGATCTAGTAGGTTTAGGAGCGCGGAGGCTTGTGTCAGGATTGTGAGGCATTCCGCAAGGTTATCACTCTGCGGATGGGCAGCAAGAGTATCGTCCGGCGCAAAGGTATCGAGCCCCATGAAGCGCGCACAAGGGCGAAAGCTGTTCACAAAGGGGAAATTTCGCTCTTGACCCATAAATATGGTAATATGGGTGAGTGAAGACGACCTTGGAAATGCCCGATTTCCTGTTCCGCCGCGCAAAATCCGCCGCCGCCCAGCGCGGTATTCCCTTGCGCCAGCTCGTCACGGAAGCGATCCAGGAAAAATTGAAAACTACCTCCCAGGAAAAGCCCTGGATGAAGCATGTCGGAAGGCTCAAACACCTGCATAAGGAGCGCAAGCAAATCGAAAGGCGGGTGGAAGAAGCGTTCGAGCAGATCGATCGGGAAGTCTGGCAGTGATTCTCTGGAAATGATCCTTGATACCAATGCCCTGTCGGCCGCGGCTGACGATGATCCCGGCCTGGCGGCCGTCCTCGCACGCGCCGAACAGTTGGCGCTCCCCGTAATTGTGCTCGGCGAGTATCGCCACGGCATCGCTCAGTCGCGTCATCGGACCAGTTACGAAAACTGGCTGGAAGAACTGCTCAATGACTGCCTGGTATTGGACATTCAGGAGCCGACCACACATTATTATGCCGAGATCAGCCTCGAATTAAAGCGCAAGGGCAAGCCGATTCCGACCAATGATCTTTGGATTGCCGCACTCTGCCGCCAGCATTCTCTTCCTCTCCTGAGCCGTGATCGCCATTTCGATTTGGTGGCGGGCACCAAGCGTATCGATTGGTGACTGCACTTCGGTGTCGGCGCAGACGGTCTGCTACAATCCGCCCATGCCGACGGTCTTACGATCCGGCCCTTATCGCTTTTATTTTTATAGTCATGAGCCGAACGAGCCGCCCCATGTGCACGTGGATCGCGATGATTCTTCGGCGAAGTTCTGGATTGATCCTGTGCAATTGGCTGCGAATTTTGGCTTTCGCGCCCACGAACTCCGCGAGATACAATTGATGGTGCTCGAACGCAGGGCCCAGTTTTTGGAGGCATGGCATGAGTTTTTCGGCAGCAGCGGCAGATGAGCGCGTCCTGGGCGTGGAGTTCAGCGATGATGCTCTAAGTGTGTCCCTGCGCGACGGCCGCATTATCACGGTGCCGCTGGTGTGGTATCCCCGCCTCCTGAATGCCACCGCCGCGCAGCGTAAAAACTGGAAGATCGCCGGAGGCGGTTACGGCCTCCACTGGCCCGACCTTGACGAGGATTTGAGTACAGAAGGGTTGTTGCGAGGCGCGCCCGCGCCGAAAGCTAATATTCCTGCGAAGAAATAATAACGTCCATTCGTCTCACAGGTTTGATGTGGGTTGCTTGAATCGAGGAAAGTCCGTGGCTTCGAGCTGGATCCCACCAACCGCGAAAGGTGGGGCACCCCAAGATTGAAAACGTGTAATCCTCTCCAGAATTATTCGCGCCAAGATGTGGGCCACCGGCCCTCTGACACACTTTCACGTTCAGTACAATCGGCCCGGCGGGGCTTAACTTGAGGCGCCTTGCGGGCGTGAGCGAAGCGGGAGCCCGCAGCCGAAATCCCGAGCGAAGTCGAGGGATCTCGTGCGCCCATTGCCCCTCATAGTAAAGTAATCTGTCGAAGAACGGCCAGCGGTCCTCGATCGCTGCAGGGAGGCGGCCAGGACATTGAACATAGACGCGCCCGACACCGAAGCCATCGCAAGAGGCGTATTCGCTGAAATTGCGAAGCGCTTTCCATCGCTGAAGATGGTTGAGAATGACGACGATCCGGTGGAAATCAGCATCACGATGCCGGTTCAGCCCGGGCTCTCCCACAAGATATGGCTATGTTTGCAGAACCATGACGAGCTCGGTTTTTCGGCGGGTCACTTTTACATCGAGTTCTTCCCTTGCACAAAGGCGGATCGCGTGGAGAAATACCTGGACGCAGTGACTGGGTTCCTGTCCGGCAAGTACAGAATTCTTGAGCACTATAGGGGAGCAAAATGTTATAGGGCCAAACTACAGAAGCCTGAGGGCGACAGATGGCGAACCATTGCCAGTTGGGCTACGATTTGGATTCCGCTGTCTTTTAAGAAGACGGTGAAAGAATTGCAGAATCAGTGAGCATTCGTGGGCGTCCCCGCCACACAAAAGCAAAAGGCTACCAACATTTCTGTTGATAGCCTTTGATTTAATGCCGGCGACGACCTACTCTCCCACACACTTTCGCGTGCAGTACAATCGGCCCGGCGGGGCTTAACTTCCGTGTTCGGGATGGGAACGGGTGGATCCCCCGCGGTAAGATCACCGACAACTCGAAGCAGCGGAAAAACCAGTCGTTGGCCGTTCGTCGTTGGTCGTTGGCCAAAACCTTCGCTGCAAACTTTCAAAGATCGTCCTGTGAAACCGAGGACAATGCCTCACAACTGAATAGATTGGTTTGTGTTGCAATCGACAGGACTCATAAGTTCGTCGGCGCACAATTGTCAGGAGTTGTTCCGCATCGTTCAGTTGCGAACGACATACAAACAACGTTGCGGTTCTTGTCCAGGTTCGAACTTCCGAACTGGCAACATGTAGAACTGACAATTGTTACTGCACCGAGTAAATTTTATGGTCAAGCCGAACGGGCGATTAGTACAGGTTAGCTTCGCACATCACTGCGCTTCCACATCCTGCCTATCAACCAGGTAGTCTTCCTGGGCCCTTCTTATCCCTTACGGGTTGGGAGATCTCATCTTGAGGAGTGCTTCCCGCTTATATGCATTCAGCGGTTATCACAACCGAACTTCGCTACCCAGCTATGCCGTTGGCACGACAGCTGGAACACAAGAGGTTCGTCCATCCCGGTCCTCTCGTACTAAGGACAGGTCCTCTCAAATCTCCTGCGCCCACAACAGATAGGGACCGAACTGTCTCGCGACGTTCTGAACCCAGCTCACGTACCGCTTTAATAGGCGAACAGCCTAACCCTTGGAACCTTCTACAGCTCCAGGATGCGATGAGCCGACATCGAGGTGCCAAACCGGAGCGTCGATATGAACTCTTGGCTCCGATCAGCCTGTTATCCCCGGCGTACCTTTTATCCGTTGAGCGATGGCCCTTCCATGCAGAACCACCGGATCACTAAAGCCTACTTTCGTACCTGCTCGTCTTGTAGGACTCGCAGTCAACCACGCTTATACTTTTGCATTCGACGGCTGATTTCCAAACAGCCTGAGCGTAGCTTCGCGCGCCTCCGTTACTGTTTAGGAGGCGACCGCCCCAGTCAAACTACCCGCCTTACTATGTCCCTCTCCCGGTTGACGGGAGTAGGTTAGAACCACAGATCTCGCAGGGTGGTATCTCACATTGCGGCTCCTCCAAACCCGAGAGTCTGGAATCAAAGCCTCCCACCTATTCTGCGCAGCAAGGGCCATAGTTCATAGTAAAGGTATAGTAAAGGTGCACGGGGTCTTTCCGTCTAGTTGCGGGCAACCGGCATCTTCACCGGCACTACAAGTTCGCCGTGTCGCTCATTAAGACAGTCGCACTTTCGTTACGCCATTCGTGCAGGTCGGAACTTACCCGACAAGGAATTTCGCTACCTTAGGACCGTTATAGTTACGGCCGCCGTTCACTGGGGCTTCAGTTCGAAGCTTCGCTTTGCGGCTAACCTCTCCCTTTAACCTTCCAGCACCGGGCAGGCGTCAGCCCCTATACGTCGTTTTCGACTTTGCAGAGACCTGTGTTTTTGTTAAACAGTCGCAGTGCGCGTTTCGCTGCGGCCTCTTCGGGCTTTCACCCTAGTGAGGCACCCCTTCTCCCGAAGTTACGGGGTTAATTTGCCAAGTTCCTTAACAAGCGTTCTCACGAGCGCCTTTGGATATTCTCCTCGTCTACCTGTGTCGGTTTGAGGTACGGTTCCCTTGTCTTCTCCTTAGAGGATTTTCTTGGCAGTGTGGAATCGGCAGCTTTCCTCCATACGGAGTACTGCTTTGCGTCTCAGTGATAGCTTCCCGGCGGATTTGCCTACCGGAAACACCTTACACGCATCGACCGTTATAGCCATATGACGGCCTGCTTATCCTTCTGCGTCTCCCCATCGTGATAACGATTACAAGGAAGGTCCGGAATATTAACCGGATGTCCATCAGCTACGCCTTTCGGCCTCGCCTTAGGGACCGCCTGACCCTGAGCGGATTAACCTTTCTCAGGAAACCTTAGACTTTCGGCGCGGAGGGTTCCCACCTCCGTTATCGCTACTTATGCCGGCAGGGTCTCTTCTCAACCGTCCACCAGTCTTCTCAGTCTGGCTTCAAACTGTTGAGAATGCTCTCCTACCACGCACCACAGTTAAGTGATGCATTCGCTGCTTCGGTGACAAGCTTGAGCCCCGTTAAATTGTCGGCACCGGACCGCTTGACCAGTGAGCTATTACGCTTTCTTTAAAGGATGGCTGCTTCTAAGCCAACCTCCTGGCTGTCTGGGCGTTCCGACTTCCTTTCCCACTTAGCTTGTACTTTGGGACCTTAGCAGGCGATCTGGACTGTTTTCCTCTCGACGACGAAGCTTAGCCCCCGCCGTCTGACTCCCGTGTTGGTTGTTCTCTGGCATTCGAAGTTTGATTGGATTCTGTAAGCTGGAAAGCCCCATAGTCCATTCAGTTCTCTACCACCAGGACAAATCACACGAGGCTAGCCCTAAAGCTATTTCGGAGAGAACGAGCTATCACGGAATTTGATTAGCCTTTCACCCCTACCCTCAGCTCATCGGAGCTTTTTTCAACAAACACCCGTTCGGCCCTCCAGTGGGTTGTACCCCACCTTCAGCCTGGCCAAGGGTAGATCATCCCGCTTCGCGTCTATTCCTGCCAACTATGTCGCCCTATTAGGACTCGCTTTCGCTACGGCTCGCTTTCGCTTAACCTTGCTGACAAGAATAACTAGCCGGCTCATTATGCAATAGGCACGCGGTCAGACTTTCGGCTTGCGCCGCATAGTCCTCCCACCGTTTGTAGGCACACGGTTTCAGGTACTATTTCACTCCCCTCGCAGGGGTTCTTTTCGCCTTTCCCTCACGGTACTGGTTCACTATCGGTCAGAAGCTAGTATTTAGCCTTACGGGATGGTCCCCGTAGATTCCCGCAAAGTTTCTCGTGCTCCGCGGTACTCAGGTATCGGCTTCGAGTCTGGTTCGTTTTCGCCTACGTGGCTATCACACTCTATGGCCCCTCTTTCCAGAGGGCTTCAGCTAACGACCAGATTGGTAACTCTACTGTTGCCGACCCTACAACCCCGGCCACACCCGAAGGTATGACTGGTTTGGGCTGTTGCGATTTCGCTCGCCACTACTTTCGCAATCGAGGTTTCTTTCTTTTCCTTCAGGTACTGAGATGGTTCACTTCCCTGAGTTCGCTCGTGCGTGACTATGTATTCATCACGCCGTACGGGGGTTTTGCCCCCGTGGGTTTCCCCATTCGGAAATCCCCGGATCAAAGCCTGCTTGCGGCTCCCCGAGGCTTATCGCAGCTTGCCACGTCCTTCATCGCCTGCTTCTGCCAAGGCATCCACCATGCGCCCTTAGTAGCTTGACCATAAAATTTACTCGAAGCACTCAAGAGCGCTCTCAGCTGTCAGCTTTTGGCTTTCAGCTAAAAACAATCTCAAACACGCCTTCGTAAATCTCATGGGCCTAAAAACGACTGCTCATCGCGTGCTCGAAACGCCTATTAACGTTTCCACGCCCCAGCAGTGTCTTGATTTTCTCTCTAGGCACTCATAAAAATTTACAGCCTTGTAGATTGCCCAATCTATTCAGTTGTCAAATATCGTCCTCGCTGGAAACCGCCGTTAGCCGTTTGCCCTTGGCTTTTGGCCAAAAACAAACCTTACGACGTTTGCAGCTGCCCGCCTGAGCGGGTATGAATTGTCGCCAACCCCGTTCTGAGATTGGCTTCAATCCAATGTTCGAGATCAACTTCGCTTTACTTCGCTAGGTTGATGTCCAACATCAGATTGATGCACTGGGAAATCCGTGCAACGATGAGCCTTGAATTCTTTGAGGCTCCTTTCCCGACGCAATTCCCGATCTACTTTTTCTATACTCTTCCCGACTTGCGCAAGCATCAGAGCGTTTGGCAAAAAATCACCCGCCCAGCCGCAACCAGTACATCTGGCTCTTAGCTTCGCCCAATCCCAGAAGCGATCCTTCTCGCGTACCCACACGAGCTTTCTCATGTCCGCCAACCCCAACATCAAGCTGATTGGTGGAGCTGACCGGGATCGAACCGGTGGCCTCCTGGTTGCAAACCAGGCGCTCTCCCAGCTGAGCTACAGCCCCAAACCCGTCGTTCGTCCTTGGTCGTTCGTCCTTGGCAAAAGCCAACGACCAACGACGCACGACCAACGACCGCTTTAAGTGGTGGGCCTGGATAGACTTGAACTATCGACCTCACCCTTATCAGGGGTGCGCTCTAGCCACCTGAGCTACAGGCCCGGTTTTCCCGATTGTACTACTGAGCCTGAAGCAAGGCTCTCAGCTTTTAGCCGTTAGCCCTTAGCCAAACCAGGATCGGTTTAGCTAAAAGCCAAGAGCTAATAGCCAAAAGCTCGATTTTTATTCGAGGACAAGGTTGAACGCGCGCTCCAGCTAAGCCGGAGCTGACCATCATGTGGAATATCTCGAGAAAGAGAGGTCCGAACGGGTTCTAGTTTCTCTTCACAGGTTCACCCTTGCGGGCTTATCAGAAGAAAAACCAGGTACACGGCAACCTCCCACGCATTTTGAAGTTTCATTGTTCTTAGGTTTAATCCCAAAAACGAAACCGCGTGAGTGCCGTGACGTTCTCTCTTAGAAAGGAGGTGATCCAGCCGCAGGTTCTCCTACGGCTACCTTGTTACGACTTCACCCCAATCATGAACCATACCTTGGACGGCTACCTCCCTTGCGGGTTAGCGAACCGGCTTCTAGTGCAGTCCACTTTCGTGATGTGACGGGCGGTGTGTACAAGGCCCGGGAACGTATTCACCGCGGCGTGCTGATCCGCGATTACTAGCGATTCCAGCTTCATGGAGTCGAGTTGCAGACTCCAATCCGAACTGAGGCCGGCTTTTTCCGATTAGCTCCCCCTCGCGGGTTTGCGACGGTTTGTACCGGCCATTGTAGCACGTGTGTAGCCCTGGACATAAAGGCCATGAGGACTTGACGTCATCCCCACCTTCCTCCCCGTTATCCGAGGCGGTTTCGCTAGAGTGCCCGACTTGACTCGCTGGCAACTAACGATAAGGGTTGCGCTCGTTGCGGGACTTAACCCAACATCTCACGACACGAGCTGACGACAGCCATGCAGCACCTCCACAGCAGTTCTTGCGAAAAGGGATATTTCTACCCCGGTCCACTGTGCTTCGAGCCCAGGTAAGGTTCTTCGCGTTGCGTCGAATTGAACCACATGCTCCACCGCTTGTGCGGGCCCCCGTCAATTCCTTTGAGTTTCAGCCTTGCGACCGTACTCCCCAGGCGGATTGCTTATCGCGTTAGCTACGGCACAGCGGGATTGGGTACCCGCTACACCAAGCAATCATCGTTTAGGGCTAGGACTACCAGGGTATCTAATCCTGTTTGCTCCCCTAGCTTTCGCGCCTCAGCGTCAGATGTGGTCCAGTGCGCCGCTTTCGCCACAGGTGTTCCTCCCGATATCTACGCATTTCACCGCTACACCGGGAATTCCACGCACCTCTCCCACCCTCAAGCACGGCAGTTTCGCCTGCAGGCTCCGGGTTGAGCCCGGAGGTTTCACAGGTGACTTACCGCACCGCCTACGCGCCCTTTACGCCCAATAATTCCGAACAACGCTTGCCCCCCTCGTATTACCGCGGCTGCTGGCACGAAGTTAGCCGGGGCTTCTTCCACTGGTACCGTCATTATCTTCCCAGTCGAAAGGAGTTTACGTCCCAAGGGACTTCATCCTCCACGCGGCGTTGCTGCGTCAGGGTTTCCCCCATTGCGCAAAATTCCCCACTGCTGCCTCCCGTAGGAGTCTGGACCGTGTTTCAGTTCCAGTGTGGCCGTGCGCCCTCTCAGGCCGGCTACCGATCAAAGCCTTGGTGGGCCATTACCCCGCCAACTAGCTAATCAGCCGCGACCCCCTCTTCCAGCGAATTGCTCCTTTGATCAACAGGATTTCCATCCCAAAGATGTTATGCGGTATTAGCCCAGGTTTCCCTAGGTTATCCCCCACTTGAAGGTAGGTTAGTCACGTGTTACTCACCCGGTCGCCACTTTACTCATGGATTGCTCCACTTTCTCGTTCGACTTGCATGTGTTAGGCACGCCGCCAGCGTTGATTCTGAGCCAGGATCAAACTCTCATTTGAAACCTGTCGTCTGCCGACGGGTAGTTGGCAGACTGCCACCGCCTCCTCGAAAGAAGCGATGGATCTATCTTGTGAGATCGCTCGGATTTCAACCCGAGACTTCCTCTCACGACTGGCACGTTCAACCTAGTTGTCAAAGACCGATTCGCATTTCCGCCTGAGCGGCGCGTTTTCAGTCCAGGCGATCAGACCTGGTTTATTCAACCGAAGCCCGACCGACTGTCCTCGAAACTTGTGTAAGGGAAACCCGCTTAAACTACGCGTTCGTCACTATGACTGTCAACCCATTGTGCTCACAGGATTTCCACCTGTTTCCCACAACGAGGAGTCTTATTGTGCGACATATTTCGCGCACGCGACAGAACGCATCTCCCGATCGACTTTATTTTTATGCAAAAACCAGTGCCAATTCGGCACGAGCCGACGCGGAAGACATTCCCTTGATAAAAGATCACTTTGGAGGTTCTTGCGAAAAACGCAAAATCCCTTCGAGGCACTCTGTCCCCGAATAGAACCCCGTGGCCGGGGCTGAATTACCAGGAAAATCTGTATCTGGTGATTAGATGCCGGACGCTCACGAGAGTTTCAAAATCTGTCCGGCTAGCCACACACTGCTCTCGACGTGTTTGTTTATATCATGTGAATGGAGGAAGTGCAAATAAAAAGTTTAGAAAGTTGAGACCTGCTAGCAAATGAGATGCGTAGCAGCAAGCGAGCTTGAAGATTTCTGACGTACCGAAGATTCAGCCTAGGAGTCGAGCCTCGGCACTTGAGTTTCCCGAACGTGGTCAAACCGGAAGTGTCGAGCGACTTAGCGTGACCTCTCTTGGGGGTCTGCCCAACTTTCGAGACGATTCACTGCCACGATATTGGGGATCGACCAAGAGTTCGTGAATTTTGGCCGCATGTTTGTTCTGAAGCTTTAGATATTCAAGCTGTCGGGCGTCAGCCTCCGCGCCTGGCGCTGACATGAACTTACCTTCGGCAACGCCCTTACGAGCGAGTTCTCGACAGAACGCCTCCGATACAAGCTCAGCCAACAGCACCTGACCCTGCGCCGTCTCGGTTCCAGAACCACCGGCACCAATATATAAGCTCACGGTGGGAGCTTTGACCGCAACGACGATAACTCTGTTCTCAAATCTTACCCGCTGCCTAGGCTCTGCCTGCTCATCAAAGCGGATTCCATCGAACAATCCAGATCTTTTTTGCCGTGGCTGGTCGGGCGGCGGAGTCGGCTCTCTTTTGGCGATAACCTTAACGTACGCTTCCGCCTCAGAACCATCGGCGGTAGCGGAAATAATGGCCTCTGTGCCAACTTGCCTACCCTCGAGGACTACCCGCGCAGACAACATGCCCTCACGGTTCGGATCGTCTGCAAGCACCAACTGCTCAGTGTGAACCAAAACCATCTGATTATCTGATGTCACGTTAACGATTGATCCAGATCCGAGTAGCCGATCTTTTGTGGCTCGTAGGGACAATAGCGACTGCTTTCCTACCACGATGTGGGCGTACGGCGGAACAAAACCGAATCCACCCTCCGGAACGTATGGAGTTTCATCGTCTTCAGTCTCCGTCCCGACGGCGCCCAACTCCAGTTGAGCGATCTTGTTGAGTTGTTGTAGTGCGCCGCTGATCTTACTACGCAGTTCACGGCTGACGGCAGCCTGCTGAGACTGCTTGGCACGCTGCCGCTCCTTCTCCACCATTGGCTCAAGTATGGCTTCAACCGCCTTCTTCAAGGCCTTGGCAAAATCATGCGACCAGTCAATCCCGGTACGGTCAGCCTTGACGATCGTCTCGCCCGCCTCAAGGAGAGTATCGAGATAAGGGCAGGCAACTCGACCAAAGAGATGTTCGGCGGCGCTGTCGTATTCGTACTTGAAAAGGCTGAGATCGAGTACGGCGCGTGGGCTCTTGATTAAGAATCCGCCATCGGCTGACTCCTTGTCGGCTGCTGGACTTTCAAGTGGTTCTGATGACCGGAACACCTCAATATCAAACGCGGCACCGGTAAACCCGGGTACACTGCCCGTGGTCTGCAGCAGACTCTCAGCGGTCGGATATTTGTACTGCAATGCATATTCGTTGCGTTCGCGGTCCCTCTGATCGACCTCGACGAGAACAACTCGGCGTTGCGGATTTGAAAGTATGTCACGCAAAGAGTAGTTGCGCTCCAACGCGGTACGGAGACCCTGTATCTGTGGAATTCGGATATCTGGCCGAGTAATCGTGATGTCGACAATGCTTCCGTTGCCGACCGGAATGCCGAACTGAGATCTGATCGCTTGCGAAGCACGGATCGGTTTTTCCCTCTTGTACCTGGGAACCCCGCCCTCAATTTCAATAGAGCACTTACTAAATTTGTTGTCCCAAATGGAATACACAGCCCCTTTGCCAAGTCCGAGCATCGCTTCCTTCAATCCGCGCCCGAAATACCCTCGTACGGCGAGGCCCTCCTTTACTCCGCTAGTAAACTCACCAAACGTACCGACACACAGGTCGAGGCGCTCGGGTGAAATGCCTTCCGCCCGATCAGCGACTTTCAATCCAGCATTCTTATGACGTCTTTGGACAGATACCCTGATTAGGCCGTCGACCGCAACCTTATCTCGCTGTTCGATGCTTCGGTAGCTATCATCGACGTTCGTAATCAGCTCGATCAGAGCTCGAACGACATTTCTTTTGATCGTCTGATCGGCCTGCTGGAGCGCAGTACGATCCGCATATTCAAGCTTTCGATTGATTTCTAGCATCATCTACCTCCTTGGCGCACTCGACATCATCCCTGCCACTTCCTTCGCAGCGAACAGGTTTGGGAAACTTGTTTCGACCTCATTCAAGAACCGCAGTATGTCATCCCGACCATAGACCCCTGCCGCCTCCCTGAAGAACTCGAGGTTCTTTTTGCGCGTTGCTGCCGAGCTTTCAAGAGTGCACAGCAGCATGTCGCAAATGTCGAAATCCGACATGCCAGAGAGTCTCCCCTCGCTTTGAAACTGGCGAAACGAAAGCGACTTCTCCACTTCACGCAGGAACCGCCCTTCGCGGGTTTTGGTTTCCGTCAGCGGTCTTCGTTTCCGACTGGCCACCTTGATTCGACCCGTGAGAGTGTGCTCGATGCGGGCAACAGTCTCTAGCCCTTTGGAAGTCAATCTGAAACTGTCCTTTACGGTTCCCACGAGATAGCCTTTGTCGGTTCGGCAGCGCAGCCAGCTCTTATTGACTACCGAAGCATCAGGCCATTGTGGGTACCCACGAAGACCAAAACGCTCTGGGAAGGTCACGAAACAACTCGCCACCAAATTCTCGAAGGTGATTTCTCTTCCCTGCAGAGTCAGCAAGTGAGCGGAGTACACCAGCAGTTCGTCATATCCAATTTTCGAATAAATCGCGGGATCAAAATGTTGTGTGTTCATCGGTGATCAACGCCACTCGAATTTCTGGGTCGAGAATGGCTAGCTTTCCGGAACTCGTCAGGAGCGTCGCTTTGCGACTCTTCGCGAGCGCCGCAGCAATGGAGTCCAAGTAAGGAACGTTAAATCGTGCCGATAGCTCTGCGGCAGACAAGCTGAGATCCTTATCAACGTCCACAAGCTTAATCGGGAGTTGAGCAATCTTGAGCAACACTTGCCGTACGGCATCAGCGCCTCTGGCACTCCAAACTTCACGTCCGAATTCGCCAAGACTGGCAGCAGCCATCAACAGCTCGCGTCTACCAATCAAACTCTGGCTAATCAAATCCTCGACTCTATCGGCACCATCCTTATCTTCGAAAAACACGGACAAAACGCTCGCATCGAGCACGATTCTTTTCAAGACTCACCCTCTCGTTTGCGTTCTTCGCTACGGGTACGATGCGCTGAAGACTCTCCTTTGAGCATGCCTCTCAAGCTTCGAACAAAGCCTGGCGTAAGCGGTTGAAGAAACAGCCGATCCCCATCTACAACAAAGGCCACTTGTGTTCCTTCTTTTATCCCGAATCTTCGCCTCAGGGCCGATGGGATTACCAACTGTCCCTTGCTAGTGACCGTAGAAAAATCCAACTCGCACCTCCGAGGAGCACATAATGTAATAAGTGTGCCATGAGTACTAAAGTAAGTCAACATATTTTTGGCTTACTTGTAAAAATGAGGACGCGTTATCAAAAGCAAAGACTTTAACGCAGCGCTGGGAAGCAATGCTCCACCCAAAAGCGCCTTACTCAAAAGCAAGGGCTCTAAGGGAACGGTTAGCTCGGCGAGGGCACTCCCCTTCGTGCGTCCCCCAAATCGGAACGAAGTCCCGATTTATTTTTGCTTCGCCGCGGGCCCCAACTCACCGCAACCATAGAATCATCTGAGCGAACAGGTGTCTAGGAGGGTATTGCCAGTGGGTACTGGACACAGTCCGTCAAACTGTCGAGTGGCTTCATCAGCCACTAGGGTTCGACTCCCTTGCCCTCCTCTTGGGTCACTCGACTTACAAGAAGCAGCTTGACAAAGTTTACGGCCGAACTATGATTGAAGTGTTTGGCGGACTGCGTTCAGCACCAAGTTTCAGGCCCCGGCTGATGACCGGGGCTTTCATGTTTCTGGAATGAATGTGGCGCAGGCGCCCTTCCTGCGAAAAAGCCAGCAGTGCCATCTCACCCAACGCCGTTTTGCCCATGCGTGCGTCTGATTTAAACTCCTTCTAGTTAAGGCTGCGATGACCGACTTTGGCAAAATGCTGGCATTCCTCGGCCTGATCTTATTGATCATTGGAGGGGCGCTCATGCTGCTGGGTCGCACCAATCTTCCGCTGGGGCGTCTGCCCGGAGACATCGTTTATCGTGGCAAGAACACTGCGTTATATTTTCCGCTGGCGACCTCGATCCTGGTGAGCGTCGTGTTGTCTGTGGTGCTTTATTTGATTGGACGATGGAAGCATTAGCATTCAGCATTCGGCCCTAACAGAGTCGCACTCGGGGCTGAATGCCGAGTGCTGAGTGCTAACTGCTTCTTGCGGTAAACTTCCTACAATGTCTTCTACTGACCAACTTGGGTTCAGCTTCAAGCCTCCGGAGCGGCGGGTTTGGAAGGTGCGCGATCTGGTGGCGGCGGTGCGGACGCACATCGAACGCGAGTATGGAGACGCCTGGGTGGAAGGCGAGATCTCGAATTTTCGGGCGCAGGATTCCGGGCATCTTTATTTCACTTTGAAAGATGCGAATGCGCAGCTCAGTGCCGTGATGTTTCGTTCGCAGGCACGGCTGCTGAGGTTTCGTCCCGAGAATGGGATGCAGGTGGTGGTGCGCGGGCGTGTCACGATTTATGAAGAGCGCGGCCAGCTACAGATTTCCGCCGAGTACATTGAGCCCAAGGGTGCGGGCGCGCTGCAAATTGCCTTCGAGCAACTGAAAGCCAAGCTGGAAGCGGAAGGCTTATTCGATTCCGCCAGCAAGAAACCCATTCCAGCTCTGCCGGTGCGCATTGGCATTGTGACTTCTCCGCAGGCCGCGGCGCTGCGCGACATTCTCAATATTCTGCGGCGGCGGCATCACACGGCCAATGTTTTGATTTTCCCGGCTATCGTGCAGGGTGAAAGCGCTCCCCTCGAAGTGAGCGCCGGAATTGTTTATTTCAACAAGGCAAAAAACGTCGACGTGATCATTGTGGCGCGTGGCGGCGGGTCGGCGGAGGACCTCGCAGCGTTCAATCACGAGGGACTGGCGCGGGCGGTTTTTGCATCGCAGATTCCGGTGATCTCAGCGGTGGGGCACGAAACTGACTTCACGATTATTGATTTTGTCGCCGACTTGCGTGCTCCCACGCCTTCGGCTGCTGCCGAGCTGGTGATCCGGTCGCGGCAGGAAGTCGAGGAACAGCTCGAAGGCCTGCATCACAGGATCGAAAAGGCGATGCGGTATCACCTGCTCATTGCGCGTCAGAATCTGACGGAGCTGGCACAGCATGGGGCGTTCCCGCGGATGATGGATTTTATTCGCCGCCGTCAGCAGCGGCTGGACGACGTGGTCAACCGGCTGGCGCATTCGCAGCGGGACATTTTCAAAACTCAACGACAGCGGTTTGAAACTCTGGCAGCGGCGGTGCGGCATTACGATGCCCGGCGCATGCTGGCAGCCATTGGCAAAGAACTCGATGGGCACATGGCTGCGATGGCTGCCGCCATGCGTACTATTCTGTTGCAGCGGAGATCCAATCTTGATCGGCTGTCCAGTCAATTGGAAGCGCTTTCTCCGCTGGCGATCCTTGAGCGTGGGTATGCGCTGGTGTTTGACGCAACCGGGAAGCTGGTGAAGGATGCGGCGCAGTTGGGCGCAGGGGATGAAATCTCTGCGACACTTGCGCGAGGGACGTTTACGGCGACGATCAAAAGCGCGGAGTGATGCAGAGTGCAGAATGCAGGGGTCCTTCGACTCCATGAGACGTTCACTTCGTCAACGTCTCACTGCGCTCAGGATGACATGGGTTACGGGGCAGTTTGTGATCTGCAAACTGCCATTCAACTTTCCAACCGTGGTAAATCTTAGATTACAATGGGGTAACCTTCGACCATCCTGCGAAAGGGGCCGTGAGTGATGCACTTCTCAGCGCCGTGGCCGCACTTGTCGGTGATTTCGGTCGCCGACATTCTGCTGGTTGCGATCATCATTTACGAGCTGCTGACGCTCATCAAGGGCACGCGGGCTGCGCTCATGCTGGTGGGTGTAGCGGCGGTGGTGCTGGCTTTTTATTTCTCCCGCGTTGGGGAGTTGACCACACTCAACTGGTTGATTAACCGGCTGTTGCCTTATGCGGCGTTCGCCATCATTGTGGTGTTTGCTCCGGAAATCCGGCAGGCGCTGGCGCGGCTGGGCCGCCGGGTTGCGTTCAGCCGGACCCAGAGTTCAGAAGCCGATGCCTACGATGACATCGTTCTGGCCGCGAACTTGTTTTCGCAGAACCAGACGGGGGCGCTGATCGTGATTGAGCGCGAGATCGGGTTGCGAACTTACATTGAGAGTGGAGTGCCGCTGGATGCGCATCTCTCTTACGATCTGCTCGCAACAATCTTCCGGCCCAGCGCTCCGTTACATGATGGCGCCGTGATTGTGCAGAAAGACCGGGTTGCGGCCGCGGCATGTTTCCTGCCGCTTTCGATGAATCCAGTTTTATCCACGCAGCTGGGAACGCGGCATCGCGCAGGCATCGGCGTGACTGAAGAAACTGACGCGATTGCGGTAATCGTGTCTGAGGAAACCGGGCAGATCAGTCTGGCGATTGCGGGACACATCGAACGCGATCTCACGGTTGAGCAATTGCGCGAACGTTTGGGAGGATTGCTGCGACGCTATGTGCCTCCATCAACTTTGCCGACGGTCATCCATAGTGGAGCTGAAAACCGGGAAGACTCAAGCCTGGATAATTCACGAACTGCGATGAGCCGCACAGCTGATTCCCGCTCGGAAGCGGACAGCCATGAGTGATTTCTTTCGCCGAGCGGTTTGGAATAATTTCGGATTGAAGCTACTCTCGCTCGCGCTGGCGATTAGCTTGTGGCTGGTGGTCGCGCGTGATCCGGTGGCGGAAGTGGCGGTGGAAGTTCCGATTGAATTCAGCAATATGCCGCAAAATCTCGAGATCAGTTCGGAAATCATCCCGCGGATCCAAATCCGCCTGAGCGGACCGCAGCGCCTGGTGCGCAGGTTGCAATCTTCCGATGTTTATTACAGTCTTGATCTGGGCACGGTCAAGGCCGGCGAGCGCACTTTTGATTTGATCCCGGCGCAGGTCCATAAGCCGAGCGGGATTGAAGTGGAACAAGTGATCCCCAGCCAATTCCATGTGGCGTTCGATGTACGTGAGACGCGGCAGGTACCCATTGAGCCGCGCGTGGTGGGCATTGCTCCCGGATACCGGGTTGGGCACATCGATGTCGATCCTTCGCGAATTACCATCAGCGGGCCGCAGAAAAGAGTGGCCGCGGTTGAGTCTGCCACCACCGACCCAGTCGATGTGAGCGGCGTCACCGATCGCATGTGGTTTGCCCGGCATGCTTATGTTTCCGACCCCCTGATCCAGGTTGCCAATCCCGATCCCGTGCGGGTAACGGTTATTATGGAAAAGGCTCCGGCCGCGACCAGCGCGCCTTGAGCGTGCATATCCGTATGGCATCCCAGACCAGACAACTTTTTGGAACCGATGGAATTCGCGGCGTGGCCGGGGAATTTCCCCTGACCCAGGAAAGCACTTACCTGATTGGCCGCGCGCTTGGCCATGATTTGATTCGAAATAATCCCAAGGCCAGCGTGGTGATTGGACAGGACACGCGCGAATCCAGTGGATGGATCGCGGACAGAATCACCCTCGGCCTCGTCTCCACTGGATGCGAGGTGCACAGCGCCGGTGTGATCACGACGCCGGGGGTTGCTTATCTGGCACGATCACGCAAACACGCGGCGGGCGTCGTGATTTCGGCGTCACATAATCCGTGGGAGGACAACGGCATCAAGGTTTTTTCTGGCACTGGCTACAAGTTGCCGGATGCCGAGGAACTGGCGATCGAGCAGGAGATTTTTGCATTGTTGCAAAATCCGC
This sequence comes from Terriglobales bacterium, assembly GCA_963762965.1. Lineage (GTDB taxonomy): Bacteria > Acidobacteriota > Terriglobia > Terriglobales > Acidobacteriaceae > DATBAX01. Next base: position 1,055,298 of record CAVXME010000001.1, read on the forward strand.
AGGCGCATCCTGAACCTGGCGTGAAACTGCCGCCGTCGTTGCCGGGGGAGGCAAGCCTTCGACACGCTTACATCGAGTGGTTACAGACGAACGTGAAGGCCGACTTGAGCCGGCTGCGCGTTCTGGTGGATTGCGCCAATGGCGCGGCTACGGCGGAAGCTCCCGAGTTATTTCGCGCCTGCGGGATTCAAGCGACATTCCTCAATGCAGCTCCAGATGGGAAAAACATCAATGCGAATTGCGGAGCTTTGCATCCGGAAACGGTTGCAAAGGCGATCACAGAGAAGAAGGGCCAGTTCGATTTGGGAGTTACGTTCGACGGCGATGCCGATCGGGCGCTATTTAGCGATGCCAATGGACGCGTGATCAATGGTGACGCCGTACTTTTGCTAGCGGCACGAGACCTGCACTCACGAGGCACACTTCCCGGCTCGAAGATTGTGGCGACCACGATGTCGAACATGGGGCTCGAAATTGCACTGCGAAATTCAGGGATTGAAATGCTGCGTGCCAATGTGGGCGACAAGTATGTGCTCGAAGAGATGCTGAAGAGCGGCGCGATTCTGGGCGGAGAACAATCCGGGCATATTATTTTTCGCGATGGCGAGGCCACAACCGGGGATGGTTTGCTGACGGCCCTGCGGGTGATGGAAATCATGGCACGCACCGGGCGGGCGCTGGATGATTTGATCTCCGATCTGAAAGTTTTCCCGCAGACCATTCACAATGTCCGCGTGCGCGAGAAAGTTCCGTTCGCGCAGATTCCACAAATTCAGAGTGCCATTGAAGCTGCGGAACGGGAACTCGATGGAAATGGGCGCGTGGTGGTGCGTTATTCGGGGACGGAAGCTCTGGCTCGGGTGATGATCGAAGCAGAGACAGTGGAAAAGATGCGGGCGCTGGCGGGAAACATTGCGGGGGCGATTCAGACGGCGCTGGGAACGTAGAGTGTGGCGTTCTTAGGCAATCTCGCGGCGTTTTGGGATTTAATTTTATTGTTTGTGGTTTTTGGCACCCTGGGATGGTTTCTCTATTCCGTGTTTCTGAGAAAACTCCTGCGGGCGAGAAGAATCGCGAATGTGCGGGAGCGGCGGTTGATGCGGGAAGCGGCGGAGCGGAATTCGTCCGAGTGACCTCAGGGGCTGAAGCCCGTACACAAGCAAGACCCTTTTACCGCAGCGCTTAAGCGCTGCGCCACCCAAAAGCAAAGCTCCCAAGAATAAATGCACTAAGAACGTAGGGGTCCTTCGACTCCGAATCATCGTCCGCGATGCGGACGATGATTCTGCGCTCAGGATGACAAGATTGCTGGGGCTGTGAAGCTATTTCAAAATTATTCCAGATCCCGCCAATTTGGACCGACTCCTATTTCAACTAATAACGGCACGGTCAGGGGATGAACTCTTTCCATTTGATCGCGCACCAGCGTTCGCATGATTTCGATTTCGGCTTCGGGGACTTCGAAGACCAACTCATCGTGAACTTGTAGAGTCATTCTTGATTTCAGGCCTCGTTCGCTCAGAGCAGCGTCAATGCGGATCATGGCGATTTTGATCAGGTCGGCGGCTGTGCCCTGGAGCGGGGTGTTGACGGCGGTGCGTTCGGCAAAGCCGCGCAGGTTGACGTTCTTGCTGTTGATGTCGGGGATGGGGCGGACGCGTCCGAAGAGGGTTTGCACGCTTTGATCGCGCCGGGCTTCATCGAGAGTGCGATCGATGAAAGCACGCACTCCTTTGTATTTTTCAAAATAGGCGTTGATGAATTGTTTGGCGTCGCCGGGATCGATCCCGAGTTGCTGCGAGAGGCCGAACGCGGACAATCCGTACACGATGCCGAAGTTTACGACCTTGGCCTGGCGACGGTGATCGGCGGTAACCATCAGCGGGGGCACGCCGAAAACTTGCGAGGCGGTGAGGGTGTGGATGTCGTCGCCGCGGCGGTAAGCTTCGACCAGCAGCGGATCTTTTGAGAAATGGGCTAGCAGGCGTAGTTCGATTTGCGAGTAATCCGCCGCAAGCAGCACGTGGCCGGGTTCGGCAGTGAAGGCGGCGCGAATCTCGCGTCCGAGTTCGGTACGGATAGGAATGTTTTGCAGATTCGGGTTGGCTGAAGAGAGCCGCCCGGTTGCGGTTCCGGTCTGGCCGAAAGTAGTGTGCAAGCGTCCGCTGGACGGGCTTAGCAGTGCTGGGAGCGCATCGACGTAAGTCGATTTGAGTTTCGACAGTTGGCGGTAATCCAAAACCATGCGCGGGACTTCGTGCACCGAGGCCAGGCCCTCGAGCACATCGACGGCAGTCGAAATCTTTTTGCCCTTGCCGTATTTCACGGGGATGGGTAGGTTCAGTTTGTTGAAGAGCGCGTCCCCTAGTTGCTTCGGCGAGTTGATATTGAATTCGAATCCGGTGAGGTCGTAAATCTGTTTGGCTTTGGCGGAGATTTCGCCGGTGAGGCGCGATGACATAGCTGCCAGTACATGCCGGTCGATTTTCACTCCTGCTTGTTCCATGCGAGCCAGGACCGGAACCAATGGGAGATCGATTTCTTCGTACAACTTCAACAGTCCTGGTGATTGCTCAACTCCGTGGCGGAGTGTGATTGCAAGACGTCCCGCCATGTCCGCGGCTTCCGGCAGGCTTCCATTTAACTTTAAATTCAATCGGCGAAATGCCACATCGGCCAGCCTGTGCGACGATGCAGTCGGATCGAGCAGGTAAGAATAGAGCATCGAATCGTGCTGCACGTTTCGCAGCTCCGTAGATTGCGGCGCGAGAGCATGAATCGCAGACTTATAGTCGTGGATGGCTTTGGGGAGATCTGAGTCAGCAAGCGCCGCCTCGAGCCGCGAGGCTGCGAGGGAATCAAGAGAAATTCCGACAGCGGTGCCCGGGGCGGCGGAGATCGCAATCATCCGTGCCGGTTGGGCGGGCGTTGCCTCTGCGGTGAAAGCCAGCATGGCGTTTTCAGGCTCGGCTTCGCCGATCTCTGCTTCGTTTTCGAGGGGAACCTCGGCTTCGGCGTCGACCGCAATAGCGAGTGCACCACCTTTGGGGATCGCTTGCAACACCGCTTCCACGTCCGCGGCAGACGTTGCTTCGGAATAATGCGATTCGGTTACTTCGATTACCGGTAACAGCTCCTTCAGCAGGGAAGTAAATTCGAGTTCGGTGAAGAGCGCGCGCAGAGCTTCGACGTCGGGCGTTCCCATTTTCATGGAAGCAACATCGAGAGCGACGGGGACGTTGCAGTCGATGGTCACCAGTTGCTTGCTGAGCAGAATGTTTTCGCGGTTATTTTGCAGAGACTCGCGGTAGGTTTTCTTTTCGACCTCTGCGGCGCGGTCGAGGGCGGCTTCGACCGATCCGAAACGCAGGATGAGGTCGACGGAGCCTTTATCGCCGATTCCAGGCGCACCGGGAATGTTGTCAACGCTGTCGCCACGCAGGGCCATGACATCGATTACGCGACTGGGCGGCACGCCGAGGATTTCCTCTACTTTCGAGGCGTCACAGATCAGGTTGTCTTTGGGCGGATTCAGCACCAGCACGCGGTCGTTGACCAACTGCAACATGTCTTTGTCGCTGGAAACCACATAAACGCCGTAGGATTGCGCGGCGGCTTGGGTGGCCAAGGTGCCTATCACATCGTCGGCCTCGTAGCCGGCGAGCTCGAGGATAGGAATGCGGTAAGCCTCCAGCGCCCGCCGGATATAGGGAATCTGCTGCACCAGGTCAGCCGGCATCTCCGTGCGGTTGGCTTTGTATCCGTGGTATTCGGCTTCCTGGAAGGTTTGGGTTTTCAGATCAAAGCGGCGCACGCTGGTGATGGCTTCCGCCTGCTGATCGCGGAAAGTGGGCGCGGCCACGTCAAAGACTGCGGCCAGATACTCAGGCGAGAAATCGTCTCGCAACTTGCGGAGCATATTGACGAAAACGTAGGTCGCAGCCGTCGGCAGGCCGGTCTTGGTGGACATCCCGCGCTGGCGCGCCATGGCGTGGTAGGCACGGAAGATGAACGACATGGCGTCGATGAGGAAGATTTGGCCTTTGGAGTCCGCGCCTTTGGGGGGACGAGCGGGGGCCTTCGACGCAGTTTTCTGCGAACCTGAGGATGTGGCGTCTTCAGCAGCGGCAATCGAGGTTTGTCTTCGGGCAGGCAACAGGCAAGTTTATCAGCCGCAGACACCAAGAAAGCGGGATGCCTTCGGCAGGCAGCTAATTTGGTTGCGACAGGGACCAGACTATGAAGACTGCCGCCAATGCCACGCAGAGCCAGAAGCTGCATTTGTCGATCAAGGGCAAGTAGCTATCGGGATAGAATTCCTGATATTTTCTGGCGACCTTCCAAAAATCTCGGTTCCACCAAGAGAACCGTTCTTCGGGTGGGAGTTTCTCATTGACCTGGAGTTTCATTACGATACTGGCGGAGTTCGTGACCAGAATCGATAGGATAAGAATTGACCAGAAAAGCGCCATAATTCGCTACTCCAGACTGATGGTAAAGTCCGCCTTCACCAGTTTGCTGTGCGCGCCGCCGGGAGAGTTGCGAAAGACGAGATGATAGGTCTGGGGCTGATCCACCGTGGATGGGACGGCATAAGTAACCGTCTGACTGTGTGAAGGGTCCACGGTATAGGTGGCTGTCCCTTGCCGGCTGTGGGAGAAATCGTCGAATTCCTCGTCATTCAATACCAGGAGATCGATGTCAGCGCTCTGGTTGCTGAGCAAGTCGCCATTCTTATTTTTGGCGAACGACACGAAACTACCGTGCAGCATAGGCCGAATCGTGTGGGCGGGCACGGGAAAGGCAAATTCTTCGTAGGTGGCGACGGGAAAAGTTTTGTTCAGGAAATTGGTGGATGGTTGGGTTTTGGAAACGACAATGTGATCGACCGAAGCTCCTTGATCCTGCGTCTCTGGTGCGGGCTGGCTTTTTGAACAACCGCCGAGAGACCACAGCAGACCGGCAACCAGCAACCACGGAAGCATTCTCATCATTATGATTGTCCTCCGCCTGGCTAATTTGTCTGTCGTAGCCACGTGCCAAAAATTCTTCCACAGCTATTTGCCCGGTTTTCCGTACTCGGTGGTGTAGTGCAGTTTGATCTCGCCGCAGGTGCCGCGTTCCGGCGAATACACGACGCAGGTATCGAACGGACGCGAATACACGTGCAAGCTCACTGCGCGCTGGTTAAACTCGCGGGGATTGACCACGCGGTGCACCGGCTCCAGCGGATCAACCGCGCAGGGATGGCTGGGGTTCATTTCCACCGTGTCTGCGGTTTTCAATTGGGAGATGCCTTCATCGAGCTTTTGCGAGATTACCTGGAAGTTCTCGACCTGCAAGCGGCCGACGGGGACAGCCATCCAGCAGTTCTGGTCGCGATGGTTGTGTACTGAACTCGACTGGCCGACCTCCCAGCAAATTGCGACCAGTTCATAAAGAGGCGTCTTGTCGATAAGATTGCGAGTGTAGTGCTGGAGGTCCCAGTTCAAGTAGGGTGCGAGCGTCTCCGGATTGACCAGGGTGTGTTGCAGGAAGCCGAGGACAGGTTCGGTAGGGCTAAAAGCTGGCTCAGGAAATTTCCGCAGTTCCGCGACGAAATCCTGAATGGAAACCTGCTTGACCGCCGTTTCAGTGCCCATGTTTCACCTAACCTAAGTATATCGCTTGCGGCGGTTTGTAAATCGTTACGGTTATTCGATGAACATGCAATCGCCATAGGAATAGAACCTGTATCGTTGTTCAACCGCGTGTTGGTAGGCCGCGAGTACGGGTTCCTTCCCTGCGAAAGCACAGACCAGCATGAGCAATGTCGATTGCGGCAGGTGAAAGTTCGTGAGCAGGCCGCCGACTACGCCAAACTGATAGCCGGGATAAATAAAAATATCCGCTTCGCCGCTTCCGGCCTGCACTCGGCCCGTGCCGGGCTGCCGGGCGGCATACTCGAGGGTCCGCACTGTGGTGGTTCCGATCGCAATTACCCGGCGGCCAGCATCCAGAGCACGGTTGATGGCTTCGGCGGATTGAAGTGAGATGTTGTATGACTCGCGGTGCAGCTTGTGTTTTTCAACTTCATCGACGCGCACTGGCTGAAATGTTCCCAACCCAACGTGCAGAGTGATGTTGGCGGTTTCGATTCCGCGGTTGTCGATGTCGGCCAGAATCTCTGGCGTGAAGTGCAGACCAGCCGTTGGCGCTGCAACCGAGCCGGGATCGCGAGCATAGACGGTTTGATATCGTTCTTTGTCGGCAGGACGATCTTGGCGATCGATGTAGGGCGGCAGCGGCACATGTCCGAGCCGTTCGACGGAAGCAAAGAAATCGGCCACAGGCTGGAAACGGACGCGCCGTTCTCCGAAGCTGCCTCGGGAAATCACTTCGGCTTCGAGGTCATTTGTATCGCTTTTTTCTTCAGAACCGAAGAACAGCCGCTCTCCCACGCCGATTTTTCGTCCTGGCCGCACCAGGCAATCCCATTCGTTGGGGTCGGTAGAGACCTGCCGGGTCAGTAGCACCTCAATTTGGCCGGAGGGAGATTCCCCCGCCGCCGGGTTTCTGGACAATCTTCGCCCATAAAGCCTGGCGGGAAAGACCCGCGTGTCATTGAAAATGACCAGGTCATTCGGCCTTAGCAATCCGGGAAAGTCACGGAAACTGCCATCGAGCAGCCTTCCCGAGGCGCGTTCCAGGTGTAGCAGCCGGGACGCTGCCCGGTCTGCAAGCGGCTCCTGGGCAATGAGTTCGTCGGGCAGGCGGAAATTAAAGTCGGAGACCAGCACAGAGATTGATTATAGATTTTGGCGGCCGCCGCCGGAGGAACTTGAAAATCGTGGAATAAATGCGGAAATGGATTGTTTCGTCCCATGGGCTGCGGTACTATACGCGCACTGGTTCGGGCCCCCATACCAGCTGCTCCCAAATTGAATGCCCAGCGAACGACAATACCGGCGTGAAATTGTGCTGTTCGGCAAGATGCTGCATGATCGCGGCTACGTGGCCGCCATGGATGGCAACCTTTCGGTGCGTCTGGACGATCACCGCATCCTGGCCACGCCGACCTCCATGTGCAAAGGCATGATGCGGCCGTCAGACATGGTGATCGTGGATCTCGAAGGCAACCGGTTGTCGGGACGCCGCGCGGTGTCCAGCGAAATCGGCATGCACCTGCTGATATACAAATTGCGGCCGGACGTGCAGAGCGTGGTCCATGCCCATCCCAAGACCGCCACTGGGTTTGCGGCCGCGGGCATTCCGCTCAATAAACCTTTGGTCTGTGAAGTGGTGATCGGGTTGGGGTCCATTCCGCTGGCGAAATACGGAACGCCGGGGACGCCGGAGCTCGCGGATGCACTGGCACCGCTCGTGCCCCAATACGACGCCATTCTGATGTCGAATCACGGCGTGGTGACCTACGGCGCCGACCTGCATCAGGCCTACATGAAAATGGAAACCGTCGAGCACTTTGCCGAGATCGCCCTGGTCACCCACATGCTCGGGCGCCAGCAACCGCTCCAGGGTCAGGAACTGGAAAAGCTGATGATCATTCGCACCAAATACCAAGGGTTAAAGTCAGCAGCTCCTCTGCCTCTGGCGGTGCCTTACGGAAATGTAGACGGCACGTATCATGACGGGCCGACCGCTGTGTCCGAGAGAGAAATTCCGCAATCATTTTCGGCTCGTACCCGGGTTTCAGGCCGCTCGCGATAGGAACTATCCCCGTTTCACTCTCCGCCGATTCTGAAGCGCACACCGGCCCGGACGTTGATTCCCAGCGCCGGATAGCCGGTTACTTCTTCATAGAATTTATCGAAGGCATTCTCGAGATTCATGTAGGCAGTGACTCTGGAATTGAAGGCATACCACCCGCCCATATCCACGCGGGCATAACCGGCGACGTGGTCAACGCCTAATCCCAGAAAATCGGAGTCTGCGCGCCGGCCTACGAAGCTGCCCCCTAGATTTGCGCCCCACCGCTGGCCGAGATAACTGAGTAAAGTGGTCGCAGAGTGCTTGGGAATGAGGATGAACGGGCGCCCCGTCTGTTCGGTCGGGTCACAAAAATTGGCGGGAGTGCAGAGCGGAGCATCCAGGATTTGCGATGAGGTATAGGTATAAGCGGTGTTCAGAAAAAGTTTGCGCCAGATCCGGCCTTGCAGCTCGATTTCCGCGCCGTGCGCCAGGGACTTGTTGATGTTCTCGTATTGCCCGACGAACGACGGTCCTTCGGCATATTCAATCTGATCGTGAAACGAGTTATGGAAGTAGGTCCCGGTCAGAACGAATCGGTTTTCGATCAAGTTTTGCTGAAATCCTGCCTCGAAAGATCGGTTCTTCTCAGGCTTGAGGTCAAGATTCGGAATGCTGTACGGGGGGCCGGCATAGGACTGCGAGAAGAGCGGCTCTTTAATTCCAGTTCCATAAGAGAAGCGCAGCCGGGTGCCGGAGAATCGCTGCCCGCCTCTTAAGAGCTGGTAGCTCATCGCAATGCGAGGCACGCCGGTATTGCCGAAAAGGCCGTTGTGGACAAAGCGAACGCCTGCGATGGCGGAAAGGCGTTTGAAGGTGAATTGCTGCTGCACGTAGACATCGTCGTTTAACCGCAGTCCGGAGTTGAGAGAAGTTAATTCGCCAAGCACGCCATTTTCGTCTTCGAAGCGGTATCCAAAGGTGGTCTGGGCCCAGCTTTGCTCGGTGTAGGTGCCCTGATACTCGAAGCCGCTGCGGTTGTATTTGGCGATGGAGTAGTAGGGGGTATCAATATCGAAGCCGCCGATTTCCCGGCCGGGATCGGTCAAGGGATTGGCGTTGACCAGGCTCTGATGATCTTCAAATAGCGTGAAATGGTTCTGCCATTGCGATGTGGGCGCAACCGTAAACTCCAGGCTGGCCAGAGTGTTGTCCTGCCGGGCCCGCTCGTAAATCGCCGGCGACAGGAAGGCCGTACCACCGAAATTCCACTCGTCCTGCACTCCCGCGATACTGTGGTCTTCACGCGTCCGCAAACGAAGAGAGGCTTTTTGACTGAGAGCCACACCCAGGTTCGCGCCTTCCAGAGAATTGGAATAATCGTCATTTGGGCCCTGGCCCCTGGTGTTGAATTGGTTGCCAAACAGGTTGTAGTCAAAGATTCCGCGCGCGCCGGATAAAGACGCATAGCCATTGGCGGTACCGAGGTTTCCCCCATCGGCGCCGAAACGCAGCTCGGGAGTTTCCGTGCTGCCGGTGCGGGTGGTGATCTGGACCACGCTGGTCATGGCGTCCGAACCATAAAGCGTGCTCTGGGTTCCACGCAGAAATTCCAGATGATCGGTTTGGGCCAGCGGGAGAGTGCCGAAATCAAGCGTGCCGCCGGGTTCGTTGATGGTGACGCCATCCACAATGACTTTGTTATAGGTTGACGATCCTCCCTGCACAAATAAAGATGCCAGGCCGCCCCGTTGCCCGGCCGCAGCGACGACCGCCCCGGGAAGGAACCGCAACGCATCGTTGGCTGAAACCGGATTCATAACTTCCAATTGCGCGGAGCTGAGAGTTTCCACGTTCGCGCCTGATTCTTCACCGGTTATTGGAGTACGCGTGGCAGTGACTACAACGGTCTCCGCCGCCGGGGCAAGGTGGAGCTGCACAGTGATCGTTCCCGATGGGGAGGACGGCAGGTCGGTGGTTTGAAGAGCAAATCCCGGCGCCAGCACCCGGAGATGGGATGAATCCGAGGGAACGTTCTTAAAAACCACCACTCCCTCGGCAGAGGACGTGCCCACTGCTACCGGTTTGGGGTTGTCCTTCTGAGACAGCTCCACTTGCGCGCCGGAGACGGCCGCAGATTGAGGATCAATTACTTTTACTTTGACTTCGGAAGCGGAGACCGCTGCCAGCAGAAAAAATACACTCGCAATAACACCAAGGAACCGCATGCACTCCTCCTTTAACTCGCGAAAGGGGTTGTGTTGGCGGTTCGCGCCGGTCTCCTGGCTTGCGAGTAAGGACGTAAAGCCTCAGCGTCCGGCGGCTGCAACGGGTCTTCCCAGAGTTTCCTCCAGTGACCGGTTGCAAATTTCCTCGCTTACAGTTGCGCGGCAGCGCGGGATTTTCACCCGCTTCCCAATCTTCATCGCGGTGATGAGGACGCGCGAACCAAAAAAGTTGTGAAAGAACGAAAGCAAAACGTTGCTGAAATCTACGCGAGGGTGGATGTGGAAGTCAATGCGCATGAGTAGTTCGTAGTCGCCAAACCCTGTCATCCTGAGGGAGCATTTTTGCGACCTCAGGATGACAAATAATGAAGATTTCGCACGAAGGTATGGATCTGGGTTTCATCCCTTCTGGCGGAGGCGTAGAATCCTGCCATGATTCCTCAAGATCTGCTGGATATCCTGGTTTGCCCGGCCTGCAAGAAGCCGCTCGTCCTCAAGACCGACGGCCAGAGTCTGAGGTGCGGGGCCTGTCTTCGGGCCTATCCCATTCGCGACAACATTCCCATTTTGCTGCTCGACGAGGCCGTCTCAGAACCAACCTGATCTGCCCAGAATTCTCACCCGGTCTCATCCTGCGTCTCAGCGCCTCTTTGTGTCCCATAGCGACACTTCGTGTCAATTAAGGGACATCTGCTTCATGCCTTGGGTTACTCCCCCTCCGGTTACTTAAGCATCGATTTACCCGCAACTTGCCCTATGACAAGGGGTTTAAAGAAACCAAAGGCTGCTTTTCTACGTACTTAGAAAGTAGGCCCGGTTGCGGCAATAAAATTGCATGCAACGTAGCAGGCAGTCGGTGAGTCTAATAGGCATCAGTGGTAGAAGGTCGGAGTCGGAGGTGATGACGGCCATGAACATCAATATGAAAGAGCGATTCTCAGCTACGGAGCTTTCAGCGTTAAGAAACGATCTGCTGCAAGGCGGACTGATCGATTTCCGCGAGGCAGCCGAACTGGTCCAGGTATTCCTCATGGGCAGGGGCTACGGGGTATCCCCCGAGGCCGCCATGGATGCCGTCGGACGGGTGGAAATGGCTGGCTGCGCGCTGCCCGTGCTACAGCATGAATTGGAGAACCTGGCGCTGGTCATGTAACGGTGACCTGTAGAGACGCAGCTTGCTGCGTCTGCCTGCGCAGGAAAAATAAAAAAGATCTGCGGGGACCTCTGAACCGAGTCGCTCCCCGAAGGTAGTTAGAAACTTGAGTGGCCGGGCCAACCAGCCCGGCTGTCTTGTTTTTGGATCCGCTTTGTGGGTGACGTTGCGAGACCTGATGATTTCTGGGATAGCGGATTCCAGATTTCACTGACCTGCCTGTGCAAGCAATCCGTCTATCTATTCGTGCCGCAGGCTTTCCACTGGATCCATCCTGGCCGCCCGCGTGGCCGGCACCGTCCCGAACAGAATCCCGACCAGTGACGACACCACAATTGCCACGATGGCGGACCATCCCGACACGGGAAGCCGGTATTCGGTCAGGAACCGTACCGACCACGGAATGGCCAGGCCAATGATTACGCCTACCAGCCCACCGCCAACCGAAATCAGTATGGCTTCCGACAAGAACTGAAAGCGGATTTCGCGATTGGTCGCGCCTAACGCCTTGCGAATGCCAATCTCCCGGATGCGAGCGCTCACCGTCGCCAGCATGATGTTCATGATGCCAATGCCACTCACCAGCAGAACGATCGCTGCCACGGCCAGCAGTACGAGGGTCAGAGCATTTGCCGCTTTCTCGGCCACGGCCACCAGTTCGGTGAGGTTGGTGATGTTATAGACCGACTCGGCACGGTGACGCCGCTGGATCACCTGCTTGATCTGTTCGGTCGCAGGAACGACCATGGAAGAGTCCGCCACGGAAAAATAGATCAACTTCACCGTGGGAGTATCGGTGAAATAGCGGGCCACGGTGTAGGGGATCGCCATGGTATTCGTGGTCACTTCAGACTCGCCAAAAGTATTCACCCGCTCCTTGAAAGTCCCAATAATGGTGAAGGGCAACCCCCCTGGCTTCACCACTTTGCCGATGGCCTCTCCGGGCGAGCCGTAGATTTCCTCGGCCATTTTCGAAGTGATCACACCCACTTTGTTGTGAGCCTGCTCGTCCTGGGCGTCAAAGAATCTACCTGAAACCACCACCAGATTGCGGACCGCGCTGTACTCGGGATAAACCCCGAGAATGTTAATGTCACGCTCCTTGCCATCGCCAACCGAAATACGGTCAGCCAGCGCCACCACCGGCGAGGCCGCTACCACTTCGGGGACTTCCTCCTGTGCGGCCTTCATGTCATCCACGGTCAGTGGATCGGGTGCGGTGCTGGTGATGCGCTGCGCGCCGCCTTCATATTCCGCATATATCAGGTTGGAACCAATGCCCTGAATCAGGTTCAGAACATACTGTTTTCCGGTCATCCCAATGGTGACGACCAGGATCAGAGAGGCGGTGCCGATCACCATTCCCAGTGCAGTGAGGGCAAAACGAACTTTGTTGCTACAGAAAGTATCGTAGGCAAAGCTGAGAATCTCGCCCAAGACCAGCCGGGGCGGACGCCTGTCGAGTGCCGTGGTGGTGGTCGCCATGTGCTGGATTAGATGCTACGCGGCCCCGATTCGAGGCGCAATGTCAGCCTTACTCTGGGCTTTGGGCCTTGGGCTCTAGGCGCTGGGCCGGAAACAACCCTAGAAGCCAATGGTCAGCCTAGCGCCTAAAGCCCAGCGCCTAAAGCCTGCCTCTTCAGTTCTTGATAAATGGATTCAACTTGTTTTCTGGTAACGTCCAACGGTCCGGAATTATCAATCACGTAGTCGGCGACTTTGATCTTTTCTTCGTCCGGCAATTGGGCAGCCATGCGGCGGGCGACTTCCCGGCGGGCCGTTTCCGTGTCTATATGCATTCGATGGGCCCAGCGCTCAATGCGCTGCTCCGGCTGGCATGTCACCACGATGATCCGGTCAAAATGATCTACCAGTCCGGCTTCGAGCACGAGCGCCGCTTCCACGATGGCAATTGCGCGCGGATCGTGGCGGCCCATTTCCTCCATCCATTCTTCCTGTCTGCGGATCACCGGGGGATGGACGATCTGGTTCAACTCCTGGATTCGTGGCGACCCGAAAGCGGCTTCCGCCAGACGCGCCCGGTTGATCTGGCCGCCGGGGTCCAGAATTCCTGCGCCAAAGCGCTGCACCACTTCCTGATAAACCGCTTCCCCCGGTTGCATGAGCTGATGAGCAATCGCATCGGCCTGAATGAGGTGCGCGCCGAGGGCAACAAACATCTCGCCCACGCTGGATTTTCCCGCCGCGATCCCCCCGGTGAGCCCGACTTTCAGCAACGTCTTAGGACCTCAGTCCGTTAAGTTTTTCTCCGTCCCACTGTGTCTCCGTGGTGAAAAGACTATTTCTTTCCACGCCGCAGCTTCGCGGCTCGCACCGTGTTCGACATCAACATCGCAATGGTCAGCGGGCCTACGCCCCCGGGGACCGGAGTGATGGCTCCGGCGATCTCTGCCACCTCAGGATGGACGTCCCCAACTAAAGTGGAGCCCTTGGCCCGAAAAGTCTCTTCCCGCTTCGAATTCCCGGCAAACAACCGCTCGAATTCCACCCGGTCCGTGACCTTATTCATGCCCACATCGATCACCGTTGCCCCCGGCCTTACAAAGTCACGCGTAATCATTCCAGGCCGGCCAATGGCCGCAACCAGAATGTCGGCGAGCCGGCAAACGTCGGGCAGATCGCGGGTCTTCGAATGACAAATCGTCACGGTGGCGTTGGCGTTGAGCAGCAGCATGGCGACGGGCTTACCGACGATATCGCTGCGTCCCACGACCACGGCTTCCTGCCCCGTAACCGGAATTTTACTGCGTTTAAGAATTTCCATGACGCCGGCGGGCGTGCATGGAACCAGCCCCGGCCTCTGTGTGGACAGGAAACCTACGTTGACCGGATGGAAACCGTCGACATCCTTCGCTGGATTCACCGCCATCAGAATTTTCTTGGAGTCGATCTGCTGCGGCAGCGGGAGCTGCACCAGGATGCCATCGATTTCATTGCGCCGGTTCAGGTCATCCACCAGTTCGAGCAGCTCTTCCGTCGAGACCTTGTCTGGGGGCGTCAACTTCTCGCTGTAGATGCCAACTTCTTCGCAGCTCTTTACTTTTCCCCGTACATAAATTTCTGATGCCGGATCATGGCCCACCAAAACCACCGCCAGGCCCGGGCGAATTCCCGATGCCGTCATAGTTCTCACTTCGGCGGCAACTTCCGCACGAATTTCACTGGCGATCTTATTGCCGTCAAGGATGGTCGCAGACATGGGGACTCATTTCTCTTGGAGTCGACTCACTTGAAATTTTATATGAAAGCACGCGAAACGGTGCTGATGGCTAGCCTTTGTGAATCGGATATTCTTCGCTTCCCACTTTTTGCACGTTCGCCTCCGCGAATTCCCGCACCCGGTCAAGCGACGATTGCAGTTCTACATGAGAGCGCTCCGTCTGGGCATCGTCGGCATCATGCGGAACTGTTATCTGCCGGCTCACCCGCAGCAACGCCCGCGAGAAGGGCTTGGGGATCATGCATCCATCCCAGGTTTTGAGGATCCAGGCATTTTCCAGAGCAATATGAAACGCCACCATCGGGGCCCCCGTAGTCCGCGCCAGTAACACTGGCCCAGGCTTCGCCACATACCGTGGGCCCTTCGGGCCGTCGATGGTAAAAGCCACTGGCCAGCCCTGCTCTAACTCGCGTCGCATGCTCAGCAAGGCGCGCACCGCGCCCCTGCTGCTCGAACCTCGCACTTTCACAAATCCGAACTTGCGAATAATGCGGCCAGTGTATTCTCCGTCAAAACTGTCGCTCGACATGACCCGGATGTTCAGGTTTCGCCAGATGTAGATCGCGGGGAACACGCAGTTGTGCCAGAAGGAAAGCACCATGGGCCGGGTTTCCAGACTGGCGGGGCCGCCCTCTTCAAATGAGATGGCGAACCGCAAAGTTGGGGCGATCAGCCGAATCGCCAACACTCCTGCCCAGGTGATCAGCCGCAACAGAATTCTTTGCCGCAGAGTAAATTGTGGCTTTGACGGCGAGGGCGCACTGGTGACAGCCGGGGTTGGGGCAGCGCTCACGGGATGATTGTACCGTTTGGGATCGAAGGAAACCGGCTGGTGAACCGGTCTTTACAGAGTCATCAGATACAATTCTAAAGAAATGCTGCGTTATTTCACTTCTGGAGAATCTCACGGAGAAGCCCTGGTGGCTTTTCTCTCCGGCCTGCCCGCCGGATTGAAAGTAGACCAGGCGTTCTTGGATCGTGAGCTGTGGCGCCGCCAGCAAGGCTTCGGCCGCGGCGGACGCATGAAGATCGAAACCGACAAGGCCCATATTTTGTCCGGCGTGCATCACGGCAAAACCATCGGATCGCCGATCTCCGTGTTGTTGGAGAACAAAGACTGGAAAAATTGGCAGGAATCCCTGCCCGTAGAGGAAGGGGATCCCGCCAAACATAAGCGTGTGGCTTCTCCGCGGCCCGGTCATGCCGATCTCGCGGGCGCCTTGAAATACAACTTCTCGGAAGCCCGCTACGTACTGGAACGCGCCTCGGCTCGCGAGTCGGCGGCCCGGGTGGCGATTGGCGCGCTGGCAAAGCTTTTCTTGCAGGATCTTGGCATAGAAGTGTTGAGTCATGTAATCGCTGTGGGTGGCACGGCCATTGAAAAAGAAGTTCCCTGGGAAAAGATTCGGGGCCTGTGGGACAAACAGGAAGTTTTGCTCAACTGCGCCGACGCGGACGCTGAACAGAAAATGAAAGCTGAAGTCGACAAGGTCCTTCGCACCGGAGATTCAGTCGGCGGCGTTTTCGAAGTGGTCGTCCACAAGGCCCCGCCGGGACTCGGAACTTACGCCCAGTGGGATGAACGCCTCGATGCCATGCTCGCCGGCGCGGTCATGTCGTTGCAGGCGGTCAAAGCGGTGGAAATTGGTTCCGGAATCACGGCAGCGTCGTCTCCCGGTTCAGCCGTGCACGATGAGATCGGCTATTCTGCTTCAGAAAGTTTCACCAGCTTTAGCCGCAGCCGAAACAATGCAGGCGGTATTGAAGGCGGAGTTTCCAACGGTGAAGAAATCCGCGTGCGTGGCTATCTGAAGCCGATTTCCACGCTGCGGCGTCCGTTGCAGTCGGTGGATTTCGCCAGCCGCGAACCAGTAAAGGCCGCCTACGAGCGTTCGGACGTGTGTGTGGTTCCCGCGGCCGGCGTGGCTGCGGAAGCCATGGTCGCGCTCACCATTGCCCGCTGCGCGCTGGAAAAATTTGGCGGAGATTCCATGCTGGAAACGCTGCGCAATCTTGAAGGCTATTGCCAACAACTGAAGAACTACTGAATGATCTACCCCATCGTAAAGTTTGGAAATCCAGTCCTGGAAAAACCCGCGGCCCCGGTCACGGTTTTCGACGCCGAACTGAAAAAGCTCGTGGAAGATATGTTCGAATCAATGTATGCGGCGCACGGCGTGGGTTTGGCGGCGCCGCAGATCGGCATTTCCCAGCGGCTCGCGGTCATCGACGTTAGTTTCCAGGAAAATCCCGACGCCAAGCTGGTGCTGGCGAATCCGGAGATTATCCATACGGAAGGCAAGTTGGCCCAGAGCGAAGGCTGCCTGAGCATTCCTGATTTTCGGGAGTCGGTCACGCGCGCGAAAAAAGTCACGGTCCGGGCGCAGGATGAAAATGGGAAATGGTTCGAGAAGACCGGCGAAGAACTGCTGGCCCGCGCCTTGCTGCATGAGACCGATCACCTGAACGGGAAGCTCTACATCAGTCACCTTAGCGCGCTAAAACGTGATCTGATGAAGCGCAAGATCCGCAAGCTGGTTAAAGCGGGGGAGTGGTAGAGAGAATGTCATTGAATCATGGAACGCCTGATTCAATCTCCGGCCATAAGTCGATCAACGATTCCATGAGCGCATCCCTCAATCTCGTTTTTTGCGGAACGCCGCGCTTCGCCGTCCCCACGTTGGAAAAGCTGGTTGAAGCCGGATTCTCAGTGCGCCTGGTGGTCACCCAGCCCGACAAGCCGCGCGGACGCGGCCTGGAACTCGCGTTTTCTCCGGTCAAACAATGCGCTCTCGAATTGGGGCTAACGATTACACAGCCGGAAAAAATAAAAATCAACGAACAGTTTCATTCTCAACTTTCCGAAATTCAGCCTGACGCCATCATTGTGGTTGGCTACGGTCGCATTCTTCCGCAGTGGATGGTCGATCTTCCGCCGATGGGCAACATTAACTTGCACGCGTCCCTGCTGCCCAAGTATCGCGGGGCCGCACCCATCCAATGGGCGATTGCTTCGGGCGAGACCGTTACCGGCGTGACCACCATGCGCATTGATGCAGGCCTCGATACCGGAGACATTTTGCAGCAGCAGGAAATTCCGATCACTCCCGCGGACACATCTGCGACTCTCGCGCCCCGACTGGCTGCGATCGGAGCGCAGCTTATCGTCGACACACTACGAGGTTTGCAGGCAGGCCGCATTCACCCCCGTCCGCAAGATTCCGCAATGGCCAGCCTGGCGCCGATCCTGAAAAAAGAAGACGGCCGCATCGATTTCCGCCGCTCCGCCCATGAAATCCATAACCGGCTGCGCGGGTTCCAACCCTGGCCCGGCGCATTCACGAGTTTTCGCGGCAAGAACCTGCATGTCTGGGACGCGGATCCCTCTGCGCGCTCCCTCGCCGAGGGTGAGCTGTTCATCGCAGCCGACCATCTGCTGGTGGGATGCGGCGGTGGCACCGCACTGGAGCTGCTCGAAGTCCAACTCGAAGGCAAAAAACGCATGGCGGCACGCGATTTCATCCACGGTTACCATCCCAAGAATGGTGAGAAGCTTGGTGAGACGCTTGGATAATTCGCGGCAACGCTGAATCAGAAGCTATAACCGATGGCTATATCTCCCGCCCGCGCAGCTGCGTTCGACATTCTGCTCCGCATCGAGCAGCAGGATGCCTATGCTTCCGAGCTTCTGCACTCCTCGCAATACACAAAACTTTCCGCTGCCGATCATGGCCTGGCGACAGAACTGGTGATGGGCGTTCTCCGCTGGCGGTCGTTGTTGGACCTGCAAATTGCTCAGCATTCATCTCAACGTCTCCAAAAACTGGACGCCGAAGTGCTGACCGCGCTGCGCCTCGCCGCTTATCAGCTTTCATTTCTTGATCGCATTCCCGAACGTGCGGCGGTCCATGAGAGCGTGGAATTGGTAAAGCGGTCGCGCAAACGCTCCGCCGTCCCCTTCGCCAATGCCGTGCTGCGCAAGCTTTCCCAGGCTTCCGCAGGAAAGTCAGAATCGATTCCAGCAATCCGCGTCGGAACCATCGCGGAATTGGCGGAATCGTCTGCGCACCCGCTTTGGCTGGTGGAACGTTGGGCTCAACAATTTGGTCTACACGCCGCGCAACAGATTTGTGAACACAATCAGCGCATCCCAGAAACTGCAATTCGGCTGGCTTCTCCTGCCATCGAAAAAGAACTGGCGCAGGAAGATGTCGCACTCGCTCCCGGCCAATTGCTGGCATCCGCGCGGCGCGTGCAATCTGGCGACGTCACTCAGACCAGCGCCTTCCGCGAAGGCCGTGTCAGCATTCAGGACGAAGCATCGCAACTGACCGCCCTGCTGGTGGGTCACGCTTCGGCGATTTTGGATTGCTGCGCCGCCCCAGGAGGAAAAACTCGAATTCTCGCCAGCCAGAATCCAAATGCAATCATCATTGCCGCCGAGTTGCATCCCCACCGCGCGCGGCTCCTGCGAAAATTGGTGCCTGAGAAAAACGTGCAAGTGATCGCCGCCGATGTGCGTCAGTTCCCCGTCAACAAGCTCTTCGAAAGCGTCCTGGTCGATGTCCCCTGCTCCGGCACCGGCACGCTGGCCCGCAATCCCGAGATCAAATGGCGGCTCCGGCCAGAGGATCTTATGGATCTCCAGTCCCGCCAACTGGCAATTCTGCAATCTGCGATGACGTACGTGGCCCCCGGCGGCAGGCTGGTTTATTCGACATGTTCTTTGGAGCCGGAAGAAAACTCAGCCGTGGTGGAAAAAGCCCTGGCGGTTGATCCGTCGTTGCACGTGGTCGATTGTCACCTGGAACTGGAACGGCTGCACGCTCAGGGCGATCTGGCCTGGCCAGATCTCGACTCGCTTACATTGGGGCCGTATCTAAGAACAATTCCTGGAGTGCATCCCGGTGACGGCTTTTTCGCGGCCATTCTGGAAAAAGTCTAGACTACAAACTTCGAGTTTGATCCGCGCAGATCCGCGGCCAAAGTTATTTCACCACAAAATTAACCGCCGTCCCGGCATTCACTCTTTGCCCCGCAACCGGATCCTGCGCAACAATCGTGCTGGCTGGCGAAATCACACCGGCCGGAGACGTGTTATCTGAAGCCGTGACCGTTCCCGTGCGCCATCCCGCGCTTTGGATAACAGACGTCACGCTGCCCCACTGTTGTCCCACAAAATTTGGCATCACAAAAGCTGCGGGCAGCGGCATCTCGGCCAGCAACAGACTGATCTTTGGCGCGGAGACGCCGCTCGCGTCCGGCGGCGGGCTTTGCGCAATCACCTGGTCGGCCGGCGTGCCTGGCATGGCAATCTGGGCCACGGCGCTTACGTCGAGCCCGCGCCGCTGTATATTGATTTCCGCCGCCCGGTCGCTCTCACCCAGCACATTCGGAATTGCCACCCGCTGCGGGCCCAGGCTTTCCGCCACGCTGATTTCCCATCCCCGGCGCACCTTGGTCCCCGCGAGCGGCATCTGCGACACGATTCTGCCCTCAGGCACGCTGGCGCTGTAGTATTGGCGCTCCACGTTCACTTCCTGCCCTTGTTCTTCAGCGATTTTTCTGGCTTCCGCGGGAGACTTGCCCACTAAATCAGGCACAGCAACCTCACCGCTATGAATCGCCAGGCGCATGGCGGCGAGCGCAGAAACGAGGGCCACGATCAGCAGCACCAGCGAAAGCAGCAACAGCCGAAAGAAGGATTTCATGGTTTAGGCACCATTTCGCCAAGGCGGCAATTTTGGATCCAGTGGCCGCGGACGAAGTTTACGATCAAAGGGATCGAGAAACCGATCAATGATGAAAGCGCCCGCAAAACAAACCACCGACATCCCAAACAACGACTCATTCAGCAGATACTCTTTCCGGTTCATGTATGTGTATCGGCCATGATTGTTGAGAACATACACACGTCCCTTACTAGCATCGGCGGCCGCTGGAATTCCCGGCCAGTAATACATGGAGATGCCGACGGCAAACGAGGCGAATGCAAAACCTATCAATACCGTCATCGTAATTTTGTAAAGCACCTTCATTTCGATTTTCCGCCGGTCAATGCGTTTCATCCCCTCCCGGCGCGGTGTCGGGCGTATCAATCCTGGGCGCGATCGGATTCGGCGGCAGTTCCGGTGGAGGCTGGAAGTCGCCGGGATCTTTGCCGGCCAGCGCCACTTTCATGAAATCCATCCAGATGGGCAAAGCTGCGCGGGCCCCGGTTTCCTTGGCGCCTAGCGATTTCTTCTCATCATAGCCCACCCAAACGCCACATGTGGTTGAGGGCGAGAATCCCACAAACCAGGCATCGGTAAAATCATTGGTGGTGCCAGTTTTTCCCGCCAACGGATACTTCATGCTGGCCGCCGCAATCCCCGTTCCATGCAAGACTACTTCCCGCAACATTGAAGTCATGATGCGCGCGGTACGGGCGCTGATCACGTCTTTCACCTCGGGATAATCTTCCTCCAGCACGCGCCCTTCATAATCAGTCACTTTTGTGATATAGCGCGGAGTTATACGTACTCCATCATTGGGAAAAACGCTGTATGCAGAAGTTTGCTCGAAGAGGGTGAGATCGGCCGCGCCGACCGCAACCGGAAGATACGCCGGAATTGTTGAAGTGACTCCAAAGCGATGCGCATAGTCGATGACCGTCTTGATGCCCAGGCTATCGGCAATTTTAAGCGCCGGAATATTACGCGATTGCGCCAGCGCCCGCCGCAGCGTGATGGTGCCTTCAAAGTTCTCTTCGTAATTATGCGGGGTGTAGGGACCAGAAGCGGTCTGGAAAGTCGTCGGCGCATCAAGAATTGTATCGTCCGGCCGCGCCCCCTGGTCAATGTCCGCGGTGTACACGTAGGGCTTGAATGACGATCCCACCTGCCGCTGGGCCTGGGTGGCGCGGTCAAATTTTGAATCATTGAAGTCCCGCCCCCCCACCATGGCTTTGATTTCTCCGCTGGCATTGTCGATCGCGAGCAACGCACCCTGCGCCCCGGAATCCTGTTCCAGACTCACGCGGGCTTTGCCCCCCGGACCGAGGGCAAGAATCTTCACATACACGATGTCGCCGGTTTTCACCGCATCCTGAATTTTGTGTTGGGTCCAGGCCACATCAGCCGGTACAAGGTTCGCGACGTACCGCCCGAACTTGATCGAGGCTGTCCCCGGCGAAACTGCCATGACCAGAGCATGAACATAATCGTTGACCGCAGCATCGTCGTCCCAATCCGGATGCGCGTAAGTCGTCAACGAAACATCCCCCGACAAAATGTTTTGTAGATGTCCCTTCCATCCATGTCGTCGTTCGTAGGCAGCTAAACCATCGAGCACGGCCTGGTTTGCGGCGCGCTGCAAATCCATATTGAGCGAGGTATAGACGCGCAGTCCGCCTTCGTGCACCTGGTCGGTGCCGTACTTGCCCTCCAGATAGCGCCGGATTTCCTCCACAAAATACGGCGCGAGCGAATTGGGATCATGCGCCAGGTTCAATTCGAGAGGCTGATTTCTCGACGCCTCGGCTTGCTGCGCGGTAATTTTTCCATCTTCGAGCATGGAATTGATCACCAGATTTCGCCGCTTGAGAGCGCGGTCGGGATGCGTGATCGGCGAATAGTAGGACGGAGACTTGGGCAGTCCCGCCAGTAGCGTTGCTTCTTCCAGGGAAAGTTGTTTCCCCGGCTTGCTGAAATAAAATTCCGAAGCCGCTTCGAACCCATACACTCCGTGCCCCAAGTAAATCTGGTTGGCGTAAAGAGTAAAAATCTGCGGCTTGGTGAAGTGGCGTTCGATCTGGATGGCCAGCAGCGCTTCCTGAATTTTGCGGTGAAACGAGCGGTCGGGGGAAAGAAAAAGATTGCGCGCCAGTTGCATGGTCAGTGTGGACGCGCCCTGCACTTTCCCGCCCGACTCGATGTCCCGGTACGCCGCCCCTGCAATCCGCCACACATTGATGCCGGAATGCCGGTAGAAATCCTTGTCTTCAATCGAAATCAACGCATCGCGCAGGACCTGAGGATAGTCTTCGTATGCGGCCACCACTCGCCGTTGCAGCGCGAATGAACCGATAGTCCTTCCCTGATCGTCGTAAAGCTCGGTGGTCGAACTGGGCCGGTAATGCTCGAGTTCCTCCACCTGCGGCAGGTTGGTCGAGTACACCAGCAGCAGCCCCGCCGTGGCGCCCACCAGGCTGGAAATCAGCACCAGCAGCGCGAATAAGACGCGGCCCACCAGCTTCCGCCGGGCCACTTCCGCCGGAGCAAGCTCTTGATCCAGGAATTCCATGAGAGATTAAGTTCAGGATAGCAGGGAGGGCCTCTAGAAATAAGTCTGATAAATAGCAGAATCCAGGCAACATGCCGGTACGGCCCGTCAGACCGGCCATTATTTTCCGTGCTACTCTTTCGCAGGAACAATGGGGACGAACGTATGGGCCAGACAACCAGCGCCATGTCTAACGTCCGAACGATCAGCGCATTTCAGTTGAAAGTCCGCGCCCGCGGCGCTTTGGTCCGCTCCTTCTTTGGTTCTACTTTGATGTATTGGGCTGTCGTGTTCTCAGGCAATCCGACGCCGCTGCGATTCTCGATCGTCACCGCGCCGGCTGTCGGATTGATCGCCTGGGCGGTCCTTCGGGTTCGAGCCACGCGCAATCTCACTTCTTCTGTCGCCGAGTTGGACCATTGGCGGACGGTACGTAAGTTCTACTGGTTCGACGTCGGATTGGAATGGGCGCTGCTTGGCGGTGCAGCGTCGGTCCTGGCACAGGCAAGTCGTTTTGACTTGATGCCACAGGCCCTGGGTGTGATCGTTGGCCTCCACTATCTCCCGCTGGGAAAAATCTTTCGTAGTAAGCAATTTTACTGGACGGGCGGCATTATGGTGGCGGCAGCGCTCAGTTCACTTCTGATACCCCGGGGAAACGTTCGCAGTATCGTCGGATGCGTGGCGGGTGGCTTGACCCTCTGGCTGACCTGCGCTGCTATTCTCTGGACCTCTTCGACGGTTGGCGGTCAAGCCGAATCGAAGGTACGCAGTTAAACAAAAATCGCGCGCCCGAAGACGCGCGATTCAAATTTTCCGGGCCAACCACGCACGGCCAACGACTGCCTAGCTGGTATGGCTTTTCAAAACCTCGATGGCCTTGTCCAGTTGTTCATCTTCCAGCGGAGCTGGTTTCTTGACGTCATCCGCGGGAATTGTGTTCTCGTCTTCATCGGGAACGGCCGCATCCTCGTCAACATCGGCAACCATGACGTTCGGAGTCACGGCGTTGTCCTGGATGGCCTTGCCCGAAGGTGAATAATATTTGGCGACCGACAAAATCAGCGCCGACCCATCCTTCAGCTCCATCACTTTCTGCACCGAGCCGTCGCCGAAAGTTTTGTCGCCGACAACATCGCCCCGAGCATTCTCCAGCACCGCAGCCGCCACAATCTCAGCCGGGCCGGCAGTTCCCTTATTCACCAGCACCACCAGCGGGAGCGCCGTAATCGCCTTGGCCGGATCGGCATTGAAAGCTTCCCGTGGATACTTCTGACCTTGCAAGTAAGTGATCGTCCCGTGATTTAGAAACAGATTGGCGGTCGCGATCCCTTCCGATTCTTCCCCCTCGGCGCAGTTACGCAGGTCAAGAATCAGTTTCTTCGCGCCCGACTTTTGCAGCGCCTTGATCTTCGCTGCAATCTCTTCCGATTTGCCCTTGGAGAACGCATCCACGTGAATTTCGCCTATACCCTCTTCAACAATCTTGTCGGTCACCGCTGGGATGGCAACCAGATCGCGTGTAATGATCATTTTCTGCGGCTCCGAGCGGCGGGCGCGTACCACTGCCAGGGTCACGTTCGATCCCGGCTGTCCGGCCAGCAGATTGTGGACTTCCGCCAGTGAAATCTCGCGCGTGCTCTTGCCTTCAATCGCTTCCAAAATGTCGGTGTCCTGCAATCCGGCTTTGTCCGCAGGGCTGCCCGGAATCACGGCCACCACCGACGCGTATCCAAAACGCTTGGAGACCACCGCGCCAATGTCGCCCTTGGCTTCCGTCTTGTGGGCTTTGTAGTCCTTGTATTCCGCCGCCGACAAATAGCTGGAGTTGGCGTCCAGCGACTCGAGCAATCCGTGCAAGGCCCCATCGGTCACTTCCGGGATATTGGGCTCGACCACATATTCGCTGCGCACCCGCGACAGCACTTCGCTATAGACCTGCAACTGCCGGTAGGCGCCATCCCCACTGGAGGCGCGCACCCCATTGATGCCACCGACCAGCGAAAATGCCAAAATAGCAGCGGACGAAACCAGTATTGCCGTCTTCATTTTCATGGACATCGGATTTATATTCCCGGAGTGAAAGTTACTTTCTGCGGAGCAAGCATGATTATATATCTTATGATGCTGCGTTCCAGCACTTTGCTCCGGCAAAAGGTAACCAAAAGAAGCTACTAGCTTTTAGCTCCCAGCCAAAGCACAGCAGCGACGTGGCTAGAGGCTAGGAGCCAGAAGCTAAACCGTCGGCCTAGGCTCCTACCGCATTCACAATAAAAGACTTAGCCGAGGCCACTCATTCTGGCAGATGGTGTATAGTTTCCCGGCATCCCGAAAGGCTTCCCATGCTGAATCGTCTCGTGTTGTTATGTCTAGCTCTCGCCGTCTTGGGATCGGAGTCGCGTTCCCAATCCGGGGAGTGGAAACAACTGTTCGATGGTAAGGATCTCATTGGATGGAAGCACGTTGGCCCCGGAGAAATGACCGTGGAAGATGGACTCATCCGCACGCACGGCGGCATGGGCCTGCTCTATTGGACGGGCGGAAAACTGGGCGACTGCGTGATTCGTGTGGTCTATCAAATGCACCACAAAAATGACAATTCCGGAGTCTTCATACGCATTCCCATCGAGCCGCGAGAAGCCTGGATGCCGGTAAATTATGGCTATGAAGTGCAAATCGACAACATCGCCGATGGCGAAGACGAGTATCACATCACCGGTATGCTCTACTCGTTTACCAAACCATTGGCGCGCTCCGGCAAGCCCGGCCCGGAGTGGAACACCATGGAAATCACTCTCGACGGCCCGCACACGATCGTGGTTTTGAACGGCGTCAAGGTCACTGATTTCACCGAGGGCGATCCTGTACCGCCAAAGAAATTTCAGTTTGAGCCCGAACGTGGCCCGCGGCCACAGGATGGTTACATCGGCCTGCAAAATCACAGCGATGACGACGTAGTATTGTTCAAGGAAGTCGCAGTCAAGATGCTGAAGAAATAGAAGTTTTCAAACTTTAGCGGTGTCCCCTTGGCCTTGCTTAGCGGCCTTGGCGGCTTTTCTTTGCGACCTTAGCGGTTAAGAGCTTTAAACCGCAAAGAGCGCAAAGGAATCGCAAAGGACACAAAGAAAGTCATCCAACAGATGACAACCGCACACACGAAATAGCCGGAGGCTAATCATGATGAAGAACAGGCATTATTCCCGCCGCAAGTTTATGGGCATCACAGCCGGGGCAGCCGGCGCGACCCTCGCCGCCAAAACTATTTTCCTGGATCCCGATCCGCTATTTGCTTTGCCCCAGTCCATGGCGCCCAGCGATCGCGTGCGTTTCGGCATGATCGGCGTCGGCATGCAAGGCTCAGGGCTGCTGGCTAATTCAATCACCTTGCCGGGAGTCGAATGCGTCGCTGCTTGCGATCTTTACGATGGCCGCCAGGCTCTGGCCCGTGAAATTGTTGGCCCGAACCTTCCCGTCACCCGCCGCTACCAGGAACTGCTCGACAACAAGGACATCGACTGCATCGTCGCCGCCGTCCCCGATCATTGGCACAAACAAGTTGTCATCGATGCAACCAGTGCCGGCAAAGACATTTATTGCGAAAAGCCCATGTCGCACACCGCCGCCGAAGGCGTGGACATGATGGCCGCCCAGCAAAAATCCGGACGCATTGTGCAGATCGGCTCGCAACGCGTCAGTTCGCAGATTGCCGCCAAAGCCAAAGAACTCATCGCCCAGGGCGTGCTCGGCGATCTCATGATGGTCGAAGGCTCGCTCGGCCGCAACGATCCCACCGGCGCCTGGGAATATCCACCGCCGCCCGATCTGTCTACGACGACTCTCGATTGGGACACCTGGCAGGGAACTGTCCCCAAGCGCGACTTCGATCCATACATCTATGCCCGCTGGCGTTGCTGGAAGGAATATGGCACGGGCGTGGCCGGAGATCTTCTCGTCCATTTAATCAGCGGCATGCAATTTGTCCTCGGCCTCAACGAAGCTCCGAAGCGGGTGATGGCCATGGGCGGCATCCTGCGCTGGAAGGACGGCCGCAACATGCCCGACGTGCACGCCACGCTGTTCGAATACGGCAACGTCCCGGTTTACATGCGCCTCAATCTAGGAACGGAGATGCCGGAGATCTATCGCTTCATGGGATCGAAAGGACTGCTGGAGCTTACCGACAGCACCATCACCTACTCCGCGCAATCCGGAGTGGATGACGAACCCAGCTACTATGCCTCGAGTTTCCCCAAGGATTTACGCACCGCCTACCTCGCCAAGTGGCACGAGGAGCATGATCTGGCGCCTTACAAGGGATTCCCCAGTGAAGGCATTACTTATAAGGGAACTTCCTACGACGAAGTGAAGCCGCACCTATGGAATTTCTTCCAGGCCGTCCGCTCGCGCAAGCCGGTGGTCGAGGACACCGTCTTCGGACATCACGCAGCCCTGGCCTGCCACATGGCCAATGCGTCGTACTTCCGTCAAAATGCCGTGATGTGGGACGAGGCGACAAAGACCATCAAGAGCTAAGGGTGGCGCAGCCCTTTGGCGCCTGTGGGATTGAATTAGCGCTGCACTGTTTCGTCCGCAGGCAGCCGGAAGTCCACGGTGACAAAGGTTTGCGCTTCCACCGCTTTGCCATCCAACAGGTAGGGCTTGTAGCGCCAGCGTTTCACGGCGTCGCAGGCGGCTTTTCCCAGCAGCAACGAACCCCGCACCAACTTCAATTCGCGGATCGCGCCGTCGGTGCCGATCCAGGCCTCCAGCACCACCGGGCCCTGCAAGCGGGACTGCAAGGCTTCCAGCGGATACGAAGGCAGAACTTTTTCCAAGAGCATCTGGTCGGCCAGATCCTGCGTCAGGCTGACTGGCTGCAACACGCCCACCAGCCGTGACGTTACCGAAACGTTGGCCGCGGGATCGTCCGCCCCGTGTTTCAGCGCCGGCGTCTTCAGACTCTCGGGAAGAGGAAGTTGGCTGGCCAGGGATGGATCTTGAACCGGCCCAGGCTGCGTTTCCTCCGGTTGCGTTTCCGGGGAAGCCTGCATGACCAGTCCCGCTGTGTTTTGTGCTCCGGTAACACTACGCGCCGGTACCACCCGAATATGTGTGGTGCGGCCGTTTCCCACAGGATTCGGCTGATCGTAGTTCGCTGCATCTTCATCGCTGGCATTGCTATCGTCCGCATCATTATCGGCCGGCTTGTGTATCCATTTGCGGGCCCGTTGCACGGTGCGGTCATAGGTTTTGACCAGAGCCAACGCCATGCGGCTATTCACCAGGGGCTGGCTGAAAGCGTAACCTGCCGCCAGAAATGCCATGCTGGCTGCCGCCACCAGAATGAACCGGGTGACGTCGCGAGATTTCCTGACCGCACCAAGCTTGCGCGCGGAATGAAATAAACTCTGAATCCCGGACTGGCTGAAAAGCTGCGCTTCCTCATCGTCGCGGGCATTGTCTTCGGTTAACGAATAGCCGGAAACGGGGGAGGGCCCACGCGGGTCCGCAGCCAGCGGCTCGGCGGCAGGCTCCACAGCCTGCACCACCTGCCCGTGCCGGTTGGATTCAGTTGACAATAGCGCAACCGGATTGGCGGCCGCAGGCTCCGGCGCCAGCCACGTCCTCATGTGCGCCAGGAATTCGTCGCACGTAAGCAGGCTATATTTGATTTCATCAGGGACCACCGGCTTGCGGAGGACCACATTCACTCCGAAAACCGCGGCCGGGAAGCTCGCGCCTTCATTCACGATGGCGACCGTCACGGCTCCCTGGTTCGACTTTAGCTCGCGTGCCGTCTTGAGCAGGAAACTGGCTTCCGCGCCTTCGTCCCAATCCACGGCAATTACGTCAAAACTTTGGCTGGTGAGCTTTTCCACCGCGGAAAAAATTTCGGGACAGTGCTCAACCTGAAGTTCAAGCTCTTCGAGAGCTTGCTGGAGGTGGCGCGACGTCTCCTCGTTGGAGGAGAACAAGAGGGAGCGTGGCGACATAGCATTAAGGCTAGTTTGCACTCCGCACCGCGGCAAGGTTACGAACTAGCAGAATGCTCATGGCTGGATGGCCACGTAACCTGCATGGCGATTACCTGTCCTTTCGGACAGGGTTGAAAACTATCCACGTGACCACACCTTGCTCGTTGCGCCCGATTATGCCAAACTGCCACGGGTTCCAAGGAGCGAGTTCCACATGGCGAGTCTCATGAAGGTAAACCGCATTTCCGTAGTAGCCATTCTTCTTTTGATCGCTGCGAGTCTGGTGGCGCAAACCGCGCCCCCATCGAACCCTCCGGTTTACCTGGATCCCTCGCAGCCGATCGACGTGCGTGTCGACGATCTGATTTCGCGCATGACGCTGGAAGAAAAAGCGTCGCAAGTGGTGAACCAGGCGCGGGCGATTCCCCGGCTGCAGGTCCCGGCTTACGACTGGTGGAGTGAGGCTCTGCACGGAGTCGCCAATGCCGGTACCGCCACCGTATTTCCGGAGCCGATAGGACTCGCGGCAACCTTCGACCCTCCCTTGATCCACAACATGGCCGTGGTGATCAGCATCGAAGCACGCGCCAAACATAATCAGGCAGTGCGCGCGGGCCATAGCAACGTCATGGAGGGCCTCGACTTCTGGTCTCCCAACATCAACATCTTCCGCGATCCGCGCTGGGGACGCGGCCAGGAAACTTACGGCGAAGATCCCTTCCTCACCGGACGCATGGGCGTAGCGTTCGTGACCGGAATGCAGGGCGACGATCCCAAATACTTCCGGGTCATTTCCACGCCCAAACATTTCGCCGTGCACAGCGGCCCCGAGCCGTCGCGCCATACCATTGACGTGCCAGTGTCGAAGCACGATATGGAAGATACTTATCTCCCGGCTTTCCGCGCCACCGTCACCGAAGGCAAAGCCGAGTCGGTGATGTGCGCTTACAACCGGGTCAACGGCCAGCCCGCCTGCGCCAACACTTTCCTGCTCCAGGACCAGTTGCGCGGCGCTTGGAAATTTAACGGCTACGTGGTCTCCGACTGTGATGCCATCGTGGACATCTTTCAATGGACATCACTTCACCAAGAGCCTCGCCGAAGCCGCCGCCGTCGCCATGAAAACCGGCATGGACAACGAGTGTGCCGACTTTTTCACCAAGGCCACCACCAACTCCGACTACGTAAAATATCTGGACGCCGTGAAGCAGGGCCTGCTCACCGAAAAAGATCATCGACATCTCACTCAAGCGCCTGTTCACCGCGCGCATGCGCCTGGGCATGTTCGATCCTCCCGAGATGGTGCCGTATGCCCGCACCTCGGACTCGGAAATCGACAGCGATCCCCACCGCGAACTGGCGTTGCAAGCGGCGCGTGAATCCATCGTGCTGTTGAAAAACAACGGCGCGCTTCCGTTGAGCCCAGCCATCAAGAAGATCGCGGTTTTCGGGCCGCTCGCCGAATCGGTGCGCGTGTTGCATGGCAACTACAGCGGCACGGCTTCGCACGCAACCACAGCTTTGGAGGGCATCCGCAAACAATTTGCATCCGCCGACGTCACCTTCTTACCGGGAATGAACTTCCTGCGCCAGCCCGACGTGGTCCCGACTTCCGCGCTCTCGACGAAAGACGGGAAGCCCGGCCTGAAGGGAGAATATTTCTCCAGCGAAAAACTCGAAGGGGATGCCGCAGGAAGTTCGCGTGGACAAGACCGTGGACCTGCAACTTTTCCATCCCAACGCCTTTGCCCTCGCCCCGCCCTACGGCATGAAAGAATTTTCCGTTCGCTGGACCGGCTTTCTCACTCCGTCGGAATCGGGCACGTACCAGGTCGGCGTGGTCGGTTCCCGGAACCGGCTGTGGCTCGACGGCAAGCTGATCGTCGACGACCCTGAACTGCACGACCCCAAACCGACCACCACCACCGTTCAACTCGAGAAGGGGCATCACTACCCCGTCAAGCTGGAGTTTCTGCGCGGAGGCTTTGGCACCAAACTGGTATGGCTGAATGTCATCTCTGATCCGATCGGCAGAAGCGCGTCGCCTCGGCGAAGCAGGCCGACGTCGCCATCGCGGTGGTCGGCATCAATTCCCAACTCGAAGGCGAAGAGATGAAAGTGGAAGTCCCCGGCTTCAAGGGCGGCGACCGCACCAGCCTCGATCTGCCCAAAGAAGAAGAGGATCTTCTGGAAGGCCTCAAGACCACCGGCAAACCGCTCATTGTTGTCCTGATGAATGGCAGCGCGCTCTCGGTGAACTGGGCCAGCGAACACGCCGACGCCATTCTCGACGCCTGGTATTCCGGCGAGGAAGGTGGAACGGCCATCGCTCAAACTCTGGCGGGCGTGAACAACCCGGCCGGACGATTGCCAGTCACGTTCTACAAGGGCATCGAGCAGTTGCCGCCATTTGAAGACTACGCCATGAAGGGACGCACCTACCGCTACTTCGAGGGCCGTCCGCTTTATCCCTTCGGCTATGGTCTGAGTTATTCGAAGTTCAGTTATAGCAATCTAAAACTCTCCACCACGACGCTGAACGCCAGCGATCCACTCACTGTCGAAGCCGACGTAAAGAATGAAAGCGATCGCGCCGGGGACGAAGTCGTCGAGCTTTACCTGACTTTCCCCAAATCTCCCGTCGCTCCCATTCACGCGCTGCGCGGAATCTCCCGCATTCATGTGGCGGGTGGTGAAACTCAACACGTGCAGTTCACTCTCAATGCTCGCGACTTAAGCGAAGTAGTCGAGAATGGTGATCGTATGGTCGCGGCGGGAAATTATCGCGTCACCGTCGGCGGCGGGCAACCGGGCACCGCGGCTCCCCAATCCTCGGCGGAGTTTGCCGTCAGCGGCGAACAAAAATTGCCCGAGTAGAAAGACCGCAGAACTTCCAACCTGCCAGGGGTGCATTTCTGCATCCCTGGCATTCGTTTTCTCATCTGAAGCTTTAGGCCCGCACTCATCTTTTAATCTCTTGAGGATTTCCTAAATGCCTTCCATGAAAGCCGTACAAGTCAGCAAACCCGGTGGAAATTTCGAAGTGGTCGAACGTCCCATCCCCGAGCCCGGACGCATGCAGGTGCGGATCAAAGTCGAAGCCTGCGGCATCTGCCATAGCGATGCCCTGGTAAAAGAAGGCCAGTGGCCGGGGATTCAGTACCCACGCGTCCCCGGGCACGAAATCGCCGGCCGCATCGACGCCGTCGGCCCCGACGTCATCCAGTGGAAGCCCGGTCAGCGCGTAGGCGTCGGCTGGCACGGCGGACACTGTTTCATTTGCGATCCCTGCCGCCGCGGCGACTTCAATCTCTGCAAATTTGAAAAGATCACTGCCATCACCTTCGACGGCGGCTATGCCGAATACATGATTGCCCCCGCCGAAGCGGTCGCCGCCATCCCCGATGATTTGCCGGCGGACGAAGCCGCGCCTCTGCTCTGTGCCGGCATCACCGTCTATAACTCAATGCGTAACGCGGGTGCGAGAGCGGGAGATTTGGTCGCGGTGCAAGGCATCGGCGGCCTGGGTCATTTAGGAGTGCAGTACGCCCGGCAAATGGGTTTTCGCACCGTCGCCATCGGACGCGGTCAGGACAAGGAAGCTCTCGCCCGCAAACTCGGCGCCCATCATTACATTGACACCAGCGCCGGGGCTCCCGCAGCCGCCTTGCAAAAACTGGGAGGTGCGCGCCTGGTGCTCGCCACCGCCCCCGATTCCAAATCCATCTCAGCACTGGCGGATGGACTCGCGCCGGGAGGCAAGCTGCTGATCGTCGGCGCAGGCTTCGAGCCTCTGACCATCACCCCGCTGCAATTGATTGGCAAGCGCCGCACGGTGCAGGGATGGCCCTCCGGTACCGCCAAGGATTCCGAAGACACCTTGCAGTTCAGCGCCCTGAGCGGGGTCCGTCCCATGATCGAGCGCTATCCCCTGGAAAAAGCCGCCGAAGCCTACGATCAAATGATCAGCGGACGGGTCCGCTTCCGGGTCGTGCTCACCATGGGCTCCTGATCCGGGCCCGAATCAAGCGACCTTAGAATCGGGCAGGTGCAGTCTGAGAAAAGATTCGTATCAGGGCATCGCTTCAGCGATGCCGCCAAGGGCACAATTCTGAATGGCTTCAGCCTGCACCACTACCTCGAACCTCTGTCCACCATTAACCTTCACTAATGGGTACTTCCGTACCCTTGGGCAAAGCAGGCAAAGGTGTTCCCATGGTGTCGTGCTTCCCTGGTCGGCCACTTTATTGTTTGCACGTAAAATCAGGTTGATTTTGGGGCGGAGGCAACCGGCCTTCGCTGCGGTGAGCAGTTCTGATGTCGCATTTCAAGCAGGATCCTCCGACTCCACGAGCTCTGCCCGCCGGCGCACCCGGCACTTCACACCCATCGCCTAATCTAACCAAAGGTGAAGTCAGCTTCCGCCTCCTGTTCATGAATAACCCACAGCCCATGTGGGTCTATGATCTCCAAACCCTCCATTTCCTTGAGGTCAATGACGTCGCGGTCAAGCACTACGGATATTCACGGGTTGAGTTCTTGCGGATGCGGCTCACCGACATTCGTCCTCCCGAAGATGTGCCCCGTCTGCTCGAGGACGTGGCCCTGGCCCGCCAGGGACTTCGGGAAACTGGCGAGTGGAGGCATCTGCTCAAAGACGGCAGGCTGATCGACGTTGAGGTAGCTTCGCACAACCTGGTATTCGAAGGCCGGGATGCCCAGCTGGTGGTGGTGCGTGATATCACCAAACAGAAGCAGGGGGAACAGGCCCTGGTTCAGGCGGAACGGAAATACCGGCTCATTTTTGAGGAAGCCATCATCGGCATCTATCAGAGCACTCCCGATGGGCGTCTGCTCAGCGCCAACCCGGCCATGGCCCGGATGTATGGTTTCGATTCCGCCGAGGAGATGATGACGGGTATCTACGACATCCAACACCAGCTCTACGTGGATCCAGCACGCCGTGATCAATTCAAAAAGGAACTCCGCGAAAACGGGCTGGTCGAACATTTTGAGGTGGAGGTCTATCGCAAGGACGGACGCAAAATCTGGCTCTCCACCAATGCTCGCGTGGTTTATGAAGGCGACATCATCGTCCGCTATGAGGGCACCTTCGAAGACGTCACCGACCGCAAGTTGCTCGAGGACCAGCTTCGCACGGCACAGCAGGAATATCGCGACATTGTGGACAATGCCGTCGTCGGCATTTTTCAGAGCACCCCCGAGGGCCGCTACCTCACCGTCAATCCCGCCATGGCGGCCATGCTGGGCTACGACTCTCCCCGCCATCTGATCGCCACCATTACCGACATTCCCCGGCAAATTTATGTCGATCCCAACCTTCGTGAGGAACTCAAGAACTTGCTCCGCGAGCAAGGCGTGGCCAAGAACTTCGAATGCCAGGCCTACCGTAAAGACGGCAGCAAGATGTGGCTCTCCGCGCATGTCCGCGCCATTTTCAAGGATGGCGAGGTGGTGCGATATGAAGGCATGAACGAGGACATCACCCAGCGCAAGCTATTAGAGGCCCAGCTCCTCCAGGCCCAAAAGATGGAAGCCGTGGGTCAGCTGGCTGGAGGAGTGGCCCATGACTTCAACAACGCTCTTAGCGTCATCACTGGATACAGCGATATTTTGCAGATCAACCTGCCGCCCGGTGATGCCGCCCACAAGCACGCCGAAGAAATTGCCAAGGCTGGCCGCCGGGCGGCCGCGCTCACCCGCCAACTCCTGGCCTTTAGCCGGAAGCAGGTCATCCAGCCCGTGGTTCTCGATCTCAATGCCGCCACCAGCGAATTGGAAAAAATGCTGCGCCGGTTGATCGGAGAGCATATCGAGATCACCTTCAAGCGCAGCCCGGCGCTGGGGCTAGTGAAGATGGACCCCGGGCAGGTCGAGCAGGTGCTGATGAACCTGGCCGTCAATGCCCGCGACGCCATGCCGCAGGGCGGCAAGCTCTGCATCGAGACCGCCAACGTCGAGCTGGATGAAACCTACGCCCGCCAGAACCTGTTCGTCACTCCCGGCCCGCATGTGATGCTCAGCGTCAGCGACACCGGTTGCGGCATCGACAAGGAAACCCAACTCCACATTTTCGAACCCTTCTTTACCACCAAGGAGCCTGGCAAAGGCACTGGGCTGGGACTGTCCACCGTCTACGGCATCGCCAAACAAAATGCGGGTTACATCATGGTCTACAGCGAAGTGGGCAAAGGGACCACGTTCCGGCTCTACCTGCCGCGGCTGGCCGGCGCCGCCGAGGTGGTCCCACAGCTCCATGCGCCCGAAACCGTTCCCTGCGGGACAGAAACCGTTCTCATCGTTGAGGATGAAGAACCTTTACGAATTCTGGCCCGCACCTGCCTGGAGAGCAACCACTACTCTGTGCTCGATGCTCCCGACGGGGCCGCCGCTCTCGAACTTGTCAAAAAGCATCCCGGCCGCATTCATCTGCTCTTGACCGACGTCGTCATGCCGGGCATCAACGGCCGCGAACTGGCGAACCGCTTGACCGCCTTGCAGCCCGAAATCAAGGTGCTCTATATGTCGGGCTACACCAACGATCTTATTGACCAACAGGGCATCCTCGATCAAGACACCGCACTCATCGAGAAACCCTTCACCCTGCGCTCGCTGCTGGCCAAGGTCTACCAGGTCCTGCACCCTGCCCAATGCGGCAAAGCCGCCAACGTCTAGCGGGTTCGGTATCCGTTGATGTGAGCAGGATTTGGTGGCGGCGCGTGGACTCGAACTTGAGGCGCTTACGGGGCGTCTGAGCCCCGTGCCGAAATCCTGAGCGAGGCCACGAGCCGAAGGACCTCGGAATCGGCAGGCCTAAAGCAGGATTTGGTGGCGGCGCGTGGACTCGAACCACGGACCTACGGATTATGAGACCGTCGCTCTAGCCACCTGAGCTACGCCGCCACATTGTACAAACGAAAGAAGAAACGCGAGTGGATTACGAAAAACGACGAAGCGCAGCTCGCCGCATCAAACCTAACTGATTCTATGAGTCCGCGTAAATGAGTGTCAAACTCCGGGCCGCGTTGGCCTAGAACCGTTTGCGAAGAAATTCGAAAAGAACATAACCGATCAGCCCGGCGATAATAGCGATTGCAAAATTCGCCGTCGTAAAAACATCGGCGATTGCCCAGTCAATGCCTTTCCTCTGTCCCATGCCGGAGCGCTCGAACTCTCCCATCAAGAGATTGGAATAAAACAGGAAGACGATAAAACCCACCTCCACCACCGCTCGCAACACATTCTTCTTCATGCCATCTCCCCGGTTTGAGGGTTTGCAACCAATCGTCTATCCTAAGACGTTTCGCAGGTGACGCAAACAATAAAACATGATTGCATGAATCGTCGCCGTCGCTCCGAGCTTTGCGATCAAGCGCAACCCATTCGCTATTGCAACTGGAAACCAGAAGCCGGAAACTGGGAAGTCGATGAAAGCCATTGCCGTCATTCCCGCCCGGCTCGCTTCCACCCGCATGCAGCGCAAGGCTTTGCGCGAGATTGCGGGACGGGCCATGGTGGGCCGGGTTTATGAAGCGGTCCGGTCGTCCCCGTTGCTTGCCGACGTCATCATCGCCACCGATTCCGAAGAAATCATGCGCGAATGCGAACGTCATGGATGGAAAGCGCAGATGACTTCGAGCGCTCACCGCAGCGGCACCGAGCGAGTGCACGAAGTCTCCCGGTCGGTTGCAGCCGATATCTACTTGAATGTGCAGGGCGATGAGCCACTGACCCGGCCGGAACACATCGCTTCGCTGCTCGACGTGATGAAAGATCCGGGAGTTCAGGTGGGAACGCTGAAGACTCCTGCGGCCGAAGAAGATGTCAACAGCCCCAATGCGGTGAAGGTGGTAGCGGACTCCACTGGAAAGGCGCTCTACTTTTCGCGCGCCACCATTCCGCACGACCGTGACCATGCCAACCCGCGCTATTTCAAGCACCTGGGATTTTATGCCTACCGCAAATCGGCGCTCGAACGCTTTGTCGCCCTGCCCGAGTCCTCGCTCGAACGCAGTGAGCGCCTGGAACAGTTGCGCTTTCTGGAGAATGGCATTCCCATCCATGTGGGAGAGACGCCTTTCGATACGGTGGGCGTTGATACGGAAGAAGATTTGCGGCGAGTAGAAGAAATCCTGCGCGGACGCTGACCAGGCACAGTGTTATCTGAGAGCTATATTTTAACGCAGGCCGGATTTCCCGTCGATTCTGGCGCAGGAAGCTTTCGAGCCAAGGAAAGGGCAGGGGAACAGAGATTGTCGATCCTGTGGCGTTCTGGGCCAGCTTGCGAGGTATCTCACAAAATGTGGGCGGCGCCAATCCCGACCGGATCGCGGTTATCTCACGGCTAAAGTATTTTTCAACAGGTTACACGGCGATCCAACAACTTAGCTCGCAGCCTTGGCCCAGGCTTGCGCCGCTTGCAAGCGGCGCGAGATGGCGGGATGCGAATGGAAGAACCATTCCACGAACCGCGAAGGCGTGCGCTCCGCAAGATTCTGTTCGGCGAGCTTGTTCATGGATGAAATAAACGGGTCCACGCTGGCAATCGACTCAAAGGCGTAGCGATCGGCCTGGCGTTCGTTGTAGCGGGAGTAGGCGTTGAGCGCGGGAAGCGCAAGAAAAGAAAGCACGGTGGAAACTAAAACCAGCAGCGGCAAGTTGGCAAAATCAGAAAGCTCCTCAAACATGTGCAGCCGGTCCACCGCATAATGCAGCGCCCAGTTGGCCGCCCAGAAACCCAATAGCGTGATTCCCGCCTGCACGGCAATTCCCTTCAAGATATGTTTGTGCACGTGGTGGCCAAGCTCATGTGCCAGAACGGCTTCGATTTCATCGGGAGAATAATTGTCGAGCAGCGTATCGGCCAGAATGATGCGGCGGGTGTTGCCCAGTCCGGTCAAGGCGGCATTCGCCTTTTTGCTCTTTTCGGAAAGATTCCATTTGTAAACGCCCCGCACGCGCGTGCCGGCGCGTTCCCCCAGCCTTACTAAGCGCTGCTTGAGTTCCTCATCCTGCAAAGGTTCGAATTTGTAGAAGATGGGAAACAAGATCACGGGAGCCAGCTGCGCCAGCAGCACGAACAATCCCAGGAAGACCACCCAGGTGAGCAACCACCAGTGCACGGGAAATTCACGCAGAATGAAATACAACAACTCGACGATGATGACGGCGAAAATCAGGCCGACGAGGAAGCCTTTGGCTTCGTCCCATATCCAGGAGCGAAATCGTTGATTGGAAAGATGAAAGCGGTGTTCGAGGCGGAAGCCGTAATAATCCAATCCCACCCCGAGCAGTTTGGCGAGCCCCATGAGGACCAGCACATACATGGCGACCGCCAGGGTGTAACTCTGAAAAGCGGCGCGCATAGCGAAGTCCCGCAAGGTGCCGTTCCATCCCGTGGCCAGTAATACGACGAGCAGGGCCAGGCCGACGATAAAGTCGGTGACGCCCAGCCAGCGGCGGATGCGGTTATAGCGGCGGGACTCGGGCGAATCGGCCGGAGTTGCCACAGGAATGGTTGCTGAGCTCATAGCTTCAGCCTCCATTATGGTCTTGCCCGGGGGGAATTGCGAGACCCGGAAGTAATCAGCAGAGGCTGGACGGTCACTACACGGTCTTTACAAATTTCTCCCCGCTGGCGAGGATTTCGTCCACCAGCCCGGGCGAGGCGGCTTCGGCATAGACGCGTAACAGGGGCTCGGTGCCGGAGGCGCGAAATAGAATCCAGGCTTCCGCGCCGTTGCCGTTGGTGGGAGCGTCGAGGAAAAACTTGATGCCGTCGAGATTCTCTTTTTTCAGGACGGCATAGTTTCCCAAGCGTTTGGTTTGTTCACTTTTCGCTCGTTGAATCGCGCTCTGCTTGATGTCTTCCGGGATGTGCAGGTCGCGGCGTCCGTAGTAATGCGCGCCGAATTCTTTTTGCAGATCGGCGACCAGTTGGCCGAGAGGTTTGCCTTCTTCGGCCATGACGTTGGCCAGAAGAAGCGAATTCAGGAGTCCGTCGCGTTCGGGGAGAAAACGCGAATAGCCGATGCCGCCCGATTCCTCGCCGCCGATCACGATTTCGCGCTCCATCATCAGGTCGGCAACGTATTTGAATCCGATGGGACACTCGTTGAGCCTGCGCCCATACTTGGCGCAGATGCGATCAATCATGCGCGTGGTGTTGAAGGCGCGCACCACTTCGCCGGGCCATTTTTTTCTTTCCAGCAACCAGTGCAAGAGGACAGCGAAAATTTTATGGGCGTCCACGAAGCTGCCGTCTTCGGCGACGGCCCCAATGCGGTCGGCGTCGCCGTCGGTGGCGAGGCCGGCGTGGCATTTTTCCTTTACAACAAGTTGTTGCAGCTCGGCAACGTGGGGCTCGATGGGTTCGGGGTTGATTCCCGGGAACAGCGGATTCAGTTCCTGATGAATGGCGACGTACTGTA
Source organism: Terriglobales bacterium (assembly GCA_963762965.1). GTDB lineage: Bacteria > Acidobacteriota > Terriglobia > Terriglobales > Acidobacteriaceae > DATBAX01. Next base: position 1,094,294 of record CAVXME010000001.1, read on the forward strand.
TGCCATGCTGATCAAAGATTTGCGGCAGCACGCCGCGGCCCGCGCCGTACATGGCGTCGATGGCAAACTTGAACCTGGCTTTGGTGATGAGCGGCAAGTCGGCGAAGCGGCAGATGGCGGCAATGTAAGGCTGCTTGCAGTCGATTTCTTCGATTGCGGCTTTGGCGCCGCGAGGCATCGCGGCGGCGGCGAGCTCTTCTTCAATCGCTTTCATGATGGCGGGCGTCGCCGATCCGCCGAAGCTGGCTTTGAACTTCATGCCATTCCAGTTGAAGGGATTGTGACTGGACGTGATCATGACGCCGCCGGCGGCTTGCAGGTCTTTCACCGCGCAGGAAACCGCGGGAGTGGGGGTGTAGTCGTTGGCCAGCTTGACGGGAATGCCGGCATCGGCGAGGACTTCGGCGGTGACGCGCGCGGCCTGCGGCGAAACGAAACGGGTGTCATAGCCGACGATGACGCCGCGTTTCGGGTCTTCGTGCTTGAGGACATAAGCGGCGATCGCGCCCGCGACCCGGCGGACGTTGTCGAAAGTAAAATCGTCGGCGATGACTGCGCGCCAACCGTCGGTGCCGAATTTGATCATGGTGAGCTGTCAGCCATCAGCTGTCAGCTTTCAGCTCCCCCGGTTTTGCTGAGAGCTGATGGCTGACAGCTGATAGCTCTTCTAAATCAGTTTATTTAGTTTCTTCTCGTCGAGATACTTTACAACCTTGCCCACGTCCTGCGCTTGTTCGAGAGTGGTGATCAATAGCGCGTCTTCGGTTTCGACGACGACTAAGTTGCTGACGCCAACAGCCGCCACAAATTTCCCTGGGGCATGGATGTAGTTGCCTTCCGCACTCAGAGTGAAGACGCCCCCGGCGGTAATGATGTTGTTATCCAGCGGATGCAGCTGGGCGACTTTATGCTCGTGCAGCGCGGTCCAGGAGCCGAGATCGTTCCATCCGAAATCGGCGGGCAGGCAGAAAATGTTGGAGGATTGCTCACCTTTGACGGAGCGCGGCTCGAGCACGGCGTAATCGATGCTGATGTTTTCGCACTTGGGATAAAGGCGACGAAAAGTAGCGGCAAATTTTGCGGTGCCGTAGGTAGCGGCGATCTGTTCGAGGATGGCCGCAGTTTTCGGCAGATGTTCCTTAAGCGCGTTGGCCAGGGTGCGGGCGCTCCAGAGAAACATGCCGCTGTTCCAGAAATAGTTTCCGGCGTTGAGAAATTCTTCGGCACGGCGGGCGTCTGGCTTCTCGGTGAAGCGGCGGACGTGGAGTGCGCTCGCCGGGTCTTCGACCCGGCCTGTACGGGCAAGAGTGCCCGTACCCACATGGCTTATGCCGGCATCGTTCGTGGCGGCTTCGATGTAGCCGTAGCCGGTTTCTGCACGGGTAGGCCGAACACCCAGAACAACTATGTTTTCACCGGCTGCGGCGATTTCAATTCCCTGCTGCAGAGTTTCGCGATATTTCTTTTCGTCGGCGATCACGTGGTCGGAAGGAAACAGGCCGAGGACCGCGACGGGATTAGTGCGTTGAAGGATGAACGCCGCCAGGCCGATGGCGGGAGCGGTATTGCGTCCCACAGGTTCGGCGAGGATTTGCTTTTTGTTCAGACGCGGCAACTGACGGGTGATCTCACGGTGCAGGTCTTCATTCGTAATAACCCAAAAGCGCTTGGGTGGAGCGAGTTTTAGCAGACGGGCGACGGTCTGCTGGATCATGGTCTGCTTGCCGTCGAGCGCGAGTAATTGCTTGGCACGGCGTTTGCGGCTGAGCGGCCAGAAGCGGGTGCCGCGTCCGCCGGCGAGGATGACGGGATAGAAAGTTGGAGTTTTTTTGGTCACGGGTTTAAGGAATTAGCAATTATAGAAGCACCCAGGAGCCGACGCATTTCACATTCGGGTGACCGGTTCCGGGAGTGCGTCGCCGGGAACGTAGGCTTGCAGCAGCTCAATCGTCCACTGCGGACGCACGCTGAATTCTGAAAAGCATCCCGGAATCACTACCGCATCGCCTTTTGCCAGCGTGACCGGTTCCGTACCGTGGACTTCGACTACACCGCAGCCGTCCACGGCAACCAGAATGTGCACGGAATTTGGGCTCATCCGGTTGTGGCACGAAAATCCCAGGGCTTCTTTTAGTTCGAAGCGATCCACCACGAAATTGGGCGCGGCAATCAGAGGCGATTTGCGGTTCTTCGTGCCATCGATCGCGGATGGCGCGGGCCGGACGACTTTGCCGGAAGCAACTTTTTCCTTGATCACAGCCAAGCCTTGCTTAAGATGCAATTCGCGTGGACGGCCATAATCATAAAGGCGATAAGTGGTGTCGGACTGCTGTTGCGTTTCCACGATGATCGAGCCCGGCCCCAGGGTGTGCACCGTGCCTCCGGCAACGTAAATCATTTCGCCGGGGAATACGTTGATCCAGTTGAGCAGTTCTTCGGCGCGTTGATCATGGATCGACTGCTCGAATTGTGCGCGTGTCGTGCCTGACTTTAGGCCCAAAGCAATTTGCGAACCTGGCTTGGCGTGGGCCACGTACCAGCATTCGGTTTTTCCGCAAGGTTCACCTGCCACCTGGGCGGCGGCGTCATCGGGATGGACCTGGACGGAGAGTTTTTCCTGGGGGAAAAGAAATTTTAATAACAGGGGAAAACGGCTGGGATCTTTCGGGGCATCTCCGATCAATTCGCGACCGAATTGCGAGCTCAATTCCGCGAGCGATTTTCCTTTCAGCGGGCCGTTGGCGACCTGGCAGTGATCTCCGGTGAGCCAGGATTCGCCGATTTTTTCTGCGTAGCGATGGTTGGGATAGATGGGTGATAGATCGAGCGTGCCCCAGGGGCGCGGGTCAAACACCGGGGACATGAGAAGTGGGTAAAGAGTGGTCATGCTGTGACTGGAATCTCGGTGAGCTTCATGAAGAGCGTCTCGTTCGACCCCAAGCGCTAAAGCGCGAACAAGAAAATGTCCCTTTAACGCAGCGCTTAAGCGCTGCTCCACCCAAAATCTCTGCTGAATTCCTTCAGGGATCTCTACAAGGATCCGAAGAACTTTCGCATTTTCTCCAGGCCGCGATCGAGTTCCTTGACCGACGTTGCGTAGGAGATGCGGATGTGGTCGCTGGTTCCGAAGCCTTCGCCAGGGACAGTGGCCACGTGCGCCTCCCGCAGAAGTTTGTTGCCGAGTTCCGCGGCGGAGTTGATTCCACTGCGTCCGAAGAAAGAAGCGATGTTCGGGAAGGCGTAGAACGCACCTTCCGGCATGGTGCATTTCACACCCGGGATGGCGCGCAGACCGTTCACAATGTGGTTGCGCAGTTGAATGTATTCGAGGCGCATATCTTCGACGCATTGCTGCGGGCCGTTCAAGGCTGCAACGGCGGCTTTCTGCACAATCGAAGTCGGGTTCGAAGTGGACTGGCTTTGCAGCTTTTGCATGGCGCTGACTAACTGCGCGGGGGCAAGTGCATAGCCCATGCGCCATCCGGTCATGGCGTAGGTTTTTGAAAGTGAACCTGCGACTACAACGCGGTCGCGATATTCGCGCAGGGATCCCACCGAAAAATTCTTGCCGGTGTAGTTGAGATAGACGTAGCATTCGTCGGAGATCACCCAGATGCCGCGCTGGGCGGCCATTTTGATGACTTCGGTCTGGTCTTCGGGCGACATGACCGCGCCGGAAGGATTCGACGGCGAATTCAAAATTATCAGCTTGGTGCGCGGCGTGATTAGGCGCTCGACCATCGACGCCGTAATGCGAAAGTCCTGAGCTTCGTCGGTTTCGAGCAACACGCAATTGCCGCCTGCGTAACGCACGATGTCCTTGAAAGACACCCAGTAGGGGACCGGGAGGATCACTTCGTCGCCGTGATCGACCAGGATTTGAATCGCGTTGAACAGGACGTGCTTGCCGCCGGTGGACGCAATCACTTCTTCGCGCTTGTAACCGGAATTGAAATCCGCGTTGTGGCGATTCACGATGGCGTCGCGCAGTTCAACGGTGCCACCGACTGCGGTGTAGCGGGTGAAGTTGCCGTTGATGGCGGCGATGGCAGCGTCCTTGATGTGCTGCGGGGTGTTGAAGTGCGGCTCGCCGGCGGTGAGGTCGACGACCTCAATGCCCTGCTGGCGGAGCTTTTCCGCCTCGGCTGCGGCGGCCATGGTGGCGGAGGGTTCGATACGGCTAATGCGTTCGGCGAATTTCACGGCTGCGGGTGCTTCGGTCACGGGAGTCATCTTCTTCTGCCTGCCTTTGCGTTTCTTGCGTGTTGTAATTTTATTGCCGGATCCAACTTTTCTTTCAGCCTTTGTTCCACCATCTCGGGGACCAGGCCGGAGACGGAGCCTCCGAGCTGCGCGACTTCGCGCACCAGGCGGGAGCTGAGATAAGAATACTGTTCCGCGGGCATCATGAATACGGTTTCGAGTTCAGGATGCAATTTCCGGTTCATCAGCGCCATTTGCAGCTCGTACTCATAATCGCTGATGGCGCGAATGCCGCGCAGGATCGCTGTCGCCTTGACCTGGAGCGCGTAGTCCACGGTGAGTCCGTCGAAAGTTGCCACCCGCACGTTGCGGAAGCCTTCGGTCATGGCTTCCAGCATCAGCTTGCGCTCACCCAGGCTGAAGACGGCATGCTTTTCTGGATTGCGCAGGATCGCCACGATCAGCTCGTCGAAGATCTTGCTGCCCCGTTCGATGAGATCCAGATGGCCGTGGGTCGGGGGATCGAACGAGCCGGGATAGATGGCGATGACCTTTTTCAAGGATTAGCTCCGGAAAAAGCTAAAAATAATGGTTGACGAGCGCGTGGTTACTAAAGTATAAGCTAGTAACCACGCAGACATTAGCGCGTGGTACAGAGGTTTAAATGCTTAAATTACCAACAATAGCCACTGATGCCAACGGTTGCTGGCAGAGTGGCCTTAACTGAGCGACTGGTCCTTTTTACCGGATTGGGCTGAAGGGCCAGCCGCTCGCGGCAACCCCGCAAGCGGGGCTGGGCGGTGCTTGTACACCGGCCCCGATTATATCCAAAAAATCGAGGTGCAACATGCTGAAAGCTGAAGACGCAATAGATCTCAACGAATGGCCTAGTCACGAAATAGCCAAACAGCACGCGGCTGACGATGCGACCAGTACCATGTCGATGCCGCTGATGGCCGTGATGTACAAACAGGCGGGTCGACCTTATTTCTCGACTGCGCTCCCTATCGGAGCGCTAACAAGGATGGTGCGTTTTGAGTCGGCCCCGAAGGGAACGACGGAACCGGAAAAGTACACGAATCGACCGGTAATGACGGATCATGTTCAAACAATAGCGAAGTACCTGGAGGAGCGGCTTGAGGATGGGGACAAGTACATTCTTCCTGGTATCACGCTCAACGTCCGAGAGCGCCTCCGCGTGCATACTTTTACAACCACTTCAGCGTTGAGGGGGGCGATCCTCATCGTACCCAGCAACGCCATATTCCATGTGACCGACGGACAACACAGAATCCGGGCCCTCCAGGCCGCCCTCGGAAGCCGCCCGGAGTTGGCGAACGATTCCGTTTCCGTAACCATTGTCGTAGAACCAGAAGTCGCGCAGGTGCATCAAGACTTCGCGGATTGTGCACAGGGGAGGCCTATTCCCCCGTCCTTGTTGACCCTGTACGATGCGCAAGACGTTCTTAGCGGGCTGACGATACGGGTAGCTGATGCCGTGCCGTTTTTCCGCGGTCGCCTGGAGAAGGTTGGCAAGACTGTATCCAAGCGTTCGAACTACCTCTACACACTAAACCACGTTCGAATGTCTATCGGCGCTGCGCTAACGGGTGATGCTTCATCGAGTACACCTGCGCTCCGGGCGCAGGTTAACGCGGTTCTACCCACTGACAGTGAAAATCAGGAATGGTTTGGAAAGCTGAAATGGCTTTACAACAGTCTGACCGACGAGCTTCCGGAATGGGGCACCGTTCGCGACTCGAATTTGAGCAACGAAACCATCCCCGACTTTGCGGATTTTCGGACCAAGTATTTGCACTTTGGTGGAACCGGACTCACGATTATTGGTGGGGCCGGGCATGTGATCCTGGGGCTTGAAGATGCGTCTGAGCGGGACGCCAAACTGAAAGCACTTGCTCACGAGGTCGACTGGCGCCGGGCAGACGACAACGGCGGATCATTTTGGGAGGGGACGGTTCTCATAAATGGGAAGATGGTCACCTCCCGATATGCAGTGCAAGGGGCAGTCGACAAGGTGCTGGAGCACATCGGCCTTTCTAGGCAAGGGGCGATAGCACCAATAGCAGAAGTCGTGTTTTAAGCGGTTTCCCTGCGTGGCGCGGTGGAGATGGCAATCGTACTCATCTCACCGCGCAGCTGTTTCTGACGCACTTCGCCTCACGAATCGATTCCCGATAGCTAACGCCTTGCGGCGGTTTTGGCTGGCTCCGGGACCGCACTGGGCATGGTGGTCACGCGCGCGCCTTGCGGCGAGGCTTGGGGCTGCGCTGCAGCGGGCGGTTGTACGACCGACGGAACGAGGCCGAGTTTCTTGCGGACTTCGACATCGAGTTTGGCGTAGATGTCTTTGTTGTCTTTGAGGAACTGACGGGCGTTTTCGCGGCCCTGGCCGATGCGTTCGCCGGCGTAGCTGTACCAGGAACCGGATTTCTCCACCAGGTTGTGGGTTGCCGCCAAATCGAGCAAGTCGCCTTCTCGGGAGATGCCTTCGCCGTACATGATGTCGAATTCGGCTTCGCGGAAAGGTGCGGCGACTTTGTTTTTGACCACTTTGATGCGGGTGCGGGAGCCGGTGACGACATCGCCTTCCTTGATGGCAGCGATGCGGCGGATGTCAATGCGGACCGAAGAATAGAACTTCAGGGCGCGACCCCCGGTGGTGGTTTCGGGATTGCCGAACATCACGCCGATCTTTTCGCGGATCTGGTTGATGAAAATCAGACAAGTGCGGGATTTCGAAACCGTTCCCGTCAACTTGCGCAGAGCTTGCGACATGAGGCGGGCTTGCAGGCCCATATGGCTGTCGCCCATTTCGCCGTCGAGTTCGGCCTTGGGGACGAGGGCGGCGACGGAGTCCACGACCAGCACGTCAACCGCACCGGAGCGCACCAGCGTTTCGGTGATTTCGAGGGCCTGCTCGCCGTAGTCGGGTTGCGAGACCAGGAGATTGTCGACATCCACGCCAAGTTTCTTGGCATAGCCGGGATCGAGCGCGTGTTCGGCATCGACGAATGCAGCCAGGCCGCCGGCTTTTTGGGCTTCGGCAATCACTTGCAGGGTGATGGTGGTTTTGCCGGAAGACTCCGGGCCGAAGACTTCGATGACGCGGCCGCGCGGGAATCCGCCAACGCCGAGGGCGGCGTCAAATGAAATCGCGCCGGTAGGAATGACGGCGATGGGGACGATAGCTTCTTTCGACCCCAGGCGCATGATCGAGCCCTTGCCAAATTGTTTTTCGATGGTTGCAAATGCCAGTTCAATTGCTTTGCTGCGTTCGTCGGCCATAAGAGTACGGCTCCTTTTATGATTGCGATTGTGTTGAAGGCCGGATTATATACCGATCTCGTTAGCGAAGAAAAGGCGAATTTAATAATAATCGTGGAAAACGTTCCGAAAAGGGAACGGGGGGATGGCTGTTCCGTCTCGTAATTTGCTTGTGAATCCCCATCCTGCAAGTTTAGCGGCTGCGGAGAAAATTCTGCCAGGCACCACAGGTGCTGAAGCGCGTGGAGAAAGGCAAGATCATTAACGCAGCGCTGAAGCGGCTGCTCCACCCAAAATCGGGGTTCCGGAGCTTCGCCCATTACTTTTCCGCGGACGCCAAAAGGATTCCGGGGCAAATGGACGTGCTACAATAAGCCGCACTTAGAGGTTCTTTCCGAGCACGAAAATCACCTAAGCGCATCCCCGCAGTCGTTGATTCGCGATCATTGAATATTGAGAGTGACGATTTACCTGTGGCCCAAAATTCCTCGAAAACCGCGACCGTAACCTATGCCGATGCTGGCGTCGACATCGACCGCGCCGCTCGCACCAAAAAGCGTATCAAGTATCTTGCCCATAAGACGTTTACCCGGGGAGTGCTGAGCGAAATTGGCGGTTTTGGCGGGTTGTTTGCCATCGACAAGGCAAAGTATGTCGATCCGGTGCTGGTTTCTAGCGTGGACGGCGTGGGCACCAAGCTCAAAGTCGCCTTCGAAATGAAGGTGCATCACACCATTGGCGCCGATCTGGTCAATCATTGCGTGAATGACATTGCAGTGCAGGGCGCAGCGCCCATGTTCTTTATGGATTATCTGGCCACCGGCGAACTCGAACCGGAAGTGGCCGAGAAAGTCGTCGAGGGACTGGCCGAAGCCTGCAAGCACAATGGATGCGCGCTGATCGGCGGCGAAACGGCTGAGATGCCGGGATTTTATCCGCCGGGCGAATACGATTTGGCGGGATTTATCGTCGGCGTGGTCGAGCGGGAAAAGATCATTACCGGCAAAACCGTCGAAGTCGGCGATGTGATTTTGGGCCTGGCTTCGAATGGCCTGCATACCAACGGTTACGCGTTGGCCCGCAAGCTGCTTTTTGAGGTCGCGCAATACACGCCTGATTCTTATGTGAACGAATTAAAAGGCAAAGTTGGCAACGAGCTCATGAAAACTCACAAGAGCTATTGGCCGTCGATCAAGCGACTGGTGGATAACGAATGCGTCTCGGCGATGGCCCACATTACCGGCGGCGGCATTACCGACAATTTGCCGCGAGTGCTTCCCCGAGGCGTGGCGGCGGTGATTGAGATGGGATCGTGGCCCGTGCTGCCGATCTTCGAACATTTGCAGAAGCTGGGGAACGTCCCGAAAGAAGAAATGCTGCGGACTTTCAACATGGGGATTGGGATGCTGCTCGTCGTCCCATCGAAGAAGTTTAAGAAGGCGCAGACGGTCCTGGAGCGGGCTGGAGAAAAGGCGTTTACCGTGGGCAGGATTGTGAAGGGCGAGCGGAAGGTCATGTACACGTAGGAATCCATAAGTCTGCAGTCTCAGATTACAACAGCTCACAATGAGTTATCTCCTGTTCATGGACGAAAGTGGTCATGACCACAGGACGATGCCCTACGAGGTTCGCGGCGGTGTTGCCCTGCATGCTAATAAGTTGTGGCCTTTTGTTCAGGCAATGCGTTCTCTCGAGGAGTCTTGTTTTGGGGATCTGCTGCACCGGTACAAATCCGAAATCAAGGGACACAAGCTCCTCGACAAAGATCGGTTCAAATGGGCGTCGCAAGATAAGTTGATGGATGATGTGGAACGCCGGAAACATGCAATTGCGTTTCTAAACCGTGGCACGCAGAATCAGTCGCCGAAGCGACAGGAGTTCACGGCTTATGGGCAAGCCTCTTTAGCAATGGCAAGGGGAGTATTTCAGTTGCTCGTATCACACGAGGCAGTCCTGTTTGTGGTTGCCATTCCGCGCGAAGCGGCCAAACCAGAAACATACGAAGCCGAGGAGTACCTCCGTAAAGACCACGTTTTCCTATTGGAGCGTTACTATTACTTCTTGGAGAAAAAGAACGAGTCAGGGCTTCTGGTACTTGATGAGACCGACAAGACCCAAGACCGAGTCTTTGTGCGTCGCTTGGAGCGTTATTTCACCCGCACACAAACGGGTCGGTATAGGGCCTCGAGGATTGTACCGACGCCTTTCTTTGTCTCGTCGGATATGACTTATGCGGTGCAAGCAGCCGACATCTGTTTGTACTGTCTGAACTGGGGTTTTAGGCTACCCGCGAGTGGGATGAATGAACCGGTTAGACAGGAGATAGCCGAAGAGTTCGCCCCTTGGCTACACCGATTGAAGTTTGGAATGGACGTGGAAACAGAAGAAGGTAAATTTCGAGTACATGGCATCCGGTATGTGGCTGACCCGTACGAAGGATCACAAAAATAAATAAGGAGGCAATGCCTACGCGCCCGCACAAGGCAGACACTCAGCTGAGCCTCCATGGATACAATAACTCTACCAATCAGCTAAGTCAAGAGTAGCGTCTCAGGCCGTCAACTCCAACAGCAGGTCTATGTTATTCATTTAGCAACCCTTACAGGACGTCCCCCAACTATCGCTTCAGCAAATCCACCGGCTCCCTCACATCAGTGACCCTCAAATACTTCTCCAGAGCGGGATACTTTTTGGCCACGGCTTCGTACATCGCGTAGGCGACGTTGCGGTAGGAGATGTGTCCGGCGGGGCCGGTGCGGAGTTCGGAGATGTAGACGACTTCGGCGAAATCCATTTTGAAGAGAGTGCGTTTCTTGAAGGCCAGGGGAATGGCGTACTGCGAATTTTCTTCGACTTCCGGGGCGGAACTCCCGGCTAATTGCTCGACGGCCGCGACTACGCGTTGCATGATGGCGTCGTAGGCGGGCTTGGCTCCGGCGGCTTCGAGTTCGGGCGGGGTGTCGTAGCCGTGGCGGGTGGTGAATCCCTGGCCGATCTGGATGCAGCGGCGATGGCGGTGCATGTCGCGGAAACCGCCGATGTCCATGAGGATGTCGAAGCGGAATTGCTGGCCGGCGCAGAACGGGCGCAGCATTTCGTCGTGGCGGCCGCGGTGGCGCAGGCCGAGGTCGATGATTTCACGGCGAATGAGCTCGCCGGCGTACTCGATCATCTGGCGGATCTGGCGATAGGGATAATGGCTGTGTTCGTAGATGAGCGTGGAGGCGAGTTCGATTTCCAGAGGCTCTTCTTCTAGTAAATCAACCGTGGGTGCAGATTCGATTGGAATATTTCCCATCAGCTCGTCGGCTACCTGACGCAGTTCGCGGCGGGTTTCGATTTCATACTTGTTGGGATCGGCATACTTGACTAGAGTCGGCGCGACCCGGACTTCGCGTAACAATTCCTGCTCGGCACGTTGTCCCAGTTCCGGCGAAACCGCACGAATCTCTTCTACCAGCTTGGTTAACGATTCCTGATTCACGTTGTAGGCTGGGGATATGGCGGCCTGCTTCAGCAACGTTCCCAGATGTCGGACTTCTTTGTGAGTGTGAGCCAGCAGGTGGGCGACCTGGGTTTCGAGCGTGCGGGCGTTGACGATTTCGCCCAGGGACGTGTTGGCGGCGAGCGGAAGCAGATAACGCGAGACATCGAAAGCGCGGGCGCGGAGAGTGCGCTCGTAAGCTTCCTGCTTCATGTCTTCGGGCTTGGGGGTGATGGCGGCGAGATAGTGGAAAGTTTTTTCTGAAAACGCCTCGTATTCGGCGAACAGGTGATCGACGGTTTCGCGATACAGAGACTGGGCGGCCGAGGCGGCCGCCGCTACGTGAGCGTTGGCGAAGTCGGGGATGTAGTAGCCACTTTTCTTGAAATCCTGATAGCGGGTGGAGCGCTCCTGGCCGTCCCAGCGCTGCTCGTCGGCGACGGCGATGGCAGCGAGGATGGAGAGCTTTTCGATCGCCAGAGCGACGTGGGCGAGGTCGGCGATGGAGCGGTGTCCGTATTGGAAGTAGAAGGTATTGAGAAATTTTTCGGCCTTTTGGGTGCTGATTTCTTTCAGCGAGTCCTTCATCGAAAGGGCCGAGCGGGAATATTTCGCCATGGCGTAGGCCTGGATTTCGGGCTCGACGCCGTAGACGGCGAAGACCTCGACCGAGGGGGCGTCCGGCGTGTTCGGTGTCGCGGCGTGGTTGCCGTTGGCGGGGGTGGCGATTTCAGACAATGAGCGACCTCAGTTTGGGAGCAGAATTGGAAGTTTACGTGGAGGATTTGTGGTTGGCAATGATGGTTGTGTGTGGAAAAGCGGCGCCTTCGGCGCGTGGTCTGGGGCCTGCGTTACCCGGCACTTCCGTGCCGGGCTTTCATGTTCCGCTCCTCCGGAGCTGGAGTTGGGAATGCGCCACTGTGTATCTATCGCAACTTGAACGGTGCTAAAGCACTCGATGCAAGCTTCAGTCGAGGGTTTAGGGGTCCTTCGACTGCGTGTCTGCTTCGCTTCGCGAAACAGACACTTCGCTCAGGATGACAAATATTGTTCTTACAGATTTCTTTATAGGGTGTGCATGTAGGCGAGCAGGTCGGTGATTTGTTGTTGGTTTAAGGCCTGGCTGAAGCCGGGCATTTTGTCGCGGCCCATGCGGACGATGTCGGTGACGCGAGCGTCGTTGGCGGGCATGCCGCTGAGTTCGAGATATTGGTGCTGGAAAACGCCTTTCATCCCGGGGCCTTTTTTGCCGCGGGTGGAGTAGGGTTCGTGGCAGCGGTCGCAATTGTCGTCGTAGATACGGCGTCCGGCGGCCTGTTGGGGGGTGAGTCCGAGTTCGGCGTCGCTTTTGCGGCGCTCTACGTCGCAGGCTGTGAACAGAAACACATTTACCACAGAGACACAGAGGCACAGAGAAAACCTTTTCAGGAAATTGGACCGGGATTTTGTCGGGGTATTCAGCATCACAAACTTTCTGGACGTACAATCATAGAGCAAAATCCATGACGGCCAAGACTAAGCGAATTGTGGTGAAACGGGTTTATGAGAAACCCGCCCGAGGCGACGGGAATCGGGTGCTGGTGGACCGGCTGTGGCCGCGGGGTTTGAGCAAAGAGCGGGCCGCGGTTGATTCGTGGCTGCGCGACCTTGCGCCGTCGAATGAATTGCGGCAATGGTTTCACGCGCGGGCTTATGCGTGGCTGACGTTTCGTAAACGGTATCTCAAGGAATTGACCCACGCGGAAGCTGAAAGCGCGCTCAACGAGCTCTACCGGCTGGCCAATCAGCGCAAGACTCTAACGCTTTTGTATGCCTCGAAGAATGAAGAGCACAATAACGCCGTGGTGCTGAAAGATTTGCTGGAAGGGATGCGGAAGCCGCCGAACGGGACGGGACGTGGCGCGATCAAAGCCATGCGGGAGAGACAGGCGAAGCGGATGCCGAGATAAAATTGGCTCTAGGCTGTGGGCGCTGGGCCTTCCGCGCGGTTGTTCGGCGCCCCTGCGGGAGCGTGGTCTTGAATCTTGCTTACCCGGCACTCCCGTGCCGGGCTTTCACATTACGCTCCTTCGGAGCTGGTTTTTGCTGAAAACGAGAGCCTAGCGCCTAGGACCTGCAGTTTTGTCGTGGAGGACTTCACCGACGATGCTGTCGATGGCGTCGGTGACGCGCTTCACCGGCAGGTTGGAATTGTTGGAGAGAATAGAGAAGGCGACGGGTTCCCCGCGGTCGGTGGTGGCGTATCCGGAGAGGGTTTTGACACCGCCGAGCGAGCCGGTTTTCGCGTAAACGCGTCCCTGTACGTCGATATTATTGAAACGATCAGACAAAGATCCGTCCACGCCAGCGACCGGCAGAGTTTCCTTGAAGCTGGCGCCCCAGGGCTGCGCCGCAGCGTAGCGCAGAAGCAGCACGATGGCATGCGGGGTCACCAGATTCTCGCGGGAAAGGCCTGACCCATCGTAAAAGGCGTATTGTTCACTGGGAATTCCGGCCTGGTTCAGAAAACCGCGCACCACTTCCAATCCACCTTCGACGTTGCCGGCATTGCCTTTTTCACGTCCCAAGAGCCGCAGCAAAATTTCCGCATGCAGGTTTTGACTAACCTTGTTGATGACCCGGATGTCCTCGATCAATGGTTTCGATTCGTAACTGCCTAGCACCAGCGGCTGAAGCTGCAAGGAACGCGAAGGCTCGTCACCGCCGCGGGCGGGCGCGAGGGCGGTCACCGTCAATGTAGAGAGGCTTGCCAGTTCGGTGTGGCGGGTGCGTTGACGGCCATACACAGCAATGCCCCGGGCTTCGAGTAATTGCCGAAAGAGACCGGCGGCAAATTCTGCGGGGTCGTCGATGGCCAGGCCCTCGTTGGCGCCGGCATCATCTTGAGGAATGTTTCCCCAAAGAGTGAGTGTGGTGGAACCGGGCTCGCGATTGATGAATATTTTTCGGCCTGTGCCCGCAGGCGTGGTGAGAATGCGGTTATCAATGCGGTAGTAATCGGCAAACGGCGTGACGCTTACGAAAGCCCGGTCGCCCACGCGATCGGCGGGAAGAATATTGACGAAGATTACGTTGTCGTTGATGGTCAGAGCTGAGACCGGAGCGCCATCTGCCCAGACGAGATCGTCCTGGCTCCAGCCTTCTCCGTAACGCTCGAAGGCGAAGTAGGAATCGTCGGCGACGATGTCGCCGTCCACGTACTTCACGCCCTTCTGCACCAGGTCATCCGCAAGCTGTTCCAGAACCTGAATGGGATGATCGTTGCGCTCGGTATGCAGCAAATAAGGGAGTTGACGACCGGAAAGATTCGGGTCGCCGCGACCAACCAGGACCAGATCCCCGGTCAGGCGGCCGTGCTTGTCGAGCGATCCGTTGGTTTCGACCGTGGTGTGGAACTGGTAATCGGGGCCGATCAGGGCCAGCGTGGCGGCGGTGGTGAATAGCTTGGTGTTGGAGGCCGGAGTGAAGAGCTTGTCCGCATTTTGCGCGTATAGGACTTTGCCGCTGGTGAGGGAAACGACCTCGATGCCCCAGAATCCGCGGGCGAGATCGGGATCGGAAAGAAGAGTGGCAATGCGCTTGTCTAATGTTTCTTTTCGTGCCGGCTTCGGCTTTGGCGAAGCGGCGTGCAGTTGTGCCGCCAGGGCGAAGCAGAGAACGATCCGGACTGGAAGACGTGTCCGATGCATAACCAAGTGATTGTAGCACCGGAAATTGGGCAATTCTGGAGGAAGAAATCGGGTGAAGCCCCGCCTTGCCCTCGCTACGCTCGGTGGACAGCCGAGGTGGCTGTCACTACGTGATTCGTGGCGGGGGGTTAGAATCGGCTGCATGCGGCCTGTGGTGGAATGGAATCTTGGTTTGCGCACTTTGAAGTTGGGGAAGCGCACGCTGGTCATGGGTGTGGTCAATGTGACGCCCGATTCATTTTCCGACGGGGGTTTGCATTTTGATCGGGACCGGGCCGTGGAGCATGGGCTGCAACTGCTGGACGACGGGGCTGACATTATCGATGTGGGCGCGGAATCGACCCGTCCAGGAACGAAGATCGGATTGCCGGATGGTGGTTCGGTCAGCGAAAAAGAGGAATTGGAGCGCGTGCTTCCGGTCATCGCCGCGCTGAAGCAGACGCGGCCCGATGCGGTGATCTCCGTGGACACCTATAAGTCTGCCGTGGCACGCGCCGCCGTCGAAGCCGGGGCTGAGATTGTGAATGACGTGAGCGGATTTCTGTGGGACCCGCGGATGGTCAAGACCCTGGCTGCATTAAAATGCGGCGCAGTGCTGATGCACACGAGGGGATGTCCGGAGGAGTGGGCGGCATTGCCGCCGGCTGCTGACATCGTGGTGCAGGTGAAGCGCGAATTGCGTGACCGGGCCGACACTGCACTAATGGCGGGAGTGAAGCGGGAACGGATTGTGCTCGATCCTGGATTTGGATTTGGCAAGCGGATGGAGGAGAATTATCCGCTGCTGAAACGCTTCGAAGAATTTCATCAGTTGCGCTATCCGCTGATGGTGGGAGTGTCTCGCAAGGGATTCATCGGGCGGGCGCTGGCGCGAAATGGCAGCGACGCGACGCTTGCCGAGAGGCTTTATGGAACGCTGGCCACGGAGACGGCTGCCATTTTGAAGGGTGCGCACATCATTCGCACCCATGACGTGCGGGCTTGCATGGATGCGGCGAGGATTGCGGACATCGTGGTCGATTAGGCAATCTTGGTTGAATCCATGAGGATGGTCACTGGTAGTGGTGCAGTTTGAGAAAAGATTCGTATCAGGGCATCGCTTCAGCGATGCCGTCAAGGCCACAATTCTGAACGGCTTCCCGCTGAGGTTCGCTCGTCGCGGCACAGCGGCTAAAGCCTGCCTCTCTTGGTTCTTTCGGCACGGCTCAAAGCCGTGCCCTGATACGAGTCGCGCTTGAAACTACACCACTACCGGGTCACTGGGAAGCTTTACACCGCTTCCTCTACCCCAGTACACTACTTGTTCCCTTTTTATGGTTACGAAAAAGTTCTTTCGGGAGGTGGATCTATGGCTGGTGATGCGAAAAAAGAGTGTACAGAGAAGGTAAAGCAGATTGTTGGCGAGCAGCTGGGAGTGGATGAAAGCGAAGTGACGCCCAGTGCGTCGTTTGTGGACGATCTGGGAGCGGATTCACTGGACCAGGTGGAACTGGTGATGGCGCTGGAAGAAGCGTTCGATCTCGAGATCCCGGACGAGGACGCGGAAAAGATCCGCACCGTGCAGGACGCGATCGACTACATTGACAAGCACGCGAAGGTGAGCAAGTAAAATCCGCAATCCGCCGGACACCCTCCGGCTGGACAGCCGATCCTCTCTTCCCGTAGAAATTGAGGAGTGCAGGCCTGTCCCCACATCAGCCGGGCGGTTGGAAAATCCGTCCTAAATCTCGCAACAGCTAAGGAGAGCCATGGCAGCCGTTGATGAAAAAGTGAAACAGATTATTGTGGAACAACTGGGAGTGGACGAAGCGGAAGTCACCAACAACGCGTCGTTCGTGGACGACCTGGGCGCCGACTCGCTGGACACCGTCGAACTCGTGATGGCCTTTGAAGAGGCCTTCGAAATCGAGATCCCCGACGAAGACGCGGAGAAGATTCGCACCGTGCAGGATGCGATCGACTATATCGGCAAGCACTCGAAAGGTGGCAAGTAGTTTGGGACGTAGGGTCGTAGTCACTGGAATCGGCCTGGTCTGCGGCGTGGGCAACACCACGGAAGAAGTGTGGAAGAACCTGCTGGCGGGCAAAAGCGGCGTGGGTAAAATCACGCAGTTTGACGCTTCGTTGTTTGCTTGTCAGATCGCGGCTGAGGTCAAAGGCTTCGACCCTTTGCAGTTTGTCGAGAAAAAAGAAGTCAAGAAAATGGGACGCTTCATCTACCTGGCGCTGGGCGCCGCGGATGAAGCCATGAAGGCCTCAGGCTTAAAAGTCACGCCGGAAATTGCGGAACGCGTCGGCGTGCATATCGGCTCCGGCATTGGCGGATTCGACGTTATCGAACGTGAGCATTTGAACCTGATCAATGGCGGCCCGCGCAAGATCTCTCCTTTTTTTATTCCTGCGGCGATCGTAAATCTGGCGGCTGGCCATGTCTCCATGCGCTTTGGCGCCAAGGGCCCCAACGAGGCCACGGCCACGGCATGCACCACCAGCGCGCATTCTCTGGGCGACTCTTTCCGCATCATTAGTTACGGCGACGCCGATGCCATGATCGCCGGGGGTAGCGAGGCCGCGATCACACCCATGGGCGTCGGCGGGTTTGCCGCGATGCGCGCCCTCTCGACTCGCAATGATGCGCCGGAGAAAGCGAGCCGTCCCTGGGACACTGGGCGCGATGGTTTTGTGATTGGCGAAGGCGCCGGCATCATGGTTCTGGAAGAACTGGAATTTGCCCGCGCTCGCGGAGCAAAAATTCTGGCTGAAATCGTCGGCTATGGGATGAGTGGCGACGCCTACCACATCACCCAGCCGGCCCCCGAGCATGAAGGCGGATTCCGCGTCATGCAAAATGCTCTGCGCGATGCCAAGTTGAAGCCCACCGATATCGGCTATGTGAATGCGCACGGCACGTCCACGCCCATTGGTGACACGCTGGAAGCTCATGCCATCCGAAATTTCTTTGGGGAATACCGGGTGCCGGTCAGCTCGACCAAATCGATGACGGGACATCTGCTGGGCGGTGCTGGCGGTTTAGAGGCTGGCATTACCGTGCTCGCCCTGCGTGATCAGATTCTGCCTCCCACCATCAATCTGGAAAATCAAGAACCCGAAACTGCCGCCATGGATTTTGTCCCCAACCATGCCCGCAAGGCGAGTTTCGACTATGCGCTGTCTAATTCTTTCGGGTTCGGTGGGACCAATGGAGCGTTGATCTTCAAACGCTGGAGCGAGTAGGCGAACCCTCCTACGACCCCAGATCAGGCGGATTTCGCTGAGTAGCCGCCTTGAGCCTCAGTGGGTCCCGATCGCGTCCAGGATGGCATCGTTGATGGCGTAGACCGTGCCATCACTGCCGATCAGCGTAGGCGTGTAGGCCTCGCCAATGCCGCTGGAAAGCGTAATCACTTCTGTAAATGAGTTGGAGGTCAGGTCCCAGCGGTAGAGCTTGCCGTCTTCGCTGTTGGCGAGAATCGAGCTGGTGAAGGGATCGACCGCAGCAGTGTTGATGCACCATTCGCGCACCGCTCCTGGAAAAGTCGGGAATTCCGGATCGGGCGTGACCCCAAGAATGGTGATCACTTCTTTCATGACCTTAGTGGCGGGAAGCACTGGATCTTTCTCTTTGGCATTGGGATCGAGGATGGCAATGCGGTTGTGCCCATCCCCGGTGCCGATGCTGGCATAGTTGTTGTACTTGGTCATGAGCAGGTATTTCGACTTTCCGTGATAGCTGGAAACCAGCGAACTGGGAACGATGGATGCGGTGTCGTCCCAGCCAAAGCTGCCGGGAATCTTGGTTACGGAAAGATCGCTGCTGAAATGCAGCAGCCAGCCGCGGTCATTGTGATTGGGAAAAGGATTTTCCAGCACTCCGAAATAGACATCGCCATCGGGTCCCACGGTCGGTGTAGCGGAGCTACAGTCGCAGAGCCACGCGTCCAAGCCAGAGGAAGGATCGGTCAAGAGGACGCGGTTGACCAGCGCCAGCGTAGTGCTGTTCAGCGCCAGAAGGTATCCATATCCAGAGCTCTCACTGTCCACCGCGACATACAAAAGGCTGCCGTCCGGCGAGAGCGCCGGGGCGGCACTGATGGCGACCTGGGTAATGGCCGAGTCTCCGCTAGCGGTCGCCGCCGCGACCCATGTTCCCGTGCCATCGGGCGCGATGCGGGCTATGCCGCTTTGCAAGTTGAGCGGCGTGGAACCGAGCACCAGAAATCCAAAGTAGAGATTGCCGTTGGCGTCCGTGCTGAGCGGCGTGTCAATTTGCACGTTCTGCTGGTACACGGTCGGGGCTTTGTCGTAATTCTTCACGCCATAGAAGTAAAGGCGCGTGACAGCACCTTTGGCTTGATCGGGATTCTGCCGTACCAGCACCCGGCCGGCAATGTCGGGAACGAAAAGCTGGTTCCCCGAAATGGTTGGTCCCAGTCCTGGGACAAAGCTTGCACCCGGGGCCTGGTACCCCGTGCTCTGCGACCAGAGCCGCTTGCCGGTGGCCCCATTGATGGCTTCAACGCGGAAACTGTTGGTGCCGGTCTTGACCGGAACGATCACTGTGTTCGCCGCTGTGACCAGCGGTGATCCGTAGTGGATGAAAATTTCTCCACTTGGAGGATGGAGGTCCACGGGCACATGCCAATGAATTGTGTCGAGCGGCTGGGACTGGACAGTAGAAAGCGCGGTGTGTTGTTCGTCATGCGAGTGGGTCAGCCAGGCGCCGGTTTGAGCGGTGGTATTGGACGCGAGCATCACGGCCCCGGCGCTTGTCCAAAGCAGCGAAACCAGCAGTCGAAATAACGCAGTCTTGATCAACTCTTTCATAGGGGGCATCTCGCATTGCAGCGTAGGCAGCTAACGCAAGCAGGGTACCAGGCCGAAGTTTCGGAGTTGTCAATCGGATGTAAAAAGGTGAAATTTGCGCAAGTCGCTAGTCTGTTTTGGGCAGGCAGGTTGTCCCCATGACGAACTTCGGGATGCGATCAACTGAAGACTCAGCCCTTGGCAATTGTCTTTGGTTCGATGAAATGATCTTCATTCCGACCGAGAGAAGCTTTACGGATCGTACACCGTGGTGTGCATGCCGGCATGGCGCGCGGCTTCCTGCATTTCCGCCAGCTTCCTCTTCTGCCCATCAAGCTGCAACTGGATCTCCCCCACACGCTCTAGTTGCCGCGCCTGATATCGGGTTTGCGGGCCCTCGAACTGGGCGCTCGTGTTCGCGGAATGAATCGATGCATTGAGCTGGTCAATGCGCGCCTGGAGATCCGCCACCTTATCCACTTGCGCCAGGATCTGTTTCTTCCATTGCTCAACCACGCGTTGGTTCGAAGATTGCGATTCTGCCGAATGATGGCTGGGCGCTTTGCTCGCCGCGGCACCAGCCTCAGGCTGCTTGTCGCCCACGTTCTGGTCCGCATCCGGATCTTGCGCAAGGTCTTTGTTTGTGATCACCGCCGGTGGCGGCACCGATGCATTGGCGGCGTTCTGTTTCTCCCGGTTCTCGCGTGCGATATCACCAAGTGACTGCCCGTAGGCGGCCAGGTTCGTCAACAATGCGATGGCCAAAACCTTCAAGAATATTCGCTGCATAGACCTCTCCTAGTCACGCCCCATAGGTGCTTCTAGAACTGTTCTCCTGATGGTAGTTCCTGCGCTGCAATCTAGAACAAGCCATATTGCTCTTGTGGCCAAACGAAAGTGCCACGCCGTCTTGACCAAACGGCCCATCGACTCAGGGCCTCCCAGACTTCAGTGATTTGCAAGTGCCCCCAGTAATCCGCAGTGCATTGCTGGTAATGACACTTTTGTACCCGCTGACTGGCCTTCTAAGCCTTTGCCTATCCGTCGATTACAGGCCAGAATAGGGTTTCAACGCGGCATTGACTACCATCATGGAAAGAGCCACAGGAACGGTCTTCGCGCCTCCCCAAAACAAGAAGACCTTGGCCCGTGTGGCTCTGGTCGGCATCCAGGACTCCGCCCGGATTGTGCTTTCCGAATGTTTCCGGCAGTTCGGCATCGAAACCGTAATCATGTCCGACAACGCCGCCGACCGGCTGAAGAAAGAGAAATTTGAGGCGTGTGTAGTCCGGCTGAGTCCGGGAACGGAAACTGTCCTGGAGTCTGCCCGTACCTCGCCGTCGAATAACCGGATGGTGATTTACGGTGTCGGCGGCACGGTGCAGGACGCGATGAAATATTCCAGGTACGGCATTAACGCAGTCTTCCATGAACCGATCGAGCGCCCGTCCGCATTGAAATTGGTGCGGGCGACGCAGATGCTGGTACTGCATGAGTTTCGCCGTTACGTTCGCATTCCTGTGATCACGGAAGTTTCCGTGGTTCTCTCCGATGGTGGCCGCTTCTCCGCCAGCAGCCAGGAACTCAGTTCGGGAGGAATGTCGTTGCGCAGCGGGGAAGACGTTGCTCCGGGCCACAACGTGGAAATTTCCTTCGCGTTGTTGACCCTGCCCCGCATCTGGGTGCGCGGTACCGTAAGCTGGCGCATGCCTGGCAACAAGACGTTTGGAGTACGCTTCGACGCCCAGGACGAACGCCGCTTGCGAGTTAAAGAGTGGATTGACTCCTACCTGGAAAACTAGCTGAGGCTTACTTAGCGGACTTCGCAGCTTTTCTTTGCGACCTTTGCGGTAAAAGGTTTTTAACCGCAAAGGGCGCAAAGGATTCGCAAAGGTCGCAGAGGATCTGACCGTCTTTTCGCCAATAAGGCGATCCGGCATGTAAAATCTAGTTAAAGACCTATGGCAGGCGTATCCCAATTGGTGCAGATCGAAGTCGGCCCTCCCGTCCGGCAGCCCAAGCCGGCATGGCTAAAAGCGAAAGCCCCGGTCGGCGAAAATTTCCACAATCTCAAGAAACTGGCCCGCGACCTGGGGCTGCACACCGTCTGCGAGTCCGCGCAGTGTCCGAATATCGGCGAATGCTGGAACCATAAGACCGCGACTTTCATGCTGCTGGGCAACATCTGCACCCGACGCTGTGGGTTTTGCGCTGTGCCCAAAGGGCGTCCGGAAGCCATTGACTGGGACGAGCCACGACGAGTAGCGGATGCTGTCGCCAAGCTTGGCCTGAAGCATGCCGTGGTAACCAGCGTGAATCGGGACGACGACAATGTGGGCGGCGCTCGGGTTTTTGCGGAGACGATCCGTCAGATTCGAGAGTTGACGCCGGATTGCCGGATTGAGGTGCTGATTCCTGATTTTCAGGGGATTGAGGAAGCATTGCGAGTCGTTCTCGATGCGCGGCCGGATGTGCTGAACCACAATACCGAAACCGTGCCCAGGCTTTATCGCGTGGTGCGTTCCGGGGCGCGTTACGAGCGCACGCTAAATCTGCTGGAGAATGCCAAGAAGTTTTCTCCTGGGATGGTGACAAAATCTGGTGTGATGGTCGGACTCGGGGAAACCATCACCGAACTGGTGGAAGTCTTCCGTGACCTGGGTTCGCGCGGCGTGGATATCCTGACGGTGGGGCAGTACTTGCGTCCCTCGCGTGACCATCTGCCGATGACCCGCTATTACACTCCTGATGAGTTCCAGTACATGAAAGAAGAAGCGCTGCGATTCGGTTTCCGGCATGTGGAATCTGGGCCGATGGTGCGGTCCAGCTATCATGCGCATGAGCAGGCTGAGTCAACTGCAAGAAAATAAGCCACGGATTCTCGCGGATCTAATTACAAAAGAAAATCAGTGAAAATCCGCGCAAATCCGTGGCCAAGGAATTGGCGGCTACCAGACGCGGCAGGCGTTCTTGCTCACCATGGGTGCGTCTGCTTGGCAATGGTAGGCGTCGCGGAACTCTGGCATGTTCGAGACCACGCCATTGATTCTGGCTCGGGCCGACGAATGCGGATCGGTTTGGACACCCAGGCGTAGATATTCGTCAGTGTCGTTCTCGCACCACACGTTTGCCCATCCCAGGAAGAAGCGTTGCTGCGCCGTCAGGCCGTCGATGGCCGCGGGATCTTTTCCTGCCAGTGTGCTCAACAGCGCCATGAAGGCAACGCGCATGCCTCCGTTGTCGGCGACGTTTTCGCCCAGGGTAAGTTTGCCGTTTAATTTGAGATTGTCGACCACGGTGAATCCGGAATATTCGTCGGCCACACACTGCGTGCGCTTTTCGAATTCCTTCTTGTCCTGCTCGGTCCACCAGTCGCGCAGGTTTCCCTGGGCATCGAACTGGCTTCCCTGATCGTCAAAGCCATGGGTAAGTTCATGCCCGATCACGGCCCCGATGGCACCGAAATTCATGGCATCGTCCGCCTGTTTGTCGAAAAATGGGGGCTGAAGAATTCCCGCCGGAAAAGTGATGTTGTTCAACTGAGGGTTGTAGCTGGCATTCACGGTCGGGGGCGGATAAGGCCAATCATCCTTGTCCACGGGCTTGCCGATTTTGTCGAGTTGACGCTGAAATTCGAATTCATTGGCCCGTAGCAAATTGCCGAGAGCATCTCCCCGCACGATCTTCAGATTGCTATAGTCGCGCCATTTGTCGGGATAGCCAATACGGTTGGCGATGGCCGCCAGTTTAATGCGTGCCTGCTTCTTGGTGTCCGGGCCCATCCAGGCCAGGTTGTCGATATCGTCTCCCAGTGACTGTTCGAGGGCCTGCACCATCTTCAACGTACGTGCCTTGCCGTCGGCTCCGAAGGTCTCCTCGACATACTTTTCCCCAACTGCCTCTCCCAGGTCGCCAGTAGCATGGCGCACGCAGCGCTTCCAGCGAGGAGGCAATTCCTTTGTTCCTGCCAGTGTCTTGCTGAAGAAATCGAAATTTTCGTTGACGAACTTCGCGGGCAGGAGCGGTGCATTCGCATGGATGACATGCCAGCCCAGATAAGTTTTCCAATCTTCCAGAGAAGTGGAGTTCAGGGTAACTTCCAGGTGCTTGAAGAATTCTGGTTCGGTCACGTTTAGAACTTGCGTGGGGGGCGCACCGATCCCTTTCAGATAGACGCTCCAGTCAAAAGCCGGGCTGAGTGCCGAGAGTTCCTGCGCACTCATGCGGTGGTAGACGTTGTTGGGATCGCGGCGGCTGGTGAGGTCGAGAGCGCCTTTGGCCAGGGCGGTTTCAATGTCCATGACCGCCTTGGCTTCGGCGGTGGCGGTACCGGATGGATCTCCGAGTAGCTCGAACATTTTCTGCACGTGTACGACGTATTGCTTACGCAACTCCACCGACTGGGGATCGTCTTTCAGGTAGTAATCGCGGTCGGGGAGGCCCATCCCGCCCTGGTCGGCTTCTGCAATCACCTGGGTGGCGTCCTTGAAATCCTGGTCAGAATCGAAACCGAAAAGCACGTTTACGCCCTGGCGATGGAGGCGAATGATTTCCTGCGCCAGCTCCTGCTTCGATTTCAAGCCCCGGATGGCCTTGAATTCATCCTGAAGCGGATTCAGCCCAGCGCTTTCGATCGCACTCTCATCCATGCAGGAGGCATAGTAGTCGCCGATTTTCTGCTCGGTAACGCTGCGCGTGGAATCGTTCGCGGAATATTTTTCCAGGATGCCGCGCACGATGTGTTCGCCCTGCTCCTGTAGTTCATCGAATCGCCCCCATGACGACTGGTCCCCGGGAATCGGATTCTGGGCACGCCATTTGCCGCAAGAATAGGCATAGAAATCGGTGCAGGGATCAATGCTCTTATCGAGCAGATCCGCATTGAAGCGTAAATTGGCCGGTTTGGAGCCCGCTGCGGGAGTGCTGGTTTGGGCCAGACAAAGACTAAAAGGAAGAAGCAGGAAGGTAGTGATCTTCAGTAAACGCATTTTCCCTCGCGTGGAAGCTTTAGATTTCGAGTAGATATTCACAACTGAATGAGAAGCAGCACATGTCGATGTTACGCTGCCACAACCTGGCTTGTTCCTGAATCCCGCGGAACAGCGCCGCCCTGCCATTAGACGGTGGCATGGACAAAACGTCAACCGCGTCCCAGGCTGCTATCTCTTAGAAGATCTTGAGATGGATGGTCAGATACTTCTTGGGATCCTGGCGCACTGCCTTGATTAACTCGCGCGTCTCTACCAGCATCTGATTGGAGTTATCGTAGAGCGCAGGATCATGCAGCAGTTTGCCTGCCGTGCCTTCGCCCGCATCGAGCCGGTCGGTAATGGCCGAAAGCTTGTTCATGGTGTTCTGGAGCTTGTTGGCGAATTCCTGGTCTTTGGCCAATTTCCCCAATGCGCCCTTGCCGGCATTCACATCGTCGGTCAACTGCTTGACGTTGGTGATGGTCTGATTGGCCGTATCGTAGAGGGATGGATCCTTGAGAAACTTTCCGGCAGTGCCTTTGCCCGCGTTCAAGTCATCGATAATCAGGTTGAGCTTGTCCACGGTGGCGTTGGCCTTGCGGTAGAGTTCGTCGTCGACCACGAGCTTGCCCAAGGTGCCGTTCCCGGCAGTTACCTCATTCACTAGTCCCTGGAATTGAGTGACCGTGGAGTTCAGGCGGTTATAGAGACTGGGATCATAGATCACTTTACCAATCGAGCCCTGCCCGCTTTCGACGAATGCTACGATGCGATCGAGGCGCTTGAGCAGCGCGTCCATGTTCTGGAGAGTGCCCTGGCTGGCGCGAACCACGTCCTGAAGGTCGGGAGTATCGCGAGTGGCCAGAATATCGCCAGCCTGGACTTCGGGCGCCCTGGCCTGCGAACTATCAATGTCAATGTAGGTTTCGCCCAGGACGCCCGCGGTCGCGAGGGCTGTCAGGGAGTCCTTGCGGAGGCTCTCATGATAAGTAGTGCTTACCTTCATGATGACTTCCACGGGCGTGGTTCGTTTGTCGGGCTCGGAAACCACCCGAATCTTGGTGACATTCCCGATGTCCACACCCTCGAGGCGCACCGGGGCGCCAACCCGCAATCCGCCGGCGTTGTCGAAATAAGACTTCAGGGCAATTTTGTGGGTGAAGATGCCGCCGGTGCCGCTCATCAGGAAGATCAAAATGGCGAGGACAATGCTAGCCACCAGAACGGTGAGGCCAACCTTCAGTTGAGACCACTTCAACTGCTTCTGGCTAGGCACGCAATCCCCCAAGTATTCTTGCGGACAAATTTTCCCGCAGCGGAATCCGACCCCTGGATTTTTCTGATGATAGCAGAACAGGGACTGCGGTTCACCTTAGACCGGGTGTGGGCGAAGCGTTCCGGTCAAAAAGACCGCCAGAAGGTAGGCTGCGGCCCCGCAAGCCAGGGTGACATTCAAGCCGAACTGGATCGCGATTATGATGGCCAGCACCGATCCCAGCACGCTCGAGCCTGCATTCATGGCCCAGGCCCACTCTACTGCATTTTGATTGGATTGGTTGGCCGCTGGAAAATCCGGCACTCGAATACTTGCCAGGGCGCGCAAGCCGGTGGGAAATGGCATGCCCATGGCGAATCCCAGGGGAACCAGTAAACCGGCGCTAACCAGCAGCTTTACCAGGAAAGGCAGTCCCACCAACGCGTTCAGCACGCCCGGCAGGATGAATACATAAAGCAGCAGGACCGCCACAATGAGCAGGAGCGGCATCCATGCACGCCGGGTGGTTGCCAGCCATCGGCGCGAGGCCAGACTTCCGCCGCCACTGGAAAGCAGTAGCAGAAACACCACCACGGTCAGTGCGTAGGTGGGATGTCCCAGGAAAAGCACAAAGCGCTGGATAAATGCGATTTCGACCAGAATGTAGCCCAGCCCCACCGCGACAAAGTAAAGCAGGCTGGCGGTGCGCTCCCGGGTCGGACGGCCCCTCACGGCCAGCGGAATGATCAGGAAAGCGACCACGGCGAGCAGAGAAATCCCCAGCACCATGACCAGCACGGCCACGCCGAGGTTCACTTTCCAATCCATGCCTTGCTTCAGAGAGTCCTGATGCAGCATCTGGTCGATTTTGAGAGTGAAGAAAAAGAAGGGCCGGTTGTCGTCCACCGGGGAGACGTTATATGGATACTGTTTTGCAAAAGCGTAGGGATCGTTGCTCGCGATGAGTACAGAGAACGGATTGTCGCCAGGAATTGAGGGAAGATAGAGTGCGACCAGATCGGGATTGTCCTCGAAGTGCCCCTGGACAGCATCTTCTTCTTGTTTGGTGAAGGGACTTTTCTTGGCGAGAACCACGACGGGAATTCCGTCTTCGTCAAGCTTCCCCTCGGAGACCACGATGAAATTCTTTTCAGGGTTTTTGACACCCGAGCGGTGCAGGGCATCCATGGCAACTGAGACCACCCGCAGAGCTTCGCGGGGCTGCCGGAACTCCCAGCGGGTGATGGCGACCATTCCGTCGGGCTTCAAGTGTTCGAAATATTCCTGGAATGCTTCCACGGTGTAGAGGCTGTTTTCGCTCAGGGCGAAAGCGCCTGCGGCGGTGGAAGCCCAGGTGTCGACCAGCGTCATCTGAACCACATCGAAACTTTGCTTGGCGTTGCGGATAAAAGACCGCCCGTCGGTGACTTGGATGTGTACTTCCGGCCGCTGGTAGAGATGCTGGGAGTAGTCCGCGTATTTGTCGCGCATCACGGTATCGGCGATGATGGGATTGATTTCGATCCCGGTCACGCTGGGGCTGCCATTGGCCAGGGCGCGCAACACGTCCACTCCGCCACCTGGCCCGATAATCGCGTACTCCCCGTTCGGCCGCAGGACGTTCGCCAACGCCGGCGGCGCTGACATCAGGATGTCCTCAAGCGGGGTACCGTGGAACTGTTTTGGATCGGCGTTCATGATGAAGGTGTTGGCATCGGCATCGATGACCACCACCTTGGCACCGGTGTTAAGTTTGTCCACTTCTATGCGTGAAATGGCGTTCCAGCGCGCGAATTCCGCAGTATCGCGCAACTTGCCCTTGGCGTAAATCACATCAATCCATCTTCCGGAATGATTCGCAGCAATCACTATCAACAGGGCGGCGGCTAACGCCATAGTTGCTTTCCGTGCAGTGCTTGTTGTCGCCCATACGACCCCTGCGATGGCCGCCATGACTGCGGCAAAAAGAATGGTGTTGGGCCCGCCCAGCCAGTTCAGCAAAGGAACGATTCCGAGGCAGGCCATCGCCCCGCCCACAAGGTCGGCTCCATAGAGGCGGGAAATTTGGCCGGATTCGCGCGCGAAAATCACGGAGAATTCCAGTCCGGTGACGAAGAAAGGTACGGCGGAAGCCAGGTACATTGCGGTCAGCCGGAAAAAATTCGCTGCGGACAACTCCAGAGAAACCGGAACATGCAAAACAATCTCGAGCACCACCGGAACAATCAGGGCGTTGATAACACAAAGTCCAGCCGCCAACCTGCGAGTTTCGAAGCGCGCCAGCCAGCGCTTTCCGAGATACGCAAATACTCCGCCCGCTCCCAGTCCCAGCAATGCGATTGAGATTGCCAGGAATGCGAAGTGATAAAAGAGGACAACCGAGAACAGCCTGGTCAGTCCCAGTTCCAGAAGCAGTGCAGCAAAGCTGCTGAGCACAATGCCCGCAAACAGTGCGCGGTGATTTGGATCTTTCGAGTTGGCGCCTGAGATTGCGGGGGAGGTTTCACTCATCACGGGCATTGGACGTTTGATTGGGAATGCGACAGTCTACCAGACGGCGGGTTGGTGTCTGGTGTCTGGGTCTCAGGTCTTGGGTCTCAGGTCTCGCTCACCGATTTAGTTTTCCAGGATGACCTGCGCGATGGCCTGTTCCGCCGTGTGAGAAAGTGACAGCGCCACGTGCACTGCCCCCAACCGGGCGGCGAATTCGGCAGCTTTGCCGTGGAAGGTCATCGTAGGGCGGCCTCCGGGCTGGCGCGTCACCTCGACATCACGCCAGCGCACACCGTGGCTCCAGCCGGTGCCGAGCGCCTTCATGGCCGCCTCTTTGGCGGCAAAGCGCGCGGCATAGCGTTCGGCGCGGTTGGCTTTCGAGTCACAGTAGCGGATTTCGCCTTCGGTGTAGACGCGCCGGAGAAAGCGATCTCCAAAGCGCTCGATGGATGCAGCAATACGCGGCACTTCCGCAATATCGATTCCGGTGCCAACAATCATGCGGAAAACGTTAGCACATTCCCAGAAGCAGGACAGGTTGAGATTCAGACGCGCCAATAATCGGGCTGCCAATTCTTGATGGCTTTCTTGATGTCGGCGCGGGAGAGATTTTCGGACAGTGCACGTTGTACCAGCGCCGGCGTTTCTTCGTCAGACGCAAAGCGAAGGGCAATTAGTTGGTCTTCGCTGAGTTTCGCGATTTGTGGACGCGAAGATTCTGGCAGCAATGCGGCGAGACGAAGTCTTTGTTCCAGCCGGATGACGCGGTCCTGCACCTTGAGCGCATAGGTCCGGGCTTTGACCGCTGTCACGGCCAGTGCGGTCACCAAAAGTACTTCCCACAAATACTCCCAGCCGGGATGACGAATCAGCGAAATGACGCTGTGGATCAACAATGCGACGAGGACGGGAAGGAGAAAGAAATGAAACAACGGATCAAGCCTGCCATGATTGGCGAGATTCTGGGGAGGTTTTTCAGCCACGAGTGCTCCAGTCTGAATTTGTCTTATGGATTTGTGCGATCCGAGGATTATAGATGTGGCCGCGATGATAGCGGCTCAAAGTTTTATCTTCACCGCATAGACTTCACAGAAGCCTGTCGCCTCGATAGATTAGCTGGCCTTCGATCATTCGCGCCTCAGACATGAGCTGGTGCGGCTTGACCGGGCCGGTTCCGTCAATATGAAGCACTTCATGCCCATGCGCAACCAGCCAATCCGAAACTATCATGCGATGGCAATTGAAGTAGAGGCGCTCGGCGCACATGTAGGCGGTTCGTCCCTGGTCGGCCAGCCTGAGAAGTTCGGCAATGGCGCGCTGGAAATCTTCGGTGAGGGTATAGTCCGCGTAGTTGCGGAAGCTGTCACTTCGGATCGCTACGTGAGGAGAGTCATCGAGAATTTTCTTACGGCGTCCACCAAGTTCTTTCATCCAGACATATCGAATGCCGGAATTGGGCAGGCTCTTCTCCAGCGATTCTCGATTGAAATGAGGCAGGCGGCGCGACATCGGGAAGGAACGAATATCCACCAATGTCTGAATTTCATGAGCATGCAGGGCTTCGACTAGTTCCTCGAGAGAGCGCGTGGAATGGCCGATGGTGTAGAGCGTGGACAAGGGTTGATTTCAGATTTTTGATTGTAGATTTCAGATTGAATGAAAGCAGTCATACCCAATCTGCAATCTCAAATCTTCAATCTAAAATTATGTTCCCAGGCGCCGCAGCGTTGAAATCACGGTCTCATCCTGCGCGGGAAACACAGTTCGCAAGTCGAGCAGAACACGATCGTCCTCAACCCGCGTGACGATTGGCGGAGCGGAGGCACGGAGACTCCTGGCAAGATCTTCCGCGCTCAACCCTTTGCAGGAAACAGCGAGGAGCCGAGTGGGCAAAGTTGAAGAAGGAGCGGCGCCGCCACCAATGACCGATTCACCGTCGATGAGTTCTACTCCCAACTTCGCGGATCGGGTTGCCATCGCCATGGCTTCCGCCCGTCCGCCGATTTCATCTTTCGAGAGGCTCATCATGCGCACGGCTGGGATGGCACCGTAGTCTTGTTTCGCATAGGCCAGCAGAGTGGCTTCGAGGACGGCATAGGTCAGCTTGTCGACTCGCAAGGCGCGGAAGAGCGAATTCGAGCGCATGCGGGTGATCAGATCGTTGCGTCCACTGAGCATGCCTGCTTGCGGGCCGCCCAACAGCTTGTCGCCGCTATAGGAAACCACGTCCACACCCTGGCGCAGACTGTCGAGCACTCCCGGCTCGCGGTTAATTCCCAGAGAACTTAGGTCGACGAGCGCACCACTGCCTAGATCTTCCATGACCGGGAGATTATGTTTGCGGGCCGAGTCCACTAATTCTTCGACCGATGGTTGTTCGGTGAACCCGGTGATCTGGAAATTGGAGCGGTGGACTCGCAGCAGCAGTTTGGTCTTCTCATTGATCGCGCTTTCATAGTCGCCGATGCGAGTGCGGTTGGTGGTGCCAACCTCGCGCAGAATGGCGTTCGACTTGGACATCACATCCGGGATACGGAATGATCCGCCAATCTCAACCAGTTCGCCACGCGAAACGATCACTTCGCCATTTTCGGCCAACGTATTAAGCGCCAGCAAAACGGCAGCAGCATTGTTGTTTACAACAATGGTGGAGATCGGCGAGTTTTGGTCATCCAACAGCTTGCGGAAGAGGCGATCCACGTGGACGTCGCGCTTGCCGCGTTCACCGGTTTCGACATCGAACTCCAGATTGGAATAACCCTCGGCCGTTTCCCGAATGTGATCGAAGGCAGACGAAGCCAGCGGAGCTCGTCCAAGGTTGGTATGCAGAATGACGCCCGTGGCATTGATGATTGGACGCAGCGAGTACTGCAACGCCTGGCGAACTTCGCGCTCGACCGCGTCTGCAATTCCAGAGAGTGCGAGGGTCAAACCATCGGCGTCGAGCCGTGCGGCGGCGATTTCGTCGCGCAAACGAGAAAGAACCAAGCGGGCTGCGTCCGCGACCGAGGCCTGGCCTTCTTGTGAAACCAGTTTCGCGAGTTCAGGGCTGCGGACCAACTCATCTACCGATGAGAGCTGGCGGTAAAGATCCGGATTAGCGATGGTCTTCACGAAGAACGATTATCCCACCAGAACACTTGAACGCCAAAGCCGGCTATCCGATGAATTTCCCGGCGCGGTGGATCGGGCAGGTACAGCTAGTTGGTGAAATTGCGGTTTTTCAACAACCATACCTACCGCCCCGTGGTTCCTGCGGCCACGAGACACACTGCATCTTGGGATCGCGGGTTTGTAGTCACGACCGCATCAATCCGTTCCAAGCCTCTTGAGTTCACAGCCAGGTGATAGGTTCCAGCTTTGAGATTTTGGAATATGAACCGTCCTTTCGAGTTTGTGATCGTTGATGCCAGCCGGTCCTTTCCATCGCTGCTCAGCGCAGCGATGGGTATGCCTTTAAGGTTGTGCCCGTCGATGCAGCCTATCCACCCGCGCAATGGGTTGCCGACGATCCCGTAGTTGTTCAAGGACACGTCTCCGATCTGCGGTGAGCAACTTTCGTCACTGGGCGTAGGCACGACTAGCGTGTAGAGCGAATTCTGTGGCGGGGATGGGCACGACATTTGTTCTATTTCCACCGAGCCTCCGGGTGTCGGCGCATACGCCGACAGTTCCCCTACAGGTGCCCTTTCACCATGTAATCTTGTCTTGGCGCTCCTCGCCGTATTCAGAACTTTCCACGTCAAATCGGGAGAGAGATTCGCGGCTACGGCAAACACGAGCACCGTTGCTCCTGCGGCGGCTACCAACACGACGAGCGTTCTCTTCATAATTCTCGGCGCGAAATACGGCCTCCTCTTAATTAGACACCACGATGATTGTTGTAAACAGGCAATTTCACCAATAAGCGACGCTCCCTAAACCCCAACTTTCTCTTACCTCTCTATTCCACCAGCACACTCTCACTAACCTACCTCCACCAGACCATACGTCTTATACCAGTGGGCGCGCATGTGGCGCAGTGCCCGATCGATTTCTTCTTGGGAAACATCGGCGTTCGGCCCAGCGATGACAGCCGCCGCTTCGCGCTTGGCCGCCTCTAGCAATTGGCGATCCCGAATAAGATTGGCGACCTGGAAACTGGGCAATCCTGCCTGCTTGGTGCCGAAAAATTCTCCCGGCCCGCGCAATTCGAGATCCAGTTCGGCGATTTGAAAGCCGTCGTTGGTGCGGACAAGAGCGTCCAACCGGCGCTCACCATCTTCCGAAACTTTTCCACCCGTCATCAGAATGCAATAGGACTTGGCGGCGCCGCGCCCGATGCGTCCGCGAAGCTGGTGGAGTTGCGCCAGTCCGAAGCGCTCGGCGTGTTCTATCACCATGACCGTGGCATTGGACACATCCACGCCCACCTCGATCACGGTCGTTGCCACCAGAATGTCCAGGCCGCCCTTCTGGAACATGCGCATGACTTGTTCTTTCAGTTCGGAATCCTGGCGGCCGTGCAGAAGTCCGACTTTCAGGTCCAGGAAAAATATTCTTCTCCAGTTCTTTGTACATCTTCACGGCAGCTTTGAGTTCGTTCTCTTCGTTTTCCTCGATGACCGGGTAAACCACATAAACCTGATGTCCGGCTGCCACTTGTTTGCGCACAAACTCCCAGACTTTCTCGGATTGATCGTCAGACACGCGGCGAGTCACGATGGGTGTGCGTCCGGGCGGCATTTCGTCAATTACGCTCACGTCGAGATCGCCGTAGAGAGTGAGAGCGAGCGTGCGCGGGATGGGAGTCGCGGTCATCACTAGCACGTCAGGTTCGGCGGCTGAATCTGGCTCGGCCCCTGACTTCTTCATCAGCTTAAAACGCTGCAATACTCCGAAACGGTGTTGCTCGTCCACGATCACCAGGCCCAGCTTCGCGAATTCGACTTTTTTCTCGATCAGGGCGTGGGTGCCGATCACGAGTTGCGCGTTGCCCTGAGTAATGTGACGGCGAATTTCGCGCTTTCGGTCGTCCTCGATTGAGCCAGTGAGCAAAACCACGCGATATCCAGCAGGCTCTAGAATCCTGCGTGCGGAAAAGTAGTGCTGCTGCGCCAGGATTTCAGTCGGGGCCATCAGTGCCACCTGGTATCCGTTTTCCATGGCGATGATAGCGGCCTCAAAAGCCACGATGGTTTTTCCCGATCCCACATCGCCCTGGAGCAAACGGCGCATGGGAAAAGGCTTCTCCATGTCGGAGGCAATCTCTTTCAACACACGCTTCTGCGCCGCGGTGGGATGAAACGGCAGAATTTTCTTAATAGCGGTGCGCACGTTTTCATCCAGCCGAAAAGCAACGCCGGTCTGCGCCTTTTGCTCGCGGCGTTTCAGTTCGAGTCCCAGCTCAATGAAAAACAATTCTTCGAAGATCAACCGGATGTGCGCCGGCGTGCGAGATGATTGCAGGTCTTGCAGAGCTTTCGCCAGCTTCCGGCCAGTGGACCCTCCAGAGCGCTTCGCGGGGCGAGATAAGCGAGAGATGATTGCGCACGGTGAGCGGAATGGGATCGGGCAATTCGGGAGCAAGATTCTCCAACGTGCTGCGAATGATGCGGCGAAACCAGCGTGGGGTCAGGTTGCCCTGGCCCGCGGTCTCGTAAATCGGAACAATCCGGCCAATTTCCAGCGACTCCGTGACTTTCCGTTCCGTAGCTTCCGTCGAGCCTTCTTCTGAAGCATCGCCAATGATTTCAAACTGAGGCTGCACCAGTTGCAGCTCGCCACGATTTTCTTCGACCTTGCCATAAAGAGCGATCATCTGCCCCGGCTTGAATTTGTCACGCAGGTACCCGGCATTAAACCAGATACATTTCAGGCGCGATCGGCCCTGTCCGGCGACCATCTCGAAGATCGGCATGCGACGAGTGCGGAAGAGTCCCGAGTTCCGGACTTCGGCTATCACCGTGGCCATCTCTCCCGCCCGCAGCTCAGAGATTCCACGCGGATTCAGGCGGTCTTCATAGCGAAAGGGCAGATAGTGGAGCAAGTCATCTACGGTCTGAATGCCCTTGGCCGCCAGCACCTCGGCCAAGCGCGGGCCAATCCCTTTTACATATTGAACGGAGGTGTTTGGTTCCAGCATCTTTAAAGGGATGGTAACAAAAGCGGCACTTGGCAATTGGCCCTTAGACATTCCGAGCCGGTACGAAATGTAAGAGCCTTTCGCAAAAAATTGCTGAGTGCTAGAGTTTTCCGGTGTCTAAAGCAACAGTGACTAATTTCGTGCAGTCATTGATCGCCGTGCTGGCGGGGAATGCGGTTTACTTTCTGCTGATGCCACATTTGCCGCTGGCAGCAAGACATGTGCCGCAGCACCTTGATTTAGGGGTTGCCGTAGACTTCTGGTTCTGCCTGGTGGTGCTGGGAATCGTGAAAACTCTGACGCGGCGAAAGCAAGATTCCAATCCAACCTAACTCATTGTACACAACGGCTTTAGCGGTACATTGCTAGACGTTACTTTGGGTACCTCGGTAAGGCCCTGCTCACAGGTTAGAATCCCGGCTGGACCCATGCAAAAAATCGCCATCCTCTACGACGCCAGCCAGGCGGTTCTGTCCACCTTTGACCTTGACGAGGTGTTGCAGCAGATCCTGAGCATCGCTCGCCATTATTTTCACTTGCAGAATGTGACCATCCTGCTTTTGGATGAGGAAACCCAGGAACTATACCCGCGCTCCCAGATCGGATGGGAGGAAGGGAAGGACTTCCGGGTGCCGATTGGCGTGGGTATCACCGGCACTGCGGCACAGCAAAAACGACCGATTTACTGCTCCGATGTGAGCAAGGACAGCCGATACATTTCGACTTCCAAGACCACCCGCTCGGAGCTGGCCCTGCCACTGATGGTGCGGGATGAAGTGGTGGGCGTACTGGATTGCCAGAGCGATAACCTCGACCATTTTGATCCAGACACTGTCGATTTGTTGACTCTATTTTCGATCCAGGCTTCGATCGCGCTACAGAACGCCCGCCTGTATTCACTGGAAAGAAGGCGGGCTTCGCAACTGGAGGTCATCAATGCCATCGCCCAGCAAATGACCGCCGTCCTGGATATCAAGGAGTTGCTCCACAAAGTCTGTTTGCTGGTGCAGCATGCCTTCCAGGTGGCCCATGTTTCAGTGCTTCAGAAAGAAGAGGACGAACTGGTACTGCGGGCGAACCATGGCACCCTTACTCCACTCTTCCCGGAAGGCGGCCGGGTGCCCGCCGGGGAGGGATTCTGGGGAGGCGTTTTAGGACGCGGAAAAACTCTGTTCGCCAATGACGTGAAGAAAACTCCCGGATATGCAGGCTTCTACCGGGAAACCAGTTCCACGTTCTGTATTCCACTGGTGGCGTTCGGACAAAGCCTGGGCATTCTAATGTTGGATAGCGCCCAAACCGGCGCCTTCCATGCCTACGAGATTCAGCCACTGGAATCGGTTGCCGACATTTGCGCAACCGCCATTCAGAATGCTCATTACGTCGACCGCGTCAAACAGCTGGCTTATCTGGACGGGTTGACGGGAATTTTCAACCGCCGTTATTTCGAATTACGAGTGGCGGAAGAAATCGAACGAGCGCGGCGATTTGATACCGGCATGGCAGTCATTATGGTGGACATTGACCAGTTCAAGCACCTGAATGACGAATTCGGGCACATCCTGGGAGATGAGGTGCTGCGCCAGGTGTCTTCCATCTTCCATCAGCAACTGAGGAAGATCGACGTGGTGTGCCGCTATGGAGGAGAGGAATTTGCCATCCTGCTTTCACAAACCAGCCCCCACCACGCCCTGACGGTGGCGGAGAAGCTACGCAGCCTGGTTGAGCGCTGGCAATTCCCCGGTGTGCCCAGGCCGGTGACCATCAGCGCCGGGACGGCGAGTTATCCCGATCACGGGACCACACGCGATGAACTGGTGAAGGCGGCCGACGCCGGACTCTATATGGCGAAACAAGCTGGCCGCAACCGGGTGCTGTTGGGGCCGATTGCGCAGAAAAGCGCAGCCCAGATTGCCGGCCTATAAAGTACCTGTATTTACCACTCCAAGAACCGACTAAATATCTGCCACGCTGCCCTTGAGGCGCTGCCACTCTTTCTTTAATTCCTGCTCATGCTCTCGAAACTCTTGTTGCAGCTCAAGCTTTTCCTTGCCTAATTCTGCCTTGTGCTTATCCGCTTCCGCCAGGGCCCGGTCAATTTGGGGTTGAATTCGTTTGAGTTCGTCCGTGCTCATTTGCCGCGCTGCACGCTCAATTTCCGGTTTTAAACGCGCGATGTCGGCTTGTGCCCGGGTCAAGCTCATGCGCGTTTCCGCGTCGATTTCCGGAAGACTGAAGCTTTCGTCGATAACCCCACTGCCCTCCCTGGCTTCCGGCAAGGTCAGCGTGATGGTTTGTTCTTTTTTATCGCGAATGATGCCGATCACCGCCTTGTTGTCTTTGTGAGAGCGCACCGCGTGAGTGAAATCACCGGCATCGTTGACGCTCTCGCCGTTCACCCGCACCACTACATCGCCGGCCCGGAAACCAGCTTTTTCCGCGCGACTGCCTTTCTCGACCGAACGAACCAGAACCCCCTGACCATTCTTCACGCCAAAAAAATCTCCCAATTGCGGTGTAAGGTTTTCAATCATCAGCCCGCTGCGGGTGGAGGAGTGCACAACGACGATGGAAACCGGTACGTCGATATCTGGCATAGCCGGCATGGCAGGCATCGCGGGCATTTCGAATTTG
Source organism: Terriglobales bacterium (assembly GCA_963762965.1). GTDB lineage: Bacteria > Acidobacteriota > Terriglobia > Terriglobales > Acidobacteriaceae > DATBAX01. Next base: position 1,131,234 of record CAVXME010000001.1, read on the forward strand.
AAATCTTTCTGGCCGTTTTCCCAGGACATGGTCTTCTTGCGGCTGGCGAGCTGGGCCTTGATCGTGAGCGGCTGGCCATTGCGGCTGACGCCCAACGTGACCATGCGACCCGCCGGAATCTCATGGATCATGCGGCGCAACTGCTCGACACTCTCAACCTCGGTGCCGTTGACGCTCAGAATAACGTCGTGCTCCTTGAGTCCGGCTTTTCCCGCAGGAGCGTCCTGGTCGACCATGGTGATTTCCACCCCGTGCTCTTCTTTCAACTGGAGAGCAGTCAGGCGATCGGTTGTCACGTCACGGGTGTCCACCCCCAGGTAGGACCCACCTCCGGACGATTCTTCACTGGAGTAGCCAAAGGCTTCGCTGAACGGGCCGGAGAAGGCGCAGTCGGCTGAAACCGCCGGCAGGGTCAACATTGTGACGACGAGCATCATGAAAAGAATTGGGTTGCGCATGGTCATCGCTCCTTGTGAGTGGACTTTGTTTTTAAGGATTGCTGCGGTGGAAGGTAATGTCTCCCGTCGTAGTCCGCACCTTCAACACCGGGCCTCCGCCATTCAAATTTCCTTCCGCGCTCACGCTTTTTGGTCCCCAATCGCCGCCTTCTGTCGTGACTCGGAGGTCGGGAAAATCCGAATGAATGCTGTGGCCGTTGGCGACTTCAATCGCGGCGCGAATGCTGATTTTCAGATCGGGTGACAGGTAAACCGTAATGTCTCCAGCGGATGTTTCCAGCACGGAGTCGGTGGGCGCACCGTTGGTGGAAACAAACTTGGCTATGATGCCGCCGGCGCCTGTTTCCGCCTGGGCCGAGGGCACACCGTTCAACTCAATGCTCCCACCACCGGTTGACGCGTGGACCGAGCCTGTGGCCGACGTCAGCCGAATGCTTCCCCCACCGGTTTCAATCTCGGCCTTGCCGCCGATTTCGCCCAGGTCGATGCTTCCACCGCCGGTGGAAGCCTTCACTTGGCCCGCGCACTGATTGACCTTGATGCTCCCTCCGCCAGTCGCCAGCACCGCGCCTTGCAGACCGGAAATGAGGACCACGCTGCCACCGCCACTTTCGGCATTAATTTTGCCCTTCGCGGCCATGATCTTTATCGTGCCCCCGCCGGTATGCAGATTGAGATCGCCACCGATGGTGCCCGCTTCAATGCCACCGCCGCCCGTCTCGGCATTGATTGAACCGCCGATGTCGTCGACGCGGATGTTGCCACCGCCGCTTTCGACATCCACTTTGCCGGCGATACCGGTGGCCACGACATTTCCACCTTCGGTTTCGACCTTGGCCCATTGGAGCTCGCGCGGCACGTTAATTACGAAATCGCCGGAAAACTTGTGTACATGGCCGCCGCGCCATTCCGCCGTGATCCAGGCGGTGTCTCCCCGGACTGAGGCCGTGATTTTGTAATTGTCGAATTCCTCGCGCGCCGTATCTTCGGATGAAGTGTTGGCGCGGTTGTGGATGACGTAGCCGATGTCCTGCCGCGAGCTACCTTCTACACGCACCGAACCGATGTCGACCTTAATACGCAGATTCTTGGCAGTGGCCAGCGATCCAGTGGTTTCCTGGACCCAGTTGCTGCCTTCGCGATAAACCCGGGCCTGTTGCGCGCCAGCAATTGGTGCCAGAAGCAATAGCGCAATGACAATTCTAAGAACGTTTTTCAATTGGGTTTCCGCTTTCATGGTTTATGTCTCAATCAATCTCCGGAAGCTGCGCAACTTTCAAACGTGCTTGTGATTTGATGTAGGGATTCTGATCACTCTCCGCCAGCTTCTGGAGAACGATTCGTACGCTGCTGTCAGCGCGCACGGGGTCCAGCAAATGCATGGCTTCGATGCGCACTCCAGGGTTGGAATCTTGCATCAGCGCCTCCAGCACCGAGTCGCGGACGCGAACATCGTCCTTCACATAAGCTCCCAGGCCATCGAGCGCCTTCAGCCGCACCCCGGGATTAGAGTCGTAACGCAAGGCATAAATCAAAGCTTCGCGAACATGAGTATCGTTGGGTTGCTGGGTCAGCAGGTCCACCGAATCCATGCGCAGGCCGGAGTTGTAATTGTTGCGAGCGGCGAACAGCAGCAACTGCTGGATCCGTTGATCGCTCACCGGGCCGCGGGTTTCCTGCGTAGAAATCGAATCGTACTTAATGCTGACCTGGTTGCCAGGCTCGGAAGTAATGGAACGGATGCCACCGATGGATGCCTCGGTGGCTGGTTCAGCCGAAGGTGGTAATTCGGTCGGGGCGCTTTTCAGAACTTTGTAGGATGCGCCCACGCCACCGGTAAATCCAACCATGAGGATGACCGCCGCCAGCGCAGGCGAGAAGCGTACCTGATGAAACCAGGCCGCGGGATCAAACACCAGCCGCCGCCACACGCCGCTCTGGGTGGTCGTTTCCAGCGCTTCCTGCAACCGCATGCGGGAGGCAGCCAGCAGGTTGGGCGTGGGCTCTTCCACCGGCAAATCGGAAAGTGAAGCGTGAAATTTTCGCGCTGCCTTCAACTCGGCCGCACAATCGGTGCAGCGTGCCAGATGCTGCTCCAGCTCATAGCGAGCATCGTCTGGCAGCTCGTTATACACATGCAGCAAAATGTTTTCTTTAACCCACTCGCATTTCATAGTCGTGCCCCCTCGTAGGGGAGAGATTGATTTGTCATCGCATGTCCGCCAGCGCGCCGCGTAATTTCTGGGTTGCGCGGAACAAAGTGTTCTTGGCGGTTTCCTCCGTTGTATTCAAAACTTCTCCCACGGTCCGCAACTTGAGTCCGTGGTAATGCTTGAGCTCGAAAACCATCCGCTCGCGCGGCGTCAATCTTTGCAGTGCGCGGGAAATCCGGCTTCCCAACTCGCGCCGCATCAAATCCCTTTCAGGATTCGCTCCCGACCTTCCATCGGGCACGCGGTCGATCACATCGTAAGGTTCACCGGAGGCGTCAGTGGCCACCGGCGCGTCTTCCTTGCGCACCAGCCGTTTGCGCAGGTGGTCGAGGCAAAGATTAGTCACGATGCGGTAGATCCAGGTGTAAAAAGAGCACTCGAAGCGGAAGTTGCCGACGCTCTTGTACGCCTTTAGAAAGGCTTCCTGGTAAATGTCCTGGGCTTCGTGTTCCGATCCCGTAAGGTGCATGGCCAGCCGGAGCACCGCCTGGTCGTAGTGCCGCACCAGCTCCTCGAAAGCGGCGCGATTGCCACGCTGCGCTTCCCGGACCAATAAAGAGTCATCGATACGGCCTAGACCTTGCCCAGCCATGTGGCCCAATAATCGGGGATCTCGGGTTCCACTGTTATCGTCCCTGGGGGCGCTTGCGGCGTCCGGTTGGGAACGCTTGCCAACTGCAAAGGGTATCGCCCACGCATCGGCCGGCATGATTTTCCTTGTCCTCGAATGCAAACCGGGCGCTTAGCCGTTCTTCCCGCTTGCATACCGATAGACGCGCCAGAAACACGAGCGTGAGCAGGAATTATAGGAGTTAGGCGGGATTTAATCGACCCTAGGTGCTTCAACCTTAGTCACTTACGGGACTGACAATAAGGACAAGTGTCTTGTTTCTCACTCACCATCTCAGAGGTCATCCCGAAGTCCCGACGCAGTTCAGCCGGGCGAGGGATCCGGCGGGGGTGAGTAATCTAAGACTGGATTGGGTGTTTTCAGGCCCGCGCGAGATTCCTCGCCCGGCTGAAAACCGCCGGGTCTTGGGAATGACAGAGTGTGTTAAATGAGGATAAAAACATGGGCCCGAGGGAGGAAGCTCGGGCCCAAACAGCTACTCTACCGCTTCTTTTTCAACCACAACTTTCAGATGTGCGGTCACTTCCTTGTGCAGCTTGACCGGTACCGTAAACTCGCCCAGGGTCTTGAGCGGCTCGTGGATGGTGATCTTGCGGCGGTCGATCTCGAAGCCCTTCTTGGCCAGCGCGTCGGCAATGTCACCGGACGTGACCGAACCGAAGAGCTGATCGGTTTCTCCCGAACGGCGCTGGAACGAAACCGAAACACCGTCGAGTTGCTTGGCGAGCGCTTCGGCGCCAGTCTTCTCCTTAGCGGAACGGCGCACGGACGCAGCCTTCATCTGCTCGATGACGGCCTTGTTGCCTTTTGATGCCTCGATGGCAAGCTTCCGCGGCAGTAAGAAATTGCGGCCGTAACCCTCGGCGACTTTCACCACATCGCCACGCGAGCCCAGCTTGTTTACATCTTCTTTAAGAATGACTTCCATGACAGTAACTCCAGTTCGAAAAGTTTTTCGGCAGCGGTGGTATGGCTGTCAGCATTCAGCCCTCAGCTTGAACCCTTCGCTCCACGCATTCGCTGAGAGCTGACGGCTGATAGCTGACAGCGGTTCTTTACGATGCCCGTCCAGCAAACGGCAGCAGGGCGATGTTACGGGCCTGCTTGATCGCCAATGACAAGCGCCGTTGATGCGGCGTGCAGACGCCGGTCAGTCGCCGTGGCGTAATCTTGCCGCTTTCGGCAACGAAACCTGCGAGCAGGCGAACGTCCTTGTAGTTGATGGACTCAATTTTTTCGACGCAGAATTTGCAAACTTTCTTGCGCCGGAAATATTTGCGGCCACCACCTTCGCGTCCGCCGCCGCCGGGCCCGCCCGGACCACCGGGACGAGAAGGACGACGTTCGCGGTCTCCGTAAGATGGACGATCTCCGCCCGAAGGACGGTCTCCTGCTGGCCGCTCCGAATGCGTAGCGGCAGGTGCTGCGGTGTCTCTAGTTTCGTCAGCCATGATGCTCCTTAAAATCAGTCGTTGGCCATTGGTTGTTCGTCGTTGGCCTGAATCTTGAGTCGATGATCTTGCGCAGGTCGGAGGTTTTAGCCAACGACCAACGACGCACGACCAACGACGGTTCTTATGCCGTTACCGCAGGCGCTTCTCCAGCCGCTTCCATTGGAGCGGGCACTGGAGCGGGCGGGGCTTTGCGGCGCGCGTCCTTGATTGCCTTGATCTTGTCCAGGCGTTTCTGTTCCTCATCGATGCGAACGGTCAGGAACTTGATTACCGGTTCAGTCACGCGCAGACGGCGTTCGAGTTCGTGAATCAGTCCGCCACCACCCTCGACTGTCAGCAGAATGTAGAGTCCGTCGTGGAAACGGCGAACGGTGTAGGCGAGACGGCGCTTGCCCATTTTTTCCACGCTCTTCACGGTTCCGCCCGTGGAAGTCACTGCGGTCTCCAGGGTGGAAATAAGTTTGTCCAGTTCTTCTTCCACCATGTCAGGGCGGACGATGAACATCAGTTCATATGTACGATTCATTTAGTTTCTCCAAAATTCTGGCCGTCACTCCGGACGGCAACTCAATCTTCTTCTTCAGCCTTGCGGTTGAAGCGATTCATCGCCGCCGCTGGGCCTTCCACCAAAATCGCTCTTACTGCTTCGACGGCTTTTTCTAGCGCTTCATCCACCGTCTTCATCTGCGCCTTGCGAAACGGCGACAGCAAATAAGTCTGCCCGTCTGCAATCTTGCGCTCCGGCGCTACCCCAATCCGGACGCGCAAAAAATCCTTGGTGCCCAGCGCCCCGATAATTGACTCGATGCCGTTGTGCCCCGCCGAACTCCGCCGCGTGTGAATTCGCACCGTGCCTAGCGGAAAATCCAGTTCGTCCTGAATAACAATCAGGTCAAATTCGGGCCTGACCTCATACGCGGCCACTAATTCCCGTACCGACAGGCCGCTCAAGTTCATGAAAGTTTCGGGCTTGGCCAACAAGACCTGCTCCGAACCAATCGCTGCCCGCGCCGTCAGCGCTCTACACTGCCGATTTCTCACCTCAACTTTGCACTGCTCCGCAATCAGGTCGATAGCGAGAAACCCTATGTTGTGCGGCGTGAACTGATATTCGATACCCGGATTTCCCAACCCGACAATCAGCTTCACGCCTTTCTCGATCTGCCCCGTATTTCATGCCTCGCTGCGCGCGGCCGGGACAGCCGAGGCGGCTGTCCCTACATGGTCTGTGGCAGTTACTTCTTTTCTTTCTTCTCGCTCTTCTCGGCTTTCTCGGGGGCAGGCGCCGCACCTTCTTCGTCGGCATCCTGCTTGCCCTTCTTGATGACTTCGGGCTCGGCTGGCGTAGCGCCCTCGGCGGCAACCGCGTCCGGAGCCACAACCACTTCTTCCTTCACGATGGTCACGTGCGCCACCGGATGGTTCGGGTCAGTCAGGAACTTTAATTTTTCGTTGTGCGCCAGATCGGCAACGCGAATCACCTTGCCGAAAATCAGTTCGCTGACGTCAACCTCGATCGATGCAGGAATATCGCCTGGCAAGCACTCGATCTCCAACTCGCGCAGGAGCTGCTCGAGAATGCCACCCTGCGTCTTGACTCCCGCCGGTTCGCCTTTGAGCACAATGGGAACTTCGACCTTGAGGGCCCGGTCCATGGCGATGCGTTTGAGATCGATGTGCAGCAGAGCACCTTTGATGGGCTCATATTGCCAGTCAACGATCATGGCCTTGGTGCGTTCGCCGTCAAGGGTCAAGTCGAAAATGGTGTTGTAGCCGGTTTGCGAGTGCAAAATGCGAGAGACCTGGCGCGGATCCAACGCTACGGACAGCGCGTCTTTGCCCGCTCCATACAGCACGGCGGGAACTTTGCCTTCACGGCGCACGCGGCGCGCATCATTCTTGGTTCCAGCAGCTCGCGGCTGCGCTTCCAGTACGGTACTTTCAGTTGCAGTTGCCATAATTTGATTCCTGTCTGTATCCAAAATCTATACAAATAATTTACTGATCGATGTCTCTTCGTGGATCGACTGGATCGCCCGTCCAATCAACCCGGCCACGGAACGTACCGTGATTTTCGGTTCCCGGCTGGCTTCCTCGGAAAGAGGAATGGTGTCGGTAACCACCACTTGCTTAATACAAGAAGCGGAAATATTCTCCACCGCCGGCCCCGAAAGCACCGGATGCGAGCAGCAGGCGTAAACCGCGATCGCTCCATTCTCCATCAAGGCGGCCGCAGTCTTCACCAGCGTGCCCGCCGTATCGATCAAGTCGTCGATCACCAGGCAAGTTCGGCCTTGCACGTCGCCGATGACGTGCATGATTTCCGCGACGTTCGCTTCCACACGGCGCTTGTCGACGATGGCCAGTGCCGAGTCCATTTTCTTGGCAAAAAACCGGGCACGTTCCACGCCACCCGCGTCCGGCGATACCACCGTCAAGTTCGGCAAATTCAGCTTCTTAAAATAATCCACCAGCACCGGCGACGCGAACAATGGATCCACCGGAATGTTAAAAAATCCCTGAATCTGCGGCGCGTGCGGATCAATCAGCAACGCCCGGTGCGCGCCGGCGGTAGTCAGCAAGTCCGCCACGAGCTTGGCTGAAATCGGGGCCCGCGGCTTGTCTTTCCGGTCCTGCCGCCCGTAGCCGTAGTACGGAATCACCGCCGTAATGCGCCGCGCCGACGCCCGCTTGAGCGCGTCGATCATCAGCAACAACTCCATCAGGTGCTCGTCCACCGGGCGGGAGGTTGGTTGAATCACGAACACATCCGCGCCGCGAACGTTCTCTTGTATCTGGACGTAGGCCTCGCCGTCCTTAAAACGCGTTACCTGGGCCTGATTGCGAACCAGCCCCAGAAACTCGCAGACATCATCGGCAAGCTTCGGATTCGCGGTGCCGCAGAAGATCTTGAACTTATCATCCACGCGCGCGCGTTGCGGTTTGCGCTCTGGTTTATCTTCCGGACCCGCAGGGGCCTTCTTTTCCGCTGCCTTCTCCGTCGCTGGTGCAAGAGTTGCCATGGTTGTAGCCCTCAGCTGTCAGCTTTCAGCCATCAGCTTGAACCGTTTGCTCCGCGCTTTAAGCTGAGAGCTGATAGCTGCTTTTCTGGCTGGGCCGCTAGGATTCGAACCTAGACAAAGTGCGTCAAAGGCACTTGACCTACCATTAGTCGACGGCCCAAAGTCCATTGCAGATTTATGATTGCAGATTGTAGATGGAAAGCCAATCTGCAATCTAAAATCTTCAATCTGAAATCTTCTTCCAATACTGTTGCCGCGTCAGCGTGGTCGTGGCCACTGCCGATATGCCGGCTTTCGCTAAATGGGCCACAGCCTGTTCAGCCTTCGTCCGGGACGCAAACAGCCCGTAAGTGGCTGAACCGGAACCGGATAGCGAAGCATAAAAAGCTCCTGCTCGCTCAAGCACACTCTTAACCTTGCGCAATTCGGGATATTTAGGAAATACGACCTGTTCGAAGTCGTTTTCGATCCCGGTACGGACAAGGTCGAGAAGCGGGGTCTCGGCCCGGCCCCTGCCTTTACTCACAGGGACACCGGATGCACTACTCAGCCAGGCAGAAAACTCACGGCCAAGCTCATTCATTCTACCGGAGGGATCAGAAACCGTCAATTTAGAGATGTTGTGAGGGCCACTACTGATTGTGTGGGGACGGGCACTCTTGCCCGTCCGGGCCGAGCCAGGCTCGGCTAGCCTTTGCTGGGAGCTCAACAACTGCTTGTCCAACAGCAAATCCCAATCAGCAAAGGCCTGAGGAGTAGAAACCCCAATCTCCGGCAACACCACCACACACGCCACCGCCGGCAAATCCATCAGCGGATAAACTTCCTCCCCGCGCCCCACTCCCAACACCGTCCCACCAATCAGAAACAACGGCAGATCGGACCCGACCTCGGCGGCAATTCGCAGCCTTTCCGTGCCAGTAAGCTCTTTTTTTAGAGCCAGTTCCAAGGCAAGCAAGATCGCCACAGCATTCCCAGAAGCCCCGCCCAGTCCACCTTGCACCGGCAACCGCTTCTCGATTTCGATGACGACTCGTCCACGCGCTTTGAGCACCGCCATGGCGAGCTCGACCATGCGATAGCAAGTATTCGACTGATCCTTCGGCACCCGAGGATCCTCACAGCGAATTTCAATGCCGGTCCCGCGCTTCACTTCGACTCGAATGATGTCGTGCAGCGCGATGGTCTGGTACACGGTCCGCAGCTCGTGAAAGCCATCGGGACGCAGTGCACCGATGCGCAGGCCCAGATTAATCTTCGCGAAAGATCGGACGGTGACAGTCATGGGTAGATGATTGTAAGCCAATTAGGGCGGCACACTTTGCAGTATGCCGGCGATTTGCACTCCGGCCTATACTTGAAAAGGCTACCCAAGCATTCTGGGGTCGGCGCTTATGTTTCTGATTTTCGACCAAGTTTTAGCGTTTCTATTAATCGGGGTTCTCCGCAGCTTCCAATCTTGGCGAAGACGTGCTGCTGTTAGGCGAGCTCAGAACTGGCCCAAAATACGCGGGCTGGGCCTCTGGGCTCAAGCGGAGTCTACGAAAATCACTTCGCGCGCGATCTGGTCGGCTGAGATCAGCTACAACTTTGTAGTCGATGGAGAATATTATTCGGGCTTCGCTTCTCTGCCCGCCGAGGACGAAGGGCATGCAGAAGGCTTAGCCTTAGGATGGAAGGATCGCGAAATTCTTGTCCGTTATCGACCCGGAAGACCTATGGAGTCAACCTTGCTTCTGGAAGATCAAGAACAACCATTGGCGTCGACCCAAAATGCATGAGACCACGTCCGTAAAACCTACTTCGTCTCGTCACTTCCTCGCCTGTCTCTCCAGCAGTTGCTGATCGTACAAGCTATCCGGCTTGACATGTTTTCCCGGCGACACGACCTGGCCCTGTGGATTCCCGTCGCCTGCATGTTCGGCGGAACCCTTGTTTCCAATGGCCCAGTTGTAGGCTACCGGCGGACTTTCCACGAGGTAGCTGTCCGCTTCGCAGTTCCATAGCACATTATTGGCGCCGGCCCAGCCGTGGCCGGTGCCCATGCTGCCGCGATTGCCGACACTGATAGGACCATCAATATGCAGATTCTCGTACAAAGTTCCGGTCGCCCAGCGCTGGTGAGCCCCGGCATCCATGTGCGTGCCTTTCGCCGAGCACGAACGAAACACGTTCGGCCCAGCCACGCGAGCTTGCGTCATCCAGACATGGCTGTAGGCACCGCTGACGTCGCAGTGTTGCACCAGCGTTTCCTGACCGTCGAGCGTAAATGCAGACGGCGGAGCATGGGTGAATAGCGTTTCGATATGGTCTCCGTGGATTTCGTCGACCGTAATGGCGCGAGAAAACTGGTCAACTTTGACAATCCCTGTGTAGTGGGTTACAGCCACATTGCGCATCCACGCATCTTCGACCGAGGTGTATTGCGCGAAAGCCGAATCGAAATATCCGCCGCCCACAAATTTGGGGTTGTCGCCCGAGGTGATGTAGTCGGGATCGGAAAATCCCGCCGAGTTCTCGAAGGCTTTGCCATCGCTGCGCATATTTTCAATACCAGCCTGCGCGATGCGCCCCGGAAACGTGTACCGCCAAACCGTGGCTCCATCGGCACGTGACATGGCATTGGTCAGCTGGGCGTCGAGCGTGATCCGGTTTCCGCTGACGGCCACGATGCCGCGGTCGAAGCGCAGTTCCATCCCGGGCTGCCATTGGTATATCTCGCGGCCATCTTTGCGTCCTGGAATATTGTCCATGCCGACCGCATGAATCCATTCGGCGGTCATCGCCCACTCGACGATCACATGATCGCCAGGATGCAGATCCTGCACGTTATCTACCGTAATGGTGTCGGCGCCCACCGGCACGTAATCGTCGAGAACAGGGTGCTTCGGCCCGGCTGGCTCCCAACTGCCGCTGCCTCCTACACGCACAAGCGCCCGCGGCGTCCCTTGCGCCACCAGGATGGTGCCGTGTTCGTCAGTTCCTTCTCCCCGCAGGACGATTCCGGAAGCATTCAGCTGGATAGTCCCGGCAATGCGGTAAACACCGGCTTTCAGCAACAATGCGCCGCGCATTCCGGAAGCATCGAGTGGTTGTTTCGCGAGCGCGTCTATGGTCGCCTGAATACGCGGTGTGTCATCGCCTGCTGGCGCGGGATCGAGTGTGGCACGGACGGGAACATTTGGAATGGGAACACCGCCACCGCCGTAACCCGCAGTGGAGAAATCGGGGATGCGGTTGCCGAAGTGATCAGCTCCATAGACTAGGCGGCCATTTTGAAATTCGATCCAGTCGACGGTGTCCGGTTTGGATTTGGCCCAGATAGAGTCCACTTGCACCGCAGTCCATAGCACTAAACCGAGTAGACCGAGGACCGAAGGGTGACCCTGAGAAGATCTCTCCCGCATGGAGCCCAACTTTCTCGCCGATTGTTAAAAACGGGTGGCCCCGTTGATTGCGGCGAAAATAAATCAACTTCTCCGTTTGTAGTACACGGCAAACTCATAGCCCGGATTCGCCGGGAACAACTCCGCCACTTTCCGCAGCCTCTCGGCCATCTGCGGCGGGGCTAGCAATGGATAATCACGCTCACGCAGATCGTAATAATCCACATCAATAAACAAAGACAATAGATAGATGGAAATGGCATCAGAAAACGTTGCCGCGAAATATTCGTTTTTGTGCTTTTCGACGTCTGGCCCGGCGTAGGTGGCCAGCTTGCGCGACTCCCAGGCATCGAGCGAAGTTTCGCCGCGCACATTCGCTTCCGCCTGCTTCCAGACCAAATCCGCGAAATCCCGCGACACTCCAGCCTTCTCGACCACGGCATGTCCTACATTAATGTAGAACTCGAAAGCGACGGAAAACTTGTCGTCCATTAGCCGCGTGGAGATAAACACGCACTGCGAATCGCCAAGATCAAGGTTGCGATGGCAAACCGCGTTGTCGCTGAGCGCAACGTCATAGCGATCGGCAATCACCGTCTCGTCGCCCTGGTTCACGGTGAGTGGAACAAAATAATAAGCTTTGCGGCGCAGCGCTGCCGCGGCGGAGTCGGGAACCGCGGCGACCATGCGTTCAAGATCAGAAATGGGTACGGTGACCTCGCCAGAGATGGCGTAACAAACTCCATTAGGCGCTTGTGAAACCGGCGTCTGGCGAACCACTTCAGCCGGGGGACGCGTGATGGGCGGCGCAGCTTGCGACATAGCCTGTATTCTAGCGCACCCGATCTTAAAGAGACGATGCGAGGCTGCGCGGAAGGCGAGGAATGTTGTAGCCTGAGAGCATGCCGCAAGATCGAGTCTCGGTCCGCGAGCCGCGCTGGTATCTGATTCCAGTGCGCGTGCTGCTGGTTACTTTCCTGCTGACCGCGCTTGGGTTCGCTATCAGCCTGCTGCTGGGAATTCTGGGGATTCTGGCCGGCGCGAAGCTGCGCGGCGTTCATCCCAACATGACGATGGCTTACCGGCATATCGCGGCCCCGGCGGCCGCAGCCATCGCGGTGATTGTGCTGGTGACAACCATCAGCATGGAGATCCGGCATTACCGGCAGGCAAAAGTGCTGGCCGACATTGAACGCGCCAGCTGAGCTCAGCTCACATAGGGACAGCCGAGGCGGCTGTCGCTACGTAATTCGTTACAATCTAATCATGCCTCCGCGCATTGCCATCCCCGTCCCGCATTCCAGTGACCCGAAGTATGCTGAGCGGGCCCTGCCGCAATACGAGCATGCGGTTGAAATGGCCGGAGGCCAGCCGGTTCGTATCCCGCTAGACCAATCTCCTGCCGATATTATGAAGCTGATCGAGCATTGCGATGCGGTGCTGCTTCCGGGCAGCCCTGCTGACGTTGATCCGGCAAAATACGACGCGCCGCGCGATCCTCACACCGCAGCGGCAGATCCGAAACGCGACACCGTTGACGAGCTGCTCTTGCAGGACGCCTACAACATGCACAAACCGATCCTCGGCATTTGCTACGGATTGCAGATTCTGAACGTCTACCGCTCAGGAACGCTGGTGCAGGACATCCAATCAAAGATCAATCATGAGGCGGGAAGAAAAGTGCCGGTGGCCCACACCGTTGAGATTGATCCCGGCTCGAAGCTGGCAGAGATCGTCGGTATCAAGTCCAGGCCAGGTCGGGTCGTGAAAGGGCACGACTTCAGTCGTGCCGCAGAAGCAGAGATTGGATCACGGGCTTTAGCCCCTGAGGGAAAAGAGATTGCCCTCCCGGTCAACTCCAGCCATCACCAATCCGCGGATGTGATCGGCGATGGATTGCGTGTGGTCGCACGCTGCCCCGATGATGGGATCATCGAAGCCGTGGAAGGCACGTCGCCAGATCATTTTGTGCTGGCAGTGCAATGGCATCCCGAGCGATCGGCGGATGACGATGAAGCGTCGCAATCTATATTCAGGGCGCTGGTCGATGCGGCCCGGAGCAGCCATGAGAAGTTGGTAGGCGAGTTTGAGGCAATCTGAAAACGGCAATGCACCACAGAGACACAGAGAAGATCAAAATCGTCAAGACAAGAACGCTCTAGAATTTGGTTTTCTCTGTGACTCTGTGCCTTTGCGGTGAAAAACTTCTACTCGATCTTTAATACTACTTTCCCGTAATTCTTCCCCTCCAGCAATAATCGATACGCTTCCTGCGCCTTTTCCATCGGCAGCACATGCCCAATCACGGGATGCAGATGACCTTGCGTCATCCATGCGGAAAGCTGCTTCCAGGCTGCTTCCATCCGCTCACGATTTCCAGAAAGATAGGTAAGCCACAATCCATGAACACTCGCGCCTTTCGCATAAAGGACGCGCGGATCGATAGCGCCACTCTGTCCCGTCGCTGCACCATACACGATGACCCTGCCGAAATTTCCTACGCAGCGAACGCCCTTGGCAGTGTGTTCGCCACCAAGCATTTCAAACACCGCGTCCACACCCTCGCCGTTGGTCAAGTCTTTGATCGCCTCTTCGTAGTCGCACTGCTTATAGTTGATCCCGTGTTGCAGACCGAGTTCCTTCACGCGTGCCAGCTTGTCTTCTGAAGAGGACGTTCCGTACATTTCGACGCCCAGCAGCTTTCCAATCTGCACAGCTGCCGTCCCAACTCCTCCCGCCACAGCATGAATGAGCACTCGTGCCGGTTTCTCTGAAGAAGATTTCTCCAGCAGTCCAGCTTTCCAATATGCAAAGTAGGCGGTGAAATAATTCACCGGGAAAGCGGCGCCTTCTTCCGCGCTCCAATTTTTCGGAACCGGCCACAGCAATTCCGGACGCGTGGCAATATGCTCGGCAAAGGCGGCCCACTGCGCATAACCCATGACGCGCTGCCCGTCACTCTCGCGTATGCCGCAGAATTCCCGTCCGGCCACCAGCGGCGGCTTGGGCGATCCGGGATATCCGCCCTGGGCGGTCATGATATCGGCGAAGTTGATTCCGCCTGCTTCCACACAGACCAGCTCCTGTCCCGCGTCTGGCGCGGGATCTGCAACAGATTGCACTTCCAGCACCTCGGGCCCTCCTAAACGACTGATCACAATGGCTTTCATGCGTGAAAGTCTACCAGCTAGGCTTATCGTCGCGCTTGAATCCCGGGAAAGCCTCTCCTAGCTGTGACTTAGGTCAGTTGCTGGACCTCGCGGCAGGTATATACTTCCGGGGAATATTGAAAGGGTTTCCCTGCCCGGGTTCCTGGATAGGGACGGAGCGTCGTTTCATTCCTAAATTCATAGGCTCCGAATAGCAGATCACTGGCTGCCGTTGTCTTGGGAATTCGGGCAGCAGTGGGGAGGTCCGCACGTGGATTTGGCTTTCATCCGTTTTGTTTTTGTTCTCTTTGTTGCCATCACTTGTTACTTGCTCCATCCCTTCGGCGTTCCACCTACTCTGGACGCTGGGGTTGGAACGCTGCTCGGGATTGCCATCGTCATCTTCGAATGGCGTCTGCGCCTGATGAGCCTGAAGCGACTGATCGGCGCGGCTATCGGCAGCGTGCTGGGAATTTTTGGCGCCTATCTGTTTACCCTCGTGATCCGCAACAGCGTTTCTCCCGGCCCGACGCAGAGCTTCATGCAACTCATGGTCATGCTGCTGATGGCCTATGTGGGATTGATCGTTGGCGCCAATAAAGGCGACCTGTTGAACCTGTCGGCCTTAGGCGGCGTCTTCGGCGGCGAAAAGCAATTAAAGAAGAGTTACAAGATTCTCGACACCAGCGTCATTATTGACGGACGCATCGCTGACATTGCCGAGACCGGATTTCTCGACGGCACCATCGTGACTCCGCAGTTCGTGTTGCGCGAGCTGCAACTGGTGGCTGATTCCGCGGATTCACTCAAGCGCAATCGGGGACGCCGTGGATTGGATGTTTTACAGCGCTTGCAAAAGATCGCGACCGTGCAAATCCAGATCGTGGAAGACGATTTCCCCAGCGTCCGCGAAGTGGATTTGAAACTGATTGAGCTGGCCAAGGTTTACGAAGGCAAAATTATCACCAACGATTTCAATCTCAACAAAGTCGCGCAATTACAAGGCGTGGCCGTGCTCAATATTAATGAACTGGCCAACTCGCTCAAGCCCATCGTGCTGCCGGGCGAGATCATGAAAGTTTTCATTTTGAAAGAAGGCAAAGAGTACAACCAGGGCGTCGCCTATCTTGACGATGGCACCATGGTGGTCGTCGACAATGCCCGCAAAATGATTGGCAAGACCATCGACATTTCGGTGACGTCGGTGTTGCAGACAACGGCGGGAAAAATGATCTTTGGAAAATGGGACGAGCGTGGCGGGCCCAAGACCGATTCGCGTCCTTCGATACCTGCCGTTACCGCCGTGAATGGAATCATCGCTCCCGATGCAAAGAAGCCGCAAGCCACGATGGTCGACCGGCCAGTAGAATAGATAGGTTTACGGGAGCCACTCGTTATTGCTCGACGGGAGCTACTGAACTTACTTTGATAGTGTCCCCGTTGAGCGTTCCCGTCACATTAGCTCTTTGTCCGGCCAGGTGATCGAGGGCTGGTTCGCTTCCTTGCAGGATGTTTTTCTGATCTCCATTGATCAGCAGATACTTCGAGCCATTCCGTACACACATCCGCGCGCAATCCGCGGGACGCTTCCCGGAATAACGATTGTGTCTCGCCCCGCATTGCGAGTCGGTAATCATTCCCAAAAAGGTCTGCTGCGGTGCCGAGTCACTTTTATGTACCTGCTCATCCCCGGGAGAAGCAAACGCCACTGCGCCGCCGGCAAACATCAGGGCAAAGCCCAAGGACACTGCCAAGGTCACTAGACTGCAAAAGGTAATCAATGCCAGCCATGAGCCCTTTTGTATTTTCACGAAGCCTCCCTTAGCTACCGCACGCAAAATAAGTGCCGATACTTAGTGTGCAAACCATGGGCCACGGTTGCCTGATCACGGGAGCACTTAAGGCTCTAGTGTTGTTGGCGCGCGGATTAACGGCTGCTATTCAGGAGGGTTTCGACGGTAGCCTCAAGCTTCTCAAAAGGCTGGTCCGGGTCGGGTGCAGGCTGAAGTCGCCCCTGGCGATCGATAAGAAAAATCGCGGGATAACGAGCAATGTCTCGATAGAGATTGGGGACGTCCCCCTGGGGCGTGAGCAGCGGGTAACTCACCGGGACTTGTTCCAGGAATTTCTTTTGCACATCGACGGTCTCGTCTGACAGACCGAACACGATGAATCCCTGATTCTTCTGTTCCTGATATAGGTGGTCGAGCTTCGGCATCTCTCTCCGGCACGGCCCGCACCAGGTCGCCCAAATATTGACCAGTACGACTTCGCCCTTGTGATCTCCCAAGCGCTGGGTCTTTCCGAGAATGTCCACGGTATCGAAGGCCGGCGCGGCAACGTCATGCATCGCCTGGTTTCGGGATTGTTTCGAGCGGGTGATGCCATCGCTCACGGGTTTCCAGGCAAGGCCGAGCGAAAGGATCGCGATGGCCAGACCGATTTTCCCGGACAGGAAAAGTGCCTTCCGCCGGCGGTCCTTTATCGCGAGAGCCAGCGTGACGAGAAACGGCACGATCATCGCGAGGGTCGACCAGGAGAGACGAGACAGCCAATCCTTTTCAAGATCCGCGCTACGCCGGGTCAGTGTCGCATACACCAACGCGTATAAGAAAAGGGCTGCCAGCGGTGAAATGATGCCGGAAATGAGAACACGGTATTTGGACAGTTTCATAATCGGTTTCTCGTTTGACTCTTCAGCATTCTAAATCGCCGAGACCCCAAAGAAGCTATCGGATCCAACTACCGTCTTGACCCGAATTTGAAATGAGTACCGCACCACCTTATACTTGCAGCCCGCGATGAAGGTGATTGTGATCATTCCCGCAGCCGGCCTGGGGACACGCATGGCTTCGACGCCGCGCTCCAAAGGCAAGAAAGCCACGCTCTCCAAACAATTCACCGAATTGGGCGGCACTCCCATCCTGATTCATACTTTGCGAAAGTTTGCTGCGACTCCCGAAGTGTCGGAGGTGTATATCGCGCTGCGAAAGAATGAGATCGATGGATTCCGTACTCAACTCGAATCTGAAGGCAAAGAGATTCTTAAAAAAAAGGTGAAGCTTGTGGAAGGCGGTGAGCACCGCCAGGAATCTGTCGCTCGCGCGCTAG
The DNA here is from genome assembly GCA_963762965.1 of Terriglobales bacterium. Classification (GTDB taxonomy): domain Bacteria; phylum Acidobacteriota; class Terriglobia; order Terriglobales; family Acidobacteriaceae; genus DATBAX01. The sequence goes on from CAVXME010000001.1 coordinate 1,148,659, forward strand.
CCGCGGTTTCGGCTGCAGCTGATGACATCGTTCTGGTCCATGATGCCGTCCGCCCCTTCGTCACCGGGGAAATTATTCGGGACGTCATCCAGGCCGCCCAAAAATATGGAGCTGCCATCGCCGGAATGCCAGCAGTTGACACCATCAAGCAAGTCGAGCGCACCGCCGAGGGTGCAGTCATTACGGCTACAATATCGCGCGAGCGTGTAGTCCTGGCACAGACACCGCAGGGCTTCCGCTATGATGTATTGAGGAAAGCATTCGACGAGGCTGCCACTGACGATTTTATGGGTACCGACGAAGCATCTCTAGTCGAACGCTCCGGACATGAAGTTGCAGTCGTGATGGGTTCGCCGCGGAATATCAAGATCACTACCCCGGCGGACATGGAGTTGGCGGAGTTCTATCTGAAGAAATAGTTCTCTCTTTGCTTTCTATTTTGATTACCTGGAAACTGGAAACTTGAAACCAGAAACTCGCATTGGCTTCGGTTGGGACTCCCACGAATTCATCGCTGGCATTCCACTTAAAATTGGTGGGCTCACGCTGCCACATCCCAAAGGCCTTGGCGGCCACTCCGATGGAGACCTCCTCCTGCATGCCATCACCGATGCGCTGCTCGGTGCCATAGCTGGGCCAGACATCGGTTCGCTTTTCCCGCCATCCGATCCTCAGTGGAAGGGTGCAGACTCAGCGGTTTTCCTGACGGAAGCGATGAAGCGGGTCAAGTCCGCTGGCTACGCGATCGTGAATGTGGATTCCACACTTGTTCTGGCCTCGCCGAAAATCGGCCCGCACGCCGTTGCCATTCGCACCCATGTCGCAAAACTTTTGGGGATTCCGCTGGATTGCATTGGTCTCAAAGCCAAGACGCCTGAAGGCCTGGGCACGGACAACGCCGCCATTGCCCACGTGGTGGTCTTGCTGAAAGTCTCTGAAAAAAAGCCATCCCGAAAAAAATCTCGCTAGGTTCCAGGTAATAGTTACCTTCATCACAAAACAATAACAACTGTTTCGCGTCAATCGGCTCATTCATCCCTCCTTGTAATGAAGATGTCCCTTCCTGATCAACATCACACGATGAAAATGCACCAATCGAGATTGAACGGCTAACAATGGAGCGCAGTGTTCGTCCAAGGAAGGGTAAGCGGTTGAAGTGAAACGGAACTTTTCAGAGAACGGTACCGTATCTTGACGTGACACTCGGGAGCCGAGAAACAGATTCTCCGGTGACCGGAAACTTTCAGGGTTAAAGGGACTGTCCTCACTCACGGTTTGGCGGCCAGGGTGAGCACAATCCCCGCAGACAGAGCTTCCGGCTTTGCGGCCTTGGCTTGTCTTAACCCCGAGCCAGCATTCTAGGCCTTCCGCGGACAAACGCAAGTTTTTCCGGTGAGGTTCACGAGCGGCCGCCCCAGCCGGTTCCCGACGCTTTTCGGGAAAGAAAATTAAGGAGTGGCATGAATACACGGAAACTTTTCAAAGGCGCACTACTCGGAATGGCCCTGTTAATGGCGGCAAGCGCGTTCGCAGCCAACAAAGGGTCTTTGCAGCTTATGGATCCGGTCACAGTAAACGGCAAGCAGCTCGCCGCCGGAGAATATTCTCTACAGTGGGACGGCAGCGGAAATAACGTTCAACTGAGCGTACTACAGGGCAAGAGAGTCGTAGCCACGACCGCCGCCCAACTCATCAGCCTGGATCGGTCCCCGAACAATGGCGCGGCGATCATCAAAAGCAACGCGGACGGAAGCAAATCTTTGACTGAAGTCCGCTTCGGGGGAAAGAAATATGCCCTGGCGATTGCTTCCGACTCACAGCCCGAATCCAGCAACAGCACCAAGTGATCTTTCGCACTTTCATCAAGAACAACGGGGAGCGGGTACGCTCCCCATTTTATTTTGCCTGAAGACTATTTCTCCACCTTCACTCCCCGCCAAAACGCCACAAATCCTTTGATCTGACTCGCGGCGGGTTTCGGGTCAGGATAAAACCACGCGGCATCGTGGTTCAGCTTCCCGTTTACTTCCACGTCGAAGTAACTGGCTGTGCCCTTCCACGGACAAACCGTGTGGGTCGCGCTGGGTTTAAAATATTCCTGCTTGAGGCTGTCCGGCGGAAAGTACTGGTTGCCTTCCACTTCCAAGGTCTGGCCGCTCTCGGCCAGCACTGCGCTGTCCCATATTGCTTTTGGCATAGTAGGTATATAGATTTCAAAGGCAGCAAACGGTTGCGGAAAATTGCAACGAGTGCCATCAGGTCCTGATGACTCAGACGATCCCCGAAACTCGATGCAATGGCCATTCCATGGTGGGAGATTTGCGGCGAGTTTTGGTCTGTTCCCCGCGCACCGCAGGATGGCCGGAGCGTGACGCGGGCTCCCCAGCCTGCGACAGCTGGCGCGATCTCGGCTTTCTGCACCCACCTAATCTCGAGATTGCGCAGGCACAACATGAAGCGCTGTGCCACCAACTGACAGCAGTCGGGGTCGAGCTAGTCCAGCTGCCCGCGTCCTCATATCTTTCGCTGGACGCCGTCTACACCCACGATCCTTCATTCGCCACCGACTACGGCATCATCCTGATGAATCCCGGCAAACCTAATCGCGTCGCAGAGGCACAGCAACAGGGAGAGTTTTTTCGCAGTCAGGGCATCCCGGTTATGGGTGAGATCAAGGCGCCCGGTACCACGGAGGCTGGCGACATCGTCTGGCTGGATTCGAAGACTTTGCTCATCGGCAATGGATATCGAACTAACTCCGACGGCATTGCGCAGATGCGCGGGCTGCTGGCGCCGAAGGGGGTTGAGGTACTTTCGGCGCCATTGCCCTACGGCTCTGGCCCTTCCACTTGCCTGCACTTGATGTCATTGATCAGCCTGCTCGATGAAGAAACTGCGCTCGTGGACTTGCCATGGCTGGCGGTTGAAACCGTCGAACTCCTGAAAGCCCGCGGCTTTCGATTCATCGAGATCGAATATTCCGAACGCGACTCGATGGCCTGCAATGTACTTGCATTAGGCGGCAAACGCCTGCTTGCGATCGAGCAGAATCAAAAGACGAATGCCAAACTCCGCCGCGCTGGGTTCGATGTCCGGACATTTCCCGGCGCGGAGTTGTGCATCAACGGCGGCGGCGGCCCCACCTGTCTGACTCGGCCTCTTCTGCGCGGCTGAGCTCTTTCCCTAATTAAACGCTTTGCACTCTGCGCATAGATCTTGACAATTTATACTATGCAATACATAGTATAGTGCGTGACCAACAAAACTGCCCTAGAAGGCGCGGAACGCTGGGAAGTACAGCTGCGCAAGGGATCCCTCGAGCTGGCCATCCTGGCTTCGCTCTGGGACGGCCGGCTTTATGGCCTGGAAATTCTTCGGCGTTTGGAAAGCGATTCGGACCTGATCGTCGTCGAAGGCACCATCTACCCCTTGCTGACCCGCCTCAAAGCCCTCGGCCTGCTCGAGTCTGAATGGGTCGAGTCCGACTCCGGGCATCCCCGAAAGTATTACCGACTGACCGCGCCGGGCCGGCGGCGCGCTCACGAAATGGCGCGTATCTGGGTTCGATTCTCGGCGAGCATGAACGATCTGCTCGCACCGCTAGGGAAGGAGAAACGATGACCATCTCTACCGATTCGCAACAAAGGATCGACGCCTACCTGAACATCCTGCGCAAGCGGCTGCGCGGCTTGAGCGACGAAGACTCTCGAGACATCGTGGAAGAAATCCGTAGCCACGTTCTGGATAAAGCAGCCATCGGAGGAGACATCACCCCGGATGCCGTCGTATCCGCGCTGGCCGCTCTCGGCAATCCCGAGGCCCTCGCCAGCCAATATGTCACCGATGACCTTTTGATGCGCGCGCAGGTGGCCCGCTCGCCCTGGCTGATTCTCCGGAGCCTGTTTCGCTGGGCCGGTCTGAGCGTCGCCGGTTTTTGCATTCTGATGTTGTCTCTGATTGGGTATGGTCTGGCTGGATCTCTTGTCCTGTGCGCTTTACTGAAACCGTTCCATCCACAAACCGACGGCCTGTGGCTGCTAAACAGCCCACAAGACCCTCACTCGTTCAGTCTGCACCTCGGATTTAGCTCTTTGTCCGTCGACGGACGGGAGGTACTGGGATGGTGGATTGTTCCCATCGGGCTGGCCCTTGGCGCGTGGCTTGGCCTGCTCACTTTCTATTCTGGGCGCTGGAGCATTCGCCAGTTTTGGCGTCCGCTGCGATCTCGCTGATCTTGAGGACACACGATGAATAACCCGCCAGCCACTCCGACCGAGGGGCCCCATTCCTTTTCTCAAGACTGGCGCCAGAGCAAGTGGCTGGCATTCGTCGAATTCGCAATCGTTGCGTTCATTTTCCTTGGTGATGCGAAGCATCTCGTCCCCATCAGTAAGACGCCTTTCCTCCTGCTGTTGGGTTGGATTTCTCTCCGGGTGCGCGGGTTGCGCTGGCGGGACGTGGGACTCATGCGGAATCGCAGTCGGCCGCGCATTCTGGCTCTCGGAATAGGAGCCGGACTTCTGATGGAAGCCTTTGAGCTTTTCGTCAGCCAGCCTCTGCTGGCCCGGCTCACCGGAAAGCAACCGGACTTTTCTGATTTCCAGGCCATTCATGGCAATGTCAAGTCGCTCTCTCTGGGCGTTGCACTGGCTTGGACTCTGGCTGCTCTCGGCGAGGAGATGGTTTGGCGAGGTTACCTGATGAACCGGGTCGCAGGCCTGGGGAAACATACCCGGCTAGCCTGGTTTGTGAGCTTGATCGCAGTCAACATGTTGTTTGGATATGCCCACTCCAACCAGGGGATCACGGGCATCCTCGATGAGGGCCTGATGGGAGTGATCCTGGGCCTCTTTTATCTCGGCACGAACCGCAATCTGTCGGTCCCCATCATCTCCCACGGTGTGGCGGACACCGTCGATGTGGTGTGGCTTTTCATCGGACACTACCCCGGGACGTAACCTCAACCCTGCTAGAATGGAAACCGCATGGTTCTCCCCTTCGTCCGCGATCTCTTCGCGGACGCGGAAAAATTGCCCGCTTTTTCGCGTGTAGCCTCCCACCTCAGAGAGAACGCGGGGCGCATTCGTGTTTCTGGATTGATCACCAGCGCCAAAGCCCTGATGTTGGTGCTGCTCCAGAGGAATCTGGGGCGTCCGCTCATCGTCGTGGTCGCGGATAATCGGGCCGCCGAAGAATTCGTCCCTGTACTGCAAGCCTTTGCCGAACTGGTCGGTGGCACCGATCCGGACAGAATCGTATCGCTCCCCACTCGCGACGTTCTGCCTTTCCAAAATCTTTCTCCGCATCCTGAGATCCAGGAAGAACGCGCGATTGCTTTGTGGAAAATTGCTACCGGTGCAGTTTCCATTATTGTTTCGCCAGTGGCGGCAACTGCTCTTCGGCTGCGTTCCGCTGAATACTATGCTGACTTGGCCCGAGTGGTGCGGCGAGGAGAAACGGTCGACCCCGAATCGTTGCTCATTCATCTGAATACGGTGGGCTACATGGCTGCGGACGTGGTGGAAATGCCAGGGGAGTACGCCCTGCGCGGTGGAATTCTCGATGTCTATCCGCCAGAAGCCGACCGTCCGCTGCGCATCGAGCTCTTGGGAGATGAAGTCGAGTCCATTCGCAAGTTCGATCCGGCGACGCAACGTTCGTCGAATGCGGTGGAGGAAACTCTGCTCTTGCCGCTTACCGAAACGCCCGTCAGCGAAGATGTCCTCGGTGCAATTCACGCCCGCCTTTCAGGAAAACGGATTACCGGCGCAGAAGAAGTCGTCGAGCAGGCGGTGCGCGCCGGTGGAGTCACTGTATTTCCGGGCTGGGAGTTCTATGCCCCGGTTGCCGGCGCCGAAAGCGACATCTTCGATCTCCTGCCAAACGCAGCGGTTGTCGCCGACGAACCAGCCAGCATAAAGCAGGAATTCGACCATCTATGGTCGCGCGTTGAAGAAGCCCACGAACGCAGCGGTGTCGGCAACCTGGTGCGGCCCACGGATTTGTACTTGTCACCGGAAGACTGGTGGCAGAAGCTTGCCGGACGTCCAGGCGCAGACTTCGAACATCTCGAAGTCACTCGCGCTGACGAAGCCGCGGCGGTTGCATTCCATTCTCAACCCACACCCCGCTTTCATGGCTCGGTTCCGCACATGCTGGAGGGAGTCAAAAAGCGGATCGCGGAAAACAATCGAGTCTTGATCGCAGTTCCGAATACCGGGGAAGTGGAACGGCTGGCCGACGTTTTCACTGAGTACGCCATTTCATTCCGTCTGGGCAGCCGCACGCGTGGCGGAGAAAGTTATGCCGACGAAACTTCTTATTTCGCGGGTGAGATTCTCACTACTACTCTGGCCAAGGCCTATATTCCTGATGGTCTGATTTTGCCAGATGCCAATCTGGCCATTTTCGGCGCTCGCGATCTTTTCGACGAATCAGAATCAGTGGTCTCGCGTCCGCAGCGCCAGAAATCCAAAGTCTCCGCATTTTTGTCCGACTTCCGCGACTTGCAGGTCGGCGATTACGTCGTCCACGTGGAACACGGCATCGGTCAATACCTTGGCTTAAAAGAAATCAATCAGGGCGATGGCAACGCTGAGTTCATGTTGCTCGAATACGCCGAAGGCGCGCGTTTATACGTGCCGCTCACCCGTCTGGACTTGATTCAGAAATATCGTTCATCGGAGGGCATCAAGCCACAGCTCAATCATCTGGGCACGGCGGCGTGGACCAAGACCAAAGCTCGCGTCCGCAAGGCCATGAAGGACATGACCGACGAACTGCTCAAGCTCTACGCCCAGCGCAAGACCGCTGAGGGTCACGCCTTCGCCCCGGACAGCGAATGGATGCGCGAGTTCGAAGATGCTTTCGAATACAACGAAACCGAAGACCAGTTGTACGCAATTGCGGACGTGAAGCGCGACATGGAATCGTCACAGCCCATGGACCGCCTGCTTTGCGGCGACGTAGGCTACGGCAAGACAGAAATCGCCATGCGGGCCGCGTTCAAGGCCATCAGCGACAACAAGCAAGTCGCGGTGCTGGCCCCGACCACCGTGCTTGCCTTCCAGCATTACGAAACATTCAAGCAACGTTTCGCAGCCTTCCCCGTCAAAATAGAAATGATCAGCCGTTTCCGCACGGCGAAACAGCAGAAAGAAATTCTGCAAAAGGTTGAAACTGGAAAAGTTGATATTTTGATTGGCACTCATCGCATCCTCTCCACGGACATTAAGCTGCCGGACCTGGGCCTGCTCATCGTGGACGAGGAACAACGCTTCGGTGTACGCCACAAGGAACGCCTGAAGCAGATGCGAAAAGAAGTGGACGTTCTCACCATGTCAGCGACACCCATTCCGCGCACGCTGCATATGTCCATGGTCGGATTGCGCGACATGAGCGTGATCGAGACGCCGCCCAAGGATCGCATCGCCATCCAGACCGTGGTCGCGAGTTGGGACGAAAAGCTGATGCAGTCAGCCATCGAGCAGGAACTTGATCGCGGCGGACAAATTTATTTTGTGCACAACCGCGTGGAAAGCATCTGGGAGATTGCGGCCAAGCTACAGCAACTGGTGCCACGGGCCCGCGTCATTGTCGGCCACGGACAGATGTCCGAGGGTGAACTCGAAAAAGTGATGCTGAAGTTCATGCACCACGAGGCCGACATTCTCGTAGCAACCACAATTATCGAGAACGGTCTCGACATCCCGCTGTGTAACACTATCCTCATCAATCGTGCAGACCGCCTGGGACTTTCCGAGCTCTATCAACTGCGCGGACGTGTCGGGCGCTCCAATCGCCGAGCCTATGCTTACTTGCTGATTCCGCAAGATGTCGAACTCACGCCGATCGCGCGCAGACGATTGGCCGCTCTGAAAGAATTTTCTGATCTGGGGGCGGGCTTCAAAATCGCAGCTTTAGACTTAGAGCTGCGTGGCGCTGGAAATTTGCTGGGCGGTGAACAGAGTGGACACATTGAAGCCATCGGATTCGAACTCTACACTCAGATGCTTGATCAGGCCGTCCGCGAGATGAAGGGTGAGGCAGCGCCGGACCAAGCGGCCATCCAGCTCAATCTTGGGCTGAACATTCGCATCCCTGCGACTTATATTGCTGAAGAGAATCAGCGTCTCCGCATGTACAAGCGCGTGGCTGGGGTTGAAACCGAAGCTCAGCTAGCCGACGTGGGCGCCGAACTTCAGGACCGCTACGGCGATCCGCCCGAGGCTGCGCGGCACCTGTTGGATTACGCCGAGCTCAAGCTGCTGGCCATGCGGGTGGGCGCAACCAGCATCGAGCGAAAACGTGACCTGCTTAGTATAAAATTTCGCCCGGATGCCGCGATTGACGCAGGCAAGTTGGCGAAGTTCGTTTCTGCGCAGCGGGGAGCGCAATTCGCGCCCGACGGCACCTTGAAGTTCGTTTCCAAAGCCTTGCATCCCGACGAGGTCTTGTCACAATTGCAGAACTTGCTTGAGGAATTATCGCCCGCGGAAGCGTCTTCTGCGGTCACATCTTGAAGAAGCGCATCCAACAGGAACAACTATGAAATCGTATTTACTGCTGCTCGTGCTCTGCGGCTTGGCAGGTTGCACATCCCAAGCCCCAAACGCAACTTCACCCACTGGAACCGCTGATTTCGACAAACTGGTTGATCAGTATTTTGATTTTTACTTCCAGGTCAGCCCCACCGCAGGAACGGAAGCCGGGTTCCACCAGTACGACAACCAGCTCGAAGACTATTCCAGCGACGCTGTGGATACGGAAATTGCGGGCCTTCAGAAATATCTGGAAAAGTTCAATCAGTTTCCCAAATCGCAATTACCGGAATTCGCCGCTGGAGACCTCGATTTTCTCAGCGCTCAGATCCAGGCGGAATTGCTGGAGTTGCAACAGATTCAAATGTGGCGCAAGGACCCCGACCTCTACACCGCAGGCGCCAGCAACAGCATTTTCGCGCTGATGAGCCGCAATTTCGCTTCGCAAGAAGACCGTTTGCGCTCCGCCATTGCCCGCGAACAACAGATTCCCAAAGTCTTCGATGCCGCCCGGCACAACCTGCACAACCCTCCAAAGATCTACACCACCATCGCTTTGCAGCAGCTTCCCGACGTCGTTGATTTTTTCAAGAAAGATGTTCCAGCAGCATTTTCAAAAGTCACCGACCCCAAGCTACTCGCAGATTTCAAGACCAGCAACCAAGCCGTCATCGAAGCCCTACAGGGCTATGAAAATTTCCTGCAAAAAGACGTTCTTCCCGTGGCCAATGGAGATTTTCGTCTAGGCCCCGAGAACTATCGCAAGAAACTTCTCTATCAAGAGATGGTCGACATTCCCCTGGACCATCTTCTCGAAATTGGCTACGCCGATCTGCGCCGCAATCAGCAACAGCTGAAAGAAGTCGCAGCACAAATCGATCCCAAACGCAGTCCCCGGGCCGTGCTTGCGGAGTTGCAGAAAGATCACCCTGCCCCCGATCAGTTGTTGCAGAGCTTCCGGGACATGCTGGGCGGCATCCGCCAATACATCGAGCAGAAAAAGATCATCACCATTCCTTCCGAGGTCCCAGCCATCGTCGAAGAAACGCCACCATTCGAGCGCGCATTGACCACGGCTTCGATGGACACGCCCGGCGCTTACGAGGACAAAGCCAACGAAGCCATGTTTAACGTAACCACGCCGGATCCGCGCTGGAAACCACAAAAAATCGAGGAGTGGATGGAAAGTTTCAATCGGCCCACCATGATCAGCACCGCGGTCCATGAAGTCTATCCCGGCCACTATGTCCAGTTTTTATGGACCAAGCAGATTCCTTCCAAGACCCGCAAACTGCTTTATTGCAGCAGCAATGCCGAGGGCTGGGCCCACTACACCGAGCAGATGATGCTCGATGAAGGCTACGGCAACGGCGATCCCAAGCTGCGCATGGGGCAATTGGAAGAGGCTTTGCTCCGCGACGCGCGGTTTATCGTCGGCATTGAAATGCACACCGGTAAAATGACTTTACCGCAGGGCACAGACTTCTTTATCAAGGAGGCCTACCAGCCTCCGCCCATCGCGGAAGAGGAAGCCGACCGGGGGACCTCCGATCCCACCTACTTGGTTTACACCCTGGGAAAGTTGCAAATTCTGAAGCTGCGCGAAGACTACAAAAAGCAGGAGGGCGACAAGTTTAATCTCCAGGAATTCCATGATCACTTCATGTTGCAGGGTGGCGTGCCCTTGAAAATCATTCGCAAAGCCATGCTGGGGGACGACAGTCCCACGTTGTAAACCGTCGTAACCAGAAATGACGGACGCGGCGAGTTAGAATCGAGAAAGCAGCCAGAGTTCAGGGTTCAGCACCGAACCGAACTACAATCGAGTCGAAATGCCAACAACAAAAGAACGACGACGAGCGACCCACGACCGCCGCATAAATAGGAAAGTGCGCAAAGCGATTTTCCCTGCCGCCGGCCTGGGCACACGCTTCCTGCCCGCGACCAAAGCTCAGCCCAAAGAAATGCTGCCCCTGGTGGACAAGCCCATCATCCAGTACGGCGTGGAAGAGGCCGTGGCCGCGGGTTGCGATCAGATCATCATCGTTACCGGCCGCGGCAAACAGGCCATCGAAGATCATTTTGATGTTAGCTACGAACTAGAGCGAATGCTTGAAGACCGCAAGAAAACCGACCTCCTCAAAATCGTTCGCTCCATTTCTGACATGATCCACATGGCTTACGTGCGCCAGAAAGAAGCGCTCGGCCTCGGCCACGCCGTGCTCACCGCTCGTGAACTCGTGGGCAACGAGCCTTTCGCCGTTCTCCTGGCCGACGACGTCATTGACGCCAAGGTCCCCTGCCTCAAACAAATGATGGACGTATTCAACGAGAAACAATGCTCCGTGATCGCCACACAGATTGTCGAAGGCGAGGCGATTTCCGCATACGGCGTTCTCGACGCCAAACCCGTTCCCGGCCATCCCCGGCTTTATGAAATCCGCAACATGGTCGAGAAGCCAAAGTTTAAGGACGCGCCTTCGAACCTCGCCGTAATCGGCCGCTACATTCTCACTCCTGCGGTCTTCGAAATTCTTGCGGAAACCAAACCCGGCGTCGGCGGCGAACTCCAACTCACCGACGGCCTGCGCGGCCTGCTTAAAAAAGAAAAAATGTACGGCTACGTGTTCGAAGGCAAGCGCCACGACACCGGCGACAAACTAGGCTTCCTGAAAGCCACGGTGGAGTTTGCCCTCAAACGGAAAGACCTGGGCGGCCCGCTGCGGGAGTATTTGAAGGGGTTGAAGCTGTAAGAGGGTTCGATCCTTTCCGACCCTTCCCCTTTGTCATTCCGAAGCGCGGCTTCATCGCGCGAGGAATCTGCTTTTGCTATTGCTCGGGCATCGGCCGGAAATCTCCCGAGGCTTTAGCGGCTTCGACCTTGTTGACCTCGATTAAGTTCGGGTACATGTCCATGTGGCCGTAGTGGGCATCAGTCTTGAATACCCCGACGAAAACAACGTCCATCTGGACACCCGGCTTCGCATTGGAAATAGCGTGGCGAACCCGCCGTGCAGTCCGGGATTCCCAGTGTTTGTCAAAACTGACCCAGGTCATGGGGAGAGGTGTCGAGCAGGATGGAGCACTAATGACTGACTTTTCAAAGTCAGTTTCATAGAGAGCGCGTACCCGGATCATGCTGTTGCTGTATTTTTCTGGATGCTGCTGAACATCGCAGTAGGTAACCGTCCGAGCGCCCGCAACCGTTCCGTCAGAGGGTCTGACGGTTTCTGTATTCTGGCCGCGAACGGTACAGCTGGCGACCAACCATACCAGTGCAGCACAAAGAAACTTCCTGGACGAAGGCGACATGCCAACAAATCGTACCATCGGCATTGTTGTTGCGAATCGCATTTTCTATCGGCTTGCGCTCGCAGCCAACGGTTTTATGGCCCGCAGGTCCTTGGCGTGTGTCGCCTTGAATTGGTGGACGGCATAAGCTCCTTGAAGGTTGAGCCAAAACTGCTCGGAAGTCCCGAAATATTTGGCCAGGCGAGCCGCCATCTCCGGCGTAATCCCGCGCCTCTCGCGCACAATCTCGTTGACCGTGGGAGGAGAAACCCGCAGCTCCATCGCCAATCTGTAAGGAGAAATACCCATGGGATCGAGAAACTCCTCTCGAAGAATTTCTCCCGGATGAACTGCCCAGCCTGCCGCCTTATCGTTCTTGATGCTCATTGTCCTTGTCTCCTACTCATGATCCTTTGACAACCTCAAATCAGTGATAATCCGTTACCTCGACGTCGTAGGCATCGCCGTCGATTATCCAATGAAATGAGGGATTGAGGCTTACGATTCAGCGGGCAACCCAAGCTTAGTAATGGTCTCGCGTGCCCACTCTCGAAGAAGCGCTTGCGCCTTTTCTAGGCTGATGTCGAGTGAGCGAAGAATCACTCCGCTTCGCGATTGCAACTCTTTTTCCCAATCGTACTGAGGAACATAGTTCTGGGTTAGATAAAAGAGGTCTCTTCTGGCATTTTCTTCTTTTCCTAAGAGTGTCCACGAATATGCGCGGGCTTCGATGACATTCGGATCCTTTTCACTCCATCCAAAGGGGCTTCCCCTCGTGTTTCGTGCAGCCTGCGCTACATTGGCCAATTTCTGAACGGAATCGATGCGCCCCAACAATGGCAGGCCGTCTCTTCGAATCGCATCCAGCACCTGCGCAACAATTGCATTCTGATTGTCGAGATCGATCTTCCAGCGTTTCCCTTTTGCCAAGCGGTCACCATAAGTCAGAAACAGGTGATCGCATGGAACATACAATGGTTGGGCAAAAGCGGTCAGGTAGAAAGCGCCCTTTTCCAAGCCCGACAGGTCCAGCAGCATGCCGACTAGGACCACGCCGTCCCCAAGTCGGTATGCAAGACGATGACGAATACTAATCAGCAAACCTGGATATGCTCTGATAATTTCAGCCAGCAGAAAACGATACGGGTTCTTGGTCACACTCTCTCCCCAGGCCATCCGCGCGTGAAGATCGCGGTTGTGCACCTCATGGTTAGCGGATGTGCGAGGGATGTCGAAAAATCGCAATTACACCATCAACCGTTGAAACACTCACTCCGCGCCCAAGGTAATCTTCAGCTTCCTCGATTTCTCCTCCACTCCATTTGCCAATTTTTCTTTGTGAGCATCCAGCTTCTTGGCGATCCCCGCATCCGCTAATCCCAAAATCTGCGCTGCCAGAATTCCAGCATTCGTCGCCCCCGGCTTGCCGATGGCCACGGTCGCCACCGGAATCCCGGCAGGCATTTGCACGGTTGCCAGCAGCGAATCCATCCCATTGAGCGAGGTGGACGGAATGGGCACGCCGATGACCGGCAAGGTCGTGTGCGCCGCAATCACCCCCGCCAGATGCGCCGCCCCGCCCGCCCCGGCAATGATCACGCGAATCCCACGCCCTGAAGCCTTGCGCGCGTAGTCAGCCGTACGATCCGGCGAACGGTGCGCCGACGTCACGTCGATTTCATATTCAATCCCAAACTCCTCAAGCGCCTTCCCAGCCTCGCGCATAATATCGAGGTCGGAATCGCTCCCCATCACAATCGAAACCACCGGCTTGCCCATAAAATTATTCTCTCCCTTTTTGTGTCATCCTGAGGCAGTGGAGTTCTCAGCGAAGCTGAGAACTCCCAACGAAGGACCTATGCATTTTGCTTCACGATTAATCGTTCCACCACGACTGAACACGAAACTTGAAACTCGAAACCTGAAACTTACTTCTTCAATGCCCGCGCCCCAATATCCTTCCTATAGTGCGCCCCCTCAAACCCAATCTTGGCAGCCGCCTCATATACCCGATCCACCGCCGTCCGCAAATCCACTCCTCGCGCCGTAACCCCCAGCACGCGCCCCCCAGCAGTGTAATAAGTATTGTCGAGTTTGGTCGTGCCTGCGTGGAAAACTTTTACGCCTTCCACTTTGTCCGCATCCTGAATGCCCATAATTTTCTTGCCCGCCGCATAAGTCCCGGGATACCCGCCCGACGCCATCACCACGCACACCGACGCCTCGGTCGACCAGCGAAAATCCCCATCGCTTACCCGGCCTTCAATCGACGCTTCCAGCGCCTCCACCAGATCGCTTTCCAGACGCATCAGAATCGGCTGCGTTTCCGGATCGCCAAAGCGGCAATTGAACTCCAGCACCATGGGTCCGCGCGCGGTCATCATCAAACCACAGTAAAGGATTCCCCTATATTCCGCGCCTTCCGCCTTCATGCCCTCAACCACTGGACGCGCAATGTGTTGCACCAGCCAGTTTCGCATCTGCTCGTCGACGATCGTCTGCGTGGAATACGCGCCCATGCCGCCGGTGTTGGGACCACTGTCTCCATCGCCCACCCGCTTGTGGTCCTGCGCCGCCACCAGTGGTGCGATGCGTTCGCCGTCACTGAGGACAAGAAACGACAGCTCATCGCCCTGCAAACATTCTTCCAGCACCACGCGCGATCCGGCTTCTCCTACCATCTTGCCGCTAAGCATTTCCGACGCTGCCATCGGCGCCTCTTCCTTGCTCGAGCAGATCACCACGCCTTTGCCTGCGGCTAGTCCATCAGCTTTCACCACCAACGGCGTAGAAAAACGCGGCAACGCTTCGCGCACTTCCTCCTGCGAATTGCAAATCGCATAGTGCGCAGTCGGGATGCGATGCCGCTGCATGAATTCCTTGGCAAAACTCTTGCTCGATTCCAACTGCGCCGCCGCCTTGGTAGGCCCGAACACGCGCAGCCCCCGGCTGGCGAATTCATCGACCACACCAAGCTGCAACGGCAACTCGGGCCCAACCACGGTCAAATCCGGCTGGATGCGATGCGCCAGCGCCAGCAATGATTCGACACTCTTGATATCCGCAGGCACACACTCGGCCTCGTCTCCGATGCCGCCATTTCCAGGCGCACAATAAATCTGGGAAACGCGCGGCGACTGCCGCAGCTTCCACACCAGCGCATGCTCGCGTCCGCCACTTCCAATGACTAGAACTTTCATAATTGGGGAAGCATCAAGGTTAGGGCGCAAGGCGAATGATGTCAAACGCGGGAAAGTCAGCTTCTAGCTGACCCGGCTCGACTTGCTAGAAGCTAGTAGCTAGAAGCTGATTAACCATACTTAACTCTCACGTATAATCTCTTGCAATGATCACCGTCTCCAAGGAAGACTACCTCAAGGCGATCCTCGAAGCTGAGAGCGAAGGCGAGACTGTCATCTCGGCCACGCTGGCCCACTGGCTTTCAGTCTCGCCACCGGCGGTCACGATGGCGCTGCGCAGGTTGAAAAAAGACGGGCTGGTACGGGTGCAAACCGATGGCCACGTCGGCCTCACTCCCGCAGGACGCAAGATCGCGCGCAAGCTCACCCTCCGCCATCATCTGATCGAACGCATGCTGTCGGAAATCTTTGGTATGGAGTGGTACAAGGTTCACGACGAAGCCGAACGTCTGGAGCACGCCGTCTCGCCCGATTTTGAAGCCAAGCTTCTGGCCAAGCTGGGACGCGATCGCGCCTGTCCGCACGGCAATCTCAGCGAGTTGGAGAGCCCCGAGAGCCGCCGCCGCCGTGGACTCTTGCTCCTAGCCCACGCCGAAGAGGAAAACGACTACCTAGTCAGTGGCATCTACGAGCGCGACCGGCGTTTGCTGGAATTTCTGGAGCATCGTGGAATTCGCCCCGGCTCAAAGGTTCACGTTGCCGGACGAAACTACGATCAAACCTTAACTCTCACCACGGATGTGGGCACGGTCGCTCTGGGCAGTTCCGCGGCAGAAAAGGTCTGGGTCACTGCTGCCGACCGCCGCACTCCGATTCGTTGAGACTGCGTTTCAAACAGCCCCGATTGCACTACCCACGGCGAAAAAGAGATTGGACCTATTTTTCCTGGAAGTCGGCGCCGAAGGCCCCAGTTTTTCCGTAGTCGAGACGCAGGTTGCACAGTTTAGGCGCCATGTGAGCAAACGAAACGCGCAAGGCATTGGCCGGTTCGGAGAGCTGGGCGGTTTCCAGGGAGGCGCGCACCAGGTCCTGGCTCGCGTCATAATTGGCGCCCACCGCAGTGTTCCGGCTGACGATAAGTGTCCAGGTTTTCTTTCCGGGAATGACGTAGGCCGTGTACCCGCCGATAGGGATTTGGACGTTGTTGAGGACGAGTGGGGTCTGGGCGAAAAGAACCAGGGCCGATCCACCGGGCGCCCAGACTTTGCCGTTCTGCGGTTCTTCTTTGTGCGAGGTGCTGTATTGCACGCTAATCTGGTTGCCATCGGCGAAGGTGCAATCGGCGGTCATGGATTGGTCGCCGGAGGCCGACTGTTGCGCGGCTGCCATGGTAAGCAGAAGCGGACTTAGCAGGATAACGCAAAAAGCACGCATGGTTTCCCTCCCCCTCACCACTGAGTGACGCGAACGGTGACGCGCCAGCTGTCCCGAGAAGCGGCCATTGTACATCCGCAACGCAGGAATTTGTCCATACGTCTTTGGTCTTCGGTGACGTTCTCTTCCCCCAGGGACATTGATAGCGTGAAAGCCAGCTGAAACACAGAAAGGCTGGTTCGATCAGGTATGGAGAATACTGGGAAGTCAGCGGCGAAGCTTACGATTCTTTACGGCGAGGGCGATGCGGAAGTGCTTGCTGCTCAGGCAGTTTCCATGCAAAAAGCCGGACATCAGGTGAAAACGGCGGAGGGACGGAAGGGTGTCCTGGAGGCGCTGAAGGCGGGAAAGTTTGACCTGGTGGTGATCGGGTCAACCTTGGCCCGGGACGACCGGCATCATCTGCCCTACATGGTGAAGAAAGGGCATGCTGGTACGAAGGTTCTGGTGATGCATGCCGACGGCGGGCGTCATCCGGCAGTAGACGGCAATGTGGACACCGGCACCAGCATGGAGACTTTGCTGGAAAAGATTGCTGGATTGATGGGCAAGGCGAAAGCGGCGGGCGCTGGGCGATAGGCGCTGGGCGTTGGGCCGCTACCTCAGGCGCTAGAGTGCGTTATCGGAACAGAAGGCTTTTTTATCGCAGCGCTGGGAAGCGCTGCGCCACCCAAAATCATTTCCCCCCGAATTTTGTGATGGTGATCCCTTTTATCTGTACCGGTGAAGCGAATACCGGAGGTTACGCATCAAATTAGTAATGGTGGAGTAATCAACCCAGGAAACTGGCCGATATGCCTTATGAGGAGCCAGTTTCGGGCGATGGCGTCGGACAAAGTGGGAATCCGTAGCTAGTCTCAATTTACGACATGTCAACGAATCTAAATATCGCGCCTTTCGGGCTGGTCACCCAGGCTTTGTCCTCGGCGGTGAAGCTGGCGGCGTTTAAGCTCCGGACACAGCGCTATGTTCAAGTGATCCTCCGCATGTTCTCGATGTAATCCTGCCCGGCTAATCTGCCTGTACAATATTTGTCGCAAGCAAATCACAAATTTCAGGATCAGAAACCTTGGCTGAAGCGAAGAAAATCTACGTCACGTTGACGGGGCTGCCGTTGTCATTTCAATTGGAGTGGCCTTTTCATCCGTCCACTTCGGGTGCGGATTTCTGGACGTTGCATGCGGACATCCGCCTGGAGAATTCGGAAGGACTGCACGCGCCGGTGGCGGTGAACCTTTCCGCCACGCTGCGCGAGGTGCTGCCTTCGATGGAACCGAAGGATACCCAGGCGCCGGTCATCAATGCGCTGCGCAAAGAGGTGAGCAAGCGGCAAGTGGAATTCGTGAAATCGGGCAAGCTGGTGCCGGTGCAGTTTTCCAGCCGGCATTACGATTTCAAACGTAATAAGTGGGTATTCGGGAAGGCGTCCGAAGAAGAGATGTCTCTGCTGGTGTTACGGAAAATGTATTGGCAGACGCGGCTGGTGGGGGGACTGGTGTGGCTGGGTGATCCTACGGAGGCGTTGTATGTGGAGACTTCCACCGAGCACTTGCTGGATGTGGCGAGAGGGTTAGAGAAGCAGGGACTGATTAAACTCGAAGGGGAACGGGCCACCGCCAATGACTCGCTTATGGCGCAGGCGGAGAAGTTTGAAGCCGATATGAAAGTGGCGGTGGAGGCACTCGAGAAGAAGCACGCCTTTGAAAGAGGGTAGGAGCTACCCCTGGCCACGGATCTTCGCGGATTAACACAGATTAAATCCAAAAAAACAAATCAGAAAGATCCGCGTAAATCGGCGAAAATCCGTGGCGATTTTTCTGTCTACTTCATGGCGTCGATGGTGGTGAAAAGTTCGTTGTGAGGATCTTTCACCTCGATGAAGGGCTTTTGCGGCTTGTTGCTGACAATGAAAATCGTGGGAGTGTGCTGGAGCTGAATGGCTTTGCCGATGTCCCGGTCGGCGTTCACTTCGGCGGCAAGTTTGCCCTGAGGGTCGACCACAAAGGGCAGATCCACCTTATGCTCGGCGGCGAATTTGTCGGAAAATGCGCGCAGATTGGTGGGATAGATTTCGAGCTGGTGCTCGAAAATGTAGTCGCGGTAATCGTTGCCCAGTTGCTTGGAATGAGTATCAAAGTAGCGGGCCAGAATGGCTGCCTGGTAGGACCAGTTGTGCATGGGCAGCGGGAAATCGTGGCGCACCACCGGGATCTTGTAGGTCTGCCCGGCTTGTTTGACCAGCGGGGCCATGAGCCGGCATTGGGGACACTGCAAGTCCTCGAAAACCACGATGGCTAAAGGCACGCCCTTGGGAGGACGAAGGGCAGCATTGACGTCCTGAGCAGACAACGGGGCCAGTAGGGCCGCGAGAAGCGCCAGTAAGGCAAGGGTCTTGGTCATATTCCTTTAGATGAGGCGGGGTGGGAATCGGGGTGCCCGCGCTGGACTATGGTAACCGAAGCGGGCGGTTGGTGTAAGGCCGTGTGCTTCCCAAGAGAATCGGCTAATTAGCCGGGCAATTTTCCTTGCGTTGAATCCAACTGATCTTGCCGCCAGCGGGGAGTTCGATGGCGTCAATCCTCCCTCCCACGAACTCCTGCTTGGGGTCGTAGGCAATGGTCAGGTCAACCATGCGAATGACCTGTCTTCTGGCGAACACCTCGGGGAAGGATGTCATCTGGAGGTAATGGCTTTGGCGGATTTCCTGTTTTGCCCGGTCGGTTTTGCCGGCGTTGATCTCGTCGAATATTTCTGACATTCCAAAAGCCTGGGTGACAGAGAAATCCTCCGGAGCGTCATCGGGGATGGGCGTGGAGCGGAGAAAGTACGGCTCGGTGGGCAAAAACCCTTTTCGCGGCTCGGCATAATCCACGGTCACCGAGTAAACGGATATTTCTCCATCCGGCTCCAGGCCGGCGAACAGACCAACAACAAACCCCGACTCGTGCGACAGATCGATGCGCTTGCGCCATTCCTCGAGGTTGGCAGGGGAGGCATCAGCGGCTTTGCGAAAATGATCCGCCATGGCGGCTCCCCATTTCGAAGCAATGGTGCCGACCCTTCCGAGGTCGAGGAAATCTTCCGGCTTTTGTGAGTACGAAAGAAAAGCTTTTCTGGCCTCTCCGGTTGCGCCAAAGCGCAAGTCTTCAGGAAGGAGATAGGAGGAATCACCAACGATTCCGGTGGCCGCAAAAATTAGGTTGTCGCTCAGTGCCGTGATCTTGCAGTAGGAATCCTCATATTTTCCGTCGCCGAGGTTGACCCGGCTGTCCGCCGCAATGACGACTTTCTGCCGGGAGCGGCCCATGACCACAATGCTTCCAGAGTGGATTTGGGCCCTGGCGCACGCGGGCAGCAGGCAGAAAGCCACGAAGACGATTTGCCTAAACTTGGAGTTATGTAAGGCTGCGAAATTCATATCAAAGTTGCTGTTATAAATCGTACGAGATTCTGCCGGTTCCCTCGACAGGAATCTCTCAGGCAGACGGTTACCGAGGTTTTCTTACCCGGCCAGGGACTCAATCGCCTGCACAGCGTCGGTCGAGAGCACGTGATCGAGTGCGGCCAGGTCTTGCTTCATGTGCTCAGCGTCGGAAGTGCCGGTGAGCGGAAGCATTCCCATAGCGCGGGCGAAGGCGAACACGATCTGAGCGGGAGTGGCGTTGGATTTTGTGGCGAGGCCGATGACAAGGGGATGGCGGAGGACCTCGGGATTCGCGGTGAGAAGCGAGAATCCCTGATAGATGATATTTTGCTCGGCACAGAACGCGCGCACCTCGCGGTCCCAGCCCAGGCGGGCGTAGCAGCGGTTCTGCACGAATGCCGGAACTTCGGTATGGGCAGACGCCATCTGCTCCAGGTGCCGCAGGGAAACATTGCTTACTCCAAGAAAACGTGCACGACCGGCGTCGCGTTCTTTCACCATGGCTTCCCAGACTTCGACGTCGACATCGGTCCAGTCGTAGCCGGAAGATGGCCCGTGCAGCACGTAGCTATCAACGTAGTCCGTGCCTAGATGTTCGAGCGAGCTGGCCATCGACTGCGCCACCTGGACCGAAAGGCTGGCTTCGGGATCGTAGGGCAGCCGGTGGTCCTGGCCGGGTTGATAGGTGAATTTGGTTTGCAGAAAAAGATCGGCGCGGGTGACGATGCCCTCGCGATAGACGGCGGCCAGGCCCTGACCGACTCCGGCTTCGAAGTAATGGCGACGCTGGTTGGCAGTATCGATGCCGCGAAAACCCGCGCGGAGCGCGAGTTCTACGAGAACTGGCGTGCGGTCTTCCTTCCAGGCGGTGCCGTAGAGGAAGTTGGGAAGGACTGAAACTGGCGCGATCGGCATCGCGGTATTCTGCCATGATCCCAGGCGATCTGTACGGTCGAAGGATCAGGCGAGGTTTTCCGCTGGTTGTCTCGACTCGTTCGCGCGGGAGGTGCCGGAGCGGTTGAAGTCACAGCGGTTCAACAAGGCGGCGAAGCGGGGGTCGTTGCGAAATGAGTCCCACTTGGGATCGACGGGCACAAAAGCGAGATGCACATCTCTAGCTTCGTAGGCGCGTTCCAGCCACTGCACAGCGAGATCGTGTTGTCCGAGTCCGGCATGCACAAGCGCGATCGCATACGGAGGAAGATAGCGCTCGCGTGAAATTGCCTCCAAGGTCTTTAAAACCTCCATGGCCTCGTTTGTACGATCGGTTCGCGCAAAAAGATATCCCCGGAGCGCGGTCACTTTGCTGTTCGCGCTGAGCTTGCCTGCGATGTTCAGCGCATCCAGAGCCAGTTCGGTTTTGCCCAGCTCGATATACACCTGCGCGAGTTGAAGATGGCCGATCCAGAATTCCGGATCCACCACTACGGACTGGCGTGCGAACTGAACTGCGGCTGGGTAATCACGGCCTGCGAAAGCGGCCTGCGCCGAGAGCGCGTGTTGCATGGGGTAGAACGGATCGAGTTCCCGTGCCCGGCGCATGGCCAGTTGAGCTTCGGCGTGCACGCCCGAGTGCGAAAGGACAATCCCCAGGAAACGGTGGGCTAGCGGGTAGCTGGGATCCAAAGCGATTGCCTTGCGAGCGGCTTTTTCTGCTGCGGGCCAATCCCATTCAAGCCAGAAGTCTAAAAATGCCACGCAGCTCTGGACTTCCGCAAGGTCAGGCTCGGCACGAACTGCATGCTCGGCGGCTTCGCGGGCGCGCGGCAATACCGCTAGCGGTTGCGCATCACCGTTCACTGGACTGCTCGAAAAGGCATCGGCCAGGCCGCTCCAGGCGAGGGCGTAGTTGGGATCGAGCCGGGTCGCGCGGGTGTAATAGTCAACCGCAATCCGCGTGGTCGGGGGAGTGAGCTGGTTCCAGTAGTGGCGTCCGTGGAGATAAAGGTCGTAGGCTTCGGCGTTGCGGGTCTGGCGGCGTCCGAGCGCAGTCAATTGTTCGGGAGAAAGTCGCATTCGGATTTGTTCCGCGATGGCGGTGCTGAGTTCGCGCTGGAAAACCAACATGCTACTGGGCTCGCTATCGTAGGACGCGGACCACATCTGCACCTGGTCGCGCACGCGGATTAGCTTGGATGTAATGCGCAGCCTGCCGCCTTCGCCGCGAAGCGAACTCTCCACCAGATAAGCGGTGCCCAATTCACCGCCGATCTCTGCGAGCGTCTTGGTAGTGCGCTTGTAGCGCATCACCGACGTGCGGCCGATCACGCTGAAGTGGCTCGGGTCCGCCTGGCCCAGCGCGGCGATGGTTTCTTCCGTAAGTCCGTCGGCGAGATATTCGCGCTCCGGGCCTGCGCCCAGGTTCTCGAATGGCAGAACGGCGAGAGTAACCTGGGTGGGTTCTTTTGAAGCTGCCTCCGATCTGGCTCCCGAGACGGCAACCTGGGCAATGAATCGGTATCCCTTGCCAGGCACCGTCACGATATAGCGGTTTTCCCCTCGTTTTTCCCCTAACACTCTACGCAGCGTGGAAATGTTTTGATTGAGGTTGTTCTCCTCAACGATAGTGTCTGGCCAAAGGGCCCGCATCAGGGCTTCGGTTTCGAGCACTTCCCCTTTGTGCTCAATCAGATAGAGCAGCGTGTCGAAGACCTTCGGAGTGAGCGATACGGGGCTACCAGCATGGGACAGCAAACGCTTGTCCGCCTCGATGCGGAAACCTTCGAACTCATAGACGCAGAAATCCGAACTGCTCATAGGGTTGGGACGATCAGAAAAATTCAGAAAGTTTCAGCCGCCGCCAAAGACTTTCACCCGCAATGCCGTCGAGTATACGCCATAGAGGGATTCGGAAGGAATCCCCGAAAGAGACTTCCACGGGAGGAAAAATCGATGAAAACCACACCAGGAAAAGGAAAGATCGCAATGGGATTCGCGGGCGTCGTCGTTCTGTTACTTGCGGGCGCGGCGGCACAAGCGCAAGGCCGGCTGGAGGGCACTTGGGCAGTCACCGTTACACAACAGGACTGCCAATCGGGGGCGCAAATTGGCGATCCGTTCTTGTCGTTGCTCACCTTTGCCGAGGGAGGAACGATGACAGAGACCACGTCGAACCCCATGTTCTACCCCTCGGAGCGGGGGCCGGGTCATGGCGTCTGGCATGCGACCGGGCGCAAGACATACAAAGCATCAAGCATTGCCTTGATTACCCTGAACGGAGCCCTGACGACTATGCAGACCATTGCGCAGACCATTGCCATCGGGGACGATCCAGACACGTTCCAAACCACGAAAGCAACGGTTAAGTTCCTTACGCCCGATGGAACCGTCGTGCGGACAGGTTGTGCCACAGCAGTCGGTGCTCGGTTCCAGTAAAGGAATGGTTCTTTGCGGCGCGGTTTCTTTGCAAACCGCTGCGATCCCTGGAGGCGGAGTTTCATGGGGGAGTGAGACCCGCCTCCTGACTATCTGACCAAAAACTCTTGACTGACTTCTTATGGAGAGATCTATGAAACGCTTTTCGGGATTCTGTGCGCTGATGATGCTGGTGATCTGTGGTCTGGCGGTTGGCGGTTCTGCCCAGATCACGCCCAGCGATGACTCTTACATCCTAACCAGTTCGCCAACCGTGAATTTCGGGGCGAAGACCACATTGGTTGTGCAAGGGCCGGGAGCGACTACCTTCGTACGGTTTGATCTTTCCAGCCTGCCTTCTGGTTTGACCAGCAGCAGTTTGTCCAAGGCTAGTTTGAAGATTTATGTCAGCGCGGTAACGAGTGTGGGGACATTTGATGTGGACCGTGTCACCAGCGCATGGACGGAAAAAACCATCACCGCCAATACCGAACCCACCCTGGGGTCCCCGATTGCCAGCGCCGTGCCGGTCACCACGGCGGACAAGAACCAGTATCTTCTTGTCGACATCACCGCAGCAGTTGGCGAATGGCTGAACGGAACCGCCAACAATGGCATTGCCTTGGTGCCGGATGGGACGGTCTCCCTCAGCTTGAATAGTAAGGAGACGACGACCACCAGCCATCCTCCTGAGTTGGACGTAGTGCTGAGCGGACCAGGGGGCTCGATCAGCGGCGTGACGGCGGGAGCGGGACTGACCGGCGGCGGCACCTCTGGAAACGTGAAGCTCAGCCTGTTGACGACATGCAGCAGCGGGCAAGTTTTGCAATGGACCGGAACCACCTGGGCATGCGCTACGGGCAAAGGCACGGGGACAATTACTGGAGTGACTGCGGGAACCGATCTGCTCGGCGGCGGCACCAGCGGCACGGTGACGCTGAATCTTAACACCGCGAGCACGGATGCACGCTATGCCCAGCTGGGTGCGGCGAATTCCTTCACCGGACAGAGCGCTTTCACCGTCAGCAGCAATGTAACTCCGCTTGAAGCATTCCAGAACGACACCGCCGATGTCGTCTCCGCCATCGGGGGGGTAATGTACAGCGCCCAAGCGGGGTCCGCGGCGGTCGAGGGCCTGGCGCTGGCCAAAACGGGAAAGGTATTTGGCGTTGAGGGCTTCGCACAAACCTTGGCTGGTTCGGGAGTCTACGGCGCAGACGGCGCCCAGAGTGCGATTGGGGCCACATTGGGTGGCTCTTCCGGCGTTTGGGGAGATGTTGGGAGCGTCGGATTTAGCGGAGTGAGAGGTACCGGCGATGACCGGTGGGGCGTGGTGGGCGCGAACAACAGTACCGGTGCCTTCTCGGCGATTTACGCCCACAATTTCGCAACCTCCTCCATTGCACCCGGATTCTTGGCTAACAGCGATAGCCCAGTTGGCATCGCGGCGATGGGATCCGGCACTACCTACAGCAACAATTTCAGTACCCACGCCGGGGCGAATGCCATCGGCGTGGTGGGCGATTCCGCGGCCGGCACCGGCATCGGCGTCTGGGGCTCGACGGACACGGGAACCAGCGTCTACGGCTCGACGAACACCGGGACTGGGGTGTACGGCTTGTCCACCAGCGGAAGCGGCGTGGTCGGGTCCTCTACGAGCCAATTCGGCGTGGCCGGCACGTCTTACGGCGGCGGTGTGGCTGGAGTCTATGGGGTAACTTACAACACGGAGACTGGAAAACCTGCGGCTGGCGTTTCTGGAGAAGATAACTCGAACACGTATCCCGGAGCCATCAACGCTGGAGTCTACGGATTCTCGTATAACGGCTACGGAGTGCGCGGGGTCAACTATCAAGGCGATAACAGCGTGTCGGCAGGGGACTTTAACGCCGGAACGGAGGCAAACCCTCTAACTGCGGAGGGCCAACTCGGCGGTTGTTATATCGATTGGAAAGGCAACCTGGTCTGCACTGGCAGCAAGTCGGCAGCCGTTCAACTTCCCGACAACCGCTGGGTACGGCTCTATGCCGTCGAGTCTCCAGAGAACTGGTTCGAAGATTTCGGATCCGGCACTCTTTCGAACGGGAGCGCTTCGGTCGCGCTCGAACCCACCTTCCGGGAAACGGTAACGTCGTCTCAGGATTACCACGTGTTCCTGACACCGCGAGGAGAATGCGAAGGCTTGTACATCGCGGGCACGAGCACTGCGGGCTTTGAGGTCCGTGAATTGCATCACGGCAGGTCAAATATCGCCTTCGACTATCGCATCGTGGTGCGGCGGAAAGGCTACGAGAACATCCGGATGGAAAACGTAACCGAGATGCGAGAACACATGATTGCGCACCGGCAAGAAGTAATGAGGGGGCTGCCGCATCGAGGGCCAGCAGTCCAGCCGATCGCTCAACCGATGGCCAATCGCGCCCAGGCCAAGATTCAGTTGCCCGTTCCGTTGCAGCCCAATCCATCGTCGCATCCCAATAAGCTGCCGAGGGTGCTCCCGGTTCAAGCTGCACCCGCGACCACGAAACGATACTAGCGTAGGCAACTCACCGGACCGTTCGCGGGAACCGTGCGACAACGTGGTTCCCGCGTGCGGCCAGATCGGAATCCGCGATACACGAGGTTCTCATGCCTGAGACAACGCGATTCGAGAAACAAAGGATGACGACAACCGGATCACTGATTGCGAGCAGCGAATCGGCGCCGGTTTACAACATGCGATTGGGTGAGGCTCGTATCCTGGTGGACGGCCAACGCTCCGGGGGAACTTGCTGGATGGGCAGGTTTCGCGAAGAGCCCGGATTTATGACTCCGCTGCATGCACATCCGGGCATGGGCGAATATTTCTTTGTGCTCGAGGGAGTGCTATCGGTTTATCTGGACGGTGAATGGAACGATCTCACTGCGGGTACGTTCGCTATCGTGGAGCGCGGAGTGTCGCATGCCCAGGGAAACTTTAGCAACCGACCCGTCCATTTTTTGAGTGCAGGGTGTCCCGCCGGGTTCGAGGGGTTCTTCATTGCCCAGCATGAGTTACTGAAGCGGGTGCAGCCCGCCGATCCGCAGTTCCCTGCCGAGATCGCGCGAATCCTGCGTGCGCACGGCACGGAACCTCTCGGGCCACCACCCTCCAGATCCGGAACCTGACCCTGCCTACAACAGCCGCAACTGACGGCGTTCCAGGGCGAGCAATTTCTCTTTGATGGCCAGGCCGCCGCCGTATCCGGTGAGTTTGCCGTTGCTGCCGATTACGCGATGGCAGGGAATCACAATGGGAATGGGGTTGGAACCGTTGGCGAGGCCGACGGCGCGCGAGGCTTTGGGGTTGCCGATGCGCTGCGCCAATTCTCCATAGGAAATTGTCTCGCCGAATGGAATTTGACATAGCTCTCGCCACACGCTTTGTTGGAACGAAGTACCTTCTGGAGCAATGGAGAGATTGAAAGTTTCAAGTTCTCCTGCGAAATAAGCGTGGAGCTGATGGATGGTTGGCTGAAAGGGAGTAGCGTTTTTGTGCCACGAAGGATCCGGTTTCGCGGGATGTCTTCCGTGGACGAATAGGATTTCCCGCAGGCCGGCATCGTCACCAGCCAGCAACAAGGGGCCGATTGGACTTTCGATTTGGGTGTAGGAGATAGAGTGCATGGTTTAAAACTTAATTTGGAATGCTTAAACTAGCGCGACAAACGCAAGCTCCCACTACAGCCGCTTGTTTATCGCATCCAGGACTTCTGGATTCACCACATTGATCGGTGAGCCTGCACCATAGGCCGTGATCTGGTCGAAGATGTCAGAGAACTGAATCTCATACTCATCGCGGGTCACATATCCAATATGTGGAGTGCATATGACGTTGTCCATCCCAAGCAGCGGATTGTGTGTATCCAGTACCGGTTCTTCCTCATAGACGTCGACAGCGGCCATCCCCGGACGCCCGGCCTGTAAAGCACGCACTAGCGCGCCCGGTTCAATGAGTGGTGCGCGGCTGGTATTCACGATGAGTGCTGTCGGTTTCATGCGGGCTAAGTCGCCGGCAGCCACGATTCCGCGCGTCGTCTCGACTAATCGCAAGTGCAGCGAGATCACGTCACATTCTTCGAAAAATGCTTCTTTGCTTTGTGCCGTGGAGTAACCGTCTGTTCGTGCTCGCGCGAGCGAATCCTCACTGGACCATACGAGCACTTTCATGCCGAATGCCTTGCCATATCCAGCAACTACGCTTCCGATACGACCGTAGCCGTAGATTCCGAGGGTTTTCTCGCGCAAGCTGTCGCCCACACCAATCTGCCACTTCCCTGCCTTGAGTGCGGCCATCTGCTGCGGGATTTGGCGCATTGCGGCAAGAATCAGTCCCCACGTCAATTCCGCGGCTGCATAGGATGGAGTATCAGCATGCTGGCTGGATGACACGATGATGCCAAGCCGGGTGCAGGCATCGATGTCAATGTGCGGATAAACGCTGCGTTGACTAATCAGATGGAGTTTGAATAGACGATCCAGCAGAGGAGCGCGGACCTTGGTCCGCTCGCGTATGAGCACGAGCGCTTCGGTATCTTTCAGCCGCTGGGCCAGCGCATTGACATCCTGTACATGGTCGTTCCAGATTTCGACTTCATGGTCCCTGAGTTTTTGGAAACACATGAGGGTGCGCAACGTGTCATGGTAATCGTCTAGTATCGAAACTTTCATTTCACTCAAACGGTCCTGATGCTTCAGGCATTGGAAAGCTTGCTCTGTTCAAGAAGCGCAAGCCCTGATGGTGTAATCCTAATGACACAGCGGCCGTTCACTTCCTCCCTGATTACAAGTCCCCGATCGTTCGCATCCTCCCAGACCGGAAGTTTGGGACAGGAAGTGCGCCAGGCATCCATCACCTCTTCGTAGGTCCGGTCGCGGGTTGCCAGCCACTCGAGGAGATTGAGGATCAGAGATTCTACTACCGGATCGGCCATGCATCTCTCCCTGCGTGTTATCTCAAATATATCGTATGTATCGGGCGAGATAGAATTGAGGCATGTCAGAAACCAAGACGTTCCGATTGACGGAGACAGTCAAGGCCGGCGGGTGCGCCTCGAAGCTGAGTCCGGCGGTATTGGACAAAGTGCTGGCGAAATTGCCGCGGCAGCAGGACCCCAACGTTCTGGTGGGGTTCGATCATGCTGATGATGCCGGGGTCTATCGCATCGCTCCCGATCTCGCACTGGTGCAGACGGTCGATTTCTTCACGCCCATGGTGGACGATCCCTACACCTTCGGGCAGATTGCTGCGACGAATGCTCTGAGCGACGTTTATGCCATGGGCGGACGGCCGATCACGGCGCTGGCGCACGTGTGCTTTCCGGCCAATGGGGAGTTGGACGTTCTGGAGCGCGTGCTGGCCGGCGGCCTCTCGAAAATGATGGAAGCTGGGTGCGCGGTGGTTGGCGGGCACAGTGTGCGCGATGAGGAGATGAAATTCGGATACTCGGTCACGGGACTGATTGATCCCAAGAAAGTGTTTGCCAATGACGGAGCGCGGACCGGCGACCGGTTGATTTTTACCAAGGCGCTGGGAACGGGCGTGATTTGCACTGCGATAAAAAAGGGACAGGCAAAGCAAGCGTGGATCGACGCCGCGATTGCGTCCATGACGACGTTGAACAAGACGGCAGGGGAAGTGATCGCGAGTAAAGGCGAGGCAATCCACACCATGACGGATGTGACCGGATTCGGGCTCATCGCACACGCCCGCGAAATGGCGTTGGCTTCGAAAGTGGCCGTGCGTTTCTCGGCGAGTAGTATTCCGCTTCTTGCCGGCGCACTCGAGTGCGTTCGCGCCGGCAACATTCCAGGTGGGCTGGTTTCGAATCGCGAATTTGCCGAGTGCGTGGTGGGATACGAAGACGGAATCGGCGATGACGTGAAGGCGCTTCTGTTTGATCCGCAGACGGCAGGGGGATTGCTGATTTCAGTGGGAGCGGGGAGTTCCGAGGAATTGACCAGCGCGCTTAATCAGGCTGGGGTCCCGGCGATGGAGATTGGGGAAGTGTTGGCAGCATCCAAACCGCTGATCAGCGTGCAGCGGTAATTCCAGCAAAAGCAGGTGTCCCTCGACTCCGCTCGGGATGACAATGTTGGGGAGAGGAAAGGCAATACCCCAAAAAGAAATGGGCGACCAGAGGCCGCCCATCCAGTCACTAATTCTCGAAAAGCCGATTCTAAGCTGGCGCGGGGCGTTCGCCGCCGGTGAGGCCGGGACGTCCGGGCTCCGGCTTCAACACTTGTTGAATGCCTCCGTCATCACCCTTCGGCGGAGGAACGATCTTGGGCAGTTCTTTTCCGTCGATCAGCACCTTGATCTCGTTGGCGTCGAGAACTTCGCGCTCCAACAATGCGACTGCGATCCGGATCAGCGTGGGCTGATTGTCGGTCAGGATGCCTTTAGCTGTGTTGTAGCCCTGGCCAATCATGCGGCGGACTTCGTCGTCGATTTTGATGGCGGTGGCTTCGCTGTAATCGCGATGTTGAGCGATTTCACGGCCCAGGAAAATCTGCTCTTCTTTTTTTCCGAAGGTCAGAGGGCCGAGGTCGCTCATGCCGAATTCGCAGACCATCTTGCGGGCCAATTCCGTGGCCCGTTCAATGTCGTTGCCGGCGCCGGTGCTCATCTGGTTGAGGAACATTTCCTCCGCGATGCGGCCGCCCATCATGATGGCGATTTCCGTTTCCAGATATTCCTTGGTGTAGTTGTGCTTGTCATCGATCGGCAACTGCATGGTCAGGCCGAGCGCCATGCCGCGTGGAATGATCGTGACTTTATGAAGAGGATCGGAATTCGGCAACTTGGCCGCGACCAGAGCGTGGCCGGCTTCGTGATAGGCCGTGACTTTCTTTTCGTCTTCGGTGAGGAGCAGAGACTTGCGCTCCACGCCCATCAGAACTTTGTCCTTGGCGAGCTCGAAATCGAACATGAGCACAGCTTTGCGGTTCTGCCGGGCCGCGCTCAAGGCTGCTTCATTCACCATGTTGGCGAGGTCAGCTCCGGAGAATCCCGGTGTGCCGCGCGCGAGGACCGAGAGTTCAACATCGTCCGCCATGGGAATCTTGCGAGTATGCACGCGAAGAATTTCTTCACGCCCGCGAACATCGGGGCGATTGACCACGACGCGTCGATCAAAACGGCCGGGCCGCAGCAATGCTGGATCGAGAACATCGGGCCGGTTGGTGGCGGCCATCAGAATGACGCCTTCATTGGATTCGAAGCCGTCCATTTCGACCAGCAACTGGTTCAGGGTTTGCTCGCGCTCGTCGTGTCCGCCGCCAAGGCCTGCGCCGCGATGACGTCCGACAGCGTCGATCTCATCAATGAAGATGATGCAAGGGGCATTCTTCTTTCCCTGCTCAAACAGATCACGGACCCGGCTTGCGCCCACGCCGACAAACATCTCTACAAAGTCCGAACCGGAGATCGAGAAGAAGGGAACATTGGCTTCGCCAGCGACCGCGCGGGCCAGCAAGGTTTTACCGGTACCGGGAGATCCGACGAGCAACACGCCTTTGGGAATGCGTCCACCCAGCTTCTGGAACTTCTGCGCTTCGCGCAGGAACTCGATAATCTCTTTCAGCTCTTCCTTGGCTTCGTCTACGCCGGCCACGTCCTTAAACGTAACTTTCTTTTGCTGCATCGAGAGCAGCCGTGCCCGGCTCTTGCCGAACGATAGGGCTTTGTTGCCGCCGGTTTGCATCTGGCGGATCATGAAGAACCACAAGGCTGCCAGCAGCGCCAGAGGGGCCAGGTTGATAAGCCAGCTCCAGCTTCCGTTGTTGATGTCACGATAAGTGACGCTGACTTTTTTGTCCTGGAGGGCCTTGCTCATGACCGGGTCGCTCGCCTGAGCGGTGGTGTGGAAGGGCGATCCATCCTGCAACTTGCCGCGCACTTCCATGCCGGTGATGGTGACCTCTTTTACCGTCCCCTGGTCCACTTCGGACATGAATTGCGAGAAGTTGAGTTCCCGGTCCTTTTGACCGGTGTTTGCGCTCTTGAGCACGGTGTAAAGGACGCCGATGCAGAGCGCAATAAGAACCCAGAAACCTATGGTTTTAGCTGTCGAATTCACCGAGAACTCCTAAGAAAATAAACCCTCGTCCCAAAACCAAGGGGTGAGCGAAAAACACTCAACCTGTTAGATGCCCGTGATGGGGTTTGGATGTTACAAATTCGTATCCCAGCTATTCTAAACCTTCCTGCGGGAAAAAGAATGGCCTTCTTTGGCGTGACTTAAGTCACGGGCAAGTTCAGGTTGCAGAGGCTATAAACGGCAGATTCCGGTTGGTTTGCTCGGGAGAGCCGAGGCCGTAACCAACCAGAAATGCTTCGTCCACCAGGAAGCCGAAATAGTCGGGTTGCAACTGGACCCGGCGCGCGGTCTGGCGGTCCAGCAGAGTGGCAACTTTCACCGAAGCCGCGCCCCGCGATTTTAAATCGCTCAACAAGAATTCAGTGGTGACTCCAGAGTGGACCAGGCCTTCCACCAGCAGCAAATGCTGCCCCTCAATTACAGGTTGGTGACTGAAGAAGATTTCCAGCACGCTTTCTCCACCGTTTTCCTGATGGCGGTATCTGGGTTTGATGAACTGGCAGACCACCGGGACCTCAAGAGCGCGCACCAGGTCAGCCATGAACATGAATCCGTTCTCCAGGAGGGCAAGAGCATGGATGGTTTTTCCCTGGTAGTCGTCGGAAATCTGGCGGGCCATCTCGCGCACCCGCTTCTGAAGCTGCTCGGCGGGAATGATCGTACGCAGCGTCTCGGGTTTGGCGGCTTGATTCATAGAGACGATTCGAACAGTGAAAGCTCCTCCAGCAGCAGAACCTGCCACTTATCTTCTCGCGGTTGCAAACTGGCCGGCGCTGGAAAGCCACGCAGCCAAACCACCTCGGCCCCGCTGACTACGACCGGCCACAGTTTCCGTTCTGGTCCGATGACTTGCCGGTCCTGCAACAATTCCTTGATCTTCCTCGGAGACTTTGAATGTGCGGGCCAGAAACGGTCTCCCGGACGCCAATTGCGTACGGTTAACTCTTTCGCCAGCAGTTCCGGATCAAA
This sequence comes from Terriglobales bacterium, assembly GCA_963762965.1. GTDB lineage: Bacteria > Acidobacteriota > Terriglobia > Terriglobales > Acidobacteriaceae > DATBAX01. The sequence continues at coordinate 1,180,931 of CAVXME010000001.1, forward strand.
GAAGTGGTGGGGATTATACCCTTGGACGAGGTTTCTCCCAACTAACTTGCTCTCAAATCGCGATCCCAGCTCAGGAATGTCGATGGATCCTGGTACCGGAAGACGATATTCATAATCGGTAGGCTCGGTAGTTTCGCTCTGATGCTCGAAATATAACTCGCCCTTTTTGCGGACAACTTTCCAGCCGTTGGGGAGGAGCATCGACTTGTGCAATTGCGGATCCGAGTATCCTTGAGGAAGGCAAGCGGTCTCAAGAATTTCTTCTACTTCCCGAAATTCCAGACGCAACCCAAGTGACTCGGCTGCACCACGGACGACTCGCCTTTGCAACCCGAGCTGCAAGCCTGAGATTGCTTGAAGAGTGAGGACTCCGCCCGGTGTTTTCGGATTGCCGAACGTTTGCCAGAGCGAGGGCAGCAGTTTTCTAACTTGCTCCGACCAGTACTCTTCTTCTGCTCTGGCAATCTCCGCTGTTTCTGACAGGGCTTCGTAGACCGCCGGGTTTAGATTGCGCTCCAGGCGCGGAAGGATTCCGTGCCGCACCCGATTGCGGGAGTGCCGGAGATCGCGGTTGCTTTTGTCCTCCCGCCACGGTTGCTGGATTCCCGTGAGATACGCCTCAATATCTTTTCGCCGCACGCCGAGCAACGGACGAATGACGAATGCTCCCGCAGTTGCCGCCGCAAGCTTCGGATAGATGCCAGCCAGGCCACGAGTGCCCGCCCCCCGAACTAGCTTGAGCAGCACGGTTTCGGCTTGATCGTCCAAGGTGTGCGCCGTGGCAATCCGATTGAACTGATTTTCTCGGAGCAAATGCTGGAAATATTCGTAACGAAGATTGCGGGCGGCCGTTTCCAGGCTCAGATGCTTCTCTTTGGCGTGGGCTGCCACCTCGCCGCTTGCGCTGTGCGATTCCAATTTGAGCTGCTTCGCGAGCCCGGCTACAAATTGTTCGTCTGCATCGGACTCGGCCGCGCGCAACTTGTGATTAAAGTGAATAACCGACAGGACAATGCCGAGTTCACGACGAAGCTCGTGGAAAACGCACGAGAGCGCGACGGAATCCGCACCACCCGAGACGGCCACAGCCACACGGTCTCCCGGCTTCAGCAATTCGTGCTTGTGAATGTAAGCGAGGACGGTTTGGGCGAGCGTGGACACGAAAACATGTTACATCCTGTGTGGCGCGGGCGCCCGCGCCCGTGAAAAGCCTGAGAGCTTAAGACAGATGTAGTGGTCCGAGGGGAGAGCTAGCCGAGCCTTGCTCGGCCTGGACGGGCGAAGGCGCCCGTCCCCACACGAGCAGTAATGATCTTAACTTGTTCAAACTATCCCAGCATCCGATTTACATTTGCATGGGGAGCCGCATCTTCCAGGGTGCGATAGGTGCCGGTGGTTCGTAGTTCTTCAGCCATCCTACGCACCAGTCCAAGCGTGGCTCGCATGAGGGACGATCCCAGGCTCACTCGTGCAACGCCCAGCTTTTCCAGTTCCGGTACAGAAAGCGATCCAGGGCCGGCGAGAATGTTGAGCGGAAATTTCAGGTCTGCCACCATGCGTGCAATGGTTTCGGCATCGCGCACACCGGGAAGAAACAGACAATCGGCGCCGGCGTCGCGAAAAGCGGATAGCCGCTGGAGAGCAAGATCGAAACGAGCTGCAGGAGTTCCCACTTGCAGCAGATAAGCGTCCGTTCGCGCATTTAGAACGATGGGTACACCTGCTTGCCTGGCGGCTTCCTGCACGGCGCGGATTTTTTCCAATTGCAGTGCCAAATCTACCAGGGGGCGATTGAGGTCGTCGGTGCCATCTTCCAGATTCATTCCGACCGCGCCTGCTTCGATTACCTCACGCGCTGTTTGCGCGGCGTGTTCGGGACGATTGCCATAACCCGCCTCAGCGTCAGCTGTTACCGGCACTTTGACGGCCCCGCTAATACGCGCGACCACTTGCAGCATCTCGGCGCGGGAGATTTTCTGGCCATCCGGATATCCCAACGTAAACGCAATCCCCGCGCTGGTGGTAGCGATGGCTCCAAAGCCGGCTTCTTCGATGATGCGCGCGCTGATGACATCCCACACATTCGGCAGCAGCAGGATTCGTGGGCCGGTGTGCATGGAGCGAAAGGTAGCAGCTTTGGTTTTTTGAACTTCCGGATTCATATCCAGCACCTGGGATCTAAAAATACATTGTCATCCTGAGCAAGCGTTCTTTGCGCCGCGAAGGATCTATGAATTAGGCGGCATCCGTCGGTCTTACCAGCGAAATGCATAGGTCCTTCGTTGGGAGTTCCCGGCTACGCCGTGAACTCCGCTGCCTCAGGATGACAGCGGTTTGGTTTCGCTGTGTTTTCTGTCCCGGATCCGCTTCTTCAGCTTCTCGGAGAACTTCCCAACGCAGACCACAGCCCGGCCAACCGTGCCGCGTCCGATCAATTCGGTATTGTCGAACGCCGCCACTCTCATCGTATAAAAGCGTCCGTCAAAAGACTCGAGCACGGCTTCGGCCCTGATCTTTGCACCTATGCCGCTGGCGGCGCGATGCTCGACGTTGATGGCCGTCCCCACGCTGATTTCGTCGCCTTCGCAGAAGGGCTGAATCACGGCAAATGTTGCCTTCTCCATGAGGCGAATCATGTCGGGTGTGGAATACACGGGAGGCAGCGAAACATGGTGCGCTGTTAGCGTGTGCTTGAACTCGACGACTTCTTCAGCGTCAGCACGTGTGCCGATGGGAATGGGTTTTGCCATATCGGTTCCTGGTTCATCAAAAAGAAACGAGCCAATGATTTTATCGAATCACTGGCTCGATCACTTGGTTGCTTGCAGCCTGGCTACGCTGCCTGCGCCACTCTCCGCGCTTCAATTCCATCCAGTGCCCGCCACAGCGCCTTGGCCGCATTTTCGCCAGCCGCCAGTGCCTTCTCTGCGGCTAGAGGATTCGTCTCGATCCGTTTGGCCAGCTGCTGCCGCCAAACTTGCGAGTGATAGACATCGGCGGTGGTATGCAAAGTGAAATAGCCGCAGGTTTTTTCGTCGGCGCCATACATTTCGCGCAGGCCACGAGCTTTTTCTTTGGCTACGCGCGGGACTTGCGATTCGTAAGCGTAGAAAGCAGCCAACGCTTCTTCGGGCGTCCCCTGACTGGCGACTTGATGGAACGATGCCGTCAGTTCGCTGATCTCCGGAACCGGATTATGCGCGTGCAGGTCGCGGCTGGCTCCCATGCCCTCCGCGAAATCGAGCCATAGCTCCGAGTGCGGGGCGGACGGTTCGCCGGATGCGTCATCCAATCCCTTTTCGTCCGCCATATTGGCGAGAACAGCCTGACGCAACTCGCTTTCGTCGAGACGAATGCCCAATTCCGCCAGATAAGTGGGAAAGGCTTCGACGTGATGGTAGTAATCGCAGGCATATTCGCGCAGATCGTCACGCGTGAGCTGGCCGGCGCTCCAGGCCTTGTAATAGGGATGGCAAAGCAGGTCATATTTCGCGATGCGGGCGTCGAGTTGTTCGAAGAATTGCTGGGTGGTCATGATTGCGGCCTCCTGGGGATGAAAGCTACGAGAACAACAAATATACGAGCGGAACGGGGATGTGACAACTGGGGGGCCGCGCGATCACTCGGCGGGTTGGTAGAATGGATGGCGCCCTATTTAAGGCGTCTGTAACCCGAGCTGATCCGACGAAATGCATTTCACCGAACAATTCGATGTGGTCGTAGTCGGCGCCGGACATGCCGGATGTGAAGCTGCCATGGCTGCGGCTCGCATGGGGATGAAGACTGCGCTTTTCACGCTGAACGTCGATTTGATTGCGCAGATGTCTTGTAATCCGGCGATTGGCGGGATTGCCAAGGGGCATTTGGTGCGGGAAGTGGATGCGCTCGGCGGCATCATGGGCGAGGTCACGGACGCGGTTGGTATCCAGTTTCGTTTGCTCAATACCTCGCGCGGTCCGGCGGTGTGGTCGCCGCGGGCGCAATGCGACAAGCAAGCTTATCGGCTCAAGATGCGAGAAGTGCTGGAGTCGCAGCCGAATTTGAAGATTAAGCAGGCGGAAGTGGCGGGACTGATTTTGGAACCGTCGTTGGTCGTTGGTCGTGCGTCGTTGGCCCACGGCTTAGAGGTAGATGGGTTGGCCGACGACCAACGACCAACGACCAACGACCGGGTCATCCGCGGGATCAAACTTCGCGATGGCCGTACAGTTGGCGCGGCTGCCGTCATCATCACTACCGGTACTTTTCTGAACGGCCTTATTCATTGCGGCGAGCAGCAATATCCTGCGGGACGCAGTGGCGAGCCTGCGGCTGTGTTGCTGGGTGAAGCATTAAAGCAGCTTGGGCTGCGCGGTTGCCGGCTGAAGACTGGAACTCCTCCTCGTCTCGACGGGCGCTCGATTGACTGGTCGAAGTTTGAAGAACAGCCGGGCGACGTCGATCCCACACCGTTTAGTTTTCGCACCCGGCGCGTGGCCCATCACGATTCGCAGGTGCCTTGCTATATCGCCTGGACGACTGCGGAAACCCAGCGCATCATTCGCGAGAACGTTCATCGTTCGCCCATGTATAGCGGTCAGATTCAATCGATTGGGCCGCGATACTGTCCTTCGATTGAGGACAAGATCGTTAAGTTTCCCGACAAGATTACCCATCAGCTCTTTCTTGAGCCTGAAGGCCTGAACACGCACGAGATTTACGTGAACGGCATGAGCACTTCGCTGCCGGTGGAAGTGCAGATGGAGATTTTAAAGTCCATTCCCGGCCTCGAGAGTGCGGAGATGCTGCGGCCCGGTTATGCCATCGAGTATGACTCGATTGATCCCACGGAACTCGAGCGCACGCTGGAAACCAAGAAAATTGCGGGGCTATTTCTGGCCGGGCAGATCAACGGCACCAGCGGATACGAAGAAGCTGCATGCCAGGGGCTGATGGCGGGCATCAATGCGTCGCTGAAAGTGAAAGGCGAGCCGCCGCTGATTCTTGATCGTACCGAGGCTTATACGGCGATCCTGATCGACGACCTGATTTCGAAGGGAACCGACGAGCCTTATCGCATGTTTACCTCGCGGGCGGAATTCCGTTTGCACTTGCGGATTGATAACGCCGATCGGCGGTTGACGCCGCACGGGCGCAAGGTTGGATTGATCTCGGATGCTGCGTGGGAAGATTTTCTATCCAAGCAGCAGCGGCTGGATGCCATGAAGAAATTGCTTGAAAAGACGAAGCTCAACGGAGCGATGCTGGAAAAAGTCACTTTTCCGGCGGGCGCGGCGCTGGATATGGCTTCTGTCGGGGGGCAGAGTTTTGCGCAGCTACTCAAGCGGCCGGAAATCACGGTTGAACATCTGGCTCCGGTTCTTCGCGAGCTGAATCCCGATTTCTTTGCTCGAGAGGGCGTTCCCGCAGAAGGCCTTACTTCTGAAGTTCGCAACGAACTGAAGTCGGTAGAAACTGAAATCAAATATGAAGGCTACCTGCTGCAACAACAACGGGCGATCGAGCGGCTGAAGAAAGCAGAGCAACATACCATCCCGGAATGGTTTGATTATGGTTCGATCAGTGGGCTTTCGCGGGAAGTGCAGGGAATCTTGCTGAAAATCAGGCCCCGCACGCTGGCCCACGCTTCCCGCATCCCCGGCGTGACCCCAGCGGCGGTTTCCCTGGTGCATGTTTTTATTGAGATCCAATCGAAGCGACGCGAACAAGCGGCTGCGATTTAATTCCTGCATCCCTACTGCAACGACAAATGCGTCGCCTGCAATTCAGGATAGGCCTGGTTCCACTCCGCGCTAATGTGTTCAAAGATCAACCGGAACTGCTTGCTCTGTCCCGGCACGAGTGGCGAAGCACTGAAATCGACCGCATCGGGATACGGGCCTCCGGTTTGAAGAACTTTCACCGGCTGGTCCTCGACCTGCGTTACCTGCCCAATCGAATCGCGAAAGATGATGTGAAGAACGGCGCGGTTCACGGTGCGGTTGCCGGTATTCGTCATCGTTCCGTCAATGTAAGTAACGCTGGTACCGACGAAATTCTGGGCGACGGACATTTTCAAATCCGAAAGCTTGAGGTTGGCGGCGTAAGGATCAGGCGGCGCTGCGATTTGCGGCCTCGGTCGCAGGAAAAAGAGAATGATTCCCACGATCACGACGACGAACACCACGCCGAAGTAAACCGGACGCCAGTCCCGCTTCTCGGACAGCGGCGAGGGTTCGATCAGTCCGCCCATGGGAGGATTGTACTAGCAAGGCGATTGCAGATTTGAGATTGAAGATTGCAGATTTGAAACCCATCGTTTGGGTTCTAAATCTGCAATCTAAAATCTACAATCTGAAATTCTTTTCTATTCGCCGCCGACGGTCAGGCCATCGATGCGAATTGTGGGACTGGCCATGGCGCCGCGGAAGACGAGGTCGCTGCCGATTTCGGAAATGTTGAAGAACATTTCTTTTAAATTCCCGGCGACGGTGATTTCTTCCACCGGATAGGTCAGCTCTCCGCCGGAAATCCAAAGGCCGGATGCGCCGCGCGAATAATCGCCGGTGACGAGGTTGGCACCGTGGCCCAGGAATTCCGTGACGTACAGGCCGTCTTTAATTCCAGAAATGATCTGTTCCGGGGTCTTTGTCCCAGCCTGCAGAAAATAGTTACCGGGGCCGATGCCGGGAGTTCCTGCCAGCCCACGAGAAGCGTTGGCCGTGGTTTGCAGCCCCAGCTTTTTCGCGGTGTACGTATTCATCAAGTACGACTTGAGCACGCCGTTCTCGATGACGACGGTGCGCCGCGTTGGAATGCCTTCGCCGTCGAAGGGGCTGGTGCCGAAGCCGCCGGGCATGGTGCCGTCGTCGATTACGTTGACTTGGTCGCCTGCGATCTTCTCGCCTAACTTGCCGGCGAGAAAAGACGCGCCGCGGTAAACCGAGTCTCCGTTGATGCCCTCGAAAATATGGTCGAGGATGGAGCTTGCGACCATGGGGTCGAAAACAATCGGCACTTGCGCAGTCTTTACCCGCCGCGCGCCAAGGCGGCGCAAGGTGCGCTGGGCAGCGATTTTGCCGACATTTTCCGGGGAATCGAGGCGTCCCAGGCTGCGCGCGACCGAGAACCAGTAATCGCGCTGCATCGCGCCGGTCTCAGTCTGTGCAATGGGGACGGCGGCAATCGAACAATACGAGCGCTGGTATTCGCCGATGAAGCCGTGCGAGTTGGCGAAGATTTTGTGCCCAGTGGCGGCATCGAACGAACCGCCGTCAGAATTCTTGATGCGAGGGTCCACATCGAGTGCGGCCTTTTCGGTGCGGCGCGCATAGTTGATACGTTCTTCTCCGGGCAGGGAATACACGTCGGCGGAATAAAGATCGAGATCGCCGGTAAGTGATCCGAGTTGCGATGGATCGGGGAGGCCAGCAAATGGATCTTCAGAAGTGATCTTCGAAAGCTCCAGCGCGGACTTCAACATGCGGTCGAGGCCTTCGCGGGAGAAGTCGCTGGAATAGGTGCTGGCAGCGCGTTGTCCGTTGAAGACACGCACGCCTATTGCCTTGGAGCCGGATTCCTTAAGAGTCTCGACCTGGCCGAGGCGGACCAGCGTGGAGAATTCGTCTCCTTCGCGGACCACGCATTCGGCGGCAGTTGCGCCGCCAGCCATGGCGCGGCGGACGATGTCCTGGGCAAGATCTTTGAGGTCAGTTTCGAGTTTCGGGTTTCGGGTTTCGAGTTGGGTTTGCATAGGCGATTTCAGATTTGTGATTTTAGATCTCAGATTTGAGGGCGAATGGTTTCAATCTGCAATCTAAAATCTGCAATCTGAAATGCCGTCGCCCGCTGCCTTACTGCATGAAGCCGCCGACATCTTTCTTTGCCGTGCCGCCGACGGTGAGGCGATCGATCTTGATGGTCGGGATGCCGACGCCCACTGGCACCGCCTGTCCGTCTTTCCCGCAGGTGCCTACGCCTTCGTCGAGTTTCAAATCGTTGCCCACCATGGAAACGCGAGTCAGAACGTCGGGGCCGTTGCCAATCAGAGTTGCGCCTTTGATCGGGGCAGTGATCCGGCCATCTTCGATCATGTAGGCCTCGGAAGCGGAGAACACAAACTTTCCGTTGGTGATGTCCACTTGGCCGCCGCCGAAATTTACTGCGTAAACGCCATGCTTGACCGATCGAATGATGTCGCCCGGATCGTCTTCGCCAGCCAGCATGTAGGTGTTGGTCATGCGCGGCATGGGGATGTGCTCGTAACTTTCGCGGCGTCCGTTGCCGGTGTCCGACATGCCCATGAGCTTGGCGGAAAGTTTGTCACTCAGATATCCCTTGAGAATGCCTTTTTCGATCAGCATGGTGTTCTGCGTGGGCTGGCCTTCGTCGTCCACGTTGAGTGAGCCGCGACGCCAGGGCATGGTGCCGTTGTCGACAATCGTGCACTTGTCGCTGGCTACGCGCTTGCCGATCAATCCGGCGAATGCGGAAGTCTGCTTACGATTGAAATCTGCTTCGAGACCATGGCCGATGGCTTCATGCAGCAGAACTCCGGGCCAGCCGGGGCCAAGCACGACTTCCATCTCACCTGCGGGAGCTTCCCGGGCATCGAGTTGCAGGATGGCCTGACGGGAAGATTCGGCCGCAAAATATTCCGGCGTCTTCTCGCCGAAAAAGAAATCGAGGGCGACGCGTCCACCGCCGCCGGAGCTGCCACGGGCGGAAATGCCGGCGTCGGTTTTCGCGATGCAGGAGACATTCATGCGCGCCAGAGGCTGGGAGTCCTCGGCAAACGTACCGTCGGAGCCGACAACTAAAATATTGCGTAATTCGTCGGAATAGCTGGCGCGAACTTCTTTAATGCGAGGATCGTAAGCGCGTGCGGCCTTGTCGGCGCGCATGACTAGCTCGACTTTGGCGGTGATCTCGGCGTCCACTGAGGGAAGCGTGATTGGGTAGAGGCTGCGAGCAGGCTTTTCCTGAAAACCTACGACCGGAGTCTTGGCCGGGCCGCTGGCGATCAGGGCCGCGGTGCGTGCGGCGTGCAGAATGCGCTCGGGCGAAAGATCGTCGGTATAAGCGTAACCGGTGCGTTCCCCGGAAATGACGCGAACCCCGCAACCTGCCGAAATTCCCTGGGAGGCTGACTTCACCATGGATTCGTCAACCATCAGGGATGTTGACGAGAGGTATTCAAAATAAAGGTCAGCGTAGTCGCCGCCCGCCGAAAGGGCCGCCTGTAAATGACGTTCGAGATCTTTTTCGTTTATGCCGTAGTGCTGAAAAAAGAACCTGTTTTTATCCACCGTAGTTAGATGCCGCCGGGTTCGGAAAGGCTCCGGAAGGGCCCTACCATTATCCCACAGAGCATGCGCCAGGCATGGGAAAGCCGTCTCCAGACCGTTACCTAAAAGGGAATGGTCACATGTCACAGACAGATTCGCAATCTGCTGAAACACTCTTTGCGATGACTCCTGAATCTCTCGTCCGAGCGGTAGAGGATTTTCTCGCTGGGTCGCGCGGCGCGGTGGTTATGGAAGATGGCGCTGTGGCTTTCGATCTGGAGCAGGCCAAATATTCCATTTCCGGCGAACGCAATAAGTGCCTGCTGCATCTGTGGTCGGCGGAGCGGAACGTGGTGCGGCGTGTGCTCGACGCCGAAGTTAAGAACGAGACGCTCCGGCTTGCCGTGCAGCGGCTGGGGCAGACGAAACCCACGAAGCTGGAAATCTGCCGGGAACGCGACCCGCGCACGCCCACGGCGAAGAAAGCTGCACGGTTGGCTTATCGACAGGTTCTTGAGCGCCTTCTGCGGCGGCGGTTTCCCGGATTTACCGTTGGTCACCTCAGCACAGGTATGGATCTCGAACGCTCGTTCGGCCCCATCTACGCGCGTGGATTGCTCCGCCGGGGGCAGACGGGCTTCGCGGTCATGGGTGTGAACGGAGAAGAAACGCAAGCTTCCATCGATGCGATGCTGACCTTCGGCATTCTGTGGCTGGACGCCTGCCGCGAGTCGCAGGCGGGCCGGGTGATGGTCGAAGGACTGAAGCTGTTTCTGCCAGCGGCAAGTTCGGGACTGACGCGTGAACGGATCGCCTACCTGCGTGCGGACGCCGCCAAGTGGCAGTTGTATGAGCTGGACGATCGCGAGGACCACTTGAAAGAAATCGACTTCAGCGATCGCGGCAACGTGGCGACTCGCCTGGTGCATTCGCCCAATGAATCCGCGACCCACGAACGGTTCCGTGACTCGATCCGGCAAGTCAATGAACGAATGCCTGAAGCCGAGATCGCGGTGTTGTCTCCGGCGGAGGTTGCGTTTCGTTGCCACGGTTTGGAATTTGCCCGGGCCCGGTTGGCGCATGATGCTGAATCGTTTAATAGCAATACGGAAATCGTATTTGGCCTGGGCGCGGAGGAAAAGATTCTCAGCGCTTCGAACGCCGGAGCGTTTGTTCAGCTGGTTCGAAGCATCGGGGAAGTGCGCCATTCCGGGGGGCCGCGCGATCATCCGTTGTGGCGGCTTCATCCTGAACGCTGGCTGGAATCGTTGGTGGTGCAGAATGTGGCTGTCGTGGATGAGAGGCTCGACAAAGCTTGCTTGTATTCGCAGATGCCGGCGTTCTCGGCGTCCGATCGCGCCATGATGGACGTGCTGACCGCCACCCGCGATGGGAGGCTTGCGGTCGTCGAACTCAAGGCCGATGAAGACATTCACTTGCCTCTTCAGGGACTCGATTACTGGTCGCGGGTGGCGTGGCACCAGGCGCGAGGCGAGTTCCAGCGCTTTGGATACTTTCCCGGGAGAGAGTTGTCGAGTAAGACTCCATTGTTATTCCTGGTTGCGCCTGCCTTACACGTCCATCCCGCCACGGACACATTGCTGCGTTACCTCTCTCCCGAAGTCGAGTGGACGCTGGCTGGCATTGACGAGCACTGGAGGGATGGAGTGAGGGTAGTGTTCCGCAAGCGCCCGAGAGATTGCCAATCGCCGGGCCGGAGTGTGGCGTAAACGTGGGCGCGGACGCCCGCGCCACACTACGTCACGCCAACTACTCTTTCCACGCGCCCAGCAGTCTGCTTGCATCCAAGAGTTGTCCCAGGTGATAGGCGTTGTGGTCGGCAACCAGCAGGGCTTCGCGCAGAATGGTCTGGCCGTCTCCCCACGGGATGCGGGCGAAAAGATCTGTCTTCGGATTCGCAACCAGAGCCTGTATGGACTTCAAATCTTTGTGAAAGCTGGCGACGCTCTTGTTCCATGCAGAGGCAGATGGCGGAGCCGGTGTCTTCGGCCAATAGTCGGCCGGCCAATCCGGAGCCACATATTTAGGATTGCGGCTGAATTCAAGGATGTCACGCTGCGCGATGCGCAGGTGTTCGAGTAGCATCCACGGGGAGTGGGGCAGGCCCTTCGGTTTTTGGCCGTGGAGTTTGATAGGAATGCCAGTGACGACATCTTCAAACTTGGCGTGTGCACCTCCACCCTTCAACAAATCGACGAGGTGTTGTCGCAGCTCCTTGTCGTGATTGTTCTTCATCGGATTGTCCCCATTTTCCTGGTCATGATAAAGCTGGCGGTGGCTGCGATGCCATCGGCTCTGGATCGGGCTTCTCCCCGCGAAAGACTCGGGAAATTCCGCGCACCAGTCTTCGCATGGGCAGTACGCCCTTTTCATCGGCAAAGAAGATTTCACCCACCCGGCTGCTGCGGTAGTACCAGCGTTTCAGGATTGCTAAGTGCTCCATGGACTCAACGGCCGTTCCCGCGACTGCGGGCGGATGATTTGTGAGGGCCTCGTGGATACGCGACTCCATGGACTGCGACTTCGCGTGTTCGGGGGACCGGAGGGCAAATGCCAACGGCGCGGAAATCGAACCTGCATCAAAGCGAAAGAACACGACCGATTCAGTTGCGGCATTGGGTTGAATAGCACTCGGTTGAACAAGCACGCCTGCCAGCCGGTCAATGCGGTGGACGATCTCCGGGAGCTGGCTGAGAATAGGTTTGAGCTTCTCGATCCGGGCGTGCAGCGTGGCCGCGTTCTCGAATTCCAGATTGGCCGATGCCTGGTCGCGCTCGCTGGAGACTTCACGCAATAAAGATTCGCCTCCGGTGTCGAAATAGGCCTGCACGCGCGCCACTTCGGTACGATATTGCTCGTCCGTACAGCCCTTGAAACAAGGCGCCAGACACATTTTCATTTCCGAATAAATGCATCCGGGGAAAGCCGGGTCAGGATGCAGGTCGTCCACACAGCGTCGCATCTTGAAAAAATCGAGGGAATCGTTGGCGAACTTTTCTGCTGCAGTTCGCGAAACAAACGGCCCGTAGTACAGGGCATGCCCACCTAAACGGCCGAGGCGCATTGTAATCGAAGCCCGTGGATATTCGTTTTCCATGTGCAGCTTGACCAACGGAGCAAAACGAAAGCGCAGACGATCCGCGTAAGTTTCTGGAAAAGTTGAACGCAGAACTTTGTAGAGCAGAAATCCGGATTCGAAATCCGAGCCGGTGGGCGAGTACTCGATCCAGCGGATCCGCTCGCGCAGGTTGAGCTTCCTACTGTGTTCCAAATGTGCGCCGAGAAGGCGCTGTAGGCGGCGTCGTAGATTTGCGGTCTTGCTCACATAGGGCTGGGATTGGGGATCGTCGGCACGCAACAGGAAGACCGCTGGCGCTGCCGGAGTGGCGGCGAAGATTTCCGAGTCGGAAGCGGGGACGAACTCGCAGCGCTGAGTCAGCACCAAGTCATTTTAGTTTGAATCCACAGGGAAAAACCGCCACGGATCAACGCTGATAATGCGGATCTGAAAGAAAACCCAGACACAAGAATTGAATTTTGATCTTTATCCGCGCAAGTCAGCGAACATCCGTGGCCAAGTTTTTAGCGGAAGCTGGCACTACGGATGGTCTGGCGGAAGTCTTCGCCATCCATTTTGATGATGCGGCACATTTCGTGCAGCCGGGAGCGCATGCGTTCGCCGATGCGGTCGCCGAGCGTTTCTTCACGAGTTGCGCCGCGCGGGCCACTGACCGTACCAGCTGGTTTGTCATCGAAATTCGTAGTGATGATCGTCGTGCGATTGTCGTTGTAGCGTGTGTTCAGGATCAGGCTTACCGTGTCCCAAACCCACTCGGTCGGCTTCACCGCGCCTAATTCATCCAGTACCAACACCTCTGTTTCAAACACCGGCCGCAGTACATCGAGCTCGGTGGCCTTCACCGAATCGTTGTAGGAATTCTGGATTTGCTTGAGCAGTTCGCGATAGTCATAAAACAAACAGGCGATGCCCTTGCTCAGGATTAGCTCTTTGATCATTCCCACTACCAGGTGTGTCTTGCCCACCCCGATGCTGCCAATCACCAGGAGGCCGGTATTATCGAGTGGGTATTCTTCCACGAATCGGCCGGCAGCCAGACGTGCCCCGGCCAGCCCTTGGTGCGGGCCGTCGGATTCAAAATTGGAAAGTTCGCAATGTTCGTAGCGCTTGGGAATCCGGGCCGCGGCGAGCAGCGTATGGGTGCGGGCCTGCAAACGGCAGTCACAGCGCGTGACCCGACGATCGGTATTGACTGAAACCGATTTCCAGCCTGTGCCTTCGCACAAAGGACAAACTTCCGCCGCTTTCATGACGCGTATGTTTTCCATCTTCAACCCTATATCGACTTTGCACCCGGCCGCGTACTTTGCGCAAGTGGCAAGACCCACGTCCCTGTGTACATACTGTGAAGATGTGCGCCAGGCTGTGGAGAGCTGAGGAAATAAAGCCGGTTTGGTGTAGGCCTCTTCCGCTCGGAAGTCCGACTTCCTTTGGGCTAGTCCATGGAGGATTCGATTGTCCATCTTGCTAACAAGAATGCCCGGCCATACCCGAGCTAAGAGTCCTCTCTTCTCAGAATGACCCAAATCTGCCATCCAGCGCGGATTTTCACAGTTGACTTTCACCACAGACGGTAGCTAAATAGGGCCGCCGGGTTTTCCACTCGGCGCGTGCGTCGGTTCGTGCGTGCCGGGATCAGCGAAACCTGCTAGGAGAGAAAATGAATAAAGCCGATCTTATCGATCGCATCGCAGCGGGCAGCGGAATCAGCAAGACACAAGCATCGACCGCAATTGACACGGCCGTGGACAGCATTACGGCCGCTCTGAAAAAAGGAGACCGGGTGGCGTTGATTGGGTTTGGCACCTTCTCGGTTTCAGCAAGAAAAGCCCGCAACGGGCGCAACCCGCAGACCGGGGCCACGATCAAAATCGCAGCCCGCAAGGTCGCAAAGTTTTCTGCCGGCGCGGAATTGAAGAAGGCAGTCAACCGAAGCAAGTAAGGGTTTTAGGAAAAGAAGACGGCAGGGGGTCGGCCCTGCCGTTTTTGTTTTGTGCGGGGGAAGGCTCTCAGAACCGCGGCACCAGGAATCCAGTCTTCCGCCGGTATTCCTGATAGCGTTCGCCGAATTCCGAGCTCATCAGCGACTCTTCCCGGTTGGCTTTGAGCGAAAATCCGACGGTTGCCAGTGCGACTCCGAGAACGCCCCGCCACTCTCCGATAAACAGGGCCGTGCCCGATGCCGCCAGCAGCAGCCCGGTGTAAATGGGATGACGAACCAATGCATAAGGGCCGGTGCGAATCAACTGGTGGTCCACCTTGACTTCGACCCTGGCACTCCAGTTCCGACCCAGGATGGAGCGCGCCCAGATGGCGATCGCAGCACCCATGCACGTTATGCAAATGGCGGCATATTGGATCCACACGTCTTCGCGCACGAAACCCGCGGCCAGAACCCCAATTCGTAAGCGATCCGTGAAAATCATTACCACCGCCAGAACCAGCAGGGAGACATGCGCGGCGCGGGATTCGAAGGGCTCCCGCACTCTGGTTTGTTTCAATCGCAGGGAACTGATTCCCCAGTAAATCATCAGGACGTACCACGGGACCATGTTGATTTGCCACAGGGTTGGCGTTCTCATTTTGTCCTCCTCGACCGCTTAACAATCAGTTCTTAACCATCCGGCTCAAGCGCTGGATCCAGTTCAATTCCGCTTCAAATTGACTTCGTAAATAGCCGACAACTTCTCCACCGTACTTTCCCAGATCCATGTTTCCCTGCAACGCCGCCAGCTTCTGATCGCGCTCTTGCAGATAGTTTTCGCGCTGTTTAAGAATGTGCTCCCGTGTTGCCGGTTTCAGCGCCTCGAACATTCCCACGCGCATAGCAAAACCGGGAAACGAATCTGAGTTCCGCTCTCCGTACTGGCTCAGGCGTTCAATCAGGGTTTTACGGCCCAGCGGGGTCAGGGCGTATTGCTGGCGGGTCTGCCCGCGCTCTCCGGCGACGGCTTTCCTGGTCACCCAGCCTTTATCGGTGAAGCGTCGCAGCAGGGGATACACCAGATTGTTGTGCATGTCCCCCTGTCCCATGATCAGTCCAGCTTGCTGCTTGAGCTGATAACCGTGTTTCGGGCCCTCCAGCAGCATCGCCAAAAGTATTAGGTCATTCATGACACAGTCAATATTGATCTAATACCGCATTTTGTCAAGAGAATCTTTTGGCTGTCCGTGATTCCGCCGCAAAGTGGAACAAAACCAATGAGTTCCGGAGTTGCTGAATCCCCCGCCATTCCGATAGAATCTAAGGACTCGAACGAAGGGACCCACCATGAAACCAGCTATCCATCCCGCTTATAACGAAATTCGCGTACTGTGTGCGTGCGGCCACAGCTTTGCGACCCGGTCTACCCATAAGGGCGATCTCCACGTTGAGATCTGCTCCAGTTGCCATCCGTTCTTCACCGGCAAACAGAAAATGCTGGATACCGCAGGCCGTGTGGAGCGCTTCCGCCGCAAATACGCCAAAGCCGAACCGGCAAAGGCTGAAACAGCCAAGAAGTAGCCACGGATTTACGCGAATCTTCGCGGATGAAAATAACGAATCTAGCCCTCGCTTCGGCGGGGGCTTTTGTTTTGCTATGCCGCTCGTTTGGTACCTAAATGACGCCCGTTGAGCGTGGTCAGCTAGAATAACCAGGTGCGCAAGACTTGGGACAACTCGGCGAACGCAAGCGGGCCCGCCGCGCCAGGAACCGACCTGACGCCTGTCCCTTCGTCGCTGAAAATTGGCAACGTCGCGATCAGCCCCGCCACCGTGCTCGCGCCCATGGCTGGCGTCACCGATACCGTCTTCCGCCGCTTCATTCGCAATCTTGGCGGATGCGGGCTCATCATGACCGAGTTCACTTCGGCGGACGGTGTCCTTCGCGCCAAAGATCAGAAAGCTAAGCGCTACCTGCATTTTTACGAAGACGAGCATCCCATCTCCGCCCAGCTTTTCGGCAGCGATCCGAAAGTCATGGCCGAAGCTGCCCGCCTGGTGGAAGGTCTCGGCTTCGATCTAGTGGACCTGAACCTCGGCTGTCCGGCAAAGAAAGTGGTGAAGTGCAACGGCGGGTCGGGCCTGTTGCGTGATTTGCCTGCCATTGGAGAAATTTTCAAGGCGGTGCGGGCCGCAGTGACGGTACCGTTCACCGTCAAGTTCCGCGCCGGGTGGAATGACGAAAACATCGTCTGCGTCGAGCTGGCAAAGATGGCCGAAGACTGCGGCTTGAACGCTGTCGCCCTCCATGCCCGAACTCGCGAGATGGGCTACAGCGGCCAGGCGCGCTGGGACTGGATTGCCGCCATCAAGGATGCAGTCAAGATTCCCGTCATCGGCAACGGAGATATTCGCACCCCCGAAGACGCCTGCTCCATGGTGACGCAAACGGGATGCGATGCTGTCATGATCGGCCGCATGGCGCCTGCAAATCCCTGGATCTTCCGCCAGATTGAGCAGTTCACGGAAAGCGGCCGCTACGATGAACCGGCCGAAGCAGACCGCTACCAGATGATCCGCACCTATTTCCAAATGCTGATCGAGGAAGAACTGCCCGACGCGCAAGGCAAGATGAAGCAATTTGCCTCATGGTTCACGCACGGCGTCCCCGGTGGTGCGGCGCTGCGGAAGGCAATCTATGAATCGAAGAGCGCTCCGGAGATTTTGGGGAAGGTAGAAGAATTCTTCGAAGAAAGACTGTGTGGCGCGGGCACTCTTGCCCGCGAAACGGCGTCCATCGAATCAGCCCGATAGAGGAAAATTAAATCCCCCGCGCCACCATCTTCCCCTTTTCATTCTTCTCCACATACGCCCAAGGCACGTTGGGATCGTGGGTAAACATGGTCAGCCACTTCTCCGGCACCGACTGCGCGTAATACCGCTTGCGGCTTTCGATGGTTTGCAACGGATACAGATCGAACCCCATCACGTAGTTCAACTCAAGGTGCGCGGTAGTCGGAATCAGGTCCGAGATATAGCAAGCGGTCTGGCCGCCGCTGGTGATGATCACGGCCTGCATGTCTCGCGTATGCCCAGGAAAAACTTTCACCGAAATCCCCGGCACGATTTCCTGATCGCCTTGCAGTAGCTGCATCTGCCCACTCTCGACCAGGGGATCGTAATTTTCGGTGAGATAGCTTACGCCGTCGCGCTGCCCGGAATGCGCGTGCTCCCATTCGCCGCGCTGCGCATAATATTTTGCTTTGGGAAACGCAGGAACAATCTTGTCGCCCTGGCGCACCGTATTCCAGCCACAGTGGTCGAAATGCAAGTGGGAATTGATGACAATATCGATGTCGTCAGAGGAAATTCCCGCCGCTTCCAGATTACCCAGCAGTTTCGCCGGTTGGCCGTAAATCTTGAGCATGTTTTCCGGCAACTTGTTGCCAATGCCAGTTTCAATCAGCACAGTCTCGCGGCCGGTGCGCACCACCACGGAATTCAAACCGGCGGACACGAAGTTGTTTTCGTCCACCGCAACTTTCTTTGACCAAATCACCTTGGGGACGACCCCGAAAAGAGCGCCGCCGTCGAGCGGATAGGTGCCATCCGAGACAGCCGTCAATTCGAAATCGCCGAGGGACAAGCGGTGCATCCAGCCTCCGTGGATTATTTCAGCTCACGCTCGAAGTGGTCGTCAATCATGTGGAACAGATGAATGCGATCTTCGGAACCATGAATGCTGTGGGTCTTGTTGGGATACGCCATGAAGCGGAACTGTTTTCCAGCTTTTACCAGCGCTTCAATCATCTGAATGCTGTTCTGAAAGTGCACGTTGTCATCGCTCGTTCCGTGGGCCAGCAACAACGACCCGTGCAGCTGGTCCGCCACTCTCGCCAGATCCAAATCTTCGTAGCCTTTGCCATTGTCCTTGGGCAATCCCTGGTAGCGCTCGGTGTAGATGGAGTCATAGTTGTGCCAGTCGGTGACCGGTGCCACCGAAACGCCAGCCTTGAATACGTCCGAGTGAGTCAACGCATATAGAGTCATGGATCCGCCGTTTGACCAACCCCAGATGCCGACGCGGCTGCGATCCAGTTGTGGATATTGAGCGAATAGCTGGTCAAGCGCGGCAAGCTGATCTTTCAGTTCAATCGCTCCAAACTCATGCCGGATTGAAGTTTGAAATTTACGATCGCGGTTGGGGGTGCCGCGATTGTCCACCGAGAGCACGGCGAATCCTTGTTGTGCAAATATTTGATGAAAGAGCCCACGATCTTCAATCCACTCATTCAGTACAACCTGTGCCGCCGGCCCACCGTAGATATAAACAATCAGTGGAATCTTGCTTCCCGCTTCAGCCTGAGGCGGCAACAGCAACTGACCTTCAAGCGGAGTCCCGTCGTCGGCTTTGAACTCAACAAATTTCGGCGAGGTCAGAGCGTAGTCGCTCACGTCGTGCGATTGCCACACCGGCTTACAGGGTCCCGCTGGCATGCAAACTGACACTTGTGGAGGCGTCAAAACCGCAGAGTAAGTATCCAGATAGTGTTTGCCGTCTGACGCGAACTCTGCGGCATGAGTGCCGTCCGCCTGCGAGACCCGAGTAAAACCGGAGCCGTCGAGCTTCACCGAATAAAGCTGCTTCTGCTTCGGGTCGTCTTTGTTCGCGGAAAAGTAAACCACTCCAGCATCAGCGTCTACCGAGTCCACGCCCAGCACTTCGAAGTTTCCCTGGGTGAGCTGACGCTCAAGTTTCGCATCGGCAGCCAGCGGGTCGGTCTTATCGAAACTGTAGATGTAGAGGTGCGTATGACCATCGCGCCAACTCGACCACAAAAAACGGTCGCCGGATTTAAGGATTGAGAAGTCGTCATTCACGTTCACCCAACTGTCCGGGCTGTTCTCGCTGACCACTTTGCGGGCCTTCCCCGAATGCGTGTCCACGAAGTAGAGCTCCAGCGTGTCCTGCGCGCGGTTTAGCACTTCCGCCCAGAGCAGCCCGTCGCGCAGCCAGCCGAAGCGTGGAATGTAGATGTCCTGGTCTTCGGTGAGCGAAATAAACTTCGCTTTGCCGCCGGACGCGCTGACCACTCCCAGCCGTACCGCCGGATTGGGGTCCCCTGCTTTGGGATACTTTTCCTCATCCACTTTGGGATGGGTAGGCAGCCAGTCGGTGATGGGATAGGTCGGCACATGGGTTTCATCCATTTGCAGGAAGACGATATCTTTACCGTCGGGCGACCAGGAATAATTGCTGCGGACATCCAGCTCTTCGGCATACACCCAGTCGACTTCGCCGTTCAGCAGGTTCTCGTCTTTCTCCTTGGTGAGCGCTCGTTCTTCCCCGCCTGAAACTCGCTGTACGTACAAATTATGCTTGCGAACATAGGCGATCCGGTCTCCATCGGGCGAAAACTTCGGGTCCCAACTCGCGTCTGGCGAAGAAGTAAACTGCACAGCCGTGCCACTCCGCAGGTCATACAGCCAGAGCTGTCCCTGGGTGTCGAATAGCAGATGTTGGAAATCCGGAGCCCACCGATAGGCAGCCACGTGATAACGAGTGAGCCGCTCCCGCTCGCGGTCATCTTTGATTTTTTCGATCGGAGGAGCCAGCGCAGCCAGTTTGGCTTCATTCACCAATACGGTCTTTTCGCCGGAGGCTGCATCCACGGCCCAGAGTTGGCCGTGTTCACCCGAATCGTCGCGCTGAATAAACGAAAATCGGGTGTTGTCGGGACTCCATTGAATGGTTTCCGGAGTCCGTCCGGTGATGCCGCCCTCGGCGAAAATGGCTTCAATGGTGAGCGGTTTCGGCCCCGAGGTTCCGGCACCGGTGGACTGGGCCGTGGCCAAGGGTAGGAGCAGAAAACAAAGCATCAATTGGCAAAAAAGTCGTGTCACAGGCAGACTCCGGTTAGAAAGCTGGCCGCAAGCAGCAGGTTGAAAAGTGTACACCGGCAAGGCCGGTGGATGCTGGCAGAAGCCAGGACAGGCAACCCAACATGCTAGAATTACATCAGCGCGACTCCTGAAGATGATTCCTGACGTACAGAACCTGATCGAGCTGCAAAAGATTGACCGGGAAATCCTGCGCCTGAAAGACGAAGTCGCGGCGCTGCCCAAGCGCGTGGCCGCCATAGAAGAGCGGCTCGCCGGGACCAAGGCGGTCCTCGAAAAAGCCAAAGCGGCGGTCAAAGCTGACGAAGCTAACCGCCGCAAGTACGATACCGCCATCGTTGACCTGCAACAAAAAATCTCCAAGTATCGCGATCAATCCTTAGCCGTAAAAACCAACGAACAATACAAAGCATTGATGCACGAGATCCAGTTCGCCGAGCAGGACATTCGCGCCAACGAAGACAAAATTCTGGATTTGATGGTGAACGCCGAGGCCCGCGAAAAAGAAGTCAAAGCCGCCGAAGCCGAATTAAAAGCGGAGATGGCGGAGATAGAAAAAGAAAAAGCCGAAGCCCGCGCCTGTACAGCCAAAGACGAAGCACTCCTGGCCGAATGGAGTGGTAAGCGTGAGCAGGCTCGATCTGGCGTGGATGCCGACCTCCTACGTCACTACGAGCGGGTGATGAAGTTTCGCGGCTCCGGCCTCGCCGAAGTTCGCGATCAGAAGTGTGTAGGCTGCCAGGTGATGTTGCGGCCGCAGACCTTCAACGAAGTTCGCAGCGACAAAACCGTAATTTGCGAATCCTGCCAACGTATTCTGTACTTCGATCCGGCAACCGGAATTGCCGTCGAACGGCCGAGCCTGACCGCGAAAAAGCGTGTCCGGCCCAAGGTGCACGTGGACAGAGCCTGGTTTTACCGTCCCGATTATTCGGAAATCGGCGAAGTTTTTATTGCCTTTGCCAATGCCGATGGAAAATCCAGTCGCAGGATTTACGACGGACACACCGGCAGAAAGATTGGTGCCACTCAATCCAGAGATGGTGAATTCAGCGCCGCTTTCGCCGACGATCTTAAAACCGGTGTGCAACTGCGGAGCGGCGTGGACGAGCAGCACCTGGAAGAATGGGCCGGAGAGTTGCCAATGGCCATCCTCGACGAGTTACACGGCGACCTCAAAGTCGCCCGCGCGGAAAATCCCATATACGTCTCGGAATCCTCAGAACATCCAGCCGCCAGCTAAGATCACAGCTCACGTAGGATAGACGCCTCATCTGTCCGCGGAGCGCAACTCCGCTTTCAAATTCCGCCATCGCTTCTGGCGAAAACCTGTCGAGCTACGCTCGCCGGGCAGACGAGGGCGTCCGCCCCTACGTAGGCAGTCGCAAGGTAAGATCATGTCATGCTCGCAAAGCCATCGGCTTCGTCGATTCCCCTAATAAAAATCGCCCGCCGCGGCGCCGATCGCCTCAAGAACGGCCACGTCTGGGTCTATCGCTCCGACATTGTTTCTGCGGACGGCATCGCTCCAGGCGCTGTAGTGAACGTCGCCGATGAGCGCGGCAAAATCCTAGGCACCGCGCTTTACAGCAGCTCTTCCCAGATTGCCATCCGCATGATTTCCACCGGGCCGGTCAGCGACTTGCCAGCACTGCTGCGCGAGCGCGTCCAGGCGGCGATTGCCTATCGCGAACGCGTGGTTCGTGACACCGACGCTTATCGCGTCATCTTTAGCGAGGGAGATTTCCTCCCCGGCCTGATCGTCGATCGCTACAACGACATCGTGACCCTGCAAGTTCTCACCCAAGCAATGGACGCCGAACAAGTACGCGCAACCATCCTTTCCGAGCTAAGAGATCGGCTGACTCTAGGGTCGATCATCGAACGGGTCGATCCCAAGATCCGCGAGCTGGAGCAGCTTCCGGCGCGTCCTTCGGGCTCGATTCACGGCGAAAAAACAAAGACTATCGTTTCAATGAACGGCGTCCAGTTTCACTACGAAGCACTGGAAGGCCAGAAAACCGGGGCCTTCCTCGACCAACGCGAAAACTACGCGGCGGCCGCCCAGTACGCACGCGGCGAAGCGCTCGATGTTTTCTGCTACCACGGCGGATTCTCTCTGCATCTCGCCAAAGCCTGCACCGCAGTGACCGGCGTTGATAGTTCGCGTCCGGCACTCGAAGTCGCCGAGAAGAATGCCGTTCTGAACGGACGCGACATCGAATGGATCGAGGCCAATGCTTTCGATCTTCTTCGCGATTATTCCGGAAGTGGAAAGCAGTACGACACCATCGTCCTCGATCCGCCTGCCTTCGCTAAATCCAAGCAGAATCTGGACACCGCCCTACGCGGCTACAAAGAACTCAACCTGCGGGCGCTAAAAATGCTCCGCCCCGGCGGGATTCTTATCACTTGCTCCTGCTCCTATCACGTCAGCCCGGCTGCGTTCCTCGAAATGCTGGGTGAAGCCGCTCGTGACGCTCACCGAACCCTGCGTCTTGTCGAGAACAGAACCCAGTCAAAAGACCATCCAACCCTGCTCAATGTGCCAGAGACAGCCTATCTCAAGTGCTTGATTGTGAATGTAAGTTATTGAAATTAAACAGCAATAAATACTTGACAATAATACACTCATATTTTAGTATCGCAACATACTAAGATGTCATCAAAGCAGATGACAGTAAGTCCAAACCTAAAATTTCCGATATCTGAAGGAGGATTTTGCCATGACCGTTTTAACTCGTTGGGAACGTCCCGTTCGCGACTTCAACACCCTGCAAGACCGTGTGAACCAACTGTTCCGGCAGTCGTTCCAGCCGGCATTTGAAGGTAGCGGGGATGAATCCCTGGCCACCACCGGCTTCGCCCCGGCAGTCGACGTTTACGAGGACGAGCACAACACCACTCTGAAAATCGAAGTCCCGGGGATCGATGAGAAAGACATCGATGTCCGCATTGAAAACAACACCCTCACCGTGCACGGCGAGCGCAAGTTCGAGAAGGAAGAGAAAGAAGAAAACTACCGCCGCATCGAGCGGCAGTATGGCAGCTTCACTCGTTCCTTCACCTTGCCCACCACCGTGGACAGTGAGAAAGTTTCGGCCAGCTACGACAAGGGCGTACTGAAGATCACTCTGCCCAAAAAGGCCGAAGCCAAGCCGAAGCAGATCAAGGTCAACATCAGCGGCGAAAAGACGCTCGACTCCAGGCAGCCCAAGAGCGCCGGCCAGGCCGCATAATGTTGTGTGGGACCGGGTCTCAGACCCGGTCGTCGAGCGCAGCTCGACTAGCTTATGGGGAGCGGACGCTCTTGTCCGCTAAGGCGGGAGGCGGCAAATTGACCGTCTCCCGTTTTGTTTTGCTCCGATTCAGCTTTGTCATCCTGAGCGGAGCGAAGGACCCATGCATTTTTGCTGCTGGCACCTTGCATAGGTTCTTCGCTCCGCTCAGAATGACAAGCTAAGACTAGGAACTAGGAATTAAGTTTATGGCCATCCGTTGGGACAAATTTACCGTCAAGGCGCAGGAAGCCGTCCAGCGCGCGAACGACCTCGCCTCCGAACACGGCAATCCGGAAGTGCTGCCTTTGCACGTGCTGGCGGCACTGCTCGAAGATAAAGAAGGCATCGTCTCCCCGGTGCTGGAAAAAATCGGCATCGGCCCACAGGCTGTGCTCGCCGATCTCTATCGCGAGATCGAAAAGCTTCCCAAAGTTTCCGGCGGGGCCGCGCAAGCCACGCTCTCCCCGGCCGCCAACCAGCTCCTGGAGCGCGCTTTCAAGGAAGCCGACAATTTTAAGGACGAATACGTTTCCACCGAGCATTTGCTTCTCGCGGTTACCCATCTCAAACGCGATGCCGCGCAGGAAATTCTGGCACGCCACGGCGCGACTTATGATGCCATCCTCAAAGCCTTGACCTCGGTCCGCGGATCGCAAAAAGTTACCGATCAGAATCCCGAAGCCAAGTATCAGGCGCTCGAGCGCTACGCTCGTGACCTTACTGAGCAGGCCCGCAAAGGCAAACTCGATCCCGTGATTGGACGCGACGAAGAAATCCGCCGCGTGATCCAGGTACTTTCCCGGCGTACAAAAAACAATCCCGTTTTGATCGGCGAGCCCGGCGTTGGCAAGACCGCCATTGTTGAGGGTCTTGCCCAGCGCATCGTTTCCGGCGACGTGCCGGAAGCGCTGAAAAGCAAGCGCGTCATTTCTCTCGATCTCGGTTCCATGCTTGCTGGAGCCAAATATCGTGGCGAATTCGAAGATCGCCTGAAAGCCGTGCTCAAAGAGATCGAAGACTCCGCCGGACAAATTATTCTTTTCATCGACGAACTGCACACGCTCGTAGGCGCGGGCGCCGCCGAAGGCGCGATTGACGCGTCCAACATGCTCAAGCCGGCCCTGGCCCGCGGACAGCTGCGGGCCGTCGGCGCAACCACGCTGAACGAATATCGCAAATACATTGAGAAAGATGCGGCTTTAGAGCGCCGCTTCCAGATCGTCTTCGTCGGCGAACCGAACGTGGAAGACACCATTGCGATCCTGCGCGGATTAAAAGAACGTTACGAAGTGCATCATGGCGTGCGCATTAAAGACTCGGCCATCGTCGCGGCTGCGACCCTCTCGCATCGTTACATCTCGGACCGCTTCCTGCCCGATAAAGCCATCGACTTGATCGACGAAGCCGCGGCTTCGTTGCGTATCCAGATTGATTCCCTGCCCACCGACATCGACCAACTCGAACGCCGTGCCACCCAGCTCGAAATCGAAAGGCAGGCGCTGAAGAAAGAAAGCGATGCGAACTCCAAAGAACGCCTGGGCGTAATTGAAAAAGAGCTTGCCGAGATCCGCGAAAAATCCGGAGCGCTCAAAGCCAACTGGAAAAAAGAAAAAGACCTCATCACCCGCTCGCGCCAGCTCAAGGAAAAGATCGAGCAGCTCAAAATCGAGGAGCAGGCCGAAGAGCGTAAAGGGAATCTCCAGCGCGTGGCCGAGATCCGCTATGGCCTGCTGCGCCAAGCCGAAGAAGAGCTCAACAAGCTCAACGCCCAGATGGACGGTAAAGGCAAGTCGCGCATGCTCAAGGAAGAAGTTGACGAGGAAGACGTCGCCCGCATCGTCTCCAAATGGACCGGCATTCCGGTTTCCAAGATGCTCGAAGGCGAAGTCAAGAAACTCGTCAGCATGGAAGATCGCCTGCGTCATCGCGTGATCGGCCAGAACGAAGCTTTGGAGCGCGTCTCGAATGCCATTCGTCGTTCGCGCGCCGGGCTCAGCGACCCCAAGCGCCCTATTGGCAGCTTTATTTTTCTGGGCCCGACGGGCGTTGGCAAGACCGAACTTGCCCGTGCTCTCGCCGAATTTCTATTCGATGACGAGCACGCCATGATTCGCATCGACATGTCCGAGTACATGGAGAAGCACGCCGTCTCGCGCCTGATCGGCGCGCCTCCCGGCTACGTCGGTTACGAGGAAGGCGGACAGCTCACCGAGCAGGTGCGCCGCCGTCCCTACGCGGTTGTGCTGTTTGACGAAATCGAAAAAGCGCACCCCGATGTATTCAACGTGCTTCTGCAAATGATGGACGACGGCCGCCTCACCGACGGCAAAGGCCGCATCGTTGATTTCAAAAACACCATCATCATCATGACTTCGAACCTGGGATCGTCTTTCTTGCAGGCCGACAATCTGCACTCCGAAAAGGATTTTGACGAAGCCTCGAAACAAGTGATGAACACGTTGCACGGCCACTTCAAGCCCGAATTCCTGAACCGCGTGGATGACATCATCATTTTCCATCCACTCGGCAAAGAGCAACTGGTCAAAATCATCGAGCTTCGCCTGGAAGACGTCCGCCGCCTGCTCGCCGATCGCAAGATTTCACTCGAGCTAACCGACGCCGCCAAAGACCTCATGTTCACCCAGGGTTTCGATCCGAATTTCGGGGCGCGTCCGCTAAAGCGGGCCATTCAAAAAATGATCCAGGACCCGCTGGCGCTGAAGATTCTCGACGGCGAAGTCTTGCATGGCGACCACATCGTGGTCGATGCCGACAAGAAGACAGGCAAGATGAAGTTCGAAGTGAGCAAGAGAGTGGGCGAGAAAGAACCAGCAAAAGCCAAGAAATAAGCCACGGATTTCGCGGATTTTCACGGATCACCTCAAACTGAAGAAAAATCCGTGTTAATCCGTGCGAATCCGTGGCTAGAGGTTTGTCTTACACCAGATCGAACAGCAGCACTTCCGCATCTTTCTCGCCCTTGATGCTCAGCGTTTTTTCCTCGCTAATCGCCGCCCCATCACCTTGCTCAAGCTTCTTCCCATTCAACGCGACCGAGCCCTTGGCGACTTGCAGCCAGGCATGGCGTCCCTTGCTGAGCTCATGTTTCACTTCCTGCCCTTGAACCAGCAAGGAAACATACAGCCTGGCATCCTGATGAATGGTCACTGACCCATCTTTCCCATCCGGGGAGGCGATGAGCCGCAACTTCCCACGCTTTTCTTCTTCCTGAAATGTCTTCTGTTCATAGCTGGGCTCATGCCCGGACTTGTCCGGCGTGATCCAGATTTGCAGCAGATGCACTGAATCGGTTGGCGAAGAGTTCATCTCACTATGCCGGATGCCGCGCCCCGCGCTCATTCGCTGGCCATCGCCCGGACGAATGATCGAACCCGTTCCCAGGCTGTCCTTATGCTCGAGCGCGCCTTCCAGCACATAGGTGATGATCTCCATGTCCCGGTGGGGATGGAACGGAAAACCGTGCCCAGCCGCCACCCAATCTTCGTTAATCACACGCAGAGAGCGAAACCCCATCCAGCGCGGATCGTAAAACTGGTCGAAGGAAAACGTATGGTGAGTATTGAGCCAGCCGTGGTTGCCACCGCCGCGTTCTTCACTGCGTCGAATATTGATCATAGGACAAATCCTCGTTATAACGACTAATTCGATCAATTAGATGATCGCAAACGGCAAAAGATTCGTCACGCTCACCACGCCTGCCACTAGTACCTAAGGGCAATGCAGACTAAGGTAAGCCCCATTACTTGCCGATGGTTTCGCTAGTGAGTTGAAAAGACAGGCTGGAAAGAAAAAGTTATGGTCCGAAGTTTGTGCGTTCTGGTTTTGACGTTAATCCTGACCGCCTGTGGCGCCTTTCCCGGCGCGCCTTCGGCCGGATTCGTCAACCAGACACGCCATACTGACGCCGATCTGTGGACCATCTGGAATACGTCGCAACAAAGCATTGCTAGGCAGATCGATCTCAATCCCCTGCAACAGTCTTCCGGCGCGCCCGCCGACATTCAGCCCGGAGACCCTCGTGCGCTGAGTGTGATGCCGCGTCAGCTATTGGTTGCCGCCCGGCCAGATGTTGCTTCCAGCGTGCTGCTGGCGGCCACCGGCGATTACCGCGCCGATCCCACCGGCCTGATCGCCTGCCCGCAACCCTGCAACGTCCGCTATGCCGCTGCGTACTCGTTCTACCAGCAACCGCTGACCAGGTACGCCAGTTCCTGGGAATTCAATGGTGACAACTTCAGCGTGATCCTCGAATACGAATTCGAAAACCAGATTCTGAGCTCGCTGGGATACAACATGAAGTGGCGATGATCGAGATGGGTGGAGCAGCAGCTTCAGCGCTGCGTTAAGCCTTGCGAGGATGGATGGCTTAAGCCACTGAGGTACTTACTGGTTATTTCTTCCCACTCTTGCTGCTGGAACTTTCCGACTTGGACTTTTCCTTCTTCGATCCGGAATCGTTCTTGGAACTGGATTCACTCTTCGATCCGGATTCGCTTTTCGAATCGCCCTTGGAATCTGAATCCGCCTTGGAATCTCCCTTCGACGAAGAGTCCCCATTCGACGATGAAGAC
Source organism: Terriglobales bacterium (assembly GCA_963762965.1). Lineage (GTDB taxonomy): Bacteria > Acidobacteriota > Terriglobia > Terriglobales > Acidobacteriaceae > DATBAX01. The sequence continues at coordinate 1,208,995 of CAVXME010000001.1, forward strand.
GAGGGCGCCGAAGACTTCTTGGCGTAGTCCGTCACGTACCATCCCGAGCCCTTGAACTGCACCGCCGGGGCGGAGATCACTTGCTCCAAAAGGCCGCCACAATCCGGGCACTTCTTCATATGACGGGCGGAAAACGACTGGATCTTTTCAACGCGGTGATGGCACTTCTTGCACTCGTATTCGTAAAGTGGCATGGACTCCCAACGCGGACCGAATCGCAGTTTCTCTACTGTTAATTCTATGGTTAACGTTGGTTCCCGTCAATTTCGAGCGCACGTTGCCGCTATCCAATCGGCTCTGGAGGCGGCAGGTACGGCGGCGGTGCGGGCGGTGCTGCGGCAATCGCTGGCGCAGGAGGCGCGGGATTCAGAATCGCGTTCAGCGCCGGGTAACGGGCCGCGAAAAAATAAAGGGAGTAGGCGGGGAAGAACACAATCCCCGGCACCGATATGAAAGAAACCACATACATCATGATCAAAAATGCGATGATCACCGCGACCACCGCCCAGCTGATTGTGACAACGGTCCAGGTCATGCCCGCGGCCTTGCCGGCCAGCACTGCGGCCACGCCAAGCGCACCAAAAGGAATGAGCATGATGAACATGGCGATGGTGCTGATAATGCCGAACAGGATCGCCGCACCCAGGGCCAGCACGATCTTCATGCCAATGTAGCCGGCATAACCGCCTTTTTCCGACTTCATCATCGGCCACAAGCGCCGCCATCCTTCGATGGCGGTCAGGTTCTCCAGCGCCATCTGGGGGACAACGAAATCCTTGGTCAGCACCGTGACCACCAGCATTCCGCCAATGAACAGAAAGAAAATCATGAAGGCAAATATCCCGCCCAGCACCAGCGCAAGCACGTGGTCACCGGGCTCCTTAAACCATCCCAGGGAAAAGCCGATCGCCGCCGGGATTCCGATCAGGACCGCTATGCTCCCCAGCGAAACCAGCGCCAGCCCAATCTGCCACAAAAAGAAACGCATGCCCGCTTCATACCGCCGCCGCCAGCTTTCCCGGATGCTGCACTTCTTGGTGATCACGCTATCGAACAGGACGAAGCGCATCACGCTGTTCAGGTAGATGAACAAAAGCCACAGGAAGAAACCCACGACAATAAAAAATGTGATCGCCAGCGCGATCGTTTTCGGATCCCAGTTCGGCAGGTTCATGCCGCCAAAAGTGCCAAACAAGTGTTGTGAGTCGTCGGTGTTGCGGGGCATCTGAGGAATGTTGGGTGCGCTGCAACCGCCTCCGCCAGAACTGAGTTCGCCGGCCAGAAATCCCACCAACGCCAGCTTCGCCCATTGATTGATGCGAAAGGGCTTCAGAAGCTGCTGTTTGGTGTGTTCGAAAGCAGGGCCCATGGCGTCCACGGCGGAAATTGGCAAACTATCACCTCTCACTAGGAAACTGATCGAATGCCAGCAAGGTACTGCGAACCGCGGGCCGGGTCAATGAAAATTATGGATGAAAGGGCTCGCATCGAAATCCCAGAAAGAAAGTCTAGTGGGGAGGAACCACTTTCAGAATTGACAAGGAGATAGCGCTACTTCAAACCAGCCCCGAAGGAGCGGCATGTGAAAGCCCCGGACGGAAGTCCGGGGTAGAGACGGAACCCGACCACGCGCCCGAAGGGCGCAGGCCCCATCACTCGTACCGCAACGCCTCCACCGGATCCAGCTTCGAAGCCTTCATCGCCGGCACCATTCCGCTAATCACCCCTACCACCAGCAGCGCCAGCGTCGAAATCACAACCGTCATCAACGATATTCGCAAATGGATGTCGCCCTGCCCCGAATCATCTTCGAACAACGGTCCCATCATCGGAAGTGTGCCCACGGCCGCGGCAATGCCATAGGAAATCAACACCCCGATGGCCCCGCCCAGCAGCATGATGAGCAAAGTCTCGGCCAGGAATTGAAACTTGATGTGGCGTTTTCTCGCACCCAAAGCTCTTCGCAAGCCAATTTCGCGAATGCGTTCATCCACAGAAACCAGCATGATGTTCATCACGCCCACACCGCCAATCCCCAGGGTCAACGTGCCCACAAACGCCAGCAACACTTGCAGTCCAATGGTCAGCGCATCAATCACCGGGCGGAATTCGTCGCGCCCGAACATCTGGATCGCCTTGGGGTCAGTTGGAGAAAACTGCTGCCTCGTCGCCACCGCCGCCAGCACTTGTGCCATGGCTTTCTTTTCAAACTGCGGCGCCACCGGTTCGAACAACAAGACCGGCGCGTAGCGGGTGTTCCACAGCTCACTCGCCGCCGAGAAAGGAATCCAGGTGGAATCGTCGTCGCTGGAAAAATAGTTGCTCAACTGGATTTTGCGGGCCATTACACCCACAACCAGAAAACGTACTCCACCGATCAGGACCGTTTCTCCGACCGCCGGACGTCCGCTGAACAACTGCTCGCGCACCCGCCCACCCAGAAAGCAGACCCGCCGGCGTTCCAACTCGTCGCTGCTATTGAGCCAGCGCCCCTCCGACGGGACTTCATTGCGCATCTCGCCATATTCCGGACACACCCCACGCACAGCCGCCGTGCCCACCAACCGGTCGCCATACCCAACCCCCGGACGGTTCACCGTTTCCCGGCACACATGTTTCACCAACGGCGCGGTCTCCTTCACCATATCCACATCGGCTTGCTCGAAGACAACTTTCTTGCCCGCTCGTTGTCCACCCGGCTGCTCGCTGGTTTGTTGCGCCCAGCAAATCACGACGCTCTTGCCAAAGGCATCGAATCCAGTCACCAGGATGCTGCGAAAACTGCTCCCATATGCGATCAACAGCGTGACCGTGGCAATGCCCCACACGATCCCCAGCATGGTCAGAAAGCTCCGCGTGTAATTGCGCCGCAGCGCCGCGCAAGCCTCGAAAATAATCTCAGTCAACATAATTTTCTGCCACCGCTCACGTAGGGACAGCCGCCTCGGCTGTCAGCCGATGCGAAGCAAGGCCCTGATCTGACCTACCCGCCAGCCTCAAACCGCAACGCCTCAATCGGATCCACCGCCGCTGCCCTCCGCGCCGGATACAACGCCGACAGCACTGCAATCGTCCCCAACAACCCACACGCCAGCAATCCCGACTCCCAGGTCGGCAGCAGCCCGGCAAAAAAATCCGGCATGGGCAACAGATCCACCAGCCAGCACAGTCCATATGCGACGCCCAAACCCATTCCGCCGCTGACCAGAGCAATCAGCACTGCCTCAACAAAAAATTGTTTCAGAATAGTGCTCGCCGGAGCTCCCAGCGCCTTGCGCACGCCAATCTCCCGCGTGCGCTCGCGCACCGCGACCATCATCACGTTCATCACTCCCAGGCCGCCCAGCAGCAACGTCACGATTCCCACCGCGCCCAGAAAATACTTCATGCCATCGGTCATTTGCCGGAAGGCTTTGGCTTCCTGCACCGTGTCCCAGATGGGGCAGGCTTCCTTGTCGTTGGGATCGTAACCATGCATCCTCGCCAGCGCCCGTCGGATTTCATACTTGCAGGCTTCATGCTGCTCCACCGATTTTGGCGTCACCAGCAACTGATCGAACGTGTGTGGCGTCCCCGGAGGCTTGTCCGGAAAATCACGCCGCATCGCGCCAAAAGGAACGAAGACTTTGTTCACGTCCCAGCCGTCATAGCTGGAATCCTGCTTCTTAGTCGCCATCACTCCGATCACGACGTAGGGAAAGTCATTCATGTAAATGTTCTCGCCGATGGCGTTGCGGCCGGGGAACAGTTGCTTGGCGGCATCACTGCCGAGGAACGCCACGCGCCGCTGTTCCCGGTCGTCGTCTTCGTTATAAAAGCGGCCTTGCCCCACGTTGAGGCTGCGAATATATCCAAACGGCGGAAGTGAGCCGGTCACCAGGAACGCGGCATTATTGAAATTGCTGTGAATGCGAACATCTCCCTGCTCCAGCTCCGGAATCGCATACTGGCAGTCCGTAGATTCCCCTTGCACTGCCGCCAGATCGTCGTCTTCCCAATGCACCACCCGCCCGGCCCGCGCTCCGCCCGCTTGCAGGCTGGTGCGGCCATGAAACACGATCATCACGTCTTTGCCGAGCGTCTGCGACTGTTCTTCCTGCCCTTTGCGCAGGCCCTCGCCTGCCGCCACCATCAGCACAATCGACACGATCCCCCAGGCAATGCCAAACATGGTCAGGAACGTGCGCAGCTTGTGCGACCACAGGGTGCGAAACACATCGCCAATGAGATCGCGGAGGACCATCGAGAGTTGGACGGGGCCCCCAGCCGAACGTAAGCCGGACGCGGGAAAGCCTGTTAAGCAATACGCAATCTGAAGGGATTTCGTTCAGTGAAGATTAGGAATGAACCGACTCCAACCTGAGACCAACAATCGCTTCCAACCTTGTCATTCCGAAGGGCCGCAGGCCCAGAGGAATCCGCTTTCTGCCGGAACTCAGGGAAATGTAGATTGTTCACCACGCTCGAAACCGAAAGAGGGCTTAAGCTTTCAGCCCGGCAGCCCCCGCCAACACGCCCGTCTTTTCCAGCCACCCACCGAATTCTCGCAGCGCCAGTTCGCATTGCTTCCGATGCCGTTCCTGCCGGTCCCGAACCTTCAACTCCAACGGTGGCAACAGATCAAATGTTATGTTGGCCGGCTGAAACTTCCTGGAATCGGCATGCGCCACATAATTCATCAAAGATCCAAATGCGCTCGACCGCGGCGGCGCAACTGGCTCCACCCCCGCAACCAGCGCCGCAGCATGCATGCCGGCCATCAGCCCGGTCGCTATGGATTCCACATATCCTTCCACTCCGCAAATTTGTCCGGCAAACAAAACCCGCGGATGCTCTTTCATTTGCAGCGTCTCACTCAACAGCGCCGGCGAATTGATGTAAGTATTGCGATGGATCTGCCCATATCTCAAAAATCGTGCATTCTCCAGCCCCGGAATCAACCGCAACACTCGCGCCTGCTCCCCAAATTTCAAATGATTCTGAAAGCCAACCAGATTGTAGGAATCCGCGCGCAAATTTTCCTGCCGCAATTGCACCGCCGCATAAGGGATTCTCCCCGTCTTCGGATCTTTCAATCCCACCGGCTTCATCGGCCCAAAGCGCAGCGTGTCGCGTCCGCGGCGCGCGATTTCTTCAATCGGCAGGCAACTCTCAAAGTAATTCAGTTTCTCCCAATCTTTCTCTTCCACCGATTGCGCCGCCACCAGCCCGTCATAGAAGCGATCGTATTCTTCTCGCGACATCGGACAATTAATGTAGTCCGCCGAGCCCTTGTCATACCGCGCCGCCAGATACACCCGGCTCATGTCGATGGAATCGGCTTCCACAATCGGACTAATCGAATCATAAAAATACAGCTGTGGATTGTGTGGCATGGACACTCCTGTCCGCGAAACCTCTCCAGCTCCACTCAATCTGGCAATTTCCGTGGCCAAAGCATCGGAAGTCAGCGGTCCCGTAGCGATAACAGTGATCTGCGCCTCACCCACAAGCGTGACTTCTTCACGCCGCACGGTAATCATCGGTTCGCCCGAAATCGCTTCCGTGACTTTCGCCGCAAACGCCGTGCGGTCCACCGCCAGCGCATGTCCTGCCGGCACCGCACACTCCTGGGCGATTTCCAACAGCAGCGATCCCGCCCGCCGCAGTTCTTCTTTCAGCAGCCAGGGCGCAGTGTTTTCGCTTTCGGATTTCAGTGAATTCGAGCAGACCAACTCGGCAAAATCCGCGGTCTGATGTGCCGGCGTTGACCGCACCGGACGCATCTCGCACAACTCGACCGCAACCCCGCGCCGCGCGCATTGCCACGCCGCCTCCGCTCCCGCCAGCCCTGCCCCGATAATGCGCACCCGCTCCATCACTTCGCTTTTTCCACCAAAGTTTGCAACGCGTCTCCCAGCAGGATGACCGCCTTCCACTCGTTGAGCAATTCAGCGCCAAGTTTTTTGTAGAACTCGATGGCCGGCGTGTTCCAGTCCAGCACTTCCCAGCGCAGGCAAAAATAATTTTCCTCCCACGCCACCTTGGCCACTTGCGCCAACAGCGCATGCCCGATTCCCTTCTGCCGGAACTCAGAACGCACATAAATATCTTCCAGAAACAAACCTGACCGTCCCTGAAACGTGGAATAAAACTCAAAGAACACCACATAGCCCGCCGTCTTGCCATCCCACTCGGCAATCATGGCGCGAAATTTTGGCGGCTGCCCGAAGCCGTCGCGCAGCACGTCCTCTTCGGTCAGAATGGCTTCGTGGCTCAGGCGTTCGAACTCCGCCAGTTCATGGATGAGCGTGGCCAGTAGTGGTGCATCGTCAACGGTCGCGGCACGAATCGTGAGCATCAGGCAACTCCAGGCAATCGAAAAAGCTGCGCAGTCATTATAGCCGTCATCCGATTGAGCTCGCGTGGCGAAGCTCGGCAAGATTGTGTGGCGCGGACACTCTTGTCCGCGAAACCCCGCAAAACTTCCGCTCCGTCGGCGGAAGACGATGATGTGTGGGTAGAGCAGCGCTTTAGCGCTGCGCTAGGATCAGTAATAATCACAGGCTTTAGCCCCCGAGGGATGGATTCGGAGCGATCACAGAATCTCCCTGACATCCCCTACTCGCCGCGTCACGTGCTCGCGATCCAGATACTCCAGCAGCGGAATCGCATACTTCCGGCTCACCCCGGTCAGCTCTTTAAACCGCGCCACATCAATTTTTGGCGACTTTACTTTTTCCACCGCCAGTTGCTTGCGCAAATTTTCGAGCGCACTGCGATGAAAAACCAACTCCTCGGAAATCTTCACCAACACTTTCTCCCGCAGCAGCAAAGTCACAATCTTCTGCGCTCGGGCCTTATCAACCTTCAGTCCCGCCAACACATCGTTCAACGCCGGGACCTTCAGTCCCGCCGCGGCAAACGCGCTCTCAATGATTTTCTTCGACTCCGCCTCTTCATCCTTCATGACCACGCCGTGTCCGGGCAGACGGACCGAATCACCGGCCACTTCAAGTTTCTTCGCGCGCACCAGCAGATCGAGCACGGCGGCAAACACTTCGCCCGAAAGCTTCGCCTGCTCGCGCAATTCTTCTTTTCCAGATCCGTGAACCAGCGGATTGGCTCGGTGAAAATTTCCCGCCAATGCCGGCAGCAGCAACTTAAGTTCTTCGATCACCGGAGCAGATAGAAATGTGTCTCCCATCCGCATGATCTCGCCAAGTCTCACGAGTTGGGTTATCCGGACTCCGATTGCCTGCCTCGTCAAGCCGGTTTCGGTGATGAGCTGCGCTATGGAAATCCCCTGGTGATGCCTGCGTGCAATGCGCGCCTGCAAAATCGCCTGAGCCTCGCCGCCAGACATGGTTTCCAGGAACGCGTCCCGCTCGGAAAGTTTTGCGACCGGCGCGGCATCCAGCACCACGCCGCCGCCAATCGTCACCACCGGCGAAAATTGCCGCATGATGAATCGATCTCCCGGCAGCAGCAGCACGGGTTTCGTCAACCTCAACTGCGCGAAGATTTGCTCTCCCGCTGCAACTTGCTTTTTTCCATACAGGACCACGGTTGCAATCGTCTCCATGGTGTAAGCATGAAAATGCACGCGCGCGCGATCTTTCAACGGCTTGGCGGAAGGCAGCAGAGAGAGTGAGACATCGATGCGCGAAGTCGTCTGAAAAGTTGAAGGCGGCGCCAGCGTCATCCCCCGGGCAAGGTCTTCGGTAGCCGCGCCCGCGAGATTCAACGCCGTGCGTTCGCCCGCAACAGCCTGCTCGGCGGGTTGCCCGTGCACCTGAATGCCACGAACGCGCACCTGCTGTCCGCTCGGAAAGACCTCCAGTTGTTGTTCTTTGCCAATGGTTCCCGGAAACCAGCGTGCCCGTCACCACTGTCCCGAAACCCTTCATCGTGAAAACCCGGTCGATGGGCAGACGCGCAAGCGCGCTCGAATCTTTGGCGGGGATTTCCGATGCGATCTTGACTAGAGCCTGTCTTAGTTCATCAAGGCCGGCTCCGGTCAAAGAACTTACCCCGACCATCGGGGAGTGGTCGGAATCAAGAAACGACCGCTTTACAAACTCTTCCACTTCTATTCGCACCACATCCAGCGTCTCGCGGTCCACCGCATCCGACTTGGTCAGCACCGTGATCCCGCGCCGCACCGCAAGCAACCGGCAGATGTCAAAGTGTTCGCGGGTCTGGGGTTTGATGGATTCGTCCGCTGCAATCACCAGCAAAACCACATCAATGCCTCCCACTCCTGCCAGCATGTTGCGCACAAAGCGTTCATGCCCGGGGACATCCACAAATCCCAGCCGAATGATTTCGCCATCCGCCGCCGGCAATTCAAGATGCGCGAAGCCGATGTCGATGGTGATGCCGCGTCGCTTTTCTTCCTCCAGGCGGTCGGCATCGATCCCAGTCAGCGCCTTGACCAGCGCCGTCTTGCCATGATCGATGTGCCCCGCCGTGCCCACAATAACGGATTTCATAACCCAGAAATCATACAGGTCTGTCCCCAGTAGCGGGTGCCCCGTCCTTCTCGCGTTCTTTGCGAGAGGGCGGGGCCACGACCACTGCTCACACAGAATCGCCACTGCTCTCGTGGCGACGCCCCCTCGGCCGTCCAAGGACGGAGCGCCTCGCCAGGGTCAACGCAGGAAGCAAATTGATAGCTTCCAGATATTTCCATTTTGGGGTTTTGCCAAGGCAGTGGAGAAAGCTTGCGAGCTGGGGCTTTCCAGCTCCCGGCGCCTGATTGTCGCCTAAATGGCAACTCTAGGCAATCTAGAGGCATTGTCGGAGGGCCTTAGGATGCAGACTGGAAAATACAACCGTAATACAGACCGCCTGTTTTCAATAACTTAAAGATAAGTATATGAAAACAAACGATTGCGACGAAGAGCTTTCCCGCAAGCAGCTTTTGCCCGGCCAAAAAGCACACAAGACTTTCCCTACCCAGCCTCGCGCTGAAATGCGACAATAGACTTTCCCCATATGACCACCTCCGCCATTGCTGCCATTACTCCCGACACCATCCGGGAACACGGCCTCACCCTCGACGAATACGAAAAAATAAAGCAACTGCTGGGCGGACGCGAACCCACACTAACCGAGCTTGGCATTTTCAGCGTGATGTGGAGCGAGCACTGTTCCTACAAATCCTCGCGCGTACATCTGAAGCGGCTGCCGACTCGCAGCAAGCTGGTGGTGCAGGGCCCGGGAGAGAACGCTGGGATCATCGACATCGGCGATGGTTGGGCCTGTGCTTTCAAGATCGAATCGCACAATCATCCTTCGTTCATTGAGCCGTTTCAGGGCGCGACTACCGGCGTCGGCGGAATTCTGCGGGATATTTTTACCATGGGTGCGAGGCCCGTGGCGGTAATGGACTCGCTGCGGTTTGGGCCGATTGAAAAATCAAAAGCAAAGTCAAAGGCCACGGACAAGAGTGTCCGTGCCACACCAGAGCCTACCCAGGCTGAGATTCATAAGAACCATTCCATTCTTGAGGGCGTGGTTGGTGGCGTGGCTTCTTACGGCAACTGCTTTGGTGTTCCGAACTTAGGCGGAGAGACCAAGTTCGAGCCTTGCTACTCCGGAAATCCACTGGTGAATGCGTTTGCGCTTGGATTGGTGAAACGCAACGAGATTTTCTACGCCAAGGCCTCGGGTGCTGGTAACCCTGTGATTTATGTGGGATCGAAAACCGGACGCGACGGCATTCACGGCGCAACCATGGCCAGCGAAGAATTCAGCGAAGGTTCGGAAGCCAAGCGTCCCAACGTGCAGGTCGGCGATCCGTTCATGGAAAAGCTTTTGCTCGAAGCTTGCCTGGAAGCCATGCAGACCGGCGCGATCATCGGCATTCAAGATATGGGCGCGGCGGGGCTTACGTGCTCCACCTGCGAAATGGGCGCGCGCGGAAAAGTTGGCGTCGAAATTGAACTTGATCGCGTCCCGCAGCGCGAAACTGGCATGAGCGCCTACGAAATCATGCTGAGCGAATCGCAGGAGCGCATGTTGCTGGTGGCGCAAAAAGGGCGCGAAGGAGAAGTGTTCCGCGTATTCGAGAAGTGGGGACTCGATGCCGTGGAAGTTGGCAAAGTCATTCCTGAGAATACGATGCGGGTGCTGCATCACGGCAAAATCGTCGCCGAAATCCCCAACGAAGCGCTCACCGATGATGCTCCGGTGTACAAGCGTCCACTCGAACGATGGGAAACGCCGCTGCCACGCGAAATGCCAGGATCGATCAGGCTCGGCCAGGCTTCTGATTTCACGGCAGATCTTAAAAACTTACTGAGCAGTTCGAACATTTGCGGCAAGCGCTGGGTGTGGCAGCAATATGATTCCATGGTGCAGACCAACACTGTCGAGGGCCCCGGCGCGGGCGATGCTGGAGTGATTCGCATCAAAGGCTCGCAGCGTGGATTGTCGATGTCGCTCGATGGCAACGGACGCTGGTGCTATCTCGATCCCAAGCTGGGGGCGATGCATGCTGTGGCGGAAGCCTGCCGCAACGTGGCGTGTTCGGGCGCAACTCCCATCGGCGCAAGCAATTGCCTGAACTTTGGCAATCCGGAAAAGCCCCACATCATGTGGCAGTTCTCGCAAGTCATCGATGGCATCACCAAAGCCTGCGAAGAGTTGGAAGTACCGATCACTGGTGGCAATGTCAGCTTCTACAACGAAACTTTTGGGGAAGGCATTTATCCCACGCCGGTCATGGCCATCGTGGGAACGTTCGAAGATGTTCATAAAGCGGTGTTTCCACATTTCCGCGAAGCGGGACGGGCGATTGTTTTGTTGCGCGCTTCCGAGCCGGGCGATGCGGTTGACGCCGAAGTTGAATTTGGCTCGTCGGAATATGCGAAAGAGATTCTGGGTTCGGTCTGGGGATTTCCTCCGGCGCTGGAGTTGGAGAAAGAGGCCGGGTTGCAGAAGGCCATCATCGAAATGATCTCGGCGGGGCTGGTCGAATCGGCTCACGACTGCTCGGAAGGTGGCATTGCGGTGACTTTGGCGGAGTCGGCGTTCGCTAAAGGTATTGGAATCAGAGTGGATCTGGCCTCTGGAGGGCTTCCCGCCGAGTTTGCGTTGTTTGGCGAGGACGCCAGCCGGATTGTGATCTCTTGCGACCAAGGTAAGCTCCCAGCCATCCAACAGATAGCAGTAAAATATGGCCTGTCTTCCGAAACCATCGGGGAGACAACTTCTGAAACAATTGAAATCAAGCTGGATGGCAGGGTGGTGGTGTCGGCGGGGGTGTCGGAGTTACGCGATGGATTCGAGAGTGCGCTGGAAAATGTGTTGAAGGCTGATCCGGAGTTGGTGGAAGTTTCATAAAGGGGCCGGGCATTGCTCGGCTGGACAGCCGAGGCGGCTGTCCCTACGTGAGCCGTGGTGGTTTGATGGTTTTACTGAGAGCTGAAAGCTGAGGGCTGATAGCTGATGCTGACTTCCGACAAATTTCACGACGAGTGCGGGGTGGTGGCGATTTATGCCAATCCCGAAGCCGAGAAGCTGGCCTACCTGGGACTGCATGCGCTGCAGCATCGCGGGCAGGAGTCGGCGGGCATTGTCACGTCCAATGGGATGACGTTGAACATGCATAAATCCATGGGGCTGGTCGCTGACATCTTCAATACCGAAGAGTTGGCCAAGTTGCACGGCACGCTGGCGATTGGGCACACGCGCTATTCGACGGCGGGAGATTCGTCGTTGCTGAACGCCCAGCCCATCATGGTGCAATCGAATAAAGGCATGATGGCGCTGGCGCACAACGGCAACCTGGTGAATGCGGGAGAGATTCGCACGCGGATGGAAGCGCAGGGTTCGATTTTTCAGACCAGCACCGACACCGAAGTGATCGTGCATTTGATCGCGCAATCGCGGGAACACACGCTGCCCGAGGCCATGGCCGATGCGCTGCGGCGGGTGGAAGGCGCATTTTCGCTGGTGATGATCAGTCCCGACCGAATTTTTGCGGCGCGCGATCCGCGCGGCTTCCGGCCGCTGGCCATGGGAAGAATTCCGGCAGCGGTGGGCTACAAGCAGGACACGATTGTGTTTGCCTCCGAAACTTGCGCGTTCGACCTGATCGGTGCGACCTATGAACGGGAAGTGAAGCCGGGAGAATTGATCGTGGTCGGGCCAGAAGGAATCACTTCGCGGTTTTATGCCACGCCGCTTACGCAGTCGAGCTGCATTTTCGAGCATGTGTATTTTTCGCGTCCGGATAGCCGGGTGTTTGGCCGGCCGGTGCAGGAAAGCCGCGAGCAACTGGGACGGCAAATGGCGTTGGAAGCTCCCGTCGAGGCTGATGTGGTGGTTCCGGTGCCGGATTCAGGGGTGACCGCCGCCGTCGGTTATGCGGCTGAGAGTGGCATTCCTTTCCGCTTCGGGCTTATTCGCAATCATTATGTAGGACGCACGTTTATTGAGCCCAGCCAGAGTGTGCGCGACTTCGGCGTGAAGCTGAAACTGAATCCGGTGCGCTCGCTGCTGGAAGGCAAGCGCGTGATTTTGATTGACGATTCCATCGTGCGTGGCACCACCAGCCGCAAGATCGTGCGCATGATTCGCAACGCAGGCGCGAAGGAAGTTCACATGCGCGTTTCGTGTCCGCCGACCATTTCGCCTTGTTTTTATGGCGTGGACACGCCTTCCAAGAAACAGCTCATTGCCGCCAATAAAACCATCGAAGAGATTCGCGAGTACGTAGGCGCGGATTCGCTGGCTTATCTTTCGCTGGACGGGATGAAGAAAGCCTGCGGCGATGGCGAGAAGACGACGTATTGCACGGCGTGTTATACCGGGAAATATCCTACCAATTGGGTGGATGTCGAAGACATTCAGCCGGCGGCGTTCAAGGCGTAAAGTTTCGTTGACGCATAAATAGTCGTGAAAGAGCGGCGCTTTCAGCGCCGCGTGGATCGTCTGCGCGTCTTAACGCGGGCCTGGAAGGCCCGCTCTTCCACGGTGGTGCACGCCGCATTTGCGAATGCGAAGACGATCACGGTCTGCGCGCTGAGATGACCCTCGGGATGCCTTGCAGGTCCTTGGTGATTTGAACTTCCGCCCATCCGGATAACAAACGCTTCACTCCTTCCACAATCGTTCCGCTGATTTCCATGATGAGCCAGCCGCCGGGCTTGAGGGCGCCGCGTGCCTGCGGGATGAGACGTTCGATGATTTCCAATCCTGTGGGGCCGGCGAAAACGGCATTGCGTGGCTCGTATTTGCGGACTTCGAGTTGGACCTGCTCTTCTTCGGACTCGCCGACGTAGGGGGGGTTGGAGATGACAAAATCTGAAACACCAGTTTCGAAGTTTCTAGTTTCGAGTTTTGAGCTTGCGAGTTTCTGGAGAAGGTCGGCTTCGTGGAATTGGATTCTGCTTTCGAGCTGGTGGCGGGCGGCGTTTGTCCGGGCAACTTCCAGCGCTGCCGGAGAAATGTCGGTGGCTTGGATTTCAGCGTTGGGAAGTTCCTTGGCCAGGGCTATGGCAATGCAGCCTGATCCGGTGCCTACATCCACGATGTGGTGAGAGTTGGCGGACAAGAGTGTCCGCCCCACACGATCCAAAACGGTTTCGATTACGTGCTCGGTTTCGGGGCGGGGGATGAGGACGGCTGGAGTGACGATGAAATCCAGGCCCCAGAATTCCTGGTGTCCAGTGATGTATTGGGCGGGGACGCCGCTGGAGCGCTTCGCGAGTGCATCTTCGTAGCGCCGGAATTCTTCTAGCGTGAGTTCCCGTTCGGGATGGGCGTGGAGATAGGCGCGATCACAATCCAGAGTGAACATGAGCAGGAGTTCGGCGTTCATGCGCTGCGAGGGGACACTCGCCGCGGTGAGCTGGGTGATGGCGGATGTGAGGGCTTCTTTTAGCTGCACAAGATCATTTCACCACAGAGACACAGAGACACGGAGAAAAGCTATAAGCAAGTTATTGCGGCCATAAGCAATGGCCGGGCTTCGCCCGGACAGCCGAGGCGGCTGTCCCTTACGTGTTTCGTGCCGGCTAACGTTTTACGTTACGCCGGCGGTTTCGGCTTTCATTTTTTCTGCCTGATAGTGGGTGATGAGGGCGTCGACGATGGCTTGCAGTTTGCCGTCCATGACTTCCATCAACTGATGGATGGTCAGGCCGATGCGGTGATCGGTCACGCGGTTCTGCGGAAAGTTGTAAGTGCGAATTTTTTCGCTGCGGTCGCCGCTGCCTACCATCGACTTGCGTTCTTTGGCGAGAGCATCCTGCTGCTTTTGCATCTCCACTTCGTAAAGGCGGGAGCGCAGCACGCGCATGCCTTTTTCGCGGTTCTTGATCTGCGACTTTCTCGTCCTGGCAACTGACGACCGTGTTGGTGGGAATATGCGTGATGCGGACGGCGGAATACGTTGTGTTCACCGACTGGCCGCCGGGACCGGAGGAACAGAATGTATCGATACGAAGGTCTTTGGCTTCGATCTTTATGTCCACGTCTTCCGCTTCCGGCAGGACGGCGACGGTGACGGCTGAGGTGTGGACGCGCCCCTGCTGCTCGGTGGCCGGGACCCGCTGTACGCGATGGACGCCGCTTTCATACTTCAGTTGCGAGTACACGCGCTGGCCTTCAATTAGCGCAATCACTTCTTTCATGCCGCCCGCGGCGGACTCTGAGCTCGAAAGCACCTCGACTTTCCATCGTTTGGTTTCGGCGTAGCGCGTGTACATGCGGAACATTTCGGCTACGAATAAAGTGGCTTCGTCGCCGCCGGTGCCGGCGCGGATTTCCAGGATGACGTTTTTTTCGTCGTTGGGATCTTTGGGGAGAAGCAGGATTTTGAGTTCCTCTTCCACAGTCGCCACGCGGGTTTCAAGCTTGCTTAATTCTTCCCGAGCGTAGGTGAGCATCTCGGGATCTTTTTCGTCGGCCAGCATGGTCTTGCTGTCGGCGATGCCGCGCGTCAGGTCCTTGAATTCACGATAGAGTTCGACAATAGGCACAATTTCGCTATGCGCCTTGGCGGTTTTTTGGTAGCGGGCCGAGTCGTTGGTGATGTCCGGCGAGGAGAGGGCTTGCGTCAGTTCCTCGTAGCGGGCTTCGATTTGGTTGAGACGTTCGAACATAGGGTCAGTCGTTGGTCGTGCGTCGTTGGTCGTTCGCCAAAATCACGCTGCTTTTTCGCGCATGGAATTGATCAATCCGCTTAGGGCTCGTCCTATGCCTTCGGCCATTGCCGACAAACGATGTGCATCTTCCTTCGTTAAGTATTGTAATTCTTCTGCGATCAAAAGCTGAGTCTGTAGTTCGAGCAGCGAACCTCGGGCGTGCAATAGAAAGTGTGAGAATTCGCGATTCGATCTGTGACCTTTTCCCTCTGCGATGTTGCTGGGCACGGAGACTGCGGCCCGCCGCATCTGTTGGCTCAATCCGTAAACTTCATGTTTGGGGAACTTGGCCGTGTCCCGATAAATTTCAGTGGTCAACTTCATGGCTTCCTGCCAAACCCTTAAATCCCGAAACGATGATAGCGACATGGCACTACCTCCAGCCATACTTTTACAACTTTAGCCTCGGTTTGTATGTGATGAGTGAACCAAGGCAGGATGGGTCCGCCAACGACCAAGGACGAACGACCAACGACTGGGGTAGGGCCCGCTAGGCAATGACTAATTCGCCGCCACGCTGCTTTTCCAGGGACATGGCATGGTCGAGCGCGACAATCGCGCATTGCGCCTGATCGTCCGACGGGGCCTGGGTGGTGATGCGCTGGAGCCAGAGGCCGGGGGCGGTCATCAGGGCGAAGAGGGATCCGCGATGTTTGGCGGCGAAGCGGATGATTTCGTAGGACAGGCCGGTGATGACCGGGAGCAGCGCCAGCCGCACCGCGAACCTGGCCCAGAAGGTGTGGACCGGGACCAGCATGTAAATCAACATCGAGATGATCATGACTGTCATCAAAAAGCTGGTGCCGCAGCGCGGATGGTAAGTCGAATACTTTTGCACGGCGGCGGTTTCCATGGGGTCGCCGTTCTCGAAGGCGAAAACGGTTTTGTGCTCGGCGCCGTGATATTGGTAGACGCGGCGAATGTCCTTCATCAGCGAGGTGCCGAAGATGAAGAGCAGGAACAGCGCCATGCGGATGATGCCTTCGATGAAGTTGAAGCCGATCTGTCCGCTCAGGCTGGGATGAGACTTGGTCAGTTCGGTGGCTGCTAGCAGCGGCAGGTATTTGTACATGAAGATGAAAAAGCCAACTGAAATGATGATGTTGACGGCGGCCATCCAGCCGGTGACTTCGAGCTTTTTCTTGGGCTGGTCGGTCTCGGGCTCGGCGGATTGCAGTTCGTCCAGGGCCACGTTGGCGGAAAATTTCAGGGCGCGGAAGCCGAGGGTCATAGCATGGCCCAGCGTGGCCACGCCGCGAAGGACTGGGTATCCCATCCATTTATGCTTTTCGGAAAGGCGTTCCAGCGGTTCGCTATGGGTGGACACCTCGCCCGAAGGCTTGCGGCAGGCGATGGCCCAGGCATGCGGTGAACGCATCATGACGCCCTCAAGCACGGCTTGGCCGCCGACCAAAGTTTCCTCGCCGCCTTCCAGCGCAGGCAACAGCTGGACGGCTACCAGGAAACTCCACCAGGTTCGCAGAAAACGCAGCATAACGATTGGATGATCCTTCGCGCGTAAAGACGCAGGTGCTAGGTTACCACAGACGGCGGGCAGTTTTGGGGCAGTTAAAGTGCTGACAAGTGCAATTGTTTACTTAGAGTTAGAAGAAGAGCGGACCGCCGAGAGCCTGCCCTTGAGCGAAGTCGAAGGGCGGCCGTCGCTATGTGAGTTAGGAAGGAAAATTGGCTGCAAGGCGTATTCGGAATTGACCGATGCCGAAATTGCCGAGATGACCAAGTGGTTTCTGGAACACACGATTGACGATCAGGGATTCCGTCGGGTGGTTGAGCCGAAGATTGTGCTGGAAGTGGCGTTCAACAACATGATGGAGTCCGACCGGCACGAGAGTGGTTATGCGCTGCGCTTTCCGAGAATTGTGCGGCTCAGGCCGGATAAGTTGCCGGAAGAAGTGGATACGGTGGAGCGGGCGCGGGGGATTTATGAGGGGCAGAGCAAGAAATTGTTGTAAACAAAATTGGACAGGAAGTCCCTCACGACGCTGGTCTGGGCGTAGGCATACTGACCACTTGAAGTAGGAATGACTCTGCCAATTGGTTGCAGATGAAATTCCGGCGTTACGCTATTTGATCCAAGCTTCGACTTGCTTCCGAGCATCTGCTGGCAAATCCGACAGCCAATAGCCAATCGTCATATGCGGCTGGCCCCCAATGTTCTCTTCGTAATGTGACGGGCGCTTGTGCGGTGGGTCGAAGCGAAATGGTATCTCGATGTGCCATGTTCCGCTTAGGTGATTAATCGGAGTGCTGAAGAGCACACTTTCTGATGCTCGGAGAGTCGCTGTAGAGCTAACGTCAGCGTCGTAGCCGTTGGGCATCGTAGCAGGGACTGCCGGGCTTCCGGCGGGCGTCGGACTCGCACCGGAACTCAAAATTGAGCCGCCCGATGCGCCATTAAAGGACGGATTGGCAATTACATTGTGGAGCAGCCCCACCTCGCCCACTAGGCTGCCTTCGGGCACCCCAAAAGTCCTAATCACAATCGGCACACGGCAGTTATTCACTAAGCGAAACCAGATTCGGTACGGTGGCTCGTTCTCATTGAAGCGGGCTCCCTTGCCGACATGGTCGAATTGCAGATATATAAAAGGACGTTCTCTATTGAGGATGAACTGCTCCCCGATATCGCCGTTTCGAGGTCCCGCTTGAGCCTCCGTTACAGAAAGCGCAATCAGCATAAAGGAAAGAAGAGCGGTGGCACGGCACATGATAACTTAGACTCCCAGCAGCTCAGGGTTGTTCCCGAGAACTAGCATAACGACGAAAACGGACAATTTCTCCGCAGTATCCAAAGCAGATCCTTCGACTCCGCATAAGCGTTCGCCAAGCGAACGCTTATGCTGCGCTCAGGATGACAAATGGTGGGAGCAGGGATGGTGGGGCGGGGATGGCGGGGTGGGGTTGTGAAATCTTCAATCAAAAATCTGAAATTCTTCGCTGCTTGCAATCAGTGGCTGTGGTGGTGTTCTTCTTCGCTGATGGGGATCACGCAGCCGTGGGCGACTTCGCAGATGGCGTGTTCGAACTGAATCGTGGTGTGATTGATTTTGAAGTCGTGATGCAGGCATTCTTTTACGTCGCGCAGGATCTTTTCGCTCTCCGAGGGCGGAATGTCGGCGATGGAGATATGGCAGGAAAGAGCGCGCGATTCCGATCCGATGTTCCAGACGTGCAGATCGTGAACGTCGTTCACGCCGTCGATCTTCTTCAGGCAGGCTTCGACAACTTCCAACTTCAAGCCACGCGGCGTGCCTTCCAGCAGAATATTCAAGGTTTCGCGGACGATGCCGAAGCTGGACCAGAGAATCAGCGCGCCGATGCCGAAGGAGAGCGCGGAGTCGATCCAATAGTAATCTTTTCCGGCTTCCAAAATTATCCAGCCACCCACGATGACGGCGGCGGTCGAGAGCGTGTCGCCGATTTCGTGGATCATGGCGCTGCGAATGTTGACGTCACGGTTGGTGCGGTAAAGCAGCAGGGCGATCACGCCGTTCATCACGACCCCGGCGGCGGCCACTGCCATCATGGTGCGGGCTTGCACGGCTTCGGGATGCTGCAAGCGCCGGAAAGCTTCGTAGAAGATGAAGAAAGAAACCACTACCAGCGATGCGGCGTTGACCAGCGCCACCAGGACTCCGGCGCGATGATAGCCGTAGGTCTTGGTCGAGCTGGGCGGCCGGGATTGCAGATAGACGGCAACCAGCGACAGCAGCAGGGCAAGGAAATCGGAGAGATTGTGTCCGGCTTCAGAAAGCAGGGCCAGAGAATGCGAGCGGATGCCCGCAACCACCAGCAGCAGAATATAAAGCAGGGTACAAGCCAGCGAAACCTTCAGGACTCGCGAGGCGCGTTCGTTCCCCGGGCTGGCGTGGACGTGCACATGTTCAATTTTACGGGGAGGGGGGCTTGGGTTCAAGGCGCGTGCTTTCATGATCTCCCCTTCCGTAACCATCTCTGCCTCTTCCGCGATTTCCGCTCAGGCTTTATGCTGATGGTGCAGCGATAGCAGACTGCAACCGTTTTTCTGCTGTAAATCATGATGCCTCTTCGTCTCTATGGAATGATCGCTGGCGGTGCTGCTGCGCTGGTGGGCGCTTATTTTCTGCTGCGGCAAAAGCCCAAGACTGCCGATGAATTGGAACGGGAGCGGCGGGCATGGCTGGACCGCATCGGCAGGATTACGGACGGCACCGTCATTGATGTCCAGGAACTTGAGCTGGATGGCCGGAAGCCCGCGACCATGCTGATTTTCCATTACGATGTGGCCGGAGTGTCCTACGAAGCTTCGCAGGATGTGACGTACCTGCGGCAGTTGATCAACCTGCATTCCTGCCGGTTGGGGCTGCCGACGTCGGTCCGGTACGATCCCCAGAATCCGGGCAATTCGATTGTGCTGTCGGAGAGATGGATGGGGTTACGGCAGTAGGGCAGTCGTTGGTCGTTCGTCCTTGGTCGTTGGTCTAAAGCAAGAAACCCCACCCTCCGGCACCTCACGCTTCAAATGAATGCCGAGATGAATCGTGCTAAACGGAAAGGCGGACGACCAAGGACGAACGGCCAACGGCCGGTTCTTAGCTTCCCGCGGCGAAGCCGCCAGCGGTGGCGACCGTCAATCGAAGATACTTGTGAGGGTTTACGGGAGTATCGTTGATGCGGACTTCGTAGTGAAGATGTGGGCCGGTGCTGCGGCCGCTGACGCCGATGTATCCGATGGTGTCGCCGCGATGGACGTGCTGGCCGACGGCGACCGCGAAGTTCGAAAGATGTCCGTAACGGGTGGTGATGCCGTGACCGTGGTCGAGAATGATGGCGCGACCATAACCGCCCATGAAGTCGGCCAGTTCCACGACGCCGTCCGCTGGGGCGATCACGCCCTGCCCGTAGCTGGCTGAAATATCCACACCGGAGTGGAAGGCGCCTTCTCCGTTGAAGGGATCGATACGCTCGCCGAAAGATGCTGTCACCGGACCTTCGACTGGCCAAAGATTGGGGGCTGAATTGGCGCGGGCCCAGTCGGCTGGGGTCGCGTCCCGCGTCAGGCCTAGAGAAATGCCGGTGGTGGTGGCGCCGCTCAGCGCGGAACTTCGTAAGACATAAAGGCGGTCCAGGGACGAAGTCAGCTCGGCGTTCTGTACTCCCTCTGTAGAGGAGGCTGCGGTCAGCATGGGCTCGGACTTGAGGCCGTAAAGCGAAGAAACCTCGCCGGCAAGAGATCCGAGCGAGGCTACCTGGATGTCCCGTTCCTTGGCGACTTCCTCCAATTTCGAAACGCGGGTGCTGAGCTGTTCTTTCTGAGTCTTGATCTCGTTGTAGCTGGATACCTTCAACAGCATGCGCAAGTAGTGGTTGGCAACGCCGGTCAAGCCCAAAAACCCGATGGCCATGCCGACTACTAATACATACAGGTAGTGGACAGGGATGGAGATCTTGCGCAATTGCCCGTCGTCACCGCGGGCGACAAAAAGAATGTAAAAGCGTTTGCGCAATATGTCCTTTCGTT
The DNA here is from genome assembly GCA_963762965.1 of Terriglobales bacterium. Taxonomy (GTDB): domain Bacteria; phylum Acidobacteriota; class Terriglobia; order Terriglobales; family Acidobacteriaceae; genus DATBAX01. The sequence goes on from CAVXME010000001.1 coordinate 1,229,656, forward strand.
AGTGACCAGAACTGGAACTCGTTCAGAGTGGCTCGCGGTTACGAGAACTCTGAATTCCATTCTGGTTCCAGGCGACGCTCCCATTTTGGGGATGAGTCAGTTGCGTTGCCCGTGTCCTACCAGAACCAAGTCAGGCCTGAAAACCCATTTCTGGCTGCAATTCAAACTGGATGCAGCACTTAGTTCGGTCAAGATGTCTGGAATCAGCTTGCCCAAGGTAACAAACTGGGTTCCCCCTGTCAACGACTGGAGGGGCCTAAAATGGGTTACCAAGGGGGGGTAATCGAGCTGTCCATAAGACCCAATTCCCGCTTTGGAATTAGGGGCTGAAGACAGCACCGACTGCTGAATGGGCTGACTGGCGCTGGATTCAGCGGCTAAAACCCAGTGCAGACTGGTTCCGGGGGTATGAAACCAGGGATTTCTCGGGCAATTCTGGGGCATCCCGGAGATATGCCCTATATATTATGTTTCGACGTGCCCCTCGCAGAAAAAGCGCTCATTGCCCGCATTCGCCGTCAAGCGGAGCTCCGCGGCGGCATTCTCGCGGGGATTGGCGATGATTGCGCTCTTCTCCGCCTGCCACCTGGACATGAAGCCCTAGTGACCACGGACTTCTCCCTGGAAGGCATCCATTTTCGGCGGGATTGGCACCCGGCCACATCCGTCGGGCATCGCTGCCTGGCCCGGGGACTCAGCGACATTGCTGCCATGGGAGGCGAACCTCGAGCGGCATTTCTTTCGCTGGCTCTGCCGCGGAACCTGCCGCAAGTCTGGGTTGACGGATTTTTGCGTGGGTTCCTGGAACTTGCTGGAAGGTTTGGGGTCGGCTTGGCTGGGGGCGATACAGCTGAGTCTCCCAATGGGGTATTGGCTGACGTTGTAGTGCTGGGATCGATGCCGAAGGGGAAGGCAATTCTGCGCTGCGGAGCGCGGCCTGGGGATCGCGTGTACGTCAGTGGTGGGCTAGGAGGATCGGCTGCGGCGTTGCGCCGGATGATGGAGAAGCCCGAACGCAAGCTGAAGCCGTCCGACTTTCCCCAACACTTCTTCCCTGCGCCACGAGTCCAAGTGGGGCACGTTCTACGTGCCAAGGGTCTGGCTTCAGCCATGATCGACATCAGCGACGGCTTGTCCACCGACCTGACCCATATTTGTGAAGAGAGCGGCGTGGGCGCGGAAGTGCAAGCCAGGTCCATTCCTCTGGCCGCGATCGGCAAGCCGGCAAACCGGGTGGACTTGCAGTTAGCTCTGCACGGCGGAGAGGACTACGAACTGCTTTTCACGGCCCGGCCTGGCAAGAGGGTTCCCGCCAGGATTGCGGGCGTCCCGATCACTTTGATCGGTCGTATCACACGCGATCGGAAAATCATTCTGAGCGACGATGATGGCGCGGGTCATGAGGTGCGTCCACAAGGGTGGGAGCATTTCAAATAGCCGTGATCCGGGATCAGCTTTTTGGTTGCCTCCTAAGCCTGTGACTTTGGTGTACCTAAATCTCCTCTTTCTCTAGGAAAGGCCCGGACCAGCGGACTAAGGTAATGGCATGTCCCCACGTATTGTTGTTCTCGCTACCCTGGCAATGTTTCTTAGCTGCGCTTGCGCCGCTCAGGACATGGCGCCGAAGATGTCATCGCCCGCTTTCGTCGTTGATACCGATTTCGTCCAGAAGGAATTTGGGTCGACCTGCACTCTGATGCCTGGGCCTCCGGTACTTACCGGCGATCTTGACGGCGATGGTATCGAAGATGCCGTAATTGTCGCCAAGTGCAAGAACCCGTTGATGGACCAGGGGGAAAACAACTTTACGGTGCTTGATCCTTATTACGCCTTTTTTGGGTACGGGAATACGAGGATCACGACCCAGTTCGCTTCCGAAGTGCCGGAAGAGCGCGGGATCTCGCTGCTGGTGATTCATGGGGCAGGTCCAGATGCCTGGCGTTCGGCCACGCCGAAAGCGAAATATCTCATTATCAACATGCCTTTCAAGCAGATCGGCTTGAAGAAGATGGTTCTAAGGAAGAAATCCGTGCTGGCCCTCTACATTGAGGAAACAGGCGCTGACGAAATGACCTCCGCCCTTTTCTGGGATGGCAAGAAGTATAGATACGTTCCCATTGGCGCGAGCATGGAGTAGATCGGGCTCTGGGCTTTAGGCGCTGGGCGCTAGGCTGGACGCCCTTAGCATTATCATTCCGATTCGTAACAAGCCCTTACACTCTCTTGTCATTCCGATCCGTAGCGAAGCGAAGGGAGGAATCTGTTTTCCCCTCCCCGTTGTTCCCCAATATTCCTTCGAGTTTAAAGACCCAGCGCCTAACGCCCAGAGCCCAAAGCCTATCTGCTGGTTCTATAATTCAGCGCTATGAACCTCGAACAGAAGTTGGAAGAGCTTAGGAAGCGCAATCGCCTGGCCGAAGAAGGCGGCGGAGCGCAGCGCCGTGAACGGCAGCATAAAGAAGGCAAGATGTCGGCCCGCGAGCGTATCGAGTTTTTGCTCGACGAAGGCACTTTCGAAGAGACCGACAAACTGGTCACGCACCGCTCGAACGACTTTGGCATGGCCGAGCAGAAATATTATGGCGATGGTTTTATCACGGGATACGGCCGCATCGAGGGACGGCTGGTTTTTGTCTTTGCCCAGGATTTTACCGTCTTCGGCGGATCATTGTCGGAAACAAATGCGGCAAAAATCGTAAAGATCATGGACCTGTCTGCCAAGATGGGTGCCCCCATGATCGGGCTGAACGACTCCGGCGGCGCGCGGATTCAGGAAGGCGTGGTGTCACTGGCGGGATATGCCGATATTTTTCTGCGCAACACTTTGTACAGCGGAGTGGTGCCGCAGATTTCGGCGATTATGGGGCCTTGCGCCGGTGGCGCGGTCTATTCGCCGGCGATTACCGATTTCATTTTGATGGTGGATAAAACTTCCTACATGTTCATCACCGGGCCGGATGTCATCAAGACCGTCACCCATGAAGAAGTCACCAAAGACCAGCTCGGCGGCGCTCATACCCACAACGAAACGTCCGGCGTGGCGCATTTCATGGCGCACGATGACGCAGAGTGTTTGTCCATGGTGCGTGAGCTGTTGAGCTTTCTTCCTTCTAATAATCTTGAAGACGCGCCGCGCAAACCCTGTGCCGATCCCATCGACCGCGCTGATGCCGCACTGGACAGAATGGTTCCCGACCAATCGAACCAGCCTTACGACATCAAGGATGTGATCCACGCAGTAGTCGATGACGGTTATTTTTTTGAGGTGCAGGAACACTACGCGAAAAATATCGTAGTCGGGTTCGCGCGGCTGAACGGAAAATCGGTTGGGATCGTCGCCAACCAGCCGGCATTTCTGGCGGGCACGCTCGACATCAATGCTTCCGTGAAAGGCGCGCGCTTTGTGCGTTTCTGCGACTGTTTCAATATTCCGCTGGTGACGTTTGAGGATGTGCCGGGATTTTTGCCGGGCACGACGCAGGAGTATGGCGGGATCATCAAGCACGGGGCAAAGCTACTTTTTGCCTACGCAGAGGCGACCGTGCCCAAGGTCACGGTGATTACGCGTAAAGCCTATGGCGGGGCGTATTGCGTGATGGCGTCAAAGCATATCCGCACCGATGTGAATTACGCCTGGCCCACGGCCGAGATCGCGGTGATGGGTCCGGAAGGCGCTGTGGATATTGTTTATAAGCGCGAACTCGATGGGGCGGAAAATCGCGACGCCGTACGGCAGAAGAAGATCGAAGAATTCCGCGAGAGGTTTGCCAATCCCTACGTCGCCGCCGATCGCGGCTACGTGGACGCCGTCATCCAGCCTCGCGAGACCCGCAAGAAACTGATTCAAGCCTTACAGATGCTGGAAACCAAGAGGGACAAGAATCCGCCGAAGAAGCATGGGAATATACCGCTGTAGGATCCTGTGTGGGTTCAATCGTCCAACGGGGATAGCGGAAGCCGAGATCCATGGCGGATGTGGAGCAGGTAAACCGACTGATGGATCACTAAGAACAAGAGGCGATACGTACCCCGATTGCCCGTACCAAAAAGCAACTGACGGATGGGTTTGCCAAATGAAAGGCTCTCCGAGGCCAGTGAACACCGCTCTGGATGTGGCCCAAGCTTTCGACCGCTCGTTCGGCGCGGTCCAGCCAATCATCGGCCGCACGCGGTGACTGCTTAAAGATGTACGCGTGAATTGTTCTGAGATTCTGCTTTGCTCTGGGAGTCAGGACGACGCGGTAGCTCATTTCCTCGATCGCGTCTCACGCCTTAGCTCTTCGAAAACTTCCTTGGCCGGCTGACCGAGGCCTTGCTCGGCCTCCAGAAGTCCCTGACGGATGTTGGCAATCGCCTCAAGATGTTCGGCCACCTGCTGATAGTCCTTGGCATCTAGCAGAACGGCTTCCGCTTTGCCATTCACGGTGAGCACCAAGGGACGCCCAGTTTTCTTCATGCGCTTCATCAGGCCGGAAGAGTTGCGCTTGAACGTGGTTAGCGAATGGATGTCCTGAGTCACATCAATCATGATGCGATTGTAGCATTTTATTGGGTGCTTAAAAGTTGCGGACACAACGAAACGATCGCCCTGTCATCCTGAGCGCAGTAAGTTCGCTCGGTACGAGCGGACTCACGGAGTCGAAGGACCCCTACTGCTGGCACACGTCGTCGGGTAGGGGTCCTTCGACTGCGAGGACTTCGCTGTCGCGAACTCCTCTTCGCTCAGGATGACAAGATTTACCGTCGTTTGGATCGGCTCTTTCCTTTTGCGTCGTGGGCTCGGCGTGTGTGCGGCTTCCAATGATGTTACAAGCGCATCAAGTGTAGCTGCGGTAAAATGCAGCGTCCATCTAAGGGCTCACATGAAACGTTATTTTCTTCTCGCTTTCTTCGTACTGCTTTCTTTCCTGTCCTTTGCCCAAGACCCCTCCAACTGGCTCTCCAGCCTTCCGCAAACCAAAGATTACGCACAGCACCGTTCTTCCAGCTACGACCGCAGCGGCGGCAATGCGGACGCGCGTCAGATTGCGGTGGGAGAAACGTTGACTCTGCTCGACGAAGCGGGGCCTGGGCTGGTCAGCCACGTTTGGGTCACGATTGCGAGTGATGATCCGCATCATTTGAAGGCGCTGGTGCTGCGCATGTATTGGGACGGCGAGGCCACGCCGAGTGTGGAAGCGCCGATCGGCGATTTCTTTGGGCTGGGGTTGGGGGACTATTTTCTATATCAATCCGTGCCGCTGGCGGTTGGCTCGGACAAAGCTTTGAACTCGTTTTTCCCCATGCCCTTTCAGAAACATGCGCGGATCACGGTAACCAACGAAGGATCGGAGAAGACCGACGCCTTTTACTACAACATTGACTATCGGACTTACTCGAAGCCTTTGCCCGCCGACACGCTCTACTTCCATGCGCAGTACCGGCAAGCCGCGCCGAATAAGGGTTGGACGAACCAGTGGCAATCGAATGGCGACGCGATCGTGAACGACAAGAAAAATCTGAACGGCGACGGCAACTATGTGTGGATGGAAGCCACGGGGCGAGGGCATTTTGTGGGCGTGACCATGTCGGTGCTGGAGAACCAGGATGGCTGGTGGGGCGAGGGCGACGACATGTTCTTTGTGGATGGCGAGACCTTGCCGTCGATCAATGGAACTGGATCGGAAGATTATTTTCTGGGAGCGTGGGATTTTGGGGACCATGCGTTTTCTTACGGTTTATTTGGTGCGCCGGTGAAGGGCGAAGAGGTTGCTGGCGGGCGGTCTTCGGTGTATCGCTTTCATCTGGATTCGCCGATTACATTCACCAAATCATTGCGGGCGACGATTGAGCATGGGCATGCGAATGTCCGGTCGGACAATTATTTTTCCGTGGCTTATTGGTATCAGACTGAACCGCATGCGGCGTTTCCGGTGTTGCCGCCGCTCGAGCAGAGGATTCCAAGGCTTTATTCGGTGGGTGGGCCGGGGAATGCTAGGAAATAGTTGGCAGATTTGTCATTTCGAGGCGGGTTCATCACCGAGAGATCTGCTTTTGCCTCGCCGCAGAGGACAGCGGATTCCTCTCGGCTGCGCCGTTCGGAATGACAAGGGTTTTATGATTGGGAGACGGAACAAAGCTAGGTGGTTAATCGTTTTCGTCTTCGGGCATCTGCCTGGTGTCGCACAGGAGCGAGAGCGATAGCACCGGCCGCAGGGTCGGATTGATTCCTGGGGAGCGCTTGTGTGGCTGGGGCTTGATCTTTTTGCCGTAGCCGTCAACCAGATATTTATTCGGGTTAGGGGTGAAGTCCAGCTTGAGAGGTTTGGGAACAAGCGCGATAGGCTGGTGTTTCTCGTCCGGGACTGCGCGAGGGACTACATGCAGCGACGGGATCTTGGGGGAGAAAGCCATGCGGGAAGAATCGCTATCAAATAAGAGTCCCGAGGTGATGTTGAACTCATTCGTCTCGGCCAGTAGCTCGCGTTAGACCCTTGCCGACCTGCTGTTTTGCTGTCCTTGCGAACTGCAACGCGCGATCTGTGCTTGGGCTCCGGGCTTACCGCCAACCGGAAAAACCTGTTCAACGCCTCGGGACTCTATCTTGCCTTTAACATGATGTTCTCGTTCGCCTCGACCAGCGCTTTGCTATAGACCCTTGCTGACCCTCTCTGCGGCATCTTGCGATGCTTCGAGTGATCTCGCTTGAGTCCCGGACATCGCACCAACCGGGTAAACTTCAGAACGTGTCAAAGAACGATTATGGTTTTACACCTTCTATTTTTATAGTCAATGAAAACCACGCAACTCTATCTGCTTGCCTTTCAATCGAGTGCACGCTGCCCACAAGCAGGTGCCCGAAATTGGTGCAAGTGACAATCAAACCTTGCGAAAAAGCACACCTGGCGCGGCCATTGCGCATGGTGGGGACGGAGTCCGCTTGGGCGAAACGAATTTAGCAGTGTGGAAAATCTGGTGAAATCCTTAATGGGCAAGGGATTCATGGGAAGTCGCAAATTTGCGCTGGATCACGAATCAGTCTTAAACATTGAAATCTCCGAGCTATAAATGTTCCGCGATAGCCTCCTGCTAGGATAAGCGGGTGTCGACGCTGCTCGAGGTTCGAAATCTGACCGTAGGGTTCCCCGCTCAGGGGAATCGGCAATCTCCATCCTTGCTCGCGGTTCGGGACTTGAGCTTCAGCATTGCTCGCGGCGAAGTTCTGGGATTGGTCGGCGAATCCGGCTCTGGGAAGTCGGTCACTTCGCTGGCGCTGATGCGATTGCTTCCGTCCCAGGCCCAACCGAGTGGCGAAATTGTTTTTACCAACGGAAGCGGCGCGGAACGCGATCTGCTTGCGATTTCCGACGAGCAGATGCGCGAACTGCGCGGATCGCAGATCGCGATGATTTTTCAGGAACCGATGACGGCACTTAATCCGGTCATGCGAGTGGGTGACCAGATTGCCGAGGCGGTCGTCGCCCATGCGCGTCAGACGACTAAAAAAGAAGCGTGGACACGCGCCGTCGCGGCCATGGATGAAGTGGCGATCCCTGATTCCGAGCGCCGCTCCCGCGACTACCCACACCAGCTTTCGGGGGGAATGCGCCAGAGGGTGATGATTGCCATGGCGATCGTGAATCGTCCGCAACTGCTCATCGCCGATGAGCCGACAACGGCGCTCGACGTCACCATCCAAGCGCAAATTCTGGAACTGCTGGCAAGTCTGCGGGCCAAGTTCGGGCTGACCATGCTGTTCATTTCGCACGATCTGGCCGTAGTCTCGCAGGTTGCCGACCGGGTTGCGGTTATGTATGCCGGCAGCCTGGTCGAGTTGGGTTCGAAAAATGACATCTTTTATGCGCCCGCGCATCCCTATACGCGGGGCTTGTTGCAGGCCGTACCCACACTGAGGACGGACCGTGCCCAGCCGCTGCAAGCCATCGAAGGGACCGTGCCGCCCTTGCACGCGGTCCCTCCCGGATGCCCGTTCGAACCCCGCTGCGAGTTCCGGGTGACGGAATGCGCCCGCAATTTGCCGCCGCTGCTGGAAGTTGTGCCGGGTCACTGGGCGCGGTGTCCGGTGGTGAATCCCGGCCGCTAGGCTTTGGCGGATCGAATCTCGCCAGCGTTCCACGCAAACCTCCCCATAGGTCTATAATCAGCCCTTTGTCCGGAGAACTGTGCGCGTCCTCTTATTAAGCGATATCCATAGCAACCTGGAAGCCCTGGAGGCCTGCCTGAAGGCCGCTCCCGCCTGCGATCTGGTAGTCAATCTCGGCGATGTCGTGGGCTATGGCGCGAGTCCGAACGAGGTGATTGCCATCTCGCGTGGTTTGGGAAGTGTCTTTGTGCGGGGCAATCACGACAAGGCGGTCTGCGGCATTACGGACTTGAAAGACTTTAACCCGATCGCAGGACTGGCCGCGTTGTGGACGCGCGAACAACTGAACGATGAAAATCTGGAGTGGTTGCGGTCTTTGCCGCAAGGGCCGATTGGGGTGGAAGAGATTGCAGACGCGCAGTACGTGCACGGATCGCCCATCGACGAAGACGAATACGTAGTCACACTGCGCGACGCAATTGAACCTTTGCTGGTTTCGTCCGTGCCGTTGACCTTCTTCGGGCACACGCACTTGCAAGGGAGCTTTTCCGCGGACGATGACAAGGCTGACTCGGCGCGCCCGCTCTACCGGACGGTGGGGCAAATCGAAACCAGCGAATTCCGCCTGAAGCCGGGGGTACGGTATATGGTGAACCCCGGTTCGATTGGGCAGCCGCGAGATGGCGATTGGCGAGCCGCATTTTTGCTTTACGATACGGAGAGTCAGATCATCACGTTTTACCGTGTGCCTTACAATCTGAAGTCGGCGCAGGACCGCATTCTGGCGGCGAACCTGCCGCAGCGTCTGGCGACCCGGTTGGCGGCGGGGAGATAGCTGAATGACGAGACATATAGCAGCATTCCCCAACGGAATCTTCGGCATGCTGGTGATGGCCTGTTGCCTGACGGCACTCGCACCTCTACAAGCGCAGGGTCCAAGTCCGGCGGCCCGAACTTTTGCCCAAGTGGCAATTTCGCCGGATGGTAGCCGGATCGCATGGGTGGAACCAACCTTGGGCTTGGGAATCCAACCGGGCGGAGGCTCGGCAATCTACGTGCAAGACTTGAAATCTCCAGAAGCGCGGCCGCGCCGCATTCCCGCGACCCGTGAAAGCGACACCATCAGCGACGAAAGCGTGGCTTGGGCGCCCGATGGCAAACGGGTCGCATTCCTTTCCGACGCTGAGAGCGTAGGTCAGCTTGAGCTTTACGTAGCCGACGTCGAGACCGGTTCAGCCAACAAGCTAACCAGCCTCACCGGTTTTCTGGCCGATCCACGCTGGTCTCCTGACGGAAAGTTGGCGGTTCTTTTTACAGAAAATGCGCCGCGCGCCGCCGGGCCCCTGATGGCCATGACCCCTGAGACGGGCGTAGTCGAAAGCAAAATTTACGAGCAGCGAGTGGCCATGGTGGACGTGGCGTCGGGGAGTGTCCGCCAGCTTTCGCCGCCCGATATGTACGTCTATGAATATGACTGGGCGCCAGACGGGAAAGGCTTCGCCGTGATTGCCGCCCATGGCGCTGGAGATCCCAACTGGTGGGTAGCTCAGCTCTACACCTTGGGTCTGGCGAACGGGGAGATGAAATCGATTTACAAACCCACATTGCAGATTGCGGTTCCGCGCTGGTCTCCCGATGGCAAAAATGTTGCCGTCATCGAAGGCCTGATGAGCGATGAGGGATCCACCGGAGGCGACATCATGGTTGTCTCCGCAGCCGAAGGAGGAGCGAGGGATGTCACGCCGGGAATCGCCGCTTCTCCTAGCGGAATTTTCTGGACCACGCCAGAGAGAATTCTTTTCACCGAGAATGTCGACGGCGATGCCGGAATTTCCACTCTCGACCTCCCGGCAAAGAGAATCTCGAAGGTGTGGTCCGGTCCCGAGGTAATTACGACGGGACCCTGGGGCGCCGACGAGATTTCGCTGGCCGTCGATCATCAGAATTCCGCAGTCATACGGAGCTCTCCGCAGCATCCCCCGGAAATTTGGGCTGGCCCCCTAGGCCAATGGAAGCAGGTCACGCATCACAACGATCAAGTCCATCCCGAATGGGGCGATGTGAAAAGCGTGCATTGGACAAACGACGGCATGCGCATTCAAGGCTGGCTGACGTATCCCAAAGACTACGCTCCAAACCAACGTTACCCCATGGTCGTGGTTGCGCATGGCGGCCCCGCTGCCGCTGCCCGCGCCGAATGGCCGGGGCCATTCTTTAATACTTATGAGCTTTCCGCCCACGGTTACTTCGTTCTCGAACCCAATCCTCGCGGCAGCTATGGGCAGGGTGAAAAGTTTGCCCAGGGTAACGTCAAGGATTTCGGTTATGGAGACTTCCGCGACGTCCTGACGGGCGTGGATGAAGTGGTGAAGACCCTGCCCGTCGATAACAACCGCATCGGCATTACCGGCTGGAGCTACGGCGGATACATGACCATGTGGGCGATCACGCAGACCAATCGCTTTCACGCTGCGGTTGCGGGCGCGGGGCTTTCGAACTGGCTCAGTTATTATGGCGAGAACGATATTGACGAATGGATGGTCCCTTACTTCGGCGCCACGGTGTACGACGACCCCAAAATTTACGCGAAAAGTTCGCCCATGGATTTCATTAAGAATGTAAAGACACCGACGCTACTTCTGGTGGGTGATCGCGACGGTGAAGTGCCGGAACCACAGTCTCGCGAATATTGGCACGCGCTAAAAACCCTCGGAGTTCCCACCGAACTCGTCGTCTATGCCGGGGAGGGTCACGCCATTCGCCAGCCCGACCACCGGCGCGACATCATGCAGCGGATGGTTGCCTGGTTCGACCAGTACTTGAAGCCGGAAGCGAAGTAGCCCAGTGTAAACTTTTGCCATGCCTTCCTATTCTTCTTCGAAATTTTCTGGTAAGCCTTCCGGAACCAAAGACCTGTTCACCAGCCGCGAAAACCCTCCCGAGCTTCATCTGATTGCCTACAGCGACGGCGGGGCGCGGGGAAATCCTGGGCCTGCGGGGTATGGCGTGGTCATTCAAGACCAAGCCGGACGGAGAGTTGCCAGCCTGAGCGAATATCTCGGCCACCAGACCAACAATGTCGCCGAATACCAGGGCCTGATCGCGGCGCTGGAGTATGCGACGGCTCATGGCCATAAGGCACTCAAGGTAATCAGCGACTCGGAACTGCTGGTGCGGCAGATCAAGGGGATTTACAAAGTCAAGAACGCGGCACTGCAAGATCTCCACGCCCGCGCCAAAGAATTAATCGCCCAACTCGATTGGTTTTCCATCGGGCACGTCCTGCGCGGAAAAAATCAGGAAGCCGACGAATTAGCAAACGCCGCCATGGACAAAGGCATGGGACGTGTAAGTGTGACGCGGGCGCCCACGCCCGCCACACTGCCGGTACCTGCTCCTGCTCTGAGCCAGGAATTCAACGGAATCGTTCGCAATGGGAAAGTTGAACTCCTAAACGGAACCCTTCCCGACGGGACGAAAGTGCAAGTGCGGGTAAAAAGCTAACCTTGAATATGTGGGCACGGGTCTCTGACCCGTGCAGGCCGGGCGCAGCCCGGCTGGACATTCGGCCCCCACGACATTACTCGTCGATCACACTATTTCTCAGCGTCCCTACACCCTCTACGCTCACCTCGACCGCATCTCCTGCCGCCAGCGGCCCCACGCCTGACGGAGTCCCCGTAGCGATCAAGTCCCCGGGGACGAGCGTCATGACTTGCGAGATATAGCGAATGGCAACATCCAGCGCAAAAATAAAATCACGGGTATTGCCTTGCTGTCGCACTTCCCCATTGACGCGTGTCTCGACGTCAATTCCCGCCCAGGGATCGATTTCATCAGTCACCAGCGGCCCGACGGGACAGAAAGTGTCGAAGCCTTTGCCGCGCGTCCACTGCCCATCTTTTTTCTGTAGATCTCGCGCGGTCACGTCATTGACGCATGTGTAGCCAAGAATATAAGGACGCACATCTTCGCCATCGCCAAGTTTGTAGCACGTCCGGCCGACGACCACGCCAAGTTCTCCTTCATAATCCACTCGCTGGGAAAGCTTTGGCCGACGAATCTTCTCGCCTGGGCCAATTAAAGAAGACGGCGGCTTGAGAAATATCAATGGCTCGGTCGGAACCTCGTTGCCCAGTTCGGCCGCATGCTCACGATAGTTGCGGCCTACGCAAACAATTTTTGATGGACGAACCGGCGCCAGCAACGCGCTCTCGCTCATCCCAAGATGATTCGTACGCTTGGTGGGAAGATCTTCCATGTCGCCGGTTGAATGTTCAGGGGCCGTCAACAACAAGCGTGTGATGGTTCCCACTCCCGCTACGGATTCGACTAGTCCGTATTGAGATTGGCCATCGAGTTGGAATCGGCAATATTTCATGAGAAACCCGCTGTCAGCTATCAGCCGTCTGCTTTCAGTTAAAACCGGTACCCCGACCACGCTTTATAAAGACTCTTCCACGCCTCCTTCGATCTGAAGCTGATGGCTGAGAGCTGACAGCTGATAGCTCTATGGTACAGCCTCATTCGCATCTTCCGAGCGCGTGCTTTCATTTCCACGCACATCGACTGCCGAGACGGAATAGAAATAGGTCTTGCCCGGCTGCACTTGATTGTCACGATAGCTTGGCGTCTTCGCCAGGTCGGAGTTGATCTTTACCGGCTGGCCGCTTGCTTCACGGCGAAAAATGTTGTATCCCGCCAGATCGGCTTCCGTGTCCGGTGCCCAGACCAGGTCTACAAATGGCGCCTGCCCAACCCCGGAGAAAACAGCCTGAAGGCCGGAAGGCACCGCGGGCGGGAAGACATCATGCGCGAAGGCGGTGACCGTGGAAGTATCGTCACCCTCCACCTGAAGGTCAGGCTTGCCGTCCTGCGAGACGAGCGTGACCACGGTCGCACGATAAAAATAGGTTTGTTCCCATTCGAAGCTGTGGTCGACAAACTGGAGAGCCGGTGCATTTTCCAGCGGGATTTCCCCAGCTACGGCATCTTTGTTCGTGTCTTGTTGATGTCTGTACACACGGTAGAGATGTCGAAGACCCGGCGTCTCGGATGATGACGCAACACCCGCCCAGCTCAGGACAATTCCGTCCGCCGTGACTTGCGCTTGAAAATTTGCTGGAGGCGGAAGCGCCGGTGCCGCCGGGACCTGGACCAGGTTGGATAGTCCAGCACTGCGCTGACTCTCGTTCAATACCTCAACCGCGTAGGTGATCTGACCGGTTGAGTTGGCTTGCAGGGAGTCAGGAAGCGTGTCAGTGAAGCTCGCGGTCATTCTTGGCTCGGACGCACCATTTTTCTTGGATGGCGGCATTGCCTTGGCTGGACTCAGCGGCAAAAGTTGGGCGGCAGGAATCCCGCATTCCGTAATCGTGGGGCTCAGGCTTCGGCAGACTCTGGTGAGTCCCGGATGTCGAATGCTGCGCCGCTCGGTGGTTTCCACCGGGAGACTCCAGGCGAGGTAAACCTTGTCACCTTTGCGAACCGCCCGCAGATCCGTGACGGGTTTGGCGAGCTCCAACGATGGCGGAATGGGGATGCCCGGCGCGCCGCAGCCAGCAAGAAGCGCGGTGGCCAGAACGCAGAAAAAAAGCTTCGAGTGGGCTGGCCTCATGGAAGCAACAAGGGTATCAGAAGGCGCGGACGAAACGCATACGCGTGCTAGCCGAGCAATTCCCTAACGGCTTCCCGGAAGACACGAGTGTGCTGGTCAACCTCGTCCTTACCGGTCGAAGGCGACATCAAGGCCATATTGTGAAACGGCGTGAGCAGAATTCCGCGGTTCATGGCATAGAGATGCATAAATCGCTCAAGCTCGAAGTCCATGGCGTCGTGGGCTTCGGTCCCGTTCTTAGGTTCTTTCGCCGCGAATAAATATTCTGCGCGGCAGCCCAGCCGGGTAACATTCCACGGCATTTCGAATTCGGTGATTGTCTTTTGGACTCCAGCAGTCCAGCGTTCGGCGAGCGGCATCATGCGCTCGAAAGCTTCTTTGGTAAGGACTTTAGTCAAAGTTGCCCGCATGGCGGCCAGCGAAAGCGCGTTGCCGGCGAGCGTTCCTCCAATGCCGCCAGTGTCGCAGTCCTCAAGATTCTGGAGATCGGAAATACACTGCGCAACTTCCTTGCTGAAACCGTAGGCGGCTCCGGGCACACCGCCCGCGATCGGTTTCCCGAAGACAAGAAAATCAGGTTCGAGATTTTCCGCGCGAGTGTAACCACCGGGCCCGGCGCAGATGGTGTGAGTCTCATCGATGATGAGCAACGTGCCAGACTTGTGCGTGAGTTCACGCAAGGCTTTATGAAATCCGGGCTGGGGATGAACGATGCCCACGTTGGTCAAAGCCGGCTCGGCCAGAACGCACGCCACGTCTCTCGGCGCGAGAGCCTTTTCGAGCGCAGCCAAATCATTGAACTCGACAACCTTCGTAGTAATGGCGGGATCCACCGGCGGGCCGATGTTCCCGCGCCTCGCTTGGGCAACTCCATCTTTCAGAGTGATGAAAGTCTCATCCACCGTGCCGTGATAACACCAGTTGAAAACCAGAATTTTGGGACGCCGCGTGATCTGTCGCGCTAGCCGGATCGAAAACCGGTTTGCGTCCGTGGCCGTAAGCGCGAATTGCCAATAAGGCAAGCCAAAGCGAGCTTGCAATTCTTCACCTACAAATACTGCGTCTTCGCTGGGCAGCATCAGCGTGATGCCCCGCCGCACCTGATCTTCGACGGCTTTCACGGTAGCAAAGGGCGAGTGTCCGGTCATGGCGCCGGTGTCGCCGAGACAGAAATCGATATAGCGGTGTCCATCCACGTCGAAAAAATGTGCACCCTGGGCCTCGCGGACAAAGGGCGGAAAAGCACCGGCCCATTTGGCCATCCAATTCATCGGCACGCCGCCGAGCAGCGACTTGCCGGCTCGTTCAAACAGGGCCTTGGATTTGGGCCGGTCCTTTACAAAGCGCTGTTGCTCGCGCTCCATCAGGGACTTGAGGCGGCTGCGGTCGATGGATTTCATATGGAGAATCTATCAAACCACAGAGGACACAGAGGCTCACAGAGTAAAACTCTTTGGTTTCCTCTGTGCTCCTCGGTGTCCTCTGTGGTGAAAGCCTTACAGAATGTATCTCGACAAATCCTGGTCCTTCACGATATCAGCCAGCATCTGGCGAACGTAGTCGGCGTCAATCTTCACATGCTCGCCTTTTTTGTCGGGAGCATCGAAGCTGATCTGGTCCAGCACGCGTTCCATGATGGTATGCAGACGGCGCGCGCCGATATTTTCCGTGCCTTCATTTACCCGGAAAGCGAAGCGGGCGATTTCTTCGAGAGAATCTTTGGTGAATTCCAGTTTCACGCCTTCGGTTTCGAGCAGGGCGACGTACTGCGTGACCAGCGAAGCCTTAGGCTCGGTCAGAATGCGGACAAAATCTTCCATGGTGAGCGATTGCAGCTCCACGCGAATGGGAAATCGTCCCTGTAGCTCGGGAATCAAGTCGCTCGGCTTCGAAACATGGAACGCTCCGGCCGCGATGAAGAGAATGTGGTCGGTCCGCACCATACCGTAGCGCGTGTTGACGGTGGTGCCTTCGACGATGGGAAGAATGTCGCGCTGAACGCCTTCGCGCGAAACGTCGGGCCCGTGTCCGCCTTCACGCCCGGCGATCTTGTCGATTTCATCGAGGAAGATAATGCCCGAATCTTCCACGCGATCAATCGCCATGCGCGTGACCTGGTCCATATCGATCAGGCGCTGTTCTTCTTCCTGAATCAAATATTCGAAGGCTTCGTTGACCTTCATCTTCCGCTTCTTAGTGCGCTGGCCGAAGATGTTGGGCAGCATGTCCTTAATATTGACGTCCATCTCCTCGACGCCCTGGTTGGAGATGATTTCAAAAGACGGAAAATTACGCTCGCGAACGTCGATTTCGACTGTGCGGTCGTCAAGCTTGCCTTCGCGCAATTGCTGGCGCAGTTTTTCGCGAGTGCGGCTGGTGGATTCCGTCAGCCCCGTGCTTCCATCGAGCACTACGCCGCCAGTATTCGGCTCAGCAGGACGAGGCGTCACCACCGGAGGTAGAAGAATATCCAGCAAACGCTCTTCGGCGTTGAGTTCAGCTTTGTCGGCGACGTCTTCGAGCTTCTCTTCGCGCACGTTCTCGATGGCGATTTCGACAAGATCGCGAATCATGGACTCGACATCGCGTCCCACATAGCCAACTTCGGTGAACTTCGACGCTTCCACTTTCATGAATGGCGAGTTGGCAAGTTTGGCCAAGCGTCGGGCAATTTCAGTTTTGCCCACGCCCGTCGGCCCGATCATGATGATGTTCTTGGGGATGACATCTTCAGCCAGCTCGGGTGCAAGCTTCTGCCGCCGCATGCGATTCCGCAATGCAATCGCTACTGCGCGCTTGGCGTCCTTCTGGCCGATGACATGCTTGTCCAGCTCAGCGACAATCTCACGCGGCGTGAGTTCGTCGAGCGCAATCTGTTCTTCTTCAACGGTTCCGGGTAAATAGATGGCCATAAAATCAGTCGTTGGTCCTTGGTCGTTCGTCGTTGGCATTTGGTCGTCGGGTTTTAGGTTCAGGCCAACGACCAAGGACGAACGACCAACGACGCCTTACAGTTCTTCGATCGTTACCTTGTCATTCGTATAGATGCACATTTTGCCGGCAATCTTCATTGATTCTTCGGCGATCTGGCGGGCGGTAAGCTGCGTGTGTTCGGCCAGCGCCTGGGCCGCGGCCTGGGCATAGGGGCCGCCGCTGCCAATCGCGGCGATGCCGCCGTCCGGTTCGATGACGTCGCCCTGTCCGCTCAGCAAAAATGTCTGCTCTTTGTCGGACACCAGCAGCAACGCTTCCAGATGCCGCAAAAATTTGTCCGTCCGCCAGTCTTTCGCCAGCTCCACTGCGCCCCGGCCAAGGTTCCCGTGATACTGCTCCAGCTTCGACTCGAACCGGCTGAACAAGGTAAAGGCGTCGGCGGTGGACCCGGCAAATCCAGCCAGAATTTTGTCTTGATAAAGGCGGCGGATTTTCTTGGCCGTGTGCTTGATCACACCTTCGCCCAACGTGACCTGGCCGTCGCCGGCCATGACCACACTGCCATTGCGGCGCACGCACAAAACGGTAGTAGAACGGATCAGACGCTTCTTAGACATAGGGACAATCTCTGATTATAACAGTGGAGGTGCACACGCGGAGCCTGTGACGAGTGAAGTGAAAAGCCCCGCTCAAGCGGAGCTTGAACGGGGCACCCTCAAGAGTCGATTAGGATGCGAGGCCTTACACTCCCACGGGCTGCGCACTCGGTTTCCCGCTCAGCAATTGCCGCAACACATACTGCAGAATCCCGCCGTTGGCATAGTAAAGCGCTTCCTGCGGCGTATCGATGCGAACCAAAGCGCTGAATTCTTTCATCTGACTGTTGGCCGTGGCACGAACTTTGACCTGACGTCCAGCTGTGAAGTTTTCCACTAAGTCACGAACTCCGGCAATCTCGAAGACTTCTTCTCCAGTTAAATTCAGCGACTGCGCCGTCTCTCCCGCCAAAAATTGCAGAGGCAAAATCCCCATGCCGACTAAATTCGAGCGATGAATGCGTTCATAGCTTTCCGCAATCACCGCGCGAACGCCCAGGAGACGCGGTCCCTTCGCCGCCCAATCGCGCGACGATCCAGACCCGTATTCTTTGCCCGCGAGGATCACCAGGGGCACGCCTTCCGCAATATATTTTTCGGAAGCTTCGAAGATCGACATCTCCGCGCCATCGGGAAGATGTTTGGCGAATCCGCCTTCCAAGTTGACCATCTTGTTGCGCAGGCGAACATTGGCAAACGTTCCGCGCACCATCACCTCGTGATTGCCACGACGCGAACCATAGGAATTGAATTCGGCAGGCTTTACGCCGTGTTCCTGCAAGTATTTTCCCGCCGGACTGTCTTTCTTGATCGATCCCGCCGGAGAAATGTGATCGGTGGTAACGCTGTCACCGAGGACGGCCAGCACACGCGCGTTCTTGATGTCCTCAACCGCGGACGGCTTCAAGGTCATGCCATCAAAAAACGGCGCTTTACGAATGTATGTGGAATCTTTCTCCCAGGTATAGGTCTCGCCCTTGGGGACGGGCAGGCCGCGCCAGTGTGCATCACCGTGGTACACCTCGCCGTAGCTCCGTCGAAACATGTCCGACGAGATGGATTTCTCCATCGTTTCTTCCACTTCGCGCTGTGTCGGCCAGAGGTCCGCGAGATAAACCGGCTTGCCGTCTTTCCCATTGCCAATGGGATCTTTGCGCAAATCGATATCGATGCGGCCAGCCAGCGCAAACGCCACCACCAGCGGCGGCGACATTAAATAATTCGCGCGGACATCGGGATTAATGCGGCCCTCAAAGTTGCGATTTCCCGAGAGCACCGAAGCCACCACCAGATTATTCTCGTCGATGGCCTTCGAAACTTCTTCCGGCAATGGCCCCGAATTTCCAATGCAGGTCGTACATCCATATCCCACAATATGAAATTTCAATTTCTCGAGATATGGCGTGAGCCCAGCGCGTTCCAGATAATCGCGCACCACTTTCGATCCCGGCGCCAGCGACGTTTTCACTGAGTGAGGCATTTGCAATCCGCGTTCGACAGCTTTCTTGGCCAGCAATCCCGCCGCCAGCATCACCGAGGGATTCGAAGTGTTCGTACAGCTCGTAATCGCCGCAATCACCACGCTGCCGTGCCGCAGCGTCTTCTTCACATCCGGAGAAACATGCTCTTCCACCAACTGATTTTCCACTCCGACCGGATTGCCGCCTTCCTGTTCCCAGCGATCCACCTGCTTCGGCACGCTACCCGAAGACGCACTGCCAGATCCCACTGCAAGCGGCACCGCAGTTTTCGCCGCGGATGGCGCCTTCATCAGCGAAGGCAGCGCCATCCGAAATGATTCTCCCGCTTGCGATAGCAGCACCCGATCCTGCGGACGCTTCGGCCCCGCCAAGCTTGACTCCACCGTCGAAAGATCCAGCGCCAGCAACTCCGAATAGGTCGCCTCGGGAGTCTTCTCGTCGTGGAACAATCCCTGCTCGCGGCAGTAAGCCTCGACCAACGCAATCTGCTCTTCGGTGCGTCCGGTGAGCCGCAGATAAGTGAGGCTTTCTTTATCGACCGGGGAAATTCCGCAAGTCGCGCCGTATTCCGGAGACATATTTCCAATC
This sequence comes from Terriglobales bacterium, assembly GCA_963762965.1. GTDB lineage: Bacteria > Acidobacteriota > Terriglobia > Terriglobales > Acidobacteriaceae > DATBAX01. The sequence goes on from CAVXME010000001.1 coordinate 1,248,955, forward strand.
GTCGCACGGTCGGCCAGCGGCAACTCCTGCAATCCGGGCCCAAAATATTCCACGAATTTTCCCACCACGCCATGCTTGCGCAGCATTTCGGTGATGGTCAAAACCAAATCCGTGGCTGTCGCTCCCTCGCGCAGCCTTCCGGTCAGCTTCACTCCAACCACCTGCGGAATCAGCATGGACACTGGCTGTCCCAGCATCGCCGCCTCGGCTTCAATGCCGCCCACGCCCCATCCCAGAACTCCCAGGCCGTTAATCATGGTGGTGTGCGAATCCGTGCCCACCAGCGTGTCGGGATACGCCACGCGCTTGCCGTTCGCCTCCTGCACAAAAACCACGCGCGCCAGATATTCCAGATTCACCTGATGCACAATCCCCGTGTCCGGCGGAACGATGGCCAGATTGCGAAAGGCAGTTTGCCCCCAGCGCAGAAACGCGTAGCGTTCTTTATTGCGAATGAATTCGAGTTCAGCATTGAGCTGAAACGCTTGCGGGGTGCCGAATTCGTCCACCTGCACCGAGTGATCAATCACCAGTTCCGCGGGTTGCAGTGGATTAATTAACGACGGATCGCCGGAAAGCTGCCGCATGGCGTCACGCATCGCCGCGAGATCGACGACCGCGGGCACACCGGTAAAATCCTGCAACAACACGCGGCTGGGGGTGAAGGCAATTTCTTTTTCTGGCAGGCCTGCCGCCGCTTTCGTGCCCCACGCGGCCAGCGCGTGGATGTCTTTCTCCGTCACATTGCGGCCATCTTCGGTGCGCAGCAGGTTCTCCAGCAGAATGCGCAGCGAATACGGCAAATGTTTGGTCGAAACCCCTTGCTTGTCGAGCGCGTCCAGACGGTAAATTTCGTAATCATGCCCGCCCACCCGCAGAGTCGAACGGCTGCCAAAGCTGTCCATAGAGGATTGCCTTCCTGAAATAGTTGATGCAGAACTCTATAGTTTAGTCGTTCCGCGCCAGATTGCGTAGTGCGAGGGCCTATGTGGCATGAGACCGTGTGGCATGGACCGTGTGGCGCGGACACTCTTGTCCGTGGCTTTTGACGTTGAATGTCGAGAAGTTCTCCCTCGGCCATGCCCTTAAACGTCCGCCTCACCCGCGCCAAGCTTTTGATCTCGCAGACATCGCCCCACCGGGGGTGCTCCCATTTTCCCCCGCTTTTGGGAAAAGTGGGAACCACGGAAGCCGGAAGAGTGTTCTTTGGATGGATATGGACCTGACCTTGAGTCTGGCACTAAATGGTGAGCTGCGAAACCGTACTTCAGTGCATAAGACACTACACGAAACCGGCTTGTTCAAGTCTGCGTAGAAGCAAGGAAACAAAACTCAAATGGTCAAGGCAAATGTCCGGATTATCCACTACTGTGTAATCGTGGCCACGCGGGTTGCGAATCGCCCACATTCCACCCGCAAAGATGAATCTGTATCCTTTCTGTTCGTCAATCTCGCTGGTCGTCTTTAGGGGCGTTAGTTGTAGTTTGGGTTTCGCCTCGTCGAATGCGTCCATCATTAACTTAAAGCCAGATTCGGTCAGAAGGCCCGAATGGGTCTGAACTTTGTTGTCGAGGTACTTGAAAGCTAGAAATGTCGCCTCCGGATAGTGCCCGTCGTCATACAATTCCTTTACCTTGGCTGGCAAGCTAGGATGAACGTTCCGGGTATCAAATGGATGCAAGGAGTGGGTTTCTGGGGTAGGTCGGGTCGCAGGTTCCAGTCTTGGCAGCCTGGCTAGTGCGCGGGCGATCGCCTCGAATTGCGCGATACTACTTGGCATTCAGCAGATTCTCCCGAATGCTTCGGAAAATCCGGTCGTACGTTTCTTGATCCGCAGCTGGCGGTAAATTTACTTCAATTCGCACTGTTAATCCGACATTGCGGAGCTGCCCGTTACCTCCGCCTCCTTTGCCATTATCCGTCGGGAATGTTTCAATTTTCGACTCCTTGACCTTGGCAGTCTTTGCCTTCGTATCCTTGGTTTTTATTGAAGGTTTTGTCGGCGCTGGCGTATCTCCATGACCTGCAAAGCTAGCAAGGACTTGGAAGGTTGCAGTCTGCCTCCGGCCGATGAGATCACTGGTTTGGTCAGATGTACGGAAGAATGATATGAGTTTGTCGTCGGAGAGGTTCCAAGCATTGTCAGCGTGAAGTGAGAAAAGATCGTGGTAGGCCGCTTTGACCATTTCCTCGAACGCTTTTTGAAACTCCTCATCACTATGCTTCGAAAATGCGGCCGCAGCTTTTGTGGTCTTGTTTCCCTCTTCATCAATCGCACCAATAAATCGAAGAATATTAATGAGATAGCTTTCGTTATTCGACGCTATCCCGAGCTTCTTCAATGTTTCGGCATTAACTTTTGTGGGGAACGAATTTCGGAATTGACTAATAGCTGCGGCGATGCCGCCACTTCCGGAAATATACGGATGTTTTTCGGCCACATTTGTACCTCTGGGCGGAATTGTATCAGTGAAGCCAAACGGAGGGCTGCGTCATTCTTTTCACTTTCTTTGGGAAAAGGGCGGGCAAGCTCAGATGCTCGTCTCTGCGGATATGCTATCGCGCGACCGGCTTCCAAAAGAGCATTGTGTTGTACCCGCCTATAGAAAACGTGATCCAGGAACTAGTTGTCGTCATCATCGTCGGTCGTTGATTTGATCAGCACCCGCGCCGCAAAACCGATGTTGTACCACTCCTGCGGGGTCAATATCCTCTTCCCGCCGTTGGCGGGCCACGGATCCCTGACCGTCGCTGCGACCACGTTCCATGCCCCGTTGGTCGTGTTTATGTCGGAGGTCAGGGCGGTCAGCACCGTTGCGTGACCGAGAGCTCCCACAATCAGGGGGCGATCCCTGCGCAAATCAAGCACGGCCGTGGTTGCGTTCACCGTCAAGGAGTCAGCTTGAGAGGTGAATTCTTCCCCGTCGTCATCTTTCCACTTGCGGTTCAGGTCCTCCAGAATCTGCTGCGGTTGCCCGGGCATATTCACAATCGATCCCCAGGTCTCCTTAACTATTCTTTTCTGATCGACTGAATGGCCCCAATAAGCGAAAACCATCTGGATACAGGCAGCCCAGCACCACTCCGGCATTTGTTGATAAGCTTGAACTCCATCAAGCCTGCCTGATGGGATGCCTGCCGTACATCTGCTAATCCAGGGGGTTAGTTGTCCGCAGTTCTCTTCCGCCCGCAAGGCTATTGGAATGAAAGAGCCAGCAACACCGAAGACCATGTTCTTGAGAAGACCGCGTCTGTTCATACAACTCTCCTTTTCGTACGCAGCCCCTCATATGCGGCCCCCTCAGCTGCATAAAATACCGCAAATAATACAACGGAGGCCATCGTCAGACCATGGCCAGACGCTTTTGTTCTGTTTTTGTAACAGGAAGGAGTTTTTCATCCACCGGTACCACCTCAATCCGAAGTGTCTTTCGAGGGATACAATATTTGCATGACGCGGGGAACTCAAGAGCTGCTCAAGAAAGCCCTTGCCCTTCCCGACAAAGAACGCGCGGATCTGGCTGGCTGTTTGATCGATAGTTTGGACGACACCGTCGATGAAAATGCGGAAGCGGCGTGGCAGGAAGAAATCGTTCGTCGTCTCGAAGATGTTCGATCCGGCAAGGTGAAGACTACTTCCTGGGGCGAAGTCCGCGAGAAGGGGCGCACGCTGCTCCGTAGTTTCGCTTGAAACATATCTCTTAAGTGTCATCCCGAAGATCCGGCGCAGTTCAGCCGGGCGAGGGATCTCGCGCGAAACCAGCACAATTGCCGCCCGCGAGCGTTGGCCCGCTACACGCAAGATCCTTCGCAAACTCAGGATGACACTTCTAGGTATAATTGGAGAAATTTCAGCCTGCCCTGAACACATTCCACCTGGAGGAACCCCATGCAACTCCACCTTTCCGAAGCCATACAAATTCTGGAACGCGGGCCGGGGACGGTCAATCAGATGCTCCGCGGGCTGCCGGAGCCATGGGTGCGCGCGACCGAAGGCGGGAATACATGGAGTTGTTACGACGTTGTGGGACACCTCATCCACGGCGAACTTACGGATTGGATGCCCCGAGCCCGCATCATTCTCGAACATGGCGAGAGCCGCAGTTTTGATCCCTTCGACCGGTTGGCGCAGTTTAAAGAAGATAAAACGCAGCCACTGGATCGTCTGCTCGATCGTTTTCAGGAACTGCGCACACAGGGTCTCGATGCCCTGCGCGGCTTGCATTTAACACCTAAGGATTTTTCCCGCACCGGCATTCATCCCGCGATCGGCCGCGTCACGCTCGGGCAACTGCTGGCCACCTGGACGGTGCATGACCTGACCCACATCTCCCAAATCAGCCGCGTCCTGGCGAAACAATATGAGGTCGAGGTTGGCCCGTGGAAAGGGGGCATCGGCATCCTGAATATTAAGATTGATCGCTCGGGAGACGATCTCTCCAAAAGGATCGTCCGGGACAGAAGCCTTAAACCGGATGCCCCATTTCTCGCCGTTTTTGCGAGAAGCGGGAACCCACCGGCCATGCGATAGAATGGGCAGACGAGGTGGTCATGGCACAAATGACGCCACAAGTTTCCGAGGTGCTCGAGAAAGCGCTCACGCTTTCCACTCGAGAGCGCGGCTTGTTGATCGATCGCTTGATCGAAAGCCTCGATGAAGGCCCAGCAGAAGAAGGAGTCGAGGGGGCATGGGCGCAGGAAATCAAGGGCCGGGTGGATGATATCCATTCCGGCAAGGTCAAAATGATTCCGGGTGACGAAGTGCTCCGTAAGCTGGCTAAAGAGTTCCCGGATGAATAGTAAGCGGTTCCGATTTCACCCTGAAGCGGCAGAAGATTTCAGGGGAGCCATCGGGTGGTACCGCAGCCGAAGTCCAAGCCTAGGATCAGAATTCCGCAAGATGGTGTCGGATGCGATCCAGCGTATTTTCCCAGACACCCCAACGCTGGCCCAAGTATTTATACAGCACCCGGCGGTTCGTGCTTCAACGCTTCCCGTTTTCCATAATTTACCTGAATGACTCCGACGCATTGAGCATCGTAGCCGTGGCCCACAACAAGCGAAGTCCCGGATACTGGAAAAAGCGGCGCTAGAGTGCATGTGGAACACTACCTTCAGAAAGCTAATGCGCTGCCGTCCACACCTGGTCGATCACGACTGCCATCATGAACAGCAGGTAGATGCGAAGCGCCCAGACCAGCACGAGCTGGCGGGCCTTTGAGGTGCCGCCGCGGGATGGGATGCTTCTTCGCCCGCACCAACTGATCATGCTCCAGCGACGACCAGACCAAATTCTGGTCCGCGCTGGAAAAAACTGTCTCTTGTTCTTTTTTCACCATAAGCTTGCTCTACTTCCCACCCAAGGCTGCGAAGATGCCGGGGGCAATGATGCTGGTTCCAAAAAGCACGCCCGCAGCGGTCAATATCAAAACCACAGTAGTGGCAAGTATATTTGCCCACAGCGGACTCACCAGCCCGCCCATGATTTCCTTGTCATTCACCAGCATGAACAAGAACACCAGCGCGGGTGGCATGGCCAGCACCGCGACCACGTTGACGAGGAGGACGACATATACCAGCGGCAGCCCGGGGATCAAAACGATCGCCGCTGCCGCCATCGCGCACAGCGTCAGCACGGCGTAAAACGATTTGCCTTCTCCCATGGGCAGGTTCAGGCTGTGCGGCTTGTGGGTGACTTCTCCGAAGGCGTACGCCGACGAAGCGGAAATCGTAATCGACGCCACGATGCCGGCCTCGACCATGCCGAGTGCGAAGAGAGACGCGCCGAACCGTCCGATCAGCGGCTGCAATGCCTGAGCGAATTCCGCGGCCTGGAAATTGTCGGCGGTCATCTGATGGGCGAACAACGGGGCCGTTGCCAGGATGGTGGCGACGGCCGCGGCGGTGGCCAACGCCGCGCCCAGCACGGTATCGATGCGGCCAAAGCGGATATCTTTGGTGGTCATCCCCTTGTCGACGGTGGCGCTCTGCTGAAAGAAAAGCATCCAGGGCGTGACGGTAGCTCCGATGTCAGCAAGCACGATCAGCAGAGTGTCTTTATTGAAGCCGGGCAGCGGGTTCCAGGTGATCAACGAATGACCAACCGCATGCCAACTGGGATGAGTCATGAGCGCGACCGGAATGAACACCAGGTTGAACGCGGCGGCGGCGAGCGTGATCCGTTCCCAGGTCCAATAACGATGACTCATCAGCGCGCCATACAAGATGACCAGCGCAATCAGGATGGCCATCCAGGGAGGCACTCCGAAGAAACCCAGGCCGGCGCGGATGGCGATGAACTCGGTGATCAAAGTGAGGAAGTTTCCAACGCCGAGGTCGATCATGGAGAACCATCCCCAGAAGGGCCCGAAACGTTCGAAGATCAATTCGGCGTGTCCGCGATGGGTGGCGGCGCCCAGACGCACGGTCATCTCCTGTACGACAATCGCCATGCAGAAGGTGAGAACCACAAACGGGATGAAGAACCCGATGCCAAACTTTGCGCCGGTAGCCGCGTAGGAAAGCATGCTGGGCCCGTCGTTCTCTCCCAGCATGACCAGAACCCCGGGCCCAACCAGCAGCCAGAGCAATCGCGTTCTCGACCAAAAACCGCGCTGGGCGCGCGCCGCCGACACCCGGACGCGGTCATGCGCCCGGTCCACGTCTTCGTGGGTAATGATGACGGCTTCGCCTTCGGATGCAATGCGGGCCGCCCTACCGGCCCGGGTGTCCAGGCTTTCGCTCATGCCCGGGTCCCCGCAGTGGAAGATCGCGGCATCGGCAGGCGGTTATGAATCTCAGCCCGGCTAGGGCACGTCACCGGATCACGCCCGCCCAGCTCTTTCGTTTCGATCCCGTCGGCCATAGTTCGAAGGTTTACACGTGGTCACAAGTCACTGAGGTATTAGCGGAAGTATACACGAAATCGTAAACTATGGTTAAGTGGCTGGCACAAAGGGAAATCGTCAGCCCCGGAGGGGCGGCATACATTAGCCCAGGGCGTAAGCCCTGGGTAAGGTAAAACAGAATTCACGCACCCGCATGGGGCACCACCGCAATTCTCCCGACCCGCCTTGTCATTCCGGGCGAAGCGGAGCGACCTTGCGTCAAACCGCCGCCGGCACCACCGTGGTAGAGCCGCGGCTTCAGCCCGGCGTTCAGCACCGTTTGGCGATAACGCTCCCGCACGGGAGGCACGCAGAGTCACAAAACACATCATCCTGTCCCACTTCCATTCGAGAAATCGTCCTACCCCAGCCAAAACCGCTACAAATCCCTGCCACCCATCCCACAGATTACTACCCAGATTCCTATCAATCTGAATTCCGCAATCCCAATAAAAAAGGCGGCCGCAGCCGCCCAATGTTTGCCCATCAATCTTGTCATTCCGAAGGGCAGCAGGCCCCGAGGAATCTGCTTTCTGCCAGCGCCAAAGAAAACTGAACCTGTCGTCTCACTGACGAGACCATGGGAATCAAGCCAACGACCAAGGACGAACGACCAACGACGCTCTTTTACCCCTTCCCCTTCAGCATTCCCACCACCCGCTCGTAGTCATCCACCGTCGAATACTCAATGACAATCTTCCCTTTTCCCTTGCGGTCGCGGATGCGTACCCGCAGTCCCAGCACCCGCTCCAATTGGGTTTGCGCCGCGCGGACGTTGGGATCCACCCAGCGCGCCCGCGACGGCTGGTTTTCCTGGGGCAGTTGCATCAGCTTGATATTGATGTCCTGCACCAGGTCTTCCAGCTGCAACCGCGACATCTGCTTGTTCACCGCCATCTCGGCGTACTTGGCGATCAAATCGTTGTCTTCCAGACGCAACAGCACCCGGGCTGTGCTGAAATCCAATTGTCCTTCTTGCAGATACTGCATCACCGTTCCCGGCAGCTTCAGCAACCGCATGTAGTTGGCAACCGATTCCCGCGAAACTCCCACGCGGTCCCCAATTTGGTTTTGCGTCAGCCCGAAATCCCGGCTCAACTTGCCAAACGCCGCTGCCTGCTCCATGCAGTTCAGGTCCTGGCGTTGGAGATTTTCCACCACGGTCATTTCCGCGGCTTGCTGATCGGAAATTGTGCGCACGATCGCCGGAATCGTCTCTTTGCGGGCGAGCTTCGAAGCCCGGCAGCGCCGTTCTCCCAGGATCAGGACATAGCGCCCGTTTTCTCCCGGACGCACCAGAATCGGCTGCGCCAGCCCGGTCGCCGCAATCGAATGCGCCAGGTCGATCAGCGCGTCTTCGTCGAAAAAAAGCCGCGTCTGGTAAGGGTTCTTGTCGATCAAGTCCAGCGGAATCTGCTGCACCGATTCGCCACGCGCCGCCTGCGCCTGGATCTCGGCAATCACTCCCGAATGTGGCGTGACCGCTTCGCCCGCGATCGCCGGCGAATTCGTAGCTGTCGGGGACGCTCCGGCAACCGCTCTCAGTCCTCCGCCTAGCAACGATTCCAGCCCGCGTCCCAGGGCTTTTCGTTTATCGATTACTTTCTCGGCAGGTTTTTCCACCACAGTCGCTTCGCCAGCCCCCACCGCAACCTTTTCCGCTGATGTCGTCATAAATTTCTCCACAACTCTCTCACCCATGTCATCCTGAGCGCAGCATAATCATTCGCGAAGCGAACGATTATGCGGAGTCGAAGGACCCCTATACCCTGTCGCCTTTATACATCGACAAGCATCGATCTATAAATAGACGTTCATCGATATATCACGCAGACTTATCCATTTCCTCGCCCGCACCCACCACCGGCAAATGATGCGAGATGATCTCCTTCGCCAGCCTTATGTAACTCTCCGCCCCGCGCGACCGCACGTCATATAACAACGCAGGCTTGCCATGACTGGGCGCCTCGGCCAAACGAATGTTCCGCGGGATCGTCGTCTCGCAAAGCTTCTCTCCAAAATATCTTTTCAACTCCGCCGTGACCTGCTGCGCCAGGTTGGTGCGCTCGTCAAACATGGTCAGCACCACGCCCTCGATCGCAAGCTGTGGATTCAGGACCGCCCGGATCCGCTCGATGGTGTCGAGCAGTTCCGAGATTCCTTCCAGCGCAAAGTATTCCGCCTGCATAGTGATCAAAACAGAATCCGCAGCGACCAATGCATTCAACGTAAGCAGATCAAGCGCCGGTGGACAGTCGAGGACAATAAACTGAAAGCGCTCCCGCAAAGATGCAATCGCATCTTTCAGCCGGTACTCTCTGCGCTCCCCATCCACCAGCTCAATGTTTGCGCCGATCAGGTTCTTGTGCGCGGGGATGATCCATAACTGCTCGAGCTCAGTGGGCTGGATGGCTTCTTCGGCGCTGGCTGCGCCCATGAGTAGATGGTATGTGCTGATGCGCTCGGGATCCTTGACCAGTCCCAGACCGCTCGAGGCATTGGACTGCGGATCGCAGTCGATGAGTAGGGTATTGACCTCAGCCGCAGCAAACGACGCGGCCAGGTTGATGGCAGTCGTGGTCTTACCCACGCCGCCCTTCTGGTTGGCTATCGCGATTACGCGTCCCATTTAGTTTTCGGAAGAACCCAGAGATGATTGCAGAATAGGCCGAATGAATGACGAGCGCAATGCCGGATTTCAGTGCAGCCATCGAAATCGTGCATTCGGTTGAATCAGAAGTGCATTGGGTTCAATTTGAGCTGAGCTTTCCACAGAGTTGATTTTCGCAGAAGTGTTCCACGTGGAACAGTCGAACGATTCGCTCCCCAGGTTGGATAAAACCAGACGCGAAGTGTTCCACGTGGAACATAACTCAAATTTGTAGGAAACCGACAAAGTGTTCCACGTGGAACATTTGTGCAAAACGTGGATATGTTCCACGTGGAACATTATGACGAAGTTAGCCTGGGGATTTGGTGGGTGGGACGAATCAACAGTGCACCATGATTTGTAAACCTTCCCACTTAGCTTCTGTAAATAGGTTAATAGATGGCACATGGTGTCTTGAACTAAGCACATTTCGTCACTTATGCTCCACTTATTACTATCTAGGTACTATTGCAGGACGGACGCTTTCGATGGGCCAACGCGGCGAAGTTTCCCACTTTGGGACTCGTTGGTTACGTAAACAGGCCGGAGGGGTTGAGACAGGAGAGCTTTGTTCCACGGTTTACTGTCTTGAGACGTGATCAGGGTGATTCAGGACGGCTGGTTTGTCCCGACCAGGAGGGTGCTGGCGGCGGTCTGGGGGACCCGAAGAGGGTCGGCCCAATGGAAATTTGGGGTCAGCGAACCGGCGGCGGCAGCCTGAGCATCGCCGATCAGAAGTGCCAGGCGGCCTCCGGGGGCGACCAGGTTGGCTGCGACGGGGAGGATGGTTTCGAAGCGCTCGACGGCGCGGAGGGTGACGACTTCTGCCGGGGTCGTAAAGTCCTCGGCGCGGCCGGCGAATACGTCGACGTTCGTTAGGGCCATGGTGCGGATGACTTCGCGGAGGAAGGTTGCTTTCTTGTGATTCGATTCGATCAGGGTGAGGTGGAGGTGGGGCGCCCAGATCTTGATGGGTAGTCCGGGGAAGCCGGCGCCGGAGCCGATATCGATTGCGTCGTTGGTCGTTGGTCGTTGGTCGTTGGCTAGACCATCTCGGAACAGGTGGCGGGCGGCGAATAGGGATTCGCCGAAGTGGCGGGTTACGATCTCGTCGGGTTGGCGGATGGCGGTGAGATTGATGCGAGAGTTCCAGCGGAGGAGTAGATCGATGTACGTCGATATTTTTCGCAGCTGGAGGGGCGATAAGGCGTCGTTGGCTGTTGGCCGTTGGTCGTTGGCGCCCCGATTGGCGGAGACCGTCAAGAACGGCCCGAGCAAGTCGAGGACGCGTGTGGAATCCATGGGACTTGATTGTAGATTGTCGATTGCAGATTTTAGATTGAAGATTTGCGATTTCGGTCAGGGTGTTTGGGGGAGTGGGGCACCGATCAGGTGGACCAGGCTTTGGGGGCCGCAGCAGGATTGATGGAGGCGTTGGAAATCGCGCTGCATTGCTTTGTCCTGGCGCAGGGAGTCGATGGTGGTTTTGAGAATGGCCGCGGCGTGGGAATCAGTGGGAATGACAAGGCGATAGTGCATCCATTTGCCCTCGCGGCGGGCTGCGACCACTCCAGCGCGGCGAAGGTAGGCGAGATGGCGGGAGATTTTGGGTTGAGGGGAGTTTAGAACCTCTACAAAATAGCAGACACAGATTTCCTGGCGGGCGATCAGGTTAATGAGGCGGAGGCGGGTGGGGTCGGCCAAGGCACGGAATAGGCTGTCCAGTCCGGCTTGCTTTTTCTTGTTTCCCTTCTTTTGCGCCCGCATATCTCCAGCATAGCAGAAATATATTCGTCTTGACAGATGTGTTAGGCAGGGGTACCCTGCTAATGTATTCGCTTATGCGAATGTGAGGAGAGCTTATGGAAGCATTGAAGGCGCATCTCGCCATTAACGTTCGCAGTGTTGATCAAAGTTTGGATTTTTATCGGAAGCTGTTTGGCATTGAGCCCTCAAAGATTCGAACCGGCTATGCCAAGTTTGATGTGAGGAACCCGCCACTCAACTTCACGTTGAACGAAGTGCCATTCAGCGGTGCGGGGGCGTTATCGCACATGGGGATCCAGGTTTCCTCGACTGCGGACGTCCTGGCGATGCGTGAGAAGTGGGCGCAGGCTGGGTTGATCACGCGGGATGAAATGCAGACCGAGTGTTGCTATGCCAAGCAGGACAAGACCTGGGTGCATGATCCGGATGGCAATGAGTGGGAGGTTTTTGTGGTGCTGGAGGATAATTTGCCGGAAAAGGCCGCGGCTTGTTGCGGGCCTGATTGTTGTGTTCCTGTGGCGGGTTGAGTTACCTCTGGCGCTAAAGCGCGTGTAATCGTTCGAGGGTTTTTGGCGGCCCGACTGAAGTCAGGTCCCTTCCCGATTCCGCAAGCTTTTCTAACATGCATGGCGGTGAATGGATGAACAAAACATCAGTGCTGTTTCTGTGCACGGGGAATTCGGCTCGAAGTCAGATGGCGGAGGGGTTGCTTCGTCATCTGGCTGCGGAACGGTTTGAAGTGTTGAGCGCGGGGACGAAGCCGGTGGGAGTGAATCCGCTGGCGATCGAGGCCATGAAGGAAGTTGGAATTGACATCACAGGACAGCGTTCGAAGAACGTAACCGAGTTTCTGGGCCGGCCGATTGCGTATGTGATTACGGTTTGTGACCGGGCCAAGGAATCGTGTCCGATCTTTCCTGGGACGTACAAATTCCTGAGTTGGAGCCTGGATGATCCGGCGGCCGTGACTGGGAGCCACGAAGAAAAACTTGGGGCCTTTCGGGACATTCGGGAACAGATCCGACATAGGATCGAAGAGGAATTTGCGGCCACCTCAGGGCCCAAGAAATAAAAAATGGAGACGGCTCTCAGTAAGCGCGTGGTGGCGGAAGGGTTGGGCACCTGTTTCCTGGTGGCAGCCGTGGTCGGCTCGGGCATTATGGCGGAGCGATTGTTCGGGGGGAACGTCGGCCTGGCTCTTTTGGCGAACACGATCGCAACCGGCGCGGCGTTGTTGGCTTTGATTCTGGCTTTCGGGCCTATCTCCGGGGCCCATCTGAACCCCGCAGTGACGCTGGGGGCGTGCGTGAGCGGGTGGATGCCATGGAGAGAGTTGCTGCCATACGTTGGAGCGCAGTTTGTGGGAGGCGGGCTAGGGACATTGGTGGCGCATGCAATGTTTGGCGAACCCATGGTTTCGTTGTCGCACCATGCGCGGTCTGGATTCCCTCAGCTGGTGAGTGAGTTTGTGGCGACCTTCGGTCTGCTGTGTGTAATTTGGGGTTGCGTGAGAGGAAAGTTTGTAGCGTTTGCAGTTGCTGGTTACATCACGGCGGCTTATTGGTTCACGGCTTCGACTTCTTTTGCGAATCCGGCGGTGACGTTGGCGCGGTGCTTGACGGATAGTTTTAGTGGCATCCGGCCTAGGGATGTGCCGGGCTTTATGGCTGCGCAAATTGCCGGGGCGTTGGCGGCGACGCTGCTTTTTGTGGTTATTGGCTCCCTTGGGCGCTAAAGTGCGGAGTCTGTGAAAGATCTTCCTATCGCTGCGCTGACGCGACTGCGCCACTCAAAAAGCTGTCGCAAGGATTGAAATCAGGGCCGTTCTTCCCAAAGGGAACATAACCATCCTCAAGAACATGGCCAGGCGGATCAAGACACAAGGCGCGGCGGACGAAGGTCCGGAAACGAATCTGGGGCGACGCAGGGCTTCGATGGTTGTCTTCTTCCTGATCGCTTTCGGCATTCCGTGGGCCACGTGGATCAGCCTGAGAATGAGGCACGTCGTCTTGACCGAAGGCCCGCCACTTGCTTTCATGGTCGGCGCGGCTTTCTGCAGCGTGGGCGGCGTAGTCGCCACTTATATAGAAAGCGGACGCTCCGGGGTAAAAGATCTGGCTCATCGGTGCGCGCTCTATCGAGTTCCCGTTGGCTGGTGGCTCTACGCTCTCTTGCTGGCCCTAGGTGTGCATGTCGTTGCTACTGTCGTATACGGTGTGGCGCACGGCAAAGTCGGTCCGGTCAGACCGATGGAGCTGCTCCGCCAATGGTGGCTGTTTTACATATTCGTTTTCGGGCTGTTTCAGGGACCGCTGGCTGAGGAACTTGGGTGGCGTGGTTTCCTGCTGCCGCGACTCCTGGGCAAGTGGTCGCCGTTAGTAGCCAGCGTGATTTTAGGATTGGTCGGGACCGCCTGGCATATCAACGCGTTTTTCTCTCCCATTTCAACGTTAGCCTTGTTCACGGCAAGCTTGATCGCGTTCAGTATCTTAATGACGGTAATGTTCCTGCATACGCGGGGAAGCGTTCTGCTGGCGATCGTTATTCATTGGAGCATCATGCCCGGTAAAGACATCGCGAGGATTTCGTTTCCGGCGGATCAGGAGCCGCCGGATTGGCTGAGGGCAGTAGTGGTGATTGCGGTTGCAGCGATCGTGGTTGCGGTGACGGGCAGGGGGCTCTCGGCTTCCAATAGTTGGCGAATTCCAACTGATCGATGAAGGGTGGCGCCCGGCGGGGCGCGTTAACAAAGCACAGCCTTTAATCGCAGCGCTGAAGCGACTGCGCCACCCCAAAAGTCGATTTCCAAGAGCTACTTTACCTAAAGCACCAGCCAATCCGTCCTCTTTTTGGAAATTACGCAGAGTTGCGCTTGGCTGGGGAATCTTCCTGCTGCCATTTCGCGGCGACTTTATCTAACTCGGCGAAGACGCGTTCGATGTCTTTCATGCGGCTGGTGATGCCGTAGGTGACTTCGGGCGGGATGGTGGCTTTGTAGTGGCGAAAGATGAATCCCTTTGCTTCGAGGAGACGGAGCCGTTCGGTCAGGACGCGCGAGGAGATTCCTTCAATACTGCGGCGTAAGACTCCGAAGCGAGTGGGGCCGTTTGTGCCTAAAGCCAACAGAATGTGCATGGTCCAGGGGCGGGTGAGCAGTTCTAGCAAGCCGTGAACGGCGCATGGTGAAGACAATTTTGCCGATGGACAAGGGGTGGGTGGTTTTCTGGCGGCGCGTGGCATCGGCGTTTCTCTTTTCTCGGGCAAACTAAGGTATTGGTGTCACCTATCAAATGGCACCACTACCCAAACTAACAGGCGCTGAAGCGCGTGATCGAAAATCGAAGATCCTTATGGCACGGCTGGAAGCCGTGCCCTGATACGAAGCTCTTTCGGTATGGAGCCTCCCTCATGAAGCCCTTTGCTCCACAGGAACTTGGTTACTTTAAAGTTCCTACTTTACAATTACAAGTAGTTATTTAAAGTAACCATATAGTTCGATCAACCATCTGATCAGGTGGATTAGGAGACGCTCTTATGAAATTACTTCGCATTGATTCCAGCGCACGAAATAGTTCGGTTTCGCGGTCGCTCACGAATAGCTTTGTTGAGGCATGGAAAAAAGAACATCCTGAGGGGCAAGTGGTGGAGCGGGATCTGGCCAAGACGACGCAGCCGACCATGGTCACGGATGAGTGGACCCAGGCGATCCACAGTGATCCTACAAAACTCACGGCGGCACAACGAGAGCTCCTTGCAGATTCCGAAACTTTGATTGCGGAACTTGCGTCGGCCGACATCGTGGTGATTGGCGCACCGATGTACAACTTCACCATTTCGTGGCCGCTCAAAGCGTGGATCGATCAAGTGGTGCGTGTCGGCAAGACGTTTGGCTACGGGCCTAACGGGCCCAAGGGATTGCTGACCGGGAAGAAGGCGGTGGTCATTACTTCGCGCGCGGGATCTTATGCAGCCGGGTCAGAGAGAGCGAAGATTGATTTTCAGGAACCTTATCTACGGCATATGCTGGGATTTATCGGGATATCGGATGTGACTTTTATTCATGCCGAGAACCAGAGGCCGGGCGGGGAGTTGGCGGAGCCTTCGCGGGCCGCGGCGTTGGAGCGAGTTGGGGCGGTGGCGGCGGGGCGGGAGTTGGTTGCGCGGTGAGTGTCGCGAGCCTCGGGCGCTAAAGCGCGTGGTCTAGGCAATTCCTTAACGGCCCGACTGAAGTCGGGCGCTTCCCGGCTTTGCATTCACAAGGCCCGACCAGCAGATTCCTCCCTTCGCATTCGCGACGGTTCGGAATGACAAGGGGATGGGGAAGCTTGCGGCGGGTGAGATCTGGGGTGCGGTAGGGGTCCTTCGACTCCGCGGAGGTTCACTTTGTGAACCTCTGCTGCGCTCAGCATGACAAGGGAAAGTGCTGATAATGCGATGGTTAGGAGCCACGACGGACGCCTGAATCGGGCGGAAATAATCATGGTTTGGGGGATTGGGTTTCGGGTAGAATCTGGATGCATTTGAGAATTTGCGGCTTTTTGCAGTTTCCAGAATGACCTGCCTGCGAAGCGCCGCAAGTGACTCAGCGCTACCTCACAACAAAAAAGGAACAGCAACATCATGGCAGAACAAGGAACAGTGAAGTGGTTTAACGACGCCAAGGGCTATGGATTTATCAGCCGCCAAAACGGCGAGGATGTATTCGTACATTTCTCCGCCATCCAAGCGGGAGGGTTCCGCAGCCTGCAAGAAGGACAACAAGTGGAGTTCGATGTGGTCAAAGGCCCGAAAGGGTGGCAGGCGGAAAATGTGAAGGCGGTTTAAACCACTGACACAAAATGTTCGCAACGAAGGCGGCCTGAAAGGGCCGCCTTTTGTTTTTGGGGTCGGGAAAACATAGAGGGACGGAGTGGTGGAACGGTAGGGGTCCTTCGACTCCGCAGAGGTTCACTTTGTGAACCTCTGCTGCGCTCAGGATGACAGGGTACTTGGCGCTCAGGATGACAGTTATTGCTGGGAGTCGCGGATTAGGACTACGTCAGAGTCGGTGTGGCCGCGGATGACGGCCAGCTTGCTGCCGTCGAGGGACCAGCCGAAACTGTCTCCGATGTGTTCGGAGGTGAAGTTGGTGAGTTGCTTTCCGGGGGAGCCGTCGAGAGGCTGCGACCAGAGATTGTCAACGTCGTGATCGCGGATGGGATAGACGAGAGCTTTGCCATCGTGGCTGAACTGTATGTTCCCCACCGAGGGATGTTGGAATGCGAGGGTCTTGGCCGGTTGGGTGGGATCCGTGGGCAAGAGAATCAACTGGAACTCATGCTCTCCGACATGCTGGAAAGTAATGAACGCCAGAAACTTTCCGTCCGGGGAAAGGCCGAAGTGTGCGGCTACTGGTTTGTCGGAAAATTTCTCCGGCGTGCCGCCTTCGACAGGGACGCGCATGAGCTGGCCGTTGTTGGCGATGTCCCGGTAATAAACCCAGCGACCATCGGGGGAGCAGACTGGGTCTTCGTCGACTTTTCCGTCGGTCACAGCCTTCAGATTCCCGCCAGCGGCGTCGATGCGGGCGATGATCTGAGTTCGTTTGCCGGAGAAGCCAGCGGTGACAAAGACGATGTAGCGGCCGTTGGCGCAGGCTGAAGGCTGGACGGCGACGCTGTGCTCGTCCACCGACAGGTTTGCCTTGGCGCCGGAATCAGGATCAACCGAACTGAGAGAGGTTTCTTCGGCGATGACCAGTTTGCCGTCGGGGGTCCAACTGAACTCGCTGACTGGCTTGCCGGAAGTAATTTGTTTGGCGTCGCCGGGATTGGTGGATGCGGACGGCATGACGAAAAGATTCCAGTGGCTCTCATTCAGCACGGTGGCCAGAATGTGGCCGTCGGAGGACAGGCTGAGGGCGGAATAATCGTTGATGTCGCGAGTGATGGAGCGGTATTTGCCTTCGGGATAAGAAACATATCCGATCTGATGGCGGTTGTAGTTGGAAGTCCGGTCACGGTCCAGGACCAGCAAACCCTTGCCGTCAGGCAGCCAGGTGATGTCGGCTAAGATGCTGTCGGTGTGGAAGAAGACTTTCTGCTGGCCGGTGCTGGCGTCGGTTGCGACGAGGCCGCTCAGGGCTCCATCGGGCTGAAGAACCCCACACACGATGACCTTGCCATCGGGAGACCAGCTGAGTCCGAACAGGCATTGAGTCAGAGGGCCGCTGGCTAGCGTCTTTTCGTCGCCACCGCCGGTTGGCTGGATGATGAGGCGGTACTTGCCGGGGTCAGGATCGTTGTAGCGGAGGAAGGCGAATTGGCGGCCGTCGGGAGAAAAGGTGATGTTGGAATCGATGTCGGTGGCCAGCTTCTGGGGCGTGCCTCCCAGCATGGGCGCGCGGTAGAGATATTCCAATCCCTGGTTGGCGGCTTCGCTGCGGATGAAATAGAGATAGTTGCCATCTGACGAAAACCGCAGGCCGGTGTAATGAACTTGCGCGGGTGGGATCACTTGAGTATCGCTGTTGGTGGGAATGTTACGCAGCCAGAGGCTTTCCTGGCCGTTGTCGTTCACCACGTTAAGCAGATACTTGCCATCTGAGGAAATGGCTGCGCTAGCGGCTTTGCCGGTTTCGGTGACCTTGGTGATGGAGACGTTCTGGAAGGCAACAGCACGAGTGCGGAAGAAAAATGAGTAAACGCCATAGCCTGCGGCGGCGATGACGATCAAGGCGAGCAGGGCCGTCACACCTAATCCCAATTTATGTTGGCTGGCAGCAGCGACGACGGAGGAGCTGCCGGACCGCGGTGCGGACGGGACTGCGGGAACAGAGACGGTGGCAGCCGATTGCGCCGAAACCGAGGGCGACGACTTGCGTCCGGATTCGGTATCGCGTTTGAGGCGCCGGAGGTCGCCACGTAGATCGGCGGCGGATTGATAGCGCAGGTCGCGATCTTTTTCCAGGAGCTTGGCGACGGCCTCCTGGAGTTTGGGCGGCAGGTCGGGATTGAGCTGAATGACGGAAACGGGATCGTTGGCCAGAATCGCGTGGAAGATTACGGCGGAAGTGTTGCCGGCGAAGGGTAAGCGGCCGGTGGCCATCTGATAAATGACGGTGCCGAGCGAGAACAGATCGGAGCGGGTGTCAATTTCTTCGCCGCGCGCCTGTTCGGGGGACATGTAGGCGATGGTGCCGACCGTCGCGCCGGGGCTGGTGAGATGTGGGCTGTCCTGAGTCGCACCAATAGTTTCCATCTCGGCGATGCGGGTGAGCTTGGCCAGACCGAAATCGAGGACCTTCACCTGGTTTCGCTGCGTGATGAAAATGTTCGCGGGCTTAATGTCACGGTGAACGATGCCTTTGGCATGAGCGGCGTCGAGGGCGTCGGCGAGCTGGATGGTGATGTCGAGCAAGCGATCGAGCGGCACAGCGCCGCCGGTGAGTTTGTCGCCCAGGCTTTGTCCTTCGAGCAACTCCATGGAAATGAAGGACTGGCCGGCGTCCTGTTCGACGGCGTAGATGGTGCAGATGTTCGGATGGTTCAGGGCCGAAGCTGCACGGGCTTCGAGCAGGAAACGGTCGAGGGCGGCGGAGTCGCGGGCCAGGTCTGGTGGTAGAAACTTGAGGGCAACCTTGCGGCCGAGGGTGAGGTCCTGAGCTTCGTAGACCACACCCATGCCGCCGCTGCCGAGTTGGCCGGTGATGCGGTAATGCGAGATGGTTTGGCCGATCATTTTGGGAGGCGTTCATCTTAGGATGGATGGGTGGGGCAGTCAAACCCGGGGAAAGCAATCGTGGTCAGAGATGGGAAGCCCCCACCAAAGAAAGGTCTCTCAACTCCGAGCCGCTTACGGCGTAGGTGGCTTCATCCATGCCAGGGCTTCGGGCACCGCTTGCTCGGCATCGCTGAGGGTCGGGAAAAACTGGAAGAACTGTTCCACATGCGTGACCATAAGCGTGTTGTGGATGCGTTGGCTCGCGCCTGCCAGGAACAACTTTCGTCCATCGCGCTGATGGGTGATGTAGGCACCCACCAATGCACCGACACCTGCGGAATCAATATAGGGAACGCCGGTGAAATCCAGAATTAAAATTTGAGTCTTGTTCGCCCGCATTCTGGCTTGTAAGTCGAACAAGTTATTGATGATGATGGGGCCGGTCAGACGGAGGATGCGCTGTCCGGTTTTTGCGCCGAGAAGATCTTCAATGGCGAGGGGCTCTTGTGGCATTGTCAAATGTTAAAGGTTGTAACGATTTGGAATTGTTAAAGCAATGTTAATTTTAGGGCGGAACAGAGCTTTTGACCGCAAAGCGCGCAAGAAAAACTGCGCAAAGTACGGAAAGGTATGTCAGATGCGCGCGAGATCCCTCGCCCGGCTGAACTGCGCCGGGTCTTCGGGATGACCCCGGGGATCTAAGTTGCCGTTCTCCGTACCGATTGCACGATGACCGTCCCCAGAGATAGAAGAGTCATCAACGAGATCAATCCCAAAGAAATAGCGCAATAAATGCACCAGACACCTAGAATGCTGGCTTCAATGTGAGCCAGATACAACGAAAAACTTAGCGCGATCAGCGCGGCCGCGAACAGCAGGCGATAGAAGCGCTTGAAGGCCAAGACCCCTAACAATAGATATCCGGCGATGCCGATGTCGGCGACCGGAATGCCGAAGAAAACTGCGAAGGGGCTGTGATTCACGATGCCGCAGTCCCATTTCTCGTTGATGTCGCAGGGTGCGTCTCCATAAGTGCGGTAGTGCTCACGCAGGGCGAGACTGGAGGCGATGATTCCCAGGGCCGCCAGAACGATCAGAACATACTTCATGAATTTCCTCCGCGATCCAGTTTAGCTGGCGGCGTGGACGGCGTCAGTAGCATCTTTCAGGAGGTCCGCGGCTTGCCAGTCACTGCCGAAATACCATTTGACGATGCGGCCGTCGGGGCCAATCACTGCTGTACTCAGGGAGTGAGTGAGGAGAGCGCCGTCCTGGTTGTACTCGAGTCCAAAAAAGTTGGCGATTTCGGGCAGGTCTTTGGCTGGGGTGACGGCGAATTCCCAGTGACTGAAGATTGCCGGTCGTTTGGTGCCTGCGCAGGAAAAGCCATAATCGCGGAGGACCTTGGGAGTGTCGTGAGCGGGGTCGAAACTGATGCTTAGCAGATGGGTCTTATTGTAGAGCGCGGTGTCGTTGTGCAACTGGCGGTCGAGGCCGGCGAATTCGTGACTTACACGCGGGCAAAAATCGGGGAAAGGACAGCGGGTGTAGATGAAAGTAAGGATGAGCGTCTTGCCACGGTATTGATTGAGGGAAATGGGTTTGCCGTCCTGGTTGATTAATCGGAAATTCGGGACCTGGTCGCCGGGAGCAGGAATGTGCAGTGTCGCGGTGGGCTTGGGCGGAGGAGTGGTCGAGTGTTGGGTGATGGTGAGGTTTTCCAGCCAATATTTCTCGCCGTCGACCACGACTTCGGCTTTGATCTGATCGCCGGTAACGACTTTATCGAGGATGGTAGTGTCTTTCAAGGGATAAGACATGGTCATGGCGGACATGAAGCCGGGGACGTCGTCGCCGTCGATGACAAGAGACTTGGAGGGTTTGTCGATGGACGTTACGCGGCCGGTGAAGGGATAGCGTTTGGCCGTGGATTGTGGGGTGCGGTTGCAAGCGCACAGGAGGAGGGCGATGAATAGGACAGGGACGGTTGTTTGTCGTAGTGTCATAGTAGTTTGAAGTTTGTCTCTCCTCTGGCGCTGAAGCGCGTGGTCGTTTCGTCGGCTTTATCGGCACGGCTATAAGCCGTGCCCTTCCCGGCCTAATCCTCAGGCACTAGTAGTGAAAGCGGTAGCGCAACTCGAGGTAAATTTCACGAGGGTTGTTCCAATGATATCCCCCGAAGGTGAGGCTGTTGTCGTATTCGACGCGGCGGTTGGCGACGTTCAGTGCGTTGAGCGAGGCGGAAACCCGTTCCCCGAAATCCTTGCCGAGCGACAGATCGAAGGTGGTGTGTCGGGGCAGGTAGTCGCCCGGATATGGTTCGCCGGGAAAAGCGTTGCTGAATCCGGAGCCGTAATAAACATTAGTGGAAGCATAGCTGCGCCAGGGAAGGCTGACGTCGCCGCCGACGTTGAGGGTGTTGCGCTGATCGTGATCGAGCGGGCTGAGTTCGGGAGAATAGGAAAAATCGGTGAGGCCGCCGGTGATGGTGCCGGCGCCTTCGCCAATTTGATTGGAATAGGCGAGATGGAGTTGTCCGCGATGGGCGAAGCGCGGGGAGCGGAGGGTAAGCTCCCAGCCGCGAATGACTGCCTGAGCAACGGTGAGCGGGAAGAAGATGTTGGAAGCGCCAATGTTGTTGTGATCGAGGAAATTCACCACGTTGGTACGGAAGTTGTCGGCGTCGAGGACCCATCCGCGGTAAGGAATGGTGACCCCGAACTGATGTTCTTCGTCGCGCTCGCCAAACAGCGGAACGAAGCCGCAATCAGGCGGCTGGCATTGTGAGATGAGCGGGCCGGAGACGGTTTCGATGGGCGGCGCCTGATAGTAGTGCCCGTAGAAAGCGCGGAATGTCCAATTCAAGCGTGGGACGGTGACGGTCGCGCCAAAGCGTGGCTGGATGGCGGTCTCGTCCACCGGTGGGGCAGTCGCGGTGGGCGCGAAGTTGCCTTCGGAGAATCGTGTGGGGCGCATGCCGGCCGAGAGTGTCACCCAGGGAAAGGGCGTGAACTTGTCGTCAATGTAGAAGGTTTCCTGATTGGCCGTGGGCGTTTCTTTGTCGGTGAAGGGCGAGTTGCCGCTGCCGTCGTTGAAGATGGCGCCGAAGAGCTGGTTATCGCTTTGGTAGAAACTCAGGAAACCAACCTGGAGATCGTTCTTCTTGTAGTTGGCGGCGAAGCTGGCCTGGCCTCCGGCGTAAGTGGAGCTGCGGTCTTCCGTGGTGGCGATCGGGATGTCGGTGGGGCGGCTGTTGTAGTCGCCACTGTTGTAGTGGTAGAAGGGCGAAACCGTGGTCATGAGGTGGGAGTTGAAAGTGTGGACCCAGGTAAATAGCACGCCGGCGTCGGCTTCATGTTCGCCATCGCGCAGGCCGATGCTGGGGGTGTACTGATCGCTGGCCGGGTTGTTTTCGATGTCATTGGGGAAGGGGTCGTAGGGGATCTGGAAATAGTCGCGACGCAGCGAGGTGATGAGGCGAAGCTGGTTGGCTGGGTCGACATTGAAAATAAAAGAGCCGAAACCGCCGACGCCGTTGACGGCATCGTGTACGACTTGGGGAACGGGCGGCTGCAGTCCGAGATCGCTGCGGTTGCCGTTGACGCTGGCATAGTAGGCGAAGCGTTGGGTGTGGCTGCCGAAACTTAATGCATCGTTGGTCTGGTAGAAGTTTCCAGCGCTCATGACCAGTTCGGCTTGATTGTTGCGTTCGAAACCGGTGCGGGGCACGACATTGAAGATCCCGTAGGTGCGGTCGCCGAATTCGGCGCCGTAGCTGCCGCGATTGGCCTCCACATATTCCAGGTCTTTGGGATCGAACTGTGGGCCAACATTCTGTGCGATGGCGGTGTTGATGACCGGGATACCGTCCAAGAGCCAGGTGGTTTGGTGGCCACCGCGGATGTGCAGCATGTCGTGCGTCACATAGGAGCCGGGGACGTAGTCGGTGATCATGGCCAGACTGTTGGAGCGGTCAGCGCCGGGGGTGCGCTGGATGTCGAGGCTATCGATCAGAGTGATGGGAGTGGCGGAGTCCGTCGGGGCGACTGCGGGCGCACCGGAAACGGTGACCTTTTCGTTGGCCGAAGCCACTCGCAGCTGGAAATGAACGACTGGGACCGTACCCGATATTACGGTGACGTCCTGTGCGGTCTGGGCGAAGCCGGGACTGGCGACGGACACGGAGTAGTCTCCGAGGGGGACGGCGTTGAGCTGGAATTCGCCGCTGGCGTCGGTGGTGACGGTTTTCGTCCATTCCGACGATTTGGCTTTGAGCATGACCATGGCACCCTCAATCGGACGATGCTGCGGATCGTGGACAATGCCGCGAATGGCTCCGTAAACGTTGGCGAAAGCAAAAGCGGACAGCAGGAGCAGTCCGCTGAGGGATGCGATGCGAATGAGTTTCATGAGTTCTCCAAAAACAGGGCTCAAGCCCGTGCTGAAAAACAGTTTTTTCGCAGCGCTTAAGGGCTGCGCCACCCAAAATCAGGGGTGTGGGTTTGCCGAGCGTGCTCGGCTGGACTGCGGGAATCTGTCCCTACGTGAGCTGTTTAGGAGAATTGCGGAGGGGCGCGGCCGGAATGGGAAGTGCTGCGAGTGTCGCTGCAGTGAACAAAATCTAGAGCGGAAGAAAGAGTCGCTGATACCGGAGTGAAGTAAGCGCTCCGGGCCCCCGGGTTTTCTGCCCATTGCGAAACTGTCACCGGGCGGCAGCAATCGCGATTGCAGCAAGTGGGTTGGGCTCGGAACTGCAAGCCACCAGATGCGCCTGTGCAGTCCTGCTTCATCCGCACGCAGCAGGCATGCGGAGCGGGCGCAGTAGTCGCCAGGGCCACGGGAGCGAAGATGCTCACCAGCAGCAGGATTAACAAGAATCTGGCGGTCAGACGATGCATTTCCTACAGGATAGGTGATTGCGGATGGGGGTGCAAGCAGCAAGCCGAGGTCATTTCCATAATACGAAGCGTCCGCCGTCGGTAAACAGGATGACCAAGTTCATCACGATGAACATCAATTCGTAGTGCCAGCCGGAATTCTTGTCGCCCCAGAAACCAGTGTGCCAGACGAAGATTTTCTTTTCGATGGCTCCCAGCATGATGAGGATCAGTCCGATGGCGGCTAACTGGGTGAGTACACCAAAAGCTAGGCCGAGTCCTCCTGCGACTTCAGCAATGCCAAGGAAGATGGCGAAGCCCTTGCTCATGCCGATGCTCTTGCTGCGAGCGTCTGGATTCTTGAGATCGCTAAAGCCGCTGGCGGCAAAAACCAGAGCAACCATCAGGCGGAGAAGAAGGAGTCCGAGGTCGGTGAAGTGGGCGAGTTGAGGGAACATGGAGTTTTTCCTCTAGGCTTTGCCGTTGATTTTGGCCCACCACCAGCGCACGCCGACCAAGAGGAATCGCCAGTCATGGAAGAACTCTGGTTCTTTGCCTTCGAAAGCGTGGCCGATGAATTGGAGGAGCCATCCCAGCACAAAGAGGGCGGCGGCGTAGGGCCATAGTTTATGGAAGAAGATGCCGGCGAGGAAGAGCGCGAGCGAAATCAGGATAGTCGGGATGCCCAGGGTGTGGCAGACCCGGTTCACCGGGTGCTGATGGCTGGTCGAGTATTGGGCGACCCACTGCTCGCTGGTGCGGTTGCCTAACATCACGGGGATCATACAACGGCGGGAAGTTCCTGGCCACGGATTTACGCGGATCAACGCGGATGATGATTCCTTTACAACTTTCGTCCTCGAGACACCGTGACCTCAGACCCGTCGGCGAGAAAAGCTGATGTAGGTGGATTTCTTAGTACTGCGGCCAGCTCCTTGCCATAAAGCTCTTCCATATCACCTTCGACCACAACGTTTTCGCCACTCCATACTCCCCAAGCGGGATGAGCAACACGATACTCCGTACACCCATGATCTCTCTGGGCTGCATACCCCCAATAGTGCTCGGTGATGAACTGCTCTTCTGAGCCTGCTTTTGGCAGCGCCGGATTGCCCTTAACGCTTAAACCAATTCTGTTCCATCTGATTCCGGTTTTCCAGGTGTACTCGACGACAAGCTCACTACTGTCTTTCGTCTGAATCTGGTGCGACATGGGCAGCGAGACGTAATTCTCGTTGTAGACAGTACGAGCGACAGTGGCAATGGCCCAGCGGGGAACGATCTCCCGGATGAATACGACGCCTCTTCTAATTTCTTCTTGCTCCTGACGACGCACGTAGAAGCGGAGGTTCACCTCTTCGAAGTTGCGATGAAATGGAAAGGGAGTGCCGAATACTTTAGTGTTGAGAAACCGGAAGCCGACCAGGCTGAGAAAGGTTTTTCCGTTCCATTGATCCAGCTCGGTTCCGGCGGGAATCGATTTGAGCAGCAGGCCGGGATCCACCTCATAGTTCAGCATCACCAGATGCCGCCATTCCGCAGTGAGGAAAACCCCTTTCGGACTTGAGTTTGCAGAATGGCCGGTGTCCATATATTTCGCCTTCATTCCTACCATAGCAGGTCAAAATCAGCCCACATTTTCCATCATTTATTCCCAGTTGAGCCCGGCGGGCTGCGGTGGTAGCATCCTAGGCTTTGCGGCAATCCAGGCTCCAAGGAGCGAACCCGTGAAAGCTTATGAAGGCGCAAATATCCGCAATGTTGCAATTGTGGGACATGGACATGCGGGCAAGACCTCTCTAGTGTCGGCGATGCTGTATGCCGCGGGCGCGACCCAGCGGCTGGGCCGGGTGGATGACGGTTCGACCACCACCGATTACGACGACGAAGAGATCGCCCGCAAGATGTCCATCGCCGCCAGTCTGGCTTATGTGGAGTGGGACAAGACGAAGATCAATATCGTGGACACGCCTGGGTTCAACATGTTCGTCCATGAAGCCAAGCTGGTGCTTCCAGTGGTGGATGCCGCGATTGTGGTGGTGGATGGCGTCGCCGGCGTGGAAGTGGTAACCGAGCGGGTTTGGAATTACTGCGAAGAATACAAGACGCCGCGGCTGATTGTGGCCAGCCGCATGGACCGCGAGCATGCTGATGCCGAGCGTGTGCTGGAATCGCTGACGACAGCGTTTGGGCGGTCGGTGATCCCTCTGGAGTTGCCGATTGGGAGTGAAAAGAATTTTAGCGGCGTAATCGATCTTGTCCGCATGAAGGCCTATACCTACACCCTGGGAGGCGACGGAAAAGGAAAAGAGACGGAGATTCCCGCGAATTTGAAAGACCGGGCGCAGGAAGCCCACGAAAAGTTGGTGGAGATTGTCGCCGAGGGCGACGACAAACTGATGGAAGAATTCTTCGAGAAAGGGACCATCCCGGAAGAAGACCTGGTGCCGGCGCTGCACAATGCCATTCGCGAGGACAAGATTTTTCCGGTGATCTTTGGGTCGGGGCTGGGCAACATTGGGGCGGACCGGGTGATGGATTTTATTGTGGATTACACGCCTGCGCCGTCCGAGCATGAGTGGGTGCAGGGGGAGCCGACGGCGTCGAGTAATGGCGAGGCTCCTAAGCGGCATGAAACGGATGCGGAGCCGGTGTCGTTGTATGTTTTCAAGACGGTGTCGGATGCGTTCGCGGGGCGAATTTCTTACTTCAAAGTGTTTTCCGGCGTGCTGAAGAACGATGCGACGGTGCAGAATTTTTCGCGAGGGTCGGCAGAGAAACTGGCGCATATTTCCATCATGCAGGGGAAGAATACCGTGCCCGTGACAGAACTGCATGCGGGTGATATTGGGGCGGTCTCGAAATTGAAAGACACGCTTACCGGTGACACGTTGGGCGACAAGTCGGCACCGATCCAATATCCACGGGTGAAATTGCCTGAGCCGGCGATTACTTTCGCCATCGAGCCGAAGAGCCGGGCGGATGAAGACAAGCTGGGGCCGGGCATCCACAAGCTGATGGAAGAAGACGCCATGCTACGGTTCTTCCGCGATCCGCAGACGAAGGAATTCCTGATCGCGGGTACGGGACAGCAGCATATTGAAGTCGTCGTCTCGAAGATGAAGAAGCGGTACCACACGGACGTCATTCTGCATGCGCCCAAAGTGCCGTATCGCGAAACCATTCGCGGCAAGGCTGACGTGCAAGGCAAGCACAAGAAACAGACCGGCGGACACGGGCAGTATGGCGATTGCAAAATCAAGATGGAACCGCTGCCGCGCGGCGGAGAGTTTGAGTTTGTGAACGACATTTTTGGCGGATCGATTCCGAAAAACTATATTCCCGCCATTGAAAAGGGAATTAGAGACGCCGCCGCGCGCGGATATCTTGCCGGGTTTCCCATGGTCGATTTCCGGGTCATCCTTTATGACGGTTCGTATCACGATGTGGATTCGAACGATATGTCATTTCAGATGGCGGGGCGTATCGCGTTCCGGAAAGCGATGGAACAGGCGAAGCCTACACTGCTGGAGCCGGTGATGGTCGCCGAGATCACCGCTCCCGATGAGTTTGCCGGCTCGATTATGGGGGATTTGAACAGCCGGCGGGGACGCATTCAGGGAATGGACAACAAGGGCGGCAATACGATTGTGAAAGCCGAAGTGCCCATGTCCGAGATGCTGACTTACGGCGTCGATCTGACGGCGATGACGCAGGGCCGTGCCAGTTTCAACATGGAAATGCACCACTACGACGTGGTGCCGGGACAGTTGCAGGACAAGATTGTGGAGAAGGCAAGAGCGGCGCGTGGAGATGTGAAGGAAGAGGAAGATAAAGCGTCTTGACTTGTTCTTATGCCGCCTTCAGACCTACTGCTTTTGCTAACTTGGCCTGGCGATCGTCGAAAGTCCAGAATTGTTCGGCCTTGAGTTCGAGTGCGCAGGCTACGTGCAAGCTGTCGAGGGTTCGGATGCCGAGTTTTGGGGCGTAGCGACGGGCGAGCTCGGCGCAAAGCTCGAAAGCGTTTTCCGGCAGCGCGGTCTCGAGCCATAAGCCGTCCGCCCGGTCGCGCTTCAACGTGCCGAAGACGGTATCCGCCTCAGCCTGGGAGATCTTGCGATAAAAAACCTGATTGGCAATGGCATGAGAACATTCCGCTGAGTGAAGAGGGGTAAACCAGACGCGGGGTTGCCCTTTCACCCGCTCCCGTGCCACCGCAGAATGCGCGTCGAGCACATAGAGCGCGGCTAGAAAACTGGTGTCGGCGTAGACGGTCAGAAACGGCCCCGGTCCTTTATCAGGTCATCCACAACGGTTAGAACGCGGTCGCCAAATATTTTCTTGGCGCGAGCCTCGAAATCCGGCCACTTCGCCGGTTTTTCTTCCGCTTTTTCAGGAACAATGCGGGCGATGACACGGTCACGCTCCTTGAGCTCCACGGTGTTTCCAGCACGCAGCCAGGCTCTTGAGGCGGCGGGTGTCTCGGAGCTGGCGCAAGTTTAGCGAAGGCATGATCACAATGTGACACATTATGTGTCACATTGTCAAACGAAGCCCCATGGCGGGGGTGGTAATGCAGGGCGGAAATGCAGGGATCCTTCGCTGCGCAAAGAACGCTTGTTCAGGATGACAAGGGTTGGGTGTATTTTGGTATGCAACTGCAACGCAGTACCACGCACGGAGATCTCCTATGAAACTAATCCCCGTTCTTCTCTGCCCTGTTTTCTTTCTGTCGGCTTTTGCTTATGCCGCCGAGACACAAATTTTCGCCACCTCCGCCGGGCCGGTAAAGATCACACCTCTATATCACGCCAGTACGTTGATTGAGGCGGGAGGAAAGACGATTTATCTGGATCCTTCCAATCCTGCCAAATTCTCGGGATTGCCCAAGGCCGATCTAATTCTGATTACGGACATTCACGGCGATCACATGAATCCCGATTCGATCAAGGAAGTCAGCAAGGCCGATACGGAGATTCTGGCCGCGCCGGCGGTGGTGCAGACCGTGACCAGCGCCAAGCCCATTGCTAATGGAGAAACGAAAAACTGGGGAGACTGGACGATTGAGGCGATCCCCGCATACAACCTGAAGCGCGGTCCTGCTGAGGGGAGAGTTTTTTCACGACAAAGGACGCGGTAATGGCTACGTCCTCACCTACGGCGGCAAGCGCTTCTACTTTTCAGGCGACACGGAAGGCGTTCCTGAGATGCGGGCTCTGAAGAACATTGATGTGGCGTTTGTGTGCATGAATCTGCCTTACACCATGCCGCCCGAAGAGGCGGCGGATGCGGTCAAGGCGTTCCATCCGAAGATTGTTATCCCATACCACTACCGCGGGTCTGATCTTTCGGTCTTTCAAAAAGGATTGGAAGGGACTGGGATCGAGGTGCGGTTGCTGGAGTGGTATCCGAAGTAAGGGTATGCGCAGTTCGTGCTAATATCCGGCCAGTGGCTACCCTTAGAAACACTCCCAAACTTCCGCAAGACCGCGAGCGGCTGGTGTCGGCGGCGCCGGTTGAGGATGATTCTTCGTTTGAGCTGAAGCTGCGTCCGCAGCGGCTCGGGGAGTTTATCGGGCAAGCCAAGGTAAAAGAAAATTTGGCGGTGGCAATTGAGGCAGCGCGGTCGCGCGGCGAAGCACTGGATCATGTGCTGCTGTATGGACCTCCGGGGCTAGGGAAGACGACGCTGGCGACCATCATCGCTAATGAATTGGGCGCGCCGTTTCAGCAAACTTCCGGGCCGACGTTGCAGATCAAGGGCGATCTCACGGCGATCCTGACCAATGTCCGCGACAAGCAGGTGTTGTTTATCGATGAAGTGCACCGGTTGCAACCAGCGCTGGAAGAGATCCTCTATTCGGCACTGGAAGATTACAAGCTGGACATCATTATCGGCCAGGGCCCGGCGGCGCGCACCCATACCATGGATGTGAAGCCGTTTACGTTCATCGGAGCGACGACACGCGCAGGATTGCTCTCGGCGCCATTACGTTCGCGTTTTGGAATCGTGTTGCGGTTGGAGTTTTATGGTCATGAAGATTTGCGGGTGATTGTGGAACGGTCGGCGGAGATTCTGGGAGTTGAGATCGACCATGCGGGGGCAATGGAACTCGCCAGCCGGTCGCGAGGGACGCCGCGTATTGCGAATCGGTTGCTGCGGCGGGTAAGGGACTATGCGCAGGTGCGGGGAGCGGGGAAGATTGATTTGCCTACCGCCCAGGCCGCACTCCAGATGCTGGAAGTGGATCGTCACGGTTTCGACGAAGTGGATCGCAAGCTTTTGCTGACCATCATCGAGAAATATCAAGGTGGTCCAGTCGGTTTGAATACTTTAGCAGCAGGTCTGGCGGAAGAGGCAGATGCGATTGAGGAAATCTACGAGCCGTTCTTGATTCAGATTGGATTCTTGAATCGAACCCCGCGCGGGCGTGTGGCGACTCAGCTTGCGTATGAGCATTTCGGGATAACGCCGAATCGCAGGCAGAGTTCGTTGTTTTAGAGCTTTCAGCCGTCAGCCGTCAGCTATCAGCCAAACAAAACCCTCGTAAAACTGGCAACAGGTTCGTCTGGGTGTTTCTCCGGCTACAATGTTCTCAGCATGATTGCTCATCTGCGGGGAAAGCTGATCGCGAAACATCCCAACCAGGCTATTGTGGAAACGGCCGGCGTCGGCTACGACGTTGTCATTACGGTTCCAACTTTCTCTGATTTGCCGGGCGTGGGAAGCGACGTCGGGTTGCACATCCACACCCATGTGCGCGAAGACCAGATTGCGCTCTATGGATTTCTGCGGCCAACTGAGAAAACGTTGTTTGAAAAACTGATCACGGTGAGCGGCATCGGGCCCAAGCTTGCGATCACGATCCTGAGCGGCATGGCGGCGGATGAAATGGTGGGCGCGATCCGAGGCAATGATATTGCGCGGCTCACTCGGATTCCTGGCATCGGCAAGAAAACCGCCGAGCGCATGGTGCTGGAGCTGCGCGATAAGCTTCCGCCGCAGGGTACGGAAGCGATCACACCCGTGTCCTCGCTCAGCGCGGTGGAAGAGGATGTCCTATCGGCGCTGATGAACTTGGGCTATCAACGGCCCACAGCGGAGAAGGCGCTGGCATCGCTTGGGACGAGTAGCCCGAGTGCATCGTTCGAGGCTATGTTTCGCAAGGCGTTGGCATCGCTGTCAAAGTAGTCACTACTTTTTCCGCTAGAAGACATAGCAACCTCCTCTAACCTCTTTGCTTCCAGCAGTTTCAGTTCCCTTTAGTCCACCGCCGCGTCATTCACATTGTGAATACGAATGGAGGGCTGCGGAATCTAATACTTCATGAAGGTACGAAAAGGGTTAATCGGTTTCATTGCAATTTTTCAGTCGGTTCTCTTCCTAACTCATTTCTTCCTCTATCAGACGTGGATATTTTCGGCTACTGGAACCGATGTCGCTGGGGCGTCATGGGTTGGGCTGGGTCTCGGCATTTTGTCGGTTAGTTTTCTTGTAGCGTCGCTACTCGCCTTTCGCTATACAAATTCAATACTGCGGACGTTCTACCGGGCGGCAGCGGTTTGGCTGGGCTTGTTAACTTTCGTCTTTCTCGCAGCAGTTTCTTCCTGGATTGTTTTCGGAGTTGCCCGACTGGCCGGTCTGAATGTGAACTTTCATCGCATAGTAGAAGTATTGTTCGGTGCCGCGTTAGTGACCGGGTTCTATGGGGTCTTCAACGCGAGCTGGACACGGATCACGCGAACCACGGTACGACTGGCGAACCTGCCGGAAGCGTGGCGTGGGCGGCGAGCGGCGCTCATCAGCGATGTGCATCTGGGACACGTGCGCAATGGCAGTTTTCTGCGGCGCATGGTGGCCAAGATTCTGAAAGAAGAGCCGGACTTGATTTTTATCGCCGGCGATCTGTTTGACGGCACGGCCATCGATGCGGCGCGGGCAGCGGAGCCATTGAACGGACTGACGGCACCCCATGGCGTGTTTTTTGTCGCCGGGAACCACGAGCAATTTGGGGACGACAGCAAGTATTTGCGGGCCGTATCAGCGGCCGGGGTGCGCGTTCTCAGCAACGAGAAGGTGGAATCGGATGGCTTGCAGATTATTGGAGTGCCCTACCGGAATGCGACGCAGGACGGGCACCTCGCGTCGGTGCTGGACCGCGTTGGAGTGGACCGCGATCGCGCCAGCATCCTATTAGTCCATGCGCCAGACCGTCCCGAGATCGCCGAGGCTGCCGGCGTCTCTTTACAGCTCTCCGGGCATACGCATTTAGGCCAGTTCGTTCCCTGGAGTTGGATGGCCCGGCGAATGTACCGACAGTTCGTCTACGGCCTTAGCCGGATTGGAAAGATGCAGGTGTTTACTTCGAGCGGAGCAGGAACTTGGGGACCTCCATTAAGGCTGGGTTCAAATCCTGAGATCGTGATCCTTGAGTTCCAGTGAGTTGGTGACGGGAAATTGGAATCTGGAATTCAACTCTACTTTCCGATGCAGAACGTGCTGAAAATCAGATTCAGGATGTCGTCGTTGGTGGTTGCTCCAGTGATTTCATCGAGCGGGCGCAGGGCGTTGTAAAGATCGAGCAACAGCATTTCATGAGGGATTTTGTTGCCGACAGCGGACTGGGCGGATTCCAGTGCAGCAATTGATTCGCGGACTCGTGATTGATGCCGCACGTTGGTGAGGAACCCAGTTTCGGCCTGGGCTCCGGTTTCTCCCCCGATGTGGCGAAGAATTTCGTTGCGTAGTTCGGGGAGGCCTTCTCCGGTTACAGCAGAAGTACGAACGCTCCCCCCGGGTGCCGATACCGAAGCCGCCAAGTCGCATTTGTTCTCGATCAAGATTGCCGGGCGTCCGGCGGTGGGTTTCATCAGCTCTTCGTCCTCGGGCGTAACCGGCTGCGACGAATCTCTTACGATCAGGACAAGGTCAGCGTCGGCAATCGTCTCCAGAGATTTGCGGATGCCGATGCTTTCCGCTTCGTCGAGCGCACGGCGGATTCCGGCTGTATCGATCAACTTGACGGGGATGCCGCCGATCGCCACGGTTTCGGTCACGAGGTCGCGGGTGGTGCCTGGGGTTGCGGTGACGATGGCGCGCTCGCGCTCGACCAGGCGATTGAACAGACTCGATTTGCCGACGTTTGGGCGTCCAACAATGGCGAGCGTCAGGCCTTCGTGGACAATCTTTCCGTAAGCAAAAGTTCGGGCCAGTTCTTCGAGTGGAATGCGCACGGTTTCGATTCGCTTAAGGATGTGATCGGCGGGCAAGACCGAAACGTCGTCTTCTGCGAAGTCCACGCCAGCTTCGAGTGTCGCAATCAACTCCACCAGCTTTTGTTTGATCGGTTGCAGGCGGCGGGAGAGTGCCCCTTCGAGCTGTTGGGCCGCCACCTTTGCCTGATATAGCGTTTGTGAATCAATGAGGTCACGGACCGCTTCGGCTTGGGTGAGATCAATGCGTCCGTTGAGAAAGGCACGCATGGTAAATTCTCCCGGCTCAGCGAGACGCGCGCCACTGGCCAGAGCAAGCTCTACGACGTGGCGGAGAACTACCGGCGAACCATGGGCAGAGATTTCGATGATGTCGTCGGTGGTATAGGAGCGGGGCTTGGCGAAGTAGGTGACGACGACTTCATCGATGCGCTGATTTTGCAGATGTGGCGCGGACACTCTTGTCCGCGAAAAGCTCGCAGCAATTCCACCCTCAATTTTTCTGCCGGGCTCAGGCATTTCACGGACAAGAGTGTCCGCGCCACCCGGCTCAATGAGTTCCCCAAATACTGCGCACCCCGGCTCCAATTCATGCTTCAGGCGAAGCATGGGCATCGCGATAGACCTCGCCTCCGGACCAGCCAGACGGATAACACCAATCCCACCGCGCCCGGGTGGTGTAGCTATGGCAACGATGGTGTCGTCAAGGTTCACTACGAGATTGTAGCGGGTAGCGAGTTAAACCTATGTCTTGGGGGCTGGCTTGTAATCCTTGGGATAAACCACCAAACACCGCCGGCTGCCTTCGCCCTGGCTTTCGGTGTGCAGGTCGGCATGGTCGCGTAACGCCAGGTGGACGATGCGGCGCTCACGCGAAGACATGGGCTGGAATTCGTAGGGCGTTCCCAGGCGGCGGACTCTTTCGGCAGCAACATCGGCGGCCACGCGCAACTCTTGCAGACGAATAGCACGCTGATTCATGCAATCAAAGCGGACTTTCTCATGCTCATTGCCGGGAAGGCGAATAATCTCGAGCGCCAGCAATTCAATCGAGCGCAACAATTCGCAGCCGCGTTCCAGCAACAGAGAAGAATCCGGGCCAGAGAACTCGACCATGATCTCGGGACGCTCCCAGTCACGCTCTTCCGTCAGCGGTGGGTCCACGGTGATGCGGTACTTCAAACGGAAACCACCGACTGCAACTACGTCACGCAGGAATTCGTTGATTCTATTTGCGGCGGCAATCTTATCGGCAATCATTTGTCTTTATTTTTCCTTGCTCTTTTTAGCGCCATTTCGCGCATGTCGCGGCCCAGGCTCGTACGATTCAGAACGACCTGTTGCACGATGGAAACCAGGTTGCTCTCCATGTAATACAAGGTCACGCCGGCGGCAAGCTTATAGAAAATCGCGCCCATCATGATGGGCATCACCAGGTTCATCATCTTCTGCTGCTGCGGATCCATGCCGGCTTGCGGGGTCAATCGTTGCGTGATCACCATGCTCAGGACAAGGCAAATGGGCAGCACGAGCCAGGGATCGGCGGACGAGAGGTCGCCAATCCACAGCCAATGCGCGTGGCGAAGATCGAGCGCCGCGTTGAGCATGCTGTAGTAGGCAAACAGAAACGGCATCTGGATAATCATGGGCAGACAGCCGCCAACCGGGTTCACTCCTTCCCGCTTCATCAGCGAGCCGATCTCTACATTCATTTCCTGGCGGCGGGGATCGCGCATGCCGTATTTCTTATATTTGTCCTTGATCGAATTCATCTGCGGCTGGATCTTCTGCATCTTCAGCGCGGACTTCATGCTGGAAATACGCAGCGGCAGCAAGGCCAGGCTGATGACCAACGTCTGAAGCACGATTGCCCAGCCCCAGTTCGTTGCAATGTGCAGATGGGTCCACTGCAACCACAGGAAGAGCGGCCGTGCAATCAGCCCGAAGAAACCAAAATTCACAAGGTCACGCAGATCGGCGTGGTCCGCGATCCCCGGCACCGGAACCGCTTCCACGATATGCAGTGACTTAGGGCCAACAAAAAAACGTTCTACCGTCGGAGCATGCAGGTTCCCCACCGCCGCGCCCAGCACTTCCATCTTCTGCATGTCTTGCAGATTGGGTTTCGCCGGGTCCTTGGGAATGTCAATGGAGTTGCGCAGCACGACGGTAGTCGTGGCCCGTGGATCATCGGGGATAAAGACCGCTGCGAAATATTGGTCGGTCACTCCGGCCCAGTTAAAGGGACCTTGCAGGCTGTTCCCGCTGCTGATCGCCTTGATGGCCAGGCGCTGGGTCAGGCTGGGGAAGATGAAAAGGGAACGCTCGGTGGATTCCTCGTTGTGGTATTCGATTTTCCCCGCGGCATAAGAAGCCGGGGTCAGTTCATCCCCGAAACCCGCTGGCCACATCGGCAATGCAGAAACCAAATTTCCCTTGGAAAGTACCGAGGTCTCCACGCCAATTACATAGCTCTGGTCGAAGTGGAAGACTTTCCTGACCGTAACTTCCGGGTCGACATACTCGAAAGTAAGAGTCCGGTTACCACCTGCTTCGAGTTTGTCGCTCTGCGAGACAACGTACAACGCTGCATTGATCTTGTTGCGTTGGGCCTCGTCGTAAGTCCACAGCGACAGGGGGAAGCCATATTTGTCGGCGGCAACCTGGTTGACCAGGTTCAAGGGTTGGCCCTTGTCATCATCGTATTTCTTGAGGATCCAGGACTTCACCTGTCCGCCGCGGTTGGTGAAGGTGATGCGGTAAAGATCGTTCTCGATGACCGTCTCGGATTCGGCGCTGGCTTGCTTCACGCCAGCAGGAATCGGCATCGCCGACGCCGGCGGGGCGACGCTCGGGGAATTGGCCGTTGGTGCGAGTGACGCCCCTTGCGTCTGCTTCTGGCTCTGGGTTTGCGCCGGCGGCGTGACCGGCTGCGGCAAATACTTCTTCAGGAGCGGCTGGCAAACAATGATGACAATAAACGTCAGGGCGAAGACAAGAAGCAGCCGCCGCTCCATGCCGGGATCTTGATTGGGATTTTGAAAGTCTGGCAATTTACCTGCTTAGTGACTGCAAAACTCGCCATCGTGACCGCTAGCCGCTGCGGCCGAATGTCTTGGGTCCAAGACCGGATCGTAACCACCCTTCACAAACGGATGACAGCGCAATATTCGCCGGAACGCCATCCAACTGCCTCGAACCGCGCCGAAACGGTCGACCGCTTCCATGGCATATTCAGAACAAGTCGGCACGTACCGGCAAGCGGGCGTGAGCATGGGTGAGATCAGCCATTTGTATCCCCGAAGCAGAAACAGGACGACGGTTTTGGCAACGTTGTTCATTTGTTAAGCGACTTTCTGGATCACTTCAAAAGCGCGGCTGATTTCATTTTGCAAGTCCGCGAAATCAGCGGTACGCAGCGATTTCTTCGGGTTAATTACTATATCGACTGCCGCGCTCGCGGTCGGACGATTCAAACGGACCGCCTCTCGTAGCCGGCGCTTCATGCGGTTGCGATCGACTGCTCCGCCTAAAGCGCGCCCCACTGTGAATCCGATGCGAATGCCACTCGCTTCGCTAACCCCTTCTGCGCGGCGAAGGTAAAACACCGTCATGTGGGTAGCAAAGTGGCGCTTGCCCTGCTTATAGACCCGCTCAAAATCGGCGTGCCGCAGCAATCGGGCACTACGTGGAAACCTCGGCCCCTTGCCCGAACTCGAAAGGCTATTACTCCCCTTTGGAGCGATGGCGCTCACAGCTCACCATCCAGACTCAGGTTGCGGATTCCCACCAATTCCTGAAAAAGCGGGACGTTTATTCACGGAAACCGGGCTTTACCGCCACCCGCTTGCGGCCCTTGGCTCGCCGGCGCGAGATTACCGCCTGGCCGCTCTTGGTCTTCATACGCGTACGAAATCCGTGCGTCTTCGAGCGGTGACGTCGGTTGGGTTGGAATGTGCGCTTAGGCATGAAACTTGGCTGCTCCTGACTTCAATAGTCGCCATAGGGCGAATAGGAAGTATAAATGACGGAGGGCGGAGGGGCAAACCGGGCATGGCCCGGAGTGGTCACGATCCTCCCGAAGATCCAGAGCGCTCCGGTGGACGAGGAGTCCTTCGTGCTCGACCAAATTTCACGGATTCGGCAGTGCCGAAAAATCCGCGCGCTTGCGAACCGATGATCAAAATCGGATTCACTGATGCACCAGTCCCGTGGCAGTTATATCTTCGCTACTTGACAGAAGTTTTTCCCGCGCTTTGAATTTGGAATGCGCCGAAAAATCTTCGCCGAAGATTTCCACACAGGCAAAATTTTTGTGCTAGTATCCCGGACTGGCCAGCTTATTAATTTTTTCCCCAGCCCAGCATGACTGCTCAGCCAGATGGATGCCGTTCTGCTGGAATTACAGAGTTTTCTATTCTGCAATTTTGAATTGATATTGATAAGGCGCTGACTACTGGCGTCAGCCCACGAAAATTCATACTATGTCCGTTCCAACTTCGACGCTTGCTCCGAATCCGTGGTTGCGCATCCTGGATGCGCTCGAAAAAAAGATCAACCGCCATTCCTACGACACCTGGCTGAAACCCACTCGCTACAGTCACTCCAGCGCCGGCATTCTCTTTGTGCGAGTTCCGACCGCGGAGTTCCGCCATGTGGGTGATAAGTACGCCGACCTTATTCAGGAAGCCCTGGACAATCTGGGCCTGGAGTATCAGGACGTAAAGTTTGTGACACCCGAAGACGATCCTGCTGCCACTCCGTTGCGCCATGATGGCGGGCTTTCCGGACATACGTCGTCGGTGGCCAATCAAGGATCGCAAGCCCGTTTCGACTGGGACGGTGCAGCGCAACTAAATTCGCGCTACACCTTCGACGCGTTCGTGATCGGCAGCGGAAATCAATTTGCCCACGCTGCGTGCCAGGCCGTCGCCGAACGTCCGTCGAAAGCCTACAACCCGCTCTTCCTTTATGGCGGCGTTGGCATGGGCAAAACCCACTTGATGCAGGCCATCGGGCATGAGATCAAGCGGCGGCAACCGCAAGCGGCTATCTGCTACGTCTCCAGCGAGAAGTTCACCAATGAGATGATCAACTCGCTGCGCTACGACAAGATGACCAGCTTCCGCGACAAGTTCCGCAATGTCGATGTGCTGCTGGTGGACGACATTCAGTTTCTGACCGGAAAAGAACGCACCCAGGAAGAGTTCTTCCATACCTTCAACGCGCTGCATGAATCGATGAAGCAGATCGTGATTGCCAGCGACCGCTCGCCCAAGGAATTGGCGGAAGTGGAAGACCGGCTGCGCAGCCGCTTCGAATGGGGATTGATTGCCGACATTCAGCCACCGGATCTTGAAACGAAGGTTGCGATCCTGCAAAAGAAATCTGATCAGGAAAAAGTCACCCTTCCCACTGATGTTGCTCTTTATATTGCGTCCAATATTCGCTCCAATGTTCGCGAGTTGGAAGGCGCACTGATCCGATTGGTGGCACATTCGTCGCTGATCGGTGCCGAAATCACTCTTCCGTATGCGCAGCAGGTCTTGAAGAACTTTATCGACTCACAGGCGCGCAAGGTCACAATCGAATCCATCCAGAAAGCGGTGGCCGAGCAATTCGGACTGCGTCTGGTTGAGATCAAGGCCAAAAATAATTCGCGGGCCATCGTTTATCCGCGACAGATTGCCATGTATTTAGCCAAGCATTTGACCGAAGCTTCACTACCAGAAATAGGACGTCAATTTGGCGGCAAGCATCACACGACCGTTCTGCACTCGGTCGAGAAAATTGACACCGTGCGCAAGAACGACAAGGATTTGAACAGGCTCATCAATAAGATGACTGAGCAATTGGGCGGCTAGTCGCGGTTGAGACGCGAATTTCCACCCTGCAGTCGGTTCTTCCTCGAGTGTGGCTGTGAACTAGATGTGGAAGTTGTGCAAGAGTGGGATGAATTATCAGAGAGCGTCCGAATATGCTCTCTCCTCCGCCAAGTCCGGGCCTGATTTTGGACATGAGACCATCGCCCGGAACTTGCTGCTGGATTGGGGTTTGGCCCAGTTTTCCACTTTTCCGGCTTGCCTACTGTTACTACTGGTTTTAATGCTTTTTATTTTGATATAAAGAGAAGTATTCAAAGTAGCCGCGCGACGGGAGAATCAGGTCATGCCGGTAGAAGCCATCGCCCCAGTGACTGGAACCGCCACCATGGAAATTACGGTCAGCAAATTTGAACTGTTACAAGAACTGACGGCGACCCAGGGAGTTGTCGAACGCAAGACCACCATTCCAATTCTGTCGAACTACTTGTTCGAAGCATCCGGCGATAAACTCTCGCTCACTGCGACCGATTTGGATTTAAGCCTGCGCACATCTTGTGTTGCCAAAGTAAAAAAAGAAGGTTCCTGCACCATCCCCGCGCGCAAATTACATGACTACGTAAAGCTCCTGCCCGACGCCGATATCACAATCAAGATGCTGGAGAATCATTGGGTCAGCATTCGTTGCGGTCGGTCGAATACGAAGATGGTCGGGATGGCACGCTCAAATTTTCCCAGCCTGCCTGTGTTTCCGACCGCTGGCGTGATTCAGATTCCTACCAAAGTTTTGCGAAACCTGATTGCCAAGACCGGATTTGCCATCGCCAATGAAGAATCGCGATACACCCTGAACGGTGCGCTCATGGTGCTGAAACCGGAATCGATCACCATGGTCGCCACCGATGGCCACCGCCTGGCGCACATCGAACGCGGCGGAGAAAAATTCGAAGGCATCTCCGGCGAACTGAAAACATTAGTCCCAAAGAAAGCGATGGACGAACTGAAATCGCTGCTTGATTCGACGGACGCCGAGACCATAGACTTCGCGAAAGATGAATCGACACTATTCTTCCGCATCGGACAGCGCCTGCTGACTTCGCGCCAACTCACCGGCCAGTTCCCCAACTTCGAAGCCGTGCTGCCCAAGGACAACAATAAGAGCATCACGCTGCGCAGCGAGGAACTGAGCGCCGCGATCTCCCGCGTGGCGCAATTCGCCGACGAGCGCTCCCGCGCCGTGCGTCTGAAGCTGGAGAAGGGCGAGATCAAGCTTTCGGCTTCGTCCACGGAAACGGGCGAGTCCGAAGATTCCATCGAGACCGACTACAACGGCGAAACCCTGACCATTGGCTTCAACGCGCAGTATGTTCTGGAATTCCTGAAGGCTGTCGGCAGCGGCGATGTGAAGCTCGAGCTGAAAGATGCCCAATCTGCCGGCCAGTTGCGTCCCGCCGAGAGCGAGGATTACAAGTACCGCTACATCGTCATGCCGATGCGGATCTGAAGCTTGAAGAAGACCTTTTTTTCGTCCCGAGCGCAATTGCTGCTTGTAGCGCTGTGGAAGAGCGGGCCTTCCAGGCCCGCGTTGTGAGGCAAAGAAGATTTACGCGGCGTTGAAAACGCCACTCTTCCACGGAAGTCCACCCATCGCCATCGTTCACATTCCACGCCCTAATTCGCAGTTGACGATTGTTGGAGCGAGCGGTACCCTTTCCACTGCTTTCAGGAGGCCTTCTATGCTGAGTGGATTCAAGCAGTTTATTCTTCGCGGAAACGTTGTGGATTTGGCGGTCGGTGTTGTGATCGGCGCGGCGTTTGGCGGCGTGGTTACGGCTCTCACCAAGGACTTGTTGACCCCGCTCATTGCCGCGCTGGTCGGCAAGCCTGATTTTTCCTCTATCAGCTTCGCCGTCAACGGTTCAGTTTTCCCGGTCGGCGATTTCATCAACGCGGTGATATCTTTCCTGCTAATCGCGGCTGCCGTGTATTTCTTCGTGATCACGCCACTCAACGCTCTGATGGCCCGGGTGAAAAAATCGCCGGTCCCGGCCGATCCGACCACCAAGAAGTGTCCGGAATGCCTGAGCGAGATCCCCATCGACGCGCGCCGGTGCATGAACTGCACGCAGCCGGTCTTGGGCAAAGCGGCGTAGGCTGAGGAACAGGCATGAAGTATAAAGCCGGGCTTCTGATTTGCTTTGGAGTGCTCTGTTTAAGCACTGCCCTAATCGCGCAGGATTCCTCGCAGGGAGCAAACGCCGGAGAAACGCCTGCCCCACCAGCACCGTCAGCCCAAGGTTCACCAAAGCGGGTGCGCGTCTCCCAGGCAGTGATGCGGGAACTTCTGGTCAGCAGGGTCAGTCCCAAGTATCCAAAAGATGCGCGCAAGCGTCGGATTCAAGGTTTGGTCATTTTGAAACTGGTAGTCAGCAAGGAGGGAGATGTTACTGATGCGACTCTGATCTCGGGTCCGCAGGATCTTGCGCCAGCTGCAATCGAGGCCGCAAAGCAGTGGAAGTACAAACCGTACATCCTCAACGGCCAGCCGGTCGAAATCGAAGGTGTCTTAGAGATAAATTTCACGCTCGCGACCGGCTAATCACCCCAGCACTGTGATTCCGCGTAACATGAAACCATGGATCCCGGGCGCATGAAAATGATCTGCCTCGTCTTTGTCGCCTTGCTGACAACTTCGCTCTGGGCGCAGCAATCGCCCCCCGCCTCCGGAGAATCTTCCTCAAAGCCTCACCCGAAGCTTCCGAAGCAGGCAGCACCATCTCTCGATTCCGGCTCCATCACTGACGGCATCTATCGCAACACCTCCCTTGGATTCAGCTACAAACTTCCCTACGGCTGGGTGGATCGTACCGACGCCATGCAGGACGATTCCCCTGATGCGGCGAAAAATCCTGCGAAGTCCATCGTGCTCATGGCAATTTTCGAGCAACCGCCGGAAGCGCCGAGAGATGCTATCAATCCCGGAGTGGTAATTGCAGCCGAGAGTGTTTCGTCTTACCCCGGGCTGAAGACTGCTGCGGATTACTTCGAGCCGCTCACGCAACTCACCACCGACAAGGGTTTCAAAGTGGTGAATGAACCGTACGAATTCCCAGTCGGCAGCAAAACGCTGGTACGCGGCGACTTCAGCAAGGAAATGGGCAAGCTCACGATCTACCAGACAAGTTTGGTGTTCCTGGGGAAAAGCTACGTTGTATCTTTTACCTTGATTGGCGAGAGCGAAGACGAAGTAAACGGGCTGATCGAGAACTTGAGTTTCCGCCAAGCCAACGCGACGAAATAAAACAGTCCCTGCCTCTCAGGAAAACAGAGCTCAGGTTTAGCAAGCCATCCCTCGCACCCTCTGCTAAGATGTTGCCGCACCATGCCTGACACCCAATCCATTCTTGGCCAAACAGTTTCGCATTACCGCGTGCTGCAAAAAATCGGCGGCGGTGGGATGGGTGTGGTCTATCAGGCCGAAGACCTTCAACTCAGCCGCTTCGTCGCCCTGAAGTTTCTTCCCGATGCCCTGGCCAATGATGCGCAGGCGCTGGAGCGTTTCCGGCGCGAAGCCCGGGCTTCTTCCGCATTGAATCATCCGAACATTTGTACGATTTACGAAATTGGCGAGCATCAGGGCAAGCTTTTCCTGGTGATGGAGTATCTGGAAGGCAAGACTCTGCGGGAAGTGATCCTGGGTCCGCCACTTGAGCTGGAGCGGTTGCTGGATATCGCAACCGAAATTGCCGATGCCCTGGACGCGGCCCACAGTAAAGGAATCGTCCATCGCGACATCAAGCCGGCCAACCTGTTCGTGACTGATCGCGGGCACGCCAAGATTCTCGATTTCGGATTGGCGAAAGCCCACTCAACAACAGCGCCCGATGGGGCCACCGCGGCCATCACCGACGATCCCCACCTCACCAGTCCCGGCAGCACGCTGGGGACGGTGGCCTACATGTCTCCCGAGCAGGCATTGGGCAAAGAGCTTGACGCCCGCACCGATCTGTTTTCTTTCGGCGTAGTGCTCTACGAGATGGCGACCAGAACGCTGCCCTTCCGTGGAGACGCGACCGCCGCGATCTTCGATGCCATTCTTCATAAAGAACCCGCTCCGCCGCAGCGCCTGAACCCGGATCTTCCGCCGGAGATCGACCACATCGTCAGCAAAGCTTTGGAGAAAGACCGCGAGATTCGTTATCAAAGTGCGGCCGAAATCCGTGCTGACTTGAAACGGTTGAAGCGGCACAGTACCTCGGGAAGAGTGAGTGTTGCGGTTGCTGCATCCACGCAACCTGCTAAACCAAAACGTCGCTGGCTGCTGGGCATTGTCGCGGCGTTGGGGCTGACACTGGCATTTGCGCTGGTGAGAGTGTTGATTCCGGTTACGCCTCCTAGGATCACGGGATCCAACCAAATCACCCGCGATGGCAAAGGAGGCTGTTGTGCGGTCACCGATGGCTCCAGAATTTACTTCAACCGTTTTCCATC
The DNA here is from genome assembly GCA_963762965.1 of Terriglobales bacterium. Taxonomy (GTDB): domain Bacteria; phylum Acidobacteriota; class Terriglobia; order Terriglobales; family Acidobacteriaceae; genus DATBAX01. The sequence goes on from CAVXME010000001.1 coordinate 1,292,363, forward strand.
CGACCAGGAGACTTCACTGGCCCAGGTCTCTTTGAATGGCGGCGAAGTCCTAGAAAGTCCCAGCCCGATCAAGGATTCTCGCATTATGGATATTTTGCCGGACCACTCCCAGCTCCTCATCTCCTCCGGCGGAGCGGCGGGAAGAAACAACCCGCTCTGGACGGTACCTTTGCCGGTCGGCTCGCCCCGGCGATTTGGCAGCATCATTGCGGACGCCGAGGCCGGTGTCAGATGGTCGCCCGATGGCCAGAGTTTAGTGTTTACCAAAGGCTCCGAGCTCTGGCTGGCAAATGGCGATGGCAGCCATCCGGTTCGCATCGCCACCGTCCAGGGCAGCCCTGGATACGCCGTGTTTTCTCCTGACGGCAAGCGGATTCGATTCACCCAGATTTATGACGCGTCGCACACTTACGCGCTGTGGGAAGTCCGGCCCGACGGTTCCAATCTCCATCGATTATTGCCCGACTGGCACACCCCACCACACGAGTGCTGCGGCGTCTGGACGCCGGATGGCCGCTATTTTCTTTTTCAAAGCACGGTTCACAACGACAATTTTGGTGACATCTTCGTTTTGCCGGACTCGGTCAGTCTATTTCACAAATCCGCAACTACCCCGGCGCAGCTCACCTTTGGACCGTTGGCATTCGCGCTTACCGGCGTCACACCGGATGGCAAGAAATTGATATTAGGCGGCTACGATCAGCGCGGCGAGCTGGTGCATTATGATGCTTCGTCCAAACAGTTCGTTCCATTTCTTGGCGGCCTTGCGGCTTACGATGTGGTTTTCTCTCGCGACGGCAAAAGCATCGCTTATGTCAGCTTGCTGGATGAGACTTTGTGGATCAGCCAGGCAGACGGCAGCCAGAAAATCCAGCTGACTTACCCTCCCGATCACGTTGCGCTGCCGCGCTGGTCTCCTGACGGCAAGCAGATCGCGTACATGGGGACGCGGCTGGGAAAGCCCTGGAAGGCTTACGTGATTTCGGCGCAGGGCGGCACGCCCGACGAATTGGTTCCTGGAAATACAACCGAAGGCGACCCGGCGTTCTCGCCTGACGGCACCCGCATAGTGTTTTCCACCGGCGAGCCATACCAGGGAGCGAAGTCTGAGATCAGAATCATGGATGTGAAAACGCGTGAGGTCTCAACCGTTCCCGGTTCCAGCGGCCTCTTCAGTCCGCGTTGGTCTCCCGATGGCCGCTATCTCGCAGCTCTGAATCTGGAAGAGATTTCAAAGACCCTCCGCATTTTCGATTTTCAAACCGGCAAGTGGGCCGATTGGGCGACCGATCCCGTTGCTGTGGAGTACCCCGCGTGGACATCCGACAGCCGCTATGTGGAGTACTCTTCCGATACCGACATCAAGCGGATTAAAGTCGGTGAATCGCATCCGGAAACCTTATTCAGCGTCAAAGGATTGCGTCAGTACAGCACGCCCGACTTCGGCGCCTGGACCGACAACGCCCCCGATAACTCCCGCATGTTCCTGCGCGACGTGAGCAGCCAGAACCTCTACACGCTGGACGTCGATTTCCCGTAGGAGCGAAGCTCGCACCAGCAGCTAATCCCTTGTCATTTCGAGCGTGCGAGAAATCTGCTTTTCCTCGCCCCACTGAGCAGGCTAGATATCCAGGTTCTTTACATCCAGTGCGTTGTCTTCGATGAATTTGCGGCGGGCTTCGACATCTTCCCCCATCAGCGTGGTGAAGATGGTCTCGCACTCGGCGATGTCTTCCAGTTTGACCGATAACAAAGTGCGTCGCTCGGGGTCCATGGTAGTTTCCCAAAGCTGCGGCGCGGTCATTTCGCCCAGACCTTTGTAGCGCTGCACGATGTAATCCTTGCGGCCTTCCGCGAGAACGTATTCGAATAGCTCTCGAGCCGTATTTTTCTCCACTAGCACTGGTTCTGCGGCTTTTTTCTTGGACGCCGGCTTGGCCACTTCTTTGGTTTTCTTCTTCGTAGCTTCTGTCTCTTCGCCGCCGGTTTCCGCCTCTGTCAATTCTTCAGTAGCTTCGCTGGCAGCCGAACCTTTAGCAACCGTTTCCACCACGAATGGCGGCTCCATGTATTCTTCGATCTGCTTGTATTTCGAGAGCAGCTGCCGGTATTCGGCGGTGGACGCGAGCTCCCAATTGATCAGATGCTCCGCCCCTTGGGAATTCACGATGCGGACTTCCCACAAATTGTGCTCTTCGTCGAAGCGGCTTTCCACTTCCTTAAACTGGCGTTCTTTCTGAATCTTCTTCAGGTCTTTTTCCAGTTTCTCGATCTTCTTCGAGGGAGACTTCTTGTCCCCTTCAAAATCGCCGCGCTTCGAAAGATCGAGCTTCGGCAGCATTTCCGTTACGTGCTCGTCACGCACGCGTTTTTGAACCTTGTCCTGGAAGCCCAAATATTCGTTCAGCACGGTAATGAAGCGGGCCAGGTTCGTGCCTTCCAGCTTCGCCGCACCCTCACCGTAGCGAACGATCAATCCATCGGCGGCACGTTTCACCATGACTTTCACAAATTCGCGATCGTCTTTGATGTACTGCTGCGTCTTGCCTTTCTTGATCGAGTACAACGGCGGCTGTGCGATGTAGATGTTGTTGCGCTTGATCAATTCCTGCATGTGGCGGAAGAAAAACGTCAGCAGCAGAGTACGGATGTGGCTTCCGTCCACGTCGGCGTCGGTCATCAGAATCACTTTGCCGTAGCGCAGTTTCGCGGGATCGAAGTCTTCTTTAGAAATACCCGTGCCAAGCGCGGTGATCATGGCGCGGATTTCTTCGTGCCCCAGCATCTTGTCGTAGCGCGCTTTTTCGACGTTGAGAATTTTTCCCTTCAGCGGAAGGATGGCCTGAAAGCGCCGGTCGCGTCCCTGCTTGGCAGTTCCGCCTGCCGATTCACCCTCGACCAGGAACAGTTCACAGCGCTCTGGCTGCCGTTCAGAACAATCCGCTAGTTTGCCGGGAAGGCCACCACCATCCAACGCGCCTTTTCTGCGGGTAAGGTCGCGGGCCTTGCGCGCGGCTTCGCGGGCGCGGGCTGCGTCGATGGCTTTGTTGATGATCTTGCGACCGACCGTGGGATTCTGCTCCAGGTAGGCACCCAGGCGCTCGTTCACGAAGGCTTGCACAACACCGGCGATATCGGAATTGAGTTTGCCCTTGGTCTGACCTTCAAACTGCGGCTGTGGCAGCTTCACGCTGATCACGGCAACTAGTCCTTCGCGCACATCGTCGCCAGTCAGGTTTTCTTTAACGTCTTTGAACAAACCCATCTGCTGCCCTGCGTAGTTGATGGTGCGAGTCAGCGCCATGCGGAAGCCGGAAAGGTGCGACCCGCCATCCACCGTGTTGATGTTGTTGGCGAAGCTGAACACGGTCTCGGAATAGGCGTCGTTGTATTGCAGCCCAATTTCCATGGCCACACCGCTGCGTTCGGCTTCCATGTAGATCGGTTTGTCGTGCAGCGTTTGCTTGCCGCGGTTCAGGTGCTTGATGAACTCGGCAATGCCGCCGTTGTATTTGAATTCCGAGTGCTTGGCCTCGCCGGTCTTGGCGTCGGTGGTGCGCTCGTCGGTGAGCGTGATCACCAGGCCCTTGTTGAGGAAGGCCAGCTCGCGCAGGCGCTGCGCCAGCGTGTCGTAGTTGTATTCCGTGGCGGTCGTGAAGATTTCTTTGTCGGGGATAAAGTGGACCTTGGTCCCGTGGTTCTTCGAGGCCCCTGCTTTCTTCAGCTTGCTGGTCGGCACGCCCTTCGAGTAGGTCTGCTCCCAGGTGAATCCGTCGCGCCAGATTTCGAGGTCGAGTTCCTCACTGAGCGCGTTCACGCAGGAAACGCCCACACCGTGCAGTCCGCCGGAAACTTTGTATGAGGACGAATCGAATTTACCGCCGGCGTGCAGAGTGGTCATCACCACCTGCGCGGCAGGAATTTTCTCGCCGTCAATATCCATCGAATCCACAGGAATTCCACGGCCGTCGTCAACCACAGTGATCGAGTTGTCGAGATGGATGGTGACTTCAATCTTGGTCGCGTGCCCGGCGAGCGCTTCGTCCACCGAGTTGTCGACGACTTCATACACCAGGTGATGCAGTCCAAGCTCGCCGGTCGAACCGATGTACATAGCAGGACGCAGGCGCACCGCTTCCATCCCGCCGAGCACTTTGATGGAATCTGCGGTGTAATCGCCATTGGACGACGCGGGCTTATTATTCTTATTTTTTGTGTCGACATTCTTCGCGTCGAGCACGTCCGGATTGATCTCTTTGGTTACCATTCAGCTCCGATTGGATGCGACTGATTTTGAGCCCGTGGCCGACCACAAAATTCAGCACCTGAGTTTCCCTCAAATTGCTGAAATTACTAGCACTTAGACCATCGGAAGATATAGTGAATTATAGCATGTTCTGAGCTCAATTTCGAGGCCGGAACCGCAGAGATAACCCAAGCAGTTACAATACTTACAGACCCCAAAATTAGTCCCAAATCAGGCCGTTGGAGATTGAGCACCTGGGAGCTCGAACGGGTCATCTAACCAGGTCAAGCCTGATAACATTAAGACTTCCCGAGGAGACTGATCGAAGCATGCCGGTTCCGGTTTCGCAGATGTGGACAGTGAGCACGTATGTGCTAAAGCAGAAGCTTGCCCGGCGGAAGCAGTATCCGCTGGTGCTGATGCTGGAGCCCCTGTTCCGTTGTAATCTCGCCTGCGCCGGCTGCGGCAAGATCCAATATCCCGCGCATATTCTGAAAAAGCAGCTTTCCGCGGAAGAATGTTTACGCGCGGTGGATGAGTGTGGAGCGCCCATGGTGTCCATTCCTGGCGGCGAGCCGTTGATGCATCCGGAAATTGGCGCGATTGTGGAAGGCCTGGTCGCCCGCAAGAAATATATCTACCTGTGCACCAACGCTTTGCTGCTGAAAGAAAAGATCGGCCTGTTCAAGCCCAGCAAGTATCTGACTTTTAGCGTTCACCTCGACGGGCAGGAAGAACATCACGACCTCTCGGTATGCCGCGAGGGTGGCTATGACATCGCTGTGGATGCGATTAAGCTGGCGCTCGCCAAGGGTTTCCGCGTCACGACCAACACGACTTTGTTCGACGGGACGGACCCCAAGAGCGTCCGCGCCTTCTTTGACGACATGATGGAACTGGGTGTTGAAGGCATGATGCTTTCCCCCGGCTATTCCTACGAGAAAGCGCCCGACCAGCAGCATTTTCTGGGACGCGCCCGCACTCGCCGGCTGTTCCGTTCGATTCTGTCCAATCGGGAAAAGAACTGGCGCTTCAATCTTTCGCCGCTGTTCCTCGAATTCCTGATGGGCAAGCGCACCTATCCCTGCACGCCATGGGGAATGCCCACCTATAACGTGTTCGGATGGCAGAAGCCCTGCTACCTGCTCCAGGATGGCTACGCTGACACCTTCCAGGAACTGCTCGCCGAAACCGACTGGGCGAATTATGGGACGGAATCAGGGAATCCCAAGTGCGCCAACTGCATGGTGCATAGCGGATACGAAGCATCGGCCGTAAACGCCACGTTTAGTTCGCTCAGCGGCTTCCTCGCTACCGTAAAGGGCACGCTGTTTACGAAATATGCCGATGAAGGTGCGATGCGGTTGCTCGACGAACCGGCGCCAGCCACGCATCCTCTAGTGCAAATCGGCAATGCGAACTCTTCCAGCGAGTCTTTCGAGGAGACGCGGGCGTGACCGGTAAAGAAGCAGGTCACGTTTCCCACGAAGTGCAGCAGCCGGGCGCGGTCAACCCCGATACTCAAGAAATTGCTGCTGGCCGCGAGCGCGAAAATCTCGAAGGTTGGATACCCGCCCTCGCCAGCGATGAAGAAATCCGGCTGGCCCTCGAAAAAGCTTTCGACTATCGCGGCGATGTAACCATTGTCCGCAAAGACGGCTCGAAGATCGAAGGATATCTGTTTGACCGGCGCAGCGGGAAAACTCTGGCGGATTCGATGGTTCGGTTGATCCCCAAAGATTCCAACCAGAAGATTGCCATCTTCTATGCCGACATCGCGTCTTTAGCTTTCAGCGGCCGCGACACCGCCGCCGGCAAGAGCTTCGAAGCCTGGATGAAGAAATACGCGGAGAAAAAAGCCGCCGGCGAGAAGAATATCGCTTTGCATCCCGAAGCTCTGGATTAGTCGGGAAGCACCTCAGGCGCTGAAGCGCGTTGTCAGAGGCAGACTTTTAACGCAGGCCTGAGAAGGCCTGCTCTAGCCAAAACCTGCTCCACCTAAAAGTTGAACCAACATCCCATAGTCTTCCATCTTGTCATTCCGAGCGCCAGCTTGGCTCAATCAAACCATTAGCCACGGATTTCCGCGGATTCCCACGGACCATTGTCAGTGGTTACCCTCGATTACTTTCGTGCACACTTTTCGAAGTTTAGGACGCCCGCAAGTTTTCTGATCACCCACGTTCTCTCAACAGGACAGAAAAGCCTCTCCCCACGACTTCTCGTCCAGAACAGGGGAACGAAACATGAAGAAACTGCTATTGATGGTGTGCTGCCTATGCGGGCTGGGAGTGGCACAAGACAAAGTTTCCGCCGATGCAAGCCAGCCGCCGGCATTGACCATTTACAACCAGAACTTTTTTGTGGCGCGGGAATATTTGCCGCTCGACTTGAAGGCCGGCGTGAACTATGTGAACTATGCGGGAATCGCCGCCCATCTGGAACCGGATTCGGTCATCCTGCGTGATCCCGCCGGGCGAACGCTCCAAATCCTCGAGCAAAATTACCGCAACGATCCTATCTCGCAAGAGTTGCTGCTTTCGCTTTACGAGGGCAAAACCATTGACTTCCAGATTTCTCCCGGCAATATTGTGCAGGGCAAAGTCATTCGCAGCGGGTACATTCCCAGCAGCTATTACGCGCAGGGTTATCAGCAGCCGGGCAACACTCAGCCCATCATCGAAGTGAATGGACTGCTGCGCTTTGGATTGCCCGGAGAGCCGCAATTTCCCGCGCTCACCGCCGATTCCATCCTGAAGCCGACTTTGAGCTGGGCGCTGCAAACCAATGCGCCGGGGAAAATAGACGCGGAAATTTCCTACGTGAGCGGGGGCATGAACTGGCAGGCGGACTACAACCTGGTAATTTCCGACAACCCGAACGCCAAATCTGATCTGCTTGACATGGTGGGTTGGATCACCATGAATAACCACAGTGGCAAGACTTTCGAAAATGCGCGCATCAAATTGATGGCGGGAGACGTCAACAAAATCCAGGAGCCTACGATCAGTGGCCGGATGTACAAAGCTGCTGACATGGTTGCGGTGGGTGCCGCTATGGCTCCTGTAGTCCAGGAAAAATCGTTCGACGAATTTCACTTATACACGCTGGAGCGGGCTACGACTCTGCGCGATCAGGAGACCAAGCAGGTGGAATTTGTACAGGCCATGGCCATCCATGGGCAACGGATTTATGTTTACGATGGCGCTAAGGTGGACCAGTACGGCTATTACAATCCGGAGCAAATCCGGCAGGACGCCAGCTACGGCACACTTTCCAACTCCAAGATCTGGGTGATGGAGGAGTTCAAGAACGCGGACAGCAATCATCTGGGCATGCCGCTACCCAAGGGAAAGCTGCGTTTCTACCGCCGCAATACTGATGGCCAACTGGAATTCGTGGGCGAAAACACGATTGACCACACGCCCAAGGATGAGATGATCCGCGTCTCTACAGGCAATGCGTTTGATGTGGTGGGGGAACGCAAGCGCACCAACTATCATGTGGACAGCAGTCAGCGCACCATGGATGAGTCGTTTGAGATCCGCGTTCGCAATCACAAGAAAGAGGCGGTGAACGTGCGCGTGGTCGAGCATCTGTATCGCTGGGTGAACTGGAAGTTGACTGAGCAATCACAGGACTCGAAGAAGATGGATGCGCAGACGGTGGAGTTCCCGGTTAGCGTCGCTCCCGATGGCGAGCAGGTGGTGACGTATACGGTGCATTATTCCTGGTAGGAATTTTGCGAAGATGCCGCACTCAAAGTGCCGAAGTCGGAGTCGTCGGATAAGACCGTAGGGATCCTTCGACTCCGCATGATCGTTCGCTTTGCGAACGATCATGCTGCGCACAGGATGACAAATGGGGTTTTTTAAAAATTACGCTTGGTACTTTACCTCTGGATACACCCGGTCGAACACCAGCCACAGCAGCGCGATGAGCCCGAACAGTAGTACGCTGCCTTCGGGACCGGCGGATCCGCCGGTCAGCCAGCGCGCGCCGTGGAGGGAAGCCTTCAATAAGTGGCCGGGCGAAATCCCGCCGCTATCGGGCACCGAGTAAAGATAGCTCTCCGCCCAGTCCCAGGCGGCGTGGAAGCCCACGGCAAACCAGAGATTGCCGGTGCGGCGAAGGGTCAGGCAGAAGAAAAAGCCAATCGAAGCCGCGCCCAGAATGCCGGTCCAGTTCTCGCCGGGGTTGCCGAGGTGGAAAGCGCCGAATCCTATGGAGAGCAGGACAGCACTTGGCCAGAAGCCGACCATTTGAGTCAAAGTGAATTGGGTGTAGCCGCGGGAGAGAAATTCTTCATAGAAACCGACCAGGAGGAAGAGCACACCCCAGAAGGCGGCAAACTTCACGATGCGCAACCCGTGGAGCGAGAGGGTCCCAAAATCAAAAACGCCCACGCCATGCAATCCCAGCATCAGCACTGTGATTGCGGCGATTCCCCACAGCATGCCAATCCATAACGACTTTCCGAACCCGCCGCGCAGCGGCAGGCCGTAGCTGGCAAACGGCCTGCCTTCGAGGCTGGCCAATACCAGCGCGGGAGCCACGGCCACCGGAACCAGGCCCACTTGGGCAAACATCTCAATCCAAAGCCCGTGCACCCCAAACTGCAACGCGTAGTGGGTGAGAACGCCGAGCAGCAGGTAAAGAGATCGCGCCATGGCCGCGTAAAGCAGGAGGCGCCATCCGGCGCGCAGGCCTTCCGGACCGATGAGCCACCAGTGCATCCGGTCGTCGAATGGCGAGAGTGCTCCGTGTTCGCTGCGAGGGCTTGGGGGAGCGCCATCCCCTTGGCCGACCAGCAGCGTTTGTGATTCATCGGTCATTGCAGTTTCAATGAACTCTTATCGGACGCGCTTTTCTGATCGACTCCCTGCATTTCCTGAATCGTCCCCGGACATGGTAAAACACGCTTTCCCCTCATGGGCCAATTTTTTAGTCGCGAACGCTTCGGCAAGCCGCAAGTGCTGGCCGGGTTTTTGCTATTGATGTTCGCCGGGCAATGCGTCTGGTTGCTGGCTCGAGGCATACCGCAACTCACGGTGGAAAGCGGCGAATTCTTTCGGGTGCAGGAAGGTCTGGCGCAGTGGCAGGGAGAATCGGTCGCAGGGACGCCGTCCATGGCGCGGGCTGAAAGGGGAGAGATGGCCCCGCCGGAGGTGGAAAGCAACCAAGACTACGATCCCAACCATTCCCCGCTGTGGTATTTGACGGCCTCCGCTCCCTTGCTGGGTTGGCAAGCCTCATCACAGGAAAGAGCGCTGCTCTATTGGACGTGGTTCCAACGGGTGCCCTGTTTAATATTTGGACTGCTGCTGGGTGCATCACTGTGGTATGTATCACGGCGTCTCTATGGAAACGCCGGCGGCTACATCGCGCTGGGTCTTTACTGCTTCTCGCCCGCCATGATTCACAGCAGCACGCTTTGGCTATTGCCGCCGGAGATGGGGGCTGCCTGGAGTGCGTTTGGCGCCGTCTTCACGGCCATTGCCGTGGCCCACACTTTGTATGCGCCGCGGGAAGTGGTGCTATGGAACTGGCGGAGAATTTTGCTGCTTGGGCTCTCCCTCGCACTGGCCATTGGCTCGCAGTTCTCGCTGATCGTTCTGGTTCCCCTTGCCCTCGCATTCATGCTTTACCTTGCGCCCACGCGATGGTGGGCTGCGCTGGCAATATGGGCGTCCGCCTGCGCGATTGCATTGGCGTTGCTCTTTGCCTCGTATTCGTTTCATTCCGGCATTTTCTGGCAAGGCATGCGTCATGCAAGTTTTCTGGGGATCACGGGAAAGGCTTTTGCCATGCCCGGAGCTTACAGGCAGGCCCTGTTCCACTTGGGACATAGCAGTCCGGCGCTCTTGCTCGCACTCCCTGCAACCCTCATTGCGTTTGCCGCGATGCCGCGGGCGCGATATTTTGGCAACATTGCCCCGTTGCTGGTAGCGCTGCTGTTTCTGGGGTTAGCCTTTGGCTCGCCGCATTATCCCGGCCTGGGATTCTGGCTGGTGGCAGCGCCCTTTCTGTTCGTGTTTGTGGCGGGCGTAGCTGCGGACTTGCTTGAAACCCGCCAGCGCGCCCTGGTGCAGGCTTGCATCTGGGGACTATTGATTGCCAATGCTCTCTGGAACTTGGCGGAACTGACGTATGCGGGGCGCGGATAAACGAATGTAATCCGGAGCTGATTACGGGTCGTTTTCAGGCCATGATTGCCGTGGCTTAGCGGGGCCCTAAATATCTGGTAAAGACTTGTAAAGTCTGCAACTTCAGTCCCTCTGGCACGTTCTAATCGGTAGAATAGCCATTAGAAAGAGGGCGCGCCATGGTCCTGAAACAGGAGTATGATTCGCGGGTGCGGCGGCTGAATCCAGCCACGGTAGCGGTTCTTGCACTGGTCTTCACCATCCCAGGGGCGCAGGCGCAACTGAACGGCGGGCCGCCTTCGGTGACGTCGAACGGTTTTGGCGGGTCGAGTGGATCGCGGGGAACGCCTGCCAGCGTCACTTCTCCCGGGTTCGGTGCGCAGCGCAATTACGCCCAGCCTCCCACCGTGACCTCACCCCGTTTTTCCAGTAACAATCGAGTATTCACGACCCAACCGGCCCAATCTTCGCACCATCCACATCATGATGGGCTTCATCATCCACGGGGCGGCGACGTGTACGCGGTGCCCTATTCTTATCCCTACGCCTACGGTGTAGCTGAGCCTGCGGTGGATGACTCGACTTCGGCCAACGACAATGACGAAGAGGAATACCAGGGAGGCCCAACCATCTTTGACCGGCGAGGTCCGGGAACCAGACTTTCAACGGAAGACCGGCAAGCTGACGAAAGTCCGGCACCGGCCACGACGCCAGCCCAGGACGAAACCGTTTCGAATCAGCCCGACACCGTACTGGTTTTCAAAGATGGACATCAACTCGAGGTCGCAAACTACGCCATCGTGGGCACTACGCTTTTCGATTTAAGCGAAGGACGCAGTCACAAGATTCCGCTCTCGGAATTGAACCTGACCGCGACCGCGAAGGAGAATGATGATCGTGGAGTCGACTTCCAGCTTCCCTCAGGTTCGCAAGCCAACTAGCTCAACGCTGGCCGGCAGGTCTCCGCGTTACTGGCGGTCGTTACTCCTGCGCCGCACCTAACCATTTGCAAGCCCCAAAATTCAGTCCAAAACTAACCAACTTTTATACCCTCCCAGACCTCCAAAACCTGCTCAAAACATGCTATAATCCAAACATCTTTCCAGCGATTTAAGTTGCTGCTACATAAGTATTTAGCTCACTTTAAACCCTTATGGCTGACGATCAGAATCCTGAACTTCCTTTAACTCCTCCACCTCCTGGCGAGGGCGGCAATCCTGGCGCTCTGAACATTCAGCCGGTGAACATTGAAGAGGAGATGAAGCGGTCGTATCTCGACTATTCCATGTCGGTGATCATTGGCCGCGCGCTGCCCGATGTGCGTGACGGGCTCAAGCCCGTCCACCGCCGAATTCTTTACACCATGCAGCAGATGGGCCTCGCCTACAACAAGTCCACGCGTAAATGCGCCAGGATCGTTGGAGAGGTGATGGGCAAATACCATCCCCATGGAAACCTCGCGGTGTATGACGCCCTGGTGCGCCTCGCGCAACCTTTTGCGCTGCGCTATCCACTGGTCGATGGACAAGGAAACTTCGGCTCGGTGGACGGCGATCCGCCAGCCGCCGATCGATACACCGAAGCCCGCCTCACTCGTGTAGCTGGTGCATTGCTGGAAGATCTGGATAAAGAGACAGTCGATTTCCGTCCCAACTACGACGGCAACGAAATCGAGCCCGACGTTCTACCCACCCGTATTCCGAATTTGCTGGTCAATGGATCGAACGGAATCGCCGTCGGCATGGCGACCAACATCCCGCCGCACAATTTGACGGAGATCGTTGACGCCACCATCTCGCTCATCAACAATCCCAATGCGCAGCTGCCGGAAATTTTGCAGATTGTAAAAGGCCCCGACTTCCCCACTGCCGGAATCATCCACGGCAAAGCTGGAATTTACGAAGCCTATCGCACCGGCCGCGGCCGCTTCATGATGCGCGCCAAAGCCGGCATCGAAAAGTTCAACAAAGACCGTGAAGCCATTGTCGTCACCGAAATTCCCTATCAGGTCAACAAAGCGCGGCTCATCGAGCGCATCGCAGCATTAGTGAACGACAAGATCATCGAAGACATTTCCGACATTCGCGATGAAAGCGATCGCGACGGCATGCGCATCGTCGTCGAACTGAAGCGCGGCGCCGAGCCTCAGATCGTCCTCAACCAGCTCTACAAGCACACCTCCATGCAGGAAGGTTTCAGCATGATCTTCCTGGCCGTCGTCAACAATCAGCCCAAGGAAATGGGCCTGATTCAGGCGATCAAGCATTTCATCGACCATCGCGTGGATGTCGTCCGACGCCGGACTTCGTATTTATTGCAGAAGGCGAAAGACCGCGAGCACATTCTCGAAGGCTACCTCACCGCGCTCGATCATCTCGACAACGTAATCGTCATCATTCGCGGCAGCGCCAACCGTGGCGACGCTCGCGAAAACCTGGTCGCCTACTTCGGCGGCAAAAAAATCGATATCAACGTCACCGGGCGTGCCCCGAAACTCGATGCCGAAAAGCCCTTCACCGGCATTCAGGCCGATGCCATCCTCGAACTGCAACTGCATCGCCTCACCAAACTTTCCATCGATGAAATCACGAAAGAGTTGGGTCAGGTCCGCGACAACATCGCCGAGTACGAAGCCATCCTTGCTTCCGAAAAGAAACTTCGCAGCGTGATCATCAAGGAACTCGAAGAAGTCAAAAAGCTATTCGGCGACGAACGCCGCACCGTCATTGAAGACGAAGCCGCCGAAATTCAACTCGAAGACCTGATTGTCGACGAGCAGATGGCCGTCACCGTAAGCCACAGCGGCTACATGAAGCGTACCGCGATCACCACTTACCGCAGCCAGCGCCGCGGCGGACAAGGCCGCATGGGCATGAAGACCCGCGACGAGGATTTCGTTGAGCATCTCTTCATCGCCTCGACGCACGCCTACATTCTGATTTTCACCAACAACGGCCGCGTGTACTGGCTCAAGGTTTACGAAATCCCCGACGTGGGCGCAGCCGGCAAGGGCAAACACGTGGGCAGTCTGGTTGGCCTGCAACCCGGCGAGACTGTGCGCACTATGCTCGCCGTGAAAAATCTTGAAGAAGAAGGCAAATACATTTTCTTCGCCACCCGCAACGGCCTGGTCAAGAAAACCGAACTCAAGGATTTCTGCCACGTCCGCTCGAATGGCATCAACGCCATCAACATCGAGACCGGTGACGAACTGGTGACCGCCCGCCTCACCGACGGCCAGCAGATCGTCTTCCTGGCTTCGCACGAAGGCCAGGCCATCCGCTTCGACGAAAACGATGTCCGCTCCATGGGCCGCGCTGCATACGGCGTTTGGGGCATCGACCTGCAAAAGGGCGACTACGTAGTCGGCATGGCGACGACCATTAAGCCGGAAGTGGCGAAGGCCGCTCCGCCAAAGAAAGCTGAAAAAGACGCCGAAGTTTCCACCGAGGAAGTGATCGACGTCGGCAAAAAAGGTTCGCTCATTCTCTCCGTCACCGAAAACGGATACGGCAAGCGCACCCCCGCCGACGAGTACCGCCTGATCGGACGCGGCGGCAAAGGCGTCATCAACATCAAAACCACCGACCGCAACGGCAAAGTCGTCGGCATCGCCCAGGTGGACGAAAACTCCGAGGTCATGCTCATCAGCCAATACGGCAAAATCATCCGCATGGACTCAAAAACCATCCGCGAATCCGGCCGCGCCGCCCAAGGCGTCCGCCTGCTGAATGTGGAAGTCGGCGACCGCGTGGCGGCGGTGGTGGTGCTGGCGCCGGAAGAGGAACCGGGCAACGGTAATGGGGGGACGCTGATTCAGTAGAATTTTGATGTAGAATTGCCGGGCCTTGAGGGGGGCGCGAGAAATCGCGCCCCTTTTGCCTTTCAGTGAAGGAAGATACAGTGGACAAAGTCAGCAAGAAAACCAATCGTTCCAATTGGAAGCCGATTGATCTGTCGGAATTTCGCCGCTCAAACCCTTGGTCGAAGGTCGAGGCTGTAGATCGAACAATTACTATCCAGCTCCCGTGGAACGACGGGTCGCTCGAACTCGTGGTACAAAGTGCAAAGGATCGGCGCGAAATTGGCTGCCTGAACGCCGTAGTGTTACCTGAGCGTTTCAATGCGATCTATCATCGGGATCAAAAGCGAATTGAATACATATTCAGCGAGCTTTTCGACGCTGAAGAGGCGTTGCCATCTCAAGATTTCGCGTTCAGGTGGAGTTCGCGTGACTATTTATGCCACTATGGCCCTACGTCAGAAAGACTATTGTTCCTCGCTCGAGTCTTTCGTCCGGTAAAGGGCTCATCATCCCACCATCGTCACTTGGATGAACTGCACGATTTTCAGCTGGCCCACAAGTTGCCGGCTACTTTGCAACATTGGTTCAAATCTCGTAAGGCGATCAGCTTTTTCGTTGAAAACGTCGAGGCATACCATGAAGAGCATCTAATTGCCTTCGCAAAACATTTAAATTTTTATACGGCCTATTTCGATCGGACAAGCCCGATGATCGATATTGTTCCGGTATCCTCGGGCAACGTGCCCCTAACTCCAGGTGCTCCTCGAACTCCAGAAGTGATACCGCCTATGATTACAGCAGTCGAACTTGATCCATTTCTGCTGGATCTAAATTTGGCGGCGAGAATGGGAGAAATTAGATTACGTTTCCTTTACTACTACCAGATCCTGGAGTATGCAGGCTTTTATTGGGTTGAGGACTCAGTGAAAACCGCTATATGCAAGATTCTGCAGGCTCCAGACCTTCAATCAAATCTTGATGAATACGTCCCCAAATTGCTCGATGCACTTGTGCCAACACGACAAAATGATGAGCACAAAATCAAACGCGTAATCGAATCTAGAGTTGATCCAAAAGTGATTTGGACCGAGATTTCCTGTAACCTGCCTCATTTTTGTGTTGCCCACAAATTCGAAGGCGGATTCCAGACTGAACCTTTGGTCTCGATAGACACTACCGAGGAAGCATTTTCAAAAATGTGGAATCCGAAGGTATTTGACACCTTAAGAGCGATTAGAAATTCCTTGGTTCACGCTAGAGAGAGCAGAACGGAAGCAGTAATCTTTCCGACGGTTGCTAACGCAAGATTGTTAAGACCCTGGATACCAGTAGCGAGACGCATGGCCGAACAAGTTACAATCTATGATCGCTAGCAGAATCCTCCTACGCAAAGCTGGAATTAATGTCACTATGAACCAGTATCCGGTCCGGAAGAAAGAGAAAAATAGGTGAAGCCGGCACCGAACGAAATGATGGAAACCCCGATCTACGGTCTCTCCGAGGCCGCCCAATACCTGCGAGTGCCGCTCAACACCCTCCGCTACTGGGTGCAAGGGGGAGGCTCTGTCCCGCCGCTGGTCAAGCTGGCGAAGAATGAACCTTCCCGCCTGTCGTTTAGGAATCTGCTGGAGTGCCACATGATCAGCAGCATGCGCGCGATCTATGATGTGAAAATTCCCAGAGTTCGTAAGGCCCTCATCAACCTCGCGAAGTATGTGCAGCACAAACATCCTCTTTTAGAGCAAGCTTTCCAAACCGACCGCCGCGACTTGTTCATCGAACACCTGGGACGCGTCATGAATCTATCCAAAGACGAACAGATTCTGATTCCCGGCGTGATGGAGTTTTATTTGGAGCGCATCGAACGCGATCCCAAAGGCCTTTTCAAGTTCTATCCATTTGTAATGGAGCGGACGCAGAGCGAGCCCAAGCTGATCCTGATCAATCCGGCGGTAGGTTTCGGCAAGCCAGTGATTGCGGGGACGGGCATCTCGACTGCGGTGGTCGCTTCCAGGTTCAATGCCCGGGAATCCATAGACGACCTCGCCTCTGAATATGGCGTCAAGCCGCGGCAAATCGAAGAAGCAATCCGGTGGGAGCACAACACGGCCGTCGCTGCCTGAAGATTTCGTTCTGTATCTCGACGAAAATCTTCACAACTGCAAACCCATCCTCGACGCGCTCACCCAACAGGGCGTGAAGCACGAATGCCACGGCAGCCATTTCTCCGCCGGAACCGAAGATACAATCTGGCTTCCATTTGTCGGGAAGCGTGGCTGGTTGCTGGTCACGAAAGACAAGCGCATTCGCTCTAACGAATTAGAACGGGCCGCAGTTCTGGAAAACGATGTCCGCGAGTTTTATTTCACTTCCGGAAACTACAGCGGCGCAGAGATGGCTGTCATTCTGATTGAAGCATTGCCGGAGATGATCAAAATCTGCGAGAAGCATGACGCGCCATTCATCGCCAGCATCACGAAATCCGGGAAAATAAACCTACGATTCCCACTGTCCTAGGCTGGCGCGTCCCCCATAACCTCCAATTGACTCGCCGGACAATCGACTTTAAGATGGCTCGTCTCGTATCGCCTTGATTTCAGGCGCTGTCTTCGTAACTATTCTTCGTCACTATGCCTAGCGAAAGCATGATCGGTCAGACGGTCTCCCACTACCGGATTGTGGAACTGCTTGGCGGCGGTGGGATGGGTGTGGTCTACAAAGCGGAAGACACCCAACTCGGACGCTTTGTCGCTCTGAAGTTTTTACCGGATGAGTTTGCCCAGGACCCGCAGGCGCTGGAACGTTTCCGGCGCGAGGCGCGGGCGGCTTCGGCGCTGAACCATCCGAATATTTGCACCATCCATGAAATTGGGCAGCATGAAGGGCAGGCCTTCATTGTGATGGAGTGTCTCACCGGCGAGACGCTGAAGCACTTGATCCAGCGAGGCCGCATCGAGCTGGACAAGATTTTAAGTCTCGGCGTCGAAGTCGCCGACGCTCTGGATGCCGCGCACAGCAAAGGAATTGTTCATCGCGACATCAAGCCCGCCAATATTTTTGTGACCGATCGCGGACACGCCAAAGTCCTTGATTTTGGATTGGCGAAAATCACGCGCGCCGGCAAGCCTGCCAGCGCTGACTCGCAAACCATCGGTGATGCTCACAACCTTGACCTCACGAGTCCGGGAACTGCGGTTGGCACCGTCGCCTACATGTCGCCGGAACAGTTGCGCGGCAAAGAACTCGACGGACGCACCGATCTTTATTCTTTTGGAGTGGTGCTTTACGAAACTGTGACCGGAGTGTTGCCGTTTCGGGGAGAGACTTCGGCGGTCATCACGGAAGCGATTCTCAATCGTACGCCGACCGCCCCTACCCGGCTGATCCCCGAGCTTCCGGTGAAGTTGGAAGAGACCATCAATAAGGCGCTGGAAAAAGATCGCGACATGCGCTGCCAGACTGCCGCCGAAATGCGTGCGGACCTGAAGCGCGTGCAGCGGTCGGTCGATTCGTCTCGCACGTCTGTAATTACCGAACCAGCAGGCACTGGGTCTTCTTCGAGTGCAGTGACTCGGACTGCCACAACGCAGCAGCAGAAGCGACCTCCGATAGCAATGCTTCTCGGAATTTGCACAGTGGTGGCGTTGGCGGCGGGCGTATTCGCAGGCAAGTTGCTGTTCACGAAGGGACCGCTTCCGCCGCCGATTTACCGGCAGCTAACGTTTCGCCGGGGCAGCATTCGTTCTGCGCGCTTCGCTCCCGATGGACAGACGATTCTCTACAGCGCAGCGTGGCAGGGAAATCCGCTGGATGTTTTCACGGCGCGGCCGGAAGCGCCGGAATCGCGGTCTATGGGACTGGGCCACACTCAGCTCATGTCGGTGTCTTCGACGGCGGAGATGGCTGTCCTGCTGAACAGCAAAGCCACCGGGGCATGGGTGACCATGGGCACGCTGGCGCGCGCGCCACTTTCGGGCGGAGCGCCGCGAGAAGTGTTGGAGCAAGTGCAGTGGGCCGACTGGGGACCCGACGGAACCAGCCTGGCTGTGGTCCGGGACTTTAATGGCCGCAACCGGCTGGAATATCCCATTGACAAGCCGCTGTATGAGACCGGCGGATGGATTGGCAATCCGCGCGTTTCTCCCAAGGGAGACCTCATCGCGTTTGCCGATCATCCCCAGCAGGGAGATGACAGCGGGACGCTCGCGGTTGTCGATCTGGCCGGAAACAAGAAAACTCTCTGTGAGCAGTCGTTCACCATTCAAGGAATCGCTTGGTCCCCCGATGGCAGCGAAATCTGGTATACGGCAAGTAAGTCGGGCACGGATCGCACCCTATATGCGACCACTCTGGATGGCAAAAAGAGAATCGTAGCGCGACTGCCCGGCGCGCTCATGCTGCTGGATATTGCCAAAGATGGCCGCGTGCTTCTGATTCGAGCGACATGGCGCCGCGAACTGATGGGCGTCTTTGCCAGCGATGCCAAGCAGCATGAATTGTCGTGGCTGGACTACACCTATCCCGCGGACTTATCAGCCGATGGCAAGACTCTATTGTTCGACGAAGAGGGCGGAGGCGGCGCGCTCGACTATTCGAAATCCAGCGGCATGACCTATGCGGTGTACATTCGCAAGACGGATGGATCGCCGGCGGTCTTGCTGGGCGAGGGCGGCGCGGTTGCGTTATCGCCAGACGGGAAGTCGGTGATTGCGCAAACTCAGGACACGCCATCGCAACTCAAACTGCTGACCACAGGCGCGGGCGAACCGAAAGATCTGACCAAAGACAACGTCAACCATACCTGGGCGAAATGGTTTGAGGATGGTAAGCGCCTGTTGTTCTCGGCGGACGAGCCCGGTAAAGGCGTCAGACTCTACGTCTATGACCTGGCTTCGGGCAAGAGCCAGGCGATTTCTCCGGAAGGGGTGAACGGGAACGCCTATACCATCTCGCCGGATTCGTCGGTGGTGGCCGCGATCGGGCCCGACCAGAAGGGATATCTGTATCCGATTGCGGGTGGCGATCCGCGCCCGATTGTGGGTCTCAACATTGGGGAGCAGCCCATCAATTGGACGGAAGACGGGAAATCCCTCTATATCTATCAGCCCGGCGAGTTGCCGGCGCAGGTCTATCGCCTCGATATAAAAACCGGGCAGCGCACTTTGTGGAAACAGCTACTGCCGTCGGATCCCGCCGGCGTCGAGAATATCGGGCCCATCTATATGACGCGAGATGCCAAGACTTGCGTCTTCGGATATCACCGCATGCTCGCCGACCTCTATCTGGTCGAAGGGCTAAAATAATTCTCGCTCTTCCCGGAACAGAAAGCCCATTTCATCTATGAACGCCGACAAGGTCAATCTCGCCGAGAAATTTTCCCTCTTCAGCGACTACTGCAATCCCCGGATCGTGGGTGAGGTGAACGACTCGCATATAAAGGTGGTCAAGCTGAAGGGCGAGTTCATCTGGCACCATCATGAGAACGAAGACGAATTGTTTCTGGTGGTGAAAGGCAAACTGCTGATCCGGCTGCGGGATCGGGACGTATCCATCAGTCCCGGAGAATTCTTCATCGTGCCGAAGGGCGTGGAGCATTGTCCGGTGGCCGAAGAGGAAACGCACATCGTGCTGATCGAGCCCAAGAGCACCCTGAATACCGGCAACGTGCGCAATGAGAAGACTGTGGAGGCGCTCGACAGTATTTAGCACGCCCGAATTACGTAGGCGCGGACGCCCGTCTGCGCGACGAGACTGCCGGCTAAGGCTCTGCTGGGCCGGTGAGGGCACCCCCCTACGCGATCCTGTATCAGTATGAAAACAGGCATGATATGTCCGTGCTAATGCGATCTTGTCGAATGATCCAAATTAGTAGATAATAGTGTACATATTTGGAGATACGTTATGGCTGCTTCTACGGTTGTCGATCTTGGGCTCGATTTAAGGAAATTGCCCGATCTGTCGGATGCGGCGACTCGCAAGCGATTGAATCCACCGGCAATTAAGGCATTCTTCAAAATTGCGGAAGCCTGGGAACTGAAGAATGACGACGCCAGGGTTTTGCTCGGCAGTGTTTCGAGCGGCAAGTATTTCGACTTGAAGAAAAGTCACAAGGGCGCTTTAACCCAGGACGAACTCACTCGGGTTTCTCTATTGATCGGTATTTTCAAGTCGCTGAATATTCTGTTCAGCCAGAAACTGGCGAACCAGTGGGTCTCGCGGCCAAACAGCAATTCCATGTTCAACAATGCACCGCCTCTTTTGTTGATGCGAAGTGGCATGCCGGGGATGATGAGTGTCCGGCGATTGCTGGATGGCCGGCGCGGCGGCAGATAAAGCCACGGCATTGGCCAGCACATGTCAGATCGACCAGCGGAACACGCATCGGCTGATCCCTGCCCAATTCGCTGAAGATGGAGCTTCGGTTCTCACTCGCCTTACTGACAACCAAGAGACTCTGAACGGCATCTTTGAACTGGATAATGCAACCAACGATCGCCTGTTGGCCGAATCAGGAAAATCTTTGGGCATAGACGCGAGAGAGTTGGTGTTCGGAATTCCTTCCTACCGAATCATCAATGCAACCTTTTGCCACCCCGCGCCGGAAGGATCGAGGTTCAGTTCTCCTGATCGAGGCGCATGGTATGCAGCTTTCGAGTTGGAGACTTCGCAGGCGGAAGTGGCCTACCATAGACAACTCTGGCTAAAGGAAACTGCCTGGGAGGAAGAAGACGTTGCTGACTACATCGACTATCTCGCCGATTTTCGCGCCGAATTCCACGACCTTCGAGGGGCGGAGGAACCCGTGGATTGCCTTTCGCCTGAAAGCTACGTTGCTTCGCAAGCGCTTGCCGATCAGCTCCTGACGAACGGATCGTCCGGGATCGTATATCCGAGCGTTCGCCGGAGCGGTGGAACTTGTATCGCGTGTTTCCGGCCAGTACTCGTCATCAATGTTCGAAAGGCCAGCACCTTCGCATTTGTATTTCCGGACTCGACTTCTCCTCCAACCATCCATCGTCGTTGAGGAAAGAATCTCTCAGGAAGTAAAGTGTTTTGCGCGTCCTGTGATAAAAATTGTTCTTGAACTTTCATCAGGACATCTTCCTTTTTGTCGCCGGAATGATCGGCGGAGCGCTGAATGCGGTTGCCGGGGGCGGCAGCTTTGTCGCCTTTCCTGCTTTGTTGTGGGTTCAGGTTCCGCCGATTCAGGCGAACGCCACCAATACGATTGCGCTATGGACTGGCGCGGCTGCGAGCGGAGGAGCGTATCGCAGCCGGCTCGACACGCCGCGGCGAGTATTTGTGCCGCTG
The DNA here is from genome assembly GCA_963762965.1 of Terriglobales bacterium. Taxonomy (GTDB): domain Bacteria; phylum Acidobacteriota; class Terriglobia; order Terriglobales; family Acidobacteriaceae; genus DATBAX01. The sequence goes on from CAVXME010000001.1 coordinate 1,313,871, forward strand.
CTGGTTGCCAGTTTGATCGGCGGATTGGCTGGCGCATTTCTTTTATTAAAAACTCCAGCACATACCTTCATGCAGGTGTTGCCCTGGCTAACGCTGGGAGCGACGTTGTTGTTTGCCTTCGGCAAGAAGCTTGCCGGTGGCCGGGTTTCAGGGGTGGGGAAAGATGCCACCTCGATGGCGATTGCGGGAGCTGCCCTGTTTCAACTTGCGGTTGCGGTGTACGGCGGGTATTTCGGCGGTGGCATGGGCATCGTGATGCTGGCCATGCTGGCGACGCTGGGCATGACGGACATCCATTCCATGAATGCTCTGAAAAGCGTGATGGGCTTCGTAATTAATGGGGTCGCCGTGGCGGCTTTCATCGTGGCGCGGGCGGTGTACTGGAGGCAGGGAGTGGTGATGATCGTGGGCGCCATTGCCGGTGGATATTTCGGGGCGCACTATGCGCAGAAACTTCCAGCGCTTTGGATCCGCTGGTTCGTCATTTTGGTGGGGACAGGAATGACGGTGTATTTTTTTGTGAAGGCGTATTAGGTTCGGCAGTCGCGTCTCACGGAAGGTCCAGGTCGAGAGCATAAATTTCGCTGGTACCGAGGTCGCGCGCGAAGAGGCTCGAGCCGTCGGGAGCGACGCCGCTCCAGGCGCCGGCTACAGAGCTGTTGTAACGATGCAAATCCTTCAAATCCAACAGGAGTTCCGAGCGGGTTTGGCCAAGCTTGACTCGGCGAAATGTGGGACGGTCGGTGAACGTGTTGTCATAGTAGAGATAGTTTCCATCGCGCGACCAATTGGGATAACCGATTGCGCCCGGTTCGTTGACCCAGTCCGACCACTTCTGGGTCTTGAAGCTGAAAATCAAGAGTTTCAGGGAGTCGGCCGTGACGGCAGCCAGATACTGGCCGTCCGGCGACAAGCGTGGACTGAACAGGTTTGCTGAGCCGGGGATGGTAGAAATCTGGCGGGTCGCTAGGTCCACGATGTGGATCGCCAAGGGTTCGGACGATCCCACTTGCTGGGTTCGACCGAATGCGATTTTCTTGCCATCGGGGGACCATGTCTCGTCCGCTTCAGTGTGAGTTTCAGAGAGCATTTCCTGGGGCGTTCCCCCTTGGGCGGAGATCAGGAACCCCTTCCATGGCCGGCCGGGCTGAGCGTCGATATACGCGATCTGGGTCGCGTCAGGGGACCAATGCGGTATGCCAGCGACAACTGGCGGATAAGTGAGTTGCAGGCGATCGCTGCCATCCACACGGCAGCGCCACAGTGATTGCTCAGGATAGGAAACATAGGTGACCCACTGACCGTCGCGGGAGAAATCCAGCTCTCCGGCGGAGATCCCCGAAAAAAACGGCACGAATTGATGGGACCTGGGGTCGTAGCGCACGAGTTCCGCGCGATCCTGTACCGCGTTGACAAAGAGTTTCTTGCCATCCGGGCTGGGTGCCAGGGCACCGAAGGCTAAGGGCCCGGTGGTCAGTTGGACGGGTGCGGAAGACCTCCAGTGGAACAGTCCGACGGGTTCACGCATGGCCCAAATGTTGGGGCCGCTCACGAAGAAGTAGTAGCGGCCATCCAACGTCCAGGCGCCGCAGCACTCAAGAGGTGGGTTGTGTCCTGCTGGACGCAGAGGATGAAGATCGCTGCCATCGGAGCGCATTTCCCAGATCGAGTCAGAGTTGTTCTCCGGCACTATGATATCGAAGCGAATGCGAGCGCCATCTGGAGAAAAGGCTGGGGCCCGGGGAGTGCCTGAAACGGTAATCAGTTTCTTCGCATCGGTACCATCGGCGTTGGCCTGGAAGATGTCGGAGGCGTTGAAGAATACGAGGTGGCGGCCGTCAGGAGACCAGCTGGCGCCTTGACCGACAATGTCGGCGAGACGGCGAGGAGCTCCAGAGGGAAGGGGCAGAGCAAAGATCGGAAATTCCGCCGCGCTGCCCACCGAACTGTCCACCAACAGTTGAGTGTGGTCGGGTGAAACGCCGATGACGTGCGCGTTGGCAAACGGGGTGGGAAGGGGCGAGGTCTCGCCGCCAGCTGCGGAAGCCTGAACAATCCGGCTCGCATCGGTTCCTTCATCCAAGTAGAGCCGGGAGCCATCGGTGACCAGGTTGCCTTTTGGCATACCGTCGCGTGTGAGTTGAGTGGTGTTGAGTACTCGCGGCGGTGCGGGCGGGGAATTCATCCAGAAAAACGCGATGGCTAGAACGGCAATCACCGAGAGTCCTCCGGCCATCCAGCGCCAGAGTGACTTGTGAGGATGCGCTGGAACGGTCGCGGGGTCGATCTTTCCAGAAGTGGTGTCCCGTTTGAGGCGCTTTAGATCTGAGCGTAATTCCGCGGCGCTCTGATAGCGAACTTCGCAATCCTTCTCAAGTGCCTTCTGGATGATGCGTTCTAACTCGGCAGGAATCTCCGGGTTGAGTCGTAACGGCGCGGTGGGCGCCTTATTCAGGATGGCATTGAATAGAGCGGCGGTGGTGTTGCCGCGAAAGGGAAGACCGCCGGTGGCCATCTCGTAGAGGACGGCGCCGAAAGAAAACAAGTCCGTGCGAGCGTCGAGGTCCTTGCCCAGCGCTTGCTCAGGCGACATGTAGGCGAGCGTGCCTAACGCGCTGCCGGGGCTGGTGAGATGCTCGTCCGTCACCGTGCGGGCGGTGCCTGAATTCGAACCGGCTACCGGGCCGATTTTGGCCAGGCCGAAATCGAGGATCTTGGCGTGTCCTCGATCGGTAACAAATAAATTGGCCGGCTTGATGTCGCGATGCACAATGCCTTTGCCGTGGGCGGCATCAAGGGCGTCCGCGACTTCCATGCCGATGTCGAGCAGGCGGTCGGTTTCGAGCGCGCGGCCGAAGATCAGTTCGCGGAGAGTCCGGCCGTCCAGATATTCCATTACGATGAAAGGCCGTCCCTCGTGTTCGCCGATTTCGTGAATGGTGCAAATGTTGGGATGGTTCAGAGCAGATGCAGCGCGCGCTTCGCGGCGGAAGCGCTCAAGCGCCTGTGGGTCCTGCGCGAACTCATCGGGTAAAAACTTCAGAGCGACAAAGCGGCCGAGTTGCGTGTCTTCGGCCTTGTAGACCACACCCATCCCGCCACCGCCGAGCTTGCTCAGGATGCGGTAGTGCGAGACAGTTTGCCCCAGTATGGATGGGGGATCGGGCATGCCGCAACATGTTAGCAGAGACGGAGACAGCCGAGGGCCGGCTGTCCGTACGCGAGCATATTTATTGCAGCGGCTCGGAGATGTGCTCGTGAACGATGAGCCATTTGCCGTCCTGCTTTTCGAAGACAAAAGTCCAGCGGAAGGTGGCCATGTCGCGCTTGCCGCTTTTATGAGTCATGTCTGACTTGACGGTCGCGCTGCCCCAAACGTAGTCCCCGGCAGGATGAAACTGGATGTCGTCATTGACCGTGAAAGCGGCACTCTTGTAATCAGCGACCACGGCGACGACGCCTTTCTGGTATTCATCCCAGCTATCGTATTTCAAGGGAGCTATGTCGAAGAAAGTGTGCGGCCCGGCGGCATAGTACTCGGCAACTTTCGAAGGATCGAGCGTGGACCAGCCATCCCATATTTTTTGCACATAGGCCTTATCCGGGATGGGGCCGGCGGCGGTCTTGGCAGATTTTTTGGTGGTGGCAAAACAGGAAAGACTGATGGCGAGGACCAGGGTCAATGGGGTGAGAACGCGCTTCAGCATTGGGTTTCCTCCGATTCGGCGGAGATTGTCGCATACCAGGAAAGCAAAAACCACCAAGAAAATAGCCACGGATTACGCCGATATTCGCGGATAAACGAAAGCAATTTATGATTTATCCGTGCAAATCCGCGTAAATCCGTGGCCGAGTTCCAGCTTTCGTTTGACGGTTTTCCACAGCACACGCTAGAATAGTGGAGTTTGCCTGTACGCGCGGTCCTGTTCTGGGGCCGTCCGCATTCGTTGCCGAGAGCGCCGACGCGGAAAGCAGCAAGCACGGACAATTTCAGTTCCCCAGATCGCACAAGTCTGCGACGGGATGCGTTTTGATGGAGGCATAGGTATGTACGCGGTCATCCGCGCTGGTGGAAAGCAGTACCGAGTGGCGCCCGGAGATGTGGTTCGCCTGGAGACCCAGGCCGATACAGACGGCAAAGTCGAGTTCAGCGACGTACTGGCGGTTTCCGGCGGCGATGGCCAGATTGGCCTGCCGAAGTCCGGCGCGCACGTGAGTGGACAGGTCGTCGAGCAGGGACGCGCCAAGAAAATTCTCGTCTTCCATTACAAGCGCAAAAAGCAGTACAAGAAGCTGCGTGGACATCGGCAGGCGTTCACTGCCGTGCGCATCACCGAGATCGCGTTCGATGGGCAGAGTTTCAAGGCGCCTGAGCTTCCTAAGAAGGAACCCAAAGTGAAGAAGGCTGCGCCGGTGGAAGTGGAGCACGTGGAAGCCAAGGCGAAGACTCATGCGGCTCCCGCAAAGAAGAAGGCTGTAGCTAAGAAGGCTGCGCCTAAGAAAGCTGCACCGAAAAAGAAGAAGTAGTGGCAGGAGTAGGGGTCCTTCGACTCCATAAGTTTGGTCGCGGAGCGCCCAAACTTATTACGCTCAGGATGACATCGAATTTTTAGATTGAGGAATAGGTCATGGCACATAAAAAAGGTCAGGGTACTTCACGAAACGGGCGCGATTCCAACGCGCAGAGACTTGGCTTCAAGGCGTTCGGCGGACAGATTGTTCCCGGCGGCACGATCATCGTGCGGCAGCGGGGTACGCGGGTAAAGCCGGGCCTGAATGTTGGCCGCGGCAAGGACGACACCTTGTTTGCCAAGATCACCGGCCGCATCAAGTTTTTAGATAAGGGCGGCATGGGTAAGTTTGTGATGGTGGAGCCCCTCGTCGCGAAGTAGGCGGCTTTTGAGACACTGCATCGCGGACAGGAGTGTCCGCGCCACACTTTCAACCTTGCAGCCTCGCCTTCGGGCTGAGGCTTTTTGTTTTTGGTCGTTGGTCGCGCGTCGTTGGTCGTTCGCAAAATCAAGGGCCCTTAGCCAACGACCTACGACCAAGGACGAACGACTGCTTTTATGTTTATCGATGAGGCAAAAATTCGAGTCAAGGCCGGGGACGGCGGCAACGGATGCGTTGCATTCCGGCGCGAGGCGTTCGAACCCCGTGGCGGGCCGTCTGGTGGGGACGGCGGCGATGGCGGCGATGTCGTCATGGAGTCCAGCGAGCGCCACAATACACTCGTCCACTTTCGTTTTAATCCTGAATACAAGGGACAGCGTGGGCAACACGGGATGGGGTCCAACTGTACCGGGAAAATGGGCAAGGACGTCTTGCTCAAAGTTCCAGTAGGAACGATCGTGTATGACTTCGATACCGGCGAGAAGGTGCATGACTTTTCCCGTCCTGATGAAAGCGTCGTAATCGCCAAGGGCGGACGCGGCGGGCGGGGGAATGCGCAGTTTGCGACGTCCACGCATCAGGCGCCGCGAGAGCATGAAGACGGGCGTCCCGGCGAAGAGAGAACTTTTCGGCTGGAGCTGAAGCTGCTGGCCGATGTCGGGCTGGTGGGATATCCGAATGCGGGGAAGTCAACTTTGATCTCGCGAATCTCGGCAGCGAAACCGAAAATTGCTGATTATCCTTTTACTACTCTGCAGCCGAACCTCGGCGTGGTCGTAGTTGGCGACGAAAAAGACGAGCGGAGCTTTGTGGTGGCCGACATCCCAGGGCTGATCGAAGGCGCACACACTGGCGCCGGTCTGGGGATCCAGTTTTTGCGACACATCGAACGCACACGATTGCTGGTGCATCTGGTGGATGTGTCCGATGCGAGCGGTCGTCCGGACCCTGCTAAAGATGCGGAAATCATCATGGGAGAGCTGGCTAGTTTTGGTGCGGGACTGGATCAGAAGCCGATGATTCTGGTGGCGACGAAGATCGATGTCGCTAACAAAGACAAGTTGGCCAAGCTGAAGCGCTATGCCAAGAAAAAGAAGCTGGAGCTATTTGCGATTTCGGCTGTAACGGGCAAGGGGATTGAGGAGTTGAAGTTTGCCATGGCGGCGAAGGTGGAAGAAGTCCGGAAAAGCCTTCAGGAATCAGCCGTCAGCGATCAGGATTAACTGCCGAGAACGCTGGGAGCGCGGAGGAAATGCAGGGGTCCTTCGACTCCGCATAATCATTCGCTTCGCGAACGATTATGCTGCGCTCAGGATGACAAGATTGTTTGGATGGGGAATAACAAAGGCGTCCGTTAAATTGGACGCCTCTTTTCTTTGGGTTTCGCCAACGACCAACGACGCACGACCAACGACCGCTCTTAAGCTTCCGGCACGTGTGCGCCGTGCTGGAAGTGATATTGAATGATCTTGGCCGCAAGTGCTGGGCCAATGGTTGATTTTTCGCTTTGCATGGAACGGACGACTTCACCGCGGCAGACGACCTCCGCGGCAGACAATCCTGCAATTTCCGCCGGTAGCACGAGATTGATTTCCAATTGAACATTCGCCGGTAAAGATTCTTCTGCACGAAATAGCATTCCCGAGCGGCTTATGTTTTCGGTAGTGCCGTTGCGCCAATCGTCTTCGCCGATGGGGCGGTATTTTAACGGCAGGTGAAGGTTGAATCGTTGGGCGCGGAAGGGAGAAGACAGAGTCTCCCGCACGCGGCCAAAGCGGGGCTGTGTTGCTGAACGAGCGGACATGGCAACCTCTTGGGGGAGTGGTGTATCAATGACCTCCCGCACTTTGGCTTGCAGAGCGGGGAGGGAAAAAGGCTTCTGGAGCAGAGTGATTCCCGCGTCCAGCGTGCCGTTGTGGCCAATCGCGTTCTCGGTGTATCCCGACATGTATAGGATTTTCATCTCGGGACGCACGCGAGCAAGTTGGTTGGCAAGTTCACGCCCATTCATGCCGGGCATGATGACATCGGTGAGCAGCAGATGAATGGGGCCAGGGTAGAGCGCCGAGACTTTCGTGGCGGCCGGCCCATCGGCAGCCTCGAGCACGGTGTATCCCTGCTTCTCGAGAAATTGCCGGGCCAGGCGGCGCAGGTTGGTTTCGTCTTCAACCACCAAAATGGTTTCTTTGCCGCGCTCGCCCTGCATCGCAGGAACCGGTAACTGAGCAGAGACGGTTTCTCCGGCGGCGGTCACGCGCGGCAGATAAATCTTGAACGTCGTCCCTTTTCCTTGTTCGCTGTAAACGTAGATGAACCCGCCACTCTGCTTGATGATGCCGTACACGGTCGAGAGTCCGAGGCCCGTGCCCTTGAGTCCCTTGGTCGTGTAGAACGGCTCGAAGATATGGGTCTGAGTGTCGGCGTCCATGCCCATGCCGGTGTCGCTGATGGCGATCATCACGTACTCGCCGGGTTGGGCCGGAGGGTGGAACCGGGCGTAAGTTTCGTCGAGCGTGACGTTGGAAGTCTCAAGCGTGAGCTTGCCGCCGTTGGGCATTGCGTCGCGCGCGTTCACGGCCAGGTTCATGATGACTTGCTCGACCTGTCCGGGGTCGGCTTTGACAGCACCCAGATCCGCGCCGGGGACCATTACCATGTCGATGTCTTCGCCGATCAGGCGATCCAGCAGCTTGAGATTTTCTGTAACTACCGCGTTCAAGTCGAGGATTTTGGGGGCGAGCATCTGCTTGCGGCTGAAGGCCAGCAGCTGGCGAGTGAGTGCGGTGGCGCGGTTGGCGGCGTTGGCGATCTCCTGTGCCGGGCCGCGCAACTCAGGATTTGAGCCGACTCGATCTAGCAGGAACTCGCAGTAACCAGAAATCACCATCAGCAGATTGTTGAAATCGTGGGCAATCCCGCCCGCGAGCCGGCCGACCGCTTCCATCTTCTGCGACTGGCGAAGCTGCTGTTCCAGCGCACGGTGCTCAGTCACGTCCTCGGCAAATAACTCGAAGAAGATTCGGTTACGCTCGCCGCGAATAGTGCGCCCCGAAAGGCGGGCGCTCATGTAAGTGCCGTCCTTGCGGATCCATTCCGCAGCCAGTCCGTTGAACGACTGCAAGGAACGCAGATGATCGGCCACCGTGAACCATTGCTGCGTGTCGGCATACAAGGTCGCAAGATCGCAGCCGACTAGTTCTCTGGCGGAAGAATGACCCAGCATCGCAATCAACGCGGGATTGGCATCAAGCAGAATGCCACCGGAATCGCAACGGCAGATTCCGTAGGGAGCGTTGGTCACCAGCGAGCGGAAGTTCATTTCTGAGCGCCGCAATCCCTCCTGGGCCGAACGCAGCGCGGCGTTGAAAGAACAAATCAGCAGGGCCACGAAGACAAACAGCGTCAGATGTATGATGGCTTTGCGATATTCGGCGTGGGTGCTGGCGCCGCTGAAAGAGAAATACGCGCTGACGGTCAGAGCAAAAGAAGTGGCAACCAGGCCGGGTTTCCAGCCGCCATACCACGCGCTGACCATGATGGCGACGGAAAACACCACCAGCCGGCTTTCGACGACGTCCGAGAGCAGGAAAGCTGGGATCAGGGCCAGAGTAATGCTGAGAACGGCGACCCCGTACCGGAGGATGGGCGCCCGAGCCGGGGGAATGAAGCGTTTGCGGAGAAGGGGGAGCTTCGCTCGCATACAAATTGAATTTAGTTCCAAAATGGGACTGGCGCGAGTTACGGGAGTTCATCGGATGGCGCCAGGGTGGACAACTTGAACAATGCCCATAAGGACAGGCCGCCGAGGCGATTATTCGCGGGAGAAATTGGCATTTGGCAGAGTGGTTTGCAGCGAAATCTCAAATTGCGAAAACTGACATAACCAAACCATGAATATAGGCCTCTTCGGTGGGACCTTCGATCCCATTCACAACGGACATCTGGCGCTGGCCCGGGCCGCGCAGGAGCACTTTCAACTTGGCGAGATTCACTTTGTCCCCGCCAATGTTCCGCCGCATAAGCGGCAGCCTGTGGCGTCCTATTTTCACCGCTATGCCATGGTGACGCTGGCGAGCATGGGTGAGAAGAACTTCTTGCCGTCGCTTCTGGAAGCGCCTGAGACGGGCGCGATTGCTTCCAAGGGAAAGAAGGCTGATGCGAAGCCGGCCGTGAATTACAGCATCGATACTTTGCGGCGGTTGAAGTCGACGCTGAAGAAGAGTGACCGGCTGTTCTTTCTGATCGGTATCGATGCCTTCAAGGACATTGCCCAGTGGCATGAGCCCGAGGCGTTATTCCGCGAATGTGAATTCATTGTCGCCAGCCGCCCGGGATATTTTCTCGCCGATGTCGCCAACTCCCTACCTCTGAGCCTGCGTCCCAAGGTGGCAGTGATGAAGCCTTTCGCCAAGCAAGCCGCCACTGGTGACTTGGTTTTGAGTGGCGTGACCCTGCACATGCTGGGAGACGTGAATCAGAACATTTCCGCGACGGCGATCCGGGAAGCGGTGGCGGCGAAGAAGTCTGTGGGACGGCTGCTCGATCCGGCAGTTGCGGCATATATCAAGAAGATGGAGTTGTATCTCAGGCGCTAGGCTTTAGGCGCTGGGGCGCTAGGAAACGAGCACTCCTCTTTGGCTTCTTCGCTTTCAGCCAGATGGGGTAGATCTTGGGTGGAGCAGGCCTTCCCAGGCCTGCGTCTCTGGCGAATTCAAAATGACGGGCTTTAGCCCCCTAGGTACGTACCACAGCGGCTAAAGCCTTCCACTGCTCTGCCTTTTAACGCAGCGCTGAAGCGCTGCTCCACCCAAAAGCTCTCAGTGTGTGATGGACTCGGGCCGCCATCCATTACAATGGAAGTGAGCGAATAACAATCTAACGCATGATTAAATCTACAGACCGCAAGAAAAAAGCCGACCTGAAAAAGCAAACTACCGACCTCAAGAAACAACTTTCCGAAGCCATTGCTGCCTGCCAGGACAAAAAGGCGGAAGAAATCACTATTCTCGAATTGGACCAGGACTCGGGAGCGTTTACCGATTACTTCGTGGTGTGCAGTGGCACGAATGCCAAGCAGATTCAATCCATTGCCGATGAAGTGGAAGACCGGCTGGAAGCAGCTGGGCATCGTCCGGTCAATAAAGAGGGATACAAGCAGGCGGAATGGGTGCTGCTGGATTATTTGAATTTTGTGGTGCACATTTTCACGGAGAAGGCCCGCAAATATTACGATCTGGAACGGCTCTGGAAGACCGCCAAGCGGCTGGAGCCGGGGGAACTGAAGGCTGTCCGGAAGCGTGCGGCGGTGGGAACAGCGAAGAAGAAGCGAGCGTAGCGTGAACCTCAGGTGCTAAAGCACGTGCGTAAACCCACCCTAGATCGCAGCGCTTAAGCGCTGCGCCACCCCAAACCAGAGTTTTTCGCTCTGCGAAGTCGCTCTATGGTCAAATCCGGACTGTGAAAATTAAGATTGCATGGATCGGTAAGACCAAATCCCCTGCCATTCAGGCGCTGACCGACGAATATCTGAAGCGCCTGTCTCACTATACCGAGACGGAAGGCCTGACATTAAAGGACGAGGCTGCACTGCTGACGCTATGTGGCGCGAATGCGCGGCCCACGAAGCATGTGCTGGTATTGCTGGATAGCAAAGGCAGGCAGCTTTCTTCCGAGGATTTCGCCAAGTTTCTCGGTGACCATCAGGACCGCAATCCGCTGCCGCTGCTGTTTGCGATTGGCCCGGCGAACGGGTTTTCTGAGCAGACTCGGCAATCGGCAACGCTAGTGCTTTCGCTGGGCAAAATGACCCTGGCCCACGAGTTGGCCCGTGTGGTGCTTCTGGAGCAGTTGTATCGCGGGTTCACCATCCTGAAGGGCCATCCGTACCATCTGGGACACTGAGGTTGTAAGGAAATCAGGCGTGTACTTTCGTGATGTTTCCCATTCAGGCGGTGCAGTCTAGATTCGTTGCAGACACGAGGAGCACTGCCATGAAGAATCCCCAAGAAGTTCTCCGGACCAAAGAATTGGAATTATCGCGGGTAAAGAACGAGATCAATGCCCTGCGGATTGCCGCGCGTTTGCTGGGAGATGAAAAGCCCATCGGCGATCCCAAGAGCAACGGGCAGCAAGTTATTGAGATGCCCTAAGAGTTTGTAGCTGCAGCCCTCCCAATCTTTCAGAAAAGTGCAGAGGTCCTTCGACTTCGCCTAATCGTTCGCTAACGAACGATTAAGCTGCGCTCAGGATGACAGTTCTCCATTAACAGTTAAGCCCCTTCAGCTTCAACATCTTGCAGCATCCCGCGCGCCCAATCCTCACAAAACAGGTAGAATCAAAGATTCGACTATGCAGGATGTCCGTCGTGGACTGATCATCGTGAATACCGGCCCCGGCAAGGGTAAAACCACGGCCGCCATGGGAACGGCTTTGCGCGCCGTCGGCCAGGGCATGCGCGTCCTGATGCTGCAATTTCTGAAAGGGTCGTGGCACTACGGCGAACTGGACGCAGTCAAGGCTTTTGGCGACAAGTTCGTCATGAAGCAGATGGGCCGCGGCTTCGTGAAGGTCGGGACGGAAAAGCCCGATCCCGAAGATGTGCGGATGGTCGAAGAAGCCTGGGCCGAAGGTGAAAAGGCGATCCAATCCGGCGAGTGGGATTTGGTCATACTCGATGAAATCAATTACGCCATCACTTATGGGATGCTCGATCCAGCGAAGGTAGCCGAAGGGCTGAAGAAGCGGCCGGAGATGGTGCATGTTATCTTGACGGGGCGCAATGCGCATCCGGCAATCGTCGAGCTGGCCGACACCGTGACCGAGATGCGCCAGGTAAAGCACGCGTACGAAAAAGGCGTGATGGCGCAGCGGGGAATTGAATACTGAAGGCGTCGTTGGTCCTTGGTCGTGCATCGTTGGCCAATAGCCGAAGACCTGAGACCTGTGGGAAGTAGATTGGGCCAACGACCAAGGACGAACGACCAACGACTGTTCTTATGACATGGTTTAAACGAGAATCCGGCGAGTTGGACACTTCGGGCGAGAAGAAAGTCCGTACTGAGGGACTTTGGATCAAGTGTGAAAGCTGCCGCCAGATCATCTGGAAAAAAGATATTGAAGATAATCTGAACGTTTGTCCAAAGTGCGACAAGCATTTTCGCATCGACGCCCGCACCCGGCTGGCGCAGCTTCTCGACGACAATCAATATGAAGTGTTCGACGCCGATTTGTGTTCCACCGACCCGCTGAAATTCGTAGATCTCAAGGCCTACTCGTCGCGCTTGAAGCAGGCGCAAGAAGACACGGGCTTAAACGATGCCATCATCAACGCTCGCGGCAAGCTGAACGGCCGCCCAGTGATAGTTAGCGCAATGGAATACGCATTCATTGGCGGAAGCATGGGGGCGGTGGTAGGTGAAGCCATTACCAGGGCAGTGGAAGAAGCGACGGCTAGCAAGACTCCAGTCGTGATTGTTTCGGCTTCCGGCGGGGCGCGCATGATGGAAGGCGTGGTCAGCCTGATGCAGCTGGCGAAAATTTCGGCGGCGCTCGCTCGTTTGGATGAAGCCAAGGTACCTTACATTTCCGTGCTGACCGATCCGACGACTGGCGGGGTTACGGCCTCGTTTGCGATGTTGGGTGATTTGAATATTGCTGAGCCAGGGGCGTTGATCGGATTCGCCGGGCCTCGCGTCATTGAGCAGACCATCCGGCAGAAATTGCCACAAGGTTTTCAGCGCAGCGAATTTCTGCTGGAACACGGCATGCTGGACGCAGTGGTACACCGCAAAGAGATGAAAGCCTATATCTCCAGGGCTCTGGATTTTATGCAGCCGTCAGCGGTCAGCTCTCAGCTGTCAGCTTGAACCCTTTCCTTCTCCGCTCGGAATGGTTATTTCCTCATTCAATGTAGGGTGCTGGCGGGTTCTTCCTCCTAAGCGCAAACTGATAATCTTAAGCTGAGAGCCGAGAGCCGATCTTGTCCTACCAAGCCGCCATAGAACGCATGTACGCGCTGGGTCACGAGCTGACGCACACGCCATCGCAGAAGTTCGACCTTGCACACATGCGGGTGCTGCTCGGTGCTCTGAACAATCCTGAACGGCGGTTTCCAGGCGTATTGATTGCGGGAACCAACGGCAAAGGATCCACCGCAGCCACGTTGGCCTCTATCCTCCAAGCCTCGGGTTTGCGCATTGGCCTGTACACCTCGCCGCATCTGGTGCGAATCAACGAACGGATCCGGATCAATGGCGAGCCAATCACCGACGACGAGTTTGCGCTGCTCCACGAGGTGGTGGATCGCACCGCTGAACGGCTGGTGAGTGAAGGCGACTTGCCGTGGCATCCCAGCTTTTTCGAGATGCTTACAGCCATGGCGTTTGAATACTTCGCGCAAAAGAAAGTCGAAATCGCCGTGCTCGAAGTCGGGATGGGCGGGCGGCTCGATGCAACCAATGTAATTGAACCACTGGTGAGTGTCATCACCGATATTTCGCTCGATCACCAGAAGTTTCTGGGCGACACCGTGACCGAGATCGCGCGCGAAAAGGCTGGCATCATTCGACCGAGAGGAGTGGTCGTGACCTTGCCCCAGCAGCCCCAGGCCAATGACGTGATCGGCAATACGATCCTGGACTTAGGGGCGAGAGGCGTCAGCGCCGTTCCTTACGTGCCGCCGGTTTCTCCTGCAAGTGCGCAATATTTTGAAAGCAATTTAACTCGGCCTGTTTCCCGCTATCCCATGCACTTCTTGGGAAAAGAAATTAAAGTCGAAACTCCACTGGTGGGCCGGCATCAATTCAGAAACGTTGCGCTGGCGCTGGCGGCGGCAGAGGAATTGAGCAAACAAGGATTTCCTATCACTCCAGAATCAACCGAGCGCGGCATTCGGGAGACCCGCTGGCCGGGGCGATTTCAGGTCATTCCCGTCCGCGATGGCTCTCCCGAGTACGTGCTGGACGTGGCCCACAATCCAGCTGGGGCATGGGCGTTGCGCTCGACCCTATCGACCGCCTTTGAAGACCGGCGTCTGATATTCGTTTTCGGCGCGATGCGCGACAAAGCGATCGGAGAAATCGCCGAGATCCTGTTTCCGCTGGCCGAGCGCGTGATTACGACACAAGCGGATAACCCGCGGTCGGCTACTGCGGAAGAAATCCGCGAGGCCGCGGCGCGCATCTCAACTGAGATAGAAAACGCGCCGGATGTACCCGCAGCTTTGGAACGGGCGCGCACCCTGGCTGGCGTGGATGGCGTGGTCGTTATAACGGGTTCGATATACATTGTAGGTGAGGCGATGCGGACTTTAGGAGTAGAGGTTTAGTAGTTTTATGCAGGAAGTGAACGCATCAATCGAAAGCAACGTCGAAGAGAACCCAATACTCTCGCCGCACGCCGCAGAGACCAGAGACCCGAGACCGGTGAAAGTCTATGGCTGGGGCAGCCGCCTGCGCTCCTACTTTATTTTCGATCCGCTAATCTGGCTGGTCACGGTTGTTCTTGGAATTATTTCGATCCCCGTTTCGTTGTTTGGCGAGAAGACCCGCATCCTGCATAATTTTGCGCGTTTCTGGTCGCAACTGATCATGAAGACGATCCTCTCACCCGTCACCGTAACCGGGCTGGACAAGGTCGACACCTCGAAGCCGCTGGTCTATGCGGTCAACCATGCTTCGGCGCTCGATATTCCGGTGCTGTATGTGGACCTGCCGTTTCAATTCCGTATTGTCTTCAAAAAAGAATTGCTGGCTTATCCGATCGTGGGATGGCATCTCAAGCGCTCGGGCCAGATCTGCATTAATCAGCAGAACCCGGCGGGATCGATTGGAAGCATTCGTTCGGCGGTGAAAAGTTTGAAGAGTGGCATGCCGCTGGTGATTTTCCCGGAAGGTGGACGCTCACCGGACGGCAAAATTATGCCATTCTTACCCGGAGCTTTTTTCATGGCCATCAAGGCCCAGGTGGATGTCGTACCTGTTGCACTCGTCGGAACTTATGAAGTGCTGCCCATGGATACGTACCACATCAAGCCTCGCCCTCTGGAAATGAGAGTGGGCAAGCCGATTTCGACCGCAGGCATGACATTGCGCGATATGGGTGTGCTATCTGAGAAAGTGCAGAAAGCGCTGGAAGGTTTGTACTACGAAGCGAACGTTCCCAGCGCAAACTAAGGCAGCGTGAAATTTACTGTGACTGCAGTTTGAACTTCCACTGGCTCACCATTGAGGATGTAACGTTTATAGCGCCACTGCTTGACCGCGTCGAGAGCGGCTTGATTCAGGAGAGGATCTCCGCTAATAACCTGGAGATCTTTGATTGTTCCCTCCTTGCTGATGATCGCTACTAAGACAACCGCACCTTGGACCTTGTCTTTGAGAGCTAGGCTCGGATAAATCGGTTCCACCCTGTGAATTACCAGCCCTTGCGTCACACTCTGCGGCACGCGAACTGTATTGGCCGGCAGCGTACCGAGAATCTCGTCGTCAGGCTTGGCACTCGTTGCCGTTCCT
Source organism: Terriglobales bacterium (assembly GCA_963762965.1). Taxonomy (GTDB): domain Bacteria; phylum Acidobacteriota; class Terriglobia; order Terriglobales; family Acidobacteriaceae; genus DATBAX01. Next base: position 1,329,275 of record CAVXME010000001.1, read on the forward strand.
CTAACCTTCCGGGGCTGACTGCTCGCGCCAGGGGCCGTCGCTGCATTCTGCGCCCACAGCGTCCCAACCAAAACGGCAGCGCAGATGGCATATCTGATTGGCGACATGCGCGTCATTCTACAACCTCTGAACTAAAGCGCAAGTCTAGCCCCCGATTTGAAGAACCGCCCCCTGCTTGTGCATAATCCTTGCGGCGGACTCATATGAAAACCATCGCAGTTGCGGTTTTGTGTTTCACTCTTACTATGGTTCTTAAAGCCCAAACTACCAGCAAGCCTACTGTCGCGGATGCGGAAGCGTTCATGAAGCAGGCGGAGGCGCGCCTCTCCGAACTTAGCATCGTCGTGAATCACGCCAGTTGGGTGCAGTCCAATTTCATCACTTTCGATACCGAGGCCCTGGCTTCGGACGCGCTCGATCGAAACACTGCCCTGACGACGGAACTGATTGAGCAGGCCAAACGCTTCGATGGGCTGACCATGCCGCCGGACCTCGCGCGGAAATTCAAATTGCTGCGACTCTCGCTGGTCGCTCCTGCCCCCAAAGACCCGGCCCTGCGCCGGGAGTTGACCGAAATCGGCACGTCGCTTGAAGCCGATTACGGTAAAGGCAAGTATTGCCCCAAACCGGATGACTGTCTCGACATCACGGCGATTGAACGCATCATGTCCACCAGCCGCGATCCCAATCAGCTGCTCGATGTGTGGAAGGGATGGCACGCGATTGGTCCTCCCATGCGCCAGCGCTACGCGCGATTCGTCGAGCTCTCAAACCAGGGCGCGCGCGAAATGGGATTCAAAGACACCGGCGCATTGTGGCGTTCCGGCTACGACATGCCGCCCGATGATTTCAGCGCAGATCTGGAGCGGCTGTGGCAGCAGGTGCGTCCGTTGTATCTTTCGCTGCACACCTATGTTCGCGCTCGGCTGGTGCAAAAATATGGAGCATTGATAGTCCCGCCGGATGGGCCGATTCCCGCGCATCTGTTGGGAAATCCCTGGGCGCAGCAGTGGGGCGATGTTTACCCGATTCTTGGTTTGCCGGAAAATAATCAGAGTTTTGATCTGACCGAACTGCTGAAAGCCAAGAAACTGGATGCCAAGGGCATGGTGCGTTATGGCGAGGGCTTTTTCACCTCGATGGGGTTCGCTCCCCTGCCGCAGACTTTCTGGGAGCGGTCACTGTTCACCAAGCCCGCCGATCGCGATGTGGTCTGCCACGCCAGCGCCTGGGACCTTGATAATCAGGACGATCTTCGCATCAAGATGTGCATTCAGGTCCGCGACGTGGATTTTGTTACCGTCCATCACGAACTGGGGCACAATTTTTATCAGCGCGCTTATAAACACCAGCCTTATCTTTTCCAGAATGGCGCCAACGACGGATTTCACGAAGCCATCGGCGATACCATCGCGCTGGCGATTACTCCGGAGTATCTGAACAAAGTCGGACTGTTGGACAAAGTTCCGTCCGCTGACAACGACATTCCGCAGTTGCTTGAGCAGGCGCTCGATCGGGTGGCTTTTCTGCCGTTTGGATTGCTGATTGATCAGTGGCGCTGGAAAGTTTTCTCCGGAGAAATCAAACCTGCCGACTACAACAAATCCTGGTGGGAGTTGCGCCGGAAATATCAGGGCGTCGCGCCGCCAATCGAACGCAGCGAAGCCGATTTCGATCCCGGCGCCAAGTATCATGTGGCCGCCAACGTTCCCTATACACGCTATTTCTTGGCGCACATCCTCGAATTCCAGTTCTATCGTTCGCTATGCCACGCCGCCGGACAGACGGGCCCTCTGAATCGCTGCACGTTTTTCGGATCGAAAGAAGCCGGAGCGAAATTCAACAAGATGCTGGAAATGGGCCAAAGCAAACCGTGGCCAGACGCGCTCGAAGCCGCGACCGGAGAACGTCAGGTAGATGCCAGCGCCATCCTGGAATACTTCGCTCCGTTGCAGAAATGGCTGGACGAGCAGAACAAAGGACAGAAAGTCGGCTGGTAGATTTGGCCCAAAATCAATGCTCTAAGTGCTAGGCGATACGAGAGCGGTTGATTTCGCTTTTCGGATTCAGTCGGTGTGGCAGGGATGGATTCGGGGCTCGTTCAGACAAAATGTTGGGTATCGGATTGTTGAATGTGTGTTGGTCGCACACTAATTCTTCATGTCCGTCGTCAATTTCTAAAATAGTTGCGAGACGGCTACATACGTGAGCGCACAAATCTTTGCCAACTTGGTCGAGAGGAATTCGATAATACTGCATAACTCTTGGTTTTCTCCCACCCACAACGCTACGCAGCCTACGAGCAATCTTCAAGTACTCGGTGGTGTTCGTTTTGGGCTGCTGGTTTGACCCTCCCCATTCCGTCCCATAAACTTAAAAGATTCAGTAGGGTACAGATAATCCTATGGCAGACAGCATTCATGTGAAGCTCCCCGATGGGAGCGTTAAGGAAGTCCCCAACGGCACTACTGCGCTCGACATCGCGAAATCCATCGGCTCGCGGTTGGCGGATGCCGCACTGGCCGCGAAAGCCGACGGCACTCTGATCGACCTGACTCGGCCCCTGGAAAAAGACACGGATCTCCGCATCCTCACCGAAAAAGATCCGGAGTCGCTGGAAGTTTTTCGTCATTCGTCGGCGCACTTGCTGGCTGCCGCCGTGCTTGAATTGTTTCCCGAGACCAAACTTGGGCACGGTCCGGCGACCGAGAGCGGATTCTTTTACGACTTCTACCGTCCAACCCCGTTTACTCCGGAGGATTTGGAGAAGCTCGAAAAAAAGATGCAGGAGTTGGTGCAACAGAACCTGCCTTACGCGCGCGAATTTCTGCTTCGCGAGCAGGGTCTTGAGGAATTTAAAAAAGACGGCGACTTCATGAAGTGCCATTTCATCGAGCAATTCACCAAGCCCGACGAAAAGATTTCCATTTATCGCACCGGCAAGTTCACCGACTTCTGCCGCGGCCCGCATATCCCGTCCACGGGAAAAATCAAAGCCTTCAAGCTGTTCAATATTGCGGGCGCGTATTGGCTGGGGAAAGAAGGAAATCCGCAGCTCCAGCGCATCTACGGGACCTCCTTCTACTCGAAAAAAGATCTCGACGAGTATCTCAAACAGCAGGAAGAAACCAAGAAGCGCGACCATCGAGTGCTGGGACAGCAGCTCGATTTATTTTCCATCCAGGAGTTGGCCGGACCGGGGCTGATTTTCTGGCATCCCAAAGGCGGGATCATCCGCAAAGAAATGGAAGACTGGATGCGCGAGGAGTACATCAAGCGCGGTTACTCGCTGGTCTATACGCCGCATGTGGCGCGGCGGCAGTTGTGGCAGACTTCAGGCCACGAAGGCTACTACGCGGAAAATATGTTCGACGTCATGGAACTCGACGACGCCGAATACCGCATGAAGCCCATGAATTGCCCGTTCCATATCTTGATTTACAAGGATTCGCTGAAGTCTTATCGCGACTTGCCAGTGCGGCTGGGTGAGTTGGGGACCGTGTATCGCTATGAGCGCTCCGGCGTGATGCACGGGCTATTGCGCGTACGCGGCTTTACCCAGGACGACGCCCATATTTTCTGCACTCCAGAACAGATTGAAGATGAAGTCATCGGCTGCATCGATTTCGCTCTGGATGTGTTGAAGGATTTCGGCTTCGAGAAATTCCAGGTCGAACTTTCCACCTGGGACCCCAACGACCGCAAGAATTTCGTGGGTAGCGAAGAGCAATGGAACATGGCGACGGCCTCGCTGGAAAATGTGCTGAAAAAGCGGGGCATCGAATATAAGACCATTCCCGGCGAAGCTGCGTTCTACGGTCCCAAAATTGATGTGAAGCTCGTCGACGCGATCGGACGCCTCTGGCAGCTTTCGACCGTGCAATTCGATTTCAATTTGCCGCAGCGCTTCAATCTGGAATACGTGTCGGAAGACGGCTCGCGCAAACAGCCGCTGATGGTGCATCGTGCGCTCTATGGATCGGTCGAGCGCTTCTTCGGCGTGTTGATAGAGCACTACGCAGGCGCGTTTCCGGTGTGGCTCTCGCCAGTGCAGGCGGTGATGATTCCCATCGCCGAGCGCCATGTGGAATATGCCAACAAGGTCGCTGCGCAATTGAAAGAAGCTGGCGTGCGTGTGCATGTTGACGGCCGCAACGAAAAGATGAACGCCAAAATCCGCGAGCACGCCATGCAGAAGGTGCCATTCTTGCTTGTGGTTGGCGATAAAGAATCTGAGGCGGGCAGAGTGAACGTTCGTATTCGAGGTAAAGAAAAGACGGAAGATATGCCGGCTGCCGAATTCGTGGAGAAGATTAAGCAGTTGATTGCGAGCAAAAGTCCTCGGCTCTAGCGTTATTGGGAGCATTCTTTGCCCCAACAGACCAATTTTTTAACAATTCTTAGCAATCTGCTCACACTCGTACGCAATCCGAAACCCCACATCCCCATGCCTTCGGTAACTTTTTGACCGTCTGCTTCCCGTGTAATCTTCACTGAGCAAGTAGTCCTGCTGATTTCCCTGGGCCCCAATCATTAGGTTTTAAGGAACGCTATTCTATGGCTTCTCCTGCGAATCCCGGCGCCAATAGCGCCGTTCCCGCTGCATCTTCAGGTGCTGCGGTTGCTGTTGCACCGGCGCCAATTTCTACTCCAGCTCTGCTCACCACCATGCTGAACAGTTCTCCGAGCATTAGCGATTTATTTTTCTCGCCGGGGAAACCGCCATTGGTGGAGATCAACGGAAAACTGGCCATGGCTGGCGTGGCCCGGCCAGTCACGTCGGACGACATAAAGAAGATTGCCGCCGACCTGATGGGCAATAGCGAGCACGCCGCTGCCGCCCTCAAGGAACTGGGGTCCTGTGACGTTTCCTACAGCCTGCCGGGTGTGGCGCGGTTTCGCGTGAACATTTTTATGCAGCGGGGCACCTGCGCCATCGTGATGCGGGTCATTCCCGGCAAGATCCCCGATTTCCACGCGTTGAATTTGCCCGATGAACTGGCGGAAGTTGTGAATCTTCGCAATGGAGTGGTCCTGGTGACGGGGCCAACGGGTTCGGGAAAGTCCTCCACGCTGGCCGCCATTATTGACCGTGTGAACCGCGAGCAGTCTTATCACATTCTCACTATTGAAGATCCTATCGAGTTCCTGCACATTCACCGGAATTGTGTGATCCATCAGCGGGAACTGCATCGCGACACCCCGAGTTTTGCCCTGGCCTTGCGGGCGGCTTTGCGACAGGCCCCGAAGGTCATCATGGTCGGAGAAATGCGCGACAAAGAGACCATCGAAATCGCTATGGAGGCCGCGGAAACCGGCCACCTGGTCCTGTCCACGCTGCATACCATCGATGCCTCAAAGACGATCGAACGCATTGTCGGCGTTTTCCCCATGGTCGAGCAGAATACGATTCGCAATCGCCTGGCCAAGAGTTTCCGCTACATCGTTTCGCAGCGGCTGATTCCGCGCAAAGATGGAACAGGTCGAATCGCCGCGATCGAGATTCTAAAATCCACTCTGCGCACCCGGGAATATGTAGAAAAGGGTGAAGGCGAAGGCAAGACGCTGCTGGATGCCATGCGAGTCGGCGGCCAGGAAGGTATGCAGCATTTCGATGGCGAAATCGAGAAATTCATTCGTGCCGGCGTGATCGACATGGAAACCGGCATGAATTACGCCACCAATCCCGGCAATATGCGGCTGGAGATGGCGGATTTTGTCGCCGAAAAGCCCGCCGAGCTCGAACCCGCTCCAGCGTAACCAAACCAATCACGTGGGCGCGGACGCCTCGTCTGCGCCGCTCATCTGATCTACACTTTCAATCACGTCCATGAAAATCGGCGTGATCTCGGACACTCACGGACTGCTTCGTCCCGAAGCCGTAGCCGCCCTGCAAGGCTCCGACTACATCATTCACGCCGGCGATATCGGTGATCCGGAAATTCTCACCACGCTAGCAACCATCGCTCCGGTCACCGCGATTCGCGGCAACGTCGACCGTGAATCCTGGGCCAGGAAAATTCCCGAGACCAATGTGCTGGAAGTCGAAGATGTCTCCATTTACATTCTGCACGATCTTGCCGAGCTCGATCTCAAACCTGAAGCCGCTGGATTTCATGTTGTCGTGTCCGGGCACAGCCACATACCCAAACAGGAAACAAAAAAAGGCGTGCTATATTTCAATCCCGGAAGCGCTGGCCCGAAGCGATTCAAGCTGCCAGTGAGCGTAGGCCGGTTGATCATTAAAGAGCAGACTGTGCGCGGTGAGATTTTGCAGATCCTCGACTAACACAAGAGTTGAGTACAGATATCGGAGGACTTCCCTCGTGAACAAAAAGCAGATTTCGTTACTGGCATTGTTTTTTGCTCTCCTGCTAGCCGCAGACTTCGCCGCCGCTGAAGGCCCATACGTGGTGACCATCGAGCACGGCGTTGAGGCCAAGATGCGTGACGGGGTGGTGCTTCGTGCTGACATTTACCGTCCTAAAGCGGACGGCCAGTTCCCCGTGCTTCTCCAGCGCACGCCTTACGACAAGAACAACGACTGGGGAGCGATCCCGTTTGCCAATAAAGCCGTGGCCAGCGGATATGTGGTCATCATCCAGGATGTTCGCGGCCGCTACTCCTCCGATGGCGACTGGTATCCCTTCCTGCACGAATCCGACGATGGCTATGACAGCGTGGAGTGGGCCGCCGCTCTTCCCTATTCCAATGGCAAAGTTGGAATGTTTGGCGGGTCGTACGTCGGCGCAACCCAAATGCTGGCGGCTATTGCTCATCCGCCGCATCTTGCGGGCATCAATCCGACCGTGACCCCCAGCAATTATCACGACGGCTGGACATACCAGGGTGGAGCATTCGAGCAGTGGTTCAACGAATCGTGGACTTCCGGACTCGCCGAAGACACGCTCCGGCGCCAGATATCGAAAACCAACAATGCCATGAAAAACGTTGAGCAACTGCCTCTAACTTCCTACCCGCTGTTTAATTTTTCGCTGGTTACCAACTCCGACCAGACGAAAACCCTGGCCCCGTATTTTCTCGATTGGCTGGCCCATCCCAACTACGACGATTACTGGAAACGCTGGTCGATCGAAGAACATTTTTCCGACATTAACGTTCCTGTCCTGACCGAAGCGGCCTGGTACGACATCTTTCTGGGAGGATCGTTGCGTAACTACATGGGCATCAAAGCCCACGGGGGCAGCGATGCTGCACGCCAGGGGCAGAGGCTTTATATCGCGATCGGTGGTCATGCCGGCGGCGGACGCAAAGTCGGCGATGTGGATTTCGGTCCAGCCGCCGAATTGCAGGACAAGGACATCACGCTGGACTGGTACGACTACCTTTTCAAAGGCGTGCAAAATGAATTTGCCAAAGAAAAGGCGGTCCACCTTTTCGTGATGGGTGCCAATGAATGGCGCGAAGAGGATGACTGGCCCGTACCCCAGGCCCGTAGCACCAAGTATTTTCTGCATTCGGCGGGGAGCGCGAATTCAGTGAAGGGCAACGGCAGTCTCTCGGTGACGGCTCCAGCCGCCGAACCTTTCGACCATTACGTTTATGATCCCGCCACTCCGGTGGCCACGGTTGGCGGCCCGCTTTGCTGTGATGGCACGCATCTTCCGCCCGGGCCCCGCGATCAAAGCCCCGTCGAATCTCGCGACGACGTTCTGATCTACTCGACCCCAGCCTTCGATCAGGACATGGAAGTCACCGGCCCGGTAAGCCTGGAGCTATACGCCAAATCGTCGGTGATGGACACGGATTTCACCGCCAAGCTGGTGGACGTTGGCCCCGATGGATTCGCGCAAAATCTTACCGAGGGCATTGTCCGCGCTCGCTACCGGGATTCGCAGGAGAAGCCCGATTACATCAAGCCCGGGCAGACTTACAAATTCACCATCGACTTGTGGGCTACCAGTAACGTATTTCGCAAGGGCCACATTTTGCGGCTGGAAGTAAGCAGCAGCAATTTCCCCCGCTTCGACCGGAATCTGAATACCGGAGACGATGCGGAGCACACCCGGAGATACGTGACCGCAACCAACACGATTTATCATGATACCGAGCATCCCTCAGCGCTGGTTCTGCCGATCGTGCCGGGCAAGTGAGGGCATGAATCTGCGCGGGCTGAAGCCCGGGGGCAGGTGAGGGCACCTGCCCCTACGCAAGCATCGCTGACTCGCGTAGGGACGGACGCCCTCGTCTGTCCCGCAAGCGAAGCTCGCGCTCGCCGGTGTTCGATACAATCCAAGCAGTGTCCATCGAATTTCAAATTCAAGTCACGAACGGCCCCGCCCGCGCCGGCCGCCTCATCACCCCGCACGGCGAGATCGAAACCCCAGTCTTCATGCCGGTGGGCACGCTGGCCTCGGTCAAAGGCGTACCGCAAGACATCCTTGAAGAGCTAGGTGTCCAAATTCTCCTCGGGAACACCTATCACCTTTATCTTCGGCCGGGAGTGGAGCAAGTCCGAAAACTCGGTGGTCTGCATCGTTTCATGGCCTGGCCGCGAGCCATTCTTACCGACTCCGGCGGATTTCAAGTTTTCAGCCTCAATGAACTGCGCAAAGTCACTGAAGAAGGTGTGACGTTTCGCTCACATCTCGATGGCTCACCGCATTTTTTCAGCCCGGAGAGCGCGATCGAAGCGCAGATCGGCCTGGGTGCGGACATCATCATGGCATTCGATGAATGCACCGAATTCCCAGCCGACGGCGAGCGAATGCGCAAGTCGATGGAATTAACGCTGCGTTGGGCAGAGCGCAGCAAGAAATATTTTGAGGAACATAAGAACGAGGTGCCATGGGCCGGCTCTCAGCTTTCGGCTCTTAGCTCTCAGCCAACCCTTCAAACCCAGGCTCTTTTTGGCATTGTGCAGGGCGGCATGGATCTTGCACTGAGGAAAGAATCCGCCGAGCGCACTATCGAAATTGGATTTCCGGGATACGCCATCGGCGGGCTCAGCGTCGGCGAACCGCGTCATCTCACCAAGGAAGTTGTGGAATCGACCATCCAATATCTGCCCGCCGATCAGCCCCGCTATCTCATGGGGGTGGGCACGCCTGAGGAAATCGTCGAATACTCGAACCTGGGCATCGACATGATGGACTGCGTTCTCCCCACACGCGCCGCCCGGCATGGACTGCTGTTTACCTCCGAAGGGAAGATTTCGATTAAGCAAGCCCGCTACGCTGGAGACGAGGCGCCGTTAGACCCCAATTGCGGCTGCCGGGTGTGCCAGCGCTACTCCCGGGCATATTTGCGGCACCTTTATGCATCGAATGAGGTTTTGGCACAGGTCTTGAACACCGTCCACAACCTTAGTTTCTACCTTGACACTATGCGAGCGGTGCGTCATTCTATTGCACTTGGGAAAGGCGCCCGGTTTCTGTCTGGTCAGTGGTCTCAGCCATAGCCATAGATTGCGACTCCCGTACGTGCCTGCTTCAAAGTTCCGGTCTGATAGCGCAGAGCCCCCGCGTTTGAACGGACATGGCTGGAAGCGGCTGGGCGCAGCTCTGAAATGATTAGCGGAAAAACAGGTTTCCAGGTTTTCATGAACGTTCAAGAGTTTTTGGCAGTACAACTTGGCGGTGGCGGCTCCATGAGCTGGCTGGGCTTTGCCCCACTCATCTTCATTTTCGCCATTTTTTACTTTCTTCTCATCATGCCTCAGCAAAAGAAGCAGAAGAAATGGCAGCAAATGTTGAGCGAACTCAAGAACGGGGACAAAGTCGTCACCAGCGGCGGCATGCGCGGCACCATCATTTCGCTAAAAGACGACTACGTTCAACTGCGAGTGCCGCCCGACAATTTACGCATCGAAGTCAGCCGCGCCTCAGTGGTGTCGGTTGCCAATGCAGACGATGCGGTAAGCAACAAGTAGCGGCAGGTTTATTAAAGGATCGGGAATTCATAATTTAAGGTCATGAACAAGAATTTAGGCTGGAAACTCGGAATCATCGTTGCCACCGTTTTCGTATTCCTGTTCGGCATTTTTGGGCTGCCGGATAGCTGGTCGCGCGCTGGTCTCATGGCCGCGCTTCAGAACCGCATTCATTTGGGATTGGACCTCAAGGGAGGTACCCACTTAATTCTGCAAGTGCAGGTGGATGACGCCGTCAATGCTGATTCGGATCGCGCTGTTGATCTCCTGAAAGAACAGCTCCAAGCCCACAAAATCACCTCTGCCGATGTGACCAAGCCCGATCCCGTAGCCGCTCCCGACAAAATCGTGATCAAGGGCGTGCCGTCGGATTCCGATGCTGACGTGAGGTCACTGATCCTCGATCGCCTGCCCGCGTATGACGCGGCCTCGGGGGCGGACAACTCCTTCACTCTCACCATGAAGCCGCAGTCGCTCGTCGACCTGAAAAACCGGGCGGTGACCCAGGCGATCGAGACCATCCGCAACCGCATCGACTCGCTTGGCGTGAGTGAGCCAACCATTGAGGAACACGGGCTGGGAGACTATCAGATTCTGGTGCAGTTGCCGGGAGTGGACGATCCGGCGCGCGTCAAGGAAATCATGCAGTCCACCGCCATGCTGGAAATCAAGGAGGTGCTGGGCGGCCCCTTTGCCAGTGAACAGAATGCGCTGGAGGCAAATAATGGCCTGCTGCCTCCGAATTCAATATTACTGAAGGGCCGTGGTGAGGGAAGCAAAAACACCGACGATGCTGGCGACCAGTACTGGATATTGTCCCGAACCTCGGCCGTCGCTGGTGCGGATCTGCGTTCCGGAGGAGCGAGTGTAGGACGCGACCCCGACAATAATGCTCCTGCCGCGGATTTCTTGCTTACCAATGAAGGCGGCCGCAAGTTCGCAGCATTCACCGGCTCACATATCGGCAAGTCCCTGGCAGTGGTGCTCGACAAACGGGTCCGGGAAGTAGCCACCATTAAGTCCGAGATCCACGATCAAGGAAACATCAGTGGCGGCGGCATGACCGAGGAAGCGGCCAAAGATCTGGTACTGATCTTGAATTCGGGCGCTTTACCCGCAGGCATCAAATATCTGCAAGAGCTCACCGTCGGCCCCTCGCTGGGGGCCGAGTCCATTCACGCGGGCGTGGACGCCGCCATCGTCGGCATGGTCGCGGTTTTGATCTTCATGCTTGTTTATTATCACGGTGCCGGCATCAACGCCGACATCGCACTGATCCTCAATCTGATCATTCTGCTGGGATGTATGGGTTATTTTGGCGCCGTGCTCACGTTACCCGGGATCGCCGGAGTGATCCTGACCGTCGGCATGGGCGTGGATTCGAATGTGCTGATCTTTGAGCGCATTCGCGAGGAACTGCGCAACGGGAAAACGCCGCCTTCTGCGGTCGATCAGGGATTCGGTCACGCCTGGGTGACGATTGTGGATACGCACGTCACTACGCTGGTCTCGGCAGCCATCCTGTTCGCAGCTGGCAGCGGCCCGGTCAAAGGTTTTGCAGTCACCCTGACCATCGGACTTCTGGCGAACCTGTTCACCGCTGTGTTCGTATCACGCGTGATTTTTGACTGGATCTTGAGCCGGAAGCAAAGAGGCGAAGCGTTAAGCATTTAATAATTACTAAGTAAACAAACGAGGGGACGTAAGCAGCGTGGAATTTTTTCGTAATCCGAACATAGATTTTCTCGGCAAAAAGTGGTACTTTCTTGCCTTTTCCCTTGTGTTCAGCGTGGCGGGCGTATTCTCCATGCTGTTTTGGCACAAAATTCCATTGGGCATCGAGTTTAGAGGGGGCACTTTGGTCGAGGTAAAGTTCGCGCAACCTCCGAATGACGACGCCATTCGCGCGGTCATGGATCGCGCGGGCCTGCACAATGCAAAGATTCAGCGGCTGGGCACGGCGGGCGAAGTGCTGATCAATCTTTCCGCCCAGGAAACCAGTGAGCAAGCTCTGGATCAAGGCAAGATCAAGATTATCAATGCTTTGGAAACCATGGAAACCAATGCACCCGCGGGCAAGCAGGACCTGAACAACGCCAGCTCGTTGACCGTGGGTGAATACCTATTGGAAAAAGACCCTTTGCATGCCGGGACCGATGCCAACCAGCGCTATACCGCGCAAGCCCAGGCCATCGTCGATTATCGCGACAAAGTCAAAGGCGGCGTGTTGAGCGCGCTCGATGAATTGAAGGGTTCCGTAGACCCGGCCGTGGTCGCGTCCTTGGCGGACGGATTTTATCTCTCCAATTTCGGCGTACGCAATGTGAGCATTGTGGGGCCGCAAGTGGGCAGTCAGCTGAAGAATCAAGCCTGGATCGCGATTGGATTTTCCCTGCTGGGAATGTTGATTTATCTGGGGTTCCGTTTTGAATGGATTTATGGTGTGGCAGCGGTCATCACTGTTTTTCACGACACTCTGATCACGGTGGGTGCATTTTCGTTGACCAACAAGGAGATATCCTTGACGGTCATCGCCGCCATCCTGACCCTGATCGGCTATTCAAATAACGATACCATCGTGGTTTTTGACCGCATCCGCGAGAACATAAAGCTGATGCGCCGGGAAAAGCTCTCGGACATCGTTAATCGCAGCATTAATCAAACTTTGAGCCGAACCATCTTGACAGCGGGCTTAACCTTCATTACGGTACTCGCCTTGTATATTTTTGGCGGTGAAGTGCTCAACGGCTTCTCCTTCGCCCTGGTAATCGGCATCTTAATCGGGACGTATTCGTCGATTGCCATTGCGGCGCCGATTCTGGTGGCTTATCAGGATTGGCGTTTAAACCGGGGGAAGCAGCCCGTGCTTGCGCCAGGAGCTAAGGCAGTTGCAAGCAGAAAGTAAGGGCAGCTCCTAGCTCCTAGCTTCTAGTAAACAAAGCAGGTTTAGCTGGGGCTAGCAGCTAGTAGCTGATTTTGTGGGAGCAAAGCAGGGACAGGCGGTGTCTAAGGGTACGTAGGGTCCGTGTAGGAGAAAAAACCTTATGTTTGAAGACAGCCTAATCGAATCGGGTAACAAGCTTAAGACCAAGCGGGGTTTAACCACCTCGCTGACGTTCGTTCTGGAAATCATCCTGGTCGGGATTTTGGTATTGATCCCGTTGCTATTTACCGAAGCTCTGCCCAAAGCCCAATTGCTGACCGGGTTGGTCGCGCCCCCCCCACCGCCGCCGCCACCGCCACCACCAGCCGCGGTAGTCAAGGTCGTCAAGATTGAAACCAACATGGTGAACGACCAACTGCGCACCCCCACCAAGATTCCCAAGAAGATTGAGATCGTTAAGGAAGAAGAAGCGCCTCCGCAAATGGCCGGAGTGATGGGTGGAGTCCCGGGCGGAGTCCCCGGAGGCTCGATGAACGGAGTCATCGGAGGAATTGTCAGCAGCGCAGCGGTGGTACCCACCATCCACCAGGCGCAACGGGTACGCGTATCCCAGGGCGTGACTTCGGGTCTCCTGATACGCAAAATCAATCCCACCTACCCTCCCTTGGCCAAGCAGGCACGCATTTCTGGCGCGGTGGTGTTGCAGGCGGAGATCAGCAAAGATGGGTCGATCCAGAACCTGCATGTAATCAGCGGCCATCCCATGCTCGTGCCTTCCGCTCTGGAAGCGGTAAAACAGTGGAAGTACAAGCCGTACATTCTGAATGGGGAACCGGTGGAAGTGGAGACCACGATCACCGTGAACTTTACACTGGCCGGCTAGACCATGAAGCTAAGCCAGGCAGGACGGTGGTAGCGGAAGTTCGGTAATGGGTTGAACTGTAATGCGTTGAACCAGTCTTTGCAGCCCGAAATTATTACACCAATTCGAAGAGGGAGAAGCAACTCATGCTCGTAGCCAATTTAGCAACTGCAGCTTTACATCACGTACCTGCGGTCGCCACCTGGATGTTCCAGGAGGAAACCGTACAATGGGACCCACTCGCCCTCTTGAAACACATGGGATGGATCGCGAGAGGGGTAGTGGTCATTCTATTCATTATGTCCGGATGGTCGATCGGCGTGATGATTGACCGCTGGATGGCTTTCAATGCGGCGCGCAAACAGTCGCGGGCGTTCGCACCCGCAGTGGCTGGAGCGTTGCGCGACGGCAAGATTGACGAGGCTATCAAGGTGGCGGAACGCAACAAAAAGAGCCATTTGGCCAAAGTGGTGACGGCCGGCCTGATGGAATTCCGGGCTCACCAGGAAAGCGGCGAAATTCCGGGTGAGACCATCGAAGCTTCCAAGCGCGCTTTGGAGCGCACCGAAGCCATTGTCCACGCCGAGTTGAAGCGCGGCCTGGGCGGTCTGGCCACCATCGGATCGACGGCCCCGTTCGTCGGCCTGTTCGGCACGGTCATGGGCATTCTGAACGCCTTTCAGGAAATGTCCAAGAGTAAGACCACCGGACTGGGCGCGGTCGCCGGCGGTATTTCAGAAGCCTTGGTGACCACGGCCCTCGGGCTGGTGGTCGCGATTCCGGCGGTCATGATGTTCAACTACCTGACCGGCCGCGTGGAAGCGTTCGACGTGGAAATGGACAACTCCTCGAGCGAACTGATCGACTACTTCCTGAAGCGCCGCGGGGCAGTGCGCCGCTAGTCTGTAAAGAAGAATTGGTAGCTGTGAGTTGCTGGTTCGGCGCTGGACACGGGTCCAGCGCCGGGACCCTCGCTACCGCGAAGGCGAGTGTCGAAGGCGTAGGAGACAACAGGTATGCCATTAGCAAAACGTGATGAAGGCTCCAAAGTCAGCTCCGACATCAACGTCACCCCCATGGTGGACGTGATGCTGGTGCTCCTGGTCATTTTCATGGTCATCACTCCCATGTTGCAGCACGGAGTGAACGTGAACATGGCCAAAGTCAATAATCCCGAAGCCATGCCGGATGCGGACAAAGAAGACGCGCTGCTGGTGGTGGTGATGTCGGATGGCGGAATTTATTTCGGCACTGACAAAGTCAGCCTGGATACGCTCACGGAAAAGGTCAAGGACCGGCTCGCCAACAGAGTGGACAAGCGAGTGTACCTGCGGGCCGATGCACGGGCCAGATTCAAGTATGTGGTGGATGTGGTCGATGATGTCCGGGCCGCGGGCGTGGACCAGTTGGGTCTGTTGACCGAGCAAAGGAAGAACTCAACCAGCCCTGTGCCGCCACCCCCACCCACCGGTGGACAATAGGTTAGAGACAGAGAATCAGGTCGGAGGATATCGATATGGCGATGGCAGTCGGCGCCAAGGGCGGTCAAAGCGCGAACATCAACGTGACCCCGCTGATTGATGTGTTGCTGGTGTTGCTGATTATTTTCATGGCGATCACGCCGCTGACTCCTAAGGGGCTGGATGCGCTGGTACCGCAGCCGCCGCCGCCGAATCAGAAGCAGGACAACACGCCTGACCGCACCATCGTCGTGCAGCTGATCGACCGCGGCGCGGATAAGGATCCGGGCCTGAAGGTCAACCAGGACGATGAAACCTGGGACCACCTGCAAACCAAGCTGACGGATATTTTCAAGATGCGCGCGGAAAAGGTGATGTTCGTCAAAGGCGACGACAATGTTCCCTTTGCGGATGTGGCGAATGTGATTGACATTGCGCACGCTTCGGGCGTAGACAAAGTTGGGTTGATCACCGCCAAGATTGAAGCAGGCCAATAAGTCCTGCTGTTGCCCCGGCTGGCCATGAGAAACGGGGCGGCAGCCTGGATCACTGTGTGCTGTCCCGGTTGTGATCTGATGGCAGGGAGACCGATAACGCAATGAAATCAAGCGTAAAAATTTTGGCACTGATGGCCTTCGGCCTGGTGCTGCTGTCCAGCACTGGCTGCGATAAACTGAGAGCGCGCGACCAGTTAAACAAGGGTGTGGCCGCTTACCGCAACGGTAAGTACGAAGAGGCGATTGACCACTTCCAGCAGTCCGCCAACCTGGATCCCAAGCTGCTGAACGCGCAACTGTATCTGGCCACGGCCCTGGCGAACCAATACACTCCCGGAGTTGACTCGGCCGACAATACTCGTATCGCTCAGCAGGCGATCGATGAGTTCAAGAAGGTATTAGACGAGAACCCCAAGCACGACCAGAAGCTGACCTGCCTCAAGGGAATTGCCTCTCTGTACTTCAACATGAAGAATTGGGACCAGGCCAAAGTGTTCCATCATCAGGTGGCCGAACTGGATCCTAACGATCCGGAAGCCTACTATTCCATCGGTGTCATTGACTGGACCCAGGCCTACCAGGAAACCGCCGAAGCCAAGTCGAAAGACGGCCTCAAGGTGGACGACGACATCACCAAGAACAAGAAGCTCTGCCCCGACCTCAAGACCAAGACCGACGCCATCGTGGCGGACGGTATCGACAGCCTGAACAAGGCGCTTCAGTTGAGGCCGGACTATGACGACGCCATGGCTTACATGAATCTTCTCTACCGGCGAAGGGGCGATCTGCAATGCGGGGATGAAGGAGCGCGATCGGCGGACTTGAAAACTGCCGATGAGTGGGTGGACAAGACTTTGGCCGTGAAGAAAGCCAAGGCCGACAAGGCGCCTGCCGCGCAAGGTATCACCATGGACCAACCAAGCCAGTAGCAGTTCCTCCTAGAGACGCAGAAGCCCTTTCCCGCATTACGGAAAGGGCTTTTGTATTTGCGTTCGCAATCGGGCAACTGAGAGCTGCGGTCATGGAAGCTCTTGGGCCCCGACGTAGAGTGACACTTCCAACCCAGTGAAATCGTGTAGCTCGACCTCAACGTGGCCTGTCGCGGCCAGATTCGCCAGAGCGATCGACGTTTCATCGGGTCCGGAAGGCCCCTCCGCATGCGACAGCACCAACCATACCCGCCGATATTGAGGAATGGCCTGCGCCAGCTGGCCGTAGGATGGCTTTTCCACAAAATCAAGGAATGTGATGTGATCGCCATGGTTTGGATAAAGCACCACTGGACTTGCGGCAGATCCGGCGGGAGAAATCGCGGCTTGAAGCGAATGGTAATACTCGTAGGGCATGCGTCCCATGGGAACGTGGAACACGATGGCGTCCCCCGGCTGGGCATGGCTTAGGATGTACTGCGAGGCGGCGCGCCAATTCTCCCGCTGCACGTCTTCGAAATCCTGGCGATAGTAGGACGCCGTGCCCTGAAGGGAGAGCACGACCAAGACGAGCGCGGCCAATGCCATGGTCCGGGCCGGAGGGATGCGAGAGAGCCCCGCGGCGGCAAGCAAAATCAGCGCCGGGAGGCACAGGATAAAATATCGCGGCAGAAAAAGCGGCCGAGCCTGGGACAAAACCAGCACCGAGAATACGGGAAAAAATAGCCATAGCAAGAGAAAGCGATAACGCCAGGTTTCCCACGAGGCCCGTTGCTGAATCCCCCTGCTGTTGATTTCGCCAAAGGCCGCTGGAACGACCGCAGCCAGGCCGGCCAGCACGTATGCGACTAATAGGAGGACGCCACCGTTCCCAGCGAGTCGAAGTCCAAGCTGCCAGAGATTATCCAGTCCCGGACGCTGGATCCAGCGCAACGGCCCGGCCCCGGTCGTGGCCACGAAAACGGCGATGGGAGAAACCAGGAGGGCGATCCAGCGCCAGTCTTTTCTTATTTCTTTGGGAATGCTTTCCCGATCGAGAAATAGTAAGGACAACCACTGGGCCAGTATCAACAAGCCCGCATAAAAGTGAGCATAGACTGCCGCAGTGCTGAGAAGTATGTATGCCACACGATTCCGGCGCGATGGCAGCTCCAGGCATTTCAGGAAATAGAAGCTGGAGCGCACGCACAGAAGCACCATCAGCGAATAGCTGCGGGCTTCCTGCGAGTAGCGCACGTGATAGGCGTTCACTGCCAGCAAAGCGGCGGCGATCAAACCCACCCGCGAGTTAAAAAGCCTGCGGCCCAGGAAGTAAAGTACGGGAATCGTGGCTAGTGCGAATAACACTGAAAGCCCGCGAACGAAAGCTTCACTCTGCCCAAAGAGCACCCAGCCCCGCAGCAGCAGATAATACAAGGACATATTGGCTTCGCGCCGCCACAAAATGCGTCCAAAGTTGTACCAATCCAGGCGGGCGATGCCGATGCTCACCCCTTCATCGAACCAGAAAGTCCGGGCGGCGAGGGCATGAAAGCGGAGAACGGCAGCAAGGACCGTGATTGCCGAAAGAAGCCCCAACTCCGCGGGGGAAGGAGACCGCGCCGCTTCGGTGGCGGATAATTTCCCGGTTCTCACGGGTATGGGGTCAGAGGCATTCACAAGGAATCCCATGGTATCTCGAAAAACCAAGAATCTTCACGAAACTCCAGTAAAATTAGCAGTTTGAGCTGAAGCTGCCCAGGAAATCTGCAAGCATGTTCAAGAAAATTCTCATCGCGAATCGAGGGGAAATCGCGGTACGGGTGGTCCGCGCCTGCCGCGAATTGGGGATCATCTCGGCAGCGGTGTATTCAGATGCGGACCGCGCCTCCCTGCATGTGAGAAAAGCAGACGAGGCGTATCACATTGGCCCAGCGGCGGCGACGGAGTCCTATCTAAACATCGCCAAGATCATTGCTGTCGCCAAACACAGCGGCGCCGATGCGGTCCATCCTGGCTACGGTTTCCTTTCCGAAAATGCAAAGTTTGCCCAGGCTTGTGTTGATGCAGGCATCAAGTTCATTGGCCCCTCGGCATCGTCGATCGAGATGATGGGTTCGAAAACCCGGGGCCGGCAGGAGATGGAAAAGGCCGGCCTGCCATTCGTGCCTGGCACTTCCAAGGGATTGGAATCCATCGAGCAAGCGGAGCAGGTTGCCGGCAAGATCGGCTATCCCGTGATGCTCAAGGCGGCCGCTGGGGGCGGGGGCAAGGGTATGCGCCTGGTGCATAACCGGGAAGAACTCAAGCCGGCGCTGGAAGCGGCGCAGAGCGAAGCCCAACGTGCCTTCGGTGACAGCGAGGTATATCTCGAGAAGGCCATCGTCAATCCCCGCCACATCGAAATGCAGATACTGGCGGACGAGCATGGCAACACCTTATATCTCGGTGAGCGCGAGTGTTCCCTTCAGCGCCGGCACCAGAAGGTTCTGGAGGAGTCTCCCTCGCCGCTGGTTGATCCAGACATGCGGCGGCGCATGGGCGAAGTCGCCGTCCGGGTGGCGAAAGCTGCTCATTACAGTAATGCTGGGACGGTCGAGTTTCTGGTCGACCAGCAGAAGAACTTCTATTTTCTGGAAATGAACACGCGGTTGCAGGTGGAGCATCCCGTCACGGAACTGGTCACAGGTCTCGATCTCGTCCACTTGCAGATTCGCATCGCGGCTGGCGAAAAGCTTCCCTTCGCGCAGCAGGACGTTGTCATACGGGGCCATGCCATCGAATGCCGCATCTATGCTGAAGATCCGGACAGCAACTACTTCCCCAGCCCCGGGAAAATCACTTTGCTGCAAGAGCCTGCCGGCCCTGGGATCCGGCTGGACAGCGGTATCTACGAAGGCTGGACCGTGCCAATTGACTACGATCCGCTGCTGGCCAAACTCATCGGCTACGGAACCGCCCGCCCGCAAGTCATCGCCCGTCTGTCGCGCGCTCTGGATGAATATTTTGTGGGCGGCATCAAGAGCAATCTTTCTCTGTTCCAACGCATTCTGAGCGATCCGGATTTTCAGGCGGGGACTGTAGATACCGGCTTTTTGGACCGCCTGCTAAAGTCCAAACGTACAGAACGAAATGCCGACGATGCGAAAATTGCGGCCATTGCGGCCGGGTTGTTTGCCGCACTGGATTCCGCGTCATCGTCCGCAGGCAATGGAACACCATCCGCCAACCGAGAAAGTGCGGACCGCAACGGTCCCACATCTACAAGCTGGAAGCAGACTGCAAGAACCGAGGCGTTGAGGTAATGCTTTACGACATCGCCATCGACGGAAAGAGCTACCGCCTCGAACTTTCCCAAGCGGAGGGCCGCTGGCAATGCCGCCTCGACGGTCAGGAATTCCAGATTGACGTAGTTCGCATCGGTGACGACGTTCTCTCTCTCGTATCAGAGGGCAAGACATACGAGATCAGGCGCGAACGCACGGAGACTGACACCCGCGTGTGGGTTGGCGGCACAAGTTATGCCGCGGAAGTCCGCGATCCCCGGTCCTTACGCGCCCGGAAGAGAAAGTCCGGAGATGAGAGCGGCCCCCGGAAACTGGTTGCCTCCATGCCGGGCAAAGTGGTTCGCGTCCTGGTGAGCGAGAAATCGGCGGTCGAGGCAGGTCAGGGAATCATCGTGGTGGAAGCCATGAAGATGCAGAACGAGATTAAATCTCCCAAGAAGGGCATCGTTCAAAAACTGATTGCAGCGGAAGGCGCCAACGTCAATGCCGGGGATGTTCTCGCGATCGTGGAATGAACTCGAAATCAGCCCCGATTCCCAGCTACTTCATCAGGCCGTTGCTCTCCAGGACTTTCTCGGCGTAATAGTTTTCCACCTTGGCCTGGTTGTGCAGCACATCGTAATATGCGGCTTTGAGCAGTTGTTCGCGATGGTCCTGAAGTTGCGAGCGAATGGCCTGTTGCACACGCGGATCGGAAAAATCCCGCTGCCCGGCGGGCTCTTTGGAAATCAGCTTCACAATCTGAAAGCCGAACAATTGCTTGCTCCGGGGATCGAGGATGGTGATGATGGGGCTGTATTCCCCGGCCTTCAATTTGAGCACGGCATCGCGGGTGGCTGGGTCGGTGCGCGCCAGCCCAGACTCGGGCGTGAAGCCCAAATCTCCGCCACTGGCCGAGGTTTCCGCATCCTCAGAGTAGTTCATGGCTAGGGTGCCGAAATCATCGCCGCTCTCCAGGCGATTCAGCACCATCTCAATTTTCTTTCGCGCCTGCGGCTCATTTTGCGCCTTGTTGTTTTCGCGGACCTGCGGGTTGGGCAAAGGCGTGACAAAAATGTGCGCCAGATGGTACTGAGGTTCGATGAAATTGAATTGCGACTTGTGGGTGATGAAGTAGTTGGTTACGTCCTGGTCAGAGATGGTGATTTTGGAAGTAACTTCCTTGTTCATGACCTTGTCCACGGTCAGCGAGCGGCGAATATCGCGCTTGAAATCGTCGGCGGAGATGTTTTTTTCCTTCAGCCGGGCGGCAAATTGCTCCGCTGTATAAGGCGATTTAATCTCGTTCAGCTTGCGGTCCACTTCATCGTCGGTGGCCAGCAGCCCCAGCTTCTCGGCGCGGCGCATCAGGATCTCGTTGTCAATCAACTCGCGCAGTATGCTGAGCCGCAGGCTGGTGGCTTGCTCTCCGACCGGTTGCTGATCGGAGCCAGCCGTCTGATTCTGGTAGTACTTTTCGACGTCCGAGAGGTAAATTTTATGCCCGTCCACGGTGGCGGCCACATCGCCCCCGCCCTGATTGCCTCCGCAGGCGGCAGAGCCAGCCAGCAGGGACGCCAGGAGCGCTGCCAGACTGTAACGAATGATCAACTTTGCGTTCAATGAATCCTCCCCAGAAAACCAGCCGGTGGGATATGTTGCGGCCTCTCGAAGTTCATCACTTGCTGGCAGCCGCCGATCCAGCGGTCGCGGCAGCCGCGTGCGTCGGAGGCTTTACCCCGGCCTGCTCTAACGCATGATCAAACAATTCCCGGAATTCGCTGGCCGGAAGCGCTCCATCGGCCTCCTGTCCATTGATGAACATGGTCGGGGTCGCATCCACACCCAGGGCGTCGCCTTCCTTGATCGAGGCCTTCACCGCATCTTCGTTCTGCGCTTTGATGCAGGACTGAAGTTTCGCCACATCGACATTGTGCTTCTGTCCCTGCTGTAGAGTGATGCGGTCGAGCGCGGCCAGTTTCTCATCCCGGCCTTTTTCCGAATCTATTTCCGACTTGTTGGCATGCATATAGTCGGCGAACTCCCAGTAGGCGTCGTTATTTTGCGCCGCCAGGCAATTGGCGTCAACGGCGGCATGGATGGCCCAGGGATGAATCTCCGAGAGAGGATAATCCTTGTAAATGAAAGCGATGCGATCGCCGTATTCCTTGAACAACTCCGGGAAGATGGTTTCATGCACCCGCGAACAGAAGGGACATTCGAAGTCGTCGAAGTTGACTACCACCACTTTGGCGTCCTTGTTGCCGCGGATGGGGCGTCCCTGAATGTCGATTTTCTTCATGACTTCAGCGTACGGGTCCTTGCTGAGGTCCAGTTTCGTCATCCGAATCAGCGTTTTGCTGTCTTTGGAAAGCAGAAACTCGAAAGTCTGCCTCTTTTCGCCACCATCGAACGTGATGCTGAGCCCGTCATAATTGGGAAACTCGCTGGCCTTGATGGCGCCCACCACGATCTTTACCGAAGCTGGAACGTTGTAATAGGACCGGACTTCCCGTTCAATGCGTTGCAGGGTCTCGGCGGAAGGCGCCGATTGAGCAGAACAGCCGAGACACAACAGCAGAAAGACCAGAATCGAACGCCGCAAGAATGTCACCCAGAAACCGCCTAAACCACGAGATATAAAGCTAATTATCTCATAGTTACTACGCCCGCCGGGAGGCGAGACTGGTTCAACAGTGCAGGCTGCGGGTCTGGATTACTCGCTCGGACGCACCAATTGTTGGACTGACAACAGGGCGTTCATGGACCCGGAACGGAAACCTTCCAGATCGAGGGTCACAAATTTAAACCCCAGCGCTTTAAAGATGCGGCTGAATTCGGCGGCCATTTCCGGGGTCAGAGCGCGCGGCAATTCTTCCCGCGCAATTTCGATGCGGACCATCTCGCCGTGGTGGCGAACCCGGAACTGGCGGAAGCCCAAGGCGCGAATAGCGTCTTCTCCCTGTTCGACCGTGCTCAGCGTTTCGCGGTTGACGGGACGCCCGTACTCAACGCGCGAGGACAAGCAGGCCGACGCGGGTTTGTCCCAGATACGCAGGCCGGCGGCTCGTGCCAGCTCGCGAATGTTCTCTTTGGTGAGTCCGGCATCCAGCAGTGGCGCGGCGACGTGATGGCGCTGGGCGGCGGCCTGTCCGGGGCGGAAGTCGCCCTGATCGTCCACATTCACCCCGTAAGCGATGGCATCGAAGCCGCGTTTCTGGCGGAGCTCTTCCATGACCGTGAACAATTCGTCTTTGCAATGAAAACAACGGGCGGAATCATTCCGAGCGTATTCAGGACGATCGAGCTCGCTGGTGGCGATCACTTCAATCGGAATGCCCTGTTCGTTGGCAAAGGCAATCGCGTCGGCCAGGTGGGTGCGGGCCAGGCTGGGAGAATCGGCGATGACCGCGAGCATTTCCGAACCTAACGCCTGGTGAGCCGCCCAGGCCAGAAAAGCGGAATCCACACCGCCCGAGTACGCCACCAGGACGCGACCCAAAGACCGCAGCCGGCCATTTAGCGCTGCCTGCTTGGGACTGATGGCCGTGGGAACGAGATCGGGGACAACTGGCATCAAGCTATCTTAATACGGCGCGCGTCTTAGATGTTGCGCTAGAACAAACGTTCCTGTCGTCGCAAATTGCCAAAGGCGCCAATATTGGCTAGGGCAAAGGTGAAGCGGAGCTGATTCTCGTCCCGCACCGAGCCCAGGTTGAAACGCCGATACTCGATGTTTACTCCACAGCAATCCCAGTTATAGGCCGCCTGCGCCGAGCTGTACTGAAGAGCGCCGATTCCACCATCAAACCCCAGGTTGGCCGCCACGCTGAAGCCGCGTTTATTGGGTTGGCCATAGCCAAATACGGCCCGAAATTGATTGTAGGATGTCGCCGTCACGGGTGTGGGATTCGAAGGCAAAGTGTCGCTAAGAACCCGCAAAAATGCGTTACCCCCACCCAGCGTGAACGCGCCAATCCGATAGTTCAGCAAAGCAGTGCTGTTGTTGATGTGCCCCGACTTGAAGTCATAGTCAACGTCCCACTCAATGTCGGTCCGGTTGCTGGTCTGGGCGCGAAGGCGCGAGATAAGCGGCGAGAGCCGGCGCTCTTCGGTCAAAAAAGAAATGCCAGTCAGGTCCATGGTGCTGGTGAAGACGTTGGGCCGCCCCGGTACCAGAGCGCCCCCGAAGGTGGGATCGATAAAATACTTCTGCGCCAGCTCCCAGGTGACCACCTCGCGTACTTGAGGCTGGGTGCGGCAGGTAATTTCCTTGGTGGGCTCATAGCGCTGCCACGGAATCCGGTTTTGCGCCGGCGCTCCGCCCACCAGGAGCGTGGGCATGCCAGGCGGACTACAGTCGTCGGACTGTTCGCTGGTTCGCTTGCTATAGAGACGGTTTACAACTGAGTATTCGACTTCATTGGTGTCGCTGAGGATGTCGCGTTCATCGAAACGAAGAATGCTGGAGAAATTGTTTACCCCGGTCACATAGTTGTAAACCAGGCGCGGCTCAATCACGTGTTTCCACTTGCGCCCCAGAAACTCGCGGTCAAACACCCGGTCCAACGCAGGCGGGCGCACTTCGACCGAACCTTCCAAAGCCTTGCGGTTGGTGGTATCCGAGAGCGCCGATTCCACTTCGATTCCCGCAACCTCAGAAGTCAGCAGTTGCTTGGTGTAAATCGTGTCCCGAAGCGAAAGCTCCGGACGGACCGACCAGCCATGAAACTGCAACGGCAAGGAAACGCTGGGATTCAAATCGAACCGCGCAACGATCCCTCCGGTTGAAAAATGTTCGGCAATCGTCCCGGCAAAAAAAGGAGGATCGCTGCGCTCCAGGCCGTCGAGAGCTGCGTCATACGACCAGTAAAAGGGCGTGTGTTCCAGGGCGTGATCAACGCTGGAAGTCGTAAAGCTGGGGGCATGGAGAATGTTAATCACATCGCCGTTGGTCGTACCTTCATAGTTCTGATAACGCTCCATCGAACCGTTGAAAAAGAAGCCGTTCTTCACGTTGGAAAGAAAGGCGGTGGAATTCACTTCCGAGTTCACCGCCTGGCTGAAAACGTCGGTAAAGGCCAGACGAAAGACGTAGGAGCTGAGGTAGTCGACATTGGCCACGCCGCGGAAGCCGTGCGCAAAGCTTCCTTCAGCGGTCATTCTCACATCCGCGCCCCCTTGATATTGTGAGCCAGTGAGACGGTCGAGCACACTGAAGAAATTGAGATCCACAAATGAGGCATCGCCCGGCTGCATGCGAAATTCACCCTCGGGTGCCCAACCACGCTTGGAATAATACTGAGTACCCAGCAGCGCGTCCGTGCTGGGATTGATCGCCCAAAACACAGATTCGCCGGCGGTATAGCCCTTGGTCGAGGAGTGCCCAACACTGGGAATCAGAAAACCGGATTGCCGCGGCCGCTTTTGCACGGGATGGGTGGCAAAGGGAAAAAACAGTACGGGAAGCCCCTCCAGGCGGAAAGTGCTGCGGTAAATCTTGGCATTGCCGCCGATCTCTACGTCGACTTCGTGAGCATAGAACTGCCATTTCGGTCGCGGCAGCTCGCAAGTGGTGATGGTGCCGTCATATACCAGATAGTGGTCGGGCCCGGTCTTCACCACCACCTTGCCGGTAAAGGCAAATGGGTTCGAGGAGGTGAGAATGAGGCGTGTCGCTTTCAGCCGCAATCCGGTGGTGCCGGTAACGATCTCGAAGCGTCCGGATTCCGACCGCACATTGTACGTCCCATGACTGGCCTGGATGTGTTCATCATTGGGGCCGCCGTCGAGCACTACGTGGCCATCCACGGTGGAATCCCCAGTGTCGCGGTTGTAGGTGATCTCATCGCCGTAAAGGACGTACGTGCCATAGTGTACCCAGGCCTTCTGGTGCAGTTTAACCATGGGGCCGTCCAGTTCCTGGCTGACGGCGCTCCAACTGACATCTTCATATTGCAGGGCTGAGGAGTTGTTGGGCAGAGTTGGTGATGAATCGGAGGGGTTCGCGGTGGAAAGCAACTGGCTGGTAACTAACGATGGAGCGAGTAGCAGATGACAAACGAACACGGTCGTGATAAGGAATCGAGTGCGGGATGTCATCGGAAACGCACGAACCGACCGGGTGGGAAAGCCACTCCGGAGTATGCGTGACCTTAGCATGGCCTCGGCTCGAGAGGCAAAGAGTCGATGGGTTGGCGAGATTTTAATTCCTGCCAGTTCTGCGGTGATGTCTGCCGCTGTACCTTGGAAATTCGTCCGGCCATTGTTTCACTATGAAACCGAGAATGAAATCGAGATTTGAACCGGACGGCGATGAGAGCGCAAGCCCATCCGCACGCCTGATCGATCCTGAAGCGTTTGATGCCAGTGAGCAGCAGTTTGCCGCCAGCCTGGAGCCGCTTTCCGTGCCAACGAAAGCAAGCTTCGTTCTCGACGCCGGGGAAAACTGCGAAGACCGGTCGTCAGGTTCCCCTGGCTTGACGATTACAGAATCGACAGTCGAATCGGGCCAGGACTTAAGCCACAATCGAGCGGGATCCGCCATTCCCGGTGAGGTCCGCGCGCCCGGATCTGCGGAAGCTCCAACTGCGGCCGCGGCCCAGACTGACCTCCAATCGCAAGATTCTGATTCATGGCGGAACGAAGTCGCGGCGCGAGTGAATAAGTACCGGGCACGCCGCCGTCCACGAGAACCCCGGTATCCCTCACTGCAATTGAAATTTGAGCCCTACGAGCCAACCCCGGACTATCGTTTTATGGGGGCGGAACCTGCGGCCTCGCAAAGCTCGGCGCGGCAGCCGATTTCTCTCGATTCTGCCCTTCCTGCTATAGAAATGACGTCGCCGGAACCGGTGCCGTATGTGGCGTCGCCTGTGGTTGCTCCCGAAAACACTGCGAGAATTCTGGAATTTCCGCGTTCGTCCTTCGCGAGTATGCCACCCAGGGCTTTGGATGAGCTGGCCGATCCGGTATTTGATCGTCCCCGAATTCTGGAGGCCCCGGAGATCGCGCCTCCCCCTCCCGCACTCGGCGGAATTCTGATCGAGCCGCTGGAGGAGCCGGCGGCGGAAAGACGCCCAGGCTTTGAAGTCCCGCTGCAATCCGCCCCTATGTCACGGCGTTTGGCAGCCGTTGGCATTGATGCTCTCATCGTGTTGTTGGCGTTGAGCGGGTTTTCCTATATTTTCTTACGCATCACCACCACCATCCCGCCCTGGCAGCGCACAGCGGGCACCATCGTGACGTTAGCCGGAATATTCTGGGTCGCATATCAATACCTGCTGTTGGTCTATACGGGAACCACCCCCGGTTTAAGGTTGGCCAAGCTCCGGCTAGATCGGTTTGATGGCAGTCCAGTTCCCCGCAAAGTCAGGCGCTGGCGGGTTTTAACCTCAATGCTTTCCGGACTATCGCTCGGTCTGGGTTATGCCTGGTGCTTCCTCGACGAGGACGAACTATGCTGGCATGATCGCATCACCCGCACGTATATGGCTCCCATAAAATGATTTAATCTGTCCCCAAAGCGGAATTCATCCCTGCTGTGTTAAATTTTAAGATTGTCCACCGACGTTAGTCGCGCATGTCATCACCCATCGACAATTTAAATCGGCCCGCAGTAAAGGTCTTCGTCGCCACCACGGTGATGCTGACGTTCATCTCGTTCTGGCGGGCGTCCGCCATTGTTCTTGCTGATTTGGCGTCTTCCGCCTATTACGCCGGCGGGGACGCGGAAAAGGTCATCGGCAAGAGCGCGCCCTGGTTCATTCTGGCGGTCATGCTGTTCAGCTATGCGGTTCGGGCCCTGTATATTGAATCCAGCAGCATGTTCGTGCGCGGCGGCGTGTACCGAGTGGTCAAAGAGGCCATGGGGGGGACGCTGGCCAAGATTTCGGTCTCAGCGCTGCTTTTTGACTACGTGCTGACCGGGCCCATCAGCGCCGTTTCCGCCGGGCAATATCTGGCGGGATTCTTCGAAGATATTGCACGATACACCGGCCATCCTTTTCACAGT
The DNA here is from genome assembly GCA_963762965.1 of Terriglobales bacterium. GTDB lineage: Bacteria > Acidobacteriota > Terriglobia > Terriglobales > Acidobacteriaceae > DATBAX01. The sequence continues at coordinate 1,357,058 of CAVXME010000001.1, forward strand.
TTTCCCGAGAATAGTTTTGCCGCGGGCTTTGCCGTTCTGATCGTCATTTATTTCTGGTGGAAGAATACGCAGGGCATTCACGAATCCAGCGGCAAAGCCCTGCAGATCATGATTATCACCACCGTGATGGTGGTAATTCTGATCATCTGGTGTGCCATCACCATCCTCCGTGCACCCATCGTAATGCCGCCCAATCCCTTGCACCCCGGCGTGGTACCGCTGAACAAGGAATCGCTGGGCTGGCTCCACAGTAATCAATGGCTCAGTCATCTCACTTTGATTATCGTATTCGTCGGCTTTGGACACTCCGTACTTGCCATGAGCGGCGAAGAGACGCTAGCCCAGGTCAACCGCGAAATCGAGCATCCCAAGCTGAAGAATCTGGAAAAAACCGGGCTGGTAATTTTCGTCTACAGTCTGCTTTTCACCTCGCTAGTCTCGTTCTTCGCGGTCATGATTATTCCGGACAAAGTCAGACCGGAATACTTCGGCAACCTAATCGGTGGCATCGCCATGTTCCTCGCTGGCCCCACCTGGGCCCGGCTGGCATTCCGTGGCTTTGTGGTGTTGGTGGGCGTGCTCATTTTGGCGGGCGCGCAAAACACATCGATCGTAGGCGCCAACGGCGTGCTGAACCGCATGGCCGAGGATGGCGTGCTGACCTCTGCCTTTCAGAAGCCGCATCCCCGCTTTGGCACCAGTTACCGCGTCGTCAACCTGATCGTTGTCCTGCAACTGCTTACCATTCTTCTCACTCGCGGTAACGTCTTCGTACTGGCGGGACTCTACGCCTTCGGCGTGATCTGGAGTTTTGCCTTCATGTCGCTGGCGGTGGTCGTGCTGCGCTACAAGGATCCCGGGAACCGGGAGTGGCGGGTCCCCGGCAATCCAAAGATTTTCGGGAAAGAAGTCCCGCTAGGCCTGATGGTAGTGTCGGTAGTCCTGTTCACCACCGCGTTGGTGAATCTCTTCACGAAATCGGAAGCGACCATCGCAGGCATTACATTCAGCGCTATTTTCTTCGGGATTTTTACCTACTCGGAACATCGCGTAGCCAAGGCCCGCGCTGGCAAGCCGGAAGGCTTGGCCCAGTTCCGAGTTTATGGGAACGAAGACATGGGCAGCAACGAATTGGGAGTGCGCCCTGGAAACATTCTGGTCGCGGTGCGCGACCCCAAGAACCTGTACTATCTGCGCGAAGTCCTGCGCCGCACCGACACCGGCAAACAGGACGTGGTCGTTATGACTGCGCGGCTCTACCATCGCGAGCATTCTTTCAGTGGCCGCACTGTCTACGACGCCAACGAAATCTTCGACCATTACGAGCAGGAGCTCTTCACGGCGGCGGTGTCTCTTGCGGAAAAAGAAGGCAGACCAGTTTCCCTGCTGGTAGTTCCTGCCGCCGATGTTTTTGAAGCCATCATCATGACCGCGCAGCGTATGGACTCCAGCCGCATTGTCTGCGGCTTGTCCAACAAACTCACTCCTGACGAACAGGCCAAGCTCACTGGCGACGCCTGGGAGCGCCTGCCCGAGCCTCGTCCCCGGCTAACCATCGAAGTCCATCTACCGGATGGCGGCGTTCGCGAATATCCACTGGGCCCGCACACTCCACGACTGCGTCCTCAGGACGTGGAACTCATGCACAAGCTATGGCTTGACGTCACAGCCGATCCCAAGTACGCAGGTGCGCATCATTACCACGTGGTCGCTCTGGCGCTCCAGGAATTGCGGCGGGAATTGACCAGCGATCAGCGAGCCGAAGCCCTGGCCAAGTTGCTAGATGAAATGCACTCTGACGATCATCCCAGCTAAGAGCCATCCCACCAATATCAATGTCATCCCGAAGACCCGGCGGTTTTCAGCCGGGCGAGGGATCTTGCGTGCATCAGAACTGATTCATCCATCGACCCAACGTGAATCCCCTCCCACTCTCCTGTTAACATCATCCCGTGACCGAAAAATCTCCTGTACGCGTGCGCTTTGCGCCATCCCCGACCGGACATCTCCACGTGGGCAACGCCCGCACCGCTCTGTTCAACTGGCTCTTCGCCCGGCAAAAAGGCGGCACCATGGTTCTCCGTATCGAGGACACTGACGTCGAACGCAGCCAGGCCCGCTACGAAGACCAGCTCATCGCCGACCTGAAGTGGCTGGGCCTCGATTGGGACGAAGGCACCGATGTTGGCGGCCCCTACATCCCCTATCGCCAATCCGATCGCCTGGAAATCTATCGCGAACACGCCGAACGCCTGCTCAACGAGCGCAAAGCATATCTGTGTTTCTGCACCGAAGAAGATCTGCAAAAAGAACGGGAGCGAGTCGGAGCCGAGCACGGCCAGGCGCTGTACTCCGGCAAATGCCGCTCGATTGATCCCGAAGAAGCCCAGCGCCGGCGATCGGCTGGTGAGTTAGGCGCCATTCGCTTGCGTATCCCCGAGCACCCCATTCGTTTTCACGACATCGTCCACGGAGAAGTCGAGTTCTCGAATGAGGTCGTCAGCGATCCCATCATCGTTCGCTCGAACGGCATGCCCGTCTACAACTACGTGGTCGTGGTCGACGACGCGCTCATGAAGATCACCCACGTGATCCGCGGCGACGATCATCTTTCGAACACTCCGAAACAAGTTGCTTTGTACGAAGCCCTAGGCTGGCCAGTCCCGGAGTTTGCCCATCTTTCCACGATCTTGGGCGCCGATCGCGAGCGGCTATCCAAGCGTCACGGCGCAACGTCAATCGCGAATTTCCGCGACATGGGAGTTTTGCCGGAAGCACTGGTCAACTATTTAGCTTTGCTGGGATGGGCGCCCACCGGAGGAACTCGGGAAATCTTCGCGCCACAGGAATTGGTGAAAGAGTTTTCTTTGGAGCGGGTCACGCCCTCGCCCGCCGTGTTCGACATAGAGAAGCTGTACTGGCTGAACCGGCACTACATCAAGCAAGCTTCTCCTGAGCGCATCGACAAGCTGGCATTTCCCTATTACGGCCTTGCCATCGCGACCGAACTTGCCGAGAAGCACGGCGGAATTCCTGCGTCGGATTACCCGTGGCCTCCGCCAGTTGTAAATTGGTTTGGGAAAGTCACGCAACTGCTCGCGCCATATGTTGACCGTCTCGACCAGCTCCCGGAAAGAGCCAAGCCGATTCTCAACTACGACGCAGCAGCGGCCCTCGCAGCGTCCGACAACGCTGAAGTCCTAGCTATGCAAAACACCGATGCCGTAATCGCAAGGTTCACCGTCAAAGTTCTCGAAGACGAATCTGCACAAGCCGGCCAACTCACTCCCGAGCGCTTCAACCAGATCGTCAGTGAAGTCAAGGCCGAGACCGGTGCTAAAGGCAAAGAATTGTTTCATCCCATTCGCATCATTGTGATGGGATCACACTCCGGCCCAGCCTTCGATAAACTAGTCCCGATCCTCGAAGAAGGCAGCCATCTAAATCTGCCCAAGCACGTGCTGAATGTTCGGGAACGGGTAGAAGCCTTCGCGAAGGCGAGATGCGAAGTAAAGTAGGCGATCTGCGACAATCCATCAATTCTTGTCATTCCGAGGGGCCGCAGGCCCAGAGGAATCCGCTTGCCTCTGCCCTGGGAACCGCAGATTCCTCCCTACGCTTCGCTACGGTTCGGAATGACAAGGGTTTGAGAGTGGGAGCCCACGAAAAGTCTTACCGCTTCAGAATCCCTTCCAACGCCTTCCGCAAATCCGGCTGCCGAAAACCATATCCACTCGCAACCAGTTTCGCGGGTTCGACTCTTTGGCTGGCAAGCAGGAGTTCTTTCCCCATATCTCCAAATGCCAAGCGCACCGCGAACGCGGGCACAGGAAAAATGGCCGGACGCGACAACACCGACGCCAACGTCTTCGCAAATTCCGCATTGGTCACCGGGTTCGGCGACACCACATTCACCGCGCCTGACAGATCGTGACTCAGCATCCAAAGCATCGCGCCCACCACATCCGCGATGGCGATCCAGGGCATCCACTGGCGGCCATTGCCAATTTTTCCGCCAAGACCCAACTGAAACGGCGTCAGCATCTCGCGTAACGCACCGCCGTGCGCGCTCAGCACCGCGCCGAGACGCATGTGCGCCGTCCTGATTCCAGCCGCCTCGGCCGACTGCGAGGCCGCTTCCCACTGGCGGCAAAGCTCGGACGCAAATTGCTCCCCCGACGCGCTGTCTTCTCGCAAAATCTCGTCGCCGCGGTCACCGTAATATCCTACCGCCGAGGCACACAGAAAACTTCGCGGCCGCAGCGGCGCTTTCGTCAAAGCCTCGGACAGAGTCCGCGTAGCCCCTACCCGGCTTTCCACAATCCGCTTTTTCTTGGCTTCCGTCCACCGCCCCACAATCGATTCCCCGGAAAGATGAATCACCGCATCGAAGCCCGACACCAATTCCGGAGCAAGAGGCCGTGCAGGATCCCACACAATTTGCCGCTCACCCGAAGCCGCCCCACGAACCAGCCGCGTGACTTCATACCCGGAAGCCTCAAGCGATGGCACCAGCACAGTCCCAATCAGCCCAGAAGCCCCACTCATCAAAACCCGCGCTGCCTTCGTCTCCACCATGCGCCCAATCTAGCAGAACCAGCCCCCAACCGCCCGTTCCCAGCCCTCCGCGCTATAATTAATCTCAACAAAAGCAAGGGGATACGGTGTCCTCCCTCCCATTTCCCGCGGGCTATAATCCAACATGGGGACTTTGCGCCAACAGATCGCAACCACTACCCTCACGGTCACCAAGTTTCGCGACCTGCTGAAGAAGATGCGGGACAACCGTCCCGGCGACGATCTGGAGTTGGTCCGCAAAGCCTACGAATTTTCCCAGAAGCACCATGCCGGACAGAGCCGCGCCTCCGGCGAGCCGTATCTCATTCACCCGCTTGAAGTCGCGCTGGTCCTGGCCGAAATGAAAATGGATCCGGTAGCCATCGCCGCCGGCCTGCTCCACGATTCCGTCGAAGACACCTCGGTCACCATCGTCGACATTCGCAAAGAATTCGGCGAGCAAGTGGCGCACATCGTCGAAGGCGTCACCAAAATCAGCAAAATCGATTTCGCTACCCGCGAAGAAGCCCAAGCCGAAAACCTGCGCAAAATGATGCTCGCCATGGTCGACGACATTCGCGTCGTCCTCATCAAACTCGCCGACCGCCTGCACAATATGCGGACGCTCGAACACCTGGAGCCAGAGCGCCAGCAAAAAATCGCCAAAGAAACTTTAGATATCTACGGTCCTATCGCCCACCGCCTGGGCATGGGCAAAATTCGCGGCGAGCTGGAAGACCTGGGATTCCGCTATCTCGATCCCATCGCGCATGATCAGGTTCAGAAAGCCGTTGAAGCGCGCCGCAAGCAAGGTGAAGAATTTCTCACTCGCGTGGAAACCACGCTGCGCGACAAACTCAAAGAAGCCGGCATTACCGCGAAAGTGGAAAGCCGCATCAAGCGCGTCTTCAGCATCCACAAGAAACTACAGCGCCAGCACATCAGCGTGGACCAGGTTTACGATCTCTACGCCATGCGCGTGATCACGCATTCCGTGCAGGATTGCTACGGCGTTCTCGGCATCGTCCATCAAACCTGGCGCCCCGTCCCCGGACGCATCAAGGATTTCATCGCCATGCCGCGCCCCAACTTCTATCAGTCGCTGCACACTTCGGTGATCAACGACGAAGGCACATCGTTCGAAATCCAAATTCGCACTGAAGAAATGCACCGGATGGCGGAAGAAGGAATTGCCGCGCATTGGAAATACAAAGACGGCCCGGTCTCGGCACAGGACGAGCAACGCCTGGCCTGGCTGCGGCAGGTGGTCGAGTGGCAGCGCGACGTTTCCGATCCCAACGAATTTCTCTCCACCCTGAAAATCGATCTCTATCCCGAAGAGGTTTACACCTTCACGCCCAAGGGCAAAGTCGTGGTCCTGCCGCGCGATTCCACGCCCATTGATTTCGCCTACACCGTCCACACTGAAGTTGGACACAGTTGCGTGGGCGCCAAAGTGAACGGCCGCATGGTCCCGCTGCGCCACAAATTGCACAGCGGCGACATCGTCGAAATACTCACCCAGGCCGGACACAAGCCCAGCCGCGACTGGCTGTCGGTGGTGAAGTCCTCGCGCTCACGCAACAAGATCAAGCATTGGCTCAACCTTCACCAGCGCGAACGTGCCATTGAAATTGGCCGCAAGCTGATTGAGAAAGAGGCGAAAAAATATCGCGTTGCGCTGAAAGAACTCAAAGACGACGAGCTGAAAAAGATTGCCTCCGACTACGGGCTCGGCCAGACCGACGACCTCATGGCCGGAATCGGCTACGGAAAATTTTCCGCGCGCCAGGTGCTCGCGAAACTCGCTCCCAGCGCCGCCGAGCCGCTGCCCGATGCGGACGCCGCAAAATCAGGCAGCTTTTCGAGCGTCGTGCGCCGCGTCTTCGGCGACAACACCAACGCTATTCGCGTCAAGGGCGAGGGCGATCTTCTCGTCTACCGCGCCCGCTGTTGTAATCCCATTCGTGGGGAGTCGGTCGTCGGCTACGTGACACGCGGCAAAGGCGTCGCCGTCCACTCGGTGAATTGTTCGAACGTCATCAACCTGATGTACGAGCCCGAGCGCCGCATCGACGTCGACTGGGGACGCGACGAGGAAACCCCCAGCGCCTATCCCGTAAAACTCACCGTCATGTGCGACGACCGCTTCGGCATGCTCAAACAAATCACCGCCGTCATCAGCGACTCCAAAACCAACATCCGCAACATCGAAGCCCGCACCTCCAACGGCCAGGCCAACGTAGACGTCGTCCTCGACATCGCCGACCTGAAGCACCTGGAAAGCATCATCCAGGGCGTACGAAAAATCCCCGGCGTGCATGATGTGCAGAGATTACAAAAAATATAGTGGCCCATTCAAGCCCGATTTTGGCTTGAGTGGGGCAATTTCGGATCAGCCTCCAACATTCCCATTCTAAATTTCGCAAAGAACGCGAAATTTAGAATGGGCCACCCGTCCGTCTATCTGTATGAGCGAAAGTAACCTAGACGCGAAACCCCATACAATCTACTGTTAGCACCAGGAACTATGCTATCCATCTTCGTTGATGTTGTCGCTCGTGGCGCGGTTTTAGTGGGAGTAGTCTTCGTCCTCAGCAAAAGCGTGCCGAGCATGCCAAACAAGGTGTGCCGCTTTGTTTTTTTGTTCTTTCTGGGCGTGCTACTGAATTTCGTTATTAATTACGTTGATGTTTGGACGCTTGGGTACCACAAAATGGGCTTGACTGGGGCATTCATTATCGCTTTGCTCTTTGCCACCTACGGAACTTTTTGGCCACCGCAAACGCACAACTCAAATACGCCATGACATGCCTTTATGCGACGGCGGCCGGGTGGCCCATTCAAGCCCGATTTTGGCTTGAGTGGGACGGCTCTATCACTGGACAAAGTCTTCCCGCCGCTCGTTCGCGTTTTCGTGCCGTCCATTCCGACTCGATCTCCACCCGTCCAATGAGCGTTCCTTTCCTAGTTCCTGAACGTGGTTGTAAATTGGTTGCGCGTGTAATCATATTCAGCGGAACAGCGATACGTTTTGCCCGAAATACTTTTGTAGGAACATTCGATTGTTCTTTTGTTTGTCCCTTCCACGACCGCAGCGGGTTCTAGTTTTTGAAGATCAATGCTATCTAGGAAATAGGGCTCCTTACTATCTTTCCGTGGTTCGATGCACGATATTTCACCCTTTTTCTTAGCTTGTGGCATTTCCCATTTCACCTCCAACGCTGGCCCATTTCCCACGTTCCGAAGTTCTGGTGGTTTAGTTATCACACCTTCGTGGATGGCGATTATGGCAGGTTTGAAAGTTGCTTCTGCGATTACATTGGTGTACCGCACATACTTGATAAGGAACACCAAACCGACGGCGGCCACAGTCAAGGAGCCTAGCTGTATCCATTCAGATGGGGTTAAGCAAATGTTCATATTGCTAAGGATGCGGCAGGAAGTAGAATCTGGCAATGGGGAACGCACCACACGGCTTGCGGCTGGTCCATTCAAGCCCGATTTTGGCTTGAGTGGGACAGTTCCACTGCTGGACAAAGTCTTCCCGCCGCTCGTCAGCACTCCTGCGGGCTTCCGTATCCTGAAAGCGGAAGGCATCCAGCCGCGATGGCTCAATCAACAAATGCAAAGGCCCCGAGCGATGCCCGGGGCCCTGCAATCGTACTGAACGACGCCTGTCAACTTAATCGTAGCAGCCCAAGCGCCCTTGTCCACCAGGATTTCTAGGTTCGAGTGACATCAGAGGGTGGCTGAAAGCCACTCGAACGCGTGACAGGCGTCGTCCAGTACCCACTGGCACCACCCTCCAAACGACCCTGTTGCGTCAATAATTGTATGACACAGCAAATGCCAATAAAGTTTCGACCTCGGAAATATCTTTAGCTAAGTTCCAGTTCAGGAAACCACCCAACATTCCCACTCTGATTTCGCAAAGAACGCGAAATTTAGAATGGGCCACCCGTTTCCCGTAACTAGTTTGAATCACACCCCAGAGAGAATCTCAAAGCGGCACACACTTCATTCATCCGTGCGGAACTAAGCTGGGCCACACGTTTCCCCAGGCGCTGTTGCGACACCGTAACTGCATTGTGCAGGTTCACAGCACACGGGGACTTCATGCCGTCCTCCTCATCCAGAACGACTTCCGATGGCACGCCGCGAATCGTGGAAGTGACCGGCGCAACCGTAACTGTGGATAAATACCCGATGGCGCTGTTGCGGGTGAGCACGAGGGCTGGTCGTTTCTTGTCGGGCGCAGCAAAGTGGTAGAGCCGGACTTCACCTCGAGCTATTCTTGTGGCCACGTGGCCTCCGCTTCCCAACCCCGCTCCTCCGCGTCGGCTTGCGAATGCCGCGAGTAACCCTGGCGGTCGCGCTCTTCACTGGCTCGCAGTTCCAACCGCCGGAGATGTTCCCGCAGGGCATCGCGCACCAAAGCAGACCGGTTTCGCTTGGTCCGCTTCGCGGCCTGGTCGGCGGCGTGTAAAAGCTTTTTATCCAGCACGATTTGAACGATTTCCATATGTGGAGTCCACTCCACAGTATACTCCACATACAAGCCGCCCCCAAATTATTGGAATTTTTATTTGCTCCTGCCTTATGTATACCTTGACAAGTATATGCTCTATAGAGTATACAAAGAGCATGGAATCTGTGTTCGAAATCATTGCGGAACCGAACCGCCGCGCGATACTGGGACTCCTGGTCTCGTCCGAACAGTCGGTGGGGGAGATCGAGCGTCAGCTTCGTATGTCGCAGCCGACCGTATCCAAGCACCTGCGCGTGCTGCGCGACGCCGGTTTTGTGGAAGCCACGGTGGACGCGCAGCGCCGTCTCTACCGGTTGAAACCCGGACCATTTCAGGAGGTGGATGCCTGGCTGGCGCAGTTCCGCCGCGGGCTGGCACATTTCTTTCGATGTTCTGGATCACCTGCTCAGCGGAACTCCCATCGGCCGTATCGTCGGCGTTGATGCCATGAAGTTCGCAGGCTGGCAGCGGCTGGTCGCCGAGTACGCCAAGCAGTTCGGTATCGAAACGCCTAATCGGCCGCCCAAGGGAACTCAAAAGTCATGAATCGAGGAATCAGAAGACGATGCCAAAACCATTGAAGAGCAATAAGAAAGAGTTGTCACCAAAACAACGCGAAGAACTACTCAGAGTATTGCAAGCCCGTTTTCAGACAAACATGACCCGCCATAAAGGTCTGGAATGGGCTGAAGTAGAAGCAAAGCTGGAAGCCAATGTTGAAAAACTGTGGTCGCTCAGCGAAATGGAACGAACTGGCGGTGAACCGGACGTTGTTGGCCACGGCAAAAAAACGGGCGAATACATTTTTTATGATTGTTCAGCGGAAAGCCCGAAAGACCGCAGAAGTCTTTGCTACGACCGTGAAGCGCTGGATGCAAGGAAAGAAAATAAACCCAAAGGTAATGCTGTTGAAATGGCGGTAGCCATTGGCATTGAGCTCTTAACGGAAGAACAATATCGCGAGTTGCAGAAACTTGGAGAGTTCGACACGAAAACCTCGAGCTGGGTAAAAACACCTTCTGCTGTCAGAAAACTCGGCGGCGCGCTCTTTTGTGATCGCCGCTTCGACACTGTTTTCACCTATCACAACGGCGCCGAATCTTACTATGCCGCTCGGGGGTTCCGTGGCTCGCTGCGGGTCTAGAAGCATCTCACGGCATGTTTACGATCGAGCAAACCATGTTTACGATCGAACAAATCGACGGCATCCACGACCGGCTCGGTAGCGCGAGGACGTTCACCGAATATGTGCTGGCGCTCAAGGCGCTCGGCGTCGAACGCTACGATTCCTACCTGGCCGACGGCCATTCCGAATACTTCGGGCAGGGCGGCCACAGGATCGTCTCCCCACCGGGGCACGAGGTGCTTCCCGTCGCGGCAACCGGTCAACGCGAGGTGTTCCTTCAGCACCTGGCCCGGCACGAGCGGCGGGAGACGACTTACTTAGAGATGTCCAGGGGCCTGGCGCGGAGCGGGATCGAGAAGTGGACCGTGGACACAGTCAGGATGACGATGACGTTCTACGATAAGGCCGACGTAGAGATGCTGGTCGAGCAGATCAGCTAATTCAGCGGTTCACCACAGGCCCGGTGGCCCATTCAAGCCCGGTTTTGGCTTGAGCGGCCGTTTTGGGAGCAGCCTTCAGCATCTCCACTTTAAATTTCGCACAGAACGCGAAATTTAGAATGGGCCAGCCGTCGGTAAGGCTATACAAAGTCGAAATCCGTTTTAATTGCTGGTTGCGGTCGCCAGCCCGAGCTGCCAAGGAAGTTGAGAGTAGGGGTCGCCGCTCGCCGCGGGGTTGACCCCCTGGTAGAGGAATTGCAGATTGTTGGGGTCGATCTGGAGGGTCTCGTCGTAGCCGGTGCGGATGATCTCGCCGTGACTGAAGTCCAGGGTCCAGGGCGTGACGCTGCTGTCAAAGGTCACATCGTTTGAGCCGAGAAAAGGGTCAGCGAAGCTGTTGGCTCCGGTTACCGGAGTCCAAATGCCACTCAGGCTGTTGGCCAGGAAGGCGCGGAAATAGCGGTGGCCAAAGGGGCCGCCCATGGCCTCGACGATGGCGAAGTATTGCGTAGATCCCTTGAGGCTGTAAATGCGGGCAGCCTCGAATAAGTCTCCGGCTGTTGTGGCTTTCATGATGATTTGCGGCGCGTTGAAGCCGTTGGGGAAGTTCGCGACGGTGGTCTGGGTCCGATAAAAGTCGCCGCCATCGTCAGTAAAGAACAGGTAGCAGTTGACGGAGTCGCAAGTGACCCAGAAATCGAGCCAGCCGCTTACGTTGGAAGGCTGGGTAGCAAAAAAGCTCTGCGGCTGGGTCCAGGTTTGCGGCTGGGTGGGGTCGGCGGCGGTCGAATATTGTGGCGGGCCGGACTGGTAGATCAAATACCACTTGTTCTGCGGGGTGAAGTAGAACAGTTCCGGCGCGCAGTGATAGCCGCTGAAGCCGGGCGTGGCGTCCATGTAGTAGGGCTGAGCGGCGGAGGCCTGGCTCCAGTCGGGGAAGTTCAGGTAGATCATGTTCCAGTTGCCGGAGGTGTCGGCGGTGGTTGCGTAAACCAGCCACTGATTGTTGTAGAAGACGGCGGTAGGATCTTTGACCGAAACGATCGGATGGGTGGCGTCGGGGATGGCGGAGATGAGTGGGCCGGTCGAGGTCCACGCGTAGGGATCGGGTGCCTGGGAAGCGGCATCCACGACCAGGCTGAGGCTCGACGAGGCGACGTTGGTTCCGTCGGTCGCATGCAGCGTAAGCCCATAAGTGCCCACGGCTACGGTCGTTGCCATCACGGTGATCTGCCCGCTGCTTGCGGCCTCAGGGTTCAAGTACGAGACAGTGGCGCCTGCGGGAAGCCCGAGCATGCTGAAAGTGACGCTTCCGGTGGTCCCGGTGCGAACCAGGGTGATGGCGGCGCTGGCGCTGGAACCCTCGGCGACGCTCAGCGTGGACGGGGAGAGCTGGAGCGTGATGCCGTTGGGTGCGACGGGCGTGGTGTCACCTCCACCGCCGCAGCCAATGAATGAAAGCGAAAGACAAAGAGCAGGAAGGAGTGGAACGAGATTCTTCACCGGTCGAACGCCTCAGGAAAAGTCTGGATAAAAACTCGGGGCAAAGCCCTATTCTACAAGATTTCCTCCGCCACTCACGTTGTTAAGCAAAGGGATGTTACCGTTGGTCGGCTTGCATCGGCTTCCAGGTAATCTGCCAGCTCGTCCGGAAGAATTCGCGATTCGTCCACCATCGTCATGACGTCGTTTCCCCGGCCCACCAAGGAATCGCATGCAGATGCACATGCCCGGCCACCCAGGGCTAGCCTTGGTGGGTTTCCGCCGCGAATAGAAACAGACCTGCCATGAGAACCAGCGTTAAGACCTCGATCAGCAGCGCATACAGAGTCAAGCGTTTTGCTTTGTCAAACTGTGCCAGCAACCGGCTGACCAGTAGTCCCACAATCACGACCGGCGAACAAAGCAGCCGATCCAGGCAAATCCAGCCCAGAAACATCGTTCCCTGGCCCACGGCCGGGATACTGAGCACTCCCAGGCAAATCGGTGCAGTCAGGCTTAAGCCAAGCAAAACTTTGGAATACCCGGTGTAGAGAGGTTCGGATTTGCGGATCACCAGCGCCAGAGCAAAAGTCGGCACCAGCAACATGCAGCCAATGATGATCTCCAGCATCCAGTCGCCGGCTGCGTACATGCCGCCCGCCGCCGCAACGTCTTGGGGATGATTGACGTACAGCAGGTAGCGCGCAAAGACGAGGAGCGCCGCAGCCGCCAGCACGACAGCGTAGCCCGCCGCCACCAGACCCAGCTGTGCCCGCAAAGAGATCGATTTCATCCCGGCATTCTACCCGTCGCGCTTGGAGAATTTCTAATGAATGTCTGGTGTCCGTGTTACTGGTTTTGGATCAGCCTCCAGCACCTCCCACTCTAGATTTCGCAAAGAACACGAAATTTAGAATGGGCCACCCGCCCCGTAGATTCCACACCCGCATGTTAAATTTAACCCTGCTGCGTTCATCAACCTCGGAGACTCCCATGCGTGAAGTCATCGCCACCAACGACGGCCCCAAAGCCATCGGCCCCTATTCGCAAGCCATCCGCGCCAACGGATTTGTCTTTGTTTCCGGGCAGGTGGCGATTGATCCCGCCACCCAGCAAGTTATCGACGGCGACGTGGCCGCTCAAACCGAACGCGTGCTGAAGAATCTGTCAGGAATCCTGAAGGCCGCAGGAAGCGAATTGGGGAAAGTAGTACGCTCCACCGTGTTCCTAAAAAACATGGGAGACTTCGCCGCCATGAACGAAGTGTATGGAAAGTATTTCACCGCCGCGCCACCGGCAAGATCCACCGTCGAAGTCGCCCGCCTGCCCAAAGATGTTCTGGTAGAAATCGACGTGATCGCCCTGGCATAAAAGAAATGGCAATCTAAAATCTGCAATCTAAAATCTGAAATGTGCTTGGAGGAGTCGAAATGAAATACCTGCTGATAGCAATAATCGCCGCGCTGGCCATCACGGCCCTGTTCATCCCAAGAACGGCCGCCCAGAGCGGCACCGCAAAGCCCGCAGCCAAGAAACCGACAACCCACGCCGCCAGCGGCCCCACCAAAGTGATCGGCGACTCGGTCAAAACCGACTCCGGCCTCGAATACTGGGACATCAAAGTCGGCACCGGAGCCACCGCCGCCGCCGGCCAAACTGTCAAAGTCCACTACACTGGATGGCTCACCACCGGCAAAAAGTTCGACAGCTCCATCGGATCGGCGCCTTTTGAAGTGACGCCGCTGGGCACCGCTCCCGTCATCAAGGGATGGAATGAAGGCATCATCGGCATGAAAGTCGGCGGCAAGCGCCAGCTCCGCATCCCGCCAGACCTGGCCTACGGCGCAGACGGCTATCCCGGCGCCATCCCGCCCAATGCCACCCTGATTTTTGATGTGCAGCTGGTGTCGGTAGAGTAAAGCGTGCGGAATTGTAGGCCCGGAAAGCAGATCGTTTCAAAATCTGCAATCCAAAATCTACAATCTGAAATCGGACTAAGCCTTAACGACTTTGCCGCCCTTAAGGCAGCCCGTGCAGACGCGGATGCGCTTGCCGACGCCCTTTACCTTGGCGTGCACCGCATGCAGATTGACGTTCCAGCGCCGCTTGGTGACGTTGTGGGCGTGGCTGATGTTATTTCCAAATTGCGGCCCTTTGCCGCAGACAAAACAAACTTGTGCCATGACTGACTGCTCCAGGTAGGTTAAGAACTCACTGTCTAAAACCTAGATTTTACCGGATTTCTGGACTTTTCGCCACCTCGCGAGGGGAGAAAGGCGTCCGAAACGGCAAAGGCCTCGATTTCTCGAGGCCCTAGTAAAACGTAGATGTTTACAGCACCCTGCGACCAATCCAGTATTCTCCCGCGCCACAGCCTAGTCAAGTTACTTTTGTAGGCAGCTTATCCCTGCATTCGCTGCCACAGAACCCGCGCTCCTTGTCGGAGCGTGGACCCGACGGGATTCGAACCCGTATTTGCGACCGTCGCAGGGTGCTGTGTTACCAGTTACACCACGGGCCCACCAGCACTCTATGGAGCTAAATCCTGCCTGTCACGGTCGGATGTCACATCGCAGAAACAGAGATTCCCAGAGCGGGAAGCCCGCATTCCCGACATGCGATACTGAATCCATGCCCCCATCCCTCGACCCCAAATCGGTCAAAGTCAACCTGACCACCGGCACGGGTGTCGACATCGAATGGAAAGACGGCCACCATTCCCACTACTCTTTCATCTACCTGCGCGACGCCTGCCCCTGCGCCCTCTGCGAAGAAGAGCGCGGCAAGACCAAGCGCAAGCCGGGAGATCCTCCAAAAACCGCCCCCGGAGCACTTCCCATGTTCAAAGAAGCCGCCAAGCCCTTGTCGGCGGAAGGCATCGGCAAATACGCCATCAAATTCAACTGGAACGATGGCCATGCTCTGGGGATTTATTCCTGGAAATTTCTCCGCGAAGTCTGCCCCTGCGAAGAATGCAAGGCCCCAATAAAGTAATGTCATCCTGAGCGCAATAAGTTTGGGCGCATCGCGACCAAACTTATGGAGTCGAAGGACCCCTGCATTCTTCTCGGCCCAGAGTTCTGTATGCGCGCAAACAATTCTCCAATCCCTTGTAAAATCTAACTAGAGCTACATCCATTTGTCGTTCCTCGATAAACTCAACCCGCAGCAACGCGAAGCCGTCGAAACCATCGATGGCCCCGTGCTCATCCTGGCCGGCGCGGGCAGCGGAAAAACACGCGTCATCACCTATCGCATTGCCCATCTGATCGAACATCTTGGAGTCATGCCGGAATCCATCCTCGCGGTTACCTTCACCAACAAGGCCGCATCCGAGATGGTCGAACGCGTGGAAAAAATCGTCGGCGGCCTGTCCATCGCCAAGCCATCCATCGCCACGTTCCATTCTTTTTGCGTGCGGGTGCTGCGCCGCGATATTGAAGCTCTGCGTATTCCGTCGTCCGTGCCCGGCCAGCCGCCTATCGGCCACAGCAAAAGTTTTGTCATCTATGACGAGTCCGACCAGCAGAGTGTCGTCAAATCCATCATGCGCCGCCTCGGCATCGACGACAAACAGACCACGCCGCGCTCCGTCCTGGGACACATTTCCTGGGCCAAGAACCACATGCTTAATCCCCAGGAAGTTTTTCTGCAATCCGGCGATCCCAAGACTGAACGCGTCGCCCAGATTTACGCCGAATATACAAAAGAGTTGCTGCAAGGCCAACGCGTTCGATTTCGACGACTCTGTTGCTCGATGCCGTCCGCCTGCTGAAAGCCGTGCCGGAAGTCCGCGATTACTACACGCGTCGTTATCAGTATGTTCTGGTCGACGAATATCAGGACACCAATCGCCCGCAATATGAGCTGATGCGCCTGCTCGCGGGCACTCGCCACAATGTTTGTGCGGTCGGTGACGAAGACCAGTCCATTTATTCCTGGCGCGGTGCGGACATTCGCAACATTCTGGAGTTCGAAAAAGATTTTCCCGAAGCCAAGATTATTCGCTTGGAACAGAACTATCGTTCCACTCAAAATATTCTTCAAGGCGCGTCTGCGGTCGTTCCAACAATATCAAGCGCAAAGGCAAGAATCTTTGGACAGTCCGTCAAGGCGGTACGAAAATCGGATATTACGAAGCGCCCGATGGCGAGAACGAAGCGCTTTTTGCTGCCGATTACATCGCTAAATTTCTGCGCGAAGCCGTCGAGCGGGGCGAAAACTCACGCGCCGCCGTGCTCTACCGTACCAACTCGCAATCGCGTTTGTTTGAAGAGGCCATGCGCCGTTACCAGTTGAAATATCACGTGGTCGGAGGCTTCTCGTTCTACGAACGCGCCGAGATCAAGGACATGATCTCGTACCTGAAAGTCATCCATAACCCGGACGACACCATCTCGCTCCTGCGCGTGATCAATACCCCAGTGCGCGGCATCGGCAAAAGCACCATCGAAATCCTCGAACGCCTGTCACTCGAAACCGGGCTTTCTTTGTGGGGCGGGATACAGGAAGCCATCAAGCGCCAGCTCCTGCCGCAGCGGGCGTTGGCAGCACTTAAATCTTTCCGCGACATTATTGAAGATGGACGCGCCATGCTCGCCGGAACGATTGAGGATCGCCTGGAAGCCTCCGCAAGAATCGAAGACAATGAAACAGACGTAGCGCCCGCCATTCTAGTCGCCGAGGAAGACACGGATTTCAGCCCCGACAACTTCAGCTTTGACTTCCATACTGAAGTCGAACCGTCCGACGAAGCCGCGGCTCCAGTCGTATCACCTGCAGCTGAAGAATCGTCAGAAGCCCCCGCATTCCGCACTCCCGGCGACGCAGCCAACACCGCCGAACTCCTGAAATTTCTGATCGACCGCACCCGCTATATCAAGCGGCTAGAAGACGAAGACACGCCGGAAGCTTTCTCCCGCGTAGAAAATCTTCGCGAATTAGTGAACGCCGCCATGGACTCCAAAGACCGTGGCGAAACCCTCGATCAATTCCTCGATCACGCCGCCCTGGTCAGTGATGCCGATTCCTACGAAGAAGGCGCGCAGATCACACTGATGACGCTGCACGCCGCCAAAGGCCTGGAATTTCCGCTCGTATTTCTTGCCGGCCTTGAAGAAGGATTGTTCCCGCACTCCCGAACATTCTTGCAGCCGGATGACATCGAAGAAGAACGCCGCCTGTGCTACGTAGGCATGACCCGCGCCATGGACACGCTCATCCTCACCCGCGCCGTCTACCGCCGCCGCTACGGCACCGATCTGCCGGAGGCCAGCGTGCCGTCGCGATTCCTCGAAGAAGTTCCCGCGGAATTATTGGAAGAACTGGGGACGTCCCGTCGAACCAGCAGTGGCCATGTGGGGACGGGCGCTCTCGCCCGTCCAGCGGGGCAAAGCCACGCGGCTTACGACGCCGAGCCCCACTACGCCTACGAAGACGAAGACCAAAGCCCACGCTGGGACACTCGCAACAAACCGCGCACCCCGGTCGTGCAGCCCTCCGGCCCGACTTACAACTCCATCGGCAACATCGCCGAGTTTTTTGCCTCCCGCGGCAAGAAATTCACCCTGCCAAAATTGGCCCCCGAAGCGCCCAAAGGCAAGCAAGGCTTCCGCCCTGGCCAGAAGGTAAAGCACCCCAAATATGGCGAAGGCACCGTCTATCAGCGAGAAGGAGACGGTGAAGATGCCAAAATTACGGTACAATTCCCTCGCTTCGGTTTAAAGAAATTAGTAGAGAAGTACGCCCAGCTGGAACGGGCCTAAAGCATCATCACGACACAGGTAGGGACGGACGCCTCGTCTGTCCGTTGAGCGAAGCTCAACTGTTTTTCGACCGAAGTCGGCACCTAATTTTGAAGGAGAGCGATAAACTGCATTCATGGCAAACACGAAGAAACTAACCAAAGAAGAACGCAAAAAGGTAAAGCGGGCAGTCCGCAAAAAGAAAAAGACAGATAGTCCGCTCAAGCCCCGCGAATACGCCCGCGGTTCGGCGAAGCGCAAGGTGAAGAAGCTGGTACGCGGCACCGCGAAGCGGTAAGCAGCATTTAGCATCTGGCACTTAGCACTTAGCCGCGCGGCGTTCGGTTTCTCAACCGACGTTCGCTGGCCAAATGCTAAGTGCTAATTGCCAATAGCGTCTTCCAGGAGACAGGACCACTTGTCAGAAACCCCGACGGCTGCACCATCCGCAGAGACGATCTACACATCGGACAACCAACTTCTCTGCTGCAAAAGTATCGACAAGCTGATCTCCGACTCCGAAACTCCCCAGCATGCGCTGAAGAAGTCGCTCGGCCCCTGGTCGCTTACCGCGCTGGGCATCGGCGCCATCATCGGCTCCGGCATCTTCGTGCTTACCGGCACCGCCGCCGCCGGAGAACATTTCGAAGCTCCGTCCATCCTGCACGCGCAGGTGATGGACTTGCTCGCCAACCTTCTGCGTACCGGAAGCACCGCAGGCGCGCTCATGCACGGACGTCCCGCCGCCGGGCCCTCGATCGCAATCTCTTTCCTGTTGGTCGCGGTGGCTTGCAGTTTTGCCGGCCTGTGCTATGCCGAGCTGGCTTCGATGATCCCGATCGCCGGCAGTGCCTACACGTATTCATATGCGACGCTCGGCGAAATTTTTGCCTGGATCATCGGCTGGGACCTGATCCTCGAATACGTAGTCAGCAACGTCGCCGTCGCCGTTGGATTCAGCGGATACGTCAACGCCCAGCTATCTGCTTTTGGCCTCAACTTGCCGGAGAAATGGTCCAACCCAGTTTTTGCCGGTGGACACTGGACGGGCGCCTACTTCAACGCTCCCGGCTTCCTGATCGTTTTCATCCTGACGTTGTTGTTAGTGCGCGGCGTCCGCGAATCAGCGAAGGCCAACAACATCATGGTGATGGTCAAGATCGGTGCGATTCTGACTTTCCTCGTGGTGGGCGGCCTGCTGGTAAACAAAGCCAATTGGACGCCGTTTGCCCCTTCGGGCTTTGCTGGAATCGTGACCGGCGGCGCTATCGTTTTCTTCACCTACATCGGATTCGATTCGGTTTCCACGGCAGCCGAGGAATGCAAGAATCCGCAACACGATCTGCCCTTCGGCATCATCGCTTCTCTGGTGGTCTGCACCGTTCTCTACATTGGCGTGGCGATTGTCTTGCTGGGGATGATGAAGTACACAACTTTCGTTTCCGGCCCTGCCGCCGATGCTCCCGTCGCTTACGCGCTACAGCAACTCGGCGCGCACCGCTTCTTCCGCTCGGTGATCATCCTGGGCGCGTTGATGGGCATGATCTCGTCGCTTCTAGTCTTTCAGTACGGACAAGCGCGCATCTGGTACGCCATGTCCCGCGACGGACTTTTACCCAAGCTCTTTTCCGCCGTCCACCCCAAATTCAAAACTCCGCACTGGTCCACCTGGATCGCCTGTTTCGCCGTCGGCATACCAGCGGGCGTAGTGGACATTGGCGATGCCGCCGATCTCTCCAACATCGGCACGCTCTTTGCTTTTGTTCTGGTTTCGCTGGGAGTGATTTTGTTGCGCCGCCGTCAACCGGACCGCAAACGCGCCTTCCGCGTCCCCTTCGTCCCCTGGTTCCCGTTGATCTCCATCCTGCTCTGCGGCGGCCTCATGACCGGACTGACCGTCATCACCTGGCTCCGCTTCATCATCTGGCTCGCTCTGGGACTGTGCATTTACTTCTTCTACAGCCGCCACCGCAGCGAATTCGCCAGGAGATAGCTCTTAGCTGTCAGCTCTCAGCCATCAGCTAAATCCCTCTGTCATCCTGAGCGAAGCAGACCGAAGAGCGAAGCGAATCGGACTGCGCAGTCGAAGGATCTGGTGTTCGCATGCAGCTCCACTACTTTTCCCACACGCTGCTCAAAAACAAGTACCTACCCCGCAGATCATCCTTCCGCGCCGCCAGCGGTTCATCCAGATACATCACCTGCCACCCATCCGCCGACGAATACACAGGCCACTTCGCCAACCCCGGCCCATTGGGATCGCCGTTTTTCGCGAAGTTCGCCCAATACTTCTGCATCTGCTCGCTGAGTTGGCGGTTCTCCGGTTTCCATTCCACATGAGGCCTCGAATCCAGCTGCCCAAACACATACTCAATGTCGGCCGAGTGGAACGCCCCCAACTGCGGGCCCTTCGGATCAGACGGCGGCCCCAGATCGAAGCGATAGCGATACACCGGCTGCTTGCCGGTTGCTACCTGCGCTTCGATCCACTTCCACGTAGACCACGCAATAAACTGATCACCGGCGTAATCTTCCGTGGATCGGAACGCCTGGGCGTCGTTGTCTGCCGGATAAAGTTTCAGAAAATCCGCAGCCTTATCGCCAAAATCTTTTTGCGCCAGAGCTTTCAGGCTCTCTGCATCAGGCTTCTTCGGCGCAAACGCAATGGCGAAGCTGCCTTCGTCATGGTTCCATCCCGCCAGCAGCGGTACGTCGTTCTGTTTTCCGGCGGCAAAAATTGCGGCCACCGTCTCCGGCAGAAAATATCCATCGACCACGGGACCGAAGTCGGGCCCTTGTCCCATGGGTTTGAATGCCCCATCCAACAATTTCTGCGCGGGAATCGCTCGCAGCTCGGCCAGCGTTTGCACGCCATATGCCGAGCTGGCAAACTTAGAATCTTTTTCTTCCCGCGATGCCAGCGTATCGAGCGCCAGTCCAGTCCGAGAAAACGCTCCGCCGCTCTCGCCAATCGCCTTGTGCAGCAACCCCTTCGTCAGCGGTGACGCCATGAGCTCGCTCACCGAAAACGATCCCGCGCTCTCGCCAAAAATCGTCACATTTCCCGGATCGCCGCCAAACGCCGCAATGTTGTCACGCACCCACTGCAAGGCAGCCACCTGATCGAGCAAACCATAATTGCCCGCCGCGTTCCTCCCCGACTCTTTCGCCAGTTCGGGATGCACGAAGAACCCAAAAATTCCCAGGCGATAATTCATCGACACCACTACTACGCCCTGCTGGGCCAACACCGTCCCATCCTGCCGCGGCTCGGACGACGCGCCTGCCACGAATCCGCCCCCATGGATCCACACCATGACCGGAAGCTTGGCGTCGGAAGTTTTTGCCGTGGTCCACACATTCAGAAACAGGCAGTCTTCACTATGACCCGCATCGGTGAAAGTCATGTCTCCGAAAACCGGGGCCTGCATGCACCGCGCTCCAAATTGCGTGGATTTCCGCACGCCGATCCATTTGTCCGCCGCCACCGGCGGTTTCCAGCGCAGATCGCCCACCGGCGGCGCAGCGTATGGAATGCCCAGGAAAGTCCGTACCGGGCCGTCCTGTTTGCCCTCCACTACGCCCGAATTGGTTTGAACCCGCAACCCAGAATCCGCCGCGTAAGAGACGGCCGGGTACGAAACGAAAGAGAGTAACAAGCAAGCCATCCCCGCCAACAACTGGTTAAGAATCCGCATGGTCCATGCTCCTGTGATTTGGCCTTGACTGGAATCGCAAAAACAAAACCACCGGATTGTACTGCAAAAATTGCTCACGTAGGGACGGACGCCCTCGTCTGTCCGCTCGAACGAAGCCCGAAGCTAAAATCGGGAAGGGCCTGACTTCCAGTCGGGCCATCAGAATCGTCCCGATGAAAAACGCGCTTTAGCGCCTGAGGTTAAACGCCCAGAGCCTAAAGCCGAGCGCCCAGAGCCCAGAGCCTGAGTTGCATTCGCAATTCCCCCCTGCAAAATCTACAATCACAACTGATGAGTCCGCAGCCCAGCGCCTTTATCCTTTCACTGCCCAAGGCCGAGCTGCATCTGCATCTCGAAGGTTCCATTGATCCCGCCACTCTGCTCGAGCTCAAACAGCGCCACGGCAAGCCCAGCACTCTCCTCGGAGTTGAAAACCTTTACCGCTACGACGACTTCAACGGTTTTCTCATGGCCTTCAAGGCCGTCACCGAGGACCTCCAGACCCCCGAAGACTACGAGCTCATCACCTACCGCCTCATGAAGCAGCTCAAGGATGAAAACATCCTGCACGCCGAAGTCTATGTATCCGTCGGCGTCTGCCTCTGGCGGAAACAGGATTTCGCTGCCATCTTCGAAGGCCTGGAACGCGGACGCCAAAAAGGTGAGCGCGCTTTCGGAATTTCCTTGCTCTGGATATTCGATGCAGTCCGCCAATTCGGCCCCGGCGCCGCCCGCGAGGTGTTTGAACTGGCCGGCCACTTCCGCGATCGCAATGTCATCGGTGTCGGCATTGGCGGCGACGAGATAAAAGCCCCGCCCGAACTTTTTCGCGAAGCCTACGCCTGGGCCGAGGAAAATGAACTTCGCCTGACCGCCCACGCCGGCGAGAACGCCGGCCCTGAATCCATCTGGGGCGCGCTCAACCTTCGCGCCGAACGCATCGGTCACGGCCTCACCGCCGCGCAAGATCCCGAACTGGTGGAAGAACTGTCCCGCCGCCAGATTCCGGTCGAGATCTGCCTCACCAGCAACCTGCGCACCGGCGTATGCAAGACATTGGCCGACCATCCCGTTCGCAACTATTTCGATCAGGGCGTCATGATCACGCTCAACTCCGACGATCCCGCCATGTTCAACTCATCTCTCGCCCACGAATATCACTTGGCCCAGAAGACCTTCGGATTCACCGACGAACACCTGCGCGAGCTGGCCCGCAATTCCTTCGAGGCCTCATTCCTCCCCGCCGAAAAGAAACTGGAATTCCTGAATCTATTCGACGCCGCCGCAGCAAGATAATTTCAGATTGCAGATTTTTGATTTCAGATTTTCCCCTCCCATACTTTGTCATCCCGAAGTCCCGGCGGTTTTCAGCCGGGCGAGAGCCTGCCCTGAGCGAAGTCGAAGGGGATCTCGCGCGCAGCGACCAATGACCGTTCGGAAATCTGCAATCTCAAATCTGCAATCTGCAATCGCCGCTCTCCCGTTCGCCCCACGAATCCCGCCAAACACTGTTGCAACCCCTGAACTTAGCGCCTGGATATGCTCTAATAGTCAACAGCATGCCAGCTGGCCCCAAAACTTTCCGACGCCGCTTAAAAGGCCTGCGCCGCGATCTGCGCGGAGCGAAGGAAGTGGTCCGCTCGCTGGTTTCGACCGATCATCCTTTGCTGGCGCACATTATCCCTATGCGCCGCTGCAACTTAGCTTGTGAGTATTGCAACGAGTACGACGATTTCTCGAAGCCCGTCCCGCTGGAAGAAATGTTTCGCCGCGTGGATAAACTCGGCGCCCTCGGCACCTCCGTCATCACCATCAGCGGCGGCGAGCCGCTGCTGCATCCCGAACTCGATCAAATCATTGCCCGCATTCGCCACAACGGCATGATCGCCGGCATGATCACCAACGGCTATCTGTTGGTGGCCGATCGCATTCAGCGCCTCAACCGCGCCGGACTCGAGTGGCTGCAAATTTCCATTGATAACGTCAATCCTGACGATGTCTCGAAGAAAAGCCTGAAAGTGCTGGATAAGAAACTGCAACTGCTGGCCGAGCACGCCGATTTTCATGTGAACATCAATTCCGTGGTCGGCGGCGGCGTGCGCTTTCCGCAAGATGCGCTCACCATCGGCAAACGTGCTGTGGAGCTTGGCTTTACCTCGACCATCGGCATCATTCACGATGGCAGCGGACAATTGCAGCCGCTGAACGATGAAGAAAAGCTCGTCTATAAAGAAATGCAGGGGATGTCGAAGCGCAGCTTCACCCGCATCAACGGCTTCCAGAACAATATTGCCGAAGGACGTCCCAATGATTGGCGGTGCCGCGCCGGGGCGCGCTACTTATACATCTGCGAAAACGGACTGGTGCATTACTGTTCGCAGCAGCGCGGATATCCCGGCACTCCGCTGGCGGACTATAGCGTCAACGACATACGCCGCGAATATCTCACCGAAAAATCCTGCGCGCCGAATTGCACGGTGTCATGCGTGCACCAGGTTTCCGATCGTGGATTCCTGGCGTGCCCCGCAGCATCCCGCTCCCATGACCCCCGCTGCCAGTGGCTTGGTGCACATCGAGTAGATTTCTCCTGCTGTGCCATTCTGGGAAACATTAGCCGAAAGCTAATAATCGCAACGCAGTCGATTCCAGCCCCGGCAGGATCTACGATGGCCTCAGGGACACCCAAGACAGCGATCGTGGCCAGGAAGTCAAATCTGGGCCTCCCAGAGGCATCGTGCGCAGTCCTCGGACCGAAACTTCCCCAGCATCAAGCCCAATTCGCCGAAGCCTGTTTTCAATAACTTAGAGATAAGTAATTGAATACAAAGGCCTGCGATCCGTTACAAATCGCGAAGGGACAGCCGCCCAGAACTAAGAATACAGAAGTCAGAATGCAGAAGTAAGAATTTAGCAAGTTTAGTTTTACTTCTGACTTCTGACCTCTAGGCGCAGTCCCTACGTGAGCAATTTTACTTCTTCGGTTGCGCCGTGGGCGGCAGGATGCCATTCAGCCGTAGATAGAACGCCGCTGCGCCGTAGTGGTCGGCCCAACTGCTGGCCATGCCGAGTGCAGCCATCGCGCGCGGGAACTGGCGTCCGAACAGCTCGATGTTATCGCCCAGCTTGGAATCGTCCATCTTGGCGACCGCCTCGCCGCAGAAATCGAACGAGGCTTTGGCGGCGGCCAACAACTTGTCCTTGGGATCGGTGTCTTTGGCTTCATCCACTTTGGGCTCAGGAATGTCAGCGGCTTTGGCGCAGATGAGGTTGTTGGATTCGATGATGTGCGCCACCAGATGGCCGAACGTCATCTGGTCGGGCGTGGGTTTGAAGGAAAACTTATCGGCGGGCATGGCCTCGATGGCGCCCAGAATATTCTTCTGCGAGCGCGGAAGCAGCATGCGGATGGAAGCCGTCACCGGATCTTTGATCGGCGCGGCAGGGGCAGCCGGGGCCGCAGCGGCCTGGGCAAAGACGGTTGCGGTTGAAAAGACGAGAAGGAGAAGTGCGAGAACTGGTTTCATGGGGAATCCTCCGAAATGAACGCACCACAGCATAAACCCAGCCAAGGGTGGCGGAGACAAAATCTAAGGCTCTCGGATTGTTGCCAAAAACCCCGCCCTCCCGCAAAAAGCGCGGGAGGGACAGGGCACCCTGACTAATTGCCATTAAAAATGGTAAATGGTATTATTAATGGCATGAACCTGAAAATCGACCGCGCTGGCCGGATTGTGGTTCCCAAACCAATCAGGCAGCGCCTCGGACTCCAGCCCAACACCGAAATCGAGATTGTCGAACAAGCGGATGGTGTATTGCTGCGCCCATTACAACAGCAGCCTTCCATGATCAAGGAGAATGGGCTCTGGGTTCACTTAGGTCAAATTGATCCGACCTACAATGTAAATAGACTCATAGACGACGTGCGAGAAGAGCGCATTCGCGATCTTCTAAAGTTCTAGACGATGGACGTTTTTTTTGACACGTCTGTTCTCGTTGCATCTTGCGCTCGTAGTCATCCTCATTATGCGCCAGCCATTGCTGCGGTTACGCGAGTGGTAACAGGACAGGATAGGGGCTTCCTGGGTATGCACTCGGTCGCGGAAATGTTCAGCGCGCTGACACGGATGCCGGCTCAGCCTCGACTTCATCCCTCGGAAGCTGCCCGGCTCATTGCTAACAACATCCTGGCCCACTTCAAAACCGTGCAGCTCATCGAGGAAGACTATCTGGGAGCGATGGAGATGATGGTGAACGGCGGCTGGGGCGGAGCCAAGATTTACGATGCATTGTTGTTGCGGGGAGCTGAAAAATCCAAAGCGGAGCGGATTTATACGTTCAACCTGAATGATTTTCGGTTGATGGCACCGGCACGTCTGCAGGACAGGATTTGTGCTCCTTAGCTACGCGTGCAGAATAACGCTTAAGCTGCATATTTATTTGACGCAGTTCGCGGACAGGAGTGTCCGCGCCACACTACAAAGCTATGCAACCACTTCTGGAGTGGCAGTCAACAGGCTTTTTGTATAGGGATGTTGAGGGCTTTCGGTAATCTGCTCGGTGGTTCCCACTTCCACAATTTTTCCGCGATACATGACTGCAATGCGGGTCGCCGCATAACGCACGACTGGCATGGAGTGGGAAATGAATAGGTAAGTTAATCCGAACTCGCGTTGCAACTGTGCGAGCAGATTTACGATTTGCGCGCCTACGCTGACGTCGAGCGCGGAGACGGGCTCGTCGGCGACGATAAATTTCGGGCGCAGAGCCAAAGCGCGGGCGATGACGATGCGCTGGCGCTGTCCGCCGCTGAATTCGTGGGGGAAACGGCGGGCGGCGGATTGGTCGAGACCGACGGCTTTCAGTAATTCGGCGACGCGGGCTTTTCGGGCGCTGCCCCCGCCCTCCCGCAAAGAACGCGGGAAGGACGGGGCACCCTCATTACTCGATCCATGAATGATTAGCGGTTCGGCGATCAGGTCTTCGACGCGCATGCGGGGATCGAGCGAGCCGAAGGGGTCCTGAAAAATAATCTGCATGTCGCGGCGCAGGCGGCGCATTTCGCTGTGACTGGCTGCCAACAAATCTTTTCCGTCGAAGCGAACGCTGCCCGACGTGGGTTCAATCAGCCGCAGCACCAATCTTCCCAGCGTGCTCTTACCCGATCCGGATTCGCCGACCAGGCCGAGAGTTTCCCCGGCGTGAATGTCGAGCGAGACGTCGTCCACAGCGCGAACTTCACCTTTCGCTCCTCCGCCGAAAATGGATTCGCCCAGCGGGAAAACTTTGGTCAGATTGCGGATTTCGAGTAGGGGCACTCAGCGGATATTAGCAGACGGGAAAATCAGAAGCGCCACGGATTCGCGCGGATTTTCGCGGATTGAAGCAAGAAACGAATTTCTCTATCACATGGCGATCAGAGGCACCGCCAAGAGTGCTGCCACCATGCCTACGGCTTTCCAGCGGGTGAAGTGTTCTTTGAGAATCAATTTGGCGAGCAGGACGGTGACCACCGGATAAAGCGAAGACAAAACCACGGCGGAATCGAGGCGGCCGGTCTGGCTGGCGCGAACGAAGAGCACGGTGCCGGTCACATCGAGACATCCTGCCAGCACCGCCCAGCCTGCGCTGGCACGGTGAACATGGCGAAAGCTGCGTCCCACCAGGACAATGGGAATGGTCAGCGCCAGCGATGAAGTCTTGGCGAAGGCAGCGATCCAGAATGAAGAGGCGTCGCCAGCCTGCCTGGCGCAAAGAAAAAATCCGGCAAACCCAATACCGGCCAGCACCGCCAGGCCAATTCCCTGGGGACGCACGTGGTCCTCGGTACGAGAAATGAGCCAGATGCCAAGTGCGGCCAGAAGGAATCCGCCGATTCGCAGAACTCCAGGCGCTCCCTGGGTCGCAATGGTGAAGATGGTTGGAATCGCCGCACCCAGCACCGCGGAGACGGGCGCGGTCAAACCCATTTTTCCGGCGGCCAGCGCGCGATAGAAAAAAGCCAGGGCCGCTCCTCCACACAAACCCGCCGCAAGCGACCACGCGATGCTTTCATGCGATGGCCACGCCGCGTGCGTGGAAAGAGCCAGAGTGCCTACAAAAATCAGAGCGCTGGCATGGGCTATGGTGGCCACCAGATAGGCATTGGCGCGATGCGCCGCGTAGCCTCCGGTAAAATCGGCAACGCCCCAGACGACCACTGCCGCCAAGCTGAACGCGACCTGTACCAATGAAGACGAAAACGTCATCCCATCTCCGAGTTAAGAGTAAGAGTAAATGAGGTTAGCACGCGATAAGATGGTCGGACTTGTGGTTCATGATCGGTAAAATGCAGAGGTCCTTCGCGGCGCAAAGAACGCTGGCTCAGGATGACAAGGTTTAAAAGAGGAAAGGTGACGCATGTCCGCAGCGTTGGTTCTCGGGCTGGTGGGCGGGTTGCTGGTGCTGGCCTTTCTGGCGAACCGGATTTTTCGCGTCACCCGCATTCCCGACGTCGTGCTGCTTATGGCGTTGGGGGTTGTGCTCGGGCCCGGCCTGGGCCTGCTGCATGCGGACACGCTTTCCAAAGCCACCAATCTTCTGGGAACTCTGGCCATCATTCTGGTCTTGTTTGAGGGCGGGCTGGAGCTGAACCTGCGCGACACGCTGCGGCATTTTCCCGGCAGCTTCCTGCTGGCCTGCCTTGCCTACGCCTTCACGGCGACCCTGGTGGCGTTGTTGATGGTCAAGGGACTGCATCTGTCCATGGTGAGCGGTTTGCTGGTGGGTGCGGCGCTTGGCTGCACCAGCAGCGCCGTCGTTCTGCCGGTGTTGCAGCAAGTGGAGGCCGAGGAACCGGTCAAAGTCACGCTGATGCTCGAAGCCTCCTGGGGAGATGTGCTGGCGGTGCTGACGGTCGGCCTGCTGCTAGGGTTGCAAAGCCAGACGGGGCCGCTGGCGCAAGGGATTGCCAAGCGGTTTCTGGTGCAGGTGGGCGTGGCATTGCTGTTCTCGGTGCTGGCGGGAATCTTGTGGTCGCGCCTGCTGCACGTTCTTTCCGAGCAACGCTTCTGGCAGGTGCTGACCTTTTCCATGGTGCTGGTGCTTTATGCGGGGATGGAAGCGCTGGGCGCCAACGGACTCATCGCGGTGCTGGCTTTTGGATTGACCATTTCCAATTTTCCCGGAGTGGATCCCATCGTCGGCCTCACCGGCCCGGTGACGGCGCTGGCGGAATCGCAACAGTCCTTGCTCACATTTCATTCCGAGCTGGCCTTTCTGGTGCGCACTTTCTTTTTTGTGCTGATCGGAGCGATCGCACAGTTGGGAATTTTCCGGCAGCATCCCTTGCTCATTGCGGGCACGCTGGGAGCACTGTTCCTGGCGCGCTGGCTGGCCATCCATTCCAGCCGCTGGGCGTGGCGGGGAATCAGCGCCCATGGCCGGGAAGTGATTCTCTGGATGCTGCCTCGCGGCCTGATCACGGTGGTGCTGGCAATTGAAATCGGCGAAGCCCGATCGAGTGAACTCGCGTTTTTGCCGGGCCTGGCGTTTGCGGTCATTCTTGCGACCAATCTACTGCTGGTATTCGGAAGCTGGCGCTTGCACGCGATTGCGCCGGTTCCCCCAGACATCCTTGACGCGCCAGCCGGCGAGGGTGCGGTGGAAGTTGGGGAGGAAGAAAAGCCGGTCGCAGTGCAGGAAGCTGCGCCGCGCCGGCGTTGGGTGTTGAATGCCATACTGCTCGCGCTGCTGGCCCTGGGAGCGGTGGTGTTGTGGTATGGCGGGGAGCCGATGAGTCCGAGAAGAGCACGCATCGCGCATTGGGTGCGGGAGCATGTCCACCTGCCGTATCGCTAAGATTCTTGATTTGAAAACTAAGACATTCCTGCCGGCGTCATGGAGCTCATTTCAACCCTGGGCAGCTGCGGAAAATTTCAGGATTTGGCCGCGCGAGTGAGCTTCCACCAATTCCAGGAACTCCTGGATTTGGATTGGTTTGGAAATGTATCCATCCATGCCAGCCGCGAAACACTTCTCCCGGTCTTCCCGCATGTAGCTCGCGGTCATGGCGATGATAGGAAGGTGTAGACCAGTAGATTTCTCTTTTTCACGGATTCGCTCCGCGGCTTCCGATCCGCCCATCCCGGGCATTTGCAGATCCATCAGCAAAAGATCAAAGGTCTGGATTTCAAGAATGGCCAGAACTCCCCGGCCATCCGTGACCACCGTGACCCGGTGCCCTTGTTTCTCGAGCAAACGGACCGCCAGTTTTTGATTGATCAAATTGTCTTCCGCCAGCAGAATGCGCAGACTCTTTCTGGTTTCTCCTGCGGAGGAAGCGGGACCCGCCAGTTTCTCAGAGGACGCGCTGGGGGCTGCGTGGCCGATCTTGAATTGCGCGGTGAAGTGGAAGGTGGTGCCCTGGCCGGGTTTACTTTCCACCCAAATCTTTCCTCCCATGAGATCGACGAGACGCGACGAGATGGTGAGGCCAAGCCCGGTCCCGCCGAATTTGCGAGTGGTGGAAAGATCGGCCTGAGTGAAGGCATTGAAAATCAGTTCCTGCTTATCGGAGGGGATACCCGGGCCCGTGTCGCGGACGCTAAAGTGCAACGTGCCTTGCTCGTGTACCAGGGAGTCGAGGGCAACTTCCAGGAAAATGCCTCCGTGTTCCGTAAACTTGATGGCATTGCCAATCAGGTTCACAAGAATCTGGCGCAAGCGCCCGGGATCGCCGATCAGCGCGTCCGGAACATTGGGGGCGAAGTGGCAGGCCAGTTCAAGCTTTTTCTGGCTGGCGGTCAAGGCAAGGGTCTTGGTAACGGTGTTCAAAGAGTCCCGCAAGGGGAACTCGATCAAATCGAGTTCGAGCCGGCTGGCCTCGATCTTGGAGAAGTCGAGGATATCGTTGATGATGTCGAGCAACGAATCCGCGGATATTTTAAGAAGGCCCAGATATTCCCGCTGCTCCACGGTCAGATCCGTATCGAGCACCAGGTCGGCCATGCCAATGACGCCATTCATCGGGGTGCGAATCTCATGGCTCATGTTGGCCAGGAATTCACTTTTGGCGCGGTTCGCGGTTTCGGCAGTCTCCTGCGCCTTCCGCATCCCCGCCTCCGCTTGTTTGCGTTTCGTGATGTCGCGGCCGACACCCGCGATCCCTGTAATCCGGCCGCTGCGATCGCGGAGCGGCACTTTTGTGGTCAGGATGTTGACGATGTCTCGGGTCCTGGTGAATCCATCCTCTTCCCGGTCCAGCAAGGGCTCTCCGCTGCGAATCACCTTCTGTTCGTCGGCGTAGAAGGCGGAGGCGAGCTCTTCGGGATAGAAATCGAAGTCGGTTTTCCCGATCAATTCTTCCGGGGACTCCAGACCGACGGCGCGGGTCAGGGAGAGATTGGCCAAAATGAACCGGCTCTGGGTGTCCTTGACGTAAATGAAATCCGGCAGATGGTCAATCAAAGCCCGCAGCATCTGTTCGCTGGCTTCGAGCGCCAGAGTATGGGCCATGAACTGGCGATCCATGACCGAGGTGAGTACGGCCAGGCCGAGGACCACCAGGGTGACAGTCGTAATCACAACAATCCCGAGAGAAGAAACGTTCACCGCGTGCGCCAGATCCGGCGGGACGCTCAAGGAGTTGAAACTGGCGGCAGCCATGCCCGTGTAGTGCATGATGGGAATGGCCATTCCCATGAGCAGTGCACTCGAAATCTTCTTCCATGGGTTGGCCGACGTTTTGTTTTGCACCGCGAACATCATCCCTAGCGCGACCATGGAAATCACGATGGCCAACCCCACCGACAAAATCACCAACGGGACGGAATACCGGCACATTGCCGGCAGCCGCATGGCAGCCATGCCTACGTAGTGCATGGCGGCAATGCCGCCGCCGATCAGCACGCCGCCGGCGGAAATTGAGAACCAGCTTATGCTCCGCTGACTGACGATCAACAGAGCTATAGCGGAAGCGACGACAGCACAGAAGAGCGAGAGCAAAACCAGCGGCCAGTCGTAAAAAATCGGAACCGGCAGCCGGAAAGCCAGCATGCCCACGTAGTGCATGGCCCAGATTCCGAGGCCCATGGCAAACGAGCCGCCGCCCAGCCACGCCAGACGCGGGCGTCCGTGGGCATCCGCAACTCGTTCCCCGAGACTAAGCGCGGCATACGAAGCGAAGATCGAAATCACCACCGAGAGAACCACCAGGGGTTCGTCGTAAGTGCCGGTGAGAACCGTATTTGGGAGCAACATGGGCCCGTCCCTCTCCAGCCTAGTTCGCCGGCTGGGGCAGTAGCGAGGCACGAAAGGGCAGGCGTGATCCTTGTATGCCCAATCGGGTTCGTTTTTGGGAAAAATCAGGTCGCCGTTGCGTGGTAAGATTCTGAGACCTTTATTGTCCAATCCCAGGTTGACTGACGTTGATTGAGCTCGCACCCTCGATATTGGCGGCCGATTTCGCGCATTTAGCGGAGCAAATTCGCGGCGCGGAGGAAGGCGGCGGGACCATCGTCCACGTGGACATCATGGACGGGCATTTCGTCCCCAACCTGACGGTCGGGCCTCCGCTGGTAAGGTCGCTGCGCAAAGCCACCGGGCTGCCGCTCGACTGCCACCTGATGATCGAGAATCCCGATCAATTCATACCGGAGTTCGCGGAAGCGGGGGCGGACTGGATGTCGGTGCATCAGGAAGCCTGTCGGCACCTGAACCGGACTTTGCATCTGATTAAGAGCCACGACTGCCGGGCAGGGGTGGTGATCAATCCGGCGACCCCGGTGGAGACGCTGACCGAGGTCCTCGATATTGTGGATTACGTGCTGGTGATGTCGGTGAATCCGGGATTCGGGGCCCAGGAATTTATTCCCGGAACAGTCCATAAGATCCGCAGATTAGCGGAGTTACGGTCGGAGCGGCGGCTGAATTTTCGCATTGAAGTGGATGGCGGCATCGCTTTGGAGACGGTGGCCGAAGTGGTCCGCGCTGGAGCTGAAATTCTGGTGGCGGGCAACGCGGTGTTCGGTCACGGCGATCCAAAGAGTCATGCCCAGAAATTATTGAAGGCGGCGATGGAAGCCGCGCTACAGAAAGTCTGAAAAAACCAGGCTCTGGGCTTTAGGCTCTCGGCTCTGGGCAAAACAGCGAGTGTTCTCTGGTTAGGCCGGCTATTTTTTAAGCTTCATTTCGAGGTTCTATGTTACGTCGTATTGCGATGACGGTTCTGCTGGGGGTGCTGGTGGCTTCGGTGGCCTGCACCAACAAGAAGGTCAACAATCCCCTGGCCAATGTCGGTTCCAAACAACCGGACAAAGTATTGTTCGACCGCGCCATGGACGCCATGAAGCACAACCGCTTCGATGTGTCCCGCATGACCCTACAGACGCTGATTAATACTTATCCGGATTCGGAATACATTGCCCGCGCCAAGCTGGGAGTGGCCGATTCCTGGTATGCGGAAGGCGGGTCGGCTTCGCTGGCGCAGGCGGAAGCCGAGTACAAGGACTTCATCACTTTCTTTCCCAACATGCCGGAAGCCGCCGAGGCGCAGCTGAAGATTGCCAATATTCATTATCAGGAGATGGAAAAGCCGGACCGCGATTTCACCCACGCCATGCGGGCGCAGGACGAATACCGGCAACTGATTCTGCAATGGCCGGACAGCAAGCTGGTTCCCGAGGCCAAGCAGCGTCTGCTGCAAGTGCAGGAAGTGATCGCGGAACGCGAGTACGAGGTGGGCGCCTTCTACTTCAAGCGCACGTCGTATCCCGCGGCGATGGCCCGGTTGCAGTCTCTGGTGGACCGCTATCCGCTCTACAGCAAAGCCGACCAGGCCTTGTTCTTGCTGGGACAATCCTACGAGGCGCAGATGGCGCTGGTACGCGCCCGTCCCGGCAGCGAAGTAACGAAAGCGCGAATCATTAAGATGTTGACCGAAAATGCATCGCAAGCCTACTCCCGGATTCTGACCCGCTATCCGGTGATGGACCGGGCCGATGATGCCAAAGCGCGGCTGGAGGCTTTGCACCAGCCCGTGCCTCGCCCGACCAAAGCCGCGCTGGCGTTGAACAAAGCGGAAGCCGACAGTCGCCGTGAAAGCGGCACGCTCTCCAATGTGATGAGAACTTTCCGGAGGAATCCAGACGTCGCCCAGGCCTCGAAAGTCGGCGATCCCACCCTGGTGGATCCCCAGGCGATTAGCGCAGTGGAGGTGACCCACCGGGAAACGTTGGCAATTGGGGGAAGTGGTGGAACCCAGGCGGCGACGGTGGAAACCACAGGTACCGGAACGCCCGGGCCCGATCAGCCCGCGCCCCGTTCGGACACGCCTCCCGCGGACAGTTCCCCGGCGGTTGGGGTGCAGGTGATTAGCGGAGCTGGGGCAGCGGACAACACCGCTCCGGCGGAGAATGCAGCCGCGCCTCCAGCAGCGGCCGACCCAAATGAACTCAAGCCCAATACTGAACCAGCCGACCCGAATGAGTTGAAGCCCAATGCCGCGCCGGACAATGGTCCGGCCATCCCGCCTCCGCCACAGGTGAATGAGATCCAGAGCGCGAGTAGCTCTACTGCATCACCGGATGCCAAGGCGGGAGACGAACCGGCGAGCGATGCCGATGTGTCCTCCAGCAAACCCAAGAAAAAGAAGGGCCTGAAGAAGGTAATTCCGTTCTAAAGAGCAGGGGAGCAGGCTCTGGGCTTTAGGCTCTCGGCTCTGGGCCGTAAAGCTCAATCCCATAACTCTGTGGACGCGGTTGGATGGTTCAGATTGAAAGCCCAGAGCCTAGCGCCCACAGCCTAGAGCCTGGAACAAAGTTACCCAGTGGGTACTGACCGCTCGTAACCTGCTAAACCCTTATCTTCATTGACTTAGAGCCTGAGACAAGTTACCTTCGCGCTATCTCCCCCTTACCAAAGGACTCACCTTGGCGCGGAAAATACTGCTTGCTGACGACAGTGTGACAGCCCAGAACATGGGGCGGAGAATCTTGACCGATGCCGGCTACGAAGTCGTCACCGTCAATAATGGCTCGGCGGCGCTGAAGAAGGTCGCCGAATTGAAGCCCGACCTCATCATCCTCGACGTGTACATGCCGGGCTATGGTGGGTTGGAAGTTTGTCAGCGTCTGAAGGAATCGCAGGAGACCGGGCGCATTCCGATCCTGTTGAGTGTGGGCAAGCTGGAACCTTTCAAGGTGGAAGAATCGCGGCGGGTACGCGCGGATGGTTTCATCATCAAGCCATTCGAAGCCAGCGAACTTCTCACCGCACTCACCAAGCTGGAAGACAAAATCGTTCCCCAGGCGGAGTCATACAAGAGCAGCCGTTTTGCGAAAGCTCTGGTGGCTGCCGAGCAGGCGCCCTCGACGACCCAGGGCATCAGCGGAGCTATCGGATGGCAGGACCGGCTCACCATTCCACATGGAGCGCCCAAGCCGGAAGAAGCTGCGAAGCCCGAGGCCCAGCCGGCAAGCGTGGGTTTGCGGGACACCGCCCAGCGCGAGGAATCCAAGTCGGCGGCAGCGAAATCCGCGGACGCGGCAGCGTTACCGCAGGGCATCACGGTGGAGGAGCTGGCCGCGATTGCGGCGGCGGCTAACAGTTTTGCGGACAAGCGCGAAACCAGCGCCGCGAACCCGGTCGAGCCCGAAATTCCGGCACCGGTAAAGAGCGAGAATCAGGTCGAAGAAAAAGTCGAGGAAAAGAAAGAATCATCCGCCGAGGTTGTGGAAGCGGTGACGTTTGCTTCGGCCCCCGCGTTACAGATCGAGCCAGGCCACCAGCTCCAGACCCCGGCCCAGGCCGCGGAACTGCAACGTGCGACCGCGGATGCCGAAGTTCTGGCGGCCTTGGCGTCGCTCTCGCCGACGCATGTTGAAGAGGCAGCACCTGCGCAGCAAGGCGATGAAGTCCCCGTGAGCGTGGCTGCGGCGGGCAGGGAGCAAGTAACGGAAACAAGAGTGAATGGGCCGCGATGGATTGCGCAAGCCGTCGCTGTCGCGGACGACGAATCCACGCTGATTCTGGAACGCGAAATGGAAAAAGCCTACGCGGCCATGGCCGGCCTCGAAGCGGACAGAGAAAAAGAGAAGGCGAGTTTGCCAGTAGTGGCGGAAACGCAAGCGGCCGTTGTAGCCGGGCCCGCCGCGAGTCCTGAGCCTGCCGTCTCGACGGCCGAAATCTCTTCTCCGGTCACAGCGGAGTCTGCGCAAGCGAAACCAGAAGAGCCGGTTCCATCGCCGGAAGTCTCAAGCCCGGTAGCAGTGAGCGTTGCAGAAGTTGCCGCACCGGAAGCTGCGGCAGTGACGGAAACATCTCCGGCCGCGACTGAAAATGTGAACGCGGTCAGCGAGACGAGTATTCCGGTAGTGAACGAGAACGCGGCTTTTGCTGCTGCGGCGGCGGCGGGTTCGGGCATGTCCGAATCGGTGATGTATGGGGAAAGCTCGCCAACTGTCGAAGGTTCCAGTGCAGAAGCGAGTGTGGTAGCAAGCGCGGCGGCGGCTCCCGTGGAAGCCGATCCTGGACGGGAATCGGAACTCGCGGCCGCGTGGCAGAACTGGAAACAGATTCGCGAATCCATTGTAGGATCGAGTCCCGCCAAGCGGGTGGCGGAAACGCCGGCCGTGCAAAGTTCCGCTGCCGTGGAGACGACAACTCCTGGATTCAAAGAGATTCGCCGGGAAGAACCGGCGGCCATCAAGCCGGAGGAAGATACCGCTTCCGAAGGCAGCGGCGAAGAAATCTCGAGCATCGTGGACACTATGCTGGCCGAGCTCAAACCCAAGCTGATGGAAGAGATCAGCAAGAAGATGGGCAAGAGCAAGAGGAAGAAATAGCTTTCAGCTGTCAGCTTTCAGCAAGACCCTTGATCGAAAATCCCAAAGCAGTTCTCTTGGCAATTCGATGTGGAAATACGGTATTGTTCGGAGAGAGATGAGACTCGACAAAAGGGTAACGGCTGTTTTCGCGCTGTTTTTTTCTCTTGCTCAGGGAGCACTCGCGCAGAGTGTCTCGCTCTCGGGGAAATGTTGCTGCTAGTGCCGGCTGCGGGGCAGCGATTCCGGCCTACCACTCGCCGGTTACGTCCAATACGGATCCCGTTGTCGTTCTGAGCGTACGAATCAAGAAATCTGGAGCTGTCCACGATGTGCAGGTGGTCAGCGGCCCCGCTGCGCTCACGGAGGCTGCAATTAAAGCCGCGAAACGGTGGAAGTACGACTGGGTGAATGGCACTCCCAGCGATCGGACGACGCTGGCTGTCACATTCAAGGAAGGTGCTGCAGCCAAGGTTCAGCAGGTAATGCTGGCCGGTGTATCAGGTTGTATACCCTTCCCCGCGCGGATCCGCGTTACGGGGTATGTCATGGCGAGTCGCCTGCTCAGCCGGGTCGAGCCAATCTATCCACCTGAAGCGAAAACCGAACACGTTGAAGGCGTCGTCGTGTTGCGCGTAACCATAAGCAAAGATGGCAGTGTGTACAAAGCGGAAAATGTGAGCGGGCCTCCAACACTGGTTCCCGCTGCCATGGAGGCCGTCAAGCAAT
This sequence comes from Terriglobales bacterium, assembly GCA_963762965.1. GTDB lineage: Bacteria > Acidobacteriota > Terriglobia > Terriglobales > Acidobacteriaceae > DATBAX01. Next base: position 1,394,163 of record CAVXME010000001.1, read on the forward strand.
GGAAGTATGACCCATTTCTGCTAAACGGAAAACCAGTCGAAGTCGAGACCACGGTGGAGGTAAGTTTCACCTTGTGAATGTCTTCCCGAGGGCTTGAATGGGCCACCCACCAGCGATCATCGCTATTTGCTTTGGGCATGGTCGAGCCTGAGGAAGCGGGCAGCGTTGTTGTAGAGGATGTCCCGCTTCTGCTCGGGTGTGAGGTAGTCGGCGTTCTGAATGACGCTGATGGAGTAAGCCATCAGCTGGGGCCACTCCAATTGGTCGGTGCCGAACATCACGCGGTCTTCGAAGCCGGCTTCGACCAGGCGCTGGATGTAGCGATTGACTTCTTTGAGCGGGTAGCTCCAGATTAGTCCGGCGACGTCGACATAGACGTGGGAGTTGGCCTGAAGCAGGGTAAGCATGTTGTCGATCATCGGATAGCCGGCGTGCATAACCTGAATCCGCAACTTGGGGTGGCGCGCCAGCAATTCCTCGAGCAGAAGTGGGTTTCCCATGGAGCCGCGAAATTTGGGCATGGCGATGTTGGCGCGTCCGGAGCCGCCGGTGCCCATATGAATCGCGACAGGGATATCGAGTTCCTCAGCGAGCGCGAAGTAGGCATCGACGGAGGGATCGCTGGGAGACAAGCCCTCATATTGAAGGCCAATCTCACCCATGACTTTGAATCCGTCCTTGGTGAAGTCCTTGCGCAGTTCGTCCAGAGCGACCCGCTTGCCGGGGTTCATTCCTTCGTTGAAGCTGGTGCCGGGAATGACGCGTCCAGGGGCTGCGTCTCTCCACTTCTGCACGCTCTGGGGATCACCGAAAACGACCGCTGTTACATTCAGCTTTTCCATTTCAGCGACGACGGCTTTGAGGTATTCGCCTTTCGCCGCGGGATAAAGCTTGGGAGTGCATTCCTCCTGGCTCCAGCCGAAGGGAGCTTCTTTGGTGCTGGGGTCGGAAGCAAGGAACTTTGATTCATTCGGGCACATGGGCCCCAAACCAGGAAAGGATTCATCCAGGGCATGAACGTGAACGTCAATCACCGGAGGAACGGTTGAACTTGTGTTCTGCGCCAACAATAGCGTGGAAGAAAACAAAAAAACGATGGCGAAAACGCATGCTAGCGAGGACCGCTGTGAGCGAGAAAGCATGGAAGGGCTCCTGTGTATAGGCTGATAAGTGTCTGAGGATTGGGAACGCTTATACAAAGCCGATTCTACCCTCCAAATTGGCACCGCTGCGATCCTCGCATGCTACCACCAACTTCCGTCCTGGATTGACCGGATTTTCCAAGCGCCTGTAAGATCAAAGCACAGCCCTTTAGCACTTAGCATCTGGCACTTAGCATTTAGCCTCTTTAATGTTGGGGGATTTTACGTGCGCCGGACTGGCTAAATGCCAATTGCTAAATGCTGCTCCACCCATGCCCCACGAACTATCCAAATCCTACGAGCCAGGCGATATCGAAAAACGCTGGGCCGAATACTGGGTCAACGAAAAGCTTTTCTCACAGCCGACTCCGTCCGACGACGATAAGCGTCCGGTGTTCACGCTGTTGCTGCCGCCGCCCAATGTCACCGGCTTTCTGCACATGGGGCACATGTTCGAGCAGACGCAGATGGACATCATTGTGCGCTGGCATCGCATGCGCGGTTTTGTGACGTTGTGGCTGCCGGGCACGGACCATGCAGGCATTGCCACCCAGTTGATGGTCGAGCGGCAACTAGCGACCGAGGGCAAGAAGCGCGCCGAGATGGGGCGCGAGAAATTTATCGAGCGGGTGTGGGAGTGGAAACGGCACTACGGCGGACGGATCCTCGACCAGATGAAGCGGCTGGGCGCATCCGTGGACTGGGACCGCGAATATTTCACCATGGACGAAAATCTTTCGCGCGCGGTGCGCGAAGTGTTTGTCCGGCTGTATGAAGAGGGGCTGATTTATCGCGCGAAATACATCGTTAATTGGTGTCCGCGCTGCGAGACGGCGATTTCCGATCTCGAAGTTAAGCACGAAGAGGTTGCGGGCAAGCTGTGGGAGATTCGCTATCCGGTGGTCGGAACGAATGAGTTCATTACGGTGGCGACAACCCGGCCGGAAACCATGCTTGGCGATTCCGCAATTGCGGTGAACGAAAAAGACGAGCGCTATACGCATCTGCATGGCAAGAAAGTTTTGCTGCCGCTGATGAATCGCGAGATCCCGATCATCACCGATGAACTGGCGCAGCCGGAGTTTGGAACGGGAGCGGTGAAAGTCACGCCGGCGCACGATCCTAATGATTTTCAAGCCGGGCTGCGGCATAACCTGCCGCAGATTGATGTGATGGACGAGCACGCCCACATGAACCAAAACGCCGGCGTGTACGCGGGATTGGATCGATATGTTGCCCGCAAGCGGGTGCTGGCGGATTTGGCTGCCGGGAATTTTCTGGTGGGTGAGAAAGAGCACACCCTGGCGCTGGGCAAATGCGATCGTTGCGGAACCGTGGTCGAGCCTCGGCTTTCGACGCAGTGGTTCATCAAGATCAAGCCCATGGCGGACCGCGCTGCCGCGGCGGTTGAGTCCGGCGAGATCACCATTGTTCCGGAAAATTACCGCACGATTTATTTGAACTGGATGCACAACATCCATGACTGGTGCATTTCGCGGCAGTTGTGGTGGGGACACCGCATTCCGGCGTGGCATTGTTCGTGTGGAGAAATTATTGTCGCGCGCGAGACGCCTGCGAAGTGCACGAAATGCGGGAAGTCAGAGTTGAAGCAGGACACCGACGTGCTCGACACCTGGTTCTCGTCGGGCCTGTTGCCCTTTACGACTTTGGGGTGGCCTGAAAAGACGCGCGACCTGGAGGTTTTCTATCCCAACGCACTCATGATTACCGGCTTCGACATCCTGTTTTTCTGGCTGGCGCGCATGATCATGTTTGGCTGCTGGTTCATGCAGGGACATGAGCAGGATGCAGCAGTGAAAGCGGCAGGCGGCGATTCGCTGGCGAAGAATGACAGCGTGCCTTTCCGGCATGTCTATATTCATATGCTGGTGCGCGATGCCGATCGGCAGAAGATGTCGAAGACCAAGGGAAATGTGGTTGATCCCATCGATGTGATTGGGAAGTATGGGACGGATGCGACGCGGTTCACGCTGGCGGCGATGTCGTCGCCGGGAACGGACGTCGCGTTCAATGAGAGCCGTACGGATGGGTACCGGGCGTTTGCGAACAAAATCTGGAACGCGGCGCGGTTCATGTTTATGAATGTGGATCGAGTCGAGCCGGGCCTGCGGCCCGGGGGAGGGTCGGAGACCCGTCCCCACACAAGCTCGGCCTCCTCAGGCATTGCTGCGTTTGATGTGGCGACGCTGGAAGACCGGTGGATTCTTTCGCGATTTAATCAAGCGGCGAGACAGGTCAATGATGCGCTTAAGGTCTACCGCTTTGACGATGCTGCGAATCGCATCTATGAATTTTTCTGGGGCGACTTTTGCGACTGGTATATCGAACTACTCAAACCCCGCCTAGCTGTGGAAGATGGTGAAGACAAGAGCACGGCGCGGATCGCGTGCGCAAATCTTATCAATATGTTTGAGGCTTCGCTGCGTTTGCTACATCCCGTCATGCCGTTTATAACGGAAGAGATTTGGCAGGCAATCTACGACGGCAACCCTCCGCAGAAATCCATTGCGTTGGCGCAATTCCCATTGGCAGGGTTGGCAGATCCTGACCCATTTGTGGTTCTAATAGAGGCTGAAGCATTAGACCGCGTTAATTTTCTGACCCTGCAGGATTTGATTGTGAGTGTACGGAATCTGCGGGCTGAGTTGAAAGTTGAGCAGAAGGCCAAGGTGCCGATTCAGGTGTTTACGGAAGATGCGGCGATCCGGAAATTGATTGAACAAAATCGCGGGGCGGTGGAGCGGTTGGCGAACGTGGAGCAGATTACGTTTACTGAGACTTCGCTTGCCAAGCTGTCTGGCGTCCGCAGCACGGCGCGGTTTGATGTGCATGTTATCTATGAAAGAAAGATTGATGTCGCGGCCGAGCGCGAGCGTCTAACTAAAGAGCTGTTGCAGATTGAAAAGGAATTTGCCAATGGGCAGCGGCAGTTGAGCAATGAGCAATTTCTGGCGAAGGCGCCGGCGGCGGTGGTGGAAGGAATCCGGCGGCGCGCGGAGGAGTTGCAGATTTTGCGTGACAAAGCGAAGAGTAAGCTGGAAGAGTTGAAATAACTCCTGTAGAGACGTAGCTTGCTACGTCTTTCTCGGCGCCTGGCAAGACGTTGCAAGCAACGTCTCTACGGACAGAAACCAAGAATTTATGGACTGGAATTCACGACGCATCACCGCCATTATCGAGAACGCGCTGCTGGAAGACAAAGCCACGCGCGATGCCACCAGTTATGCGTGCATTGATGCTAACCAACGGGCGTCGGCGACCATCCTGGCAAAACAGGATTGCATTCTGGCGGGGATTGGCGGGGTGGCGCGCATTCTGGATGTGTATGCTGCGCTTGACGGCGCGGTGACGTCGCATTACGAAGTTACTACCCATCCCGAAATTTTTGATGGCATCCGGCTGCACAAAGGGCAGTCGATTGCCGTGATCCGCCACAATGCGCGGGTGATTCTTTCCTGCGAGCGGGTGATTCTGAATTTGCTGCAACGGCTGAGTGGAATTGCGACGCTCACCCGGCAGTTTGTGGACATGGTTTCCGGCACCAAGGTCAGAATTCTGGACACGCGGAAAACCGTACCCGGCCTGCGCGTTCTGGATAAATATGCGGTGCGCTGCGGCGGCGGGCAGAACCATCGTCTCGATCTTTCCGATGGTGTGTTGATCAAGAACAACCACATTGCGCTGGCCGGGGGCATCGTTCCGGTGCTGGAGCGCGCTCATCACAACCGGCGCGGCACCCAGCCGATTGAAATCGAGGTGCGCTCGCTGGAAGAACTCGATCAGGCGCTGGCCCACGGGGGCGAGGCCATCCTGCTGGACAACATGTCGGTGGACGACGTGAAGCGCGCAGTGGAACGGTGCTCGCGTCAGGAGCGGCGAATTCCGTTGGAGACTTCCGGGGGAATTACGCTCGAGAACGTCCGCGCTTATGCCGAAACTGGCGTGGACTTCATTTCCGTGGGCGCACTGACCCACTCGGCCCGCGCCGTGGACATGAGTTTGCGAGTGACGCCGGCGTAGCCGCTCGACCTCGGGCGCTGAAGCGCGTGACTGAAAACAATGCCTTTATCGCATCGCTTAAGCGCTGCGCCACCCAAAAACGATCCCAAAACCAGCCAGAACAGAGTTCCTCGTCTGCCGCGGGCCTGTCCTCCCGGCTGGACCGCGGATGCACCTTCGTACCCTCAAGTCGGGTTAGGAAGCGTCGAGGGGGTGCGATAGCATAGGTAATCATGAAAACGTATACGGGCATGGGATTTGCTGGCTTGGGCGTCTCAGCGATCGCATTGATGACGCTGCTTTTGCTTCCGGGATGTGGTGGAGGTTCTGGGGGCGGGACCACACCGCCGTCCATTCCATCCATTCCCGCCGGGGTGACGGCCACGGCTGGGAATGCCCAGGTGAGCCTTACGTGGAATGCCAGCTCGGGCGCCACCAGCTACCACGTCAAGAGAAGCACGGTCAGCGGCGGGCCCTATACGCAAGTGGCTGCGCCCACCGCAACCAACGACACCGATACCGGATTGACCAATGGCACGACCTACTACTACGTTGTGTCCGCTTTGAATTCTGCCGGGGAGAGCGGCAATTCGAACGAAGCTTTCTCCAAGCCGGTTCTGCCCGTTCCGTCGGTTCCTGCCGGCCTGACAGCCACGGCCGGAGACACGCAAATAGCCCTTTCCTGGACGGCGAGCCTGGATGCCGCCAGCTACAACGTGAAACGTAGCACGGTGTCTGGCGGACCCTACACGACGGTTGCCTCCCCGACCACAACCAGCGACACCGACACAGGGCTGACCAACGGCACGACCTACTACTATGTGGTTTCCGCGGTGGATTCAACAGGAGAGAGCGCCAACTCTCCCAGCGCGAATGCCACGCCTGTCCACGTCACGGCGGATGTGACCATCACCATTAATCCCTCCCAGACCAAGACGATTTCTCCATGGATTTACGGGATCAATTCCTATAGTGGATTGACCGGCACTCCGCCGTTGCTCACTTTGGACCGCATGGGAGGAAATCGCTGGACCGCTTATAACTGGGAAACCAACGCGTCCAACGCCGGTAGCGACTACATTTACGACAACGACGCCTATCTGAGTTCCAGCAGCACCCCCGCCGAGGCGATACGTCCCACCATTGTTGCCGATCAAAGTGCGGGATTGGCGACCATCATGACCGTGCAACTTCAGGGGTTGGTGTCGGCGGACGAGAACGGGCCGGTGAGCGTTGCGGATCCCCCGGATCTGACACGCTTCAAAGTGGTCGTGGACAAGAAGAGCACGGTGACCAGCGCTCCTTTTACGATCACTCCGCCGACCACTGACGCCAACGTCTACATGGACGAGTTTGTCTGGGCGATGGACCAGAAGATTCCGGGAATCTTTGGGGCAAGCGCGCCGTTGCCCACTTTTATCAGCCTGGATAACGAACCGGAGCTTTGGAACACGACCCATCTGGAAGTGCAGGGATCGACCGAGGTCACCTCCGACAACTACATCAGCAAGACCATTACGCTGGCGCAGGCCATCAAGGACCAGTTTCCCAATGCCGTGATCTTTGGGCCGGTAGATTACGGGTTTCAAGGGATCTATAACTGGCAAGGCGAATTGAGCGCTACCCCGACCGGGACCAACTGGTTTCCCGATAAATACCTTCAGGCGTTAAAGACGGCTTCGACCACGTATGGAAAGCCCTTGGTGGATGTTTATGACTTCCATTGGTATCCCGAGGTCTACGATTCCAACGGCACGCGAATTACCGACATGAGCGGCACCACTCTCACGGCGGCGCAAGTGCAACTGATCGTGCAGGCCCCGCGGAACCTGTGGGACCCGACGTTCACCGACGCCAACAACAGTAATCCCTGGATCTATGAGGAGCTGGGCAGCTCGCCGATCCAGCTGCTGGGGCGTCTCCAGACCAAGATCAACGCTGAATTCCCGGGTACTGGGCTTTCGATGACGGAGTACGAAGGCGGAGGCTGGAACCATATTGCGGGAACGATTGCCGAAGCGGACATGCTCGGCGTCTTCGGAGCGAAGGGACTTTTCGCCGCCAACCTTTGGCCGCCGAGTGGCACCTTTGACTATGCGCTGGGAGGCTTCCGCGCATTCCGTGGTTTTGATGGAGCGCACGCCAGCTTTGGGGATACCTCGCTCCAGGCAACCTCGAGCAATGTGCAGAAAGTCGCGGTCTATGCCAGCCTGGACAGCACCACGCCGGGACGAGTGGTGTTTGTGGCCATTAACCGCTCCACGTCCTCGCTGGTAACGGCGATCACGGGGCAGGCCCTCTCCGGCACTGCGACCGTGTATCAGATGACGGCGACCTCGACGCAAGGGCAGACTCCCGTGCGGCCGGTTCTAGTGGGAACTATGGCTGCCAGCGGCTCAACGTTGACGGTCACGCTGCCGGCGTTGAGCGTCACCACCATCGACGTGCAATAGCCGAGGGTCTTTTCCAGCAAGCCAGTCCTGAAAGCCAGAGCCTTTCCGCCTTATTGGTCCTGCCTTTGCAGGCATCTCGAGGGCACTTTTCCTGCGTCAAAGTTTTAGTTCTGAGCGCGGGGACTGCGGTAGCATAGAGGGCGATATGAAGACGCATATGGGAATTGCGGCGGGTAACTGGAGTAAAACGGCTGTTCTTGGCTTGGCCATGCTGCTTTCGGCTTGCGGCGGGAGCTCTTCGCCGGGCGGCGGGGGGCCACCACCACCTCCTCCCCCTCCCGCAGTGGCAGTTACGGTGAATGTTCTCACCGATCGTCATTCCATCAGCCCGTACGTTTATGGCGGCGCTTTTCCGCAGGACGCGGCGACCATTACCGACAGCGGGCTGCCGGTGGTGCGCTGGGGCGGCAATGGAGCGTCCACGTACAACTGGAAGCTGGGCACGAGCAATGCTGACAACGACTACTACTTCGAAGACTTTGCTTTTGGCGCGCTCAACAATACCGCCGACGCTGATTCCGTCCAGTTCATCAAAGACGTGAAGGCGGCCGGCAGCCTCCCGCTGATGACGATGGTGATGCTGCCATGGGTGGCTCAGAGCCCGGAAACGTCAGTCACACAGGGCGGGGTCGACAACTATCATTGGACGTATTCGGTGTCCCAGGACGGGGCGTGCAGTACGAAAATCGACCAATACAACACCGACGCGGGAGTCAATCTGGAGTCGGATTGCGCCACAACCATGGTTGCAAGCCCCACACAACTTAACCGGGTTTACTATCCGTTGCTCGATGGGCCGCCGCAATCGGGCGATCCGGCCAATAGCCTGTACCGCAATCAGTGGGCGGCCGCGTTGGCGAGCGCGTTCGGTACAGCGCCGCATTTCTACAACATGGACAACGAGATCGATATCTGGGGCGGCACGCATGTCGATGTTCACCCGAATCCTACGACTTACAACGAGCTGCGCGATATCTATCTTCTGGAAGCGGGCAATCTGAAAACCTGGGACCCGGCGGCAATACGGCTGGGCCCGGTGAGCTGCTGCTGGTATTTCTACTGGAGGTCAGCGACGGGTGCGGGCGATACGTCAAGCCACGGCGGAGTGGATTTTATCCCCTGGTGGGTGAATGAAGTGGCATGGGCGGATGCGGTATCGGGCAAGAGATCGCTCGACGTAATGGATATTCACGCCTATCCCGACGCCGACACCGGTGGGCTCACACAAACGCAGTTGCAGGCGTTGGCGGTGAGCATCTATCGCGACTGGTGGGATCCGACCTTTACCAGCGCGGCGTCATACATCGTCAACGACGGCTTCAGCAATGAGCCGCTGGACTCGAAGCCATTTCGGATTCCGCGCATGCGGGCGATCTTGAATTCCACTTATCCGGGCACGCAATTCAGCATCACGGAATGGAGCGCGGCCTTCGCAGGCGAATCCGATTTCTCGACCGCGCTCGGTGACGCCGATGCCTACGGAATATTGGGGCGGGAGCGTGTGTACCTGTCGACACGCTGGACGACGCCCAGTCCGGCCAATCCGAACTATCTGGCTTTGAAACTGTTTACGAACTATGACGGGGCCCATCATGGTTTCGGGACCACGTCGGTTTCCAGCACTAATAACGGTAATCCGAACCTGTTCAGCAGCTATGCGGCGATGAATTCGACGGGTACCGCTATGACTTTGCTGGTGCTCAACAAAGACCCGCAAAACGGCGCCAGCGTGACCTTCGCGCTGAACGGATTCACCCCGAGCTCGGTTGTGAGCTATACCCTGGCGGCTACGGCGCCGACGGCGATTGTGGCTTCTTCATCTCATGCGTGGTCGTCGACCGTGACGGTTGCGCCCTACACGGCCACGTTGCTGGTGGCCAGCGGAAGCGTGACCACTGCTCCGGCTTCGGAATGGGACCTGAATCCGGACACGACCATGGTCGCCGCCGGCGGGACCGTCCTGCTGCAACCTAAGATCACGAGTGGGACGGCGAATGTGACACTGGGTGCTCCACAGTCGGACAGCGGGATCACCGTCACCGTCACGCAGGGGAGTTTGACGACCTCGCAGAATGGGACCATCACGGTGGTCGCCGGGAACACGCCTGGCTTCTACCATTACTCGGTTTCGGGTACGGACACTGGGGCGACACAGACCCAGGGGGGATGGATCGTAGTCGGCAAACCGGCGGCGGCATTCCCGACACAAACTGGAAATGGGCAGACAGGGAGTCCGGGCACGACGCTGCCACAGCCGTTGACGGTTACTCTGTCCGCGGGCTCCTCTGGCGGGACCAATACCGGGGCCAGCGTCCTGTTTAGCACCGATGGTGGTTCAGTCTCGAATGGCACGACCAGCGGGCCGAAGGTGATTGCGGTGACCAACAGCTCGGGCGTGGCTTCGGTGACGATGACGCTGCCTTCGAGTACCGGAACCGTGCATGTGACCGCCGAGGGCCCGTATGGGTTGGGCCATCCGGAGGCGACTTTTACGGAGACGTCGCAGTAGGGTGGTTAGTGATCCGAAAACCGAGAAATGGGGAGAGAACTACGCGATTGCTACAACAAAGGGATTGCAGTTCAATAGCGCTTTTGCCTGTTTGTGTTGGAGAGGGCCGAAATGAGTTTGCGCGGAATTGCGGGTACGGTGTGTTGCTGGATCGTTGGCTCTGCGTTGCTGAGCGGCCAGGAGACGGCCGCAAGTCCGCCTCAATCATCAGGAGTCGGGCGTAGCAACAGTTCAGCAGGTAACCAGGTGACGTTTAAGTATGACCGTGGCCGTGGCGAGCTCAAAACTGACTACGGGATTGTTCTGGGATTTACGGATTTCACCGCTTCTGACGGAATAGGTATGCGAGCCTTCTACTTGACTGAAAGCGGTCGAGTTCGGGCCGCCACGGCGTTTAATGAAGAGGTTGCCCGAGCAGTGAAGGTCTTTGAGCTGGCCGAGAAGAGGGACAGGGCCGGTGTGTTGGTCGGTAAGAGGGCACTGATTCTTGCTCCTTCCAGCAAACCTTTCCCACCATTCCCGGCAGTTATCTGGACTAACGGAGCCACTTTTCATAAGGTCGCTTCGAGTTCCATGCAAGACAACCTTGCCTTGGAGAAGGTGTACAGAAAGTGAGCAGACCGCGCAAAGGTGTGGGACGCCATTTGACTGACAAACAAAATTGAGAGCCGCAAGCATCGCAATTCTGCTGATCGGCCCTCCAAGGTGCGGCAGACTATCGACTGCTGGAACGGTTTGTGGTTTCGCCCTCCTTACCTCATAATTCCCGCATCAAGAAAGCACCCACAAATCGTAGTAGCAGCCGGCTGAAGCGGCCGGGGGCGGCCGCTCCACACCAACACGAGCAGACGGATGCCCGCTTGGGACGCATTGTCCGGCTTTTGACGGACCACGCTACCGTGGTGGTGAGTGGGACAAAGATCGCGGAGGAGATTGGCACCACGCGCTCGGATGTGTGGCGGTTGGTGCAGCAGTTGCGCTCGCTGGGAGTGGAAATCGCTGGACATCCAGCGACCGGATATCAACTGCGGTCGGTGCCCGATCTGCTGCTGCCGGATATGCTTACCCCCCTGCTGCGTGGAACCATCTTCCAGCAGGTCCATCACTATTACAAAGTTGGGTCGACCAGCACGGCTGCCATGGAAGCGGCCAGCGCAGGCGCGCCGGAGGGCAGCGTGTTTCTGGCAGAGCAGCAAACCGCCGGACGTGGACGGGGCGCGCACCAGTGGCATTCCGCTCAATCGGTTGGGATCTATTGTTCGGTGATCTTGCGGCCGGTGCTGCCGCCGTCGGAGGCGCTGATTTTGTCGCTGGCTGCGGGTCTGGCCGTGCACGCTGCGGTCCGAGAGATTGATTCACGTCTCGAACCGGACTTGAAGTGGCCGAATGATTTGCTGCTGGGGGGCAAGAAATTTTGCGGCATCCTGACCGAGATGAATGCGGAAGTCACGCGGGTGCGGCACATTGTGGTGGGAATTGGCATCAATGTAAATCAACCGAGCTTTCCGGTTGAGCTGCAAGAGCTGGCAACTTCGCTGCGGCTGGTCAGCGGGACGGAATGGTCGCGCGTGGAACTGTGCGCGGCTTTGTTAAAATCACTCGACCGCGAATATCGTGCTTTGCTGGAGAAACCGGATGCGCATGATTCGATCCTGCGGCGATTTCAGGAGCGGTCGTCTTCGGTGCGTGGGCGGGAAGTTACGGTGGATGGGAATGATGAATTTACCGGCGTGACCGAAGGGCTGGATCCGCGCGGGTTTCTACAGGTGCGCACGGAGCAGGGATTGCGAGTGGTGCTGAGTGGAACGGTGCGGGTGCGCTGAAGGCTCGGTGGTCAGGCAGGGGTCCTTCGACTCGGCATGACCGTTCGCGAGCGAACGGTTATGCTGCGCTCAGGATGACAGAGTGATTTTATGCTGCTGGTTCTGGATGTCGGCAACACTAATACGGTGCTGGGTGTGTTCGCGCAGGCGGCGAAGGCGGGAGATGCCAGTGCAGACCAACTGGTAGCGAACTGGCGCGTGGCGACCATCGCGACTCAAACCGTCGATGAATACGGCGTGCTTTTTCGGAATCTGTTTGCCATGGACAATCTTGCGGTCAAGAGCGTTCGCGGGATTGTGATCTCGTCGGTTGTGCCTCCTCTCGATTCCACTTTACGCCAGGTTTGCGAACGCTATTTTCATACCAAGCCGCTGTTTATTGAGCCCGGGGTGAAGACTGGGATGCCGGTGCACTATGACAATCCCGCCGAAGTTGGCGCGGACCGCATCGTGAACTCGGTGGCCGCATTTGAAAAGTACGGCGGCCCTTGCGTGGTGGTAGATTTCGGCACGGCGACGACTTTCGATTGCGTATCCAGCAAAGGCGAATACGAAGGCGGCGTGATTTGTCCGGGGATTGGAATCTCGGCGGATGCGCTGTTCGAACGCACCGCGCGTTTGCCGCGCGTGGATATCCGCAAGCCTGCACGAATTATTGGCAGCACCACGGTCGGCAGCCTGCAATCCGGTTTGTATTACGGATATCTGGGACTGGTCGACGGGATTCTGGATTTGCTGCTCGGTGAACTGGGCAAGGAAACAAGAGTGATTGCGACTGGCGGGCTGGCTTCGCTGATCGGGTCAGGATCGAAGCACATCAAGCACGTGGACGACTTCTTAACCCTGGAAGGTCTGCGCATTATTTGGGAACGGAATGCTACTGTGAAAACCGGCGCACCTACTAAATCTGCTTCCGGAAGCAAGCTGCAATCCCACTAGTCGCGAAACCGGCCGTGGAAAATTACTTCAACTATTTCACCGAAATCGAAGAACACTTTCAGCGGCGGCGTGGCGGTATTCTGCTCCTTTCCACTCTGGATTGGGCGCTGATCGAAACCTGGAAGGATGCCGGCATTCCGCTGGAGGCGGCGCTGCGTGGCATTGATGCGGCGTTCGAACGCTACGAAAAACGGCCGACGTCTCGCAAGGTGAATAGCGTGGCCTATTGCACGCAGGAAGTTCTGAGCGCGGCGGAAGAAATGAAAGAAGCTGCGGTCGGCGCAACTCGCGCAGAGAAGAACGAAACCGCGCCAGGACAGGCGGCACCGGAAATTGCAATCTTCCTGCGCCGCAATGCGGACCTTCTGGACGCCGCGAAGTTGCCATCGGCGAGCGGGATCTCGGCAACACCCTTAGCCGGAGAGACGGCAGACACGTTGCGAAAGCTGGCGGCTGATCTCGAAGGCAACGCAACTCCACCACGATTGGAAGACCTGGAACGACGGCTCACAGCGATGGAAGAAAAACTGTTTGCCATCTTGCTGGCGGCAACGCCCGACGAGCAGATCGTCACCATGCGCGCCCAGGCGGACCGGGAACTAGCGCCCTATCGGCGCAACATGCCCGCGGCTCAAATCGAGCAACTGCAAAAGCAGTATGCGCATAAGAAGTTGCTAGAGAAATACCGGCTGCCAAGACTCAGTTTGTTCTACATGTAGCGCAGACTCGCGTTCTTTACCGGAATTCCCTAGTAGCAGCCGTGAAAGTTGGGTATTCTAAGCCTGTTATCTCCGTGACCTCCGTAACGTGCAGCCGGATGGCATTAAGATCATCTTTAGAGCCAGCATGAGTCAGCGAAAATCGCCGAGCAGCATCAGGAGCCGAGACTTGCGATTCCAGTTTGAGATTGAGCGCGAAGCCGATGGCCGCTGGATCGCCGAAATTCCCGAAGTACCGGGAGCTCTGGCATACGGTGCATCAATGGAAGAAGCGAAAGCCTACGCTTTGGCGCTGTACTCGATTGCCGATGAAGTAGAGAAGTCCAAAAAGATTCCTGACTTTATCAGTATTGCTCCTGTCTCGGCGTGAGCCAATGGCGCAGCACGAAGGCGCGGGTTGTCCTTCGAGCTCTGATACGCAAAGGCTGGAGCATCATTTCCCAGAAGGGTTCCCACGTTAAGCTCAACCACCCGGATCACCGAAAATTATATGTTCGGTTTCCATGACAACGAGGAAATTGGACCTCGAATGTTGGCCCGTATAGCGAAGCATACGAACCTCACACCGGACGATCTTTAGACCATCAACATCGAACCTCAGGATCAAATCCTTGCAACTCACTATTGAAAAACTCGTTTACGGCGGCGACGGGCTGGCGCGCCTCCCTGCTGATGAGCAGGGACGCGGCAAGGCTGTGTTTGTTCCGTTCGTGCTGGAAGGCGAGAAGATCGAGGCCTTACTCTATCAGCAGAAGAAGGGATTCGCACGAGGATGGGCGAAGAGCATTCTGCAGGCGTCGCCTCATCGGATCGAACCGCCCTGCCCATACTTCCAGCGCTGTGGTGGATGCCACTATCAGCATGCCAGCTATGAACATCAGACTCGAAATCAAAGCGGCAATCCTCAAGGAAAATCTTCTTCGTATTGCCAAGCTGGATTTGCCAGTGGAGTTGAAGGTCCATCCGTCGCCGCCGTGGAACTATCGCAATCGAACCCGGCTTAAAGTGCGAATTGCCCCGGAATTCGCCATCGGGTACTACCGTTTCAATTCGCATGAATTGTTCCCGGTGGAGCAGTGTCCGATCAGTTCGCCGCTCATCAATCGCGCCATCGCGGCGCTCTGGCAACTCGGGCGTTCTGGAAGTTTTGCCGGTGCCGACGGCGTGCAAGAGATCGAGTTCTTTGCCAACGCGGACGACGCTCAATTGTTGCTCGAGGCTTATTGCGCTTCCAATACTCCGACCGATTCAGCAAAGCATTTAAGCGAGATATTGCTGCAAGCATTGCCGGAGGTTACGGGAGTCGTTGCATTCAAAACGTCAGTACCCGATCCCTCGGGCAAGAGGATCGACGAACCGGAAGAGATTGCCTCGGCGGGAGCGAAGGAACTTACCTATAAGACCAAACACGCGTCCTATCGCGTGAGTGCTGGAGCTTTTTTTCAAGTCAACCGGTACTTGACCGACGAACTGGTGAGCATTGTCACTGGAGGACAGTCGGGCAAGACGGTGCTTGATCTTTATGCCGGCGGCGGACTTTTTTCTTCAGTCCTGAATCGGGAATTTGAGCGTGTGATTGCGGTTGAGTCGTCACAGACTTCGCATATCGACCTCGTATACAATTCGCCCGCGAACGTAAAAGCGGTACATGGCACGACCGCGCAGTATCTAAAAAATGTTGCCGGCAAGTTGCAGCCCGATCTGGTGGTGGTCGATCCGCCGCGCAGCGGACTGGGAGAAGACGTTGTCAAGAGCCTGGTGTCTTTGGATGCGCCGCGCATGGTGTATGTGTCCTGCGATCCGGCCACCCTTGCCCGCGATATGGGCGGCCTGCTCGGCGCCGGATATCGGGTGGAACAGGCGCATCTGGTCGATCTGTTTCCTCAAACTTACCATCTGGAAAGCGTTCTTCATCTCGTTCGCCAAGTCCCCTCTCAGCTCTCGCCTCATTGAAGTGAATCTGTGAATCCGCAGCCTGGAGCGCCTTCATCCCCGCGGGCGCGAACTGCTGGACGACATCCCTTGCTTTGGGCTGCCCTGGCTTTTGCGGCCGGTCTGTCAACCGGTCTTTACGCATGGCGTCCCCCGCTTTGGTGGCTGGTGTCGGCAATTGTCTTTGTGGCCTCGGGTATCTATTTCTCACGACAAAGAGCATGGGCAGCCTACGCGCTTGGGTTGGGGACGACGTTCGTCATTGGCGCGCTTGCAATCCAAATAGGCAACGTCGCTGGCTCGGGTGCACCAGGAGCGCTCGCGCTAGCGGATGGACGGGACGTCATCGTCACTGCACATGTGACTGCCGAAGGAATCCAACGCAGCGATGGGCCCGGTGAAGCGAGCCAAAGAATCGATGTTGAGACCGAACAGATCATGATCAACGGTCAAAACTTTCCGGTCCAGTCCGGAATTCGGGCCAGCATTTTCAGCAGAGAAGAAGCGGTTGATCCATCCGCGAGCGAATCGGCTTTTACTCCGCCGCACTTTTTTCGTTATGGCGAGCGCATAAAATTTCCCGCCAAGATTTATCCGCCACGCAATTTTCGTAATCCGGGGGTATTTGATTATCAGGGATATCTCGCGGACAACGGCATCGTGGCGCTTACGTCCGCGAAAGCTGAAGACATTGAGTTGTTGCCTGGCTTCGCCGGCAACCGCGCCGAATTCTGGCGGACGCAAATTCGTCGCAGCATCATTGCCAGAATCCATACCTTGTGGCCCGCAGCCCAGGCTGAATTGATGGAAGCCATGCTTCTCGGCGATGAGTCGGTGATCGACCGCGACGTCCTGTTCGATTTCCAGCGTTCCGGGACCTACCACGTGCTGGTTGCATCAGGACTGAAAGTGGGGATTCTGGCGCTGGGAACATTTTGGCTGCTGCGACGATTGCGAGTGAACGACTTCTTCGCCAGCGCGACGGCCGTTCTTCTGTCTGTCGCTTATGCGGTTCTAACCGATGTGGGCGCACCCGTCTGGCGGGCCACGCTGATGCTCATTCTTTATCTGGCAGCGAAGCTGCTCTACCGGCAGAAGTCTACGCTGAATACGATTGGAGCGGCGGCGCTGGCCTTGCTGATCGTTGAGCCGAGGACGCTGTTTGGCGCCAGCTTCCAACTTAGCTTCCTGTGCGTGCTGGTCATAGCGGGAGTTGGCGTCCCGTTGATTGAGCGCACGACGCAACCCTTGGTCCGCGCCCTGCTGTATCTTGATTCGCCAGGTTATGACCGCGCTCTGGCTCCTCGGCTGGTGCAATTCAGACTTGACCTGCGCATGATTGCCGGGCGCTTGCAGCGCTTCATCGGGAAGCGCATTCCGCCTTTTGCTCTGGTCTCGCTGGGACGCGCGGCACTCATGGCGGGCGAGTTCGCAGTGATTTCCATGGTTTTGCAGGCAGGATTCACCCTGCCCATGGCCTACTACTTTCATCGTGCAACCGTGGTTGCATTACCGGCGAACATTTTGGCGGTACCGCTGACCGAAGTGGTTGTGGTGGCCGTCATTGTGGCGGTTACGGCAAGTTACGTCTCGCTGACCCTGGCAAGAATCCCGGCGCTGATTGCCAATCTGGCAATGGCGGGAATTTCCGGGACGGTGCGCTGGCTGGGAAGCCTTCGCATCGCTGACATTCGGGTGCCTACTCCAGAACTGATTGTGATTGTGCTGACTGCGGCGGCATTGGTTTTGGCCATGGTTCTAGCTCGCCGCCGGGCGTGGCTTAGCGGGGCGGGACTGGCTGCGCTGGCCGCAAGCGCTCTCTGGATCTGTGCGATTCCGCCGCATCCTCATGTCCGGCAGGGAGTATTGGAAATGACCGCAATCGATGTCGGGCAAGGAGATTCGATCCTGCTGGTTTCGCCGCAAGGCCGCACGCTGCTAGTGGATGCCGGCGGCATTCCGCGCTGGATGCATTCGGAGCTGGACATCGGCGAAGACGTGGTTTCTCCGTACCTATGGTCGCGCGGGATTTCTCGATTGGACATTGTGGCGCTTACCCACGCGCACGCTGACCACATGGGCGGGATGGCCGCGGTACTGGCAAATTTTCATCCCCGCGAATTGTGGCTGGGAGTGGATTCGCCAGCGCCCGAATTGCAAGACTTGATCCGCGAAGCGAAAAGACTTGGGATTATTGTCGTCGAGCACAAAGCTGGAGACAGTCTTGAGCTCGGCGGGGCCTCGGTCCGCATCCTGGCGCCTCCCCCGGATGCCGATGCGCGGTCCTTGCGTCCGAACGACGCATCGCTTGTGATTAAAATTTCATACGGCCAGACCTCCGCTTTGCTGGAAGGTGATGCCGAGAGAAAGACCGAAAGGCAAGTCGCCGAAGAACAGCCGCAAGCCGATCTGCTGAAAGTCGGTCACCATGGCAGCGCGACTTCCACCTGGCCCGAATTTCTGGCTGCGGTGCATCCGCGGTTGGCGGTCATTTCGGTGGGAACACGTAACGTTTACGGGCATCCGCGCTGGGAGGTGCTGAACCGGCTAGCGGAGTCGAAGATCTCCACGTATCGCACCGATATGGATGGAGCCGTGACTTTTTATCTGGACGGAAAGAACGTCAGTTCCCAGCCTGCGGATCTTCGGCAATGGTGATTTCGGCAGTCTCGTCCCCAGGGGCGCGCCGGTATTCTTCAATCAACTTGCGGGCGCGATCGGCGTCTTCCTCGCGGGCCAGAATGACCGTGCCTCCCACCCCGGGGAGAACGTCCTGATTGGCTTCCAGGGAGGTTAAGTCGGAATCAATGCCGGCGGACTCGAGCAATCCGCGCACAATCAGGGCCTCGGATTCCTGCTCGGTATCGAATACGCGTACCAGCTTTTCATCGGGATTCGGGCGGGGCTTTTCATCTGAGGTAGCGGGGAGGTTTGCCATGGTTTCTCCAATCAGAACTGCTCGTCAATTCTACCCCCGTAAGGCTCCCGGAGTCTCTGCCTCGCGCTCCGAACAACGATGAGCTGATTCCAATGTTGCTTGGTCCATGATAGACTAAACTAACCAAACTAAGTTTAATAAAATCTTATGAAAACAGTGAATATTCACGAGGCGAAAACTCATCTCTCGAAACTTATCGAAGCAGCCTCCAAGGGGGAGGCATTCGTAATTGCCAAAGCTGGTAAACCAGTGGTAAAGGTCACAGCCCTTGGCGCTCCAACCGGAGCGCAAGTTCGGCGGCTCGGTTTCATGGCGGGACAGATCTCCGTACCAGCCGACTTCGATCGAATGGGCCAGGAGGAGATCGAACGAATCTTCGGGGGTGGGGCATGAAACTTCTGCTGGACACGCATCTTCTCCTTTGGGCTGCCGGAGAGCCCCGGCGGCTCTCAAAACCAGCTCGAACCTTGATCGGCAATCCGGACAACGAGCTTCTCTTCAGTGCGGCCAGCTTATGGGAAGTGGCGATCAAACGCGGGTTGGGCCGGGAAGATTTCAGGGTGGATGCGCGGCTGCTGCGCCGTGGTCTTCTGGACAACGGGTACACCGAGTTGCCAATCATCAGCGATCATGTGGTTGCTACGGAGAGTTTGCCGCCGATCCATAAGGATCCATTCGACCGAATCTTAGTTGCACAGGCGACGGTTGAGGGGGTTACGCTGCTGACCATCGATCCCTTGGTTTCACGGTACCCGGGCCCGATCAGGACAGTGTAGGAATCCACAATGACGCCGCGTCGTCTGCTATCGACGCTACATCTAATTCTCGATGGGCGGACAGATGGAAAACGCGAGCCGGGCCGAGCGCCCCGGAAGCTTAGGCGAGGTGCAGCAGGAAGCGCGCCTGATCCGCCGTCTGCAAATCATGATCGGCCTGGTCATGTCGGTCATCAGCCAGGATTCCAATCTCACCGTAGAGGAAGCAGCCGAACTGGTGGCGGACGCCAAACGGTCTGCACTCGCCATGTTCCCCGACAAAGAACTGGCCTACGATCTTCTCTACAAACCCCGCCTGCAACGGCTTATGAACGAACGCTTCCGGCTCCAGTAAGGCTGTCGCGAACCTTCGAGATGGGGTAACATGGTGCGGTTTCCGATACCAAAAGGGGGAAGTGATGACGCTGCGCCTGGATAGCCGCCCGGTCGGAGAGGTATTGGTCATTCAATGTCAGGGACGAATCGTGGCCGGAAAAGAGGTCTCTACGTTGCACTCGTACGTGGGCGACTCTTTCCGGAAATATAGCGATGTTGTTCTGCAACTCGACCAGGTGGAATTCGTCGACAGCAGCGGATTGGGCGCGTTGGTGCGCCTGACGCAGGCCCTTCGAGCCAAGGGAGGAGATCTCAAGCTCAGTGGAGTGCCAGCCAATATCCGCAAAGTACTAGAGATGACCAATCTGCTTTCGCAGTTCGAGACCTACGATTCAGTCGAAGAAGCGATTACGTCCGCCTATTTGGGCTCGAAATATTCGTGCGGAAAAACCGGAGACGCAAGACCGCGCATGCTTTGCGTTTATGAGTCGTCGGATGTGGGCACCTTCCTGCGCGAGGTGCTGTGCGGCGCCGGATACAACGCGTTGACCATGGCGAGCGTGGACGACGCCCGCATCCTGCTCAAAGCCACTAAGGCGAAACTGGTGGTGATTCCGGCGCGCATGCAGTCGGTGTACGGCAAGCCGACGCGCCAGGCGCTCGAGGAAATCGATCCGGCAGTTTCTCTGTTGGTTTTGGATGAGAACTTTGCCAGCCAGGATCCCGGCGAAGCAGCAGAGAAACTTTTAAGCGGCGTTGCCAGCCGGTTGTCGGCATAACAGTTTTCTGCTGGGCAGTTTATTTCCGCATCCAGATGAGCTTGGCGGCCAGCGCTGCCATCATTCCTGCCGCACCTAGAATCGCGTTGTATTCGCGGTGTTTCCAGTACAAGTCCCAGGAGAAAGCTCCATCGCTGTCCTGCGACGCGCGCAGGCGGGGCAGCAAACGTGGGACGCGGCGCGCGTACTCCTCGAATTCCGCAAAGCGTTCTCGCAGGAATGCTTCTTCCCCACGGATTACCGGCAGGTAGATCGCGAAAAACATGATTACGAAAATTCCGGCAATCCACCAGCTCCGCGCGGTAAGCGCAAACCCCAACGCGAGAATTAGAGAACCGAGATAGAGCGGATTGCGAGTGTATGCATACGGGCCGGCGGTGGCGAGCTGTTCATTTTTCTGCACGTGTCCGGATGCCAGCGCGCGCACCAAGAGTCCGGGAATGACGACAGCAGCGCCGACCAGCATGGAGGTCACCGTAGGCTTCGCCAGCCAGAAATACAGAATCGCAAATGCGAAGCTGAGCGGGACGCGTATTCTCCGGGCGATCCTTGCCCAGGTAGTCTTTGGCTTACCCACGGGAGTTCTCCAGTAGTTGGCGGGCTGCGGAGATCACTTGGTCGGCGGT
The DNA here is from genome assembly GCA_963762965.1 of Terriglobales bacterium. Lineage (GTDB taxonomy): Bacteria > Acidobacteriota > Terriglobia > Terriglobales > Acidobacteriaceae > DATBAX01. The sequence continues at coordinate 1,415,134 of CAVXME010000001.1, forward strand.
GATTTCCAAAAGGCCTTCGTCGGGTTGCGGACGGCGTTTGTGGCTGGTCTGACTTGAGGGGCTGCGCAGCACAATGCTCTTTGTGCCAAACGGGCCGTTGCGCGCGGGGTCGGTGGGGCCAAAGATGGCCACAACCGGAACCCCCAACGCCGCCGCAAGGTGCATAGGACCGGTGTCTCCTCCGATGAACAACGAAGCGCGGCGGGTCAGCGCAATCAACTGCGTCAGTGAAGATGGCATTGTTTCCGCCGCGCCGCCGCTGGTTTCCTGCACAGATTTCGCCAGATCTTCCTCTCCCGGCCCGTAATTGATCAGCGGCTTCAATCCGAGTTTTGCAACTTCCCTGGCGACTTGGCCGTAATGCTCGACGGGCCATCGCTTTGCGCCCCATCCGGCTCCGGGATTCAACAATGCAAATTTTTCTATCTTGCCTTCTTCCAGCCGGTGGGCACATTCCAGCTCAGCACCTTCATTACGCGGCAAGACAACTTCCGGTGTTGGCAATGCGCGGCCCGCCACTTCTTCGGTAAGCGATAAGTTCTGCTCAACAATATGTGTGCCGCGCGCCGCTACCCGGCGAGTGTAGAACATGCGGGCTGGAGTTTCGCGAGGCTGAGCAAAGCCATAGATGACATCCGCTCCCGAAGTTCGAGCAATCATGGCCGAACGAATCGCGCCCTGGAAATCGACTGCGACCTCATATTGCACGTTTCGCACCTCGCCAATGGCTTGTGTAATCTGCTTCCAGGTTTGTGCGGATGCCATGGAAGTTCGCCATGTTTTGGTATTCACGGTGTGAATGTTGTCCACCAACGGCCGCTCCGGCGAACGTGGTCCCGAAGGCGATGCGGACGAAGTGCGCAGCAACTCCGCCCAACGTTCCTCCACCACCCAGCCAATGGTGGTGTTGGGGAATGCCGTGCGTAGCGCGGCGACGGCGGGCAGAGTATGAATAATGTCTCCCATCGCACCGAGGCGAACGATGAGCAATCGCTGGAGACTGACGGGCTCGCTAGTTCTGGCAGCAATGGCTGCTGGCGTCGGCACGGTTAGGAATCCCGTCGGAGCTTTGTGCGAATGATCTCGGTGGCCGAATGATCTTTGGGGTCACCCACGATCTCCACCCGTCCGCCGCACTCGATGACCACATCGCGCTCGGGAACGCTGTCCGCGCTGTAATCGGTGCCTTTGGCCTGCACGTCGGGGCGAATTTCGCGGATGAGCGCGCGCACGTCTTTCTCGGGGAAGATGACCACCGCATCGACGTCTTCGAGAGAGGCCAGAATCTCGGCCCGCTCTTCGGCGGGAATCAGAGGGCGTCCTTCGCCTTTGAGGGCGCGCACTGATGCGTCAGCATTGACCGCTACAACCAACCTGCCACCGAGTTCCTTGGCGGCGTGCAAATAACGCACATGACCGACATGCAGCAGATCGAAGCAACCATTGGCGAGAGTCACAGTTTCACGCTTACCGCGCCACTCGACGACGCGCTTCTGTAGTTCATCGCGACTTAGGATTTTCGTGTTGCTCAATTTTCTCGTGACTCAATGGGATCGTGCAGCCGGAGTCTGTTCAACCGCGTGCAGCAACTCGGCCTGGGTGACGGTCGCAGTGCCGCGCTTCATGACCACAATGCCACCTGCGTAATTCGCCAGCATGGCTGCTTCTTCGGTGGTGGCCCCAGCCGCTAAAGCCGCAGTGAATGCAGCGATGACCGTGTCGCCCGCCCCGGTCACATCGGCGACCTGGTCCGAACCAAAAATCGGGATGTCGATGGGTTTGTGCTTTCCAGAAAAAGCCACCATGCCGTCGCGTCCGCGAGTAATGACCAGCGACTGCAATTTCATTTCCGCCATGACTTGCTCACCCGCTGTACAAAGACGCGACCAGTCGTGGCCGATTTTTACTCCAAGCGCCTGTTCAACCTCCGGCTCATTCGGAGTGGCTGCGGTTACGCCGGAGAATTGCAGCATGCGGTAACGCGAATCGAGAACAATCGGGATACGGTCCACTCGACCACGCTCGCGAATGGCATTCAAGATCGCCGGAGTCGCGGCCCCGTAACCGTAATCGGAAATCAGCAGCGCGTCCGAAGCACGCGCATACTCGCGAGTGGCCAGAACCAGTTCGCGTTTCAAGTGACGGTTCGGTTCGGTTTCCGGCTCGCGATCGATGCGTACTACTTGTTGCCGGGAAGTGTGTGTCATTCCCGCCAGAATGCGCGTCTTGGTGACCGTGGTGTAACTCTTGTCCTTGAGTACTCCGCTCACCGGGATGTGCTTGTGGCGAAAGCCGCGCAGCAACAAACGTCCGGGCTCGTCGTCGCCCACCACGCCTACGGGGAGAACATTCACTCCCAGGTCGGCAAGATTATTGATGGCATTTGCGCCACCGCCCGGTACCACGGTGCGTTCCCGATGCTTCAGAATCAGGACCGGGGCTTCGCGGGACACTCTCGAGATCTCACCGAAGACAAATTCATCGGCCACCAGGTCGCCAATCACGGTGATGGTCACGTTGGGGAACGACTCGATGATTTTTCTGAGGCGTCCGGTTTCTTTGGGATGCTTGCTCATCGAAGTTCGGCCAAGAAGGATTTTCTCATGTCCGGCGCTTTCGCTCCGCAATCATGGCTAACATGGTATCCACAGCGTTAGCCGCGTTTACCAGTTCCATCTGGACTGGAACCACCGACAACAGTTCAAGAGCGGAGAAATGCCGGCCCAGATTGATGGCGTCCTTTTCGGTGGTTACAAACCCTCCCGCGCCGCTTTGCTTGTGCATTTCCAGAAGGTCCCGAATATCTGATTCAGTGTACGCGTGATGATCACGATAGAATTTTTCGGCAACGGGTTCGATCCCGACCCCGCGCAACTGCGATACAAAATTCTGTGGCCGCGCGATGCCGCAAAATACAACGGGCCGCGAGGGAATATTGCCAGGCTGGATTCCACGCTGCACCTGCCATACCAGCTTGCCGTTTAGAGGGAACGAGCCCCGTGACAAGTCATTGGTAAGCACGATCGCATCGGCCCGTCGCAAGGATGTCAGCGGTTCGCGCATTCGTCCGGCCGGCAAGAGTTGATCGGTGGAATCTTCGGGCGTGAGCAGGACAACGTCGAAATCCCGGGCCAGCGCCCGATGCTGGAAGCCATCGTCGAGCAAGTGAAGCTGGGGCCCGAAGTTCCGCTCGGCAAAGACACCGGCTTCATAGCGGCGTTCGCCCACGATGACCGGGACTCCGAGTTTGCGCGACATGAGCAAAGGCTCGTCGCCAAATTCTTGCGAGGTTCCGCTGGGATCGACCAGCGCCACTCCACGAGTTTGCCGTCCGTAGCCGCGCGAAAGAACGTCGAATTTTATGTTACGAGATTTCAGCAACCCGCCAAGCATCAGCACAAAAGGCGTCTTCCCGGAACCGCCCAGCGAAAGATTGCCCACGCTCACCACCGAGCCTTGCAGTTTATGTGACCGGAATACGCCCCGGTCATAGAGCGCGTTCTTCATCCCAACCCCAACTCCGAAAATAGAGGCGAGAGGATTCATAGTTGGCGGGTTGTGCCGCTGGCTGACTCCAACAAGATTCTCAGAGCGTGCAACGTCCTCTGAGTCGCCCCGGTTTGGGCCTTCAAGGTTTCCGCGCCGCGCTGACCCAGAGCCCGTCGCTCGGCCTCATTGGAAAGCAGGTCCAGCCAAACCATGGGGAGCTCGGCCGGCCCAACCACGCGCACTGCATCGTGGCTTTGAAACAGTCCGATGATGTCACGGAAATTCTCCGTATGGTTTCCCACCACGATGGGAACGCCGTGCTGCGCTGGTTCAATGATGTTATGCCCACCCCGTGGCACCAGGCTTCCGCCGACGAAAGCAACATCGCTGAGTGCATAAAGCGCCGCCAGTTCTCCGATACTATCCACCAGCAAGACTCCCCCGGTGATCGCTTCCCCATCCCACGAAGAGCGCCGCCAGAAGCGCATCTTGAGTTGTTCCAGCAATTGTGCGACTTCCGCAAATCGCTCGGGATGGCGGGGCGCCAAAATCATCACCGCATTGGGATGCGCCATCAAAACATTTTCGAAGGCTGCGAATAGGAGCGGCTCTTCACCTTCGACGGTGCTGCCACACACGATGATTGGTCCGGCACCCGCGCGTTGAAACGCATCACGCAGGCTGGAGACGATCGGAGGAGCCGGTGGTACGGCCACATCGAACTTGAGGTTACCGCTTACTCGAATGCGATCGGATGGCGCGCCGATATCTTTCAGCCGGGCGGCGTCCTCCGGCGTCTGGGCCAGAAAAAGATCAATATGCCGCAGAACTGCTGGGAGCACCCGGCGAAACCGGCGATACCCAGGCCGCGACCGGTCGGAGATACGGGCATTGACGACAGCGACTCGTGATCCCGATTGGTGCGCCAGCCGCAGAAAATTGGGCCAGAACTCAGTTTCAGCAAGAATGATCAACTGTGGCCGCAGAGAGCGCAAATAGGGACGAATCGCGAAAGCGAAATCCAACGGGAAATAAAAAACATTCTCTTCGCCGAAACGGATCCACGCCAGCTTCTGGCCGGAATCCGTCGTCGTCGAAATCACTACGCGAAATTTCGGAAGGGATCGCCTCAGTTCCCGGATCAACCCACTGACTGCCAGTACCTCGCCGACGGAGACGGCGTGAATCCAGATGGTTGGTTGGCCCGAAAGTGGCGCGAGCCGCGGTGGGACACTTCCCAACCGTTCGCCGAACCCGGCACGGTACTTTCCGTGGCGCAGCATTTCCCACAACCAATAAGGGAGGGCGAGCAGCAACCCAATGGCCAGCAGCGCGCTATAGAGCAAATACATGGGAGAAACGACATTCTAACCGTAGCCGACGCCCGCAGCCATCAAGGCACCATCTTTCCGGCAATCGGCATCCTATAATCCAGCCATGCATCGACCGCCTGCATTATCGCGAACTCGAACCACCATTGTGGTCTTGGCGTTTCTTTTTATGCCGGTTCTTTCGCAGGCCGCAAAAGACTTCGTCATGCCTACACCACAACCCGCGAAGACCTATGCGGCGCATGACGAGCATCCCAGCGAATTGGTGACCGTGGCGCTCGACCCCTACGGTACCGAGGACAAAGCAAAAATCTTTACCGTGCATTACAACGAGATGGGCCTTCTGCCGATCTTCGTGATTATCACCAATGATGGCGATCAGCCGGTGGCGTTGTCAGAGATGAAAGCGCAACTCGTGACTGGGGACCGCACCAAGCTGGATCCCGACTCCGAAGACGACATTTACCGCCGCCTCGCCCATCCCCACGCCAGCGCCACCAACCGTTATCCGCTGCCCTTTCCCAGCAAGAAAGTCAAAGGGGCGGTGGATCAAAAGACCATGGCGGAGATTCAAAGCGCGCAATTCGGCGCCAAAGCCGTCGAACCTCACAGCACCCAAGCTGGGTTCCTATTTTTCGACGTATCTGAGATTCCTAATCCCCTGGCCGGAGCACATTTCTACCTGACAGGAGTGCGTGACTCCAAGGGCGACGAGCTAATGTATTTCGAAATTGCGGTAGAGAAATCCGCGAGTTCTCCCCCAGCGAAGCCGTGATCACAGCCGGCCTTCTGCCTTCGCTATAATCTTCCGATATGGCCACCACCGTGGAGAGTTCCGTAGCCGGCCTGGCAAAATACGAGCCGGTCATCGGCCTCGAAGTACACGTCCAGTTGCTCACGGCGAGCAAGATTTTCTGTTCGTGTTCTGCTCGCTTCGGGGCTGCGCCCAACACCAATGTCTGTCCGGTATGTTTAGGACTGCCGGGAGCGCTACCGGTGCTCAATCGCAAAGTGGTGGAGTTTGCCGTGCTTGCGGCCATGGCGCTGAATTGCCGCATCCACGAGACTTCAATTTTCGCCCGCAAGAATTATTTTTATCCCGACCTGCCCAAGGGGTATCAGATCTCTCAGTACGACAAGCCTTTGGCTGAGTTCGGGTTTATCGAAATCAGCGCCAGTGGTGGGCCCAAGAAAATCGGCATCACGCGAGTGCACCTGGAAGAAGATGCAGGCAAAAGCCTGCACGAAGGTTTCGCCGGATCGGGCGAGACCACGGCCGTAGACCTGAACCGCAGCGGCACGCCGTTGATCGAGATCGTCAGCGAGCCCGATATCGCGATGCCCGACGAGGCCCACGAATATCTCACGCGGCTGAAGGAAATCATTCTTTACACCGGGGTCAGCGACTGCAACATGGAGGAGGGTTCTCTTCGATGTGACGCCAACATCAGCGTGCGCCCCAAGGGGCAGAAAGAGTTTGGCACCAAAACAGAAATCAAGAATGTGAACTCGTTTCGTTTTGTGCGCGAGGCTTTGATTTACGAAATTGGGCGGCAGGTGGATGTGCTCGAATCTGGCGGCAAGATCACGCAGGAATCCCGCCTCTACGATTCACACGAAGGTAAGACCTACAGCATGCGGTCGAAGGAGCAAGCGCATGACTACCGATATTTCCCCGAGCCAGACCTGTTGCCTCTGGTGGTCAGCGAAAAATGGCGCGACGAAATTCACAGCGCTCTGCCGGAGATGCCGGAAGCGCGCCGCAAGCGCATGGTCGCGGACTACGGTATTTCCGAGTATGACGCGCAGGTGCTCACTTCTAGCAAGACATTGGCCGATCAGTTTGAGGAAGCCGCCAAAGCCGCAAAGAATCCCAAGCGTGTGGCCAATCTGGTCCAGGGCGAATTGATGGGACGGCTCAAAGCCAGGAACCTTGAAATCGAACAATCCCCGATTTCCATGAAAGGCGTGGCCTATTCCGCCAACTTGGTGGAGAGTGGCACGATCTCCGGCAAGATGCTCAAAGATCTTTATGACCTCAGCTTCGAGCGCGGGAAAGACTTTCCGGTTGTCTATGACGAAGAAGGACGTCCCGAGCAATCACGTGATACTTCCGCGCTCGAGAAAATCATCGACGAACTGATCGCGGCCAACCCCAAGCAGGTCGAGCAGTATCGGGCCGGTAAAAAAACGGTTGCCGGTTTCTTCGTCGGCCAGGCCATGAAAGCCTCGAAGGGCCAGGCCAATCCCCAGATGGTGAATGAGGTAGTTACCAAGAAACTGGAAGCCTAATGAGTTGGGGTAACCAACCGGCCAGTACTAACGTCATCATGAATCTCTCCTTCTTCCCCGGTAGCATGTGAATAACGAGATCGTTTATGAAGAAATGGAAGATTGACCGGATCATCAGCGTGGCGACTCTGACTGCGTCGCTGATTGCCATCATTCTTGTACTGAAGAAGCCTCAGCCAGTCGCCCAGCCACAGGCGCCTGCGGCCGCGGTAGCGAATGCCCAGTCATTCCAGAATAAAGTTCAGCAGTTGGAGCAGCCCAAGGAGCCGGGGCAAGCTCCCGCCGAGGTCCGGCTCACTTCTGACGAGGTTGGTGCGGCGCTGGCGCAAGCCGCGGGAGCGCTTCCCGAGTCTGCGGTGCCGTCAGGAACAACTCAAACCGCGCCGGGTGTTCCCAGCACCCTGCCTGCTTCTCCGGACGCCGCCATCGCTCCCGGACAGCCCGAGGTCAAGGATTATCAGCTCAGTTTCGACGGCGACGTAGCTCATGGCCAGTTCCTGACCCACGTCGCGGGCAAGGATGTGTGGGTCACTTTGTCGGGGCATTTGGGCTCGGAAAATGGTTACGCCACGTTCGATCCCACGGAGTTCAAAGTCGGGGATTTGGACGTTCCCGTGTCGCTGGTCAAGGACGCCCTTCAGAAAAAGCTGGCCGAGCAGCACGACCGGCTCAAGCTACCGGACGGAGTGGGCGGCATGAAAGTAGAAAACGGCGAGCTTGTGATGACGCAGAAGTAAATTCCCATTGTCACTTCCAGCGAAGCGAGAAATCTGCTTTTCCCGCAGTGCCGGCAGACAGCAGATTTCTCGTCGCTACGCTTCTCGGAATGACAAGGATTGAAAGATTAAACCAGGTCCTCCACTTTCAGGTGAGTGACCGTTCCCGCTGCGGTCCTGCCCTTCCATGAAGTGTTGAACTCTTTTTCGACGAATGTCGCTTCATAATCGCGGCTTTGGGCCTTCAGCGCTTGTTCTAATCCAAATAAAGATCGCGGATTCCTCGGATTGCGTTCTAGGTCGGCGCGGAATACCTTTTCTGCCCCGGCCGCATCCCCGTTCATCAGCAATACTCCGCCCAGCGATTCACGCACCGGAAAGAACCAATCGGGCGGCTCTCCGTATTTCAGAGTGTCCTGGATCGCGACTGCGTCGGTCAGCATGCCGATCGCGCTCGCATTGTCCTTCTTGGCGATGGCGATCTTCGCGCCGAGAACATCCTGGGCGATTTTCAGGATGTCTTTGGTTTTATTGTTGATCGGCATGTTGAACAACGCGTCGTCGGGAGTGTTCTGCTGCGCCTCGGCGACGACCTTGTATTCGGCCTCGGCTTCGCCAACCTTTCCCGTACCCGCCAGCGCCAGACCACGAGAGAAATGCCAGAAAACAGTGGTGGTCTTCATCGCCGGATCAGGCTGCGGCATTTTCAAAATGTCAGCCCACTGGTGGAAGCGAATATCCACGGCCATGGGAATGGTCATAAAGCCTTCGAGCGGAGGCATTTCTTTTATGTGCGGGCCAACGTGGGCCGCGAGCATGTCCGCGTTTTTCTTGGCCTCGTCGTAGTCGCCATCCATCGAGGCGCACATGGCGATGAAGTGCAGATTGTGACTGTAGTACATCATGGAATAAATGCCCTGGTTTCCGCTGGCCTTGAGATAGGCCCGGTCCACGGCGGCCGCTTCTTCGTTGGTTTTCACGGCGGCTGCGTAGTCTCCAGTGCGGATGTAAACGTGCGCCGGCATGTGGACAATGTGTCCCGCGCCCGGGGCCAGCGATGCCAATTTGTTAGCACCTGCAAGGGCGCGCTCGGGATTGGCCGAGGCTTCGACAGTGTGAATGTAGTAGTGGATGGCGCCCAGATGATTGGGATCGCGCCGCATGACGGACTCCAGCGTGGCTACGATCTCCTCGGTGCCGGCTTCGGGCGTGCCGTCCGGATGCCACAATCCCCAGGGATGCAGGTTCATCCCCGACTCCGCGAACAACGTTGCTGCATCGAGGTCGTCGGGAAACTGCTTCGAAACTTCGCGCATGGCGTCGTGATACGCCTCCTCTGCTTTCTCGCGGTCTGCCTGGGGATCGGCAGGGAAACGCAATGCCATGGCCGCAATGTAGGCTTTTTCGCTGGGCGAGGCATCGGCAGAAAGATCTGCCGCTTTCTGAATGGCTTCGTGCGCCTGCTTGAACCGGTCCTCGCTGGCGGGATCGTTATAGTTCGGTCCCACGGCTTCGGCTACGCCCCAATATGCAATGGCGAGCTTGGGATCGAGTTCGGCGGCCCGCTGGAATGAACGCGCGGCCTCGTCGTGGTTGAAGCAATAGATCAGCCGCAATCCCTGATCGAAGAATTGTTGCGCTTGCGGATTATGAGTGGAAACGGGATGATGCAGATCACCCAGACCTGGCATCAGGGTTGCGGGTTTTGCCTGATCGCTTTGATGCGCATGATCTTGGGCGAAAGCCGATACACAAGACAGGGCAACCAAGAATGTGAAGATACGGCAGGTCATAGAGTCCCCCTTGAAGAGAGTTGCGATCGCAAAAATAGCTATAACGAAGGGTGTCCCCAGTCAGCTGCGGGTAGCTTAGTAAAAAGTCTGCCAATGCGCAATCGGGACGTGCGGGCTGCTGTTAAGCTGGTGTCGAATTCCAGGGAGACTACTTATGCCGAAAGCCGCTCCGGCGCCGTTTTCCTTGCCGCAAGCCTTGCTCATCGCCTTCGACACCAATGACCGCATCAATCAGTACCTGATCGACAATTTGCCTGCCGCCGCCTGGCGTGCGGAACCGCCGGATGGCAAGGGACGCACCATCGCCGCCATTGTGGCCCACATCCATAACGTGCGCGTGATGTGGCTGAAGGCCGCTGCCAAGGGAAGCGTAATCCCCGAGCAACTGGAGCGCAGCAGCGTGACCCCGGAGCAGGCATCCAAAGCGCTGGAACAAAGCCGCGCGGCTTTGTCCGCAGTGCTCAAAACCGCTTTGGAGGAAGATGGCAGTGTGAAAGGTTTCAAGCCGGATGTGGCCGGATTTTTCGGCTATCTGATTGCCCATGACGCCCACCATCGCGGGCAAATCTGCATGCTGGCCCGCCAGGCCGGACACGCCTTGCCGCAGAAAGCGATGTTTGGCATGTGGGAATGGGGAACGAGGGGCAAGTCCTAGTGCGCAAGGTTGTTCTCCTCTACAACCCGCTCAGTGGCGGACGACGGCAGCATCGTCAGAAAGAAATCCAATCTGTACTAAGCATTTTGCAGGCTGCACAGATTGAAACCTCCGTCCTGGCCACAAGCTCAGCCGAGGACACGCGGGAACAATCCCGCAAAGCGGCCGCTTCCGGCTGCGATGCAATCTTTGCTTGTGGTGGCGACGGGACCGTCCATGACGTCCTACAGGCGGTAGTTGGTAGCAATACCGCTATCGTCATTATTCCCATGGGTACGGCGAATGCGCTGGCGCACGATCTGGGCATCCCGCTCACTCCTGCCGCTGCGGCCCGAGCCGCCTTGTCGGCGGACGCTCGACGGGTTGCCGCTGGGCGAATCATCTATCAGGATTTTTCCGGTAGCACGGCGTCACGCTACTTCACCGTGACCGCAGGCATCGGGTTGGACGCGCATCTCTTCCACAAGTTGAACAATATGGCGAAGAAACGACTGGGGATGCTCGCCTACTATGCCAGGGCGACCCAGATCTGGCTGACCCACGAAATGAAGTTTTTCGAGGCGGAGTTTGTTGCTCTGACCGGCGAGAGCCGGCGAGAGAGTATCACGCAACTGCTGGCGGTGCGCATTACCCAATTCGGAGGAATTTTGCGTGAACTGGCGCCAGGTGCCGCGTTGTCGCGCGATGACATGCGGCTGGTCTTGTTCAAGACCAACAGCCGCCTGCGTTATTTGTCGTACATATTGCAAGGAACGTTTGCGAGGCAAGGCCGGAGCGTGCCGGGGATTGAACTGGCTCACGCCGAACACGTCGTGTGTCGTACTCTTGCCGCAGAGAGCGAGAGCACGAAGATTTATGTCGAAGCCGACGGAGAATTGTTAGGTACCGTACCGGCCGAAATCTCCATGGTCCCCAGCGCTTTTACTTTGCTCGTGCCTCGAAAGTGATCGCGCGCATGTGTTAGAAATATCCCTTGGAACCGATCACTCACTTCCTGACCGGCGCTTGCATGGGACGTGCCGGACTGAACCGCACGACCGCGCTGGCCACGGCCACGGTTACGCTCGCGGCGGAAGCGCCCGATCTGGATGTCTTGGGCAATTTCAAGGGCCCAGTCTTCGGATTCGCCCATCATCGCGGTTTCACCCATTCTTTTCTTGGATTATTTCTTGTTTCGGCTGTGGTGGTCGGCTTTATGTATCTGATCTGGCGGCTGCGCGGGCGAAAGATCAAGAATCCCAAGCTGCCGCCGCGCTGGGGGCTGCTCTTTCTGTACGCCTACCTGGCGGGAGTGGTGCACATCCTGCTGGATTTCACCAACAACTACGGCGTGCGTCCGTTCTGGCCGTTCTCCGAGAAGTGGTATTCCTGGGACATTGTTTTTATCGCCGATCCTGTGCTCGTTCTTTTCCTTCTCGCCGGCCTGCTGCTGCCTGCCTTCTTCGGCCTGATCGATGAAGACATGGGTGTACACAACAAAGTACCGCAGGGAAGAATCGGCGCCACTTTGGCTCTGATGGGGATATTGGTGGTGTGGGCCGTTCGCGATTATGAGCATCGCCGCGCCGTGAATGCGCTCAAAGCTTATGTGTACGACAAAGCCGAGCCCATCCGGGCTTCGGCTTACCCGAATTGGTGGAATCCGTTTTCGTGGAATGGAGTGGTCGAGACCCAAAGTTTCTACGCGACTGCGTTCGTCGATTCGTTGCAGCCGGAAGTGGATCCCAACGCCGAAATGCAGATTCTCTACAAGCCCGAGGAAACGCCGGTGACACTCGCAGCCAAAAACTCCCATCTCGGGCGTGTCTATCTGGATTGGGCGCAATATCCGATCACGGAAACCGAACCCATCGAATCTCCGCATCCGGGGTACATCGTGCGCTTCATGGATTTGCGGTTCTCGTCCTTGCCATTCTCCTCGGGACGAAAGACGCTCTCAGCAGGAGTTGAACTGGACGGTCAGTTACATGTAGTAGCAGAAATCTTCGGAAGCCGGCGGCGGCCACTCCCATGATGAAAATCTTTTGCGCGTTCCATATCGCCTTTTTGCTCTTGCTCGCGGCTTCAGGTCTGGCACAAACCTCGCCCGATCCCGTCGATCAATACATTCAAGCCGAGATGACCAAACGGCAGATTCCCGGATTGTCGCTGCTGATTGTCCGCGACGGGAAGACCATTCGCGCGCAAGGCTATGGCTTTTCCAACGTTGAGCTGCAAGTCCCGGTCAAGCCGGAGACGGTCTTTCAATCCGGCTCCATGGGCAAGCAATTCACCGCGACGGCGGTGATGATGCTGGTGGAGGAAGGGAAAATCCATCTGGATGACCCGCTCACGGAATATTTCAAAGACGCTCCGCCGGCGTGGAAACACGTAACCGTGCGCCAGCTTTTGAGCCATACGGCGGGCTTTACCGACTATCCCGGCAACTTCGACTTCCGTCGGGACCGTACCGAAGCCGAACTGCTAAAGATCGTCGAAGGAATTCCGCTGGCCTACCCGCCCGGAACGAAATTCGCCTACTCCAATCTGGGCTATCTGACCTTGGGTATCCTCATTCATCACGTCAGCGGCGAGTTCTATGGCGACTTCCTTCAGGAACGCATCTTCCGGCCGCTGGGGATGACCACGACTCGAATCATCAGCGAAGCGGACATTGTTCCCAACCGCGCCGCCGGCTATCGCCTGGTCAAGGGAGAGTTGAAGAACCAGGAGTGGGTGGCCCCCACGCTGAACACCACCGCGGACGGCGCTCTGTATTTTTCCATCCTGGATTTGGCCAAGTGGGACGCCGCCCTGAACACGGAACAGCTGCTGAAACGCTCAACCCTGCAACAAATGTGGACCATCGCCAAACTCAACAACGGCCAACCCAACCCCGGCGACTATGGATTTGGCTGGTTCATCGAGAGCATTCGCGGTCACCGCATCATTGAGCATGAAGGCGAATGGCAAGGCTTTGCCACCCAAATCTCCCGGTATGTGGACGACAAACTCACCATCGTAGTACTTACAAATGCCGAAAATGCAGGCCCCGATGACATTGCTCATCATGTTGCCGGTATCTATGTCCCCGAACTCACGCCGTTGCCGGAGAAGCCTGCAAGTCATTGAGTGGAATAACGAGTCCTGGCGTCTCAAATCTTCGATCTTCTGGGACTTCAGCTCCAACTTGACGCGGTAGCGCCCACAAGCCACAATCATTACTCACATTGCCGAGGTGCATAATGCTGGCCTACATTTTCGTCGCGTTAGCGGTCGCGGTCCATTTGACACTTTTACCGCATCCCTGGATGTTCACCCCGGTGGTTGGCTCGTTACTCTTCTTTGGCGCTCGCGGCCCGCGCCGCCAGCTGTGGATCCCATTCGTTCTGCTGGCTGTTTCTGACGTCCTGCTCAACAAGTTTGTCTATCACTATCCGTTCCTCTGGGACCAGTTGATCACCTGGGCATGGTACGCGGCGATTCTTTGGCTGGGAACCAACCTGCGGGAGAACACAAAACCGTTGCGGATTATCGGAGCAGCCCTGGCCAGTTCGCTGTCTTTCTTTCTCTTGAGCAACTTTGGCGTCTGGGCGGCGGGGACGATGTATCCCCACACCTGGGCCGGCCTCATGACCTGTTACACCCTGGGCTTGCCTTACTTCCGGCCCGCTGTTGAAGGCGACCTGTTCTTCACGGCAGCGATGTTTGCTACACCGGGCTTGCTCTATGTGCTCGGAATTTACCGTGAACGTGGAGATCACCAGGCATCGGCGTAACGAATCATGGATTCGCAGAACCCTGGCTGCTGGTTCCTCTGGCTTTACGGATGACCAGCCAGGCTCCCAGTCCCACCGCAATCACAAGCAGCGCCCAATAAGCATGTCGGCGGACCAATTCGCCCAGCAGGTGGACCACGTCGGGCCCGAACTTCAACGTCAACAATCCCAACAGCAAGAACCGCACAAAACGTCCTGAGAAGATCGCCAGCAGGTAATGGCTGAATTTCATTTCGGACACGGCCGCCGCCAGTGCGAACAGTTTGAAAGGCGTGGGCGGAGGCAGCATGGCGGGAAACATCAGGCTCCAGAAGGGATGCTGGTCGAACGCATTGTGGATCTTCTGGAAGCGCTCCGGAGAGATGCGCTTGCGGAGCACTTCTTCCCCGCCGGCATATCCAATCGCATAGACCGCCATACTTCCCAACGTCGAACCCGCGGAGGCCATAAGAACGTACAGCAGAAAGCGCGGCCGGTCGGTGTAAACATACCCCACGACAATGGCGTCCACGGGCAAGCTAATCGAGCTGCCATCGATGGCCGCAACCAGAAACACGCCCCACGCGCCCAAGGGCTTGAGCAAGGCCCAAAGCACGGCAGTGTAGTGGGACAGAATATGTTTGATGGTTTTCAAGCCTAGCCTAAGAATACGTCCAGAAGTCTACGCTAAATGGGGAAACACACGGGCCCTAGTTAGCTAGACCGACTATTGCTTGGGAAAATTCGGATCGGCCTCCAACAAAGAAGGTTGCAGTCGTAATGCAAAATTGCTTCGTCTCATGGGTTTGAACTCCTAATTTGTCGTAATCCAGAGCGCCCTTGTCCATTATCCGTGCTCGGTGTCCCCGCTGAGCAACTGAATGGCATGCGGCAGGAGGTCGATTACGGCTTCCAGTGAATCTACCGCTCCGGTTGGACTTCCCGGCAAATTGAGGATCACCGACTTCCCGCGCACACCGCAGACCCCGCGACTCAGCGCCGCAAACTTCGTCTTCTTGATTCCTTCAAAACGCATCCGTTCGGCAACCCCTTCCAGCAAGCGGTCACACACGGCCCGCGTGGCCTCCGGGGTGACGTCGCGAGGGGATATCCCGGTGCCACCTGTCGTCACCACGAGCCGTACTTCGCTGATTAGCAAACGTATGGCCCGCTCGATCGCATTCTGATCGTCGGGAATGATTTCCGTGGCGAGAATGGTGAAACCGCTCTGCCTGAGAAGTTCAACCACGGCGGCGCCGGAGAGATCGGTGCGTTTGCCGGTGGAACAGGAATCGCTGATCGTGATGACTGCGGCGGTGAGCGCCTCAGGAGTCGAGGAGGACATCTTCTTCCTCGTCTTCGGTCTTGCCTCCGCCGTCTCGTTGGGCTTCATCGAGCAGGCGCAGGCCTTCCATCAGCAGGCCCTGCGTATTCAGTGTCGTGGTTTGCTGCGTGGTCTTGCCATCGAAATTGACCTGAAAATTGCCGCCCGTCCAGCGCAGAACTTTGAAAACCGCAGGATCGCCGGTCAGCGTGCCGTAAGCCGCGTGCGTGACCTGCCCTTCACTGAAATACATTTCGCACTTGTCGTTGTCGTTGGTCAGGGTCAGCGCGCAGCTCTTGCGTCCCATTTCCAGCGATTGCACCAGGTCAATCACATTCATCTGGGTCAGATTGCCGCGCAACACCCCATCGGACGCCGTGGACTTGGCCATCTTCTCCAATGCGATCTTGTCAATCACGCGCTTGATGCGCTGGGTAGCTTCCTTGAGAAAGAATGGCTTCTCGACAAAATCATCCACGGAATGATCGTGCGAGGCCAGTTTTTCACTGATGTCGGTACGGGTGGCCAGCAGGATCACCGCAATCCCCGCAGTGTTGGAACGGCTCTTCAACTTTTCGACCAACTGGCGGCCGTCCATGCCGGGCATGCGATAGTCGCTCACCAGCAGGTCGGGAGGATCGTCCACGGCCTTCAGCAGGGCGTCGGTCGCGTCCATGGCGGTGGTGACGATGGCCAGCGGCGTCAGGGCATTGCGCAGCATCCCCAGCACCATGGGATTGTCATCCACCAGCAACACTTTGACGTTGTTCGCCATGTGACGCTACGCAACTTTTTGAACACCCTGCCGATTTCTTCCGCGTCCGCGTGTAATCCCCGCTTTTTCCGCCGGACTTGCGCTCCAGCACGATTTCGCGGATTTCGATGCCCTTGTCGAGCGCTTTGCACATATCGTAAACCGTGAGAGCGGCCACGCTGGCTGCCACTAGAGCTTCCATCTCCACTCCAGTCACGGCAGTCGTAGTAACTTTGGAAGCAATCGCGACGCCATTCTCGCACAGCCGCATGACCACATCAACGTGCGCCAGCGGCAGCGGATGGCACATGGGAATCAGATCGGCAGTCCGCTTCGCCGCCATGATTCCCGCCAGCCGCGCCACCTCCAGCCCATCGCCCTTGGGATTCTTTGGCAACGCCTTGAGCACGGCAGGCTTCAGAGCGACGAATGCGCTGGCCTCAGCTTCCCGCTTGCTCGCAGCCTTGGCGGAGACATCCACCATCTTCGCGCGTCCGTTGCGATCGTAGTGAGGGAGATTCTTGGGCATCCGCAAGAACCATCTTACTAGAAGCTATCTGATGCCCTTCAATCACATCACTCGGGGAAAAGTGTGAAATGTCGCATATCGGACATGTTGCGGGTTCCTGGCCTCCTGCAACTCTGCTGCAATTGTCAGGATTTCTTCCGATGGCCTGTCGGACGCTGAAAAGGGGCGCACTTCTTGGAATTCTAATAGTTCTAGGCGGTAATCGGTCAGAGCACCAGAAACCTTAGCTCGATACTCTGACTCGTTACTCGCTAATGTCAGAAAGTTCACGAACGCGCCCTTTTCTGCTGATAGCAGTTCGCATCCCTCTCGCGGCACGACTCCTACAACTCCGATCCATACCTCAGCTTGAATCGCATCTTCTGCCATCGCGATAGCAGTATAGGCGCAGGCCTAGGTAGTGGCAGCAACAAATGACAACTTCAAACTCCGGGAAGCAGGACCTACCTTATCAACACCGGTACCCACTCCCCGGCCCCAATGTGCTCCCGGTCTGGAGCAATCACGACATAGCAATTCGCGCGCGCGGCTGCGGCGATGTCTCCTGATCCCTGCCAGCCTACCAATTCCACTTCTGCGCGCTCGAATTCCCCGGACAGAATTGCGGGTAGGAATCGCTTCAGCCCGGTCTTGGTTTTGATTTCCGATTTTAACTTTGCGTGCAGGAAAACCAGTTTGCGGGGCAGCATGCCCGCCAGCGCTTCCACCAGCGGGCGCGCGAAGAGCTCGAAGGTGACCATGGTGGAAACCGGGTTCCCCGGAAGGCCGAAGAAATATGTGTGGGCTGCCGGGGCTGAAGCCCCTTCGCGGGCGGGGGCGCCCGCGCCACATGGGACTCGCCCAAATACGATTGGCCGTCCTGGTTGGATTTGCGCGCCGGTGAAGAAGAACTCGGCGTTGAATTCCGCGAGCGCTTCTTCCACCAGGTCGTACTTTCCCATGGAGACGCCTCCCGTCAGCAGGAGGAGATCGGCTTCGAATCCGTCGGCGATCAGCTCACGCAGACGCGCGGGCTTGTCGGGAGCAATGGGAAGCAGCACCGGCTCGCCGCCGGCAGCCTGGATTTGTGCGGCCAGAGAATAACTGTTCGAGTTGCGGATCTGAGTGGGGCCGGGCGGGACGTCGATATCGACGATCTCATCGCCGGTGGAAAGCACGGCCACCCGAGGTTTCGCATAGACCAACAACCGCGATCTCCCCACCGACGCAGCCACCGCGATCGCGGCATGGTCCAGGCGCATGCCCGGAGTCAACAAGCGCTCACCGCGCTTCGCCTCCGCTCCCGCAGGGACAATGTTCTCTCCCGGCGCAACTGCTTTTCTGATCTCGACGCGATCACCTTCTCGCGCCGTGTACTCCACCATCACCACCGCGTCCGCGCCGGGAGGTGTGGGAGCGCCCGTCATGATGGAAAGCGCCTGTCCACCTTCAACCTTCATCGTTGCTGCGGCGCCAGCTTTGATTTCGCCGATGACGTCCAGCGTGGAGGGAAGTTGTGACAGATCGGCGGCACGCACGGCATATCCGTCACGAGTGGCGCGGGGAAATGGAGGGAAATTGCGATCCGCTGCTACCGGCTCGGCTAGGATGCTGCCTGCACTCTCCAGCAGCTCAACCAGTTCCTTCCCTCGCGGACGCAGACCGGCAGCGTGTTCTTCAACAAGATGCCGCGCCGCTTCAAAATTGAGAATGATGGGAGAAGCTGCCATGCACGAGATGATACGAGGGATGCGGCAGAAAATCGAACCAGGGATAACACGGCTGCGGCTAAAGCCTTTCCATTTTTGACCATCTAACGCAGGCCTGGGAAGGCCTGCTCCACCCAAAATCAAAGCTACCTGCACGCTTCCAGAGTTTTCTCCAACTCTCGCGGATTTGCCGCGTGCGCCAGCGCCGTTTCCAAGTCGACAATTCCGGCACGCACCAATTTTTCTATTTCTCCGTCGAAGACTTGCATGCCTTCGGAAATGCCATCCTTCATCACTTCGAAGAGGTCCCCGCCGGAGTGATGTCCATTCTCCACACATTCGCGTGTACGGGGATTGGACTTGAGTATCTCGATGGCCGCGATGCGCCCTTTTCCGTCTTTGCGTGGAATCAGTCGCTGCGAAACGACATAACGGAAGGTTTTCGCCAGACGCCCCCGGATGGCGGACTGTTCAGAACCGGGAAACGAGCTCACGATCCGTTCCACTGCTTTGGCGGCATCCACCGTGTTCAGGCTGGTGAGCACGAGATGTCCGGTTTCCGCCGCTTCCAACACCAGTTGCATGGTTTCGCGGTCGTTCATCTCCCCTAGCAGGATTACCTTCGGAGCCTGTCGTAGCGCCGCCCGCAAAGCTAACGCAGCATTGGGCGTATCGCTGTGCAATTCACGCTGATGGATGGTCGCGCGTTTATGGCTGTGCAGGAACTCGATGGGATCTTCGACAGTAATGATGTGGCAAGTCTGCTGCTCGTTGATTTGGTCCAGAAGCGCTGCCAGCGTGGACGACTTCCCCGATCCCCGCGGCCCGGTCACCAGCACGATGCCGTCACGCAGATTGGCTACGTCTGTTAATTGCGCCGGCAAACCCAACGTCTGAAGAGTGGGAACCGAAGTTGCGATCACTCGCATGACCACCGCGCAACTGCCGCGCTGAATGAAAACGTTGGCCCGAAAACGCGCCAGGCCCGGCAGCCCGAAAGATATGTCGCAGGATCCCTGCTCGCGCAGAATGGTGATGGCCTGTTTGTTGTCACCGATCAGATCAGAGGCGATGCGGCGGGTGTCGTCCGCCGTGAGCGGGCGGAGCCCCGGCGACTGGATGGCGATGAGCTGACCATGCACTTCCACTTGTGGCGGGCGTCCCGGCGAGAAAATCAGATCGCTGACTTGCTCATGGGCCCGCAACATGGCCGCCAGCAGCGCCTGGGTGGCGACCGCGCCGGAACCTGAAGCAGCCTCCAGCGTAACCGTAATGGGTGCGTTGCCCGGTGCGGCCATATGAATTCTCGGGGAAAGCGCGGCGCGAATAGGGGAACGGCAATACTGAATTTAGACGTGCCT
The DNA here is from genome assembly GCA_963762965.1 of Terriglobales bacterium. Taxonomy (GTDB): domain Bacteria; phylum Acidobacteriota; class Terriglobia; order Terriglobales; family Acidobacteriaceae; genus DATBAX01. The sequence goes on from CAVXME010000001.1 coordinate 1,434,803, forward strand.
GAATCTACTCTATTGAAGATTTCCGCGGCGTTCCATGAAGAACGTCAAGTGCATGGCCCTTCGTAATGTGGAAGCGAATGTGGGCAAAACCCAAGTTCTGTCTCCAAAAAAATTGGAGGCGGCATAAGCCGCCCCCGGAAACAAACCTTAAATCTGCCGCTACTTCTTCGTTGATTTTTTCCCGTAACTGGTCTCAATCTTGCTGCCAATGTAGTCGAGCATCCCTTTCGCGCCCTCCGCGAACTGCCCGGTGGGCTGCAACTCCAGATACTTATTGAGGGCTTCAGCTGTGCCCGGCGCGGCGATCACCTTCCCGGTCGCAGGGTCAGTTTTCGCCTTGCCGATCAGGTTCACGCCTTTCTGGTAGTACGCGTCCGCCTTGTTCGGGTCAATCGCGATGGCTTTGTCGAACGCGGCAATAGCCTCGTCTATTTTGTTGGCGTTGGTGTAGACCGCGCCGATATTGTAGTAGTACTGGGCCGCGCCCGCGGGATTCAACTGTGCCGCCTGGGTATAGGCCGTAACGGCGTCGTCAGCTTTGCCAGACTTCGAGTCGGCATCCGCCAGATTGTTGTAATAGGCGGCCAGCATTTTCGCATCGTCCGGGCTCTTTTTGGGATCGGCGTCGTAAGCCTTTTGTTTGATGTCGACGGCTTTCTGATAATCCGTACTCGCCTCGGTCAAGCGCTTCGTCTTCTCCGCCGGATCGGTCTGCTTGAGGCCAGAGTTGCGATAAGCATCGCCGAGCTTGAACCAAATCAAGTCGCGGCTCTGGTCGATCTCCGTGGCAGACGTCAACTGCGCGATCGCGGTATCGAAATCCCCGGTATCGGATGCCTGCTTGGCGGCCAGCAGCTTTTCATTCAGGGCCTTGACCACGCCCACGTCTTTGTCGTGCTTGGCCTGGGCTTCCTTCATGGCCGCCAATTGCTCCGGAGTGAGTCCCTGCCCCTTGGCGGCAGCTTCCTCGTTTTTCTTTAAATCGAAATCGAGGACCATTTCGTCCACCTGGACGGCGAAACCATTCACCTTGTCCAGCTGCTTGCCATCTTTGGTCAGGGTGACTTCGTACTTGCCAGGTTCAATGCCGAGGGAAAAATACTCGCCTTTGGCGTTTGTCTTTAAAGTATATTTCCGGCCGTTGTCCAGGCTGTGCCATTCCACGGTCGCGTCCGCAATGGGAGCTCCGTTGGTGTCTTTGCAAGCACCTTTGACCGTACCAAAGGCTTGCGCGTGCGCCGGGGTCGCGCACCATCCCCCTAACAGCACTACCAGCAAAAGTATTAGCGAATATTTTTTCATTCCCGCCTCCCAGCCCTGCTTCCACTTGCGATTTTAAATTGCGGACTGCGTTGAAGCTAAATACGGAATCGGGTCCACCGCCCCCGCTTCCCGAAACGCGCGCTGGCGCAAAACACAACTATCACAAACTCCGCAGGCCCGATCTTCCCGGCTATAGCACGACCACGTTAAATCGAACGGCGCGCCCAGTTCAAGGCCCAGCCTCACAATTTCTGATTTGCGCATGGCGATCAGCGGGGTCGCGATTTCGATCCGACCCTCTTTCGTTCCCGCTTTTATCACCGCATTGAACGCCTCATAGTAGGCCGGCCGGCAATCAGGATACCCCGAACTGTCCTGCTCCACCGCGCCAATATAAACTTTCTCCGCTCCCCGCACTTCCGCCCAACTCACCGCGACAGATAAAAAATGCGCGTTGCGGAAGGGCACATAGGTCACCGGAATATCCTTGCCAATCGTGTGCGATTCCGGCACCGCGATGTTTGTATCGGTCAGCGCCGACCCGCCAATCGCGCGGAAGACTTCATTGCGCACCACCAGCCGCTCTTTAACTCCCAGCCGGTCGCAAATCGCCGCAAACGACCGCCGTTCGCGCTCTTCCGTCCGCTGGCCATAGCTCACGTGGACGGCCGCCGCGTCGTGGTTCCGCACCGCCAGAGCCGCACACACGCAGGAATCCATGCCTCCACTGAGCAGAATGACCGCGCGAGATTTGTTCAGGTTGGTCATGAAACAGAAATTCTGATTTCGCTACACGCCCTTCAGCGCCGGGTCCCAGATAAATTTGTGGATCTGCAACCCCAGTCGCGCCGCGACATTGTCCGCCAGCATCCACTCGGCCAGTTCCCGTGGATCGAGCAAACAATGCGAGACATCACGTGTGCCGCTCGCATCTTTGCGGAAGGCGGGAGAAAACAACACCGCCTTGACCCGCCGTTCCAGATGATGACGTACAACAAAATCGCGGGCGAATTCGTAATCCGCGCGATCGCTCAGTACGAATTTGATTTCGTCTTGCGGACCCAATCTTTCCAAGTTCTCGATATGAAATGTATCGCCTTCGCCCGAGTTCGGACACTTGACATCCACAATCTTTGCCACGCCTTTAGGCACACGCTCCAGAGGACGCTCGCCACTGGTCTCCAGCAGCACGGTGTAGCCGTCGTCCAACAGGCGCTGCATCAGCGGCACCACTTCCCGCTCCTGCAACATGGGTTCGCCGCCGGTGATCTCTACCAGCCCCGCGGGCCTCAGTTGCTTCACTTCTCCAACGACTTCTTCCAACGTCATGCGCTTGCCGCCGGTAAAGGTGTACTCGCTATCACACCAGTTGCAGCGTAGATTGCATCCCGTCAGCCGCACGAACACGCAAGGCATCCCCGCATATGTGGACTCGCCTTGAATCGATTTGAAAATCTCCGTGATCTGCAAGACAACCCGCTTACTCGGAATACCTGGCCGTGGTCGTATCGGTCTCGAACACGGTAACGTCCTTCACCTGGACCCGGCCTTTGGTCACAGCCAGCAAACGTCCATTCGCCTCATCGTAGAAATACTTGGCTAGGTTTTCGGCCGAGGGATTCAACTCTGTGAACGGCTCCACATCGTTGATCATCCGGTGGTCCAGCCGCTCGATGGTGTGCTTCATCACTTCCCGCAGTTCTTTGAAATCGAGCAGCAGTCCGGCTTTGTCCAGCTCCTTGCCCGCCAGCGTGACCCGCACCTTGTAATTGTGTCCGTGCGGATTTTCGCACTTACCCTTGTAATTGCGCAGGTAGTGACCGGCAGCAAACGTATCTTCCACGGTAACTTCGAACATGAATCCTCTCAGCGGCCCTGCGCACAAGCCGATTGTCAGGGCCAAAGCTAATTGAATATTGTACCGCGACTGGGAATCGTTGATTCGCCCTCGCTTGACTCTCTTCCCATCCCGCCTGTAGTTTGCCTAATTGGGGCTGAATCGAAAAATGGGAGCGTTTATTCGCATGCTGCGTCGCATCGCACCGATTTTAATTCTCGTCATCGTGGCGCTGGCAGCGCTTCTTCCTGCTCAAAGCAAGCCTGACGCTCCTCCGGAATTCGACGTTAAAGCCCACTACACCAAGTACGAATATCAGATCCAGATGCGCGACGGCGTGCACCTGTTCACTTCGGTTTACGTGCCTAAAGACGCTTCCCACAGCTACCCGTTCCTGATCAACCGCACTCCTTACAGCGTGGCGCCCTATGGCGTGGATCAATACCCCAAGCGGCTCGGCCCGTCCCCTGACTTCGACACCGCCGGATACATCTTCGTTTTCCAGGACGTGCGCGGCCGCTACATGTCCGAAGGCAGGTTCGTCGAGATGACTCCGCACATCGACAACAAGAAATCCAATAAAGACGTGGACGACAGCAGCGACCTCTACGACACTATCGAGTGGCTGCTCAAGCATGTGCCCAACAACAATGGCAATGCCGGCATCTGGGGCATCTCCTATCCCGGCTTTTACACTTCTTCCAGCATCATTGATACCCATCCCGCGCTGAAAGCCGCGTCTCCGCAGGCGCCCATCACCGATCTCTACATGGGTGACGACGCTTATCACAACGGCGCGTTCATGCTGGCGGCGAATTTTGGCTTCTACGCATTCTTCATGCCGCAGAAAAATCCGGAGTTGCCCAAGCCCGAAACCGCTTTCGACTACGGCACCCCCGATGGATACGAGTTCTACCTGAATGCGGGCCCAATCGGGAATTTAAGCAAGTATCTAGATGGCAACGCTTTTCTATGGGACGACCAGGTGAAGCACGATACTTACGACGACTACTGGAAGACGCGCAATCTCACGCCGCATTTGAAGAACATCCATTGCGCCGTGCTCACTGTGGGTGGATGGTTTGACGCCGAAGACCTGCAAGGGCCGTTCAAGACTTACCATGCCATCGAGAAAAATAATCCCGGCATCTTCAACGCGCTCGTGGTCGGGCCCTGGGTGCACGGCGGATGGGCCCGCTATGAAGGCGATCATCTGGGCCGGGTAAGCTTTGCCTCTGAGACCAGCGACTATTATCGCAAGAACATTTTGTTTCCTTTTTTCGAGCAGCACCTGAAGGGAAACAACGACGCCAAACTTCCCGAAGCCTACGTCTTCGAAACTGGCACGAACGTATGGCGGCAGTATTCCGCGTGGCCTCCAAAGAACGCCTCTGCTAAGACGCTCTATTTCCATGCCAACGGCGAACTTTCCTTTAATCCGCCGGAAGCCGGTGCGACCGCGTTCGATGAATACATCAGCGATCCCGCCAAGCCCGTGCCCTTCGTGGCCTATCCGGCGCAGGACGTTCCCCAGGAATACATGCTCTCGGACCAGCGCTTCGCTACATCAAGGACTGACGTCCTGACCTATGAGACGCCGGTCTTGCAGGAAGATATCACCATCGCCGGGCCGCCTTCGCCACGGCTTTTTGTTTCGACTTCAGGAACTGATTCCGATTTCGACGTGAAGCTCATCGACGTCTATCCGCCCGATTTTCCCGACACCAAGTCCAACGACGACGAAGACGACGATCAGCCGAAACACAAAACCGACGTGGGCCCGCCCGAATTTGCCATGGGTGGATACCAGCAGCTGGTGCGCGGCGAACCTTTCCGCGGAAAATTCCGCCACAGCTTCGAAAAGCCCGAACCCTTCACTCCCGGCGAGGTCGAAGAAATAGATTTCTCCATGCCGGACGTCAACCACACGTTCCGCCGTGGTCATCGCATCATGGTGCAGGTGCAAAGTTCATGGTTCCCGCTGACCGACCGCAATCCGCAAACCTTCGTGCAAATTCCTAATGCCAAACCCTCCGACTTCGTGAAGGCCACCGAGCGGGTTTACCACACCCAGGGCCAGGAGTCTGGAGTCGTGGTGCAGGTGCTGCCAAATTCGGCAGCGCAGTAACCAAAGGACCCTCTTCTGAGAGTCATCCCGAAGACCCGGCGTTTTTCAGCAGGGCGAGGGATCTCGCGCGAACCAGCACTGCGCTCCAAACCGGAAACACTCAGGGGCGTGTTTAACCAGTGGTTCAGAATTGAGGGAACTGGATTTGGAAGGGATCGCAACGTGGCTATGGTTAAGGTGAGCGTGCAGGCGTTGAATGGCTTGTTCCGAAAGCCTGCACGGCCTGTGTCCATCAAACAGATGAACGAGGCGACCAAGCGCCGGGCCTGCGGTGATTTTCCTTACGCTGTCGATCCGCGCCCAAAAACTGGCTCAACGAAAAAGAAATAGATTCGATCTCTTCGAAACCAACTCCGAAGGAGCGGAATGTGAAAGCCCCGGACGGAAGTCCGGGGTAAGTGTGGCCTTAGAGCACGCCACCCGCAGGGCGCCACAACCCACTAATCGCACCCCTTGGTCACGCCCGTCAGCAAATTATTCGCCGCGGTCAGCGTCACGTCATAACAACTGAACAAGTTGTTAAACAAATACTGCTGCGAACTCGCCTGCCCCTGATTCCCGGTCAAGTTGCCGGAAGCATCGATCAATAGTGTGTCAACGCTGTTCACGGTGTCGTCCGTATTGGTGGAAGCGATCACTTTCCCGTTCTTCTCCACGGTGGACTGATCATGGTATTCCTGCCGGATGGGCACGGTCTGCTCCGAGGTCCCATCCGCATTCACTCCGTAAAAATAATCCACGCTCAACGGATAATCCTGGCGGTCATAACTAAACTCAATTCCGTTGTTGTCTGCCTGGGTCGTCCATGATTGGGTAGTGGTGGACTGCGTAATATTCTGGCTGTAGACCGAGTCCGTAAGCTTGAATCGCTGCTTGCTGGAAAAATCAATCGCCTGGGAAATGGACGTGGAGACCGTGCCTGCGGAGGTGACCACGTATCCCGAAATCTCAAACGCCCGATTCGATTTCACGGTCACCGTTCCCGTTACGTTGTTCCCGGCCTTGATGTTTTCAGTGACGATGGGGTTCGGGCTCGCGGACAGCGTGTTCGCCGTGACCGCGCCCGTGACCTGGCTGCTGCCGTGATCGAGCAACAACAGCAAGTTCGCGGTCGCGGAGAAATAACTATCGGCATTGAATACACTCAGCGAAACCGTATGCGGCTCCCCGTTGCTGAGCAATCCCGCGAACGGCGTGAGGTTCACGCGATAAGGCACAAAGTTCAGCGTTTGCACCCCGGGCAGCGGAAACCACAAATAGGGATCAAGGCCTCCGGTGTAGATCCAGGGATAAACCGGCGCCACGCCAGCCGGAGTTCCGTCGATAGTCACTTCCGTCTCGCGAAACGCCGTGTTGCCACAGCTCTCTAGTTCCGACGTCACATCATTGGGCACGCAGGTGTACCAGAATTCGTCGTTCGACTGGCTCTGCGCCAACACATCGAGATAAGCTTCCTCAATATTCATCGGCAAAGTGAAAGTCCCAGCCAGTGTGTCGCTCGAAGATCCCAGCGCCACGGTCCCGCCGTCCGGCCCGGCTGAAAGCGCCAGCACGGTGTCAAACGTCTGCGGCGCAATCCCCGCCACTGGATAAAACTCCAACGTCGCCGTCCCGTAAATAATCCCAGTGTAGGTGCTGTTGACCAGGTTCCCGATGTCCGCCTGCCCGGATTGCGCCGTGGCGAAAATCGAGCTGTAATCCGTGAGGTCCGTCTCTACATGCCAGGAAGGGCCGAAATTTGGCGATGGTTCGGCCGTGGTGCCAAAGTAAATATTCGTCGCACCCAGCCAGATGTTGGCAGTGCGGTCATACTGAATTCCCGCCGAAACCGAAAAATCTCCCTCGAACACCACCTTCTGCCACGGCCCCGGACAATTCGACGGTGGCGTGTAGGTAAACGACCGCGGGTTGAAATCGTCGAAAGCAACGTTCTCGAAAAGCTGTACCACGCAAGGCGTCGTACTCGGACGCGGCACCAGCCGGTCTGCCGTCACCGTATTCTGCGACCCGATCTTGTACCGCGCCGCCGCAAAACCCGGCACTGTACTCACGCCCGCAACCAAGAGAAGAAGAACACTCGCGAAAGCCGCACGCGAAGAAAGATTCTTGCAGACCACCGAACGGTTTGTCATGGGGAGGGAATCCTTTCGAAGCAAAAAGCATACTGCGCCGGTTTCGGCTGTCAAGATGCAGAATTCTGCACACTTGGACGGAGGCTTCAATCCACTCCAAAAAACTGTTCGACCACCTTCATGTCCGTTGTCTTCTTATAATTCGGCAGGCTCTCAATAAAAACTTTCCCATACTGCTTCTTCAGAATCCGATTATCCAGCAACGCCAGTAATCCGCGATCGTGCAATGATCGAATCAGCCGCCCAAACCCCTGCTTCAACGTGATCACCGCCGCCGGCACCTGATATTGGAAGAACGCGTTTCCGCCCTCGGCATCAATCGCTTTCACTCGCGCCGCCACCACCGGATCGCTCGGTACCGCAAACGGCAACCGGTCAATGATCACGCAACTGAGTTGTTCGCCCTGCACATCCACACCCTGCCAGAACGATGACGTCGCAAACAGCACCGCATGCGGCGTAAGCCGGAACTCCTCGAGCAGTGCATTCTTCGGAGCGTCCCCTTGCAGCAGCAACGGAAAATCCAGCACCCCGAGCAATCGCTGATAAACGTCTTTCATCTGCGCATGACTGGTGAACAACACAAACGCCCGCCCGCGCGTGATCTCGAGCAATCGCCGAATACAATCCGCCGCTTGCGGTGCAAACTGTGGAGTCCGCGGATCGGGCAAATCCGGAGGCACATAAAGCAGCGCCTGATTCTCGTAATCAAAATGCGAAGCCAGCACCACTTCCCGCGTGTGCTCCAGGCCAAGCCGCCGCCGCATGTACTCGAAACCTCCACCCACGGCCAGCGTCGCGGACGTCAGCACTGTACACTCCAGCTTGTCGAACAGGCAAGTCTTCAGGATCGGTGCCACATCAATCGGCGTGGCTTGCAGGAAAACGTTCTGCTTGTCCCGTCCGCCGCGCCGCCGCTCGATCCAGAACACCGTGTTGCGGTCTTCTGATTCCATCAGAAACCCAAGCTGCACCTGCAGTTCCTGCGCCCGCCGCCCGAAATTGAAAACTTCTTCCGGTTTCGACGGCAACCCTTCGAGAGCTGATCCCAATCCGCGTAGTGCCTGCTGCAAAGCCAGATACTCATCGCCGTTCTCTTCCAGGAACTCACGCCGGTTTTCAAACGCAAAGCGATCTTTCCCCTGCGGCAGCAGCGCGAAGAAAAACATCGCGCGATCTCGCAAACTCTTCACCGCCCCCGAAAGTGCCGATGTAAGCAGATGATTGCGTTGCAACGATCCTTCCACATCACGGCACAGCTCCTCGAAGCGCGCATTGCTGACGGCCACGCCAAAGTAGCTTCCCGCCACGTCTTCCAATTCGTGAGCTTCATCGAAAATCACTGTGCCAACGTCCGGCAGAATGCCGGCATCCGGCGCGTATTCCGACTGCTGCTTGATCCCCAGATCGGCAAAAAATAAATGATGATTCACAATAATGATGTCGCTCTCCATCGCCCGCCGCCGCATTTCGGTGATGAAGCATTTATCGAACGCGCTGCATTTCTGCCCCAGGCAGGTATCGGCCCGCGCATCGATCTTGTGCCACAACGCGCTGGCCTCGGGCAGCGATGCCAATTCCGCCCGGTCCCCCGTCCCCGTTGTTTTCTCCCACGCCGCAATCGCGCGATAATGCTCAATCTCTTCATAGCCGCTCAGCACCGGTTGATCGGTCAGGTCGTAGAGTTTTTTGCGGCACAAATAATTGTTGCGTCCTTTCATGTAGCAGACGTTCAACTTACCCTCGCCAGTGGGAAAGAGCGCCTGCTCGAGAAACGGTATATCCTTGTGGAAGAGCTGTTCTTGCAGGTTTTTGGTGCCGGTGGAAATGATCACCCGCTTGCCGGAGCGAATCACAGGCACCAGATACGCCAAAGTTTTTCCCGTGCCCGTGCCGGCTTCCACGATCAAATGGCGTTTTTCTTCCAGCGCCTGTTCCACGGCCTGCGCCATTTGCAATTGTCCACGGCGAAATTCGTAGGCAGGATGCGTGCGCGACAGCACGCCGCCAGGAGAAAAGAAATGATACAGCGAGACATCGTATTTCCGCGCCCCGCTGGCTTTGGAAGTTTCTGAAGAAGCTCCGGGCTGCGAAGTGGAGGACACGGGAGTCTCTATAATAGCGGCAGTCGGTTCGTTGGGACAGGCCGCTTGAGCTGTTGGCATTCGATGCTACGGAGTGAAGTCGTTGGTCCTTGGTCGTTCGTCGTTGGCAAGAGCCCAAGACCAATGGCTAAGTAATTGAATACAGAATGCTCCGGGTTTTGGGTGGCGCAGCGCTTTCTAGCGCTGCGATTAGAGCTCCATTTGTTGAACGCGCTTCAGCGCCTGAGGGACCAGGTTTTAGCCAACGACCAACGACGCACGACCAACGACCGCTCTCATGACCCGAATCAAATCCAGTTCGCTTAGCACTCCGATCGTCGAGGGCGTTCCCACAATTGCCATCGTCGGACGCCCCAACGTGGGCAAATCCACGCTGTTCAATCGCATCGTGGGATCGCGCCGTGCCATTGTCGGCGACGAGCCCGGCATCACCCGCGACCGTATGTATGCCCAGGCCGACTGGCGCGGTCAAAGCCTGCGCATCGTAGACACCGGCGGCATCGTCCCCGAAGAAAAAGATTTCATCCCGACGGAAATTTTCCGCCAGGCCAAAGTCGCTTTGCAGGAAGCTCACGCCGTCATCATGGTGGTCGACGGACGCACCGAACTCTCCTCCGCCGATCTGGAACTCGCCCGTCTTCTCATCCGCAGCGGTAAACCGTTGTTTCTGGCGGTCAACAAAATCGACACCGAAAAACAAAATCGCCTGATCGACGAATTCCATCGTCTCGGCATCAAGCAAATATTTCCCGTCTCCGCCGAGCACGGCCGCGGCGTCGACGACATTCTCGACGCCATTTTTGAAACCCTGCATCTCGAAACTCTGGCGCCGGAATCTCTCAAAGCAAGATCTCCCGAGCAAGACAAAATAGCCGACATCGCCGAAGGCATCGACCAAACCGAAGAACGTCCAGACAAAGAAATCAAAGTCGCCATCATCGGACATCCCAACGTCGGCAAGTCAACGCTGCTGAACCGGCTGACGAAAACTGATCGCGCCATTGTTTCGCCGATTCCCGGCACCACCCGCGATGCCATCGACGAAATCGTCGACTACAACGGCCGTCAATTCCGCTTCATCGACACCGCCGGCATTCGCCGCAAAGGCAAGACCCATCTCATGGCGGAAAAACTTTCCGTCGTCATGTCGCGCAAACATATCGAAGCCGCCGACATTGCCCTGCTGGTAGTCGACGCCACCGAAGGCGTCAGCGGCCTCGACGCTTCCATCGCCGGCTACGCTCACGACAGCGGACGCTCGGTCATCATCATCGTGAACAAATGGGACCTGGTGATTAGTGGCGAGAAGAAAGCGGTGAGCCAGTCGAAAGCCGCCCGCATGCAGGACAGCAAGCGTCCCGCCGACCGCGAAGCCTACGAAGAACGCCTGCGCGATGAAGTGAAATTTCTAAGCTACGCGCCGGTGCTGTTCATCTCCGCCGCGACGGGCGTGGGCACAGACAAAATTTTTCCCATGCTCGAAAAAGTCGCCGCCGAACGCGCCAAGCGCGTCACCACCGGCGAAATGAACCGCTTCCTCAAATACGTGGACTTCGAACGCGCCTCTGTCCCCGCCAAACAGCAGGTAAGAATTCTGTACGTGACCCAGGCCGGCGTCTCCCCGCCAACTTTCGTTCTCTTCACCGACAGAAAAGTAAAACTACACTTCGCCTACCAGCGCTTCCTCGAAAACCAGATCCGCAAAGCCTTCGGCTTCATCGGCTCACCAATCTGGATCAAAGTCCGCGCCAGAAATTCTTAGAAGCAGCCGTTGGTCGTTGGCTGTTCGTCGTTGGCCCATCCCATGCTGCCGGCATCTCACCGAATCTCTCAGCTCCATGTCATCCTGAGCGCAGAATCAGCGTTCGCTCGCGAACGCTGATTCGGAGTCGAAGGACCCCTACCGCACCCACACACCGTCAGGTCTAAGACATTTTGGGATCACATTAATGCTCCTTCGAGACCAGTCCCACTCGCTCCACTCCCGAGCGCCTCGCAATATCAATCGCCTTAGCGACGTCTTCAAAATCAACCTCGCCGTCTCCCTTCACAAATGCCACTCGATCCGCGCGCCCCGCAAAGATTTCCTGTAAGCGGCTGTGCAGGTCTTCCCACCTCACGCTGTCCTGATTAATCTTGAGCGAGGACTGATTGTCGCCGTTCCACTTCACCTGAATCACAATCATGTCTTCTCGCAGGGGCAGCTTAAATGGCAGGGCCGGCTGCGGAATCAGCGCCTCCAGCCCTTTTTCATTGGTCATCGATACGATGACCATGAAGACAAGAATCAACACCAGCAGCACATCAATCAACGGCGTAACGTTAATTTGCGGACGGGACGGACTGCTGCCTGCATTGGAGAAAGCCATAAAATTTGTTCCTCTCGTGCACGCGCGTGTCTGAGAAGATTGGACACCCACGCGCCGCGGTAAGTTCCCGCCACTCACTGATCCCACATCCATTGTCATCCTGAGCGAGCGTTCTTTGCGAACGAAGGACCCATGCATTTGCTCTGGCCCGTGCAAAATGCAGAGATCCTTCGTTGGGAGTCCCCGGCTGCCAGGGACCCCACCGCCTCAGGATGACAGGACTGCTGCTAAACTTTCCCCCATGTCTTCCGACGCGCGCCCGCCCCTTGCCCCCGGCCTCTACCTGGTGGCGACGCCCATCGGCAACCTGGAAGACATCACGCTGCGCGCCCTGCGCATTCTGAAAGAAGCCGACCTGATCGCCTGCGAGGACACGCGGCAGACGCAAAAGCTGCTCAATCATTACGGCATCACCACTCGCACCACCAGCTATCACGAACACAACGAAGCCGAGCGGGCACAAGAACTTGTCGGCGATTTAAAAAATGGCATGCGCATCGCCGTTGTCACCGACGCAGGCATGCCCGGCATCTCCGATCCCGGCTTCCGCCTGATTTCATTGGCGATCGAGCATGGTGTGACAGTTATCCCGATTCCCGGCGCTTCGGCAGTTTTGTCTGCATTGGTGGCCAGCGGCCTGCCCACGGACTCGTTTCGTTTCAACGGCTTCCTGCCCGCGAAAAGCGGCCAGCGAAAACAAATGCTGGAGAGCATCAAGGCTTCATCGCATACGCAAGCTTTCTACGAAGCGCCGCATCGGGTGAAAGAAGCGGTCGCGGATATCGTCGAAGTACTGGGCGCAGAACGACATATCGTCATCGCCCGCGAAATCACCAAGATCCACGAAGAATTCCTGCGCGGAAGTGCCGGAGAAATTCTGGGAACGCTCAACGCACGTGGCGACATCAAAGGCGAGATCACCTTGCTGATCGGCAAAGCTGATGAAAGCAAACAGTCTGCATCTCGCCTGACGGTTAACGAACGCCTGCGGCAAATCGTGTCCGAAGAGAAGCTGGACGAAAAAGCCGCGCTGAAGAAAATCGCTAAAGAGCTGGGAATATCCAAGAGCGAAGCTTATCGGGAATGGCAGCGTCTAAAATTAGCTAAAAGATAACTTTTCGATTGCAGGCGATTTAAGCAACGCCAGGCTTCGGGATAGCCTCTGGCTCGTCCGAGACCACGAGCTGCGCCTATAAGTCAATTCTGTGCGATTGCCGGGCATTCTGGAATGCACTAGAGAAGGGCCTTCCCGGCTTGAAGCGCTAGTCCCGAACCTGTTTTCAATAACTTACAGATAAGTCCTTGAAAACACTAGTGTGGCGCGGACACTCCTGTCCGCGAAAGGCTTGCAGTGAGGAACAGCAGCTAGTCTCGTGACAGCCGCTAGGTGAAGAGCAACATCAAAGGCCACGGACAAGAGTGTCCGCGCCACACAAACCTACTTTCCCGCCAGCTCTTTCTTCACCGCTTCACTAACCACCTTGCCATCGACGCGCATCCCTGCGGCATTGAAGCGGGCCATGGCATTCTTCATCACCGTGCCCATGTCTTTCATCGTGGGAGAACCCATTTCGGCGATGGCGGCTTTTACTCCATCGATAATTTCCGCTTCCCCCGCGGCCTTGGGGAGATAAGTTTCAATCAGCTTGATCTCGGCGGCTTCTTTGTCGGCCATTTCCTGGCGGCCGCCTTTGGTGAACTGCTCGACGGATTCTTTGCGCTGTTTGATGAGTGTGGTCAGTATCTGCTGCGATTCTTTGTCGTCAAGTGGCGCCATCTTCTCGACTTCGCGGTTCTTGAGCGCGCTCTTGACCATGCGCAGCGTGGACAGCCGATGTTCTTCGCGGGCCTTCATGGCGGCCACGATGTCTTTCTGGATCTGTTCGCTAAGGCTCATAGTTCCAACATTATAGCCGCAGGCGCGGCCAGAGCCGTCAAAGCCGGGAAGGAATTAACACGAATTCACAGGCATCCCATCCCCCGAAAAACGCGGTTCCACGATAAACTAATAGGGCGTTTCCCCGAGCACTCACTCTTAATCTACAAGGACAAAATCCTAATATGTTGCTGAAGAATCGTCTCTTTACGCCGGGCCCCACGCCTTTGCTTCCCGCTGCCCAGACCGCCATGGCCGCATTCACCATGCATCACCGCACCGCCGACTTCCGCGCGCTGTACACGCGCGTGCTGGCCGACATGAAGGACTTCATTGGCACCAAGAACGATGTGCTGATTGTGGCTTCGTCCGGAACCGGGGTGATGGAGGGCTCGATCTCCAACCTGACTTCGCCGGGAGACAAAGTGCTGGTGCTGACCGCCGGAAAGTTTGGCGAACGCTGGCGCGATCTGGCGAAAGCCTTTGGCTGCACCATCGAATTGATCAACAAGCCGTACGGCGAAACTTTTTCGCTCGATGAAGTGCGCGCGAAGCTGACTCCCGATGTGAAAGCCGTGTACGTACAGGCCAATGAGAGCTCGACCGGTACCCGCCACGATATCAAAGGGATCGCCAAGTTGGTGCGCGAAAAGGGCGACGACGTTTTGCTGGTGGTCGATGCCATCACCGGATTGGGAACAACCCATCTGGACGTCGACGGCTGGGGCATTGATGTGATCATCGGTGGTTCGCAGAAAGCTTTGATGATTCCTCCCGGCCTTGCCTACTGCGCTGTGAGTGATCGCGCCTGGAAGCGCATGGAGACGGCCAAGAATCCCCGCTACTACTTTGACTTCCGCAAGGAACGCAAGGCGGCAGCCAAGGGCGAATCTTCCTACACCCCGGCGACTTCGCTGATTGCTGCGCTGGGCGCGGCTTTGGATTTCATCCGTCAGATGGGCGATGGCGACCTGGCAGCCGGACGCGTGGCGCTGGTGGACAACGCGGAACTTGCCGCAGAAATGACGCGGGCGGGAGCCAAGGCGCTGGGGCTAACTTTGTTCGCCAAGTCTCCGGGCGCGGCGCTGACTGCCATTGAACCGCCGGCGGGAGTGGATTCGAGCGCCATGGTGAAGGATTTCCGTGAGACTTTTTCCGCCGTGGTGGCCAATGGTCAAGGCGATATGAAGGGCAAGATGATCCGCATCGCGCACATCGGCTACTACGACTACCTGGATACCATCGGCATACTTGCCGCGCTCGAGCAGGTGCTGGCAAAAGTGACCGGCAAGCCAGTGCAGTTTGGAGCGGCAGTCAAGGCGGCGCAGGAAGTCTATGCCCGGGCGCAGGCGGAAAAAGTTGGCGAAGTCGCGGGAGTGAAAGGATAGTCCAGCGACTCGATCTGCGGTGGTCCGGTGCGGGCGAAACTTAACCATCGCCCGCCTCTGTTCTTCTTGAAGTTGGCGCGTGATCGCGCCAACCCGGCATGGTTCACAGCATTTCAGTTTACGGTGAAGTCCACGGTGTTCGAATTCTGGCTGCTGGGACCATAGGGGCCGGTCACCGTCACACGAACATAGACGGGCATCATTCCGGCGTTGGCGACTGCGGTTGCCGGCACCATGGCCGTGACCTGAGTGGCGCTGACAAAAGTCGTAGTTTGCGCCGTGCCGTTGAAATAGACTACCGAGTTTGTGCCGAAGTTCGTACCGTTCACGGTCAGGGTGAAGGCAGGTGCCCCGGCAGGGGTGTTGTTGGGCAGGAGCGTTGCAATATTAGGGGCCGAGCCCGCCGGAGTGGTTTTGGTGCCGTAGCCGCATCCGACCGCCAGAATGGTGAGCAGAATGAGTGAAGTGAGCTTCATGGTTGTCCTCCAGGCATGAACTGATTAAGCCTGGAAAAAGTCTAAGCAGCGGCCAAGAGGCAGTTGTCAGGGCGGAGTAATCTTGTTGTAACCAGCGTGTAAGTTCCACCGATTGCGGTCTGCGAATATCAAACAAGGAAAACAAAGGACTGATTCATCATGAAAATTGTGGTTGCTGAAAAAATGTCGGCCTCGGCGGTGGATTTATTGCGCGAGCCCCACTGGACGGTCATTACCCCGGAACAGATCGATGGCAAGCTGGCGGAGCATTTGCAGACCGCGGATGCGCTGATCGTGCGCTCGGCAGTACAAGTGGATGCCGCGTTGCTGGAACATGCTCCCAAACTGCGGGTGATCGGGCGGGCGGGTGTGGGCGTGGACAACATTGAGCTGGAAGCGGCCACCCGCAAAGGCATTGCGGTGATGAACACGCCGGGGGGAAACGCGGTGGCGGTGGCGGAACACACTTTGGGAGTGATGCTGGCCATGGCGCGCTTTACCTGCCGCGCCAATGAAACCATGCACGCCGGCAAGTGGGACAAGAAATCGCTGCAAGGATCGGAGCTGCGCGGCAAAACGCTGGGCATTGTGGGCCTGGGAAAAATCGGCATGGAAGTCGCCAAGCGGGCCAAGGTGTTTGGCATGGAAGTGGTGGGGCATGATCCGTTCGTTTCGGCGGCGGTGGCGAAAGATCAGGGAATTCGTCTGGCCACCATGGACGAAATTTATGCGGTCGCCAACTACCTGACGCTGCACGTTGGCCTCACCCCGCAGACCACAGGCATGATCAATGCTGAATCGTTGAAGAAAATGAAGAAGGGCGTGCGGCTGGTGAACTGTGCGCGGGGCGAGCTGGTGAATGAGGCGGACCTGGCGGAAGCGTTGAAGTCGGGACATGTGGCGGCAGCGGCGCTGGATGTTTTCGCTAAAGAGCCCCTGAAAGATTCGCCGTTCACCGCATTGGAAAGCGTCATCCTGACGCCGCACATCGCAGGTTCCACGAACGAGGCCCAGGAAGCGGTAGGGCAGCAGATCGCGATGCAGGTGAAAGAGTATCTGAAACATGGAGTCATCCAGAACGCGGTAAACGTACCGTCGGTGTCGCAGGAAGAGTATGAAGAACTGCAACCCTACATCGCGCTGGCGGAAAGGCTGGGATCATTCCTGGCGCAGGTGAGTCAAGGAACGCTGGAAGAAATTTCCCTAAGCTACAGCGGTCACATCGCGGAATGGAAAACGGAACTGATCCGCAATGCGGCGATCAAGGGGATTCTGAACGAGTCGCTGGAGGAAAAAGCGAACCTGGTGAATGCCGGAACCATCGCGTCCGCCCGCGGCTTGCGCATTCAGGAGACCCGAAAACCCAAAGCCCCGAAAGGTGGTTCGGGGAGCGTGCTTTCGATCCTGGTCAAAACCGCGAAGGAAGAGCATGTGGTCAAGGGCGCAGTGTTGCGGGAAGAAGCGCCGCGCTTGCTGCAAGTGGATGGTATTGATGTGGAAGCTCCGCTGGAGCGCGACCTGGTTTTTCTCCGCAACCAGGACGTGCCGGGCGTGATCGGGAAACTGGGTACCATCCTGGGGCAGCACGGGATCAACATTGCCAATTTCTCGCTGGGACGCCGCGCGGGCGAAGTGAAACCGGGTGTCCCCCGGGAAGCCATTGCCGTGGTACACGTGGATAGCTCCGTACCGGAGGCGGTGCTGGTGGAGCTTAGGAAAGTGCCTGCCGTGTCGGAGGCCAAAGCCATTCAGCTATTTTGAAAGCTGGCCACGGATTTGCGGGGATTCTCGCGGATCAGAATAAATCAAAGAAAAATCCGCGAAGATCCGCGAAAATCCGTGGCGAAAAAAGACTCTAGTCGGTAGCCTACTAACTTCCTGCATCTAACATGGGAAGACATTCCAAACGGGACATCAAGGAGAAGCACCGGATGCTTAAACGAGCAGGGATGGCAGTTGCGGTACTGCTTTTATTGACCGCTGCCGGGTTGGCGCAGGAGGACGGCCACTTCGACGTAAGCATTGGCGGAGCTGGTGTATTCACCCGGCAGTCCTCGGGCCATGGAATCATTCTTGACCCAACCAATTCCGCGGGACCGCTGATTTCGTTTCGGGTCAGGTTCAATGCCAAGCACTCCATCGAAGCGAATTACAGTCACACCTATGACTCCCAGATCTTCACCGTGGGCTCCGACATTTACCGCATTCGATCGGCGGCCAGTGAGTTCGGCGCGGCCTATGTTTACAATCCGGTGCAGATCTGGAAGTTTGAACCTTTTGTGCTGGGCGGACTCGGCCGGCTGGGTTTCAAACCTGGAAATACCTACATCAATACTTACCAGGTGCCGGTGGCGGCGGTGTCGCAGAGCGAACTGGGGTTTATCTATGGTGGAGGAGTGGACTATCGCGTAGTTCCCCACGTGGCGGTGCGCCTGCAATACCGCGGGCTTATTTATCGAGTGCCGGATTTTAAGAATCCGGCTTTGTTTACCGGGGCATTGGGACAGATGGCGGAACCGTCGGTTGGGGTGGTGATCCGGTTCTAGGGGCAGGCAAGAGCTTGAATCGCCGAGATCGCAAAGCACGCAGAGAAAACACAATTCAGGAGTTGAGCGCTTGTTTGCGGAGCTTGCGGCTCTCGGCCAGCAGGGCCATGGAGTGCATGAGATTTTGCAGGGTGACGATGCCCACCAGCTTCTGGTCTTCCACCACGGGAATAATGCTCAGGTTGCGGGCGGTGAGTTTGCGGAAGGCCGAGGCCAGCGATTCCTTCTTCTGGGCCACTTCAAAAATGCGGTTCATCACGGCCTGCACGTAGCCGTTGCCTTCGGCGCGCAGGGCTTGCAGTATCTTCTGTTTGGAAATTACCCCCACCATGTCACTGCCGCGGATGACCGGGAAATCGTCCTGCAAGGAGTGGACGGCCTTTTCCAGTGCGTCTTCCAGGGTGTCGGCGGGAGAGAGCGTGGCAAAGTCGGTGAGCATGACGTCCTCAAGATGCACGGTCTCGAGCACGGATTGAAAAACCACTGAGCGTTCTTCCAGTTGCGCGGCGATCAGCAGGAAGAAGCCGATCAGGGAAATCCAGGCGCCGTCCGGGTTGTTCCACTGCATGTACTGCAACATTCCGGCCAGAATGAGCACCGTGGCGAGGCTGTTGCCAATGGAAACCGCGCGGCGCGTGGCCCGCACCGGGTCCATGTGGCGGCTGAACAAGGCACGGAGAACGCGGCCGCCGTCCATGGGATAAGCAGGCAGCAGATTGAATGCGGCCAACCACACATTGGCCCACACCAGGCTGCGCGGCAGGTTTCCGGAATAGACGTAAGGATGCGCCCAGAGCTGGACCTGGGGAGCGGCCTCCAGCAAAATGGCCGCCGCCACCGCCGCAATCAGCAAGTTGACCAGCGGGCCGGCCAGGGCGATGCGAATGTCGCGCTTCCAGGTTTGCTCGCCGGATTCGATTGGTTGCTGGGTTTCATCGAGCAGCGTGATGCCGCCGATGGGCAGCAGGACCACGGCTTTGATGGGAATGCCGGCATGCTGGCCGACCAGGGCGTGGCCGAATTCGTGAAGCACCACGCAGGCGAAAATGATGGCGACCAGTCCCAGGCTGCGGGGCGGGCTTACGGTGGTATGGGACGCCGATTCCGTCAGCACCACAAAGAACAACAGGAAGACAAATGTCAGGTGGATGCGGAGTTCGATTCCGAAGATGCGCCCCGCCGGTATGGACCAGTTTCTCATCAGGAACGTGCCTGTTCTGCCGCTAAGACCATTCTATATAGTTAGAGGCTGAGGCGTATCGCGGATCGCCAGATTTGCGGCAATCGAAGGGATTAACACCGTGTGGAAGCCGGGACCGGTTATTTTCAATGGCCTTAGGCGCTGAAGCGCGTAATAATCCATAAAACCTTTTATCGCAGCGCTGAAGCGCTGCGCCACCCAAAAACTCAATATGCGGGTCATCGCGGGAAAATACCGGAGTCGTGCTTTGCAGTCGCTGCGCGGGCTGGATGTTCGTCCTACGGCGGACCGTTTGCGGGAGACGCTTTTCAATGTGCTGACTGCGGGGAATCCGGAGGCGCTCGAAGGCACGGTGTGGGTGGACTTGTTCGCGGGTACCGGGGCGGTGGGGATCGAGGCGCTGAGCCGGGGAGCCGGTATGGTGTACTTCGCGGAACCGGCGCCGCGGGTGGCCGCGCTCATTCGGGAGAATCTTGAGAGTTTGGGGGTGGAGAACGGTTTCCAGATATTGAAGCAGGGAGCGGTGTTCGCGCTGCGCGGTCTGGAGACGCAAAAAGTAACCGCCGGCTTTGTATTTCTCGATCCGCCTTATCGGTTGTCGGAGGCTTACCAGCACACGCTGGAAGCGCTGTCGAAATCCAGTGTGGTGAAAGCGGAGAGCGTGGTCATCGCGGAACACGAAAAGCGGTTTGATCCGGGAGAAGAGTTTGGAACCCTGCGGCGCTACCGAAAATTGGAACAGGGAGATGCGGCGTTGAGTTTTTACCGGAAGGCGTAGGGCCAGACATCAAGCTACATCAGGATGTCGTTGACCCGGCGTACGATCGGGTGCTGCATTTCCAGCAAATCGTTTTTCACCATGTTGAGGCCGTAGACGCACTGCTCGAAATGGTTCGACAAACTGGCGAACAGCGGCGCGACCTTGGTGTATTCGAAGTGCTCGAACTTGGAGACGATGTAGTAGCTTTCCTTGCCGGCTTTTACCCATTCCACAAAATTTTCCACCCGCTGACGGCGCAGGCGGAAGTGGTTGATGCTTTCGGGAAACATGCCGGCAAAAAACAGCGTGTAGTCGCCAATGTGCTTACGGACCTGGCGTTCGCGATCGAAAGAAGGCGCGGGGCCGTACACGGGGTCGGACTCGACCAGCATTTCGCCGACGTCGGTCAGCGGCTTTCCGTCGGAGTTGCGGATCTTGTACATTTGATCGACCTCAATAAAGTCGACCAGCAGGTGGGCAACGTAGGCGACGATCTGGGGATCGCGGATGCCAATCTGCTCGGCATAGTGCCGCGCCACCAGTTCTTTGAAGAGCTGTTGCAGCGGATGCGATTCCGGTATCATTTGCAACTCACCTCCGGGAAACCCGCACCTGGAGCAGGATTCCACCAAGCCTTGCTGATTACATATCGCAGCCTGTCCGGGAACACAAGTGACTTCCGTGTACCGGGCATGGCCCGATCGTGCACTTAGTTAAAACCCCGGTGGAAAACGAAGGTTTCTTGGGGTTTTTGGTTGGCAGAGTCGAGGGCGGACTGCCAACGCAAAAATTTGATTCGGCTGATTACACGTTTAAAATCCTTCGCAGTTCATTGGGAGCAGAAATTATGGAACGGCAAAACATTTCCAGCGGGACAGCGTGGGAACCCATCGTGGGATACTCGCGCGCGGTGAAGGTTGGAGATCACGTGCATGTGTCGGGGACAACTGCGACCGGGCCGGACGGCAAGATCGTTGGCATCGGCGATGTGTATGCCCAGGCGGTGCAGACGTTGAAGAACATTGAGTCCGCATTGAAGAAAGCCGGAGCCGGCATGAAAGATGTGGTGCGGACGCGCCTGTACGTGACCAACATCGCGGAGTGGGAAAAGGTCGGTAAAGCGCATGGAGAATTCTTCCGCGACATTCGTCCAGCAACCAGCATGGTCGAGGTGAAGGCGCTGATTTCGCCGGAAATTCTGGTGGAAATTGAAGCCGATGCGGTGATCGTAGCGCGGTAGTAGAATCTCTGAATCTCTGGTTTGTATCGGGATGGTTTGTATCAGGGCATCGCCTTCAGGCATGCCGCTAAGCGATCGAGTTAGAGAAACGCGCTTCAGCGCCTGCGTATCGCGTTGTGGACGCAGCGGCTAAAGCCTTTTCATTGCGTGACTAATTTGGCACGGCTGGGAAGCCGTGCCCTGATACGAACCTAATGTCCCCGAAGTTCTGGCCGAATTCCCTAGAGTCAGACTGGCACTCAGGAGTATGAAAATGAGATCCCTGCAATACGTTGCGCTTTTTCTCGTGATGGTCTGTCTGGGCGCTTCGGCACAGCAAAATACCCCAGCCCCCGCATCGCCGGTTACGGTGATCCGCGCGGGAACGTTGATTGACGGCAAGTCTGACACGGCCCGCCACAACGTAGTCATTGTGGTGCGCGGCAATCGCATTGAAAGCGTCTCGGATGCGAGTGCGAAAATTCCCGCGGGCGCGGCGGTCATTGATCTTTCCAAGGCCACAGTGCTGCCCGGGCTCATCGATTCCCACACCCATATTTTTCTCCAGGGAGAAGACCCCGCGCAGGGAGGTTACGACGCCAACATTCTGAGATATCCGCTTTCGTTGCGCGCAGCGCGGGCCACGGTTGCGGTACGCCGTGCGCTGGAACAGGGATTCACCACGCTGCGCGATCTCGAAACCGAGGGTGCAGGCTACGGCGACGTGGGCATCAAGATGGCGATTGAAGGCGGCTACATCCCCGGGCCGCGGTTGTTTGTGGTTACGCGCGCGATTTCGACGACCGGCGGTTATTCGCTCACCGGCTACGCTCCCGAGTTGGATATGCCCAAAGGCGCACAGCTCATCGACGGGCCGGTCGAGGCGCGGAAGGCGGCGCGCGAACAACTCAACAACGGCGCGGACTGGATCAAGGTGTACATGACGTTCCGGTCGTGGGTCGGCAAGAATGGCGAACTGGTCTCGCAGCCTACGCTCACGCTGGAAGAAATCAAGGCGATTGTTGATGAGACGCATGGCTGGGGAAAGAAAGTCGCGTGCCATGTCTACGGGGGAATCGGTTTGCGCCGCGCGCTCGACGGTGGTTGCGATTCCATCGAGCACGGGCTTGACCTGCACGACGAAGACATCGCGCAGATGGTGAAGCAGGGCACCTGGTTTGTCCCGACGCTGGCGGTTTATTACGCTGACTGGGCTCCGGCCGATACGCCGGAAGGGCAGCGTGACCGTTTGCGCGCCTCGTTGCATGCCGTTTCCTTCCAGAAGGCGTTGAGGGCGGGAGTGAAAATTGTTTTCGGAACCGACATGGGCGGCATTCCCTGGACGGAATCGATCGCACAGGAGTTTCCGATTATGGTGAAGCTCGGCATGCCGCCGATGGATGCGATCAAGAGCGCAACTTCGCGGGCGGCACAAATGCTCGACATGCAAGGTCAAATCGGCGTGGTGGCGCCGGGGGCGTTTGCGGACATGGTTGCCGTGAATGACGATCCTCTCAGTGACATCAAAGCTTTATCGAATGTGCAGTTTGTGATGAAAAACGGCGGCGTATTCAAGAACGACGTCAAAGAAGTTGCGCCGCCGCCGGAAAAGCCGGAGCGCAAGAAGAAATAATAAGGTTTTTTGCAACAAGAATAAAACCTAATCTCGAGGAATCGATCCAATGATGAAAAGAGTTGCGACGCAATTATTGATTTCAGTTCTTGCTGTGTTTTTCGTGGCAGCCCCGAGCTACGGACAATCTTCCCCGCGGACGATCGTGAAAGCTGGTCATCTGCTCGATGTGAAAAGCGGAAAAACACTTTCCGGACAAGCGATTGTTATTGAGGGAGACAAGATTGTCAGTGTTGGGCCCGCGGGCGAGGTGAAGACTTCCGCATCTGACCAGGTGATCGATCTTTCCAATGCCACGGTGTTGCCCGGGTTGATCGACGCTCACACGCATTTGACCGGCGATCCCAAAGATGTTGGCTACGAAAGCCTGGCGATCAGCGTTCCGCGCGAGGCCTTGACCGGCGCCAAGAATGCGCGGACCACGCTGCTGGCCGGATTTACTACGGTGCGCAATGTCGGCGCGAGCGGCTACACCGATGTGGCGCTGCGTGATGCCATCAATGCCGGGGATGTCCCGGGGCCGCGCATGCTGGTGAGCGGACCGCCACTAGGGATTACTGGTGGTCACTGCGATAACGATTTGCTGGCCTACGAGTATCACTCCAGCGCCGAAGGAGTCGCGGACGGTATTGCGGCAGTGCAGCACAAGGTGCGCGAGACCATCAAGTATGGCGCGGACTTGATCAAGATTTGCGCCACCGGCGGCGTGCTTTCGATGGGTGACAATCCGCAGGCCTCGCAATACACACTGGAGGAAATGAAAGCCATTGTTGCCGATGCGCACCGCCTGGGACGGAAAGTTGCAGCGCATGCGCATGGAGCGCAGGGAATTTTGTGGGCATCGGAAGCCGGCGTGGACTCGATTGAGCATGGCTCTTACATCGACGACGCAGGCATAGCGGAAATGAAGAAGAACGGAACCTATCTGGTGCCGACGTTATATCTGGGCGACTGGTTTCTGGAAAATGCTTCCCAACTTCACGTCCCGCCATCGATTCTTGCCAAGGCGAAGGATGTGATGCCGGCGGCTCGCAAGAACATCGCTCACGCGTTTGCCAGTGGAGTGAAAGTGGCGTTTGGCACGGACGCGGCCGTCTATCCCCATGGATTGAATGCGCATGAATTTGCGGTGATGGTGAAGCTGGGGCTTTCGCCGCTGCAATCCATTCAGGCAGCGACCATTAATGCCGCGGATTTGCTGGGATGGTCGGGGAAAGTGGGCGCGTTGGATGCAGGTGCGTGGGCCGACATCATTGCTGTGGACGGTGATCCGCTACAGGACGTGACCGTGCTGGAGCATGTGAAATTTGTGATGAAGGGCGGAGCGGTGGTGAAGAATGAGTATGGGAAGTGAGGGTGGCGCCTCTGGGGCTGAAGCCCCGTGAACAAGAGCGGATGCATAGATCGCAGCGCTGAAGCGACTGCGCCACCCAAAAGCAGAAACAAAAAGGCCGGCTATCAAGCCGGCCTTCTTTTTCCGAAATACAAACCGCTTACGGCTTCTTGGGCGCGATTGCATCCTTCGCAGCCTTGGCCACGCGGAACTTCACGACGGTCTTGGCCTTGATCTGAATGGGCTCGCCGGTCTGCGGATTGCGTCCGATGCGGGCCTTGCGGTGCGCCTTCACCAGGCGGCCGATGCCGGGAACGACGAATACACCGTTCTTCTTGGTTTCCTTGATGGCCGTATCGGCCAGGTGCTCCAAAAATGCCGCTGCTGTTTTGTTGTTGGTTTCCAGTTTCTCCGCCAGATGACGGACGAGCTGAGTTTTGGTCAAACCTGATGCCATGAATCCTCCTCGTTGAATTGACTGATGAATTTTCCTGCGATGCAAGCCATCTTATACCCGCATCCTGTGGAAAAGAAGCATTTCAGCCGCATTTTATGCGGTTTTTCTCGATTTGGAACCTCAAAATGCAGCAAAAACCGCTGTTTTCTGATCTTGTGCTGCTAGAAACGGGCCAATTGTGCTATGCCGGAGCGATCGCGAGTGCATGTCATAATGCTTGTCCGCAGTAAAAGTTTAGCTTCTAGCTACTAGCTTGGGCAGGAGACGCGTCTGTGAGTTGTGCGATTTGCGAGAAGAGAAAAGAGAAACGCTTTTGTCCGGCTGTGCATGGGCGCATTTGTCCGCAATGTTGTGGCGAACAGCGTGAAGTCACGCTGGATTGTCCCAGTGAGTGTGTTTATCTGCGGCAGGCGCGGGAGCACGAGAAGCCGCGTCCCTTGCAGGATTTGGACCAGGCGGCGCTATTCCCGCAGGTGGAAATCGGAGAACAGTTTCTTTATCAGCAGGAACATTTGTTATTAGGGCTGAGCTTTGCGCTGGCGAAGAGTGCAAAGGCCGATCGCAACCTGAAAGATTCTGATCTTATTGCGGCGCTTACGTCTCTGGCAAAGACCTACGAGACACTGGCGAACTCGGGACTGCATTATGAGACTCCCAGCGCTCATTTGGGCCAGCAAGCGGTTGCGGCCCAGCTACAGAAAATGGCGCAGGAGTATCGCGAGGCCGAGCAGAAACACACCGGCCAGACACGATTACGCGATTCCGACGTGCTGCGCGCCCTCGTGTTTCTGGTGAGGATGGCGCATGGGCGCACCTCGGGACGGCCCAAGGCGGGAGGCTTCGTGGATTTTCTGTTCGCCCAGTTTCCGGAAAATCCCTCGGGCATTGCGGCGGAAGAAGAAGTGGGCAGCCGGATTATTGTGCCTTGAAAGCAGCTACTAGCTGCTAGCTTCTAGCTGAATCACGTTGCTGTGGCTAGCTAGAAGCTAAGAGCTAGAGGCTTTTTTCACCACTTGTCCCACCGGCAATTCTTCCAGCAGTTCGCGGATGGTCCGCTTGAGCGCGGGATGGCGGACTTCGGGCGCGATTTCGGCGAGCGGTTCGAGCACAAAGCGGCGATCCGGCATGCCCGGGTGCGGAATTGTGAGCCCCGACAAATTGATGATCGAAGTTCCAAACAAAAGAATGTCAATGTCAATCGAGCGCGGGCCTTTTTTCTGTTTTCGCTGCCGGCCCATTTCACGCTCCAGATTGAGAATCCCGGCGAGCAGTTGTTTGGGCATTTTTTCCGTATTCAGTTTGACAACGCAGTTCAGAAACCAGGGTTGAGCGACGAATTCGACCGGCTCGGTTTCATAGAACGCCGACACAGCAACCACCTCGCCGAACCCGCGTAGACGGTCAATCGCTGATTTCAGATGGGCAGCCCGGTCCCCGACATTCGAACCCAGGGAAAGATAGACGACTTTGTGCACGCCGTAGTGTCCAGTTTCTCGCCGCAAGTTTCCAGCGAAAAAACTAAGCCGTGAACTTCCGGCCCGGCAACATGTGTCCCGGGTATCCAGCTTGAGACTTGCCGCTGCTTCGCTTTACCCGCAACCTTAAAGAAAATCCATACTTTCAGGTAGAGGTCTGATGCTTCCTATCCATAGCAAGATTGATCGTGTGCAACGGCTGGTGAGAATGCTCGAAGCGGATGCGCCCTTGCTGGCTCTGCGGGTGGCTCCGTTGGATCCCGAGCGCCAGCAGTCAGCGAAAGACTATGCCGCGCAGTTGACCGCCCATGCCCGGGCGGAATTGGAAAGACTGATCGCCCAGGGGTCGTTCCTCGACACCAATCCGGACGACCAAATCCCGCAAGCTGCGGACTGAAATTCCCTGTAGAGACGTGGCTTGCCACGTCTCTTTTTCGCCCGCGAACCCAGCCCCCTGTTCTTTCGATCGCAGCGAGAAATCTGCTTCTCCTGTGCACCGGCGGAAAACAGATTCCTCGTCGCTGCGCGGCTGGGAATAAATGTCGAGAGTTTGGCGCTGCCCTAGACGTGGCAAGCCACGTCTCTACGGGAGAAACATCAGAGAGCGTGCGCGGCAGAAGCGTGCAAGATCAGCGGGTTAGGATGAGAGTCTTCTTCTTCGATTGTGGTTTCTTCCCAAAGAGTGCGGTCACGCAGCAGGCGGGAGACCAGGGCGGTATGCATGGCATGGCCGGCGCGGTCGGCGACGACGTTACCCAAAATCTGCCTTCCTAACAACGCCAGGTCTCCGATGAGGTCGAGGACTTTATGGCGCACGAATTCGTCGGCAAATCGCAAGGGCGGGTTCATCAGGCCGTCGCGGGTCAGCACGATGGCATTTTCAGGCGAAGCGCCACGGATCAAGCCCTGCTGCCGCATGGCTTCCGCCTCGTGCAGAAAGCCGAAAGTGCGGGCGGGCGCGATTTCGGAAAGATAGTTCCCGTCGGAAAGATCCACCGAGAAGGTTTCCTTCCCGATCAGCGGATGAGGGAAATTGATGGTGTAGGAAACCGAATAACTCTCCGCCGGATACACGGCGATGAATTTGTTGCCCTCGCGCAATTCCAGTTCGCGGCGAATGCGGAGGTAGGTGCGTCCCCGGCGCTGCTGGCGGATGCCCACGTGGTGAATGAGGTCCACGAAAGGCTGCGCGCTGCCATCGAGAATGGGCAGTTCGAGGTTGTCGAGCTCGACGATGGCGTTGTCGATCCCGGTTCCAATAAAAGCCGAAAGCAGGTGCTCGGTGGTGGAGATCAGAACGCCCCGCTTCATCAGACTGGTGGCGTAGCTGACGCGGGCGACGTTACGGCTGATTGCCTCCACCTCGAAGCCTTCCAGGTCGACCCGTCGAAAAACAATGCCTGAGCCGGCCGGAGCGGGCAGGATGCGCAGCTTGACCGGCGCGCCGCTGTGCAGGCCTACGCCGGAGCATTCCACGGCGGAACGAATTGTCTGTTCTTGCTTCAAATCTCAGTTGGATGAGTGTTCTGAGCCTTGAGCTTACTAGCCCGTGGAGAATTCCGGCTGTGGTAAATCAGCCACACTGCGTGGCTCAATCGCCTGAGAGCATGGCTAAGATCATCATTTATATCAATACTTTACAAGAATTTACAAAGGTGGGCGCATCCGATCGGCCATTCACTTCCGAGATTCCTTTTGACGGGGAAGGTCCTTCACGGTGGTGTCGAACAAGGAATCGCCGACACCGTTGTTGTAGCTGACGTTGGTGAGGAAGCGCTGGTTCGACATGTCTCCGTTGTAGTAGCGGGTAATGCTGAAGGGGGTCATCAGGCCCTGCACCAGCCGGTAGTTGTCCCAGACTTCGTCCTCGACATTGCGTTGCTTGTCGGTGGGATCGCGCCAGGTGAAGGTCTTCTTGACCGGCAGGTGGGTCAGGGAGTCGATAAAGAGAACGACCGCCTCGTTGTGCGCGTTCATGATGGTGACCTGCTCGACCGCCTTCTGATCGGCGACGGTGGGGCCGTCATAGAAGAGCGCAATCCCCGGTTCGTTCAGCCATTTGCGAATCACCCAATCGAGCGAGTAATGGCGGCGGCGAAGGTAGTCGGCCAGTTCCTTGTCTTCGGCGGGGCGATTGCCCTTGTAGGTGATTTCCGCTCCTTTGTCGCCGCTAAAGATCTCAACCACGTCGCGCTGTTTGGTCAGTTCCATGCGGTCTTTGTCGGGAAACTTGTAGAAGCGCCAGAAAACGGTTCCGTAGCTATTGGGACGGCCGAGATGGAAGGTGTAACCGCGGCCCTCCTGGGAGATATCCTGAATATTCAAATACGCCTGGCCGCCTAAGGCTTCGATCATCTGATCGAGCAAGGCCTTGGCTTTGCGTTCGCTCTCGTGGTCGGGAGGAATGGCTGGGTTCGAGCTGGTGGCTGGCATTGTGCCGGGCGGAGCCGCCGTCTGTCCTAGCATGCCGGACGCGATTAAGGTTACCAGAATAAGAAGGGCCGGATGTTTCATGTTTTGGTGGGCTACTTTGCTTTCCGAAAATTAATAACCCCAGCTATGACGCCGAGCAAGATGCAGAACATCACAAAAGGCGTTTTTTAAAGTTTGATGAGAATACAAGTCCATCGCAAAGCCGATACCAACAAGCGTCATACAAACCAGATAGAGAAGCGAGAGTCGTTTGCTCATGCTAAAGCTCTTTCCGCTTTCTGCGGTTTCGTATGACTCATTGGCTTTCCACTAGTTAGATGCGGCGAAAAGCAATTGTAGCTCGCACAGGGCGGGGTGAAGTGAAACACTTACCCAACCAGCACCGCCCCCCCATTCACATTGAAGATTTCTCCGGTGATGAATCCGGCATGAGGGGTGCAGAGAAACAAGATCGGCGCGGCGATTTCCTCCGGCGTGCCCACGCGGCCAAGAGGAATCTTGCCGAAAACTATGTCCCGAGTCTTGGGATCATTCAGGGCAGGAGCCGACATATCGGTGGCCACCCAGCCGGGAGCCACGCAATTTACGTAGATTCCATCTCCGGCGAGTTCGGTGGAAAGTCCCTTGACCATGCTGATGAGTGCGCCCTTGCTGGCCGCGTAATCGCAGTGGAAGGCTTCACCGCGCTGTCCGGCGGTCGAGCTGACGAGGACGATATGGCCAGCGGCTGCGCCGGAGCTTTCCCTGCTTTTTCATTTGTGCGACGGAATATTTGACGAGCGCGAAAACGCTGTCGAGATTAATGGCCATAGTGCTGCTCCATTGCGCATCGGACATCTGGTCAATGGGGGCGTCCTGGGGCGGCCAGACGCCGTGATTTACCACAAGAATATCGAGGCGTCCGAAGCGGCTTAGTGTCGCGGCAACCAGTTCCTGAGCCGTCCCAGTGCCCGAAAGATTGCAGGCGACAGCGGCGCAACGATCCGCCCCGAGTTCTTCGACCAGTTTTTCAGACGCCGCTTTGGCCTTTTCGTAATTGAACAGGACGCGCGCGCCAGCGCCCACAAACATGCGGACGGTGGCCGCGCCAATGCCGCGCGATCCGCCGGTGATGAGAGCAACTTTGCCGGAGAGGGAAAGATTCATGCATTTAGTTTGGAGGGTTTGGATCGCGGTTGCAAGTGGATGGGTGCTGCGTCAGGACCTATAGCAACCTTTTAAAGTAGCGATGGGAAGCGCTGCTCCACCCAAAATCAAAATCATCCGCTTCAGTTCCCCATACTCGACGTCTTCTCGGCTTTGGTCTCGCGCAGCAGGATGCGCACCAGCATGCCGTCATAGCGGATGCCGCTCAGCTTGCCCAATTCGGCCAGGGCCTGGTCGCTGTTCTTGGCGAAGGCGAAGGAACGCTCGGTGGTCATGTTGGCGTATGCGTCTGCGATCGACAGGATTCGCGCCCACAGCGGGATTTCTTCGCCGCGCAAGCCGGCAGGATAACCCGAACCGTCGAAAGCTTCGTGGTGGCATTCGATGGCTTTTTGCAGCTTCTCGCTGCCGGGAATGGTCCTGACAATTTCCGCGCCCACGTGGGCGTGCATTTTCACCAGAGAGAATTCATCTTCGCTGAGCGGTCCGGCTTTGCTGAGAATGCGCTCGGGCACAAAGATTTTCCCCACATCGTGGACACGGGCCGCGAAAATCAGGCTGGCCACGTCTTCGGCGGGCAGGCCAAGGGCACGAGCAATCACTTCGGAATAGTGGGCGACCTTTTCGCCGTGGCCGGGACCGTTCAACTCGCGCAGTTCGGCGGTCTGAGTCAACGATTCAATCGATTCCCGCAATAACTGAACGTTGCACTTGCCCTCGCCGCCGCACAGTTTCTTGAGCGTGGTGACCAGTTCTTCCAGATGCTCGGGGCCAGTGTGCTGGCGTTGCAGGAAGCCTTCAATGTAGCCGGAGATCTGTTGCCGCTGTCCGGTGCCGGCTTCATTCTGGGCGAATTCCTCGGCGATCGAGACCCGGTCTCCCCCGGCGCGCTTGGAAACGTACATGCCGGCATCGGCGATGCGAATAATGTCTTCCGCGGAGAACCCGTGCAGCGGAAAGCTGGCCACGCCGAAGCTGCCGGTGATTTTGTGTTCGCTCAACATGGGATCGGTAGCCATCCAATGGCGCAGACGCTCGGCCAGGGCCAGGGCCTGCTCGACGCTGGTTTCGGGCATGAGGATGATGAATTCGTCGCCACCGTAACGTGCCACCACGTTGGACTGCCGGCATTTCTGCTCGAGCAAGCGTCCCACGCGGGCCAACACCAGATCGCCCTCGAGATGGCCGAGACCGTCATTCACTTCCTTGAACTTGTCGAGATCAATCAGAACGACCGAGAATGGCCGCCCGGAACGCGAAGCTCGTCTCCATTCGGAAGATGCGGCTTCCCAGAAGAAACGCCGGGTCTTGATGCCGGTGAGGCCGTCGGTAATAGATTGTTGCTGTAGTTTCTGAAACACGAAAGAGTTGTGCAGGGCGGTGGCCAGCAGATCGGCCAGAGTGTTCATGATGAGCACATCCTGCGGAGTGAACGCGTCCTCATTCTGGCTCTCTACGTTGAGCACACCCAGTAGAGTGTCGCCATAAGTAATCGGAATGCAGAGCACGGCGCGGGATTCCGGCAGCACGCCTTGCACTTGTCCTTCGTTGCTACCCTGGACCAGGGCATTTTCGCCGGTCCTCGCGACCCTCCCGACAATGCCCACCCCGAGCGGAATGCGTTTGCCCAGAGCTTTGGCGGTGGTGCCGGCTTCGGCCTTGATTTCAATCTCCTTGGTGCCGTAGTCGAGGATGCCGATGCCGATGTGGTCGAAGCGAAAGTTTCTCTGAATGTGGCCGACGATTTCCGCCAGCATCTGTTCGCCGTCCTCACTGGAGATGGCAGTCTTGGAGATGCTGTTGAGGAAGCCCAACTGCCGGGAGCGGCGCTGCTCTTCAGCGAACAGGCGGGCGTTTTCCACCGCCACGGAAACCTGTCCGGCCGCGGTCTGTAAAACTTCCAAATCGCGCTGCTCGAAGGCGAACTCGCGCTCCGTGCTCAGCACCGCCATCACCCCGGCAGGCTTGCCGCCAAACAGGATGGGCACTCCGCAGAAGCACTTGCCCGGCCGCGGCGGAACGTAGGTGACGCCAATGCGCTCCCGGACTTTCTCCAATTCGGAGCGAATCAACAGCGGCTGGCCGGTGCGGAGAATGTATTCCGTCAATCCGTTCATGACCTTGCGCGAGCGCTTGGGGAGAACCTTGCCCTGTTCCACTTCGAGTTCAAAGTGGATGTTGTCGCCTTCCTCGAAAGCGACATAAAACTCGTCGGTGTTGAAGATGCGTCCCAGTTCTTCCTGAATCGCCAGCAGGATTTCATCCTGATCGAGCCGGGAGCTGATCACCTGGCCGATCTGGGTGAGTAGTTCATATTCCTTGGTGCGCCGCTGGGCGTCGTGCATGATCACGTAATTTTCCAGCGTGAGCCCGATTTGCAGCGAAAGTCCGATGAGCAGCCGCAAATTTGAAGACCCGAAAATGCGGCGATCGGCATGGGGGAACAGCACCACTCCGAAATTATGTTCCCGGGTCTGCAAGCTGACGGCGGTCACGTTGCGGATGTTTTCCTCGGCCAGCAGACGGCGGAATTGCTCAAACTTCCCGCCCGGAAAAGCAGGCAGTGGCTCCGCCATGTCCGGCACATTCTGAAACGTGACAAAGCCGCCGCGCCGGTAGGCAAGTTCACAGACATATTCTCCGGCGCCGGTTTTTTCCAACTTTTCCACGAAGTCAGCGGAGAACCCGCGCTGCACGGAAGGCAGAACTGCCCGCCAGCGTTCGGTCAGGCAAATCACGGCGCGATCCGTGGGCAGCGGCGCGACCAGGCGGTCGAGAATATTTTGCATGCTGGGAGCCAGGTCGGCGGCCGAGAGCAGGCGGCGGGGATCCACGCCCAGCGTGGAAAACGCCAGAGCGTTCTCCTGCACCGCATTGCGCTCGTTTTCAAACAGCACCATCACCATGGCAATGCCCAGCACCATTTGCGGCAAGGGACCCAGCAAGTCGCCAGTCACCCCGAAAATCTCGATAAAGGTGTTATGGAATGGGCCCGATGCGATCAGGAACGCCCAGAACGCCAGCGACAAAGCCAGAAGCCGCAGGGCCAGCGAATTCTTGCGGTGTCCACGGAGGTAGAAATATCCGGAACAATACAGGAGCACTGCCGCCAAACCAACTTCCATCCGGAACGGCGAACTGAGGGTTATTTCCGGGTGGAGCGCGCCCCCTGTCAGGTGTGCACGCAGGTTCCAGAAAGCGAGTCCCGCACCGGCCAGACCGACAGCGATCTCATACCAACGGAGGCGGAATCTTTGCTTCGGTTCAGACCCGGTGGGCCGCTTCATCAGACGCGTCGAAACCAGGATGCAAAGCGCCATGACCGCCAGCAACAAGGAAGACGCGAGGAAGGTTGCCGGGGTGAATCCGCGCAAATGGCCCCAGGTATCGGCGGCAAAGTGAAGGGTGTAGGCCGCCCAGGCGATCTGCCAGGCGCGAAAGTAGGCCTGGCGGCTCTGCTCGTAGAGGTAGGTAAATACGAGGAAAAGCAGCAGGGCCACGACTCCCGGCACGATCACCATGTTGATGGCAATGGGTTCCATGTGCTGGTAGCCGCTCCCTCCAAACTTACTTACTTAATTTAGATGTATAAAGACGGGATTATGGCCTTAATGTTTTCACACCACAGCCGACAAAACAATCGGATAACCGGGCCCAAAGAGAAGTGATCTGCCTGATTCTATCGTTGGCATGGCACTTGGCGCGAGGTTACTAGAGTTACTAGCTGCGCCAAATGGGGTTCAGTAAGCTCGCCCTAGGATTGTGTTCAGGCATTGGTTTAAACATCTCCGGACGAAGCTCCTGGTGGCGATGCTGGCGGTTGTCTTCCTGTTGACCGCGGCCGTGCTGGCGCTGGTCCAGGCGCAAATGCGAAGCCACGTCCGCGAAGATCTGCTTTCCACCCTCCGGGCTCAGTCCGCCGTCTACACGGGAATTGAGCAGGCGCGGCGCGAGCAGGCGCAGCAAAGCGCTTCCCTGATAGCCGACCAGCCGAGTTTGAAAGCTCTCATGTCCACCAATGACGGGCCGACGGTGCAAGACGGCTCGGAATCCATTCTCCAGACCAGCCGCGCCGATCTATTGATTCTGGAGAGCGGCAGTGGAATTATGCTGGGTTTTCATTCCAAGACGAATGATGTGCCTGCCTCCGACGTGGAACGCTTGCTGCGGAATTCAACCGGCAACCAGGATTGGTGGTGGGCAGGAGGACACCTTTACGATGTCAGCTTCGCCCCGATCGTGGCCGGAGCAAAGCCCCAGCAGCGCGCATTAGGCCGGATCGCGTTGGGCCGCGAGGTCTCCTCCCCAACCCTCGTTGGTGGGGATGCTTTCGGAAGCTCGGCGTTCACTTTTGAGCGCGAGGGATCGGTGATGTTGAGTTCTCTTCCCGCGAGCGAGTGGAGAGACTTCGAAGCAGCGCTTCCGCGGGGGCCGGCCACATCCCAGCCGATTCAGGAAATGAACCTCGGCGGCGAGCGCTACCTGGCGAATTTTGCGGAGCTTCCCGGTGACCACCCGGTGCGGCTCTACTCGCTGCAATCCTATGATCAGGCGACCAGCTTTTTACGTTCACTGAATCGCAAGCTGTTGAGTCTGGGAGCAGTGGCTGTGATGATGGGAGCTTTTATTGCCTTCGTCATATCGCGCCAAATTACCCGGCCCCTGGAGAGTCTGGCATTCAGCGCCCGGCTGTTGGAGAAGGGCGATTTCGAAGTACAGATCCCGGTTCGTGGAGCGGACGAAGTCGCTGACCTGACGCGCTCATTTGAAGAAATGCGAAAAGGCCTCCGGCAATCTCGAGAAGGTCTGGTGCGGGCAGCTCGATTGGAAGCCGTGGGAAAGCTGGCGGGCGGGGTGGCGCACGACTTCAACAACCTGGTCATGATCATCAAGGGGTATAGCGATATTCTGCTCGACTCGGCCACCTCGGAGTCGCGACCCTACCTGGAAGAAATCAAGCAGGCCGGGGACAGAGCCAGCGGCTTGACTCGCCAGTTGCTGGCCTTCAGCCGCAAGCAAGTGCTTGAGCCACAGGTCCTGGATCCGAACCAGAGCGTGCGCAACATGGCGAAAATGCTGCGCGTGCTCATCGGAGAAGACATCGAACTGCTGACCAATTTTTCCGACCCGATCGGACGGGTGCAGGCCGATCCTGGCCAGCTCGAACAAGTGGTGATGAACCTGGCGGTGAATGCACGCGACGCGATGCCGAAAGGCGGCAAGCTGATCATCGAGACGCAAACCGCCCAGCTGGATGCCGCGTATGCTGCGACCCATCCGGAAGTGACCCCGGGGCCGTTCGTGTTGATCGCGGTGACCGACACCGGGTCCGGCATGGGCAAAGACCTCATCGGGCACATCTTCGAACCTTTTTTCACCACCAAGGGACCCGGCCAGGGCACCGGGCTTGGCCTGGCGACGGTTTACGGGATTGTGAAACAGAGCCGGGGCCACATTTCCGTCTACAGCGAGCTGGGCCTGGGGACCACTTTCAAAATCTACCTTCCTTTAGTGGAGAAATCAGTTACCGCCCTGACCTCGGAGCATGTGGCATTGCTGCACAAAGGTGAGGGGACGGTTCTTCTCGTCGAAGATGAGGCGGCGCTGCGCATGCTTGCGGCGGAGTCGCTCAAAAGACTTGGCTATAGCGTGCTACAGGCGGGCAACGGGCTGGAGGCGCTAAAGATCGCCGAGCAACATCCCGGGAAAATCGACATCGTGGTGACCGATGTTGTGATGCCACGCATGGGAGGCCCGGAATTGGTCGAAAAACTAAGAGCGCAACGCGCCGAAATTGGCGTAATTTTCATGTCCGGTTACACCGAAACCGCCGTGATTGAAAACGCAACCGTCAGTAGCGGTGCGTTCCTGCTGAACAAGCCATTTTCCACGGAATTGCTGGCGCGTAAAATCAGCGAGCTCCAGCAGCGTTCCGCTGCCAACAAGGCATTGGCGGCCAGCAGCGCCGGATGAATCTTTATATCGAACCCTCGAGTCTTTGCGCGGTGCACCAGCAGTTTGCCACATCAGGCAACAAATAAGGACGCTCGCCCGCCGCCTTTGCTAAAATTCGCATTCTCCTGAGGGACTGCCGTGCTTTGTAGCGGTTGCGCTGAGATTTTGCCCGACGATGCACACTTCTGTCTGAAGTGTGGACAGCCAGTGGAGCGCACTGTGGTATCTAGCAGCCCGGCCCGCACACCGGCGACGGCTGCAAGGACGATCAAGCCTCGACGCAAGCCACGAACCGCAATGTGGCTCTTTTTGCTGCTGCTGCTGGTGACAATCTGGTGGGCGGCAAACAGCGACAACACCGCCGCGCAGCAACTGCGA
This sequence comes from Terriglobales bacterium, assembly GCA_963762965.1. Taxonomy (GTDB): domain Bacteria; phylum Acidobacteriota; class Terriglobia; order Terriglobales; family Acidobacteriaceae; genus DATBAX01. Next base: position 1,470,913 of record CAVXME010000001.1, read on the forward strand.
GTGCTGGCCACCGGGGCCAACGCGGTAACGATTACGGAGAAGAACTTTGTAGTGAGCTCCCACAGCTTTGCTTTCTATAAATTCTCGGTTCCGGCGGGCGCAGTCAACGTGTTTGTCAGCGGCCAATTCAGCGCCACGGCCAGCCCGGAGAATCAAGTTCAGGTATACGTGCTCACCGACGACGCCTTGGTCACCTGGCGGAATGGATATGCCATCAACCCGGACTACGACAGCGGCAAAGTCAGTCAGGGCGCCATCCATGCGAAGCTTCCGATTGGCGCCGGCACTTACTATCTTGTCTTTAACAACAATTTTTCCCTGAAGACACCCAAAGCTGTCCAGGCGGATGTGACCCTGCACTACAACACCTGGTGGCCGGATTGGTTGTTTCATATCAAAGACAAGCTTTGGAGCAGCTAAGGGGCTTTCTTTTTAGGAAGCTGGCGCCGCCGGGGAAGTTTCTTTGCGTCCTTGGCGTTTCCTTGGCGATCTTTGCGGTTAAAGCTCTTTAACCGCGAAGATCGTAAAGAAAAGCCGGAAAGGTCGCAAAGGGACAGCGGCAGTGCTTTGAAAACTGCGCGGCACTCGTGGGATGCTCCGTTTTGACCTTCTTGCGATAAGATCAATAGTTAGAGATGAATCCATCCAAACCCGAGACCGAAGCTGACGCAAAGGCGCCTACCGAGGCGTCCGCCAGCCCTTCTAACTTCATACGCGACATCATTCTCGAAGACCTGAAGACCAACAAGTACGCCGGCCGAGTGCAGACCCGCTTCCCCCCGGAGCCGAACGGCTATCTCCATCTGGGACACGCCAAGTCGATTTGCCTGAACTTCGGACTGGCTGCCGAGTTCGGCGGCAAGACCAACTTGCGCTTCGACGATACGAACCCGTCGAAGGAAGAGACCGAGTACGTAGACTCGATCATGGAGGACGTGAAGTGGCTCGGTTTCACCTGGGACCACCTGTTCTATGCGTCCGATTATTTTGATCAGCTCTATGAATGGGCGGTGCAGCTCATTAAAGCCGGTAAGGCTTACGTGGATGACCTGACCGCCGACGAAATGCGGAAGTCGCGCGGCACCTTGACCGAACCCGGCAAGGACAGCCCCTACCGCAACCGCTCGGTCGAAGAGAATTTAAATCTGTTTGAGCGCATGCGAGCGGGCGAATTTCCCGATGGCTCCAGAACCCTACGGGCCAAGGTCGACATGAGTTCCCCGAACCTGAACATGCGCGATCCTGTGATGTATCGCATCCTACATGCCGAGCATCATCGTACGGGCAACAAGTGGCCAATCTATCCGATGTATGACTACGCGCATGGCGAGTCCGACTCGCTCGAGCAGATTACGCATTCCGTTTGCACGCTCGAGTTCGAGGACCATCGTCCGCTCTACAACTGGTTTATCGAGCAGTTGGGAATTTTCCCGTCGCAGCAGATCGAGTTTGACCGCCTGAACCTCACTTACACACTTTTGAGCAAGCGCAAGCTGTTGCAGTTGGTGGAGGAAGGCCACGTGACCGGCTGGAACGATCCCCGCATGCCAACGCTGTCGGGCATACGCCGGCGCGGCTATACGCCGGAAGCGATCCGTAATTTTTGCGGGGCCATCGGGGTTTCGAAAACCAACGGCTCCATCGAACTGGCCATGCTCGAGCATTTTGTGCGTGAAGACCTGAACAAGCGCTCGCTGCGAGTGATGGCCGTGTTGCGCCCGTTGAAAGTCGTGATCGACAACTATCCCGAGGGTCAGGTCGAGGAAATGGATGCAGTCAATAATCCCGAAGACCCGGGTGCGGGTACTCGCAAAGTGCCGTTTTCCCGCGTGCTGTATATCGAGCAGGATGATTTCCGCGAGGTCCCGCCACCCAAGTATTACCGGCTCTATCCGGGACAGGAAGTTCGTTTGCGCTATGGCTACTTTGTAAAGTGCACCAGCGTGGTGAAGGACGAAAAGGGCGAGGTGGTCGAGGTCCACTGCACCTACGATCCGGAAACCAAGGGCGGGAATAATCCTCCGGACGGGCGCAAAGTGAAGTCCACCATTCACTGGGTATCGGCCGCGCACGCTATTGACGCCGAGGTGCGAGTCTACGAAAATCTTTTCACCAAAGAAGACCCGAATCAAGCCGAAGCGGGACAACCCTTTACCGTCAACCTCAACCCGCATTCGCTGGAAGTGCTGCAACACTCGAAACTCGAACCGTCGCTGGCCCATGCTACCGCCGGGGACCGCTATCAGTTTGAGCGTCTGGGATATTTCTGCGTCGATCTCGACTCGGCGCCGGGCAAGCTGGTGTTCAACCGCACCGTGGCGCTCAAAGATACCTGGGCCAGAATTGAGAAGAAAACCGGCGGCCAGAAATGACCAGCCTGGCTACGGCTAGCCGAAACGGGCGAATGGCGGGCCATTCGCCCCGGTGACTTATGTCCACGATAAACAATTTTGATTGGACGGCCATATGGGCGCGACCTAGAGTTCTTACTGGGGAGGGCAGCGCGTTCGCTGGGGGCCGGATGTTGGCGAACTTTATCTGGTTGCGTGCGCGCTGTTCTTTCAGTTACCGTTTGAGTGGGGCCAGTCGGCCGTCTAGTCCACGCAGCCATTCATTGTCCAACAACCAACCAGGCGACAAAAGGGACACCCAAAATGGCGTCACAAGACCTTAAGCTCAAGGCCGTCGATTCGGGGATGAAGGAGCTTGATCCTTCTTCCTTTGAACGGGATCCCAGTTACGTTCTGACGCTGGAGGAAATCCGGAATCTCACCAAAGAGGGCGGCAAGCCGGCCGAGACCCTCATGAACGTCGTGGCCCTGATCGCCAAGCGGTTTCATACCGACGTTTGTTCGGCGTATTTACTGGAACCGGACCGGGCCAACCTGGTGTTGGCGGCGACTTTGGGACTGCGGCCAACCTGTATTGGCACTCTTCGCATGGCGGTTCACGAAGGCCTAGCCGGTCTGGTGGCGGAGCAAGTGCGTCCGGTAGCGGTCGAGCAGGTCAAGAACAATCCGCGATTTAAATACTTTCCCGAAGCCGGCGAGGATGAGTACCAATCCTTCCTCGGAGTGCCGCTGATTGATCGTGGGGTTTTGCAGGGTGTTCTGGTGGTGCAAACCATCGCAGCCAGACTTTTTCATGACGACGAAATCCATCTCCTGACGGAGGCCGCCGCTCAGGTGGCGCCCGTCGTCAGCGAAGCCCGTACCCTTGATCGCTTCATTGCCCCAGCGCAGGAGCGGCTTTGGGCGCTGGCCCGCAATGTCTGGTGGAGTTGGGACCACGATGCCAGCAGCCTGTTCCGCGACCTCGACCCCATTCGCTGGCGGCAGTTGAATCACAATCCCGTCTCCTTGCTGGGTGAAATGCCGCTGGCGCAAATGGAGCGGCGGGCCCGGGAACTGGTGTTGCATGGCCGCATCAACTACGCCTATCGGCGTCAGCGCGAATATCTGGAAGCCGACCGCACTTGGGGTGCGCGGCACGCCGGCATTCTGCGGCCGCGTCCGGTGGCCTATTTTTCCGCGGAGTTCGGGTTGCACGTTTCGATTCCGGAATATTCCGGAGGCCTCGGCGTCCTTGCCGGCGACCACATCAAGAGCGCTTCCGATCTTGCGATCCCACTGGTTGGCATTGGCTTGTTCTATGGTCAGGGATATTTCCGGCAGCGGCTCGATCAGAACGGTTGGCAGCAGGAAGAATACATTCAGACCGATGTAAACCATTTGCCCATGGAGCTCGCCATCGGCACCAATGGCGAGCCGGTCACAGTGCAGATCGAGACCCGGGGCGGGCCCATCCGCGCAAAAGTCTGGCGCATGAAGGTTGGCCGATGCGATCTGCTGCTGCTCGATTCCAACGTGGAGGGCAACGCTCCCGAGGACCGCGAACTGACCTCGCGTCTATACGGCGGAGACGGACGCATCCGCATCCGCCAGGAATTGCTGCTCGGCGTGGGAGGCTTTCGCGCTCTGAAAGCCATGGGCATCACGCCGGGAGTTCTGCATCTGAACGAGGGCCACAGCGGGTTCGCCGTGCTCGAAGCCATTCGCAGCCGCATGGAAGACGAAGGATTGACCTTCGACCAGGCCGTGCCGCGAGTCTCCCGTGAAGTCGTCTTCACCACTCATACTCCGGTGCCGGCGGGCCACGACCGCTTTCACGCCGACCTCATCGAGGAACATCTCGGGCCGCTGCGCGAGGCGCTGGGTCTGCCGCACGAAGGCCTGATGGCGTTGGGACGCGAGAATCCCGGCAATCATCAGGAAGAGTTTTGCATGACCGTGCTGGGCCTGAAACTGGCGCGGCGCGCCAATGCGGTTTCCGCGCTGCATGGCGAAGTTTCGCGTGCCATGTGGACCGGGCTCTTTCCCGGCAAATCTGAAGACGCGGTTCCAATCGGTCACATCACCAATGGCGTCCACGTCCCATCGTGGCTGGCGCCGCAGATGTTTCGCCTTTACGACCGCCACCTGGGCACCGATTGGCAGCAGCACAGCGCGGAAGCGCAAATCTGGGAAGGAATCGAAAGCGTGGACGATGGCGAACTCTGGGAAACGCATCTTCATTTGAAGTCCCGGCTGCTTGATTTCGTGCGCCATCGCGCCGTGGAGCAGGCCAAGCCTCGCGGCGAGTCGCCGGAAACGCTGCAAAGGCTCTCCCGTGTGCTCAGTCCCGATGCTCTGACCATCGGATTCGCCCGCCGCTTCGCCACCTACAAGCGCGCCGATCTGGTTCTTAGAGACATCGAAAGGCTGGCCTCGATGGTGAACGATCCCAAACGTCCGGTGCAGTTCGTGTTCGCCGGCAAGGCGCATCCGCGTGATGAACCCGGCAAGCGCGTCCTGCAGCAGATCGCGCAAATGATGCGCGACCCGAAGTTTGCCGAGAAATTCGTTTTCGTCGAAGACTACGACATCAACGTAGGACGTCACTTCGTGCAGGGCGTGGACGTGTGGCTGAACAATCCCCGGCGTCCGCTGGAAGCTTCCGGCACCAGCGGGCAGAAAGTCGTGCTGAACGGCGGACTCAATCTCTCTGTTCTCGACGGCTGGTGGGCCGAAGCCTACGACGGGCTGAACGGCTTCGCCATCGGCACGGGACGAACCAACTCCAACATGAGCATCCACGATACCCGCGACGGCGAAGACTTGTACCGCGTCCTGAGCGAAGAAGTGATTCCGCTGTACTATCAGCGCGACCGTGACGGCCTGCCGCGAGGTTGGATCAAGCGCATGAAGCGGACCATCCGTACTCTGGGCTGGCGCTTCAACGCCGATCGCATGGTGATGGACTACACGTTGAAGTGCTACATCCCGGCGGCGGGAGGCACGTCGAGCGACATGAGCCCAACGTTCTAAAGCCGGATCTGGGAATCGGAGTGCAGGCATGAGAATCGTGGCCATTGCATTAGCGCTGGCTTCCATCCTTTTCCAGGCCCGCGCGGCAGAATCGCAGGCTGGTTCGGTTTGCGTGGCTTCTCGGGCTGCTGACCCATTTCGCGGCCAGGTGATTCCTCCCACCGGCGAAGTCAGTTCGAATGGTCTGCGCGTGAGAATTGACAAGCGCCCCTCGGAGCCGTGGCCGCAAAGAAAAAGCTTGAAAATTGATGGGCTTGACATCGGCGAAAGGCACCTTCTTGCCGTCCTCGATTCTCGGGGCAAGCCGGTTGAATCGCTTTGGTTTAAATTCTCGGACTATAAGAGCACCGAACTGTGCATGGCTTACGATGCGTATCAGGGAGTGGAGTTGCAGGAGGACAACAGGCATACGCCGTGGGGTAAGTGTAAAGAGCAGGCTATTCAGCACTAACGGATATGGTTCGGGCTATGGTATGCACGGCGAATATCAAAAACCGTCGACCTCGATGACTGCTTTAGCAAAGGCCTCCGGAGCTTCTTGTGGCAGATTGTGCCCGATGCCTCCGGTGATGGTCCGGTGTGCATACCTGCCGGAGAATTTATTAGTGTAGGCACTGGGGTCCGGGTGCGGTGCCCCGTTGGCATCGCCTTCCATGGTAATCGTAGGTACGGTGATGACCGGGCTTGTGGCTAGCCGCTTTTCGAAGTCGTCATATTTCTGCTCGCCTTCCGCCAAGCCAAGCCGCCACCGGTAATTGTGGATCACGATAGCGACGTGGTCCGGATTCTCGAACGACGCTGCCGTGCGATCGAACGTGGCATCATCGAAGCTCCACTTCGGCGATGCGATCTGCCAGATAAGCTTGGCAAAATCGTGCCGGTATTTGTCGTAGCCGGCGCGGCCGCGTTCAGTGGCAAAATAAAATTGGTACCACCATTGCAGCTCGGCTTTCGGCGGCAACGGCGCCTTATTAGCTGCCTGGCTGCCGATCAGATAACCGCTCACCGAGACCAGCGCCTTGCAGCGCTCAGGCCACAGCACGGCGATGACATCGGCGGTTCGCCCTCCCCAATCATAACCGGCCAGGATTGCCTTCTCGATCTTTAGCGCATCCATCAAAGCGATGGTGTCGAGAGCAACCGCTGATTGCTGGCCATTGCGGACCGTGTCACTGGAAAGAAAGCGCGTCGTGCCATAACCGCGCGTGAACGGGACGATCACTCGATATCCCGCCGCTGCCAACAACGGAGCGACGTCGACAAAACTGTAAATATCGTACGGCCAGCCGTGAAGAAGAATCACCGGTGGACCATTCGCAGGGCCGGCTTCGGCATAGCCCACGTTTAGCAAGCCCGCGTCGATCTGCTTCAGTGAGGTGAACGATGTGTGCTTGGTGTTGGCGCTCGCATTGGCTGCCGCGGGCGCATCGCCAGCTTGGGCTGTGAAGAGTGGGGGTTGGGCGAGCAGTGCAGCTCCTGCGGATGCACCGGCCATCGCGATGAGACGGCGACGTGATATTCCGGCTGATTCTGTGCGCTTCATGATGATCTCCTTCGTACCTACCCGTTCCTAATCCTGTTCGCCGAGAGTTTGAACGTAGGTTTGGCCGTAGGCACTTCCGCCGGTAGACCTCCACGGGGTACTTGATGGCGGGAACGCAGTTCAACGCTTCTGGTACGGGTGAAAGATGTAGTCTTTCGCCTTCACCGGCGTATGGCACGCGAATCCGCAGTCGGAGAAGCTTTTGGCGTCGGGTGAGAACGTGTCCGACTTGGCGTCGTAGTTGAACACCGCGTATCCCCAGCCCCCGCTTTTTGCAAATCGCTTGCTGTCTTTTTCCATGAGGAAAGCCTGTTTAAAGACGTCAGGCACATCCACGACGAAGGGGGCCTCGGTGCTCTTCTTCGGCTTCCACTGGAGCTTCGCGATCATGGAGCCATCCGGGAAAGTCTGGCCGTTGCCCGGAACGCCGGCCTTGTACGCCTTGATCATGGTCGGATTGGCGACGATCACCTTGAGCACTTCGTCGGTGCGGGCGGACGAGACCACCGACCAGTCCTCGTATCCCCTGAAGTCGGAGAACGCGATTCCGCTCGGCGATTTCAGCGAGTACTTGTCTTTATCATTGTCCTGCGCGTAAACGGCCGTGACGACGAGGACAGCGAGCACTGCCGTGGCTTTCGCAATCGTGAGTTTGCTTTTGCGCTTCATGGCTGATCCTTTCTCAACGAGGGTTCCATTTTGGGTGCTGGGCTGCGGAATTGGCGGATTTTATCACACTCCCCGGAAACTGGCGGGTTGAGCTTCAAGATGGCTGACCCAGATCCAAACACCAACAATCCTCGCTGGCTAGGTGTGCACGTGCGGGCTTTGGCCGGGGTTCCTGGTGGGCGGCGGAGCATTTTTCACGACTTTTATTTCAAACTCCACCGGCAGCTCTTTGGGTGGATAACAGGCTGCCTTGTCGCAGGCCTGATATTTCAACAGTCCGCGAAACTTGTACTTACCGGGCAGCACGCTGGCCAGCGGGCGCACGATCACTCCGATGGTGAAGGCTCCGCTATAGACGCTCAACTTTTCATCGGGGGCGAAGGCGAATGCCATCTGCTCCCCCGGTGGATAAGTGACTCTGCCCATCACAATGTCCGTGGGAGCATTTATTTTGAGCGAGGTGGGAATTAAGTACTCTTGCGTGGGAGTGTTGGAGTTGACGTGAAAGCCGGAGCCGATGCGGAATTGCAAATCCACCGACGCGCCCTTGCCGCGCGTCACCACCGTCAGCGGTGGCGCAATCAGGGTAATGGACGGGGCCCTCTTGCCCGGAATGTCGTCTTGTCCCAGCAGTTGCGCGCAGGACAATAAAAGTAGCAAAGCGGCTGCGGCTGCGTTCTTTGTAAATCGGTTCCACATCGTCAGTTGGTTGCCTTTCCGGGAGTCGCGGGGATGAGTCGCGCCGAAGGAGTGACCGGGTCTTGCCCGCCGTTCTGGGCGAGCGCTTTCTTAATGTCGTCCTGGATTTCGTGCTTGCCTTTGAGCCCGAACACTTTGTCGATCACTTTGCCGTCCCGGCCGATGTAAAAGGTCGCAGGAAGAAATTGCACTCCGCCGTAAGCGTCTCCCACGGACTCCTTACCAACCGCGATGGGATAGTTCACGCCCATGTCCTTGGCGAACTTTGCGATGTCCTCGGGACTGGCGTCATCCATGGCGACGCCCAGCACTTGCAGTCCCTGGGAACCATATTCATTCTGCAATTCGACAAACCAGGGCATCTCGATTTTGCAGGGAACGCACCAGGTGGCCCAGAAGTTGAGCAGCACGGCTTTTCCCCGGTAGTCCGAAAGATGAATGGTGGTTTTGCCGTCGAGAGATGCCAGCGCAAAATCGGGCGCTATCTGGTTCTTCAGGCTGTTGCTCGTATCTGGAGATGAATCGGGGTGGTGGCGGGCCTTCTCGACACCAAACACCAGCAGCAGCGAAATCACCATGGCCACTACAACAATGACAACCGGATCACGTTTCACAAATCACTCCTACTACAGCGAAAAACGGCTGAGGGCGGAAAAATAATTTGCCAGCAAGGTGAACTTTCCCAGGATGAGCAAAATGCCCAGGGCAATCAGCAAACCGCCGCTGGCCACCTCGACCGCGTGCATGTGGGCCCGAAAGCGGCCATAGAATTTCAGGAAGCGCTCGATCCCTAAAGCAGTCAGCAGAAAAGGTACGGCAAGGCCCAGGGAATAGATCGCCAGTAAGAAAATCCCCTTGCTGACCGAATCCTCGGTGGCGGCAAAGCCCAGAATGACGCCGAGAATGGGGCCCACGCAAGGCGTCCAGCCAAAGGCAAACGCAAAGCCAATCACAAATGCGCCCCATGGGGTGCTGCCCCCTTTTACGCCGTGGAAGCGCTTGTCGGAATAAAGCGCATTGATGCGCAGGATGCCCGTAAGATGGAGTCCAAACAAAATGATGATGACGCCCGCAACCCGCGCCAGCACTGACTTGTAGCGTGCCAGCAAGTGGCCGACTTCGGTGGAAAGCGCGCCCAGCGTGATGAACACAATGCTGAAACCCAGAATAAAGCCAATCGAATTCAGCATCACCTTGCGCAGCAAGTGGGCATCTTCCGACTTGAGTTCCTCCACCCCGGCGCCCGAAATCAACGACACATATCCCGGAACCAGGGGCAGCACACAGGGCGAGAGAAACGAAACCAGGCCCGCCAGGAATGCTGCAATGGGAAGCGGAAGATTCGACATACAGATTTATTGTACCTGTCAGAAGCCAAGTTGCGAATGACCAATGCCGACGTAGGGCGGGTGCCCTCACCCGTCCGTGCAGGCTTTAAGCCCGCAACCTCCGAGCTAGCTCGTGCGCAGACGAGGCGTCCGCGCCCACGTGGTGGTGCTTAGGGGCCGCTCTTGGCAGGGGCAACAGCTTTACGGGCCGGTTGCAGTGGGGCCGGCGTGCTCACTGCGTTCGGGGCATCGGCCACAGCCTTGCGAATGAATCCCGACGGTACGATCGCAGTTAGCACCGTGCGATCACTATCCTGCTCGACTTTCAGGCTGCCGAAGAACTCTTTTACGTCGGGATCGGGCCCGCGTCCGGAAACCGAAATTTCCGCCGAATTGAAAAGTGTTAGATAGGTCTTGAGCTGGTCGGTGGCGTGTATGGCATCGTCCTTACTCCCGGTAAAGGCTTCCGCCCGGAGATGCACCGCCCCGAGATAACGCACCGAAGCCACCACCACGGTCGGCTTGGGGAACAGAAAAGACAGATTGATGGGGGACGCAGGAACATGGCTGGTCCCATTCAACTCAGGGGATACCCGGAAGATGAACCACCCCAGACTGGCCAGCGGGACGTGCTTGTAATACTGGCGCAAGAGCGCAGGCCCGCCAAAGGGTGATGCCAGTTTGCGCGAGCGATCGATGATCCCCTGGATGACCAGCGGATCGCTGTGGTTGGAAGCCGCCACGGTGTTCACCCCAAGAATGGCCACCCGCAGAGTCCGGCCTTCGAGGGGAATGGTGTAGATGTCGGTGGGGCCGTAGCTTTCGATAGAACTGGAAAGCTTGCGCAGGTAGTCTCGCAGGCGGTCTCCATCAAATTTGCCTACCAGCACTTCGGAATAGCGGACTTCGTCCGATCCTGGTTTCGCCGGGTCTGGATTGCTCGGGTAGTGGATGGCAAAAGCGGCCTTGTCCAGATCACGCTCGAACTGAAAGCCGGTGGCCTGGATGAATTGCTCGTATTCGGGGTCGTGCGCAACTTCCGGCAGCTTGCCGGCGATGTTTGCCAAGCGTATCAGTTCCAGATTCACGTAGAAGAAACCATCAGCGCTGGGCAGCAGGCGGGCGGGTTCGGGCGGGGCATGCTTGCGCAGGAAAACCACCAGCGCAACAGCAGCGATTACCAGGAGAACGGCGAAGATGACAGGGAGGCGTCGTCGAATGCGCATGGAGAACCGGCCACAACGGCTGAAACAGCCAGGGTGACCAGGAAGCCGTCATCATAACATTTGGGCGGATTCTGGGTGAGCGAGGGTGGTTGAAGAGGTATTTAGCGAAAAATCACGATATATAGCTTCTTTAGAGCGTTATACAGAAAAACGCCATCGCCTACGAAGCCGCCCCAAGATTGGAACAGGATATGAACACGCCGAGTTCCATTGCTACCAACTACAGTTAATACGCCAACAAGTTTGGCTACGTTTGCGGCGTTAATGTCGCTGCAATAGGTTGCCAAAAGTTCATCTTGTGCAGGCTTCTTGGCTTCTTCCGGCATAATTTACTCCTTCTATCTGGCCCTATTGGGCCAAGTTTAGTATTTCCTCGATTGTACAAACGTGATCGGTAAGGCCTGCTTACATCGCGGGTGTCACGCGAAGTGTTTTATGTACTCGGCAAAAGTTGTAGTGCATGAAGAACAGCGCGACCATGTGCCCGTGATTTTCGATCTTCTTGCTAAATCTGTTTGTCAGGCGCGTGAACAGCTGCATCCCCATCCGCATTGAAAGATTCTGACGCTCAACGTAGCTGGTACTGATGTGGTCAGGATCGGGGTTTCCGGCGAGCACCGGAGTGCGGCATCCGATGCAGCTTGCGGGGCTATAACGGCTCTCAGGATTGTAGCTAGATGCGCCGTAGAGCTTAAGGAGCATGGCATAGTCAATGTCCGCGCCAAATGCGGCTTACGTGGCCTCGGCATACATCCTGTGACTGTCCGTTGTTAGCTGGATGCGAGTGCTGATCCGACTTGCTACATCTTGCATGAATGCGTGAGAAGTGTCCGCGCCGCGATCCCCGAGCGTGAACGAGATGATTAGCTTGCTGTCGGCATCTAGGGCCGTCCAAGTCGAAACGCTTCCCGCTCCTGCCTTCACTTGTTCCATTGTGAGGTTCTTGTCTTTGCCATAAACGAAGGCCGAGATTTCGTCGCATTGAACGCGACGCGAACGAAGATTCCGAACATGGGCATCGTGGTAAGCGGCGCAGGCACAGCCCATGTCTTTGAGGAGTTTCAAAATGGTATGTTTGCAACTCCTGTGACGCGGCATGTCGCATTTATGGAATGTACTGGTCTGTTGCACGTTAGGTACCGTTATGGTACCTTTTAAAATTGTCCCGGACATCAGGAAGGGATCAGAGGGATAGTCTGTGCCCTCGAGGGCTTGACTGTCTCAAACTGCTGGCGTAGCTCAGCTGGTAGAGCATCTGATTTGTAATCAGAGGGTCGGGGGTTCAAATCCCTCCGTCAGCTCCAGCATTTGATTGCAGAGATCGGTTCCGGACGCAGTAGGCTTGGCGCGGCGGCGTGGCAGATTTTTTCCAACGGCACTCCATAAGGAAGTTTTTCCAAGTGTAGTGTGTGCGCGATGCGGATTCTCGCGCGCATTTCTGCTTTTTAAATAATTTTGCAAGCTCGCTGCCTGCACGATCCTACGCGTCCACACGCAAGACCGGCGAAGGCCGGAGGTGAAGTAAAAAGCCGATTCGGCTTTCTGCACAGGTGGGTGAGTGGTTAAAGCCAGCAGACTGTAAATCTGCCCCTCTTATGAGGTACGAAGGTTCGAATCCTTCCCTGTGCACCAGAGTTAGCAGCAGGGTGGACGCGGTCCTGAGCGGAGTCGAGTTCCAGTGCGTCTTTACATGGCAATGATCGCGTTTGTGGTTCTAGGCGCGGCCGCGTGGATGACGTTGACCGACCAGCGATTGCGCCTGATGACGCTGGCGATCCTGGGAATGTTCGCGGTGAAGACTTGGCTGCGGCACCGGGAAGCAGCGCGGCTGAAAGCCGATAGCGAGGTTGAGCAGTAGTCAGCCGATGTAGCTCAGTTGGTAGAGCACTCCCTTGGTAAGGGAGAGGTCATCAGTTCAATCCTGATCATCGGCTCCAGAAGTTGGGTTTTGCGGGGAATGGCGAGAATTAGCCGATCAGAGTTTTAGCTGGCGGCTAATAGCTGATAGCTGAAAGCTGGTTCGGGCGGGAGTAACTCAGTGGTAGAGTCACAGCCTTCCAAGCTGTTGGTCGCGGGTTCGATTCCCGTCTCCCGCTCCAGAAATTTTTGAAACAGGTGTCTGGTGGATTTTGTAAAGGCCGAGATCAAGGTTGAGAGCGAAAAAGAGTTCGAAGGGCTGAAAAGCTCGATCACTCGCATCTTTGAACCCAGTAAGGTCGAGAATTTTCTGAAGCGCATGTCGGGCAAAAGCCTTCGGATTCGCGACTGGGATGGAGTGGTTGCGAAGCGATTGCTCGATCAGTCGGACGAGGTTTTGGCCAAGTCCGGGACCACGTCGCAGCGGTTGTATGAGGCGTTGACGCTGTCAGATCAGGCGCAGATGCGGGAATTTTATCTGTCGAAGATTGAAGAACTGGCGCCGGAAACGCGGACGAAATTTAAGCAGCTTTATCAGTACTACTAAGACGGAAGGTACGAGCAAGTCATGGCGAAAGAAAAATTTGATCGCAATAAGCCGCACGTAAACGTAGGGACGATTGGTCACATTGACCATGGCAAGACGACGTTGACGGCGGCGATCACCAAGGTATTGTCCAAGCACAATCCGAAGAACACGTTCCGGTCGTTTGATTCGATCGACAACGCTCCGGAAGAGAAGGCGCGTGGAATCACGATTGCCACGGCGCACGTCGAGTACGAGACGGCGAACCGGCACTACGCGCACGTTGATTGCCCGGGCCACGCCGACTACATCAAGAACATGATCACGGGCGCGGCGCAGATGGACGGCGGCATTCTCGTGGTGGCTGCGACGGACGGCCCGATGCCGCAGACGCGTGAGCACGTTCTGCTCGCTCGTCAGGTGGGTGTGCCGTACCTGGTTGTGGCTTTGAACAAGTGCGATGCCGTCGATGATCCCGAGCTGCTCGAATTGGTTGAGCTGGAAGTGCGTGAGTTGCTGAAGAGCTATCAGTTTCCGGGAGACGATGTTCCGGTGATCAAGCTTTCCGCTTTGGGCGCGCTGAATGGCGAAGCCAAGTGGGAAAAGCAGGTTGACGAGCTGATGGAGGCGGTTGACAAGTACATTCCGCAGCCGGCGCGCGAACTGGACAAGCCGTTCCTGATGCCGATTGAAGACATCTTCTCGATTCAGGGACGTGGCACGGTCGTTACAGGACGAATCGAGCGTGGCAAAGTGAAGGTTGGCGAGGAAGTAGAAATCGTCGGGTTCCGCGAGACCCGCAAGACGGTGGTGACCGGCGTCGAAATGTTCAAGAAGCAATTGGACGAAGGCCTGGCGGGAGACAATGCCGGACTGCTTCTGCGCGGCATTGCGAAGGAAGACGTCGAACGCGGCATGGTCTTGGCCAAGGGTGGATCCATTACTCCGCATACCAAGTTCAAGGCCGAGGTCTACATCCTGACCAAGGAAGAAGGCGGACGTCATACGCCGTTCTTCAAGGGATATCGTCCGCAGTTCTACTTGCGAACGACGGACGTTACGGGCGTGGCGGAGTTGCCGCCAGCAACCGAGATGGTGATGCCTGGGGACAACGTAAGTCTGGTGATTGAGCTGATCACGCCGGTGGCGATGGAAAAGGGACTGCGCTTTGCCATCCGCGAAGGTGGACACACGGTGGGTGCAGGCACCATCAGCGAGATTATCGCGTAAAGAAAATGCATAGGTCCTTCGTTCGCAAAAACCGCTCTCTCAGGATGACAGCGGTTTTGATGATCAAGATTTAGCTAGCGGCTAGAAGCTAGTAGCTGAATTAGGGAGTGAGCAAAATGCCCCGAGAGATTATTTCGATGCAGTGCGGTGATTGCAAGGAACGCAATTACTCGAAGACCAAGAACCGTAAAACCATGACCGAGCGGTTGGAGCTGAAGAAATTCTGCAACCGTTGCCGGAAGCATACGCCGCACAAAGAAGTGAAATAATTGCAGATCGAAGATTTTAGATTGCAGATTTGAAGTCAAAATCTACAATCTAAAATCGTAAATCTGCAATGAATACAGGGGCGTAAGCTCAACGGTTAAACTGTCGGTCTCCAAAACCGAACTTGGGGGTTCGAATCCCTCCGCCCCTGCCAGAATTTGGAAGAGCAGGTTCGGAAGCACGAACGGAAAGTAGAAAGTAGATGGCGACAGTGGCTGAACATGAATTGGTGACATCGGTGAAAGCCTGGCCCGAGCGGGTCAAGACTTTCTACAACGACGTGCGCACGGAAATGAAGAAGGTGACCAATCCTTCTTTTAAGGAAGTACAGGCTACGACCGCAGTTGTCATCATTACCGTGTTCTTGTTTGGCTTGTATTTCTTTGTTGTCGACAAAGCCATCGGAACCGGAATCGACGCGTTGTTCAAGCATTTCGGGCATCACTAGAGGTCAGGAAGAATAAGAGATCAGGAAAGAATCAAAGAAGCTGAAGTTTTCGAGCACCTTATGCCGGACGAAGAAAAAAACGGGTCTGTCGAAGTAAGCGCAGAGACGCCAGTGGCTGACGGCGCCGTCGCCGAAGCGCCCAAGAATCCGAACATGCGGTGGTACATCATTCACTCGTATTCAGGATTCGAGCGCAAGGTGAAAGAATCGCTGGAGTCGCGCGTCCAGGCCTTCGGGCTACAGGAACGAATCGGCAAAGTGCTGATTCCCACCGAGGCGGTCACCGAAGTACGCAACGGCAAGAAATATACGGTTGAGCGCATGTTCTATCCCGGCTACGTGCTGGTGGAAATGGACATGGACGACCACGTCTGGCATGTGGTGAAGTCCACGCCGCGGGTCACAGGATTTGTGGGCACGGGCCAGCAGCCTACGCCGCTTTCGGAAGAGGAAGTCCAGCACATTGTTTTCCGCGTCGGCGAAGCGAGAGACAAGCCGAAGTTGAAGGTCAAGTTCGAGAAGAACGAGACGGTGAAAATTACCGAAGGGCCGTTTGCGACCTTTACCGGCATCGTGGACGAAGTCAACGAAGACCGCCAGACCCTCAAGGTGATGGTCACAATTTTCGGCCGCTCTACACCGGTGGAGTTGGAGTTTAACCAGGTGGAGAAGTCGGCATAAGTTCAGTTTCAGGACAGGTATTCATTCATGGCTAAGAAAGCTACAGGTTTCGTAAAGCTTCAGATTGCGGCAGGCAAGGCCACACCGGCGCCTCCGGTGGGTCCGGCGCTCGGTCAGGCGCAGATCAACATCATGGAGTTCTGCAAACAGTTCAACGCCAAGACCGGCGCCAAGGAACTGGAAGGCCTGATCATTCCGGTCGTCATCACGGTTTACAGCGATCGCACGTTTACCTTCATCACTAAGACTCCGCCGGCTTCGATTCTTTTGAAGCGCGCTGCGGGGATCGCCAAGGGATCTGGCGCGCCGAACAAAGACAAAGTCGGCAAGGTGACGTTGAAGCAGGTGGAAGATATCGCGAAACAGAAAATGCCGGATTTGAATGCGGCGTCGGTGGACTCGGCGATCAAGAGCATTCGTGGCACGGCGCGTTCGATGGGCATTGAAGTAGTTGGCTAACAAGTCTGTAGAGACGTGGCTTGCTGCGTCTTGGTTTACGGCATTTCGCGGACAAGAGTGTCCGCGCCACATTAAGAGCTGAAGCAAAGTCGAAAATTACTACGGTCCACTTGAGCAACGGCGGACGGTGGGAGACAGAGGAAGAGCATGAAAAAGTCAGGCAAGAATATTGAGAAGGCGCGGAAGGCTGTAGAGGCCCGTCCGTACACCCTGCAGGATGCGGTTCCGCTACTCCAGAAAATCAAGTACAGCAAGTTCGATGAGACCGTGGAAGTCACGCTGCGTCTGGGCGTTGATCCAAAGCATGCCGACCAGATGGTGCGCGGGACGGTCGTTCTGCCGCACGGTTTGGGCAAATCGAAAAAAGTCCTGGTCATTGCCAGCGGCGACAAGATCAGGGAAGCCGAAGCGGCCGGCGCGGATTACGTTGGTGGCGAAGAGATGGTCGAGAAGATCAGCAAGGAGAACTGGACTGACTTTGACGCCCTGATTGCCACTCCCGATGTCATGAAGTCGGTGGGACGTCTCGGTAAAGTTCTTGGTCCGAAAGGCCTGATGCCGAATCCGAAGACTGGCACGGTCACTTTTGATGTGGCCAAAGCGATTCAGGAAATCAAGGCCGGCAAAGTGGAATTTCGAACTGACAAAACGGCGCTGGTCCATGTGCCGGTCGGCAAGATTTCGTTTTCGGCTGACAAGTTGATCGACAATGCCACCACCGTGATTACCAGCGTGATCAAGGCCAAGCCTGCGGTTGCCAAGGGCAAATACATTAAGGCCTGCTACCTCAGTTCGACCATGGGGCCTGGTATTTCGCTGGATACGGCTATCCAGGAATTGGCGGCAAAGGGTAAAGACACCTAAAGGCGCGGACAGCCGAAGCGGCTGTCGCTACGTAAATATCTAAGGGGCTGAATTATGGCGGTAAGTCGAGCAAGAAAAACTGAGCAAGTGGAAGTTCTTAGCAAAGAGCTGAAGAACATTTCCAGCCTGATTGTGACCACCTACAGCAAGCTGACAGTGGCGCAGGATTTCGAACTTCGCAAAACGCTGCGCACTTCGGGCGCGAAATATCTCGTCGTCAAGAACACTCTGGCGGAGCTTGCAGCGAAGGGCACCAAGGTCGAGGCGGCGCTGAAAGACCTGTCGGGCGTTACTTCCATCGCTTACACCGAAGGCGATCCGGTGGCGTTGGCGAAGGCGCTCTCGAAGTACGCCAAGGACAATCCGGAATTCACTTTCAAGGCCGGTATTGTCGAAGGCCGCGTGGTCTCGCTGAATGAGATCTCGGCGCTGGCGACCATGCCGTCGAAGGAAGAGTTGTACTCCAAGCTCCTGTTCCTGATCAATGCCCCGGCGCAGCGTCTGGTCACAGTGATGAATGCCGTCGGAAAAGATCTGGCGGTGGTCATCGGTCAGGGCGTGGAGAAGAACAAGTTCAAGAGCGACGCTCCCGCGGAAGCGCAGGCGTAACTCGACAAGGTTTCGGGAGGGCGCGAGCCGTCCGAAAAAGATTTAGCTTTTTGCAGTCAAGGGTTGCGCGGTCTGAGTTCACGGCGTTGTCTGGCGTAGTGGATGGAAGGCCTGGTCGCACTGGAAACTTTGATTGCGAATGGCGAAATCAGTAAATGACGTGGCAAGAAGACGTAGCAAGCTACGTCTCTACTAAACATACTGGAGAAATAACATGGCGGACCTACAGCAGTTGGAAGATTCAATCGTCGGGCTCTCTCTGCTCGATGCGGCAGCGCTGGTAAAGCGCTTGGAAGCGAAACTGGGCGTCTCGGCGGCAGCAGCGGCCCCGGTGATGGTTGCTGGCGGCGGAGCGGCAGCAGGTGCGGCCCCGGCGGAAGAGAAGACCGAGTTCAGCGTCGTGCTGAAAGAAGTGGGCGCGAACAAGATCAACGTGATCAAAGCCGTCCGCGAAGTCACCAGCCTGGGCTTGAAAGAAGCCAAGGACCTGGTCGACGGCGCGCCGAAGGCGATCAAAGAAGGCGTGTCAAAGGACGAAGCCGAGACCATCCGGAAGAAGTTCACAGAAGCCGGCGCCGTTGTCGAAGTAAAGTAACGGCGTTTGCGGGGCTGGGCGCCCCGTGCCGAAATCCCGGCTTGAGCCAGCGGAAGTTGGCGAAAACAAAGGGATTCGGGGGTACGGCTGCAAGATTGGCCGAACCGAACGATCTACTGGTGAAGCTTTTGGGGCGGTGTTATCATCTATACTAATAACGCCGCTTCCTGCTTCATTTCAAGGTGACTGCGACCATCCACTCCAACGGACCCAGGGAAGCGGAGCGAGGTTGCTGGCACGGGTTGGCAGACTGTTCCGCCCAGCGGAACGGGAACAGGCCGAGATACTGGCGCGTAAAAGAAAAATTTTGATCAAGCTTCAGTGCCGCAGTTGGCGCTCGAGGGGATGCATGTCCCCGCGAGCGGTTACGTATTTTTAATAGTTTACAAGCTTCGTAGTCCTGGCCGCGCAAAGGCGCGCCTCAACATTCCGCGTTTGGCGCAGCAGTCGCTGCGCAGGAAAGTTTGGAGTCTCTGAATGTCTAAGAACAACGGATTCCGTACCCGCTTCGATTTTTCCAAAATTCCAGCCACCATCCAGATCCCGAATCTGATTGAGGTGCAGAAGCGCTCGTATGAGCGTTTTCTGCAGATGGACCGCCTGCCCAGCGAGCGCGATGACGCCGGGTTGCAGTCGGTTTTTCAATCGGTCTTCCCGATTACCGATTTCCGCAACGTATCACAACTGGAGTTTGTGGATTTCGCCATTGGTAACTGGGAGTGCAAGTGCGGCCACCTGAAAGGGCTGCATCACCTGCGCACCACTTGTAAGAATTGCGGATCGACGGTCATCACTGACCCGTTTCATCCCGGCGAAGTGCTTTGCAACAAGTGCGGCACCTACAACGCAAACACTCCGGACTTCTGCAACAAGTGCGGTGACCCGGTTGGATTGCAACTGAAGTATGACGTGGCGGAGTGCGAAGAGCGCGGCATGACGTATTCGGCGCCGCTCAAAGTCACCATGCGGCTTACCATTTTTGAGAAGGACGCGGAGACTGGGACGCGCTCCATTCGTGACATCAAGGAACAAGAAGTGTTCTTCGGCGATGTGCCGCTGATGACCGAGAACGGTACGTTCATCGTGAACGGCACCGAGCGCGTCATTGTCAGCCAGTTGCACCGTTCGCCTGGTGTGTTCTTCGAGACTGCAAACAATCGCACCTACTTCCTCGGCAAGATCATTCCCTACCGCGGATCGTGGGTGGAATTCGAATACGACCAGAAGAACGTGTTGTACGTACGCATTGACCGCAAGCGCAAATTTCTGGGAACAATCTTCCTGCGGGCGTTGGGCCTGCGTTCGGGCGAGGACATTCTCCGAACCTTCTATACGGTGGATCGTCTGGTCGTCCGCGACAAGAAGCTCTATTGGACGCTTGATCCCACCAGCGACAAAGCTACCAACCTGCTGGGCATGAAGCTGGCGCACAGCGTGAAGTCGAAGTCAGGCGAGGAAATCGCACACTCCGGCCGCAAGATCAACGCCGTAACTTTGAAGGAAATTCAGAAGGCGAAGATCTCGGAAATCGAAGTGGATATCTCTGATCTCGAAGGTGCATGGGTGGCCGGCGATGTTGTCGATACCACGACCGGTGAAGTCCTGCTCGAGGCCAACTCGGAACTGACCGCGGACAAGGTTTCCAAAATCCTCGAGTCCGGCGTAGTCGAGATCAATCTGTTCTTCCCGGAACGCGACGATGTGGGCACGGTGATCTGCCAGACCCTGAAGCGCGATTCGGTCAAGACGCCGCAGGAAGCGTTGATCGAAATTTACCGCAAGTTGCGTCCCGGCGATCCGCCGACATTGGACACAGCCACTGCGCTGTTCCACGGGATGTTCTTCGATCCGCGCAAGTATGATTTCTCGCGCGTGGGCCGTTTGAAGTTCAACATCAAACTGTTCGAGAACCCCGAAGCCAGCAGCCTCGACCATCGCACGCTGGAGCCGGATGATTTCTACGGGACCATCCGCTACCTGCTCAAGCTGCGCAAGAACATCGGAGCCGTGGATGACATCGATCATCTTGGCAACCGCCGGGTTCGTGCAGTCGGCGAACTGCTGGAAAACCAGTTCCGCATCGGGCTGGTGCGCATGGAACGGGCGATCAAAGAAAAAATGTCCGTGTATCAGGAAATGTCGACAGCGATGCCGCATGACCTGGTGAATGCGAAACCGGTCATGGCTGCGATCCGCGAGTTCTTCGGATCGTCACAGCTCTCGCAATTCATGGATCAAACCAACCCGTTGTCGGAGATCACGCACAAACGGCGTCTCTCCGCCCTTGGGCCGGGCGGTCTGTCACGGGAACGCGCAGGATTCGAGGTTCGCGACGTTCACCCCACGCACTACGGACGCATCTGCCCGATTGAAACGCCGGAAGGTCCGAACATCGGATTGATTTCGTCGTTGAGCTGCTATGCGCGGATCAACGAATACGGATTCATTGAGTCGCCTTATCGCCGCGTCAAGGGCGGCAAGGTGCTCGACTTCGTCAGCGTGGTCAATGGCGGCGACAGCGATCTGAAGGTCGGGACTCATCTCGAGAAGCACGAGATGGAGAAGATCAACGCCGAGCTGAAAGAGAAGAAAAAGCGCGAAGCGCAGTTTGAACCTTTCTCGTTCTATCAATCGGCATGGGAAGAGGATCGCCACATCATTGCGCAGGCGAACGTGGAGCTCGACGACAAGGGCCGCATCGTCGGCGATCTGATCAATGCCCGTAAGGCCGGCAACTTTGTGCTGGTCACTCGCGATGATGTCGATTACATCGACGTCAGCCCGAAGCAACTGGTTTCCGTCGCCGCCTCGCTCGTGCCGTTCCTCGAGCATGACGACGCCAACCGCGCGCTGATGGGTGCGAACATGCAACGCCAGTCAGTTCCTTTGCTGCGAGCGGAAGCGCCGATCGTGGGTACCGGAATGGAAGGCGTGACGGCGCGCGATTCCGGCGCGGTCATTCTGGCCAAGCGCAACGGCATCATCGATTCGGTCGATTCCGAGCGCATTATCGTACGCGTCGAGGGCGAGCATCACCCTGGGCAGCTCTCGCGTGAAGTTGGCAGCGACATTTACCAGCTCACCAAGTTCAAGCGTTCGAACCAGAACACCTGCATTAACCAGAAGCCAGTCGTTGTCCGCGGACAACGCGTGGTCAAGGGCCAGGTCATCGCAGACGGACCTTGCACCGATCATGGTGAGTTGGCGCTGGGACGCAACGTGCTGGTGGCCTTCATGCCATGGCGCGGCTACAACTTTGAAGACGCGATCCTGGTCTCGGAAAAGCTTGTGAAGGAGGACTACTACACTTCAGTCCATATCGAGGAATACGAGATCGAGTCACGCGACACCAAGCTGGGGCCGGAAGAAGTCACGCGTGACATTCCGAACGTCTCGGAATCGATGTTGCGTAATCTGGACGAAGCCGGCGTCATCCGCATCGGGGCGTCTATTAAACAAGGCGACATTCTGGTGGGCAAGGTAACGCCGAAGGGCGAAACCCAGCTCACACCGGAAGAGAAGCTGCTGCGCGCCATCTTCGGTGAAAAGGCCGGAGACGTTCGTGATGCTTCGCTCTACTGCCCTCCGGGCATCGAGGGTGTGATCGTCGACGTAAAAATCTTCTCCCGCAAGGGTCAGGAGAAGGACGAACGCGCCAAATCGATCGAAGCCACGCAGATCAACAAGTTGGAAAAGAACCTTTCGGATGAAATCCGAATTCTTACCGACGAGCGCCTCAAACGTCTCGACAACATTCTGGGACGCAAGGAAGTTCTGGCGGATCTGCACGACGAGCGCACCAACAAGCGCTTGCTGACCAAGGACACCATCCTTGATCGCGAAACGATTGAGCGCATTTCTACTCGTAACCTGAAACGCATTAAATATGCGGACAAGGACCCGCGGGTGAATGAGCAGATCGACGAGATCGAAGAGATGACGTCGCGTCAGATCGACGTTCTGAAAAAGATCGTCAACGAGAAGAAAGACAAGTTGACCAAGGGCGACGAGTTGCCGCCGGGCGTGATCAAGCTGGTCAAGGTCTACATCGCCATGAAGCGCAAGCTGAGTGTCGGTGACAAGATGGCCGGCCGTCACGGAAACAAGGGCGTCATCGCGCGCATTCTGCCGGAAGAGGACATGCCTTACCTCGAAGACGGCACGCCGATGGAGATCGTACTCAATCCTCTGGGCGTTCCTTCCCGTATGAACGTGGGGCAGATTCTCGAAACCCACCTCGGATGGGCCGGACATGAACTCGGCACCAAGATCAACGCAATGCTCGCCGAGAACACCACAGAAGCCGCGATCCGCAAGGAGCTCAAGCATCTGTTCAAGGACACCGTGCTTGCCGACACCGTGGCTGCTTACAGCGACGAAGAATTGATGGCGGTCGCTCCCACTCTAAAGCGTGGCGTGTTCACGGGTTCGCCCGTGTTCGACGGTTCGCGCGAGAGCGAAATCAAGGCGCTGCTAAAGAGCGCGGGACTGCCGGAGTCCGGCAAAACCTGGCTGTATGACGGCATGACGGGCGACAAGTTCGAACAGCCGGTCACGGTCGGCTACATCTACATGCTGAAACTGTCGCACTTGGTGGACGACAAGATTCATGCTCGTTCCATCGGACCGTACTCGCTGATCACCCAGCAGCCACTGGGTGGCAAGGCGCAGTTCGGTGGCCAGCGCTTCGGAGAAATGGAAGTCTGGGCACTAGAAGCCTACGGCGCGGCATTCATTCTGCAGGAGCTGCTGACGGCGAAGTCCGACGACGTTTATGGCCGTACCAAGATTTACGAGGCCATCGTCAAGGGCGAAGCTGCCATGGAGCCCGGCGTTCCGGAATCGTTCAACGTGCTGATCCGCGAGCTTCAGTCGCTCTGTCTGGATGTGGAATTGATCAAGGCAGGCGAGAAGAAGCCAGTGGTTGGCGCGGCGGCAGCAGATTAATAAGAACCGTCGTTGGCCGTTGGTCGTTGGCCAACGACCAGCGGCTTTCGGCATCTGGTTCGGGAACTTTAAGTTTTCGCTGGTTCTAGGCCAAAGGCCAAAGGCCAACGGCCAACGGCCAACGACAGATTTTGAAATATGCTGGTCTGCTTCCTTGCTCTTGAGAAGTAGATCTGAAGTTTTGCGGCGAGGGTTTTGGCCAACGGCCAACGACCAACGACGAAAATTCAAGAGCCGTGAAGCGGACGACGATACCGACCGCAGGAAGCGGAGGACCACCTTGTTTCGTTCGAGCCCCTTTGACCTGGCAAACCCCGTAGCCGATTTCGATGCCATCCGAATCAGCCTGGCGTCTCCGGAAAAAATCCGCAGCTGGTCGCACGGCGAAGTCACCAAGCCGGAGACCATCAACTACCGCACCTTCAAACCGGAGCGCGACGGACTGTTCTGCGCCCGCATTTTCGGCCCGGTCACGGACTGGGAATGTCTCTGCGGCAAATACAAGCGGATGAAGCACCGCGGCGTCATTTGCGACAAGTGCGGCGTGGAAGTCACGCTGTCCAAAGTCCGCCGTGAACGCCTCGGACACATCGAACTGGCGTCGCCCTGCTCGCACGTGTGGTTCTTTAAAGGACTGCCCAGCCGCATCGGCCACCTGCTCGACATTTCGCTGCGTGATTTGGAATCCGTGCTGTACTTCGAGGCCTACGTGGTCGTCGAACCTGGTGACGCGCCGGTAAAAGAGCGCGAAGTCATCAAGGACGAAGCCAAGTACCGCGAACTCGACCAGCAGTTCCGTCCCGCCGGCTTCAAAGCCATGATGGGCGCGGAAGCCATCAAGGAACTTCTCAAGCGCGTGGACATCGAAGGTTTGTCCGGTGAACTGCGCGAGAAGATGAAGCACGAGAGCTCGCTGCAAAAGCGCCTCAAGTACACCAAGCGCCTGAAAGTTGTCGAAGCATTCCGCCGCAGCGGCAACAAGCCGAACTGGATGATCCTGGATGTGATCCCGGTCATTCCACCCGAGCTTCGTCCTCTCGTTCCACTCGACGGCGGCCGTTTCGCAACCTCCGATTTGAACGATCTGTATCGTCGCGTCATCAACCGCAACAACCGGTTGAAGAAGCTGATGGACCTGCACGCTCCCGAAGTCATCGTGCGCAACGAAAAGCGCATGTTGCAGGAAGCCGTTGACGCGTTGTTCGACAACGGCCGCCGTGGACGCGTGCTGCGTGGCGCGAACAATCGTCCGCTGAAGTCGCTGTCTGACACGCTGAAGGGCAAGCAGGGACGTTTCCGCCAGAACCTGCTCGGCAAGCGCGTCGATTACTCGGGACGTTCGGTCATCGTCGTGGGACCGGAATTGAAACTTCACCAATGCGGTCTTCCTAAGAAGATGGCGCTGGAATTGTTCAAGCCGTTTATTTATCACCGGCTCGAACAGACCGGCCACTGCACGACCATCAAGCAAGCCAAAGAGATGGTCGAGCAGCAGGACCCGATTGTTTGGGACATTCTGGAAGAGGTCATCAAAGACCATCCAGTGATGTTGAACCGCGCGCCTACGCTTCACCGCCTGGGTATTCAGGCTTTCGAGCCGGTACTGGTGGAAGGCAAGGCAATTAAGATCCACCCGCTGGTTTGCACGGCGTTCAACGCTGACTTCGACGGCGACCAGATGGCAGTACACATTCCGCTGTCACCGGAAGCGCAGGTTGAAGCCAGCGTGCTGATGTTGTCATCGCACAATATTCTGTCGCCGGCATCCGGTCATCCGATCACCGTTCCTACTCAGGATATGGTGCTTGGACTTTATTACCTGACAAAGTCGAAGCCCGGCGCGAAGGGCGAAGGCCGCGCATTTGCCAACACCGAAGAAGTGTTGCTGGCGCTCGACGCTGGACAGGTCGAAACCCTTACTCCGATTCGATTGCGCCACACGGGCGAAGTGATCGATCTGACCACCGCATACGACGACCAGGACATCACGCACACTGAGCCGGTGCAGTTTGAACGCACCTTCCTGAACACCACGGTGGGGCGCGCTATCCTGAACGATCACCTTCCCAAAGGCATGCCGTACATTAACGGCCTGCTGAAGAAGAAGGGAATCGGCCAGCTGGTCAGCTACTGCTACCTGCGGTTCGCACTCGAGACCACGGTCAAGATGCTCGACGAAGTCAAAGATCTTGGCTTCCGGTATGCGACCAAAGCCGGCCTGTCGATCGGCATCGACGACATGGTCATTCCTGACAATAAGAAGAGTTTGGTTAAAGATGGCGAGAAGCAGGCGGTAAACGTTCAGCAGCAATATCTGGACGGCGCCATCACCAACGGCGAACGCTACAACAAGGTCATCGAAATTTGGTCGGGAATTACCGAAAAGGTGGCCGACGAAATGTTCGGTCAGATGCAGCAGCGGGACAAGGAAGGTTTCATCAATCCGATTTACGTCATGGCGGACTCCGGCGCTCGCGGATCGAAACAGCAGATCCGTCAGCTCTCCGGCATGCGTGGATTGATGGCCAAGCCGTCCGGCGAAATCATCGAGAGCCCGATCACGGCAAACTTCCGTGAAGGGTTGACCGTGCTCGAATACTTCATCTCGACCCACGGCGCGCGTAAAGGACTGGCCGATACCGCGCTCAAGACGGCTGACTCGGGTTATCTGACCCGCCGGCTGGTCGACGTGGCGCAGGACGTAATCATCAGCGAATACGACTGCGGAACGGTCGACGGCATCTACGTGGCGGGAATCGTGGAAGCCGGCGAAGTCATCGAGCCTTTGCGCGATCGCATCGTGGGCCGCGTGTCGCTCGAAAAACTCAAAGACTACGACGCCAGCGTGGTGGTCGATATCAACCAGGAAATCACGGAAGAACTCGCCGTCACGGTTCAAGCAGCCGGTATCGAGAGGGTGAAAATCCGCTCGGTGCTGACTTGCGAATCGAAG
The DNA here is from genome assembly GCA_963762965.1 of Terriglobales bacterium. Taxonomy (GTDB): domain Bacteria; phylum Acidobacteriota; class Terriglobia; order Terriglobales; family Acidobacteriaceae; genus DATBAX01. Next base: position 1,497,240 of record CAVXME010000001.1, read on the forward strand.
CGCGGAGTCTGCGTGATGTGCTACGGCCGCAACCTGGCTTCCGGACGCCTCGTCGAACTGGGCGAAGCCACCGGCGTCATCGCGGCACAGTCGATCGGCGAACCTGGAACCCAGCTCACCATGCGTACTTTCCATATCGGTGGTACGGCATCGCGAGTTTCGGAACAGTCGCGGCTGGACGCGAAGACCAACGGTACGGTGCGCTTCATCGGCATCCAGACCGTCAAGGCGAAGTCGGGAGATCTGGTGGTCATGAACCGCCAGGGTTCGATTGCCGTCATTGACGATAAGGGCCGTGAGCGTGAACGTTACGCAGTCGTGTACGGCGCCAAGGTCAAGGTCAACGAAGGCGATCAGGTCCAACTCGGCCAGGTGATGGTTGAGTGGGATCCTTATACCTTCTCCATCCTGACCGAAATCGGCGGAACGGTGCAGTTCAAGGATTTGCAGGAAGGCGTCACGCTGCACGAAGAAGTGGACGAAGTGACTGGCCTGTCGCGTCACGTTGTGGCGGATTCGCCAGACGAGAAGCGCCAGCCGGCCATCGTGATCAAGGGCAAGACCAGCAAGCGTTACCTCATGCCCTCACGCGCTCACCTCATGGTGCTCGACGGCGACACCACTTCTCCTGGCGATGTGCTGGCGAAGATCCCGCGCGAGACCACCAAAACCAAAGACATCACCGGTGGTTTGCCGCGCGTCGTCGAATTGTTCGAAGCCCGCAAGCCGCACGAAACCGCGGTCATCAGCGAAATCGATGGCACGGTCAAGTTCGGCGAGGTTTCGAAAGGCCAGCGCAAGATGTATGTGATCGCCGACAACGGCACCGAAAAGGAATACTCGGTACCGCGCGGAGTGCACATCAACGTGCAGGAAGGCGAGCGCATCAAGGCGGGCGAACCGCTGATGGATGGGCCGCTCAACCCGCACGACATTCTGGCTGTCCTCGGAGAAAAGGAACTACAGTCTTACCTGGTGAATGAAATCCAGGAAGTCTACCGCTTGCAGGGCGTCAACATCAGCGACAAGCACATCGAAGTCATCGTTCGCCAGATGATGCGGTGGCGCAAGATCGAAGACGTGGGAGACACCACGTTCCTGCTCGAGCAGACCATGGACAAGTTCCGCTTCGCGGAAGAGAACGAGCGGGTGATCAAGGAAGGTGGACGTCCGGCAACCGGACGGCCGCTGCTCCTGGGTATCACCAAGGCTTCGCTCTCGACCGATTCCTTCATCTCCGCGGCGTCGTTCCAGGAGACCACGCGCGTGCTCACCGAAGCTTCCATTCAGGGAGCGGTCGATCACCTGCGCGGCCTGAAAGAGAACGTCATCGTCGGACGCCTCATCCCTGCCGGGACCGGCATGGAATACTACCGCAACGTGCGCCTCTCGCCAGAAATGGAAGAGGCCGCCGCCAAGGTACAAGAGGAGGTTTCGCAAGCCTACGAGGAAGCCGAGCGCGCGCTCGAGCTGATGCGTACCGAAGGCGAAACCGAGGAACTGACAGCAGAGTAAAACTGAAAAGCACGGGGACGGAGCAATCCGTCCCTTTTGCTTTTCCGGTTGGCTTCTTTACCTCCCCATGAGTGCGAACCCAGAACGGTTGCGAAACCCGGCACCGGCCAGCATTTCGCAGTTGCGCCCCGTGCCGCAGCGCAATACTCTGGGGCCGTTGATCTTTCGTTTCCTACGCCTTTTGCGGCTTGCGTTCTGGCGTGCGTTCGAGCATGACGCATTCGCCATAGCCAAGGCATCCGCCTATTCGTCCATCCTTACGTTTTTCCCTGCGTTGCTGGTGGTTGGGGCCGTGCTCGCCACTTCGCACCAAACCGAGGCTTATCTACGGGAGATTGGCTACGCCCTGGGCAGGATACTTCCCGCGGGAAGCGCCTCGGCGTTGTCTTATCTGAAGGGAAACGGGACCCAGCGCCCGGTCGGATTACTGGTCACAACCTCCCTGCTGACGGTGTGGACGGCCTCCGGCGTGATGATTTCCTGGATGGAAGGGTTCCGCAAGTGTTACGAACTCCCGAAAGTTTGGGGCATGGTCAAGGAGCGCTGCATAGCGTTCTCACTGGTCATCCTGGCGGGGATTCCCCTGAGCTGCGCCACCGTGTTTGTAGCTTTCGGCAACCGGATTGAAACCCGGGTTCTATTCCACATGGGCCGCGAGTTCGGCCCGGCGATTCTGATGATGTGGGTGGCCATCCGCTGGCTGATTGCCATGCTGACCAGCATTGCTGTGATTGCGCTCATCTATCACAATGCCGTGCCGCGCACTCAACCCTGGCACAGCGTACTCCCCGGCGCGGTCCTGGCCACCGTGATGTGGTTCGCGGCCACGTTGCTTTTTGGCTGGTACTTGCAGCACTATGCGGATTACAGTGTGATTTATGGTTCGCTGGGGGCGGGCATCGCCTTGCTGGTGTGGATGTACATGATTTCCCTGGTCATCCTCATTGGAGCGGAGTTCAACGCCATGCTGTTTCCGCGGACGATGTTGGGACTCGAACTGCGGGCGATGGGCAGTGGTGCGAAGGTCCCGGCAGCGGGCCGGCCGGACCGGAATTTCTAGATCCTAGGCAAACCGAAGCAGCTAAAGAAAGCAGCTTGTTCGCCGATTTCCATATCATGCGGGGCTTTCATGCGGGTGATTCGAATTTTGGCGAACGCTGCCCGCCGCCACTTCCTGGATATCCATATACAATACCCAAACCTATCAATCTCAAACGCAAATCGGGGATGAACTGTTGAAACAGAGCAAACTGGACCTGGTTTCCCGAGGTTCTGATCGTGCTGCGCCGAATCCATCGGCTAAATGTGTGCACCGCCGCGCCAAGATCATTTGCACTATCGGGCCAGCCTGCAATTCGGAGCCGGCCATGCGCGATCTTATGCGCCTGGGCATGGACGTCGCCCGCCTGAATTTTTCGCATGGCTCGCACGACGCCCACGCGGAGAACATTGAGCGTTTGCGCCGGATCGCCGAGGAAGAGAACCGGACGATTTGCATCCTACAGGACCTGCAAGGCCCCAAGATCCGCACCGGACGATTGCAGGAGCATACCCCGGTTGCGATCAAAACTGCGTCCCAGGTAACCATCACCCCCCGCGATGTCGAGGGCACGCCTACCCTGATTTCGACCACATTCAAGACCCTGGCGCGCGAGCTGCAACTGGGCGCGCGCATTCTGCTTTCGGACGGACTGATTGAACTGCGCCTGATCAGCCGGCGCGGTCAGGACGTGATATGCGAAGTCATCAATGGCGGCATGCTGGCGGAACATCAGGGCATTAATCTCCCCGGTGCTGCACTCTCGATTCCGGCCCTCACCGACAAGGACCGCAAAGACCTGGAATTTGGCCTGACCCACGGCGTGGACATGGTCGCCCTTTCCTTCGTGCGTTCGGCCGCCGATGTCCTCACCGTGAAGCAGATCATTGCCCAGCATGGCAGCCGAATTCCGGTGATTGCCAAACTGGAAAAGCCGCAGGCCCTGGAACATTTGGAGGAAATTTTCGATGCCGCCGACGGGGTGATGGTGGCGCGCGGCGACCTGGGAGTGGAAATGGCCCCGGAGAAAGTTCCAGTGATCCAGAAGCACATCATTCGCCGCTCCGCCGAATGGCGCAAGCCGGTGATCACCGCGACGCAGATGCTCGAGTCCATGATCGAGAACCCGCGTCCCACCCGCGCCGAAGCCAGCGACGTGGCCAATGCGGTTTTCGACGGCACCGATGCGGTGATGCTCTCGGCAGAAACCGCCAGCGGTCTTTATCCGCGCGAAGCCGTGGCCATGATGGCGAAAATTGTGGTCGAGGCGGAAAGCAACATGGGGGAATCGGGCCCGCGCCGCCGCCGTCGCGACCGCCACAGTCTTTCGATCGCGGAAACCATTTGCGAGTCGGTGGCCCACGCCGCCGAGGACTTGCACATGGGCGCCATCGCCGTTTTCACCGACACCGGAAACAGCGCCCGCCTGATCTCCAAATATCGTCCCCGCGCGGTGATTTATGCTTTTAGTCACGTGCCCACGGTGTGCAACCGTATGAATCTTCTGTGGGGCGTCCGTCCGGTAAAGCACGCGCAGGCGAAGTCCACCGAGGAAATGGTCTCGACCGCGGAACTGGAGCTTCTGCGGCATGACCGGGTCAAGGTCGGTGACGTGCTAGGCGTGGTGGCGGGGACAGAGATGGCCTCCGGCTCGACGAACTTTATGCGTCTGCACGTGGTGACGGCGGAGGAAGTGCGCACGGCAGCTCCCGGCAAGAAATTACGCTCCCGCGCAAAGAAAACTTAATCTCTCCATGTCTCAGGAAATCCTTCCGGCCGCTTTTTCCGATGCAGCTTGCGATCCTCCCGTCCGCGGATTTCTTCATCAGCCAACAAAGCCAAACGGAGATGGACTCGTCCTCACCCACGGCGCAGGATCGAACTGCCGGACGCCACTGCTCGTGGCTCTTGCAGAAGCCTTTACCAGCGCCGGTTTCGCGGTATTACGCTGCGATCTGCCATATCGACAGAATCGGCCGTATGGCCCACCCATGCCGGGCGGCGCGGCTGGCGATCGCGAAGGCTTGAGACATGCGGTCGCCGCTCTTCGCGCAATCGTCCCCGGCCGCATATTTCTCGGCGGGCATTCTTACGGTGGCCGCCAATCGACTATGCTGTGCGCGGAAGAACCGGAGCTTGTCACCGGACTGCTCTTGCTTTCCTATCCCTTGCATCCGCCACTCAAGCCTGCGCAACTTCGCACGCAACATTTTCCCGAACTGCAAACCCCATGTCTCTTCGTGCAGGGTACACGCGACCCGTTCGGCTCAATTACGGAGATGGAATCCGCCTTGCAGCTGATTTCTGCGAAGACGAAGCTCTTGACGGTCGAAGGCGCGGGGCACGACCTGGGATTCAAGGGAAAATCGAAGCGGGCGGATTTACCGGCAACGTTGCTATCGGAATTTCAAAACTTCTTTCACCTCATGTCATCCTGAGGCGGCGGATTCCTTGGCGAAGCCAAGAAATCCCAACGAAGGACCTCTGCATTTTTCTAGATGGACACGCCAAATATACAGGTCCTTCGGTCCACTAAGAACGTGGGCCTTCAGGATGACAATGTGAAGAAATAAACGTGGCCTGGATCCCCGCGAATCGCTAATTCACCCAGCCCGACTTCCCGCCACCGTTTTTCTTGTCATCCTCGGGTGGGATGTAGTTTCCATTCTCGTCGAAGGTCACTTTGCGGTCGTGCTTGCTCATATAGACTTCGAATTTTCGCGCAGCCCGGCGCCGTTTCCAGCGGTAATAATTATTGCGAATTCCGAAATAGCGCTCGGAAATTCCGAGCGAAACCTTGCGCCCAGCGAATATCAGATACCAGACATATCCAGCGCCCAGCCCGAGCAGCAGAATGAAATAGAACAGCGCGAATTGGTGGAGCAACAGGTACGCGGTTTCGATCGCCGCTGTAAACAAGACGATCCATTTCACCGGAATCTGGATCGGAATCGGAAACAGCATGATCGGCGCGCCGCGGTTGAACAGATAGAACACCATCAGAATCGAATTGGCGGCAGCGCCCGAACCGAGGACTGGTCCCTGGGCAACTCTGTGAGTGAGCGAGAGCGCGAATCCTGCGATCGCCGAAACAATGATGCTGAAGAAAAATAGACTATAGAATTTTGCGGAGCCGACGCGCTCCTCAACCGCCGATCCCAGAAAATAAATTCCCACCAGCGACAAAACAAAATCCAACGGATCAACGTACATGAAAGCGTAGGTGACGAACTGCCACACCCAGCCCTGGCGGACGTGCGCCGGATCCAGAATGCCGAGCGCCAGAACCGCCTGCCCGGTCGGCTGCGCAAACGACATCAGCAGCAGGATAACAACGTAGATCGCCACGCTGGCGAGGACGATCTGCCGGACCGCGCCGCGAAACGGCGGTAGTCCCATTTGGAATGAAACGTCTCTGGGCATGGTTCACGGGCCGGACGCGGCCCATCTGTCCCTATCCTAACACTCGCAAAGCTAGCGCTCCGGCAGTGGCACAACCGGCAGGCCGCGATGTCCCTGATCATCCATTGACCGCACCGCAAAAATCACGTTGTCCTTGGATAGTGGCAGCGTCACCTTGGTCACATTTCCGACGCTTTGCACATGGTCCCAATCCGAGCTGGTGGTCGCCCGCCACAAAACTTCGTAATCCGTAGCCCGCGCTGAGGCTTCCCAGATCAACGTGGAATCATTCTGAAGCTCTTTGGTTTGCAGCCGCACTTTGCCCGGCGGCGCTGGCGCGGAAGCCAATGAAGCCAATGTTGCCGCATTCAGCTTTGCCACGCTGGCCACATAATCAAAATTGACGAACTTGGGCAAGTCGCCATATTCAACGCCATTTTCCGTGCGGACGTTCTGGTGTTCATGGTTGAAGTCTTCGCGGAATTCCGTGAAGCGCACGGCTGCGTATCCCTGCTGATTGAAAGAATAGTGGTCGCCACCGCGCAAATAACGGTCCAACCGGAATACCAGCGTGGGTCTGACGCCCACGTCATAAGTGCGTCCCACGTCTGCGATATAGCGGGCCACCTGACGAGAAATTGAATCGCTCTCTCCGCCCAGGTTTCGGATCAAGCGCAGATCGGCTTCGGTCGCGGCATTCGGCACGCCTTCGGAGAAAACACGCACCACGCTTGCATCCTGCTGCGGCCCACGATTCCCGCCCACAATGTCATTGTTCAGCACGGCTTCTATGTTCCAGCCTTCCGACTTTGCCATCTTTGCGAAATGCGCGCTGCCGTTCAGTCCCTGCTCCTCGCCGGCCACGGTAAGGAAAATAATGGTTGCGGGAAACTTCAATTTGCTGAGGATCCGGGCGCATTCCAGGCTTACCGCCGTGCCGCTGCCGTCATCGTTTGCCCCGGGAGCGTCATCGGTGATGTTCGCATTGTCGCTGTTGCGCGAATCGTAATGGCCGGTGACCAGTACGATTCGTTTGGCGCTCTCCGGGTCAGTACCCTTCAAGACCGCATAAACATTGGTGATCACCGTGGGTTGCGGAATCCTGTCCATGGGATTTTCGGTGAAGCTGTCGGTCTTCACTTCCAGACATCCGCCGCAGTCTTTGGAATAGCGCTCAAACTCGGACTTGATCCATTCCCGCGCGGCGCCGATTCCACGCCCCGCAGCAATCGAGCCCGGGTCCTGTGCCGACAGTGTCGAGCGGGTCCCAAAGTTCACCAGCTTTTCAATGTTGTTCTGGATTCGTTCCGCGGAAATTTTCTGAAGGACGGACGCGATCTGCGGGTCGGCCGCCATTTTCGATTCCTGTGCACCCGCGAAACCCGCGGTCCCGATCAAGACCGCCCACAACAAAAGCATGGCAAAGAATCGCAACAACTTGCATCCCGGGGTGTTCACGAGAGTATGATTTTGCCTGTTCATGATTGATTCTTCTCCAAGATCGGGCAGTCGGCTCATTTCAACAGTTTCGAGGCCCGACCATCCGGGTAAAAACTTTTGCAGCGAAACACTTGACCTCTGCCCCAAGAGAAACTAAATATTAACAGGGGCGTTTTATAATGACGGGGGCCATTATGATTTATTGCGCGGAATGCGACACCAAGCTGGACATCGATGAAGACGAGATTGACGAAGGTGAGGTCGTCTCCTGCCCGGAGTGCGGCACCGATTTCGAGATCGTTACCGTCAATCCCATTGAGCTCAAGCCTGTCGAGGCCGAGGGATACGAGGAGGAAGAGGAGGAGGAAGCCGAAGACGGTGACTACTCCTAGGCCTTCCCGCCCGCGATCCCTTCCTTCCCCGTTGGCTTCCCTGCGTATTTCCCGGTTCGTTCCGCTCGGGCTGGTATTCTTCCTGTTGTGTCTTCCGCTGGCTTCGCAGGCTGGCGGCGCTGCCGAGGGGAAAAGAACGTTCCACCCCTATGCCTTGATCTTCGGCACGGTTTGGGGACCGGATGGCGCGCCACGATATGGGGTGACCGTCAAAATTCGACGTGCCGACGATAAGAACCCCAGGAAAGCCCGCTGGGAGCTCTTTTCCGATCATCACGGCGAATTTGCCCAGCGCCTGCCGGCAGGCCCGGCCGATTACGTAATCTGGGCTGACCTAAAGGGTTATCAGGGCCCGGACCGAAAGAGTTTACAGCCAGGCGACGAAGTCAGGGTCCACGTTGACAATGACGAGCGGGTCGACACCGGAGTGCATCTAAAATAGCAGCACGTAACCGCGCAAGGAGAGAACTTAGTGAAAAGGCGCAACGTAGTGGCGGTTCTGTTGGTTTTGGCTGGCTTGGCCACGGGTGCGAATCTCACCTACGCCGGTGACAAAAAAGCCGATGCCGGCCGAACCTTGACCGGCAAGGTGATCGACCGCCAGGACAATCCAGTTACTGACGCCGTGGTGTACCTTTCCAACACGCGCACCCAGGCGGTCAAGAGTTACATTGTCGGACCCGACGGGGCCTATCATTTTCCCGAGCTCTCTCCCAATATCGACTACGAAATCTACGCCCAGTTCAACGGCAAGAAGAGCGACACCAAGACCGTCAGCCATTTCGACGACCGCCACCAGGTCAACATCAACCTGCGGATTGACACCAAGTAAGTCAAGGTGAACCGATCTTGTCCGGCCGAGGACTGCGTATACAAGCCTCGAACCCCTACTGCGCTTTCGATATTCGATAGAGAACGCTGGCGTGGGGACGAAGCTCCAGCTTCACCCCGGATTGCCTGCCCAGCGGTTTCTGGAGCCAAAGGTCGCGGACTTCAGCACTGCTCGCGGTCACTCCCAAATCGCTCCATCCCAGGTCCACGGTTTCGGTGATTTCGCCAAGATTAAAAACCGCGACGTAAAAGTCCGCGCTTCCCGGAACATTCTCCGGAACTCTGGCCAGCCAGGCGCGGATGTTTCCCTGCTCCAAAGATTGATGATTTCCCCGGCTGTGCTGGTTCACCGCTAAAACTTCTGCATTGGTAATCAGGGCCGTGGTCCCGGCATCGTTGCTGGGCAAATCTCCGCCAAAAATGAGTGGCGAACGGAACATGGACCACAAAGTCATCATGGTTTGCTGTTCGTCCGCCGTGAATTTCGAAGGGCTGCCATTGCCCTCCTTGTCAGTGACCCGAAGTTTTCCGATGGGCAGCATGTCGGCATCCGGCCAGGTGCCATCCTTGCCGACGTATGGGGCCCAGTCGCGGGTGAAATCGAATTGCTGCTTGAGCAGTTTCCAGTCATCCCAGAAATCGTCGGAGATGCGCCACATCTGTGCGTTTTTCCGCAAGTCCGCGGCCTCGGGGATCGGCGCGGGGCCGGGGGACAGACTGAGAAGCATCGGCCTTCCCGTTTTTCGGATGGCCGCGCTCAGGGCCGCCACTTCCGGCTGGCGCAAGGCATACGGGCGGCTCATGTCGTCGGCCTTAATGAAGTCGACGCCCCAGGAAGCGTAGAGCGCGGCAATCGAATCGTAATATTCCTGCGCGCCAGGTTTCGACATGTCGATCCCATACATGTCGGGGTTCCATTCGCAAATATTCTTCTTGTCGGCAATTTCAGCGGCGTGATGCGAACTGTTCAGGATGGGCGTGTTCTTTTCGACCGCCTGTCGTGGAATTCCGCGCATGATGTGAATGCCAAATTTCAACCCTTTGCCGTGAATGTAATCCGCGAGTGCTTTGAATCCAGCGCCATTCGCTGCCGAAGGAAAACGATTTACCGCCGGCGTGAGCCGCCCGTAGTCATCCATCACCAGCGGTGCGCCCGGTTTGTAATCGTGGCCTTGCGCGTTCGGTTCGTACCACTGAATATCGACGACTACATACTGCCAGCCATACCTGGCCAGATCCCGTGCCATGACGTCAGCATTGGCTTTGACCTGAAATTCGCGCACCGTGGTCCCGTAAGAGTCCCAGCTATTCCAACCCATGGGAGGAGTGGGCGCGAGAAGCGCGTCATCCGCGCCGACTGTGGACGCGCTGAGGCAGCATGCCAAAATGCAAAAGATCACCGTGAATCGTTTTCTGCCTGCGGTTACTTCTGTTGTCATCGGACCCGGCCTCCTCTTCGCCCCCTTCTTTTATCACACTAGAAGCAAACGACTAACAAGCATTCAGGGGTCGCGGCAAAGACAAAGGCCGCCATTTCTGGCGGCCTTGTTTTTATCGAAGCTGCAGGCGCGAGCTTAGTTGTTCTCGTTCCCCGCCCGTTTCCATGTAATCAGATCACCGATGGTCGATCCGCCGGTGCTGGCCGCAGGGTGTTTATACGATTCCACTTCCTTGCGGGAAGCTTCCTCGCCGACCGCCTTGATGCTCAGTCCAACTTTTTTCTCTTCCTGATTCATCTTGACGATCTTGAAGTCGTGCTCACTGCCGGCTTCGAGCGTGATCTGCTGCCCGTTGGCGTCCACGGCTTCGGAGTTGTGGCAGAGCCCTTCGACTCCCTCGGCAATTTCCACAAAAGCGCCAAAACTCGCTACTCGCAGGACTTTACCGTGCAGCACGTCGCCCACATGGTGAGTGGCGAAGAACGTCTCCCAGACGTCAGGTTGAAGCTGCTTCACGCCCAGTGACAACCGGCGCTTATCAGGCTCAATCGCAAGGACGACTGCCTTCACGCGATCGCCCTTCTTCAAAACTTCCGACGGATGCTTCACCCGCTTGGTCCAGCTCAAATTGCTGACGTGCACCAGTCCATCGATCCCATCTTCGATCTCGATAAAAGCCCCGAAGTCGGTCAGGTTGCGTACCCGGCCTTCCACCTGCGCGCCCACCGGATACTTATCATGCAGAGCGTCCCAGGGATTGGTTGCCAGTTGCCGCATGCCCAGAGAGATCCTGCGTTCCGTCGGATTCACGCTGAGCACCACGCAATCCACCTGATCGCCCACATTGACCAGCTTCGACGGATGTTTCATCCGCTTCGACCAGGTCATTTCGCTGACGTGCACCAAACCTTCAATGCCCTGCTCGAGTTCCACAAACGCGCCGTAGTCAGTAACGCTGATCACGCGTCCATGGACATGCGCACCGACAGGATAGCGATGTTCCGCATCCAGCCACGGGTCAGGCGTGAGCTGCTTGAATCCCAGCGAAACCCGCTGCTTATCTTTGTCGTACTTGAGAACCTTCACCTGGATCTGATCGCCCACATTGACCAGGTCCTTGGGATGAGTGAGCCGTCCCCATGACATGTCGGTGATGTGCAGTAGGCCATCGATTCCGCCCATATCGACGAACGCGCCGTACTCGGTGAGGTTTTTGACCACGCCAGTGAGGATGGAGCCTTCTTCCAGATGCTCTAAAGTCTTGGCCTTTTTCTCGTTCTGCTCTTCTTCAAGAAGCTGTTTGCGCGAGACCACAATATTGCCGCGCTTCTTGTTCAGCTTGATGATGGCAACTTCAATCTCCTGCCCTTTGACGTTGTCCAGATTGCGTACCGGGCGCAGATCCATTTGCGAGCCAGGCAGAAATGCGCGGGCTCCCATAATATCGACGGTCAGTCCGCCCTTGATCCGCTCAATGACAATCGCCTTGATCGGCCGCTTCTCGTTGTGGGCCTTCTCGATTTCGTCCCACGCCCGCAGCCGCTGGGCCTTCTGGTGAGAAAGGTTGATGTAGCCTTCCTCGGTCTGGCCCTTGTCCCGCATGACATCGATTTCGTCGCCGGGCTTGAACCGGGGTTTCCCCTCATGGTCCAGCACTTCCGACAGGGGCAGCATGCCCTCGGACTTGGCGCCGATGTCCACCACAACGTGCGTGGCGGTCAGCTTGAGCACCGTGCCTTTGATGACGTTGTCATCGCTGGCGGCTTCTTCGCTCTCGGTGGTGAAATTCTCCAGAGCGGAGGCGAAGTCTTCGGTGGCGGCGGGTTGTTTTTCGTCCTGAGCGTCGGCAACCTGGCTCTCAGGGGCGGCGGTTTCGTGGATTGAGCCCTCGGCGGGCTCCGCGTGCTCAATTACTGAAGTCGCGGAATCCGAATTGTGGGCGTTGTTGTCGTCAAACAAGGTTATGGCCTCTCCGGTGTACTTGACGGAAGCGGGGCTGTCTCGCAGACTGCTGGCGTGAGTCGTGGGTTGTAGTGAGTCCGTCCTGGCGGACGAACTAGGACAATTCCAGCGGTCGGACGTTCCAAACAGATAACCCGCGTCCAAAGGAACACTTCGACTATAACAACCGCTTCCGAACAGTGTCAAACCCCAAACGAGGCTAATTGTGGCCCCTCAAAAACCCCGCCAAAACAGGGCTTTCCGAGCACAGACATCACCAACCCGGGTGTCCTTCCATCTCAACTCCCGAGGGTGCCCCGTTCAAGCTCCGCTTGAGCGGGGGTTTTCATGTTCACTCGTCCAGACTCCACCCCACCCGCAAAAGTACCCTCATACCATGCCCTGGGGACTAAAGCGCTTCCACGAAACCCGCCAGCTCCATTTCCTGACTTTTAGTTGTTACAAACGACGGCAAAATCTCCAAACACCAACCTCCCGCGCGATCTTCGAACTGGCTCTCGAACGAGTTCGACAACACTACAAAATCTGCGTCTACGGATACGTCATCATGCCCGAGCATGTCCACTTGCTGGTAAGCGAACCCGAGCACAGTACGCTGGAGCAGGCCATAAAATCGCTGAAGCAGGGAGTCGCGCGAAAGCTAGCGCTCCGCGCGGCGGATTCATTTTGGCAGGCGCGATACTACGATTTCAATGTATGGAGTGAGTGTAAGTTCGTAGAGAAGTTGCGCTACGTACATCGCAATCCGGTGGTGCGCGGATTGGTCGTACGCCCCGAAGACTGGCCCTGGAGCAGCTTTCGGCATTATCTGAACGGCGAAGAGGGAGTGGTCGAGATCGAGTCCCAGTGGACAGCGCGGAAACGGGAACATCAAGGAATATTTCCTACCGTCAAGATACGTTCTGATGCGCACGAAAATCCCCGCTCAAGCGAAGCTTGAACGGGGCACCCTCAAGAGTTGATATGAACTTGCGCAGTTGGAAACGAGGCATCCGCCACCTCGGTTTAGATTCTAGATTGCGGATATGGAAAGAAAGAAAAGCCCATCCCCATATCTACTCCCGAGTTCCGATGTCACAGACTCACACCCCGGTTCAAAAATGGATACTGAGGGGAATCGGCGACAAGTTATACTTCGGAGAGATGTGGGCTACCGCCCGGCTTGCGGAGGCCCGAATTGAGCGACACGCCCCGGAGGTTTGACTGGTCAGGGTTCGTTACTCGCGCAGGTGGCGCGGTCGCATTAACGATCTTATGGGTTGCCGACACGATTCACAGACATAACCGAGTCGGGACGATTGGAGCAATCGTCGTCGGATTTGTGATCCTCCCCAGCATTGCTTACCTGTGGACCCGCTATAGTTCGAGATGAACGGGGATTTTGACGTTCGCCTATCGGCTGACTCTGGAGTGGTCCCGGTTCCGAAACTCTCCGCCATCTGCTACTCTGCCCTGACCATGGACTATCTCTGGACCCCGTGGCGCTACGCCTATGTTTCCACCGCCGAGAAGGCCGCGGGCTGTATTTTCTGCGAGCTTCTCAAACTCGGCGACGACGCCAAAGCCCGCATCGTACATCGCGCTCAGCATTGCTTTGTCATCCTGAACACCTATCCCTACACCCCCGGCCACGTGATGATCGTCCCTTACGCGCACCTCGACGAATTGCAGAAACTGCCCCCGGACGCCGCCCACGAAATGATCGACTTATCGCAGAAAATGGAAGGGGTGCTGCGGCGCCTCTACCACCCCGACGGAATCAACCTGGGCATGAATATCGGGAAAGCCGCAGGTGCCGGGGTTGCGGGACACATCCACATGCACGCCCTGCCCCGCTGGGTGGCCGATGCCAACTTCATGTCGGTGGTGGGCGAAACCAGAATCCTGCCGGAAAGCCTGGAGATCACCTACGAGCGGATCACGAATGCCCTGGAAGCGAAAAAGTCACCCTGAGCGAAGTCTTGGAAGGGTCCAAGCTTCACCCAGGATGACGCGGCTAGGAGAAAACGTTCCTTGTGAAACAACGCGGCCTTGTGGGCCGTGTTCGGGTTTTTAGAAGGTTAAGGGACGGCCAATAGAGGAGTTGTCACGGAATTGTCAAAAAACTGTCTTCTCGATCTTTACAAAACCGGGTGCCCCGTCCTTCTCGCGTTCTTTGCGAGAGGGCGGGGCTTTTTGCGATGCTTTGGCTGTAGCAGCGCTTCCCAGCGCTGCGTTTAAGTTTTTGCTGTTGATTACGCGGTTTTGGCCGCTGACGCACGATCCCCAGCCTACCGCCCCAGCAGCTTCTCCATCTCTTTCTCGCCAATCACCGGCACTTCGAGCTCCTTGGCCTTATCCAGCTTCGAACCCGCATCGCTTCCAGCCACCACATAATCCGTTTTCTTACTTACGGATCCGGTGACTTTCCCACCTGCATCTTCGAGCAGCTTCTTGGCTTCATCGCGGCTGTAGTGCGCCAAGGTTCCGGTAATCACGAATGTCTTGCCCGCGAGTTTGGTCCCACGTTCTTTCTTCTTTCCTGTAAGCGTAAGACCCGCTTCCCGCAGCCGTTCCACTAATTTTCGATTGGCGGATTCTTTGAAAAATTCCGCAATGCTCTCCGCAATCCGCGGCCCCACTTCATCGACTTCCTGCAATTGTTCTTCGCTGGCGGTTTCGAGTGCGTCCAATGATCCGAAATGTTCGGCCAGAAACTGCGCCGTCCGTTCACCGACCATGCGAATTCCTAGCCCAAAGATGACGCGCTCCAGCGGCAACTTTTTCGAAGCTTCAATCTCATCCAGCACGTTCTGGGCGGACTTTTCGCCCATGCGCTCCAGCGATAGCAGATTTTCCTTGCTCAGCTTGTAAATGTCCGCAACATTTTTCACCAGCCCGCGGTCGGTCAGCTGATTGACCAGCGCATCGCCCATGCCCTCGATATTCATCACGCCGCGCGAAGCAAAATGCAGGATCGTCTCCCGCAACTTGGCGGGACAATTGGCGTTCACACAGCGGTAATCCACTTCGCCTTCCGTGCGGACCACTTGCGTCCCGCACACCGGACATTTCTCCGGCATGTGAAACGCCTTATGTCCACGGGGATGTTCTTTGTCCTCGATCACCCGCGTGACTTTGGGGATCACATCCCCGCCGCGCTCCACTTCCACCCAATCGCCGATCTTCACTCCCAGCCGTTCGATTTCGTCCATGTTGTGCAGCGTGGCCCGGCTCACCGTTGTGCCTCCGATGAAAACCGGCTTCAATGCCGCCACCGGCGTGAGTTTCCCGGTGCGCCCCACCTGTACCAGAATGTCTTCGATCTGCGTGACGCCGCCGCGCGCCGCGTATTTATAGGCGATCGCCCAGCGCGGGGCTTTGCCGGTGTAGCCCAGCTCGTCCTGCCAGGCGGTGCGATCGACTTTGATCACAATGCCGTCAATTTCGTACGGCAACTTCTCGCGCCTGGTCTCTTCTTTCTCGATGAAGCTCCAGATTTGATCAAAGCTATTCACCAGCTTGCGGCTGGGATTCACCTTGAACCCGGCGGCATCGAGCGCATTCAAGGTTTCCCAATGCCGGGGAAAGTGGGTGCGTCCATTTTTTAGCAACGCATAACCGAAATAATCGAGCCGTCTCGCCGCCGTGATGCCCGGCTCCAGATTGCGCACCGTGCCCGCCGTTGCATTCCTCGGATTGACAAAAACTTTCTCGCCTTTCCGTTCCTGCTCTTCGTTCATTTTCTTGAATGACGCGAGCGGTATCAACATCTCGCCGCGCACTTCGAAATCCAGCGGGATGCCGGCTTTCTTCAATTTTTCTTTAGGGATAGATAATGGAATCGACCGCACCGTCCGCACATTCAACGTGACATCTTCGCCAATCGATCCATCGCCACGCGTGATGCCCCGCACCAGCTTGCCATCTTCGTAATGCAGTGCCAGCGACATCCCGTCCAGCTTCAACTCGCAAACGTACTCAACCTCAGCCTGCCCGGTGAGTTCGTGCACCCGCCGTTCCCAGTTGCGCAAATCGTCTTCGTTGTAGGTATTGTCGAGCGAAAGCATGGGCGAAGAGTGCGGCGCCTTCAGGAATCTTTCGCTGGGCTTGCCGCCCACTCTTTGCGTGGGAGAATCAGGCGTGATCAGCGCAGGGTGCTCTTTTTCGAGCTTCGTCAGCTCAATCACGAGCTGGTCGTAATCGAAATCGCTGATCTCCGGATCATCAAGAACATAGTAACGATGCTCGTGATACCGGATCTTCTCCCGCAGCGCCTCGATTTTTTTCTGGATGTCTTTAGTTGCCATGGCCGTCGGCAAAGATTATAGCTGCGCGTGGGGACAACAGCGCTCGGCTTTGCGGATCGCGTATCAGTCAGGCACAATACCTTACCTTTGGAAACGAGAGCACGGCTTGATAAAGGAATTCTCATGAAGCCAATGAACCAATGGACCCTGTGGCAGTGGGTGCTGTTCACGAACGTGGTCGGCGCGATAGGCGTTTACGTCGGCTTCGCTACCTCCAGAGTTAAGTTGTCGAGTGATGTAGAGGTCTATATTGCGGTACCTACAATTGCCTTCCTAAATCTGATTTTCCTGGTCGTTAGACCACGCATGGTTGCTGAGAGGACTGCAGGCCGCAGAGGCCCGAGTCCGATGGGTCTACTCTACGCGGCCTTGGCTGAACGACCGTTGCTCTCAGCCCTCTGCATCTTGCAACTGAAAGCGGCGTCGAGAGCCACTGCAACAACCATCCAGATGGCCCAAGTCTCGATAGGTGCTTATGTAAGGAGCTTGCCAAACTCGGAGTCGATCGCATGGCGCATGAAAGCTTTTTCCGTGCTAATGGGCGGTGTCGCCTTCCTTTGGTTCTTGGGGGCAATTGGGTTGTGGCTTAGACGCTCGTGGGCGTGGTGGCTAGCACTAGTCTTGAATGGTCTATCGGCAGCAGTTTGTGCAGCGCTCCAGATCGTAAGAGTTGATCAGTGGCTTTTCGACATTTGGGCGACGCTTGCAGTCGTCCTGCTCCTCCCCAGACCTCTCAGGAAGATGTTCCATATCGGACACGAGCCGGAGTCTTAGCCCTTACCCAATCTTCCCCTGAAACAGCGGCCACAACTGGTCTCCGATCACGCGATACAGCACAAACGCCTTCCCCGAATCCGAAACCTGGCGAAAGAGCAATTCTCCACGCCCGTCTCCATCGGCATCGACGGCATCAATCAATTCCATTCTGGGCAGAACGTCGAGATGCTGAGTGTCGGTGACATTGGAAAACGCTTTGTGCAAATCGCCGTAAATATCTTCGCGAGCCACCAGCGTCACTACATACTGCAAGCCCGCCGCGCCAACCCCTTTTGCCTGCGGCAGGCTGGCGTTCGCGGTCAGCACCAGCACTGGCTCGTTGTTGTTCGAAAGATCAAACACGCGCAGTTGAACATCGCTGAAACTGGGATCAGCCGGTTTCGCCGCTTTGTGCGCTGCAACGTGCGCTGACATAGCAGCATGGCTGGTCTGAGAAGCCGGCGCGCCGCCCATCCCCAATCCCAAATCCTTCGCCCGCGCCCGCACCTCAACCGCCGCCAACGCCAGCATCTTGTCGCGGAACTTGGCTTCCTCCTCGGGCTTCATGCTGTAGGCATAAGGACGCGGGTCCGGCCCGGCGGCATCCGAAATCGCCGGAAAATACTGGATTCCACTCGCCGTAACCGACGCAGTTGCGCCGCCAACCACATGGGCTCCTGACCAAGGCGCTTGCGCCGCACTCCCAGGTTTGCCCCCTACGTCGTTCGCCGCGCGTGACTGTTCCTGCGCAGCCGCCACCGATTTCCCGCGCCGCAGCATGGGTATGTTGGGATCGTCGGTGTGGGTCGGCGGCGATGCATCCGCTGGCGGCGTTGATGCGGAGGCGTTGCTCGTGGTCGGTGAGCTAGGAGACGAAGCAGAGGCCGAACTCGCCGTTTGCGATGCCGCCGCCGCCGGCTCGGATGGGCTGGCAGCCGGACGCTTCAAAACTGGAGGAGCATCAGGCCCATCCGCTCCCGAGGAGGCCGTCGGCGTCGAAGGGGCTGGAGTCGAAGCCGCAGGCGCCGGAGATTCTTCCCCGCGGCGTCGCAACACCGGAGGCCCATCGGTATCGACCTTGGGCTTGGCCGCCTTCGCCGCCGACGCTTTTTTCCTGGCTTCGTTGGCGGCAATCTCCGCCGCCGATTCCCACGTTCCCACCCCACGCCAGGTAGTCTCGCCATGCTCGGCGCCTGTTACCGTGAATAATCCCTGCGATACGCCGGTCTTGACTCCTTCGTAAATCGTGTCGGTATCCAGCGCAAACGGCACCGGGGAGGCTTTGTAGGCGCTGGCGTCATAGAATTCGCCATCAATCATGACCACCACCGGCAGCAGGGTCATTTTGCCGCTGGGAGTGACCTCAATCAATCCCAGCGCCCGTGGGCCGGTGAGCTTTTTTGCCCGGGTGGAAATCTGTGCCCAGGGAATTTGCGCCAGAAGCAAAACAACGCCCGCGCAGATGACGGCGCGCCGGGCGGTGCGATATAACCATGAATGAGCGAAATTAGAAGGAGAAGCTGCCATGGGTTCCATTACTCTCAATGTCAATGATAAAGCCCCCGAGTTCACTTTGCCCGATCAGGATGGCAAAGAAATCGCGCTGAAAAGCTATCGCGGCCAGTATGTCGTGTTGTACTTTTATCCCCGCGCCGATACTCCGGGCTGCACCATCGAATCCTGCGAGTTCCGCGATTCCCACAAGAAAATCGAAAAAGTCAACGCCGTCGTCCTCGGCATATCACCCGATACTTCCGCGGCGCAAAAGAAATTCGAGGAAAAGTTCAGCCTGCCCTTCACCCTGCTCGCCGACGCCGAGAAGAAAGTCTGCAATCTCTATGGTGTGATGCAGGAAAAGAACATGTATGGGAAAAAAGTTATGGGCGTGGCCCGCACCACGTTCATCATCGGCCCCGACGGCAAGATCAAGCACATCTTCCAGAAGGTAAAGCCCGAAGGCCACGCCGAAGAAGTCCTGGCCTATCTGAAAGAAGCCGCCAAAGGCGCCGCATAGAGGTTGTTCGTGTGGAGGCGGGCGACTCGTCCCCCCACAACCCCTTTCCCTTGGATGTCATCCCGAAGACCCGGCGCACTTCAGCCGGGCGAGGGATCTCGCGCGCATCTGAGGACCATCCGCTAGAATTTGAGCCATAGCTTCATGAAGAAATCGACCACTCCGCTCCCGCGCGCCTTCTACAACCGCGATCCCCGCCGGGTCGCCCGAGATCTGTTGGGGAAAGTGCTGGTTCGCCGCCAGGGCAAGAAAATCCTGGCCGGCAGAATCGTCGAGGTCGAAGCCTATCTGGGGGCAAAAGACCCGGCCTCGCACTCCTTTCGGGGCCCGACCGCCCGCAACGCCGTCATGTTCGGCCCGCCGGGCCATGTTTACGTTTATTTCATCTATGGCAACTACTTCTGCCTGAATGTGACCTGCCAGCCCGCCGGGACAGCAGGCGCGATTCTTTTTCGCGCGCTGGAACCGCTGCAAGGCATGGAAGAAATGGCGGCGGCCCGGCGAGTCACCATTGCCAGCCCGCGCGATCTGAAAAAATTGACCAGCGGCCCCGGACGGCTGGCTGAGGCTTTTGGCGTTACCCGCATCCGCGACAACGGCAAGGACCTCACCAGCAGGAAATCCGATCTTTTTATTGTGGAAAACCTTGCCAAGCACACTTCCGGCGACTATGATCGCGCCCGTCGCGTTTTGACCACGCCACGCATTGGGATCACCAAAGCTGCCGAACTCCCCTTGCGTTATGTGCTGGCGGGAAACGAATTCGTCTCCGGCCCGAAATTCCGGAAATGAAGCTTTTTGTTATAGCTTTTAGATAACAATTCAATTGCAGCCGTTTCTGGAGATTTTCCCAGGCCGCAGCACCCTAGGTCGCCTTGAGCTGCCGGTCCTCCAGCACGGGCGTGCAAACGCCACGGGGAGGCATTCTACGAACGGTTTCAGGCGGCGAATTCCCATGGCAAAATGCCGCCAACGAAGATTCAACAACTTAGCTTAAAGTGAGTATTTTAGAACAGGCAGGACGATGGATTTACAGGCGGTCAAACTGGCAGGCAGCTTGCTGGCTTCACGGTTGCGCCTGGATGAAGTGGGCTCGTGCATCCAGGCCGTCGTGCCAACCATCTGATAACACGTAGACTGAGTGGCTTTCATGGCTTCGGCGAAGCGACGATTTTTCTACTTTTGTGCAGCCCTGTGCTGTTTCCTGCCCTTTTCTGCTGCCTGGGGCGCGGAGCCAGTCACCTCGAACCATGCCCAGGCATCGGCCCGTGTCCCGGCCAGCATTGTGGTGGGTTTTGTAGGGGGCTTTGTCCGCCGCGACGATCTCCGGCACGTGCCGGTGCAATTGGCCAAGCGGCTGAGCGAAGCCTATCCTGTCGGGACTTGGGTAAAGACCTTCGAGAACCACAACTTCCACGACGCTTACCGCGCTGTTCTGCAACAACTTGACACTAATCACGATGGAATTCTTTCCGACGAAGAGAAGCGGAATGCTCACATCATCCTGTTCGGACACAGTTGGGGCGCATCGACCGCTGTGACTTTCGCCAGGGCGCTGCAACGGGAAAAGATTCCGGTGATGTTGACCGTGCAAGTGGATAGCGTGCAAAAAAAAGGCCAGAATGACGCCGTGATTCCCGCTAACGTGGCCGAGGCAGTGAACTTCTATCAACCCTATGGATTGATCCACGGACGAGCCAAGATCACGGCCGCCGATCCGTCGCATACACAGATTCTGGGGAACTATCTCTTTGACTACCACAAAGATCCGGCAGTTTGTAAGCAGACCATCTGGTATGTCAACCTGGTATCGAGGACGCACATGGAGAGCGAATGCGATCCGCAGCTGTGGTCGCAGGTCGAGGCCCTGATTCGACAGCACTTACCGCAAGATACGAGCGCGGCAGCGGCGCACGCGCAATCTGCAATTCGCTGATTCTTCTTCAACCCAGCAGCTCAACCGAGCAAGACGTTATCGATCAATCGCGTGCTTCCTACGTAACGCAGCCACGGCGACCAGCGTTCTTTGCTTGATTTCTTTAACTGGCTCAAGCGTTTCCGGGTCCACGATCTCGAAATAATCCAAACGCACCGAAGGTTCTTCGCCGAATATTTCTTTGCCCGCACCAATCAGCTTGGCCGAAGTTCTTTCTCCTTGGTAAAACAATTCTTGTACGTATAACAAAGAACGATGCAGCACGAGGGCCGATTTCCGTTGCTGGGCATCGAGATACGCGTTTCTGGAACTCATCGCCAGACCATCCGGCTCTCGCACGATGGGATAGACGACAATTTCAACCGGAATATTCAGTTCACGCACCATGCGGCGGATGATCGCTATTTGCGCTGCATCCTTCTGGCCGAAAAATGCGAGATCAGGTTCGACGATGTGAAAAAGCTTTGCAACCACGGTGGTTACGCCGCGGAAATGTCCGGGGCGCGATTTGCCGTCGAGCTTTTCGCTGAGTCCTTCGACATTGACGTATGTGATTGACTGCGCGGGATACATTTCTTCGACACTCGGTGAGAAAAGAAACTCAACCCCTTCTTTTTGCAGAAGTTCGCAATCACGCTCGAAGCTACGGGGATATTTCGCGAGATCTTCCTTGGGGCCGAATTGCAGCGGATTCACGAAGATGGAAGCGGCCACAATATCGGATTGTGCTTTCGCGGCCCTCACCAGCGCGAGATGGCCTTCGTGCAGAGCGCCCATGGTGGGGACGAATCCCAGGCGCTGGCCCTTGTAGTGGATTGCGCGAGAGGCGGCGCGCATAGCATCAATGGTGGTGTAGATATTCATAACGTCTTTTCACCACAGAGACACAGAGCCACAGAGAAAACCGGACTGCCTTCTAAATGCAAATGCTCGCGCGTTGCCCATAGAAGATTAAGTGTTTTGAATTTCTCTGTGTCTCTGTGTCTCTGTGGTGAATGATTTATTAGCGGCGCATGCCTCGTTTGCGCTCCAGGACGGTTTCGAGTGCTGACCGCGTTTCTTTGGGCAAATGGTAGGACTCTGCGTCCGATGGATACTGATGGGAAACGACGTCCGCGCGAAATGACTGAATGGCGTGGGTGATCTCGGCGGCGGCATCGCTGTAGCGGCGGACGAATTTCGCTGGCGGGGCGAAGGTCAGATTCAGAATGTCGTGGAAGACCAGCACCTGGCCGTCGCAGTCCGGGCCAGCGCCGATGCCGATGGTCGGAGTTGAAACTTCGGACGGTAATCATGGCCGCGACTTCTCGCGGAATGCCTTCGAGCACCAAGAAAGCCACGCCGGCGCGGTCGAGAGCAACCGCATCGCGCATGAGTTGTTCGACTTCGGTCAGCGATTTTCCCTGCACTTTGTAGCCGCCCATGCGATTGACCGATTGCGGGGTGAGGCCGATGTGTCCGGCGACGGGGATCTCGGCGTCGATCACGCGCCGAATGAGGTCGGCACGCTTCTCTCCGCCTTCGATCTTCACCACTTCGGCGCCGGCTTCTTTCATGAAGCGCGCGGCGTTGCGAATGGCGTCGTTCGGATCGACATGATAAGACCCATACGGCATGTCGGCTGCGAGCAGCGCATGCTTCACGCCGCGGCGGACGGCTTTGGTGTGGTGCAGCATTTCGTCCACGGTGACGGAGAGCGTGTTCTCGTAGCCCAGCATGGTCATGGCCAGCGAATCGCCGACCAGAACAATGTCGATGGAGGCTTCGTCGACCAGCCGGGCGCTCGGGTAGTCGTAGGCAGTCAGGCAGGTGATGGGTTCGTGATGGAGCTTTTTGTCGTGCAGGGAAGCGACGGTGATCTTGCGGGACCGTCCTGCGGACGGGTGCCGATCGGGGTGAGACTCACTGTGTCCTCCAGTGCCCCTCCGGCGTGCCGGATAGAGCCTGTATGGGCGTTGGATGATGCCTAGGGGATTGTAGACGCAAAAAGGCGGCGGGTCGAGGGACGTTTTCGTGGAGAGTATACCTCTGACTTGCATCGATAACATGTAAGCCCCAGAATGAACCCGCTGACGAATCTGTGACCATGACGGACGAGGTGCCCTCAGTGTATTCTTAATCAACATAACGAGACATGTGCTATAGTTACATTTTAAGACGATATTCTAGTGGGAGGGAAAACTAATGGGATGGGAGATTTTCACGCGCAAGGTGCGTAGAAGTGGAAGTCCTTCTATCACCTTTAACAAGCTTGGACGAATTGCTTTAAACAAGACCGCTACCGCAACGTTGGAAAAAGATGCTGTGGAGTTTGTACTTCTCCTCTGGGATCCGGTCAAGCGACAGGTGGCAATACGTCCTATCACCAAGAAAGATCAGCGTGCCTACAAGCTAGCATACGGAAAAAACGGAAACGGTGCCGGATTCTCTGCTAAGACTTTTATGGATTACATTGGTTATGACTTTTTGGAATCGCGGTCAATTCCTGTGAGGTGGGATGAGGGAGAAGCCATGTTCATTGCGGAGATACCGCCAGAATATCTTCTGAGGAATTCGCAGCAATCGATGCTTCCTACGGAACATCATGCCGGAAGAAAGGCGAAATGATTGTGTAGATAGTGGGTGACCGAAACAACTATATGAGAGACATAGCCTGAATCTGCATCAATGCTTCACCGTGCAGCAGGCCATAACACGAAGGCCCGATTCGCGTTTCCTTAGCCGGATGCGAATCGAGCCGTGGTGAGCTATCGCTAACGTGGCAGGGACGACCGAACCTTCGTTCGCTCGTCCTTGCCAGCTTTTTCATTGTACAACCGGAACCCAGGTTCCAGACAGGATATTCCTCAATGGCGCTGTACAAGTACGCACGAGTCTTGCAAACGAGTACGCATGATGCGTTTGACAAGCTGCATCCGCCCGCACTGGCAACTCCCTACTCTGGAGTCTACCGCTGTGAAGTTTGCGGACACGAAGTGTCGTCAACTGTGGGACACCCGTTGCCGCCGCAGAATCACCATCAGCATAGGCCCGGCCAAGGTCCTATTCGCTGGCGGCTGGTTGTGACTCACGCGAGCCAAAACTAGTCAATCAACCGCTCCTGTGGGGGAATCTCCACAGGAGCTACTTTTCTTTTTTATTAGAAGGGCTGTCTTATGCGAGATTATCGAACCGTCATCGGCACGAAGGGGCGCGTAGTGATTCCGGCAGAGTTGCGCAAGCGGCTAGGGATTGAGAAGGGTACACGCGTAACCTGGATCGAAGAGAATGGCCGGCTGGTGCTGACTCCGATGACGATGCTCCGGATTAAGCAGATCATTGGCTCTCTGAAGCCAAAGCCGGGTGAGCCTTCTATGTTTGAGGAATTATTTGCGGAGCGGGAACGCGAACGTAAAAGAGAGAAGCGATGAACGCTGAGTGCGTAGAGGGTATAGGGGTCCTTCGACTGCGTAACTGCTTCGCTTTGCGAAGCAGTTACTGCGCTCAGGATGACATGGGGGTTTGGAGTTGGGACGGTGCAAGCACCATCGAGCTTTGCTCGACCTGGACAGCCGAGGCGGCTGTCCCTACGTGTGAACCCACTCCGCTGAGGCCGTCATCTTCCCGCTTTCTCTGCCACTAACTTCTCTCTCGCCGTCTTAAGTTCAGGGCGCTCATCCCCGACGGCAACCTGGGTCAGCTTGCGGAAGTAGTTGGCTGCTGCGCTGGCATCCCCTGCCGCTTCTGCCGCTCGCGCGGCCCCGTACAGGGCGTCAAAACGGTTGGGGGCGAGTTTGAGGACGCTTTCGTACTCCACAAAAGCTTCCTGCGGACGATGATGCAGCAGCAGCAACTCCGCCAGCATCTCGCGGGCTGGAGTGACCGCGCCTGGAGTTACGGCAGCTTTGTCCATGCTCTCTTCAAGTTCCCCTGCCGAGCGAGCGAGCTTCAAAGCTTCCTCAGGATTGCCCGCCTGCTCCGCGATCCACGCAGCCACTTCGCGGCGCTGGACTTCCACCTGGTTTGACCAATAAGAATTGTTCTGTTTGGCGATGGCGCCGCGGAGAGTGGCCAGCTTCTGTTCGGCTTGAGCCGCCCGCTCCGGATGCTTCGAGCGGGCACTGCCAATGCCGACGGCCGTCCACGCGATGGCCTGGGCCCAGGGCACACCGTCCTCGCGAACGTGAAGCTGGCTGGCTAGCTCCCAATTGCCCAACTCGATGGCATAGCGTGCCGGGATGGCAGCCAAGGCGTAGTCGCCGGTCAGCGTCAACCCGGAAACCGGCGGAAACGAGTTCATCTCATCCAGAACGGCTTTGGCTTTTTGCACACGCCCGCTCTGCAGGTAGGCGTATTCCAGATAATCCATGGCATGCAGCCGTTGATCGCGCGCTTCTCCGTTTTTCGAGACGTTTTCGTCTGCCGCTGCAAGATCGGCAGACTTCAGGTTGGAGGTGATCGACTCGTCCCACGACCCGACCCGCGTAAACAGGTGCGAAGGCATGTGATTGGCATGAGCCGAGGCGGGAGCAATCTTGGCGTACATGCGCGCCGCCGACAGACCCTGTTCCGCCAGCACCGGGTTGTCGTAGCAGTGAATGATGTAGTGCGCGATGCCCGGATGATGCGGCTGCTGTGCGAATAGGGGCTCCAGGATCTCGCCACATTTCCGCTGGTTGGCGTAGGTTTTGTCGGTCTTTGGAGCCGTAATGGCCAGAGTCAGGGCGTGGAAAATCGCGGCTTCATTATCTTGCGGATAAGCCGCCTGCAGTGCACCCATCTTCTGCTCAAAGGCCTGGCTGTGCGCGTAAGCGTCTTTCCCATCCTCGCGGTAGATCTCGCCTAGTGCCTCGATGTAATCATGCTCGCGCGCTGTAGTCTTCGCGTTACTCGCAGCGATCTGCTTCGCCTTGTCGAGCGCTACACGGCCAGCGGCGATGTCTCCGTTGTCCCACATGCCGTGGTAGTGAGACATGGCCACGCCCCAGTGCGCCATGGCACACTGCGGATCCTGGCTGGCGATCTCCGCGAACGCCTGCCGCGCCTGTTCATACTGGAACGAGTGCAGTAGCGCAACGGCACGATTGAAATTGCTCGCGAGATCGGCGCGGCACGAAGTCGAAAAGTGGACCGAACCGACTTCCTCTTCGGTGAGCGCGTGATGATGGTGATCTTCCTGACAGAGAGACAGCGGAGCGAAGAACAGGGCCGAGGCGAGAATTGCAATCAGAGAACGCATGGGACCTCCCTACGCTTCTTAATTAAGCGCTAGCCGCTTCCTGTCCACCCAACGGCAGGAAGTATTGCGTACCTTTGATTGGGGCGGAGACTTTGCGGAGGAGCTCTTGCAAGTCTTCGTTATGTTCCACGAAGTCTATTTCTGAGGTGTTGACGATCAGCAAGTCCGAAGACGTGTAGTGGAAGAAAAAGTGTTCGTAGGCTTTGACTACCTCTTCCAGATAATCCTCGTTGATGGCTTTTTCTCCTGGGGCGTTCTTTTTCTTGAGACGCTTTTTCAAGACTTCCGGCGTGGCTTGCAGATAAATCACCAGGTCTGGCGTGGGAAGTTGCTCGCGGAAATGATTGTAATAGCGGTTGTAGGTGTCGAGTTCCTGATCGTTTAAGTTGAGGTAGGCGAAGAGCTTGTCTTTTTCGAAGATGAAATCGGTGACGACTGTCTTTTGCGAGCGTGGGCCTAGATCGAGAGCGCGGAGCTGCTCGAAGCGGCGGACCAGGAAAGCGAATTGGGCCTGAAAGCCGGCGCCGCGTTCGCCTGCGTAGAAGGCGCGGAGAAAGGGATTGTCCTCGGCCTCGATGACGCGCTGGGCGTTCAGGCGCTCGGCCAAGATTTGCGCCAGCGTGCTTTTGCCGACGCGGATCGGTCCTTCGATGGCGATGTAACGGGGCAGCTCAAAAAGATTGGCCATGGGCTCGAAAGTTTAAGTGATAGGGCAGGATATCCCGGGACGGCGGAGTGTGCAATTGAGGGAAGAGTTAACAGGGCTGAACGATTGCAGATTGAAGATTGCAGATTTCAGAATGAAACAATAGCGCACGCATTCATTTGCGAGCCATCGAAAATTGAAAATCTGAAATCTGAAATCACAAATCTGCAATCGCCTCTCTGTAGTCCGTTTACAATCCCATCATGCTCGGTTCTATTCTCACGGCGGCGGGTGTGGCGGCGGCGCTTACGGCTGGGTATCAGTCGATGGCGCCCACCGGGCAGTGGTATGGGCGGACTTTTACTGGGCTGCCGCGCGGATCGAAGCTGCTGGCACTGACTTATGACGATGGGCCCAATGATCCCTACACATACCAGTTGCTTGAAGTGCTGGCGAAGCACAATGTCAAAGCAACCTTCTTTCTGATGGGAAAGTACGTGCGGTTGCGTCCGGATATTGTGAGGGATGTGGTAAAGGCGGGGCATGTGATCGGGAACCATACTTTTACGCATCCGAATTTGATTTACAGGTCCGGCGACCAGGTTCGAGAAGAACTTGTGCAGTGCAGGCGGGCGATTACCGACGCTGTGGGCGAGCATTCGAAATTATTCCGTCCTCCGTTTGGGGGACGCAGGCCGGTGACGCTGCGCGTGGTGCGGGAGTTGGGACTTGTGCCGGTGATGTGGAATGTGACGGGATATGACTGGAAGGCGAAGTCAGCGGAATACATTGAAAAAAGAGTCACGAGCAAAGTTTGCGGTGGGAATGTGATTCTGCTGCATGATGGGTCGCATCGGAGTTTTGGGTTCGACCGATCGCGGACGGTGATTGCGACGGACCGGGTGATTACGCGGTATAAGGCGGAAGGGTACGAGTTTGTGACAGTGCCGGAGATGATGGGGAGAGAAGCTGTCAGCTCTCAGCTGTCAGCCCTCAGCTAAGGCTTTGTCCCACATTTCTCACTTTATGGTTAGGGATTGTTTGGCGGCTTCGATGGTTTTCTGGATGTCTTCTTCAGTGTGGGCGGTGCCGAGGAACGCGGCTTCGTATTGGGAAGGCGGCAGATAGACGCCGTTGTCGAGCATGGCGCGGAAGAAGCGTCCGAAGGCTTCGGTGTTGGATTTTGAGGCTGAGTGCCAATCGGTCACTGGGCCCGTTTGGAAGAACCAGGTGAACATGGATCCCACGCGGTTTGCACAGAGGGGGACGTTGGCATCTTTGGCGGCGGCGATGATGCCATCGACCAATTGCGCGCTTAGTTTGTCCAGAGCTGGGTAGATTTCGCTTTTGTGCTCGCGCAGGTGGCGCAGGGTTGTGAGGCCGGCGGCCATGGCCA
Organism: Terriglobales bacterium; assembly: GCA_963762965.1. Taxonomy (GTDB): domain Bacteria; phylum Acidobacteriota; class Terriglobia; order Terriglobales; family Acidobacteriaceae; genus DATBAX01. The sequence goes on from CAVXME010000001.1 coordinate 1,525,515, forward strand.
GCGGATTTCCGGAGAGCGTCCCCGCTTGATACATGGGGCCGAGTGGCGCGACCAGGTTCATGATGTCGGAAGAACCGCCGTAAGCGCCGACGGGCAGGCCGCCGCCGATGATTTTTCCCAGCGTTGTTAGATCCGGCTGAATGTTGTAGCGCTCCTGCGCGCCGCCGAAAGCTACGCGGAATCCGGTCATCACTTCGTCAAAAATTAGGACAGCCTTTTCCCGTTGCGTGATCAGGCGCAGAGCGGCCAGAAATCCGCCCGAAGCTGGGACGCATCCCATGTTGCCGACGATCGGTTCCACGATGACGCACGCAATCTGATGGGGAAATTTCTTGAATGCCTGTTCGAGAGATTCGATGTCGTTGAAGGGCAGGGCCAGTGTGAATTGAGTGAATTCCTCGGGAACGCCTGCGGAGCCTGGGATTCCGAGGGTGACGATGCCGGAGCCGGCTTTGACCAGGAGGGCGTCGGCGTGTCCGTGATAGCAGCCTTCGAATTTCACAATGTATTTGCGTTTGGTGAAGGCGCGGGCGAGGCGAATCGCCGACATGGTGGCTTCGGTGCCGGAATTGACGAAGCGAATTTTCTGGATGTGGGGAAAAGCGGAGATCACGATCTCGGCGAGGTCGGCTTCGGAAGGCGTGGAGGCGCCGAAGCTGGTGCCGTTGCAAGCGGCGTCCATGATGGCTTCGATGACGTTGGACTGGGCGTGGCCGAGGATGAGCGGACCCCAGGAGCCGACGTAGTCGATATATTCGTTGCCGTCGGCGTCGAACATGTGCGCACCCTGGCCGCGCACGATGAAGGGCGGGTCGCCTCCGACGGACGCGAAGGCGCGGGCCGGCGAGCTCACGCCGCCGGGGATCATTTGCTCGGCGCGTTGCTGCAAGCGGCGGGACTCGTCGAGTTTACGGGGCATCCGGTCTCCGGGGAAGGACGTATCAATATATCAGCGGGGGGGCGATGGGGAGAATGGCCGAGCTGCGCTCGGCGGACAGACCCTTCGACTGCGCTCAGGGCAAGCTACGGCGGCCGTCCCCACTGTGAGTCGAGGCGCTGCACCCGCCCTCTCGCAAAGTGCGCGAGAAGGACGGGCCACCCGACATCTTTTATTTACCGGAAATTTACAATTCTGCAATACTGCTGCAATGCGGCCCCGCTACTCTGATTCCAGTGCCCTTCTAACCGGGAGGGTTTTATAAGGGACGGCTTCGGGGGGCTCCGGGCTGTCCTTATTTTTTGCTGCAAATAGCGTCCAAAAGCAGCTGTAACATTCCTCTAACCCTCCTTGCGTAGGCTGGATGACCAGCGAAATCCGGCGGTGCTGCGCTCCGCGACCGGGTCTGAGACCCGGTCCCACACAAATTCAAGTAGTCAGCCATATTTCAAGTAGTTAACTATAGTTAACATTTCGTGTTAGAGTTAATGGCTTACTGGCTTCGACATCGAAACATGAGAATGAAATCTCAAATTGCGGGTCTGTGCTCTTGCTGGCTGGTGCTCGTGCTCGCCGCAGCGCTGCCGGCACTGGCGCAACAGCCGGACGCGCCTGGGACGGCGAAACTGGATGCTACGCCACAGGCAACTGCGGTAAACGAGGCTGATCCGTCCAATAATTTGCCGGCGGATGACGGCACGGAAACGATGTTTCCGCATTTTAAGGACACGCGCTTCTGGCTGTCGGGGCAGGCGAATTTCATTTTTCAGACCCATCCCGATTTTCATGCCGACTATAGCGGGACGAACAGCCTGAGTCCTCGCTACGAAAAGGCGACGTCGCGGGTGCTGACGCTCTACACCGGGGTGCGGCTCAGCAATTCCACGGAAATTCTGGTGGATATTGAAGAAGCCGGCGGCGCCGCGCTCAGCACGGGTCTCGGCCTCGCGGGCGACACCGATCTTGACATCGTGCGCAATCCTTCGCTGAGCAAATCGCCTTATCTGGCGCGGGGAATGATTCATCACGTATTTGCCTTGAGCAAGGACAAAGTCGAGAACCAGCGCACCGCCTTCTCCCTGTTTGATGAACTGCCGCGGCGGCGGCTGGAAGTGCGCGTGGGAAAATTCAGCATGCCGGATTTCTTTGACATCAATTCCGTGGGCTCCGACACCCATCTGCAATTCACCAACTGGACCATCGACAACAACGGCGCCTACGACTATGCGGCCGATACGCGCGGTTACACGGTCGGCGCGACCGCTGATTACGAAGACCGCAACTGGGGCTTTCGCTTTGCCGAGGCGCTGATGCCCAAGGTGGCGAACGGCATTGATCTGGTGTGGAAGCCGTGGCAAGTGCATGCGGAGAATTTTGAGTACGAGCTGCGGCACGGCCTGATTCCCAAGAAATCAGGAGTGGTCCGGCTGCTGGCCTACACCAACTACGCCAACATGGGAATCTATCGCGAGCAGATCGCGCTGGGCGAAGAAAATCATGTTGCGCCCGCGATCACCGACCATCCCTGGCACATCACGCGCAAGTATGGATTTGGGGTCAACCTCGAGCAGAATCTTACGCACTCTCTGACGGCATTTGGGCGCTTCGGCTGGGACAATGGCAAGACGGAGTCATTCGCGTACACGGAAGTGGACCAGACTTTCGCCGGAGGACTGGGAGCGAACGGCGCGTGGTGGCATCGCAAGCAGGACCGGGCGGGAGTGGCGGTGGTGAGCAATGCGATTTGCAAGGACCATCAGATTTATCTTGCCGACGGCGGGCTGGGCTTTCTGCTGGGCGATGGCAAGCTGAACTATGGCCGCGAGAACATCGTGGAGTCCTATTACACGGTGCACGTGTGGCGCGGCATTTATCTCGCGCCGGGCGTGCAGCACATCAATGACCCCGGGTACAACCGCGACCGCGGCCCGGTGGTGGTGCCGTCGCTTCGGGCGCATATGGAGTTCTGAGTGACGGCTACTGGCTGGCCGCTTTTTCCAGCTCTGCGTTCAGACGTATGCTACTACCGCCGCTCACTTTGAGAGTTTTTTGCCAGTCTTTGAAACCGGCTTTCTTTACGGAGACTAGGTGCTCGCCGCCAGCGACGGCGACGTCTGATGGGGTATTACCGACAAAACTGCCATCGATTTCAATATCAGCGCCATCAGGGATGGAGGACACTGAGAGCCTTGCCGGGCCGACCGCCGGGGCGGGCGTTCCGGTCGCGGCCATTTGCGAGACAGGTTCTTTGTTCTGCGGTGCTGATGCGGCCGCTGCGGCTCTTATCTCCGCGCCATGGGCCGCCCAATCATTCGTGATAGCTTCGCAAGCTTCCTGAACTGAGCCGCCAAGCGAAAGAGTGGATTTGCTAACGATCGAATCACCACTTACTCGGTTGAAAACGGCTACTTTGTTCTTATGGCGGAGAATCCCTTTGCCGCCTTCGTGGTCAAGGACAACGATATAGTCTGCTTTGTCCTGTTTATTGTTGGTTACCACCTGCGGGCAGCGCTCCCCGAACGTCTTCACAATTTCTGCGGTTTGCGGGCGAGCGCCGCCGGCCATGGATCCCCCATAAGCACCCCCTGCGCCTCCGCTGCCCCCGGCGATCGACCACGATTCGCTGTCCGTGATAAACACCCGTGCGGCCGGCACTGCGGATGTTACGGGAGGTGCTGGAGCCGGGTTTGATTGCGCGCTCGAAGATGCGACGAACGAAACAATCATTCCCAAGAGGGCTAGGCGTTTAGCGAACATGAGTCTTCCTCCGTCGGGCCGTCGAAAAACAGGTGGAACAGGGGCCTAGTAAGCTTGGGGGAGGGTTGAATCTCGGCTTACTCTTGAGCGGTGATTATGCCACAGTCCGGGGATGAGCGATCGTCACTCAGGAGGTTCGCTGACACCTGGGGCGCTGAAGCGCGAGGGTGAAAGGCAGGCATTCCAACGCAGCACTGAAGTGCTGCTCCACCCCAAACCGAAAAGCTCGTCCAGCGGATTCCTCGCGTCGCTCGGAATGACGATGGAGTGGTTTATTGAACGTCGGAGACTTTGCCTTTTAAGAAAGTTACTTTGAGATCTTTGTAGACGTAAATTTGCTTGGTGCCGAGGTTGACGATTTTTTCTGGCTGGCCGAGGGCGGCGACGACCTCGTCAGTGGTTTGTCCCAGCTGAATGGTTTGAGGTTCGGCGGGCGGCGCGGCTGCTTGCTGCTGGCCACCACCTTGCTGTTGTTGCCCACCCTGTTGATTTCCGCCTTGCTGGTCTCCGCCCTGCTGATTCTGGCTGCTTTGGTCGGATTGGGCGTCATCGGTGCTGATAGAAAGCAACTGGCCGATGGTGTCCTCGACGGATCCGGCGCTGGCGGTGGCCAGAGAGCCTTTGGGGAACTGGAAGACCACCTGCGCCTTGTTGGCGGTGGGAGGATCGGTTTTGTTACAGGTATCGCAGGCCACGATACCCATGGTCACCGTGTCTTTGTCCAGACTTACATCAATTTTGGTGGGATACACCTTATCGCCCACTTTAAGCAGAGCTGTCGTCTGCCCTTGCGACGAGGTCTGCGAAAAATGTCCCAGGAGTTTCTTTTTTCCTTCCACCATCAAGCTGCTGGGAGAATGCACGACCCCGCCCTCGTACTTGGTAGCAAGAACGGTTTTGTCGGAATACGGCACACCGAGGATGCCGCCTTTTTGGATGGCCAGGAGAGTACCTTTGTCGACCACGGAATATCCGCTGGTGTCCGATCCCATTTTGGCGACTTTGTATTGCGCCTGGAGCTGCTCCAGCAAGGAGACCGCCTGCGCAACTGAAGGTGTGGGAAGGACAAGAGCGCCGGCAAGAAACGCTACAGAAAGAAGAATGGGCGTGGCGAGCTTGGACCGCATTGGTGCAGTTCTCCTTAGCATATTAGTAAACCATTCGCTAACCGGGAAACGGGAGCGCCCACGATTCTCAGTGGACCTCCCGCGACCCAAGAACGGTGCGAACCTTGCATACGACGCAGGCACGCTTTGTTACTGGCCTCCACCACCGGCGGCCGCTTCCTTGCTGACGTCTGACTCGGTCTGGTCGGCGGCCTTCTGCTGATCGTCCAGGGCCTTGCCGGCCGAGGTGTCGGGCGGCGGCGGTGCAACGTCACTGGGCTTGGTGCTGGTATCGGGCGCCTTGGGGATGCCGCCGGTTCCCTGCTTGGCCGCCAGGGTTTTCATGCCGTCATCCAATTGTTCCTGGAAGTGGTTGTGCATCTCTTGCAGGTCGTCCACGAGGACGGCAACCTGTCCGCCCGATGGGCAGTCCGACTTCTTGCTGGCGGAGACGCTGGCATTCACCTTCTGGTCCTGGTCGGGAGTATCGGTGAGGCGGGTCAGGACGTCGCCCGAGGTGAGCGCGCATTCCTGGCCATTGCCGTCGATGACGGTGATGTCGCTCGAGACCACGAAAGTTCGCCGGGCGGGATCGAGCGCCGCCGGCACTTCGCCGCTGGCTGCTGCCGGAGCTTGTCCGCCGGAGGCCCCACCGCCGCTCTGCGCAGCTTCGGCCTTCTCGGCGGCGAGCTGGGCTTTTACTTCTTCGGCAATCGCCTGTTTGACTTCCGGGGTGAGCGCGACGGGACCGGAATTGCTGGCTTGAGGAGCATCGCCTCCGCCACCGTTGTCGCCTCCGCCATTGTCGCCACCACCCCCGGCGTTCGATGCGGCATCGGCTTGAGCTTCCTGCCGGGCCGCATAGGCTGCCTGTAGATTCGCCGAGATCAAGTAGTCGGTGAGCCAGAAAGCCGCGGATGGATAGACGGGATAGGGTGCGAAGTATCCGCCGTAGTAGCCGTACCAGGGAGATCCGCCCCAGCCCCAGCCGCCAAATCCTACGCCCCAGTAAACCGGCGCGGCCCAGGGATTGTAAGCCCATCCGTAATACGCAGGACCGTAATAGTAGCCGGGATAGTAGCCGTAGTAAGCGCGTCCGCCGTAGTAGTAGTTGCGATAAACCACGCTGCGGTAATGGCCGTGATCGTAGTAAGTGCGTGAATAGTAGGAGTGGCCGCCGCGGGTGACGTAGGCGCGCTGCACGTAGCCGCCATGTCTTCCGTAAGTGACCACGCGCGCCCCGTTGTGTTCGCTTACGACCCTGCGTTCTCCGTGGACGCCGCGTTCGATGTGCATGCCGTTCCGGTCAACCGAGCGGATGTGGCCGTCAGGACGAAGACTGGCGTGGCCTCCGCCTTTTAAGGAAACATTCCTGCCCGGCGGGGTCCGGCCCGAGGGATTCCCGCGGGTGGGGGTGTTGGCGTGCGCAGTGTTGGTATTGTGTCCGGGCGCGTTGCTGTGACCGGCGGTATTGGGAGCATTGCTGTGACCGGGAGCATTGGCATGCCCCATGGTATTGGGGTGGCCGGTCGTGGGTGAATTGGCATGCCCCATGGTGTTGGTGTTGTGTCCGGGCGCATTGGAGTGGCCCATGGTGTTGACATGGCCGGGAGCATTGCTGTGTCCCTGGGGAGCTGCTGAGTGGCTCGGCGCGCTGGGGTGTGGTGCTGACGCGTGCGGCGCGGGGGCCGAATGGCTGGGAGCGGGAGCGCTCGGTTTATGCTGATCGGCGGCGGCAAAGTTAGCCCAAGCCAACGTCAGAATCACAAGCACGACCGGCTTCCACAGCATCTTTTTATCATTCTGCTTAAAGGTTCTGAATCTCATTGCGGCCTCCCAAAATGTGCAAGATCTCGATCAAATGAAAGCGGAAACTCGCCCCTGGGTCATACCAAAGCTCCAAGCCAAAGATCGCCCCTGGGACTCTCTGGGATCAAGGCTGAGTACAAGCGCCGAAAAACAGGGAGGGTGAGTCTTGCGGCGAATTTTAACGGGCAGGCCGAGGGGGTGTCAACGCCATAGTGGGCGGAAAGCCCGTACTCAGCGTGGGCGCTCGACGGCACGGCTGAAAAGCCGTGCCCGGATACGAGTCAAAAACTATTGATGCGAATCAAAAGCATCCGACCCTGCTCCTCAATATTTCGGCATCTTGGGATCGATGCGTTCGGCCCACGCAGTAATGCCTCCCGCCAGGTTGTGAACTTTCTTGAATCCGGCCTGGCGCAAGAAAGTGACGGCTTTGGCGCTGCGTCCTCCCATCTTGCAGTGGGCGACGATTTCGCGGCTGGTGTCGAGTTCGTTGACGCGGTTGGGCAGATCGCCCAGCGGAATGAGATGTCCGCCAATGTTGGCGATCTGATATTCGTGGGGCTCCCGTACGTCGAGCACGTAGATGTCGTCGCCGGCGTCGAGACGGCGCTTGAGTTCTTCGACCTGTATTTCTCCGCCGACCGTTTCCACTGGGGCCTCCTCGCCACGAATTCCGCAAAATTGTTCGTAGTCTATCAGCTCGGTGATGGTGGGATTCTTGCCGCAGACCGGGCAATCGGGATTCTTGCGCAGCTTGAGCTGGCGGAAAGACATGCCCAGCGCGTCGATCAGGAGCAGGCGTCCGATCAACGGATCGCCGATGCCGAGAATCAGCTTGATGACTTCGGTGGCCTGAATCACGCCCACTAAGCCGGGCAGAATGCCGAGCACTCCGCCTTCGGCGCAGGAGGGAACGAGTCCTGGCGGTGGCGGTTCGGGGTAGAGGCAGCGGTAGCAGGGGCCGTCCTTGGTGGCGAAAATGCTGGCCTGGCCTTCGAAACGGAAAATCGATCCGTAAACATTGGGCTTGCCGGTGATTACGCAGGCGTCGTTGACCAGATAACGAGTCGGGAAATTGTCGGTGCCGTCGGCGATGATGTCGAACTCTTTGAACAGTTCGATGGCGTTGTCGCTGGAAAGACGGGTATCGAACTTGCGGATGTTGAGAAACGGATTGATGGCCTTCAGCTTATCCGCGGCGGAGTCGAGCTTCTTGCGGCCCACGTCGGCGGTGGAGTGGATGATCTGGCGCTGGAGATTGGTGTAGTCCACTACGTCGAAGTCCACGATGCCGAGCGTGCCTACGCCTGCCGCTCCGAGGTAAAGCGCCAGCGGGGAGCCGAGTCCGCCTGCGCCGATGCAGAGAACTTTCGCAGCCTTGATCTTCAACTGACCTTCCATGCCGACTTCGGGCATGATCAGGTGGCGCGAGTAGCGCAGGATTTCTTCGTTGATCAGGGTGACGGCTTCGGGTTTGATTTCGGTTGTGGTGGCCATGGGAACCTCAAGAATTTCAGATTTATGATTTTAGATTGAAGATTTGTCCGGACGACACGCGGACTACGGACAGGATGGGCTACAACAGCATGCGGAGCGCGATTTGCCGACGATTTTCATTCTGCAATCTAAAATCTGCAATCTCAAATTACCTGCCTCCCGCGATCGAAGGCACTATGGAAATAGTATCACTGTCCTTTACCGGGGTCGCTTCTTTCTGCATGTAGCGGACGTCTTCGTCGTTCAGGTAAACGTTGACGAAAGCACGTAGTTTGCCGTCGTCGGTATAGAGGTGGCGGCGCAGGTCGGGATACTGGGCGACCAGGTCGTTGAGAGAGTCAGCAATGGTTCCCGCCTTGACGTCCACGGCAGGCTGTTTGCCGGCATATTGCCGTAAGGGCGTTGGGATGTGGATCTTGGGCATAGGGTATACATGATGCCATAGGTAGGGCGGAGGATGCAGGGGAGGCGGGGTGGAGGGACATCTCAGGAATTTCGTTTCTGCATCACTAGTAGCATATCCATCGGGCCGGGCAGGATCATCTCAAGCAGATCAACTTAAGAGGAGGAGCTTCCATGCGAGCGAGAGCGGCGAGAGTCGTCCTTGGTGTGGGAATTGTAGTGCTGCCTTGGCTGGTCTCTGAACCCCTGCATGCGCAGGCCGCTGGACGCCTCCGCTCCGGCCGCACCAGCAAACCCAGACTCCCACGGAAAATCTGCCCAACGCACCCTCCAGCAGCAAAGCAGAACCTTCGCTCGATGACCTGGGTTTCACTCCTGAACAAACACAAGCCAATGCGAAGGAACAGGCGTTGCTCGATAAACGCACGCACATGCTTAAGATCCATCAACGCATGGGGTTGATTACGACTATCCCTTTGATTGCCACGGTTGCCCTTTCGCTCAATGCCGGGGGCAAGAGCACCAGCACAACCTCGCGCGATCTACATGCGGCGCTCGGAGGAGTGACGGGAGATTTGTATTTCATTACCGCGTACTATGCCATCCGCGCGCCCAGAGTGCCCGGAACCGAAACCCGTGGGCCGATCCGTTTTCATAAAGCCATGGCCTGGATTCATGGCCCTGGAATGATCCTGACGCCTATCCTGGGGATTATGGCGTTCGATCAAAAGAGCAAAGGGGAAAAGGTTCACGGCCTCGCCTCCGCGCATGGACCCGTGGCCATCATAACGGCTGGGGCTTTTGGGGCTGCGCTTTTGTCCGTATCGGTCAAATTCTGAGTATTTTATGAATGCAAAAATCCTTGCGGTATTGTTCGTTCTGGCGCTTCCACGGCTTGCCCTGGCAGCAGACAGTCAATGGGTGCTCGGACAATCCACGCTGACCTATCACGTGTCTCACCCGCTACATCAGACCGAGGGAGTCAGCCATGCCGCCAAGGGCAAGGGCGTATGTCACGAAGGACAATGCGATTTCCTGATTGCGGTGCCGGTGAAGTCTTTCGATTCTGGCGATAGCAATCGCGACCTCCACATGCTGCAGGTGACCAAGGGTGCGCAATTTCCCATGGTCACGGTGCGCACTCGATTGCCCGAAGCGGACTCCGCATCAGCTACCATCCATGCCGATCTGGAAATCCAGTTCGCCGGCCAGACTGCCCAGTACAAGCAGGTTTCATTCCAGGTGGTGATGCAAGGTGGCGAGACCCATATCACGGGGACAATTCCAACCACGCTTGCCGATTTCAAGATCGATCCGCCATCGCTGCTGACGATGCCGGTCAAGAACGAAATTCCGGTGCGCGTGGATTTGGTGTGGCGTCGGCAGTGAAGGGGGGTAGTTCGTGTGGGTCGGACACTCCTGTCCGACGCTTTTGACTTAGCGTTGCGGATAGCGAGATTTCCCACCTAAATTGACACACCGGAAGGCAAACCCAAGAGCAACGTCAAAGGCGTCGGACAAGAGTGTCCGACCCACACGGGTCACGCCACTTCTATCTTCTCATCCACCAGCTTCTTATCTGTCTCGTCGGTGCCGGTTAGTTCAAAGGAATTGGTGAGCACGGCTTTGCCTTTTTCCACGCTGGTGATGACGTAGGAGCAGCCGAACCAGTGGGCTTCGGCGAGGTCGGTGGGTGACCACTGCGCGGGGTGGTCGGGATGGGAATGGTAGAAGCCGATGATGTCTTCTCCGCGCTCGCGGCCTTCGCGCTGGATGCGGATCAGGTCCTTGGGGTCGATGTTGTAGCGGTTGTGCGGCGGAGTCGGTGCGGGTGTTGCCGGCGCGGGCGACGGACGTGACAACGCGAGTGCCGTCGTCTTCGATCTGACCGAGGAGAACGCCGCAGCACTCGTGAGGGTAGGTTTCCTCGCCGTGCTGGCGAAGAGAGGCGTAGTGGGATTTGGCTAGTTTTAACATTTGGCCGGATTTCAGATTGTAGATTTTAGATTGCAGATTAAAGTGCCCAAAGTTTTCAATCTGCAATCTAAAATCTTCAATCTGAAATTTCTCATCCTTCTTCCCAGAATCTTTCGCTCAGATATTTGTCGCCGGAATCGCAAAGAATCGTTACGAACACGGCAGGCTCGCCCGGCTTGAGCGTCCGCGCCACTTGCAGGCATCCCACGACGGCGGATGCCGCTGAGATCCCGACCAGCAGACCTTCTTCGCGGGCCAGACGGATGGCCATGGCATACGACTCTTCGGTGGAGATGCCGAGGTCCTCATCGGCGAGCTTGGAATCGTAAATTTTTGGCACGATGGAGCTGGCCATGAATTTTGCGCCTTCGATGCCGTGAAAGGGAGAATCGGGTTGCAACGAGATGCAGCGAATCTCGGGATTCAGTTCTTTCAGGCGGCGCGTGGTGCCCATGAAGGTTCCGCTGGTGCCCATCATGGAAACGAAATGGGTGATACGTCCTTCCGTCTGTTGCCAGATTTCGTTGGCTGTGCCATGGTAGTGAGCCTGCCAGTTGGCGTCGTTGGAATACTGGTCGGCGTAGAAGTATTTTTCGGGGGCCTTGGCGAAAAGTTCGCGGGCTTTGCGGATGGCGCCATCCGAACCGTCGGCGGGATCGGTGTAAACGATGTTTGCTCCGTAGGCGTGCAGAATGTGTTTGCGCTCGATGGAGACGTTTTCCGGCATGCAGAGCGTGACCGGGAAACCTTCGGCGGCCGCGATCATGGCGTAGGCAATGCCGGTGTTGCCGCTGGTGGAATCGAGCAGAGTTTTGCCGGGAGCGAATTTTCCGCTGGCGCGGCCCCGGGCGACGATGTTGGAAGCGGCACGGTCTTTGACTGAGCCTCCGGGATTGAGCCATTCGGCTTTGCCCAGGATCTGAATGCCGGGCAGATCGCGAGTAATGCGATCAAGGCGCAGCAACGGGGTGTTGCCAATGCGGGCGAGACTGCGGACCCCGAGTTTGTTTTCTTTCGGTGTATCTGCCGGAGAAGTAGACACTTCCGCGATTTTTCGTGGGCCGCGTGGCATGATCGTGGGACTGAACCGCAGTGACTATAGTACTGTTGCTTGCAAGGAAAACACGGCACGAGCAACTTACACGTCGATTATAAAAGAGGTTGAGCGGATAAGAGAGTAACAGGCGAAAAAGCATCTTTTCCGGGAATTTGCATCTAAACAAGAGAAGAACGAAGGGAACCGCACAAGAAATGGCAACCAAGGTGGAACCACGGAATTATGAAGAAGTACTGAGCTGGCTGCGCGAGCATGGCTTTGACCTGCTCGAAGCGCCGGGTACCCAGGGCCGCGTGTTCCTGAAGAAATACCATTGCTCCGCCGCCATTCAGAAGGATGGCGTCGATGGCGTGAAGATATTTGCTTATCCCGGCTACCTGGTTGGCAGTGAGATTTCCAAACTGGTGAATCGTGGGTACCAACAGTTTCTGAAGACCGCGAAGAATGAAATTCCTGCTTCAGCCGACCATCTAAAAGCTCTGCAACAGTTTACGGAAGAATTAAAAGAAGGGCTGCAACTGCCCAGTCTGTACAACGAATCGCTGGGGACGGTGAGCGAGTCGTATCAGTATGATCGGGTTGTGGATCGCGATAAGGCCCCGGCGGAGAAGCCGAAGCGTCCCTGGGAGAAGGCTGGGAAGCTGGCTGCTGTGGTCGCGAAAAAGGGCGGAGCGTAAACTCCCGAAACCCCTTGTCATCCTGAGCAAGCGTTCTTAGCGTTGCGAAGGATCTCTGCATTTTGCCCACTGATTGATCTTCAAGCATTGTGTGCGACACTGTTGCGCCTGGAGGATTTCCCTCATGCGCGCGACGTTCGTCTTTGCAGTCTCCCTGCTTCTTTGCGTTTTTGCTTTTGGTCAAACTAACGACGGTAAAGCCGGCATTGAGCAAGTCTTGCATCAGCAGCAGGGCGCCTGGAACCATCACGATCTGGAAGGCTTCATGTCGGGATACTGGAATTCGCCGGAGCTAACGTTTTTCTCCGGAGCGACGATGAGTTCAGGCTGGCAGGCGACGATCGACCGCTATCGGAAGAAGTATCAAGGCGAGGGTCGAGAGATGGGGCATCTGGAATTTTCTGACTTGAACATCCAAATTCTCGCCACCGATGCAGCATTCGTGCGCGGTGCATGGGAGTTGACACTGTCAGACGGCAAGAAGCCGCACGGGCTGTTTACGCTGGTATTTCGGAAGTTTCCCGAGGGTTGGAAGATTGTGCACGATCATACATCCACGGCGGAATAGAGGTGGGTTCGATTGCCGGCAATATCCACCCCTTGTCATTTCGAAGCGTAGCGAGAAATCTGCTTTTCCTCAGCGCCTGCAAACAGCGGATTCCTCGTCGCTGCGCTCCTCGGAATGACAAGGTGGAGGGTTGCGTTTAGAAAACTACATTCAGATCATGCTCTAAGCACGAAAAAGCCCCTTGCTTGCGCAAGGGGCTCTTCCTGGGGGAGGGCTCCGGGGTGTTCCGTAGTCCTAACTTATTTCGCAGGCGCTGCTTGATCGGTGCTTGCGGGAGCGGTCGATGAAGATGCCAGCTGCTCGAGGTCATTCTTCAACAGGCTGATTTCCACGCGGCCACCACTGGTGCGCTTGGCTTTCGGATCGGTATCGGCAGTCGGAACAGGAGCATTGCCCATGCCGACCACGTAAATCCGGTAAACCGGAATGTCATGGTTCAGCACGAGGTAGCGGACAACCGAGTCGGCCATCTTCTGCGAGGTAGCAATCGCTGCCTGGCCTCGGCCGGAAGAGAAGCCCTGCACTTCGACGATGTAACCACGTTGGCTCTTCAGCGGTGTAGCCAGTTCATCAAGTGCGCTCTTGGCGTTCTCGCTCAAAGCGCTCTGACCGGCGCGGAAACGGATTTCCGTTTGCGTTGAGGCTTTGTACTGATCGATGTTGCCGACGACCTGCTCGACGGTGGTCAGGCGGGTGTTGGCCGTAGTGGCAGTTTGCTGCGCCATCTGGGCCTTGTTGCCGGCGTCAATTGCGTGCTGATCGGCTTCGTTGGCCTTTGCGGAAGCCATCTGAATTCCAGCCTGGGCGCGGGCGTCGACGTCCTTGATCTGCTTGCTGTTGGATGCAGTGAGCTCATCGAGCTCGTTGACGCGGTCCTGAATGGGCTGTACCTGGCGTTGTACATACTTCTTGCGGGCAAACGGATTCACTTTGCCCCAGAAGCCTTCGTGGGTCATGGGCTGCAAGGGTTGTTTGCCTGTGGCATTGGTTGACGACGCGGCCGGTGCCGCAGCCTGATCGGTTGCGGTCTGCGCGAAGGCCGGCAATCCAAGAATGAGGGCTGCGAGCAAAGTTACGATTACACGATTCTTCATTTCGACTTCCTCCAAATGGGGGAGCGTTTGGGGCTCCGCTCCAGCACGCCGTTCGGGGCGTGATGCGTGATTTTTGTCGCGTCCCCTGAAAAGGGATAAATCTAAGCAAGCCTTTGATGCGTTGCCTGGCCAACGCTGACGCTTACGCTGGCCAAAAACCTGAAAAAACGGTGCTGGTTACGCTGGCACCTGTACTCCTGTATTACAGTTGCAATGCCAAACTCGGCCGGAAGCTAACTCGTTAGTTTCCAATAACATTGTAGACCTGCGGAGGCAAGGACGACGGTAGAAATTCTTCGCGGAGGGTAATTTTGGCGATGCCGGTATAAAAAGTGCGTGGATGGCAAGAATCGGTTAAATCGGCAATTTTCAGGGCGTTTGGGCGGAAATGCCTTCGCCGCGCGGTTCGGATTGGGCACCCCGTTGACGGTCAACCGTTTTCCAAAATCATTTTTTGTTCGTGGCCACTGAAAGCGTTGCCCTGATGAGATTTTGTCGAACCGCGTCGGAAGCCAAGGCGACTTATTTGCCGCAATATTTTTCGTACTGTTCGTAGATATAGTTGTCGGTCATGCCGGCGATGTAATCACAGACCACGCGTGGCAAGGGCTCTTGCTGCGCTTTTTCTTGATAGCTGGACGGCAAGCTTTCCGGTTTAGCCATCCAGAACTCGAAGAGCTCGCTAATGACGCGCTCGGCGTCGACTTTTTCCGGGGCCAGTGTCTGGTTGTAGTACAGAGTGCGATAGAGGAATTCTTTGGCCTGGCGTCGCTCAAGCTCGACTTCAGGACTCAGGGTGACAATCCGCGCGAGATTAGCGCGCACGTCTTCCAATGTCTTGATTCCTGCCTGCTTGATCTGTTCTTCGCTGTTGCGGATCAAATCCCCAACCAGGCGATCGAGCATTTTCTTGACTGCTTCATTGAATTTCAATTTTTCGATGGCGTCAGGATAAGTTTGCTCGACTTCGCGGTAGAACCTTTCGAAGATGGGCACTCCCCCACGTATTTCGTTCAGAGTGAGCAAGTGAGCTTCGTACCCGTCATCGAGATCGGCGGTGTTGTAGGCGATTTCGTCGGCCACGTCGATGAGCTGGGCTTCGAGCGGCGGACGCTGGTCGAGCAGGTATTCGGCGAGCTCGGGAAACTGGGCGGAAGAATAATCGTGCGAGTGCTTGATGATGCCTTCGCGGACTTCGAAGGTCAGGTTGAGGCCGCGGAAGGCTGCGTAGCGCATTTCGAAATCTTCGACGATACGCAGCGCGTGCAGATTGTGGTCGAAGAAAAATCCGTGCTCGCGCATGGCCGTATCGAGCGCTTTTTCGCCGGCGTGCCCAAACGGGGGATGGCCCACATCGTGGACCAGGGCCAGCGCTTCGACCAGATCCACGTTCAGGCCGAGCTGGGCGGCGATGGTGCGGGCGATCTGAGCAACTTCAATGGTGTGGGTGAGGCGATTGCGGAAGTGGTCGGAATAACGGCGGGTGAAGACCTGGGTCTTGGCTTCCAGCCGGCGAAATGCCCGGGCATGGATGACGCGGTCGCGATCGCGCTGAAAATCATTGCGGTAAGGATGCGCGGGCTCGGGATAACGGCGTCCGCGGGATTGTTCCACCCGCACCGCGTAGTCGGCCAACATGTGGCAAGAATAACAGCAGCAGCACAAAAAGCTCCCAGCTCCTAGCTAAACCATGTTTGGCCAGAAGCTAGTAGCTAGAAGCTGAATTTTATTTCTGCTCGGGGTCTTCTTTGGCGAGCTTGACTTTGGCGGATTCCAGTTTCTTCTGCACTCTGGCCACATCGTCAGTGTCCACTTCCGCGGCGACCGTCTTGTTCCATTCTTCCAGGGCACGTTCCCAGTGCGCGGCGGCCAACTTCAAGTGCCCGGTCTTCATGTACAGGTCGCCGAGGTGGTCCTGCACCGTGGGATCGGCCCCCATGCGCTGCGAGGCCGCTTTGGTCAGGTTATCCTCCGCCTGGTCGTACTTGCCCAGCTTGAAGTAAGCCCAGCCCAGGGAGTCGAGATAAGCTCCGTTCGCGGGCTCAATGTCCACCGCTCGCTTAATCAAAGCCAGCGCCTCCTCGAGTTTGACTCCGCGATCGGCAAGCATGTATCCGAGATAGTTCAAGGTCATGGCATTGTCGGGATCGCTGACTAGAACCTTGCGGAACTGCTCTTCTGCCAAGTCGTATTTCTTTTGGCGTTCGAAATCCGCGCCGCGCTGGAAATCAACGAACTGTTTATCTTCCGGCTTGGTGGACAGTTTGTCGGCTTGATCAAGGGCCGCATCGGCCTCCGGCCAGCGCTTCAGGCGGGCATACATCTGACAAAGCGAAATGTAAACTTCGCGGTCGTCGGGCGAACCATTCAGCAACGAACGCACCTGCTTGAGGGCGGCGTCAGGCTGGCCGGTGTCGGCCAACTGAGATGCATATACCATTTGCAGGCCGCGGTCCTTGGGCAACTTCTGCACCGCTTCCCTGGCGGCGTCGGTGGCTTGCGACCATTGCTTGGCTTCGCGGTAGGTATCGATAATCTGCTGGTAGCCGCGCTCCGCGTTGTCATCGCCCATGGCCAGCATCTTGCGGAAAGTTTCAATCGCCAGTGGGTCGTTGTTGTTGTCGCGGTAAACCGTACCCAGCCGCTCCAGAAATACAGTCCGGTTATTTTTCTCGCTCTGGCTGTAATTGTTGTCCGCTTTGGCGGTCTTCTTCAGCAGGTCCTGAAGCACCTGGATGGCATCATCGTAGCGGCCCTGCGCTTGATAGACGGCGGCGATGTTGTAGGGAACTTCCATCGAATCCGGCACCATGGACTCGGCCTTTTTAAGAGAATCCAGCGCATCGTCGAATTTGCCACTGCGGCGGTAAATTTCCGCCATGCGGATGTAGGTTTCCGCGTCCTCGGGATTGGCGTCGGCAATGATCTTGTATTGCTCGAGCGCGGCATCGGTCTGGCCGTCGTTCAAAAGGTTCTGGGCCAGGCCGCGGATGGCATCAAGATTGTCGCGATCCAGCAGAATCGCCCGTTTGTAGGAGTCAATGGCCTTCTTGTATTGCTTCTGTTGCTCGTAGGTGTAACCCAGCGCGGAATACAGCTTGGCGGAGCGGGCTGCGTCGGGTACAGCGCTCAGGGTTTCGACGGCGCGGTTGGTGTCGCCCTCCTCGCTGTACAGGATGGCCAGAGTGGTGACGGCCTCTTCGGAAGTTGGATCCAACTTGACCGCAGTCTTGAATTCGCCTTCCGCTTTCTGGAGATCGTTGTTCAAGCGGTAAAGACGGCCCAGCAGCAGATGGTCATCCACACTATCGGGTTCGAGTTTGATGATCTGCTCGTACTGTTCGGTGGCCAGCTTGAGAATATTGTCGGAACCGTGTCCGGATTCGACATCGCCTAGAGACCGCAAATAGATGCTGCCCAGCAATTTGTGAGCTGCAAGATTGGTTGGGTCGCGCTTGATAATGTCCTGGGCTTCGAGCACTGCGTCGCGAATGCGTCCGGTCTTGGCATAGAGTTCGGCAAGGCCAGAGGTGAGGTACTCGGAAGTGGGATCGGCATCAATGGCGGCGCGGTATTCCTCAATCGCCTTGGTGGCCAGGTCGCTGCGTCCGTAAACCGCTACCTGCTCCTCGTACATGTGGGCGAGCGCGTAATGATAGTAGGCAGCCCCCCGGTCGACTTTCTGGGGCGCGGGTTGAGCTGCGGGCTTGGAGTCAGAGGACGCCCCAGTCGGCTGGGCGCAAACGGTTGCCGTCGCCAGAAAAACAAAAAAATAGCCATGAACTCTTTTCATCAAGGACCTTCGAACTCCCAAAATCATAGCGATTGGATGCCGCACCTCGGCCAGTGGGTGCTCAGATTATTGTAAACCTTTGTAGTGGAAGGCCGTGTAAAAGAGGTGTGAAACCAGAGTAACCAAAGACCTATAGACAGAGTGTCTGGTTGAAAAGGCCGGAACCTGTGTGTTTAACGAAAACCAAGGAAAGTTGGCTTGGCTGAATGCTAAGTGCTGAGTGCTAAATGCTGATTTCTAGTGCCGGAAGTGCCTGACTCCCGTAAAGATCATCGCCAGTCCCAGCCGGTCTGCCGCTTCGATGACCTCCTGGTCCCTGACTGAGCCGCCTGGCTGAATGATCGCTGTCGCGCCAACTTTGGCGATCTCTTCCACTCCATCGGGGAAGGGGAAGAATGCATCGGATGCGGCGACCGTTCCCTTCAACGGCAGAACAGCCTTCATAGCGCCAATTTTGGCGGAATCCACGCGACTCATCTGGCCGGCGCCCACTCCCACCGTTTGCCCGTCGCGGGCGTAGAGGATGGCGTTGGATTTGACGTGTTTGCAGACTTTCCACGCGAACAGCAAAGCGCGTTTTTCTTCCGGCGTGGGTGGCCGCTTGGTCACCACTTTCAAATCGCTTTCGGTTAGAAGACGAATGTCGGCATCTTGCGCCAGAATTCCTCCCGAAACATTTTTCAGCACCCACCTCTGCGGAGCGTTCGTGATCTCCACGAGCCGCAGATTTTTCTTGGAAGCAAATTTGGCTTTTGCGGCTTCGTCGAACGACGGCGCCGCGATGACTTCCAAAAAGAGCTTCGCCATCTCTTCAGCTGCATCGCCATCGATCGGGCGATTCACGCCGATGACGCCACCGAATGCCGACACCGGATCGCATTCGAGGGCCTTCTTGTAGGCCTCGACCAATGTTTTGGAGGTCGCTGTGCCGCACGGGTTGGTGTGCTTGATGATGGCGCACACTGGCTCGTCGAATTCCTGGGCCAGGTCCCAGGCCGCTTGCAAATCCACAATGTTGTTGTAGGAAAGTTCCTTGCCCTGCAACTGCCGCGCATTGGCGACGCCCGTTCCTGAGCCGTCGGAATACATAGCGGCCTTCTGATGAGGGTTCTCGCCGTAACGCAGGTCCATGATCTTGTTGAAGGAGAACCGCAGCGTCTGCGGGAATCCTGTTTCGCCGTGAAATTCAAAGTGGCCGTTGGCGCTCACACGTTCGAGCGTGGAGGCGATGGCCGAATCGTAGGCGGCTGTCGTGGCGAAAGCCTTTTGAGCGAGCCGCCACTTGGTTGCTGGCGAGAGTCCGCCGCTTGATGCCGACATTTCTTCCGCGATTGCGTTGTAATCCGCGGGGGACGTTACCACTGCCACATCCTGGAAATTCTTTGCCGCCGAGCGGATCATCGAAGGCCCGCCGATATCGATATTTTCGATCAGTTCTTCAAAATGCACTCCTGGCTTGGCTGCGGTTTTCTCGAATGCATACAGATTCACCACCACCATGTCGATGGCTTGAATGCCGTGATCAGCAACCGCTGCACGGTGCGCGGAATCCTCGCGCCGGTGCAGGATGCCGCCATGCACTTTGGGATGCAGGGTCTTTACCCGGCCATCGAGCATTTCGGGAAAGCCAGTGAGCTCGGAGATGTCTTTTACCGTAATTCCGGAATCGCGCAACAGCTTGGCCGTGCCACCCGTCGAGATGAGTTCCACGCCCATCCCGGAAAGCTTGCGGGCAAATTCGACGAGGCCTGTTTTATCGGTGACGCTCAGGATGGCACGCTGGATCTTGGACATTAAAAAGCCTCGGGTAGATAGAATCATCCGCCAGAATAGGCAGCGATAAATTCTATCAGCCGCGAGTGGTTAGCTGTTAGTGCGCTGAGATTTGGAGGGGCTGAGTTGAAATATCTTCAATGTCATGCTGAGCGAAGGAGTCGAAGCACCCCTATAGTTCCGCGGCTGCGTGTTGATGGTAGGGGTCCTTCGACTGCGTTGTCGTCCGCTTTGCGGATGACAGCTTCGCTCAGGATGACACTTAGACTATTTGATGCGTGGCCAACGACCAAGGACGAACGACCAACGACTGGTCTTAGACCTTCGCCTTCGCTTTCAACCTCACCTGGCCGCCTTCCATCTCCACGGAATATTCCACGGCCTGGCAGCCGTACTGTTTGCGGATCTGGTCGGTCTTTTTCTGCACAAAGGATGAAAAGCTCTCCATGTTTCCGGAGACAGTTTCCCCGGCGTTCTTTTTTGCTTCGGTGAGAGCTTTGTAGAGGGTGGCAACTTTGTCCTGCTCGGCGCTCGCGTCTGAGCACTCGATTCTCAACGACTGCTTGGCGGGTGCGGCCGCGGCTCCCGCCGCAGCGTGTCCCACACCATAGACTTTGTGTTCGGGTTCGTGTTCTTCGACACGCACGCCCTGGACAGAGAGCAACGCATCTTGCGGACGGCGATAGCCTTCCTCGCGGATGCGGCCTTTCTTGCGCCAAAGGTCGCTATAAACCGCGTAACGCTGTGCCATTTCGTTGTAGCGGAAGCGTTGGGAAAAACTCATGCGGCCGCCGTCGCTAAACTTGCGCAGCAGGCTCAACACTTTCCACTCAATGTCGGTAGGAGGCCGCTTGGTCGGGTTGCTGAAATAGACTTCGTACTCGATTTTCAGCCGCCGCAATTGCGACTCAAGCACTGTCAATTCTTCGTCGATGGTCACCGAGAATTCTCCCAGTCCCAGTTTAAGAGGTCTTCGGTAATCGGGCGAGGTACCCGTTGGGCACGGGAGGGATGGAACGAAAGTACCCAAGGCAGCTTTCAGCTATCAGCCGTCAGCTTTCAGCAAAACCGCGATTGGCAGCATCAAGCCTGCGGTAGGAGGGACGGCCTTAAGTCTCAAAGCATTGGGTGGGGAAGATTTAGCTGATAGCTGACGGCTGAGAGCTGACAGCTTCACTTCGCATTCGACGACATCTTCTTGACCATCGCCAGCACCAGCTTGCGATCGCTGTCGTTCAGGCTGACGGAGTAGCGGCGTATCTGACTCAGGAAGCGGACTTCATCGTCGGAAAGCTGCGGCAGTCCCTTGGAGCCGTTGCTGTGGCCGGGCTCGGAAAAAAACTGCGAGAGCGGAAGTTCCATGGCGCCGGCAATTTTCGAGAGCGTGTCGAGAGAAGGAATGGTGTGTCCGTTCTCCACCCGGGACAGATAGCAGCGCAGCAGACCGGTTCGCTTTTCAATGTCGCCCTGCGACATGCCTCTTTGCAATCTGTAGTCGCGAATCGTCTGGCCGATATTTTGTGAAAAAGCTACCAATGAAATCTCCGAGGTTGGACTGCATAGTAACCAGATTGGTACCGTCTGGCAAGTGAAAATTCACGATATAAAAATTTCGTGCCGAGTCTCGTGTCCAGTAACGACCAGAACGACCAGTAACGACCAGTAACGACCAGTAACGTACTCACCTCACAGATCGCAACCGGAGCTATCGATTTTTGGAACCAGTAATTTAGCTACAATCCCAGTTCCATATACAACGCACCCGCAATCGGATTCAGACGGTACGGAACAATCTCGCGGAACCCGAATCTGCGATACATGGCCACCGCATTCTTCATGATCGGCTCGACCGTGTCCAGACGCATGCGCGCGTAGCCGATCCGGCGTGCTTCGGCAATGACAGCGGCGACCAGCGCGAGGCCCACACCTTTTCCGCGGAATTGCGGACGCAAGTATAACCGCTTCATTTCGCAGATGTTCGGCTCTAAGCGATGTAACGCCACACATCCGGCTAACTGATCCTCGTAATGTGCAAGCAACAACCGGCCGTCAGGGGGCGCGTAGTCTCCCGGAAGTCCAGCAAGTTCCTGATCGAAGTTCTGGAAGCAAAGACTGAAGCCGAGAGATTCGGCGTACTCGAGGAAAAGCTCATGTACCTGCGCCATCTGAGCCGGAGACTCAGCCGGCAAAATCGCCAGCCCGGGGATGGCAGGAGTTACCCCATCAGCATGCCGCCGTTTACGTTCAGGACATGGCCCGTGATATACGAAGCTTCGTCTGAGGCGAGGAAAGCGACGGCACTGGCAACATCTTCGGACGTACCAATGCGCGCCAGCGGAATCATCTTCAGCGCATTTTGTTTGAAGTCATCACTGAGGCCCGAGGTCATGGCCGTTTCGATGAACCCTGGGGCCACGGCATTGCAGGTAATGTTACGCGAGCCCACTTCGCGGGCGATTGCCATGGTCAATCCAATCAGGCCGGCCTTCGACGCTGCGTAATTCGCCTGCCCCGCCTGCCCCATCTGCCCAAAAATCGAAGTGATGTTGATAATGCGTCCCCAGCGCTGCTTGAGCATGGAACTCATCACCTGTTGAATGCAGAGATACGCGGAGGTGAGATTGGTGTTGAGCACGGAATCCCAATCGGCTCGCTTCATGCGCATTACCAGTTGATCGCGAGTGATTCCGGCGTTGTTCACCAGGATGTCGATCTTGCCGAGTTGTCCGAGCGCCGTCTTGAATGTGGCTTTCACCTGTTCTTCATCGCCGACATCCAGCGCGAACGCTGTAGCTTTTCCACCGCCGGCAGCGATTTCCCGTACCAGTTCATCCAGCTTCTCCTGATTTCGTGCCGCGACCGCCACCGTGGCGCCCGCTTGTGCCAACTTTAGAGCGCAGGTGCGGCCAATCCCCTGCGACGCGCCCGTGACCAGCGCTACCCGACCTGCGAGCGTCATGCTGTTCTCCTTGTCATGGAAAGCGGAATTATAACTGGATTAAAGACACTATTCGGACCGCGCAAATTACTTGGTTCCGTTGGGATACACCAGAATCTTGCTGGCTTCGCCGGTTTTCAGCCGGTCCATGGCCTTGGAAAAATCTTTCATCGCCATGCGGTCGGTGATGACGGGATGCAGATCGAGCTTGCCGTTCTTAAGCAACGCCGTCATTTGATACCAGGTCTGATACATGCGGCGTCCGTTGATGCCCTGCACCGTGATGCCCTTGAAAATAATGTCTTCGGAGAAATTGAGAGAAATAGGTTTGGAAGTCAAGCCGAGAAGGGAAATGCGCCCGCCACTGCGCACGATGTTGAAGGCGGTTCGTATGGCGTCGGGATGCCCGGCCATTTCCAGTACGACATCTACCCCAAGGCCGTCCGTTTGTTTCATCACGATGGCGCGAGCGTCTTCCTTCGACGGATCGATGACGAAGTCCGCCTTCATTTCTTTCGCCAGACGCCGTCTGTGCTCATTCACTTCGATGGCGAAAACCTGTGCCGCCCCGACAGCGCGCGCTACCGCAATCGAGAACAACCCGATCGGCCCGCAGCCGGTGATGGCTACAGTTTTCGCTGCGATCTCTCCGGCCAGTACCGAGTGAACTGCATTACCTAGGGGATCGAGGATGGACGCGTATTCCTGTGGAATGGCCGGATCGAGTTTCCAAATGTTCGACTCTGGAATGACGACATACTCGGCGAACGCGCCGTTAGAATCGACGCCAATGATTTTAACGTTCTGGCAGATATGGGCTTCGCCGGTACGGCACTGCACGCACTTGCCGCAGGCCACGTGCATCTCGGCCGACACGAAGTCGCCTTCCTTGACGCTGGTGACTTCGTTGCCGTAAGCCACAACTTCGCCGCAAAATTCGTGTCCGGGAATAAGTGGTGGGTGAATACGTTTCTGCGCCCAGCGGTCCCAGTTGTAGATGTGCAGATCGGTGCCGCAGATGGACGCAACCTTGACCTTCACAAGGACTTCGGTCGGGCCGTACTCAGGGACCTTGACTTCGCGAATCTCAGCGCCCGGCGCGGCTTCCGGTTTCACCACCGCCAGCATGGTCTTCGGCATTACACAACCTTAAAGAGTGCAGAATCCAACATAAAACCCCTAATTTTAGCACCGCTGGCGAACCGGCGATTACAATCTGCGGATGAAGAAGACGTTGATCAATCAGAAATGGTTGGCAATTCTTTCGGTTTTGGTGATGTTGGCTTCACGCGCCGCGCCGCAGACAAGACCCGCGTCCTCTGCTGCTCGTCAGGAATTTACTCGCCGATTGGTTGCTGCGGCTGTTGAGAGAACGCACCACTCGGTCCGCTATGTTTCCGCGTACGTCCGCATTCCTTATCCCGGTGGCGATGTTCCCGCCGACACCGGAGTTTGCACCGACGAAATTATTCGCAGCTATAGGTCTGTGGGAGTCGATCTGCAGAAAGAAGTCCATGAAGACATGGTGCGAAACTTTTCTGCTTACCCGAACCAGCGGCGCTGGGGCTTGGCGCATCCCGATTCCAACATTGACCATCGCAGAGTGCCAAACCTGATGATGTTCTTTCAGCGCAATGGAGAGACGCTGCCCATTACCAGCCGCGCCGAAGACTACGCGCCGGGCGATCTCATAACCTGGGACCTGGGCCGCGGAGTTCCACACATTGGAATTGTTGTAGACCGCAAACCGCTTCTGAGTAGCCGCTTCATGGTGGTACACAACATTGGCGAAGGGCCCAGGATGGAAGACGTACTCTTCAACTGGAAGATCACTGGGCACTATCGCTATTTCGGACCTGGGGATGTTCACCTGGGTCATTGAAAAGGAATTTCGATCTTCACGGTCGCCTCGAATCGAACGCTCACCACGCAGAATTGTGTTGACATCACGGACAATAGATCGCAATATCTTGTGGTAGCAACGTTGCTTCTACTAGAAATGGGGCGACGGTTTTGGATTCAGGCCCTGCGGTACGAAATGCAAGGGAAAAATAGTCCAGGAGGAATTTCATGCCAGCAAAGAAAAAGGCAGCGAAAAAGAAAAAGAAACATTAATCGCAAGCGAGGAAGTTTCTCGCGAACCGAAGTTCTGTGGCCTCTCGAGAGAAGCACCTCTCGAGGGGTTTTTTGTTGCCCAATCCAATTGATCGTGCTAGAAACTCGAGTAGAGAAGTTCATTCTTCTCCGCGTCAGGCGCCCTTTCCAAAATGCTGATGAGCCCCCGCAACCAAGCCACGGCGAAATCCTCCCGGACGAAGACCAAGACCAGCGACGTGCTGATTCCGGACAAACTTTATTTCCGCATCGGCGAAGTCTCCCGCCTCTGCCACTTGCCGGCCTACGTGCTGCGCTTCTGGGAAACGGAATTCCCTCAGCTCAAACCGGTGAAGAGCAGCACCGGCCAACGCATGTACCGCCGCAAGGACGTGGAGAACGTTCTCCACATCAAGCGGCTGCTCTATGAGGAAGGCTTCACCATTGCCGGAGCGCGGCAGCATCTGCGCGCGGAAGTGAAAACCGACAAGTCGCAGGCGCCGCTGCCTTTTCCCGCGCCGTCCGCCGCCAACATCAAACATATTCGCCAGGGATTGCATGAAATCCTGACTATGCTCTCTGCCCGGCGATGAATTAGGCTCTAGGCGCTGGGGGTTAGGCGCTAGGACTGAAACCTTTTTCCGTTCTCAAGGACTAGAGCCCAACGCCTAGAGCCCGGGGCCCGAACTGATGAACCCGCTCAAGTTCAAAGTGAAGATAGAGGGAAAAGAAGCTGGCGTGGTCGCCGCCATCACTCCACCCTTTGATGTTGTCGAAGCTTTTGGCACTCGCGGTCGAGTGCCGATACGCGGAACCATCAATGGTTTTCCTTTTCGCTCGTCGCTCATGCCCATGGGCGGCTGCCACATGATGCCGGTTCGCAAATCCCTGCGCGATGGAGCGAGAGTCGCCCCCGGCGACATCGTCAGTGTGGTCATGGAGCGAGATGAAGCTGAACGCACCGTCGCAGCTCCACCTGTCCTGAAAAAAGAACTCGCGAAAAACAAGACAGCCCAGGCCAACTGGGACAAGCTTTCTTTTACTGCCAAGAAAGAAATCGCTTCGTCCATCACCGGCGCCAAGCAGGAAGAAACGCGGGCGCGACGCCTGGCGAAAACCGTGGACATTCTCAAGGCCGGGAAAAAGTGGACCGGCTAATCTCGCAACTGGCGGACGACGTCCGCAATATTGTTTTCCTGAAATAATCGGATGCCCGCAATTCCTGCCGCTCCTGCATCCACACAAGCGCGGGCATTCTCGATGGTGATGCCGCCCAACGCAAGTACCGGTATTTTCTGC
Source organism: Terriglobales bacterium (assembly GCA_963762965.1). GTDB lineage: Bacteria > Acidobacteriota > Terriglobia > Terriglobales > Acidobacteriaceae > DATBAX01. The sequence goes on from CAVXME010000001.1 coordinate 1,551,293, forward strand.
TGACAGATGTGGCCTAAAAGATCGACACCGGTGGGTCGGTCTCCCGCATTCCCATTCTTCTCGAACACCGGCCCAAACACGCAGAAGCTGGCGCCGTCTGCCTTTGCGCGCTTCACATCGACAGAGTCATGGCAGGAAACTCCAATCATCGGGATCCGACCCGTCCAGATCGAGCGCACCTCGCGTGGAGAAATGTCATTCGAGCGCAGATGAACTCCAGTCGCACCAGAAGCCAAGGCCACGTCAGTACGGGAATTCACCAGCAGGCGGGTTACCGAAGAAGTTTCTTGAATTGCTCGCTGCGCATCGCGCGCCAACTGTTCCAGCTCTCTAGCCGAAAGATCTTTCTCCCGCAGCTGAATGAAATCGACGCCGCAATCAGCCGCTTCCCCAATCTTGTCGAGCAGAAGGCGTTGGCGAGCCGCCTCATCGCCGGGAAACTGCCTGCGATCGGTAATGTAATAGAGAAGCAAGCCGTCAGAATTCAGGGTCGTCGGATTCAGCGACTACGGGTTCGTTTTCGCGATCTCGGGCACCACTTCTCCGGCTCGCTTGGGCTCCGCGCCGAGGTGATAGTTGGTGAGTCCGTCGCGCAGGAATTCGAATCCTTCTTCCGGCGAATCCACGATTTTGAAAAGCTCGAGATCTTTTGCCGCGATCGTGCCCGTATCCACCATGACTTGGAAGTTGATCAAGCGGTTCCAATACTCGCTGCCATAAATGACCACCAGAATCTTCTTGGCGAGTTTTTGGGTTTGCGCCAGGGTGAGAATTTCGAACAACTCATCAAATGTCCCGAAGCCACCGGGAAAGATCACCAGCGCTTTGGAGAGATAGGCGAACCAGAACTTGCGCATGAAAAAGTAATGAAACTCAAAATTCAGCGCCGGCGTGATGTAAGGATTCGGGTTCTGCTCGAAGGGCAACTGGATGTTCAGGCCGATGGTCTTGGCCCCGGCCTCCTTCGCTCCCAAATTTGCCGCTTCCATGATTCCCGGGCCACCCCCGGTGGTCACCACAAAACGGCGCCGACGCGCTGGAATTTTTACCGACCACTCGCTGAGCAGAAACGCTAAACGGCGGGCGTCCTCGTAATAACGCGCCATATCAACCGCAGCCAGCGCCTGCTTCTTCTGGCGCTCGTACTCTTCTTCTGAAATTTCAGGGTGGCTGCCGCCCAGCTCCGCCAGGCGTTTCTGCGCTTCAAAGCGGCTGTGAAAACGCGCCGAACCGAAAAACACCACGGTGTCCTGGATCTGCTCGCGGCGGAAGCGCGCCAGCGGTTCGCTGTACTCGGAGAGAACACGCAGGATCCGTCCGTCGGGACTCTTAAGGAAGGGATCGTTCTCGTACGCCAGCGGCGCACGCTTGCTATCGTTTTCGCTCATCAGTCTGATCTTTCGGCGAGGGTTATTGGCTGTCCCGCAATCCAGCATATCCAAATGCCAGGTCGAGGGGAAATACCATTTGCTCGCAACCCCATTACTTCAGGGCCGCTTCTCCTCGTGGTAGTGGATCGCTTCGGTAAATCCTATCCAGACGTCCAGCACTCCCATTCCGCTGCACAAGCCGCGCACAAACCCATACCCGAGGATTTCCTGCAATCGCGGATAACCCGTCAGCAAATGATTGTCAGTCCACTCCGGTCTCCAGGGCAGAATCACCAGAAGCATCCCGAGCACCGCGCAGACGAACACGAACATCAGGACCGTGATGCGGTGCGTCCATCGTTCCACGCGGGTATAGGGCTGAATCAATGGATTCGCGGCTGGTGATGGCAATATTCTGACCGGGCTGTCGCTCGGCTCAGAGGACGTGATAGACCGTCGGTTGGAAAGTGGAGGCACTTCTGGTTGCGGTAAGGTGGGCTCTGCCATTACACCGCGCTCCGGACGAGCGAGGGCTGCACTAAACTGCCGGCTGCCAGAAGTCGTTCCATGCCCATCTCTACATTCTACGACTTCAGGGCCTTAATCCGCTCAGAGACATCGCGATAATCAATGTTGCTGCCGTAAACTTCCATGAAATTGCTCAACGCCAGGGCTTTATTTCCCGAGGTTTCATAGGAAGACGCCAGTTCATAGTGCAGCGCGGTGCGGGTCTCTTGATCAATTCGTGGAAGCTTGAGCGCCTTTTCATACCAGCGGATCGCCGCTTCGGGAACGCCTTTGTCCAGGAAGCATTGGGCCAGCCAGGTGTAGGTCTGCATGACTTGTGGGAAGGAATGTCCATGGTCCACCGCCTGGCATACTTTCTGCAACTCGCCAATGGCCTCGTCGAGCAATCCCATTTCGCGGAAGGCCACGCCCAGGTTGTAGTGGGTCTCTGGATCTTCGTCAGCCGATGCCACGTCTTCATCGAGTTCGTGCTTCAATTCGCCGAACATGTCGGCTAAATCCACTCCTGCTCCGGGATCGAACTTGGGTGCGTCCGCTGCTTTCTCCTGTACCGGCACCAGAGGACGGATCGGCGTGGGCTGATAAGTGAAAGTTGGCGGAGCTGCTGAGGCCGGCGCGGCCGCTGCCATTGCTGCGGGAGCTGCTGCCGCTGCTTTAGCGGCGATGCTGACCTTCGATTCTGCCGCCACCGGCTTGACTTCAGGCTGGGTCTGCTTTTCCTGGGCCGCGGGCGCTGCTGGAAGGAACTCGTCTCCCAGGGAAGCTTCCAGATCGGCGACAAATTCACCCAGCGCGCCGGCATTTTCCGTTGGTGCATGAGCTTCCGCATGCTCCACGGTTTCGGGTTCGGGATGAACCTGCGGTTCGGGTTCGGGCGCAACTTTCTGGCTGGGGGCCGCTGGCAGGAATTCATCGCCCAGCGACGATTCCAGGCCGGCCACGAATTCATCCAGCACGGCGGGGTTCGGCTCCGGCACTGGCTCGGCTTCCGGTTCCGCCGTAATCTCCGGCTCGGCCTCGACTTCAGCAGGCACACTCACTGCCTCAACTGCCGGGGCCGGTGTGGTGGACTCTTCAATCTCCTGGTGCAACGCGGCCAGTGTGGCCGAATCCGCTTTCAGCAACGACAACTTGGCGAGGGCGGCACGTGCCTCATCGGGCATTCCCTGGGCCAGATAAAACCGGACTTCTTCCACGGTTTCCGCGATGACCTGCGGATCCGCCGCCGCGGGCTTTGCGGGACGGGCTTTGACGGGTGCTTCGACGGGTGCTTCGACGGGTGCTGGAGTGGCGGCGACCGGAGCGGGAACCGCAGCCGACTCATCCGAAAATTCAGATTCCCAATCTCCCGAGACATCAATTGCTTCCCCGGAATCCGGAGGCGCGCTCTGCACTTCAAATTCCGCATTTTCTTGGGCCGGAGCAGCCGGCGAGGCCGCACCTTGGGCATGAAAGAAGAGTCCAGAGGCAGCCGCGGCAGCCTCAGTTTTCTGCGGAGCAACGGGCCGCGGAACAACCGGCGCCGGTGTCACCACTGGGGCCGCGGCCACCGGAACCACTTTGTCTCTACGAACTACAGGAACAACTGGTAGTTCTGGTACCGCCGTTGGGATCTCTACCGATCCTTCGCCTGGTTCCCCGGATTCGCCTCCGCTCAGGGAAGCGCGTTCTTCATACTGAGTTGCCAGTTCGGCATACCGCGAAGCTTCGTCAGGATGTCCCGCGTCGTGATAAATGCTTTCCAGGGTGCGGCAGCAAACTCCAGCTTCCGCAAAGCGTCCTGCGCGCGTATGCAACGCGACTAATCGTTGGTTCAATCGCAAATCCCGGGGAGCTTTGGGAAGAGCGGAGAGCAACGGACCCAGCGCTTTCGCCGGCATGTTGTAGGAAATAAAAAGCTCGGCATCGGTCAAGGCCGCGCGGACCGCGAGCGCCGTTTCATCGTCATAGCGCTGATCGATGAAAGGCGCGGTGGCTTCCAATTCCTCCACCAGCACCGCGCCCTCTTCCGCCGTGATCAGGCGGGAAGCGGACGCTCCGCCCAGCTTGGCCACTACTTGCTGGTAATTCTGCGCGTGCAAATGGTTTTGCGGTTCCAGTTGCGTGAGCTTCAAATAGTAATCGCGTGCCTTTTCCAGGTCTCCCGACTGCACATAGGCGTGGGCGAGAAGCTCGTAGATCTCGGTAAGGTGGGTGTTCTCTCCGGCTTTCTGGAACAACGTCAGCAAGGTTTCTAGCGCGGCCGGGTTTTCCCGGACGTGCCCGATGATCGAATGCAGACTCTCCAGAACTCTGCCTTCGTCCGAGGAGAACAGCCGGTCGGAATGCTCGTCATAAATCTGGAGGGCTTCCTCAAACTGTCCCGCGGCGACCAGCGCGTCGGCATAAGCATGGATCGGGCCGGCATCGTTGTGCACCGAAAGTAATTTCCCGGCGAGGGTGCCGGCTTCCGCCAGACGCCCGGTTTGCAAATAAGCTTGAAACAAGCCGCGCAATCCTTCGGGATTGCTATCGAGGTCGGCGACTTTCTCCAGATATTCAATGGCGCCGGCGGCATCTCCGGCATCGATCGCGGTCTTGCCGCGCAGCAGCAGGGCCTGGCTATTGCCGGGATCCAAAGCCAGCATGCGTTGCAGGACGTTTTCGGCCGCTTCCATCTGTCCCTTATTGCGCAAGCTTTCGGCGGCGGAGGCAAAAATTTGCGAGGCTTCCGCCTTCTTCCCCAGCCGTACATACACCTCGGCCAGACGCGTGCGCATAGGCACGTTCTCGGGGTCCATTTCCAAAGTTTTCTGGAAAATTCGGACGGCCTGCTCCAGCTCGCCGGCCTTCAGAAACTCTTCCGCAACCTGCAAGTATTGGGCGCGGGCATCGTTGAACAGGCCTTGCTGGGTGTACAGCTCCGCCAGCCGCAGCACGCTTTCGAGCGAAGGCTTGATCTTGCTCAACTTCTTGTACATGGCGATCGCCTTCACCGTGAAACCCTGGGTGGCATAGGCATCGCCAACACTTTTGAAGCACTCTACAGCTTTATCGTTTTCGCCAAGCCGGGCGTAGAGATCGCCCACGGTGTTGGACACCGTGAGGTCCTTGGGGTCTGCCTTCAGGACCTTTTCGTACTCAGCGATGGCATTCGGCAACTTGCCCTGCTGGACGAACTTCTCTGCGGCACTTAGAATTTTTTGTTTGTTGAAACCAAAACCGAATGCCATATCGAGTGCGGACTCCAGCTCCGGAAGTTCACTTCCTGTTTGGGAAGTTCACGGACAAGTGGACCATCCAATCGGCCATGTCTCTTTCACGCTTCAGAAATGGTCCTTTGGACAAGGCTCATTGTACGGCTGGGTGCCGAGAATCGTATGGTTACTAAGGGTTACTAGAGGGGAGTGTACGACCGGGTAGAAACGAAGGGTTCGGCCAACCAAATGCCGGGAAGCATAACCGGCGATACAGAACATCCCCTAAACCCGTAGAAACCCGAGAATTCCGCGCAAATTCAGACCGAATCCCATGCATCCTCGCAGGGTGCCCCGTCCTTCCCGCGCTTTTTGCGGGAGGGCGGGAGGGTAGCGTCGACGGGGCGGAGGCATTCGTCCACAAAAGGAAAGAGCAGCACTAACTATTCTTTGATCCTGGCCCTTTCCACAGGTGTTCCACGTGGAACATATTGCGTTGTGTTCCCCGTGGAACATTTTGCCGAAAACTATTCACCATGGGCTGGGGACAAAGGCGGTTCGGCGCTACCATCTTCTTTATGGATCGCCGCTCCGTGGCCGGATATCTCGATCACTTCTTACAACGAGGACGCGAGTGCGCCTACGTGCAGCGCCACGGATATCGCACGGTGCGCTGGAGCTATCGGCAGGTGGCCGAGACCTCGTTCCAGTTTGCCCGCGAGCTGCGCGCTCGCGGCATCGGCAAAGGCGATCGCTTGCTGCTGTGGGGACCCAACTCGGCAGAGTGGGTGTCCGCATTTTTTGGCTCTGCTTTGACGGGCGTGATCGTGGTCCCGATGGATGACGCGGCTGCTCCTGATTTTGCGCTTCGCGTCTTCCAGAAAGTTGGCGCCAGGCTGCTGGTGGGTTCGCGCGAGTATGGGCAAGCTTCGATTCCCACGCTTCTCTTCGACGATTTCCCGGAGGCGCTGTCACGCCATTCGTCTGCGAGTTTTCCAGCCGAGACTGGACCCGAGGACGCGTTACAGATTGTCTTCACTTCCGGTACGACGGCCGAGCCCAAAGGTGTAGTGATCACGCACGGCAACGTGCTGGCCAATGTCACCCCGCTTGAATCCGAGATCAAGAAGTACTTGAAGTATGAGCGCCTGGTGCATCCCATTCGCTTTCTGAACCTGCTGCCGCTCAGCCATGTTTTCGGACAATTCCTGGGGATGTTTCTGCCGCAACTGATGGGCGGGACGGTGATCTTTCAGGACACATTGAAGCCAGCCGAAGTGATCGGCACGATCAAGCGGGAGCGGGTCTCGGTGCTGGTTGCGGTGCCACGCATGCTGCAATCGCTGAAAGAAAAAATCGAGCGCGATCTCGAAGATCAAAATCAGATCGAAAAATTCCGCCGGAGATTTCAGGCGGCGGGAGGGAAACATTTCCTGCGACGGTGGTGGATTTTCCAGCGGCTGCATCGTCAGTTCGGATTCAAGTTCTGGGCGTTCATTTCGGGAGGCGCGGCGCTGGACAGTGACACCGAGGAGTTCTGGGGAAGACTTGGCTTCGCGGTGATTCAGGGCTATGGCCTCACCGAAACGACTTCGCTCATCAGCGTGAATCATCCTTTCCGGCGGGGCAAAGGATCGATCGGGAAGGTGCTTGCCGGACGCGAGGTCAAGTTGAGCAACGATGGCGAGATTCTGGTGCGTGGCGGCGGGGTGGCTTCGGGATATTGGGATGAACAAGGGCTGCGGCCGGTCGGAGGAGAAGAAGGCTGGTACAAGACGGGAGACATCGGCGAACTCGATGCCGAAGGCAACTTGTATTTCAAGGGCCGCAAGAAAGAAGTCATCGTCACGCCGGCGGGCATGAATGTTTATCCCGACGATCTGGAGACGGCTTTGCGCCGCCAGCCGCAAGTTAAAGATTGCGTCGTGATCGGCTTGCCGCGCGATGGCAATGCGGAACCTTGCGCGGTCCTGATTCTTCGCGAGAGTGCTGGCGATCCGGAAGCGATCGTGAAACGTGCGAATGAGTCGTTGGCCGAATACCAGCGTATGCGGGCCTGGTTGGTGTGGCCGGAAGAAGATTTCCCACGGACGTCCACCCAGAAGCCGCGCCGCAACGTAATCCTGGAAGTGGTGCAGGCCCAGTTGGCCAGCCAACCGTCGCGGACGTCATCGAGTCCGCTCGCCGAATTGATTCGCCGGGTGAAGGGAACGTCTCCATACCTTTCGGCGAGTGCCAATCTCGAATCTGATTTGAATCTCAGCTCGCTGGACCGGGTGGAACTGCTGAGCGCGCTCGAAGACCGCTATCAGCTTGATCTTAGCGAAACCCGGTTTGCGGCGGTGAATACGGTGGGCGATCTGGAACGCATGCTGCAAGGCAAGGTCCCACAGCGGCTGCAATATCACTATCCGCGCTGGGCGCTGCGCTGGCCGGTGACCTGGATCCGCAATGCTGTCCACTATTTGCTGCTGCGCCCGGCGGTATTTTTTCTGGGATGGCCGCGCATCGAAGGCCGGGAAAATCTGCGCGACACGCGCGGGCCGGTGTTGGTGGTTTGCAATCACATTGACGATGTGGATGTTGGTTTCGTGCTCACGGCTCTGCCGGCGCGTTTCCGCCACAGGCTGGCGACGGCAGCGGGTGGCGAGGCGCTGGAGGCTTTGCGAACCCCTCCACCCACGAGAAATATCCTGGCCAGGATGTTTGATCGGGTGGAATGGGCTTTCGGCGTGGCTTTGCTGAATGTTTTTCCATTGCCACGCGCCGCTGGCTTCCGCGAGAGCTTTGCCTACGCTGGCGAGTCTGTCGATCGCGGCTACAGCATCCTGGTTTTTCCGGAGGGCCATCACACCACCGATGGCAAGCTGCGTCCCTTTCGAGCGGGCGTTGGATTGCTGGCAAATAACCTTGCGATACCGGTTGTTCCCATGCGCATTGATGGTTTGTTCGAGGTAAAAAAAGCGGGGAAGAAGTTTGCCCCGCCGGGGAAGGTGCGGGTAAGAATCGGCGCGCCGGTGCAATTCCCGCCAGAGAGTGATCCGGAATGGATTGCGCGCGAGTTGCAAAAAGCCGTGCAGAATCTCGAGCAGGTAACCACTGTGTCCGTCGAACGATTACCAAAATGAGAGGCCAGGTATTACCAGTGGATGCATTAGTAACCGCGATCCATAGTGTTCGCACGCCAGGTTCAAATTTGCTGAGCTTTAAGCCTGCTGCGAGCTGATTTTGAGTTGACGCGCTGTAAGCGGAATGCCATACTCTGCTTAGTTTTTCGCAGGTCACACTCCCCACAGGCCTGCGATCCCAGCCCCCAAGCATCTCGCGTTTTAACGATCGGGGACAAACGTCTGTTTCACCACAATTGCTTCTCCCAGGAGCCCATGGTCATGCAGGTATTCGAACTTACAGGGTTTGGCAACAGCAATGAAGAGCAGGCGATGGCGAATCTGCGCGGGCGGGGTGTGCTTGTTTCCGCGATTTTGCTGTGGGCGGTTTCCGTTTCTCTGCTATTTCCAGCGCGTGTCCATGGCCAGGCGAGTGTGCTGACCGAACACAATGATGTTGCGCGCACCGGACAGAACCTGAGCGAGACGGTGCTTACGCCGGCGAACGTAAATTCGGTGCAGTTCGGCAAGCTGTTTACGCAAAATGTGGACGGCACCATTGTCGGCCAGCCGCTTTATGTCCCAAATGTCACGTTAGCAAACGGAACCACCCACAATGTGGTTTACGTGGCCACGCAGCACGATAGCGTGTTCGCCTTCGATGCCGACAACAATCAGGGCAACAACGCGCTCCCCCTGTGGACGGTGAGCTTTAGCAATCCTGCCAATGGTATTTCCAGCGTGCCTATCGCCGACTACGGCTGTACTGGGACCCACTTTACCGAGCTCGGCATCACGGGAACTCCGGTCATTGATTCGGTTTCGCGCACGATCTACCTGGTGGCCAAAACCCTGGAAAACGGACAATATGTTTTCCGCCTGCATGCGCTGGACATCGGCAGTGGGCAGGAAAAATTCAGCGGGCCGGTGATGATTACCGGCGCGGTGCCGTCGAATTCTGGCATGCTCAACTTTAATCCCGCGGTCCACATGCAGCGTCCGGCATTGTTGCTGTTGAATGGCGCGGTTTATTTGGGTTTCGGCTCAACCGGCTGTGATACCTATGCCTACCAGGGCTGGCTGTTTGCGTATGACTCCCAGCTGCGACAGCAACTGGGAGTTTTCGTGTCCACCCCGAATGGCACCCGGGGATCCATCTGGCAGGCGGGTGGCGGGCCGGCGGCGGACAGCGAAGGCAACATCTATTTGCAGACGGCAAACGGCACCTTCGATGCCAACACCGGTGGCCTGGATTACGGCGACAGCATCTTGAAGTTGGGTCTGGCCAACGACGTCCTCGGCGTGGAGGACTACTTTACGCCGTTTGACCAGAGCTATCTTGCCGCCAACGATTTTGATCTGGGATCGGGCGGAGTGCTGGTTTTGCCTGACCAGAGTGGCCCTTATCCGCATGAAATTATCGGTGGCGGAAAAGAGGGCACACTCTATCTGGTCAACCGCGACCTCATGGGACATTTCCATTCGGGGGACAACAGCCAGACAATACAGACGATTCCCAATATCGTTCCCAGTGAACTGGACAGCGTACCCACGTACTGGAACGGCAACGTGTACATTTCCGGGGAAGGCGATTTCATTAAAATGTTTTCGCTGAGCAGTGGACTATTGTCGAGCACGCCGGTTTCGGAGACGCAAGTTGTGTTCAATCAAGCCGGCCCGGGGACGGTCTCCATTTCCGCGAATGGCGGCAGCGGCGGCATTTTGTGGGCAATTCTGCACGGCAATCCGGTCCTGTATGCCTTCGATGCCACCAATCTCACGAACCTGTTGTACAGCTCCAAGCAGGCTTTGAAGCTGCGCGACAGGATGGACAATACCGCGAGATTTGTGTCTCCGACCGTGGTGAACGGGAAGGTGTATATCGGAGGCAAGACGGATTTGATGGTTTATGGCTTGTTTCCGGCGCTTTCCGTTGCCTCGGGTGGCGGCCAGGCGGGTGCGGCGGGCACCACGCTGCCTGTGCCCTTGAGCATCCAGACCGTGGATTCATACACCGGGAATCCGTTGGGCGGCATATCGGTCACCTGCAAGGACACTGTTCCTCACGGAAGTTTTGGCAGTGCCGTCAGTGTGACCAATAGCTCGGGAGTTGCGACCACAACCTACACGCTTCCGGTCAAAGTGAGTAGCGTGACGATTACCTGCTCGAGTCCGGGATTGGTTTCGGCGCAATTTTCCGAAACTGCCGTTGCCGGACCCGCGACCCTCATCAAAACGTTCACGGGAAACCGACAGAGCGCGCCCACCGATACGACACTGCCTCTTCCCCTGGTGGTTAGCGTTGTGGACGCTCATGGCAACCCGATTTCTGGGATGGCTGTGACTTTCAGCGACGGCGGCGAGGGCGGCAGCTTTTCCAATTCCGCTGCGACTACCGATGTTTTTGGCCACGCCACTACCACGTACACAACTCCCAACCAAGCGGATGTTGTCCACGTGACTGCGGCCACGGCAAGTCTGAAATCCGCCGTCTTTGTGATTACAGTGACTGAGCAGTAGTGGTTCCGGACGGCCGCCTATTTCGGGGGAGATGGACGAGGGCTTTGGTGGATGAGAAGATGCCGTGACTGGCATCCGCTCTCGCCCTTCTGACGCAGGATCGGCTGGAGGTCAGAAGTGAATCAGGTCGAAGGCACCACCCGGCCGATGGCGGCAACAAGAAGTATCCTACTTCTCCTGCTCGGAATCTCCGTGGCAGCGCAGGCGCAGCCCGCCAGGAAGGCGACGCCCCCGGCTTTATTGAAGTTTTCACCCGACGCCACCGGCAAACCTACCCTCACCTCGCCGTTTTCGGTACATCTTTCAACACTCGGTTCCGCGCAACCGGAATTTGCTATCCAGGCAGAAACCGGTGTTCTTCGTATCGTGGGCACTTGGGACCCGGTTGCCCCACTGGAGATAAAGGTGAGCGGCGCTGCCGGGCATGGGCTGCCGGGCCGAATCCTGTTGTCCACCAAAACCGGGCAAAGCCCTCTGACCGTGGAAGTCCAAATACCGCCCGAGCAGGTGGCACGCGGGCCAGTCTACGTGGAGTTCATGGGGTCGCCATTCCAGCGAGGCTCTGGGGTGGTTCGCGGAACCATGGTTGCGAGCATGACGGACGCGGGCGAAGCCGACGATCAAGCGCGTTCCAGCAATACTCTCCAGGAAGGCACTCTGCTCACCTTGTCCGAGGCCAACGCAATGGAGGAGGAACTGAAGACGAATCCTCACGACTGGTCGGCACGGCTGGCTCTGCTGGCGTACTACTCTTCCAGTGCGGATTTGCGTATGAGCAAGCAACAGATCATCGAAGCCCGACGCCGGCACATCCTGTGGGCCATCGAGAACCGAGCTGGAGCGCAGGACATTTTTGATTTGCAGGATCTCCGCATTAGCAAAGACGGCCCCTTGGCTGACACCAAGGGCATGGAAGAGGCAGAACAAGCCTGGCAGGCAGCGATTGCGGACCATCCCAAGAGCAATGAAGTGCTCCAGAACGCTGCGGCATTTTTTGCCAGCGGCGATCCGGCATTTTCGGAACGGGCACTGCTGCGGGCAAAAGCCCGAAGCCAGGAAGATATGTACTGGAATGTTATGTTGGGCCGGCTTTACGGAACCGCGATCGTTTCCGGCGCAGACAGAACTTTTGCGGAGCATGCACGCGCCATCCTGAAGACTTCCGACGAGCCCGCTGTGCTGGCGGCGGCGGCGGAAGAGCTGACAATGCCAAAAGTGAGCCTGGCGGCAGGACCGCAGGTGCTGGTGGCGATCTCGGCGCCCAAGAACCTGGAACTGGCGGAGGAGGTCGCGGTGCATGCGATCGCGCTGGCACCCAATAATCCGTATTGGCTGGTGCCTCTGCTCGAGGTTCTGGGCGTGGAAGTGGAAACCGCCAAAACTTCCGAGCAAAAGTTGGTTGCCGAGAAGAAAGTCTATGGACTATTCAAGCAGTTTGATGATATGGCGGTCGATCCCGCGGAGCGGACCCTGTTGTTACCCGATTTGGCCAACCTGGCTTTCAACGTCAAGGATGACAAAGAGGCAACGGCCTATGCTCTGCAAGCCCTTGATCTGGCGTCCCAGCAGGGTGACAGTGTCATCGAGGGAACGGCAGTGGGGCCCGAAGCCATCCATGATGGGAACGATGTGCTGGGACGGATTGCCTTGCGAAGTGGAAACGTGCCGCTGGCAAAAGCCTACCTTTTAAAAGCTGCCGAAACGACGGGCGGCGGAACATTGAGCACCCAAGGTCCGCGGATGACCCTGGCGCAGGCGCTGCTCGATCGCGGCGAACGCGAGGTGGTGGTGCAGTATCTGGAGAAAATGAAGACGACATGGAAGAGTGGAAGCATTCCACTTGCGACTTGGATCGCGGCGATCCGGCAAGGAAAACCACAGCGGCTGAACCTTGTGGATATGCCCAGCATTATTTACCCACGACGATAACTGCGAATCCGTACCCGTCCTGGGACATGTCTCAATCCTGAATAAACACGGCCCTAAGGACGTAGGAAGAAAATCCTTGACAACTTATACTGTGTAGCATACAGTGTGTGTCACATACTATATGGTGAACAGTAGCGGAGCCAACGTTGATCTCTTCGAAAACCTCCGGTTAGAGCTGCGCCGGGGTTGCCTGATCGTGGCGGTGCTGGCCCAGCTTCGGGTCGAAAGATATGGCTACACGCTACGCAAAGCTCTGGCGGACGACGGGCTGGCCATCGACGAAGGCACGCTTTATCCGCTGCTGAGGAGGCTGGAGACCCAGGGGCTTCTAGTCAGCGAATGGAGGGAAGAAGAGAAACGGAACAAGCGGTTTTATCGTTTATCGGCGGATGGGGAGCTGATCCTCAAGCAGTTGCTGGACGAGTGGCAAAGAATCAACAAGTCGTTAGACCGAATTCTTCAAGAGGTGTAGGTCATGGAACTTCTCGATCGCTATTTGCAGGCGGTGAAATTCTGGCTACCCAAAGAGCAGAAGCAGGACATCATTGCCGAGTTGTCGGAAGATCTCCACTCGCAGATCGAGGACAGGGAAACTGAGCTGGGGCACAAGCTGAACGAAGCGGAAGTCGCGGCCATTCTCAAGCAGCGGGGCCGGCCGGTGCTGGTGGCCAACCGATTTCTGCCGCAGCAGTATTTGATTGGGCCGGTGCTGTTTCCGGTTTATAGCTTTGTGCTGAAAATTGTGGCCTTGTGCTATCTGGTGCCCTGGGCACTGGTATGGATTGGCATCATGGCTTCCAGTCCGGCTTATCGCATGAATCATGGTGGGTGGGCGCGCGCGGCCTTGTCCGCATGGGGCAGCCTGTGGGGCATAGCTTTTGCGGCGATTGCGACGACAACCCTCGTCTTTGCGGTGCTGGAAAGAGTGCAGGCGAAATCCCGGTTTCTGGAAAACTGGGACCCGCGCAAGCTGCCGGCGGTGCGCGACCCCAACCGGATCCCGCTAGCCAACTCCGCAGCAGAAGTGGTGGCGAACCTGGTGTTCTGCATCTGGTGGGTAGGTTGGATGTGGTACCGGACTTTCATTCACTTCGGGGTGGTGAGCATCACACTGGCGCCGGTTTGGCGGTATTTTTTCTGGGGTTTTCTAGTACTGGCGCTGGTCAATATCACGGCGTCTGGCGCGAACCTGTTCCGGCCGTACTGGACTTGGAGTCGGGCCAGCGTACGTCTGGCGACCGATTGCATGGGATCGGCGCTGGTTTGCTGGCTGACGAAGGCCAACCTGGTGCAGGTGCTCAGCGTTATAAACGCCCCTGCGGAAAAGACGGCGCACGTTGCTCATGCGATTAACGGGTGGGCGGCAAGGATGTTTCCCTGGGCGGTGGCGGTCGGCTTAATCATCGCGCTGGTGGACGTTTACCGGATCATCCGGGTGAGGTCGAAAAAACACCAGGTGATCCAGAGTCAGGCTGCGGTTGTCGTTCCCTAAGGTGTTACTGTGCGCGGCGGGAACTCAATTTTTGTAAAGAGCGATCAATCACGATCACGATCGCCGGGGCCGGGTTGGTTATTTGCCGAAAACGAGGATAACGAATGTACCGGGCTTCACGCTAGGCCTTTGCTGCCCCGGCGCCAGGGGCTCCATGTCAGCCGCTGCCAGAAAAATGTTGTGGGTCTTGAGATCGAGCGCCATGGTGCGAGCGCTTTTTTTCGTGGTTACGTCTTCCACGACCGTGTATTTGTCCGGAGAATCCTCATGCACCACGGTTAGAGTGCCGTTGCCGTTCGAGGCAAAAGCAAACTGCGTACCGGGATCGAAGCGGTTGGCATCCACGCCCTGGCCGATGGGCACGGTGGCAACCACTTTGCCGCTGTCGGCGTCCATGATGGCCATGAGTTTATTGTGACAGCCAATGAACAGTCGCCGATGTTCGGTGTCGATTGCAATGCCGGAAGGACTTTCGCAAGGCTGCAACGGCCAGCGATTCAGGATGGTCCGGCTGCGGGAGTCGATCTGAAGCACGAGACTTTTGTCTTCGAGATTGTTGTAGATGTGTCCCGCGCCATCGGCCACGGCGAATTCGGGACTGCCTCCGAGATCGATGGTCAGGCCAGAAATTCCACGCGTGCCGGCCTTCTCAGCGTCGAGGACAGTGGCAGTTCCGGCGCGGCCGTTAAAGGTAAAAACCTGCTTCGACGCCGGGTCGTAAACGATGGCATCCGGTCCATCGCCGGTGGTCGCTGTAGCTAACGTTGCCAGTGTTTTAAGATCGAAGACGGTTACGGTGTTGGTGCGGCCGTTACTAGTGAATCCGCGGCCGAGTTCGGGAGCGAGGGCAATGCCGTGGACACCCGGGGTATCGGAAATATCGCCGACCACGGCAAAGGTGTCCGCGTCCATCACCACCACATGGGTGCTGTGCGAAATGTACAGCCGGCGGGCGTCACTATCGAGAGCGAGATAATCCCAGCCGCCGTCACCAGGCACTGGAACGGTCTTGATGAGGTGATAACCCGAGGCACCTGCCGCGTGGACAACTTTCGCCAGCGTTGCTGCGAGTATGACTGCCGCGAGTGCGAACCCGGCGGCGGAAAAGACGATTGATTTGCGCATGGGAGGAATCCTTACCCTGTTTCAATCTCGACCTATCTTAAATTGTTTTTCAGGTTCCGCGAGGGCCGAGCCTGACGAGATGGACAAAATCGAGTAACATTAACCCGTTTGTCACTTCGAGCCCACAGAGGGAAAATGGATATGCTTGCCTGCATACGCCGCACCAGTCTGGTGATGTTTTGTTTCGCGATTCTCAGTATTGCTTTGCATTCGGTTTCCGCGCAATCTGGCGGGGACAAGCCGTGGATGGACGCCAGTCTTCCGCCGGACCAGCGCGCGGACATGGTACTGAAAGAGATGACGCTTGACGAAAAGATCACGCTGCTGCATGGCACCGGCATGAATGGTTTGGGGCCGGTCAGCCCATTGTCGGTGGGATCGAATGGCGGAGCCGGTTACGTGGTGGGAATTCCGCGGCTGGGGATTCCGGGCATCCAGATGTCGGACGCGGCTTATGGAGTGAGGAGCAGCGGAGAGAATGGACGCTATTCCACAGCCCTACCTGACGATGTGGCGGCGGCGGCGAGTTGGGACCCGCAGGCGGCGTACGAATATGGCGCGCTGATCGGTCGCGAGTTGAGAGCGCAGGGCTACAACATGTCATTGGGCGGAGGCACGAATCTCACCCGCGAACCGCGGAATGGGCGGACATTCGAGTATCTGGGCGAAGACCCGATCCTGGCGGGAACCATGGTGGGGCAAGCGATGAAAGGCCTACAGGCCCAACACGTCATTGGCGACCTCAAGCACTATGCGGTCAACGATCAGGAAAGCGGACGGACTTCGGTCAACGCAAATATCGACAAGCGGGCGATGCGGGAAAGCGATTTGCTGGCATTCGAGATCGGATTGCGTGGCTCCAATGCAGCGGCGGTGATGTGTTCCTACAACCGGGTGAACGGGGATTACGCTTGCGAAAACAAATATCTCCTCACCGACGTGTTGAAAAAAGACTGGAACTTTAAGGGCTTTGTCCTTTCGGACTGGGGAGGGACGCACAGCACGGCGAAAGCCTCGGCTGCGGGCCTGGACCACGAAGAACCGACGGACTATTTCTTCGGGCCGCTGCTCAAGAAAGCCGTGGAAGCGGGGCAGGTTCCCATGGCGGAAGTTGACGATCACGTGCACCGCGTGCTGCGGTCTATGTTCGCGACTGGCGTGATTGACGATCCTCCACAGAAGAGCGTGGTGGACGTCATGGGAGGTTTCGAAGTCACGCAGAAAATTGCCGAGAGCGGCATTGTGCTGCTGAAGAATGACAATTCGATCCTTCCGCTGGATGCTTCCAAGGTCCACACCATTGCGGTGATTGGCGCGCACTCCGACGTCGGCATGATTTCGGGCGGTGGGTCCGCGCAGGTGGATCCTCCCGGTGGAAACGCGATCATGCCTCCGGGCAAGGGCAGAACGACCTGGCAACAGCAGATATGGTTTCCCACTTCGCCCTTGAGAGCGATCCGAGCCAAGGCTCCCGGCGTGAATGTGCAGTTCGATGCGGGGACTGATCTTTCCTCGGCCGAGGCGGTGGCGAAATCTGCTGACGTGGCCATCGTGTTCGCATACCAATGGGAAAGTGAAGGGATGGATCTCGATAATCTGTCGCTTCCCGGACATCAGGATGATTTGATCGCGAAGGTGGCAGCGGCTAATCCGCATACCATTGTCGTGCTCGAAACCGGAAGTCCCGTGACCATGCCCTGGGTGGACCAAGTGAACGGAATCATGGAAGCCTGGTACGCGGGCAGCCGGGGCGCGGAAGCGCTAGCGAACCTGATTTTCGGCGATGTGAACCCAAGCGGAAAGCTGCCCATCACGTTTCCCAAGAGTGATGCGGACCTTCCGCATGCCAGCATTGCCAAGCCAACGGAAACAATACGCTTCAAATCGTGGGAAGAGATGGCGGGGGGATTGCCCGTCTTCCAGACCAATTATGACGAGGGGCTGAAGGTCGGTTACAAGTGGTACGACGCCGAACACAAAGCGGTCCTGTTTCCGTTCGGCTACGGCCTGTCCTACACCACCTACAGCTACTCCAGCCTCAAGATAACGCAAGGGAAGAACGTTCACGTGAGTTTCACGGTGACCAACACCGGCAATCGGGCGGGAGCCGAAGTCGCGGAAGTTTATGCCGCACTGCCTGCCGGCACGGGAGAACCTCCGAAGAGGTTGGTGGGCTGGAGCAAAGTGAAATTGGCGGCGGGAGAAAGTAAAGACGTAACTGTCGAGATCGACCCGGAATATCTTTCCATCTTTAATGTGGACAAGGACGCTTGGGAACTACCTGAGGGGGAATTCAGGTTCATGGTCGGGGGCTCTTCACAAAGCCTGATGTTGCAGCGGTCCATAAGGTTTCAGTAGTACTCGGGGACATGCATGGGCCATCCCCTTTTTGATCTCACAGGCAAGACCGCGGTGGTGATTGGCGGTACCAGCGGCATTGGGCTGGCGCTTACCCGGGCGCTAGCGCAAGCCGGTGCCGACGTTGTTCCTTCGGGCCGCCGTGCGGCTGAGGTGAGCCAGGCGGCCGCAGAGGTCGAGGCGATCGGCCGCCGATCGCTGGCCCAAACCTGCGACGTCACGGAAATTGCGAGTCTCACCAAGCTGCTGGAATCGGTGTGCGCCAAGTTCGGTAGCGTGCAGATTCTGGTGAACTGCGCCGGGCGCACCAAACGCACGCCGACTCTCGCCATCCCGGAATCTGAATGGAATGGGATTCTTGACACCAACCTGAATGGGACGTTGCGCGCCTGCCAGGTGTTTGGACGGCACATGCTCGAACGCGGCTATGGCCGCATTATTAATATTGCTTCGCTCTCTTCGTTTGTGGGGCTCTTCGAAGTCGCCGCGTACGGCGCCAGCAAAGCAGCGGTCGCTTCGCTGACCAAATCGCTGGCGATTGAGTGGGCCGCATCGGGGGTTTGCGTCAACGCAATTGTTCCGGGCGTGTTCCGGACGGAGATGAATTCCGGGTTGCTCGACGGGACGGATCGCGGCCGCGAATTCCTGATGCGCACACCCATGAAGCGATTCGGCAAGCTGGATGAACTTGGCGGAGCGGCGGTGTTTCTGGCGTCCGACGCTGCCAGCTTT
The DNA here is from genome assembly GCA_963762965.1 of Terriglobales bacterium. Lineage (GTDB taxonomy): Bacteria > Acidobacteriota > Terriglobia > Terriglobales > Acidobacteriaceae > DATBAX01. The sequence continues at coordinate 1,569,630 of CAVXME010000001.1, forward strand.
GTTACCGGGCACTTGCTAACGGTGGATGGCGGGTTTATGGCCAGCGGAGTCAATCAATAAACCCACGTAGGGACAGCCGCCTCGGCTGTCCGTCGAGCGCAGCTCGGCGCGTGTTTCTTTGCGGAGATTCGCTCCGCGGACAGACGAGGGCGTCTGTCCCTACGTGGTTCTTGGCAGGTCTCAGCGAATGCTGACCGGCTCCAGCTTGGGCGATAGGAGCTGAATGGCGGCCAGGGCCAGCAAATAGGCAAAGGCGGCGATGAGGAAAGGGATCATATAACTGCCGGTCCACTGTAGCGCGTAGCCGACGATTTTTGCGATCAACATTCCGCCGACCGCCCCAGCCATCCCGCCGATTCCCACCACGGAGGCGATCGCCCGCGCTGGAAACATATCCGACGGCAAAGTGAACAGATTGGCGGAGAATCCCTGATGTGCGGCAGCCGCCAGCGCAATCAGCGAAACTGCGCCCCACATACTATCAGTGCGGTAGGCGAACATAATTGGAACCACGCACAGCGCGCAAAGCAGCATCGCCGTCTTCCGCGAGGCGTTTACGCTGCGGCCGCGATGAATCATCCAGGAAGAAAGCCAGCCGCCGGCGATGCTGCCGACATCGGCGACCACGTAGATCACCACGATCGGCACTCCGATCCGCATCAGAGAGAGACCATGCCTGCGTTGCAGAAAGTCAGGCACCCAAAACAAGTAGAACCACCAGATGGGATCAATCATGAATTTTCCCACGGCGTACGTCCAGGTCTGTCGCAGCGGGAGCAATTGGGCCCATTTGATTTTCGCGGCTGGTTCTTGCGGGTCGCTGCGGATGTAGTCCAGTTCGGCTTTGGACACGCGCGGGTGCTCTTCCGGTTTGCGATAGATCAGCAGCCAGAATACGAGCCAGACGAATCCCAGAGCTCCGGTGATGAGGAACGCCCAGCGCCAGCCCCAATGGACCGCGATCCAGGGCACGGTAAGTGGGGTGATGATCGCGCCGGCGTTCGTCCCCGCGTTAAAGATGCCCGTGGCCAGGGCCCGTTCTTTCCGGGGGAACCATTCAGCGACGGTCTTGATGCCGGCCGGGAAAACGCCCGCCTCCCAGAAGCCGAGCGCAGACCGGGCAACCAGGAATCCGATGAACGAGCTTGCCAGGGCATGTCCCATCGAAGCCAGGCTCCAGAAAACCATGGCCAGAGCGTAACCCAGTCGTGTGCCGAGACGATCAATCAGCCGGCCGATGGCCAACATGCCCAGTGCGTAAAACGCCTGGAAGGCGAACACCAGATTGCTGTAGTCAATTTCGTTCCATCCCAAATCGTGTTGCAGTGTGGTCTTGAGGACGCCCAGGAGCTGGCGGTCCATGTAGTTCTTGGTGGTCCCGAATAAAAGAAGGGCGCAAATGACCCAGCGAAAATAGCCGGCCCTGGCTGTCGTGGAAGTTCCCGAAGGCGGCTCAATGCCGGATGTGGCGGCAGGATCCATGGTTGAGATGGCTACTTATTCTGGTCCCCAGTTTTCTATCATGCATCTATCTCTGTGCCGCCCAGGCGAGACCATCCGTGCCTGCACCGGCATCGATCAGTTTTTCGACCGTCCAATCCGCAATACGAATCGCGGCGATCTTGTGGCTGGCATCGCAGGAAATGTAGGCCACGCGGCCATCGGGACGAACCAAGACTTCCTGGGGCGCAGCGGGAACGTCGATGGTGTGCGCGACCTTCATGCCGGCTAGATCGACGACCGCGACCTGGTGTGTCTCCGGTATCGCAATGACGAGCCAATGCCCGTCAGGCGTGGGAGCAGACCCGTAGCCTGGGGCGGGTAGCGGTATCCACGCCTTCACTTTATTCGTGGAAGTATCGAGCACGGCAAGCTGCGGTTTGGTTTGATCGGATGTAAACACCTCGCGGCCATCGACCGAAACCGAGATGCGTTGGATCTGCGCCGACACTGGGACCACTTCAATGGTTTTTCGCTTCTCGATGTCCAACACGGAAATCGTGCCGGGCCCTACGTTCGCAGTGTAGCCCCGCCGTCCATCCGGAGCGATTGCGAGCATATGCGACTCTGGTTGACTGGTTGGAATGGAGCCGATGATCTTCAAGGTGCCGGGATCGATGATGCTGATGGATTTATCAAGCTCAGTAGTAACGTACAGCAGGCCATCCTTGGATCCAATCACGGCGCAGTGCGGGCGGACTCCGTGACCAAAATCAATGTTGCCGATCACCTTGCGGGACGCAATGTCGATGACAACGATATTGCTGCCGTCGGTGCCGGGTTTGCCGACGCCCGAGTTGCCGTAGATGGGAACATAAGCGGTCCGCCCATCTGGGGACGCCACCACCTCATGTCCGGTGATTCCACCTTCTGCCACAGTTGAGACTTGCTGGCCGGACTGGGGATCCACAATACCGAGAGTGCTCGCACCTTTATTGGCGACCAGCAATGTACCTTGGACCGCGGGGCGGTCGGTGGTTTGAGCTTCGGAAGTGGGCAAAGTGGCTGACATACCTAGAATCATCGCCATAATAAAGTGTGAACATCGCATCTCCAGAACCCCTTTTCTTTGCGAGTACCGGGAAAGAGTCTACCTCAAACCACACCGCAAACCGTGAAGTTATGAGCGCAAGCTGGATATGCTTCCGCCTGAATCGTATGATACCCCTGACCAAAAAGCTGGTGATAACGCCATGGAGAGCAGAAGTTGTCGATGAAGAGTACTGAATCCAAGAAAATTCGTGTAATCGATTCCCACACGGAAGGGGAACCCACACGCCTGGTGATCGCAGGTGGTCCAGATCTCGGGACTGGTCCCTTGTCGGAACGACTGGAGAATTTTCGCTTGCAGCATGACTCCTTCCGCTCCGCTGTGGTGAACGAACCGCGAGGGTCGGACGTAATGGTTGGCGCTTTGCTGTGCGAGCCCGTGGACCCCTCCTGCGCTGCGGGAGTGATCTTCTTTAACAATGTCGGCTATCTCGGAATGTGCGGTCACGGAACCATAGGGCTGGTCGTGACTCTTGCACACCTGGGGCGCATTTCTCCGGGAGAGCATTGCCTGGAGACGCCGGTGGGTAAGGTCACAGCCGTTCTGCATCCGAGCGGGGAAGTCACGGTCAACAATGTTCCAAGCTATCGTTCCGCCGCCAAGGTGACAGTCGAAGTGCCAGGATACGGCCCGGTTCTTGGCGATGTCGCCTGGGGTGGAAACTGGTTTTTCCTGATCGAAGATCATGGGTTGGAGTTGGAGCTCAAGAACATCGAGATATTGACGGCGTTTACCTGGGCGGTCCGGCAGGCGCTCGGCGCGTCTGGAATTGCCGGCGCAAACGGCGAAGAGATTGACCACATTGAGCTCTTTGGTCCGTCGCAAGTGCCGGGGGTTGACGGCAAGAATTTTGTCCTATGTCCCGGTAAAGCTTATGACCGTTCGCCTTGCGGAACGGGAACGAGCGCGAAGCTGGCATGTCTCCACGCGGACGGCAAATTGCGCGAAGGCCAGATCTGGAGGCAGGAAAGTATTGTAGGCGGCATATTCGAAGGCCGTATTGCGGTACGAGACGGTAAAGCATGGCCCAGTATCAAAGGCTCGGCGTTCGTAAACGCTGAGGCAGAACTGGTCCTGGATCCACGTGATCCGTTTTGCATGGGCATTCGCGCGTGAGCGTAGCTACCTATGACGTCGTGGTGGTGGGTGCTGGCATTGTCGGCTCAGCTTGCGCAAACGAGTGTGTCCGTCAAGGATTACGCGTCGCCGTGGTGGATCGTGATGTGGCCAGCGGCGCCACAGCCGCTGGCATGGGCCACGTTGTGGTAATGGATGATTCGGAAGCCCAGTTCGCCCTCACCCGTTACTCGCAGCAGCTTTGGCAAGAACTGCGTCCTGATTTACCTTACGACGTGGAATACGCGCAACCTGGAACGATTTGGATTGCCGCTGACGAAGAAGAGATGGTGGAAGTTCGACGCAAGAGAGATTACTACAGCCAGCGCGGGGTCCCGGTCTCGGTCCTCGATACGCAGGCATTGGAGGGGCTGGAACCGAACCTGCGCAAGGACCTGGCGGGCGGACTGCTGGTGCCCGAGGATGGGGTGCTCGATCCCCCTTGTGCAGCGCGATTCTTGCTCGATCGGGCCCAGGCGGGCGGAGCAAAAATTTATTCCGGGGTTCCGGTGGCGCAGATGGGGAAAGGCCGTGTCCGCGCGGCTGATGGGGCCGAATTTTCCGCAGGCACGATTGTGAATGCGGCCGGTGCGTGGGCGCCGGCCCTCACTGCCGGAGTCGACATCAGGAAACGCAAGGGCCATCTGGTGATTACGAACCGATATCCCGGATTCGTCCGGCACCAACTGGTGGAACTCGGATATTTGAAGAGTGCTCATTCCATCGCCGATGATTCCGTAGCTTTCAACGTGCAGCCACGGAGGGCTGGGCAGATTCTCATCGGCTCGTCGCGCCAGTACAATGCCGAGCACAAGGAAGTTGATACGGACATTCTCATGCAGATGATGCAGCGGGCACAGGAGTACATGCCGGGCTTGGCGCAGGTTTCCACGGTCCTCTCCCGGGCGGGATTTCGCGCGGCGACTCCCGACAAGCTTCCGTTGATTGGGCCGTGGCCCGCCGACCCGACCGTCTATCTCGCAACCGGACACGAAGGATTGGGAATCACTACTTCACTGGCCAGCGCCCGGATTCTGGTGGATCAAATTGTGGGTTGCGAGTCGCTGATTTCGATTGAGCCCTATCTTCCATCGCGGACAGCGAAAGCAGTGACTGGAGAACATCGATGAAATGGAAAGGTGTAATGCCCGCGATCACCACTCCTTTCGATGACGCTCTTCAGGTTGATCACGCTCTCATGGCGGAGCAATGCCGCTGGCTGCTCGAGAATGGCTGTACCGGAATCGTAGTTCTGGGATCGTTGGGGGAAGGGGCAACGCTGGCTTTCGACGAGAAGCTGAAAATCCTGCGCACCTGTGTTGCAGCCTTGAATGGGAAGGCGCCCATGGTGGCCACGATCTCCGCGCTTTCGACAGCGGAAGCGGTAACTCTGGCAAAAGGTGCCGCGGACGCCGGCTGCGATGCTTTGATGGTGTTGCCACCCTATGTCTATCGCGGCGATTGGCGCGAAATGAAGGCCCATGTTGCGGCGGTATTCAAAGCCACGCCGCTGGGCTGCATGCTTTACAACAATCCAATCGCGTATGGCACCGACTTTCTCCCGGAACAGATCCAGGAATTGGCGGGCGAGTACGAAAATCTGGTGGCGGTGAAAGAGTCAAGCGCGGACGTTCGGCGGATCAGCGCCATTCGAGCGTTGTTGGGCAATCGCCTGGAAATTTGCGTCGGCGTGGATGATGCGATCGTCGAAGGAATTGGGGTGGGAGCGACAGGCTGGATCGCGGGACTGGCCAATGCGCTGCCTCGCGAATCCGTCGAACTCTTCGATTATGCGATCAAAGGGGAAACCCAGAAGGCTTTTGAGATCTACCGCTGGTTTCTCCCGCTGCTGCGGATGGACACGGTGTCAAATTTTGTCCAACTGATCAAGCTGGTGCAGGCGGAGGTAGGCAAAGGAAATCCCCGCGTGCGTCCGCCGCGGCTGGAGTTAGAAGGCAAGGAACTGGAGCAGACGCGGGCAGTCATCCGAAACGCGCTGCGCAGCCGGGCGCTAACTCCGACCGGCCGAATGTAAAATTTCAGCATCGCCATCCGCTTGCTTGCGGACGCCCGCCTGGTCTAGACGCTCTTGTCTTTACTTTTGTAATTCCCCCGGTAATTCAACGGTTGACCGATCATGATGTCTCCATTTCCCAGAAAAGGTGTGCGCTTAACGGCAAATCGGTACTGCGGTGGTTGCCGTTTCCACGAACAATCCAGTATTGATCTTGCACCGGGAATGCCATGAACAGGAGCGTGTAAGTTGTTGACGGCGAACGACTAACAGAGGGCCGCTATCGTCCGAATGGGCCACATTGTCCCCTCGGTCGAGGTATGGGACAACCTGGCCTAAAGCAGGTTGTGTTGGTTATCGACCGGACGAGGCAGCGCTTGCCACCTGAGGGTTGAGTCCCAGCCGTGAGGGCAAAGCTGCGATCAACTTGCGGGTGTAGGCATGCTGGGGAGCGGTGAAAATGCGATCAGCGGAATCGCACTCGACGATTTCTCCCTCGTGGAGAATCGCAATGCGGTGGCAAATCCCAGCCACCGAGGGCAGGTCGTGCGAGATATAGAGAATCGCCATTCCGGTTTCGCGGTTGAGCTTGGCAAATAATGCCAGGATCTCGGATTGCGTGATCACGTCCAGAGCGCTGGTGGCCTCGTCGGCGATCAGCAGCGCGGGACGATGAATGATGGTCATCGCAATCAGGACGCGTTGCGCCTGGCCGACACTGAGTTGCGCGGGATGCCGACGCAGGAATTCTTCGTCTGAGGGCAGGCTCACGCTGGTGAGCGCTTCACGGATGGCAGCATCGCAATTCCCGCGAGTACCTTTGGCATGCGCGCCCCACGCTTCCCGAAGTTGGGTACGGATTTTCAACGCCGGGTTCAGCGAAGAGAGCGGACTCTGCAACACCAGCCCCAGCGAGCGGCCGCGCAGCGCTCGCAATTCGTGTTCCCGCATTTTCAGCAGGTCGTTTCCCTGGAAATCGATACAGCCTTCCACGCTGGCACCTTTGCGGTCCAGTAATCCGAGAATCGCCAGCGCTAACGTACTCTTGCCTGATCCACTCTGTCCGACCAGGCCAAGGATTTCTCCCCGCTGCATTTCCAGCGTGATGTCGCGCAGCACGTTTGGCTTGCCGCGGTAAGCCACCGAAATGCGTGCTGAGAGCAGAAGGCTGCCTGAAGCGATCATCGCGCTCCTGTCGAGTGCGTCAATTGATCGGCGTTCCAATAAGTCTGCGGCCGCAGGATCACTGGGTCGACGCCGTGCACAGAGGTCGAGATCGCCGACAGCGCATTCTTGTTGACCAGATAGATGAAAGGCGCCTGCTCCATCACAATCTTCTGTACCCGATCGAAGCTCTCTTTTCTCTTGCGGGGATCGATCGCGGAAGCCTGGGTGCGCATGAGCCGGTCAATCTCCGCTTCCCATGGTGTCTCTGGCGATTTCTCCGAGGGATTCCACTGGTGATTCTCCGAAGAACTGAGCCAAACGTTCATTTGCCCGTTAGGGTCGAGATCGACGTTGGTCAGTCCCAAAATCGCCGTGTCGTAATTGAAACTCTGGGTGATGCGCTCGATGAGAGAAGGAAAATCCAGAGTGGCAATGCTCACCTTGACGCCAATTTTCTGGAGATCTTGCTGGATCAGCTCTGCCATGCGCTCGCGGTAGGCGTTTCCGGCATTGGTGATGATGGAAAACTCCACGCTATTGCCGTCTTTGTCGCGCAGGGTTCCGTTCTCCAGGCGGAAGCCGTCCGCCGCCAGCATTTTCAGAGCGCCATTGGGATCGTACGGATAAGGTTTCAGTTTCTGGTTGAACCAGAATTTGTTCGCCGGAGAAACTGGACCGGCGGCGGGCTGGGCATGCCGGTTGAACACCACCCGGCTGAGGTCTTCGTAGTTTATGGATCGAGCGATGGCAAGCCGAAAATTTGTCGAGCGGAACCAGTTTCGCTTGAACGCCGGAATGGGCGCCTTCGCCACCTGGTTGAACCAGAACTGTTCAGCATCGAGGGACGGGCCGGCGTCGTGAACCAGGTTCGGAGAAATGGCCGCCAGCCGGTCGAAGTACTCGCTGTCCAGCGAATTGATCAAGTCCAATTCGCCGCGCTTGAAGCGCAGCAACTCGATATCGCGATTGGGCTGAATGTCCAGCCGGATGGCGTCGAGGTAGGGCAGGGTGTGGCCTTGCGCATCTTTTTTCCAATAGTTGGGATTGCGCTTCAGTAAAACGCTCGCGCCGGGTTTGTAATCCGCAATCACGAACGGGCCGAGAACGACAACGTCTCTTTTCGGTGATTGAGACGAAAGAATGGCAACTTGATCGAATAAACGATCCAGACCTGCAACCGGTGCGGGGAAAGTGATGGTCAAGCGACCCGGCGAGAGAATTTTTGTGGTCACCGCGCCAGTTCCGGAGCGGAATGCGTCGCCAGTCGCGGAATGCAGCGCCGGATCCATGAGCTGCTGCATGGTGTAGGCAACGTCGGCGGCAGAAAACGGCGTGCCATCCGAAAAGGTGACTCCCTGTCGCAGCTTGAAGGTGATTTCGCGGCCGTCCTTCGATAGCTTCCACGACTCCGCCAACTCCGGTTCCAATCGTTGGTTCTGCCGATTGACCCGCACCAGTACTCCGCCGGTTAGATAGCGGATGGTTTCCTCGGCATCGTTCGACGCCATCAAAGGGTTGAAATTCTTGGGTTCCGTCCGCAGGCAAAAACGCAATTCGCTTTCCGCTGAGGCGAAAGCAGTCACAAACCAGAAGAGCGCAATCAGTGCTAGACGAAGCTGGATCCGGAGTCGCATTCGCGTCATTGGGCAAACTCCTGCTTGGTGAGCGCCAGTTCAAATGAACTGACAACCAGAATCAACAGGACCAGCGGAGCCAGCTTCCACGGGCCGTCGCTCAATGACAGCATGCCTTCCATTTCATGCAGCAAGCCTCCCCACGAGGGCATCGGCTCGGCGACTCCGAGTCCGAGCATTCCGAGGTTGGCTTCGCTCAAGATGAAGACCGGAATGGAAATCCAAAACTGGGCCAGCAGGATCGGTTTCAAGTTAGGCAAAACGTGAACCGCGAAGAGACGAATTCGTCCCAGCCCCGAGGCGCGTGCCTGTAAGAGGAATCCCGATTGGCGCACGGTGGAAGCTCCAGCGCAAAGAATTCTGGCGGAGGCCGCCCATCCTAGAGTGGCCAACAACAGAAATGTGACCAGCACGGATACGAACGGGGAAACGTCCAGGGGCAACAGGCCACGCACCATGATCAAGAGAAACAACCACGGCAGAGACAGGAAGAGATCTACGAATCCCATTGCGCATTTGGCCCAGATCCCGCCCAGGTAGCCGGCAACGCCGCCAATCAGAGCCGCGAGCAGTGTGGATAACAGCGCCGCCGCCGGAGCCAGCAATAACGAAATGCGCGTTCCATAGATCAGCCGAGCAAAACGGTCGCGGCCAATGTCATCGGTGCCCAGTAAGTGTTGTCTTGACGGAGCGGCGTTCGGGACTTCACGAAACTGGGTGGCGTAATGGGCAGGCGCCAACTGCCCCGCGAAGGCGGCGAATAGCGCGACCATCAGCAGAAATGCACACGCCAGTTTGCGGACCACGGTCACGCTTCCTCGGACTTCAAGATATGACCGATTAAATCTGCGCCGAAGTTTGCCGACAAGGTCACCAGCGTAACCAGGACCGTGATGTTCACCAGCAGCGGCAGGTCGCGGCCCAGCGCGGCTTGCCAGGCAAGCTGGCCGATGCCCGCAATTCCGCATAGAGTTTCGATGGGGATGGCAGCGCCCACGGCCACGCTGACGGACACCCCGGCCAGAGCCAGAAGTTCGGGAGCGATGACTGGCAGTACGTGAAAGCCAAGGATGCGTAGCTCACTCAATCCTTTGGCTCTTGCGGTGCAGATGTGAGGCAGTGAGTAGGCCTTGGCCAGAAGATTGCGCATGTAGCGGAAGACTTTGGGAAATACGATCAGTGCCACGCCCAGGTAGCCGGGGGAGTTCAGGAATACCGAAAGCAGGGCCAAAGCTGCCGCAGGCAAGCACAAAAATATTCCGCTCGCGATGAGGGTCGCGACATCGTAAGCCGTGGTCCGCGCAATAGCAGCCGTCAGTCCCAGTGCAAGGGCAAGCAGCCAGCCCAGCGCCAAGCCAATCACGACCACACGAAATGTGACCGGCACGCGGTCGCGCAACAATCCTCGCACCGGCTGGCCCAAGGAGCGGGAGATTCCGAGATCCCCGTGTAATGCGTGGCCGAGGTAGCCGGCGTAAAACCGCGGCAGACTATGTTCCTGGTGATGGGATTCCTGGAGCGCATGAAGGCTGGACGCATTCAGGCGTGGATCCAATTGTTGCTCATCGACGTCAAAGCCGGGGGCCGATCGCACTAGCACAGCCGATAAAAACGCACCGAGGAGCACAATGGCCGCAATCGATATGAGATGTCGCGCAATTCTGGCCGCCATGGCTAGACATCCTGCGTTTCCGGCTCACCGAGATCGGCAAATTCCATCTGGGCAGACTGGGAGTGGGACGTCTGGTCGCGATGACTTTGCTTCACGGAGTACATGCGGCGGTCCGCTTCCGCCAGCAGCTTTTCGGCGTCGTCGCCGTCCTCAGGACAGAAAGCCGTTCCCACACTCAGGCCGAGCAGGTTTTCACCGCAGATTTTCTGCCCAATGCTGGCCGCCAATTCATGCAGCGATTCCGCCTTGACCAGAGCCGCTTCCTGACTGAGGCCAGGAACAACAACCACAAACTCATCGCCGCCCATGCGCGCCACGTAATCGTACCCGCGGCAGGCCTCTTTCAGCTTCAGACCCAGCTCGCGCAGTACTTTGTCGCCTTCCAAATGCCCGAAACGGTCGTTGACCTGCTTGAAGCCGTCCAGATCGCACACCATGACTGCGGTGGACTCGCCGTTTCGCTGGCAGCGGGAAAGTTCCTGACTCAGATGTAAGAACAGAGAGCGCGCATTGGGCAAGCCGGTCAGGTAGTCGGTGGTCGCGGAACTTTCCGCCTGCTGGTACTTGAGAGCATTCTCGATCGCCAGCCCCAGCTTGGAGCTGACGGCCAGAAGAATGCGCAAATGATCGGCATTGAATGCGTCTCGTTCCCGGCGATACATCGCCAGCACGCCAACTACGCCGGTCAGCCCTTCCACGGGAACCGCTATGGCGGACCGCAGAACTTGAGTTTGCAGCGCTGCGACATATCCCGATTCCACTTCCGGGTTACCGTTGATGATGGGCTTGCGCGTTTCCGCGACCCAGCCGACCAGGCCTTTGCCGAGTGGAATGTTCAGGGCGGATAGGGCGCGAAAGTCTTCCCCGCTTACCAGCTCTGGAAGCAAGCGTCCATGTTTGCAAACGAAGATCGCCAGGGAATCAGACGGAATCAGTTTCCGTAATCGTATGGACAAAACCGAGAGCGTTTCCACCAAACTTAGAGAATTCCCCAGGTCCTGGCTGAGTTCGAACAAGGTCTGAGCTTCCTGCCGCGCGGATGCGATCGAGGATAAAAAGTCTTTCTCGCTGGAGGCGGGAGGACCCGAGGTATCTTCAAAGCCAGCCGCCGGCCCCAGACCTCTTTCCACGTGCAGATTCTTGGAGAGCGTCAGCTTCATTTCGCCATCCGGCTTGGCCTGCGCCGCCTGCTCCAACTCAACGTACCGGCGTTGCAAGATCTCGACAATCCTGGGATCGAACGACGTGCCTGACATGCTGACCACCTTGGCCATGGCTTCGTCGAGAGGCAGCGCATTGCGGTACTGGCGGTCGGTGGCGAGCGCGTCCAGGCAGTCCACTACTGCCAATACCCGGGCCCCGACACAGATTTCCTCTCCCTTGAGTCCGTCGGGATACCCGGAGCCGTCCCACCTTTCATGGTGCGACCGGACCACCGGCACGACCGGATAAGGAAAGGCAACCCTTTCCAGAATCTCCGCGCCAATGATGGGGTGGATCTTCATTTTCTCAAATTCTTCCGGCGTCAACCGCCCTGGTTTGTTGATGATGTGCTCCGGCACTGCAAGCTTACCGATGTCGTGCAGCAGCGCGGCCGCGCGCAAGGCTTCCAGCTCGCTCTCCGCCAGTCCCATCTCCTTGCCAATTTCGATCGCGTAGGTGCGGACCCGATGCAAATGCTTGTGCGTGGTGTGGTCTTTAGCCTCAATCGCCAGTGCCAGCGCCTCGATGGTGCGCAGGTTGAGTGAAGCCACCTGCTCCACGTGCTGTTTCTCGATCTCGACGCGCTTTTTTTCGTCCTCCAGCCGGTCCAGGTAGAGGCGATAGGAGCGGTAGACCCAGTAAATGATCGGGAGAATGAGCAACGAAGTCTGCCAGCCGACCCGGCGGTTGACGAAGCCCACCAGACCTACCACTGCGGCCCCCACCAGGTAGTAGGGAAAGGACCAGAAGTAGCACTCTGACCAGATGCGGCGATAGGATTTCTTTTCGGTAATGCCAATGATGATCGAGACCGGCAGCGTATTGGCCACGAAATAAATCAGGGCCGCCCCCATCAAGGCCGCTGGCGTGCGGTTTCCCAGCAGAGACGACATGCGGTGATAGCTGAAGTAGGACAGCCCTGCCGCATTGGCAAGCATGCTGATATTGAAAGCGATCTTGACGGCATTCGGACGCTGTTCGGCCAGCCACAAACATTGCACCAGGCCCGCGGAACATCCAATAATCAGCGTCTCGGGGAGGCTGAGCTCCATGATGCCGAGCAGAATGAAGAGGAAATTCACCGACATGGTGCCGTCAATGCCGGGCAGTCGCACCTTGAGCACAGAAGCCAGTACAGCGATAAGCGCGTAGCAGGAGAAACGAACCAGATCGGCACTCTGCCAGTGCGATAGCGACGTTGCGAGGACCACAACCCCGACGGACACCATGACTGCAATAAATATTTTGGCTTTATTAGACATTAATCCTCTTGATCTTAGGTGTCCGGGTTCAACCCGTCCAACACCATAAGAGTGACAGATGGTTACTTCAGTGCTTGCAGTCAGAGCAAAAATGGCGCTACAACAATCCAGCGAGATCCGGTTGAGCGGGTAACGTTACCTTCGATTCGGCAATTTCAAAAGAACGCTGGCCCCGTCACTCCTGGCCACGGACAATGTCAGTGGAGATCCCGTGGAGGACAAACGCGGGAATCCTGCGTTTTTTCAGTATTGCCGCTGCTCAACTTCCCGGGGGCCAACGAAAGCGTGGCGAGGTCAACCGAATCATTCAAAACCCGTGCGGCGACTCTTTCCGGTCCACGTAACGGCAGCCAATTCAGCGCTGTCCCGGACTCTTCCGTACAGTCGGCCGCCATCCTCGACCAGCTTCACGGCAGCGTAATCACCACCGATTTGCAAGGCAACATCACCAGCTGCAACCCGTCGACGCAACGCTTGTACGGCTATACCCCGGACGAACTCATCGGCAAGAATGTGGCGCTGCTGAGGACGGAATCGGATGCCGGAGCAGATGCCGTCCTGGACAACCTGCTCGCAACCGGACAGTTCCAAGGCAATATCCTCCAGCGAACCAAGTCGGGGAAGACCATTAATGTCTTCGCTTCGATCACTCTCCTCCATGATCAGGATTCACGCCCGTCCGGCATGGTCAGAGTTTCATTTAGTTCCGAGCAGTCGGAGCGGAGCATTCCGGCTCTCGAGCCTAATCCCAAGGCTGCTCAAACGTCGGAAGCCGGGCCCGGCCGGGCTGTGGTGGTGGAGCGCGACCTGGACGGCACCCGGTTCATCATCGCCAGCGTACTCATGCACAAATTCATGGGCCTGGTGGATCGCATTGCCACCCACGCGGAAACCGTTCTTATCACTGGAGAAACAGGCACCGGCAAAGAGCTGGTTGCCCAAACCATCCACAAATCCTCTTTTCGGAGTGCCCAGCCCTTTGTGGAAATCAACTGCGCCGCTCTTCCCGAACACCTGGTGGAAAGCGAACTCTTCGGTTACGAAAAGGGCGCATTCAGCGGCGCGGATTCCGCCAAACCGGGGCTGTTCGAACTGGCGGACAAAGGTACGCTTTTCCTCGATGAAATTGGTGAATTGCCCTCGCATATTCAAGTCAAGCTGCTGCGAGTTCTCGACGGCAAGGCCTACTATCGCCTGGGCGGCAATCGCCAGGTCAAGGTGGATGTTCGGGTGGTGGCGGCCACCAACCAGAACCTGGAAATTGCGGTGAAAGAAGGCCGCTTCCGCAAAGACTTGTTTCATCGCATCAGCCAGTTCCACTTGCGCGTACCGCCCCTGCGGGAACGCCCCGAAGACATTTCAGTCCTCGCCAGATATTTTTTGAACCTCAAGACGCCGGGGAAAAGCTTTACCGAGGATGCGATTCGAAAGCTACAGGCCCACCCCTGGATGGGCAACATTCGAGAACTGCGCAATGTGATCGCGAAACTTGCCGTCGAATCTACCGCCGATAAAATTGGCGCCCAGGACGTGAGCGTCGAAATTGCTCAGCAAGAAGAGCGAGTGCCCGATCATGAAACAGCTTCGGAAGCCCGTGACCTCGACAGCATGGAAGCGCAAATGATCGTCAAAGCTCTGGAGCGAACCGGGGGGCATCGGGCCCTGGCGGCCGAACAGCTGGGAATCTCGCGCCGCACTTTGAGCCGCAAGCTGCGCGAGTACCAGATCAGTGGCCCATCTGGCGAAAAGAACACGAGTCTGGGAGCGATCCGGCAGGAACAGCAAAAATCCTATCGCGTCCGAGTGGAGTTTCCGGTCTGTTTGAAGAATACCAACGGCGAGGAGTTGCAGTTGAACGCTGTAAACCTCAGTTCAAGCGGTATCGGTGTAGAAGGCCTAAGACCGACAACGCAATGGGAAGGAGTCCTGGAGGCTAGTTTTGTTCTTCCCGATGAAGAGCTTCCGGTCCAAGCCAAGGCCCGGGTCGCGTGGACCGAGGGCGGCGGGCTGGCTGGCATCAAGTTAATCTCCATGCCACCGGAGACCATGGCGAAGCTTCAGCAGTGGGTCAATCGCAAGATGAAAGAAGATGGCTGGGAGTTGACCCAGTAAGACGATAGGCCAGTGGCTCTCCTTAAATTTCGATCTCAGTTCCCAACCGCAAAATATCGTCCCCGTAAGCTTATTAAAGATGCTGGCTCTGTCTCAGATCGTCCTCTGGGGATGTCCAGTCGCCGCAACTGGGCAAAGTGACAGAATGTCCCACGTCTCCTCGGGCAGGACAAAGTGGCCCTGGGCGCGAAAGCGAACCACCCATAATCTCCAATTAAAACAACAACTTGCAGGCGGTCTAATTGGTATCGCCCGTGCATTGAGATAAGCCGAGTCTTATCACGGAAGGGTGAAAAAGCATGTTGCGAACACGGAAAGCAAAAAAAACGACTTCAGGCCAGCGCCACAGTGCAACTTGGGGAAAACGCTTGAGCATGCTGTTGCTTTTGTCTTTTGCTGAGGCTGCCTTTGCTCAGGCCAGCCGGCCGTCCAGCAAGTTTGCTCCGGATCTCGAGGCAGCGGCTGCGCAAGTCCACCAAGGTGTAGCGGTGAATGGGACCGTAAAGGTCATCGTGCAATACAAACAGGTTCCCCAAGCGGAACAAGAACTAAGAATGCAGGGCCTGGGCGCCCACTTGAACCAGAGGCTCGGTGTGGTCAAGGGAATCGCTCTCACCATTCCGGTAAAAGCTCTGCCAGCATTGCAGGCGGACCCCGAGATCTTTTCCGTAAGCGTTGATCACACAGTGAAAGGGATGGACGATTACACCGACGCTGCGATGAATGTCGCACCGGCTGTAAGCGCGGGATACGATGGCACCGGCATCGGCGTGGCGGTGATTGACAGCGGCATTAATCCTAATCATGTCGACTGGTGGAATGTGAACGGAACAGCGAATCGCATCGTCTATCACCAGGACTTTACCGGGACCAGCGAATATAACCTCAGTGGCACACAGGTATATGACACCTACGGCCACGGCACCCATGTAGCCGGAATCGTCGGCGGGAGCGGATGGATGTCCGGCGGCCGCTTTGCGGGCGTCGCGCCGGGCGTCAACCTGATTGACCTCCGGGTGCTGAATGGGTTTGGAGCAGGGGCCGACAGCAGTGTGATCGCAGCGATTCAGCAGGCCATTGCTCTCAAGAGCAAGTACAACATCCGGGTCATCAATTTATCGCTGGGCCGCGGAATTTATATGGGATATGCGAATGACCCGCTCTGCCAGGCAGTGGAATCTGCCTGGAAGGCCGGGATCGTCGTGGTGGTGGCCGCCGGAAATTATGGCCGCGTAAGCTTCGCCGGGAGCGGCGGATACGGAACCGTCGCAGCCCCCGGAAATGATCCGATGGTGATCACCGTCGGAGCCATGAAGTCGATGGGTACGTATTCCCGTACCGACGACCAGATTGCCAGCTACAGTTCGAAGGGCCCCACGACCTATGATCACGTCGTGAAACCTGACGTCGTCGCTCCCGGTAACCTGGTGGGTTCTCTCGACGATCCGGGCAGCACCCTGGCCAATCTATTTCCCGGCAACATGGTTCCGGGTTACTCGAATGACTATTTCATCCTGAGCGGCACCAGCATGGCGACTCCGGCTGTAGCCGGCGCGGCGGCTCTTTTGCTGCAACAAAACCCAGCCCTGACACCGGACCAGGTCAAGGCGCGCTTGATGAAGACGGCTTATAAGACTTTCCCGACTTCCAGCGTAGCCACAGACCCCACCACCGGACAGACCTACACTTCTGCATATGACATGTTCACGGTGGGAGCCGGATACGTAGACGTCGGGGCCGCGTTGGCCAGCACCGATCTGGCGCCGCCGACCGTGGGATCGGCGCTGTCTCCGACTGTGGTTTACAACTCCTCCACCAAGAAAGTGACGCTCTCCAACGGCAACTCGACGGTCGCCAGCAGTTCCGTGATTTGGGGCACCTCGGTGGTCTGGGGAACATCGGTGGTCTGGGGAACAAACGTTTCCGGCAGTTCCGTGATTTGGGGGACCTCAGTGGTCTGGGGCACCAGCAGCATGAGCGGATTTAGCGTGGTCTGGGGCACAACAACGAACTTTGCCGACAGCGTGCTTTGGGGCACGGCCGTGACAAGTCCAGACGCCGCTCTCGCCACTGTCGTAGGGGAACAGTAACGCTCGCTGGGTGAACCCAAGGGAGGTGCGATCCTATGAACACGCGGCGAATTCAGACGTTCATTCTTGCGATGGTGCTGGCAGCAGCCATTACCACGGGATATGCGGGCTTCGTCAGCCACACCCCGCATGCTTACTATGCCCTGGCGGTTCTGGCGCTGGCGGCCATGACTTCACGGATGAAGGTCAACCTGCCAGGCATTGATGGCAGCATGTCGGTCAACCTCCCGTTCCTATTGATGGCGGTGGTAAATCTAAGTGCTGTGGAAGCAGTCTTGATTGCATGTCTGTCCGCCGTGGTGCAATGCTGGCCGAAGGCTGGCGGCAAGTTCAAGCCGCAACAAATGTTGTTTAACGTCAGCATGATGGCGTTTGCGGCAAACCTGGCGTGCTTTACCTGGCACGCTGGCTGGCTGGGCAAGTCTGCCTGGGCATCGGAACCGGTGATGCTGGCCTCGGCAACGGCGGCTTTCTGCCTGGGGCAGACCGCTTCGGTGGCAAGCATCCTCAAGCTGGCCGAGGGCGCGGTGATAGGGCGACTCTGGCTAAGCATTGTGCAACTGTCATTTCCGTACTACGTATTAAGTGCGGGGTTGACTTCGATGGTGAACATCGTTAGTCATCGCATTGGTTGGCAGGCGCCGCTGCTGATATTCCCTGTGATGTATGGGATCCACCGCTCTTACCGGTCATACTTCCACCGGATCGTGGAAGCTCCGCGCACTGCTCCACTGGCGCGAGCTGCCAGCGCAAGCACGTAAAAACTTTCCGGACACCAAACCGGCACCACCTCAATCTGCTTTACAACTATCCCGTTTTCCGCGCTGTCCACCATTTCTTATAAAGCTAGAGGAGCGAGTCCGGATGTGGAGCGCGTTTGAGAAAAGATTCGTATCCGGGCATCGCTTCAGCGATGCCGTCAAGAGCTTGGTTTTTTCGGCACGGCTGAAAGCCGTGCCCTGATACACGTCACGCTTTAATCTGCACTGGTACCAAAAAATACAGCAAAGTTAGCAAGGTGCGGGTTAACGTGGTACTTTACCCGCACAGCCTGGAAGCCATCTCTTCCCCGTCTCGATTTGAGGGCCTAGGGATGATCGGTTCTGCGGCGGGGACGGCAATCATGGCGGGAGGATGTCGAATGTGTCTAGCCATACCAGGAAAGATCGTCGAAATTTTTTCCGACCATGGGGATTCGGCTCTGGTGGATGTCGTTGGCGTTCGGCGTAAGATTGATTTGGGCCTGCTGCACGACGACAAGCCCGCGCCAGGAGACTGGGTGCTCATTCATGTTGGTTTCGCCATGAGCAAGGTCAGCGAAGCCGACGCTCTTGAGCAGATGAACACGCTCCGGATGCTGGGAGAATTTGACGGCGCGATGCAGGAAGTTCAAGGCTACGGGCTGGAGGACGTGAACTAGCAGCCAGGCGAATATGCCTGCCGCGAGGAAGCGATCCGCATGAGATTCGTCGATGAGTTCCGCCAACCCGGACTGATCTCTCGAGCGGCCGACGAAATCCGCCGGCTGGCTGGAACTGAGCGGCAGTATCGGATCATGGAAGTCTGCGGCGGCCACACTCATGCCCTCTATCGTTTCGGCTTGAAGGACATTCTTCCCGACAACATTGAATTCATCCACGGGCCCGGCTGCCCGGTGTGCGTGCTTCCCATGGGAAGGATCGACGATGGCCTTGCCATCGCGCAGCAGCCGGATGTTATTTTCGCTGCCTTCGGCGACATGATGCGCGTCCCCGGGACCCGGGGCAGCCCGCTTGAGCACAAGGCGCGAGGCATGGATGTTCGCATCGTATATTCGCCTTCCGATGCTTTGAAGCTGGCCCGGCTCAATCCCGACAATCACGTCATGTTTTTTGCCATCGGTTTTGAAACCACCGCGCCATCCACAGCGCTTACGATCATGCGCGCCAAGGCCGAGGGCATTCGTAATTTCTCGGTGTTCTGCAACCACGTCACCATCATCCCGGCGATGCGGGCCATTCTGGATTCTCCCGACATGGGGCTGGATGGATTCATCGGGCCGGGCCATGTTTCCACCGTCATCGGTTGCCGACCTTATGAGTGGATCGCCCAGAACGAGCGCAAACCCATCGTGATCTCGGGCTTTGAGCCGCTGGACATTTTGCAGTCCATCGTCATGCTCCTGCGGCAGTTGAATGCCGGCGAAGCCAAGGTGGAAAATCAATACAAGCGCGTGGTCCCCTGGGAGGGAAACCGCGCTGCGTTGAAAGCGATGGCCGAGGTTTTCCAGTTACGTCCTTACTTTGAATGGCGCGGTTTGGGATTCATCCCGCAGTCGGCATTGCGCGTCAACGAGACCTATGCTGAATGGGACGCCGAACAGCGTTTCGAGGTTCCGGGCATCCGAGTCACCGACCCCAAGGCCGCGCAGTGTGGGGAAGTACTCAAAGGTGTCCTGAAGCCGCATCAGTGTAAACTTTTCGGCCGCGAGTGTACCCCGGAACATCCCGTGGGGGCACTCATGGTGTCATCAGAAGGATCATGCGCCGCTTATCACAGCTACGAACACCGCAAGACAGCAATGGTGACCAGCCTGAACTTGAGCGCCTGAGCTCACCAGCCGCTGTGCTCGCCGAAGCCGTGCCCGTCCGCTTTCGCGATCCCCAAATCGAGATGGCGCACGGAGCCGGAGGCAAAGCCAGCCGCAAACTGGTGGAAGGCCTTTTTTCTCCTTTGCTTTTCGGTTCCGCTCCTGGCCCGCTCGGAGATGCCGCGCTGGTCGACATCAATGGCACAAAAGTTGCGATCACTACAGACAGCTTTGTGGTCAAGCCGTTGAGTTTTCCCGGCGGCTCTATCGGCGAACTTGCGGTAAACGGAACGGTAAACGATCTCGCGGTTTCGGGCGCCAGAGCAGAAGCCCTGGTGGTCAGCTATGTGCTCGAAGCCGGTCTGCCCACGCCGGTTCTCGAAGCCGAAGTTCGAGCTATGGCGAAAGCCGCGCGGGAAGCGGGAGTTCGCATCGCTGCGGGGGACACCAAGGTCGTCGAGCATGGAAAAGCCGACGGCATGTACATCACGACGACGGGCATAGGCAGAATGCTTCCTGGAGTGTTGCTTGATCCCCGCTCGGTGCGCGTAGGTGACAGGATTCTTCTCTCCGGGCCCATCGGAGATCACGGTATCACCATTCTGCTGGCACGCGGCGAGCTTGATCTTGAAGCTGATCTTCGTTCCGATACGAGGTCGGTGCTTCCCCTGGTAGAAGCGCTCATTCACGCTGCCGGGCCGGGCATCCGGTGGATGCGCGATCCAACTCGTGGCGGCGCTGCAACATCTCTGAATGAGCTGGCCCATGACTGTGGGCTGGGCATGGTCCTCTTCGAAGACCAGATTCCGGTACGGGATACCGTGCGCGGCGCATGCGAATTGCTGGGGCTCGATCCGCTCCACATTGCCAATGAGGGCCAGTTTCTGGCGGTTGTCGCTCCGGAGTACGCCGACGCCGCGATCAATGCATTGAGCATTGCGCCGGGTGGAGGCGAAGCACAAGTGATCGGAGAAGTTCGTGAACAACCTGCCGGCACCGTGCTGGTGACAACGCTTTATGGCGGCAGCCGGATCGTAGATATGTTGGTCGGCGATCCCTTGCCGCGCATCTGCTAGGCACAGACAGAGACTAATGCCAACGACTCGTAAACTCGCCATCTTCCACGTAATTCAGAAACCGTTGGAGGTATCGAACCGTGGCTCTTGAACTTTATGGAACCGCTCGCTGTCCGCATACCGGCGAAATGCGCGAGTGGCTGGAGTGGAAGCGCAGTGAGTTTGTCGAGTACGACGTGGAAGCCGATCCCGTAGCGCGCGGACGCATGCGCGAGATTGCCCGTGGACAGCGCACCGTGCCCATCCTGGTCGAGGACGGCAAGGTAGTGCAAGTGGGATGGCAAGGTCACGGTTGCATCGTCGACGAATAAACAACTTTATGGCCAGCGCTTGTTCCATCCGGGTTCGCGGCGTAGTGCAGGGCGTGGGATTCCGTCCTTTTGTCTATCGCCTCGCCTGCGCCAACACGCTCAACGGATGGGTGCTGAATGCAGAAGAGGGCGTTGAGATTCACCTCGAAGGCGCAGAGACCGGGTTGCAAGCTTTTGTTCGCGAGCTGAAAGCGCAGCCCCCACCGGCAGCCAGCATCGCGGAAATCGATGTGCGGCCAGCCGAGCCAGTCGGCTTGCACGAATTCACCATCCGGACGAGCCAGCGCCGGGAACGCCCGACGGTTCGAATTTCACCGGACCTTCCCGTTTGTGACGATTGTCTCAAAGAACTTTTCGATCCCGCCGACCCTCGTTATCTATACCCTTACATCAACTGCACCAATTGCGGTCCGCGTTACACGGTCGTGAAGTCTCTGCCTTACGACCGGTCCAACACCACCATGAAGGATTGGCAGCTCGACGACTATTGCGCTGCGGAATATCGCGACCCTCGCAACCGTCGTTTTCATGCTCAGCCTGTAGCTTGTCCGGCTTGCGGTCCTGGCTACTACCTTTACCAGCCTGGCCAGAACAATGATGAAGCCATAGAAAGAAGCGAAGACAACATCCATCAGGCAGCTGGGATTCTTCGTGCCGGAGGAATTCTCGCGGTGAAAGGACTTGGCGGGTACCATCTGGCATGCGATGCCAGGAATCCCGCAGCTGTGACGGCTTTGCGAGATCGCAAGTACCGGAAAGAAAAACCTTTCGCGCTGATGGTGCGGGACGTTGAGATTGCGCGCACCCTGATTGAGCTTTCTTCAGACGCAGAAGCCCTGCTAACATCTGTTGCCCGTCCCATCGTGCTCGCACCGGCAAAGATAGAACTCATCGGCGTTGCGCCGGAAAACAACGAACTCGGCGTGATGTTGCCTTACACTCCACTGCACCATTTGCTGTTCGCGGCCGGTGCTCCAGAGATTCTGGTAACGACCAGCGCCAACCGTTCCAGTGAGCCCATCGCGTACCAAGATAAAGACGCAATCGAGCGCCTCTCCGGAATCGCGGACTCGTTTCTGATCGGGCAGCGTCCCATCGCGCGCCGAGTGGACGACTCGGTGGCACGAGTTGGGGCTTTCGGCCCGGCAATCCTGCGCCGTGCCCGTGGTTATGCCCCGGGTGCGGTCGCAGCGCTTCCTGCTGAGCGTCCCATTCTCGCGCTGGGCGCAGACCTGAAAAATACGATCACGCTGGTGGTGGACGGCCAGGCGTTTGTCAGCCAGCACATCGGTGATCTAGACCATTATCAGTCGCTGCGCGCATTTCACCAGACCATCGAAGATCTGGTCTCGATGTACGAAGTTCGGTGGGACGAATTGCTGCTGGTTCACGACCTGCATCCGCAATATCTCTCAACCTCTCATGCCGCTACGCTTGGTGCCGGTCAATGCAACGCGGTGCAACACCACCGTGCGCACGTAGCATCGGTACTTGCCGAACACGGAGAATGGACGAAACGAGTTGCAGGCGTAAGTTTCGACGGTACCGGATATGGAGACGACGGCTCCATCTGGGGCGGGGAAATCTTCGTGGGCAGCGTGCAGGATGGTTTCGAGCGTGTGGCTCATTTGCGCCGTGCCGTTCTCGCGGGTGGTGACGCTGCGGCGCACCATCCAGTGCAAGCCGCGGCTGGGTTCCTGACGCAAGTCGATGGCTTGCCGGATATGCTTTCCGCTCCGTTCGATTTTCCCGCGCGATTCAGCGACGCAATGGAGTTGGTACGTAAGGATGTAAGGACTTTCACAACCTCGTCCGTGGGGCGTTTGTTTGACACCGCTGCGGCCCTTCTCGGATTCACTCGCCAGGTTACTTTTGAAGGACAAGCCGCCATCTGGGTAGAACAACTTGCCCGCAGCGGGACGATGACGGAACCCTATGCCTTCCCCTTCATCGCTGGCGAACTTGATTTTCGACCGCTGCTGCGGTCCGTAACGCAAGACCGATTTCGCGGCCGCGATGTCAGACAAATTGCACGCTCTTTCCAACTGGGATTTGCTCACGGATTGCGCGATGCGCTGAACGTAATCTCTCGAAGTCACGGAGTGGATACAGTTATTCTCTCTGGAGGCGTCTTCCAGAACGAGTTGCTGCTGGAAGACTTGAAGAGTCTTCTGAGCGATGGCTCGCTGCAAGTCTGGACGAACCATGCCGTGCCCCCCAACGATGGCGGAATAAGCCTCGGACAAGCGGCGCTTGCAGCATTCGGCCGCTTCGATGGCCCTGCGCGGACAGACCACGAACGGTGCGAGTAAGGAAACCATGCACGAACTTTCCATCGCGATGAACATCGTGGAATTGGCCGAGGAAGAAGCCGGGCGCCGCGGCGTTAAGGTAGATGCTGTGCACTTGAAGCTGGGTGCGCTGTCCGGCGTGGTCAAGGAAGCTCTTCTCTCTTGTTATGAAATGGCTTGCCAGGACACTCCTCTGCAAGGCTCTCGCCTGGTGATTGAAGACGTTCCCGTGGTGATCTTTTGTCCCCACTGCCAAGCAGAACGGCCCCTGAGCTCAGTGCAGTTGTTTTGTTGCCCGGAATGTGGAACTCCCTGCTCGGAGATCGTGCGTGGCAAGGAACTTGAAGTAGTTGCATTGGAGATACAAGAATGCGCCCCGAACCCCGCTTGATCGAAGTCCGAAAAAATGTTCTGAAACAGAACGACATCGTGGCCCGCGCGCTTCGCGACCGCTTTCGCGCTGCCGGAGTGTTTGTCGTGAGCCTGGTCTCGAGCCCGGGGTCGGGGAAGACTGCACTCCTCGAAAAAACTCTCACTCTCCTTCGCCCAGATTATCGCGTGGCTGCATTAGTGGGAGACCTCGCCACCGAAAACGATGCGGCGCGCCTCGCGCGCAGCCAAGCTCCAGTCAAGCAAATCACGACCGGGACTCTCTGTCACCTTGAAGCCGCGATGGTGCAAGCCGCACTGGAAGATTGGGACCTCAACCAACTGGATTTCCTGTTCATCGAAAACGTGGGCAACCTGGTATGTCCTTCAGCTTACGATTTGGGTGAAGACCTTCGGCTCGTACTCATCTCGGTGACCGAGGGTGAAGACAAACCGCTCAAGTATCCCACCATTTTTAACAGTGCAGACGTGGCTGTCATCACCAAGGTTGACTTGGCGGCAGCGGTTGAATTCAGTTGGGAGACTGCCTACAACAATATTCAGGCGGTACGCCCGGGCATGCGGGTGTTTAAGCTTTCGGCCAAGACTGAAGCAGGCATGGAAGAGTATTTGAAGTTTCTGGTCGCACGCCTGGTCGAGTTGCGCCAGCCTGCTGTAGTCTAAGAGACCTCTCAAGTAGCTTCGGACGAAACGCATGATCGCTTTTCTTTCCATTCTCGCGGTGGGGTTTTTTCTCGGGATGCGCCACGCCACCGACCCTGACCACGTTGTCGCGGTCACAACCATCGTCAGCCATCAACGCAACCGTTCGCGGGCGGCCCTGATTGGGGCGTTCTGGGGCGTCGGTCACACCGTCACCATCTTTGTGGTGGGCGCTGGAATCATTCTCTTTAATCTCGTCATTCCGGTGCGCCTCGGACTCAGCATGGAGCTGTCGGTCGCCGTAATGTTGATTGTTCTCGGCCTCGCCAACCTCGCCGGATTCTTGCGTTCCATGCCTCCCGGAGCAACGCCTTCTGGTTACCTCCACCATCATGACGGAGAGAAAATCGTCCACTCTCATCCCCATAGCCACGGAGACTACATCCATAACCATCCCCACTCTCATGAGCCTGAGGCCCATCCCCACGCGCCCAGCCAGACGCCGCTGGCTCGATTGGATCGCCGGCTCGGAAGCGTCGGCTTGTATCAATATTTCCGTCCCTTTGTGGTGGGCGTGGTTCACGGACTGGCCGGTTCGGCGGCGGTGGCTTTGCTGGTCCTGACCGCCATTCGCAATTCCCACTGGGCCATTGCGTATCTATTGATTTTCGGGGTAGGAACGATTGCGGGCATGATGCTCATCACCATGAGCCTGGCTTCCGCATTCACTTTAGTGGGAAAGGGCCGGCAAAAGTTCTCTCAGCGCCTGGCCGTGGCCTCCGGCCTGCTGAGCCTGGGTTTCGGCATTTTCGTGGCTTACCAGATTTGCTTCGTCAGCGGTTTGTTCACCGCCCACGCCCAATGGATCCCGCGATAATTTGCGCAAGCAAGCTGCCAAGGTGCGGCGGTTTCCAGAGATTCTCACCACAGTGCTGCCGGATTTCTTTGCGACCCAGACTGAATGGCGGAGGGAGAGGGATTCGAACCCCCGGTACCCGTTAAGGTACAGCGGTTTTCAAGACCGCCTGTTTCAACCACTCACACATCCCTCCGCGTGAGAGTTATCGACAGTTTATCAGCACCTCAAAACCCATGTTTGGCAACTTTTAACTGCACACTTCTACAAGTGGACCTTAATTCTTCGGCAGAGCCAGCACAAACGTCCAGAATGCTTTGTCCTTCTTCAACTTGAGAATGGAGTCGTCCTTGGCAGGGTCTGGCATGGATTCTCCTTTGATGATGTTTGCACGGCGATCAAAGGCCTGCTGTAAATGGATCCGCGCATCGGTTGCGTTTCCCTGCTCCGCATCCGCACAAGCAAGATTGTAGTAATTGAGTGGATAGTCAGGATCGCTTGCGATCGCCATCTCCGCCACGGCTCGACTGTCTTTGAGGTCTCCGCTCATGCCTAACGACATCACAAGCTGGTCCGTCGCCACGCGGCGAATGGTGATGGAGCTGGCGTCGTCGGGCATCGCATCGAGGGAGGCTTTATAGTAAGGCGCTGCCAGGCCAGGCGAGTTCTTGAAAAGCAGCGATGCCAATGTAAAGTAGTCAGCAGCGTTCGGTCGATAGGTTAGATCGGGATGAAAATCCGTCAGCACGGCTTTCATCCGGTCGTCTTCGGCGGGAGTTTCTACCGTGCTTGAAATATGTATTTCGGCGCAGGTCCTGGCATTCCCTGCAAACCCGAACAAGTCGTGCTGATGATGGCCTCCCCCCAAACCCATGTCGACTAAATAAGACGTGGTGGCCAGGGTTTCTCCGGCGGCGTTTTTCACTTCGCCATCAAGGCGTTTCGAGACCAGCTTCGCGACGTGTTCGAGAATCGGGTTCATTCCGTCATTGCGGCAGCCTTCGGCTGATGGCTTGCCCGATAGATTTTCAAAGACAATATAGGACACTGTCAGGCCGCCGACGCCACCTTTACTGTACTGTGCCACTGGACGCGTGATGTTGTCATACACCGTGAACAACTCCGGCTTCCAGTCAGGTCCGGAAGGCAGTGCAATCGCGCCGGGCCCAAACCAGGTTACCAGCATCACCGGCCTGCCGGCCTCAGGCTGCTGAGCAAATGCTCTGCCAGGAAATGTCTGAGCAACGAACGCGAGGCTCACCAGAGCCGCGATGCGAGAGAGTCTGGCGAGTGGCCCATCTTTCACCGCGAAATTGTATCTCATGAAGCTTCTCCCAAACTGGGCCGCCTGCCAATTGTTGCGATGCACAAGATTCGCTGCAAAGAATGTGCAGGATTCTGCACTTTTCCTTACTCCGGGGGCCATCCCGACATCGCCCGGCTTCTCCGACGCCGGACTAAGTGGCTATTCCCCAAAGGCTTGGCCCGAAAGCCGCCATGGGCGGGCGATCCCACGGATTTGGCTGCGCAAGTGCTTCTTTCCTTAGCACTAAAAGAGGCCGTACCAAAGCATGACCTTTACTCTCATCCAATGTTCTCGACACTTCACTTTAAGCCGTTCCGGCTGGCGGATCGGCCCCTTGCATCGCCTTTCCTGAATCCCATCACCTATGCCTCTTTTGAAGGGTGGCTCCAGAAATGGAGCCACTTTTTCTTGCGGGCTGGAGGAGATTCGTATCAGGGCACGGCTTTATAGCCCCGCCGTATTGCGTGAAAATCTAAGAACGCGCTTCAGCACCTGCGATTGCAGTCTGACAGCCAGCAGCGGCTAAAGCCGGATGATCTTTGCGAGTTTTCGGCACGGCCGGAAAGCCGTGCCCCGATACGAACCAACTTAAGGTGAGCGACGCAATCCCGCCGCCTCAGTTACACTTGAAAATTCGTCCGGTGCTTCCTGACGAAACGTTCATGAGGTGACAATGCGTCTGCAACTCGCCGCAGTTCTTTTTGTGCTGGTCACGATCGCCAATGCGCAAACGCCGCCGCAGAAATCCAGCTACGCGCCGGAAAATCCGCCCTCCGAGGAGAGTGCCTATTCGCGGCAACTGCGAAGCGAGTTGGCGGCCCTGCGTGACGCCGCACTCACCGACGACTATGCCTATCAGCAACTGGCGCACCTGACCGAGAACATTGGCCCCCGTCCGGAAGGATCGCCACAAGCTCAGGCGGCGGTAAATTACGTTGCCGACGAACTGCGCAAGCTGGGCCTGGAAGTGCGGCTCGAAGAAGTGCAGGTTCCGCGCTGGACGCGCGGCGTAGAAACTGCCGAACTGGTGGAGTATCCGGGACAGGCTCCGGGAACCACGCAAAAGATCGTGCTTACGGCATTAGGCGGGAATACGCCAACCACGGCGGAGGGTCTGACCGCTGAAGTGGTGGTGGTGAACAATTTCGATGAATTGAAAGCCCTGGGCCGCAGCAAAGTTGCGGGGAAGATTGTGTTGTTCAACGTCCCATTCGACACCAGAAAAGCTGACGCCGGGCGCGCCTTCGACGGTTACAGCGAAGCCGTGGCCTACCGCGCCGGCGGCGGAAAAGCTGCCGCCGAGTTGGGCGCCGCCGGATCTCTGGTCCGCTCCGTGGGTACCGCCGACTACCGCCTGCCGCATACGGGCTATAGCACGGACGCCGGCATTCCGCAGGGTGCCGTCGCCAGTGAGGATGCTGACTTGATCGCCCATCTGGCGGCACAGGGAAAAGTACGCCTGCATTTCATCCTGACCTCGAAGACCGGGGCCCGCACGCTTTCTTACAACGTGGTGGGCGACTTGAAAGGATCGGAGCATCCCGAACAGGTGGTGATCGTTTCCGGGCATCTCGATTCCTGGGATTTGGGCCGGGGTGCGATTGATGACGGCGCGGGAGTCGTGATCGCCATGGAGACCGCACAACTGATTCAGCAACTGCACCTGCATCCCAAACGCACCCTCCGCGTGATTGCCTGGATGGATGAGGAGAATGGCGGAACCGGACACGATGCCTATGCCAACGCCCACGAGTCGGACCTCTCAAACCATGTGGCCGCCATCGAGAGCGACTCAGGAGCCGGGCACCCGCTGGGTTTCGAAGTCAAGGTAAGCAACAATGCGCTGCCTTTCCTGCGTCCGGTGCAGACGATTCTTGAGAGCATTGGAGCGAATATTATTCAGCAAACCGATTCCAGCCCCGAAGCGGACATCGCCCCCTTATCGAAGGCAGGCGTTCCCGCGCTGGGCCTCATGCAGGATGGAAGAACTTACTTTTATTACCACCACACCGCCGCCGATACGCTCGACAAGGTTGTGCCTCAGGAACTGCGTGAAAATGCTGCCGCCATGGCCGTCATGGGATATGCTCTGGCCAACCTGCCGGAACCGTTGCCCCGGTAGAATTGTGACCTTGGCCAATGCAACAACTCGACTCGATCCGCTCGAAAAGTGGCTCAACTTCCGTCCTGTTTTCGCTACAGCGATCATTCTGGCCGCCGGGTTCCTGATACGAATCCGCGCCGCCTATGGAATCTTCCTCGATCCCGACGAGGCGCTGCATTTCTTCGAAGCCAATAAGGATTCTTTGCCGGACGCCTATCAGGCGAGTCTCATCATTTCCCATCCGCCGCTGCTGGTTCTTGTGCTCCACTACTGGAGAATTTTGGGCACTTCCGAGATTGTGCTTCGTTTTCCCTCCATTATCGCCGGCACAATTTTCTGCTGGGTCGCGTTTAAGTGGCTGACGGTTTTATTCGGCAGAACGGTGGGCTGGATCAGTTTGATTTTTCTTACTTTTCTCCCGCCCATGATCGCGCTTTCGACGGAAGTGCGGCAATATGCGCTGCTGCTGGTATTCGCCATGTCGGCTGCCTCTTTGCTGGAACGAGCGCTGGCGGAAAACTCCGCGAAACTCATGGCGCTGTCGTTACTTTGTCTCTACCTCGCCATGCTGTCTCATTACTCGGCGTTTCTCTTCGCCGCAGCCCTCGGGGTATATGCCATCTTGCGCATGGCGACGCAACGCGTTTCTACGAAAGTGATCGCAATCTGGGTAGCTGGACAGTTTGTTGGTCTGGGAATCGCCGCGCTGCTGTATGTGACGCATCTCAGGCATCTCGGCGAACGTTACGGCGGCGCGCAAGCCACGCGGGGATGGATGGGCGGCGCGTATCTGCACAATTCCTACTTCGATCCCAGCCGCACCAATCTGCTGTTGTTTATCCTGGCCCGAACCGGCGGAGTGTTTCAATATGTTTTCGGGCAGCTGGTGGTGGGGGACCTGGCCTATCCGCTATTCGTCGTTGGGATTGTGTTCCTGCTGAGAAGAAAAGTTGCTGCTGGAAAACTGGGGGTTGATCCTCGATTGCTGGGAGTTTTTCTTCTCCTGCCATTCGCGTTGAATTGCGCGGTCGCTGTGGCGGGAAGGTATCCCTACGGGGGCACGCGTCATTCTTCATTTCTTCTGATTTTCGCCATCGCGGGAGTCAGCGTGTTTCTTGCCAAAGTCACAGGTGAGCGAACAGGACGAGGAGTTGCCGTCGCGATCCTGATTGTGGTCTTCTGCAATGTTTTCGCTACGCATCATCAACCCTACATGTCTCGTGCCGATCAGAGCATTGCGCAAATGGATGGGACCATAAATTTCATGCGTCAGCACATGACGCCCGCAGACGCCATCTTCGTGGACAACCAGACCAGCATTCTGCTGGGACATTATCTATGCCAGCAAAAGCCGTTTGAGTTCGATCGCTCCGTTCCCGGGTTTCGCAGCATTCAGTGTGGCGGCTATCGCGTGATTGCCACCGGCGGCGAGGACTTCCGCTTTACCGCAGAAAGTTTTCTTCGCCGATGGAATGAAATGGTTCCCAAGTACGGGCTCAAATCCGGCCAACCGGTTTGGATCGTTCAGGCGGGATGGAACATTGATCTGACCCAGGAATTACAAGAGCAGATCCCGCAGTTCCGTACTCTCCAGGCGCAGCCGTTCGGGCGCAACATTTCGATCTTCAAGCTGACGGTCGCTCAGCCGATGCCTACGCCCGCAGCTTCTAGCTATTAGCTGCTAGCTTGAACCACGGGATCAATCGCAATGGAATGGCTAGAAGCTAGGAGCTAGGAGCTAAAAGCTGATCACTTGAGCCCGAGAGCTCTCAGCGTCACGTCATCCGGAACAGCGGCCGCAGTGGGATTGGATTTCGTCACCACCCCAAATCCCCCGCTATAGTCCCACATGGCCCAACCCATTCCGTAACGTTCGAGTGAAGTGCGTACATCGTGGAGCCAGGCCGCACGGTCTTGCGGGTCGGCATATTTGCGGAAGACGCCAAACTCATTGCAGATGATGGGAACATTGCGCCGCTTGGCCCAATCCGCCACCAGACTAATTTCCGTGCCGATGCGCGCAGCGTCCCAGTGTTCTATTCCATATCGCAGAACGTATAGCCGATTCGCTTCCTCCGTCACCTGCGCGGCAACTTTTTCCGCCGATTCAGGATTCGACGGATACGCCAGCCCCGCTTTTTCGTTGTGCCAGAAATTCACTGCCCAGGTGGCTCCCTGGTGAGTAAAAATGCCGGGATCATAAAAATGGAAGTTGTAAATGACGTTCGCATCGTGCAGCGGTTCGAGGAACAGCAGTTCGTCGTCCGCCGAATACCTGGCGCCGGTGGCGATGATGGTATGTTGCGGGGCTCCTTCGCGAATCGCGGCTGCGACTTTAGCCTGAATACCATACCAGCGATAGCGGTCGCGCAGTTCCGGCTCATTCATGATTTCGAAGAACACTAAATCCGGGTTGAACGTGGAATAGTGCCGCGCCAGCGCCCGCCAATACTCGCAAAACTGTTCGACGAAATCGTCGTCACTTCCGAGCTTTGCCTTGAAGTCGCTGTCTGGATGAATGTCGATGGTCACAGCCAAGCCCTGGTCCAGGATCATCTTTACCGCGGCATCCAGATATCCGAGATAGTCGGCGGGAATTTCATCCGCATGACCGTGCCGGAACATGGGCTGGGGATTGACGCTCAGTCTCACGTTGTCGAATCCCATGGACTTGATCAACGCAATGTCCCGCGCAGTCATCCAGTTCTCGAAATGTTCTTTGGTGTAACCCTTGGGATCGTAGACCTGGGCGAACCACTCACTGGCATTGATGCCATGTTGCAGATGGGCCAGCCGCCGTTGCGCGACTCCCGCAGGTCCGCTCTGGGCGTGAAGCGAAGCGGCAAGACACGCGAAGAGGATCCATCCGAAAATGCGTGCAAGGGAATGAGTGTGCTTCATCGAAGGTCAGCCATCCTTGTTGATTTGAATGAAGATGAAACTCTGAGGAAAACCACAAAAAGCCAACGACGAACGACCAAGGACCAACGACGGGTTTACTTCAACTCCAGCAACCTCTGCGCTGCAATCTGATTAGCGGCCGATGGAGCTACCGGCGACGACGGATTCTCTTTCTGCACCTGTTCGTAGATTTGTTTGGCGTCCACCGGCTGCCCGTTGGCTTTGTAAGTTTCGGCTAATTCCAGTTGCGCCGTGGCCTTACTCACGCTTGCAGTGGGTTTGTCGATCAGCTGTTTGTAGATGGCAATGGCGTCCTTGGGGCGGTTGGTATCACGGTAGACCGAGGCCAGGGCAAAGTTCGCCAGCGCAGCCAGATCGTCGTCATGCACCGACGCCACGGCCTTCAACTGGCTCTCGGCCGCCGCGTGGTCGCCCAGATCTTCCGCGGTCAGTCCCAGGAAATAGCGGGCAAAGTCCGCCGATTTGGTGTGGGGATAGTTGTCCACCACAGTTTGCAATTGCTTGTGGGCTGCGGTGGCGCGCTCCGCAGCGGAAGCAAAGCTGGGATATTCCGGCTGTGGCGGCATCCCGGCGGGACGGACAGGGGTATCGAGCGTGCGCGTCGCATCGCCCAGTTCAACGCTGGCTTTTAGATCCTGCTGGTTCATGAAATACCAGCTTCCGAAAGCGGCAGCCGCCACCACCACGAGGATGACCGCGCCGGCGATGACTTTGTTCTTGTGCTCGACCGACCAGTGAGCGGTGGCCTCGGCCGCATCGATGGTGACTTGGCTGAAGCGATCTTGTTTCAGTTGATGACGGGTTTCTGCGCGCACGAACTTCCCTTCTAACTACGACGGTGGGCTGGCAAACTCTCAGTTTAACAGGGCTAAATTGACAGCGTCAAAGGTCAGGCTTTGGGCTCTAGGCGTTAGGCGCTAGGATTCCTAGCTCATGAGACCGAGTCCTAGAGCCTAACGCCCAGAGCCTAGCGCCCGTCTACTCGTACGCCAGCGCATCAATCGGGTCTTTCTGCGCGGCTTTGAATGCGGGATAGAGCGCCCCGGCGATGGCGCTGACCATGGCAATGATCCCGGCGTTCACCACCCAACCCCAGACTGGCGTTAGAGGCAGCGTCGGCAGCTTATATCCGATGATGGCGCTGGCAGCCAGGCTGAACAAGATTCCCACAATGATGCCCGCGACGGCCAG
The DNA here is from genome assembly GCA_963762965.1 of Terriglobales bacterium. Classification (GTDB taxonomy): domain Bacteria; phylum Acidobacteriota; class Terriglobia; order Terriglobales; family Acidobacteriaceae; genus DATBAX01. Next base: position 1,602,109 of record CAVXME010000001.1, read on the forward strand.
CAACGCCGTCTCCCGCAGGACCACGTTGACTACGTAGAACTTCGAAGCGCCAATGGATTTCAAGATCCCGATCTCGCGGGTCCGTTCCATGACTGCCGTGTACATCGCCTGGAAGATCACCAGTATCCCAATGATGACGGCGATGCTGATGACCACGTTGATGAAAATCGCCAGCGCGGGGATGCTGCTAGGCGTCATCATGGATAGATATTCACGCATGGATTGCACGATGTATTGCTGCATCCCGGGAATGGCCTTCACCTCGTTGACTACTTCGTCGGCGTTCTCGGGTGTGTCCAGCTTTACGTAAAAAGCGGACGCTTTTCCTTCGGCGCCGATGAGATCCTGAAGAGTGGCGATTTCCAAAAACTTGCGAGCGCCCTTGCCGTGGGCGACGATCCCACACACGTTAAAACTGTGATTCAGTATCTGGATCGAATCCCCGACTTTGACGTGTTTGGACTGCGCGAAAATGTCGTCCACCAGCACATCGTTGGGGCCCTGGTAAGGGCCGCCATGCAAATAACGGAACGGTGAGCCCAGCGACTCGTAACTCGCCAAATCAATCCCGTTGAGCACTTCTGGAGCGCCGCCCGTACCCGAGGAAATCTGCATCAACACGGGCGAAACGGCCTTCACGTGATCTAGCTTTGCCAGAATGCCGGCAATCTTGATGGGGGCCGGCGCACCCGTCATTCCAATAATGTTGGAAGAGCCCGGAGGCAGCACGATGACATCCGCGCCGATGCCTTCCTGCCGGGTCCGCGAGTCGTTCATCATTCCCAGCGACAGCCACACGATCATGAGAATGAGCGTGACTTCGAGAGCAATGGCGACAATGCTGATCAGCGACCGGATGGGCCGCTGTACCAGGTTGGCGACAATCATTTTGTTCATCATTGACGGTTATCGACGACGGTTATCGACTCAGGGTGTTGCTCCGCTTTGGCTGCCGGGAACTACTTATCATTTTCGGCTTCTATCCGGGGTGCGGCCGCGGCTCTGGATTGCGGGCCCTCCAAATGGATCACTTCAACCCCCTCCGGCTGCTGGAGCACGAACTTGTCGTCTGGCAGCGGTTCATTCAACTGAAGCTTTACGATGCCCAGCGTAATATCGTACTCCTCCTGCGGCCGCTTGATCTGAATCACCGAGGGAAAGCTCTGGCCATCATAGTCTTTATAGTTCTCGTATCGGGTCTCGGTGGCCACGTCCCCGTTTTCGTCATATATCAACTGGCGGTCGGGCAACAAATCGGTGCGGCTGAAAATAATCTTGCGCGAAAGAAACCATCCCGCGCCCTGCTTGCGGACCACATCAATTACATAATCGGCCTGCTGGTATCGGTGTCCTTTGCTATCGGAGACCGGTTCGAAGTCGTTTTCCAGCACCGCGATTTCATTTTCAGGGTCAATCGGTTGCAGCAACAGCGAGTCGTAAATGATCTGCGGACGAAGGTTCTCCAGCGGTTGCTGGGCATTGTGGGTCTCAATGTCGTTGCGGCCGATCACGAAGCGGTTCTTCGGCGGAACGGAAAGCTTAAAGTCGCGGCCATTGCTCACCATGTCAAATGCCCGGGTGCGGACGATGGGCAGGAGCCCGATCATGCGCAGCATGGCCGGCTTGCGGACCAGCACATACCCGCGTATCTGCTGATATTCGGTGACCTTACCCTTCTTGGCGCCACCAACCGAGGTATCAATATCAACGGTGGCTTGCATGGATTGGATTTTGGCCGCCTGCGAATTGATATACGCCAGCAAATCACCCTGGTCCGCAGCCTTGAGCGGCGCCGAGCTGATCTGCCGCTCGACGACATGCGTGCGGAAAAGGCAGCCGGTCAACGGCGCGATCGAAAAAAACAAAAGAAAAGCCCGGTACCGGGAGAAAAATGACATGGAATATGAACCGCCCCCTATTAGCTGCTTTGTTTAGATGAGTATAAGGGATGCAAAGGCTCAAACGCATGTGTTTGAAGCGATGGTACTGATTTGAAAGGCACCTTCTGGGGGCTGGAAACTACTTTCCTGCCATAACCCGGCGGTAGGCAGCTACATTGCGGTTGTGTTCTTCCAGAGTCTGGGCAAAACGGTGGTGACCGTTGCCGTCGGCGACAAAGTAAGAATAGTCAGTGACGGCGGGATGCATGGCCGCTTCCAGGGAGGTTTTCCCCGGGTTGCCGATGGGCCCGGGCGGAAGTCCGGGATGAGTGTAAGTGTTGTAAGCGGAATCGAATCTCATGTCGGCATGATGCAACGCGCCGGTATAACTTCCCTGCAAAAGCTCCGCATAGATCACGCTGGGATCGGCCTGCAAGGCAACATTTTTCGCCAGGCGGTTGTAATAAATGCTGGCGACTACGGGGCGCTCGTCTGGCGATCCGGTTTCTTTTTCAATGATGGAAGCCATGGTCACGGTCTGGTGCATCGTCTGCTGTTCCGTCGAGACCAGCCCGATCTCACGAGTGACCTGGCGGAACTGCTTTACCATCGCCGCCGCCATTTCATGCATGCTCTGGGTGCGGGTGAACTCGTAGGTGTTGGGAAAGAGATATCCCTCCAGCGTTTTGGCTTCGGGATCCAGTTCGGCAATGAGAGCGGTGTCCGACATAGCGACTTTCAGGAAGTCCTGGCTTGATCCCAGGCCGGCATCCTGAATCGCCTGCGCGATATCGAACATGGTGAAGCCTTCTGGAATCACCACGGTATGAACGAAAATGTCGCCGCGTGCGAGGCGCTGGTGGACATCGATTGCGTTCGAGCTTTTTTCGAACAAATATTCGCCAGCCTTCAGCGAATGCTGGCGATGAAAGTAGTGCCAGAAGATGAAAGCATGGGCGTTGCGAATGACGCCTGCGGATTGCAACTCCATGGCGATGCGCCGCGTCGAGTATCCCGGATGCAGCAAGACAAACTTCTGCCCATCGGGAGTGACGGGAGACTCGAGCGCCCACGCCAGCCATCCGCCGGCGCTAAGAACTGCGAGCAGCAGCAATGTGAAAAATGTACGCAAGTGGCAATTAGTTTAGATGAAGAAAGGAAATCGGTTAGGGACAATGGTCGTTAGACATTGGTCACCTGCCACAAGGCGAGGCCACGACCTGAGATGGCGACTACCTGCTGCTGCCTCGCATGTCCATCCAACTCTGAAGGATCAGGACAGCAGCCAGCCGGTCTACGACTTCCCCTCGCCGCTTGATGGACATTTCCGAATCCCGGAGCACGCGATTGGCTTGGGCCGAGGTGAGGCGTTCGTCGCACAGATGGACCGGCAACTTGAATTTCTTATGCAGTTCTTCAGCAAAGACCTTCATTTTGTCGGATTGGATCCCCTCGGCGCCGCTCATGCGCAGCGGATATCCCACGACGATCTCGGTCACGTTGTACTCGCGGATGACCTTCTCCAGTTGCCCAAAATCGAGGCGTTTGTTTTGGCGGCGCAGGGTGGTGAGTCCCTGGGCGGTGATTCCGAGCGGATCGGAAACTGCCATGCCGATGGTCTTCGAGCCAACGTCGAGGCCGAGAACACGCGGAGATTGACTGCCAGGAATGGACACAAAATGAATTATATGTCGTTGAGCTGTAACGGGATTCTAGGCTTGGAATTCTGAGGCTTCCGGGAAGCGCAGTTTAGACTTTGCCAGGGCAAGGGAAAGAATTTCTTCGATCTGGGGTTCTTCGCAGTTCTTGGCCATCGCCAGCTCGCTGACCAGTAAGTAGCGGGCACGCTCCAGCATCTTCTTCTCCCGGAAAGAGAGCGGTTTAGCCTGATTGAGCACCAGCAGTCCCTTGAGTACAGCGGCCACTTCTAACAACGATCCGGTACGCATGCGCTCGGAGTTTTCCTTGAAGCGGTATTTCCAGTCGGCGTTGTTGTCGCACTCGCCATCTGTAAGAAAATCAACGATTTTCTGGATTTCCCCGTTCTTGACCACCCGCCGCAGGCCGACCGCTCCCACGTTGTGGAAGGGCACCATGACCTTCAGGCTGCTGGAGTGGATCTTGAGGAGGTAGAACTGTTCCACAGTCGTGCCGAAAGTCCGGCTGCTGATCTGTTCAATGACTCCGACCCCGTGATTGGGGTACACAACCTTATCGCCTATGTGGAAATTGTCACTACTAAGCATGTGAACCGCCTACGGAGCGCAGGGGACAGAGGAACTGCAACTTGTTCATTCTATCCCAAGCTGGAACGGAAGGCAATTTGGAACGGTAAGGTTGCAGGTTCCGGGTGGCAGGCCTTACACGCAAACCGGCCCGGATCGTTATATGCAATCCTTTCAATAGGATAGGTGGATTCTGGCGCCAACTTCGGCCGGATCAGACCAGATAACGATACAGGGATTGTAGTCGGCGCCAAAATCCCACCCACATTGTCATTCCAAGCGCCGGTTTCTTGGCGCGAGGAATCGGCTTGACGCCTCCGGCGAGCAGCAGATTCCTCCTCTTCGCTACGCTCATCGTCGGAATGACAAGACTTTAGGGGAACCGGGCCTTCAGGCCCGACACCCGGTACCTGACACCGCGCCGTAGGTTTATAATCGCCGAACGCAATGACTGAGCAAATCAAGCGAAAGCTACAGGAAGAAATGAACGCGCTCGAACACGAGCTCGTCCATGACCTTCCTAAAGAGATCAAGAAGGCCGCCGCGCTGGGCGATCTCAGCGAGAACGCCGAGTACCACATGGCCAAACAGCGCCAGGAATTTGTGAAGGCGCGGCTCCGGCAATTGGGCGCACGGATGGCCGATCTCGCCCTGATCAACATGGACAACATCCCGAAAGACCGGGTGGGCCTGGGCTCAATCGTCAAGGTTTTCGACAATACCAAGAATTCGGAAGTGGAATACAAACTGGTGACCAGCGAAGAATCCGACGTTGCTGCCGGCAAGATTTCGACCAGCTCTCCCATCGGCCGCGCCCTGTTGAATAAGAAAGTTGGCGATACGGCGACCTTCGTCACTCCCAATGGCGCTCGTGAAATGGAGATTCTGAAGCTGACCACGATCCACGAGGCCCCGGCGTCATGATCATGACGAGGCCCCTATGGCGATGACCTGGACGAGTGCATTCGGACGAGCTTGCGGAGTGTTGCTCGACACAATCGTGCGCTGGCTCGCCCTGTCACGCATCAATCCCAACGTGCTCACGTTCATGGGGCTGGTGGTCAATACCATCGCAGCTTGTCTGTTCGGTTACGCCAACGGAAACAATCAAGCCCGTATGTTTTTCTATGCCGGACTGGTCATTATTGGATCAGGCTTTTTCGATCTGGTGGATGGAGCCGTAGCCCGCGCCAGCAATCGGGTAACTAGATTCGGCGGCTTCTTCGATTCGGTAATCGACCGTTACAGCGACGCATCTCAATTCTTTGGACTGCTGGTGTTTTACGCGCGCGGCGATCGTTTCTTCTATGTAGTGCTCACGGCTTTTGTGATGATCAGCGCCATCATGGTGAGTTACACACGGGCCCGCGCCGAGTCGCTCATCGGGTCCTGCCGGGTGGGTTTTATGGAGCGCCCGGAACGCCTGGTGCTGGTCATCATCGGAGCGCTATTTAACCGGATGGGCCCGGTGTTGTGGGTAATTGCGGTCTTCTCCACCATCACCGTCATTCATCGCATGCGCTACACCTGGACCCGCACCGAACTCGTGGACCGGGCCGCGAGACCCATTCACGCCGCATAGCGATTCCCCATCCGTGAGAGATCAGAAACAATTCTGCTTCCGGCAGACTCCATGAGGATTTATAGTCTCCGGGTCATCCGGTAACCCTCATGCGAATGCTACGGCCGCTTTTATTCTTCGGGTTGATTCTCGTTCTCCTGTCAACCTACGGTGGGTTTCTGGTGGCGCAGGTTGCGGCTAATTCCGCAATTGAAGTCCCTCCGCCGATCAATCCTGATCTGTTGAACAAAACCTGGACCGCGCAGTGGATCACCTGTCCCGACGCGCCCGAGCGGGACGCGTTTGTGTTTCACTTTCGCAAGGTAATCGAGTTGCAAAACGTGCCCCAGCACTTCATCGTGCACGTCAGCGCCGACAATCAGTTCCTGCTGCATGTGAATCAGAAGCGCGTGGGATCTGGCCCGGCGCGCGGAGACCTGGCCCACTGGAGATTTGAAACTTACGATCTCGCACCGTTCTTGCATGCGGGAAGAAACGTTCTGGCGGCCACCGTCTGGGGTTTTGGCACGCGTTCCGCGTACGCGCAAATCAGCGACCGGGCAGGCTTTCTCCTGCAAGGGGACGGCGCAACCGAACGCATTGCCGATACCGGTGAGAGCTGGGAGGTTGAGCAGGAAAAAGGATTACTCGCGCCGGACGCCCCGCCGGATGCCGACGATTACTATGCTGCGGAGCCTGGCGAGCGCATCGACGGAAAAATCTTCGATTGGTCATGGGATGCGGATCCGGGTTCTGATGGTTCGTCTAATGCCACTGCATCCTGGAAAAAGTCTGTTGCCATCGACTTCGGCGGACCCCGGGGAGCGCAGATGCAATCCACCAACTGGCAACTGGTGCCGGATTTGCTTCCCGCCATGGAAATGAATCTGGTTCCACCCGCGAGAGTCGTTCGAGTATCCGGAGCAGTCGTACCTGAGGGTTTCCCTGACCAGGGACTTGCGGTACCGGTGCATTCCAAAGCCAGCATCTTGATGGATGCAACTCACCTCACCACTGGGTATCCGGAACTGACGGTCAGCGGAGGGCAAGGCGCTTCGGTTCATCTGACTTATGCTGAGGCGCTGGTCAATGCCAAAGGAGAAAAAGGCAATCGTAACGAGATCGAGGGAAAACATATCAAGGGATTGGTGGACGAATTCCTGCCCAGCGGGTCGGATGCGCAGGTGTTCATGCCAATCGCCTGGCGGGCTTGGCGGTATTTGCAACTGGATATCGTCACCGGAGACCGGCCATTACAGGTCGACGGCCTGCGCACCTGGTTCACCGCTTTCCCTTTTCAGGAGCGCGCGTATTTCCATTCCGACGATGCTTCCCTGGCTTCCATCTGGGAGATTGGCTGGCGGACGGCCCGTCTCGATGCCCATGACACTTACATGGACACGCCGTACTGGGAGCGACTGCAATACGTGGGCGACACACGCATACAGGCTTTGATCTCCTACACCGTTGCCGGCGATGACCGGCTCGCCCGCCAGGCGATTCGGGCCTATGACGACTCGCGCATTCCCGACGGGATCACGCAAAGCCGTTATCCATCGTCGTCAACCCAATACATTCCGACGTTCTCGCTGCTGTGGATTGGGATGCTGCACGACTTCTGGCTCTACCGTGGGGATTCTGATTTTGTGCGCGCACAACTGCCAGGCACTCGCTCAGTGCTGGACTGGTTCATGAAACGCCAGAGGCCGGATGGCCTGCTGGAAAAACTGCCGTGGTGGGACTTCGTGGACTGGGCCGATGATTTTGATGCTGGTGTCCCGCCGCAGGATGCGAACGGCGGTTCGGCAGCGATCACTCTGCAATTTGTCGAGGCGCTTCGGTACGCGGCGGAGATGGAGACCACCTACGGTGATAAACAACGAGCGGAGATGTATCGCTATGCAGCAGCACACGCCGTCGAGGCCGTTCATACCCTCTGCTGGAACCAGAAATATGGATTGATCGCCGACACTCCAGCGCAGACGCACTTCAGTCAGCATGCCAACATTCTGGGGGTGTGGCTGGACGTCATTCCGCCCGATCAGCAAAAGACTGTGCTGATGAAAGTGCTTTCGGCGAGCGAGCCGGGAATCAAGGCTGCGCAGCCTGTACCGCCGATGTCAAAAGCCACTTATTATTTCCGCTTCTATCTGGCCCGGGCGGTGCTGCACGCTGGGATGGGGGACAGGTATCTCGGACTGCTTCCGCTCTGGCGGAATATGGCGGCTCTCGGCATGACGACCTGGGCGGAAACGCCTGAACCGACTCGATCCGATTCCCATGCTTGGAGCGCGCATCCAAACTTTGACCTGCTGACGATCGTGGCGGGCATTCGTCCGAAAACGCTGGGATTCAAGACCATCACGATTGAGCCGCATCTTGGTGAGCTCCAGCACCTCGCGGCCGCGATGCCCTGTCCGCAAGGTGAAATCCAGGTGGAATACACGCACGAGCATGACGGGATCAAGGCACAAATCACTTTACCTGCGGGAACGTCGGGCGAATTGCTGTGGCAGGGGAAAGCTTACGGATTGCATGATGGCAGCCAGCAGATTGTGCTGCCGACAATCTGAAACCGGGAGGAAACCTTGCTAGAGCTCTTTCCGCTCCGCCTTCGTGAATTCGGCATCCGGCGCCGGCTTGCTCTGGCTGATGCTGAAGTCCTCAACGTTATTCAGCACAAGAGATGCGTTTGAGCTATTCGGCAGTTTGATGCGAGAGAAATCTGCGCCCTGAACGTCATCCAGCACAAATGCCGGTCGAGCATCTTCCTTCTCGCACGTGATCTTGATGTCATTCATCTCCAATCCCTTTATGTGCCGGATGAAAAACCCGTGCGCTGGAGTGGTTCCGAACATACTGGGCTCGGGATAATCTTTCTCTTTTTCGGGGAGTTGAATTGCGGCGTCCGCCTTACTGCCTCCGCCTTGATGATTGATCAGGACGTTGCTGATTTTAACGCCCTCGATTTCGTGGCCTGGAATTCCGCTGATGACCGAGCAGACCGCCGATGCGGCGTTCGAACAGACGATGTTGCTGATAATGACGCGGCGGAGTTCGCCGACCGCAACCCCGGCCGGCCCACGCATGCGAGCGCCCAGACGCAGAAATATCGGCGGCCCAAACAAGTCACGCATGGTGATGTTGGAGATGCTGACGTCTTCGAGCATCGCTCCGTCCACGGTTTCCAGTGCAAGGCCATTGCATCCGTCGAAAACGCAATTAGAAATGGTGATGTTCTTGAAGCCGCCATTCGACTCCGTCCCAAATTTTATCCGTCCCGTGCGCGGCACTTTGGACTCCGCGGGGAAATGTTTGAATGTGCAATCGAGGAGTGCGCCTTCTTCGTAGTCGCCACTAACCAGACAATTGGTGATCGTCACCATTTCCGTCGCGCGCGGGTATCCCAGGGCAAACGAACTCTTCAGGCAGATGCCGTCGTCCCATGGCGAATTGACGCTGCAATTCGAGATGCGCACGTTGCGGCAACAATCAATGTCCATGCCGTCGCGGTTGGTGTCGATGATCAGGTTGTCGATGGTGAGGTTGTCCACGCCGGTGGCGAGGATGCCAAAGTGTCCGCCGTGCAGGATGGAGAAATCGCGCAGCAGAACGTTGCGGCAGTTCTTCAGAGCGATGGCCTTATTGCCGACGCCGGGGATTTCAGCTTTGGGGCCAGCGCCCCAGCCACGACTCAAACCCTTGCCCCAGATCAGACCGGGCCCAACGATGGAAACATTCTCCAACCCTTCGCCCCAAAGCAGGCTGTTGTGCCAGTGGTTGTGTCCGAAATCCTGGTAGGCCTCCCAGGGTGCGTTGGACTCGGCGAGATCATATCCGTTCGTGTCCTCCGATGGAGGATCGGCAGCCAGAATGGTCGATCCCGGAGACAATTGCAGAGCAATGTTGCTCTTGAGGTGAATTGAGTAGCAGAGGAAAGTTCCCGGCGGGAAGGTCACCACGCCCCCACCGGCGGCGGCAGCAACGTCGATGGTTTTATTGATGGCATCGGTGTCGAGAGTTTTGCCATCGCCCATCGCCCCAAAAGCTTTCACATCGTAAGAACGGGTTGTTGCATTTACGCTCGCCGTTTCAGCCCGGCTACTCTGGGGAACTGCGACAAGCGCTGAGCCGGCAATCCCCGCGCCTGCGGCCTTCAGGAATTTGCGCCTTGCGTTCTTCTCGTCTGGCATGAGCTCTTGCGGTCCTCTCACAAATCTTCGCGACTACTCTAATTGACGCGAACCGCAACGCCAAGCGGCGGTGCTAGACTGTTTTTTCGCTTTTATATTTTTACGAAGGACTTCTCTTGCCGATTGATCCGGTTTTAGTAGTTCATGGCGGCGCCTGGGCCATTCCGGACGACATGGTCGAAGCCCACCTGGACGGTGTGCGCAAAGCTATGGCCGCAGGCTGGCGGGTTCTGGAGCGTGGCGGAACCGCGCTGGACGCAGTCGAGGAAGCCGTCGTGATCCTGGAAGACGACGAAACGTTCGACGCCGGCCGTGGCAGCTTTCTCAACCGCGACGGCAAAGTGCAGCTCGACGCGCTTATTATGGACGGCGCCACTCTACGCGCTGGAGGCGTGGGATGCGTGGAGCGCATTGCGAATCCAGTCCGCGCGGCGCGAAAAATTCTCAGCGAGAGCCCGCACGTTTATTTTGTAGCGGAAGGCGCGGAGCGATTCGCCGCCGAACACGGCATCCCGCTGTGCAAGAACGAAGACCTCATCATTCCCCGCGAAGTCGCGCGCTTGCGGGAATTTCAATCGCGTCCTGAAGATCAGAAAGCCGATCTCTTCGCGCCGACTATTTCGCATGACACGGTTGGCGCGGTCGCGCTTGATCGCGATGGCAACATCGCCGCCGCAACTTCGACCGGCGGCACTCTAAATAAGGCCCCTGGCCGTCTCGGCGACTCTTCGCTCATTGGATGCGGCTGCTACGCCGACAACAAATCCGCGGCAGCTTCCACCACCGGATGGGGCGAGCCCATCATGAAGCTGGTGCTGGCGAAATGGGCCGCGGACCGCGTGGCTGCGGGCAATCTGCCCGAGTGGGTTGCCGCTGAAGCGATTAATTATCTCGAGGCCCGGGTGAATGGACACGGCGGCATGATCCTGCTCAATGCCTCCGGCCATTTCGGCATTTTTCATAACACGCCACGCATGGCCTGGGCGGTAAGACGGATTGGCTACGAAGACAGCGGCATCAAACGCAGTTAATTCTCTGCCCATCTCGCGAAATTAAATTTCTCCATCTATATTTTGCCGGGGATAGAATTGCTCAAATGGAAATGGCCACGATCCGCGAATCAGTTACCGACGCAATCCGCTACTGGGAACCGAGGCGGGTCGTCTATAACCTGACTCTCGCGGCAATTGTGGCGATTTATTTTGTGCTCGGCCTGCCGTTTTCGAAGCAAGTGTTTTCGCTCAACACAATTCTTGTTCTATTCCTGCTGGCAGTACTCGCCAACATCGCGTATTGTGCGGCTTATCTCGCGGATGTCTTTGCCCAAGGCTCAGGTTTTCGAGAAACCTGGCGGTCCAAACGTTGGGTTTTATTTCTAATCGGAATGATCTTCGCGTCGATCTTGACGCGATTCTTTTCGATGGGGTTTTTCTTATCAAACTCCCAATGAGCCGCTCATTCATTGCCAGAGCCCTCTCCTCATTCGGCTGGCTGGCTTGCTTTCTGGTTGCCGCTTCGTTAAGTTCCATTGCCGCAGATCATCCCGAGCCAGAACTCAAGGCTCGCCTAGACGCCGGTTTGTATCTCAAAATCCGGCTCGGCAGCGCAATCAAGGTGTCGAAGCTGAAGACCGGCGACGTCGTCGATGGAAAGCTTTCCCAGGACGTCTATTCCGGAGACCGCGAACTGTTCCCGGCCGGAAGTCCGGTCCATCTGACCGTGGACAAGCTGGAGCGAGTGCGCCGAGTTCCCAACGATCATTGGCCCTGGGTGATCAAGGCCTTTACTCCGAGACACCAGAATTCCCCCACCTTTCAATCGGCGAGCGTGACCCTCGCGAACGGGGAAAAGATTCCGCTGCGAGTATCGTTGATCTCCATTAGCAACCAACGTCCAGTCCATGCTCAGGTGAAAAAACCGGCTGCGAATTCAGCGATTCCTGGCGAAGGCCCGTCTGTGCCGGCTGCGTCCAAGAACATCGCACCCTCACTCATAGTCACCCTGGAGGCTGCCCAATTGGCCACACAGGAGACAGGACCATCTAGCGAGAATTCTTCTATACCCTTTTCTCTGCCGGGCCCAATCACTCTCCCCGCCGGAACCCAAGCCAAGATCATCCTTCTCGGCGGTGTGAGCGCGTCCAAGAGCCGCCCGGGAGATTCTTTCCAGGCCCGCCTAATCGAGCCTGTTCGCCTGGATTCTCAAGTTGTGCTCCCAGAGGGCAGCCGCTTCGAAGGCACCGTGGCCAAGAGCACGCCGCCTCGCATGTTAAGCCGCGCTGGATCTCTACTGTTGACGTTCACCAGTCTGACTCTGCCCGGAGGAACGCCCACCCCGGTTGTTGCTTCGGTCACGGCGGCTGAATTGGATCAACGGTCGCACACCAGGATTGATCCCGAAGGAAAGCTCAATGGCGATCACCCCGGCAAGGCCTGGATGCTGATTAATATCGGAGTGACCTCTGGAATTGCCAAGGAAGCGGATGACGGACTACAGCTGGCCATTGAAGCCTTTGTCTCCACAGCTACCGATGCTTCAACGGCAGGCGTCGGCCGCATTGCTGCTACTTGCGCATCCACCCTGTTCCTATTAACTCGCCACGGGCGCGACGTCGTCCTGCCGAAATTCACTCAGATGAACATCATGTTCGACCGGCCGGTATCGCTCCCTGGACCACAATCCGCGCCCAGCGCACCATAGGCGAAGGCGCGCCGCTTACTGAACCAATCCTCCCCCGCAATCTAGCTTGCTTTCCCTCTATGTTCTGATGTACAAACCTCCGGGCTGTTTTTTTGTTCAAAAATATGCGTGCCGTCTCGAAGTTAGCCATCGAATTCGGGGCCGGCGGTAGTCTTCTGCCCGTCCAGTTCATCGCGCCATATCCATGGAGAATCCTTATGTCTATGCGGAAGCTCGTCTCGCTTGCCTTTTCGATTTTGCTGCTGACTGCCTTGGGATTCGGACAGAGCGCAGCCACGGGCGATTTGCACGTCACGGTCAGGGATCCAAAGGGGAGCCTTGTCACCAACGCCACGGTTACTGCCAGCGATCCCGCCAAGGCCTTTGAGCGCGCGGTGACCGGCAGCCCGGACGGCGAATACAGCATTGTGAACCTGCCTCCCGACACTTATGCCGTGGTCGTCGAAGCCCCAGGGTTCGCCAAGGCTTCTGCCAACAGCGTCACCATCACCGTGGGCGGCTTGGCGGAACTGCCTGTGACTCTTTCCATCGCAGCCGGCAAGGAAGTCGTCGAAGTCAGCTCGGAAGCGGAGCTGGTTGAAACCACGCGCAGCTCCACCACCGACACCGTCGATCAGAAGCGCATCGACAATCTGCCCATCAATGGCCGCAACTACATCAACTTCACCCTGACCGATTCCCAGGTGGTGCGTGATAATGCTCCCAGCCTGGGTGCCGCACCAACCTCTGGCCTCAACATGAGCGGGCAGCGCGCCCGCTCCAACCTGGTCAATGTGGATGGTGCCGATGCCACTGACAATTCCACCAACGGCGTGCGCTCCACCGTCTCCCAGGAGGCGGTGCAGGAATTCCAGATCATCACCAACAGCTACGCAGCCGAATACGGCCGTGCCTCGGGCGGCGTGGTCAATATCATCACCCGTTCCGGCGCCAACGCTTTCCACGGCGACCTCTTCGGCTACCTGCGCAATCGTAACTTCCAGGCCGTGAATCCCTTCAGCACAACCCCGAACCCCGCCTACACCCGGGTGCAGGGAGGCGCAGCTTTCGGCGGCCCCATCAAGAAAGACAAGACCTATTTCTATTTCTCTTACGAAGTGACCCGGCGTCACGAGACCGGATTTTCCAGCATTGGGCAGGGGAACTTCGGACTTACCGGAGTCGACGTTTCGCCCATCTTTGGTGCGCCAGCCGGAACCTTCCCGAACATCCAGGCCACGCCCACTCAGGCGGCCTTCCTGGCTGCGAATGAGGTTGCCAACTCCACTATCCAGACTTATGCCTTTATGGTCGGCGCTTCTTCCGGGATTGCCGTGAACGGCAGCTACCCTGCGTGGTTCGCGGGTCTTCCTTCGGCGTTTGTCCCCGCCGGATTGCAGCAGTTTCCTTCCTCTTGCAACCCAGCCTTTGCTTCGGTTGCCGGTTTCGCTCCCTATTGCACCGGGCTCCCCGCATCTTTCCAGACACTGGTTTCACAGGAAGGCAACTTCCCGGTATTCGAAGGCACCAGCCTTTACTCGTTGCGCATTGATCACAACCTGAGCAGCAATAATCGTCTAACGCTGCGCGCCAACGTCAGTCCCAGCACGGTGACCGGCCTCGAAGGCAGCGGGGAAGACCAGCCCTTCGGTCAAAACGCCTATTCGCGCACCTCGCAACAAACCTACCGTGACGTGGCTGGTATTGCCCAGGACACCTGGACATTAGGCAACAACAAGGTGAACGAATTCCGCTTCCAGTTTGCGCGCCGCGGACTGGCCTACTTTTACAACACGCAGATCCCGAGCGGCATCGACCCGGCAGTCAACATCCCCGGCTTCGCCTACTTCGGGCATGAGCCTTACTCCTATATCCAGCGCGTCGAAAAGCGCTACCAGTTCACCGACAATTTTTCCTGGACCAGGGGGCGGCACGACACCAAGTTCGGGGTGGACTTCAACTACATCCCGCTCCAGGCCCTGTTCACCGTGAACTATGCCGGCAACTATGACTTCGGCAGCCAGAGCCTGTTTCCGGCGCCTTTCCCGGCCTTCAACGCGTTGCAAGCCTACGGCCTCGGCATGCCGGGAGACTTCGTGCAGGGCCTCGGCAACCCTAACGATTCCTTTACCAATAAAGCCCTGGGCGTGTTCTGGCAGGATTCCTGGCGGGTACGCAAAGGCCTGACCGTCAACTATGGCGTGCGCTACGATGTGGAATTCCCGCCGAGCTTAAAGCCGGTGAGTGCACTCGCGCAAGCCGGATACAACTATCTGGGACTCCAGAAGGGCATTCAGACCGACAAAAATAACATTCAACCCCGCGTCGGCGTTGCCTGGGACCCCAATGGAGACGGCAAAACCGTCATCCGTGCGTCGTACGGAATCTTCTACGACCACCCCCTGCTCGGCCTCTATTTCCTCGGCGACGCTTCTGACGGCTCGACCAGCGGCCAGCTGGCTTTTGCCGGCACCGGCTTTTGTTCCACCGCGGGCAATCCGGGGAACCTGAACGCCATCCCGATTTTCCAGGGCAACCTCACCTCCGCCGCACAATGTGCACCGGGCCCTGCGGGGCTGATCAGTCTTCTCGGCTACCAGCAGACCTCGAGCAATGGCACCCCCAATCCGCAGCGTTTCGATTCCTTCCTGCCCAACTCTTTGTTCCTCAACCAGAACTACCTTAGCGCCGGCTTTCCGATCGGCTTTCAGCCTTTCGGCTATCCGCAGGGCAAGAATTTCGTATATGCCTATTCGCAGCAATCAAATCTCACCGTCGAACGCGACCTCGGCGACGGTTTTGACTTCAGCCTGGCCTACAACTTCAACGGTGGCCGCCATCTCAATCGACCCATTAACGCCAACGCAACGCGCGGGGATTTGATGGTCAAGAACTTTCTTGCGGCGGCTGCGGATGGGCAGTCCTTTGCCAGTCCGTTCACCGTCTCGGGCTGCTCCGCGCCGGGAGCTCCGGCAACCTACGTGGATTCTTCTTTGATGAATTTTTTCCGCCCCTCGGGCTTGAATCCGTCGATCGCCGCCGCCTATCTCTCCCAGGGCGCAGCCGGCGCGTACTGTGTTGGACTGGCTCAAGCGATCCTGCAAGGCCAGCCGGGGTTCAATACCGCGTGCGATCCCACCACCCCCGCTTTCAGCGGATGCATCCCCTTCGGCGACATGGATGCAAATTTCTCCAACGGCAGTTCGATCTATCACGGCCTGACGTCCAACCTGCGGAAACGATTCCGCAGCCACTATGAATTTCTGGCTTCTTACACCTGGTCGCACGCCATCGACGATTCCACCGACTTGCAATCCCCCCTCACTCCGCAGGACAGTTACAACCCCGCGGCCGACCGCTCCAACTCCACCTTCGACGAGCGTCATCGCTTTGTCTTCAGCGGCGTCTACCAGTCCGGCAAGCTCAGCGGCAATAACTTCGCGAGCAAATTTTTCAGCAATTGGACGCTGGCCCCATTGATCGAATTGAGCTCGGGACGTCCGTTCAACATCATTACCGGTGGCGGCGACAACCTCCAGCAGTCGGCCCTGACCAGTCGCCCCAACATTGTGGCGCCTGGGACCCCCGCGAATGCCTGCGGATACTCGACCGTGGCTTCCCGCTTCTCGCCCTCCGGCTTCTTTCAGGAGCCGTGCATCCTCGACTTCAATGGCACGCTGGCATCGCTCGACGGCAACCTGGGCCGCAATGCCGGCACCACTCCTTGGACTGTGTTCAATGACATGCGAGTCGCCAGGAAAATTTACCTGGGCGAGCGCTTCAACCTGGACTTGATCGCCGATACCTTCAACATCGCGAACCGCTTCAACGTGGGCGCCGTCAGCCCGCTCTTCACCAACGCCGGCCAGGCAACGTCGGCCTACGATCCACGCCAGTTTCAGTTCGCGGTAAAACTGAATTGGTAGAAAAAGCGGGCGCTGGGCTTTAGGCGCTTGGCTCTGGACTTCTAGAGCCTGGCTCCTAGCGCCTGTTTTTATGCAGCAGGGAGTATGCGAAACGATCGGATTAGTCCGCTAAGTAGACGTCCGGCTTCGTTGGCGCGAGAGTTCAGCGCTTCCGCCTGTTTGTGGCTTAAGTATCCAAGCCGTTCGGCGATCACGAGTTGGGTCTGCACTTCGTACAACGATCCTCGCGCAGCGCTCAAGAAATGCAGCAACTCTTTGTCCGATTCGCGCCCTTTCCCCTCAGCGATATTACTGGCCACTGAAACCGCCGCTCTCCTGATCGGGCTGGTGAGACCATACTTTTCGTCGTCGGGAAAAGACCGGCTAGCACGATAGATGTCCAGCACAAGTTCCATCGCCACTTGCCAAGCTCTAAGGTCTTCATAAGTACCGCTCATGCATTTTTCTCCAAACCCAGCCCACAATAGGGGATCAAGCCGGCGGCGTGCAGTGATGGATATCACACGCATTCAAACCACTCAGTGCATAAGAAACCACTCAAATCCGAGAGCCAAGCGCCTAAAGCCCAGAGCCTGATCGTCAGAGCCTAGCACCCAACGCCTAGAGCCTGCCTTTTTGCGTTACACTTTCTTTTCACCCATCCTTGGCGATTGCCGGAGCTTCACCCTCCATGTCTGACTCGTACTCTCCAACTCCACGGACGCGCCTTGTCCGCGAACCGCAACGTGCCGTTTATGACCGCACCGCCGCTTATAAGATTCTCGATGAAGGCTTCCTCTGCCACGCCGGATTTGTCGTCGATGGTCAGCCCTTCGTGATTCCCACCAGCTATGGCCGCGTCGCGGACAATCTCTACATTCACGGCTCCTCTGCCAGCCGCATGTTGCGTAATCTCGATCAAGGCATTCCGGTTTGTGTAACCGTCACCTTGATCGACGGACTGGTCCTCGCCCGCTCAATCTTTAATCACTCGATGAACTATCGTTCGGTAGTGGTTCTAGGCACGGCTTCCGCCATACGCGATCCAGAAGAAAAACTGAAAGCATTGCGCCAGCTCTCCGAGCACATCATTCCCGGCCGCTGGGCCGACTCCCGCCAGCCCAACGAAAAAGAGCTGAAAGCCACAATGATTTTGCGCCTGCCGATTACAGAATTCTCCGCCAAAGTCCGCGAAGGCGACGTGGTTGACGATGAAGAAGATTACGCGTTTCCCACCTGGGCAGGTTTGATTCCATTCACGACAGTTGTCGGGCCCCCGATTGATGATTCCCGGCTGCTCCCCGGACAACAACCCCCGGAATACGCCAGAAATTACCGCAGGAAAAAATAGATTCTCGAATCACCACAACCCACGTAGGGACAGCCGCCTCGGCTGTCCGGTCGAGCGCAGCGAGACAAGCAAAATGTGGCGCGGGCGCCCTCGCCCGCGATGCCTGCACCGAAAACACCGCACGCACCACCGTGGAAGAGCGGCCCTTCAGGGCCGCGTTGTGTTGGGCAGGCGCTTTACGCGGCGCGGAAGCGCCGCTCTATCACGGCTTGATTTTAAGGGTAAATCCAGCTATCTTTACTTCAGGTTCTATAAGTAAAGATGAAACATTCCAGCACCATCAGTAGCAAAGGCCAGATCACCGTTCCCCAGGAAATCCGCAAACGCCTGGGTCTTTCCGCGGGCGATCGGGTGGAATTTGTGATTGACGGTGTCCGCACCGTGATTCAACCTGCACGCCCTTCCGCAAACCCTTTTGAAAAATATCAAGGCGTGCTCGGGACATTTCCCGGCGGCGAAGAAGGGATTCAATCCTGGGTGCGCGAAATGCGTGACGACCCACCCGGGAAAAGCTCCCCAAAGAAATCTCGTAAAACCAAATGAGGACCGCGCTGGACACAAATATCTTGTCCGCTCTGTGGTCGAATGAGCCTATCGCACCCAGCATCGCCCATCTCCTCCAGGAGGCTTATGCTCACGGCGCGGTGGTGATTTGCGCACCGGTTTATGCTGAGCTTCTGGCCCATCCTTCGGCTCCACCAAGTTTCATCGACACCTTCATTGCCGAAACGGCCGTTTCGGTTGATTGGGATTTAGGGGAAGAAGTCTGGCGGCGGGCCGGCAATAGTTTCGCTTCCTATGCCCGGCGCCGGCGAATCTCGCAGGGCGGATCCCCCAGAAGAATGCTGGTGGATTTCCTCGTAGCCGCCCACGCCTTACTACGTGCCGACCAATTCATGACTCTTGATACCAATTGGTACAAGGCCGACTTTCCGAATCTGCGGATGGTAAGCCCTCACCGGTAAGCCTTACGGAATCAGCAGCAACTTCCCCGCCGTCTTCCGCGCTTCCAGATCGCGATGCGCCTGCTGCGCCTCGGCCAACGGATAAGTATGGGCAATCCGCAGCTTGAGTTTCCCGGCCGCGATCATCCCAAACACCGCTCCCGACCGCGCCAGCAATTCTGCCCGCGTCGCAGTAAAGTGCGCCAGCGTGGTGCGTGCCAGGAAGAGCGATCCCTTCTGCGATAGAACATTGGGATCAATCGGAGGCACCGGCCCGCTGGACGATCCATAGTGCACCAGCATCCCGCGCGGCCGCAGCACGTTCAGACTTTTATCAAACGTGGCCTTGCCGACGCTGTCGTACACCACATCCACCCCTTTGCCGCCGGTCAGACGCTTGGTCTCGGCTTCAAAATCGGTTTGAGTGTAGAGAATCACCTCATCGGCGCCGGCCTCGCGCGCCAGCTTGGCTTTCTCTTCCGACGACACCGTGCCAATCACCCGCGCTCCCAAATGATGCGCCATCTGCACCAGCAGCAGCCCCACGCCGCCCGCCGCCGCATGCACCAGCGCCGTGTCTCCGGGCTTTAACGGATAAGTGTCGTAACACAAATAATGCGCGGTCATGCCTTGCAGCATGGCAGCTGCAGCGTCACGATCGCTCACTCCATCAGGAACAGGTACCAGGGCATCGGCGGGCGCGGCCACGAATTCTGCATACGACCCCAGAACCCCGCTCCACGCCACGCGATCACCGGCCTTGAGCGACTTCACGGCGTCGCCGACGACGGTCACCACGCCTGCGCCTTCCTGTCCGACTACGAAAGGCACCGGCGCTTTGTACAACCCGGAACGCATGTGGACGTCAATGAAATTCACCCCCGACGCCGCGATCTTCACTACTGCGCCATTGACTTTAGGTTCGGGAACGGGCAGCTCCACCAGCTCCAACGCTTCCGGCCCACCGGTTTGTTTGACTTGTATGGCTTTCATAGTTAGGAATCCAATCCGCCCTGGATTCTAAATCAGTCCGCGATTTATGAGCACTCCGCAAGCAAACTTCATTGTCTGGATAATCGGATAATTCGGTTAGGGACGGACCGTGCGCAGGTAGACTGTGGCAGCATGGGGACCGGCAAATTGCTAACAGCATGATGCATCCTGATTGGCCAACCTACCTCCGGGTCTTGCTGGCACTGCACATTACATGCGGCGGAGTCGCGTTTATTTGTGCTCCGGTGGCCCTATCCACCGCCAAGGGCGGCAAGACCCATCGCCGATGGGGCAAAATCTATTTCTGGGCGATGACAGGCGTCGCCGCCACCGCGCTGGTCCTGTCCTTCGCACTGCCGATTTTCTTCCTCGCCATGGTGGCTGTGTTCAGCTTCTATTCCGCCTTCGCGGCCTATCGCATCCTGTCTCTGAAAGATATGTACCGGGGGGCGCGGCCCAAGCCGGTGGACTGGCTCGCGGCGGTGATCACGGCGCTGTCGAGCCTCCTGCTGTTTCTCATGGGGTTTCTGAAGCCGCGGCTGATGGGTGTGGGCGTGGTCCAGGTTGCGGGACACACCATCAGCATCGTTTCCATCGTTTTCGGAATCATTGGGATGCGCATGGGACTCGCTTCGATCCTTCAGTTCATCAAGCCACCCACGGAAAAGATGTTCTGGTGGTTTGATCACATGCAGGGGATGATGGGCAGCTACATCGCGGCACTGACGGCTTTCTCCGCAGTGAATCTTTCCCGCTGGTTCGGCGCCGCTTGGTGGGTATGGCTCTGGCCAACCATCGTCGGCGCCCCCGCGATTACGGTTTGGACAACCTATTACAAGAAGAAGTTTTCCGCGAAACCGAAAGCAGTCACCCTGGGCGGCTCCTGATCATCTGACTTTACAAATCTCCTGTTGCCACCCAAACCACCCCGGGAGTAACATTCCCCGCCGGTTCCTAAAGTAACCTCGGCAAGCCCTAATGGAAGTTGACCCGTCAAAACCTGGGGTAGTAGCATTTAACCTCCGTAGGACGACAGAGCACCGGGGCGGCTCGCGGTAAGTTATAGAGAACGCGCTAAGTTAGCGAAATATGAGAATTAGCAAACTCTATCTGCTGATCGCCGGGTTGACCGCCTTGGTTTGGTCGAGCGTTGGCTGCCAGACCGCCCAACGTCCCGCTGCTCTTTTGCCGGCAGGTCATGCCATCGCACCAGCCCTCAAGGTAGCAGCCCCGCTTCAGCCGCAGCGCGCCGCTGAAGAAAAGCCTGCTACGCCGCCAGCCCCGGTCGCACCGAAACCTGATCCCGTCGCCGACCTCATCGCGCAAGTCGAGAAGGAATACCAGGCCGGGCAGGACAACTACAAAGCCGGACATCCCGAAGCCGCGCAGGCGAATTTCGATCACGCTTTCGATCTGCTCTTGAAGAGCGGCCTGGACATCAGCACCAATGACCGCCTCCAGCAGGAGTTCGATCGCCTGGTCGCGGGCGTGGACGAACTGGAACAAGCGTCTGCTCCGCAAGCCGAAGCCGCTCCCGAACAGAAGTCCGAGCCGGCCCCGATTGACGAAACCAATGAGATCACCGTCCCGGTCGATCCCAACATCAAGGCCAAAGCCGCAGCCGAAGTCAAAGCCACGCCTTCCGATCTACCGCTGATGCTGACCGATCCCGTAGCCAGCTATATCACTTATTTCTCGACTCGCGGACGCGGCACCCTGGAGCGCGCCTTGGTCCGTAGCGGACGCTACCGCGAGATGATTCAGCGGGTGCTGAAGGAAGAAGGCGTACCCCAGGACCTGATTTTCCTGGCGCAGGCCGAGTCCGGATTCCATCCTCTGGCAGTTTCCCGCGCCGGGGCCCGCGGCATCTGGCAATTCATGGGCAGCCGAGCCAAAGGTTATGGCCTCGAGCACGACCGCTGGATGGACGATCGCCAGGACCCTGAGAAATCCACCCGCGCCGCCGCCCGCCACCTGAAAGACCTTTACGCACAATTCGGCGACTGGTACCTGGCCATGGCCGCCTATAATTCCGGCCCCGGCACGGTGCAAAGCGCCGTTAAACGTACCGGCTATGCCGATTTCTGGGAGCTTTACCGGCGCAATGTTCTGCCTAAAGAGACTCGCAACTACGTCCCCATCATCGTCGCTATGACGATCATGAACAAGAATCCAGCCCAGTACGGCCTCGACCAGGTCGAATTGGAAAAGCCAGTTCCCTACGAAACCCTCAAGATCAACTATGCAGTGGATTTACGCCTCGTCGCCGAGTGCATTGATGCCTCCCCGGCAGATTTGCTGGACCTGAATCCCAGCTTGCTGCGCTTCTCGACTCCGGCTGGCCATTCCTTCGACCTGCACTTGCCCGTGGGCACAGTTGACACTTACAAGACCGCGATTGCCTCCATCCCGCCCGACATGCGGATCTGGTGGCGATATCACACCATCGCCCCCGGCGACTCGCTGTTCTCGGTCGCCCGAGCCAATCACACCACGGCCCGCGCCATCGCCGAAGCCAATCATCTGGACATGAATACGAATGTTCATGATGAACTGCAAGCCCCCGGCAAGCTGATTATTCCCGTCGCCCCCGGCAAGCATGCCGCTTCGGAAGACTTCCAAACCTACGCGCGGCACATGACCCGCTACAAAGTCCGCAAAGGAGACACGGTGCAGTCGGTCGCGGACAATTTCGGCGTTTCCGCCAAGATGGTCCGCAGTTGGAACCGGCTGAAGGGAAATAGTTTGAGCGGCCGCCGCGTTTTGTATGTGCACCTTCCCGTGGCCCCCGACCCGCAGCAACTTCTGCGCACGGCTTCCCCCTCTAAGTCCAAAACTAGCAATACCTTACACACCACCAGCCAAAAGACTCCGCTGCGCCACACGGTGAAGCCAGGGGAAACGCTCTACTCCATCGCCAGCTCATATAACACCACGGTCGCGGCGTTGAAGCGGGCCAACGCCAATGTGGCCACGCTTCGTCCCGGCATGATTTTGCTGATTCGATAAAACTTTTCATTCCACGCTATGCACTTCCTACGACGCGGTGTAATATGCCAAAACAACGCGCAAGACATTGTCGTGTTGTCCGGCTTTCGCATCCAAATTGCTGTGCTATAATCGCGCCCCATTCGGAGAAGTAGATTTTCGGTTGTCTTTTTACTCTTAGAGCAGTGCCAATTTATGCAGTGTCCCGGGCGCCGCGCGCGGCCGGTAACCAGGAGGAAAGATGATTTTCGAAGAGACCCTCTTTATGCGTGACGACGACAACGACGAATTCGGTGAACCCAGCGCCTACAGCGATCCGCTGGAGGAAGATTTCGAGGAAGAAGAAGAGGAAGAAGAGGCGGAAGTGCCAACCGTGATCGTAGCGGAAGCCGAACTGGTCATCCCGGCCCCTCCCGCGCCCAAGCCGGCAGCCAAGAAGCCCGCTGCGAAAAAGCCGGCGGCGAAAAAGCCCGCCAAGAAAAAGGCGCCCAAGAAAGCCGCCAAGAAAAAGCCCGCGAAAAAGAAGGCAGCCAAAAAGAAACCGGCCAAGAAAAAGGCCGCCAAGAAAAAGCCGGCAAAGAAAGCCGCCAAGAAAAAAGCCGCCAAAAAGAAAAAGCGCCACTAAACGGGCAAAAGATTTTGGTCCGAGCCGCAGCCGGCATGCTGCGGCTTTTTCATTTGGAGAGGATGGATGCTCCGCCCCCTGCCTCAAGTCACGTAGGCCCGGACGCCTCGTCTGGGCCCGAGCTTTAGCTCACACCGATCGGACGGACGGAACGCCCGCCTGGGCAGGTGAGGGCACCGGCCCCTACGTGAGCAGCCAAGTATCAATGCACGGTATAATCCTGATCCGCACGGCAATGTCTCGTCAGAAAGGCGCTTCCATGAGACTGAATCCCATTGTGCGTCGCCTCGCACTCATCTCCGCGATTGCATTCCTCGCATTTTCCGCTATCGCCCAAACCCCAGCCCTTCCCCCGACCCCTCCCACTGCGAAGCATCCCGTGACCGACCTTTACCACGGCGTCAAAGTCACCGACGACTATCGCTGGCTCGAAGACTGGAACAATCCCGAAGTCAAGCAGTGGAGCGCCGCGCAAAATGCCCGCAGCCGGGAATATCTCGATCACCTGCCCTCGCGGTCGCTCATCAAGCAGCGCCTGCAACAGCTCATCAGCGCCGGCTCAGGCCACTATTTCGACTTGGACTACGCCGGCGGAACTCTGTTCGCCATGAAAGACCAGCCCCCCAAACAGCAATCTTTTCTCGTTGCCTTACGATCCGCTGATGACCTCGGCAGCGAAAAGGTGGTGATCGATCCCAACACTCTCGGAGACAATGGTTCGGTTGCGATCGACTTTTACGTTCCCTCCCTGGATGGCAAGCTGGTGGCCGCGTCTCTCTCTGAAAACGGTTCGGAAGACGGCACCGCCCACATCTTCGACGTCTCCACCGGCAAGGAACTCAGTGACCGCGTCCCGCGGGTCAACTTTGGTACCGCCGGCGGCAGCTTCGCCTGGAACAAAGACAGCTCAGGCTTTTATTACACCCGCTATCCTCAAGGCAATGAACGCTCAGCGGAAGACGCCAACTTCTACCAGCAGATTTACTTTCACAAACTTGGCACCAACAGCAGCGACGACACCTACGTTCTGGGCAAGGATTTCCCCCGCATCGCCGAAATTCAATTGCATTCGAGCGACGACGGCAAGTGGTTGCTGGCCGCGGTTTCCAACGGCGACGGTGGCGAGTACGCCCATTACGTCATGGACTCCTCCGGCCATTGGACGCAGGTCACCCATTTCGCCGACGGAATTGTCTCCGTCGAACTGGGAGCGGCGGGCGACGATGCTCTCTATCTGCTTTCCCGCAAAGCTTCACCGCGTGGGAAAGTCCTGCGTTTGCCGCTGATCGACCCACAACTGGCGAAAGCCCAAGTGATCGTTCCCGAGAGCTCAGGAGCGAATTCCGGATCGCATTCCGACGACGACGGACGCGCCTCCATTGACAGCATCGTTCCCACTCCGAACCGTCTGTTCGTAAAGGACGTAGTCGGTGGCCCTTCGCGTGTCCGCATCTTCGATCATCAGGGACACACCGTCGCCACCTTGCCTCTGCCCCCGGTTTCAGCCGTGCGCCAGATCGTCCACACCGATGGCGACAACGTTCTCTTTCGCACCGCCACTTACGTGGAACCCTCCGCCTGGTACCGTTTCGACGCAGCCAGTGGAAAATCCGAGCGCACCGCGATGTTTGAGACTTCCCCGGTCAAGTTCGACGACACCGAAGTCGTCCGCGAGTTTGCGGTCTCGAAAGACGGCACCCGCGTGCCGCTCAACATCATTCATCGCAAAGGAATTAAGCTCGACGGCGGTAATCCCACGCTGCTCGAGGGCTACGGCGGCTACGGGGTCAATCTCACGCCGAATTTTCTCGGCTCCTTCGGCCGCACCTGGCTCGACCAGGGAGGCGTGTACGTGATTGCCAACCTGCGCGGCGGCGGCGAATACGGCGAAGAGTGGCACCACGCCGGAAATCTCACCCACAAGCAAAACGTGTTCGACGATTTCATCGCCTGCGCCGAGCACCTGATCAAACGCAAATACACTTCGCCGGCGCACCTGGCCATTATCGGAGGCAGCAACGGAGGCCTATTGATGGGCGCCGCCTTGACGCAGCGTCCCGATCTATTCAAGGCAGTCGTGTCTTTTGTCGGAATCTACGACATGCTGCGGGTCGAACTCGACCCCAACGGCGAATTTAACACCACGGAATTCGGCACCGTAAAGGACCCCGACCAATTCAAGGCTCTCTACGCCTACTCGCCGTATCACCACGTAAAAGACGGCACCGCGTATCCGGCGATCCTGTTTCTGACCGGCGACAACGACCATCGGGTCAACCCGCTCAACTCCCGCAAGATGATCGCTCGCTTGCAGGCGGCGAACCGCTCCGATCATCCCATCCTGTTGCGCACCACCGCGAGTGCCGGGCACGGCATCGGCACCGCCCTCGACGAAGAAATCGAGCAGGACGCCGACTTTTTCAGCTTCTTGTTTGATCAATTGGGGATCAACTACACGCCACCGAGCGATGGGGGAACCGCTTCAACCATCCACTAACCATCTGTCATCCTGAGCGCAGTGGATGCTTCGCCTGACATCGGCTCTGGGTTTTAGGCTCTGGGCGCTCGGCCTCTGTCATGGGATCCGATTGACGCTACCGTGGAAGAGCGGGCCTTCCAGGCCCGCGTTCAAGATCGCATTTGACTTACGCGGCGCTGAAGCGCCGCTCTTCCACGGAGATCCATACAGAGCATAGGGGTCCTTCGACTCCACGCGAACTGCGCTTCGCGCAATTCGCATTGCGCTCAGGATGACAGATCTCAGTAGCCGGAAACACGCAGGGCGCCCAAGGCCAGCAAAAAGAAGAACACCTGCGCCCCCAGGACCGGGAGGTTTTGTTTCAACGACCGCCAGCTGTTGATGATGAACAAGAGAATGATCGGCAGCTGGACGACCATCAATATCTGAAAGATATGTGCCTGCCAGCCTTCGTCTGCGGGCGGGTGATGTCCAAACTCGAAGACGCCTTCCACCAGCACCGCCAAGGCCAGCAACGACATGACAATGGGAGCAAACCCGGTGAGCTGCTTCGTCGGTGAGTCCTTCATCGCGCTATTCCTCAATAAATATTACTTTTTCCCGCCCACCGTCGCCAGGCATTTTCCATACAGTTCAAGCAGATGCGTGGCATACTCTTCGGGTTTCGAGGCCGCGCCCGTGCCCTGGAAACCCACGCCGGAAGACGTAGTGCGGCCATAGCCGGTGGTCATGGCAACAAACTTCATCAGATCGAGTGCGATATCTTCGTTGCGGCGGGAATGTGTCGAACTGCTGGGTCCTTCTTCCATGTATGCCTCCGAGGAACTCCGACTCATCGTAGGAATTTCTTCGTCTTCGAAGTCGTCGTCCATATCAAGATAAAATCCGGCGGAACAACGATGATAGCAGAGAGGGGCGGGTGCTGAAGGCGTGGAAATTTCTGTAGTTATCTAATTTTGTGTTGCTTGTGACTAGCCTCCCGCAGAGCGCGAAGACCAAGCCAAGAGGATCAAGAAAGCCACAAGCAAACCACCAAGAACTAGGGATATCACCCTCTGACGGCGCATCCCTCGCTTCTGGAGGTCAATCGCCTCCATTTGATTCTTGAGCGCATCTTTGTAGTTCTCCACATGTAGCTTCTGTAAGTCTCTGATTTCTTCCAAAAGCTTAACTATCTGTTCCTCAGACACACTCTCACCCCTAGACAACCGTAGCTGGTGCTTAGTCGAAAGTATTGCTCTACGCCGCCTTGTCCGCCGGCTTCTCCGCCATGTAGCTGACGCCCTTACGCACCGCCAGCGACATCATGATTCGCGTGACTCCGCTGAAAATCAGGCTGACACCCACCAGGGTGCCAATCGCCCACAGCGAACTCGATGGAAAGTGGCCCAGGATCAACCCAGCTAAGACCAGAGTGACCACGCCGTCGAGCAGCATCCAGCCCGATCCGCGCGCCGGACGCAGCTGGAAAAACATCATCACGTTGAGCACCCCCTCGATGATAAACAGAGCACCCAGCAGCAAGGTCAACGTCGCCACTGCCAGCAGCGGATGCAGCAGCGTATAGCCGCCAATGACCACGTAGGCCAGCCCCACCAGCAACTTACCGAGCAGGCTTCCGGCGCCGCGATGGGCATGAAACGCCAGCACCAGGTGCACCACGCCGCCAAAAATAATCAGCCAGGCGATGAATGTACTCACGGTCACGGCAGCGATGAAAGGCGAGCCGATGGCCAGCGCCCCGAACATCACCAACAGAACTCCCCATACGATTGACCACGTAGAAGCTTGCCGCAAGGTTGCGGCCAGTGTTTGTGCAGACATTGTTCCCTCCCAATCTCGATCCGGCACATTCTGCTCCTGCCGGGGCGATTGTGCAAGGGGGCTTTGGTTTTGGCCACGGATCTTCGCGGATTTACGCGGATTTTTCTCTTTGGCGAATTGATCTGCGCAGATCAGCGTAAATCCGTGGCGCTTTTTGCGAATCCGAACCCAAGACCTACGCCGCCCGCGCCACCTCACTCATCAAACCCAGCAGATTGTTTTCCGTGTCCCGAAAGAAGGTCATCCACAAATCGTGGGTCGGCATCTTGGCGATCAAGTGGGGCTCGTCTTCAAAGTTCACTCCTGACGCCAGCATCTGGCGGTGTGCGGCCGCGATGTCCGGGACGCTAAAGTAAAGAATCGAACTGGGATGATCAAACTCCGGCTTCTCCGGAAGGGTCAGCATCAGGCGCACTCCGCCGCAGTCGAAGAAAGCCAACTGGCCGGCGCTAAATAACAGAGGCAGACCGAGTTTGTCCCGGTAGAATGCAGTGGCACGATCGATGTCGTGGGCATGGATGGCCACCTGGCCAAGACGGGTGATTCCGATGTTTGCAGCGGCGGCGTTCATTTCTGCTTACCTCCAACGGCAATTGATTAGCATAGCTAACTATATTTCATGAAGGAAAGCAAGCAGAAAAAACCGCCCGCCCAGAATTTGGCTGAAGGGGATGTGGAACTCATCGCCAACCGCCTGCATTCCACGGCCATCCATCTGTTGCGGCTGGTGCGGAAGCAGGACACCGCCAGCGGCGAGGGGCCGGCCCGGCTGTCTGCTCTATCGGTTCTGGTTTTCGCTGGACCGATGACACTTGGTGAACTCGCAGCAGCCGAGCAGGTTAAGCCTCCCACCATGACTCGCATTGTCACCGGATTGGAAAAAAGCGGCCTGGCCGAACGCGTTCCCGACCTCAAAGATGCCCGCCGGGTCAGCATCGCCGCCACTGCCAAGGGCACGCGGCTGCTGCACGAGGCCCGCAAACGCCGCATCCAGGCGCTGGCCAGTCATCTCAAATCATTGACCAATCAAGAGTTAGACCTCCTGGAGCAAGCCTCATCCCTGCTGGAAACGGCCCTCGCCCGCGATCCCTAGGGGGGGAAATCGTTATTTCAGCCCCTGGGAACGGCTTGGGGCTGGACATCGGGTGTAAAATGCCTCTCGGCTTTGGGGACGACCGCAGGGAAGCGTGTATTTGGCGGTGTTCTCGAAGACCCGTTCGACTCAGTCAGGAACTTTGGAGGATACCACCATGGGCCACTTTGATCGTCTACAGTTAGCGGCTAGAGTTACCTACTATCTCGGTTGGATTTCATTGCTTTCGGGGGCGCTGTTCCACTACAACATTGGGAAGTCGTTTTTTCTCGCTATCCACGTGAGCCAGCGCAACCTGTTTGAAATTAGCGTGGCGTTGTTCGTGATTTGCCTGGCCTCCGGCGTCCGCGCTCTCGCAGCGAAGGGCAATGAAGTGCCGGTGGTGCTGAGAAAACAGGTTGCCGCATAAGAACTCCAAGAGTGAGCTGTCCGTTGCACGTTGACCACAGAACTCCCCTCAGCAAAACTCTCACAGGTCGCTTCGTCCAGGCGCCAGAGCGGATTTGCGTCTGGCATCCTTTCGATGCGATCCGAAGAGTCCGCAGCCCGAGCCTCAGCGGCTGAAGCCGTTCAGAATTGTGCCGCTTGACGGCATCGCTGAAGCGATGCCCTGATACGAACCTTTTCTCAAAACTGTGCCACTAGCCATTTCGCCGATGCCTTGTTCGTTTTTCGGAACAAAGTCAGATTCATAAACCGAGCGCGTCGCGGCCGGGTTAGATTGGCTTTCGCTGCTCCCCATTGTCTCTGCTGGTCTGGCCAAATCCTTTGGAAATTCTGCAAGTTCGCGTGGCCGAAGTAGGGCCCGTGATGGCATGACTTTCCAGAACCTTAAAGAATCAAAATCCCAAAAAAACTCAAGGAGAAAGTGGCAATGCCTCAAACCAGCAAAGTAAAACTTGGCAAATTGGCGGTCCGGCACGATCCCCGGACCCTGTTGATGGCGAACTATGCGACCGCCGCGCTTCCCGCGCCGCCCCCGAGTGTGGACCTCTCCGGCAAAGTGGGAGCAAATTGGGGAATGATGGGGAACGACAAAATCGGGGACTGCACTTGCGCCGCCGCCGGACACCTCATCATGGAATGGACGTCGCTTGCCCAGCCCAAGATGTTTACCCCCACCGACCCGCAGATCGTGGCGGCTTATTCCGCCATCACCGGCTACAACCCGAAAACCGGCGCCAATGACAACGGCGCTGCCGAACTCGATGTCCTGAACTACTGGCGCAAGACCGGGGTCGCGCGCCACAAGATAGGCGCTTTCGTGGCCCTGGAACCGTCCAATCACACCCATGTGATGGACGCGGTCTACATTTTCGAAGGCTGTTATATCGGTTTGCAGCTTCCCGTCAGCGCGCAGGGGCAGAAAATCTGGGCGGTCCCGCCGCAAGGGACTTCCGGACCGGGCGCGCCCGGTTCCTGGGGTGGGCACGCGGTTCCGGTGGTCAGCTATGATGCGCAGGGACTTACGGTCGTCACCTGGGGACAATTGCTGCGCATGACCTGGCCCTTCTGGGAGGCCTATTGCGATGAGGCTTATGCCATCATCAGCAGCGATTACCTGAACAAAACGAAGAAAGCTCCGAATGGCTTCGACTTGGCGGCGTTGCAAGCGGACCTGAAGGATTTGTAATTAGGTTTCGATGCCCACGTGGCACACGCGTCCGATCAGGTAGTCGTGTGCCTTTTTTCCTTCTTCCATGGCCATCACTTCCACGGGATACGTTTGGTTGTGCGGGCGCAGCACCAGGTGCTTGCCGGCCAGCTCCACGTACTTGATGGTGAGCGTACCGTTCTTGTTGACGGCGTACATGTTGGATTCGCCTTTACGGTAAGGCTTGAGCGAGTTGTAGTGCCGGTCAATCAGGACGGTGGCCCCGGGCAGCAGCCGGGGATACATGCTCATGCCTTCGCGGGCATCGGCCTTGATGAGCACGAAGCGTTCCCAGGCGTCGCGATCGCCCTCCATTTCCGGGCGCAGGCCGCGGAGAAAACTCTTCTTGAACTTCAGGATCTCCTTCACGCTCATGCTCATGACCAGGGGAACGGTGGCGGCGATCTTATCGCTGACCAGGAGCACGTTTTCAAATTCGTCGTCGCTGGGAGGCAGAATGCTGGCGCGCTTGTTGACTTCGCCGGGGTCGAGCAGGTCGAGGACGGAAAGGCGCTGCACTTTCAATACTTTGTCCATGCCCTCGATGCTGAGGCCGCGCTTGCGATTGAGGAAGTTGGAAATGTGCGCCTGCTTGAACCCCGTTTCCTTGGCCAGCCGCAGGCCGGTCAAGTCCCCTTCTTCAATGCGCCCCCACAGGGTTTTCCGCAGATTGTCCTGCAAGACTTTGAATTTCATGGCGGGAGTATACAACGCGCTATAGCGATTTGCTATTGATAAATCAGGCGCAACATCTGAAAGAAATTGCCTTTCGCACAGAAAAAAGGCGGGAAACGCGCGATTTCCACAGCCAATATGCCCGCTGCATACTATCACTTTGCGCTAATCACAATGCAAGTCCAACATCTGCAAGCAAATATAAATTCATTGACGGGCTAACCCGCGGAGCTATACGATGAGCGCCTTGCTATAACTCAATTTGCTTCACAGGAAATACACGATGGAGAGCAATCGACAATCCGACAGCGAGGAGACCGGCTTCGTGGAGTTCCGCCGCAAGGTGCGTTCCGCCGAAGTGCTGTCTTCCTCGATGGAGCAGCTTTTGGGACAGCTCCATTTTACGGGCCGGGTCAGCGTGGTGGTGCAGAACGGCCGGGTGCTGAAATCCGGCTATGAGGAGGGCTACTTCCGCCAGGCGAGTTAGGGACCCATCCGGCCGGGGGCCGGAGGGCTGAAGAGCACTCATAACTAAATATCTCACTCAGGCACTCCGTAACAAAAACGGGCCCTGTGACCGAGCAATCGGCGCAGGGCCTTTTTATTTAGCTGTCAGCTCTCAGCTATCAGCTTTCAGCCAAAGGGCCGGTTTTCTGAAAGCTGACAGCTCGAAAGCTGATTTGGAGGCAATTATGGAAGTCGAAGGGCAAACCGCAATTCTGTTGGAACTGAAATATTGCGAACGCTGCGGCGGCTTGTGGGTGCGTCCGTCGGGTTCGGAAGAAGTTTATTGCGCTTCGTGCGCCATTGAGATGGCGGATGTGGCGCTGCCCCGAAAGAAAAAAACCGCTCCCCGCCTGCCGGTGAACCACAACACGGATAGAGTCCCTGCCGGCCCGCGCCTGGTGGTGCTGTGCGGACAAGGGGGCAAGGCATGACGGTGATTGCATTGATAAAAAACGCAACTTCGCCGCAACCGGTGATCGCGGTGACCGTGCCGGTGGCGGCGGTGATCAATAGCACGTCCAGCGTAGACCCTGATCTATGGCTGTACCGGGACCGCACGGTCGGCATGTTGAGGCGGTACTTGCGGATTTCGATCGAGGTGGGACGGCTACCGTCGCTGTTGGGGCGCGAGTTCTTTCGCACCCACGTGACTTCCTACCGGGTCTCCACATTCGAGGATGCGGTGATCTTCGTGCATGACGTGGAGCGCAGCCTGGAACGGCTGAATGCGTTTGATAAGAAGCTGATTGGACGCATTGTGCTACAGGAGTACACGCAGGAAGAAGCGGCCCGGCTGCTGCAATGCGGGCGGCGCACGGTGGGGCGGCGGTTTCCGGAGGCGTTGGACCGGCTGAGCGAAAATTTCCTGGCGGGAGGGCTGCTGACCCGGCTGCCGGGACAGGATTCGCCGGCAAGAAAATCCTGTCAAGAGGGAGAGAAGCGGAGAAGTTTTGCAAGTCATTCAGCGCAGAGGAAATAAAGGCGATGGTTCGGTGGCCCATTTCCCCCGCATGGATTGCTATGCTGAATTTAGATGTGAATTGAGCCGGTGGTGAGAATCAGAAAGCAGAATTCTCGCTTCGCTCGAAATGACAAGAGTGGGCGTGGTCGCTGGGAACATGAAGAGAGCCAAGGCAAAGACGGCAAGCAAGATGTCGCAGCGAGTGGCGCCCGGAAAAGGGGCGCGCAAGCCGGCGGACCTGGGGGCCATCCGAGAGCAGATCACGAATCTGGTGGGGAACGAAGCAGTTGGGATGGTGGAGACCACGATCGCGGAAGTGGAGAAGGGGCATTACCTGGCGTTGAAGTACTTGTTTGAGATGATCGGGCTGTATCCCGCGCCTGGGGCGGAAGAGAGGCCGGGGGAAGACTCGCTGTCCCGCACGCTGCTGCGGCGATTGGGGTTTCCCGAAGACGTTACCCCGGTCGAGAGAAAGCAGGACGATCCGGTTACCAAAGATACCGGGACCGATCCAGCAGCAGGCGGGAATGATGCCTTAGAATGAAGTCAGTGACCGCGAAGCGGCGCAGACATTTTCGCGCGATGCGGAAGCTTACCAAACTGGACTTCATCATGGATATGACCTGGGTGACCGGCCGGATCGCGGTCGGTGGCGGAATTTGGACGGCGGAGACCATGGCGAAAGTGGCGCGCGCCGGAGTGACGCACATCATCGACATGCAGTTAGAATTTGACGACACCGCGTTGGCCGAGCCGTTCGGAATCAAAGTGCTGTGGAACGCGATCGATGATGATTTCCAGCCCAAGCCTCCGGAGGTCTTCCGGCGCGGAGTGGAGTTTGCGATTGAGGCTTTGAGTGAGGACGACACCAAGTTGCTGATCCATTGCGCGGCGGGAATTCACCGTGCGCCGATGATGGCGTTGGCTGTGCTTACATCGCTGGGCTGGACCGTGGAAGCGGGTATGCAATTGATTGAGACCCGGCGTCCGGTGGTCGATTTCGCCGATGTGTACGTCGAGAGTGTGCAGAGGTTTTTGAAAACGGAGCAAAAGCAGGCTTTAGGCGCTGGGCGTTAGAAATCAGCGCTAGGCTCTGGGCGCTAGGCGTAATCTCAAGCAAATCGTGCTTGAGGCGCTGAAGCGCGGAGTCAGGCTAGGACTTTATCGCAGCGCTAGAAGCGCCGCTCCACCCAGAATCATACTCTGTAGAAACCAGCGCCTAGAATTCTGCGCTTGGAGCCTAGCGCCTAAAGCTTAGAGCCCGAGTTAGTATTTGGAGGAATCATGTACGACGCCGCACGCCGCCCCCCGGGGCGGCTTTTTTATTGGCTGGTGTTGCTGATGTTGATCGCGGCTGGGTTGTTTGCGCAGTCGGTCACGCTGACCACGATTAGCGATACCGTGTACAGGGCAGATGGAACGCCGGCAGGAGGAACATTGCTGATTTCCTGGCCGGAGTTCAGCACGGCAGCGGGACAGGCCGTGGCGGCGGGAACGACTAGCGTGACTCTAGGCGCGGGCGGGGCGCTCTCGGTACAACTGGCTCCCAACGTTGGGGCGACGCCGTCGGGAACCTTCTACACCGTGGTCTACCAGTTGAACGATGGCACGGCCAAGACCGAATTCTGGGCGGTGCCGACGACTTCGCCGACGACGATTGCGGTGGTGCGGACGACGCCGGGATCGGGCGGAGTGGTATCGCAGCTTGCCACGCAGCAATACGTGAACGCGGCGGTGGCACCGAAAGCAAATGATTCCGCAGTCGTACATTTGGCGGGGGCGGAAACTATTAGTGGGGTGAAGCAATTTTCGGTTGCGCCCAGCCTGCCTACGCCTGTGCATACGACCGATGCGGCGAACAAGGCGTACGTGGACAGTGCGGTCGGAAATGTGGGCAGCGGATCGTATGTGCCTCTGGCGGGAGGCACCATGACGGGGCCGTTGACGCTGCCGGCGGATCCGGTGGCGACGAATCAGAGTTCCACCAAGCACTACGTGGATGTGGGTTTAGCGGCGAAGGCGGATTTGACGAGTGGGGCAGTGCCGACGTCCGAGCTGGGAAGTGGGACGGCGAACAACACGGTTTGCCTGCACGGGGATTCGACCTGGGGCGGTTGTGGGTCGAGCAGTAACGCAGTTTCGATCCAAGGTGTGCCGGTGGCCACGACGTCGCCGTCTTCGAACCAGGTGCTCACTTATAGTTCGTCGCTTGGTGAATATGCTCCGGCAGCGGGCGGGGGAGTGACGGCGGGAATGCAGGCAGTGAAGTACGCGACGGATTTCACATGGTCACAATCGCCGTCGGCGAATCTTACTTCGGCGGGAGCGGCGACGGTCAGCTTGACCGCGTGCGCGGCGGGAGTCACCGGATCGGAACCGCAATATTATGTGTACGTTTCGGGAACGGGGACACCAGAAGCGGTGCTGGTGACCGGCGGGACCTGCGCGGGGAACGGGCAGGCGGGAACGCTGCAATTCACGACTGCGGTTGCGCATGCGGCGGGATACACCGTCAGCAGCGCGTCGGGCGGATTGCAGGAAGCGTTGATTGCGGCGCGGATCACACCAACCAATCCCACGGGCAGTTCGCAAGCGGGCAAAGTGATTGTGCCGCCGGGAGAATTCAAGGCGTATGCGCGGGTTTCGATTCGTTCGTCCAACATTACGGTGGATTTTTCGGGATCGATTGTGGAGTGCTGGATGGTGGACACCTGCATTTTTGCGGGCGATCCTTCCGCCTCAGGCAGTTTCGACGACATCACGCTGATCAATCCGCGGGGACGTCCGATGGTGGCGAACGGACAGAAGCCATTCATCGAGGTGAACGCGCAGAAGACCCGTCTCTTCAATGTGGCTACCCGAGTGGGCGTGACGAACGGAACCTTCAGCAGCTACGTGCAAGTGGACAATGACCAGGCATTTTTGCTCGACGGACTCGATACGACATTGGGTTCGACGACCGGAAATTATGGAGTGCTGTGCAACTCGACGGTGTGCAATCCGGTGGTGTATGCGCCGGGGCCATTCAATACTTATTCCGCAGTGGGGTGGTTGAAGCATCTGAACATTGCGTTGCAGTGCGCGGGGAACGGCGTTGACTGGCAGTCGGGAAACACGTTGCGGATTTCCGACAGTGTAATCCAGGGATTCGCGCAGTATGGGGTGCGGGCGGGCACCAAGCGCGGCGGGTTTGGCGGATTCGAGATTGAGAATGCGTATGAGGAAGTGGGGAGCTGCACCAATCCCGCGGGAAACATAGGTGAAGCGGGCGTGATCGCGCAAGGTTCGGCGGTGAAGATCGATGGCGGGGAAGCGCCGACGGGGGCGGTCCCACTGTTCGCCAACACCGGGACCACGGACTATCGCTATTACATTGTGGCCCAGAATACGACCTATGGAGCTTCGAATCCTTTGTACGCAGGAAGAGCGCTGACCAATGGATCGGGAAATATATCGGTAACGACGGCGGACATCGCGGGCGCGGCCACGTTTGATTTATTGCGAGTGCTGGCACCCACGACGGCACGTGAGCAGGCGCCGTATGGAACGGGGAATTATGCGGTGATCGCGGGAGTCACGCGGGCGTCGGCTTGCAGCAACGGAGTTTGCACGTTTACCGATACGCAGGCGGCGCTGACTTCCTACACGGTGGCGGTGCCGAGTTATTTTCCCTTGCTGGACTACTGGCCGGGAAATCTGGTGCTGGGCGGGAACGCGGATTCCGGAAGCGTTCTGAATGCGGCGCGGGCCTGGCTCCAGACTGTGCCGAGCAATGTGGTGGCGGTGCATGGGACGGCTGCGCCGGCGGTGATTTCGACCAGTTGCGACTCTCTGGCCGGTTGGACGCCGCTGTGGCTGAGTTGCTATTCGGCGATGGCGCCTTCGGCATTGGCGGAACAGGGCGCGTTTCTGCTGGCGGTAAAGCCGAACGCGGACGCCGGGTTGAAGACAAATCTGAAAGGGCGGCTGAACTTTCCCACGCTGGGGACTGGGCCGGGGCACATCATTACGCTTTCGGATTCGAATTTTCAGAAAACGATTGCGACGGCGAATAATCGTCCGACGAACGATGCGAACGATGCGTTTGTGGGATATGACCAAGGTGATGGAAACCCGGCGCACATTGGGATCAGTCTGGGCGCGCCGGTTTCGTTGTCGAATTACATTGGGAATGTGGGCGATGGAACGAATTGGCTGGAGCGGCTCACGGCGGGACTGAAAGAATTTAAGACGAACGTGCAGATGGATGGTGGGCTGACAGTGAGCGGAACGGTGCAGGCGAATTCTTTTGTCTCGACCGGTACCGGGGCCTGGAGCTTGACGGGAAGTTATGGGACGCTGAGTCCGGCGGCTGCGGGGAAGTCGCTGATTGGGTTTGGGGCGAGCGGAGTGTTGCAAGTTTCCGAAAACGGCGGGGCGGTGCTGAATGTGGCGACGATTGATGGTTCCGGGAACATTGCGGCCAATGCGAGCACGGCAACGCAACTGGCGGCGACTCCGGCGCAGTGCAATGGAAGTTTTGCCACCGGGATCGCGGCCAACGGGAATGCGAATTGCAGCACGGCGGATGTTTTGCAACTGGCGGAAACGACTCCGCCGACGGGCATCGCCAATTATGGGTTGTTCTGGTTTGATTCCACCTGTCATTGCCCGAAAGTGATCAGCAATAACGGGCAGGCGGTGCAGTTGGGGCTGACGAATGTGTTCAATCAGGATTCGGGCGGCACGAATCCGTCCAACACGTTTGAGGAAGTGAATGGGTCGAATCCGCAGGCGCTGCGGGTTTATGGAACGTGGACGAACTCGACGACGTGGGAACGCACCGGGCTCGCGTGGGATGCGACGGACGGATATTTCGTGGTAAAGAACGAGAACAATGGAACCGGCACGCAGCAGCGCGGACTGGGGTTCTGGATTGGATCGAATATTCGATGGGCAATTGATACGGGATCCACGCTGAAGCCGTTCACCGACAATTCGTTCAACATCGGGAGCACGACGTTTCGTCCCAAGACGATTTATGCGGCGAGTTCGTTTGACCTCAGCACCAGCGGGGCGCAGACGCTCGAGATGTGCAATGACGGGACGACGGGAACCGGGTTGAATTTCCTGGCGAAGCTGAATGGGGCGAATCCGCCGTGCGCGGTGAAAGTGACGACTTCGGACACGAATGGCGCGCTGGGCGTGGTGGTGGGAGGGTCGGGGACGTCGGGAAATGCAGTGATTGCCTATAAAGGATACGTCAGCTGTAGTTTTGACGGGGCGACGACGTCCGGGGATTACGTGCAGATCAGTTCGAGCAACGCCGCGGATTGTCACGATGCGGGATCGAGCTATCCGTCGGGAGGGCAGATATTGGGGCGCGTGCTCTCGACCAATGCGAGTGCGGGGACGTATGTCATGTTGGGCGGAGGAGAAGCGCAGGCGGGAGGGAGCGGAGCGGTGTCGTCGGTGTTTGGGCGGACGGGAGCGGTAGCGGCGAGCAGCGGGGATTATAGCGTGAGCCAGGTGACGGGCGCTGCGCCGCTGGCTTCGCCGACATTTACGGGCACGCCGGCTGCACCGACGCCGGCGAGTTCCGACAACTCGACCAAGATCGCGACCACGGCTTATGTGCAGGCGCAGACTTGTCCGATTTGGTTTACAACACCGAACGCGGCCAGCACGGTGAGTTTCACCACCACGGCGAACAAGGCGGCGCTGTGGGGCGTGGTGCTGTACTGCAATTTATCCACGACGCAGGTGACTTACGACGTCACCACCGCGGACAACACCTCGAACACATACGACATTGGAGTGGTGAACAGCGCCGGAACCGTGGTGGCGCACATCGGCTCGACCGCAGGGACGACGTTTGCGGCGTCGGTGGGATGGAAGACCCTGAGTTGGACGGCGAGCGCGCAGCTTCCGCCAGGGAAATACTACGTTGCACTGACCACCAGCTGCGCCAGTTCGTGCGCGGTGCTGGAAGGCGGCAATAGCGGCGCCGGGTTGACGTACGCGGGCAACATCAGCGAAAGCGTGACGGCGGGGGGAACGCTGCCGAGCACGATTACGGTTCCTTCGGATTCTTATACGGCGACGACGGTGCCGACTTGGTCGGTGCATTAAAAGCAGCTGTCAGCTTTCAGCCATCAGCTCTCAGCAAGACCACAATAACAATGAAGATATTTCTTAGGACAATCCGAATTGCGCTTTGTATCGCCGTGCTCGTGGCACATGCTGCGGCGACGACGTACTACGTGGATCCGGCGGGGAGCAATGGGAACGACGGGCTGACGATACAGACGCCGTGGCGGACGCTGCTGAAAGTGGGGATCTCGACGTTTCAGCCAGGGGATGTGGTGCTGTTCAAGCGCGACGGAGTTTGGAACGAGTGGCTGACGCCGCCTTCGAGCGGGACGGCGGGGAACGTGATCAAGTTTGATGCTTATGGCAATGGACGGCCGCCGGAGTTTACGGGATATTACGCGACGACGGCCGGGCAGTGGACGAACACTTACGGAAATGTCTGGCAAATTGGGTTGAGCGCGGCGCAGGCGATTTCACAACTGAAGTTTGTGCAGTTCGGCACCATGTGGGGAAATTCGCAGAGCGCGCAGAATCTGCTGGGGCATGACCGGGACTGGTATTACGACCCGGTAGCGCAGAATTTGTTTGTGTGGTCGGCGAGCGGGAATCCGGTGACGCATTTTGGATCGGTGACGCCGATGATTTTGAGCGGACAGTCGCTGATCAATATCAATGGCGTCAGCTACGTTGAGATCCAGCACATCAAGCTGGATTGGTATGACGGATACGGCGTGCAAGTGCAG
Organism: Terriglobales bacterium; assembly: GCA_963762965.1. Lineage (GTDB taxonomy): Bacteria > Acidobacteriota > Terriglobia > Terriglobales > Acidobacteriaceae > DATBAX01. The sequence goes on from CAVXME010000001.1 coordinate 1,641,461, forward strand.
GGGGCGAGCGACCACATCTGGCTGGCGAATTTGATGGCGGACAGCAAGGTACCGAATGCGACGGTGCCGATTGGATTTTATGTGCATGCCTCGGGGACGCCAAGCGACATTCATATTTACAACAGCGATGCTCATCGAAACTATGTTGGCTACCGGTTTGATGGGACGCCGACTGCGATTGAGTTGAAAAATTGCCGGGCCTATGCGAATCGGACTTACGGATTGATGGACAACACCGGGGCGGTGACATATTCGTACTGTCATTTTTACGCGAACAACCTGGCGACTGGAATTTCGACGGATGTTACGGGGACGCCGGGACCGATCAATGGGGGAAATAATCTGGCACCGGACACGCCGCCGAATGTGCGGGGTTTTTTGCAGTATCCGGCGCGGATTACGCTGACGTTCGACGATCCGGCGCTGCTGGATGGGCCAGGCGGAATACATTGAGCCGCTGTTGCCGATGTTTCAGACGAAAGGCGTGCCACTGAGCATTGCCGTGGTCACGGGATACGATCTGTCAAATCAACTGGTCGGGACGTTTCAGAGCTGGATCAATGCGGGGTGGGATGTGAATTGCCACTCGGTTTCGCACCAGTACTTTGTGTATCTGAATGGATTCACGATTCAGTACACGGGGACGGCGGCATCGAGCGTGACGCTTTCGATCGCGAACAAGCAGCTGACGATTTCCGCACCGGGAGACGCGAATGCGCAGGTGAGCTGGAGCCTGACCGCGGCCGCGCCGGGGCAGACTTCGACGGGGCTGGATACGTTGGGCGGAATTGTTGCGACGCTTAATCAGCGTGGCGTGTTCGCGGTGACCGAAGATCCGAATATGAAGACGGCGGTGAAGAGCGAAGACCTGGCCGACGTGACGGCGCAGGACATCAAGAGCGCGCCGTACCTGGTGCTTATGGACAAGACGCGGCTGATGACGGATGAGATGAATTGGGCGAAGGCGTGGATGAATGCCAATCTCACGGGGATTGGCGGCAGCCATTCGGCGACGCTGACCTGGACTAGCGAATCCGGCGTGACCAGCTACAACGCGTATCGGTCGGCAACGAGTGGCGGGCCGTATACGAAGATTGCGAGCGGCTTGAGTAGTCCTACTTATGTGGACGATGCGGTGAATCCGCAGCAGGTTTGGTATTACGTGGTGACGGGAGTGAATGGGTCGGGCGAGTCGGGTTATTCGAATGAAGTAGCGGCGACGATTCCGGGGAGCTGGGTCTATGTGTATCCCGGAAGTTATGAGGATACTTCGACGGAAGCGATTGCGGTGGCGGCGGGATTCGCCGGGTCGCGGGGATCGGGAACCATGCAGCCGTCGCCGAATGCGGGGACGGTGCTGGCGAGCGGCGTGGATGTGCAGAATATTTTGAGCCAGGGGATGGTGCCGTATTTTCAGAATCTGACGGACCAGCAGTTTGCGAACCGATTTCGGGCGCTGGTGTTCAAGTCGGCGGTGTGGGGAGTGCCGATTGGAATTTTCTGGCATTGGAATGAGCTGACGCCGTCGCAAGTGGGAATGATGCTGGATACGCTGAAATCGTCGGGAGCGACGCTGATGACCAACACGCAGCTGGTGAATTATCTCGAAGGGACGCAGCAGAATGCGGGCACGACTTACTATGCGGATGCGAGCTCCGGGCAGGACATTGATGTGCGTCCGACGCAAGTATCGCCAACCGTCGACGAGGGCGCCCCACTGACAAGCGAATACAAGTACGACTTGATGGGAAACGACCAGACGCTGTTTGGGGCCGGGTGGGAGATGGGACCGTTTGCGTTGGTGCCGGAGTATTTGGGGATGACGAAGTAGCAGGGGGTAGGCTCTAGGCGCTGGGCTTTGGGCGCTGGGCTTGATTTGGTTTTTGGTTTGGCCGCACTTGTTTTTTGATGTGCATTCACAAAGGCGCGGAGCTGCGCTCCGCGGACAGCCGAGGCGGCTGTCCCTAGGCGAGCAGAGATGTTCTATGAAACTTTTCGTACTGTTATTGGCGGCGACGGCTGTCTGGGGACAAGCTGTTTCGACGGGGAGCTGGACGAACGGGGGACCGGCGACGTGGGGAAGCGGGAACGTCACGGGAGGGATGTGTGGTCCGCCGGGCTACTTGTGCTCGCGGATCGATACGACGATTCATCCGCTGGCCGATCCGAATAATACCGGGCCGAAGCATCCGCCGCTGCTGGCGGCTCCGGGACAAGCGACGTCCTGCGGGGGATCGCAGTGCTGGGGTGGGAGTCTGGGCGCGGGGGTGGTTGCGAGTGATTCGTTTTATAACGGCAATCGCATGTTGCGGCTCACGGATTTTCAGACCGACCCCAACTCAAGCCATCACGGTTACAGTTTTTTTACCGACTCCTCGGCGGAGAACACGCAGACGAACTGGGACGGGACCATCTTCGCGGTGCTGGAGAAAAGCAATCCTACATTATTCTCTTTTAATAAGAGCACCTGGCAGAGCAGCGCGTGTGCCACGGGGTCGAGCAGCTGCAATGCGGCGCAACTACAACTTTCAGGTGCAGGCGCGGTGCCGGGCGCGTCGGAATTCGGCACCACCAACACGGTAATCGATGGCGTAAGCGACAACTATGCCCTGTATGTGTTCAACAGCAATACGCACCACATTGAGCGCTGGGTGATTGCGGAGGGGACACCATGGACGATCGCAATTGATCCGAACTGGCCAACCGCGGGCGCGAGTGGCGTGAACCTGGCAGCATCGAGCTGTCTGGGAACGATGATGACCCCGTGGACGCAGTTTGGAAACTTCGCGGTCAGCGGCAATGACACGCGTTTTACGGCGGAGGTGCGGACATTTAACGGATTGCAAGATGAAGGCGGACTGATCGTTGTGTACGACCTTAATAAAGGATGCAAGTGGCTGGATTTGCGGCGTATGGCAACGTCGCAGGACTGGAACAATCCCACAGAGACCTCGGTGACGACAGCGGGAAATGCGGGAGACTTCAAGCTGGGGCCGCCGGCTGCGCCAACGGCAACGGCGGCGAGCGGCGGAAGCCTCACCAGCGGACATCAGTATGCGGTGCAGTATGCGTACACGCTGAGAAACGGCACCAGCCTGGGTGGGGGCGATATCGGCGAAAGCGATGGATCGGGGCTAACGCTGGTGAGCCTGAGCACGGGGCAAGGATCAATTGCGCTGACTGCGCCCGGCACGCCTCCTTCGGCGTCCCAGCCCCCGGGAGTGACGATTGCGCCGACGGGATACAACGTCTACATGTGCGACAACACTGCCAGTCCAGGCTGCACGCCGACGCGACAAACCGTGGACCAGGCGCCGGCGGCGGTAACCGGGTTGACTTGCGCGGCGGCGAATCCGGGGCCTCCGAATAATTACAGCTACACATATTCGGTGGTGGTAAGGACGACTGCGCTCAGCTTTGCCTCGACGGATGTGGGCTGCACGGTGCAGACGCAGGCCCCGGTCGGCTCGGGATCGAATGCAATCAGCATTTCCTGGACGGCTTCGACGAGCTCAGGAGTGGTCTATGACCTGTATCGCAATGGGCGGGACACACGAATCTATAGCAATACCGGGACCAGTCTTAGCGATACGAGTGTGGGACCAGCTTCCATTGTTGCCGAGGCGGTACAGGGAACGGCCACGGCGACAACGATCAGCACGCTGGCTGCGGGTTACACGGTGGCATACACGGGATTGCAGGCCACATCCGGATTCTCCACGCACAATGTGAAGATGGACCTGAGCGGCAATCCGATGGTGATCGACAATACGGCGATTTCTCTCAATCTGGGATTCAATAGTCCTCCGCACTTCTGGTACACGGATGTGAATGGATCGGCGAGTTACCAGATCATTCCGTGTCCGGTGAACTGCCCTGGCCACCGAGTGAATGGGTACTCGGTGCAATTGCGGGAGCCGGGGAACACAAGCTCTCTGAACTTTATTTACGCAGCGCCGCCGGAGTCACCCGCGGTGGTGAGTGCGGTGAATGATTCGGGATGTTCGAGCACAAATCCGAATTGTCATTTTGCCGCTCACGACAACTGGTCGGATGCGGCGGCGGGTATGCCTTATAGATATCCGCTGGTGAGCAGCTATGCGCCGGTGACCACCTTCGGCTCGACCACGTGGCCCAATAGCCTGTACGAGGGAGAGCTGTTTGGCTTGCCGATGTGCGATGGACGGACCGCGACATGTGCGTCACCCAACACCAATGGGTATCCGGTGCGCTTTGGCATGCTTTACACCAGCGGCAACGAGGGCACGAGATTCTATGGCACGCCACGTTGCTTCATGGCACAGACCGGAGACTACGCGGTGTGCTCTACAGCGTGGACGAATTGGAATGAGAATGCGGACGGAAGTCCGGGATACGGCGGGTTCGGCGATGGCAACGGGAACGAGACCTGTGATCCGAGCTTGAATCCTAATGTGGTGGGGACGGCGGCATGCCGGGTCGACGTAGTCCTGTTTGAGTTGCGCTGAGCGGGAGTTGCGAGGAAGGCTGCGAGGGATGGCCGACATTTTGCTGCTGCAACGATTGGGAACGGGGTTGGATGCACGGGCACGCGCGGCGAAGCGAGGAAAGCATATTGAAGCCGGCGATTCCAGTGTTCTCGACTTGCTGGTGGAAGGCCTGCTGAAAGTCCGCAGCAAGGGCAAAGGACTGGTGCAGCTCAGGCCAAACCGGGCGCAGCGGGAGTTTTCGCACAACTGCGGCAAGCGGAACATCGTTCTGAAGGCGCGACAACTGGGAATGACGACTTACGTTGCGGCTCGATTTTTTGTGCAGACCATCACGCAACCGGGCACGATGACGGTGCAAGTGGCGCACAATCAGGAATCGGCGGAGGAAATATTCAGGATCGTGCGTCGTTTTTGGGAGAACCTGCCCGAAAAGATGCAGCAGGGCGCGTTAAAAACATCACGCGCCAACATCCGCCAGATCGTTTTTCCGCGGCTGGACAGTGAATACCGCGTGGCGACGGCGGCAGATGCGAATGCCGGCCGCGGGATGACCATCCACAATTTGCATTGCTCGGAGGTCGCCCGCTGGCCGCGGGATGCAGAAGAAACGCTGGCGTCGTTGCGGGCGGCGGTGCCGGAGCATGGAGAGATTGTGCTGGAGTCCACGCCGAATGGCGCGGGCGGCGTTTTCTATGAAGAGTGGCAGCGTGCGGAAGAGACGGGATACACGCGGCACTTTTTTCCCTGGTGGTATGAAGGACAATATCGCGAGGATGCAAGGCTGTTCGCGAACCAGCAGCGCACGCCGGAAGAAGACGAACTGGTTTTCCGGGCCGGGTTGACGGATGAGCAACTGGCGTGGCGGCGAGTGAAGCGCGCCCAACTGCGTGGATTGGCGACGCAGGAATATGCGGAGGATCCGGTTTCGTGCTTTCGCGCTTCCGGAGAGTGCGTGTTTGATCTGGAGATGATCGAGCGGGCCACGTTGGCTTCCGGGGATCCTCTGGAGATGCACGACAATCGACGATTGATGATCTGGCTTCCGCCGCAGCCGGGGAAGCAATACATGATCGGCGTGGATCCGGCGGGCGGCGGTTCGGAAGGCGATTATTGCTGCGCGCAGGTGATTGAGCGGCGGACAGGAATGCAATGTGCCGAGCTGCACGGACATTTTCCGCCGCGCGAACTGGCCGGCAAACTAGTGGAGTTGGCAAACCGGTACAACCAGGCGCTGCTGGTGGTGGAGCGGAACAATCATGGCTACGGAGTGCTGGCGAATTTGCGGGCCGGGGGATCGGCGAACATTTATCGGGACGGCGGGCAGGATGGATGGTTGACATCGGCGGTGAGCCGTCCAGCGATGATTGAGAATCTGGCGGCGGTGCTGGCGACGGAACCGGGATTGTTTCGTAGCCCACGGCTGTTGAATGAGTGTCGAACGTTTGTGCGGCATCCGGATGGGAGTTCGGGCGCGATTGCCGGGACGCATGATGACTGTGTGATGGCGATGGCGATTGCATTGGCGGCGCGGCGGGCATCGACCGGAGAGCTTTCCAGAAATGCGATGCTGGAGTTGGCCAGTCTGCCGCTGGAGGTGTAGGGCCTCAGGCGCCAAAAGCGCATTGAAAACAAGGGCTTAATTGCGGCGCTGAAGCGCTGCGCCACCTAAGGCCTCTTTCGACGAACCTTTTAACACAAAACATGATGTTCATTCGTCACAGACAGGGAGGACGGTCTGGTATAGCGTCGGCGTTCGCGGACCCTTCGATTTCGCTCAGGGCAAGCTCCAGGGCGTCCGCGCCACACAGGGAAAATGTGGCCGTGACGGCAGTCCAACACGTACGGAGAATGCGGGGTGGGGCGCAAGGACACTTGATGCGTTGCGCCGACGGGCATTTCTATGTCGTCAAGTTTCGGAATAATCCGCAACACTTGCGAGTGCTGGCCAATGAACTTTTAGTTGCGCGGCTGGCGGAAGGAGCGGACTTGCCCGTCGCCGCGACCGAAGTCGTCGAAGTGGGAGACTGGCTGGTGGAGCACACACCGGAGTTGAACATTCAGTTGGCGGGCAGCACGATTCCTTGCCAGGCGGGGCTGCAATTTGGATCGCGGTATGTGGTGAGTCCGCTGGAAGGGCAGGTGTTTGATTACCTTCCTATAGAAATGCTGGAGCGGGTCCGCAACCGCGAGACCTTTGCCGGCATTCTGGCGATGGATAAATGGACGGGCAACGCCAATGGGCGGCAGGCGGCGTTCTGGAGAAGGATGCGTGAGCGCAAGTACACGGTCACGTTCATTGATCAGGGATATTGTTTCAACGCGGGGGAGTGGACGTTTCCGGATTATCCGCTGCGCGGAGTGTATGCACGCAACGAAGTTTATGCGGACGTGCGGGGGTGGGAGTCGTTTGAGCCCTGGCTGTCGCGCATAGAGAAGATGGATGAAGACGTGATCTGGCGGGCGGCGGGGGAAATCCCACCGGAATGGTATGGCAGCGACTGGGGCGCGCTGGGGACGTTGGTGCGAATTTTGCTGGAACGGCGGACGATGGTGCGGGAATTGATTACGGCGTTTCGAATGTCTCCGCGGCAGCCGTTTCCAGAATGGCTGGAAGAAGCGTAAAGCCGTCAGGTGTCAGCCATCAGGGAAAAGCACCTTATGAGAGATTTTCGGGAGCTCAAGGTTTGGCACAAAGCCCATCAGGTCACGTTGGCTGTTTATAAGATCACCAAGAGTTTTCCTCGTGAAGAACTGTACGGTCTCACGAGCCAGATGCGACGATCAGCCGCTTCTATGGGGAGCGAACATAGCGGAGGGTTGTAGTAAGAACGGCAGGAGCGATTTTGCACGATATCTTCAAGTTGCGCTTGGCTCCGCGAGTGAATTGGAATATCACATTCTTCTTGCGCGAGACCTCGGCTATGTGACAACTGAAGAATGTATGGGACTTACAGAACCGGTGGTGGAAGTCAAACGGATGCTTACGGGATTTGTCCAGTATCTTCATGCTGCGAAGACCGGAACTGATGGCTGATGGCTGAATCCTGATGGCTGATTTAAAACAGCTTGAATTCTTTCTGCTGCGGTATGTGCCGGACGCGGTGAAGGACGAATTCGTCAATATCGGGTTGGTGATGCTCGAGCCTGGGTCGAATGGCTCGGGGTATGCCGATGTGCGGTTCACGAAAGATTGGCGGCATGCGCTGTGCCTGGATCCGCTAGCGGATCTCGAGATGCTGGAGGCGCTGGAGCGGGACATTCGGCGTCAGTTGGGAGAAGCAAAGGACCGCGACGTCTGGTTAGGAAGGCTGAAGGATTCGCTTTCGAACATCATTCAGCTTTCGTCCACGAAGGCGTGTCTTGCGGAAAATCCGGCGAGGGAGATTGAAACGCTGGCGAGCCTATATTTCGAACGGCCGAAGTTCGGCGTCGTCCGCGAGCCGGCGGGAAGGCAAAAGCTACTAGCCGGGATGCATAACGCGTTTGACCGGGAGGGGATTGGTGAACTGGTGCGAGACCTGCCGGTCGCGGTGCAGGCGAAGTACGGTTTCAAATTCGACTTTGGCTACCGGATGGGCGAAACGATCAAACTTTTTCAGGCGGTTTCATTGAAATCCAGCATGGACCAGGGAGTGCGAGTTCTGGCGCATTATCCGAAGGTTGCAGACAGGATTGATCAGGATATGCAGTTGCAATCGTACTTGACGGCGGTTGTGGATGACGATCTTGATCGCAGCGGCGACGAGATGCAATTTATCCTAAACGCTATGTCCGAGAAATCGATTAGGATTGCGGCGGCGGCAGAGATGGCGCTGATCGCGGAGCAGGCGAGGAGAGAATTGCGGGCGTGAGCAGGCAAGTTCTCAGAAATATCCGGTGGTCCTTTGGGATAGCTCACGAGCTGTCCCTTTTATTTTGTAGCAGAGCGCTTATCTGGAGATTGAGTCGAGGTTTGCTCGACTGGCCAGCCGAGGCGGCTGTCCCTACGTAATACTGAAAAACAAAAAACATCATGAATATTACAGAGAAGTTGCGCGGCGCTATGCGCCGGATCGCGGGAGTGTCGCTGGCAGCCGGCAAGGCACAGGGCAAAAGGCGAACGGTTTCGCTGCCGTCGATCCTGAATACTTACGGGCCGCGGGCGGATGCGTTTCCGAAAGCGACGCCCATCAATCTGCGGAGGTTTTCGGAGACACCGGTGGCGCGGAAGGCGATCAATACCATCAAGGACCGGATCGCCGGGATGCGGTGGCGGATCCAGCTTCGTCCGGGGCGGGCTCCGGCGGATGTTGCTGACAGTGAATTGAGAATGCAGGTGCTGACGGAAAACTTCGACGCGCCAAATCCCGATGATTCTTTCCGGTCTCTGGCGGAGCAAGTGCTCGAAGACGTGATCGTCGGTGGATTTGGAGCGATTGAGGTTGAGAACACGGATGATGCGCAGCGGCCGCTGGCGCTGTGGCCGGTGGATGGGGCGACCATCCGCATGCGGACGGATTGGGATGGGTCGCCAAATTCCCCGCGGTATGTGCAGGTGACGGGGAAGTCGGGGCCGGATGCGAACATCGTGCTGAATGACGATGAATTGATTTATATCCGGCTGAATCCGCGAACGCACACGCCGTTTGGGTTGGGGCGGCTGGAAGTTGCGTTTGAAGCGGTGAATGCGTTCCTGGGCGCACATCGCTATGCGGCCAAGCTGGCTTCGAATTCGGTGGTGGAGTATGCGCTGTGGCTACAGGGGCTGACGCCGGAACATCATGAGCGGGTGATTCGCTGGTGGCAGGATGAGATTGAAGGCACGGGGCGGGTGCCGATTCTTTCCGTGGAGAACAAGCCGGAGGTATTGCGGTTTGGCGGCGGGACTGATGCTGACCTGCGATTGCAGTGGCAGGAATTCTTGCTGCGCATCATCGCGGATGCGTTCGATCTGCCTCCGCAGGCGCTGGGATTGGAGCGGGACGTGAATCGCTCGACGGCGGAAGCCATGGCGGACCAGGCGTTTCAACAGGCGATTGTGCCGACGGCGCGGCTGCTGGCGGAACATCTCACCCGGGATGCGATTAGCAAGAAGCTGGGATGGAGCGATCTGGAATTCGTTTTCACCGACGTGGATTCGCCGGGAGATGCGATGGAAGAAGCGCAGATCCAGCAAATCCTGATTCAGTCCGGAGTGCTGACGGTGGGCGAAGTGAGACGGATGCGGGGATTGCCGCCGCTTTAGCAATCAGCACTCAGCCATCAGGTCTCGGGAACAACTTGCAGATTGCCGGTGCTGTCACAGGAAAATTAGAGGAAACATGAATATTGAATTGGAATCGATGGCGATTGAGATGCCTGTGGTGGTGGGACATCCGAACCGGGATGCGTTCCGTGGAGTGTTGACGCTGGTGGATGTGGCGTCGGACAAGGCGCCGGCGGGGGCGCGCGGACATCGGGTGGTGCTGACGCGGGCAGCAGCGGAGGCGGGGCTGGCGTCGCTGCTGGGCATGGGGTTGGATTATTCGCCGTCATTGGACCGGCATGATGCGCGGCGGAAAGTTGGCATCATCACGCGGGCGGAGATCAAAGGGAGACAGTTGGAGCTGCGGGGGCATTTGTTCGCCAAGGACTTTCCGGAAATTGTGCGGGAAATTGCCAAGGGAAGCCAGCGGCCGTCGCTGCGTGCTTCAAGCCAGAACCTCGGGATGTCCTACGAAATTGCGGATGCACGAGTCGCGGACATGCGAGCCAAAGTATGGATACTCACCCAGGTGACGTTTACCGGGGCGGCGGTCCTGCGGCGGGACAAGGCAGCGTATCGGGAAACATGGATTGAATTGGAGTAGGCGGACGAGAGTCGCGATTGAAATCAATTTCAAGAGCATCACTTTTAAGAACAAGGAGACAACCAATGAATCAGGAAATGACACAACAACTGGCGGCAACGGCGGAGCGGTTGGCGAATGCGGCCGAGACTTTGGACCGGGTGCTGGGAAAGTGGGACGCCCAGCACGAGGCGCTGAACGCCAAGGTGGACCGGATCGTCGCGGCGGTGGAAGAGCAATCCTTCGAAACCGGCACGGAAGCGGCCCGCGAACATGGCGGCGCGCGAAAACTTGAGGAGCGGGTTGCTGAACTGGAAAAGGCAAACACAGAACTCAAAGCGCAAGCAGCACGGATGACGCGGAAAACCCTGTCTCCGCTGGTGAGCGCATTGCTTAGCAAGAGCACTCCAGACGGTGGATTGGATCCGGGAGCGCTGGACAAGACGCTGCAAACGCTCAGCGTGGAACAGCGTATTGCGGTGAAGGCGGAGATGGCGCGAGCCGGGATGATTGAGTAGCAGGCTCTGGGGTTTAGGCTCTGGGCTTCGGACTTTTGCGGGCACGACTTGGTGGTGCCTTTTCTTTTTCTGGGGCTTTCACTGGACGGACAGCCGAGGCGGTTGTCGCTACGTGAGATGGGAAGAAATCAAATCACAACCTAACCAATCTTTTTCAGGAGAAAACATGAACGCACAATTTGTTGACCTGCACGCGGCGGCGGATTTTCTGGGGCCGGGTGCGATCGAAGTTAACCGCTATCAAACCGAGATCTTCGACATTGTCCGGCGGCGGGGCGTGTTCGGGCAGAGAGTCCGCCAGGTGCCCGCGACCGGGCATCCATCGCGGTTCTTCGAGGAGACCGCCATTGTGTCGCCAACCGCGGCGCAGGCTTTCGTAGACCCGCGAAATATTGCGGCCACCGTAGGCTCACCGACCCGGGTGGAGCGCACGGTTCCACTGAAAGCGTTGGTGTCGCAGATCAACTACAACCTTTTTGATCTGGAAGTGGGCGCGCAACAAAGTCAATTCGCTTACTTGCAGGCCAAGGATCTGGCAGATGCAGTTGAGGGACTGCTCCGCACTCATGATGTGGCGCTGTGGAATGGCAATGACACTTCGTTGACCACGCCGACCACATTGCAATACATGGGCGCGATCAGTCAGATCGAGGCTGGGGGCAACACGACCACCATCGCAACCACAGCGAGCATCGTGGATGGAATCAAGGGAGTGATTGCGGAAATGGTCGCAAGCTCGTCCTACGAAGTTCGTCCAACGGCGATCTACGCCAATCCGGTCTTGCTGGATTTGATTGACCGGGAAATGAAAGCGGAGTTCAACGTGGTGCTGTCGACGGCAGAAATCACCGCGGGGTTGCGAGTGAAAACGCTCTCCACCCAGGCCGGCGAGCTTCCGTTGATTCCGGAATGGGCGCTGGGCTATACGGGGACGCCGGGAAGTGGCACGGCGGTGCTGCCTTGCTACATCGTCAGCGAAGACCTGATTGAGTATCACTGGCTGACCGATCCCAATCCACGAGTGTTTCAGTTGGGGTTAGTGGGATCGCTGGCTTCGCAGATGGTGGTGGTGAAGTTCGGCGGCGTGGTGGTGAAGGGCGCTCCCTATGCGCACTTCGAAGTGAAAGTGAATCGGTAGGAAAACCCGTCGTTGGTCGTTGGCCGTTCGTCGTTGGCGGGAGCAACACAAATCTCGCAAACGATAGCGGCTAGCGCCCTCCGACAGCAGACTGGAAATCTTATGGACTATCTTTCTGCCTCGGAATACGAGGCGTACGGGTTGGTGGCGACCACGCCGGCGGCGCTGGTGGCGGCGGCATCGGCGATGATCGATGCGCATTGCCGGCGGACCAGCCTGGCGGTTGTGCAGTATGAGGAACGCATCCGGATGAATCCCGACCGGAACACGGTGCGGCTCACCTACGTTCCCCTGGCTGTGGTGGCGCCGGCGACTACGCCGATTGTTTCCGCGCAGGGACGTTACTGCATTCCACGCCGGGGAGAATGGCCTTTTGACGATCTGCGGCTCGATGTGGCTCTCATGTTTGGCTTGCCCGGAGTGTGGACAGCGATTACCGCGGCGGCGATTGATTGCGATTTGAATACGGGCGAGTTGACGTTGCCGTTGAACGTGATGGGCTTGTGGTTTAGCGAGGTGGACATCGTGTACACCGCGGGTTGCCCTGTGATTCCTGATCCGGTGAAATTTGCGTGCGCACAGATTGTTCGTAATGCGCAGGCCACACCAGGGTTGAACGTAAAGGCCGGGCATCTTGACCGCATGGTTTTGCAGTATTTCTCGGACACACTGGTGGACCAAACCGTGATCGCGATGCTGGCGCCGTATGTGGCGCAGAAAATGGGTTGAGCTATGACACAAGGTATTCATGGCGGGATCAGCGGAGTGGCGGTGGTGCGAGCTGCGGATTCGATGTTGCGGGCGTTGGGCGGGGCGGAAGTGAGCATTCTGTTTCCGCTGACGGAAATGCCCAATGATCCCAGCGTGCAGCTCGGCCTCGTGGATCCGGGCGTGGAGGAAGTGAAGTTCTGTCCGGTGGTGGTGAGAATTCTCACCACATCGAATACGGGTCCGCGAAGGCGTTTGGAGTTTCTGATCTCCGGCGCGACGGTGGCAGCGGAATTGAGTTCGCGAAATGTGACCACGGCGGAAGCGCTTTTTGACACTGCCCTGGGACTGATGTATTGCGGGGACCTGTTTCATATCGAGGGTGTAACCACGGACTACTTCGCGGGAACGGCATATTTGTACCGGGTGCTGGCGGTGGAATAGAGCCGTCAGCTATCAGCTGTCAGCCATCAGCTTAATCCTATGGCTCGCGCATTTTCCTGCTCACTGATTTCCTGATGGCCGATAGCTGAAAGCTGATAGCTCTTATGCAATTTACAAAAGACAGTTTCTATATGGCGTTGCTGGCCCGGTTGGTGGCGCTGAATCCGCAACGCACGGTCACGCTGAATGGGGCGACCCGGCCGGCACTGATTGTGGCGGAAAACGAATTGGTGATTCCCGTGGAACCTTTGCCGGACGCTTTCTATATCGAGTGGGGTGCGGTGGCGGCGGTGAAGCAGCAGACTGGCAGCCGCGCGCTTATGGCGATGGATTGCGTCATCTCACATCACACATTTGGGACGGTGGAAAGCGGCGTGGATCGCGGCCGAACATTGGCGGCGCTGGATACTGAGTTGTTGAGTATCTGCCAGCCGCCACGAACATCGAAACGCGACTATACGCAAACGCCGAGCGTGGATCTGGGAACAAATATTTTGTGGACGGTCCCGGAGTTAGGCAAGGTTTCTGGAAGCGAGGCGCTCCAGAATATGGGCTTACCTCGAGGGAGTGAGGGCGTGAGGTTGGAACGGATCGCCACGATGAAGGTCTTCTTTTTTGCTGAGGTCAATTTCTCATGAGCACTTCGCCGCTGCGGGCGCCAATGGTTCCAGTCACCCGGCGAGTGCGGGCGTATTTTGCGCCGATGAGTTTCGCATCGCCGACTCGGATGATTGGAACACCGACTCTTTTCGATCCTGGGAATGCCGGATTGTTTCTGCTGGATGCGCCGCCAGCACCGTGGATCGACCTGGGATGGATTGACGGCTTTCAGCGTTTTTGCGGAACGATCACCGAACCAGTGCGGGCGGGAGCGCAGGGAGCGCCGGTCGTGCAATATCGCGGACAGATTGATGCGCGGATCGAATTTGAGTTTCGGGAGTGGGGAAAGTTGCAGATGGCATTAGCGGGTGGGTCGGAGCACATGAATGTTTTGGCGTCTGATCCGAATGCGAATGCGCAACCTTCGGGCGGAACGCCGCTGGCGGCGGTGGCGGTGCTGCCGGGATCCACGGCAAGCGAAATCGTAGTGGGCGCGGGGGCGGTTGGGTCATTCTCCGTGGGCGACATCATTTCCGTGGACGCTGATTACCAGCAGCAAACGGGATATGTGGGCACGGGCATTCCGGCTGCTTACGTGAACGCTTCATCGGATGTGAATAATGATGCGAATTACATCCGGCGAGTGACGTTTAATTTGGGGCGGGTGGCACAGCAGACAGCGACGTCGTTGTTGCTGACACAGCCATTGTTGGGCGGAACGCCACCCAGCGGGGCGAATGCGCAGAAAGTTATCGCATTCGTCGATCGCGAGGGTGGATCGTTTTTCCAGGAATGGTCGGGGTTGTTCGTTGCAGAAGAGGAATCGGGAGGCCGGGTGTGTTTTCATTATCCGCGGCTTAGCCCGACGACTTCGCTGCCAACTTCGATGTCGCTGGGCTTGAAAGCTTCGTCACAAACCGGAGCAGCCAAAGAATTTCAGCGTGAGGAAGAAGTAGAAGTGGCAAAGCCCATCGGGTGTTTGGCCTTGCATGCCGCGTTCCAGGCGATGCCGCACACAGACGAAAACGATGGGCAGACGGTGCTGTGCTATCGCAGCTATTTTCCGGCGAGCATGGCGGCGGTGTATTGAGCAAAGCTGTCAGCTATCAGCTGTCAGCCATCAGCTAGATCTGAAAAACAGAACTTTTCCTGGCGAACTCCTCTCATGAAACTGCAAATTGACAATTTCGATGGCCGTGGGCTGCTTGATTACACTGCGTCAGAGGACGGGTCGCAATTTCCGCGAGTGACGCGGCGACTTAATCAAACGGCCGAACTGCGGTTCAGCCTGGTATCGAATGGTCCGAATTTTGTTGTGCCGGTGGCAGGCGCTCATGTGGTGTTGGGGCGCAGCAATGGGCAAGACGTATTTACCGGATATCTGATGCAGGCGCCGGTTTACGAATATCTGGGATGGGGAGAACGTGGGCCCGTTTATCGCTACAACCTGGTGGCGCAGAGTGACGAAGCGCTGCTGGACGAAAAGCAGCTTCCGGATCGCTGCCCTTTCGTTGAGCGGAGCGCCGGAAGCGCGCTCCGACTGTTGACCCAGGATGCGATGCCTGGGGCCTTCGATACGAGTGCGGTGCAGGATGTGGACACGCTGGCCTGGTATGCGTCAGATCCGCAAAAGACGTGGTCGCAGCAGGTGGGGGAAATTGCGGTGACGGTGCGCGGAAGTTATCGGGTCATCAATGGAACGCTGATTTTTGCGCCGGTCGGCACGAGCGTTTACGCGCTCAACGAAACGGACATTAATTTTTCACCGCAAGGTTTGCAGCTACTGGCGGTGAATGCGGCGATCAACGACGTAACTGTGATTGGAGAGATGGAGCCGCAGGCCTACGTTTCGGATTATTTTGTGGGTGACGGACTTACCGAGAAGTTCTATCTGTCGCAAACTCCGTTCACCAAAACCAGCACGACGCTTTTTGACGAGGAATACACGAGTTCACCGCTGGAGTCCACGCTGTGGAGCGTGACCGATCCGTCGAATGTGGTTTCCGTGAGTTTGGGGAAACTACAGATCGCGGGCGGCACGGGCGTGGATGCCGCCACCACGGTACAGTTCGTCGAAAAGGTCCAACTGGGCGGAGCGACGGTCTTGCAGCATGGGGATGTGATGTTCAACGCAGCATCGACTGGAGTGTTGGGGGGATTGTATCCAGGCACGATTTCGATCGACGGATGCCTGGCTGGTTTCCAGATCACGCCGAACGGGGCACAGTCGAATATTCAGGCGCTGGTGAATGGGACGGCCAGCGGCGCTGCGCTCAGCACCGTCGCCGGGCATCATTATGTTCTTACCACGCGTCTGTACTCATCTGAAATTTTTCGGCGAACGCAAACATTTCATTCCTCGGTGCACCCCGCCGGGAGCGGATGGGGCGGAGTGGAAATTGCGGCCAGTGTGCGGGTGGTTTTAGAAATCCACGATATCGATCCTACCAATCCAGCATCGGAGGTCGCGCCGTCTGCCGTCTTGTATGACGGAGTGATTTCGAGTGTGCCTGATTTCTGTAATTATGCGCTGGTGAATGCGGCGAACCTGCAATGTGCGATTGCCTTCAGTCGAATGATCCAGGCTGTAGATGCCGAAGTGCGAAGTGCGCTGCCGGGGCAAAGTTATACAACAATGCTGGTTGGCGCGTTGTCGGATGGAGCTGAGTGTAATGTGACGAGCAGCGAACTGGAGTTCTACTCGAGCTACGTGCCGGCGAGCAATCAATTACTGGAAGTACATTATCGAGGAACCGGGCGGGCATTGGCGAGGGTCACGAACCCGGCGAGCATCGCGGCGGAACAGACCGGGATTGACAATGGCGTGCATGGAGCTGTGCGGCATGTGAAGGAGCCTTTGGCGCGCACGGCGACAGATTGCGAAAATGCGGCGCTGGCCGTGCTGGATGACGGAAGCCTGGCGGGATGGACGGGCGAGTACAACACGTGGAGTGATTTTCTTCCGGGAGGTGCAGCCGACATTTTTCCGGGAGATGCGCTGAGCGTCAACATGCCGTCTCGGGCAGCGGTTTTTCAGGCCATTGTGCATGAAGTGGACATCAGCGTTAAGGATCTGGCGGGGGAGCATAGCCTTTATCAAATCAAGTTTGCCAATGATGCGGCCAGTACATTGTCATTTGAATTTGAAGCCGCGAAGATTGCGACCTCGCTGGATGCGACCGCGATAACCAATGCGCAAGTCGGGACGATTTATTTGGCCGATCTGACTGCGGCGGCGATTACGCAAGTGAGTTCGACCACGGTCAGCATCGATGCGGGCGTCACTGCGCCAAGCGGAGGCGGATTTGAGGTGCGATGGAGTGACGCCGGATGGGGCCCGGACAACGATCGCAATCTGGTGGGACGGTCTGGCTCGCAGGCATTTACCGTGCCCCGGTTGGCGCGAGTGCAAACCTATTTCCTGCGACAATACGACGCTTCCGTCCCACCGAAATACTCTCGTTACTCGGCATCCCTGCATGTGGATTATCCGTTATGACACAGCGTGACGGCGAAGGAATGGGCAGCCACGTCAATTCCGCAACTACCGGCAAACAGCCGCTGGTGGTGCGGGTTACGGACTCCGACTTTCAACGCGAGGTGCTGGCGAAGCTGGTAAGGCTGGAAGCCAAGATGGACATCCTGTTTGGCAGCTACCAGCCGGGGCGCATGAAGCTGGCTGAGGATCGGATTGTCGCCCTGGAAAAAAGTAGCATTGAGAGAAAAGTTTACGACCGGCTGCTAAATGCGGTGATCACGATTGCGATTAGTATCGCGATTGCGATGCGCGATCGATTCAAGTAGGGGCGCACTTCCTATCTTCCGTGGTTCTGTAGCGGTCCTTCGACTGCGTGTCTGCTTCGCTTCGCGAAACAGACACTGCGCTCAGGATGACAAATCAGCTTTACATCTTAAGGAGAACGACGATGGACTTTTTATCCAAGCTGCTGCAAGGGATTGCGTTTGTTCCGGCGGTGGTTACCGGAATTGAGAATTTGTTTGGTAACCGGCCGGGAAGCGAGAAGAAAAATGCGGCGATCTCGTTCGTGGAAACTGCGCTGTCGATGGCGGGTGCGATTGAGAGCCGGGAGATTGTCGACGAGGCCGGGTTCAAGGCCGGCTTGAGTATGGTGATCGACGGAGTTGTGAAGTGTTTGAACGCTTCGGTGTGGGCGAAAAAGCCGTCAGCTATCAGCTCTCAGCTATCCGCCAACCCTTCTCAACCCTGAGCATACTTTCCCCATCGACACGAGTCGTCTCTATCCGACTTCTTCGCTCCAGGTTTCGAGCGTCTTTTTTACCAGGGCCACGAATTGATCGGCGACCGCGCCGTCGATCAGGCGATGATCGTAGCCTAGCGTCAGGTGAACGACCGAGCGGATGGCGATGGAGTCGCTGCCCTGGTCATCGGTGATGACTAACGGCTGCTTGGTGATACCGCCTACGCCCATGATGGCGGCGTTCGGTTGGTTGATGATGGGTAGGCCGAATACCGCGCCAAACTGGCCGGGGTTGGTGACGGTGAAGGTTGAGCCTTCGACTTCTTCGGGCTTCAGTTTTTTGTTGCGGGCGCGTTCTCCCAGATCGGTGATGCCGCGTTGCAGTCCGAGGAAGTTTAGTTCGTCAGCGTTTTTGAGTACGGGGACGATCAATCCCCAATCAAGAGCCACTGCGATGCCAACGTTGACGTGGCGATGGTAGCGGATGCTGTCGCCCTCCAGCGATGCGTTGATGATGGGAAATTGTTGGAGAGCAATGATGGCCGCGCGCACGAAGAACGGCATGAAGGTGAGGCGCGCGCCGTTGCGCTGTTCGAATCCGGCTTTGTTTTTGGCGCGGATATTTACGATGCGGGTGAAATCCACTTCGTACATGCAGTGGACGTGGGCGCTGGTGCGGCGCGATTCGATCATGCGCTGAGCGATGATCTTGCGCATGTTGGTCAATGGCACGAGGTCGCCGGGAATGGCTGCGGGAGCGGGTTTGGGTGCTGGTGCCGAAGGTGCGGCTACAGGAGCGGGACGGGATGGTGCGGCGGCCGCTGCTGGAGTTGGAGCCGCTTGATTGCCGTCGATGAACGCCTGGATGTCCTGCTTGGTGATGCGTCCGCCGAGGCCTGTCCCGGTTACTTTTGCAAGATTGATGTTGTTGTCGCGGGCGATTTTGCGGACCAGCGGTGAGGAACGGGCGTGCTCGTCGCCTTCTTCTTCTGCGGATTCTTGTGGTGCCGCTACTGGTTCAGCTTTAGGCGCAGCTGCAGGCGCTTCTTTTTTCTTGTCTGGGGCGGATTGAGGGGCGCTTTTCGACGGGGCGGCGGACTCGCCGTCGGCGGCGATTGTGCCAACCACTGTGTTGACCTGGACGGTGGAGCCCTCGGAAACCTTGATGTCCTGCAAAATGCCGGAAGCGGGAGCGGGAATTTCGGCGTCCACTTTGTCGGTGGAGATCTCAAACAGCGGCTCGTCGCGCTGGACTTTGTCGCCGGGCTTTTTCAGCCACTTGGTGATGGTTCCCTCGACGATGGACTCGCCCATCTGGGGCATGACAATATCAGTCGGCATAATTCCCTTCCGTGCTAAACCCAAATCCTTATTATATATAAAGGCTTGCAAGAGGCAGCCTGCAGGTCAGCACTTTAGTGTTTGTGCTCTTCCGGCTTTTCTGGCGTTTCGGGTTTTTCTGGTTTTTCCTGGCCTGAAGATTGGGGAGCGACTCCGTAGGCCTTCTTCCAATAGTCCTGCACGGCGGGGGGAAGTTTTTCGACGTGGGAAAGAAACGCGGTCACCTTCCACATGTCCTGCTCGCTCAAGGCCTTGTTCCAGGCGGGCATGCCGGTATAGCGAATGCCAGTGCGCACGGCGTAGAAAATATGCCACTCGGGATCGTCCAGGGGATCGACGATGAGCTGCGGTGGCGGCGGATAGAACGATTTTTCCAACGGGCTGGGCTTCTGGTCGAGGGTGCCATGACAGAGGGCGCAGTTCATGGTGTAAATCTTCATGCCGTCGATGAGATTTTCATCGGTAGGTAAAATTGGGCTATTCGTCCGCGGTGCGTGACGATCCATGGAGGCGTCCAGGGCGGACATGGCGATGTGCATCTCGATGCGGGGAGGAACCGCATCGGCGTTGGTGGGGACATAGCCGAACATCGCCAAGGCCAGTCCACCCACTACAAGAACAATGAGCGTGACCACGACTCCGACGATGAAATTGCGCATTTCTCCCCCCTACCGCGGACTTAGATTCTAGCGACTTTCAGTTTCAATATGCCTTCAGGCGACGTGCTTCCCGCACCACGTCGCTCACTTTCGGCAGGAAATATTCTTCCTGCGGCGGAGAAAATGGCACGGGCGTGTCCAATGCGGTGATACGAACGATGGGGCCATCGAGATCGTCGAAAGCTTCTTCGTTGATGATGGCAGCAAGTTCGCCGGCGATGCCTCCGGTACGAACGTCTTCATGCAGCAGAATCACTTTGTTGGTCTTCTTCACGGTCTGAGCGATGGCTTCATGGTCGAGTGGAGACAACGTGCGGAGGTCCACAATTTCGACATCGATTCCCTCTTTTGCCAAGATGTCGGCCGCTTCGAGGGCGACATGCACCATGGCGGCGTAAGTAATGATGCTTAGGTCACGGCCTTCGCGGGCCACGCGGGCCTTGCCGAGAGGCACGATGTAATCTTCGGCTGGTACTTCTTCTTTGATGCGGCGATAGAGATACTTGTGCTCGAAGAAAATGACCGGGTTGTTGTCGCGAATGGAAGCCTTGATCAAGCCCTTGGCGTCATAGGCAGTCGCCGGGCAGACGACCTTCAGGCCGGCGGTGTGAACAAAGTACATTTCATTGTTCTGGGAATGAAACGGGCCACCATGTACGCCGCCGCCGCTGGGTCCACGCAGAACGAGCGGCGAGGGAGGGCCCCAGAGATAGTGGGTCTTGGCGACCATGTTCGTGATCTGGTTGAAGGCGCAGCCGATGAAGTCCATGAACTGGAACTCGGCAACCGGGCGCATGCCGGTGAGAGCCGCGCCGAAAGCCGCGCCTACGATGGCTGACTCGGCGATGGGGGTGTCGATGACCCGTTCGGCGCCAAAGCGGTCGATGAAACCGTCGGTGACTTTAAATGCGCCGCCGTAAATGCCGATGTCTTCACCGATGCAGAAAACGGTGGGGTCGCGCTCCATTTCCTCCCAGATACCCTGGCGGATGGCTTCGAGATAAGTTAGTTGCGGCATAGTCGCTGGATACAACTGCCCTAACAATATATTCCAAAGGGGGATGTTCGCGCTGGGGGAGCCGTTCAAAAAAAGCGCTGACCCTGCGGGTCAGGGACAGCCGAGAGCCTGCCCTGAGCGAAGTCGAACGGGCGGCTATCCCTAGGTGCGGTGTTTGTTTTATAGTCGGTCGTGAGGATTGACCAAAATGTTCCGCTTGCTGCTGCATTGGATCGTCACGGCGTTGGCCGTATGGATTACATCCCGAGTGATACATGGCTTCTATGTAAGCGGGGCAGAGGCCGCGCTGATCGCAGCGGTGGTCATCGGCCTGGTCAATGCCACTCTGGGGGCCTTCCTGAAAGTCGTTACCTTCCCCTTGACAATTCTCACCCTGGGACTTTTCTGGTTTGTCATCAATGCAGTCATGATTGAGCTGGCGTCACAGTTTGTGCCGGGATTTCACGTCGCCAGTTTTACCGCCGCGTTCTGGGGGGCGATCGTGTTAAGCGTGGTGAATATGCTGCTGAAATGGCTAATCCTTCCGGCTAAACCACGAGATTGATTCGAACTTTAGTAACAATCTTCCCCCTCAAAACTCTGCGGAAGCGGCCTACCCCGGTGATAGACTCGGGCTGCATTTTCTGCGGAAGATGTGGAGGCCGGAGGAGTGTGGCGGTTTTCGCATCCAAAACCACTCCCCCCTGGGCATTTCTAAGTTGACAAGCATAGAAGGTGTCGAGAAGTCGCCGCAACAGTCCGCTGCTAGCCCGGCGCCAGTGATCGTGCTGGGCGGTGGAGTGACCGTGGCGGCCGTGCTCACCTTACTGGCCCGGGCCGGAATTCCCAGCTACGCGGTTTGCCCCCCATCTGATTTCGTGAGGCGTTCCCGCTGGTACCGCAAATTGCCCTCGGTCAGTAACCCCACCCCGGAAAACCTTTCTGAATTACTGAAGAAAGTAACCATCGAACGCGCGGTCCTCATGCCATGTTCCGATGACTGGCTGACCGCGGTCGCCGCGCTTCCGAGTTCTCTGGCGGAGAGGTTCCCGTCGAGCGGCCCGACTGCTTCGGCAATTGAAGTTCTGGTGGACAAGTGGGGTTTTGCGCGCTTGCTGGACCAGCAAGAGGTGCCGCATCCGCGGACCCATCTCATTGCTTCGCTTGCCGAATTGGCCACCCTGCCCGCTACCGAGTTCCGTGGGGCGATTTTGAAGCCGCTCTCTTCCGTCGACTTTTCCAGCAAGTATGGCGTCAAGGGCTTTGTGGTGGAAAGCCAGAACCAGGCACTGCGAATTATGGCGGACCTCGACTTTCCCATCATGCTGCAGGAATTTATTCCGGGGCCTCCGACCGCCGGTTACTTTCTCGATGGTTTCGTGGACCGCACGGGACAGATTTGCGGACTGCTGGCCCGGCAGCGGCTGCGCATGAGCCCTCCCAAACTGGGGAATAGCACGCTGATGGTAAGCGTCCCATTGAGCGAAGTGGCGGCCGCCGAGCAATCACTCAGAAGGTTGCTTGGGCACATGCAGTATCGGGGAACTTTCAGCGCGGAATTCAAGCGCGACGAACGCGATGGACAGTTCAAACTGTTTGAGATCAACGCCCGCCCCTGGTGGTACATCGAATTCGCCGCGCGCTGCGGGGTGGACGTCTGCTCGATGGCCTATCAAGACGCCTTGGGGATGCCGGTCAAAGTTGTAAAAGAATATGAGGTCGGCCGGCGTTGCGTATTTTTTGTGAATGATATTCGCGCCTGGAGAGAACAGCGCAAGCTTGGTCAGAAAGAAAGCTTATGGTCGTGGACACGTCCCTGGTTTGGGGCTGACGGAACACCGTTTCACTGGAATGATCCGTGGCCGGCGCTGGCTTATGCCCGCCGATTGCTGCATGAGCACAAGGTGCGACGGAACCGGGAAAAAATGCAAGAGCTGCTGCAACGGCAATCCGCACAACCGGTGCGGCACAAGTCCAGCATCTGAGCGCTTCACCATGGGGAGACGGTTATTTCTTGTTCTTGCTCAGCTTGCGGCGAATATCGGGCCAGAATTCCTTCACTACGATGGTGATGGTATCGTAGCCAACCTCAGAACCCCAGACACTCAAAGCGTTGTCCAGGGTCTTATCGGCGCGGGGATGATAGCTATAGGTGGAAATGCCAGCCGCAAGCGCGCTGCCGAAAACCTCAGAGTAGTTGAACTGCTTCTTTCCGGAATCGGTGCGAGTGATAAATATCCGGCTGACGGCGTAACCGGTACGGTGGGCGAAGCCGCCTTCACTGGACTGAAAGAAGCGAGGGTCCTGGTGAAGCATGGATGGAAGAACCGCGCCGGTCATGAAGTTCTCGATGGTGCCGTCGGCAAAAGCAGCGCCGAAGCGTTTCCCATAACCCTCAGCGCCCTGGCCATACCCAGGCTCGCTATCGGAGGCCTGACTTATGCCGGCTAAAGAGGCGTACCAGGGGAGTTGGATGTAGTCGAAGGAACCCCTGGCCACGACCTTGAATTTCCCCCCGGCAGTGAGTGGCGGCACATTCGCGCCATTTTCTAAAGTCAAAAAATTTGGCAGGGCGTAAAACAGACGGTCGTTTGATGTGCCGGAGGTGGCGGGCGCAGTTTGCCCCTGGCCGGTTTTGTTCTGGTCATCTTTGTTCTGGGCCGGGGGGTTTTGTGCCGGCGGTTGAGCTTGCTGCGATGGAGAAGAACCGGCCGCCGGCTGAGACTCCTGGGCAACCGAAATCACGGAGTAGAGAATGGCGAAGATAACAAAGAAGCGAATCAATGGGCTGTTCAAATATATCTCCTGAACGACAGTCGAACCAAGAACTGAGATGGAACTCGCAAAACACCACTACCCTCTGCTCTTGGATGCCGCCGTGCGAGGAGAAGGTTCGTGATGATGGCAGCCAGAATAAAAAAAGCCACTCCCTACGGTAGCATCGTTCGAGAATCCGGTGGGCGGATTTACGTTTCTTTACAGGTGCTTTGGGCGTGGAACTTAGGATCGAGGGAGTTGATATTCATGGGGATGCCAGGCCCTTCATGTCTATTGTTGGGAAGTTTTCATCGCCTCCCAGGAGTGGAACATGTCCTTTACGCGATCCTTCTTCACGAAAGGCGTGCGGAAGAAGCGTTCGACGGTTGCGTCGAAGAGTGCAGAGTCATCGTAAGGAACCATGTGGGTCGCGTTGGGGAAGATGCAGAGCTGGCTGTTGGGAATGTGGTGGTAGATCTCGAGAGTGTGCTCGTCGCGGATTACATCGTGATCGGAAGCCAGTACCAACGTCGGCGCGGTGATCGCCTCCAGCGCGCTGGCGTCAATGTGCGGCTCGTCGAACAGCATTTGCGACACCTTCCACTCACGTTTGCCCTCCGGCGTTTCTCGTTCAGTGGCCGGGATCGAATCCAGCATGGATTTGAAAGCGGTAATGACTTCGGGATATGCGCCGTCCGGGACCAGATTTGCAGCCATCGCGGCAATCTTTTTGACCTTCTCCGGATGGCGGATGCCAAGCAGCAGCGCCTCGATGCCGCCATCGCTCCAGCCCAGCACATCCACCGGCCCGGTGTGCAGATGGTCGAGCAGGGCAGCCAGATCGTCGGTCATCTTCTCGTAGGTGATTTTGTCCGGGCTGTCGCCGGATTTACCCTGGTCGCGGCTGTCCATGGCAATCACTTTGTAGTGTTTGCGGAAATAATCGATCTGGGCTTTGAAATCGGCAATGCTGCCGCCGTTGCCGTGCACCAGCAGAAGCGGCTCGCCTGTACCATAACCTTCGTAATAGAGCGTGACGCCATCGTGCGTGAAAGTCTTGCCAGCAGCAGGATTCGAACCATATTTCACGGTGGGCTTGGGCAACGTCCGGACCGAGGTGCGGGTTGGTGTCTGCGATGGAGTTTGCGCACCCAGGCTTACTTGCAGCAGCAGAGTACTGAGAACTATGGAAACTATCTTGGAAATCATTGCGCATCTCCTGAGCACCACTCTCCGCAAAAGCGCGAAGGATGGGTTTGCCCCAATGCCTAATGGGCGTGGATTTCGCTGACCCCGACAGAAATCGCTGTGCCAGTCGCGTCCGGAGTATATGCCACCGGAACTGTGAAGATTTTGCCGCAGACACGCACATCCCACTCCTCTTTCCATTCCGAAAGGAGGCCGTTCTCCAAAATCGTTGCAGCCGGACCGGCAAGCTGTGTGTTCAGCACCTCAACGGGGCATGACCGCTTCACTCCCGGCATGGCCACTTTAACCAGTTCAATATTCTTCAGGGTGTCGTGCTGAAGTTCTGGATCGCCTTGTGCTGTGCCCGGATATGTGGGTACGTAGCGCAGTCCTTTATTCGTGGCATCCACCTGCACGTTGTACATCCGCTTTTCATTGCAGGCAGTCCCAGGGACCGTCTCTCTCCAAGCGCCGGAAGTGGGCGTTCCATTGACGTCGATCTCAAGGGGTTCGAGGATCCTAATCCTCACTGAAACTGAATCGAACTCCAGATCGACGCTTTTGCAGTGAGTGCTGAGATCGTTTTCGTAGACGAGGACACTCTTGCGAATTGAGTCGCGATAGTCAGTAGCAGCCTGTTGCTTGATGACGAATGCCTTGGAGGCGTTGATCTTGGCGACGAGCGCGTCATCTTGCGCCAGCAACGCGGTCGTGAGAAAGAAAGTCAATGACAGGGTGAGTTTGGGCAAGTAATCGTTTCCTCCAGCCCGTTCCACCCGGGGTGCAGTTATTTTACGACGAAAGCGGGAAATTCTGGGAATAGCTCGAAAGTCGCAAACAAAGCGACTCTGACTGCATCGGATTTATTGGTCGGGACGGGCAGATTTGAACTGCCGACCCCTCGCACCCCAAGCGAGTGCTCTACCAGGCTGAGCCACGTCCCGACGGAAGGAAACCCGCTGCGGCCAATGCCGGCGGCGAGTAGGGTTGACTAGAGAATTTTACACTAGCGGGGTGGGTTCCGTCCGGTGGACCTGGTTCGCGCTGGGAGAGATAGGAACTTAGAAGCGCTGATCCTGGGGGTCAGGGACCGCCGAGGCGGTTGTTCCTACGTCAGTTGTTACTTCTTCCGCGACTTCTTGTTGGATGGCTTGGTGGGCCTTTCTGGTTCGAGGACGGCGAACTGGATTTTCTTCTCAACGGGATCGATGCGGTCGACCAGAACCCGTACTTTTTGTCCCATGCTGTAAATCCTGCGATTGCGGAAGCCAATGATTTCGCGAGTGTTTTCGTGGTAGGTGTAGCGGTCATCGGTGAGGCTGTTTAGAGGAACCAGGCCTTCGATGAAGAGGTCGGTGAGTTCCACGAAGAAACCGAACTTGGTCACGCTGATAATTAAGCCGTCGAAATCTTCGCCGACCCGGTCCTGCATGAATTTGACCTTCTTCCATTCCATCAAGCCGCGCTCGGCCTCGTCGGCGCGGCGTTCCGAGTGGCTGGACTCTTCGGCGATGTCGTGAAGTTCTTCGAGTGAAATGGGGCCGGTAACCGGTTCAAGGGATTCGCGATGGGCGGCGTGATCGCGGCGTTTGGACCAGGAAGATGGGGCGTTTACAGCATGGCGCTGGCCTTCGGCACGCGCGTGTTCTTTCGCGGATTCAGACGCGGCGCTTAAGCGCCGCTCTTCCACGGTGGCGGATGGAGTTATGAACACACCGACGGGGACGTCGCCGTCCCAGCGCTCGGGGGAATCGCGGAGAACTTCTTTCAGGATGCGGTGAATAATGAGGTCGGGATAGCGGCGGATCGGCGAAGTGAAATGGGTATAGCTACTGGCCGCCAACGCGAAGTGTCCTACGTTTTCTTCTGAATATCGCGCCTGCTTCAACGAACGCAGCATGAGGAAGGAAACGATCCGTTCTTCCGGCGTGCCCGCGATCTTCTCCGCCAGCTTCTGATACATGCGCGGCGTGATGTGGACTTCTTTGGGGATTTCGATTTCTTTTGCCCGTTTTCCGGTGCCGTAGTTGGCACGGCGGTCGGACTTGAACTGCATGCGCTGAATAGGCAGCAGGCCTACGCCGAGGGAATATCCGAATGTAGCGGCGATGACTTCGAAATCGTAAACCCGCTTGGCGTCTGGCTTTTCGTGGATGCGGTAGAGCGATGCGATGCGCTTGCTTTCCAGATATCCTGCCACGCATTCGTTGGCGGAGAGCATAAATTCTTCGATCAGACGATGCGCGATGTTGCGTTCTGAGCGGGTGATGCTCTTCATCAGTCCCTGATCATCGAATTCGATGACCGGTTCGGGCAGATCAAAATCGATGGAGCCGCGGCGCCTGCGCTTGCGATTCAGGATCATCGCCAAGTCACGCATCAGCTCGAATGTGCCGACGAGCGGGGCATAGCGCTCGCGCAGAGCAGCATCGCCGTCCAGTACAGCACTCACATCCGTATAGGTCATGCGCTCGGCGGAGCGGATGATGCCTTCGCACAATTCGTAGCCGACGATCTCTCCGCGGGGATCAATCTCCATAATGCAGGACATGACCATGCGCTCGACTTGCGGGCGCAAGCTGCAAATGTCCGTGGAGAGTTCGAGCGGCAGCATGGGCACGGCGCGATCGGGAAAGTAAACGCTGGTTCCGCGTAGATGGGCTTCGTGATCGAGAGCTGAGCCCGGCGTAACGTAATGAGCGACGTCGGCGATGTGCACCTGCAATTCGAAGTTGCCGTTTTCCAGCTGGCGGACGGTGACAGCGTCGTCGAAGTCGCGGGCGGTTTCGCCATCGATGGTGACGATGGGGAGGGTACGGAAATCGCGGCGCTTGTGGACTTCGCGCGCCGGAATAATGGGTTCTGCTCTTTGAGCTTCATCGAGAACATCCGGGGGAAATATATGTGGCAAATGAAATTTGCGGATGATGACTTCGACGTCCACACCGAAGTCGTCTTCGTAGCCGAGGATTTCGACTACGCGTCCGCGGGGATTCTGGGTCGCGGTTTGCCAGTCTGTGATTTCAACGTCGACAACCACGCCTTCGAGGTTCTCCCAAGCTGTCCGGCGCGCGGCTTCTTCCCCGAGAACTCGGTGGACGCTCTTCTTGGTTTTTTTCTTGGTCACATCATCCACGGCCTGCACTTCCGGATATTCCATCCCCGGCGGAATAATGATTTCCTGGGCAATCTTTTGGTCAATGGGCGTCACGTAATTGCGGCGTGGGCTGTAGTGAAAAATGCCGACAATCGTGGTGTGCGCGCGGGTAACGGAACGGAGGATGCGTCCTTCCGCGCGGCCATCGGGGCGGATGGTGCCCATCTCGACGAGCACGAGATCGCCGTGCATTGCCAAGCCCACGGCTGGCGGCGGAATGAAGATATCTCCGGCGAGGCGGGCTTTGAGACTCGCGTGGAGGGAAGTTGGATCGGGAGTGACGAAACCGAAGCCGTCACGATGCATGCTTAGTTTTCCAACAACTAGGTTCTTATTCGCTGTCGTGGCTGCTTGTGGAATGGCGTAATGGCTGGAATCCACTTTGATTAGTTGCTTGCTGGAAACAAGACTTTCAAGAAGCCGGGAAAGTTCTTGTCGCATCTCGCCGTGGAGTCCGAGTTCGCGCACCAGTTGCTTGTAGCCCGCGGTGCGTTTGGGCTGGCGCTCGATCTTTTTCAGGATGGCGGAATCGGAAAGCATGAAAGGCCGTCGTTGGTCGTTCGTCCTTGGTCGTTGGCTTGGAGCCTTAGAATTTTACAATTACCAGGTGTCGCCTCCGCCTTGCGGTGGCCAAGCATCCAGCATACGACGCAGCATGGCGATTTGTCCGATGTGGTAGCTGTTGTGCGCCATGGTTTGACAGAGGACATCGTGTACGGAATAGTCGCGGGGCTCCTGGCTTGCGTGCATGCTTTCGACGTTGCGATTTAGGTCGCGGTTTTCTGTTAGAGCGGACAGTTCTGCGATGAGAGTCCGGAACTCTGTAGATGCTTGCTGCCATTCTGCTTCGTTCGCTGGCGCAGACGCCGATGGCCAGCTGCCGTCGGCATGAGCGGGGTATGCGGGACGGTCGCCACGGATTCGTTTCAGCTCGTATTCCATCCAGTAATTCATGTGGAAGACGAGTTGCCAGATCGAATGTGGGAAGCCGTCCACATGACGACCTGCTAGATCTGTGGTGAGTCCTTCGACACAAGCGATTGGGTCAGCATGGGCTCGTTTGCCGCGAAAAAGCTCCCGTAATGTCGATTCGGATTCTGGAGAATTCAACATGGTTTCAAATCAGGTACTCAGGCGCTAAAGCGCGTGATGAAAAGCAAAACCTAAATCGCAGCGCTTAAGCGCTGCGCCACCCAAAGTCTTGCTCTCCAACTCTTGCTGTTCGGCAAGAACTGTTCAGCCGCGAACTCGCGGGAAATATTTTTCTTCGAGGATCCGGCGATGATGCAGTTCGTGGCCGGCGATGATCCAAGCCAGGGCGCGTACGCTGACTTCATTCTTGTTCGCTACGCCGCGGCGCAGCCATGCGGTTTCGTCGAGATCGCGCAACAAGGATACTGTGGCCCGGCGCACGGCGATGAAATCCTCGATCAAATCGGGGAGCGGACTAATCGAGAAGGGGCCGTTTCGAACATAGTCGTCCTGCTCAAATCCTTCCATCGGCGTGGAATCGTTGCGCGAGATGCGCAAAGCGCGGTAGGCGAAGACGCGTTCGGCGTCATTGATATGTCCGAGGACTTCCTTGGCGCTCCATTTGTCGGGAGCGTAACGGAAATTGCCATCGGCCTCGTCGCGGCAGGAGAGGAGCAGAACCATCTCGCGGCGCTGTTGTTCGATGGTCTCGAGAATGTCGTGATCGGGGACTAGCGAAATATAGCGTTCGTAATAGGGAGCGTATTCCGAAGATAGCGGTTTCGAAGGGCTATGTGTCATAAGCATGTCGTTTCCCGATTGAGGCATTTGCGACCCAAAATGGTCTTCAAAAGCATACTACCCTGTGCTTGGAAACGCTGGGTCATGACGTGGAAGATTTACACCGAGCGAGTAAGCTTGATCGTATTGATGATGAGAACAAAGGTGCAAGACGGTTCGCGGCTAGGGAGGTCGTTCCGGAAACACTAATGAAAACATGGATTTCCACAGCTTGCATTCCAATTCGCGGAGTAAAATGCCATTTGGTCACCGAAGTGCGGGCTGACCTGTGTTAATCCATCGATATTGAGCCCAATTAGGAAAGGATTCTTGCGACATGTGGAAGCCGACAAATCAACCTACGACCCCATCCCGCCCGGGGGAGCCTGAGCGTCCAACGATGTCAACGCCGACTGCAGTTCCTTCGGTTAGCGAAACCCCTTCGGTGCCGCGACCTGTTGCCGCCGCAAGCACCAGCACTGCCGATCAAGCCACCATAGGGAAGTCGCTGGTCATCAAGGGCGAGGTGACCGGGTCTGAGTCGCTTTACATTGATGGCCGCGTGGAAGGTTCCATCAACCTTGCGGGAAACCGCGTAACGGTTGGACGCAATGGCGTGGTCTCGGCCAACATCAACGCACGTGAAATTGTGGTGCTCGGAAAAGTGAAGGGCAACCTGACCGCCAGCGATCGTGTGGACATTCGCAGTGACGGATCGCTCACTGGCGATGTCGTCGCGGCCCGTATCTCGATCGAAGATGGCGCGTTCTTCAAGGGCGGCATCGATATTCGCAAGGGCGGCCAGAAGCCCAACGGCGAAGAAGTCAAGCCCCCCACCGCTACGGCTGAAGTGGCGGCAGCGCGAGCGTAGTTCTTGGTTTTGAGTTTCTAAGATTCAACCACGGGCGTTCTCATTCATTGGGAGCGCCCGTCGTTTTTGCTTTGCGGCGGCGCAGTTCTCCCGGCAGTTGTGATCGGGTAATCCATAATCCAGCGGCGACGGCCCCGGCCCAGGTGATGGTGATCAAGCCAAGCGCTTTGAGATCGGCGATGCGACTGTCATTGACCAGTACTGCGCGAGCGACCTCACAACTCAGTAATCCCGCGACTACAGCCGTAATTCCCGCTTTCCCTAATTCTCCCCACGGCAGGCCACTCGCAGGCACTAATTTGCGTTGGTTGAGAAGGATGGCCATGACGAGACAATTTGCCGCGATTCCCAGGTTGGAGGCCATGACGAGACCGACAACCGAGTAGGCATGGTAAAGCGCGGCGTACATGGGGATTGATGCCAGAGTCACGACCGTGCTGGCCACCATGGGAGTGAGCGTATTACCGGCAGCGTAGAAAGCGCGCGCGTAGAGGCCTTGCGCCGACCAAAATATCAGAGAGGCCGAAAACCAGAAAAAATAAATGGCGATTTGCTGGCTATCGCCAAAGGTTAAGTGGCCGCGCCGGTAAACCAGGTCGATCAATGGCAGTGCGGCCGCCATCATGAATCCCGTGGCTAGAAGTGCGGTGGCGACGATCTTGTAAATTGATGAGTTGACCGTCTCGGAAAACTCTTTCATCCGCTTTTCGCCGAACAGGTGGGCAAAGAATGGCAGCGAGGCCTGACTGGTGGCTTGTCCCAGGACTGCGATGGGCACCGCCATGAGGCGCTTGGCGTAGTTCAGGCGTGTGATCTCACCGACCCCACTGGACGCAAAATGGCGAAGAATCCAATCATCCGCTGAAACCAGTGAGACTCCAAGCATCAATGGAATCGACATCCGCACCCATTCGCGAAATGCCGGGTTGCGAACATCGAAAGAGATGCTGTAGCCGGTGCCAACCCTGGCGGCCGCGATCACATTAATCAGGAAAGGTCCGACAAACATTCCCACCACCGCGCCATACGCAAGAGCGGAAATGCCCAGCGGACGCGCGAACAACACTCCTCCGAGGATGATGGAAGCGTTATAGACAAGAGGTCCGAGCGCGGGAATCAAGAATAACCGCCGCGAAAGCAAGACTGCGGAAACCACACCGCCTACGTAGAAGAAGATCTGGGCTGGCAAGAGAATCCGTGTTAGATGGACACAAAGCGCCAACTGCATCGGGGTGAATCCGTCGAACCACCAGCGGGTGATCTGCGGGGTGAAGATTTCCGCGAGAACGACGCCAACGCCAAGTACGCTCGTCATTACCGTGATAATGACGGAAAAAGTTTTCTGCGCGTCCTCCTCTCGTTTTTCTGCGAGAAATCGAGTGTAGATCGAAATAAAGGTAATGGACGCGGTTCCGCCGGCGAGTATGTAGTTCAACCAATCCGGTATGGTGAAGCCGGCGTTGTAAGCATCCGTAAGAGCTCCTGCGCCGAAAGCCCAAGCAATATATGCTTCACGCACGTAGCCGATCACGCGGGAAAGCATGATCGCGGACATCATCAAGAGCGTTGCGGAAAATTCGGTGTGCTGATGCGAAGGGCGAAATTGGCGCAGCACGCGTTGCGAAAAGCTGTTCGTCGGCCCAGATTCAGGAGTCTCTGCGGAATTCGCCATTCAGGGCCGATTCTACACGGAAGAATCGCATTTCCTTCGGCCCGCGAACTTGGATAGGAAACAAAAGTACCTTCTGGCGATATAATTCTCGGCCATGGCAGTTCTTCCCGGCAGCAAGATCGGACCCTACGAAGTCGTCTCCCAAATTGGCGCGGGCGGCATGGGGGAAGTGTACCGGGCGCGCGATGCGCGTCTGGGACGCGACGTGGCGATAAAAGTCCTTCCTGCTTCTTTCTCAGCCGACCCAGATCGTTTGCAGCGCTTCGCGCAAGAAGCGAGAGCTGCGGCCGGCCTCAGCCATCCGAATATTCTCGCTATCTTTGACATTGGTGAGGACAAAGGCGCGCCCTACGTAGTTTCCGAACTGCTGGAGGGAGAAACGCTGCGGGACCGCCTGCGCAGTGGAGCGTTGTCGAGCCGCAAAGCCATTGAATATTCTCTCCAAGTGGCACGAGGATTGGCGGCGGCGCACGACAAAGGCATCGTGCATCGTGACCTTAAGCCGGAAAACCTTTTTATCACTGAAGACGATCGGGTAAAGATCCTGGATTTCGGGCTGGCAAAGCTGACCCGTCCGCAGGAAACAGCATCTTCGGGTGATGCTCCCACCATGCAAGTGGCGACCGACGCAGGCATGGTCATGGGCACGGTAGGTTACATGTCTCCGGAGCAGGTACGGGGGAAGTCCGCTGACACTCGTTCGGACCTATTCTCGTTCGGCGCGATTCTCTACGAAATGCTTTCCGGGAAAAAGGCATTCCACGCTGAGACCCCCGCCGACACGATGAGCGCGATCCTGAAAGAAGACCCGCAGGAACTGACGGAGACCAATCGAACCGTGCCGCCGGGATTGGAGCGGATCGTCCGACATTGTCTGGAGAAGAGTCCAGCAGCGCGATTTCAATCGGCCAGCGATGTGGCTTTCAATCTAGAGGCCTTGACGGACGTCTCCGCGACCAGCCGAAGTGGAATACAGGCGGTCGCAGCTCCGGCGCCGCGACGATGGTGGCTCCCTGCTTTGGCGGCAGTTTTAATTGCGGGGTCTTATGCAGGAGTTTATTTTGCTGCCAGAAGAACTGCAGATCTCGCTTTGCCCAGCTTCCACCGTTTGACCTTCCGGCGTGGTTCGATTCTCGTTGCCCGCTTTTCTCCGGATGGGCAGACGATTGTTTACGGCAGTTCCGTGGAAGGCAAACCACTAGAGTTGCTTACTACACGTTTCGACAGCACGGATTCTCGTCCATTGGGGTTTCAGAAGACGCAATTGCTGGCGATTTCGAGCACCGGAGAGCTGGCGGTCGCTCTAAACGCACATTCGACCAATGCTTTCCTGGACGGAGGCACTCTGGGGCGGGTTTCTCTGGCCGGAGGAGCGCCTCGAGAAGTTGTGGAAAATGTTCAATCTGCGGATTGGACCCCGGATGGTTCCGATCTCGCGATAAGTCACGGAGGCGGGTTCGCTGCCGACCTGGAATTCCCCGTGGGTCGAGTGATTTATCACCCCCAGGGTTGGGTGAGCCATGTGCGCTTCTCTCGCACGGGTGATTTGCTGGCCTTCGCAGACCACATCGCGAACGGAGACGACGGACGGATCGTGATCGTCACCCGCGATGGAAACCGCAAAGTGTCCTCCAGCTATTATTCCTCCGTGGAAGGCCTGGCTTGGTCGCGGGATGGCAAGGAGGTCTGGTTTACGGCATCTCCTTCCGGGGCGGCGCGCGCGGTCTACGCCATGGACCTGGTGGGCAAGGAACGTCTTGTCTTGCGCGTCCCCGGCACGCTGACGTTGCAGGACGTCACTCGTGAAGGCCGCGTGCTGTTGACCGAGGACAATGCTCAGGTTGGAATCATGGCGTTGCCTCCGGGAGAACACACTGAGAAAAATTTCTCCTGGTTTGATTGGTCTTTATTGAGTGATATTTCTCCGGATGGAAGCACGCTGGTATTTTCGGAGACCGGAGAAGCCTCCAATGGGAAGTACGGAGTGTTCCTTCGCAAAGTGGATGGATCGCCGGCAGTGCGGCTGGGAGACGGAACTTTCCCGGCGCTTTCCCCGGACGGAAAGTGGGTAGTCGCCATGGATAACGGTTCTCCCTCACAGATCGAGTTGCTTCCGACAGGCACCGGACAGCCACGGCGTTTGACCAACGACTCCCTGGAACATTTGCGTGCCAGATGGGTCCCGGATGGTACAGGATTGGTTTTCGCGGCCGCCGAGGCCAACCATCGAGCCCGTTCCTACTGGATGGATTTAAATGGGAAAACCCGGGTTCTCACCCCGGAAGGGACAACCGGAATACTCATCACTCCCGACGGCAAGTATCTGTTCGCAAGAGATTCGGCGGGCAAGACCTTTCTGTATCCGCTTGCGGGAGGCGATGCCAAACCATTTACGGCTCCTCTTGAGCAGGACGATGTTGCGTTTCAATTTGATCCGGATGGCAAGAGCTTGCTGGTGGGAAAGCGGGGCGTCCCGATGAAGATTTTTCGAATTTACGTGGATAGCAATCGCCGGGAGTTGGTGCGTGAGCTTGCCCCCTCGGATCCCGCCGGAGTCCAGAGCATGCTTGGAGCCCGCTTCAGTGCTGACGGCAAGTCCTACGCTTATACCTACTTCCGGGTTCTATCGGACCTGTGGGTGGTGGATGGCTTGAAATAGAGATTTCCTGAGCGGACAATTTTGACAGCTTCGCTTCGAACCCCGCATAATCCGGGACGTGGCTGATTCCAATCCTTTCGATCGTTCTCTCCTTTCTCCGGTTCTGCGGCGATCCTTCCGAAAAGCATTCCCAGCGGCGGTTCGCGGCGAAGGTGTCTATGTGTGGGATGCCGATGGCAAGCGGTATCTCGACTTCTCCGGATCGGCGGCGGTGAATTTCATTGGCCACGGCGTGCCTGAGATCTCCGCAGCGATGGCGGAGCAGGCGAAGCAGTTGGAATTTGTCCACACCAGCCAGTTCACCACTCCGGTGGCGGAAGAATACGCACAAGAATTGCTGGATTTTGCCGGCGAGAATTTTCGAGACGGGGCTGTGTATTTTACTTCTGGCGGATCTGAATCGATCGAGACTGCGCTCAAGCTGGCCCGGCAATATCAGGTAGAGATTGGAGAAACAACGCGGTATCAGATACTGAGCCGGACGCAGAGCTACCACGGATCAACCCTTGGCGCGCTGGCAGTTTCAGGAAACAAGCGGCGGCGGGAAATCTATTTGCCGATGGTGCGGGAATTTGCCCACGTCGGAATTCCTTATTGCTATCGCTGCAACTATGACTGCACGGACGGCTGCCGGAATTGTGGACAAGAGTATGCGGCGGAGTTGGAACGAGCGATTGAAGCGGCTTCCGGCGAGGTCGCCGCGTTCATCTTTGAACTGGCCAGCGGGGCCACGCTCGGTGCGGTTGTGCCTCCTCCGGGGTATCTGCAAAGTGTGGCGGAAGTGTGTCGACGGCATGGCGTTTTGCTGATCGCCGACGAAGTCATGACCGGCATGGGACGCACTGGGCGCAACTTTGCCGTCGATCGTTGGAGTATTGCGCCGGACATTTTAGTAGCAGCCAAGGGACTTTCGAGCGGATATGCGCCGCTGGGAGCGGTCATTACTACGAAAAAAGTTGTGGACGCGATCGCGGCCGGATCAGGAGCGTTCCTGCACGGCTTTACTTACAATGCACATCCCATTTCGCTAGCAGCAGGGCGAGCGGTGCTGCGGTGCCTACAGGAACGAAGACTAGTCCAAGCAGCGGATTCTGGACGCGAAGGCTCAGTTGCTAGCAATTTGCAGATCGCTCTGGAAAGCCTTCGGGATTTGGAGACTGTCGGCGATGTTCGTGGGATTGGACTGCTTTGGGCCGTTGAATTCGTCGCAGACAAGAAGACGAAAAAGCCTTTCCCTTCGGATCTGAACTTTGCAGCCAAGGTTGGGCAGGCTGCAGCAAAGCGGGGATTGCTCGTCTATCCTATCCAGGGATGTGTAGACGGAGATTCTGGCGATCATCTACTGATCGGTCCACCTGCGGTAATCACTAATGAGCAAATCGCATGGGCTGTGGCTGAGTTAAGAAGTGCGATTGACGAAACCGACGTTCAAGTCTGATTTTCCCGCCTCCTGCGGCTGTCGGCTGCTGTTCACTTGGCGACCTATCTCTAATTCCTGTAATAGTTTAGCAATTGATCCCGGCTTTACCTGCTGTGCATTGTCATTTGCCGCCTTGTGAAGCACATTGGCCTCAGAAGTAGCCAAGGAGGGCACAATGGCAAGTCCACTAATTGATTTCTGTGAGCAAACAAATCCAAAAATACTGAGCGAATTGCGGCAGTCCGAATTTCGGAATGCGAGCCGGGTACAGCAGAGCTTCTTGACGTCGGTGGAAAAGCGGGTACTGCTACGGCTGGCGGAACGCACTCCGGATTGGATCAGTTCCGACCACCTAACCGTCCTGGGTTTTGCCGCACAAGTGATGGCTGGGGTCAGCTATGCACTGGCACGTGGCGACCGCCACTGGTTGCTGGCAGTCATCGGATTCCTGGCGCTGAACTGGCTGGGCGACAGCCTGGACGGCACGCTGGCCCGGGTACGACAGCGGCAGCGTCCACGATATGGGTTCTATGTTGATCACATGGTGGACAGCATCGGGTCTCTTGCCCTGATGGGAGGATTGGCGCTGTCGGGGTACATGCATCCCTATGTAGCCATCGGCTTGCTGGTGGCATTTCTGTTGCTTTCGATCCAATCCTATCTCGCGACTTACACGTTGGGTAAGTTTCAGCTTTCGTTTTGGAGTTTTGGGCCGACGGAATTGCGCATTCTGTTGGCCGTCGGCAACCTGGCTCTGTTTCGCTGGCCCATTGTTCTTCAAGGACACTACCGCCTGTTCGACATTGGCGGAATCATTGGATTGGCTGGCATGAGCCTGATGCTGGTTTATTTCACTGGTCGCAACACATATCGCCTATACATGGAAGAGCGCATTCTGTGATTCACGGAAATACGATCTGCAAAGACTGGCGCACTACTGGAGTACGCTGGCTGAAATTCAATGCCGTCGGCGGGATTGGGATTGGGGTGCAGTTGCTGGTCTTGGCGGCATTGAAAACCGGTTTGCACTTTGATTATCTGCTGGCCACGGCTCTGGCAGTGGAGGCGGCCGTGGTGCACAACTTCCTGTGGCATGAAAGGTTCACCTGGGCGGATCGGGGCAGGGGCGCGGGTTACACCCGCTTCTTGAAATTTAACCTGACAACCGGTTTGTTCTCGATCGCCGGGAACATTTTGCTCATGAAGTTGCTGGCCGGGGTTCTGGCCATCCAGTTTCTGGTGGCGAATGGAATAGCGATCACGATCTGCTCAATCTTCAATTTTGCGATGAGCGACCGCTTCGTTTTCCGCACGCAGCCCAGGATTCCAGGTAACGACTGAGCTGCTGAATCTCGGATTCTATAGCTGTCGCCGAACTAGTCCGTATGCTGGCGCTCAACCGACCACACATCCTCCGGCTTTTGCTCGAAAGGATAAACATGCACCATCCAGCCGAAGATCTGCGGCAGGAACCTTCCGCCAGCGGCATCACAATCCGACTGGGTCACAATCGAACCGTGCAAACCGAACTGCGGATGCGGCGCATCCATCTCGTCCTTCTTGCCCATCGGGGGCAGACACAGATTCACGTGCGCATGCCATTGGGCGATGCTAAGGGGGATGCGAGAATCGAGTTCGTCTTCGGGTGCGCCTTTGGCTGCCGTGTACATCACGCCAATCAACTTGTAGCCGTCGCCCTGCTTTTCATAAAGCAATGAGGTTGGGTGATCGGGATTGAACCTTCGTCTCGCTTCAAAAGCGTACCAGTTATTGGTGAAGTGATACATCTTCTGCGGACGGTCCGGCATGAAGATCTTGAAGCCCTCGGCGAGAGCAACTTTGTAGTCAGTATATTTTTCGGCGGCTGTGCGTGCAGCTTGCAAAACCTGGTTAGCCTTTTCCTGATCGCCCGGTTTGATCGGGCGCAGTGCCGTCATCTTCATGTGCGCGCCCATGTCCATGTG
The DNA here is from genome assembly GCA_963762965.1 of Terriglobales bacterium. Taxonomy (GTDB): domain Bacteria; phylum Acidobacteriota; class Terriglobia; order Terriglobales; family Acidobacteriaceae; genus DATBAX01. The sequence goes on from CAVXME010000001.1 coordinate 1,679,802, forward strand.
ATGGCCTTCCATGGACTGCATGGCGTTGGCGCTCCCCTCACCGCCCCCCATTCCCGGCATGTCATGCATGTCCGAGCCGCTCATGTTGGACATATTCATCTTCGATGTGTCCTGCGCTGGCGCCGGTTGCTGTGCACACACGACCGAAGACAGTAAACCGACAGCAAAAGCGACAGGCAGAATTCGTTGGCAAATAGCATTCATAAAAAGGGATCTCCCAAAATAATCTCGGTATTGTATTAACCCTGCCCGAGAAGACTTGTTTCTGCAATTGCTGAGAAGGTAATGAGAGTTACGCTGGTAATCAGGAAGCCATTGGCCCCGCCAATCCGACTGCGGCCAAGGCCTGAGCGGCCGCGTTCTTGCCGGAACGCACGCAATCGGGCACGCCGATTCCACGATATCCATTGCCGGCCAGGGCCAGCCCGGGAAGCTTTTTCAGAAAGCGCTCGATACGAACCAGCCGTTCGAGATGGCCAACGTTGTACTGCGCCATGGCGGATTTCCATTTGTATACGCGGGCGAAGAGCGGCTCGGCGGTGAGACCAAGTATCTGCCGAAGCTCGGTGCGCGTTATGCGAAGGATGTCCTCGTCGGAAAGCTGAAGCGCTGATTGGTCTTGAGTGCCACCGAGGAAACAACGGAGCAAAGCGCGGTCTGGCGGGGCACGATGGGGAAATTTGTTATGCACAAAGGTGGCAGCGAGCATTCGCTTACCTTCGCTGCGTGGCACAAGAAAACCAAAACCTGGAGGAATCGCTGGCCGCGCGCGCTGGTCATAGCCGAGCGCAACTGTGACCGAGGAGCTGTAGTTGATCCCGCCCAGCTCTTGCGCCAGATCCGCAGTTTCCTCTTTCAGCAGCGTGGCCGCGGCTTGTGCAGTCGTAGCCATGATGACGGCATCAAATTGATCGGATCCATTGCTCGTCGAAAGCAGCCATCCTCCGGCTTGTGGTTGCGCCGCAACAATTTGCGTATGTGGACGAAGAGATGCGGCCGGAAGGTACACCAGCAGTGCATCCACCATTTGCTGCATTCCATTTTTCAATGATGTGAACAATGGTTTCGCAGGCTCGGCTTTGTTTTGCGACATCTTCTTGCGTGCCGACAACAAGGCCCGGCCCAAGCTGCCATGAGTTGCTTCCATCTCCACAAACCGCGGCAGCACCGCACACGCACTCAGATGGCTCGCCTCGCCGCCATAGATTCCGGAAAGCAGTGGATCCGCAAGACGCTCCACCATCTCACTGCCATAATGCCGTTCGATCAGCGAGCCGACAGATTCGTCAGCCGCTGTTTTGTGAGGTTGATGGAACCACTCGCGGGCGATTTTCACTTTAGTGCCAGCCGAGAACAACGGCGATGTCAATGCTCGCAGAATCTTCGTCGGCACCATAAACATCAGGCCATCTGGTAATGCCACCCGACGGCCATTCACCAGAATGTAAGTTTTGCGTTCGGCGTCATTGGACCCGATCAGTTGGTCGCCCAGCCCCAGTTGCTGGCAGAGTTCGCTCGCCCATGGTTTCTCGGTCAGAAACGAGTCAGGGCCGGCTTCAACCAGGCAACCATCCACACGCTCGGTAAAAAGCACACCCCCGAAACGTGAGCTGGATTCGAACACTACATATTCAAGCTGCGCGCCTGCGCGGCGCTGCTGCTCGAGCGCAAACGCTGCGGACAGACCCGAAATGCCGCCACCGATGATTGCGATGCGCTTCATGAATTCAAACAGGACTGGATTCAACGCGACGTCAAGTCGTCGCCGAATATTCCTGGACAAATTGCGCCAGAGCTTTCACATTTTCCACCGGCGTTTCCGGCAGGATGCCGTGGCCTAGATTGAAGATGTGCCCGGGGCGTCCCCCGGCCAGCCGTAGAATATTTTCGGCGCGCGACTTGAGTTCTTTCCAGTTGGCAAAGAGCAGAACCGGATCGAGGTTTCCCTGCACTGCTCGTTCGTGGCCAATGCTGCGCCAGCCTTCGTCGAGCGGAATACGCCAGTCGAGGCCAATGACCTCGGCGCCAGTCTGTCTCATCGAAGGCAGCAAAGTGGCGCTGTCTGTCCCGAAATAAATGATGGGTACGCCTGACTTTTGCAGCGTCATGACCAACTCCGTTGTCCGCGGCAGAACATAGCGGCGATAGTCCTCCACACTGAGACAACCAACCCAACTATCGAAAATCTGCAACACATCGGCCCCTGAACTCACTTGCTCGGCCGCATACTCTGAAACCACCTTGACCAACTTGCTCAACAGCTCGTCCCAGGTTGCGGGCGACGAGTACATCATTTTCTTGGTGTGAATGTAATTCCTTGAACTGCCGCCTTCAATCATGTAGCTCGCCAGGGTAAAAGGCGCCCCACAAAAGCCGATCACCGGCAGCCGCGCGCCGAAATGCTTGCAGACCAGGCGGACCGCTTCCGAAACATAGCCGAGGTCCACGGCGCGATCGGTCCGCAGGCGGGCAACGTCCTCTTTCTCGCGCAACGGCTTCTCGATCACCGGGCCTTCGCCAGGTGAAAAGTGGAATGGAAGCCCCATGACTTCCAAAGGAAGCAGCAAATCGGCGAAAATGATGGCCGCATCAACCTGTAAAGCTTCGGCTGCGGTAATCGTAACGCTCGCCGCGATTTCTGGCTTCTTGCAGATCTCAATCAACGAATACTGCTTGCGCACGGCGCGGTATTCGGCCATATAACGGCCGGCTTGACGCATGAACCAGACAGGTGTGCGGTCCACAGGCAGTGACCGGCAAGCCTTCACGAAGCGGGATTCAGGGGCTGACATGGACCTTTTAAATGTAGCACCTTCGCCGCCGGGTCAGCATCGTTCCAGCCGGGGAACAGATCTGGCCTCGAAGAACGGGTCGGCTCCTGAAATCATCGTTTTCTGGTTCAACCGTGCGCAAATCCCCGGTTACCACGCGGTTACCAACGAGCCATTACGTTTGCCCCACTCGGGAGCTGCGCTTCCCCTGGTAAAGGGAAAATCATTTCACTTAGGGCACTACGGACCTCGCGAAGTCCATTATTTGCACAAATTGTGCATTGGCCATCTGACTGCACTATTCATGGTGAGTCGTAGCAGGGCTCGAGTTTAAGCGATACAGAGCGTTGCACAACTAGGAGAAATACATGTTACTTGGACGCACGCGTTTGATTACTTTGATCATCTCAGCCCTTTTGTTATCTGGCGCAGCCTTCGCCGATTCGACAGTGTCGATGGCGTTCATCGGGCCCGGCGGCAACAACGGCGGCGGGGTCTATACCTATCCCTATAATTTCTCGATCAATGGCGGCGCCCCAACCTCTCTGATCTGCGACGCTTTCGACAATGAGGTCGTCTCCGGCGAGACCTGGACGGCAAATATGTCCAGCCTCTTAAGCGGCAACGGACTCTGGGGAAACCAACTCACGGACTACAAGGCTGCGGGCCTCATTTTCGAGGGCATCCTGTCTGGCAGCATTAACGCGACTACCGGAAACTGGGCGATTTGGGGATTGTTTTCGTCCAATGCTCAGGGCAACTCCTTCTTCAAGAACAGCGGCGCGGCGACCATGGACAGCCAGTATTTGGCGGCGGCGGCAATTGCTCCCGACAGCGCATTCAATGGACTGGTGTTGTACACACCCATTGCCGGTTCGCAGAGTTGGGGCGGCACGCCACAAGAATACATTGGATACAACCCTTGCTACTCGGCGGCTGAACCCGGTTCGATGCTCTTATGCGGCATCGCATTTGTGGCCATCGGCATGGGGCTCTTCGGAAAGTTTCGCAGCCCACTGCTTAGAGCCTAGCAACTGTACTTCTCGGCTTTTCCCACGCTTCCTCTCTCAGAACAACCGGGGCCTCGTAAAGGCCCCGGTTCTATTTTCAGGACCATCTCGCGTCCATTCCTGCCACCATCTTCAGCATCGAGTTTATGGGTTTGCACTTCTGCGTATCGAGGCATCAAGAAAGTACCGGACTTCTTCCTCTCGACCAGCCTATGATTTCTTCATATCCATTGGGAGGTCCTCGTATGGCCGCGACGCAGGTGGTTCTTTATTTCGACCGGCAGGAGGACGCCGTGCTGTTTACCCTGGCTGCAAGTTCGGCCATTGCGGCCGACGAACCAGTGCGAACCAATGAAGCCATGGAGAAGATTGCCAGGGAAATCTGCAAAGCCAGCCGAATCACAACTGAGGGTGCATTGAATCCGAATCTGGAAAACGGTTCTGATCCTGTAAAAGGAAAGTGCGCTTAGAGATTTATTTTCGGCTACTTCGGAACGTCAAAGCGGTATCCGATTCCGCGGACGGTTTTCAAGTAAGAAGGATTGTCGGGGTCCGGTTCGATTTTCTCCCGCAGCCGGCGCATGTAAACATCCACCGAGCGGGGAGTAACAAAAGAGCCTTCTGACCACACTGCATCGAGCAGTTGATCGCGGGTAAAGACGCGCGCGGCGTGACGCGCCAGATAGTCCAGCAGACGGAACTCACGCGTGGTCGTCGGTACCGTGCGCCCGGCCACCTTCAGGATCATCGAAGAACCATCGATTTCAATCTCACCCAACTTTAAAACCTCGGGCTGGGCCGACTCTCTTGAGCGGCGAAGCACAGCCCGCACACGGGCCACCAGTTCGCGAGGGCTGAACGGCTTGGTGATGTAGTCATCGCCCCCGAGCTCCAATCCCTTTACTCGATCAGCCTCTCCAGCCTTTGCAGTGAGAAAGATGATCTGTGACCCCGAGAGAGGTTTGGTCAGGCGGATGTGCCGGCAGAGCTCAAGTCCGTCACTGCCAGGAATCATGACATCCAGGAGAAACAACGCTGGGAGCTCTTTTATGGCTTCTTCTATCACCGAAGACGAACTAGGAAACCAGCGAGTGGCATAGCCCGAGGTATCCAAGTGAAAACAGATCAGCCGAGCGATATCGGCCTCGTCCTCCACCACAAAGACGAGCGGCTTTCCCGTCCAAGGTTCTCCCGAGGGCTGGTGGAGGCTGGTTCTCACGTGGGTATTCGGGGGCAGGGACACAGGCCTCAAAGCACTCCTGTGTCCAGTGTCTGCAGTTGGTGTTGCAGCATTGTTGCAGGCAGATTAAAGGTTGGTTAATTCTAGGGGCCCGGCCGTGGGACCGGCTTGACAGGAAGACAGGCTCAAATTGCTAGTCCGACCAGCGTTGCGGGGTCCGGTCCCACCGGTGGGCTTTCAGCACCTGAAGCAGGGTTCGATCAAGCGGCCCCGCATCGCTAAGCGCAATGTTTTGGCGCACATGATCCAACTTTCTCATTCCCACGATCGTGGTGCTTACTACTGGGTCCGAAATGACAAAACGCAGGGCCATTTCGGGGAGTGCCATGGAGGCGGGTAACACAGCTTTTAATTTCTCGACCCGTGGGAGCGTCTTTGCCAGGTTCTCGGGCCCGAAATACTTGGAACGCCAATCACTCTCCGGAAACTTTGTTTCTGGCGTCATTTTCCCGCCCAGGCTGCCTTCGTCGAGCGCAACCCTGGCAATGACTCCAACGTTCAGTTCGCGGCAAAGCGGAAAAAGCTTATCTTCCGGGGATTGATCAAAAATGCTGTAGATGACTTGCACAACATCCACCAGCCCGGTGCGCAGGGCTTTAAGGCCATTTTCGGGCTGCCAGCGGTTGAGGCTCAGGCCAAAAAACCGGATGGATCCATCTTTCTTAAGCTTCTCGACAGTTTTGCGGAATTCCGGCTCATCGGTCCACGTATCGTCCCAGACATGGAATTGCAAAAGGTCGATCGTCTTGACGCCGAGCTTCTCCCGAATCATATCGGTGTATTGGAATACATGGTCCGCGGGAAAGACGTCACTGTACTTGTCTTGAGGCGACGCCGGCCACTTCTCGTTTTTCGGCGGGATTTTCGATGCAGCATACATGCGCTTGCCCGGATTCTGCGCCATGATCTTGCCGAGCAGTCCATCGCTTTTCCCATCACCGTAAGCCCATGCAGTATCGAAGAAATTGCAGCCGAGGTCGACGGCCAACTGCAGGGCCTGTAGCGATTCGCGATCTTCCGAGCCGCTCCATCCACTCATGCCCCACAGTCCATGGGCAATGTCACTCACTTCAAGACCAGTACGGCCAAGCTTGCGGTATTTCATGGTTCTCCCTGGGACGGCGAAGTGTCTTCCGCCATTTTACGGTAATACTTCTGCAAGACGTAAAAAGCCTGCTTGCGCTGGCCGCGATCTGAAATCAGGCCTTTGCGGTTGTGGAAATCCTGGATGCCGGAAAGCGGGCGGCGCGGAGACCGGAAATCCATCAGCACCCAGGGCGACATTCCGGCCAGAGAAGGAACCCGTTTGAGCATCTTCATCTGATGCTCAAACAGATTGGCTTGATACTCTTCGCTAAACCGGGTGTCACTATCTCCATGCTTGCCATAAACGGCGCCCGCCCCAAATTCACTGACGATCAGTGGCTTGTCAAACGCCGTTTTCCACTGCATGTGGTCGGCGTCTTCCGTCCGTCCTTCATACCACCCCAAATACTCGTTCAATCCCAGCACATCAAGATATTCGCCGAGCGGATCGTTAAGCGACCGGATGCCGGGCGTGCTTGAATCCGTATGATTCATGGCCGAGGTGATCAGGCGGCTCGAGTCAAGCTGCCTTGCATAAGCGGCGAGGGTCTTCAGGAATTCCGTCCGTCCGGGATCGACAGGAGTTTCGTTCGAGAGCGACCATAGAATGACCGCCGCGCGATTGTGATCGCGGGCAATCATGTCGCGCATCTGCTCTTCAGCATTCTCCAGCGTAGAGGGGTTCTCCCAGGCAATTCCCCAATAAACCGGGACTTCCGACCAGACCAGAACGCCCATGCGGTCGGCCAACCGAATCATCGATTCATTGTAGGGATAGTGCGCCAGGCGCACGAAGTTACAGCCCAAATCCTTCCCCCATTCCAGCAGGATGCGGTCATCCTCTTCGGAAAACGCTCGGCCACCGCGGAACGGCGCTTCTTCGTGCAGGGAAACCCCGCGCAAAAAGATAGGCTTGCCATTCAACACAATCTGGGTACCCCGTGTCTCAATCGTACGGAAACCGATTTCGTCGGTAATGGTGTCTCCACCACCCGAAATGATTACCCGGTAGAGTTTCGGATTCTCTGGCGACCACAGTGTGAGCTTCGCGGAAAAATTAAAAGCCGCGTAGCCCACGGCGGTCAACTGGGCGGTTTGTTTTACATGCGCCTCGGGAATTTCAATGGTGACTTCATGCTGGCCTGAACTGCCATTAAGCTGCACCCACCCAACGACTTCATCGGTTCGCCCCTTTGCGAGTTGTACGGAGTAATCCTGGATGAAAGTCTCAGGCACTTCAATGAGCTCAACGCTGCGGGTGAGGCCTCCGTAATTCCACCAGTCCGTACTGAGCGCAGGCACGCCGTCTTTGCTGCGGGTGTTGTTCACCTCGACCACAATGCTGTTGTCCCCGTCGGCAACTTCTTCCGAGACATCAAAGTTGAAAGGGGTAAAACCGCCAACGTGCTCACCAACTTTCTTGCCATTCATCCAAACGCGGGCCTGATAATTCGCAGCAGCGAAGTAAACGAACACACGAGTGTTCGGGCGTTTGTGGTAAGAAAAATATCTCTGATACCAGACAGGGCCTTCATAAAAGAGCAGCGTTTCCCGCTGGGTATTCCAATCCCCTGGCACGTGGAGCTTCTCCGAGGCGTCGAAGTCGTACTCGACCAACTGGGTCTTGTCTTTAGGTTTCGCATTCTGATAGAAGCGCGACCCCAATCCTATTTCGTAGGGATCCACAATCGTGTTCCAGGTCCCATCCAGGCTGATCATCGCCCGTCCAGGAACATTGGCGATGAGATTCGCAGCCGGGGGCTGAGCCCACGCCAATCCCCCGAGCAACCATAAACAAACGAGCAGATGCTTCATTGCGTTACTCCATCAAGAGCGATGCATTCCTTGCTGCATCTGTGAAAAGTCACAAAGTGGAACGGTGCAGTATAAACCGCCGGCCCGGCAGGGGGATCGGCCCATACAACTTTCAGGGGGTTATTTTCACGTTCGACTGTGTACAATCATGGCTCGGCGAGCATCTCCTTGCCCGGGATCGGGCAGCGTGAGATCTCCAGATCGCCTGAGGAGAACGGAGAATGAACCGGAAATTGGCGCGCGCGGTGTTGCTTGGGATCATGTTCACCGGCCTATTTGTGTTGGCGATAGCTGCTGTCGATGCACAATCCGGACCTCCCTCGCAGACACCATCCGGCCCCAAAACTACCGACCAGGCCTTCAAGAACATCCAGGTGCTCAAGGGACGCCCCGCCGACCAACTGATTCCCACGATGCAGTTCATCGCCGCATCGCTCGGCGTGGAATGCGATTTTTGCCATGTGCAAGGCGCGTTCGAAAAAGACGACAAAAAGCCCAAACAGACTGCGCGCAAAATGATGCAGATGATGATGGTCATCAATCAGGAAAATTTTGATGACCACCGCGAGGTTACTTGCTATTCGTGCCACCGAGGCGCTGCCAAACCGGTAGCGATTCCGATCATCAGCGAGGAAGAGCCAAAATCGCCCTTCACCGAAGCGGCCGGCGCTGGATCGCAGGATTTATCCAAGCTGCCGAGCGCTGACCAACTGATCGATAAGTACGTTCAGGCGCTCGGCGGAGCAGCCGCGATCCAGAAAGTGACGAGCCGGGTCGAACAGGGCACCGCGAATGTGGGCGGCCACGAACTGCCGATCGATATTTTTGATAAGAACCCGGACAAACGTATTTCATTGATGCATTTGACCAGTGGCGATAGTGTTACCGCCTACAACGGTCATGAGGGCTGGCTGGCCGCGCCGGGACGGCCATTGCGGGACATGAGCGGTTCCGACATGGATGCCGCCAAATTTGAGGCCAACCTGCATTTTCCCACCGACATCAAGCAGATTTTTGCGGAACTGCACGTCGAACACGAAGAGAAGGTCGGCGACCAATCTGCATACGTGATTTTCGCTCTTCGCCAGGGACAACCGCCGGTGGAGCTGTACTTCGACGAGCAATCGGGATTGCTCCTTCGCGAAATGCGTTACTCAGAATCGCTACTCGGCCTCAATCCCACGCGGATCGATTATGCCGATTATCGCGATGTGGACGGAGTAAAGACCCCGTTCCGCTGGACGATCGCGCGGCCAAGCGGACGCTTCACCATCCAACTCGAACAGATCAAACAGAATGTTCCGATTGACGACGACAAGTTTGTCAAACCACCCATGCGGTCGCCTTCGGAAAAGAAGCCCTAGAACCCGGAATGGCTATCGTCTAACGTCCTTCTCACAGGAAACCAGCTTGAAAGAAGCCGGCATTCCCATTTCCCTATCCTAAGATCGAAAGCGTTACCTCAGTAATTTAGTAATCCCCGGCATATCCGTCACAATTAACTGCACGCTCGGCTGTAGGGGATTTTCCTTGATGTGGACGTCGTCCGGCACAGTGCCCGTTGGAACCTCGCCATTGTTGTCGGTCCGCGGGCTGACCGTGAGGTATGGCCGCAGTCGGGAATCGGTTGCGGCGCTCTCTGACGTTAAGCTCGATATCGCTCCGGGAAAAATCGTCGGAATACTCGGCGAATCAGGGTCGGGCAAGAGCACTCTTGCCCTTGCCATGCTTGGATTGTTGCCGCCGCAAGCCACTGTGGAAGGCTCAATTAAGTTCCAAGACAAAGACCTGCTGCAAGCAGACGAATCTTCGTGGCAAGCCATTCGTGGTGCGAAACTTTCCATGATCTTTCAGGAGCCTGGGCTCGCCTTAAGCCCGGTGATGCGCGTCGGCGAGCAAATTTCCGGGGTCATTCGGGCGCACCGTGCGGTCAGCCGCAAGACCCGCAAACAACAGTGCGAAGCCGTGCTCAGCGAAGTGCGACTCTCGGATGTGGACCGCATTTACAAGGCTTACCCGCACCAGCTCAGCGGGGGCCAGCTCCATCGGGTGGCGATTGCGCAAGCGGTAGTGTGCGGACCCGATCTGGTGATTGCAGACGAAGCCACTCGATCTCTTGACGTTACGGTGCAGTCCGAAATCATGGAGGTACTGCGAGAAATCAATCGCAAGGCTGGGACTGCGATCATCTTCATTACGCACAATCCCGCTCTGCTCGCCGGGTTTGCGGAACGCGTGCTCGTTATGTACGCAGGCCGGGTGGTGGAGGATGGGTCTGTAGCGCAGGTGTTCCAGCGTCCTCTTCATCCTTACACCCGAGGATTGTTGCAATTGGCCCCCGGGTATCAGCAACAGGAAAGTTTCCTGCGTCACGGACGTTTCGCTGCGATTCCGGGCAGTTTGACCGTCGCGGATCGCTTGACTCGAGGTTGCGTCTTCGAGCCGAGGTGTTCCGCGAGGACAGCAGAATGTAAGTCCACATCTCCGCGAGAAGTCATGCCGGAACCAGGCTGGCGAGTGAGTTGCTTTCATCATGGGAATTGAACAAGGAGCCAAGCGCGCGGTCAAAGCCCCGCTGGTGAGAACGCGGGGGTTGAGCAAGCAATACATTCAACGTAGCCCGTTTTCGCGGAACAAGTTTGTGATCGACGCACTTACTGATGTGGATCTCGATATTGCGCCGGGGTGCCTGACTGCCCTGGTCGGGCAATCGGGTTCTGGAAAATCTACGCTGGCAAGTTGCCTGGCGCTGCTGGAAAAACCCGATCGCGGCGGAATCTGGTTTGAAGGAAACGAAGTATCGCGCTGCGACCCTCCGGAGTTGGCGGCCCTGCGCCCCAGGATTCAAATGGTATTTCAGGATTCGGCGGGAGCTTTGAATCCGCGATTCTCGGCGGCACAAATTATCGCCGAACCCCTGGAGATCCAGGGCCATGAAACGGGTACGAGCTTACGCTGGCGGGCCTGCGAACTGATGGAAGAGGTGGGGTTATCAGCCGACTGGGCTGACCGGCGTCCGTTGGAGTTCAGCGGAGGGCAGCGCCAGCGATTGGCCATCGCCAGAGCGATTGCATTGAAGCCGGCATTCCTGATCCTCGACGAATCGCTCTCCGGGCTGGATCTGTCCACCCAGGCCCAGATCCTGAATCTTCTGTTGGATCTTCAAGAAACACACGCCTTAACGTACCTGTTAATTTCGCATGACCTCAGCCTGGTGGGACAAGTCGCGGATTTTGTCGCGGTGATGCAGCGTGGCAGAATCGTCGAGCAGGGAACCCGGCAGGACATCTGTGGCCGTCCCGAGCATGCCTATACCCAGGAGTTGCTAAATTCCTCTCGCGTCCTTGAATCTGCATTTCGGACTGCGCAAGGCGGGGGGCGTTCGTGAAGTATCTTGAGCGACGCGTAGTCCACGGGATGCTGCTCTTGCTTGGAGTGTCGGTTCTGTGCTTCCTGTTGAGTGACCTCGCGCCGGGGAGTTTCTTCGATGAGATGAAGCTCAATCCGCAGATTTCTCCGGACACGGTTGCCGCGTTGCGGTCTCAGTATGGGCTAGACCAAGCGTTACCAGTGAGATATGGACGTTGGATAAAGTCCGTTGTGCGCGGAGACTGGGGTTATTCCTTCGCCTACAACCTGCCAGTCAGAAGTCTCCTGGTGGTGCGGGCGCGCAACACGCTACTTTTGACGACGGCGTCAACTTCGTTGGCCTGGATGGTCGCCATTCCACTTGGAATTTGGATTGCAAATCGCAGTGGAAAATGGGAAGACCGGTTAGCCATCGCCGGTACTTCATTTTTTCTTGCTGTACCTGAATTGGTCCTCGCATTGGGGTTTCTCTACTGGGTGGTACGCACTCACTGGTTGCCGGCGGGAGGAATGACTTCCGTGGGTTTCGACGATCTCGGAACCCTGGGGAAGCTCTGGGACCTGACGGCACATCTTGTGGTTCCGGTCACAGTCCTCGTCCTCGGAAGCCTGCCGATGCTGGTACGGCATGTGCGGGCCAGCATGCTCGAAGTATTGCAGGCGCCATTCATTCAAGCGGCGCGAGGACATGGCATCGGACGAGCGAGACTTCTGTTTTCGTATGCACTTCCGGCGGCTGCGAATCCCTTGATCTCTTTGTTCGGATTATCGGTGGCGGGACTTCTCAGCGGTTCTCTGTTGATTGAAGTGATCATGGGCTGGCCCGGACTGGGGCCGCTTCTGCTGGAGGCTTCCGTTTCCAGAGATATCCACGTAGTTGTGGGCGCGGTGATGGCCTCCACCCTCTTCATGATCCTGGGAAGCTTTCTGGCCGACCTGATGCTGGTGATCGTGGATCCACGGGTTCGAGTGGCATAGCCCAATGCGTAACAAACGAAAAATCGTGGCGGCATTGACGCTCCTGCTAGGGTTGCATTTCGCGATCTTATTTGCGGGCTTTGTTGCGCCGCAAGATCCCGCTGCCCAGAATCGAGACTTCGCTTTCGCTCCTCCGAATCGACTTCATTTCGTGGATGCGCGCGGACATTTTCATCTACGGCCTTTCATCTACCCGTGGGTGGCTCGTCCTGACGGTCTTTATCAATACGAAGAGTCGTCTGAGCGCGAGTATCCTCTGCGTTTGTTTGTTGCGGGACCGCAGTACAAGATTGCCGGCATATTTGGCTCGCGCACTCATCTGTTCGGAGTGGAGGCCCCGGGCCAGGTCTTTCTGGCCGGAACCGACGGCTATGGACGCGACCAGTTTTCGAGGATTCTTTACGGGGGCCAAATTTCGCTGGCTGCCGGGCTTCTGGCGACCGCGATTTCACTGGGACTTGGGTCGTTGATTGGTTGTGTCTCAGGTTTCTACGGAACGTGGATTGACGAATCCGCAATGCGCCTGACTGAACTCTTTTTGGTCTTGCCCTGGCTTTACCTGCTGCTCGCAGTTCGATCGTTCCTGCCACTTCACGTCAGCCCAGCTCAAACGTTTCTTCTGCTGGTGGCTGTGATCGGGACCATTGGATGGGCCCGTCCTGCGCGACTGGTTCGAGGAGTTGTGCTCGGTGCCAAGAGTCAGAAGTATGTGCTTGCCAGCCGTGGGTTTGGCGCCTCGGATTTTTATATCCTGCGCCGTCACGTGCTGCCCCACACTTACGGCATCCTGCTTACCCAAGCCGCCTTGCTGGTGCCGCAATATGTGGTCGCGGAAGTTACGCTGTCATTTTTTGGACTGGGACTGAGTGAGCCCACACCGAGCTGGGGAAACTTGCTGGCGAACCTGCAGCAATACAACGTGCTCGTTTCCTATTGGTGGATGTTTGCCCCCGCCATGGCGCTGATACTTGTCACTATTGGTTACCTCGCCGTAGCCAACGCTTTTCACCAGCAGCTACAATCTGACTCAATCTGAAAGTGGGCCGTGTGGGAACCTTTATGCGTCGTGCGGGTTGTCTATTCACCCTTCTGCTTGGCAGCGGCCTGGTTTGTTTCGCGTCCTCTCCGCCGCAGCCTCCACAACCCGGCGAAGAGGTTCAGATTACCGACAACCAGGTGGGTCAGTATGGCGGCACTCTCGTGGTGGCTCAGCGGAGCGAACCCAGGACTTTGAATCCCATCACTGCGGCGGACGCCCCGTCTCGCGAAGTGATTGGACGACTCACGGCGGATTTGATCCACATCAATCGGGCGTCGCAACAGACTGAGCCGACCCTGGCGAAATCGTGGAATGTGTCGAAGGATGGCCGGATATTCACCGTCAAACTTCGCCGTGGTTTGCGATTTTCTGACGGACAACCCTTCGATGCGGATGACGTGATCTTCTCTTTCCGGCTTTATCTCGACGAAAAGATCAGTTCACCACAGCGCGATCTCCTGGTCGTAGGTGGAAAGCCGATCAAAGTACAAAAGATTGATCAGTACACGGTGCATTTCACATTGGCCCAGCCTTACGCTGCCGCCGAACGAATTTTCGACGGCCTGGCGATGGTGCCGCGTCACCTTCTGGAAAAGCCGTATCAAGAAGGCAAATTCCCGCAGACCTGGGCTTTGACCACGCCTCCAGCGGAAATTGCCGGCATGGGGCCGTTCCGGTTGAAAGAATACGTCCCCGGCCAGAAGATCGTTCTGGAACGGAATCCCTACTACTGGAAAGTTGATCAGAGCAAGAATCGTCTCCCGTATCTGGACGACGTGACGTTTCTGTTTGTAGGAAATGAAGATGCACAGGTGATCCGATTCCAGGCCGGCGAGACCGACATTATCAGCCGCCTCAGCGCGGAAAATTATGCGCTGCTTTCGAAAGAAGCAACGAGTCGGGGAACCGCGCTTTTCGATCTCGGCCCGAGTCTCGAATACAACTTCCTGGTGTTCAACCTCAATGATCTCAGCGCCAAAAACTTGGGCAACATCGCCGCCAAACAGGCTTGGTTTCAGGATCTGAAATTTCGGCAGGCGATTTCGGCGGCGATCGATCGCGACGCCATCGTAAAGCTGGTTTACGGGGGACGTGGCGCGCCGCTTTGGGGAAACGTGAGCCCGTCCAACAAATTCTGGGTGGACCAATCGTTGCCACACCCGCCACGGTCGCTCGACAAAGCACGGGAGCTGTTGAAATCCGCCGGATTTACCTGGCGTGGTGATGGAGCCATGCTCGACCAGAAAGGGCAGCCGGTGGAGTTTTCCATCATCGCCAGTTCGTCGAATACGCAGCGCACGAAGATGGCGACCATCATTCAGGACGACTTGAGCAAACTGGGAATGAACGTCCACGTGGTCCCTTTGGAATTTCGCGATGTTCTTAACCGTGTGTTTCAAACTTATGACTATGAAGTCAGCATCATGGGTCTGGGCGGTGGCGATGCCGACCCCAATCCGGAAATGAATGTTTGGTTGTCGAACGGAGGCACCCATCTCTGGCACCTGGGCGAGTCGAAACCCGCAACCGACTGGGAAGTGCAAATTGACCAGCTGATGCAGAAGCAAATGGTGCAGCTGAAATACAAGGAGCGAAAGCATCTCTACGATCAGGTGCAGGAGATCATCTCTGCCAACGTACCCTTCGTGTTTCTGGCCACGCCGGACATCGTAGTGGGCGCCAAGAAGGGCCTGGCGAATTTCAAACCGGCAATTCTGGATCCCAATACACTGTGGAACGTCGAACAGCTTTACTATTCAGGGAACGCAGCCAACTCCGGTGTGAAGCCTTGAATTCGGTGCCTGCGGCGCGCGAACTGGCCTGGCCGGACGAGCGGCTGGTTCGCGAATGTTGCAAAGGCAATCAGGAAGCCTGGGCCGCTCTCATCGAGAAATACAAGAACCTGATTTTCTCGATCCCTATTAAATTCGGCCTGCCGCGCGAAGATGCCGCCGACATTTTTCAGGCAGTGTGTGTTGAGTTGCTTGCCGGCCTGCCCAAGATACGGGAACCGAAGGCCCTTCCCAAATGGCTGATGCAGACGAGCTATCACCAATGCCTGCGATGGAAAAAACTTCGGCTGGACCTGATGGACAACACGCAGGGATTCGAGAGCGAAAAACAGTCCAGCGCGGAAGAGTTGCCCGAAGAGATTCTTTATCAAGTGCAACGCGAGCAGAGCGTTCGGGATGCGATATCCGCGCTACCTGCGCGATGCAATCGAATGGTGGCGATGCTGTTCTTTGAAGATCCCCCGCGTCCGTACGACGAAGTGGCCAGGGAACTCCAACTCGCAACCGGCTCAATCGGCTTTACCCGGGGCCGATGCTTGAAGAAATTGCGGCAGCTATTAGAAGAGAAGGGATTCCGTTGACTCCACCCCGCGAAGAGATTGGGAAAGAGCAACTGCTGGAAAAGCTCATGGCCCTTGATGACGAGGCCATGCGGTCGGATTTCCTGGCGCGACACCCGCTACT
The DNA here is from genome assembly GCA_963762965.1 of Terriglobales bacterium. Taxonomy (GTDB): domain Bacteria; phylum Acidobacteriota; class Terriglobia; order Terriglobales; family Acidobacteriaceae; genus DATBAX01. Next base: position 1,695,587 of record CAVXME010000001.1, read on the forward strand.
CCTTCAATCTGAAGTCGTAACTGAACTCACAGAGCTGGTACGGGAGCAAGTCCGGGTGGATGTGCAGCTGGCACTGCGGCAGGCGAACGCCGCCCTCAGCATCGCCAGCAAACTTGATGATAAGCAGGCTTTGGCCTTGGCGAAGCGTGCCAAGGCGAATGCGCTCTATGTGAAAGGTGAATACGCGGCGGCAGTCGATCTCCACCAACAGGCGGCTGCGCTATTCGACGCGATCGGTGAAGTCCATGAAGTGGCGCGGACTCTGAGCGGATCCATCCAGCCGCTGCTTCTTCTGGGCGAGTACAGCCGCGCCTTTGCTGCCGGCGAACGGGCGCGAAAAATCTTTGCCGACGAGGGAAACACCTGGAGGCTGGCCCGCCTCGAAATCAATATCGGCAACATTTACTCCCGGCAAGATCGCTTTGTCGAAGCCATCGATTGCTACCAACGCGCATACCAGGGGCTGCTCAAACACAACGATGTGGAAGGTATTGCCGCTGCGTTGAGCAACATGGCTACCTACTACATCAGCCTGAATGATTTTCCCAAGGCGCTTGCGGCCCATAAGCAGGCCCGCCAGTTCTGTGAAGAACACGGCATGCCGCTTCTGGTTTCGCAGGCCGATTACAACATCGCTTATCTTTATTACCTCCGCGGCGAATACAGCAAAGCCATCCGGATGCTGCGTGCCGCGAGTTCTAACTCCAAAAAAATCGGGGATGCGTATCACCAGGCGTTGTGCAGTCTGGATCTCGCCGAGCTTTACCTTGAGTTAAACCTCAGTTCGGAAGCCAGTGAGCTTGCGCGCGAAGGGTACGAAGGCTTTACCAAACTGCGAATGGGGTATGAGAGCGCAAAGTGCCTGGCATTTTCAGCCATCGCATCCAGCCAGCAAGGACATGCCTTCGAAGGACTCAAGCTCTTTTCTCAGGCACGGGAAATATTCATCAAGGAGAAAAACCAGGTATGGCCCTCGTTGATCGACTTGTATCGTGCACTGGTGTTTTTCGAAGAAGGCCGTTTTTTTGAAGCACGCCGCCATTGCACGGAAGCTTTGGAGTCGTTCCAATCGCTGAATCTGCCAAACAAATCCGCTCTCGCTCAACTCTTACTGGCACGGATTGCCCTGAAGACAGACGATTCTGACCAGGCCTTCCAGCACGCGAACGCCGCACTGGAGAAAGTCTCAGTGCTGGAGTCTCCATTTCTCATTTATCAGGCATATCTCCTGTTGGGCAACGTCCATTCAGCCAGACGTGACCGCGAGAAGGCTTACTCAGCTTTCAAGTCTGCACGAGAAGCCTTGGAAACACTCCGCAGCAGCTTGCGCGGCGAAGAGTTGAAAATCTCATTCATAAAAAACCGGTTGGAGGTTTACGAAAGCCTGGTGGAGCTTTGCTTGGGCCGCGAATCTGATCAGGCCGCCGCCGAAGAGGCATTCACTTATGTGGAGCAGGCAAAATCGCGAAGCTTGATGGATTTGTTTGCCCGGCCAGCTCCGGCCGTGACTGAGAATGACACTGGCCAAAGTGAACTGGTGCGTTCGATCAAAGACCTGCGCGAAGAGCTCAATTGGTATTACAACCGGATTGAGCGCGAACAACTCCAGCCCGAGCAGCAATCAGCGGAGCGGATCGCGCAGCTTCAGCAAGAGGCGCGCGACCGCGAAAAGAAGCTGGTGAGCGTCTTACAGGATGCCTCAGCCACTGACGCCAGCGACGCTGGCCTGCAAATGCCCAGCCACGTGCCCATCAGCACCATCCGTGCTGCCATTCCTCCGGATACGCTATTAGTGGAGTATTTTCGGGTGCGCGACCGCATCCTTGTTTGTTTGCTGGGACGAGACACGCTCGAGATCCTGCCGGTCACGCTGGAAAGGAGGGTCGCCGGTTTACTTCGCCTTCTGCAATTCCAGCTTTCCAAGTTCCGGCTGAATCCACAATATCTGGAGGCGTTTCACGATTCTCTGGTGCAGGCGACACAGTCGCACCTGAAAGAACTGTACGACGAACTGATTGCTCCTGTGGCGTCTCGGCTCAAGGCGAATCATCTGATTTTCGTGCCTCACGGCTCGCTGCACTATGTCCCGTTTCATGCGCTGTTCGATGGTTCGCAGCATTTGATTGATCGCTACACAGTTTCCTACTCCCCCAGCGCCAGCATTTATGCTCTTTGCCAAAATAGGGCCGCAAACACTTCAGGGGAGTCGCTGGTGTTGGGCATCCCCGACCCGCAAGCCCCGGCGATCCTGGATGAAGTGCAGGCGCTGGCTGGTGTTCTCGATCAATCGGAATTATTTGTCGGCCAAGATGCAACCGAACATGTCCTGCGTAGCAAGGGGCCCGCCAGCCGTATCATTCACATCGCTACCCACGGCCGCTTCCGCCAGGATAATCCCATGTTCTCTGCCATCCGATTGGGAGATTCTTTCTTGAGCTTGTTTGATCTGTATCAGTTAAGGCTCCCAGTGGAATTGATCACTTTGAGCGGGTGTTCGACCGGTTTGAATGTCGTGGCTGCCGGAGATGAGTTGATAGGCTTGGCGCGAGGTCTGCTGCATGCCGGAGCACAGTCATTGATACTTAGCCTTTGGGACGTTCACGATAAGAGCACAGCAGAGTTTATGACCGCCTTTTATGGGTTTCTTCGGCAGGGAAAAAGTAAGGCAGAAGCGTTGCAGGCAGCCATGTTGCAGCTTAGATCGAGCTATCCCCATTGTTATCAATGGGCTCCCTTCATTCTGGTCGGCAAGGGCTGATCCCGCAGAATTTATTTTCGATCCCCTATATTTCCTAGCCTGCTTAATGCCCTTATTCCATGAGTACCAGTAACAGGCCAGCGAGCCCAAAGGGTCCTGGTTCCGTACCCCAGCGGAGGTGGTGGTGAAACATTTTAACGAAGCCCAATGGGCTGATTTTGCTAGGAACGTCGTATTGGCGAAAGAAAAGATGGACATGCAGCAACATATCGATAGCGGTTGCCGACAATGCGAAGGAACGCTCCAAATCTGGCAGAGTGTCCTCGCCATCGCCGCAGGGGAAGGCGCTCTCACTCCTCCAGGCGACATGGTTCGGGTAGTGAGGAGCCAGTTTGCGGCAATGCTTCCCGAGGCAAATCATGGTTTTCGCCTGCTATTCGATTCGCACTTGCAGCCAATCACTGCGGGAATACGCGGCTCTGTCTCGGCAAGGCAATTCTTGTATGAAACGGATGAGTACTACATTGACCTTCGTCTAGAACCGCGCCGGGAATCAGACCGGGCCTGTCTGGTGGGGCAAATCCTAATCCGGAAAGGTGTGGGACACGCCGCCGAAGGGGTTGCCGTCCGGGTTCAGAAAGGAAAGCTGCCCATTGCCGAAACCGTCGCCAATCGATTCGGCGAATTCCAGCTTGAGTTTGATGGTGCCAGTGATCTATGTATTTCGATTGGTGGAAAGGAAAGCAACGAGATCGTACTCCCCCTCTATGGTGTTCATGGTAAGTCATTGTAAACAAATGATTTGGACGGGGCGGAATGGCCTGAAAGTAACCGTCCAAAAATTACCGGTGTAAGTTTTGCAAAGTCCAGCTGTTTCGTAGACTCGACCGTATCTATAAACCAGGCGAGTCAGAGGGGAAAATTAATGGGAACGCAGAATCGGTCTATTACTAGTAAGTTAACTCGGCGGAGGCCCCGAACCCTTCGCGCATGTTTCGCACTGGCGTTGCTCCTGTGTTCCGGGGCCCAGGCTTTAACGGCCCAAAGCTCGGTTGCGCACATCCCGCCGCAGACTCGACTGGTAGTGAGCGACAGCTTCGGTCTCAATGGCATTCTGAACCTTTGCAAGCTGCTGAACTGCTCAACGGCTGAGGGCTTGGGAGATCCCCAGGGCCAGCTCTTCATGATTGAAGTTCCTTCGTCACTGAATGCAGTTACGTCCCTGCTGAACCTTAACTTACTAGGGCTTGTCTCGGTGGAAACCGACCAGGTTGTTCAGGCCCAAGCAGCTTCGGCGGGACCGGCCCCCAGTTATCTGACCGATGAAGCGCCGTTCACCTACTACGGGACGACGGTGTGGCACGGCTATGTCTACCAGCCCGGCAACCAGCTTATCCGCACGGATGCGACGCATGCGGCATTCAACACAGCCGGCGCCGGAGTAATCGTGGCGGACATCGATACCGGTGTCGATCCGAATCATCCGGTTCTGAAAAGCTCTTTGCTGGCTGGCTACGATTTCACGCGCAATCAAAGCGGCGGCTCCGAGATGAGTGACGTCAGCCAGTCCTCAGTAGCGGTTCTGGATGGAAATGGCCAGCCGGCACAAGTCAGCCAATCGTCGGTTGCGGTCCTGGACCAGTCTTCAGTGGCCGTGCTCGACGGTCCGCCTTATGCAGACTTCGGCCACGGCACGATGACCGCCGGCATCATTCACCTGGTCGCGCCGCAAGCACAAATCCTGCCCCTGAAGTCCTTCAAGTCGGATGGAACCGGCTATAACTCTGACATCCTGCGTGCCATTTACTACGCGGTTGGTCATGGCGCCAAAGTGATCAACATGAGTTTCAACTACTCCACTTATTCACAACAGCTGGCGAACGCAGTGAATTACGCCGCCGCGAATGGTGTGATATGCGTGGCGGCAGCGGGCAACAGTGGGGAACAAGCTACGGTCTATCCCGCCGCGCTCAAAGGCGTGATCGATGTTGCATCTACCAGCAACAGCGATACTCCGTCGACCTTCTCAAACTACGGAGCACCGCCGGTTTGGCTAGCTGCACCGGGGGAGGGTGTGATGACCACCTATCCCTTCAGCACCTATGCGGCAGGATGGGGGACTTCATTCAGTACTCCAATGGTTTCCGGTACGGCCGCGTTGATGATCTCGGCATATAACGCCAGGATCACGATTGGGTCGCATACACTGACCCTGACCGCGCCCAACACCGAGCCTCAGGCAGCGAACGCTCTGGCACATACCCAGTCAATCCCGGACCCACAGATGGGAAAAGGTCGGCTGGATACGTTTCAAGCCATACAGTCCTGGCGCACCAGTCTTGGGTTGAACTAGACCATTGAGGTTTCCATGGAAACGTTAGCAGGCCAATGGTTGGCGGATTCTTCGGGCGGCAGCATACTGCTGCGGGTGAAGGAACTTGAGGAGCAACAGCAAGCGCTCCTCAAGTCTGTCATCTGCGGCTTCAACCAGTTGCTCGATCTGCGCGACCTCAACACCGGAATTCACAGCACCCGCTTGGCCGAGTGGGCGGTGCGGGTCGCCAGAAAACTGGGACTCGCGGAGTCCGATTTCTATCAGCTTGAAGCAGCTGCTCTTCTCCATGACATCGGAAAGATCGGTATCCCGGACGCCATCCTCAAAAAAGAAGGCAAATTGACCGACGAAGAACGGGCGTTGATGAATAAACACCCGGAATATAGCTGGTCGATTTTGCGTCTGTTCCCGGGCTTGGATAAAGCCAGCCTGTATGCCCTTCACCATCACGAAAGTTACGACGGCCGGGGATATCCCGGAGGATTGAAAGGCAGCGAAATACCGATCGGATCACGCATCGTTGCCGTTATCGACGCCTATGACGCCATGATTTCGAATCGTTGTTACCGCAAGGGTCTTTCGCACGAAGAGGCGGTGGCCCGTCTTATGGCTGCAGGGGGCACACAATTTGATCCGGTCGTGGTGAAAGCCTTCGTGGAAATCGCCGGGGAAGAAGTTGCCGGAGTTTTTGCGGCTACAGGAAGCAGCCCTTCCGCGGTCATCTAGCCCCTCCTATGGGCGCGCCGTCGTTTGCTGATAGAGTTCCACTGCGTTCTGGGAAGTGACCAGTTGCGGTGCCACCGTGTATTCCTTTTCCGGATGAAAGCTGGGGTCGTGCAACATTTTCAGCGCGAGTTCGACGGTTTTGTCCACGCATAACGGATAGACGAAGGTCGCGGCCAGGATGCCGTCCTGGACTTTCTTGATCCCCCCGGCGGGGCCGCCCAGGCCGTCCACTCCCACGAAAATCATTTCGTGCTCCCGTCCGAGCTCCTTGGCCGCGAGATAGGCGCCCACCGCCATGGGATCGTTGTGGGCGTAAACCACGTCGATGGAAGGATGGCCGCGTAGGACTTCGGTCATCCGGTCTTTGGCCCGGGCCTGGATCCAGTCAGCGACCGGATTGGCGACGATCTTGATGCCGGGATACTTTGCCAGCACGTCGACTGCGCCTTTGTGCCGATTGATGGCGGCTTCGACTCCGAGTAAACCTTGGATCTCCACGACCGTGCCTTTGGGTTGCTTGTACTTGCCGATCAGATAATCGCGAATGAATTCACCTGCCATGCGGCCGATGACGAGATTGTCGGAATGCACCAGGGTCGTGTAGTTGGGCTGAAGAATATCGCGCTCCAGGCAAATGACCGGGATTTTCTGCTCCATGGCTTCGCCCATCACCGCAGTCAGAGCGGCGCGCTCGTTGGGCGCAACGATCAGCAGGTCGGGACGCTGGCGGATGAAGGTCTCAACTTGTGCCACCTGCTTGCTGTTGTCCTGCTGGGCGTCGGCGATCACCAACTTTACGTCGCCGGCCTGGGCAAATAATTTCGTCATCAATTCGTTTTGTGCGGCGCGGTAGGGTTCGGCGTTATTGGCCTGGCTGAAGGCGACGAAGAACTGCCGCTGATTACTGGGATGCGTGCGGTTGCAAGAGATGGCGATTGCCGCAAGTAGGACCAGGACCGCGGTTCTCATTAATTTCGTGAGTTTGGTTAGGTTCATTTTCATCGGACGTGCTTTCCTTGCTTCTGCACCGCAACCGCGAGCAGAATGATGCCGCCTTTGACCATCATCTCGACGTTACTGTCTACGTTGTTAAGCCGCAGCATGTTGGTGAGAACGCCAATCATGAGGGTTCCGACGATGGTCCCCAGGATGGTTCCCTTGCCGCCGGAAAGCTGTGTGCCGCCGATGACCACCGCCGCAATCGCATCCAGCTCGTAACCAACGCCGGCGTTAGGATTTCCCTGATGGTTCTCGGCGGCATAAAGCACTCCGGCAAATCCGGCGAGCAGCCCGGACAGCGAATAGACCCAGAGCTTCACCTGCCGGATGGGAAGTCCGGCATAAAGAGCGGCGCGTTCATTGTCACCTACCGCGCGGACGTACCGGCCAAAAATGGTTCGACTCAACAAAATCGCGAACACAATCGCCAGAGCAACATAGCAGCCGATGGTGACCGCCTTGCCGCGAAAAATGGCGGCGAAGGTGGAAGCGACATCCTGGCCGAATCCCACATCCACGTTGGCATTGTTCGAAAGCCACTTAGCCAGGCCGCGGATGCCGATCATTCCCGCCAGGGTGACGACGAAAGGCTGCACATCGAACACCGCGATCACTGCGCCGCTCAGCGCTCCGGACGCGGTGGATGCAGCCAGCGCTGCGAGAACCGCCAGAGTGATCTCAAGCGGATAGCTAAATCCGGTCTGCCATTTTGTTAGAACTAGCGCCACCACGGTGGTCGATAGCGCGAGGATGCTGCCAACGCTCAAATCGATCCCGCCGGTGAGAATCACAAAGTTCATGCCGAGCGAAATGATTCCCACGATAGAGACCTGACGGAGAATGTCGGTGAGATTGCCTGCCTGCAAGAAAATGTTGGAACCATTGGAGGCATTCGGACTCAGCAGTACCGCCAGAATGCAAATCGCGGCCAGCGCGGCCGCGCTTTTCAGGAGATCGCGGTTCTGCGCACTGATCCCTCTCCAGAAAGAGGCGACTGCGCTGGCGGGCGCGGACTTCACGCGGCGCCTCCTGCATGGGCGGGTGCTTGGGTTGCTAGGGTCAGGATTTCCTCCTGGGTGGTCTGGCTGGCATCGAGTTGCGCCGCGATCCTGCCTTCTCTCATCACCAGAATACGATCACAGCAGCGCAGCAGTTCGGGCAGTTCAGAACTCACCAGGAGAATCCCTTTGCCCTGGGCGGCGAGTTCCGCGATGATCTGGTAAATGTCTTCTTTGGCGCCAACATCAATGCCGCGAGTGGGATCGTCGAGGAACACTACGTCAGGATTTCCCAGCAGACAACGAGATAAAAGAACTTTCTGCTGATTTCCGCCGCTCAAGGTGCCCACTGGAAGATCGAGTGAAGAGTACTTCAAGGACAATGCCTCGAACGGCAGCAGCGCAGCCCCGCGTTCGCGTCGGCGGTTAACAAATCCGCACCAACTCGCCGGGGCCAGATCGGAAATCGTGCCGTTTTCGAGAATGCTCATGTGCATCATGAGGCCGTCGAGCTTGCGGTCCTCGGGGAGCCAGCGGACACCTGCTTGCATAGCCTGTTTCACCGATTTTATGGCAGCCAGCTTCCCGCGCAGGTTTATCTGACCCTTCTCGCGGCGATCCAGACCCATCAGCGCCGCGCCGATTTCGCTCCGTCCCGATCCCAGCAGTCCTGCGATGCCCAGCACGTCGCCTCTCCGCAGGTCGAAAGAGACGTCGCGCAGTTTGGTGGTGGTCACACCGGAAAATGAGAGTACGGTTTCGTGGTTCGCTTTGGCGGGCTTGCGATCGTGGGCCTGCCACTCTTTCCCAATCATCATGCGGATTAGCTCGGAAGGCGAAACTTCGTGAATCGCGCGCGTGCCGATGGTTTCGCCATCGCGCATCACGGTGACTCGATCACAAATGCGGAAGACTTCGTCCATTTTGTGGGAAACATAAACGATAGCGACGCCTTGTTGCTTGAGGGCGTCGATCAGCTTGAACAGCCGCTCGACGGAATCGTCAAAAAGCGCGCTGGTGGGCTCGTCCATCAGAATGATTCTGGCGCGCATGCTGAGCGAGCGCGCAATGGACACCAATTGGCGTTCCCCCACGCTCAATGAGCGGACTTCGCACCGTGGGCCGCAGGTGAGGCCCACTTGCTCGAGAAAAGGTCCAGCGAAACGATCAAGATCAGCCAACCGCACGAATCTGCGCTCCTGAAACTGATGATTGCCAATGGCCAGATTTTCGGCGACAGTCAAATGCGGGAACAGATCGAGCTCCTGGTAAATAATGCTGATGCCGAGGCGTTGCGCATCACGCGGGCCATGGAGGGTGATAGGAGAACCGTCAACCGAGAACTCGCCGCCGTCGGCCGCGATGGTGCCGGCGATAATTTTAGCCAGCGTGCTCTTGCCGGCGCCGTTCTCTCCCATCAGCGCGTGCACTTCTCCCGCGCGGAGCGAGAAGCTGGCGCCTTTTAGAGCACGCACGCCGTCAAAGTGTTTATCGATTGCGCTGAGTTGAAGAATGGTTTCCGGCACGGGTCAATGGATTAGATCGGACTTTTCTGATAGGCCACCGAATCTCCGTGGAGAAATGTTCTCTCCCGCGAAGTTCGCGCGCGGGTCGATTCGCGGACAATCAGAGTCGGCTCCATCCGCACCACACAGGCTTTCTTCGTGACCTTGCCCTCGATGCGGTCCATGAGCAGGGTAGCCGCGCGCGCCCCGATCTCATAGCCGGGTTGGGAAACCACGGTGAGACGGGGATGGAATGCGCGATCTCCGGCCAAGTCATCAAAAGTGGCGAGGGCAACATCTTCAGGGCAGCGGATCCCCATCTCTTCGAAGGCCTGAAGCACTCCCAACGCCATGACTCCGTTAGAGACTAATATTGCGGAAGGTCGGGCGCGCCGCAACAGAAGTTCCTTGGCGAGCCGATATCCGGAAGTCTCCCGAAAGTCGCCTTCCAGAATCAATTCTTTCGATACCTCCATTCCAGCCTCTCGCAAACCTTCTTCGTAGCCACGAAGACGCTCCCGCGCCACTCCCAATTCGAGTGGCCCGGTAATTACGGCGATACTGCGATAACCCGTCCTGATGAGGTGCCGGACGCAATCCTGCGCGCCGCGCACGTTATCGAGCATCACCGCGTCAACTCTCAGTCCGGCCGGCACTCGATCCAGGCATACCACAGGAATTCCGGAGGCAATGGCCCGCCGAATATGGTTGATATCCTTGCCTCGAGTGGGCACCAGCAAAATTCCGTCCACTCGGCGCGAGCGTAGGGCCGATACCACCCGTTGTTCGCGGTCAATCTGTTCGTCCGTGTTCGCCGCCACCAGAAGGAAAGAACGCTCGAGCGCCATGTCCTCGGCCCCGCGGATAATTTGCGGGAAGAAAGGGTTGGTAATGTCAGGGACCACCATGCCCAGCATGTAAGTCTGGTTCACCTTGAGGCTGCGAGCAATTTCGTTGGGATGAAAGTCGAGATCACGGATGGCGGCCTCGACCCGGGCCCGCATGGCCGGGCTCACGGTCACAGTGCCGCGAATGACATTGGAGACGGTTCCGGTCGAGGCTCGAGCGCGTTTTGCTACTTCGACAATCGTTGCCATAAGATATCTACGAAATTCACAACCTACTCTCGCTCTTCAGCCGAGAGTCAGTACAAGTTTTGTGACGGAAGCGGGCGTCACCTGGAGCGTCACCGTCCTTCCCGTTGCTGCTAATTCTTTGACTTGAGGGACCAATTCGTTTTTCTGCTCGAAAGTGTTGCGGGCGTGAAGATCGGAACTGGTCAGCACACTTGTCGTCCCAGACTTTATGATTGCGCCACGAACCGCGATTTCCGTCTCGCGGGTTTCGCTCACGTGCGGGTTCACGATGGTGAGCACTAACTCCTTGTCGTGCAGAGAGGCAGACCCCTTCAATCCCCAAAACGATGCGGGCTTGCCGTCGCGCGGATAATTGACCATGGGCGCCGAAATAATCGTGCGAACGGCCTGCCCTCCCTGGTGCGCGGCGTACATTCCGAAGACGTGGCCCACCGGAGTCACGCAAAACTTGTCTTCATGAGCCAGATAAAGACTGTTGAGGCAATTGACCAACTGTGCCGGACTGGCCAGCGTGACTTTTTCCGGATGCCGGTTGAAAATGTCGAGCGTCATGGCGCTGAACACGGCATCCCGCAGCGTGGGGACCTGCTCCAGAAAATTTCCCGGCGTGAGTTGGCTTCCCGGACGATACCATGGCCCCCATTCATCCACCACCAGCTTTACCGCGTGCTCGGAATCAAACTCCTTCATCGCCTGCCAGTGGCCTTCGATCAGTGACTCCAGCCGCTCGCCTTCGCGCAATATTTCATACCAGTCCTGGTCATCGAATTTAAGCGCATCCCCTTTGGCTTGGTCCCAGTCCTCGGTGCGTCCCCGGCTCAAGTTCCAGGAGTAATAGTGAAGCGCCCAGCCAAAGATCGAACTAAACAGACCTTTGTCTTTCCTCGCAATCTCCTGAAAGAATTCCCGCGTCCATTGCCAATCTCCCGAGTCCGGCCCTGAAGCGATCAACGACAATGGCTTACCATATTGCGGCAACCAACCGGTGTACCTGCGAAACTCGACGGCATATTCCTGGGCGGTAAAATTGCCGCCACACCCCCAGGATTCATTGCCCACCCCCCAATAGTGAACGTCGTAGGGTTCTGGGGAGCCGGCAGCAGCCCGCGCATCGGCGAGCGTCGTGGTGCCGGAGGGAGAATTGCAATATTCCACCCAGCGATAAAACTGCTCAGCCGGCAAGCTGCGAACATTGGCCGCCAGATACGGCGCGCAGCCTACGGCTTTGCAGAAGCGCATGAACTCGTCGGTTCCGAACTGGTTCGACTCGTAGCGGTGATCTGCCGGAGAAGTGTCCCCATCGGCCTCGATCCAAAAATTCGTCCTTCGCGGCCGTTTGTCCGCCGGGCCCACTCCATCGCGCCAGTCGTAGCTGTCGGCAAAGCAGCCGCCGGGATAACGCACCACAGGCGCTTTGATTTTCCGCATCTCGTCAATCAGATCTTTGCGGATGCCGTGAACATTCGGGACCTTCGAATCTTCGCCGACCCAAACCCCGTCATAGATCACGCCGCCGATGTGCTCGAGAAAGTGGCCGTAGATGTTGGGTGAAATCGTGCCCAAGCTTTCGCCCAGCAAGACCTCAATACGAGAATCAGCCATGCTTGACGCGACCGCGCTCGCCAGCCTTGCGGGCCTCGCCAGCAGGAGCGCCGCCGCGCTCACCGCACCGTTGCGTACAAACTCCCGGCGCCTGATCATGAGAGTACCTCCTCGCCGCTGGTGAAACTCCGTTTACAGGATGTATCGCTCTTCATCGGACCTCCGGATTCCGGCCATGAGCTAGATGTTGAATGGCTGGTTGTATTTCCCACGGTTCTTTTCCCACAACCCCAAAGATGAATGCTTGTGCGGGTTGAAACGTCTGGCGTACTTCAAAATTCTCAAAAGCAATGCCGCCGCCCAGGGCCGCATGCGACGCCCAATACACCCGGCGTCCGTTCACCCGAACTCGCAGATTCGTCTGGATGTCCGCTGCCGGGATCCTCCAATATTGCGTGAGACGACCCAATCGATATCGCCAATGATCGGACGCCGTAAAGTCAGGATTCGTTTCAGGATTTGCCTCATTCGTCGTGCAAAAAACGATTGCGTCTCCGTCGCGAGTCCGCAGCATTTCTCGCAACGGATAGGTCCCATGTTCTGCAAAATCTTCCCCGCGATAGGAACGATATAGCGCGCGGCTATCGATCACCCGATCCTTCAGCCATAGCCAGCGTAATCTCTCGTAGTTTCCCATGGTCGCGGTCAGTGTGAGTTCTTCGATCTTCGGACTATCTTCGTAGCGATAAACCGCGATCCGGACCTCATCGGGATGGCCGCTTTCGATCGACGCGATCAAATAAACGTGCGCCCCATTTGCCTGGAAGCGCTCAACTTCGATCCGTACAGTAAGCCTTTCACTCGATTTCGGCCCATCCGGCAATACTGATAGAGTGCCTGCCAACTGGCTGGAACTATCAGGACCAACCCACAGCCGCTTGCCCTGCGATCCCGGGTCCATCTGGCTCGGCTCCAATTCGCTGAATGCCATCCGGTCACCCCGGCTCCCGTGGCCTTTCACAACCGGCTCGATAGCAATAAAATTCACCAGCTCGGGACGCCCGGTCTTCGCAGAAATCACTCCCACCCGAATCAGGCCGCGCGGCCCCGGCAGCCCTCCCTCTGAAGGCAAGCCGAAAACGATTCCATCCTTGCGTCCCCACAGCAGCGGGTCTTCCGGCTTAGTGGGACGAATCCACTGCGAATCTTCCGCATGGACCCTCGGCGGTTGAAAAATAACTGAAGCCGCGCCGAAACCCAGAACTGCTCCAACCACGAGCACTGAAATCCTGCGCAACTGCTTCGGTTCCGAGTTGCTCATCTTAGAAAATGAATTTTAAGCCAAACTCCCCAATGCGCGGCTGATGCGATCCGCTGGGATGCAGGAAACTGGTGGGAGCGTCTCCAAAGGAATCGCCGTTGACACAATCGTTGGCCCCGGAATTGATCTCCAGACCGCAACTGCCGTTGTTTACGCCATTCCATTGCGGATGATTGAACACGTTGAAAGCCTCGGCGCGGAACTCGAATGCCATGGTCTCCCGGAATTTGAAGTGTTTAAACAATCCCATGTCGAAGTTGAGCCAGCCGGGGCCGGCCAGGGAGTCACGGCCGGAATCGCCGAAAGTCAGCCCAGTGGGCTGTGAATAGGCTCCCGGATTGTAAAGCAATGGCCCGTAGGGAATATTCGCCACTCCATAAAATTTCGGTTTGGGACCGTGCGGATTACCCACGATATCGGCGTACGAACCCGAACCTACGCTGTTTCCCACCCCGGCATTGTCGTAATCGCCCCCATTGATAATGCTGAAGGGCTCGCCGGTTTGGGCCGTCGTAATTCCAGAAAGTTGCCAGCCCCCGAGGAATGCCCTTCTCAGGCCGGTGGCCTGCCGGAAAATCGGCAAGTCATAGATGTAGCTGAGGGTGAAAATATGCCGTTGATCAAAAACAGAACTGGCCCGATAGGATGCCAGATTGTAGGAATCGACAAAATTGCTGTCATAGCGGTCCGAGGAATTGTCGATAGAGTGGCTGTAGGTATAGGCCAGCGTGAGTTGCAGTCCGCCGGCGTTGCGTCGGGCGGAAACCTGCAAAGCGTTATAAGTGGAGTTTGCTCCGCCAATAATGCCGTAAATCGAGTCATAACCCTGGTAGGGACGGAACAGGTCGGCGCTTACATTGCCGCAGGCCACGTCCAGATTAATGGCGGGTTGGCCTCGTATCGTGTGCCCGTTAAAATAAAAAGTTGGCTTCTTGATGCTTCCCTTCTGCGTATCGCAGATATCGCCAGTAATGATTTGGCCCGGCAGAAACGGATTTTCCGCGGCCGGAAGGGAATGCAGCTGATTGCGGTCCAATTGCTGAGAGAGATGAGTTCCCTTGCTGCCCACGTAGGCCACGGTGATTAGGGTATTGCGGGCCACTTCACGCTGGATATCCAGGTGATACTGCTGGACATACGGCCATTGGGTCTCGGTCGTAATGGAAGTCAACTGAGTGTTGCCACCGCCAAGCGGGAACAACTCGGGTGCACCGTCGGATGTCGTGCCGCCGATGTTGGTGTACCCGTCAATGAAGAACTGCACCGGCGCGATGATGCCGGGAGGATTGCCTTCCAGCGATTCGGTGTTGGCATCATTCCCGTTCGCGTGCTCGAAGAAGATGCCGTAGCCTCCACGAATGGCGGTTTTGCCGTCTCCCTCGGGATCGAAAGCGAACCCGATGCGCGGCGCCGGGTTGAACAAATGACCTGACTGGCAACTACTGTGTACTCCGTTGTAGCCGCACCGAACCATGCCCGTGATGGTTTCGACGCTTTGTCCGGCGGGGAAAGTCAGATGCTGGTCGTTGGGATCTACCGTGGGAGCATCGGCGGCTACATAAGCCGTGGGATCGAAGTTGTAGGCCTGGCCATAGCGCTCGTAATAGCTGCCATAGAGGCTAATTCGCAGTCCCAGATTCAGCGTGAGCCGCTTGGAGACGCGCCAATCGTCCTGCAGGAACGGTTCGAAGACTTTGTAGCGGTTATAGTATTTTACGTTTTGGTTGGGTTGGGCAAAAGTGTTGATATAACCGGTTAGAAGGTCGGCGAAAGCGTTGCCGGTGCTGGAATACGCGCCATTATTGGGGCTGGGGTTCTGGTAGAAAGAGTTGGGATTCGAGTAATAACCCAACTGTCCGTTGGGTTCCTCTCCAGCCGGCTCATTCTTTTCGATGGCCTCGAAGTAACCTCCAAATTGCATGTTGTGCCGACCCAGGCTCTTGGTCAAATTGTCGTGGAAACTATAAGTGGGGTTCGAGTTACTCCATGGCAAATAACCCGGATCCACGGCGATATTGAAGTTCCCCGGGCCGCCCATGCCAAACGCTGGAAGCGTTCCATTAAAGCCGTTTTCAAAAATCCCGGTCATGGTCATGGTCGACGGACGCTCCCAGGCGGTCCCGGTATTGAACAGATGCAAGTGGTTGGCCCCGTAGCTGAAAACAAACTCGTTCAGTAAGGAGGGCGACATGGTCGCAGTCAAATTCGTCACCACGCTGATGCCCGGCCCTTGCAGAGTTCCGCCGATGGCCGGTACGTTCGAACCTGACCAGGGTGAGATGGGGAAATCCTGCGTCCAGGAATCATGAATGAAGCGAATGTTCGCGCGCAATTTTGAATTGATGTTGTCGTCGAACTTAATCAGTTCTTCATGCCAACGGGTTGGCGAAGCATAGGTTCCGAACAAGGAGTGTCCGACATTCGGCATGGGAATATTCGCGACCAGTGGATTCGTATTCACCGGGTCCAGAAGATTGCTGGGGATGGTGTTGTTGGGAAAACCAAGATAATAAGGATTGCCATTCGGGTCCGTAGCCGGACTGGTCTGCTGCTGGTAAGCGGGGCAGTTGATGCTGACTGTCTCGCTGGTGGAGGCAGGGTTTCCTCTCACAAATGGAGTGCCGGCTGCGGGACAGACGTCGTTAAAGTTTCCCGCCCGCTCGGACGCGGTGGGGAGGAACTGACCCGGATTGTTATAAACGAAGGGAA
This sequence comes from Terriglobales bacterium, assembly GCA_963762965.1. GTDB lineage: Bacteria > Acidobacteriota > Terriglobia > Terriglobales > Acidobacteriaceae > DATBAX01. The sequence continues at coordinate 1,711,517 of CAVXME010000001.1, forward strand.
CATTTTCGAGACGGAATTCCTGCGACCAGAAGAAAAACAGTTTGTCCTTCTTGATGGGCCCGCCCACAATATAGCCAAAGTCATTCTTGTTGTAGTAGGCCTTCGCTTGTCCCGGCTGGTCGAAGTAGTAATGCGCGTTGAAGGCCGCATTGCGGATGAATTCAAAAGCCTCCCCGTGGAACTGGTTGGTGCCGGATTTGGTCACAGCCTCGATCGTTCCGGAACCGTTGCGTCCGTATTGGGCGCCATAGGTCGAAGTGAGCACGCGGACTTCCGCCAGCGCATCGACGTTGGGATAGACGTTGATATTCGCGTTGCTGCCGCTATCCAGAACTTCGCCGCCGTCAATCTCCCAGTTGTTGAACTCGGTGCGGCCGCCGTTGACGGCGTAAGAGACACTGCCCTCGGGCCCCACCGTTCCGTTGTCCTGCTGGGTCTGGTCGCTGACGCCGGGAATCAGATTGATCGAGCTGTGTGAAATCACGGCCGTTCAATTCCAATTGGCTGATCTGGTCGCCGGTAATGGTGCCGGCGAGTTCCGAGGACTGGGTCTCGACCTTGCCGACCGAACTTCCTTCCACGACAATCTCGTTCGTCACTTTACCAACCGCAAGTTGGGTATCAACCCTGAGCTTTTCGCCAACCCGCAGAATGACCTTCCTGGCCTCATACTTCTGAAAGCCGGGCGCGGTGATGGTGACGTTATAAGTACTCGCGCCGAGGCCTGCAATCAAATAGTCGCCGTCCGAGTTGGTGACGCCGCTACGGCGAAAGCCGGTAGCTGGATCACTCACCGAAACTTCCGCCCCGGGAATTACCGCACCGGTATTGTCGGTCACCGTGCCAGTGAACGACCCGGACGACTGTGCGAAGAGGGTTGCGCAAACTGAAACGATGTACAGTAACCCCAATCCTGACCAGAACCTAAGCTTCATGACCCTGCTCCCCGTGGACGCCCATTACTCTTGCTCGCTTTCAACATCGGACGATGGCGCAAGAAAGTAGCCCGAAATTGAATCGCTTCAAAAGATTCGGACATCTTGTGGCAAACCTACTCTGGTGTCAAGATAAAACCACACTCCGGAGAGGCGACCTCTGCCAAAGTACCCAATTTTATTGGCTGCAATTACTTTGCCCGACTGCTCACAAGCCGGCCGGAAGCCTCTTTTCTGTGCCCGGACGTCTCCCGGTATCTCTCTGTTTTCACCGGCTTGGATTCCACGATGCGGCATTTATTGAAAGCTTCCAAAATGTCCCCAGGTCAGTCTATACTCCTCTGGTAAACTCGAGTCCGCTCTTAATCATGAACCACCCTCCCTTCCCGGTTCGGCGAAGATGGCTGCCTCTCGCCAGGGCGGTTTTGCGTTGCAGTCTGCTCCTGCTCGGCTCGGCGGCGTTCGCGGGTCAAACCCAATCATCCCTGGAACTCTCCCGGCCCATCCGGTCATGGGAGTTCGTTTCGGCCGTCGGGACGCAGGCCGGCCTGTTCGGGAAGGAACAGGGGACCCTGGAAGCGTGGGTCTATCCCCTGAAAATTCTGCGCAATTTTCATCTGCTCTTTCACGTCGATGGAGCGGTTGTTCCCGCCGAAGCTCTTGCCCGGACTTTGACGGTCCGTCCGGAGTCCACCACCATCGTTTATGCCGGTGACGTTTTTTCTGTCCGCGAAACCCTGTTCGTCCCGGTGCATGAGGCCGGTGCCGTCATCACTTTCGAGGTCGATACCACCGAACCTCTCGAGATCGAAGCCGTCTTCAATCAGGATTTTCAACTGGAATGGCCGGGATCCTTGGGTGGAATCGATGAAGAGTGGGACCCGGCGCTGCATGCCTTCGGTTTTGCAGACGTGTCGGGAAAGTTCGAAGCCTTGGTGGGTTCGCCATCAGCTCTGAAACATTCCGAGGCCTACACCACCAACTACTTCTCTTCCCAGCAAGATTCTCTCTTCCTGGGCGCGACCGAAAAAGGTTCTGAGACCAAGCTCATCGTCATCGCCGCATCATTCACCGGCCTGGCGCCGTTGAAAGCTCTCTACAGCCATCTGACCCAGGACTATCAAGATTTGTTGCGCAGTTCCGCCGCATACTACCGCGATTATCTCGATCGCACTGTTAGCCTCAAGCTTCCCGATGCACAAATCGAAACCGCATATGACTGGGCGCGGGTGAGCATGCTGCAGGGTGTCGTCCGGAACCCATTCCTGGGCGAAGGTCTGGTCGCCGGATTCAATACGTCTGGTGAAGACCAGCGCCCTGGCTTTGGCTGGTTCTTTGGTCGCGACGCGGAGTGGACCACCCTGGCCCTGGATGCAGAGGGTGAATTCCCGGCTGCCCGAAACGCCATGGACTTCCTGAGCAAATACCAACGCGCCGACGGCAAGGTCCCTCACGAAATATCGCAAAGCGCCAGTTTTATCGACTGGTTCAAAAGCACCCCTTGGGCATTTGCCTCTGCCGATGCCACACCCCTGTTCATCATTGCGGTCAACGACTATGTAACCCACAGCGGAGACACCGACTTCGCCCTTCAAAAATGGGACAATCTCTGGCGAGCTTACAGTTTTCTCAAATCCACCTATGACTCCCAGGGCCTGGCGCAGAACTCCGGCGTGGGTCATGGCTGGATTGAAGGAGGGCCCCTCTATCCAACGCAGGCCGAACTTTACCAGGCATCACTGGGGATGGAAGCCGTCCACTCGCTTGCCCATCTCGCTCATCTTCTAGGCAAGGGCGATGTCGCCCAGCAACTGGATCAAACTTTCGAACGGCAGAAGCCGCTTCTAGACCAGACTTTCTGGTCCGCCGAAAATAAGATCTACGCTTACGCTCTTGATTCAAATCACAACCGCATCGCAGTAGCCAGCGTCCTGACTGCGGTTCCGATGTGGTTCAAGCAACTTGATGAAGTTCACGCGGACAGCATGATTCAGGAACTCGCCGGACCCAATCACCAAGCCGACTGGGGCATGCGGATTCTCTCTTCGCAAGACCCGAAATATGATCCCGGCGGATACCACTACGGAGTCGTTTGGCCGCTATTCACGGGCTGGGCGTCGGTCGGCGAGTACCGCTATCATCACCCGCTTCCTGCGTACTCGAATTTGCGGGCCAACGCTCTGCTCACTTTGGACGGATCGCTCGGGCATGTCGCGGAAGTCCTTTCCGGCAAGTATTATCAAACCCTATCGACCGGGTCGCCGCAGCAGATTTGGTCAGCCGCGATGGTGGTCAATCCTCTGCTGACCGGCTTGCTGGGCTTGCAAGCCGATGCCGGCAATTGTCGACTGGATTTCGCTCCGCACATCCCTGCGGACTGGGACTCGTTTTCCGTCAATCATGTGCAACTGGGGACGATGGTGTTAAACCTGAATTACCAACGGACGCCTGACAATATCCGGCTGGACGTGCAGTCCGCAGGCGCGGGAAAATGTTCTTTGCATTTCTCGCCCGCATTCAGCTTACGCGCGAGGATTGTCCGAGTTCGCCTCAACGGCCGCCCCTTCCCGTTCCAAGTTGAAACGAATTCATCGGATCAGCACGTGAATATCGATCTCCCCATCGCCGGCAGCCAAAGCACGGTTGAGATCCAGATGAAAAATAACTTTGAACTCAGCGCGTCGTCCACCCTGCCAGCGTTGGGCAGCACTAGCCGCGGTCTGCGAATACTTTCCGAATCATGGTCCCCGGCACGGGATACGCTAACGCTGCTACTATCGGGCACGGCGGGAGAAAACTATGAACTCTCAGCGTGGAATCCTGGCCAGATTTCTTCCGTGGAAGGGGCGCAGCTCGAAAAGAAAGACGCCGCGCAGGCCAGGGTGCGGGTCCAACTTCCGTCAACTGCCGGCGGAATTGAGCCGCAAGCAACGGTGATCTTTCATTTTGTTCCGAGGTAATATTTCCAGTTCTTTTGAGCTTGCTGATTTCTAAAAGAGGGCGATGCCAATGCGCGGGAACTTGAGAAGCTCAGCACTGCTGATGGTTGCAATTTGCCTCGTGTGTTCGTTCTCCCACGCGCAAAGCCCGGCAGTGAATGCGGAAGGCCATCAGTGGTGGCAGGATGCGGTGTTTTACGAAATCTATCCTCGCAGCTTCGCCGACAGCAACAATGACGGCATCGGAGATCTTAACGGCATTTCGTCCAAGCTCGACTATCTGAAGGACCTTGGAGTGGACGCCATCTGGATTTCGCCATGCTATCCCTCGCCCCAAGCCGATTTCGGTTATGACGTCTCGGATTACGAAAACATCGATCCCATGTACGGAACCCTCCGGGACTTCCGTCATCTGGCCAGCAATGCCAGGCTGCACGACATCCGCATCATCATGGATTTCGTCCTCAATCACAGTTCCAGCCAGCACAAATGGTTCCTCGATTCCGCGTCATCGCGAAAATCCGCGCATCGCGACTGGTACATCTGGCGCGACGGCAAAGGCCCCGGCGTTCCCCCCAATAATTGGATCTCTGATTTTGGCGGCTCGGCCTGGCAGTTCGATCCCAAGACCGGCCAGTACTATTACCACTTGTTCGAAGTCGGCCAGCCCGATCTCAACTGGCGCAACCCCAAGGTTGAGAAGGCCATGTTTGACGTGACTCGCTTCTGGTACAAGCACGGCGTCTCCGGATTTCGCCTGGATGCGGTCGATCTCTTGTTTGAAGACCCGAATCTTCATGACAACCCGGTACTGGAAGGCAAGAACGGGTTGGGCGACGTCAGAATGGAAAATAAGTACAACGACAAATTGCCGGAGGTCCACACCGAGCTGAAGAAGTTGCGGGCTGTTGCCGACCAAAGCAATGCAGTCTTGATCGGAGAGACTTACACTTCGAATCGAGACGAACTAAGAGAATATTACGGCGACCACAACGACGAAATCCAAATGCCCATGGATTTCATGTTTTGCGAGGTCAACAAACTTTCTCCCGCCGAATTCCGCGCGCAGATTGCCAACGCCGAGTCCACCGGGGGCTGGCCGGTTTATGTGATCGGCAATCACGATATGCCACGTTCCTACGTGCGCTACGGCGACGGCCAGCACAACGATCAAATCGCCAAACTCATGGCCGGACTTTACCTGACCCTGCGCGGCACGCCGATCATGTACTACGGCGAAGAGTTGGGGATGGAGAACAATGATCCGGTGCGCAAGGAAGACGTAAAAGATCCGCTGGGCATTACGAATTGGCCTGCGGAAAAGGGCCGCGATGGTGAACGCACGCCCATGCAATGGAACGATTCTCCCAACGCCGGATTCAGCCAGGCCACGCCCTGGTTGCCGGTCCCACCCAGCTACAAAACTTACAACGTCGCTCGCGAATCGCAGGACCCCAACTCGATTCTGCAATTCTACAAACACCTGCTGGCACTTCGGCATCAGGAGCATGCCTTGCTGGATGGCGACTACACTGCGCTCAATCAGGACAATCCTGATGTTCTTTCCTACCTTCGTCGTTACAAGAATGAAGCCGTGCTCGTGGTGCTGAATATGTCAGCGACTCCCCAGCAGATCAGCTTCAATCTTGCCGAGAATGGCTTCTCCTCCGCAAAAGCCACAACGCTGCTGACCACCTCAGCCATTCCGGCCAGCGGCAAATTGGATCAAGTCACCTTGGAGCCATTCCAGGTCTACATCGCACGAGTCTCCCCATGAGTGTCCTTAAAATGAACCGTCCTTATATGAAGCGGTTTTCGTCCAAGGGTTTCCTCCGATGCTTGTTGGTAGCCGGTTTTTGTTTGTGCGCTTTGCTCTCCCCGGCGCAGGACGACGATCCTCCCGGCCCACCCATCGTGGTCGGCTATTTTCCCGGCTGGCTGCTTCCCAAACGATTTTTCGTAAAGAATCTGCTCTCCAATGGCGCGGCCCCGCTGCTGGACCAGATCAATTACGCACAAGGACACATTTCCGGCAATGAATGTGTAATCGCCGACTCCACGATTGACCTGAATTACACATTCTCCGCCGACGACAGCGTGACTGGCACGGCCGATACGCCCCAGACACCCCTGCGAGGGAACTTCCATCAATTGCAGGAACTCAAGCAAATCTATCCGCACCTCAAGATCCTGATCTCGCTCGAGGGTAGCGCGGATCTTTTTGCTACCGCCGCGCAACCCGCCAACCGGCCCGGGTTTGTGGCCTCCTGCATTAAGAAGTTCATCAAAGGTGAATTTGCCGACGGCATCGTGACGCCGGGTTTATTTGACGGCATTGACCTCGATTGGGAATATCCCGGAGACGCCGACCAATTCAATTACATCGCGTTGCTCGGCGAATTTCGCCGCCAGCTCAATGTGGCGGGCTCGAATCTTTTGTTGACCGTCGCCATGGGCGACAGCCGCATCAATTACCAGCATCTCGACATGGAGGCGGTTGCCCTTTACGTCGATGAAATCGGCGTCATGAACTACGACTATAGCGGCCCCTGGAGCAAAATAACCGGCCTCGTCGCTCCGCTTTATAGCTCCCCTGGCGAACCGACCAAAGCCGGCGATGTCGATTCCACCATTCGAGGCTACAAAGACAAAGGCGTGCCTGCGTCCAAACTTTTGTTGGGCATTCCCTTCTACGCCTATTCCTGGAATCAAGTTGCGCCCGCCAACCACGGATTGTTTCAACTGGGCGAACCCTCGCGGGTTGATCTTCCCTACAACTACATTGTTTCCATCCAAAACAAATTCAGCGAGTATCGCGATCCCAAGTCAATGGCCCCTTGGCTCTTCGATGGCAATACCTTCTGGACCTATGACGACGAAATATCCATTGGCACGAAGCTCAAGTATGCCAAGCAGCAAGCTCTTGGCGGGGTCATGATTTGGGAGCTCAGCGGCGACACGCCGGACAGCAAGTTGCTCAAGACCATCTTCGGGGAAGTCAAACGTCGGGATGCGACGCCCGAAACCCATTGAGTCGGGCCGCCTGTTCTCCCAATAAACGCAGCATCGCAGAGGAGTCATTCATGAAACGGCTGACCAAGCGACTCGCAATCGCGATTCTGCTGGCTCTCCCCAGCCTGGTTCATGGCCAGGACACCGGCTTCGAACCCGAGCATCAGCAGATTCCTGCTCCGGAATGTCTGCTCATAAAAGGGGAAGGGCAGGGAGAATCGAAATTCTGTACCCAGGAAGACCACGATGCGTGGCTCGCCGACATCCGCCACTGGCGCAGCGAGCGCTTGGTCCGCGTTGGCTTCGATGGATCACGCTACCACCTCCCCGCACTCCAGTGGACACAATCCAGTTTCTTCCAGCCCCAGCTGATGGTGCAGGACCGTTATTTCTATGATCCCGTCGCCCACCGCTACACCGTCGACCGCTATCTCGACGACCTGGAAAAGCGCTACGGAGGAATTGATGCAGTGCTGGTCTGGCCAACTTATCCGAACCTGGGAATCGACAACCGCAATCAGCACGACCTGATTCGCAGCATGCCGGGAGGAATTGCCGGAGTTCGCCAGATGATCGCGGATTTTCACCAGCGCGGCGTCCGCGTTTTGTTTCCCATGATGATGTGGGACCAGGGCACGCGTAACCCCGGCCAGCCCTGGCCGCAAGCCATTGCGGAACTGATGGCAGAAGTTGGCGCCGACGGCATCAACGGCGATACCCAGGATGGTGTGCCACTCGCATTTTCTGTGGCCGCCGATAAAGTTGGCCATCCTCTCGCTTTTGAACCGGAAGAAGACCCGTCCGACGAAGCGCTCGCATGGAACGTGATGAATTGGGGTCAGTACACCTTTCCCTTTGTCCCCATGGTCGATAAATTCAAGTGGCTGGAACCGCGCCACATGGTCAACATTTCCGATCGCTGGAATCGTGACAAGACCAACGACCTTCAGTTTGCTTTCTTCAACGGCGTGGGATGGGAGAGCTGGGAAAACATCTGGGGAATCTGGAACGGCATCACCCCTCGCGATGCCGAAGCCACTCGCCGGGTCGCCACCATCGAGCGGGCGGTTGCCCCATTTCTGATCAGCCCCGATTGGGAGCCGCTGGCGCCGATGTTGCACTACGGAATTTTTGCCAGCCGTTGGCCTTTGCCAACGCAGACGGTGTGGACAATTGTGAACCGCAACGAATATGACGTTGAAGGTCAACAAATCGAGCTTCCCGAAGAATCGGGAATGCGCTATTTCGATCTCTATCATGGAACCGAACTCACGCCAGAGCGAAATTCCGATGGCAAAGTCGTACTCAGCTTCTCCATCGAAGCCCATGGCTACGGAGCGTTGCTGTCTTCGAAAACCCCGCCTGAAGCCGGTATTCAGACGCTGATGTCAAAGATGAAAGAGATGACCGCCAAGCCTCTGGCGAGTTATTCCCATCAATGGTCGGTGCTGCCGCAGCAGATTGTGCCCATCGCAGCGACTAAGCCTCCTTCCGTTCCCCCAACCGCCATGGTAAAGATTCCCGCTGCCGACTTCCTCTTCAACGTCCAGGGAATTGAAATCGAGGGCGGCAATGACATCGGCGTCGATGTGCAATATCCGTGGGAAGATTCCCCGCGGCGTTTTCATGAACATCGCATGCAGATCAAGCCTTTCTGGATCGATAAATATCCCGTCACCAACGCGCAGTTCAAGAAGTTTCTCGATGCTACGCACTATCGCCCGCAAGATGACTTGAACTTTCTCCGCGATTGGAAGGATGGGAACATTCCCGCCGGCTGGGAGAACAAGCCCGTAACCTGGGTTTCATTAGAGGATGCCCGTGCCTATGCGGCATGGGCGGGCAAGCGCTTGCCGCATGAGTGGGAGTGGCAGTACGCCGCGCAAGGAATCGACGGCCGGATTTATCCCTGGGGAAATGACTGGAATGCCAGTGCCGTGCCCGCGCCGGACAAAAGCCGCACCATGCGCGGCCCCGACAATGTGGATGCGCATCCTCAGGGCGCCAGCCCGTTCGGCGTGATGGATCTGGTGGGCAACGTGTGGCAATGGACCGAAGAGTTCACCGACGAACACACCCGCGCCGCGGTCCTGCGCGGCGGCGAATATTATCAACCGCAAGGTTCGATCTGGTATTTTCCGCCGACTTATAAACTTACCCAACACGGCAAATACCTGCTCACCGCCCCGGGCCTGGACCGTTCCGGAGGCCTCGGCTTCCGCTGTGCACAGGACGCGGAGTAGCTCGGCGTTCAAACTCATGCATGTCGTTCGTTCGTGCACTCACGGCTGGGCTTCCACCAGGTGACGAATTCCTGGAATGATCACGATCATCATCTCGGCATGAGCTGCGGCTGCGGCCGCATTCACCAGAGCCAGTTGTTGAGTCCGCTTCTCCGGCGCGACCGGCTGCCCGGAGTCGATTGCATCCAGCGCTTCCAGCCCAACCGTAGCCAAAGCGGAAAGATCGTGCGACAACGGCGCTAAGTCCGCCAGGAACGCCGACTCCGGAAGAAACGGCTGCAACTTCCCGTCATTGTCGCGCCATTGCATCAGCTGTTTTCGCAACTCCGGTCGCGATGCCGGATCGTGCTCCGCGTTTTGCGCGAGCACATTGAATTCGCGCGCCGGTTCGCTCTCCGGAGGAATGGCGTCCACCAGGCGATTCAGCGGAAGCAGCGTGCTATACGATTGCGTTTTCCCGCGGTCATATTCTTTAACCGGCTCCAGGGTGTTCGCGAGCGTTTCCAGCAATTCCAGTGGCGCATCTCCGGCAATGCGCTCGATCATGCGCTGGCTGTGAGTGCGATGACTTAACCCAAGCCACTCCAGGTTGCGGCTCAGGACCGCGAGACGCCGGTACATGGATGCTGGATCAGTGACCGACGCCGGCGACCATAGCCGTTCCGCGATGGCCCCCATTCGCGGCCAGACCCGATTGTCCAGAATCTCCGGCGTCACATATTCCGTCCACTGCGCCGCTTCGCCGCCGACGATCCGTTCCTTTTCTTGAGGAGTCAACGCCGCACTCTCGCCGCTCAGCGGGTCCACCGCATAGTGCAGCGATGCGGGATACATCAGGTCCAAATACCATCCCGCCGACAGGATGGTCTGATATCCCATCTGCGCGGCCTTGGCCAGTGTTTCCGGTCCGCGCCACGACTGCACCAGCGTATCTTTCGGCAGCTCAGGCGATAGAATTTCGTCCCAGCCCTCCATGCGCTTGCCATGCTTCGCCAAAATCTTCTGTATGCGTTTGTTGAAGTACGCTTGCATGGCTTCGCTGTCCTTGATGTTGTGGGCATGCATCCATGCTTGGATCTTCGAATTGCTTTCCCAATACCTGCTGTCTACCTCGTCTCCTCCGATATGAAAATATTGGTCGGGAAAGAGCGCGGCCATTTCGCCAAGCACCTTGTCCAGAAGCTTGTACGTGCTCTCCTGCGTGGGGTCAAGCACGGGACGCTCATGGTCGGTCATGTCCCGCGCCAGGCGCGATGGTATCGGCGACGAAGAAAGTTCCGGGTAGGCAATGATCCAGCTCAAGGCGTGCGCGGGCACGTCGAACTCCGGCACCACCCGGATGCCACGTTCGCGGGCGTACGCCACGATCTCCCGCACCTGACTCTGGGTGTAGAACAATCCATCGGACGCACGCTCCTGAAGCCTGGGATAATGTCGGCTCTCAACCCGAAATCCTTCATCATCCGAGAGGTGAAGATGCAGTGTGTTCAGCTTCACCGCCGCCATGCCATCCAGGTTCCGCTTGATCGCCTCCACCGGCATGAAATGCCGCGAGACATCGATCATGAGTCCGCGCCACGGAAAGCGCGGGTGATCGTCCACCTGGACCGCGGGAAGGATCCAGCCGTCCTTCCCGGGCTGGAGCAGTTGCAGCAGGGTTTCGACCCCGCGCAGAATTCCCAGAGGATTCGCGGCCGTTAGCTCCGCTTTTTTCTGATCAACGATGAGTTTATAACTTTCGTCCTCACCCAGCGCCTGCACCTTCGAACCCAAGCTATTGCAATGGATGACAAAGAGCGGACGTTCGTTCTCGCTCACGCCTATTTGTTGAATTGGAATTCCAGTGCGGACGCTCAATTGCTCGTTCAAGTGCGTCGCCGCGTATTTCACGCGCTCATCTCCGCCTATGATTTCAAAGTGCGGCAAATGATTGAGGCCAAGAAAGCCCGGCTGTTGCTCCACCTTGGCAGGCCAGGGCATCAGGTTCAATTCCCCGGCGGAACAGCAAATAACGGAGCCAATCACAAACACTGCTGCACAAACTGCTTTCATTCTCATGGGTAGCCTTGTCAATCGTGCCCTCGGAGCCGCTTGAAACCGTACCACATCCAGATCGCGGATCGCGACCGGGCTTGGCTCCGGTAAGATGATCAACGTTACGCGGAGAGAATGTTGATGCGCCATCACCGTGGGAAGTCAGATCATTATTTTGATCCCGATCGCCGGCGAATCCTGCGCCGCATCGGGCTCGCGGGCGCATCTCTTCTCGCTGGGCTGGCCACTCCGGGGCGCATGAACGCAATTCTGACATCGAGAATAGGCGCTGCGCCCGCCAACCCCGATCCCATCTTCCGCGTCGGCGAATTCCATAAAATCTATGATCCATCCACCGGAGAGCAGGACCGTTGGTACATCAACGATCACACTTTCATCCGGGCGGAGGATGGGCAATGGCACCTCTTCGGCATCACCCATCGTGAACCCGCAAACCCGCAGCAGGAAAAATTCCTGGCGCATGCCACCGCTTCCAGCCTCACCGGACCATGGAACAAGCAGGCGCCGGTAATGCAAGCCGACGAAACACAAAATGAAACGGTTGTATGGGCGCCACACGTTGTCCGCAACGGAGGTTCCTACTGGATGTTTTACTGCGCCGGAGGCAAAGAGCACGCCAGGTATCGCATTCATCTCGCCACCTCCACGGATCTCTGGCACTGGAAGCGGCATCCCGCGAATCCCATGGTGGTCGATGGCTACGATGCGCGCGATCCCATGGCCATGCAGTTCCTGGACCAGTGGCTGTTGTATTACGCAGCCACCAGCCGGCCCGACGGTGGCAACCATACTGTGAAGGTCGTCACTAGCCCGGACTTGATTCACTGGTCGAACCAGCAGGAGGCTTTCCGCGCTCCTGAAGTTGGCACCTTCGGCGGCCCCACCGAGTCCCCCTTCGTCGTGACTCACCAGGGCAAGTGGTATCTCTTTGTATGCACCAATCATGGATACAACGAAACCGCGGTCTATGAGAGCGACTCGCCCTTTCATTGGGCGGTCGCGAATCTGGTTGGGAAGTTTCCCGCTCACGCCGCCGAGGTCATCCAGACCCCGGAGGGGAAATGGTTTGTCTCACGGGCCGGCTGGGGACAGGGTGGTGTGTACCTGGCGGAGCTCACCTGGGATTCAAAGCCTCATTGAAACGTAGTTCAGTTGATTTCGGAAGGCTCTGCCGGCGCTTAGCTGCGGTTCGGGTATGATTCGGTGGGAGTGAAACGGCAACCTGCATGCGTAAGCGAATCGTCGTCGTAGGCAGCATGAATCTCGATCTGGTGGCCGCCACCCAACGCATTCCGTTGCGCGGAGAAACCGTGGCGGGGGCGAGCTTCCACAGCTTCCCCGGCGGCAAAGGCGCCAATCAGGCCGTGGCGGCGGCCCGCCTCGGAGGCGCAGTAAGCCTGATTGGAAAAGTCGGAGAGGACGCTTTCGGCGCCCAGCTGAAAGAGAGTCTTCGCGAATCTGGAGTGGACACGGCTGCGATCGGGACCGTTCCCGGCTCTTCGGGGGTTGCGCTTATAACCACCGATGCCACGGGAGATAATTCCATCACCATCGTCGCCGGTGCGAATGCGCAGCTTACCTGCGAAGATCTGGATACGAACCTTGCTCTGATTCGCAGCGCGGGCATCCTGCTGACCCAGTTGGAAATTCCTCTGGAGACCGTTGAACATCTGGCTTCGATTGCCGCCCGCGAGAAAATCCCTCTTGTATTGGACCCGGCGCCCGCGCGCAGGCTTCCACCTTCACTGCTGAAGTCGGTCGACTGGCTGACCCCGAACGAGACCGAAACCTGTTCGCTGCTGGGATGGCCGGCCCAGGAGTTGGCGGAGGAGCGGCTGGAAGACGCGGCCAATACCTTGCTGCTCTGCGGCTGCAAGAATGTGATCCTGAAGCTGGGGGCGCGGGGTTGCTACCTCGCACTCGCGGACGGGACGCGCCGCCTCATCCCGGCCTATCGTGTGCGTGCTTTGGATACCACAGCTGCCGGCGATGCGTTCAACGGTGCGCTGGGCGTAGCCCTGTTGGCGGGAAAAGATCCGGTCAGCAGCGCCTCCTGGGCTTCCGCGGTAGCGGCGGTTTCGGTCACCCGGCATGGAGCGCAACCTTCGATGCCCACGCCGGCGGAAGTTGAAGCCTTCCTCGAGTCGGGCCGGATCAGCAAGCGGGAGAGCGTCGAGGCGGGTTGAAAAGCAGGCGCGATTTGCACAAGTGTTCCACGTGGAACATTTTGTGGGTACCGGAATGTACGTACAATATTGGAGAAGCCGTTTGAGGTGTTGGAGTTGACGAAAATTCCCATTTCGGGAAAACATTCTGTGAGCTCGCGGCGGCCGGCTAAAGAGTTCTGGTAACATTTGGCCTATTCGGGCTTTGTGGAGGACGCAATGTCGAATTTCACCCGACGTGAATTCCTGAAAACCGGACTGGCAGCCGGAGCGCTCGCGGTCACCGGAAGTCTCCCGCTGATGGCGCAGCCGCGGACGGCCACGGACTTCGTAACCCTGGGCAGATCCGGGGTGAAGGTAACGCGGCTGGCTTTTGGCACCGGGAGCTTCAGCGGCCAGGTGCAGCGCGATCTCGGGCAGGACGGTTTCACGCGGCTGGTGCGCTACGCCTACGACCGCGGCATTCGTTTTTTCGAAACTGCGGAATCGTATGGCGAGATGCACAAGATGCTGGGCATCGCTCTGAAGGGTATTCCGCGGGAGAGTTATCAACTGATGTCCAAGGTCACGACTTTTCATGAAGGCGTGAGTCCGCAACAGAAGTTCGACGAGTTGCGCGCGCTGGCCAACACCGAGTATTTCGACATCATGTTGCTGCACTGGCAACACGCGGCGACCTGGCCCACGGACTCCCAGCGCTGGCAGGACGCGATTCTGGAAGCCGAACACAAGAAGGTTGTGGTGAGTCACGGCGCGTCGGTGCACGGGCTGCCGGCGCTGCGGCGGGTGCCAGGGAATCAGTGGCTCAACGTGGCCATGATCCGGGTGAATCACAAGGGCAAGAGCATGGACGCCGAGGACTATGCCACCCAGGGATTGGGCAATGTCCCCGAAGTGGTCGAGCACGTAAAGGAAGTTCACCGGGAAGGCATGGGTGTAATCTCGATGAAGCTCGCTGGCGAAGGCACATTCAACCGTGAAGACCGGCGGGCGGCGATGAAGTTCGCGTTCAAGAATGCCGGCGTCGATAGCGTGACCGTCGGCTACAAGAGCACGGCCGAGATCGACGAGGCGATTGAGAATCTGAATATGGCGCTGGCCTGAGATGCGTCCTCGTACATTTCGGCCGGTGTTAGCTGTCTGTCGCCGCCAACCCCGCTCCATTGCTGGGGTGAGAACAGGACGGGACCGTTTCGGCTGCCAAGGATACTGGGCATGATCGAACCTTACGAGACAGGGGGCTGGCCCACCCTTTTGGGGGAAGTAACGGAAAAAGTGAGGGCTGCCCCACCCTTCGTTTTTTGAAGGGTGGGATCTCCCAGCCCGTCACGCTTGGGGTTTCGGTTCGGTGTCGTCACAGGCTGGACATTCGCTCCAGGAGCGAGCTTTCTGCGTCCGTGGTTCCCACCCTTTCCAAAACCAGGAAAGGATGGGGCAGCCCTCAGTCGTGGCGGCGTCTTAAGCAACGCTTTATTGTTGCTAACGATGTTTCATGTACTCAAGAGAATCTATAAAGTGCTTGCGTGGCGGCGACGCGCGCCCTATCATGACCAAACAGTGTCAAATTGGTCCCAATTGCGCCGGCTTGTTGTTTTTGTATGCGTTGGCGCCGTCCTGCTCGCCGCTGTTGCTCCCACTAGTTCAGGGTTCCTCTTTGCAATTCTCGTCCCGCTCGCCCTGCTTACCATTGTGGACCCCCACGTGGGAAGGCGCATTGTTGTGGAAACGCCCGCCGCACCCGGGTTGGTTTTTCTCTCACTCGTAACCGGCCGGGCTCCCCCCATTCTGTAGTCGCACTCATCACTCGGCTGGCAATCACGCCAGTCTCACCACGGTGATCCCTGTAAATCGAATCGGAAGCTTGGCCCCCCAAGGAGCCTGGCATTTCGCAGCAGATCCAGGGTAGCGACTACGCTTGGAGAATCCTTGCTCGCACATTACAGACTACGAAAGATTTTGCTCTACGCAGTATTGGAGCTTGGAGCGCTGACGGGCGCTCCTGTTCTTCCTGAAAAACTCGACGATCTGATGCCAGCGATAGAGCAGATCGTCACGGACGACAGCACGCCGGACGATCCTGCCGGCGAGAAAGCTCTCGTTCCACAGGCTTGCGCTAACGCTAACCCTATTGAGGTTTGCGGCCAGACAGAAAGTGAGGGCCATTCGCTTTGATCTCCCAAGAACGCACTTCTCGCATGAAAGGCATCGCCACGGTTGTGCTCGGGTGTCTCCTCTTTGTCGTGCTGGTCACAACACTGAATTGGATCGCTAAGTACTTGTTTGCCGGCGTAGTGGCGTCAGGATTACGCGCGCGGGTCACGGTGGAGTTGACGGCTGCGATGATCGCAGAGGTCGGAGTACTCCTACTGCTTTATATCTTTCTGCGCCGACGAGGCATTTCGTTTCGTTCGTTTGGTCTCTGGCAGCCCGCGCCGTTAGCTGGTTGGATCGCAGGTGGGCTCACGGCCGCCCTGTTTATCACTTTCAACCTCGTGCTCCCATTGCGCGGGAACAAGGACTTAGGCGAGATCAGCTTGTTTCATCTATACAACGCAATCAGCGCGGGACTGGCTGCGGGATTCGTGGAGGAGATTTTTTTTCGCGGATTCATCATGAACGCTCTCCGTCGATCAGGCTTCGGAAACACGGCACAGGTGATTCTTTCTTCCATTCTGTACGGAGGCGTGCATGCGTCCTGGGGATTGACTTCAGGTATGTTCACGTTCGAACTGGTTGGCGGCGCGGTTATCGGCACGGCCGTGTTTGGGCTATTCTGCTCGGGAGTCTACCTGCTCAGCCGGCGAAGCCTCATGCCCATCCTCGTCAGCCACGGCCTCATTGATTTTATTATCGAGCCTTGGCTATTCATGGTGGCAGTCAAGATGCTTCATCGTTAGTTCGACCATGGGTTCGGGCGTAGGTAAAGCGTCCGATTATTAAACTTGGGAAAACATGGGGACAGACGGGACGTATCCCGGTTTCTTCCTCCCAATCTGGAATCGGAGGGCCCGAGCCACCGAAAACCAACAACACTTTGTTTTATCGGCGGGATCACTTCTGTTACGGATGGGTCGGGCTTCCTCGCGAGGTTGTCGTCGACATTCCCCATCATGTTGCGCAGCGGGGCAAGGCCCGCCAAGTGATTCTCGCCAACGACGCCGACCGCAGGTCTCAATTGCAAATCCCCCGCAAATATGCTCCACTCTCGCATGAAAAAAAATCAGAGTCGCCGTACTTTCCTGAAAGTTGCACCGCTGGCCGCAGCGGCTATTCCGCTTGCCCAGACGATGATCTTTACTTCTAGCGCCAGCGCCGCCGACGCCCCGGCGCTCTCTCCGGGGACGATCCAACTCTTCACCGCCGAAAAAATCGCCGACGCCGTAAAGCAGTTTCAGGCGCAGCTAGGAGAGCATTATCTCTACCAGCCGAGCGATCTGCCGGTGACCATTGCCATCACCACCCAGGGCCCCAAGGTCGCCAAGGATTTTGAATATCACGAAGGCCGCGACCACGTTTTCCTGATTCTCGACGGCGCCACCAAGTTCGACGTCGGCGGAACTCCCAAAGAGCCGCGCAACACCCGTCCCGGAGAATGGCTGGCCGCAACCTCGGACGGCGCGACCACCATGCAAGTAAAAAAAGGCGACATGCTGGTCATCCCCCGCAACACCCCCCACCGCCAAAGCACAGAAACCGGCGTCACCTGGATGCTGATCTCGCCTTCGGGAGTGAAGAGCTAAACTGCCAACGGCTGGGGAAAAACTTGGGGACAGACGGGACGTACCTTGAGTGAGGATGTTCTAGGAAGCTCTCCTGATTCAGAGTCGGTCACAAAATAAAAAACCCCGAACCTAAGTCCGGGGTCAGTACAAAAAAGTGTCCGCGAAGTTCTTACGAGTTTCCCGCGACCGTCCGCAGTTTCCCGGGCAGAAAATGATAAGGCGGCCAGGGTCCGCTAATCACCAGTTCGCAGTTCTTCAACTGCTTGGCGGCGCTGCTGTAGCGGTTCTGATATTTTTCCACGGATTTTGAATCGATCAGGTGGGCAATGTCGATCAGCATGCCGTTGGTGTTGACGCGTTTGCAGCTGATTTCTTCTTCGAGCGGGTTGAAGAGCTTGTGTACCTGGACGGAAAGAGCGCGGGCTTTGGTCTGGCGTTCGCGGTCTTTGGAAGCCTTTTCCCGCAGCTTCATCAGGTAGTCGCCGCCGACGGTGTCTGGCAGCGGGACATCGGCCATGAACTCGCGCAGTGCACCGTCTTTAATCAAGACCTTGAGGTGCATCTCGGCTTTGCCGCGTAAACGCTCGACGCTCACGCCAAAGGCGCGGCGGTTGGCGCGGACGGCCTGGCGTAAGGCATCATCGCTATCGAAAATCGTCCCAAAACGGAACGGGAGGACGGTTCCGCTGCGGAAGCACACGCTAACTACGTGTGCATGCTCCAAAACGGTCTTTTCTTCCAGTTTTCCGTTTCCGTTGTTGCGGTCGTATTCGCTGACGATGACGGCGAACTCACCGCTGGGATAACTCAGGACTGGAGCCCCATTTACGCCTTGAATCCCCTCCAGCAGGAAAGGACGGCGGGCGCGGGTTCCATTAATTTGGGTTTGTTGTTCTGTGAGGCAGTACGCGTACCACGACATAAGGGTCTCTCCGAACCTTGTGGCTTGAGGCGAGGTGCTCGTCTCAAGCGTCCGTGACAGCTAGCTACGGCTCTTGAACCTTGGAAGAAAGGGCGATACAACGGAATTGGGCGTTTACAGCCATGCCCTGACTGAAGTGTACTACCGACCCCATTAAAAATGCAACCGTTTCGTGGCAAAAAGCATCTCGCCGATCTAAATCGATAAAACTGGTGGGTTAACGGGCCGAAAGCCTGTGGAGATCCCCTGCACAGTATGCCTTCGGACTAACCTTGGCGGGCAGCGTCCCGTTCGTTGAGGGCGATTGTGACCACGCGCAGCATCTCGTCCCAGGGGGCGGGCTTGCCGGTCCAGATTTCGAATTGGCGGGCGGCCTGGTGAACGAACATCTCAATCCCGGGGATCACTTCCGCTCCCCGTTCTTTGGCCAGCTTGATCAGGCGGGTTTCCCGGGGGTCGTAAACCATGTCAAAAACGTACTTGGCCTTGATTTCGTCGGCGTTTAGCGGCGAGTCCTTGGTATTTCCCATGCCAACCGGCGTGGCGTTTATGATCACATCGAAAGCCAGCTTTTTCAGGTCTGGACGCTTGATGGACTTGGCTTTAGCTGAACGCGCTAGCTTCTGCGCCTGTGCCGCTGTCCGATTCAGAATGTAAACTTCCGCCCCGCGCTCCTTGAGACCGAAAACTGCGGCCCGGGCCGCGCCGCCGGCGCCCAATACCAGGATCTTGGCGCCTTCGATGGTGATGCGCTGCTCCAGCGGCCGCACTACACCGGCAGCATCGGTGTTGAAACCGTAGAGTTTCCCATCCTGGGCGCGAACGACCGTGTTGCAGGCGCCGATCTTTGTGGTGAAGGCGTCAGTGTTATCCAGATGACTGACGATTGGCTGCTTGTACGGCATGGTGATGGAAAGCCCGTGGATAGGGATGTCGCGAACGCAGGCCAACAGGTCTTTCAGAGTCTTGGCGTGTAATGCGACATAGACGCCATTGACGGTTTCCCGGCGTAGGGCGGCATTCATGATGGCCGGCGAAAGTGATTGTGAAACGGGATCTCCGGCGACTCCATACACACGCGTAGCGGTGTCCACTTGCTCGATGCGGTAAATGCTGCGCAATTCTTGCGCGGTGGCCTGGCCGGGCGCGGTTTTTTCGTCGGCGGTCAGGGCTGCGAAAGTGAACACGCTGCCCGCGCGTACGCCCAGCACCCGGCTGATGATCCCTTGTTCGCCCATACACAGGCCAATCAGGGAATGCTGGTCACGGTTCTTCTCCAGAAACTTCATCATCACCACGTTGTCGTAAAGAGTGGTGGCGGTGGTGACGATCTTGTAGAAATCCGCAGGGAAGTGAACCATCTTTGCCAGGGTTTCTTCCAGCTTCTTGGTGGCGCGAAAATCGTGGAAGGAAAGGATGAGCGAGGCCTTGTCGCGAAGCCGCTGCAATTGTGCGGGTTTGCAATGGGTAGCGGTCTGTAATTCGACATCCACGATCTGGCAACCAGCGGCGGTCGCCTTGCTCAGAACATCCAGTTGCGCCGCGACCGTGCCGCGAAACTTGCCACCGCTGGTAGTCCGGCGGCAGGTCGCAATCACCACCACGTGGGGATAGTATTCGGTAAAGCGCTTGATCTTTGGGAGGGCCAGTAGGGGCTTGGAAAGATAGTCTAACCTGAACTCCAGAAAGGTGTTATCACGAGCCAACCCCTCGGCTTTATCGACCAGTTCAGCGGGATCAGAGGCGGTCAGGGCGACACAGACCCGGGGCAATCGTTGATGTAACAATCGCGACAGATATTGGTTGGAGGCAGCCGTCATCGTGATGGGGAGTCGGCTGCCGATATTACAGGCGCGTAATTCCAGATGCAACAACGGATTATGAATATTTTGCTGCCAGTAAACTTTTTAACGTCTTGCCCATAACACCCTCGTAACCTTGACCGGGGCTTACCTGCTTGTTACTGTCCGGTTTGGTAACCCTATTATTGCTTGTGTGTTAGGCGGATACGCCGGCTGCATACCGGCCCCGACTTGGAGATAACATGAAGAAAACAGGACTGTTGCTACTGTTGTCACTGGCGATTGCCGCCTCAGCCCAGGATGTTGCACCCACGCCAGCCGAGCAGTCGGCCCCGGACGGAACCTTGCTGAGGACCGCCAGTTTCCCAATTGAGCGGGTGGAAACGCCAACCACTGCCGACCTCTACTGTGCAGGTTTTATCAGCCGCCAGCTCCTGCCCAACAGCAATTACGTGGCGGGTGGCCTGGAGAGCCCCAGCACGGCAAAATTCGTCAATGGTGACGTTGTGTTTCTCACTGGCGGCGGCTACCAAATCGGGCAGCAATACACCGTCCTACGCGAGCTGCGTGATCCCAACAAATACGAATTGTTCGCCGGCCAGCACGCCATGCTGAAGGCCGCCGGCCAACCCTATTACGAAGTGGGCCGGGTGGAGGTGATTGACTCCCGGCACAAAACCGCGGTGGCCCAGGTCAATTTCAGTTGCGATCCGGTCAATCCTGGCGACATTCTTGTGCCTTTCGTCGAAAAACCCACCATTGCATTTCACCCGCCAGCGCGTTTCGACCGCTTTGTGCCGGCAAATGGCAAAGTCGGCGGCCGCATCTTGATGGCCAAGGATTTTGACGGAGAATTGGGAAGTGGAGCGAAAGTTTATCTCAACGTTGGTGCGAACCAGGGAGTCAAGGTCGGAGACTACTTCCGGGCGGTGCGCTCCTATACCGCCGACCTGAAGGACCCCGTCGATTCACTCTCTTTTAAGGCGTCGACCTCCGAGGACACGCAGCTAAAGCAGCCGTCGATTGATCCCAAGTTGTTGACCAAGACGAACGGCCCGGAAATCCATGTGGCTGACTTCCCGCGGCGTGCTGTGGGGGAAATCGTCATCGTCGGCGCCACGCCGACCACCTCGACCGGCATGATTGTCTTCACCATGGAAGACGTTCACGTTGGCGATACCGTGGAACTCGACGATCAACAGTAAGCTTCTCGTAGCCAACCGCAGCTCCGAACTGGGGAGGCCCAAGCCTCCCCGGTTTTTTCTGTTTCCTGCGTGCAGTCCGGCAAAAAGAGACGTTGAATTACACATGGCAATGTGTAATAATCTACACATGGCGACCAATCTTGCCCTGGATGACAAACTGATCGAGGAAGCGCGCCGGACCGGAGGCCACAAGACCAAGCGGGAGGCGGTCACGGCCGCGCTCGACGAGTACATCCGCCATCGCAAGCAGTTACGCCTGATTGAGGCTTTCGGTACTTTCGCGTTTGATCCGGGTTATGACTACAAGACCGAACGGCATCGGAAGCGTCAATGAGTGTTGTGGTAGACACATCGATTTGGGCGCTCGCATTGCGTCGTAAGAAGAGCGACCTGAATTCCAAAGAACAGCATCTCACGCAAGTTTTGAGCGAATTGATCCAGGGGAATCGGGCCCAACTACTCGGATCCGTTCGACAGGAACTGCTCTCAGGTCTGCGTGAAAGAGCCGAGTTCGAGCGGCTTCGTGACTATCTGCGGGCTTTTCCTGATTCCGGCCTTCTGGCCGACGACTACGAAGAGGCTGCTCAAATGAATAATAAGTGCCGGGCCCGTGGAGTTATTGGCTCGGCGGTTGATTTCCTGATTTGCGCTGCCGCCCATCGGCGTAAGTGGACAATCTTCACTACCGACGGTGATTTCGAGCACTACGCCAAAATATTGCCGATAAAACTTCAGCTATCGTGATGATAGTGGCGGGATTCTGTAGGACCGGGGAGGCCAAGCCTCCCCGGTTTTTTCTGTCTCAAAGCTTTTGATCGAATGCTAAACGCGTTACTTGGTCACCATGAAACGCAAACGAGTGAGGAAGTCGCGATGTCCGTCACGCTCGGCCAACGCACGGAAAGCGTCACCAAATCCGGGCGTGTTGTCGAACACGTCATCGAGTGCTTTGTCCACCTTGTCCATGGAAGCTGCATCAGGCACCGTGAAGTAATCGTAAACCGTGCCGATCTTTGCCTGATGGTAGTCCTCGGTGAGTTGTCCGTAAGAGGTGATTGAGCCGTCCGCCAGAAGTTTTTCGAGCACCGGCACAATTACCTTCTTGGTGAGCTCCGTGTAGGCATGCATTTCACCCGGCTTAATTTCCCACTTTGACCAGGTGAGATATCCGCCAGTGGTCGATCCCGCCCTGGAGCCATAGATGTCGCCCCTCAGGATCTGGTCCCAGTGCTTGGACGCACCTTCCACCGGCGAGTCGATGGATCCGGGATTGGCGTAAATGGCTTCCAGAGCTTTGAGCAGTTTGCCCTCGGAGGTGGCGGTGAACCAGGTTCCGTGCGTGGGTTCGCCTTCCTGGTGGATCAGGTTGCTATAAGCGCCGTAACCAATGAGAGTGCCGTCGGCAACCAATTTGTCGAGGACGGGTCGGTCGAGCGTGTCAAGTTTTTCCATGGCAGGCCATTGGGCACGGGGAACCTCCCATGTCGCCACGTAGGTGTAAACCGTTGGTTTGGCGGAAGCCATCTGTGCCTGCGATGCGCCGACTGCCAAAGTCAGACAAAGAATGACGAAACAAATAGTGAAAGTGGTTCGCTTTTCCATGAGTTCTCCTTTGCGAAAGATTCCTGCGAAGCTTGCTCTTCGGACCCGAACGCAAAAGAGCCAGTCCCCGCTTAGGCGTGGATTAGGAAGGATTTCCAATGTGGAATCTGAGCGGGTGAATTGTACACCGATTCGGTTGGTTGTGAAGCTAAGGCCCCCAATTTAGCGGGACGTTCGTGGAACGGTGGCGGGATCACGCCCTCACGATTGCGTATCTTGCTCTCCAAAGACTTCGGCGGTGAAGACTTCGATCCTTGCGCCATTCTTCCAGGCGTCCAGCGGCAGCCCGGCCTTTTTGCAAGTCTGCTCGAGAAAAGTGATTCGGTCCCACCCGTGCTCGACCGGAACTTGCGGCAAGAGCAAACCCCGGCGGCCCGCCATGCTGATGAGCAGCCCGTGGCGTCCGATTTCGATTTCTTCCGGAGCCATCGGGATGAGTGGGGAAAGAATACTGAGGGAGATTTCGAGGACTGCGGCCTCTTCGCGCGTGATCGGAGAAAACCGCGTGTCTTCGAAAGCCGCCGAGCGCGCGGTCTCAATGACGTTGCGATACAACGATGCCACCGGCAACACAAGACCCACGCAACCGTGTAGAGCGCTGTGCACATGGATGGTGGTGAAAACGCCTCGTGGTTCCGCAAGATGTTCCGCGAGATGAGAAGAAGGCGGCTGCGAGGGGATTTCGCGCTTTTCGAGCGCCGAAAGAATCGCCTCGTGGGCAAGATGCAAGAGGATGCTGCGTTCTTCCGAAGTGAATTCGTTTGGTTGATTGTTCGTGGCCAGCCGCGTAGGAGAGGGATGGTCCTCAGGTGACGGGAACATCGCGCTTTCTCCGCCGGCTGAGGATGAATGAACGGCGCCGGCTCTTCACCACTTGACGGTCAATCTTCGACCAGAAGGCGATAAAGTAATCCCCGGCCGAGATTAGCGAAAGCACCACCATGAACCAGATGGAAAGCCACGCGATCCAATGTACGGGAAAGAAGTACGTTCCATAAATGGGCCATTCCTTCCAGCGATGGTCAAGGATGACCGCCACCACGGAGACAATCTGCACCAGCATTTTGAATTTGCCCAGTTCGCTGGCTTCGATGGTGAAGCCTTCAGAAGCGGCAATCGATCGCAAACCGCTCACGAGGAACTCGCGGCCAATGATCACGACCGCCATCCAGGCGGGAACCAGGCTGGGATTGAATTGAACCAGGGTCACAAAAGCGGCGGCGATCAAGAGCTTGTCAGCCAGAGGATCCAGAAGGATGCCCATGGTGGTGATCTGGCCACGCTTGCGGGCGAGGTAGCCATCAATACCGTCGGTGATGGACGCCGCAATGAATAACGCAGAAGCCAGTATCTCCTGCTCGCCACTCACGCCCTGAAAACGGTTGGTCGAAAGCAGCCAGATCAGCAGCGGGATGCTGAAGATGCGGGTGAGCGTGATGGAGTTGGGCAGGTTCACCGGGGACACGGAATATCGCCGTTGGCAAAAATGCCTGAAACCGACAATGCCGAATTATCCCCCACCATGAATAGGGAAAGCAATCGAAGAGGGAAGAAAATACAGTTTAACCACAGAGGACACGGAGGAACACAGAGGAACACAGAGGTTCCAGGTGTTTCCTCCATGTACTTTCGTGTCCTTCGTGGTTTACGAGCTTACGCTGTTACCACCGAAAATTAAGCCGCGCCGGTTCCCGGAGTTCCCAGAGACTTAAGCAGATTCATGCCCATTTCCACCAGATTGCCCTGCTGCGGCACTTGTCCGTTGGGCGTGAGCTTGTCCACGAGAGTGGGCAACAATTGCGCCAGTTGGGAACTTGCTACTTCCGGCGAAATGCCGGCTTTCGCGGCCAGTGCCTGCACTTGTGTGCTTCCCAGCACATGCTGGATCTGATCGGCGGAAATGGGCAGGTTCTGTCCATTTCCTATCCAGGATTCGGCGACGCCTCCCAGTCCCTTGTCGTGAAAACTCTGCACCAGGCCGGACAGGCCGCCGGGCTGTTGTTGGATCATTTGCAATACCTGCGAAGCCAGAGGGTTGGAACCTCCGCCGGTTACGCTGCTTACAGCTTTATTTTCCAGATCGTCTAGAAGACCCATGATTTGCCTCCAAATCGGTTGGTCGAAAATATAACGGAATGGGAAAACGGCCCCGAGGAAACCCGGAGCCGTATCCGAAGACCCGACTACTTCTGTTTAGCGATGATCTTGCTTGCGATCTTGTTGTAAGTGGCCTGGGGCAGGACTTTCTTCCGGACCAGGTCGGTTTTCTTGGCATAGGGACGGCCGTCGATGATCTTTTGCGAATAGGCCGCACCGATGCCAGGCAGAGCGTCGAGTTGATCTTTCGTGGCGGAGTTGATGTCGACCAGGTCCGCGCTGGCTGCCGACGCTGCCGGCTTTGCCATGCTGGATTGAGCTGCGCTTCGGGTGACGCTCAGGCTACCGACGAGCGCGAGAGCGAAGACAGTAAGCAGAATTTTGTTGATCAGTTTCTTGTGCATGATTCCTCCTGGGAATTAATTCTTGGGATTACTCTTTTTCGGCGGCTTTGTAGCCGGCGGCTTTGGCTTCATCCTCGGTCATGAACTGGCCCTTTTTGGTGGCGCCATACCAGCGTCCACTCTTGTGGTAGACCTTGGTCTCGGTATTGACCCAAACTTTTCCACTCGCCTTGGCTGCGGCAATATCCGAACTGGACGCAGTGGCGGTGGGGGCTGGCGCGGCTTTCTTGGCCGGAGCCATGGTGTTTGCTGGAGCAGCGGATGCGGCTGGGGCCGCGGCAGGAGCTGATTTCGCCGCTGGCGCCGCTTTCGGAGCTGGCGCTGGGGCCATGCTGCTGGCCGGTGCTGGGGCTGCTGCCGGGGCAGCGGCGGCTTCAGCCTTCTTGCTCTTGCGGGTCTTCTTGGTGGCAGTTGAATCCGTTGCAGCGGCTGCTGGAGCAGCAGCAGCGGGAGCGGCCGAATCCGCTGTAGCTTTCTTCTTGGATTTCTTGGTGGTGGACTTTTCGCCGGCGGCCGCGGTGTCTGAGGAAGAGGCAGGCGCGGCGGCATCGGCGGCGGCTTTCTTTTTCTTTTTCTTGCTGGTGGAAGTGCTGGCAGCGGTTTGGTCTGAGCTGCTGGCTGTTTGCGCAAATCCCGGCGCAACAGACAAGGCAATCAACATGCAAAGTCCGGTGCTCCAAATCAACAACTGTTTTTGTAATCTAGTCATATCGTCTCTCTCCGTGAGTGGATTGGGCCCAGTTCCGTTGTTGTCTGGTGCTGTTAGCCCTAAATTTTGTTACGCGTAAATCCCGCGCTGGCGGATGGTGTAAGCCACGCGGTCAATGGCCAGCATGTAAGCCGCGATCCGGTTATTGACGCCGTGGGTCTCGGAATACCGAACCACATCATGGAATGCGGCTACCATGATTTCCTCCAACTGCTCGTTCACCACGGATTCTTTCCAGAAATAGCCCTGGCGGTCCTGCACCCATTCAAAATAGGAAGTGGTCACGCCGCCAGCATTGCAGAGAATGTCGGGAATCACGAAAACTTTTTTGTCCGACAGGATTTCATCGGCGGCAGCGGTGGTGGGGCCATTCGCACCCTCAGCGAGGATTTTGCATTTCACTCGAGCTGCATTACGGCTGGTGATTTGGTTTTCGGTGGCGGCGGGAATCAGAATGTCGCATTCGGTGAGGAACAGTTCGGCGGGATCAGCGGCTTCGGCTTCGGGGAAGCCCTTCAGGGTGCGATTCTTGGCGCGGTAGTCGGTGAGGGCCTGCACATCAATTCCGTTCTTGTTGTGCAGACTGCCCTCGACCTCGATGACGCCAATGACTTTGTATCCCGCCTGATGCATCAGCAACGCCGCGTTGGAACCGACATTTCCGAAGCCTTGAACAATGACCCGCGTGGATTCGCGAACGAGGCCCAATTTCTTGATGGCTTCCTCGCACACAATCATGATGCCGCGGCCGGTGGCTTCGCGGCGTCCGCGGGATCCGCCGATGTTGATGGGCTTGCCGGTCACGACGGCGGTGACGGTCTGGCGCATGTGCATGGAGTAGGTGTCCATGATCCAGGCCATGGTCTGTTCGTTGGTGTTGACGTCGGGAGCGGGCACGTCTTTTTCCGGACCGATAAATTCGATCAGCTCCGCGGTGTAGCGGCGGGTCATGCGTTCCAGTTCGCCCATGGACATTTTGTGGGGATCGCAAATCACTCCGCCCTTAGCGCCGCCGAAGGGAATATTTACCACGGCGCACTTCCAGGTCATCCAACTGGCGAGAGCGCGGACTTCATCCAGAGTGACATCAGGCGCGTAGCGGATGCCGCCTTTACCGGGCCCGCGCGCAATCGAATGCTGCACCCGGAAACCGGTGAAAACTTCAAGCTTCCCGTTGTCCATGCTTACCGGGATGTGCACAATGAGCTCGCGAGTGGGGTAGCTCAACACTTTTCGAATGCCGTCGTCCAAATGCAATTTATCGGCAGCGAAATCAAAGCGGGCGGCCTGCGCCTCCCAGGGATTAATTTCCTGCTCGTGGGATATGGTCTTCATGGCGATCTCCGTATGAATGCAATGCGTTTTTTATCGGACCTGAGGTCTATGATGTTTGCGGCTGGGTCACTTACTGGCAGCATTCGGGCAAACCCATCAATTCTAAGCACGAAGGGGCGGGTAGGCAAGTCGGGGTCACTGGCTTTCCAGGCCATTCCGGGTAAGAACCACGGCGAGCGGGTCTTCGTAGACGACCCGAAATTCCGAGTCATGGTAGAGCAGCGCTGCCAGCGGATCTCGCCGATCCAGCAACACCAGCCGTGCGGCTTGGAGGTCCGGATCGGTCCGCCACTCCCGCGAACCGGCTTCGACCCGGATGGCGCGGGTTAGGACCTCGTCTCCATACAAATCCGTTCTGCCATCGATCGCGACGGGATACTCGGGCAGGCTCCAGATGATGAATCCGCCCCAGTTCAGATCGTTGTAAATCGGCCCGGGCAGGGACGCGGAACGGACGAAATCACAAGCTCGCACGGGAAAGTAAAGTGCGAGTGCGCGGCGAAGCGAATCATTGTTGACCTTCGAGTCCCAGGCCACCAGCAGAAACATCAGAATTGTTCCTAAGGCGGTTGCTGCTGCGAAAGTCCAGGCGTGTCGATTCGAAGTGACTGTTCCATCCTGCGCCGCTAGTTTTCGATCGGAAATCATCACCAGCGCGGGAATGCAAACGAACCAGGAATCCCGTTCCATGCGAAAAGCGACGAGGGTGCAGGCCACCAGCAAGAGCAGTTTGAATGGGTCCCGAGAACGCTGCCAACCCAGACTGAAAAATGCCCCCACCACGATGAGAAGCACAATGAAGTGTTCAGGGGCGCGGAAGTTCAAGGCCTGCAACTCGATAATGATGCTGTAGGGAGCGGAGCTTCGCACATAGCTTAAAATCACCGCATAAAGATGCCAGGAGTAGGGCCCGATCAGGGTTGCCAGCACGGACAGCCCAGCCACCGCGATGACTTTAGAAAACGGCAGCTCCCCTACTGGCTCCAGCGAAGCGCTCCAGCTTTTCGGCAGCATCAGCCGCACTATGCCAGCCGTTACCAGCAACCCAAGAACAAACAGCCCATAGATAAACTGGATATGCAGGTTCGCCCATACCAGAAACAGGATGGGCATCGCGAAAAGCAGCCCGCTGTTGCCTCGCCTTCGAGCCTCCACAATCAGCCCGATTTCAACCGTAAACATGAGGATCGAAGTCAGCATGGGCTGTAATCCCAGGCAATGATGCATGGCCCACATTCCCGCCGCCGTTAGACCCCAGGCTTGCCAAAAACTGCCGCTCCCCCGGCGCAGAATGACAAAAAGCAGGAAAGTGATCAGCACTTCCAGTGCGGAGCGCAATCCCACCAGTCCGAGCAAGCCGAACCAGTGATAAAAGCGCGACGCCATCACTTCGAAGCCCCAGCTGTACGCCACCCAGGGATGACCCACATACTGCGAGAACACTCCCTGGTGCGGCACCGCGTGCTGGGCGATGATCGCGTCTCCATCGCGGACATGCCACCACAAATCAGGATCGTAGATGGCGGAGGTCAGCGGCTCCAGATGGGTTGACCCGCTCAGCAGAATGACCAGCGCCAGGCAGCGGATGACCGGGCGGTTCGAGAATTGGAGGAGATCGCTCATGCCGCTCTTTGAAATTAACTTACAGCACAATCTCCATACCCTCGGAGGCGGCGCGCACGCGAGGGTAATAACTGCGAGCTTCCTTCACGACTTTATCCAGGCAGAGGTCGTCATGATCGGGATCGTGGTGGTAGAGAATTAATTCTTTCGCGCCGCTTTGCATCACCACGTTGACGGCTTCGCGCCAGTGACTGTGTCCCCAGCCGCGACGGCGGGCGGCGTAGTCTTCCGGCAAATACTGGGCGTCGTAGATGAGCACGTCGGCGCCTTCGGCCAGCTTGCGTACGCTCTTGTCGAATGCCGCATCTCCCGGCTCGTTGTCGGTGGCGTAGACAAATACGCCGTCTTTGGTTTCCAGACGGAAGCCCATGCAGCCCTGAGGATGGTTGAGCCAGGCGGTGTGAATGGTGATGTCATCCAGCTCGATTCGGCCTTCTTCCAGGCTGTGAAATTCGCGCGTGGCTTTCATTTCTTTCAGTCCCACCGGGAAGTAAGGGGAAGACATTTGCTCTTCAAGAACCTGCTTGAGAGCGCGAGTCCGGCTGGAGGAGTGAAACACGAAGCGATTTTTCGCGTTCTCGTAGAGCGGCCCGAAAAAGGGAAGGCCCTGGATGTGGTCCCAGTGAAAGTGGGAGAGGAAAACGTGAGCGGAAATCGGCTTGCCGTTAAATTCGCTGCGCAACTGGTTTCCCAGCACGCGGAACCCGGTGCCGCAATCGAAAATGTATAGCTGGTCGCCGAGACGCACTTCGACGCAGGAAGTGTTGCCTCCGTAACGCATGTTTTCGGGCTGAGCAGCCGGGGTGGAGCCCCGAACTCCCCAGAATTTAATACGCATAGGGCTCCGCGAGCGGACGGTGGGCCGATCAGTCATCTTCTATCGCATTGCGGAATCCGTCAATTCATTCGCTGGTTCAGTAATAGGCTCTGGGCTTTGGGCGCTGGGTGCTAGGATTTCAAGCCTGCGCTGCAAGCCCAGCGCCTAAAGCGGAGAGCCTAGCGCCTAGACCTATATAATGTGGCAACCTCATGCCAGTTCCGGATTACAAGGAATTCTCCCGTCTCGCCCGCGAAGCCACGCTGATACCGGTGGTCAAATCGGTGACTGCCGATCTGCTCACGCCGGTCTCGGCTTTTCTCGCCATCGCCGCCAAAGAGCCGGATGCGTTTCTACTGGAGTCGGTCGAACGCGGCGAGCGGATCGGACGCTACACATTCCTGGGCGCCCGGCCCTACATGCAGGTGCGGGCACGCGGCGACGAAGTGATCGTGCAGCGTGGGAAGAGTCGCGAGAAGCGTAAAGGCAGCGTGGTTCAAGTTGTGAAAGAGTTACTGCGGCAACATCGCCCTGCGAATGTTCCGGGATTGCCGCCGTTCACCGCGGGTGCTGTCGGATATTTCGCCTATGACGGTGTCCGCCAACTGGAAAATATCGGCGAGCATGCCAAGGACGATCTCGATCTGCCGGATTGCGTTCTAATGTTCTTTGACCGGCTGCTGGCCTTCGATCACCTGCGGCACCAGATCCACATCATTGCCAATGCCGATGTTTCCCGCGAAAGCCCGCGCAAAGCTTATGACCGGGCCGTAGCTGACATCGCAATCCTGGAAAAGAAGCTGGCAGGTGGACTGCGGCCGGCGCAGGTGCGAAAATCTTCGCCGCCGACTGGCAAATTGAAGGTGAATGCGGGAACCAGCCGCCCGCATTTTTTGCAGATGGTCGAACGCGCCAAGGAGTACATCGCGGCGGGAGACATTTTTCAGGTGGTACTCTCGCAGCGCCTCGACTTCACTCCCGAAGTGGCGCCTTTCGATATCTACCGCGCGCTGCGGACGGTGAATCCATCGCCTTATTTATATTTTCTGCGCATGGGAGATACCCATGTGCTGGGGTCGTCTCCGGAGATGCTGGTGCGGGTCACGGGACGGAAGCTGGAGTACCGGCCGATCGCGGGAACGCATCCGCGGGGCCGCGATGAAGCCGAAGACCAGCAGCTTGAGCAGAAGATGCTGCACGATGAAAAGGAATGCGCCGAACATGTGATGCTGGTTGACCTGGGACGCAACGATTTGGGACGCGTGAGTGAATACGGCTCCGTAAAAGTAAAGGACTTGATGTATGTGGAGCGATACTCCCACGTCATGCATCTGGTTTCAGCGCTCGAAGGCAAGCTGCGCAGTGATCTGGATGCTCTCGATGCGTTCGCTGCATGTTTTCCGGCAGGGACTTTGAGTGGCGCGCCGAAAGTGCGCGCCATGCAGATCATCGAAGAACTGGAACCGACGCGCCGCGGAATTTATGGCGGATCGGTGCTGTATGCGGATTTCGCCGGCAATCTCGATTCCTGTATTGCGATTCGCACCATGCTGATGCAAGGGAAGAAGGCATATCTCCAGGCAGGCGCGGGCATTGTGGCTGACTCCGATCCGGCGAGTGAATTTGACGAGTGCATGAACAAAGCGCAAGCGGTGCTAAGGGCGGTGGGCGCGGCGCGAGGATCTAACTAGGCCAGGTTGCTAAGGTGTGATGCCTTGGAGGATGGTTTCCGCCAGTTGGCTCGCTGGAACTCCATCCATGTTCACCATCACCACGACAGCGACATTCAATTCCGGGAGCATAATCAAATCCGTACTGGTTCCGGGTTGTGCTCCGCTGTGTGAAACCTCTTTGTGACCTTTGATCTCTCCCAAGCCCCAGTCCAGTCCGGAACCGGTTTTCCTGCCGTCGCTCGTCGTCTGTGCGGCCCACATTTTTTCTAGCGTAGCCTGCGACACCAATTTTGCGTGCATGGTTGCGATGGCAAAATCGGCCAGATCGGTTGCCGTCGAAATCATGCCGCCGCCGGGGATCTTGTTGCTGGTGTCGGCGAGGTAAGTGTTGACCACTTCTCCCGTTTCCGTTTTGCGATAACCGCGGGCGCGGTTGGGGATGATGGCGAAAGTGTCGTCGACCTGGATGTGCTCCATTCCGGCGGGACGAAAGATTTTTTCCTGTAAGTAGTCCATGAACTTCATGCCCGAAGCGCCTTCGACCGCACATCCCAGAATGGAGAATCCAAACGTCGAATATTGGAACTTGGTACCAGGCTCGAAGTCGAGCGGGTCGGCCTTGAAAAAATCGAGCGACTCAGTGATCGATTCATAGT
This sequence comes from Terriglobales bacterium, assembly GCA_963762965.1. Taxonomy (GTDB): domain Bacteria; phylum Acidobacteriota; class Terriglobia; order Terriglobales; family Acidobacteriaceae; genus DATBAX01. Next base: position 1,743,433 of record CAVXME010000001.1, read on the forward strand.
GTCGCGTGCTCCTCCATTCGTCATCTTGCTTGTAGTGACGCACGCCGGCGAGATGTCCAAGCAATTCCCGTGCGGTAATGGGCCACTGCTTTTCGGGATAAGCCGGACAGTATTTCTGGATGGGCGCATCGAGATCGAGTTTGCCGGCGTCGGCCAGTTGCATGACCGCCGTCGCCGTGATGGGTTTCGAGATGGAAGCCAGACGATACATAGTGGAAGGCTTGGCGGGAACTGAGTTCTCCAGGTCCGCAAAACCGTAAGCGCCCGTCCATGCCAGTTTTCCGTCTTTCACAATCGCCACGGAGACACTGGGCGCGTGTTGTTGTGCCATAAACGTGGTGACGGTTTTTTCGACTCCGCTGACTTGGGCGGGACTTAGAGAAGAGTCCTGCGCGATGGCAGCAGACGTGGTGAATAAAAATAAGAAAATGAGTTTCACGATTCGAGCTGACATGGGAACTCCTTGCAGGGGGAGATTAGCACGGGGAAATTGTGCGCCGAAAGGATATGTGTATTTTGCCGGGGCCATCCCGGAAATGCCAGGTCCTTCGTTGGGAGTTCTCGGCCTTGCCGAGAACTCCACAGCCTCAGGATGACAGATCAACAGTGATGTCAATCTAGATCGACAGAAAATTGGAAACCAACTTCTTGCCTTCAGCAGTCAGCACGCTCTCGGGATGAAACTGCACGCCCTCGATAAAAAAGCGTTTGTGACGCAGGCCCATGATTGTGCGCGAACCGTCTTTCTCGGTAGTCCAGGCGCTGACTTCGAGGTCCGCGGGCAGGTCTTTTTCTTCGATGATCAACGAGTGATAGCGGGTAGCAGTGATGGGAAAAGGAAGGCCCTGGAAGATTGTCCGGTTGTCATGCTGCACCTGGCTGGTTTTGCCGTGCATCAGGTGAGGCGCACGCACGACCTTGCCGCCAAAGGCTGCGCCGATGGCTTGATGTCCCAGGCAAACTCCCAGCACCGGAACTTTGCCGGCAAAATGGCGAATGAGTTGAATGCTGATTCCCGCTTCCTGCGGTGTGCAAGGGCCGGGCGAAACCACGATGCGTTCCGGACGCATGTCGCCCACTTCGTTGACCGTGACCTGATCATTGCGGCGCACCACCACCTCGGCTCCGAGCTCACCCAGATATTGCACCAGGTTGTAGGTGAAGGAATCGTAATTGTCGAGGACGAAAATCATACTGTCTATCTAATAGCTTATCTTTTATCAGCTTATCGCTAAAGCCATCCGGCGCAAAGCCGGCGAAAGTCCCGCCTTGACACCATGCCCGCAAACCGCCATGCTTACAAGGCTTTATGGAGGACCTATGGCCGAGGCCCAACAGGATAAGCGCGCCACGCGCCGTTTTGCGTTACGGCTGCCGGTTTCGGTGACCAGCAGTGAAGAGGGAGCGCAGGGAAAAATTGCCCAGACTCGGGATGTAAGCGCTCGAGGGATCTGTTTCTATCTGGATTCGGCGGTGGCTGCCGGATCCGCTATTGAGTTTACTCTTACCCTTCCGCCGGAGATCACTTTGACCGAAAGCATTCGCGTGCAATGCAAAGGCAAAATCGTGCGCGTGGATGACGCAGTAACCGATGGCAAAATGGCGGTGGCCGCAGTCATCGACGAATACGAATTCCTCTCCGAACCCTAGGCGTACGTCTTCCTCCAAGAGGATCGGCCTTTCGTGCTCTTCCTGTTACTTCTTCCCGTTCCTTGCTGGTGCTATGGTTGGGTTTAGGCAGGGAATCTTTCCGGAATGAAGTTCCTCTCGCGCATTTCTTATGGTGTCCTCGCGGTCGCAGCAGCGCTGGCTCCCGTGTTGCTCCTTGCGCAGTCGAGCCCGCAGCCGGTGGCTTTCACTGCAAAAGTGCGGCCTAAAGCGCAAACTTCCGCCGCGATTGTGCTGATGGTTCGGGTTGTGCCCGACAAGAATGGCCCGGCAGTAGAGATTATTTCGACTCGCCCGCTACTTCCCGAGCTGCAAAAGTTGGATAACCCTCCACGCTTGGTCATTGATCTGCCCAACACCAATAATTCGTTGCAGCAGAAACAGGTTGATTTTCATCTGGGCGCTTTTCGCACCGATCCGGTGCGCGCGGTTCGTGTGGATCAATTTCAGAACCGCCCGCCGATTACGCGTGTTGTGATTGATCTACTCAAAACCAGCGAATACACCTGGGACCTGGCGGGCAATTTGTTGACCGTCCGGCTGCACTCGGATGAAGCAGTCGCGGCCAAGCCTGCGTCGATGGCTGCTCTTACTGCGGAGGCCCAGCCGGTGGCGATCCCAGTGAGTTCTGGAAGCTCAGGAATTGCCGTGTCATTAGATCGCTTCGCAGGCGGTTCGACGGTAACTGCCGGCAGCGAGACCCAGGTTCTGAGTCTAGGGAACGGCGGCGAAGTCCGCGTTTGCCCGGGGACGACGCTATCGGTAACAAACTCCAGCAATGGTCAGGACTTGCTATTCGGCATGAGCACGGGAGCCTTCGAGGCGCATTACATCCTGCAAAGCTCCGCGGATTCCGTTCTCACTCCCGACTTCCGGATCGTGTTGGAGGGTCCCGGCGAATTCCATTACGCCATCAGGGCAGATACGCGCGGCAACACCTGCATGCGCGCGTTGCCGGGGAATACAGCGTCCGCGATGGTTTCGGAACTGATCGGCGACGATCGGTATGAAGTAAAGCCGGGCGAGCAGGTTTTCTTTCACTCGGGACATTTGGCCGCCATGGATACAGCGGCCTCGGCAGATTGCGGCTGCCCGGAGCCCTCGATTCCCGTGATGCGTGCGTCTGCGGATATGCAACCGGCAAGCGGTTCTACAGATTCGGTGCAACTGGCACAGCTTGGAGGGATGACACCTGCGCCGACGAACATCGTGACAAACCCGGAAACAGTACCCCTGCGGCCCGCCGATTCCCACAAAACTCGCGTGCAGATAGAAGCGCCTTTAGTTTTCAGTGCCAGCGACTCTGCTGCATCGTCCCCCGCAGCCATGCCGGAGGCGCACAGTTCGCCTGCAAATAATTCTTCGGCCTCTGCGTTGCTGCCAACTACGGTTCAGCCGTCCCGCTCTACGGAAACCAACAAATCCCGCCGCGGATTGTTTGGCAAGGTCAAGGGCTTCTTCGCCGCCATCTTTCACTAGACGGCCTGCCGGTACTACCGCCGCCGTAGGGTCTTGGCCAGCGGGGTCACGCGATCGCGAACTTCATCGGCGATTTTGCCGCCGCGTTCCAGGACCTCGTCGGCGAGTTCGCTTCCCCGTTCGATAGCATCCTCGGCGAATTCCTTGGCGTCATCGCTCCAGTCCCCGAGAGTGTCCTTGGCATCGTCGAATTTCCGGCGCAGATCTTTGCGGATCTGTTTGCCGGCTTTAGGGGCCAACAGCAGGCCCGCGAGCGCGCCTGCGCCTAATCCGATCAAAAGGAACGTAACCGCCGTTCCGACCTGACTACCTTCCTCGGAAGCACTGTATTTTCCTATACGCATAAAATGCACCTCATGACTGGAATTTCGAGACTTAGAATCTCGAACCGCAACTTGGATTCCCCGCAGACCATTTTAGCTGCCTGGGAGCACACGCGTATTGTGCATTTCTCGGAGATTGCAGGCGTCTAATCCCGGCATTTCCCAAATCTGTCCAAGCCCGTATAAAATAAAGGGTTGGTCAGTGTCTGGTGGAACTATCGTCGGCTGTCTTCCGCTGGTCCGCTGCATATTCTAAGGAGATTCATTCAGCAATGTCGATTCCCGCGACCCAGCTACGCCCCGGCATGATCATCAAGCACAACAATGATCTGCACTCTGTTTTTGCCGTGGAGCACCGCACTCCCGGAAACCTGCGCGCCTTTATTCAAGCCAAACTGCGCAATCTGCGCACCGGCGCCATGTTCGAGCATCGCTTCCGTTCTCCCGATCCCATTGAGAAGGTGGTGGTGGATGAAGTCGATATGGAGTTTTTGTACGCCGACGGCGACAACTACTACTTCATGGACACCTCGAATTACGAGCAGACCCACCTGACAAGGGAAATCCTGGGCGATGCCGTGGAATATCTGACCTCGAATCTGCAAATCAAAGTGGAGTTCTTCGACGGGAAAGCCGTCGGGATCGAGCTGCCGCAGACGGTTTTGTTGAAGGTGATTGAGACGGAGCCGGGGATCCGGAGCGCGACCGCTTCCAGCGTCACCAAGGCCGCAAAGACCGAGACCGGGCTGGTGGTGCAGGTGCCGCCTTTCATCAATGAAGGTGAGACCATCAAAGTAGATACCGCTGAAGGGACTTATCTATCGCGCGCATAACGCGTAAGTTTGTCATCCTGAGCGCAGAGAATTCGGTTCGCGAAGCGACCGAATTCTCGAAGTCGAAGGACCCCTAAAGATTGAAATGCCGCGAGGTTCGTGGGATTGTTCGGAAGGAACGATGCTGAGGCAGTAAGGTAATGTGTGGCTGATAGGGGTCCTTCGACTGCGCGGCTGCTTCGCGATGCGAAGCATCCACTTCGCTCAGGATGACATGGTCGATGGAAAATGACATCCACTGACAAAGCTACCCAAGCCCGCCGTTTTCTGGTGCGCGGACGGGTGCAGGGCGTCGGTTTCCGCTGGTTTGTCGAACGAGAAGCTCATATCCTTGGCATTGCCGGATGGGTCCGCAACAACGAAGACAGCAGCGTGGAAGTGCTGGCCGTGGGCACGCGCGATCAACTCAACGGGCTGCGCTCGCGATTACAAGAAGGTCCGCGGGCTGCGCGCGTGGACCATGTCGAGGAAGCCGAAGCCAAGTCGGTAAGCGGTCTGACAACTTTTCGCATCGAAGGAGCGTGGTAATGCCCCAGTCCGCCCTGAATTCTGACCAGCTGAAAAAGCTGATTCGCGAAGTCCAGGATTTCCCCAAGAAGGGCATTCTGTTTTATGACATCACGACCCTGCTGAAAGACAAGCTGGGTTATGCCACGCTGATCGATGAGTTGTCCGAGCATTACATCGGCAAAGGGATCGATCTGGTGCTCGGCATGGAAGCGCGCGGGTTTATCTTCGGCCCGGCCGTCGCTTATCGCTTGAATGCAGGCTTTATTCCTGTGCGTAAACCCGGCAAACTGCCCGCCGCAACGGCGCGGTATGACTACGCACTGGAATACGGCACTAACACGCTGGAGATCCACAAGGACGCGATCCAAAAAGGCCAGCGCGTGATCATTGTGGATGACCTGCTTGCTACAGGTGGCACGGCTGAAGCGACCACCAAACTGGCTTCTACTCTGGGAGCGGAGATCGTGGGACTAGGTTTCGTGATCGAACTGGATTTTCTGAAGGGCCGTGACCTGCTGAAGGAATATGACGTGTTCTCGCTGCTGCATTACGACAAGTAAGACAACCTGTATTGGGTCCGAAAAAAGCAGGTCCCTCCACTTCGCTCGCGTTGCTTCGCTCCGGTCGGGATGACAAAGGTTCTAGGTAGGAACTGAAATTCGCAGCGTCCCGTCTTTTGGCAGATAACTCTTCTTCCGGAACCAATCTTCCATTGCCGCTTTTAATTCTTCCAACGGGACATTTGTTCCGATCTCCATGACTCCATCGCTGAGAGGCAGGGTGTCATCGAAGACGCTGGCATTAGTGAAGTTGCGCATGGCGAAGTTGTCGAGCCACTTCAGAGGACAGGGTTTGGGCCGTCCGTTTTCTTCATACTCGACGCGAATCTTGCGGGCGAACATAGAATTGATTTAATCACAGGCCACGTAAGACAGCCGCCTCGGCTGTCCCACCGGGAAGAAAGCGACTTTCTAACCGAATTTTATTGGGCAGGATGTGCCGGTGCAGCGGCGGGCGTAGCAGCACCACCTACATTCACCAGGTCTTTCAACTCTTTGCTGGGCTTGAAGAAAGGAATCTTCTTGGCGGGAACATCTACGCGGTCTCCCGTTTTGGGATTGCGGCCGACGCGCGGTTTGCGCTGCCGGGTGCGGAAGCTGCCAAATCCACGGATCTCGATCTTGTCGCCCACACGCAGCGAGCGCACGATGCTGTCAAAGATGGTCTCGACGATGACTTCACTGTCCTTGCGTGTCAATTCCGCCAGCCGGGAGACTTCGTCTATGAGATCAGCTTTTGTCATATGCCTGTTCGCTCCGTACCGCTTCCAATTGTAGATGGGCTGCCATAACCTTCTCAAATTTCAGGGGTTGTGCGCAAGTGGCAATTGAAAGAAGGCGTTAGGCGCTGGGCTCTAGGCTCTCGCTTTGACAACCCACTTCAATCCGAAGTCCTAGCGCCTAGAGCCCCGAGCCCAAAGCCTGATCTGCTACTTCCAGAGATAGTAAAAGCCGGTCTGCTGATCCAGCAGCTTTTCTTTTGTCGGCAGGTACTGGGAAATGTCGCCAAACATCAGATCCAGAAGCGTTTTGCGGTCTCTTTCTGGACGCACTAAAACCGGTTTTCCACTGATTCCAACGGACTTAGCCGTGTCGTCAACTGCTGCTTCGAAGTCTGCAACCTGGTCGATCATGTGCATGGAAAGCGCCTGCTGCCCGGTCCAAACCTTACCATTGGCAATGGCCTTGATGTCATCCACTTTGGCATGGCGTCCCTCGGCAACTGCTTGAACGAATTGACCATACATGTTGTCGATCAGCGATTGCATGTATGCTCTTTCCGCTGGGGTCATATCCCGCGACGGATCGCCGGTGTCCTTAAATTCCCCCACCGTGAGCACTTCCGGCTTCAGTTTCGCCCATTTCATCAAATCGCCGTAGTTGACCCACTCTGAGATCACCCCGATCGAGCCGACCACGCTGCCGTTATCGGCGTAAATCTTGTTGGTGGCGGACGAAACGTAGTAGGCGCCGCTGGCGCCGACGGTGCTGATCGAGGACACAATGCGCTTGTGTTTTTCGTCGCGCACCCGCTTGACCTCGCGATAAATTTCTTCCGATGCGGCCACGCCGCCACCCGGCGAATTCACGTGGATGATGATGGCTTTGATGGAATCGTCGTCGCCGAACTTTTTGAGTTCCTGCACCACGGTGGAAGAATCGAGAATGACGCCGTCAAGGTCAACCACGCCAATCCGGTCGCCAAAGGCGTGCAGTCCGGCGCTTTCTCCGTTGGAGCGGACCGTGAGATAGACCAGGGTGAAGACGGCCAGCACAAAGAGGAAGAAAGCTCCTCCCCCGATCAGGATCCAAAGCCAGGTGCGCGAACGCTTTTCATCACTCATATTTTTCACTCGTACGAGGGGCTAGTTTAGCACTGGAATGGCGTTCCGGCACCTGCAATGGCGCTTAATGCACCAAGCCAATTTTTCTCACCAATTTCTGAAAACGAACGTCGGCGCGCAGTTCATCCACCAGCGGTTCCACGTTAAGAAATGTCAGTCCGTCGGCGCGTTCCTTGTAGGCTTTCTCCAGATAGCGAAACGACTGGGCCCGGTCACCCAATGCGGCATAGAGGATGCCGAAATAAGTGGCTGGAACATAGCGCCGCCGGGCCATCTGCTTAAGTTGTTGAAGGGTTTTGCGTGCTTCCGCCGCGCGTCCCTGGACCGCGTCAGCGTGGGCCAGGGCAATCGTACTGAGCAGACTTGCGCCTTCGGTCTGCCGGGCCCGGGCAAATTCTTCCGCGATTTTCGGAAACTCGCCCTTGCGCGCGAACGCCCGCACCAGCACATATTTCGGCAGGGCTGACGACGGATCCATCGCAACCGCCTTCATAGCTTCGGCAATGGCGCGGTCGTATTGCCGCGAAAAATAAAAAGCCGCGGCCAGCGTGGCCTGGACCATCGCCAGAAAATGAGGGTCGAATTCGAGGGCCACGGCCTGGGCTTTTTTCAATTCCGCCATTGCCTCATCCATTCGACCTAACGCCAGCAACAGCCAAACATAGCGCAGGCGCGCCGGAGAATAGTGCGGATTGAGCTCGAGTGCCTTGCGGTAGGAAACTTCCGCACCCGGCCAATCCCAGTGATAGTGATGCCGCACCAATCCGATGGCTGAGTGGGCTTCCGCTAGAGATCCATCGAGCGCAAGCGCCTTCCTGGCTGCGGCTTCTGCTTTGGGCATGGACTTGCGTGGCGGCATGGCATCAAAAGGGACGATCGACAACAAGCCGTAGGCGTCTGCCATGCCCGCAAACGGCAGAGCATACTTCGGCTGCTTTCGGATCGCGCGCTGGAAAAATTCGACGCTCCTTTGTGCGGAATCCACGGTCACGGCATTGAGCAGCGTCCGTCCTTTCAAGTAATTTTCATAGGCGGCAGGATCAACGGATTGCGTTTTTAGCTTCAGCGCCTTCGTGCCGGCGGGAAATGCCAGGTGAATTTCCCTGGCGATCTGGGCTGCGACTTCGCTCTGCAAGGAGAGAACGTCGCGCAGATCGCGGTCGTACGAGCTTGACCACACCGGGGTTTGATCGGCCGTCCGCACCAGGTTTGTCGTAATGCGTACCCGGCCGGAATCGCGGCGGACGCTGCCTTCCAGCACATAAGCAACATTCAACTCACGCCCGATCTGATCAATCGGCTTTGGGCGCAGCTTGTAATGCATCGCCGTGGTTCGGGCGATGACTCCCAGCCCGGCGGGACGAAAGCGTCCGAGTTGGGCGATCATTTCTTCGGTGAGACCATCGCTGAAGTAGTCTTCCTCAGGATCGCGGCTGAGGTTTTCAAAGGGCAGGACGAGCAGCTTGGTCAGGGACGTGGCGGCGCTTTCGTCCGCGACGGCCCGTGGTTCATTTTTTTGCTTTCCGGTATTCCGGTCGCGCCCGTTTTGCCAGGCGATCACCTCGGAACGCAGCGCATAAATCGAACCCAGCTTGGCGTGTTGATGGCGATGAATGGGAAAGCCTTCTTCCTTTTCCCATCGCTGGACGGTACGGACACCGCGCTTCAGGAAACTCGCGATCTCTTTCCAGGAATCAAGGCGATCGTCCTTAGGTGACTCGCCATCGGCTGGAGACGTCCGCTGATTCTGGTGGGTTGACGTGGTGGCCTCGAATCCTGCGTGATAGGCAGCGCAATTGCCTGCGATTCTAACCGCGCCAGCCACCCCATTCAAATTTCACCGCCAAAGCCTGCCAAAGCGCGCCACCGAAGAGTTGGCGCTGCATGGCGCTTGAGCCCGTACGACAGCGGAACTAGTTTTGGGCCCATGAACATGAACTTCAGAAACATTTTCCTCTGGTTTGCGGGAGTTTTTCTGTTGCTCTCAGGAGTCGCCCAGGCGCAGTGGGAACAGAAAAAGCCACGGTTCGAAGCTTATGCAGAAGCTTCGACGATTGGCGGAGATTTTACCGGCTCACATGGACCCGCCTCCGGGGTTCGGGCCGGCGGTACGTATAACCAGAAATTCTGGCTTGGCTGGGTTGCTGATGCCGGCCACTACGAGTTCTCGGACACTGCCTTCCAGTCGAAAGTTACGACACTCATGGCGGGACCGCGTTTCTCTGACCACGACGGGCGAGTGAATTATTTTGTGCAAAGCCTGTTCGGCGGCGCAAACGTTCGCACCCACTCTGCCGCCGGCTATGTTCCTGTCACTCAGTTCGCCTCGGCGTTTGGCGCTGGCATGGACGTCAGCATCTCCCCCCACGTTACGTTTCGATTGGTCGAAGCCGAGTTTCTGTTTACCGAGGCAGGTAGTAACTCGATGAACAGTTCGAGAATTTCCTCCGGAATCGTATTCCGGTTCGGTGGGCAGAAATGAACATCATGGAGGGTATTTTCTTTGTGGTAGGTGGGAGAATGGTCCGGCTTGCGATTGCCTGTCTCGCAATCCTGCTCTTCCTAGTTCCCGGGAATGCAACGGCACAAACCTACGAGGAAGAACCCCGACCCTTCGAGATCTTTGCCTTGGCGTCCAGTATGAAGACAGTCGACGTCACCACCCCGGTGAGCTATCAGATAAAGAATCCCACACTGCCGAGTGCATTTTCATTCGACAGCGGCGCGCCCGGATTTCGAGCTGGGTTCGCATGGAACCACGACAGAGCTGCATTGGTTGGCGATGCCGGCTTCTATCACTATTCAGACCACACCGGTTCAACCACCATGACCACATTCATGATTGGCCCGCGAGTTTCGAGCAACGAGAATTTTCGCACCAGGTTCTACGCCCAGCTCCTGGGTGGTGGCTATCGCTGGCAAGTGCGGTCCCCAATCGCGGATTTTACCCACGGGAAATTTATCCTGTCCGCCGGAGGAGGGATGGACATCCGCTTGACCCACCATCTGAGTCTTCGGGCCATCGAACTCGAGATCATGCTGGCAGGAGCGCAGAATGGGCCGCTCACTAGCAGCAGAGCGTCGTCGGGTTTCGTGTACCGCTTTGGAGGCAAGAATTAATTGCGGCCACTCTCAGGGCACCAGCACGGTCAAAGCCTGCGGGGCGGCGCTTACCTCAATCGGCGTGCGACAGACATATTCGCCGTCCGCGTAGACATCCAGCGGCTTTTCTGTTTCTATCATCAGCCGGGCGACCTGAAAATACTCCACTTCGCGAACTCCCAGGTGGCGTCCGAAGTACACGGAAGGAAACAGCCGCAGCAGCCTGAGTTTGGAGACGTTCCCCACCACGCAAACGTCAAGCTGGCCGTCGTCAAGTTGGGCGTGAGGCGCGATTTTCATCCCGCCGCCGTAGACCGGCGTGTTGGCAAAAGCAACGACGACCGTCGGTTGATTGCTGCGTTCGATAAAAATTTCTGAGTGTTTCACATCAGCCGCGAGGATTTTCATTGGCTGTGGTGTGTATCTGAGCAATGCGGAAGGCAAGCTGAGTGCGTATCCACCGTGGGCGCGCAGCCAGCGCGGCAGACGATTGGCGCGGTGGGCAATCTCGCCATCCAGTCCGACGCCGCCTACGCAACAGAAGTAAGAAGAGTTTCCAGTTTCCGGTTTCAAGTTTCGAGTGGCGACCGATTCTGTGGCTTTCGAATCCAGCGCAGTAATCACACCTAGATCAATCTTCCGCATATTGCTGCCGCCGGTGGAAAACTTCCGCCAGGCTGCCAACGAATCTTGAAGGTTGCGCAAATTGAGTGAACGCGCAAAATCGTTGCCGCTGCCGCAAGGAACGACCAATACCGGCAGTTGCAGCTTGACCAACTGGGCCAGATGACGATGGATGGTGCCGTCGCCTCCGAAGATGAGGATGGCGTCAGCTTCGGTTGAGCTGGCGGGAATGCCCATCGTCCAGGTCACGGCCGAGTCTTTTTGGAAAGGCGTGAGAGTTTTCGCGGACGACCCCAACCCGAAAATGGCAGCAGCGCGCATGTGGTAGGGCATTTAACCACAAGCTGGATGATGACTGGCCGTCATGGCAACCGGATCGGTTGCCATGCCCTGTAGTGTGACCGGAAGGTGCGAATCCAGAGAGACGAAAGCAGGCCAATTGGCATCTACAGAAGTTCCCCATCGTAACTGTGAAACCCCTGCCCAAAACGGGAAAACGTTGGCATGATGGTGGGGTGATCGCTGGCCGTAGGAGTTGATTTCATGCGATTGAAGAAAACAAAGCAAGCCATTTTATTTGTTATAGTTAGCGTGATTCTTGCGGGTTGCAGCCTGGATGCGAATCCGCCTTCCACAGCCACACGTCCCGTGATTTCCACCCCGCCGTCGAACCAGACAGTGACGGTGGGCCAGACAGCGACATTCTCCGTCGTGGCCACAGGAACAGCTCCGTTAAGCTACCAGTGGCAAAAGGGCACGACTGCCATCACGGGTGCCACGTCGGCCACTTACACGACACCCGCGACCACAGCCGCCGACAATGGGTCCACCTTTCGCGTGGTGGTCACGAATTCAGCTGGGAACGCTACCAGTGACGCGGCGACGCTGACGGTCACGTCGTCGGCAGTCAAGCCGTCTATTACGCAACAGCCGTCAAATCAAACCGTGACCACAGGCCAGACGGCGACGTTCTCCGTTGTGGCAACGGGCACGGCTCCTTTGAGCTATCAGTGGCAAAAAGGCACGACGCCTATCGCGGGAGCCACGGCGGCGAGTTACACGACACCGGCGACCACGACGTCCGACAACGGCTCGCAATTCCGCGTGGTGGTAACGAATTCGGCGGGAAACGCGACCAGTAACTATGCGACTCTCACCGTTAATACGGTTTCAGCAGGGACCACCGATGTGCTGACCTATCACAATGACATTGCGCGGACAGGCCAAAATCTCAACGAAACCACTCTGACAACCAGCAACGTCAATTCCGCGACTTTCGGCAAACTCGGCTTCTACTCGGTGGACGGGAAGGTGGACGCCGAGCCGCTATATGCGTCCAGCGTGGGGGTGCCGTCGAACGGCTCGCACAATTTGCTCATCGTCGCCACCGAACATGACTCCGTCTATGCCTTCGACGCGGACACGGGCACGGTGATTTGGCACGTTTCGATGCTGAAGTCGGGCGAGACCACGAGCGACGATCGCGGCTGCGGCCAGGTGAGTCCAGAGATCGGCGTGACCTCGACTCCGGTCATCGATCTCACGCGCGGGCCCAATGGCACGATTTACGTGGTCGCCATGTCGAAGGGATCCGGCCAGTATCACCAGCGCTTGCACGCGCTCGATCTTGCGCTGGGCACCGAACTCCTCGGCGGGCCAACGGAGATTCAGGCGAGCTATCCTGGAACGGGCGATAACAGCAACGGCACGGATGTGATCTTTGACCCGGCGCAGTACAAAGAGCGGGTTGGCCTGCTATTGATGAACGGGGTTGTGTACACAGGATGGGCGTCCCATTGCGACGACCGGCCTTACACCGGATGGATCATGGCCTATAGCGCGTCCACGCTGGCGCAGACGAGCGTGCTGAATGTGACTCCCAACGGCAACGAAGGCGCCATCTGGATGGCGGGCGCTGGGCTGGCCGCCGACAACTCGGGGAATATTTATTTCCTGGATGCCAATGGCGAGTTCGATTCTTCGCTCAATGCCAGCGGCTTTCCCAGCAGCGGCGATTATGGCAACGCGTTTATGAAACTTTCCACTTCCAGCGGCCTGGCTGTGGCGGATTATTTTGAAATGGACAATCAATCGCAGGAGAACAGCACGGACACCGACCTCGGCTCCGGTGGGACAGTCGTGCTGCCCGATCTCAGCGACGGTGCGGGACACACGCTGCATCTGGCGGTCGGGGCGGGCAAGGACTCGAACCTCTACGTGGTAAACCGGGATTCGATGGGCAAGTTTAGTTCGAACAACAACAACGTCTATCAGCAACTCTCGGGAGCGCTGCCCGGCGGGGTCTGGGCGATGCCTGCGTACTTCAACAACACGATTTACTACGGCTCGGTGGGCAGTCCGATTCTGGCGTTTACGATTACTAATGCAAGGTTGTCCACTGTGGCGACGGCGCACACCAGCAATAGTTTTGGATATCCCGGAGCGACGCCCAGCATCTCGGCGAACGGCAGCAGCAATGGGATCGTTTGGGCATCGGAGAACAGTAGCCCGGCCGTGTTGCACGCTTACAATGCCAGCAACCTGAACGAGCTTTACAACAGCAACCAGGCCAGCGGCGGGCGCGACCAGTTTGGCGCGGGTAACAAGTACATCACGCCGATGATCGTGAATGGGAAGGTGTTTGTCGGGACGACCAACGGCGTGGCGGTGTTTGGGCTGCTGCCGTAGTGGCAATAAGGGGCCACACCCGCGCTATCAAATTTGTCATCCTGAGCGAAGTTGTCGTTCGCAACGCGAACGACAACACAGTCGAAGGACCCCTATACCCTGATAATACGACGGCTGCTAAGGTTTCTTGCCGAAGCGATTGGCGACCGGGAAGAATCCCCCGAAGTGCAAACCGCAGGAGAGCGGGTAGGGGTCCTTCGACTCCGTGGCTGCTTCGCTTCGCGAACCAGCCACTCCGCTCAGGATGACAAATTGAATAAGTTGACTGGCTGAACTGGCTGGAGAGCCGAGGCGGCTGTCCCTACCTGGCATCGCCTGCCCCTAGTCGATTGTTCTTGTTCCCGTAATCAAACTCGCGCGGATCTTCTTAATCTTTCTTCCCACTTGCAGGATCAGTGGCTGACTAAGATCCAACGACACGTGAGCTTCGGTCTGTGGTTCTCCATTCACTTTCACTGATTTCTGCTTGAGCTTTCGTCCTGCATCACTGACGGACTCTGCCAGCCCGCACTGCGCTAACAGCTTGTCCAATCGAACCAGTCCGTGTGCCGTCACCTCGATCGAAACCGCCGTTTCCTCGACATCCTCGGGAACTTCGCTCTTCTGGAATTGCTTGGCCCAATCCTCGGCAGCTTTGGTGGCGGCATCGGCGGAGTGGAAATCCGTCACGATGATGCGGGCCAAATCTTTCTTGGCCTGCATCGGATGCGACTCGGATTTCATCTTCTGGATTTCCGGGAGTTGCACGTCGGTCAGAAGTTCGTAATAGCGCCACATCATCTCGTCAGAAATCGACATGATTTTGCCGTACATTTCGAGCGGCGCTTCCAGAATGCCGATGGCGTTGCCCAAAGACTTTGACATCTTCTGCACGCCATCGAGGCCTTCGAGAATCGGCATGGTCAGGACGACCTGCGATTCTTGTCCGTAGGCACGCTGCATTTCGCGGCCTACCAGCAGATTGAATTTCTGGTCGGTGCCGCCGAGTTCGACATCGGCTTTCAGGCAGACGGAGTCGTATCCCTGGGCCAGCGGGTAGAGCAATTCATGCACGGCGATTGGCTTCTCGTCTTTGAATCGTTTGTGAAAGTCTTCGCGCTCGAGCATCTGCGAAATGGTGAACTTCGCGGCCAGCTTGATCCAGTCAGACGATTTCAGTTTGTCGAACCACTCGCTGTTGAAGCGGACCTCGGTGGTGGCGGAACTGAGAATCTTGTAAACCTGCGCCATGTAGGTCTTGGCATTGCGCATGATGTCGTCGGGGCTGAGCGGTGGGCGGGTTGCGGAACGGCCGGTGGGGTCGCCGATCATGCCAGTGAAATCGCCAATCAGGAAGATAACGGTGTGGCCAAGGTCCTGAAAATGCTTGAGCTTGCGCAGCAGGACGGTGTGACCAAGATGCAAGTCGGGCGCGGTGGGATCGAATCCGGCTTTGACGCGCAGGGGTTTGCCCGAGGCCAGAGACTTCTCCAGCTTCGAGCGCAGTTCAGACTCCTTAACAATTTCCGCGGAGCCTTTCTTGATGTAAGCGAGTTGTTCGGAGACAGGGGCGAAAGTGGGCATCGGGGACATTATTTCAGATTTTAGATTTTAGATTGCAGATTTCTCTTTGGCAGTCCGCAAAGATGTTACGAAGATGGCGACGAGCTCGTTGGCTTCCGTGAGTGGCATTTTGACTTTCTCGCTTTGGATGAGGCCGGCATCCACCAGAAGTTCCAGCCAGAAAAGGGATTCGTCTGCTTCTTCGAGAACAATTCCCAGCTTCGAAATGAAATCGGCTCTTGATCTTGCTCGGCAAACGGCCCGATAGTTTGCTGCTACCGATGTTGCAGACCGAAGAAGTTGGCGAGTAATGATCCGCGCTTCTTGGCTAGAAGGAATCGTACGGCACAAACGAATCAGGAGCAAAGCAAAGTGTTTGGTCCTCTGTTTCAGTATTTCGGAATTGATTTCGGTTGCCATACCAAATCTGCAATCTGAAATCTTCAATCTAAAATGTACTCGCAGATTTGGCTGTGACATCCGTCACAATGTCAGCTTTTACTTCTGTATACCCAGGAATCTTCTTCCAGCAATCTTGAACTTTCCTTTCAGTACAAGGTTTATGGCTTCGCTGTAAGCAATGTGCTCCTGTTCCAGAATTCTCTCAGCCAAGGTATGTTCGTCATCGCGGTCGAGCACAGGAATTGCTTTCTGCACGATGATGGCGCCGTGGTCGAGTTCTTCGTCCACGAAATGCACAGTACAGCCGGAAACTTTCACGCCGTAGGCGAAGGCTTGTTCCTGAGCTTCGAGGCCGGGGAAGGCGGGTAGGAGCGAAGGATGAATATTCAGGATGCGGTGCGGAAATTGTTGCACGAACCAGGGTGACAGCAGACGCATGTATCCGGCAAGGCAGATGAGATCGACTTTGTGTTCTTTCAAGGCGGCGAGCACTTCGCGGTCATGATCTTCGCGCGACTTGCCTTTGGAAGGGATGGCCAGCGCCTTGAGTCCAAGATGGCGGGCGGTTTCGAGGCCGCCGGCGTCTGGTTTATTCGAAATGACCACCGCAATACGCGCGTTGGGGATGTTTCCGGCGGCGATGTTTTTCGCGATGGCTTCGAAGTTGGAGCCGCGTCCGGAGAGCAGGATGCCGAGGTTGGCTGGTCGTTGGTCGTTGGTCATTGGTCGTTGGCCAACAGCTCTTGCCGTCAGCTTCAGCAACATCATAATGCACCCGGCCGCGCAGGTTCGGTCATGAAATCAATGCGATCAACGATTCGCATCGGGCCACGGCTAATCAGCCGTGCCGTATGTCTTGAGAGCGCGTTTTACGGCATCGCTGAAGGCGATGCCCTGATACGAACCGGCATCATTTGCCGCATGGTCTGGGGTTCGGTATAGTTTTATTCATCCATGTACAAAGACTTTCACGCCCTTGATCGCTGGAGCAAGAAGAAGGTTCACTGCATTTATCAGGCGCTGATCGTGGCCGTGGCCACGCGCCACGCCGATGCCGTCGACGTCAAGTTCCTGGTGGATGGCCGCCCCGTCTGGGTCGCCCTGCCGCATCCGGCATGGGTGGAATACAACAAGCGCACCGGCAAATCGATCACCGATCCTCTGGCGATCGAGATTGCCGGACATTATCTGAAGACGGCACTGGAGTCCGGAGAAGGCGTCGGCCGGGAAATGTATTCGTTGACCGTGGACGAGACGCTAAAGCAACTGGACGCGCTGGTCAACGATGATGATGTGATCGTGGCGCCAGCTTCTTCCTAAGCCCAACCTTAAATCTTCAAATATCTTGAGGGTGCCCGTTCAAGCTTCGCTTGAGCGGGGATTTGGCAGACGGCTGCTGTTTCAGCAATGTTGTCAGGTCTGACCAAATCCCGATCGTTTTCTTTCAATATCCTTCCGCAAAACGTAAGCTTACGAAGAAAAACCCCGCTCAAGCGTAGCTTGAACGGGGCACCCTTGGGTTCGGTTACAGCCGGCAGATCAGTAGTTCACGCTCGTAGATCAGCTCAGGAGGCAGATGAGCGTGCAGAAGGATGAACAGCTCCTCGTGTCCGATCACTTCTTTTCGCCAGGCGGCGCGGTCGACGGCCTGTAGTTGTTCGAATTTTTCTTTAGGGAAGTCGAGTCCCTTCCAGTGGATGTCTTCGTAGTGCGGGGTCCATCCGATGGGCGTTTCTTTGCCCTGCGCGCGGCCACGGACGCGGTCGACAATCCACTTCAGCACCCGCATGTTCTCGCGATACCCTGGCCAGATGAAGTTGCCATCGGTGTCTTTGCGGAACCAGTTCACGTGGAAAACGCGCGGGGTACGGCTGAGCGAGCGCTGCATCTTGATCCAGTGACGGAAATAATCTCCCATGTGATAGCCGCAAAAGGGAAGCATGGCCATGGGATCGCGACGGACTTTGCCGACTTCGCCAGCCGCCGCAGCCGTCGTCTCTGAACCCATGGTGGCGCCGAGATAAACTCCAGCGCTCCAGTTGAAGGCCTGGTAAATCAGCGGAATGTTACTGGCTCGGCGGCCACCGAACATGATGGCGCTGATGGGGACGCCGTTGGGATCTTCCCATGCGGCATCAATCGTGGGACATTGCGATGCCGGCGCGGTGAACCGCGCATTGGGATGCGCGGCTTTTTTCCCGGCTTTGCCAAGTTCGGGGGTCCACTGCTGACCCTGCCAATCGAGACATTCGGCGGGAGGCTCGTCGGTCATGCCTTCCCACCACACGCCACCTTCGGGGGTTAGCGCCACGTTGGTGAAGATGGTGTTGCGGGCGAGTGTGGCCATGGCGTTGGGGTTAGTGGCGACGGATGTGCCGGGGGCGACTCCGAAAAATCCAGCTTCCGGATTGATGGCCCGCAGGCGGCCCTCGGCGTCGGGCTTGATCCAGGCGATGTCATCGCCGACGGTCCAGACTTTCCAGCCCTCGAATCCAGCCGGTGGAACGATCATGGCAAAGTTGGTTTTTCCGCAGGAACTCGGGAAGGCGGCGGCAACGTAGGTCTTCTCGCCCTTGGGATCCTCGACCCCCAGAATGAGCATGTGCTCGGCCATCCAGCCTTCGTCACGGGCGATGTTGGAGGCGATGCGCAGCGCGAAACATTTCTTCCCCAGGAGCGCGTTGCCGCCGTATCCCGAACCGTAGGACCAGATTTCGCGGCTTTCTGGGAAATGCACGATGTATTTTTCCTGGTTGCAGGGCCAGGGAACGTCTCGTTGTCCAGGAGTGAGCGGCATTCCCACGCTGTGCAGGCAGGGGATTACGCGTTTCTCGTCTTTGTCGATTTCTTTGAAAACTTCGAGACCCATGCGAGTCATGATCCGCATATTGACGACGACATACGGCGAGTCGGTCAGTTCCACGCCGATCTGCGACATCGGCGAACCTACCGGCCCCATACTGAAGGGCAGGACATACATGGTGCGACCCCGCATGCAGCCGTGGAATTTCTCCTTCAGCTTGCGGCGCATGGTGTAGGGGTTTTCCCAATTATTGGTGGGGCCGGCGCTATCTTTGGAAAGCGAGCAGATGAAGGTGCGGTCTTCCACGCGGGCAACATCGCTGGCATCGGAGCGGGCCAGATAACAACCCGGCCAGAGTTTTTGATTCAGCTTGGTCAGGGTGCCGCTCTGGACCATCTGGCGCAGCAGTTCTTCGTTTTCAGCTTTCGACCCGTCCACCCAGTGAATGTTGTCGGGCTGGGTGAGTTCGGCGGTCTTCTCAACCCACTTGATCAAGTGGATATTGCGGGTGGGCGGTGCGGCCACACTTAGAGTCTTCATGAACAATCCGATTAGAACGATTTATTATTCCGATCTTCTATTCTGCCAGATAAGTGCACCGGATGTCCCATGAGGCTGAAACACGTAAGGTTGAGTAGAGCGGAAGTGTCTTGCTTGTAGATATTTAGCGGAAGGCACGCCGCCCAGGAGTGAGCGGCGTGTCAAGACAAAGATTGGAACCGATCAGGCTTTCTTAAGCGCCCGCACGATTACGACGAGGATCACGGCTCCCAGGATTGCGACCAGGATGCTGGCAATCAGCCCGCCACTAGTGGCGAAGCCGAGCAATCCCAGGACCCAGTTTCCGAGAATACCGCCGACGATACCCAAGACGATGTCAACTAGGACGCCGTAACCGGAGCCCTTCATGAGCTTGCCTGTCGCCCAACCGGCGATCAGTCCTACTACGATTGCGTAAATCATTGGTGCCCTCCTGGGTTTCTGCTGCGACCAGCTAGACCGACCGGAAGTAGCCGCGGCAGACTATGCCTCAGCCCGAGCGATGTCAAGGCGCAGCCGTTCTATTCGGTGCCTATTGGTTTCCTTACAACAGCTTACGAATACCGGCGACGGCGATCATCCGGCCAGCGACTCCCTTTTCCATACGATGGGAGAAAAGCAAGTCGGAACGGCAAGCCGTGCACAGTGACGAAACTGAAATATTCCTTGCCGCAACTCCGATGCGAATAAGCTGGCGGCGGTTGGCTTCGGCTAAATCGAGGAAAATCTTTTTGGGTAACTCGCTGTGGCCGGGTGCCCGCGCCGTCAGAAATAGCATGGGATATTTCTCGCGCACCTCGTCGTGTTCCTCGATTTCATGAAACAGGCTCGCAGCATATTCGAACTGCGATTCAAATTGATCACGCACCTCGGGGCCAACTTGATAACAACATTTGTGAATGCCGGGGCCGATGGCCGCTTTCAAATCTCTCGTGCGGCTGCCGAACCAGCGGCGCATTTCTCCCGCGCCTTTTTCCACGATGCGTTTGATGGTGCCGCGCCAGCCGGCGTGGAAGACGCCCACGGCCCTTTGCCTGGTGTCGACCAGAATGACGGGCAGACAATCGGCGGTTTGGATGCCAAGGAGAATGCCTGGTGAACGCGTGATGAGGCCATCGCCGACTAGTTGATGCGATGGCGGCTCCGCAACATGGTGAATGAGATCGGAATGAATCTGGCGGAGCGTGACCAGAGGCCAGGGATGCTTCCCGTTCATCGCACCGAGTTTTTTAAGAAAGGCGTCGCGATTGCGTTCGACGGCTGCTCTTGAATCGTGCTGAGTGAATCCGAGATTGAGCGAGTTCCCACCGTATTTCCGGGAGAATCCGCCGAGGCGAGTGCTGAAGCCATGAATGAGCCAGGGAATCCGGGCCAGAGGATCGGACGGGAGAATGACAAGTTTAGATTTCTTGGAAACTTTGACGGGCACCAGAACATATTAGCAACCCGAAGTATTTTGATGCTCGCGGCAGTCGCGGGCGGGGGCGCCCGCGCCACATTGATAGGCGCGGGTTATAATTCCTCGCTATCGGTTCCGAGAGATGCGCGTCTTTCTTAAGATCACTTTTCCAGGAGACCCACCAATGCGTTCTGTTTCGATACGAGTCGCGATCATACTGGCAGTCTTTTGTGCGCTTATGGCTGGGGCCGCTGCCCAGCAAACGGATTCGCAAAACCAACCAGACGATAAGAAGTCGAAAAGTGAAACTGCCAAGGCGGACAAAGATAAAGAAAAGAAGACAACCCAGCCCGCCGAAAAGCCGGGAGAGGCAAAAAGCGATGAGCAGAAGTCCGACGGGCCGAAACCGGGGACGGGCGATAAAGAAGAATACGACGTCAGCGAAGTGGCGCCAGTGGTTACGCATCACCAGATCACGGTGGACGGCAAACTTCTGAAATACACGGCGACCACGGGCCGGCTCCCCATCAAGCGCGGCGACGGCAAGATTGAAGCGGAAATGTTTTTTGTGGCTTATGCGCTTGAGGGCCAGGATGCGGGCAAACGTCCCTTGACCTTTGCCTTCAACGGCGGCCCGGGATCGGCCACCATCTGGCTGCACATGGGAGCGTTGGGACCGAAGCGGGTGGTGATGACCCCAGAAGGCTTCTTGCCGCCAGCTCCCTTTCACGTTGAAGACAACCCTCACACCCTACTCGATAAAAGCGACCTGGTGTTCGTAGATGCGATGGGCACAGGATTCAGCCGCGCCTCGAATCTTGAGCAATCCAAGAAATATTGGAATGTAAAAGGCGATATCGAAGCTTTCAGCGAATTTATCCGCCTTTACCTCACACGCTACGAACGCTGGAACTCGCCATTATTTCTTTTTGGCGAAAGCTATGGCACCACGCGCGCGGCGGGAATTGCAGGCTATCTTTCGGACCATGGGGTCTCCTTCAACGGCATCACGTTGCTTTCGATTGCGTTGAGTTTCCAGACGCTGGATGACACCAAGGTCAATGATCTGCCATACCCGCTCCTGGTGCCGTCCTTCACCATGATCGCCGGTTACCATCACAAGCTGGCTTCGGACCTGAACGCGGATTTGGTCAAGGCGCGGCAGGAATCCGAGCAATGGGCCGCAACCGAATACACGCAGGCGCTGGACAAGGGAGACGCGCTGACCCCCGACGAGCGCAAGAAAATCGCCGAGCAAATGGCCCGCTACACAGGCTTGAGCGCGCAGGTGATCGACGATGCCAACTTGCGCATCGACGTGCCGAAGTTTACCCATTATCTGTTGCTCGACCAGAAATTGCGTGTAGGCCGGCTCGATGGCCGTTTCACCGGGCCTGATCCGGAAGGCTTGCTGGACACGCCTTTCTACGATCCCACCGAGGCCGGCATCATTCCGCCGTACACGTCCGTCTTCAATAACTATGTGCGGACCGAGCTGGGCTACAAAACCGACATGCCCTACGAGGTGTTGCGCGGGGATGATGAATTTCAGAATGGCTGGACCTGGGGATCGAACGAAGGCGGCTTTCCCAACACCGCGACGGCTTTGCGAGAGGCCATTGTTAAGAATCCTTACCTGAAGGTGTTGGTCATGGAAGGCTATTACGATTTGGCCACGCCATACTTTGCTGCGAACTACACCATGAACCATCTCGATCTGGGTGAAAAATACCGCAGCAATATTTCGTTTGCCACCTTTGACGCTGGGCACATGGCGTACTTGCCCATTGACAGCCTGAAGAAGATGAAGAGCGACCAGGCCAGCTTTATGGATAAGGCGCAAGGGAACTGATTCAGTCTGAATCTACGCAAATTCCGGGCCGCCGTTTGTGCCATTCAGTAGCCTGCTCATAGGCATAAGCCAGCTGAAGCACGGTCGCTTCTCCCCAGTGTGACGCGCTGATTTGCAGTCCGATGGGAAGTCCGGCCCGGGTGAATCCGCAAGGGATGGAGATTGCAGGTATTCCCCAAACGTTGAAGGGACGTGTGTTGCGCAGCAACAGTAGCTCGGTTGGTCGCAGTTGAGCGGGCTGTTGCTCTAACTTCGCGAGTATCGGCGCTGGGATGGGCGTGGTCGGGGTCACGAGCACGTCGACTTTTTCGAACGCCCGCTTAATTTCTCGACGCGCCTGTTCCAGTTTGGCCCGGCTTTCCAGGACCTGGGATTGGCTGATGTTCTCGCCGGATCGAATGCGTCGTAGGGTTTCCGGTTGATAAAGCTCAGGACTGCGAGCGACGAACTCGGCATGGACGGAGTAAGACTCCGCCATCTGTAGCCTCCGGTCAGCATCAACGGTCAACGAAATCTCGCGCATCTCAGCGGTCAGGGTCTTGAGGACGGATAAAGCTTGATCGACGGCGGAGGCGACCTCGGGATCAAGGTCTTCGTAGAAGAACGAACGTGGGACACCCACTTTTAAGGGGCTTAGCTTTTCACCTAGAGACGACGCGTAGTCGGGAATATTCATCGTGTTCCCAGCTTCATCCTTCGCGGTTGGATCGGCGATGGTCTGCAACAGAATCGCCGCATCGGCTACCGTTCGCGTGATCGGCCCCACGTGATCGAGAGACATCGAAAGCGGGATCACGCCTCTGGTGCTGACCCGTCCGTAGGTTGGTTTTAAGCCGACAACCCCGCAGAGCGCCGCCGGTTCGCGAACGGAGCCAGCAGTGTCCGTGCCGATGGCTGCGTAGCCGAGATCAGCAGCTACAGAGGCGGCTGAGCCGCCGGACGAACCTCCCGCAATGTGCGCTGGATTCCAGGGATTTCGAACCGGGCCGTAATGGCTGACCACCGAACTGCCGCCATAAGCAAACTCGTGCAGATTCTGCTTGCCCAACAGAACCGCCCCGGCGTCTTTCAATCCGCGCACCACTTCCGCATCATCGGAAGGAATGCGGTCCTGGAAGAGAGCGCTGCCCGCCGTGGTTAAAATGCCGGCAGTATCAATCAGATCTTTGAGAGCCAGCGGAATTCCGTGGAGCGGGCCGCGCCATTTCCCGCGTTGAATCTCCTTTTCCGCTTGACGGGCCTGGGCGAGTGCCGAATCGGCGGTCACGGTGATGAACGCAGTGAGGACGGGATTGAGTTTCTCGATGCGCGCGAGGCAATCCTGGGTGAGATCGACCGGCGATATCTTTCGAGCTTGCAGCTGCTTCGACAAATCCAGGATCGATGGTTGCATTCCGGCGGACACTCAGGACGTAGAACTAATTATCAACCACTTTGGGAATTGTGGCTGGATTGAAGTCTATGGGTCTCGACCTGACTTATGGGTGAGGTCTAAGATACTGCTATGGCCCAAATGACCGCGACTCCCGTCAGCACGCAAGGCTTTTTGCTGGACGGCAAATGGATCGAAGAGGGCGACATCATTGAAGTGCGCGCACCCTTCGATGGCAGCGTGGTTGGCCGTGTGTTCCAGGGAACCAGGGCGCACGCGGAAGCGGCGATCGCCGCGTCAGTGAAGGCTTTTGGAACCACCAGAAGGTTGCCTGCATTCGAGCGCCAGCGCGTTTTGCGGCGGGTCGTGGAAGGCATCACGGAACGCAAAGAAGAATTTGCCCGCACCATGGCGCAGGAAGCCGGCAAGCCCATCAAAGCATCGCGGACGGAAGTGGACCGGGCGATCTTCACCTTCAGCGTGGCCGCGGAAGAAAGCACGCGCATTTATGGAGAATACCTGCCGCTGGACTGGCAGGAATTTACCACGGGGCGGTGGGGAATTGTGCGCCGCTTCCCGCTGGGGCCGATTGCCGGAATCACGCCTTTTAATTTTCCCCTGAATCTGGTGGCCCACAAAGTGGCGCCCGCAATTGCGGCCGGTTGCACCATGGTGATCAAACCAGCGCCTCAGACTCCGCTAACCGCTCTCTTGCTGGCAGAAACCGTGCAGGCCGCAGGTTGGCCGGATGGCGCTTTGAATGTGTTGCCTCTTTCGAATGAAGATGCTGGCCTGCTGGTAACCGATGACCGATTGAAAATGATCAGCTTCACCGGTAGCGCGGCGGTCGGTTGGCAGATCAAGAAAAACGCGGGCAAGAAGAAAGTCATTCTGGAATTGGGCGGAAACGCGGGGGTGATCGTCCACAGCGATGCTGATCTGGCATACGCTGCCGAGCGCTGCGTGGCCGGAGGGTTCAATTATGCGGGCCAAACGTGCATCTCGGTGCAGCGCATCCTGGTCGAGCGGTCGGTTTCCGCCAAGTTTATTGACTTGCTGCTGGAGGGAGTGAAGAAGCTGAAAATCGGCGATCCCCTCGATGAATCCTGCGATCTGGGGCCGTTGATTCGGGAGAGTGACGCCATCCGGGCCAGTGACTGGATCCAGGAAGCAGTGCGCGGCGGCGCGCGATTGCTTTGCGGCGGACAACGCAAGGGGCCCCTGCTCGAACCGACTGTGCTTACAGGCACGCGTTCGGAGATGAAGGTGAATTGCCAGGAAATCTTCGCCCCGGTGGTGACCGTCGAGTCCTATGACCACTTTGAAGATGCGCTGCGGCAGATCAACGAGTCGCCTTATGGATTGCAGGCCGGAGTGTTCACTCGCGATGTAAAGTTGCTGTTCAATGCCTACGAAGAACTGGAAGTCGGAGGCATGATCGCTGGCGACGTGCCAACGTTCCGTATCGATAACATGCCGTACGGGGGAGTCAAAGAATCTGGTCTGGGCCGCGAGGGACTGCGTTATGCGATTGAAGAGATGACCGAGCCCAAGCTACTGGTCATGAATCTGCGATAAAGACGACAAAACTAACGATCTGGATCACGCGATTCGACAAAAATCCCCCAAATTTTTCCTGGGAATCTCTTTTCTGGGAATTTTTGTGCCGAAATCCGCAAAGAATAGTTTTCAAAACGGCATGAACTGCTATAATCACCAGTTTTCCAGATCACGCTAGAAATTTTATATCGCTTAATAAACGACTTATACCGAAACGCTGCATGAACCGGGGGCCGAGGTGGTTCCCGCTGCACTGGAACAATCTGAGTCAATGCAGATTTTTCATCGCAGTTCGAACACCATAGCCAAGGCCTCGATCGTGGGAGCAGCGATCGTGGCGGGACTGCTGCTTTGGGCGGTTTTGGAGTTCGCGAAATCCCCGTATGTGACCTATGCCGGCGTCGCCCGTCCGCAGCCGGTTCCCTTTAGCCATCAGCACCACGTCGCGGGCCTCGGTATTGACTGCCGTTATTGCCATACCTCGGTTGAGACCTCGCATTTTGCCGGCATTCCTCCCACCAAGACCTGCATGAACTGCCATTCGCAGATGTGGGTGGGGGCGCAGCTGTTGGAGCCGGTGCGCGAAAGTTACCGCACCGGCAAGTCGCTGGTTTGGACGCGGGTCAACGATCTCCCGGATTTTGTTTATTTCAATCACAGCATTCACATCAATAAAGGCGTCGGCTGCAACACCTGCCATGGGCCGGTGGACCGCATGCCGCTGATGTATAACTACGCTTCGCTGCAAATGGAGTGGTGCATCGACTGCCATCGCGCGCCGGAAAAGTATTTGCGTCCCCGCGATCAGGTTTTCAACATGCGCTATGAGCAGCCGTCGAGCGGCAAGCCGGTTACGGTGGATGGCAAGGCTTACACCGACCAGCTCACGCTGGGGGCCGATTTGAGAGCGAAATACCATTTGCGCACTGAGGCCGACATTACGAGTTGCTCCACGTGCCACCGCTAAGAGCTAAAAGATAAAGATGAAGATGGAAGAACAAAACGGCAAGCCGCACCAAGAGGCAGTCTGTCCCAGCAAAAAGGACAAGCTTGATCTGGAGACGGTACGCGCCCGCATCGCTGAGACCAAGGGGCCGGAGTTCTGGCGCAGCCTTGAGGAATTGGCGGGAAGCACCGAATTCAAGGAAATGATGCACCGGGAGTTCCCCAAAGGTGCGTCAGAGTGGCTGGACGATGTCTCGCGGCGCGGATTCCTAAAGCTGATGGGCGCGTCGATGGCGCTCGCGGGCATGACTGCCTGTACCAAGCAGCCGCTGGAAGCGATAGTTCCTTATGTGAAGCAGCCGGAGGAGCTGGTTCCGGGACGTCCTCTATTTTTTGCGACTGCGTTTTCACTCGGTGGATACGCATCGCCGGTGCTGGTCGAAAGCCATACTTATCGTCCCACGAAAATTGAAGGCAACGATCAGCATCCTGCAAGTCTGGGTGGTACGGACATCTTCGCGCAGGCCTCGATTCTTGAAATGTATGATCCCGATCGCTCGCAGAACGTGATCCACAACGGCGAGTTGAGCACCTGGGGCGCATTTCTCGAGGCTCTTGAAGCGCCGCTCAAAGCGCAGAACGCGAGCAACGGTGCGGGTATTCGGATTCTAACCAAGACTATTTCTTCGCCCACACTGGCCGACCAGTTGCATTCTGTGCTGAGCCGCTATTCGCAAGCCAAGTGGCATGTGTACGAACCTGTCAATCGCGACAATGTGCTCGAAGGCGCCAAAATGGCCTTTGGGCAGCCGGTGGAGACGCAATACAAGTTGGAGAACGCGGACATCATCGTTTCGCTCGACGCGGATTTCCTGTATGCGGGATTCCCAGGGTCCGTCATATACACGCGCGATTTCGCCAAGCGCCGCAATCCGGATGCCGGCATCATGAGCCGCCTGTATGTGATTGAGAGCGCGCCCAGTTCTACGGGCGCCAAGGCGGACCATCGGCTGCCTGTGCGGGCGGTCGAGGTCGAGGCGTTTGCACGTGCCTTGGCTGGTGGTGCTGGCGGCGGCAATCTGACCGCGGATCAACAGAAATATCTCACTGCACTAGTTGGCGATCTACAAAGCCACAAAGGTTCGAGTGTAGTCATCGCTGGGGACCATCAGCCGCCTGTCGTTCATGCTCTGGCCCATTCCATCAATCAATCTCTAGGCAATGTCGGCAAGACGGTCATCTACACCGAGCCGGTGAATGCGAACCCGGTAAATCAGGCGGACTCGATCAAGGACCTGGTTACGGACATGCGCGCTGGCAAAGTCGAGATGCTGTTCATTCTCGGCGGAAATCCCATCTACGATGCGCCTTCCGAACTAAATTTCGCCGATGCGCTGGCGAACACAAATATTCCCTTCCGCGTGCATCTGGGTCTTTATCAGGACGAGACCGCAGAATTCTGCCACTGGCATATTAACGAAGCACATTACCTCGAAGCCTGGGGCGATGCTCGCGCGTATGACGGCACGGTCAGTATCGTGCAGCCACTGATTGCGCCTCTCTACGATGGTAAAAGCGCGAATGAAGTTGTGGCGTTACTGACTGGACAGACGCAGGTCATGGGTCATCCCGTGGTGCAGGATTACTGGCGCTCGAAACACACGGGGGCGGATTTCGACGCATTCTGGCGGAAATCGCTGCACGATGGCTTCATCGAAGGAACTGCGTTCAGTCCGAAACAGGTCACTGCGAAAGCCGCTTCCGGTGCCGACAACCAATCCGCGCCGAACGAAGACGCGAACACGATCGAAATTAATTTCCGCCGCGATCCTTCCATTTACGACGGAAGCTTCGCCAACAACGGCTGGCTCCAAGAATTGCCCAAACCGATGACCAAGCTCACCTGGGACAATCCCATACTCGTCAGCCCGAAAATGGCCGAGCGCGAGGGATGGCAATCCAAGGATCTGGTCAAGCTGACGTTGAATGGCAAGAGCGTGGAAGCGCCGGTTTGGATTCAGGCCGGGCATCCCGACAATTCAGTCACCGTTTTTCTGGGGTACGGCCGCAAAAAATCCGGACGGGCGGGCACCGGCGCAGGTTTTGATATGTATCCGCTGCGTACGGCGAACCAATGGTTCTCCACGGGATTGGCAGTGACCAAAACTGATGGAACGTATTTGCTGGCGTCGACGCAGGGTTATCAGACGATGGAGACGCCCGACGGCGGCGACCGTCCGCTGGTGCGGACCCACACTCTCGACGAATATCGCAAAGAGCCGGACTTCGCGAAGGAAGGCGAACCGCCCGCTGAGCTGACGCTTTATCCGGGAAACGACCGAGGTTACGACTACGCGAAAGAGCCGAATTCTTGGGGAATGACGATCGATCTGAACGCCTGCGTGGGGTGCAATAACTGCATCCTAGCCTGCCAATCAGAAAACAATATTGCGGTCGTCGGCAAAGAGCAGGTGAACAAAGGCCGGCACATGCACTGGATCCGCGTGGACGCCTACTACCAAGGCGACCGCGACAATCCCAAAGCATACTTCCAGCCGGTGCCTTGTATGCAGTGTGAGAACGCGCCCTGCGAACTGGTCTGCCCAGTCGGCGCTACCACGCACAGCACCGAAGGCCTGAATGACATGGTGTACAACCGCTGCGTGGGTACGCGGTATTGCTCCAATAACTGTCCCTACAAAGTGCGGCGCTTTAATTTCCTGCTGTTCCAGGATTGGGAGACGCCGCAGCTCAAAATGATGCGCAATCCGGATGTCACCATCCGCAGCCGTGGCGTCATGGAGAAGTGCACCTACTGCGTGCAGCGCATCAATGAACATCGCATTGATTCGGAGATCGCCGGAAAGCCGATTGCGGATGGTGAATTGCAAACCGCCTGTCAGCAGTCGTGCCCAGCGAATGCCATTACTTTCGGAAATATTAACGACCCCAACAGTAAGGTTTCGCAGCTCAAGAAGGGCTCGCGAAATTACGGACTGCTGGCAGACTTGAACACCCGGCCGCGCACCACGTATCTGGCCGAGATTCGTAACCCTAACCCCGAGTTGGAAGCTTAAGCGGAGCAGAAGAGAGAAGCAGAGCATGGCAGAGCATACCCAATTGGCAGAGGATCCCAAGAAGGCTCCAGTCATCGAGCCTGGGCATTCCTTTGCCAGTGTCACCGACGAGATCAGCGGGATTGTGCTCAAGCGGCCGGTCACGCTGGGCTGGGTAGGTGGATTCTTCGTTGCTTTCATGGCCATGCAAGGACTGTTGCTCGGCATGACCTACCTTTTTGCCAAAGGCGTAGGCATTTGGGGCATCAACATTCCGGTCGGTTGGGGATTCGCCATCATCAACTTCGTATGGTGGATCGGTATTGGCCATGCCGGGACTTTGATCTCGGCGATTTTGATGTTGCTGCGGCAGTCGTGGCGCAATTCCATCAATCGCTTTGCGGAAGCCATGACGTTATTTGCGGTGGCTTGCGCGGGATTGTTTCCGTTGCTCCACATGGGTCGTCCGTGGCTTGGATATTGGTTGTTTCCTTATCCCAATTCCATGGGCGTGTGGCCGCAATTTCGCAGCCCGCTAGTGTGGGACGTGTTCGCCGTTTCGACGTATGCCACTACTTCGCTGCTGTTCTGGTTCGTCGGCCTGATTCCAGATCTGGCGACCTTGCGCGATCGTTCCGACAACAAGCTTATCCGTTTTATCTTCGGAGCGCTGGCCATGGGCTGGCGCGGTTCGGCTCGACATTGGGCCAGGTATGAGACTGCCTACCTTCTGCTGGCCGGGCTGGCAACGCCGCTGGTGCTTTCGGTCCACACCGTGGTGAGCTTCGATTTCGCCATCAGCATCGTGCCGGGCTGGCACACCACGATTTTCCCGCCTTACTTTGTGGCTGGAGCCATTTACTCCGGTTTTGCCATGGTGCTGGTGCTGGCCATTCCGATCCGCAAGTTCTACAACGTGGGCGACTTCATCACCGAGCGTCATCTCGAGAATTCGGCCATGGTCATGCTCGCAACCGGCCTGATCGTCGGCTACGGTTATGCGATGGAAGCGTTCATGAACTGGTACGGTGGCAATCCCAACGAAGGTTTTCTGGGATGGAACCGGTTGCACGGCCCGTACGCCAAGTATTATCTGGCGCTGCTCTTCTTCAATATCGTCCTGCCGCAGATTTTGTGGATTCGCAAGTTCCGCACCCATCCGGTCTGGCTGTTCCTGGTTTCGTTTGATGTTCTGGTGGGGATGTGGCTGGAACGATTCATCATCGTTGTAGTCAGCTTGCATCGGGACTTCCTTACTTCGTCCTGGGGCATGTACTACCCAACGGTTTGGGACTGGGCCGTGTTTATCGGAACGCTAGGGATGTTCTTCTCGGCCATGTTCCTGTTTGTTCGCCTGC
The DNA here is from genome assembly GCA_963762965.1 of Terriglobales bacterium. Classification (GTDB taxonomy): domain Bacteria; phylum Acidobacteriota; class Terriglobia; order Terriglobales; family Acidobacteriaceae; genus DATBAX01. The sequence goes on from CAVXME010000001.1 coordinate 1,773,893, forward strand.
TGCCCATGATCTCGATCTTTGAAATACGCACTCTGCTGCCCGAGGCGGAGGTGAAACACCAATGAAGGACAATCCGATTTACGGCCTGATGGCGGAGTTTGATTCGGCCACCGACATTGTGGCGGCGGCCCGGCGTACGCATGAGGCGGGATACAAGAAGATCGATGCCTACAGCCCTTTTCCGATTGAAGAGCTGGCAGAAGCGATCGGGTTCCACCACAACAATGTGGCGCTGGTGGTGCTGATCGGTGGGCTTTGCGGCTGTGCCACGGGATATCTATTGCAGTGGTGGGTTTCGGTGGTTGCCTATCCCATCAACGTTGGTGGCAGGCCTTTTCATTCGTGGCCGTCCTTCATGGTCGTGACTTTTGAGTTGACCATCCTGTTCTCGGTGCTGTCCGCGGTATTTGGCATGCTGATGTTGAACGGACTTCCCATGCCTTATCACCCGGTGTTTAACGTGCCGCGTTTCGAGCGTGCCACCCAGGACAAATTCTTTTTGATCGTGTTCTCTTCCGATCCCCAATACGACAGCGCAAGGACTCGCCAATTTCTCGAGGAACTTGGACCCACTTCAATTTCGGAGGTCCCCAGCTAGATCATGCTGAGTCTCCGGAAATTTTCGCCGTTGGGATTGCTGGTGGTGCTGGTCCTCGCCGGGTGCCGGCAGGACATGCACGATCAGCCGCGTTTTAAACCCCTGGCGAAAAGTGATTTTTATACCGACATGCGCTCGGCGCGTCCTCAGGTGGAGGGGACGGTCGCTCGCGGGCAATTGAATGCAGATTCATATTTCTATACCGGCTATGTGGGCAACGTTCCCGGTGATTACATGCCGTTTCCAGTCGCCGCAGATGTACTGGAACGTGGGCAGCAGCGCTTCAACATCTACTGCGCGCCTTGTCATTCGCGAGTGGGTGATGGCAACGGCATGATCGTGCAGCGTGGGTTTCGTGCGCCGCCGTCATACCATACGGACCGCTTGCGCAATGCGCCGTTGGGATACTTCTTCGGCGTGATCACCAATGGATACGGCGCCATGCCGGATTATGCGTCGCAGATTCCGCCGCGCGATCGCTGGGCGATTGTGGCTTACATCCGGGCGTTGCAGTTGAGCCAGGCAGCCACCATGAGTGATGTTCCGAAAGATCAGAAGGTACCGTCCGAGCCTGTGACTTTCCAGGGCGAACCGGGGTCCGGCGCGACTCAGCCTGATCTTGAGCCGGTAGAAACAGAAAAAGGAGAGACCGCGAAATGAGCACGGCGCGCATGAACGAAATCGATCTGCTGGCGCCGCCGGTCGCGCAGACTCTTCAGCAAAAATCCCTGGTGGTCGGTGTGCTGTTTGCTGTTGTCTCCGGCATTATCGCGGTGGTTTCGCCGCAAAAGTTTTTCCAGGCTTATTTGCTGGCCTACATGCTTTGTTTAGGCGTGACCCTCGGCTGCCTGGCGTTCCTCATGCTTCAGCATGTCACTGGGGGTGTTTGGGGAACCGTGATCCGGCGCCCGCTTGAGGCGGGTACTCGCACCTTGCCGTTGATGGCGGTCTTGTTCATTCCCGTGATTCTAGGAATGCGCCATTTGTATGTGTGGACCGATCCCGCGGAGGTTGCGAAAGATAAACACCTGCAAAATCTCACGGCGGCTTATCTGTATCCGAATTTCTTCATTCTGCGGGCCGTATTTTATTTCGCGATCTGGGGATTGCTGGTTTACTTCCTGAATCGCTACTCAGCGGAGCAAGACCATCCACCGACTCGCGATGTAATCAAGAGCATCCGCAAGGTAAGCGCTCCCGGCCTGCTGATCTACGCGTTGACCGTTTCGTTTGCGGTCATTGACTGGGTGATGTCCCTCGATCCCCACTGGATGTCGACCATCTATCCGTTGATTTTCGTCGTCGGTCAGTGTTTGTCGGCGCTGTGTTTCATAGTGGTGGTGGAGCGCATCCTGTCCTCCTATCCGCCGATGTTGCTGTACTTAAAGCCCAGGGAAGTGCACGATCACGGCAAGTTGATGCTCGCCTTCACCATGTTGTGGACGTACTTTTCGTTTTCGCAACTGCTGATTATCTGGGCGGGAAATCTGCCGGACGAGATCACCTGGTACACGCGGCGACTGCACGGCGGATGGCAGGGAGTCGGCCTGTTCCTCGCGGCCTTCCATTTTGCAATACCGTTTTTATTCCTGCTCTCGCGCCCCTTCAAGCGAAGCCCGCTTACCCTGGCGTGGCTGGCGGCATGGATGCTGTTCATGCGCTGGGTGGATTTGCTGTGGCATATTGAGCCCAATTTCTATCAACAAATGTCTTCGATCAGCGCTCTGGACGTAGCGGCATGGATCGTGGTCCCGGTCGGGATGGGCGGCCTCTGGATGGCTTTCTATTTCCGCAATTTGAAGGGGCACACGCTGTTGCCTCTCTACGACGCGAAGTCGCAGGCGCTTTTGGAATCGGCACATGAGTAAAGACACGAGACACGGACAACCCGAAGAAGAAGGCTTCGAGCCGCGAGATCTCCAGCCCGGCGGTTTATACGGATTTTTTGTTGGGCTGGCCGTAGCCACTGCGATTGTCTTCTTCATTATGCTAGGGGTCTATCACTTCATGGACAGGTACGAAAGAAGCCATGAACCGCCCATGAGCCCCATGGCGAAGGCAGAGAAAGATACCCGCGAGAGCAACGCTCCGGAAGTGGCCAAGCAGATGGAAAGCACATTTCCCCAGCCCCGGCTGGAAATCAACGAGCGCACTGAAATCCGGGATTTTCGCTTGAAGGAAGAACAGCAGTTGCACAGCTATGGCTGGGTGGACCAGTCCGCGGGCACAGTGCATATTCCGATCGATCAGGCGATGCAGTTGATTGCGGCGCGTGGTTTGCCGACCACTCCAAAAACCGGAACGGTACCGCCGTCCATTGTGAACACGATCAAGGACGCGGCAGACAAATCCGATCACAGTGACATGCCGGCGGCGAAGCCGCAGCATTGAGGGGAATGGAAGCAGTGGGGAAACGATCAAACAATTCGAGATGGATATTGGCGATGCTGGCAGTGATCGCGCTGTCGGCTTCTGCCTTCGGCCAGGGCATGACCCAGGGCATCATGTCGCCGCCGGCGTCCATGCGTCCGCCGGGATTGAAGAATGTCGGGATTCTCCAGAATTTGAATGAGCAGATTCCGGCCGATCTCACATTTCGCGATGAAGCCGGCAAGACCGTCCAGCTGGGCGATTACTTCGGCAAGAAGCCGATGATCCTAAACCTGGTCTATTACCAGTGCCCCATGTTATGTGGCGAAGTTCTCAGTGGCCTGACGAGTGCGTTGGGAGTCTTGAAATTTAACGTCGGCCAGGAATTCGACGTGCTCACCGTGAGTTTTGATCCCAAGGACACACCTGAAATCGCCACATTGAAGAAGGCCGAATACCTGAAGCGCTACAAAAGAGCGGGGGCGGAACAAGGCTGGCATTTTTTGATCGGATCGCAGGCGTCAATTGATGCTCTCACGAAAGCTGCGGGCTTTCAGTATCAATACGATCCCAAGACCGGCCAATTCGCGCATTCAACCGCCATCATGATTTTGACGCCGCAGGGAAAGATCGCCCAGTACTACTACGGGGTGGAGTTCGCGCCCAAGGATTTGCGTCTGGGATTGATTCAGGCGTCGTCCAACAAGATCGGCAATGTGGTGGATGAAGTGTTGCTCTACTGCTACCACTACGATCCGAATACCGGGAAATACGGCGCGGTGATTACCCGAATCCTGCGGCTTTCTGGAGCCGCCACGATTTTGCTGATGGGCATTTTCCTGGGGATTCTGATTCGGCGCGGATCGCCGCCCGACGGCAAGGAGCAAAACAGGTCTCACAGCTATGTTTGATAATTTTCCACTTTGGCCCGCGCAATCGTCGAGCTACGCCGGCAATGTAGATCTGTTCTACATTTTCCTGGTGTTGCTGTCGCTGTTTACCTGCGCGGCGGTTTTCACCACGGTGTTTGTGTTTGCCACCAAGTATCGGCGCACTCCCGGGCGCGAGGCTGAACACATTGAAGGTTCCACCATCCTGGAAGTCACCTGGTCGGTCATTCCCCTGGGCATTTTCCTGGTGATCTTTGTTTGGGGCGCAATCATTTACTTTCAGGAACGTACTCCTCCCCAGGGCGCAACCGAAATTTATGTCGTAGGTAAGCAATGGATGTGGAAGCTGCAACACGAGGAAGGCGTTCGTGAGATCAACGAACTGCATGTTCCGGTAGGGCGGGACGTGAAATTGATCATGACCTCGCAGGACGTCATTCACAGCTTTTACATCCCGGCATTTCGCATCAAGATGGACGTGCTGCCCGGCCGTTACACCACCACGTGGTTTCGCGCCACCAAAGCCGGCACTTATCACTTGTTTTGCTCGCAGTATTGCGGCACCCAGCATTCCGGCATGATTGGACACATCGTGGTGATGGAGCCGGCCGATTACCAGGCGTGGCTGAATGAAGGCCCCGCATTTGGATCGCTGGCGTCGAATGGCGCAGCATTGTTCGCCCATCTCGGATGCCCGACCTGCCATCAATCGGAAACCCAGGGCCGCGGCCCAAGGTTGATTGGAGTTTATGGTCAACCGGTTCTGCTGGAAGATGGCAGAACGGTCATCGCGGACGAGAACTACATTCGAGAATCGATCATGAGTCCGAGCGCGAAAGTGGTGAGTGGATTCAAACCCATCATGCCGGTTTTCCAGGGACTGGTGAATGAAGAGGAATTAAATGAGCTGGTGGCGTACGTTAAATCGTTGAACCAGCCCGCAACGGGAGCGGCCGGCAGCATGCTTATGGCGTCGCCGGGCACGCAGTCCCAGGAGCCCAAGGAATAGCAATGGCAACAACCGCAAATTTTACGGCAGAACGCGAAAATTACCTCAATGCGGACTATGGGGTTCGTTCATGGCTGCTCACCACGGACCATAAGCGCATCGCGTTGCTGTATCTGGCATCGATCACGTTCTTCTTTTTCATGGGTGGATTTTTTGCCCTGCTGATCCGGCTGGAGCTGTTGACTCCGGCGGGCGATCTGGTGCTGGCCGACACCTATAACAAGCTGTTCACCATGCATGGCCAGATCATGGTGTTCTTCTTCCTGATTCCGTCCATTCCTGCCACCCTGGGCAACTTTCTGGTTCCTATGATGATCGGGGCGAAAGACCTGGCGTTTCCTCGAATCAACTTGTTGAGCTGGTATCTCTACATTATCGGCGGGACGATCATGATGCACTGCGTCCTCACCGGCGGCGTGGACACCGGCTGGACCTTCTACACACCCTTCAGCACGGCTTTCAGCAACACCAAGGTGATTGAGGCTGGACTAGCGATATTCATCAACGGATTCTCGTCCATCCTGACCGGGTTGAATTTTGTGGTGACTGTACACCGCATGCGTGCACCGGGTATGACATGGGCGCGCCTGCCGCTGTTTATTTGGGCAACTTACGCGACCAGCGTCATCTTCTTGCTGGGGACGCCGGTCATTGCCGTCACCCTGCTGCTGGTGGTTTTTGAAAAGGCCTTCCACCTCGGAATTTTCGATCCCAACCGAGGCGGCGATCCACTTCTGTTCCAGCATTTGTTCTGGTTCTATTCCCATCCCGCGGTCTACATCATGATTCTGCCCGCGATGGGTGTGATCAGCGAAATTGTGCCCTGCTTCTCGCGCAAGCGCATTTTCGGTTACAACTTTATTGCCATGTCGAGTATTGCGATTGCCGTATTCGGCTTCCTGGTCTGGGCGCACCACATGTTTGTGGCTGGGATTTCGCTTTACTCGGCGCTGGTCTTCTCAGCGTTGAGCTATCTGGTTGCGGTACCCTCGGCGGTCAAAGTCTTCAACTGGACGGCGACCATGTACAAGGGCTCCGTCACATTTTCGACGCCCATGCTTTACGCCTTCGGGTTCATCGGCCTGTTCACCATCGGCGGCCTGACTGGATTGTTCCTGGCGGCGTTGGGTCTTGATGTGCACGTGCATGACACCTATTTCGTCATCGCTCACTTCCACTACATCATGGTAGGCGGCGCGATCATGGGGTTCCTCGCCGGCCTGCATTTCTGGTGGCCCAAGATTTCCGGGAAACTCTATCCCGAGGCCTGGGGACGACTGGCGGCGGCGATCGTATTTATCGGGTTCAACCTGACGTTCTTCCCGCAATTCATCCTCGGCTATATGGGGATGCCGCGACGCTATTGGCAGTATCCGCCGGAGTTCCAGGTATTGAACGTGCTCTCCACTGCAGGCTCAACCATTCTGGCCGTGGGATATCTCTTGCCAATGGTCTATTTTGCCTGGTCGTTGCGCTACGGAAAGCCTGCTGGCAATAATCCGTGGGGCGCTTCGGGGCTGGAATGGCAAACTCAGTCGCCGCCCACCACATTCAATTTTGACGAGACGCCCATCGTGACCGAGGAAGCGTACGACTACGAACACATACCTGCTCCCGAAGGAGGTGCCGCTTGAGCGATAGCCCAATCGCCCTCGAACATCACCTGGAGCCGCATCAGCAGCACCACTTTGCGACCATGGAACAGCAGAAGCATACCGCTTCATTGGGTATGTGGCTTTTCCTGGCGACCGAACTCATGTTTTTCGGCGGCATGTTCTGCGCCTACCTGGTCTATCGCTGGTCGTATCCGGTTGAGTTCGGCGTTGGCAGCCGGACTTTGAACTTACCGCTGGGCGCAGCCAACACGGCCGTCCTGATCTGCAGCAGCTTGACCGTAGCTCTGTCGATTCGCGCCACGCAGATGGGCAAACGCACTTTGACGGTCATCCTGTTACTGCTGACCATGGTGTTCGGCCTTACCTTTCTCGTCATCAAGGGATTTGAGTGGAACGAAAAGTACGAAAAGCATCACATTCCAGGAGCATCGTTTCGGTTAAGCGCTGAAGATTTGAAGGACGTGAACGTGGATCCGCAGAACATGCAGGATTTTCAGGCGCGCACTCAAACCTTCTATTCGCTTTACTTCGCGATGACCGGGCTGCACGCGCTGCATATGATTATCGGCGTGGGGCTTTTCCTCTATCTGACTTACGCTACCTGGAAAGGCACTTACACGCCGGGATACTACACACCGCTGGAAAACGGCGGTTTGTACTGGCACTTTGTCGACATCGTCTGGATTTATCTGTTTCCGTTGCTCTACCTGATTGATCGAAATTTGCAAAAGTGAGCGCCATGTCTTCTCGAAATTCCGAGCACAGCGAGCACATACTGCCAAGCGCCATGTATTGGGGCATTTGGGCCCTCTTGATCGTGCTGACCTTCGTCACGGCCTGGGTCGCGAACATTGACATGGGCCGCCTCAATACCGTCGTGGCGCTGGTCATTGCCACCTGCAAAGCGACCGTGGTTGTGCTGTTTTTCATGCACGTGAAGTACGCGAGCGAGAAGTTGACCAAAGTGGTTATCGTCTCGGCAATTTTCTTCCTGCTCATTCTGTTGTCGTTAAGTATGGCGGATTACGCCACGCGGCTCATGAGCTAAGCCGTCTTCCATGCGGCGGTCACCCACTCGGGCAGCCGGGATTCTTCATGCCGGACAGGTTCACTGAACTCGCCCAAATCGCAAAGTCTTCCGCAGTCGACGTTAATAGCGCCGCGCTTGCCAATGCCCTGAAGAACCACGTGCGTGGTGAAGTCCGCTTCGACAATGGCAGCCGTGCTCTCTACGCCACCGATGGATCGAATTTCCGCCAGGTCCCCATCGGCGTGGTCCTTCCCCGCAACATAGACGACGTCATCGCGACCATCTCTCTCGCCCGCGAATACGGCGCTCCCATTCTCTGTCGCGGCGGTGGCACTTCGCTCGCCGGACAATGCTGCAACGTCGCCGTGGTTCTTGATTTCTCGAAATACATGGCGGAGATTCTCGAAATCGATCCGGAGAAGCGACTGGCGCGGGTGCAGCCCGGAGTAGTTCTCGACCGCTTGCGCAATGCCGCCGAGAAGCACCACCTGACCTTCGCCCCGGACCCGGCCACCCACAGCCGTTGCACCCTCGGCGGCATGATCGGCAACAACTCCTGTGGCGTGCACTCGGTCATGGCGGGCAAGACTGACGACAACATTGAAGCGTTGGAAGTTCTGACCTACGACGGCCTGCGCATGAACGTCGGCCAGACCAGCGAGGACGAACTCCAGAAAATTACTAGTGAAGGTGGCCGGCGGGCGGAAATCTACACTGGATTAAAAACGCTGGGCGAGAAATATTCCAATCTGGTCCGCCAGCGGTTTCCCAATATTCCTCGCCGCGTTTCTGGATACAACCTGAATTACTTGTTGCCTGAAAACGGCTTCCATGTCGCGCGCGCGCTAGTGGGATCAGAAGGGACTTGCGTTACTGTTCTCGAAGCTACCTGCTGTTTAGTCCAAAGTCCGCCTGCTAGGGTTTTGCTCGTCATCGCATACCCGGATATCTACGAGTGTGCCGATCACGTGCCCGAAGTCCTTGAGCATAAGCCCATCGGACTCGAAGGCGTCGACAACCTGCTCGTGGAATACACCCGGCGAAAGGGGATCAACTCCGAGGGATTGGCATTGCTGCCCGAAGGAGGAGGCTGGTTGCTCGCAGAATTCGGCGCGAACACCACGACTGAAGCTGAAGCCCAGGCCCACGGATTAATGGCAGCGCTGAATCGGAATGCGAATCCTCCGAACATGACCCTGTTTACCGATCGCCAGCAAATCAAATGGGTATGGGACGTGCGCGAGTCCAGCTCTAGGCGTGATTTCGTATGTTCCCGGCGAGCCGCTGAGTTGGGAAGGCTGGGAGGATTCCGCTGTCGCTCCCGAAAAGCTTGGCAAATATTTGCGCGAGCTGCGCAAGCTCATGGATGCCTACGAATATCGCGGCACTCTTTATGGGCACTTCGGCGACGGCTGCGTTCACAACCGGATGAACTTCGATTTGCAGAGCCACGAAGGCATTGCGAAATATAGAAAGTTCATGGAAGAGGCTGCAGACCTGGTCGTCAGTTATGGCGGCTCGCTTTCCGGCGAACACGGCGACGGCCAGCAGCGGGCGGAATTGCTTCCGAAAATGTTCGGGCCAGAATTGGTGCAAGCCTTCCGTGAATTTAAAGCTCTATGGGACCCCGACTGGAAGATGAATCCCGGCAAGCTGGTCGAACCCTACAAGTTAGATGAGAATTTGCGCCTTGGGGCCGAGTACCAGCCGTGGAACCCGAAAACACATTTTCAATTTCCTGAGGACCACGGGAGTTTTGCCCACGCCAACTTGCGTTGCGTGGGGGTAGGGAAGTGCCGCCAGGATGAAGGTGGGGTAATGTGTCCCAGCTACCGAGTCACACGCGAAGAGGAGCATTCCACTCGTGGGCGTGCCCACCTGCTCTGGGAAATGACTCAGGGCGAAGTGATCAAAGATAAGTGGCGCGATGAGCAGGTGAAGGATTCGCTCGACCTTTGTCTCTCCTGCAAGGGGTGTAAGAGCGATTGTCCCGTAGGCGTGGATGTAGCCACATACAAAGCCGAGTTCCTCTCCCACTACTACGAAGGACGCCCGCGCCCCCGAAGCGCATACGCTTTTGCCAACATCGATATCTGGGCACGACTTGCTTCCTATGTCCCGGGGCTGGTGAACCTGACGACGCAGCTTCCTGGTCTCCGTGAGCTCGCGAAATTGGCTTCAGGGATGCCGCAACAGCGCAGCATTCCAGCCTTTGCGCCACAGACTTTTCGAAGCTGGTTCGAGCGACGGGAGCCGCCCAATTTGGGGGGATCTCGGGTCGTCCTATGGCCGGACACCTTCAACAATCATTTTCTGCCAGACACCGGCAAGGCAGCAGTCGAAGTATTGGAGGCTGCTGGATTTCGGGTGCGGCTTCCTGCTGGGCATCTTTGCTGTGGCCGTCCACTCTACGATTTCGGCATGTTGGATCGCGCCAAGAAATTGCTGTTAGAAACTCTGGATGTTCTTGACTCCGAAATTGCGGCCGGTATTCCCGTGGTTGTGCTTGAGCCCAGCTGTGCCGCGGTCTTCCGCGATGAGCTCCTAAATCTTTTTCCTAAAGATGACCGCGCCCGAAAACTCTCGCAGCAGACTTTTCTGCTGAGCGAGTTTCTGGAGAAAAAGGCCAAACACTTCGAGTTGCCCAAGCTGTCTCGCAAAGCCCTCATTCACGGGCATTGCCACCACAAATCGATCATGAAAATGACCGACGAAGAAGCCGTGCTCCAGAGAATGGGCATCGACTTTCACGCCCCCGCGCCGGGTTGTTGCGGCATGGCGGGTTCGTTCGGTTTTGAGGCTGAGAAGTACGACGTTTCGGTTGCGATCGGCGAACTTGAGCTGTTGCCGGCCGTCCACAAAGCCCCGCCGGATTCCCTGATCATCGCCGACGGTTTCAGTTGCCGCGAGCAGATCGCCCAATGTACCGACCGCCACGCCCTGCACCTAGCGGAGGTCATCCAAATGGCCCTGCGAGGAGAACCGCCGGCTCCGCAGGGGACGTACCCCGAGCAGGCCAGCGTCGAGCGGAAAGCCTTGGAACTGCGGCGATCAATGAATCGGGCTGGTTTTGCAGTCGCTGGAGTGGCTGTCGGAGCTGCCCTACTGTGGGCTTTGCTCCGGCGAGGTTGACTGCAACTCATTGAATCTATTGACCATGTGATGATCCCTCGCCAGACTGCCCCGAATCTGGGAAAATAGACCTATCGGCTGGGGTCTCCAAGCCTCCGTTTTAACTCCCCTCTGCCAGCCGACGGTGCCAACATGATCCGGGACGAACGATCTATCACACTCGCGGAAAGCCCCGAACAGGCGCGGCCTATCCTGGCCGAGACCTCGATCCACGGATCCGTCCTGGTGCTGATCCAGTTCGACGTCTGCGAGGAGATCCGGCTCGACGAGCTTCGCCAGATTTTTGGGGCGCGTACCCTGGAACAACCCAGTTTCAAACATCCCGCGCCGGGGTATGTTCGCTATCAGCGGCCACCGGTGGTGGAGCCCATTGAGCCGCTGGTGCTGGAAAGCGGCGAGCGTCTGGAAGGCCAAATCAAGTATTACGATTACGGCGTGTTGAGCGTGGTCTTCGAGCTGCCGTTCTCCGGCGATTGGGACACGCTGATTCGCCTCGGAAGCCGCTGGGTCTGGGACGTTGATTTTGAAAAGCATGCCTCCCGCATCGTCCGCCAGAAACTTGAGCGATCAGCGCCCGCGTTGGTAAAACCCTATGCGGAATGGCTGAGTGAGGATTATTTCATCTTCCATGTCCGGGAGATTAATGGGTCTCCGGGCGCTACTGAATTAATCGCATCTCACGGAGCACAGATCGCGCAGATTGTTCGTGGAGAGACTGCGCAACTTTCCGAAGGCGAGCGCAACGAAATTTTGCAGTCGCGAACCTCGTACTATCCGCATGATCTGGCGGTGATCGGTTGGAATGCGGCTTTTCTTTACGACAGCGAGGCAGGCGCGGAAACTGCAATTCAGCTACTGGAATACGCCAATTCCCAGTTGCTGGAATTCCGCCACTACGATGAGTTGCTGACCCGCGAACTGGAAGGTGTCTACGCCTTTCTCGACAAAGGAACCGGAATGCTGGCGCGCTGGCGATTGGCTAAGGCCGCCACGAAACTCCATACCGTTCTGCTCGACGTAAGTGAACTCACCGAGCACGCCGATAACGCCATCAAATTTCTCAGCGACATGTTCTCAGCACGACTGTATAAGCTGGCAGCGTCCAAGGTCGGCGTGCCTGACTACAAGGACCTGGTAACGCAAAAGGTCCACACCGCCGAGGAGCTTTATCGCTTCATGGTCGACCAGTTCAACCAGAGCCGGGCCTTCGTGCTGGAAGCTCTGGTCGTGATTATTCTGATCGTCGAGCTGGTTTATTTGTTCCACGGCAAACCGTTCTAGGAGAATAAATGCGAGGCCTCAAAGGGAAACGTGTGCTCATCACCGGCGGAGCCAGTGGGATCGGCGCTGCCACGGCCGCCCGTTTTCTGGAAGAAGGTTCCGCCGTTGTCGTGCTGGATCGTGACGCCAAGGCCCGCGAACAAATCCAGCGCCAGTTGCCGGGCTTGGCGGGGACCGTTGACGCGGATGTTTCGAATCTAAAGCAAGTGCGATCTGCGTTTGCCGACGCTGTCAGAATATTGGGTGGCGTGGATGTGCTGATCAATAATGCCGGCATCAGCATCCGGCATAACTTTCTCGACATCACTGCAGAAGAATGGGACAAGGTCATCGCCGTGAATCTTACCGGCGTCTTTTATATGGCCCAGACCGCGGCCTGCCACATGTGGGAGCGAGGCAGCGGCGTGATCCTGCAAACTGCTTCGACCAACGGAATCATGGGCTATCCGTACTACGCCGATTACAACGCAACCAAGGCCGGAGTGATTGAGCTGACGCGTTCAATGGCCCTGGAACTCGCACCGAAAATTCGCGTCTGCGCGGTCGCGCCAGGATACGTGCTGACTCCCATGCAGCGTGCCGAATACACAGATGCAATGCTCGACGAAGTGAATCGCAAAATCCCCCTTGGCCGCCACGCCAAGCCCGAGGAGATTGCCGCATTGTTTGCGTTCCTGGCCTCCGACGACGCCGCCTTCATGACCGGTCACGTATACACGGTCGATGGCGCGGAAACCGCCGGCGGGCTGGCCAGCCGCTGACCGTTATTCTAGATTTCATTATCTGCGGAAAAACTCAGGGCTTTGAGGTGACACAGCATTGGGGTCCCGCAGCTTTTGGGTGGCGCAGCGCTTTCTATCGCTGCGATAAAAGCTGGCAGTTTTCTGTACGGGCTTTAGCCCCTGCGGTCCAGTAGTTTTCCACTCAACCGAAACATCCTAACCAATCGATAGAGTGGAAATAACGGCGTAGCCAGCCGGACCGCCGACCAATCGCCAGGAGTCGGTGTGAAAACCAACCGCCACAAGAACCTGACGCGATCCAGCCAGCGCTCCCTCACTTTCATCATCAAACGAAAATAGCTTATCGACTCGGTGTTGTATTCCATGCTTTGTACGATGGTGGGCATGATCTCGCCAGCTAGAACTTCGATGGCCTGATCGCTTAGAACGAATTTCTCCACCATTTCAGGCAGCGGCGCGCGAAGCAGTTTGTGCGCCAAAAGAAAATTCACCGCCACAATCCGCTCGATGCCCAGATCCGTGCTTTGTTTCTCGATCGCAATCCAATCCATCCGCTGTTTCACCAGCTGAGTGAGATCATCCAACCACGAGAGTTGCGACCACGCATGCTTGGCGGCATGCACGCAGAGCACCAGCAAATGGTCTTCCGCGCACAGGGTTCGCAGAGAGTGTCCGCCCAGGCTTAGCGTTGCAGCGCTATCGAACATTGCTTCCACATCAAAGTCGATCGCGTAAAAGCGCGGCAGAATCTGCCACTTCAGCTCCACCAGATTGCGGCCGAATGCGCTGTCAAAAGTGTATTCATAGCCCGACGCGAGATATGCCCGCTGCTGCTGCTCCGTGAGCTGAATGCTGACGCTGTATCCCAAATCCAACAGTGCCGTTTTAGCTTTCCCCACGTCGGCCGCGTGAATCAGGAGATCGAGATCGCCAAACTGCCGCATCGTGACGTCGGCATAGAGGGTTTCCGCCAGCGTGGGGCCTTTATAAGGCAGCACCTCGATTCCGCGAGCCTCGAATTCGGCCACGATACGAATCAGTTCGCTAGTAAACCAAAGCGCCCGCTGGGCATTGGCTTCATAACGTGCGCGAAGCGCTTCGATAATCGCAGCCGGCACGATGTCAAGAGCCGAAAGCCGTTCGTACACCCTCGGAATCAGCCGATGGCACTCGGCCAGCCGAAGCATCCTGTCCCAGTCAAACCGGTCCGAAACAATTCTTCGAATGCACTGCGCCCGCTCGCTATTCGATGTTTCCGCACAGCATTCGAGCAACAACTCGAATTCCGGAGCAAAGACTAGCTCCGGCAGGGGCCGCGGCCCCGGAGCGGAAGATAAAGTCGAGGACGGCGCGGGAAATGAGGCGGCTGCGTTCATGCTGGCATTGCCTGCAACAATCTAGGGATGGTTCGCCGCTACCGTCACGGGCACTTCCAGCGTGCCAATCTTGCTGTTCGAGTAGTCCATGACGCCAAGTCGCAGCTTGTAGGTCCCCGGTTTTAACGTCAGTTGCTGATGGGCTGGGACGCCGGCATTCAACACCCTGCGAAAGGTCTCGGGTTTCAGATCGAGGTCCATGGTTTCCGAGACGTCCCCAGCCGCTTTGTTGTTCTTGTCCCAGGCGACGGCGACGAACTCCAGCTTGGCATGCTTCACCGGATCACCGGTGAAGCTGATGTCAGGGGCGTTCACGCCATAGTCAATATTCACATTGCCTGTCTTACTGCTGGCGGACACGACCTTGACCTTCAGCGATAGCATGGTCGATTCCGGCACGCCAGGCTGCATTTCCGCAATCAACATGCGGCGCGCGGCGTCGGCGGGACTCGGATCGTCGCGGATCGCATAGTATCCCTGGCGATAATCCAATTTCACGCCATTGCGCTGGACCAGCACTTTGATGCGGCGAAAGTTGCCGTTCCAATCATGATTCTGGGGGACATACGCCAGCGTGTAATAGGTCGAGCCGTGTTCTATGCTGCGCTGCAAAGCGCCTTTCAGATCATTAGTATTGTAGTAAGCCCGCCCACCGGTTTCTTCGGCAACGTCGCGCATCGTGAGCTGCGAGCCAACCATTTCGTCGTTTTGCCGCCCCGTGGAGTGAAACTCCGGATCGCCGCCGATCGGCGGCAGGCTGGTGTTCTTCAGTCCGCGGATGTCGATGGGGTAAACCGAAATCTGCGATGACTCGAGCAGGCCCGAATATTTCTGGAAGATCGCCAGATAGTTGCGATAGTCCGGCCGGGCCGACTGAACGCTGGGAAGGACCGTGGCCGGAAAGGCTTCCGAGAGCCAGAGCAGGTTCTTGCGGCCGGCGTATCCCGACAAGGCCCGGGCCAAAGCTCCCAGCCCTTCAAATGTCTTGTCCACGCGAATGTCCGTGCGCACCAAACGGGTCTCTTGCGCAAAGTCCGACATTGCGTCGGACATGCTGAAACCGCCCCCCACCGCGTTGGATGGAGAAAGTCCGGCGTGCAGCTGGCGGTTGAGGTGGTCCTCCGCTTCCAGGTCTTCTTCCGTGTCCAGGTAAGGGGACAAGCCGGGACGCAGCTTGTTGGCGGCAGCGATCAAATCATCCGTGTTGGTGGTGAAGCCCGCAATCATTTTCAGGCTCGTACCCAGAGTGAATAGCGCCACTCGCTGGCCTCGCGGAAGCGTCTTCAGGAAGTCAATCATCTGTTGCCGTGCGTACATCTGGTCGTTGGTGGGCGTATTCAGAATGTCGAACAAAATGACGTTGACCGCGCTCCCCGGAGCCTGTTTCGCCGAGTTGCTGTACTCATTGGGCGCCAGCTGCACCTCTGGGACCGCAACCAGCTGCTTGGCCGGCACATGCGGTTCAAAGACCTGAAGCTGCTGGGTTCGGCCATCTTCCAGGAGTTGGAAGTCGTCTCGATCCAATCCCGCAACGGGATTTCCGTCGCGGTCCGTCACCACGACGTTCACTACCACCAGATGACTGCTGGCATGAAAAACCGTAATGGATTCTGCGGGCTGGGAAGCTGGTAGCGCGCCGGCATCGACGGGAGAAGTGCTTTGCGCCGAAGCCAGGGCACCACAAAGCAGAAATGCCCGCAATCCACAGGCAAAGAACTTCATAAATCTCTCCTCTTCCCGAACGGGGTACTCCCGAGGCGAGCCCAAGTTGCTGTGATGATAATACTTTGCCGGGGAAAAGGCGGTAAAGATTCGGTCCATCCGAGTAAAGTTTCTTGAAGGATTGTCCCGGCGGGATAGCCTGGTAAACGCGACAAGTTACCTTGGTGTGACTTTCCATCGCCGCAATCGCAGCGGCGGGCCCACTTTGCCGCTAGAATTCATACAGTACCCACCATGAAATTCATTGCAAAAACCCACGAAGCGGCGCGGCGTGGCAGCCGGGTTCGCGCCCAAATCCCTTTGTGTATCACCAGCTTGGATCCTGGTGACTCATTTTCCGAGCACTGCCACACCTTGATCGTGAATCCTCAGGGATGCGGTGTTCGCATTCCCCGCCCGCTCGATCCTGGCGCGCCGGTGCGCCTGGATGAACTTCCTGGAGGAATCAGCGTCACCGCCAAGGTTGCCAACTGCACCCCTCTGGGAGCGGAAGGCAAGTATTGGCTTGTAGGGATAGCCTTGGACGAGCCCGGCAACGTCTGGTGCATCCACCCCGCTCCGGCGGATTGGGGAAGCATGTCTAAGCCTGTGATCGCTGCGCCCACGGCTCCTGCGGTCAAGAAACACGAGTGGCCCTATTCGGTTTTTTCTGACAAGGGAGAAGCCCACCCCGGGCGGAAATAGTTCAGAAAGACTTCCAGAAATTCCTGCCTTGGTGAAATCAGCGATTCAGGATCTTTGAGAGATAGTGGTTGTCGTAGAGCTTGGTGGTGTTGTGGACATATTCCAGAATGCGGTGCATCTGTTCCTTGTTCTCACGATTCAATTCGTTGAATTGGATGGCAACGCCTGATCCGGGATCGATTCGCAGCACGCTGCCCGCAGCGCGCAGCTTTCCGTCATCGATTGAAAACACCAGCTGGACGGCCGTGCCCGGAGGCATGAGCGCACTGGTTTCCAGATAGCATCCCCCCAGGCTGAGATCAATCAGATTGGCGAGAACTGGGGCTTCACTGCCTGCCGCCCGCATTTCAATGGTGACCCGGCATTTCATCCGCGGATACAACCTGCGATTCTTGCGGGAAGGTTGCTGCTGCTTCTCCAGATACATCCGGCGGTCGGCTTCCGCCAAGAGCTCCTCGGCGTCCTGCCCATCCTGCGGATATTGGGATTGTCCAACGCTCAGCGAGAGAATGTCCTCGCCGCAAACTTCATTTCCGGCCTGCTTGGCCAATCCGCGTAACTGCTCGGTTTTTCCTCCAACCGAGTCCGCTGGTAGACCGGGAGCCACCACTACGAATTCATCTCCCCCCATACGGGCAATGTAATCGTACTCGCGGGAGGTTTCCTTCAAGGCCTGCGCGAAAAGCCGCAACACCCGGTTGCCTTCCAGGTGGCCAAAGCGGTCATTGATCTGTTTGAACCCGTCCATGTCGCAGACCATGACGGTCAATGAAGAATTGTCGCGCTTGCAGCGCGCCAATTCCCGGTCGAGCTGTAGGAATAAAGAGCGGGCGTTGGGAAGTCCCGTGAGGTAGTCCGTGGTAGCGGAGCTTTCTGCTTGCTGATATTTCAGTGCATTTTCTATCGCCAGTGCCATTTTGGAACTGATGGCCAGCAGAATGCGCAGGTGGTCGGAAGTAAATGCATCCCGCTCGGCATGGTAGAGCGCCAACACGCCGACGACCCCGGCCAGGCCTTCCAGCGGGATCGCGAGCGCGGACCGCAAAGTGCTGAATTTGGTGGGATCATTCAAATATCCGGGCTCGACCGACGGATTGCCATTAACGATCGGCTTCTTGTTCTGCGCCACCCATCCCGAGAGTCCCTGTCCGACGGGGATGCGCAGCGAAGCAAATAACCGGTGGTTGTCGCCATTCACGTATTCCGGGATCAATTCATCGTTGCGCTTTACATAGATTGCGATGGCATCATAGGGGACCAGCGCCCGCAGCTTCACCGAAAAGACGGAAAGCGTTTCAATCAAGCTTAGAGACGCTCCCAGATCCTGGCTTAACTCGAAAAGCGTTTGTGCTTCCTGCCGGGCCGCGGCGATAGAGTAGAGGAAGTTGGTGTCGTGGCTGGCGACGTCCTTTACGGCCGTGTTTTCGAACCCAGCTGCCGGGGCGTCCCCGCGCTCCACCTTCACCTCGGTTGAGAGTTGGGACGAAATGATTTCCGGTCCAAAGCGCGCAACCGCCATTCTTTCCAGCTGTTTATAGTGGGTTTGCAGCATGGTGACGACTTTCGGATCAAAAGACTTGCCTGACTCCGCCGCTAGACGCTGCATGACTTCTTCCATGGGGAGAGCACGACGGTACTGGCGGTCCGAGGCCATCGCATCGAGGAAGTCCACCGCCGAGAGGATGCGGGCGCCAATCGGTATTTCTGTCCCCTTCAGTCCCATGGGATAACCGGTGCCGTCCCACTTCTCGTGGTGGGCGCGCACAATCGGCACCACCGGATAAGGAAAGCGGACCCGTTCCAGAATCTCCGCGCCCACCACGGGGTGGATCTTCATCTTCTCGAATTCTTCCGGAGTCAGCCGTCCCGGCTTGGAAATGATGTGCTCCGGGATCGCCAGCTTGCCGATGTCGTGCAGCAGTGCGGCGGCGTGCAGTGCTTCCATTTCCCCGGGAGTTACACCCAAAAGCTTCGCAATCTCAATGGCATACACTCGAACGCGCTGCAAGTGGTCATGCGTGGTATGGTCTTTTGCCTCGATGGCCAGCGCCAGCGCTTCAATGGTTCGAAGATGGAGATTGGCCATCTCCTCCACGTGGCGCTTCTCATCTTCCAATTTGGTCAGGTACAAACGGTAAGAGCGATAAATCAGGTAAATGACCGGCACGATGAGGAGTGAGGTCTCCCAGTTGAAAGCGCCGTTAAACCAGCCAATTACGCCGGCGATTCCCGCTCCCACCAGGTAATACGGGAAAGACCAGAAGTAGCACTCCACCCAAAGCTTCTTGATAGATCTCTGTTCGCTGAGAGAAATGATCGCCGCGATGGAACCGGTGTTGGCGACGAAGTAAACCGAAGCCGCAATTCCCAGCAGCAAAGAGGGGCTGCCCAGGGTCTTCTGCAACCAGGCCGAGTGATACACGCCGTAAGCCAAAACGATCGATGAGGCGCTGGCACACAGGTTGAATGTGATTTGAATGGCGCTGGGGCGGTCGCGATAGAAACACTGCACCAGAAGGGCGGCGCAGCCCAAAACCAGAGTTTCCGCGAAGCTCAACTCCAGAATCCCCAAGAGGATGAACAGAAAGTTGACCGACATGGTGCCGGTGATGCCCGGCAGGTTCACTTTCAGCCGTGAAGCCAGAATAGAGATCAGCAGATAACAGATGAACTCGGCAATGTTCCGGCTGGCGGGGCGGGCAGCCCCGTATAAAAAGACGAATGTACCCGCAGTGACTACAAGGCCAATGAAGACCTTGGCGCCGGCGGGCATATCTCTCCAAGACTGTGAACCAACAGCCATCTCGCTCCCGGGTATCCTTAAAAGATTGCCTGGGGGGAACTCAGGCAGCGAAACTGATTCCTCTAAGTGATAGCAGCGAATATGCTTTCCGGACAATGAGTTACGGTCATTCCGGGAAACTTTGGTAATGAACCGAGTGAAGATCGGTAACCCGATGGCCGATAAGATTTGTGGTGTAGGGTCGCCTAAGTGGTTCGATTGAAAGAATTACTGTCCCGTACCGCTGAGCACGATGGACTGGGGGCTGGCTGGATCGGAATCGAGGATTTGCAGAGTCGCCATGCGTGGGCCGGTGACGGCCGGCTTGAACGTAATCTGGATGCTGCAGGTCGCTCCCGGCGCCAAACTCGGACCGCAGGTGTTGGTCTGCGCAAAGTCGATGCCCGAAGTGACAATGTCAGTAATGGTCAGCGCGGTAGTGCCCGTGTTGGATAGAGTCGCGGTTTTTGGAGGGGCCAAGATTCCAACCGGTTGCGCCCCGAAATCGAGGGATTCCGGCGAGATTTTGACGAATGCCGAGCTGCCTGCACGATGATCTAGTTGTAAAGCCGTCTGTTGGGCGCCGGCGCCGACTAAGGACAGGCACACCTGACCCGCACAAACAGCCCAAATGAGCCACGGTCTCAGATACCGACGTCCAGATATGGCTGCGAAAGTCATCCGGCACAAGTGTGCCGCAAAACCATCATTTCAACAAGCTTAGCCAAATGTCGAGCGATCCGTTTACAATCAGAAAGCTTCTCGCGGAATGCGACAATCCGCATCCCGGAGTCCTGGGGGCCTGTAGCTCAATGGTTAGAGCAGCAGACTCATAATCTGTTGGTTGTAGGTTCAAGTCCTACCGGGCCCACCATGCCCCCGAGCCGGCGGACGGCCCGAGCGCGGAATCGATGTAAAAGACCTGTGCGCCGGCTTGGAATTCCGCATCTATATCAATTTGAACAGCTTGTTGGCCAACTATTTCGCATTACAATGTTTTTGTCGGATTGCACCAGTGCGAATGGTGCTTTGACTTGATCTCTATGCGCTTAAAGTACTTCCGGGTTTCCGCCTTCGTGGCGACCTTTTTTTTGCTGACGCGAGCCGGCTGGGGTCAAAGCCCGACAACCGTCAGCCTTGATCAGGCGATTGATCTGGCGCTGGCCCACAATCACGCGATCAAGGCGCAGCGGACTTTGGTTTTGCAGAATCAGGCGCAGGAAATTACCGCCAACCTGCGGCCTAACCCAACTCTGGGAGCCGATTCGCAATTTATTCCCTTCTTTAGTCCCGGCGATTTTTCTGTCGACAACCTGAACGTCACGCAGCAGTTTGATATCGGGATCGGATATCTGTTTGAGCGGGGACGTAAACGGCAAGCGCGGTTGCAGGCAGCCCGCGATCAGACAGCGGTCACGAAATCTCAAACCACCGACGCCGAACGGACTTTGGCCTTTAACGTAGGACAGCAGTTCATCAGTGTTTTGCTGGCGGAATCGACCCTGGAGTTTGCCCTCCAGGACTTGAAAAGCTTTCAGCAAACCGTGGATATCGGCGAAGCGCAATTTAAAGCGGGATACATTGGTGAAGGGGACTATCTCAAGATCAAGCTGCAACTGTTGCAGTTTGAAACTGACGTATCGTCCGCCCGCCTGGCGAAAAGACAAGCCTTGGTGGCGTTGCGGCAATTTCTGGGATATGACGGGGTACCCGCCGACTACGATGTGATGGGCGATCTGACCTATGAGCCGCTCAAAGTAAACGAAGAGGACTTGCAGGCCAAGGCGCTCAATGAGCGTCCCGACTTTCGCGCCGCAGTGCTGGGCGTGACCGCGGCCCAGAGCCAGATCCAACTCGCCAAAGCCAACTCCAAGGTTGACGTCAACGGAACTTACGATTTTTCCCACGTGTCGGCCCAGAATACCGCATCCATCTTCGTAGGTTTCGAATTACCCATTTTCAATCGTAATCAGGGAGAACTGGCGCGCACCCGCTATGCCCTGACCCAGGCGCAGGAAATGCAACTGGCGGCCAGCGATACCGTTGCTTCGGACGTGGCCAACGCTTACGAAGCGGTCAAGAGCAACGACGAAGTGGTACAACTTTATACGTCTGGATATTTGAAACAAGCCCAGGACTCACGCGACATCAGCGAATATGCCTACAAACGCGGTGCGGCCAGCCTGCTGGACTTTCTTGATGCGGAGCGCAGCAACCGGGCCACCCAGTTGGCCTATCGTCAAGCTTTGGCTTCTTACATGACTGCCATCGAGCAGCTCAAAGAAGCGGTCGGAACAAGGAACCTTCCATGAAATTTTATCGAACTGGCTTGGAGACGCCGTCACTGGTCATCGCTGCCATAGCCGTGCTGCTGGCAGGTAGCGGTTGCGGCGGATCAGGTTCTGACGTCGCCGCCAAGAACTCCAATTCCGACAGTAGTCCTACACTGTTTACCATTCCCCAGGACCAGATGTCGCATGTCCAGGTGCTGACCATCCAGCCCACCAGCCTGACTCGGAGTCTGCGATTGACCGGCGCGGTGGCCTACAACAACTTCCGCACCACGCCGGTGATCACGCAAGTGAGCGGGCCGGTAAGCCGGATCGCGGTGGTTCCCGGGCAAAGAGTCACGAAAGGCCAGCCCATGTTATATGTGGCCAGCCCGGATTACTCGCAGCTGCGCACTAACTTTCTAAAAGCCCGAGATGCTTATGCTCTGGCACAAAAAGCCAATACTCGAGCCCAAGATTTATACGAACATCACGCCATCGCCGAACAAAATGTGGAGCAAGCCGAATCCGCCGAAGTGCAGGCAGGCGGAGATTTGGCATCGGCAGAAGCAGCTTTGAAGGTAATGGGCATTACCGACCCCGACGCCCTGGTGAAATCCCCACCCTCGTTTGAAGTTCCGGTGCTGGCTCCGATCGGCGGCGAAGTGGTGGAGCAGGATGTTTCCGTGGGGCAGTTGATCCAGCCCGCTACCACGCAGTGCTTCATGATTTCTGATACCAGCAATGTCTGGGTGCTGGTGAACATTTATCAGAAAGATTTGCCGTATGTGCGAATCGGAGACTCGGTTGAAATTCAGACCGACACGTACCCTCAGGTTTTCCACGGGCGCATCTCTTATGTTGCCGCTTCACTGGATCCAACCACGCGAACTCTGCAAGCCCGCATTGACACCGAGAATCCTGGCCAGAAACTGAAGAAAGACATGTACGTCACCGCCGTGGTCAAAGCCGGCACGATCCCGAATGCTATTGCTGTCCCGGACTCGGCGATTCTGCGGGACAACGTAAACCAGCCTTTCGTTTACGCCGAGAATGCTTCGAACCAGTTTGGCATGCGTTCGGTGACGTTGGGAGAAAGCCTGCAAGGGCAGACGCAGATCACCGGTGGATTGAAGCCGGGCGATCGTGTGGTCGGTGATGGCAGTCTGTTTCTACAGTTCGCGAATGAGTTGCAGCGCTGAAATGAAGAATTGGGGAATGCCGCCAGGGAACGGCATCAAGCCACGGTCAACCTCTGAATGATTCACCGAATCGTCCAAGCTGCGCTGCGTCAGCGGTTCCTGGTGTTGATGCTGACCGCGTTCATTACCATCGGCGGCATCATGTCGTTCCGGCGCATGCCGGTGGACGCCTATCCCGATCTTTCTCCTCCGCAAGTCGAAATCGTCACTCAGTGGCCCGACCATGCCGCGGAAGAAGTGGAACGCCTGGTCACGCTTCCTCTCGAACTGGAGATGAACGGCGTTCCCCACATGGTGGTGATGCGGTCCATCTCTCTGTACGGTCTGTCCGACCTGATCCTGACTTTTGAAGACAACACCGACGATTATTTTGCTCGCCAGATTGTTTTTGAGCGGCTGGCCCAGGCCACTCTTCCCACTGGAATAACACCCACCATATCCCCGCTGTTTAGTCCCAGCGGTTTGGTGTATCGCTATGTGATCCAAAGTCCCGATCGCAGTCCGCAAGAACTGAAGACGATTGAGGATTGGGTGGTGGAGCGAGCCTACCGTTCCGTTCCCGGCGTGGCCGATGATTCCGGTTTCGGCGGCACGGTCATGCAGTATCAGGTATTGCTCGACCCCTCCCGCCTCTACGGGTATCACTTGACCGTCCCGCAGGTGATCACGGCCCTGACTGCGAACAATGCCAATGCGGGCGGCGGGTTCTACTCGCAAGGCGGGCAATTTTATTATGTGCGCGGTATCGGACTGGTGCGGAACACCGAAGACATTGGCGCGATTGTTGTCGGCGCCAATAAAGGTGTGCCCATTCGGGTGCGGGACATCGGCGACGTTGTGATTGGCAATGCGCCGCGCCTGGGCGAGTTCGGTTTTCAGAAGAATGATGATGCGGTGGAAGGCGTCATCCTCATGCTGCGCGGTGCGCAGACGCAGACGGTGCTGAAGGGAGTTGAGGCCAAGACTGAAGAACTCAATCGGCAGATCCTTCCCAAGGACGTCAAGATTTATCCCTATTACGATCGCAGCGAATTGGTCGGGCTGACCACCAGCACGGTGGAGAACAATTTGCTGCGCGGCATGCTGCTGGTGCTGATCGTCCTGATTTTCTTCCTAGTCAGTTTCCGGGCGGCCGTCATCGTTGCGCTGACCATCCCGCTTTCGCTTTTGTTTGCCTTCATTGTGCTGCATGCGCACGATGTCGCTGCGAATCTACTCTCCATCGGCGCCATCGACTTTGGCATTGTGATTGACGGCACCGTGGTGATGATGGAAAACATCTATCGCGAGCTGGCGCTGCGCTCGGGCCAGGAGTACAACCTCAGCGAAGTCATTCAGGCGGCGGCGAAAGATGTGGACCGTCCGATTTTTTATTCGGTGGCGGTCATCATTGCCGGGTACTTGCCTATCTATGCGTTGAGCGGCCCAGCAGGGAAATTGTTCCATCCCATGGCCGAGACCATGTCGTTTGCGCTGGTGGGGGCGCTGATTCTTACGCTTACGCTAGTCCCGGTGCTGGCCTGGTATTGGTTTAAGGGCGGAGTAAAGGAAAAACCCAATCGCGCGTTCGAATGGATGAAAGATAAGTACGCCAAGCAATTGGATTGGGCGCTGGAACGTCCCAAGCTCACGTTGCTGATCGCGACCTTAATTTTCGGAGCTTGCTTGTTGCTGGTTCCTTTTATCGGCGGCGAATTCATGCCTCATCTTGATGAAGGTGCGCTTTGGGTGCGGGCGACCATGCCGTACACGATTTCGTTTGAGGAAGCCAGTAACATCGCGCCGCAAATACGCGACATCCTGATGTCTTATCCGCAGGTCACGGTAGTGGGCTCGGAGTTGGGCCGCCCCGATGACGGAACGGACTCAACGGGATTTTTTAATTGCGAGTTCTATGTCGGTCTGAAAGCTTACAACGACAAGTCGTGGGCCGGCGATACCGATACCAAGGAAAAGTTGATCGCGGCGATCAACAAGAAATTGACCGCGTTTCCGGGGATCATCTTTAACTACACTCAGCCCGCGGAAGACGCCGTTGATGAGGCCCTGACCGGACTGAAAAGCTCGCTGGCGGTCAAAATCTACGGCGAAGATCTCAATGTTCTTCAGGACAAAGCTGTGCAGATCAAGAATATCCTGGCGCAGGTCCCGGGCTTTACCGACCTGACGGTGGTCCGCGAACTTGGCCAGCCGAGTCTGCTGATTGATGTGGATCGCGAGAAAATTGCCCGCTATGGAATCAACGTCGCCGACGTGGAAGCTGTGATCTCAGCCGCAGTGGGCGGTCAAGCTGCGACCCAAGTGATCCAGGGAGAAAAGTTGTTCGATCTTGTGGTGCGCATGCAGCCCCAGTTTCGCAGCAGCGCAAGTGACATTGGAAATTTGCTGGTCGGTACCCCGGATGGACAGCAGATTCCGTTGAGCCAGCTCGCCAAGATCACGCAGGGGAACGGTGCCTCGTTCATTTACCGGGAGGACAATTCCCGCTACATCGGAGTGCAGTACAGCATCGAGGGGCGCGATCTGGCGCGCGCAGTGCAGGACGGACAGAAGGCGGTCGATAAAGCGGTTTCGCTACCGCAGGGCTACTGGCTCGCTTGGGGCGGCGAATACAGCCAATTTCTCGAAGCCCGATCGCAGCTTTCATTCATTGGGCCACTAGCCATCGTGCTGATCTTCATGATCCTGTTCGCGCTGTATGGAAATTTCAAATTCCCCGTCACGATTGCCCTCGGCGTTATCATGACTGAACCGGTGGGGGCCTTGGTTGCGTTGAAGCTTACCCACACTCCGTTCAGCGTCTCCTCTGTGCTGGGACTCCTGGCCCTGCTGGGTGTTTCGGTGGAGACGGCAGTCATCCTTGTTTCCTACATCAACAAGCTGCGGCAAGAAGGCATGGACATTCGCAAAGCCACGCGGGAAGCGTCGCTGCTGCGGCTGCGTCCTATTATGATGACGGCGCTGGTGGCGTGCCTCGGCCTGCTACCCGCTGCGCTTTCCACCGGCATCGGCTCGGATACGCAGAGGCCGTTCGCCATCGTGATTGTTGCTGGGTTGATCTCGCGGCTTTTCATCGGCTTCTTTGTGAACCCCGTGCTGTACGAACTCGTGGCCCGCGAAGGCGACGTTTTGCAGGTTTGAGCAAACAGCAAGTCCGCATTGAACGTTCTTCCTTTCCGTTCTTAGCGTTGACTTTGCGCCCTTTGCGGTTAAGAGCTCTTGACCGCAAAGGACGCCAAGGAAAGCAAAGGGCGCAAAAGAAGAACCTTCTGCGAATCCCTCGAGCAGACCCCTCTTGGAATACCAGAAGCCGCCCTCTGTGAGATAATTTTTGTGCGGCCCCGTTGCGAGGAAAGTTATGGCAGAACACAAGGTTTTTTGCGTAAAGCTGCAAAAAGAACTCCCCGGATTAGACGAACCTCCTTTCGATTCCGAGCTGGGCCAAAAGGTCTATAACAACGTCTCCCAGGAAGCCTGGAACGGCTGGACGGAATTCTGCAAGATGCTGCTCAACGAATACCGCCTGAACCCGGCCCGCAGAGAAGATCAGGAAGTCATCGTAAAGCAAATGGAGCAGTACTTCTTTAGTGGTGGCGCCGCGCTGCCCGCCGAGTACGTCCCACCCTCGAAATAAAGCAGGTTACCTGCTGGTTACCTATGCACTAATATTTGTGCAGTTTTCATCTTCCTGTAACACGCTTCCACTACAAATTTAGTATGGACATGCCAGTGGATCGGCCTCCATATGACACGCTGATCCTTTCCGACGTGCATTTGGGAGCGGAAACCAGCCGCGCCCATGGGGCCACCCGCGTCCTGAAGGAAAACCGCTTCCGGCGGCTGATCCTGCTGGGAGATATTTTTGCCGACCTGAATTTCGGCCGTCTCACCAAAGAACACTGGAAATTTCTCGGATACATTCGCAAGCTTTCCAATCCCAAACGCAATATTGAAGTAGTGTGGGTGGAAGGGAACCACGACCAGGGACTGACTGATGTCATGTCACACCTGGTTGGCGTGAAGGTGTATCAGGAATACAAGTGGGAGTATGCTGGGCTGCGGCACCTGGCGATCCACGGCCACCAGTTCGACCGGTTCGGCATTAATAACATGAAGTTCCATTATCTGGGGACGCGGCTCTATTTGCAGTTGCAGAAACTCGATTTCAAAGGCAAGCCCTTGGCCCGGACGATTGACCGCCTGAACACGCGCTGGCTGCGGCTCTCGCCGAAGGTGACCTCGGGTGCTTTGTCCCACGCCCGCACGCATGGCGCGGACCGCATTTTTTGTGGCCATACGCACCAAGCGATGCATTGTGCACAGGATGGCATTGACTATTACAACTCAGGTGGCTGGGTCGATGCCAAGCCTTCCTACATCATCATCGGCGAAGAGGGAGTGCAAATTCATGAATACCGCGAGCGAACTGACGATCGTGATTCCGGCGAAGAACGAAGCGAAACTGATCCCGAATTTGCTGAAGTCACTGGCGAATCAGGATTATTCGAAGATGCGGAATACGAGGGTGTTGGTAGCTGATGCCAATTCGACCGATGGCACTCCCGAAGTTGTAAAAGGATTTCGAGCTTCTCTCAACGTCAGCGTGATTCCGGGTGGTCTACCATCGGCCGGCCGCAACGCCGGGGCCGCGTTGGCCGATACACCTTACGTATTGTTTCTCGATGCAGACATAGAGTTGGCATCGCCATCTCTGATACGCCGAGCGGTTGAACTCGCGCAGAGTAAGAAACTGCATTGCGTGACCACCAATATTTTGTGCCGCGATGGGAGTTTCGCCGATAAGTTGCTCTACACCGGCAACGATCTTTTTCAGTATCTTTCCCGCCTGCATCGTCCTTTTAGTACGGGCATGTTCATGCTGTTTGATAAGCATCGCTTCGATGAGCTGGGAGGTTTCGACGAGCGCATTCACTTCGCCGAGGACTACCACTTAAGCAAGCAGGTGGCGAGAACCAAATTTGGAATTGTCCGCGGTGGCGTGTACACGACGAATCGCCGATTTCAGAAAATGGGGCACGCCCGCGTGGCGCGTCTATTTCTCGCCACCGCGTTCAATTTCTGGAACAAGAACTTCTTCCTGCGCGACCATAAATACTGGGAAACTTAAATCGCTGCTATCGCCGCTTCTGTTTCAAAAGTGAATGACAAGGCCGGTGGAGAAGCGAAAATCATTCTGCGTATCGCTGAAGAAACGGGTCTGTAACAAGTCGCCCTGGAACCGCCATGCAATCGGTTTGACCAGCTTGTAGTCGATGCCGCCGCCGATGGCATCGGCGAAAGAGGTATCGGAAGCTCCGCCTCCGCTCACGTGCGAGACACCGAATAGGACATTGGCAAAAGGCCTGATCCGCCCGACCGAAGCCGATACCCGTGGCCCAAACAAAACGTTATGTTGGCTAATGCCGGATCCATATTCTCCGCTGAGGTCGGCGACCATGCCGAGAAAGGGCGCGACCTTGCCCTCCACCGCACCCGTCCAGCCGCTCAGGTTGACTCCGTCACCCGAGAAATTGGCCCGATTGTAAGAATATCCAATGAACACGTTTCCACTGGTTGGAGCTTGCGCGAACCCTGCCGCGGTTAGAAATAAAAGAGCAAAAGCAATTCCAAGAAATTTCTGCATGCAAATATCTCTCCTATGGGTGTTGAAATGCTGTGATTCCATTTTAGATGCAGACCGCACTTGGTCGGCATAAAGAAAGTTCCGCCTTTGGTACCTTAGTCACGCATTTAACTCATTTTTAATGCAGCCGGAACTCATTCTGCGTCGTCTAACCAGTAAGATGAACTCTATGAGCGAAATGTCCAATTGCGTATTGTGTGAAGAGCCGGTGACTGTCCGGGTGGCGAAACCACGAAAGTTGAAACTGGACCTGGAAATTCGTCTCGCCGAGAATGTGACCATTGTGGTTTGCCAGGGGCGAATCGTCTATCGGGATGAAGCGGCTGCGCTGTCTGACAGAATCGCGAGATTAATGCCGGAGTTTCGCCATCTGGTGCTCGATCTTAGCGGAGTAGAGATGGTCGACTGTGCCGGCCTGGGGGAGTTTGTGGTCCTGCACAAACGAGCTGTAGCCAGTCGATGCTCAGTCAAACTTGTCGCTCCCACCTATCATGTTCGCCGCGTATTCGAACTCACCAGGCTCGCCTCGGTGTTCGAAGTCCATCCCACTGTGGAGCTGGCGATCGGTTCGTTCCAGCAACAATTCGCCTGAGAGCAGCTGTCAGCCATCAGCCGTCAGCTTTCAGCTAAAACCATCTAAACAATGTGTGGGGACGGGTCTCTGACCCGTCCGCCGAGCGCAGCTCGGCGGTTTTCGGATCTACCATCGGGAGGATCAGTGCTCTCGCTGGAAGCGATAGCTTCCTTTTTGCTCGACTGCGATCGCCTCCGCTACTTTCAGAAAAGCCCGGGCGGCGTGGGAAAGGCTGGCCGATTTCCGATACACCAGCCGCAGTTTGCGGTGGAATTTGAATTCCTTCACCGCAATCCGCACCAGTTCACCGCGGGCCAATTCCGTTTCCACGCTGATTTCCGGCAGGAACGCCACCCCATTTCCCATGGCCACAAAACGCTTGATGGCCTGGAGCGTGGGCAGTTCAATGTCCATGTGCAGGGGCGTTTTGTGGCGTTTGAATGCCTGAATCACTTTTTCGCGATAGGGCGACGAAACAATGTGGGCAACGAAGGACTCCGCGCCCAACTGCCGGATGCTGACCTCGGTGTCATTCGCCAACGAATGCTTTGGCGGCACAACCAAGATCAGTTCGTCCAGATAGACCACGACGGAAGCCAGCTGCGATTCTTCGGGATGATAGGTAAGTACGCCAAGCTCGGAATTATGTTGCAGAACGTCGTCGGGAATGTGGCTGCCCAGCGCCCGATTCACCATCACCCGGATCATGGGATGCAAGCGCCGGAATTCGGCCAGCACCGGCAGCAGATAAAGCGCGGTGAACTCGTTGGCGGCGATCGCCAGCGTGCCCTTGTGCAACTCGCGTAACTCGACCAATGCTTCTTGTGCGTTGCTCCGCAGGTTCAGCAAGCGCTCGGCGTATTCCTGGAGAACGCGTCCCGCGTCCGTCAACAGACCTTCACGCGAAGAACGGTCAAACAGCGGTTCGCCGATTTCCTCTTCCAGCTTGTGGATGGTTTGGCTGACAGCCGACTGGGTGCGGTGGAGCTTATCAGCGGCCCGGGAAAAGCGGCGTTCCTGCGCTACGGCAAGAAATACTTCGAGTTGCGCCAGGTCCATGGCAGAAGCCCTTTAGCAAAACTTCAGCGGCCATCAGTTGCGCTTATGATGATAAGTTGAGCTAATGATAATGTAAAGAATATAAGCTTTGCTTTCACCCGCAAGTTCCCGTACCATGGAAAGTCTGTATCCTGGGAGGTCCTGGGCATGGAAAAAGCGCGCATCAAGATTTTCGACACCACTCTCCGCGATGGCGAGCAGTCGCCGGGTTGCAGCATGAATGTGCAGGAGAAGCTGCGTCTGGCTCACCAGCTCGACCGCCTGGGCGTGGATGTCATCGAGGCAGGCTTCCCCATTGCATCGCAGGGCGATTTCGCGGCTGTTCAGGCGGTTGCCGCTGCGGTTCCGCGTCCCGTGATTGCCGCCCTGGCCCGCGCCACCCGCGCCGACATCGAACGCGGCTGGCAGGCTTTGAGCGGCGCGGTTTGTCCGCGCATCCACGTTTTCCTCGCCACTTCAGACATCCACTTGCAATACAAGCTGCGGCTTACACGCCAGCAGTGCCTGGAACAGGCCCGCGATTCTGTCCGTCTGGCAAAATCGTTCTGTGATGACGTGGAATTCTCGCCCGAGGACGCGACTCGTACCGACCCTGAATTTCTGTTTCAAGTGCTGGAGGCCGTGGTTGAAGCAGGTGCGACCACATTAAACATTCCCGACACCGTGGGATACAGCGTCCCCGCGGAATTCGGCGAGCTGATCCAGAACATCCGGCAGCGAGTGCGTGGAATCGAGAAGGTCACGATTTCCGCCCACTGCCATAATGATCTAGGCCTCGCGGTCGCCAACACTTTGGCCGCAGTTGCTGCCGGGGCGCGCCAGGTGGAATGCACCATCAACGGCATCGGCGAGCGCGCCGGCAACGCTTCGTTGGAAGAAATTGTCATGGCGTTGCGGGTTCGTCCCGATCGCTATGCTTACGACACCGGCGTGGTCAGCGAGCACCTTTTTCCGGCCAGCCAGTTGCTCGGCGAAATCACCGGTGTTCCGGTGCAGCCGAACAAAGCAATCATCGGGCGCAACGCGTTTGCTCATGAGGCCGGCATCCATCAGGATGGCATGCTCAAGAACCGGCTGACCTATGAAATCATGACGCCGCAATCGGTCGGTGTGCCGGATTCCAAGCTGGTGCTGGGCAAGCACTCGGGACGTCACGCTTTGGGCCTGCGCTGCGAGCAGCTGGGCTATCAATTTGATCGCCGGGAACTCGATGACATCTATCGCAGGTTCGTGGTTCTCGCCGACGAAATCAAACATGTGCACGACCACGATTTGCTGGATCTTATCCGGCAAGTTCACGGCGCCCGGCAGACACCCGCCCAAGCCGCGGCAGCGGCCGCCGGAGAGACCAAGACCGAAGAAGCTTTCCAGAAGGCGTTTCCGGTGACTCTACCCACCGACTTCAGCGCCGCCACCCTGCCTTTGAAGCCGATGACCGACCATCACAGCGACCAGGAAGATTACCTCTGGGGCGTTTAGAAACGGACGTTCCCGATGCAGATCATCTCCAGGCAGAGATTGCTTTTCCGCGTAACGTTCCACTTGCATTTCTGCAATAATTGAAAGCCATGCGACTCAACTTGACGATTCTTCCCGGTGACGGCATCGGGCCGGAAGTGACCGGCGAAGCTGTGCGCGTCCTTGAAGTTGTGGCCCAGGTTTTCGGGCATGACCTTCGCATCACCACCAAAGACGTCGGCGGCGCGGCCCTCCTCAGCAGCAACAACCCCTTACCCGACGATACCTTACAGGCGTGCTTGTCCTCCGGTGCCGTACTGCTTGGGGCGGTGGGCGGTCCGGCTTTCGACAAATATCCCAGCCAGCTTCGGCCCGAGGGGGGATTGTTGCGGCTGCGCAAGGAACTGGGAGTATTCGCCAATCTGCGTCCAGCGATTTGTTTTCCGGCACTGGAAGAATATTCGCCACTGCGTCCCGAAATCGTTCGCGGCACGGATGTCCTGATCGTGCGTGAACTGCTTGGAGGCCTGTATTTCGGCGAGCCACGCTCCATCACCGGATCAGCAGGCCAACGCGTGGGGATCGACACCACGCGCTATGCAGAGCCGGAAATCGAACGCATCGCTCACGTGGCCTTTGGCTTGGCCAAGACCAGACGTCGCAAGCTACTTTCGGTCGACAAGGCCAATGTTCTCGATACTTCCAAGCTTTGGCGTGATGTCGTGACTCGCATCGCGCCGGACTATCCCGAAGTGCAGCTATCCCACATGTACGTGGATTCGGCGGCCATGGCGCTGGTGGCCAAGCCTACCGAGTTCGATGTCCTGCTGACCGAGAACATGTTTGGCGACATTCTCTCCGATCAAGCCGGGGCGATCGTGGGATCGCTCGGCGTGCTGGGCTCGGCAAGCATTGGCGGGACGGTCGGTCTCTACGAGCCGATCCACGGTTCCGCTCCCGACATTGCCGGCCGCGGCATTGCCAATCCCCTAGGCGCGATCGTCTCCGCCGCCATGCTCTTGCGCCACTCTTTTCAATTAGAAGCGGAAGCCGCGGGCATTGAATCGGCAGTGACCCGCGTCCTGACAGCGGGACATCGCACCCGCGACCTGGCAAAACCCGGCCAGACCGCCCTCAATACCCAGGAAATGGGACGTAAAGTCGCAGAAGCAGTTGAAGAACTGGCCAAAGTCGCCGTCCCAACTTCGGCGACAAAGCAGTGAGGTTGCCATCTTTGCGACCTTTGCTTCACTTTCCCGAACTTTGCGGTTAAAAGCTTGTCATAAACTTTAACCGCAAAGGACGCCAAGAAATCCGCCAAGGTCTCTAAGAAATCACATGGCAGCATTCCTCTGAAATCTTTCCTTCCCATTTTTGTACGGGGCCAAGAAGTTTTTTCGCAAAATTCTTTTGCGCGAATAGATTGCATCCGAAAAATAGGAGTAGAATTTTCTTGTAAGAGAAGTTCCCCGCCCGATGGGGAGGCAGAATGCTTTCGAAGTGCGCCAACCCGGGCTGCGCCGCCCGCTTTCGCTACCTGCATGAGGGCAGGCTCTTTCGCATGGCTGTGGCCGGTGCGGTAACTGACCATTCCACCTTCGGCACCGACCCAGGAATCACCGATCCAGGAATGAAGCGCGACTCCCATCGCATTGAATTCTTTTGGCTGTGTGAAGAGTGTGCGCCGGAAATGACGCTGACTTTCAAACCAGGAGTAGGGGTGACTACTGAACCTGTGGTACCAACCCACCTTGCCGCAGCCTCATAAAATATGGGGTTGCACGCGGGCGGTGGCGTATTTCCCGCAGATTGCGTTCCAGCGAATCTTGAGCACCTCGCCAAACATCCGGATACCGTCGCGCAGCGGATTGATGCGGGTGCCTTCGCGATGTGACCATAACACCGGGACTTCCTTGATCGAAAAGCTGAGTTTCTTCGCCAGGTAAAGCACTTCCGGATCGAATCCCCAGCGTTCAATCCTTTGCAGCGGAAAGATTGCCTGCGCCGCTTGCCGGGTAAAGGCTTTGAATCCGCATTGCGTGTCTTTGAAATTCAATCCGAGAATGGTGCGCAACGCCAGGTTGAAAAGCCTCCCCAGGAACTGACGCTGCAAGGGTTGCCGTTGGGTTTGGAGTTCGGGCCGCAGCCAGCGTGAGCCGATCGCGATATCGGCCCCCTCAGCAATAGCAGCAAACAACTTGACGGCTTCTTCGATGGGCGAGGAAAGATCGGCGTCGCTGAATAGCAGGATGTCCCCGCGCGCCCGCAGCATGCCGTTGCGTACGCTGTAACCCTTGCCGCGATTCCCTGGGTTCTCGATCAGGCGTAGCGCTGGATTGTGCCTGGCAAGATCCAACACAATCCGCGCGGTTGAGTCGCTGGAGCCATCGTTGACCACGATCACTTCCGCATCCCAGCCGCGTGCGGCGACATGGGCCATGATCTTTTCGAGGCTTTCCCCAATTCGCGCGCTCTCGTTGTAAGCGGGCAAAACAATGCTATAGGCTAGGGGCTCCAAGGTTCGGGTCACTGGTTACTCTCTAGTTATCCGTATGGATCTCTTCTAAAAATGTGCCCACAGTTTCCTATAGACGCAAGAATAGAGCAATCAATATCTTTTCGACGATGGCCTGTGCGCGCTAGGGCTTGGCGGAAGCAGGCGCGGCGGAGGTGTCGGCGGTCTTAGCCCCCATCATCTGGCAGTTATATTCCTTGCCATTCTCGCGGTGTATGTACACCCTCATGTCATCCTCGTCAGAGTCGTCGATCCGATAGGCCACGACCTGCCCAGGCGCGTAATGACCCGCCTGGAAAGATCCGCAATTCGTAATCTGGTAGATCAGGTCAGAGCCTTTCAGCTCGTAGACCCAGGTGTAAGCCGCATGGCTCCCGATGGAGCCAGAACCACCCAGAACACTGCCTCCGACCTTGGTGTCAACCCGGATCGTCCAACCGATGATCGTCCCTTGCTTATAGGTAAGCTTTGCTTTGTCGGCCGCGGCGGCGTCCGCATCGTTGCTGTACGTGGCTTCTATGCCGCACTTGTACTCTTTGCCGTTCTCCCGGCGAATATAGATTTTCTCGCCTTCCACGCGATAGTCCACGGCTTGTTCTGCCTGGAAATCTCCGCAATTGCTAATCTGAACGTGTATTCCGGGACCCCTCAATTCATAAGCCGGGTTCCCAGCCGAGATTTTTGCAACAATCGTCCCCTTCTGATAGTCGGGCACCCCCTTCTGCACGGTGGGGGATGTCTCATCGCCGCCAGCGGCCATCGCGGCCATGAGCAGAACGAAAAATGCAGTGCGGGCTATCGTCAACGGATTCATACGTCCTCAGCGAGTCCAATTCCAAGCACCCAAGAAGCTAATAGTGGAGCCCAGGTTTGTCAACTTCCTGCCTTTTGCAAAAACCATCAAGAACCATGGTCAATAGTCGCTTCCCAATTCGGAACCACAGTCGTCATTCTTGTGTCATCTGCCCTTGTGTTTCTGCCTTCACCGTGCCTACCTTCGATCATGCGCATGCGCTTGCTCCTCAGCATTTTTTCGCTTTTTCTTTTGCTAACAACCACTCGAGCCGCAACTAAGCCCCACGTCATCAGCTTCGGCAAGTGGACCACAGTCAAATGGTTTACCGGACCCGATGACGGCCAGCCGGTGGACCTGAAAGTTCGCGCGCTCTTCATAGACGGTCGTCTCAAAGAATTCGCCTTGGGTATTCCGCATGATGTTACTGACAGGCTGTTTGTGGTGCGACGGGCCTTCCGGCTCAACGATGCATTGCCCGAAGAGGCGAACTCAACTCCACACTGGCGATGGGAACGCGGCGGATGGCTGCTGGTAGACCGCGTCTCCGGCCATGTTTCGCAGATCAGCCTGCCAGAATTCGACCCCTACTATTCTGCCGCCAGTTGGTATCGCGACTATGTTTCCTACTGCGGCGTCTCCGATGATGGAAAGAAACTATATGCGATGGTGGCGCAACTGGGACGCCGCAAACCAATTCTAAAGAAGGCAATGGGAGACGCAGGGGCCGATGAGACGCCCGACTCCGAGTGCCCAGCCCCAGCATGGCAGCGTCAACCTTCTCGCGTCACGTTTGTCCCAAAGGATGGAAAGCAAGAGAAGTTCACTTACGCAGTGCGCGGACACGCGGTTGACCTGCTGAACGGCGACAACGACGAGGACGAAGAGGCTACGAAGTAGCCCTTGCAACCAACTCAAGCACGTTTAAGAAAAAAGAACGCCGCCGCCAGCACAATGGCCGCTACAAAAAGCACTCCATTTCTCCAGCCGTTGCGGACCTCGGGCGGGGCCGTCAAATGTTTAGCCAGAGCTGCGCCTACCGCCAATCCGCAGATCAGTCCACCGATGTGGGCGGAGTTGTCAATTCCCGGAACCACTCCCCCGAAAAACAAATTGTATCCGGCAAAGGTCAGAAGGCTCTTTAGAGTGCCGCGCAAAGCTTGCGGGTGGACTGGCAGCTTTCCCAGATAAAGAGCGGCAATCAAAGCTCCAGCAATCCCGAAGATTGCGCCCGAGGCACCCGCTCCCACCACCATGGGATGCCACCACAAACTCGCCAGGCTTCCGGCGAGTCCGCAAGCTGTATAGATCAGGAAATATGTCCAGCGGTCGAAAACCCGTTCTGCCAAGCCGCCCAGGTTCCACAGGCACCACATGTTAAGCGCAATGTGGATGATCCCAATATGAACATAGTTCGACGTCAACATCCGCCAGGGTTCTCCGTGCAAGGACAGCGGCCCGGCGTCGGCGCCCCATTTCAGCAAATCTGGAATGGTTGGATTGGTTGGCGAAACTCCAGACAATGCCATGGCCGCATAAACGGCCACGTTGATCCCAACCAGAATGGTAGTGACCGGCGGACGCTTGCGAGCAACCGCACGAGGGGCCGGGCTAGCATCGGGGGCATATCCGGTTCGTGCGTCAATCGCGGAAGTCCGGCAGGCCGGGACACACGTTAGTTGTTCCCCGAAAGGGGATGGCGCCAGTTGTCGTCCGCAAGTAATGCAATTCGCCATTCAGATTCCGGTAGTGGTTGACTTTGGAATTTATTGTCTCAAATTAGAAAGTGTCATCCTGAGCTTGTGAAGGATCTTGCGCGGGGCGAAAATGCGCTGTGGTCCACGCGAGATCCCTCGCCCGGCTGAAAAGCGCCGGGTCTTCGGGATGACCTCGATATATTTTGAAATAAGCCACTATCCAATTTCCAGCTCTCAGAAAAATCTGCAATCTAAAATCCACAATCTAAAATCACTCAGCCCGCAGCTTCCACCGCAGGCATTTCTTCCGCGACCGTACGTGTTTTAACCTTCGCGCTGGTGACCAGTGCGACCGACGCAATCACAATCGCGCTACCCGTCAGAATATACGCGTCCACTTTTTCATGCAGCACCAGCCATCCCAGAAAAACCGCTACCACTGGATTCACATACGCATAAGTCGAAACTTTCGACGTGGGAACGTGCGCCAACAGCCAGATGTACGCGGTATAGCCGATCCATGATCCACAGATAATCAGATACAGGACCGCGCCCAGTCCGCGCGGCGTCCACACCACGCGCGACCAATCGCCGTTGAACGCGGCATAGATCAAATTTGCCAGCCCCGCGAAAATCATTTGCCAGGCGGTCGCGGCAAACGACGGGGCCCCAGATTGCCAGCGTTTGGAGAGCACCGAACCTAGCGCCCAGCTGAACGATCCGCCCATCAGCGCGAAAGAAAATATCAACTCTTTGTGTCCCAGCTTGGTGGTGGACACCAACTGCGGCCAGATCAACACCGCCGTCCCCACAATGCCGAGCGCCAGCCCCGAGAGTCCGCGCCGCGAAATACGATGGTCGCCAAGCAGTAGTGAATCCAATACCAGAAACCAAAGCGGCGTCCCAGCCAGCAGCAAAGCCGCCAGTCCGCTGGGCAAATATTCTTCCGCAAACGACAGCGTGAGGTTCCCGCCCATGAGCAGCAGAATGCCCACAATCGCCAGGTGTCCCAGTTGCACCGGACTATAGCGGATCTTTTGTCCGCGCAGCCCGCAATACGCCAGCAGCACCACGCCCGCAATCAAAAACCGCACCCCACACATCAGCGCCGGAGGAATGCGCTCGACCGCGATGTCGATAGCCGTGTAGGTCGCCCCCCAGAACACATACACCAGTCCGAAGGCAAGGATGACCATCCACGTTGATGGGCGCTGAGAAGTGGGCATGGGAATCAGGGGAGCTTTAAAGATAACAGACGAGAGAAAGGAGTCTTACGATTCGGAGAATTTGGGTGGTCCGCTGTTTTGAATCATTCCGCAAAAATCGAAATGAACAGAACGACCATGTAGAGCACTGGCCAGATCGACGTGAGTAACCAGAGCTGGCTTCCTCGTCGTGCGGCCAGAATCGAGCAGGCAACCGTGGCTATCTGAACACCAACAATCGCCATAAAAAACAATCCAGGGAACAGATGCATCACTCCGAGCAGAACGACTGAAACGATAGATAATGTTACGCTCAAGAGGCCTAATTTCTTACTATCCATGCGGCTGCTCTTTCTGCTCTCGTTCCCAATAATCCCACCAATTCCCCCGAACTCAAAATCTGATCTGACGCCCTAGAGCCCAACGCCCAGAGCCTAAAGCCCAAACTGGGGGTTACGCACCGGCCTCCGCCAAGCTATAATGAATTCAGGAATGTTTACCGATGCGTTATCAAAGCCCCAATTCGCACCTGCCCGCGTGCTGGCTACAGTTTCTGGTGTGCCCGCGCCGCCATCTGGCAGTGTTGCCCTCACAGGCGCGTCCCAGCCTCTTCGGTAGCGACTAACTTCCGATCCCTTCCAAAGATTTGAATTTGGCTTAAAGCCTTTGTCTGCCCAACCGCAGCAAAGCTAGTGTTCCAGGCCAACGACCAACGACGAACGGCCAACGACCGCCCCTAGGAGAATTCCATGACCACCAAGACCTTAATCGGACCCAAAATCAAGACCGCCCTGCCCGGGCCCAATGCCAAGCGCGTGCTCGAGGGCGACGCCCGCTACATTTCGCCGTCCTATACCCGCTCTTACCCGATGGTGGCCAAGCTTGGCCGCGGCATTGTGGTCACCGACGTGGACGGCAACGAGTTCTTCGACTTTTCCGCCGGCATCGCCGTGACTTCGACCGGCCATTGCCATCCGGACGTCGTTGCCGCTATTCAGAAGCAGGCCGGCGAGCTGATCCACATGTCGGGCACCGATTTTTATTACGAGAGCCTGGTAACGCTCGCCGAGCGGCTTTCGAAAATCGCGCCCATGCCCGGCCCGCACCGAGTGTATTACGGCAACTCCGGCGCGGAAGCGGTGGAGTGCGCGTTGAAGCTGGCCCGCTATCACACCAAGCGGCAAAACGTGATCGCCTTCTTCGGAGCTTTCCACGGACGCACCATGGGCGCGCTTTCGCTGACCGGCTCAAAGCCGCAGCAGAAGCGCCGTTTCGGCGCTCCGGTCCCGGGCGTCACGCACGTTCGTTATCCCGATGTCTATCGTGGATGCGAAGGCGGCGCGCAGGATGCCGATGCCTTCGCGCTCGGTTGCGCTCGCTTCATCGAAGACAAGCTCTTCAAGACCACACTTCCGCCCGAGGAAGTCGCCGCGATTTTCGTCGAGCCCGTTCAGGGTGAGGGCGGATACGTCGTCGCTCCGACAATCTTTATGCAGGAACTGCGCCGCATCTGCGACAAGCACGGAATTCTGCTGGTTGCTGACGAAGTCCAAAGCGGCATGGGACGCACCGGCAAATGGTGGGCCATCGAGCATACCGGCGTGCATCCCGACATCGTTTGCAGTGCCAAGGGAATCGCTTCCGGCATGCCGCTCGGCGTCGTCATCAGCAAAGCCGACGTCATGGACTGGGTCCCCGGCTCTCACGCTTCCACGTTCGGCGGAAACCCAGTCTGCATCGCCGCAGCCTTGGCCACACTCGATGTAATCGAGCGCGAGCACTTGCGGGAAAACTCCACCGAAGTCGGCAATCACATGATGAAGCGCATGGCGGATTGGCCCAAGAAGTACAACATTGTCGGTGATGTTCGCGGCCGCGGCTTGATGATCGGCGTCGAGATCATCAAAGACAAAAAGACCAAAGAGTATGCCGCCGCCGAACGCGATCGTATCGTCGAGCTGGCTTTCGAGCGTGGAGTCCTGTTCCTGGGATGTGGCCCAAGCACAATCCGCATCGCGCCGCCGCTCATCGTAACCAAAGACGAAGCGGATGTTGCAGTCGATGTTCTCGAGGAATGTATTTCCATCGTGAACAAAGCCAACTAAGCAGCTAGTTCAGGGACGGGCGTACGCGCCGCCCGTTCCTGATTACTAGTTCCGAGCTGGCTTGCTCATGCTGGCAATCAGGTCGCGATAGGCAGGGGCATCGTGCAGGCTGTTGAAGGCAGCATCGTTTGACAGGGACAGCAAGTTTTCGTTGTGCGTATTAAAGCTGGCTTGCAGGTATTGGAAAGCCTGATCTTTGTCTCCCAGCAAGGCGCAGGTTTCTGCTAGATCGAACGGTGAAGCCAGTCCCTTCCCATAGAATTTCTTTTGCACTTGCAGCAGGCTTTCCAGCATGTTTTTTGGCCCGCC
This sequence comes from Terriglobales bacterium, assembly GCA_963762965.1. Classification (GTDB taxonomy): domain Bacteria; phylum Acidobacteriota; class Terriglobia; order Terriglobales; family Acidobacteriaceae; genus DATBAX01. The sequence goes on from CAVXME010000001.1 coordinate 1,813,957, forward strand.
CGCTGCCAGGCCTTTCTGGGCTGCGTCGGCCTCGGCCAACTCCGAGCTATCGTGCAGCAGGAGCGCTTCTTTCCTCATCTCCGACAAATAACCTGAGTACTCGCCTTCTTCCCGGTAGGCAGACTTCAAATAACGATGGGGCGAAACAAAATCTGGTTCCGCTGCTTCCATCTGCCGCAGCAGGCGCAGCGCCTCGTCGTGACGGCCAGTCATCCAGAGGATCAGGCCCTTGTCCGCCAGGATGGACGGCGAATTGGGGTCGAGAGCCTGCGCGCGATCGATCTCCTGCAACGCCTCGGGATAGCGGTGGACTTCGCTCAGATAAGTGGCATACCAATGGTGCGCGATGGCGTTGTTAGGACTGAGCTCAATCGCCCGCCGGAATTCCTTGTCCGCCGTGGCCGCATCCCACATCCCCCAGAACGAAACGAAAGCTACGGAGGCGTGCGCTTCCGAAGAATGATCGTCCAAAGCGACGGCGGTTTTTGCGGCGGCCAAAGCCCGCGGATAAGCTTCGGTGGAGGGCATCAGCGTGTATTCGCGCATCAGGTTGTAGCAATCAGCCAATCCAACGTAGGCCGGCGCATAGCTGGGGTCGTGAACGATGGCCTGCGTGAAATAATCCAGCGCCTTGTTCAGGTCTTCCGGCGTCCGCTTGTTCCAATAGAAACGGCCTTTCAGATATAAGTCCACGGCCTCAGGGTTGGCAGGATGATGCGAAGCGCCGGAACTCAACGAAAAAGATGGCGAGGTGGCGGCGACTGCGTTCGAGCCGCGATAGCTTGCCCGGAAAATCCATACCAGCAGAAGCAAAGCTAAAACCGGCAGGATCCAAATCCATCGTTTTCTCGGGGATGCGACTGACGGAATTGTGGCCACATCTTGAATGTCCGGCTGGGCCGCTTCTTGCAGCGGCATTTCCGGACTATGCGTCGGAGCGATCCAGCGATACCCCCGGCGTTCCACCGTCTCAATAAACAGCGGATTCTCGGCGGAGTCTCCCAGCGCATCTCGCAGCCGGTTGATGGCGCTGCTGATGCCGTGATCGAAATCAACGAACACTCCATCCGGCCACAGCGCCTTGCGGAATTCCTCGCGGTTGAGCACCTCATTGGGGCGGCTCAAAAGGAGCTTCAAGGCACGAAAAGGCAGTTCCTGGATCTTGACCCTCGCCCCATTCTTGCGCAGTTCACCCGAGGACAAGTTGGCCTCAAAGACACCAAAGCGAATCACGGGGCTCGAAACCACGGTCGTGTGCATGGAATTTTGGTTCTGAGGGGGAACTAAAGTTTAGCACGAAAATTGGACGTGGCGAACAGGCCTTTTCGGGAGGGGGTAGGCCGCGTGATAACTATTTGTAACATGATGTAAACATTAAGCTTAGCGCGTGAACTATGTTTGCACCATGCGTCCTTTGACGAAGCCTGGGTTCTACGAGAAAGTGTTGTGCGTGGGGTGCATTCGGCTTACTGCATGGATGCTCATCCAACGAGTTTGATCGTGTCGCGCGGGGGAGGCGTGACCCGGGCCTGCGGGCCAGTTCCGCAGGTCTGTTTTTTTGCTATTGGAACAGTCTTACCAGGGCGTTGTGAGGTTCGTCACATCCAAATCTCGATGCGGATCCTACAATTGAAGCGAAACTACGCTCATGTCGTCGGGCCGTCTCACACACACCACTCTCCGAGCACTCGATTGGATTGCAGGGAAGACCCTCGCACCTGACACTACACCCCTACACCAGCGCACCGGACGCCGCGGCGAAGAAGACGCCTACTTCTATCTTCGCCGACATGGCTACGTCATGGTGGCCCGCAATTTCCGTTCTCCGCATCGCCGTGGAGAAATTGACTTGATCGGTTGGGACAAAGACGTGCTTTGCTTCATCGAGGTCAAGACCCGCACCACTCGCGACGTGAAACCCGCCGAAGCCGCCGTGGACCGCGACAAACGCCGCGCCCTGACCGCCGTAGCCCGCGATTACCTGCGTCACTCGGCCCCTTCGTGTCAGTGGCGCTTCGATGTAGTCAGCGTATATTATGAGCAATCCACTCAGCCGCAGTTTGAGTTGTTCCAGAACGCCTTCCCTGCGGATTGAAATAAAACACACGGCTTCGGCCCGGTTGAAAGGATTTGGCATTGCCCGAGCTTAGAAAAGATCCCATCGTCGGCCGATGGGTCATTATTTCGACGGACCGCGCCAAGCGCCCCACGGACTTCGCTCGCGAGACGAATAAACTCAAGGGCGGTTTCTGTCCATTTTGCTATGGCAATGAAAGCAAGACTCCGCCGGAAATCCAAGCCTATCGCCCGAACCCAAATGGCGGTCCGCCGCCGCAACGCGACACGCCGGGCTGGACCGTCAGAGTCGTTCCCAACAAATTTCCCGCTCTCGGCATCGAAGGCAATCTGAATCGCCAGGCCGAAGGTATGTTCGACCGCATGAATGGCATTGGAGCGCATGAAGTCATCATCGAAACTCCCGACCACAGTGCCAGCCTCGCAACTCTTCCATCAAAGCGCATTGAAGATGTGCTTTGGACATTCCGCGATCGAATCCTCGATCTGAAGAAAGACCGCCGCTTCAAGTACATCCTGATTTTCAAGAACCACGGGGAAGCCGCAGGTGCGTCGCTCGAGCATGCACATTCACAGCTGATCGCGCTGCCCATTGTTCCGATCTATGTGACCGAGGAAATCGAGGGCGCCAAGCAGTACTTCATGTACAAAGAGCGCTGCGTATTTTGTGATGTGGTTCGTCAGGAAACCGAATCCGGTATTCGCGTGGTCGCCGAGAACAGCGATTTCCTCACGCTAGCTCCCTACGCGCCGCGCTTTCCCTTCGAGACCTGGATCCTGCCCAAGCAGCACGAATCAGCGTTCGAAAATTCCTCGACCCACATGTTTGAAAACCTGGCGAAAGCACTCAAGACCTTGCTGAACAAAGCCGACCGCGTGCTCGACAACCCGCCTTACAACCTGGTGGTCCATACTTCGCCGGCACAAGATCCCACCAACGATCACTATCATTGGCACATCGAGTTCATGCCCAAACTCACCAAGACCGCGGGTTTCGAGTGGGGGACTGGCTTTTACATCAATCCCACTCCGCCGGAAGAAGCCGCGAAGTTTTTACGGGAAGCCGGCGTGGAAGAGGTAACGTCGGCGGCAGGAAGTAGAGTTTAGATTGGAGATTTTAGATTGCAGATTGAGAGTCAAAATCTACAATCTGAAATCACAAATCTGAAATAGGAGTAGGGGTCCTTCGACTGCGCGGATTTGGCCGCTTCGCGTCCAAATCCACTTCGCTCAGGATGACATAGAAACTTTTAGCCTTGGGTGCGATCCAAAACCTCTGAATGCCAGGCCATCTGGATGGCTTCCAACTTGCCCTCATTGGACTTCTTGGGATCGTCCTTGAATTCCGGCAGCTCAGTGACGTAGCGGTGAAGATCTGTAAAGCGCACTTCCAGTGGGTTCATGTCCGGATATTTTTCCGAGAGCGAGATCCCAATATCATCCGCATCATCCCAGGTCAGTTCTTTCGGCATGCAAAGCTCCTTGGTCGTTCGTCGTCCGTCATTGGTCGTTGGCCAAGGACCAACGACGCACGACCAACGACATCTTTCTAGTGTTCTTCCGAAACGTAATTCCGGTTCCATGCCGGAATTTCCACCACGACCTTGCCGGGCTTCAGAATCGTTGCCTGGCAGCCAAGCCGGGAGTTTAATTGGAGATCGGCAGCCATGTCCAGCCGGTCGGCTTCATCGTCGTCCATCTCGGAAATGTTTTGCGCACCTTCCTTCACCCAGATGTGGCAGGTCGTGCACGCGTTATTGCCGCCGCACGCATGATCGAGGCGCACGCCATTATTCAGTGCAACGTCAAGCAGCGACTGCTTTTTCCCGTGTTCCTTGTAGGGCAACTTGCCATTTTCGAAATGCACGGTCTTGCCTTCGGGAAGGAACGTCACTTCAACCGTGTTCTCTCCGATTTCGGCGGTTGCCGTTCCCGAGCCTTGTGTTTTTTCTTCAGCCATAGTTGCTCCTGAAAATCTCTTCGATGCAGCCAACGACCAACGACCAATGACCAACGACGGCTACTCAAACTCCGCTTTCGCCATGGGATGCGGCGCCGTGGGCCCTTCGCCCATGTCGGCATCGTCCATCGTTTTGCCTTTAAGCGCAGTGTTTACCGCGCTGTCCATCATCAATTCCGCGAGACGCATGGTTCCCTGATTAAGCGCGTCGATGGCTTTTCGGATCGCCTCATAATCGTCGCCATTCTGAGTTTCGCTCAGCGCACTTTCGAGCTGAGCAATCTGCCTCTTCTCATCGCTGGTGAGAGCGCCCCATGCGGGACTTTGCCTGCCTTTTTCGAGCGCCGCCACAATGGTCTCAGCTTCGTTGCGCGCCTCGATCACCTGCCGCTGCCGGAAATCTTCCTCAGCGTTATCGAAGGACTCAAGAATCATGCCTTCAACTTGTTCGTCGGTCAGTCCGTAACTGGGCTGCACTTCGATTTCAGCTTCCTCGCCGCTGCGTTGTTCACGCGCGGAAACATGCAGTATGCCATTAGCGTCGATGAGAAACTTTACCTCGATACGTGGCATGCCCGCGGTCATCGGCGGAATGCCTTTCAGATCGAAGCGGGCCAGAGACCGGCAGTCTTTTGCCAGTTCGCGCTCACCCTGCAAAACATGGATCGCGACATTCGTCTGCCCATCCACCTGCGTGGTGTAGTGCTCGGTAGCCGAAGCCGGAATCGTCGAATTGCGCAGAATAATCTTGTCAGTCACGCCACCCGCGACTTCAATGCCCAAGGACAAAGGCGTGACATCGAGCAGCAGCATGTTCTCAGTGGCTTCAGAGCCACCGGAAAGAATGTTCGCCTGGACCGCAGCTCCGAGGGCAACGACTTCGTCGGGATTCAAATCGGTATGCGGCTTGCGCTTGAACAAATCCTCCACCAGCGCACGTACCTTGGGGATGCGAGTCGAACCACCCACCAATACCACTTCGTCGATCTGTTCTGGCTTTAAGCCGGCGTCTTTCAATGCCTGTTTGCACGGGCCGACAGTGCGATCAATAATCGGCTGGATCAACTGTGTGAATTGCTCCTGCGTTATCTCCCGCAGGTAATGCCTGCCGTCCGGCAATTCGATTTCCAGCTTCACTGACGACTGCGATGACAACGCGATCTTCGCTTCGATCACAGCTTTGCGGATCGTCGCTACGACTTCGCCATTCTTCGAGACATCGAGTTTCAAGTCACCGCGAATGTCATCAACTGCGATGGCAATCAATAAATTGTCGATATCGTCGCCGCCCAGGTGGGTGTCGCCGTTGGTGGCGATGACTTCAAAAATCCCGTCATGCAGTTTGAGGATGGAAATATCGAACGTCCCGCCGCCCAAGTCGTACACCGCGACAATTCCGTTCTGCTTCCGGTCCAGGCCATAGGCAAGGGAAGCCGCCGTCGGTTCATTCACCAGTCGCAGCACTTCCAACCCGGCAATGCGCCCGGCATCCTTCGTAGCTTGTCGCTGGGCGTCATTGAAATAAGCGGGTACAGTGATCACCGCTTTGGTCACCGGGCCATTGAAAAAGCGTTCCGCATTGCGTTTGAGCTGGCGAAGAATAAAAGCGGAAATCTCCGGCGGTGTAAAAGTCTTGTCACCGAGCTGAATGCGGATCACTTCCCGGGCTTGGAGATCGTCAGCCAGACGGAATGGGAATAACTTCAATTCCTGTTGAACGTCCTCAACTCCGCGCCCCATCAGCCGCTTGATCGAATAAACCGACCGTTCTGGAGTTTCAATCAAATACCTTCGTGCTGCATTGCCAACGATGATCTGATCTTTATCGTCCAGGGCCACAACCGAAGGCACAAGATTCAGTCCGTCCTCCCCTGGAATCACCACAGGGCTGTCCCCCTGCATGAACGCCACCAGGGAGTTCGTGGTTCCGAGATCGATGCCGATAATGCGATCGTTAGCCATAGAGCGATTGCAGATTTCTGATTGTAGATTTCAGATTTTTAAATCTGAGATCTGCAATCACAAATCTGAAATGTACTAGCTTTCCAGTACCTCATTCACATCCCTAACCAAATTCCTGATGTAATTTCTGCGGTTCAGCAGGTCGACCATCTTGTCGCGCACTCTGCTGCGATCTTCTTCGCTGCTGCCGTCGGCAAGTTCGTCCCATTCGCCCCAGTAGCTCTTCAGTTCGTCGAACAGCGCTTCGTGCTTCTTCTGCAATGAAACCTTCTGGGCCTCCAGTTCCTTCACCAGCCCGGGATCGTCTTCGCCCATTTTCTTATTCATGCGCAGTTCTTCCAGCTGCATGTTCAATTCAAAAACTTCCTCCAGCAAATCTCGAGGCACGACCTGCTTCTTGATGTCGCCCGACGCTCGTGCTTTCTCGGTCGCCGTCTTCGACTGCTCTTCCAGTTCCACGCCTTGCAGATGTAACAAGTATTCCGTGCGCTGGATGGGATCTTTCAGCGTCCGATACGCGTCATTGAGCAGGGAACTCTGTTCCAGGCTCCATTCTTGTTCCCGCTTTGCCGCGTTGGCGTACAAGTCGGGATGCAGTTTCCGACTCAATTTGTAGAACTCGCGCTCGAGAACGGTCGCGTCGAGATTCAGCTTCTGGGGCAATCCGAAGAAGGCAAAATAATCCACCGGGGCTGGCGGTTGCACTTTCCCGCAGGCAGTGCAGAAATGCGCGGCGCGCATGTCTCCGCAAGACCAGCAAGCCGAAGAGGTGCTGTCATTTCCCAGCACCGAGAGCTCGTTTTTTGCAGTAGAAATCATCGCTTTAGACACATTCACCACGGCCGCCCACCGTCTTGCGGCAATGGAAGGTGGCGCCGTGGTGGATTCTTAGTGCTGCGTCCTACTGGATTTGCTTCTTTGCCGGACAGCTAAGTCTTCAACCTGAGAACGAAGTTCCGCACCCGCAGGACTTGGTCGAATTCGGATTGACGAACACAAAACCCTGCTGCATCAGCGTTTCCTGATAATCCAGAGTCATGCCGTGCAGATAGATGAACGACTTCGGATCGACAAACACGCGCACATCTCCAAACTGAAACACTCGATCGCGTTCGCGCGGCTGCGTGTCAAAGCGAATGTTGTAGCTCAACCCGGAGCATCCGCCGCCCTGCACGCCCAGACGCAGTCCACCCTCCTCGGGCGAAATGCCTTCTTTCACAATGGCGGTGCGGATCCGGGCCAAAGCCTTGTCCGTGACCAGCACACCTTTGGCAGGCACGGTCTTCGTGGTTGTCTGTTCCGCAACAGGAGTCATAGTCATCTCACCCGTGCTATGGGCTGTTAGCCAACGACCAACGACTAACGGCCAACGACCGATTCTGCCGGCTTGGCCACTTCCTGCTTCTTCTTCCAGTCGTGGATCGCCGCCCGGATCGCGTCTTCCGCGAGCACCGAGCAGTGGATCTTCACCGGAGGCAGCGCCAGTTCCTTCACGATTTCCGTGTTCTTGATGGCCAACGCTTCGTCGACAGTTTTGCCCTTCACCCATTCGGTCGCAAGTGAAGAAGAGGCAATCGCCGATCCGCAGCCAAAGGTCTTGAACTTCGCATCTTCAATGATGTTGGTTTGCGGATTAACTTTGATTTGCAGCTTCATAACGTCGCCACATTCCGGCGCGCCCACCAGTCCAGTGCCCACGTCGGAGCTGGCCTTGTCCATGGAACCGACGTTCCGCGGATTGGAATAATGATCGAGAACCTTATCGCTATAAGACATGATGTGTTCCTCTCTTTAGAACAAAAATCAAAATCTGAAATCGAAGTCGTTTACCAGAGCCGAGCGCCTAAAGCCCAGCGCCCGCTGTTAATGCGCTTCTCCCGCCCACTTCACGGTCTTCAAATCCACGCCTTCTTTCGCCATCTCATAAAGCGGCGAGAGTTCGCGCAACCGCGTCACTGTCTCAATGACCTTATCGGCCACATAATCCACTTCCGCTTCGGTATTGAAACGTCCAATCCCGAATCGAATCGAGCTGTGCGCCAGATCATCTCCGGTGCCCAGCGCCTTCAATACATAAGATGGCTCCAGCGTCGCCGAGGTGCAGGCCGATCCGCTCGAAACCGCAATGTCATTGATGCCCATCAGCAACGACTCGCCTTCGACATAGGCGAAGCTGATATTCAAGTTGCCCGGCAGCCGATGCTCCCACGAACCATTGATGTAGGTTTCATCGAGCTTGCTCATAATCTTGTCGCGCAGCCGGTCGCGCAGCGCCGTTAGTTTCGCGGCTTCCTGCGCCATCTCTTCGGACGCAATCGCACAAGCCTTACCGAGTCCCACAATTCCGGCAACGTTCAGCGTTCCGGACCGCATGCCGCGTTCGTGACCGCCGCCGTCCAGAATCGCGGAAAGCTGTACCCGAGGATTCTTGCGCCGCACGTAGAGTGCGCCCACGCCCTTCGGCCCATACATCTTGTGCGCCGAAATCGACATGAGATCGATGTTCATCTTGTTCACATCGATCGGAATCTTGCCGACTGCCTGGGTCGCGTCGGTATGGAAGAACACGCCGCGCTCATGACAAAGCTTTCCGATCTCCGCGATCGGCTGCACCACGCCAATCTCGTTGTTCGCCGCCATGATGGTCACCAGGATGGTCTTGTCATCCATCACGCGCTTCAGTTCTTCCAGATCGATCAGGCCGTTTTTCTGCACCGCCATGTAGGTGACGCGATACCCATTCTTCTCCAACCGCTTGCAGGTATCGAGCACAGCCTTGTGTTCCGTCACGGCCGTGATGATGTGATTGCCCTTTTCCCGGTACATTTCCGCGACGCCCTTGATCGCAAGGTTGTCGCTCTCGGTGGCGCCCGAGGTAAAGATGATCTCTTTCGTGGTGGCGCCGATCAGCTTGGCGATGCGCTCGCGCGCCGTCTCCACGCCTTCTTCTCCGGCCCATCCAAAGGAATGATTCCGGCTGGCCGCATTGCCAAACTTTTCCATGAAGTAAGGCAGCATCTCTTCGAGGACGCGCGGATCCATCGGCGTCGTCGCATGATTGTCCATGTAAACCGGTAGCTTGATGCCCTTGGGGTCTGCGCGATGTTCTCGCTGCTGCCCCAATGCTTGTCGTTCCTGGGGGAAGGTCTTCACATCCGTGCTCATGTTTTTCTCCTAAAGATAACCTGTTACCGAATCGTTACCAACTCTTCGTTCTTCGCCGTGCGGACTCTCTTCCGCTTCCGCCGGCTCTTCTTTCATTTCTAAGATAGTGATGCGCCGCAACACATCCTCGATACGCTGATTCACCACCCGCAGCGGCTCGCGGATATTGCAGCGGTCGCTCTGATCGCATTCGCCCTTGATGGTCACACAAGAGGTAATCAGCAGCGGCCCATCGATCGCGCGGATCACTTCAAACGCGCTGATCTTGCCGGCATTGCGTGCCAGCGTATAACCGCCATTGGTTCCATGCTGCGAATGCAACAATCCAGCTTTCACCAGCCGTTGCAAAATCTTGGCCAGCGCTTCCTGTGGGATGCCATAAGTGTCGGCGACATCCTTCGCGCTACATGTACCGTCATGCGAATGCTCCGCCAAATGCTTCATCGCCATCAGGCCGTAATCCGCTTTTTTGGTCAGCTTGAGCATGGACGGCGCATTCCTTGAAATCCGACTACTTTAGTCGGATATTGATATTCTAGGGCCCGGCAGCCCGAAATGCAACCCTAGACAGCCAACGGATCATCCCAGCAGCGAATGGTAAGGCTATGCAGCTGAACGGCTTACCGAAGCCGACGACCAGCCGGACTTCTCCCCGCAGGGCGCCAATCCCGAGTTGTCCGCAAAGGCGGGGGTGGAAATCCATTTCTCGGCACTTGACAACTCCCCCGGTAGGGCTAAAATACCGCCAATTCCGGCGAAAGTCTGGCCCGCTCGGGCCAGAAGCAGCAACCCGGATTATGAATTCAATCCAACCGCAGCTCGTTCCCGAGAGTACCCACCATGGCACAGTGTAAGCACCCGCGTGTGCAAATTGTCGCCCGCGAGGAAGATACCGAATTCGTGGAGTGTCTGGAATGCCGCGAGGTCTTCGAGTCCAGCGAATTCAAAGATATGACCATCGAAGAAACCAAGCTCAACAACGCCGAATCCTGACCTGTTATCTCCGCTCTTAGCCTTCCGGCCAGAGTTCCGCATTGGTGTGGAATCTCGCCGCCAGCCCCCCACATGACGAAGGTAACCCTCGGATGGGCTTTCCTGTTGTGGGCCACTTTCCAGCTTTGGTAGTGTCGCCAGGGGGAATCTTTGTCCGCAGAAAAAGTGATGCCACTCGTAGCCCTCGTCGTTGACGATTCCATGCTGATCCGGCATACAGTATGCCGCTTCCTCGAGGAGCGGGGCTTTGCCGTGGAATCCGCGACCAACGGTCAGGAGGCGCTGGAAGCTCTGAAGCGCAAGCGTCCCGACATCATCATCACCGACATGGACATGCCCAAGATGGGTGGCAGTGAACTCATCACCGCCCTGAAAAGCCGTCCCGAAACCGCCAACATTCCGGTCGTGATCGTGGCCGGCAAGCAGAGCGGCTTTGATGAAAACGAGCAGCGCGCCAATTTCGCGATATTTAAAGATATCGACATCGAAGACCAGCTCGCCAAGGCCCTGAAATCCGCCATCAACCTTCCTGCCGCCAAGGGTCAGGCCGCGGGGAAATAAGCTATCAGCTCTCAGCTTTAAGCCGCCACACAGTGTGCGATTGTCCCGCCTTTTTTTTGGGGTTCGAGCTTTTGATTTGTCTTAGCTGATAGCTGACAGCTGAAAGCTATTTCAACCGCATCCCCGCCTCGGCCGAAAAGTCCTCCGCCGCGAAATCTTTCGCCAGAAACTTCGGATACGCCGCTGCCGCAATCATCGCGGCATTATCGGTGGCCAACGGACGTGACGGGAAATAGACTTGCAAACCCTCCTGCGCCGCATCTTTCTCAAACCGCACGCGCAGTTCGTTGTTGGCCGCAACCCCGCCGGTGACAAAAAGCGTCCTTACCTCGCAAGCCCGCGCCGCCGCCAGCGTTTTGTCGACGAGGTCCCCAACCATGGCACGCTGGAATGACGCCACCAGGTCGAGTGTCTGCCGGTCGCACACTCGCAGGTAGTCTTCCAGCTTCGCCTGCGCAATCCCGGCCAAAGCTTCCCGCCTAGCCTCGATCGATGCCCGCAAGTTGTGAACTTCCACATACCGCAACACCGCCGTTTTGATTCCGCTGTAGGAAAAATCAAATCGCGGCCCGTCTTTTTCCGCCGGCTTGCCTTTGTTGTTCCGGTCGGGGTGCTTGAGCTGTGACAAAGAGAATTTCACCGCCGACGGATCGCCATGCTGCGAAAGCCTGTCAATGACCGGCCCGCCGGGATACCCGAGCCCGAGCAGCTTGGCAACTTTGTCGAAGGCTTCTCCGGCCGCGTCGTCTCGCGTGTGCCCGATATTCTGGTAAGACCAAGTGTCACCCTGGCGCTCGGCGAGATACAAATGCGTATGCCCGCCGGAAACCACCAAAGCCAGCACCGGGAAAAGCAGATCTTGACTAGATGCAAAGCCGCCCTTCTGCCTTTCTTCGAGCAGGACCGCATGAATGTGGCCTTCCAGATGGTTCACCGCGATCAAAGGCTTATCCAGCGCGAACGCCAGAGCTTTGGCATAGCTGATGCCCACCATCAATGCGCCCGCCAGGCCGGGCCCCTGCGTCACCGCCAGCGCATCAATCGATTGGTAGGTCTGTCCCGCATCCGCCAGTGCTTTGCGAACTACAGGGACGATCGCTTTCAAATGCTCACGGGAAGCCAATTCAGGCACCACTCCGCCATAAGGCTGATGGGCGGCAATCTGCGAGAAAATAACATTCGAAACAATCTGCTCGCCCGAACGCACCACCGCCGCCGCGGTTTCGTCACACGAACTTTCAATCCCGAGAATGTAGGTGTCAGGCAAGGAAGTTCTAGTTTAACCCGCCACCGCCCACGTAGGGACAGCCGCCTCGTCTGTCCGATCGCCGAAGGCGTTTGCGAATACCGTGGAAGAGCGGCCCTTCCAGGGCCGCGTTCGGATTGGATTTAAGATTTCGCGGCGCTGAAGCGCCGCTCTTCCACGGCACCTCATCTGTTCGGGTCACAAGCGTGCGATCTCGTTATGCCTGCTTATCTTCGATCGCCACCTTCTCCTCGCCTTTCACCGCCGCCTTAAACCCCCGAATCCCCTCCCCGATTCCTTTGCCTAACTCCGGCAGCTTCTTCGGTCCAAAAATGAGCAGCGCAATTCCGAAAATGATCAGCAGATGGGTGGGTTGAAACAATCCTTCAAACATAAAAGCACCTCAATCTTTCTCAATCAGTCCAAAAAATAGGCGCTGTGATGGACGGCAAGCACAGCGCCTTGGGAAGAGAACGGCAAGCCCCGGCGAGTCAGAATCCGCGTTGCGCCGCATCCGCCTGCTTTGCCAGAGCGGTGAGGGCCTTGAAGAATGCCGGGGATTGGCCGGTGAACAAACCTGTTCCCGTTAGAAAATTAACCACGCCCATGGCAATTCCTTTTGGATTCGTTGGCCGGATCACCGCGCAACGCGGCAGGCTTGCGCTAATGAATTCGCAGGGAACCGGGAAGATCAAGTTGGTTTGCAACAATGGGTTTCCCGTGGCATTGAAGTCGGGGAAGGTAAGTCCACTCGTAGGATCGGTAACTGGAGCGACTGGCGCTTGCACTCCATTCCCTGCGAAATCCACCCACTCCAGGAAGTGGGCCACTTCGTCTCCACCAATGCTGACCACGATGCGCAAGACTTCCAGATTGCTGGCCTTCTGCGCCATGGCCGAGTAAAGCGTGCTGCCGCCTTGCTCAATCATCGCAAAGTGGAAAGCCGCCGTGTTGGCGATTGCTTGAATATGATCTTTCGAGGTGAAATCAGTATCGGTCAGCGGAATCGCCGGCACGTTCACCAGGTTGATGGCTTGCGGGAAAGTGCCTCCGAGGTCGGGATTGTCAGTGCTGCGATAGCGGGTAAACCAGCTGGTGTCCACGGTAAGGTTCGCCAGCGTGGTGAGCCGCCCAATCTGCTGGGCGCCCGCGGCCTGGCTGCTCGGCAAAGTTCGAAAAGCATCCAAATCCACCGGCTCAACGCCTTTCGACGCCAGGTAAGCATTCAGAAATTCGGCATGGCTCAGCTCATCGAGAGTGTTGCTGGTGATGTATTGTGAACCGTCGCCATCGAGCCGCTGAAAGGCCTTCTGGTAAGCGTTCTGCTTGCCTGAAGTCACGCCGCCGAGTTCGGCGTATTGTTGCCACAAGTCGGTCTCGAGCAGCTCAGCCGCAGCCAGGAAGCGCAGGATGGCAGCGTCGCCCGGCGTGAGACTTTTGGGAGAATTCAACGCTTCGGCTTCAGTTGCGCCCGCAAACAGCGCGCCGGCCGACAAGGCGACGCCTGTCATGCCCATGCCCTTCAGGAACGACCGGCGTTTGATGCCTTCCTGCAAATTTGATGGTGTGGCTTCTTCGGCGGAGGTTGGAGTTGTTTGAGTTAGAACAGTAGAGGAGAGATCTTCCTTTTTCATGACTTTTGCACTCCGATTTTCTTGGGATGACGTTCGGTGATCTGGACTTTGATTTCTATTCACCGTCCGAGCAGCTTACGTTTGCTTTTACGCGGCTGTGTCATGAGCGCGTTATAGGTTTGTAAGAAGTTTGTCCCGTTAAAGAATTGTGAAGATATGATTGGCGTGTTCACAAATGCTCAAAGATTTCGCCATCTCGATAATCCGCAAGTTGCATGCGCATCATCACCAGGCCTACCTGGTGGGCGGATGCGTACGTGATCTGCTGCTCAAGCGCGAACCGGCCGACTACGACGTGGCCACCAGCGCCACGCCCGATGAAGTGATGCAAATCTTTCCCGAAACCTATGCCGTGGGTGAACAATTCGGCGTGGTGCTGGTGCCGCTGCCTGCAAGAGACGTTGCAAGCAACGTCTCTACAGATGATTTTGAGAATATTCGTAGAGACGTAGCTTGCTACGTCCCCTCCAAAGCGCAGGTCGTTGAAGTTGCAACTTTCCGTTCCGATATCGGCTATTCCGACGGCCGCCATCCCGACCAGGTGCGCTTCACCGAATCGCCACAGGAAGATGCCGCGCGCCGCGACTTCACCATCAACGGCATGATGCTGGATCCGATCACGAACCAAGTTCTGGATTTTGTTGGCGGACGGAAAGATCTCGAAGCAGGCGTCATTCGCGCCATTGGTGATCCCGAGTTCCGCTTTGCGGAAGACAAGCTGCGCATGCTGCGGGCGGTCCGCTTCGCCGCGCGCTTCGGGTATGCGATCGAAGCAAAGACCCTGGCCGCGATTCAGAGGCTGGCTTCGCAAATCCACCAGGTTTCCCGCGAGCGGGTGCGCGACGAGCTGACCCGGATGCTCACCGAAGGCCGCGCCCGTCAGGCATTTCTCCTGCTCGATGAAAGCAAGTTGCTGCACGAAGTGTTGCCGGAAATCGAAGCTATGAAGGGAGTGGAGCAGCCGCCGGAGTTCCATCCCGAGGGCGACGTCTTCGTGCACACGCTACTGATGCTGGACAAACTGCCGCACCCTTGTCCGCCGACACTGGCCTGGGGCGCGCTATTGCATGATGTCGGTAAGCCGCCGACCTTTCGCATCGCGCCGGACCGCATTCGTTTTGACAATCATGTGAACGTTGGCGTCAAAATGGCCGAGGCCATCTGTCATCGCCTGCGCTTCTCCAACGCGGAAACCGAACAGGTGCTTGCGCTGGTGGACAATCACATGAAATTTGGGCAGGCGGAGCGGATGAGCGAGTCCACGTTCAAGAAATTTGTTCGCATGCCTGGGTTCGACGAGCATTTGGAGCTGCACCGGCTTGATTGCGAGTCCAGCTTCCGCAATTTGTCTTCCTACGATTTTGTGCGCGCGAAGATCGCTGCCCTGCCACCGGAAGCCATGCGTCCCCAACCTCTGGTCACGGGAGAAGACTTGATCGCAGCGGGTTATGCGCCCGGGCCGCGTTTCAAGGAAATCCTGTCCGCCGTGGAAGATGGCCAGCTGGAGGAGCGGCTGCAATCGAAAGACGGCGCGATGGAATTTGTGCGGCGGGAATTTCCCGTGCTGTGATTTCCTGTCAAGCCGCGTCATCCTTTCGGGTACTAGCAATCGTCTGAATGCAAAGGAAATATATTTGCTTCGGGCTTGTCCCATTTTCTCTGCGGGAATTGTTATTCTGTAAATAGAAGCCGAACCGCGAGCCGGGGTTCCTGCAATGCTAAAATCAACTTCTTTTGCCAGATGCGCGAAAGTTTCCGGGAACCACCCAGCCATGGAACACGCCAGTACGGGACTCGAAAAAATCATGAGCCGGAGCTTGCGGCGTGCGCAACCGGGCCAGGGGCCGGTGATTGCCTGGCCTTTGGCATGCGGTCATGCAGTGGCGGGACGCACGAAAGCTCTGGATTTCTCGCAAGGCATTCTGCGCGTGGAAGTTTCCGACAAGAGCTGGCGGGCGGAGTTGCAGGTGCTGGCCCCGCAGTATCTCGCGGTCATCAACCGGTACGTGGGCGAGAGTGTAAAGCGGATTGAGTTCGTGATTGCACAGAAAGTATGAAAGTCACTGAAAAAGACGTTGCCTACGTAGCCGGCCTGGCCAATCTGGAGTTGACTGAAGACGAACGCACGCGCATGGTGCGTGATCTTAATTCAATTCTTGGCCACATCGACCGGCTGAATGAGTTGGATACGTCGAACGTCGAGCCCATGGCCCAGGTCTCGGACCGCTACGGCGCTGATCCGTCGAAGGATGGCGTGCGTTTTGACTACGCAAGCCGCGAGGATGTTGTGGAAGGACTGCGAAAATCTTTGCCGCAGGATGAAGCACTGGCGAATGCGCCGGATGCGGACGGGACGTTCTTCAGAGTCCCGAAGGTGATTGAGAGATAGCCATTGGCCTTTAGCCGTTGGCTTTTGGCTAAAAGCGAAAGGCCAACAGCTAACAGCTCCAGCCGCGAACCCATGGATTTGAAATTACTCACCATTGACGCCGCCCGCTCCGCTGTGCAGGAGCGCAAAACCACGGCTGTGGCGCTGGCTGAGGCGTTTTACCTCAAAATCGAAAAAGACGATCCGCAGATCGGCGCGTATCTCACTCAGTGCAAAGACCGGGCCATGGCGAAAGCCATGGAGATGGATGCTCTTGCGACCAAGGGTGAAAAGCTGCCGCCGCTGGGGGGCGTGCCCGTCGGTATCAAGGATGTGATGGTCACGCGCGGCGTGCGCACCACTGCGGGATCCAAAATTCTCGGCAACTACATTCCACCTTATGACTGCACGGCCGTCGCGCGCATGGAAGCGGCGGGCGCCGTGGTGCTGGGCAAGATGAATTGCGATGAGTTTGCCATGGGCTCGTCGAACGAGAACTCAGCGTTCAGAGCGGTGCACAATCCGCGTGATTTGAGTCGGGTGCCGGGGGGATCGTCGGGAGGGTCGGCGGCGGCGGTGGCGGCGGACATGGCGGTGGTTACGCTGGGGTCGGATACCGGTGGTTCGATCCGACAGCCGGCGTCATTTTGCGGCGTGGTGGGATTGAAGCCGACTTATGGGCGGGTGTCGCGCTATGGATTGATTGCGTTTGCTTCGTCACTCGATCACATCGGGCCGTTGGGCAAGACGGTCAAAGATGTGGCGACGGTGTTGGGCGTGATCGCCGGACGCGATCCGATGGACGCAACGTCAGCCGATCTTCCGGTTCCGGATTATGTTGCGGAACTCGATAAGCCGGTGCGCGGCTTGAAGATTGGCGTCGCGAAAGAGTATCTCGGCGAAGGGCTTGATCCGGAAGTGCGTGCGGCGGTTGCGAATGCGATCGAGAAGTTAAGCAAGCTTGGTTGCGAGATCGTGGAGATTTCACTGCCGCATACCGAGTATGCGATTTCGGCTTATTACATTATTGCCACGGCGGAGGCGTCGTCAAATTTGGCGCGCTTTGATGGGGTGCGCTATGGATATCGCAGCGGGGATGGGCGAACGCTTTCGGAAATGTATCGGCGGACCCGCGATCAGGGATTTGGCGCTGAGGTGAAGCGGCGGATCATGCTGGGAACCTATGCGTTGAGTGCGGGATATTACGATGCTTACTATCTGAAGGCGCAGAAAGTGCGTACGCTGCTGACCCGTGACTTTGATGAAGCTTTTAAGAAAGTGGATGCGATCGTGGCTCCGACCAGTCCCACGGTGGCTTTCAAGCTGGGCGAGAAAGTGGATGATCCTCTGGCCATGTATCTGGCGGATATTTATACGGTGACGGCGAACATCGCCGGGATTCCGGGGATTTCGGTGCCTTGCGGAGAGACTAAAGATAAGCTGCCGATCGGATTGCAGATTTTTGGGAAGCATTTTGATGAGGGTACGGTGTTGAGAGTGGCGGCGGCGTATGAGCGGGCAGCGGTATAAGGGTAGGGGTCCTTCGACTTCGTGACTGCTTCGCTTCGCGAAACAGTCTCTGCGCTCAGGATGACAAGGATTCGTAGTAACGGTCGCCTGCGCAGGATTTACAGAGCAGTTTTCCATCGCGGACTACTTCGCGGTGGAAGTTGATTCCTTCGCCACACATTTCACAAACAATTCGTTCGCCTTTGTATCCGGGGAATTCTTCGGGTGGTAAGTCGACCTTTACCCATTGCGTGGTGAAGAGGTCGTCGTCCGTCATTTCGCGGTAGGCCAGCATCTGCTGCTGGTTTTTATCTTCCAATTCAGGATGCATCTGGCGGGCGAGGGTCTTCGATGACTCTTTGGCAGCGATGCGCACGGCTTTGCCGGTGCTCACGTCGACGAAGGTTGCGGCCATTTTGCCCCAGTCGCGGAATTTCAATGCGCGTTTGCCGAGACGGCATCCGGTGACGAGGGTGATGGCGTCGGTGGCGCAGCGGTCGATCTCCACGAATGTTACCAGGCGCTTGCGGTCTTTGCCGCGGGGATCGTCGATGCCTAGCTTGGTTAGGCCGAGCATAGCCAGGCGGACGCCTAGGACTTGTCCAGCGCAGAGATGGCCGTGGGCCTGGGCGGCGGCGGCGAGGTGAGCGGTGAGGGCCGCGTCGTTGGTCATTGTCGTTCGTCGTTGGCCATCTGGATTTGATTGTAGTACGACGAGCGCCCACGGGGGACGCTTCGGATGAGCTTGTAGGGGTCCCTTCGGCTTCGCTCAGGATGACATGGAAATTGGGAATTTAAATATTAAGGAGCAATCATGAAATCAAATTCGGTTATGAAGGCAGTTTTGGCGGTGGTGTTGGCAGTTTCGTTGCTGGCAACCGGGTGCAGCGCGCAATGGATCAGCGTGGCGCTGGCGGATTTGCCGGTGCTGACGCAGATGGCGTTGAACATTGCGGCTTTGGTGGCGACGTTGCAATCGGGCAAGCAGCTGAGTGCGGGGGAGGCAGCGGCGATCCAGAATATTTCGGCGGAGGCGAGCCGGGACCTGAATCTGCTGGAGACGCTTTATAACCAGTACAAGGCGAATCCGAGCGCGGCTGGGTTGCAGAAAATTGACGATGCGATTGCGACGATCAATGCTAATTTGCCGGCGTTGTTGCAGGCCGCGCATATCGGCGATCCGATGTTGTCGGCGAGGATTACGGCGGCGGTGAATTTGATTTTGACCACGGTGACCAGCTTTGCGTCGTTGATTCCGCAGACGGCAGCGATGCCTAAAGCGCAGAGAGTCGCGGCGGCGAAGATTGCGATTCCGCTTGAGAAAGATTTGAAGAAGCAGTGGAACCAGCAGGTGTGCGGGCCGACGGGAAAAGCGGAGCTGGATGCGGCATTTGGGGTGTGCCTGGTGAAGTAGAGCTTGGCGCCCTCTTTTTTCCCAAGGGGTTGGGAATGCATGAATCCGCACAGCTTGAGCGTCCGGCCGATCAAAGTGTTTTAATGGAACGGCAAAGCAGATGGGACAAGCGCGAATGAGCTTGCGGAGAATAGCGGAGAAACTTAGTCGGGGTGTCGTTCTTCGCAGACGGTTGCCAGCGGCGTTCCACAGGCTGCCGATCTATGTTTCTCCAGAGGCTGGTGGCCTGCGCTATTGGTTGCGCATGTCAAATGTGGATCCGGTGCTCTATAAGATGGCTGAGGAACTGGTGAAGCCGGGATCGGTGGTGTGGGACATTGGGGCCAATGTTGGGCTATTCAGTTTTTGCGCAGCGGCTTTGGCGGGTCCCTCGGGATGCGTACTGGCCATTGAGCCGGACATATGGCTTTGCCATTTGATTTCGCGTTCGGCACAAGGGTTGAAGAACAATGACAAGACGGCGCCGTTGTCAGTGTTGTGCGCGGCCATATCTGACACCAACTCTGTGGGCTACCTGGAGATCGCGGAGCGAGCCCGTGCTTCGAACCATCTAACGGAATCCCAAGGCGCGGAGCAGGCGAACGGCGGCCGAAGCCATCAACCTACAGTTACGGTATCGCTGGATTTCATTCTCGACTTTTTCCCCGCGCCTTCGGTGCTCAAAATTGATGTGGAGGCTTGCGAAACAAGAGTATTGGCCGGATCGTTGAAACTGTTGAAGACGGTGCGCCCGGTCTTGTGGTGCGAAGTTTCCCCGGAAAATGCGCAAAAGGTTTCAAGTCTGTTGCATGGTCTTGACTACGAACTATACAACCCGACGACGGGTGGTCCGGCCGGTCGAGTACCAATCAAAAGTGCCAACTGGCACACCCTGGCGATTCCCAAGAGTTAGCCGATGCCGCTTCAGGCCGAATGGGCACGCGGTTATTTCCTGCGCCAGCGGATGCCCTCTTTGGTGATTTCGACGAGGATGCCGGCGGCGGTGAGTTCGGCGCGGATGGTGTCGGAGAGTTGGAAGTTGCGGGACTGGCGGGCGGCCGTCATTTCGGAGATTTTGGTTTCGATGGCGGAATCGGAGAGGTTCTGCTCAACCCCATCTGCCATCTGCATCTGATCCCCGAGCTTTTTCTCTATTCTTCCCTCTGCCTCAGCCCAATCAAGAATAAGCTTTATTTTTTCAGCATCGTCATTCTTTAAGACAGCAAAAATTTCATCAAATCTATTTAGTACGTGCAAGAGATGTGGGACATCATCTTGCCAAACTTGACCAGCGTCCATTGCGGTATTAATGACGCGCACTAGATCGAAAATGGCAGCTTGGGCTTGAGCGGTATTGAGGTCGTCTTCGAGGGCAGATGTCATCCGATTACCAGCGTTTTGAGCATGTTGGAAAACAGTTGCGGATACTCCGGCGGGAAACCGACCATTTTCCAGACGGGCGCGAAAGTTGCGCAGGCGCTCCACCGAAGCGGCGGCCTGCTGCAATCCGTCCCAGGTGAAGTTGAGTTGATTGCGATAGGGAACTGAGGCGAGCAGATAGCGGATGGACGACGGCTTGTGTCCCTTGAGCACGAGGTCCCGCAGGGTATAGAAGTTGCCGAGGCTCTTCGACATCTTCTCGCCTTCGACTAAAAGAAAACGTGCATGAAACCAGAAGTGGGCGAAAGGTTTTCCGGTCTGGGATTCGGACTGGGCGATTTCGTTTTCGTGATGGGGGAAAATTAAGTCTTCGCCACCGGCATGCAGATCAAAAGATTCGCCTAACTCTTCCATCGACATCACTGAACATTCGATATGCCATCCCGGCCGTCCCGGCCCAATCACACTTTCCCACGAAGTTTCCCCAGGTTTTGGTGCTTTCCAGAGGGCGAAGTCGCGGGCGCTGTCTTTTTCGTATTCATCGACATCGACGCGTGCGCCATCCTGCATGCCGGCGAAATCCCGTTTGGAAAGTTTGCCGTAGCCGGGGAATTTTGCGATGCGAAAATAATAGGAGCCGTCTTCCGTCCGATAAGCAAAACCTTTTGTCACAAGATCGGCAATGAACTGCGCCATTTCCGGAATGTGATCGGTGGCGCGGACCAGTTGTGGCTGCTCGATGTTCAACGCTGCCGCGTCTTCGAGGAATGCTTTTTCGTATTTCGCCGTGTATTGCTTCACGCCGACGCCATCGCGGGCCGAGTTGCGAATGATTTTGTCGTCCACGTCGGTGATGTTCATGACGTATTTGACTTTGTATCCACTCTGGCGAAAGAAGCGCTGGAGAAGGTCCACAGCAACGAAGGTGCGGAAGTTGCCGATGTGGCCGTAATCGTAGACGGTGGGGCCGCAGGCATACATGCGGACTTCGTTGTCGACCAAGGGGTGGAACTCCTCGATCTTGCCGGAGAGCGTGTTGTAAAGGCGCAGGGCCATAGTGAGGGCTTCAGGTGAACAAAGAATCTTTCATTCTAGGGGCAGGGAAAATGAGGGTCAAATGGGGGGGCTGGAGGGGAAGATCCCAGCTTGAATGCGACGTTGGTTAGTCATGGTGGAAATAGAAGAGGTTCCCGTCCAGATCCTGTACAGTGAACTGCCGTAATCCCCAAGACTTTTTTTCCAGAGGATCCACGATGTTCGCGGCCGACGACTTCAGCTCCTGGTAGGTCGCATCGATATCTTCAGCAAACACCCAGTGAATCGCAGGTTCGAAGGGCGGATTCCGTTTGCGAAAAAATATCGGCCCCATATCAGAGCGCCACGCGGCCCCAATTCCTTTGCCCGGGTAAAGCCATCCAATCTCAAAGCCGAGTGCATCTCGATAATGCTGTTGTGCGCGTTCGACATCAGTGACCGGCAACTCCGGCACTGGCCTGCCAATCGAGCTTACTTTCTCTTTTGTGTCCACAGAGCCCTCCTTATTGTTCTCCTTTATGCAACAAGAACGTCCACGCGTCAAATCAGGACGCTACCCGCTGGAGGAGGAAGATGGGCTGGTGGAAGGGTGGGGATGGGCGCGCAGGCGCTGTCCCACGAGAAGAACGTAATGCAGGGCGGAGACGATGGTGAAAATAAAAGTGGCGCGCAGGAAGGTGAGGCGGGCGATGGCGACCCAGCGGGATTGATTTACTTCGAGCAAAAGAACAAAAAACACCGCCGCGATTTGGGCGAAGGTGTTGGCCTTGCCGAAAATGCTGGGACGGAAATCGCGCAATCCGGCGATGGCGTAGAGCACGGCACTGGCGGCAAGGATGGAAATGTCGCGGCTGAACACGACCACGGTAAATTTCCAGGGAATTTTGTGCAGGATCGAAAGCACCAGGAAAATGGTACTGAGGAGAAGTTTGTCGGCGATGGGATCGAGATACTGGCCGAGCACGGTTTGCTGCTTGAGCGTGCGGGCGAGCAGGCCATCGAGGCCGTCGCTGAATCCGGCGAGGACGAATAAGATGAGCGCCGCGGAATAGTGGCCTTCCACCAGCTTGATGACGATGAACGGCAGGAACATCATCCGTAAAAGGGTGAGCTGGTTGGGGGCGGTGAGCAGTTGCGAGAACTTCACGGCAATGATTGTCGCACGCCCTCGGCGTGATTGCCGGGAAATGGATGCCCCGGTACAATCGAGAGACTTGCAGGCCCGTAGCTCAGTTGGTTAGAGCGCCTCCCTGACACGGAGGAGGTCGATGGTTCGAGTCCATTCGGGCCTACCATTTTTGTTTTGAATCTGCCCAACAGAAAAAGGCCGCCTTGTGGGCGGCCTTTTCCTACTGCGGTTACTCTATCCTGTTTTTTTGTAGCTACCGGCTACTTCAACTCAATCACACCGAACGTGCCAGCTAAATTACCGGCTGGACCGGCGGTGAAGAAGAGCTGGTTGGTGCGGCCGTTGTTTGCGGAGCCTCCGCCGAACTCGATTCCCCAAAGCTGGTTGATGACGATATTTTTTCCGTTGATATCCTTGACCGTACCCACAAACTCACCGGTTTGGAGATTGAAGCCGTTGATGGTGCCTTTGTTGGTGTTGTTCGAGACCAAGAGAGTGTTGCTGAGCGGGCCAAAGTTCTTGGGTGCGATGGCAAGCCCCCAAGGCTGGTTCAAGGGCGCGCCCTGGGCGAGCGTTTTCACGAACGTCCCATCTTCCTGGAAGATGTCGATGACGCCGCCCGGAGCTTCCGATACCTGGGCAAAGGCGACGTAGAGGAGGCCGTTGATGTCCTGAATGCCGAAGGGCGCCCAGCCCGCGGGCAACGAGGGATCGGTAAACGAATTGACGAGGTTAAAGCCTCCGTCGTAGACGTCCACCACATTGTTGGCGAGGTCGGTGGCATAGAGAAGATTCCCCGACGGCCGGTTGGTGATGGCGAGGGCGGTATAGTTCGCGCCGGCCGCCGAGTTATTCACTGCAATAATGGCGGCGTTCGGATTGGATTGCGGCGCCCAGCCGCTGATGGTTCCATCCAAAGTGGCGAAAATGAAGAACGCGGACCATCCTTCCACGGAAAACTCTCCGGTTCCGTTGAAGACAATTCCCGTCGGCTGACCGGGGCCTTTGCCGGCAGAAGGTACCAAGACTTCCAAACCCTTCTTGACGCCTTTGCCGTCGTAGAGTGTGGACCAGCCAGAGCCTTGATCGCTGACCCAGAAGGGGCTGCCCGGGGCATAAACAAGACCCCAACCGTTTACCTGGAGCGGGTCGATGTACCGCGCCGCTCCGACCTGGTTCGAATCCAGATTGATGAGTTGATATTGCGCCCGGGCCACGCTGGAAAAGCACATCAAAGCGAGTCCAAGGCAGGCGGTGAGAGCGAGAATGCGACGTTGCATGAGAAATCTCCTTTTCGTAAGGTCAACAGAGCGGCGGGCAAGTTCGTAACTGTGTCCTGCTCGGGTTGGAACAACGATTCGCTGACCTGTCAGCCCCGAATGCTAGGCGCAAGGCGGTCGCAGGTTGTCATCGGATTGTCACGAGTTTGTAGAGTTTCTGACACGGGTGATGGGGAATATAGCGCCAGGATGGGCTAGGCGGTCAGGGGAGGGAGTCCGATGCGGTGACATAGTTCGACGAAGTGAGGATCGGAATGCAGCGGCTGGAACCAGTGATCGACGGCGAGAAAAGGTAGCCGGCTGTCGCGTTCGCGATAGGCTTGTTCGAGATACGACATGGCCTTTTGCTTGTCGCCGAAGCCAGTAAACACGGCTGCCATATCAAACGGAGAAACGTAGCTGTTGGCGGAAAGCGCCTGGAGCTGGGCGACGGTTTTGAGCGCGTTGGCGCGGTCGCCGGAAGCGCTGTAAGCGTGGCCGAGCGCGGCCAGGCTTTCGGAGTCGTGAGAAAGAGCAACGGATTTTTGAAACTCCTCAATCGCCAACTGCCACAATCCCATGTTCTCGTAGGTCTTTCCCAGTCCCTGATGGGCGGGGGCGAAGTTGGAATCCAGCTCGAGGACGGCGCTCAGCTCCTCGATGGCGCGGTCGTAACGCTGGGCAACGCGATATTGGGTGGCCAGGCTGGTGGTGATGCTGGGGGAAAGCGGGTCCAGTTCATGGGCCCGCTCGGCTTCCTGGACAGCCTCGGGAAAACGGCCCATGGCCGAAAGATAGACGCTGTACCAATGGTGGGCGGTGGCGTAGTTGGGATTTAGCTGGATGGCGCGTTTCAGTTCCTGTTCCGTATCACTCCAGTTCCAGTCGTAGTAGAAATGGACGACGGCAAGAGCGGTGTGGCCCTCGGCAATCGAGGGGTCCAGTTCCAAAGCTTTGAGGGCGGCAGTGCGGGCTTTGGCGCTAGCCACCGAAGCCGGCAGCACATCCGACCCGAGGAGGGAGTAACAGTCTGCCAGGCCGGCATAGGCCAGGGCAAACTGAGGGTCCTGGGCGATCGCCTGCTCGAAGTATCCGCTGCCGGTTTTCATTCCTTCGGGGGACCTTTTGTTCAGGAAGAAACGCCCTTTGAGATAAGCCTCGTAGGCGTCAGGATTGACAGGAGCGGGAGGGGCGCCGGCGGCGTTCGCCGGCGGCGGGGACACTTGTCCGCGAATTTCCTGGGCAATGTCGCGCGCGGCCTCACTCTGCAATAACAGGACATCCCGGATTTCCCGATCGTAGGTCCTTGCCCAAAGGTGGTGATCGCTGGCCGAGTCAATCAACTGCACCCGAATCCTGACTCGATTGGCGTCACGCTCCACGGTGCCTTCAATCAGAGCATCCACCCCCAGTGCTTTACCAATTTCCGGGATTGATTTGTGGGTGCCTTTGTATTGAATGGTGGAAGTGCGGGAGATTACTTTTAAGCTGCTGATCTGTGCCAGGTCGGTGATGAGTTCGTCGGTGATGCCGTCGGCAAAATATTGTTGCGCCGCATCACTGGACAAATCTTCCAGCGGCAGCACCGCGAGAGATGCGATGGGATGGACTTGTGCGGGCGCCGGGCCCATCCATTTTTCGCGGATTCCACCCAGATCCAGTTCCATCACCAGAATCGCGGTCAGTAATAGTGCCACGGCAATTCCAGCAGCGACGGCGCCTTTTCCATGAGCCGGCCGGGCAGGCGCTGGAGAAACAGTTGGCGTTTCAGAGGAAGGTAGTGCCGGGGAAGGCCGGGCAACGGGGACCGATCGCGAGGATTCCTTGGGCGCTACGGGCTCCAGATATTCAACCGGAGCGATGAACCGGTAACCACGTTTAGGGATGGTTTCGATGAAGGTGGGATTGTCCGGGGAATCACGGAGGGCGTAGCGCACTCTCTTCAAAGCTGCGTTGAGGCTGCCCTCAAATTCTACGTAGGTATCCTCGGACCAAAGAGCTTGACGCAATTCTTCTCTGGTCACGACTTGATTGGCCCGCTCCAGCAAAAGTGCGAGAACACGAAACGGCTGCTCTTGCAGTTTTACTCTCTCACCTTGCCGGCTAAGTGTGCCGCTCGCCAAGTCAGCTTTGAACAGACCAAAACGATAGGTTCCCTTATACGAATCTTCTTCCATGGCCCTGCCCCAAACCAGCGCCCGACTAGGCCGGAAGTTTAGCATGGAAGCGGAAAGCCCCAATAAAATATGTCACGAGAATGTGTAAAACTATGCCTGATAAGGACTTGCGGAGTCACAAATTAGTAATGCGCTAATCCTTTGACCCGGCGCAGATATTTTGGCATGCTGCCCCCGCGATTTGACAAGGGTTTCAGTCGCACCTTGATACCAAGGCAGCCGAGCATGGGTCGGGGAGGCACATGCTCAATGCTGCTGGCATCTCGCTCCCTAAGGTTCAATCCAGAAAGCACTCGACTAAGAACAACTTACCACGCGAAAGCGAATTGAGGAGATATCAACCAATGAAACGTTCTATTCGATCCATGATTGTCACCGCAGGGGTTGTTGCCCTGCTGTTCAGCTTCACCATGATGATGGCGGCGCAGGACGAAGCTGTACGCGCGGCCTATGCATCGTCCGGTAACATTCCCACAACGATTGAAGGGATCCACCGCTTCCCGGCAGCTCCGGCTAGCTTTGACCCACTCACCGCTACCGACTTGACACTGGCGACCTACGGCTTCCCGCCGCGCCCGGATAAGAATGTGGACGCGGCCGGATACGCGAAGTGGGCCCGGGCAATGAAGTATGCCACCAAACGCTGGGACGGGGAACTCAAGCCCACCCAGATTTACCACGGGCCCATGCAACCGGCGAAGGCCCCAGCCGCCGCCCTTGCTCAGGCTCCGGCGAGCGTTTCAAACACTGCTACCCTGGCTTACTCCGGCAACTGGAGTGGCTTTGTCAACACCAACACTCTCCATAGCTACAGCACCAAGACTTCGTATTACTACATCTACTCGTATTACAACGTGCCCGTTGCACAACAGACGCCCGGCACGTGCGATGGTGGATGGGACTACGGATCAGCCTGGAATGGCATCGACGGCTGGAACAGCGGCGATGTGTTGCAGGCAGGAGTGGAATTCGACGCTTACTGCAGTGGCAGCACCACGGCTACGTTCTATTCTGCCTGGATCGAATGGTACCCCTACAGCGAAACCAGGGTGTATGGCGTGAATCCTGGAGACGATATGTTCGTGGAGACGGTAGACACCAGCTCCGTGGCAGGCTACGTATATGTCGAGGATGTAACCCAGGGTATCTTTGATGCCTTCGACCTCACTCCCCCGTCGGGAACTGCGCTGGTCGGCAACAGCGCCGAGTTCGTAGTCGAGCGGCCGGGAGTGGGCGGCGGCCTGGCTACGCTGACGGACTACGTTTACGACTTCTGGGCCGACAACAACGACTACACCTTCAAGGGCGCGCACAGCTATCCAGGCTCGACGTCGTCCAAGACCTATAATGTTGAGATGGTCCAGGGCGGCGATGTCGTCTCCTATCCGACTGCGGAAGGGGATTACGGGATCTTCTTCGTGTACGAATAGTGTTTAAGACTCTGGTTCGAGTTTTGGTTTGTACTTTAAGGCCTGCCCGGTTGGCAGGCCTTTTTCTCGCCCGAAGGGGTGATTTACAAGCCGGCGGGACTCAGGGTATCTTTCTTGCACTTGCGTACTCTCTCAGGTCGCCAGTTCTGTGGGGATTTTTTCAATGTGGAGTTGGCAGCGCTTTCATCAACTGCCCAGGGTTGTGCTGTTCCTGTGCGCCGCGGGGCTCAGCGGTTTCGCGCAGAATGCACCCACTGAGCGGGTTTCCCGGGACCTCCGAAGCGCAAGTCCGGAGTTCACCGAACTAACACCTCGCGGGCATACCGGTCCCAATCCAGGCACGGCCGCTCGCGGAATCCATGGCGTGGATTCGCTGCTCAACTTTAGCGGGCAGTTCCAGGCCCCGGGCGTGGACGGTAACGGCAAGAAGAGAAAGATCTGGAAGTACGACATGGCGGGAAGGCCGCCGCAGGATGGCGGGACCACCATCATTGATGCGCCTATCGTTCCGGTTTCGCTCGACCTGCTCAACTATGATGGCAACGGTCATACCCTGCATGACAGCGTAGTGCCTTTTATTCTGCCCACGGTCTATTCTCCGATTTTCCAGAGCTGGAATTACTCCAGCAGCGACGTTCCCACCCAGATCATCGACGCCGAACTGCGGGCGGAGTTTTACAACACGATGAAGCCGAATTGGCACACCCTGTTGAATCCCAGCGTGAAGACAGTGAGGACGATGTCGCTTCCGGCAGG
This sequence comes from Terriglobales bacterium, assembly GCA_963762965.1. GTDB lineage: Bacteria > Acidobacteriota > Terriglobia > Terriglobales > Acidobacteriaceae > DATBAX01. Next base: position 1,841,990 of record CAVXME010000001.1, read on the forward strand.
TTCGTACTATTACGAGCTAAAAAGAGATGGCCGATGCTGCGAATACGTTCTGGTGGACAGCAAGGTCTTCGGCAATCTTTTATTTCCTCCGATTCCCGCCGACGCCACGACTCCGGTGGGGGCGGCTGAGAACACCGGGGAGATTACCACCAAGGACATCGCGACTTTCTTGTTTCCCAACACCTATCTTTACGAAGGCGATCCCGGCAATTGCTGCGTGCTTGGCTTCCACTCCTATGATTACGAGCCGGGGGACGCCAGCAACGGCTACGCGGAAAAACGCTACGTTCTGAACTACTCGAGTTGGATCACGCCCGGCCTATTTGGAGATGGCGTGGAAGATGTAACGGCCACCAGCCACGAACTCGCGGAGAGTTTCAATGATCCTTTCGTGGCCAGCGATAGCGTGCACAATCTCACCCCGTGGTGGAGGTCCCCCAACGGAAATTGTCAGGATGATCTGGAAGTAGGAGACGCGATCGAGGGGCTGCCTATGGATGTTTATGCGATCACGATGAACGGAAGGACCTATCATCCGCAGAACGTGGCGCTGCTGCAATGGTTCGCCTTCGAGGCCCCCTCGAGCGCGCTGGGCGGAGCATACAGCTATCCGGATACCGGCGCGCTTACCGCGCTGTCTCCGCCGCAGGCCGTGAACTGCAAATAAAACAAATTCTACGGTTGATTTGCGTAGGGGCGGATGATTTGTTTTAGAAGGTGAACCTGGCCTGGAGTTCAATCCGGCGGTTGGAAGATTGACTGTTAAACGCGCCGCCCGCAAGGGAAGTTGATTTATCGAAATCGGGAGAATCGATATTGCCGGACGGTGCTCCCAGATTCACATGATTAAAAACGTTCCGGGCAGAGATGCTTAAAGTTAAGTTGTAACGCCGATTGGTGGAGGGGCCGCCGCCAAAGGGATTGCCTCCGCCGCCGGCCAGGCCACGGCCTCCCAAGCCACCGCCGGGATAGCCGCCGCGTCCGCCGCCGGGGCCGCCACCGAAACCGCCGCCTGAGGCTCCTTCCGCCTTTTTGCCGAATCCGAAAGTCCGGCTGAGCCGCAAAATCACGGTGGCTTGGCCGGGGCCGTTGCCGTAGTTGACCGGAATCGTGTTGCCGGGAGTAGGCATGGTGTTAAACGTTCCCAGTGGAGTGCACGCATTATTCCCGGTGAAGGTCACGCTAGTGCAGGTTTTCGCCGAGACGAAGCCGGGACGGTCATTGAAGATGGAATCGCTATTGACGTCCTGCCCCAGTACAACGTTAAACGGCGCTCCAGAATTTACGATGATCAGAGGATTGAGGCTGAAGGCATAGGGCAAGGTGATTGTGCCACCCACAAAGACGCGATGGCGCACATCAAACGACGCCCGGCCGTAGTCTTCCAGCGGATCGTACTGGTTGGAAGGAAAGCTGCCTGCGCCGCCGGTATCGCTGTTGGCATAGCTCAGAGTGTAGAAGCCGAAGAGTGAAAGCTTGGTGCCCAGGCTCACTCTGCCGTTGGCGATTAGCTGGTTCTGCCGGAAGACGCCTTCCGAAGTGTACTGATAGATATTCTTATCGGCCCCGAAGGGCTGAATGCCGCTGGGCCCGTCAGGAGCATTGATATTCAGGGTGAAGAATTGGTGATTGCCGATGGAATTGAGATAAGTCACCGCTACGGTGGCGGACTTGGTGACCTGCCGCTCCACGCTGAGCGCCGACTGCATGGTGTAGGGAGCACGCAGGTTTGGGTTGGCCTGGTAAATCGTTGGCGAAGTTGCGGTCGCTCCTGATGCTTCCACGATGGTCTGGGTTTCGGTGGTTCCGTCGAGGCGTTCCTGTTGAAGTACCTGGCTGGATTGGAAGCGGTCATAGAACATTCCCCATCCCGCGCGCAGGACCGTCTTTGGAGTTTTCTTGGCCCCGCCGTCTACACCCCACGCAATGCTTAGCCGGGGAGCGAAATCGTGGTGGTCGTGAATTTGATTCTGCGTCTCGAAACGCAAACCATAACTAAACGTGAGGTTGGGGCGAATCCGCCAATCGTCAGAGAAATACAGACCGGCGTCAACCACGGTTACATCAAACGTCGGCTGCGCCGGTGCTATCAATCCTGTCGAGGAGTATTGGCTCGCACCGCAGGTTTGCAGATCCATCACGGTTGGGGTGCCGGTGATCGTTTTTATGCACGCCAGTCCGCCTCCCGGGTAGGTGTCTTCATAGGCGGTGACCGACGGGAAAAGATAGGAGCCGTTGAAATTCGCGGTGGAATCGTTGGCGTCGGTAACGTCCCGCAGCCTTCCCCCAAACTTTATGAAGTGCGTGCCGTGGGCAATGGATGTGTAGTTCTGCAACTCGTAGTGGTTCTCATGGTCAATCAGAGTTCCCTGCGAGTTCCCACCCGCGACGAACGCGCCCGGCACCTGGATGGTGGCTAGTGAGCTGGTTGGAGTCTGGTTGGTGCTGTCCCGGATGAACTGAAAACGGGTTTCATTGATCACGTTTGTGCTCAGCACCTGGGTGTCGCTGATCTGCAAAGTCTGCTCGAGCTCGTGCACGTTGTAGGCCTGCGACGCCAGAGAGAACTGGCCCACTCCCTGATTGGTCTCGTTGTCGTCGGTGAACTGATAGCGGGCGGTCAGGGTGTTGTTCTTGCTGACCTGGTAATCAAGGCGCGGGCTGATGTTGGTTCGTGTGCTGGGATTCGGCACGGATTGGTTCGCCATGCCGAGACCAGGGTCAGGCACGACGGCATCCACGATGGAAACGTCCTGAATGTTTCGCCGCTCGACATTAAAAAAGAAGGATGCCTTTTTCCCCAAAGGGCCGCCGATATTGCCGTTGACGATTTCCGATTGGTACCCCGGCTCCGCAGTCGCGAATGGATTCGGAGCATTGAAAATCGAATCGTTATCGTTAAAGAAAATCTGGCCGTGATACTTGTCGGTTCCTGGCTTGGTGAAAATCTCAATCCGGCCATAGCCGAGTTTGTCGTATTCCGGCGAGAACGGATTTTGGTTCAGCCGGATTTCACGAATGGAAGCTTTCGGTGGAAGCTGGCCGCCAGTGAATCCATCAATGTAGATTTGACCGCCGTTGGGGCCGGCGGAGGGGCCAGCCAGCGCCTCGAGCTCGGATTGCAGTTCGTCGGGATCATCGGAAAGCGCTTCCAGGTCTTTGCCTTTAATAATGGTAGCGCTCGCATTATTTTCGGGGCTGACGCTGACCTGCGTGGCTTCTTCCTGCACCTCGACTTTTTCCTGCTTTACTGCAATCCCCATCGCCAGATCGAATTGTTGCACCTGGCCCACGGTAATGACCACGTTCGGCTCCACATCGGTTGCGAATCCTTTCGCCACCGCGCTGACGGTGTAGGTGCCCGGCGCGAGTCCTTTGATTTCATAGACCCCCTGATTGTTGCTAACCGCGGTTGTCTGTTGCCCGCCGGCGGTGGTCGCGGTGATGGTGGCTCCGGTAATCACTGCACCGCTGGGATCGGATACTTTTCCGCGCAGTGTGCCGGAAGCAGCCTGCGCGAACGCATGGCCGGTGAAAACCAAAAACAGGAGCGCGATGAATGCAAGTACACGTATTCCCGATGGTCGAACTTTCATGAACTCTCCAGAAACTTGCCTGTCTGTCCGGTTCAACACCCGGCTATTGCGCCCCTACGTCTCCGCCAGTACTCAGACTCCAGGGCGAAAGAACGCTGGCCGCGGCCGGTGAAGCGGTGAGCAGAGGTTCCACGCCACTCAACAGCGTAATTGCGCTGGGAGCCGAGCTATCGCTTCCTTGCGTGGCCACCAGAATCACCGCGTCTCCTTTTTGCAGATCGGCAAGTTTGACGTCAGGCATGTGGGCCAGCATTTGCTGAAAATCTCCGCCGCCGCTGGGTCGCGCGCCACCGCCAGATGGTCCCCAGCTTCCACCGCCAGGCGCCGCCCCGCCCGCCGCATTCTGCGGAGCGCTTCCTGCCGGCGCAGCTCCCGATACCGCATCCGGATTCACTCCTTTTAGTCGCATGGCCATCCGCATGGCCACGAAAGCAGGCAGCTTCCGCATCTGGGAGTCGGCCGTCACCTGCACCACCACGGGCTTCTTGGTCAGCAGGTCGGAAATGCTGACCGTATTCTTGCTGGAATCGACCGAGATCACCGTGCCCGCGATGTTGCGGAATGTCCCCGAAACAATTCCTTCGGCTGTGACTTCATTGCCGTCGGGGCTGCGGTTTCCTCGCGCCCGCAGTTGATCGCCGGGCTTGATCTGATCAATGGTTCCCGGCTTGGCATCGTCGAACTTCACCGAATCCGGGGAGTAGCGCCGCACCACCGTATCTTTCGAGGTGTGGACTTCCAGCGCTTTGCTGACCCCAGCGGAGGTTGTCGAAATCGTGATCGTCCCGGTAGTGGGATCGACGGTTTTCACCAGTCCGCCGACCCCGCGTTTTTGCCAATCCTCGCGGTCGTGTATCTGTTTATCGGCAATGTCGGTCTTTTTCATGACAATGACCGAGGAAGCCAACACCGATTTGCCATCATCGGAAGGCGTTCCGCGAGCGAGCACACGATCACCCACCTGCACATCCGGCAGCTGGATCGGGGTTGCGCCCTTCAGGTCTTTCTGACCCGGCGCGGTCTTGATCAGGCGGGTGGAATCCTGCACCAGGACGTTGATCTCCGTTCCTGCATTTGTGGTCAGAGTAATGGTGTTGCCCGTCACCAGTTTGACGGTACCGAATGGTTTTGTGATCGAGCCGGGAGCCGCAGGTTGAGTGCCCTGGGCCTGGGCGAAACCAGATGGGATCGCCAACGAGATTACACCTCCCAGCACAAACATCAGGGAAGAAGCTAAAAAGAGGGATCGTCTTTTGGAAATCATCTTCATCCACTCACCGGGCTGAACATGCCGTACCCTCCATTATGTCAAAAACTATTCGATCACGTCCCCACGCTGGCGCCGCGTAAAGAATGGTCAAACAACTGTAAAGTTGTATGGTATCAACGAAAAAGGCGCCCCGATACGGCAGGGCGCCCAAGCGGCACGGGAAAAGCGGAATCGATCAGTTAGTTCGGCAATAGGACGGTATCCACCACATGGATTACGCCATTGGACTGAAAAACATTGGGGATGGTGACCGTGGAGAGATCTCCCTTTTCGTCCTTCAGCACAATGTTCTTGCCTTGCATCATCGCCGTCAGTGAGCCACCGCTGACTGTCTTCAGCGTAGCCTGGCCACCGCCCGCTTCGATCTGTTTCTTCAGATCAGACGCGCTTATTCTGCCCGCAACCACGTGATAGGTAAGAATCTTGGTCAGCATTTCTTTGTTTTCTGGCTTGACCAGAGTATCCACCGTGCCCGCCGGAAGTTTGGCGAAAGCTTCGTTGGTGGGCGCGAAAACCGTAAACGGCCCGGGGCCTTTCAGCGTGTCAACCAGCCCGGCGGCTTTCACGGCTGCCACCAGAGTGGTGTGGTCCGCGGAATTCACTGCATTATCAACGATGTCCTTGGTGGGATACATAGCCGCGCCACCCACCATGGGATCTTTCGATCCGGCCATGGCGGAAGTCGCCGCCAAAGTCACGACACTCAATAAAAATACTGCAATTTTCTTATTCACTGGATTACTCCTGAATTTATTTGAACTGCCTTCGTGATAGGTACGGGCAGGCAGGAGAATTGGATTTCAATGTGGCGGTAGATAGAAAATCAGTATCCAAAGCGTTGGCAGCGAAGGCAAAAGGGCAGTTTTCCGCAAAAACAACAACTCGCCGAAATCCTTTAGACTGAAATCGCTAAGAGCTGGGGAAAAAGGATCGTTCAGAGAAATGACCGGGTCTCGTAAAAAACTCGCGATTCTTGCGGCCGTCTTACTGCTGGTTGTCGTGGTGCTCACAATCACCGGCCTGCGGCTCGCCAAACCTAGCCTAAAGAAGCTCACTCTTGAGGTTTTGAGCGAGAAGTTTCATGCCGACGTCCAATTGGATAACATTGAAATACTTATATTTCCACGCATCCAGGTGCATGGCTCCGGACTGTCCATGCGTTTCCAGGGCCGCACCGATCTCCCTCCGCTTATTTACGTGCGCGAATTCTGGGCGGAAGCAGGACTGCGGTCATTGTTGGGAAAGCCGTGGCGAATCGAACGGATCCAGATGAAGGGTCTGTCCATCCACATACCTCCGAAGAACGGAGATGAAATTCAGACGGGCGGCAATGGCGGCTTGCGGGACTGGTCGAAGACCAAAGATATCCCCATATTGATCGGCGAAATCGAAGCGGACGACTCCCAGCTCGAAATTCTTCCCAAGTCCGCCGATAAGTTGTCCCATGTGTTCGAGCTTCACCACATTCTCATGCGCCAAGTCGGACTCGGCCGGCCTGTGGATTTCACCGCGCAGCTGACCAATTACAAGCCACCGGGGGAGATCAAGTCGACCGGCAGTTTCGGACCATGGAATGCAGACGATCCCGCGGAAACCCCTCTGGCTGCGACTTACACTTTCATGAATGCGGACTTGGGCGTATTCAAAGGCATCAGCGGCATGCTTTCTTCGCGCGGAAAATTTGGAGGGGTCCTCAACCAGATCGAAGTAGAAGGTGAGACCGACACCCCGGATTTCGCGGTCAAGACCGGCGGACATCCGGTTTCTCTGCATACAACTTTCTCCGCGACCGTTGACGGTACCAACGGAAATACTCTGCTGCATCCAGTACGCGCCCAGTTCCTGAATTCCACGGTCGTCGCCAATGGTGAAGTGGTCAAAGCGGAAGGGAATCAGGGTAAGAAAGGCCGGGCCGTGAGGCTGGATGTTGTCGTGAGCGACGCCCGCCTGGAAGACATGCTGCGCCTCGCCGTTAAAGGCGAGCCGGTCATGACCGGTGCGATGGGCTTCCACGCGCAAATGGAATTGCCGCCAGACGAGGGCGACGTCATGGAGCGTCTCAATCTGACGGGGATCTTTGGAGTCCACAGCGCCGAATTTACCGACCAAAAGATCAGCGCAAAAGTACAAACTCTCAGCCGCAAAGGCGAAGGCAAGCCCGGAGACAAAGATGCAGGCAGCGACGTTTCCTCGTTGCAAGGAAATTTTGCGTTGGACAATTCAGTGCTGACCTTCCGGCAACTGACTTTTGCCGTTACCGGGGCCAACGTGCAGCTAAACGGCACCTATGGCTTGGAGAACGAGAAACTCGATTTTTACGGCAGGCTGCGGCTACAGGCCAAACTTTCGCAAACTATGACTGGGATTAAGTCAGATCTGCTAAAGCCTTTCGATCCATTTTTCCGCAAGAACAATGCCACTCAAATACCGATCAAGGTTAGCGGTACCCGCGAGCACCCTTCCTTTGGACTCGACTTTCACGATAAAGAACACCAGGCAGGAAATTAAATTACGGCACAACAAATTTGAAACGCGCGACTACGCCACTTGGCCGCCGTCGTCGCGGAAGGAATCTTCATCCGGATCAGGTATAGAAGAGGGCGGATCGCTGGCGGGAAAGGTATCGGCGATGGTCTTGTCCATCATCTTGTCCTTCTTTTCTTCTATATCGCTTTCGTCGATCCGCCGGTCCTCTGGATCACGCGTGACTTGTCCTGGCAATTCATGGTTCATGCGATAGCTCCTGCCGCAAGGTTCGGCACAAAAACATGCCCAACCGATCAGATGCCATTCGCAATCGGTTGGGCGCTTTGAAATCCAGGTTCTGCCTCGGCCAAAATCGGCCTTCTTGTTTCTTAGTGTGTAAAAGTAATATTCAGTCCGGTCGTCAACAGTACGTCGTCGGTTTTCTTGCCCGCTGGGGGATTGGTTACATAAATGTCCCCAAACGCGTTCTGCCATCCCAACCATTTGCTCAGCTTGGTGACCGTCCCCAGATTGAACGTGGCCCGGTATTGGCCTGCGTCGTTGAAGTCCGGGAAAAAGTAGAGCTTCTGCGTCACCACCGTGGATTTACCCCACTTGTGCATGAGTTCTTCACCCAACGTTGCCGCCGCAAAGCTACGAGTGAAGGCGGGATTGGGCGCAACCACGCCATAGCTTTCACGGGTGTAGTTGATGCCGCCGAGAAGGTCGATGGTCGTAACGTCGTTCTTAATCGCATGAAAGCCCAAACCTCCGCCGAATACCGAGCGCAGATTCAACGCTTGCAGCGCATCGGTTTGGAAGTCTGCACTTCCGAAACCAAACATTTGGGCTGCGATGTTCCGATCGTAGCGCAGTCCGCCTTGAACGGCATTGGCGGTGGTCGTGGTGGTCCCTGCCGTATCATTCCGGGCGTAGACCGAGTTGGTGTACAACCCAATGTGGTCATGCAGCGTTTTCCGGTCGGCGGTAAACGCAATCGCCAAGTTCTCGGTTTCGCTGTTGCCCCCGGTCAAGGCAAAGCCGACATTCGCACCGGCTGCCCATCCCTGACTCAGCGTGGGATGCAAGGTCTTTTCGTAAGCCGCCTGCTCTGCGGCACTGCGCAGGTCAACCACAGTGGCTGCCGGCGCCGTGACCGAGCCACTGGCGGTCGCCACCACAATGTTGCCATCGCTGGTGGTTACCGGGCCGACTGCCGATTTCCCGTTCGGCAGATCGACGTGCAGCGGCTGATCGGTGGTGATCTGGGTGATCGCCGCAAACTGTAGCGTAATGTCTCCGGCAAATTCAGTATGCAGGACCAAAGTCTTGCCATCGGATTTCACCACCGTGCCGGTAAGGTGGTCGCCATTCTTTAACGTCACCTGGTCCGCAAACAAATTAGAGCCGAACACAAAGATCGACAACACTAAGATGAGTTGTTTAAGCACAGTACTCCTCCATGGGGTTTGAATGTCTCTTGCTGATCATCGGGCCGATAAATATGAACTGAAATAAATGACGAAGTGAAACTCCTGGCGCGACGAAGCTTTCCCACCGGTTTCTGAGTTTCCTACTGATTCGATGCAGAGAAGGAGTCAGCAAACGACGGCCCGGAATGAAAATTATCTCTCGGAGAGATGGCCACGCAGATTGCCGGGCGCTTGCTCTAGCTCTTTACTTCGGTGTCCGTTTTGCGGTTCGAGACGGGTTCGGAAGCTTTCGGCTCGGCGCTCGCGTCCTTCATTCCTTCTTTCAAAGCGCGGAAGCCTTCCCCGATCCCCTTGCCCAGCTCCGGCAACTTCTTCGGACCAAAAATAAGCAAGGCGATAACTAAAATCACAATCAAATGCGACGGCTGAAAAAGGCCTTCCATACACACACCTCCGGCAAACCACTGCAACCTAACCTTACTCAAGTCAGATGTTCCCGTCAACCTATCGCTGGTTCACTCACTTTCTAAGAAATCTTCCAGGCAACCTCGCAAGTTGCTGTAACGGAACCATTACCAACGTTACCTACCCACCCCTGACGCCGCCGTCTATGTTGCGAAGAGGTCCCCGGCGTTAATCCGAAAGCCCAGCGGGGACACTATAAGGAGTTCTGCTTGCTTCGCAAGAGCCTCGCCATTCTTTGTCTTCTTTTCTTCGTTTCACTTTCCGTTTTTGCGTCCAGCGGCCCCGCTCCGGTGGATTGCGCTCAGCTTCTCGGATGGATGTCCGGCGGCATCTCCGGCCAACAACTTAGCCACCTGCTCCAGCAACGAGGCGTGGCTTTCGAAATTCACGGCGGCCTGAACGACGATACTGCAAAATCTCTGCTGGCCGCGGGCGCGGACGCAAAATTGATCCAATCGCTCCGCTCCGAGCGTCCTCTCATTTCTGGCAACAACTCGGCGGCAAACAATCCTAACTGTCCTGCCAAGCTGGCAACCACAGCTCAGCTTGTTCATCAGAAGTCGTTTCCGCAAGCCGAGAAAATCCTGCGCAGCTTGTTGACGGAAGACTCCCAGAATGCCACGCTGCATTTCGCCCTGGCATATGCTCGCCAACAACAGAAAGATTGGGACCAGGCTTTCGACGAATACAGCACTTCCAAGGAAATCGATCCGGCCTTTTCCGGCGTCCACAGCCGGTTGGCGTATGTGTTTTACCAGTCCGATGACGGTGACAATGCGATCGCCGAGGCGCGCACTGCGTTAAGTATTGATCCGCAAGATGCGGAGGCATATCGCTACCTCGGCCTGGGGCTCTACGCCAACGCCGAGTACCACGCCGCCTTGCATGCCTTTCAAGAGTCTCTGGCTCGCGATCCGCAGAACGCCGACGTCTACTACGACATCGGGATCGCCGCTCACGACATGGGTGATCCCGACTCCGCCGCCGCAGCCTATCGCAAAGCCATTCATCTGAATCCCAAGTTCTGGGAGGCCCACAGCAATTTGGCTATGGTCCTTCACGATCTGGGAAAACTGGACGAAGCCATCGTCGAATATCGCGAAGCCAGGCGGCTGGCCCCGCAAGAGCCCAGCGTACGCAACAATCTCGGTAACACTTATTACGACCGGGGAGATTACGACGCGGCCATCGCGGAATTTCGCGAACTGTTCCGCACTCATCCTGAGTGGCAGCGCGGGCACGATTACCTGGCCAAGGCATTCATGGCCAAGCGGGATTACCCATCTGCCATTGCCGAACTCAAGCTCGCGGTGTTGCAGAATCCCACCGGCGCCGCCGAACACCGCGTTCTCGGCCAGGTGCTGCTGCTGGCGAATCAACCCCAGGAAGCCCTGCGCGAGCTGCGCGTCGCCGTCCAACTCGATCCCGATTCCGCTCCCGCCCACCGCTATCTTGGGACGGCCCTGTTTGAAACTCAGGATTTAGAATCCGCAGCTCAGGAGTTCCGGCAAGCGCTGCGGCTGGATCCCTCCGCCGACAATCACTATTATCTCGCCGCCTGTTTGATGAGCCTGGGCCGTGATGAGGAAGCGCTGGCCGAGCTGCAAATTGCCTCGACTCTTAATCCTACGCAGACCCTGTATCGCGCCCGTATGGATGAGCTGCGCAAGCTCATGCAGGCAAACAGTTCGCGTTAGCCACGTGCACTATCGGACAGGGTCACCACCTGGCCTTTCGTGTCTGAGCAGTCGTAACGATTGCTCCTAGAATGTTTTGAGAGCTGCACACACGCTCTTGATTTTACAAATTAAAGAGGTCCCCCATGAATACGCCGCAATCCTCGTCCCTTGGCGCCGCCGTACAGCCAGCCAAACAGCCCGTTCTCCCGCAGCAACCCGAGATAAAGCGGCCCGAATCGGTCACACAAGCTGTGGTCGCGTCGGCGCTCCAGAACGCCCAGTTTGAGCTCACTCCGAAGGCCGTGGGATACGGCCTGCCGTGCGCCAAATGCAAGACCTACTTTGCGGCAAATCTTTCGGCATGTCCGGTATGCAAGAACAGCGAGCGGGTTTCGGCAACCGCCGTTCTGGTACCCGCCATTCCGGTTTCCGCCGAAGAACTGCCCGATCCGCAACTCCTTGAAGAAGAACGCGAGCGTTTCCTGCGCGAGTTCCAGACCCAGGTTTACGCTTCCCAGTTACAGATCAATGCCACCACCAGCCAGCGTTGCAGCAAGGAAGAAAATCATTCGGGAAGTTTTGAACCAGCGACCGTTTGCCAGGCCTGCTACGACCATCTTCAGGAACACGTGGACGTGCTCGAAGCCGTGCTGCACATGGATACGAAAGAAGCATCTCAAATTATCTACGACGCCGTCTGGGCTGATCCATCCGATCCCAGCAAAACTTATTTGAACGCGGCTCAGGCCCTGCTCTGCGAATTACGCCGGCGTTCCGGCATCACCCAGGTCTTCGGCCCACTCCAGCCGCTCACCGACTAGGCACAAATCGCATTCTCCCGAACGCCTTGGGAACATGAAAATTCGGCTCCGGCGTGTTGGTCGGCTGCCATGCCAGATACGACCGCGGCTCTTTCTTCCCTTCGACGCGATAAAAATTCACTCGCCAAATCGCTTTAGGATCGAAGTGCTGCGTCAGTGCCTTGATCGGAATCGCTAACTCTGCATTCCAGGTATGCGATTTCTCATCCAGCACCACCGACCGCTGCATTCCACTCTTCAGATCAGCCAGTCCCCCGGGAAAAATATCGAGATCAATCCACATTCCATTAGGACCGATTTCAAATTCCCGGTAATAGCGTTCACGCGCAGGGTCGGGCTGAAGAAAAACCTCCGCCACATCGCGGTCCCAAAGATGATCGCGCCTCCCGTTGGGCTCGGAATCCGAAAACAAAAACAACTCCCGATAGCGGCATTCAAATCGCAGATACAGCGTCGTCTTCGACCACAACACTCTGACGCGCGTTTCCCGCCCCGCATCGGAATTCTTTCCCTGCCAATCCGCGCTGAAAATAATCGGATTCGCTTTCTGCCACTCCGCCGCCGGGTGCGCAGCATCGAGCCCAACGTCATGATCGACATACACCGCCTGAATTTCCGGAGACGGCCCGGAATCCGCGGACGAATTGTTCTGACTCATCATGGAAATCGAAGAAAGCATTATGACAGCCGCAACTCTCACCACCAATCGCATACCACCCCTTCTTGTCATCCTGAGCGCAGGATCAGCGTTCGTTTTTCGAACGCTGATGCGGAGTCGAAGGATCCCTACGAGCTAAATCGAATCGCCGCCGGGCAATAAATCGCTTTGACCGCAAGATCCGGATAGCCCAACTCTGCGCCGCCGGCTTATGCTTTTCCCATCATGACCAGCAATGCGATACTCAACCTGGCACAACCACTTGAAATGACCCTAAGTAACCAATCTCGCTGGCAATCGGTCCTCGCGCGCGATACCGATCACGATGGCAAGTTCGTCTTCGCCGTGGCTTCCACCGGAATCTATTGCCGCCCTTCGTGCCCGGCCCGTCGTCCGCGCCGTGAGAATGTGACTTTCTTCAGTCAACCGGAAGCTGCCGAAAAAGCCGGCTATCGCGCCTGCCTGCGCTGCCGCCCCAAAGCCAACTGCAATCCGCAAGCGGAGACCGTGAAAGCCATCTGCCGCTACATCGAGCAGCATCTCGACGAACCCATCACCCTGGCTCGCCTGGGATCAGCTTTTCATCAAAGCCCATTCCATCTTCAGCGCACCTTCAAGGCGGCGCTCGGCATCAGCCCGCGCGCCTACGCCGAATCCTGCCGCATGCAGCAGCTCAAGCGCAATTTGCAAGCCGGCCACTCGGTCACTCGCGCCATGTACGACGCAGGATACAGTTCCAGCAGCCGCCTCTATGAACGCACCTCGTCGCACCTCGGCATGACTCCCGACAAATATCGCCGCGGAGCCATCGCCGCCGTCATCCGCTACACCTGCGCCGATTCGCCGCTGGGCCGCATGCTGATCGCCGCCACCGATAAAGGAATCTGCGCCATCCAGTTCGCCCATTCCGACGACGAACTCGAACACGGACTCAAGCACGAATTCCCCTTCGCCATCCGCCGCCGTGACGATCCCGCACTCTCGCCGTGGAAACAGGAATTATTGCGGCAGATGCAAGCTTCCCTGAAGGACGGAAAAACGAAGAACGGAAAAACGCCGCATGCCGCTCTCCCGCTCGACATCCAGGCCACCGCTTTCCAGCGCCGCGTCTGGACCTACCTGCAATCCATCCCCTTCGGCGAAACCCGCTCCTATAACCAGGTCGCTCAAGCCATCGGACAACCCACCGCCACTCGCGCCGTGGCCCGCGCCTGCGCCACCAACCGCATCGCCGTCGCCATCCCCTGCCATAGAGTCGTCCGTAAAAATGGCGATCTGGCAGGCTATCGCTGGGGCCTCAACAGAAAGAAAGCCCTTCTGGAAATGGAGAGACCCACGTAACCGGGTGCCGCGTCCTTCTCGCGTTCTTTGCGAGAGGGCGGGGAAATCTCCTCAAATGCGGACAGCTAATCCGCTCACGTAGGGACAGCCGTCTCGGCTGTCCTTTTCGCGGTGTTCACCTCTGCATCTCCACATAAATCTTCCGCGCCTCTTCCAGCATCCCCATCACCGATGTTCTCTCCGCATCATTATTCCAATCCTGATTCGCCTTCGCCGCCGCGCTCAACCGGTCAATCCAGGCCACAAAGTAAGCCGCGTCTTCCTTCGACTTGGTAGCCGATCCAGCCACGCTCACATAAATCGGGCTGGTCGTCGCGTAAGGATAAATATCCAGCACCGGATCTTCTGCCTTGTCACTCCACGCCCGCAGCAGACACCACCCGCTCTGTGAAATCGGAAGCGTACCCTCCACGTTAGCGTTCTCATGATCGCCGTTGATCTTCAGCTCACGCACCACCCGCCCCTTGCAAATCACCTCCAGATGATCAACCGGCACCAGCGAACGCAGCCAGGCTTTGAACTCCACTTTGTTTTCGCCAGCCGGCAACCGCAGTTCATCTCCGAGTTTCTTGCCGCCAAGACTGAATCCCAGCAATGGCCCATTGGTGGCAAACGTTCGCCCGCGCTTGATGCCATCCAGCCACGGCGCAATGTTCAGCGGCCCTTTTGGCACGTCCACATACACGCGATTCAATCCCACCGGCCCCCGCAGCGATGCATAGTTGGCCATCGCGTCCGTGCCCGCCGCAGTCGGCAAACGGAATCCACAATTCAGCAACTGGTACCACACCGCCGCCGTGGACTTGTGATCGCTGAAGCCCATGACTTCCATGTAGTCAACCTTGCCCAGCGCCACATCCACCGGCAACTCATCCGTCAGCGACGCGTCTTTTGCAGGATCAGGATAAGTATCAAAGGGATGCACATAGCCCACCAGCGCATGCTGTGCGTGCGCCAAATCCGCAATGTCGGCGTTCGTGGGATAAAGACTCGCCGCCGCCGTGTCCGAGTAAGCAACATATCCCGGCAGCAAGAAATTGCGGGTAAGACCAAGCAGGCCAAGATGTCCCCAATAGCTGGTGTGATATTCCTGGCTATGCAGCAACAGATTCGTCGCCGTCGAAGCCGGATCAGGCATGGTGCGGAAGTAAGCAATGTCCGGGATTCGCTGCTCTTTATTGACGACAAGATCTTCCACGATGGAAAGATTTTCCGCCGCCGCCTGCGCCACCAGATTCCTGGGAGTATTGCGATACGCGCCCGCATAGTTCATGTGCACATGCACATCCCCTGACACCCAGTGAGAACCCGCATCCAGCGGGAGGTTGAGCGGTATTAACCGAATAGTAACTACTGTAGTCTTGCCGGCGGAAACCTGCGCAGTTTTCTTTTCGTAATGATATTCAAATCCCTTCATGGCTTCGATTTCAATTTTCCCGGCAGGGACCGTGACCTCAGCTTTGCCCGGAGTATGAAAGTAATGCGCTTCAAAAGCCCGCTCGGATCGGTCAAAGCTGTCATCCGCATTCATCCACGCATCGTCGGGAGCGTAGGCCCGGCCGTCCTCGCCCGTCACAAATACCCGTGCCGGAGTGGGCTTCCCATCCGGACCAAGCACAGTGATCGCAATCCGGCCCACGGGCTGCAAATAATGTTTTTCTTTAACCGTGATTTGCGTTTGCGCGCCACCGGGAATTTCCTGCGTCCACAACGAAGTATTGCCGCCCCTGTTGGAGATCAACGCAATCTTCTTCCCATCCGGCGACCAGCGCGGGTTGATGTTGTCAAAATCTCCATAAGACAGCGCAAAGGGATTATTGCCGTCAGCAGGCATCACCCAGAGCTGGTGCCACTGTTGCCCGAGATACGACGCATACACAACCCGCTTTCCGTCCGGAGAAAAATCCGGACGCGCCTTCCAGGTCGTTTCTTCGTAATGAATCTCACGGGCCTCGGCGCCGGGTTCAGCTTTCATCCGCCAGAAGCCGCCAGTCCCATAAAGATGTCCGCGATTGGAAACGAAAAGAATCTCCGCCCCGTCCGGCGACCACACCGGGCTGATCTCGTGATCAAACACGCTGTAGTAATAACGCGGCAACGTGCTGCGGTTCTCTCCGGTCAATCGCTGAATATTCGTAAGCAGTCCGCCACTGAACTCGCCAATAAAAATATGAAAGTGTCCGTTGTACGAAGTAGACACGAACGCAACCCTCTTTCCATCCGGCGAGAATCGCGGCTCCAGGTTCACCGCGCCACCGTGCGTAAGCTGCTGCCTTTGCCCACTACCGAGATCAAGCGCCCACAACTCAATTGCATCCTTGGCATATGACGCATAGACCACCCAGTGTCCGTCACGCGAAACATCCGGCTGATAGTCGTACCCCGGCCCAGCCGTCAACTGCTCGGCAACCGTCGAATCGATCTTCTGCCGCCACAACGACCCGGCCATCGAATACACCACCGCTCGCGAATCCGGCAACCACGCCGCCGAACTCGGCCCGGTCGTAAGCTGCGGAATATACATCTCCCGCCAGTAATACGGATGCGGATGGTCCACCTGCTTGAGCACGGGTTCGCGCTGGGCAAGAGCAGGAAGGCAAGAAAGAGTAACGACTAGAAGCGCAACATGATGGCGAGAAGGCAAGAGAATTCTCCGAGTTCTACGAACGGCGGGAAGTATAGCAAAGATGGAGGGCTAGACTGCAGTGCGGAAAGATGGACGTTAGGCGATAGCTTCAGAGTTGAATAGATAGTTTATCGGTGTATACTTCGCGGCGAACAACTGGACGACGCAGCACTAAAGAGGTTTTTTATATGTCTTCTGAAGACTCCGGTGGATTCGCTGATGAAAACGCAGATTCAGCAGACGAATGGGAGGAATTCCGAGACGGCGACAGCGAGCCCATCAGCCTTGACGAGTTGAAGCACCTGAATCTAAAGGAAGCGCCTGAGGATATCTCTCTCATGGTGATGGGCGACTATTTCCCGGACACCACGATCAGTCGGCAAGGGGAATTACTTGTTTGCGAGATAGAGGAACACCTCTACACGAAATATTGGGAGCATAAGTTTTCGGCGTACGCTTTCGCTGAAGCGATGGAGCGCGCAGTCCGGCGCCTTATGCATGAAGGCCACCCTTTCTCAAATCCATCGCGGGACGATGAGGACGTCCATATCTTCGTGCGGTGGCAAGTGAATATTCCGCGCGGGACTCAACCCGGGTTACTCGTGGAGTCGATAAAATTGGCATTCGATTTGGTATGGCAGCGAGCCGATTCAATCCTAGAAAACTCTGATTCCGTTTTAATCCTCGGCAAGGATACTGGTTCAGCCTTAGAACGACTGAAGAGGATCGAATCCAAGTTGCAAGAACTTGGCTACTTTACTTACATCATTAAAGAGCAGCCAGACAAGGCAGGTGAGAGCATTATTCAGAAAGTCATGCGGTATGCGCTCTCATCCAAGTTCGTATTGATTGAGAATACTGAAGCGTCTGGTCACCTCTACGAGATTCCGCACGTGACCAAAGCAGCCGAGTGCGTAACCGTAGTTTTGCAAGAAGAGGGGAAAGGCTCAACGTGGATGTTCGAAGATGCTTATGCCAAGCATAAGCACTGGCAAAAGCTCACCTACAAGGAACCGGGGTTGGAGCATGCTGTCGAGGAAGCCGCAGCTTGGGCTGAGAATTTTGTAGAGGAATTCGGCAATTACCAAGCTGATAAGCTGCCATGGATCAAAAAGTAGGCCCGGAATTTTCGCGTTCCTCGAGAAAGGCAGATAGCGATGCTCGTTTGGGCTGTGCTGAACCTTCGAGCGGCCATGCTTCCTACCACCCGCTCACAATCAGCTTGCGTGCTCCATTAACTCCACACTTCTGATACTTAGCATAAGCCTCCGCCCCGCGCTCGCGAATTTGTTCGTTGCTCTCGCCCAGAATCCATCCATCTAACGCGCTTTTGAGCGTGTAGGCTTCCGGAGCCATCAGGTTCGTAGTCCACAACAGCGGATAAGCTCCCGACGCCCGCAACGGCTCGGCGAAGTACGCTTTGCTGGCGCAAGCCAGCATGATTGCCTGGCGTAGAGTGTTGTTTTTCTTTTTGGGGATGCGCGGCAACTTAAAGTCCATCAGCCCGTCGTGTCCGATGTAAGCCACCAGGTCGGAGTCGCCGCGAATGTTCAGGGTCACCATTTTCGGGCCGTCTTTTACGGTGATTTGTCCGGAACTCACTCCCGCCGCGGCATCGAAGAAATTCAGCATCGCGGTTTGGATCTCGCGTCCACGATAAGCGTCGGCCACCAGATAGACATTTGCGGTGCGATGCTTGAACACGCATCGTTCCAGCACTTCATCCTTGGGTTTTTCTCCCGAAGACAGTAATTTCCAATCCGCGCTGCGCGCGAAGAATGTTTTCACTCCGTAGGCCGAGCCCCAGTAGAGATTGTGTTCGGCATCTTCGCCATTGCCCAGTATCTTTGCGACGGGAACGATGCCTTGGTTGACGTTGTCGGCCAGTGCCACAAACACATGGATTGTGCGAGGTGGACTCTGCGCCAGCAGCGGGACACTTACCGCTGGGCCCAGCAAAAGAGCCAGCAGCAGGCGATGTGGTTTCATGGAATCACGCTTCCGGCACGAGTATATCCCGAGGAGGCTGCTCACCTGGAGGTCCCATTCTGGAACTGGCCTGCTCTTCCCAAAACGGGAATTTCCCCTAACCCCAGCCCTCGCAACCACATCGCCCGTTTTGTACATACATTCCGGTAAGCACAAAATGTTCCACGTGGAACACTTCTCCAAATCGTCATAGTGTTCCACGTGGAACATTACGTCAAAATGGCAGGCCGCTTCCGCACCCAAAGCCAATTAAGCAGTCCGACCAGGATGGTGGCCAGCAGGATCAACGACCCACCCAAATCCACTCCCGTGATGAGCACCAGGCAGATCAGCACGCCCAGCCCCGCGAAGACGCGTCCCCCGGGGAGCCGGAACCGGGCCGAGCCCGGCAGCTTCTTGCGCAGGACGGGGAGCGCCGCACATCCCACGCCGTAGTAAAACAGCCGCGCCACGGCGGAGAGGGTGACGTTCCACGAGAAGCTGCCCAGCAGCGCCAGCACCCAGGTCAGCGCGGCGAAGACCAGAATCGAAAAATAAGGCGTGCGAAATTTCTCGTGGATCGCAGAAAAGATCGTGGGGAAGTCTCCGCCTTCAGCGAGTGCGAAAGTGATGCGGGGCACAGCCAGGATGTTGGCGCTGAGATAGCCATAGACGGAGACCAGCGCGCCTATTGCAACGAAAGACGCGCCGGCGTGGCCAAGAACAAGCCCGGCGACATCCGCCAGGGGACGCTCGCTGTGCCCAGGATCGGGCAGCACTCCGACCACCACCCACTGGATCATGGTGTAGAGCGCGGTACAAGTGATCAGTGCGACGAAGAGGCCGAAGGCCGCGTCCCGGCGCGGATCTTTGGCCTCCGCCATGGGCGTGAGAGCAGTCTCGAAACCGCCGTAAGCAAACGCCAGCAGCAACACGGCTTTGAGCCAGGAGGCGGCGTGGGCCGCGGGAGCGATGCCCGGCGAAACCTTGTGGCCTGCGATCAAGTACAACATTCCGGCAATCGCCACCAGGAAAAGTGGAAGCAGTTTGGCGATGGTGAAGACGTTGCTGACCTGCGTCCCGGTTCGCACGCCGCGAAAGTTGATGAGGGCAAGCACCCCGACGAGCAACGTGAGGACAAAAAATCGCGGGACGGGTTCGCGGGCATGGGGCCAGAACTCGGCGAGATAGATGACGAATAAATTCGCGTTGGCGGCGGGCGCGGTGAGGCGCGCCAGCCAAAGCATCCAGCCCATCTCGATTCCCATAAGCCGACCGAACGCCGCGCGCGCGTAGAGGTACGGGCCTCCTGCCTGGGTGAAGTGGGACGCCACTTCAGCGAAGCAGGCCATGATCACGCCCATCGACAGCCCAGCCAGCAAGACGGCCCAAACGCTGGCTGGACCCACGACTTTGGCCACATCGGCGGGCAGCTTGAAGATCCCACTGCCAATGATCGAGTTCACCACCAGCGCTGCGAGGCTCCAGCGTCCGATGGCGCGGACCAGGCCGGTTTGTGCGGGTTGAGACATGGCGAGTTTGTATCACAAAGCGGCGCTTTTTGGAGTTGCTTTTGGCCTTGGACTGGGGCAGAATCCGACCGTCGTTGGGATACGTATTGAGTTTATGGATGCAAAACGCCATTCCGTTTTCGTGACCGGTGGCACGGGCTATCTTGGGCGTCCGCTGGCTGCGGTGCTCCTCGAGCGCGGGCACGAGGTCAGAGCGCTAGTCCGCGCCGGTTCGGAAGAGAAGCTGCCCACGGGTTGCCAGGCCGTGATCGGCAATGCTCTGGAAGGGAGTTCCTATGCGGACAAGATTCGTCCCGCCGACACCTTCGTTCAACTGGTGGGAGTGGCGCATCCGAATCCTTCGAAGGCGGCGGAATTTCGCAGCGTGGATCTAGCATCAGCCCGGGGCGCGGTCCTGGCTGCGCTCAAGAGTGGAGTGCAGCACATGGTCTATGTGAGTGTGGCCCACCCCGCACCGATGATGAAGGCCTACATCGAAGTCAGAAGCGAGTGCGAGTCGATGATCCGCGAGAGTGGCATGAACGCAACTATTCTGCGCCCCTGGTACGTTCTGGGGCCGGGACATCGCTGGCCGTATGCCCTGATTCCGATGTACTGGCTGATGGAATGCCTGCCCAAAACGCGCGACGGCGCCCTCCGACTGGGGCTGGTTACTCGCGAGCAGATGATCCGTGCACTGGTGAATGCGGTGGAGAATCCGTGCCGCGGCATTCGCATCGTCGAAGTCCCTGAAATCCGCTCTGCGAGCGGGTTTGCGATGTCGGCGAGAGCCGCCTGCCTTTAACTTCTACTCTCCCCAAAGGCCCTCCCTACCAAAGTAATCGCGAATTACCAAAGCGCATGCACATGGGGTATCTGTTCGGGCTGTCGAGCGGATGAGATGTTGGGATGGTCTTGAGGAAGCGCTGGGGCATGGGAAAAGAAGAGTATCTGGACGAGGTCCACGTTCGAATTCTTCGCGTGACCGAAGACCTGCGCGCGATCCAGCGCGAGCTGAACTGCGCCGCCATGGAAGCGCCGGGCGATCCGGAATTGATGGAAGTGCTCAGCCAGTTGCCTGAGATGGAGTCGCTGCAAACGCTCAAATCCGCGCTCGACCAGATGCGCCACTTCCTCTGGTTCTATCAGCAGGTAGTGACCAACGAATCGCCCGAGGGTGAAAAACTTCGGCAAACCATAAGGCAGAAGCCTTCCAACGATAAGGCGCTCAGCCCCGACGCTGTTTTTGTAGAGAAGCTGAAGGATGCTGGAGACCTGGCCTTGTTGCAATATCTTGCCGATGGCAAGAGCCGCAAGCCGAACTAATACAGTTTCGAGTTTCGGGTTTCAGCTCTCGAGAAGAACCACGATCCTGCATGGCGATCTAAAAACTCGAAACCTCAAACTGGAAATTTGAACCCATCTCATAAATGCCTCGAGTCCCCGAAGCCTAATCAGAATGAGTGCAGTGGCGATTTGAGGCTCAGCCGACCAAGGTCCAGTCCTCAATCGTTAACCTGTGAACACGTCGAAATTCCTGAGTGTTGTGGGTGACGAGCGTCAAGCCCAGGCTGCGAGCGTGGGCAGCGATGAACAGATCGTTGGCTGCAATCATCTTTCCCGATTTCTTCAACTGCGCGCGAATCTGCGCGTAGTGCGAAGCCGCGTTGTCGGGAAAATCCAGAACTTCCACGTAATTCAGAAAGGCGTTCAGCGCCGCTTCGTCCCGCTGTCGCCGAGGAGAGACTTCAACGCCATAGAGCAGCTCAGACTTGGTAACCACAGAGACACAAACGTCGCTAACCGGGACCTTTTGCAGACGCCGCAAAAGCGCATCATGGGAGCGCTTCATCACATAGGAACAGATGTCCGAGTCCAGCATGTAGCGGAGCATTACGGCTTGCGCTCCTGCACGGGCAGATCTTCCACACCTTCCATGAAGCTTGCCGAGGCGGCAGGCGCGTCTGCCAGATAGGAACTCCAATCAAACGGCCGGGGCGACAGAACGACCTCGCTTCCCTCTCTGCGAATAAACACCTCCTGCGTGCGGAATTGAAACTCCTTGGGCAGGCGGACCGCCTGGCTGCGGTTATTCATGAACACTTTCGCCTTGCGCGCAGCGGATTGATTCCTGGATATTGGCATATACATAAGTATATGCCAAAAGAGAGGTGAACGCAAGAGATGGATAAGCCCCTTGTCAGTCCGCTTTGAGGCGGAGGTTCTGAGAGGGATAGCAGTTTCCTACTCCACACTCACCGACTTCACTAGATTCCGCGGGCGATCGACATTCAAGCCTTTTTTCACCGTCATGTAGTAAGCGAACAGTTGCAGCGGTACGATCTCGAGAATCGGTGAGAGTAGTTCGGCGGTGTGGGGAACGAAAATCGTGTGGTCGGCCAGCTTGCGCATCTGCTCATCGCCTTCGGTGGCAATGGCAATCACGTGGGCAGATTGCTGCTTAAACCCCTTGATGTTGGCGACATTTTTTTCGTAGCGAAGAACGGAGCCGGGATCATTGCGGTCGCAGGTGGCGATAATGACGACAGGAAGCGTTTCGTCGATCATGGCCTGGGGACCGTGTTTGGTTTCGCCGGTGGGATAGCCTTCGGCGTGGATGTAGGAGACTTCCTTCAGCTTGAGTGCGCCGTCCATGGCGATGGGATAGTGGATGGCGCGGCCAACGAAAAGAAAATCCTCAACTTTATAAAATTCAGCCGCCAGACGCTCGCACTCGCCCGCGGACTTCAACACGGTTTCGAGCTTGGCGGGAAGATCCAGGAGTTCGCGGATGTATTGGCGGCGCTGCTCCTTGGCGAACTTGCCGCGCACCTGTCCCAAGTAAAGCGCGAACAGATAAAGCACAGCCATTTGCGCGGTGAAGGCTTTGGTGGAGGCGATGCTGATCTCCGGGCCGGCGAAGGTGTAGAGGACGCCGTCAGCTTCGCGGGCGATGGTGGAGTCGATTACGTTCGATATCGCGATGGTGCGTGAGCCTTTGGCCTTGGCTTCGCGCTGGGCGGCAGTAGTGTCCGCGGTTTCTCCGGACTGGGTGATGACGATGGTGAGTTCGCCGGGCCCAATCAGCGGATTGCGGTATTCAAATTCGCTGGCATAGTCGACGTCCACCGGAATGTTGACCAGGTCCTGGATCATGTACTGGCCGGCCATGCCCGCGTGACGGCTGGTGCCGGAGGCCACGATGTTGATGCGGCGCAGGGCGCGTAATTCTTCGGCGCTGATGCGAACGTCATCGAGGCGGACGACGGCGTCATCCAGCGAGACCCGCGGATTTATGGTGTCGCGGAGACCTTGGGGCTGATCGAAGATCTCCTTCAGCATGTAATGGGGGAATCCGCCTTTATCGGGCATCAGTGCTCCTAGATATTTTTGGCGGCATCAATTCACCTGGCCGCGGATGATGGTTTTTTTCACTTCGCCACTCGGGCTTAGCACCACAATGTCTGCCGGAGCGCCCGGCAGCAACTGGCCTCGATCGTCCAGGCCCACGACCCGCGCGGGATTCAGGGTCACCGTGCGCAGAGTATGCTGCAAGTCCCAGTGCGCGAACCGCATCACGTTGCGGACGGCAACGTCCATGGTCAGAAGGCTGCCGGCGATGTGGCCGTGGTGCAGAGCCTTGCCGTCTTTGACTTCTACTTCGAGCGAGCCGAGTGGATAAAGACCATCAGGCATGCCGGTGGCGGAAATGGCGTCGGTGATCAGGACGGCGTTTTCCGCGCCCTTGGCGGCAAGCACCAATTGAACAATGGCAGGATCCAGGTGAATGCCATCGGCGATGAGGTCCGCAGTGAGTTGGGGATTGGTCAGCACTTCGCCGATGATGCCGGGATCGCGATGGCGCAGCGGCCGCATGGCATTGAAAGTGTGCGTGGCGTGCCGGGCGCCGGCGGCGACCCCGGCGCGAGCGGCCTTGAGGTCAGCATCGGAATGGCCCAGGCTCACGCACACCCCACGCTTTGCGGCTGCGGCGATGACTTCGGGCGCACCATCCAGTTCGGGGGCGATGGTTATGACTTTGATATGCCCCCGCGCGGCTTGCCAGAAGCGCTCAAACAACGCGAGCGTTGGCAGCAAGAGATCCTCGGGCGGATGCACGCCGGGTTGAGCGTGACTGATGAACGGGCCTTCCAGGTGGATGCCGAGCGGGGTGGCACGCAAGTGGTCAGAGGCGGTGCGCGGGTCCGAACTGTTTTCAATGGCTATCGCCAAGCGCTCCAGAGCGGACAGAATCCGATCGATGGGGGCGGTGACGGTGGTCGGAAAATAACCGGTGACGCCGTGTTTCGCAATCAGGTGCCCGACCGCCGACAAACCGTCCGGGTTGGCCTCCATGACGTCGTGCCCAGCGCCGCCGTGAATGTGAATGTCGAGCAATCCAGGGGCGAGAACCGCGTCGCCGAAATCGACTTCGCGTATTCCTGTGGGAATGGAACGGGCCGCGCGGGAGGTGACCTCCACGATGCGCTGGCCATCCAGCAGAAGCAGAGGATTGTCCACCCGCTGGAGCGGAGTAAAGAGAGTTTTTGCGGTGAGAGCGATCATCTATTAAAACGTTACAATTCTGGGGAAATCGAGGCTCAAGCGAGCTTGCATGCCGCGGCCCGGTCTCCCCAAAGCGCACTCTATTTATACGACAACTCAGTGCTATCGAGGGGTTTTTTCGGGCCCTCGCGCCAAGTTTTGCGGTGAGCGCAAGTCGGTAGGGAAGGGCATGCGAGTGTCGGCAGGATGCTATACTTTTCCTAGCGTTCTGGTTCTCAAGACCGGAATCGTCTCTGCGTTCCTGTTGTCTTCAGCGCAGGCCTGCATGTTGTCGGGGAGTGGCTCAGCCTGGTAGAGCACCTGGTTCGGGACCAGGGGGTCGGAGGTTCAAATCCTCTCTCCCCGACCAATTCCATCAAAGCCGTTGCGCGATTTCCTTCAGGCCGGCGGGCCCGCTCTTTCCTCAAAATATAAAAGAAAGATTCAAGGATTGATGAAAGTTGCTTTTGGCATCCGTGTCCCAAAACGAAATGCTGTAGGACGCCAGCAACCATCAAAGAGAAGTTTCAGAGCGACTTGTCCGATGCGCGGATCGTCTGCAGTTCGTTCAAATCCATCTGCGCCCTGAATCTCGTGGATTTGCCGGGTGACTGCCGGTAGGTCGCCACGTTCCCGCCTGTTATGAACGACGTTCGGACTCCAAAGCCATCGCTCTTCAACCAGAATCAGGGGGGACAACCGCCGAAGCTTCAAATTGCTTGACAGCTGTTTTGGAATGGTGGTAAAGCTGTTGGACCACAGGTTACCCCGAAACTGCTATTTATCGCACTTCCATACTTCGATTCTCTCGGAGGGTCCGCGTGCGTTTCCCATTGAAGGCCACCTCGCTGCTGGGTTTGACACTCGTCATACTCTTTATTTGTCTACCCTCGTTTTCGCAGTCCAACGCAGGACGCATCCTCGGAACCGTGACCGACCAAACCGGTGCGGCTTTGGCTGGAGCGTCGGTCACGATTACCGACGTCCAACGAGGAACCACGCGCGTCCTGACCACGGATGGCGCCGGCGCTTACGTGGCGCCGGATCTTGTCCCAGGCGAGTATAAGGTCCATGCAGAGGCCAAGGGATTCAAGAGTGTTGAGCGCGTCAATATCCAATTGGAGGTCGCTAAAGACGCACAAATCGACCTCGCGCTCCAGCCCGGGGACGTTGCCCAGACGATCGTCGTGACTGAGGAAGTTCCGATGCTCGATACCACTTCCTCCACCCTTGGCGGCACCCTGAGCAATAAAGAAATTAATGACCTGCCATTGAATGGACGCAATTACGAGAACCTGCTGCAACTGCGTCCCGGCGTCATGCGCTATCCCGGTGGTGGCTTCTCAACCACGAGCACTAATGGACTCCGTGCCGAGGACAACGCCTACATCATTGACGGCTTGTTCAACAGCGAGCCCTTCTCTGGCCAGGGCATCATCAACGGAGCAGGCATTGCCGGAGATTCGGCGACCATTCTACCCATCGACGCCATTCAGGAGTTCAACCTGCAAGAGAATCCTCCGGCGGAATATGGCTGGAAGCCCGGCGCTATCGTCAATGTGGGCCTAAAGTCGGGAACCAACTCGCTTCATGGGACGGCGTTTGGATTCGGGCGCGATGGGGCGCTGGATGGGCGCAATTATTTCAACCAGGCTCCTGCCCCAAAAAATGACCGCACCCTGGAACAGTTTGGCGGCAGCATCGGCGGCCCGATTATCAAGGACAAGGCTTTCTTCTTCGGGGCCTACGAGGGCCAGCGCTACAATGTCGGAAACTCCTATAGCGTTACGACTCCGTCCATGCAGTCGCTGACACTACCTGCGGGAGCGGCACCGAATTGTACGGCTCCCTCGCTAGCTGGCGACGATTGTAATGGCAGCATTCCAAATGCGATCGCCGATCTGCTGGCAAATGGCTTCACCCCGGCGACGATCAGCGCCAACAGCCAGAAAATCTCGGGCTGCACGGTATCGGCCGGTGGCGCAGTAACCTGCGCCGGCACGGGCTTTCCGATCAATAACACTCAGAGCATCAATGTCGTGCAGGGATTCCCCAATCAGGTTGGAGTCGACAACGCGGTTGGCAAGGTGGACTACACCATCAGTCAGAACAATAGCCTGAGCGGGATGTATTTTTATGGCAACAACTCGGGAACGGTCGAGGACTTTCCGGAACTGCAAACTCAGTGGCGCTCCAAAATCCATACCCGCGCCCAGGTGGTGGGAGGGAACTGGATTTGGACGCCCAATGCTCGCTGGGTGAATGAAGCCAGGGTTGGCTACAACCGCCTTTACCAGCCCACGCTGCCCGGTGACCTTGGCACACCGGCCTCAGCCTACGGTCTCGACACAGGCGTGAGCGGCCCGAACACTGGAGGCCTGCCCCGCATTGGCTTTGCCGGGGCCTTCGTGCCTGGCCTGGGCGCCTTCAAATGGCCGAAATTCCAGGGGCCCGACTCGATTACCCAGTTCATTGATCATGTTTCCTACACTGCGGGAAAGCATGCCTACAAATTCGGAGCCGAACTCCACCGCAACGAAACCAATGGCGGTGCTTTTGGCAATGCCCGAGGCAGCATCACTTTTCTAGGCGGCGTTGCTCTCGCCAATTCCACGGCGCTGGAAGATTTCTTCGCTGGGGATCCTTTCAAGGCATCGGTACAAGTTGGCGACCCCACCCGGCAGATTCACAACTGGGCCTACGGCGCATTCTTCCAGGACGACTGGAGGGCCACCAAGACTCTGACGATCAATTACGGCCTGCGCTATGAGTTCGATTCGGTGATTAAGGAAGCCCACAATCTTCTGGGCAATTTCGATCCCAACTCAACCACCGGATTGATTCAATCTGGCATGAACGGCGTGAGCGGGCCCTACAACTCCGATCCCAAGAACATCGGCCCACGCTTTGGCTTCGCCTGGGATATCACTGGTAAAGGAGACACAGTGCTGAGGGGCGGCACCAGCTTGATGTACGAAACCATAAATTGGGAGTCATTCCTCGCCTTCAACAATAGTTATGGCCTGGGAAATGTTCCCACGGGAGCCATCATATCCGGCACGGGAACGGCAAATCAGATTACTGCCGGAGGGACGATCACTGCCGCCAATTTGGCGATCCCCCCCATCCTTCCTCAGTGGGACAGTACGACGCCTCTGTATGGCAACCTCAGCGGCAGCGCTCCCAACTGCGATCCCGGACCTAACGGAGCGGGTCCGTGCCCCATCATGAGTGTTGCCCGTAACCTGTCCACTCCTTATGTGTGGAATTGGACGCTGAATGTGCAGCATGCCATAAGCTCCAATGTTTCCATGGAGCTCGGGTATGTTGGCAATCACGGCGCGAATCTGACGGGAATTCGGGACATTAACCAGGCGGCGTTGGGTATCGACTTCAACACGAGCGTATGCACTGTCGACCCGAATTGCGAGCAGGACTCTCGGCCCTATAACGCAAAGTTCCCGTTTTTGAGCAACATTTTCCAGATGGCAAACATTTACCGATCGAACTATGACGGCCTGCAAGCCACGTTGAATGCGCGCAACTATCACGGATTGAGTATGGTGGCGGGCTACACCTGGTCCCATTCACTGGATGACGTGGGCGCTAACTGGGATTTCGGAGCTGGGTATGGCCTTCCTCAGGACTCCACAAACGTCGGCAAGGAATACGCGAATAGCGATTTCGACATTCGCCACCGCCTGACGGTTTCTCTGACCTACGCGGTCCCAGGCAAGGGAGGTTCCTGGCAGATGTTGGAAGGCTGGGAAATCAACACCATTGCCACCCTTGAGAGTTCGCAACCTTGGGGACCGATTGATTTAACCACTGGCATTGCCGGAATTGGTGGCCTGCCCGTCAGCCCGCCGCAGGCGACGCCACAGCGCTGGGACTTCTATGGGAATCCTTCCGATTTCAAATCGGGGCCCACTCCGACTCCCTATTTCCCCGGGACCTCGAATGCAACCTGCGCCGCACAGTCCCTGGCACTCGACGGAGGAAACGCCAGCGGGCCGGCCGATCAGTCGCTGGCGGCGTTTGGTTGTTACGCCAAGGGAAGCTCCTTTATGATTCCCCCTCCTTTCGGGCAATTTGGCACAATGGGACGGAACACCTTCCCTGATTCGGGCTTCCGCAACCTGGATTTCTCGCTCGCCAAGAACTTTCACTTCGGAGAGCGGCTGCGTGCGCAGTTCCGTGCCGAGTTCTTCAACATTCTGAACCATCCCAACTTTGCCAACCCGTATGGCGGACAGAACGGTTACGGACAGAATGATCCTGGGGCTCCTGGGTTCGGTTGCGGTTGTGCCACACCTGATATAGCCGCGGCCAATCCAGCGGTTGGTTCAGGCGGCCCACGCTCCGTCCAGTTGGGTCTGAAGCTGACTTTCTAGTGAGCATCTTCGGATAGAAGATGGGCGAACGAATCGTGTCCGACACGGAACGATAAACGAGGGGTAAAGGTCCGACATGTTTCATGTGGGGAACAAATCTCTGCCTTGCTTCGCGGCTCTCTCATTTGCCTTGGTGGCTTTGATCACCTGCCCTGCCTTCTCCCAGGTAGCTTCAGAGCGAACCATCGAGGAAATCAAGACGGAAGCCGTCCATCGCGCGGAAAACGGAATGTATCCGTTGATTGGGCTCGATCCAGCAGATGTTCGAGAAGCTTTCGCATCCATCAAGACCCGCGACAAGGATGAATGGGCCACGGCTTTTATGGCGGTCGCTGACCGCTACATGGCCGAAGGGAAATCGCTCGAGTCCACGGATCCGACAAAGGCCAATGCCGACTACATTCGAGCGTGGCGACTGTACTCTTTTGGACGCTGGCCGATCCCGGCTTCTCCCAAAAAGCAAGAGTCGTATCAGAAGGCAATTGCGGCGTTTCTTGCCCATGCCCGTTTTGGGGATCCTCCGTTAGAGGTTGTTCATATTCCCTTTGAAGGGAAGGAAATCATCGCCTATTTGCGGTTGCCTAAGAACGCGAAGGGTCCGGCGCCGCTGGTGATTGCGGTCAACGGTTTGGATAGCCGCAAGGAAGATTTATCGGAGAGCTTTGCCGCGATTCTGCCCTTCGGCATCGGTTTTCTTGCCGTGGACGGCCCGGGCACAGGACAGAACCCAATCAAAGTAAGCGAGACCGCGGACCGCGTGCTATCTCGCGTGCTTGACTACGTTCAGACCAGACCAGAAGTGGACAAGACCAGAGTGGCTATCCACGGAGTCAGTTGGGGCGCCTATTGGGCGACCAAACTCGCGATCGTTGAGCGTGCGCGACTCCGGGGCACAAGTGCCCAATCGCCGCCCATCGACACTTTTTTTCAGAGGGACTTCCTTACCAATTCGCTATTGGGAAATCGGGAATATTTATTCGATCAGGTTCCGGCGCTCATGAACATCTTCGACGGTGTCAGCAACGTCGACGAACTCGCGACCGCCTTGGAAAAAATGTCTCTGGTCAAACAGGGCCTTCTGGGCAAGCCGATGGCTCCGATGCTTATCCTGGCCGGCGTCAAGGACACGCAGGTTCCCATCTCGGATATTTACCTTCTTCTTAATAGTGGTGATGTTCCCAAAGAAGCCTGGATCAACCCGCAAGGCGGCCATCTGGGAAGGCAGGTAAAGGTTTGGCCTGACCCCGTGATCTTCAAGCAGGTGATTATTCCATGGCTGGTGAAAGTCTTGAATGCGCCATCCGGAGGGACGTAGCAGGCACGAGCCAGATTCGTAACTCGTTAAGAATGTGTGGATAGCCATGCTTCAACCGGGGAAGGCATTATCGAGTCATTGGCAGCCATTGACAGGTGCGAAGGTGATTGTGGTATAGGTGTATGACCACCTTACCTTGTGCTCGAGGTGATTTCAAGCTTCACGATTTACGGGTAGAGAAAATCTGACAAAAATGGCAATTGCGAGCATCAATCCGGCGACTGGAGAAGTCCTCAAGACGTTTGAGCCGCTCTCGGATTCTCAGTTGGAGCAGAAGCTGCAACGTGCCAGCGATGCCTTCTCCCATCATCGACGAACTTCCTTTGCGGAGCGGGCGCAAAAAATGATGAAGGCGGCGGAGATTTTTGAGGCTGAGAAAGAAGTCATGGCCGGACTTATGACCACCGAAATGGGGAAGACGTTTCGATCCGCCGTGGATGAATCTGTTAAATGCGCGTGGGCATGCCGCTATTACGCGGAAAATGCAGAGCACTTCCTGGCCGACGAAGTGATCGAGACAAACGCAAGCAGCAGCTACGTACGGTACTTGCCGATCGGGCCAATACTCGCGGTGATGCCCTGGAATTATCCTTTCTGGCAAGTGGTCCGTTTCGTTGCGCCTGCTTTGATGGCAGGAAATGTGGGCCTGCTGAAACATGCTTCCAACGTTCCACAATGCGCGCTCAAACTGGAAGACGTCTATCGCCGCGCGGGGTTTGCTGAAGGAGTTTTTCAGACACTCCTCATCGGATCTGACAAAGTGGATCGAATTTTGCATGATCCGCGAATTGTTGCGGCTACGCTCACGGGAAGTGAAGGCGCGGGAATCCAGGTAGGCATTTCGGCTGCGAAGAGCATCAAGAAAGTTGTGCTGGAGCTGGGCGGCAGCGATCCTTTCATTGTGATGCCAAGCGCGAATATTGATTTGGCGGTTGAAACAGCCATAAAAGCCCGGATCGGCAACAACGGACAATCCTGCATCGCGGCCAAGCGATTCATTGTCGCGGAACCAATTGCCGATGAATTCGAAAAGAAATTTGTAAAGAAGATGGAGGCTCTCAAGCTTGGCGATCCCTTCGAGGAAAGCACAGAGTTGGGACCTTTAGCCACGGCGGATGCTGTGACTTCTCTCGATGCCGACGTAAAGAAATCCATTGCAGCCGGGGCCCGGCTCTTGACTGGCGGGAAACCTATCCAGCGTGCCGGTAACTTTTATCCGGCAACGGTTTTGGCTGACATTCCGAAAGGCTCGCCGGCTTATGCCGAGGAATTGTTTGGACCGGTTGCGTGCTTGTTCCGAGTTAAGAACATCGACGAGGCCATTGCCATTGCGAATGATACTCGTTTCGGTTTGGGCGCGAGCGTATGGACTAACGACGAAAAGGAACGCGAACGATTTATCAGTGACCTGGAATCCGGAATGGTGTTCGTCAATCGAATGGTGGCTTCCGATCCCCGGCTTCCATTCGGTGGTGTGAAGCAATCCGGACACGGCCGCGAGCTTGGCGGCGCATGTGGGATTCGAGAATTCACGAATATCAAGACAGTGAGTATTCAATAACGTAAACGCTTTTTAGGTAGTGCATTGCACAACCTCGGCCATGTCTAAAACATATCCAACGCTGACCAGAGAAAAGTCCGTATACAAGGTCGTTCAGACTTCCCGTCTCTATGAACAGATCGTTCAGCAGATTGAAGAATCGATCGTGAAAGGCGTGCTCAAGACCGGCGACCAACTTCCCGCGGAGCGCGAACTGGCTCAGCAATTTGGCGTGAGCCGAACGGCGGTTCGAGAAGCCGTGAAGGCACTCCGCGAAAAAGGCCTGGTAGAAGCCTATTCCGGACGCGGAACGTTCATCACCAATGGGACTTCGCAGTCTGTCCGGCAGTCATTTGATCGCATGATCAAGATCGGGCAGCCGGATAGTTCGATTTATCTGGCGCAACTGCGGGCGATTCTTGAACCGGAGATCGCAGCTTTAGCGGCGATTCACATGGAAGAACAATACCTGGCCGCCTTGAAAGAAGCAGTCGTGGTAATGGACAGGAAGCGTGAAGACGCGGAAGCATACATTGAGGCTGACCTCGACTTCCATCTCGCTTTAGCCGAGGCAGCTGCGAATCCGCTGATTCTTTCGCTGATCGATTCCATTGTGGGTGTGCTGCGCGAGCAACGCATTCGGATCTTCAATGTGGAGGGCGGCGCGGATCGCGGGCAGTTTCACCATAAGCGCATTCTCGAAGCGATCGAGCAACGCGATCCTGTAAAAGCGCGCGATGCGATGCGGGCCCATCTGGAGCAGGTCCGCATGGATTCGCAGACTTCCCTGGTGGAAGCAGAGCCGGCGGTTACGAAATCTATTTTGTAAGTTGGAGGCAGTCAAGGAATGGCCAAGCTTGGCTTTATCGGTCTCGGGGTGATGGGCAGCCAGATGGTGAACCGGCTGCTCGATAAGGGCCACACCGTCACCGGATACAACCGTACACGCTCCAAAGCGCAGTGGTTGATTGACCGTGGCATGCAATGGGCCGGATCTCCCCGGGAAGTTGCCGCGGCATCGGACATCACGTTCGCGATGGTCACCAATGCTGCCGCCCTCGCTGCGATCACCGACGGTCCCGATGGACTGCTGGCTTCGATTGGCAAAGGCAAGACCTTCATCGACATGAGTACGGTTAGTCCGGCCGTGAGCCGCGCGCTTGCCGTCAAGGTTCGAGGGAAGGGCGCTGACATGGTGGATGCACCCGTCTCCGGCAGCGTGATTACTTTGCAGGAAGGGAAATTGTCGGTGATGGTTGGCGGAAGCCGCGAAACCTTCGACCGCGTAAAGCCGTTGCTGCTGGACATCGGCCCCAAAGTTACTCATGTTGGAGACAACGGTGTGGCGCTCTCGATGAAGATCGCGATCAACCTCAGTCTCGCCGTCCAAATGCTGGCTTTTTCTGAAGGCGTGTTGCTGGCGGAAAAAAGCGGGATTGCCCGGGAAGTCGCGGTCGATGTTCTCGTCAACAGCGCTGTCGCTTCGCCCATGATTAAGTATCGCGGTCCCTTCGTGCTGCAACAACCGGAGGAAGCCTGGTTCGACGTCAACATGATGCAGAAAGACATGCTGCTAGCCATGGAACTGGGCCGGCAATTGAATGTTCCCGTGCCTACGACCGCGGTCACCAACGAATTCCTCACGGCAGCGCGGGGCATGGGTTGGGAAAAACTTGATTTCGCGGTTTTGTTCGATGTGTTGGCCCGAATGTCTGGAGTTTCGAAATGACTATCGCCACAGACCGGACCGCTGCTAACGCAGGTATCAAGCGGGAAAAATTGACGCAGATGTACCGGCAGATGGTGCGCATTCGCCTCTTTGAAGAACAGGTAAATGAGCTATACACGCGCGCTCTGATGCCTGGCCTGGCTCATCTTTATGTGGGAGAAGAAGCGGTCGCAGTCGGTGTTTGCGAGGCGCTTCGCGGCGATGATTACATCACCAGCACACATCGAGGTCACGGACATTGTCTGGCCAAGGGGGCATCGCCGGATCGCATGTTTGCCGAACTGCTCGGCAAGAAAGCGGGATACTGCAAGGGCAAAGGTGGATCGATGCACATCGCCGATCCTGCAACGGGCAACCTTGGAGCCAATGCCATCGTTGCCGGGAGTGTGGGCATTGCAACGGGCGCGGCGTTCTCCTCGAAGTATTTACACAACGGTAGGGTTGCGGTCTGCTTCTTCGGCGAAGGCGCACTGGGACAAGGCGTAGTCTACGAAGAACTGAATCTGGCACAGCTGTGGAAGCTCCCCGTGATTTACGTCTGCGAGAATAATCTTTATACCGAGTACACCCACTTTTCTGAAACCACCGCCGGAGATATTCTGGCCCGCGCTACTGCCTTCGGACTACAGGCAGGGGCCGTCGATGGTCAAGATGTTCGTGCCGTATTTGCCTCCGCGACAAAACTTGTCGATAGAGCTCGAGCCGGTGACGGGCCGGGATTCCTATTGTGTAATACCTACCGTTACGCGGGCCACCACGTAGGTGACATCAATCGTGAATATTACCGCGCGAAGAACGAAGAACAGCACTGGAAAACGAACCGCGATCCCATCAAGGTGCTCACCGATTACTTAATCAAGGAAGGTCTGATCGATTCCATCTCTTTAGATCGCATTCAATCCGATGCTACCTCCGAGATGAAAACGGCGGTCGAGTTCGCTGTCGCATCTCCTTATCCCAGTCCCGATGAAGCGGAACAGGATGTCTATGCCTGAGACCGACCGCATATTGACCTTCGCACAGGCTGTCCGGGAGGCACTCGCTGAAGAGATGCGTCGCGACTCGACTGTCTGCATTTTTGGCGAAGACGTCGCCGAGGCGGGAACACCCTTCAAAGTGCTGTCTGGGCTGGTCGAAGAATTCGGTACGGACCGTGTCATCGACACTCCAATTTCGGAAGCGGGTTTCACCGGGGTTGCCGTAGGCGCGGCGATGACAGGCATGCGCCCGGTCGCAGACATTATGTTTGGCGACTTCCTCACCTTAGTGATGGACCAGATGGTGAACCAGGCGGCGAAGGTTCATTACATGTCCGGCGGCAAGTGGAAAGTTCCCATGGTCATGCGGACCACGATGGGTGCAACGCGCCGATCGGCAGCCCAGCATTCACAGTCGCTTCATGCCTGGTTCAGTCATGTTCCCGGATTAAAAGTGGTGTTGCCATCGACGCCCTACGATGCAAAGGGATTGTTGAAGACGGCGATCCGTGACGATAACCCGGTGGTTTTTTTCGAAGACAAGATGATGCACCACAAGTTGAAAGGCCCAGTTCCGGCGGAGGAATACACCCTCCCGTTCGGAGTGGCGGACGTGAAACGGGTGGGAAGCGATATCACTCTTGTTGGGACGAGCAGCATGGTGCAGGTGGCGCTAGGCGCTGCGGAATTGCTCGAAGAGGCGGGTATCAGCGCCGAAGTGATCGATCCGCGTACAACCTGGCCGCTCGATGAAAAAACTCTGATTGAGTCTGCCAAAAAAACTTCGCGGGCGATCGTTATCGACGAGGGCTATGGCAGGTACGGCGTCACGGCGGAGATTGCCGCGGTGATTGCGCAGGGAGCATTCTACGATCTCGACAAGCCGGTGCAACGGATGGGAGCCATGCACGTCCCCATCCCATTTTCTCCACCGCTGGAAGACGCAACCGTACCCACCGAGAAGACCGTGTTCGAAGCGGCGCGGGCACTTTGCGGATAACCATGAAATCTGAAACAGGAGGCGTATCGTGGCGCTGAAAACTTATGGAACGATGGCAGTGGACTGGGAACAGCGAATCGATTTCGACCGCCTCCGCCGCGAGCGCCTGCAACGGGCAAAAGATCTGCTGGCCAAGTCAGAGATGGGGTCTCTGCTCTGTTTTGACATGAACAATGTGCGCTACCTGACGTCCACGCACATCGGTTCCTGGGCGCAGGACAAGTGCAACCGCTTTACTCTTCTTCCGCAGAATGACGAACCTATTCTCTGGGATTTCGGATCAGCAGCCCGGCATCATCAGCTTTATTGCCCATGGCTCGGAGAACGCTCGCGGCCAGGAATCTCGATGCTGCGCGGCGCCATGTCCCCTGAAATGGGACGCGCCGAAGACGTCGCCAAAAAGATCCGCATTGAGCTCGAAATGCGTGGCCTGCACAAGGAGCCCGTCGGGATCGACATCATCGAACCGCCAGTATTGTTTGCATTGCAGCGCGAGGGCATCACGGTTGTGGATGGGCAACAGCTGATGTCGGATGCGCGGGTCATCAAGACGCAAGACGAAATCTCGTTGCTCAACACTTCAGCAATGATGGTCGACGCCGCCTACGACGAACTGTATCGCGCGATGAAGCCGGGAATGCGCGAAAACGAAGCCGTGGGACTGGTAAGCAAGGTGCTTTACGATCTCGGCTCAGAATATGTGGAAGCGGTGAATGCGATTTCGGGCGAACGTTGCAGCCCGCATCCTCACGTTTTTTCCGATCGTGTGCTGCGTCCGGGCGATCCCGTCTATTACGACATTCTGCATTCGTACATGGGATATCGCACTTGCTATTACCGGTGCTTCACCATCGGTTACGGATCGCATGCGATGGTCGATGCCTATAAAAGATGCCGCGATTATCTTGACGCCGCGATTGAACTGGTT
Organism: Terriglobales bacterium; assembly: GCA_963762965.1. Lineage (GTDB taxonomy): Bacteria > Acidobacteriota > Terriglobia > Terriglobales > Acidobacteriaceae > DATBAX01. The sequence continues at coordinate 1,878,252 of CAVXME010000001.1, forward strand.
CGTCCAGGCCGGACAACCGGCGAGATCGCTTCAGTATGGCCCAAAGCGCAGGACTTCGGCTTCCCCAACGAAGAAGCAGCCTTTGCGCTGCAATATGGTCACGGAATCGGTCTCGCGATTTGGGAGAAGCCGGTCATCAGCCGTCTGGTTTCGTTCGATCATCCCTACGAAATCAAGCCCGGAATGGTGTTTGCCCTGGAGACATTCTGGCCTTCGACAGACGGCTGGAGTGCGGCGCGTATCGAGGAAGAAATCGTGGTTACCGAAACTGGCCACGAGATCATCACGCGCTTTCCCGCGGAACAGCTTCTTGTTGCCGGAGCACATTATGTGACGGTGAACGGTCCGTTGCCTACCACTCGTGAAAACGAAGCGCCTCCAAGCCAACACGTACTTGAAATGATTGAAGCCAGTGCCAAGAAAGAAGTGGGCGTAATCCCTTAGCAGATATTTTTCTGTGAACTTCCCCACCAATATGGCTTTCAGCGTAGTCATGCCCGCTCTCGAGATGGGCCAGGAAACTGGGAAACTGGTGGCTTGGCGAAAGAAAGAGGGCGAAACCGTCGTCAAAGGCGAACCACTACTCGAAGTAGAGACGGATAAGGCTGTTCTCGAAGTCGAAGCCCCAGCAGATGGCATTCTCACGGGAGTGAACGCTCAGGAAGGTGCCGTAATTCCAGTAGGCCAGACGGTTGCATGGATTGTTCGCCCCGGCGAGCAAATTCCAAAAGAGGCTACTCCGTCCGATTCCGCGGAAGCAACAAGCTCGGCAGCTCCAGGTTCCTCGACACAACCGAATACTCCACTACCAGCCACAACCGGCGGAAGGATTTCGCCGAAAGCTCGTCGCCTTGCGAAAGAACATGGCATCGACATCAACACCGTGCGTGGCTCAGGCGCGGATGGAGAAGTTATTGCCTCCGACATTCAAGCCGTCGTTTACTCGAAAACGGTCACTCCGCCGGAGACGCATCCGGAGCAAGTCACCGAAACACTGAGTGCGACCGGGCGGCTGATGGCCGAACGAACTACGCAGAGTTGGACCACAGTGCCTCACTTCTTCCTCGTACGCGAGATCGAGACCACCCAACTAATCAAAGCGCGTGAAAAGCTAGGCCCTGCGCTGAAAGATGCGCGCGGAGTGAAGCTTACCCATACCGATCTCCTTGTGGCGCTGGTGGCCCATGCGCTGACAAAGCATCCGCGGATGAATGCCAGCTGGAATGGAAATGGGATTCACTTCAACCCACAAATCAATATCGGTATAGCTATGGCCGTGCAGGATGGCGTCGTGGCTGCCGTCATTCAGAAAGCGAACGTCGTTGACCTCGGAGAAATTGCTGGGCAACGAACGGAACTGACCGAACGGGCTCGAGCCAAAAAATTGCGCCCATCGGATATTGCGAACGGAACGTTCACCATCAGCAATCTCGGCATGTATCAAATCGATGCTTTCAATGCCATCATCACTCCGCCACAAGCCGCAATTCTTGCCGTGGGCCGCATTGCCGATCGTGTAGTCGCCATCGAAGGCCGTCCTGAAGTCCGCCCCATGATGACGTTGACTCTTTCCTGCGACCACCGAGTTGTGGATGGCGCGCACGCAGCACTCTTCCTGCAAGAACTGGCGGAAGTCATTCGTGAACCGGAGAAGTGGCTGCGATGATCACGCTGGCATGCAGGAACGTACGACCTAAACGGCAGTTCGAACAGGAGAATTCCTAGTGACCAGTTCCGACGCCGCGCCCCCGGCCGCATCCGTGATCGCGACTTCAGATCCGCGCAAACGCCGCCCTTTCTACGCAAATTTGTGGGTCCAAGTCATTGCCGCGATGGTCTTCGCGATTGTTCTCGGCTATTTCGACCCAGAAAAAGCGATCGCCATGAAGCCCCTCGGCGACGCTTTTATCCGGCTGATTACGATGATCATCACTTTGATCATCTTCTGTACGGTCGTCTCCGGAATCGCCGGGATGCAGGACATGAAAAAAGTCGGCCGGGTAGGCGGTAAGGCGCTGTTGTACTTCGAAATCGTATCCACGCTGGCGCTGTTAATCGGACTGGTTGTAGGGAATGTCGCCCGGCTGGGAGAAGGGTTCAACGTGAATCCGGCCACACTCGATGCCAAGGCGGTGGCCGAATATGCCGGCCAGGCAAAAGCCCAAACCGTGACCGAGTTTCTGTTGCATATCATTCCGACCACGGTAGTCGACGCCTTTGCTAAGGGTGACATCCTTCAGGTCCTGCTGGTTTCGGTGATATTTGGCTTCGCCTTGTCTGCCATGAAGGCCCGCTGCAAGCTGCTCGTCGATCTACTCGATGCATTGACGCGTGCAGTTTTCGGAGTGGTCAATATCGTGATGCGGTTCGCGCCCATCGGCGCTTTCGGTGCCATGGCATTCACGATTGGCAAGTATGGGATTGTGTCGATCGGCCCGCTGGCCAAGTTGATCGGCGCCTTTTATATCACGTCCATTCTTTTTGTCCTGATCGTGCTGGGCGCGATTGCTCGCCTGGCCGGTTTCAGCATCATCAAGTTCCTGTTGTACATCAAGGAGGAAATATTGCTGGTGCTGGCGATCAGTTCGTCGGAGCCTGCACTCCCCACCCTGATGGAGAAGCTGGAGAAACTCGGTTGTTCGAAATCACTTGTAGGATTAGTCGTCCCGGCGGGCTACACGTTTAACACCGATGGCAGCAGTCTATATATGACCATGGCCACGCTCTTCGTAGCCCAGGCAACGAACATCCATTTGACGGCCATGCAGCAGTTCACGATCTTCGCGGTGGCGGTCTTGACTTCGAAGGGAGCAAGCGGCGTTCAGGGCGCTTCTTTTATTGCGCTGGTAGGAACATTGTCGGTGATTCCGACAATTCCGGTCGCGGGCATGGCTTTGATTCTCGGGATCGACCGCTTTATGAGCATGTTTCGCGCGCTGGTCAACATGATCGGCAACGGTGTCGCGACGCTCGTCGTGGCGCGATGGGAAAAGGAATTTGATGGCAATGCCTTGCGCAATAATCTTAACCGGACGCTGCCTGGGACTGCCGATGCCCTTGATCTTTGAGGATCGACGCCCGTCCTTTTTAAAATCCTCCGCCATAAACCGGCCCTAAACGAGTACTATCGGTCGCTTCAGTTACCACCGTGCATTGTGAATTATTTACCAAGCGTTAAGATGAGCATCGGTGGCATGGGGAGAGGATCGACTATGACTTTGAAGTTATGTTGGGGAATGCTCTGCGTGTGTATGGCTGCCTGTTGTGCGCTAGCGCAAGACGCGACGAAAGTCGAACCAAAACATTACAAACTGGCTTTTGAGAATGAGAGCGTGCAGGTGGTGGACGTTCACTATGGCCCGCACGAGAAATCCGGGATGCACGAACATCCGGGCGGTGTGGTCGTTTACATCACCGGGGGACATATCAGGTTCACGGACCAGAACGGCAACACAAAAGAAGTGTATGCCAAGGCCGGCGAAGCAAGGTTTTTCCCGCCCTTCAAACACAGAGTGGAAAACTTGGGGGACAAGCCCTTCGATGCTGTCTATGTTGGACTGAAGGTGAAACCCTGAAATGCAGGCGGTAGTGATTCGAAAAAACTAGTCCGAGCGCTCAAATTAGGTCTCGCCGGACATGCTGACCAATCGCGCTTTCATCATGATCTGTGTCATTGGCTGGGTTCGTCGAGTATCTCGCGCAAAAAGTGAAATTTCAATAAACGCTGGAATCTGGTTCGGGACCAGGGGCCGGAGGCTCAAATCCCCTCTGCCGCGCTGGAGGGCACAGCAAGTTTCCAGGCAATAACCTCACGCCGCATCCCCTAAGTCGTGGGACACCTCGAACGGTAGAAAAGTTCCCCGAAAAGCGGCGGGTGAACCCGATTTTTCTTGGGATTTTTTCTGCATGGAACGGGCCGCGGCCATGCGCCGTGGTGTCTTTACTGATATCCATTTCAGGAGGGCACCATGTTTACTGAATCGCTTTGTGACTCTCGCTTTGACCATCGTTCCCGCCGCTTGACCACACTGGTTTCGTTTGGGTTGCAGGCGCTCGCGGTGAGCGTACTGCTGGCGTTGCCCTTTCTTTCAACCAAGAACCTGCCGGAGTTATCGTTTGCCACGCACTTGATGGTCCCGATGACGCAGGCAGCAGTGACGGCGGGGCCCGTCCAGCAGCAAGAAGCCAGTGCTGCCACGAATATCGTGGCGGTCCACGTCCTGGCTGCGCCAGATCACATCCCACACGGCGTGTCACAAACAGATGAGAATGAGGCGGCGCCTCCGAGTCTTAATATCGGGAATGCAAATAGAGAAGGAAGCGGCAATCCCCTGGGAGTGCTCACCTCCACCGGAGACGTTGGCTCTGTGCCTATACTCGCGCAGGCTCCAGTCTCGCATCTGGTGGTTTCCGTCATGATGGAGGGAAACCTGGTCCATCGGGTGCAACCGCAGTACCCGACGATCGCGATGGAGACGCATACCCAGGGAGCCGTCGTGCTCCATGCCGTGATCAGCCGGGAGGGAGACATCGAGAACTTGCAGGTGATCAGCGGACATCCCATGCTGGTGAAGGCCGCCGTGGACGCAGTCCGGCAGTGGCATTACAAGCCGTATTATCTCAACCACCAACCGGTGGAAGTGGAAACGCAAATCACGGTGAATTTCACGCTGGGCGGGTAAGGACTGCCCGCATTGTCTTTCGCGGCGCGTGGGAGTAGCCCTGCGGTAACCTGAGGACAGCGGACGCGGCCCCTATAATCAAATGGAAGTGGCTACCGTAGAAATAGCGAAACGCACAGCGACGCGTCCCACCTGGGCCGAAGTCTCGCTCGGGCACCTGCGGCACAATTTTCGCGTGGTGCAGCAGCATGTGAAAGATGGAGTGGCCGTGTGTGCCGTGGTAAAAGCGGACGCTTACGGGCACGGCGCCGTGGAGTGTGCGCGGGCCTTGCAAGACGAGGGAGCACGCTGGCTGGGCGTGACCTCACTCGACGAAGCTATCCCGTTGCGCGAGGCCGGGGTGCAGACCCGCATTCTGCTGATGACCGGTTTCTGGCGCGGCGAAGAAGAGGAAATTGTCCGGCTCGGATTGACCCCCACGGTCTGGGAGCCGGGACAGATCGAATTACTGGAGAAAGCCGCGGTAAGGCTCGGTGTTTCTCAGCATTCGGTTCACTTGAAGGTCGATACCGGCATGGGGCGCCTCGGTGTCGCGCCCGAAGACCTGCCACAAATTTATGCCGCGTTGAAAACCTCCCCTCATCTTGTGTTGGAAGGACTTTCCACGCATCTGGCGTCTTCCGAAGTGCTGGATGCTCCGTCCGTGGACGAACAGTTGAAGCGCTTTGAAGAAGTCCGGCGTGGGGTGCGGAGTGAGGGCTTTGCTCCGTCACTGATTCACGCCGCGAATACCAATGCAGCCATTTCGCGGCCTGAATCCTTGTACACCATGGTGCGGCCGGGTCTCGCTCTCTATGGATACTATCTACCTTTTGAAAGAGCAGGAAGGGAAGTCAGCGGCGGAAAGTTGCGCCTGGCGATCAAGCCGGTGCTGACCTGGAAAACGCGCATACTTTCATTACGGAACATGAAGGCGAATCAAGCCTTGGGATATGGCGGCACTTATATCACCAAGGCTCCCGCAAGAATTGCGGTGCTTCCCGTCGGCTACGCCGATGGATTCAACCGCCAGCTCTATTCTGGTGGCCGCGTCATTGTGCGAGAAAATTACGCGCCGATCGTCGGGCGCATTTCCATGGATCTGACTTTGGTCGACGTCACCGGAATTTCAGGCGTGGCCGTGGGAGATGAAGTGGTTCTATTGGGTTCAGTCGATGGACTCAACGTCGATGCCCGCGAACATGCCCGGCTGGCGAATACCAATCCCTACGAAATTCTTTGCGGGATATCGAAGAGGGTGCCCAGGAAGTATGGCAATTAACCGGCCTTGCCCTTGCGGGCTTCAACATATTTTCGCAGAACCGCATTTATCGTTGTCTGATAACCCCTGCCATGCCTGCGAAAAAAGGCAAGCACATCTGGATCGATGCGCAAAGTAATTTGCTTCTTCTTGCCGGGCCAAAGTATTGCATGCGCAAAAAAGTCCGTCCCTTGCTTTGGAATGTCCGAATAGTCAATGTCCTCGTCCCGGAGCGCGTCAATTCGCTTCCAGTCCGTCCTGGATCGCTTTTTCGTATTGTTCCCGCTCTTCATGATCTGCCTTTCTCAGCGAGATGATGCGGATTGTATCTTGCGAGCGTTCTGCGAACGCTACAAAGGCAGCGCGGCCCTGAATCATCCCAATTCCAACCCATCGCTCCTCGCCGTAGTCCTCAGCCGTATCAGGACGAACAAGAAGAGCGCCACGGAACATTTCTTCCGCTTCGGCGAAATGGAACCCGTGTTTTCGTATGTTGGCCCGGTTCTTGGCTTCGTCCCACTCAAACTTCAAAGGGATTGCATTTGAATCGGCATCCATAGGGTCGCCTCAATGCTGGATTGTTCACAGATGGCCCCTCGATACCGACTAGAGTTCCCAGTCATGCCTTGCTTACTATTTTAGTGTAACTCCAAATGTAGCTACGTGTCAATGCTCGAACTAGAACCTGAACCGTCCCTTCGCTGGCCAAATGCCAAGTGCTAAGTGCCAATTGCCCCCACTGAATGCTGATTGCTGAGCGCTGAATGCCGGTTTTGTTATCCTCAATACACATGCCTTCACGCTACGAACAGTGGATGTACGACTGGGAAACCAAGCTTACCTCGGTGGACAACAACCGGGTGGTGCGGCCGCTGGATTGGGGCGTCGAATGGGCTCAGGAATGGCCCTGCCGCAATGGCCATCCGCCGGGATACGTTCCTGACGACGGCGAGAAATTCCTGCGCGAATTTAATGAACGTATCGTGGCGGACAGCGACCAGTTCTTCTCCTACAAGAAGCCGCAGGACTTTCGCCTGGAGCGCCGCGAGGTGCAGGTTTTCAGTACACGTGCCGTCCCCGATCCGAAGCTGGAAGAAAAGGTTCGTGGCACATACGGGGAATTCCTGCGTTTCACTTCTCCGGTGCGAACGCCTTATCCGGAAAACAATCTAGTTAATGCTCGCTGGTTTCCTGCAAAGGGAAATAAGGCCGTTGTTCTCCTGCCGCACTGGAATGCCGACGGGCTGGCCTACAATTCGCTGTGCCGTGTGCTGAACTGGCTGGGAATTGCGGTTTTGCGGTTGAGCATGCCGTATCACGACATTCGCCGGCCGGCCGAAATTCAACGAGCTGATTACGCGGTATCCGCGAACATTGCGCGCACGCTCGATGCCTGCCGCCAGGGAGTGATTGACGCTCGCTGCTGTCTGGATTGGATCGAGCAACAGGGCTACAGTCAGCTCGGCATCATGGGCACGAGTCTAGGATCTTGCTACGCTTTTCTGACCGCAGCGCATGATTCGCGTATTCGGGTCGCGGCTTTTAATCATGCTTCCACGTATGTTGCCGATGTTGTCTGGCATGGTCAATCGACCCGCCACATTCGTGAAGGGCTCGAGTCGAAGATCGATCTGGATCGTCTGCGGCGGCTGTGGAGCGCGGTCAGTCCCATGTCGTATTTCAAGCAGTTTGCGCGTTGGCCGAGGAAGTCTCTGATTATCTATGCCAAATATGACCTGACTTTCTTGCCAGAATTTTCCCGCGACACGGTTGCCGAATTCGAGAAGCACGGACTCGATCACAAAGTCGTGGTGCTGCCCTGCGGCCACTACACCACGGGAGAAACGCCTTACAAATATATGGACGGCTACCAGTTGGCCAAGTTTTTCCACACCGAATTTGAACGTTCTTAGATAAGGCGCAGGGTCAGTTAGAATAGCTGCTGGAAACGATCATGAAAAATACCTCCATGTCCCGCCCTTTATTCGAAGCCGACCCGCAGATCGCCGCCGCCATCGACGACGAAGCCCGCCGCCAGCACGAAGGCCTGGAGCTGATCGCCTCCGAGAACTTTGTCAGTGAAGCCGTGCTTGAAGCCGCCGGCTCAGTGTTTACCAACAAGTATGCGGAAGGCTATCCCGGCAAACGCTATTACGGCGGATGCGAGTTTGCCGACGTGGTCGAAAACCTGGCGCGTGACCGCGCCAAACAACTCTTTGGCGCGGAACACGCCAACGTGCAGCCCCACGCCGGATCGCAGGCGAACATGGAAGCCTATGCGGCGGTGATTCAGCCCGGTGACACAATCCTCGGCCTGAACCTTGCGCACGGCGGGCATCTTACCCACGGATTCCATCTGAATTTTTCCGGCAAGACTTATCGCGTGGTTCCTTATGGCGTGACTAAAGAAACCGAGACGATTGATTACGATGATCTGGAAAAGCTGGCTGAGAAGGAACATCCCAAGCTGATCATCGGCGGGGGCAGCGCCTACCCGCGCATCATTGATTTCGCCCGCATGCGCCAAATCGCGGACAAAGTCGGCGCGCTTTATCTCGTGGACATGGCCCACTTCGCCGGACTGGTGGCCGGTGGCGCCCATCCGTCGCCGGTGCCGCACGCTCATATCGTTACTTCGACAACCCATAAGACCTTACGGGGGCCGCGCGCCGGCATGATTCTCTGCAAACAGGAATTTGCCGCCGCTATCGACAAGGCAGTCTTCCCGGGGATGCAGGGCGGGCCGCTGATGCATATTATCGCGGCCAAAGCGGTTTGCTTTCTGGAAGCCCTGCAGCCCAGCTTCCGTGATTATGCGCAGCAGGTGGTGGTCAATGCCAAGGTTCTCGCCGAAACGCTGGCTGCGGAAGGCTTCCGCATTATTTCCGGAGGCACCGACACGCATCTCATGCTGATGGACGTCTTCTCCAAGGGCATGTTCGGCAGCGAAGCGGAGAAGGCGCTGGGCGAGGCCGGGATCACCGTCAACAAGAATGCCATTCCGTTCGACACCAATCCGCCCATGAAGCCCAGTGGCATCCGCATTGGTTCTCCCGCGTTGACGACGCGCGGTATGAAGGAAGCCGAAATGCGCCAGGTGGGACGCTGGATCTCCGAGGTGCTGCAGCATCGCACCGACGCCGCCGTGCTCGCGAAAATCCGCAAGCAAGTCTTGGAGTTCGCCGAAGGCTTTCCGCTGTATCCGGAGCGTCGGGCCCGGGCACAGGCGGAGCTTCGCGCTTAAGCTTCAATTCAACCGCCGAGCGCACCGAGTCCGCAGAGAAACGTCAAATTCTAAGAATTCCTCTGTGTTCCTCCGTGTCCTCTGTGGTTAAATTCTTTCCGTGAAGATTGCCATTGATATCCGGCGCATTACTGAGTTTGGCGTCGGCACTTATACGCGAAATATCGTCCGCGCCCTGGCCCGGCTGGACCATGAAAACGAATATTTTCTAATCGGCTCCGGAAAATCAGTGGCAGATTTGAACTCTCTGTCACCCAATTTTAAGAATATTCCGCTGCCCGAGACCGACACCACGGTCAAGGGATACATGGAATGCCGCGCCATTCTCAAGCGCCTCAAGTGTGACCTGCTGCACGTGCCGCACCTGTTCTGGCTGCCGCGCAATCTGCCTTGTCCTTATGTCATGACGGTGCATGATCTGCTGGAGCACATGTACGGGGCCCGCGGAAGTTCCGGCCTGAAGCGGTCCTTACATTTTCAGCTCACTCGGCGGGTATTACGAGGTGCGGAGCGGATTCTGGCGGTTTCGAACTTCACCAAGAATGAAATCGAAAAAGTTTTCGGAATTCCATCCAGTCATCTGGAAGTGATCCATAATGCGATTGACCCGCGCTTTCTGCACGGACACGCGACCGAGGCCGATCGCCAGTTTTTGGCTGAACGCTACCAGATCACACATCCTTTTCTGCTCTACGCCGGGCGGATCAGCCCGCACAAGAACCTGGTGCGCATCATCGAGGCCTTCTCGGCGCTGAAAGCGGAATTGTTCAAAGAAGAGAAATATCCTGACTTGAAGCTCATCATCATTGGGGACGAACTCTCCAAGCATCCCGACCTGCGCCGCACCGTGGTCCGCGGCGGGGTGCAGAACGACGTGCGTTTTCTCGGGTTCGTCCCCATCGACGTGCTGCGGATCTTTTACGACGCCGCCAAAATTTTCGTCTTCCCCTCACTCTACGAAGGTTTCGGACTGCCCCCGCTGGAGGCCATGGCGCACGGCACTCCGGTGTTGACCTCGAATGCGACATCCCTCCCGGAAGTGGTGGGCGGTGCCGCGGTGATGGTGAACCCGGAAAACGTCTTCGAAATCATGCGCGGAATGCATCGCGTACTGCTCGATCAGGCGCTGCGGGAGAAGCTCAAACAACGCGGCTATGAACAGGTCAAGAAATTTTCCTGGGATGAGTCGGCACGAAAGATTCTGAGAGCGTATGAGGAAGTGGCCGATGGCAGCCGAAAACCCGGGGCACCTTCACGGGAAGTGAAGATGCCTCAGCCAACCGAAACACTCACGTAGGGACGGCCACTGTGGCCGTTCGTCGAAAAGGGTTTTGGAACTAAAAATTAAACTTTATCGCCAATTGCACCTGCCGCGGACCGTTGGCCGTATAGAAGGTCTGCCCGAAGCTCCCATCGTCCAGGGTTGTATCGGGCGTACCGAACACGGGATGATTGAACGCATTCTGCGCCTCCAGGCGCACCTCAAAGTTCATCTCTTCGCGGAAGGGGAACTGCTTGGCGATCGACAAGTCCGCGCTGAACGACGTCGGTCCCCGGACGCTTCCAATGGTTCGGGGAGCATCGCCGAGGCTGAAAGGTGGCGGGAGCTGGAAAACGTTCGGATCCACAAAGTAGTTCATAAGTGAGTCCGGACCGTGATTGCGTTTGGGAGTGCCTACGATGTTAGGCCGCACAATGTACCCGTAGGTCCCATAGGTAGGCAGCGGCGTTCCATCGGCGGTGGTCAGTTGCAGCGGCCGTCCGTCTTGCATGCGCCAGACTCCACTGGTTTTCCAGCCGCCCACAATCGCATCGAGTACGCGCGGCATGCCTCCCAGGAATGCTTTACCACGCCCGATAGGTAGTTCGTAAACGTAGCTGAATTGCACGATCCACGGAATGTCGAAAGTCGAGAGGCTTCGTTCCAGCCATGGTTTGTTGGGGTCCTGCAGGCTGGTACTGCTGCCAATCCAGGTTACGTTGTCATCGGCAACCGAGGAGTCATCGATTGACTTCGACCAGGTGAAGTTCGCCAAAAGCTGCAGGCCGTTGGAGTATCTCTTTTCCGCGCTCAACTGCAGCGCGTGGTAGGTAGAATTCGCATCCAGTTGAACATCGGTCGAAACCCCGGTGAACTGAGGATAAGGAAGCTGCAGTTGGAGTTCCTGGATTGTCTGGCTGGACAGAACGCTGTTGGGATCGCTAATGGGGCCGCCATTTTGCGAAGAGAAAGGATTGGTAACGTAGGTAAGGAGATTGTTGATCTGAGTTGGCGAGGCGCTCTCGATCTGTGGACCCAGGAAATCCAATTGGTTGTTGCCGCTGAACGGAAGATGGGTCCCTTTCTTTCCGATGTATTGTGCAATGACCACAATATTGGAAGGCAGTTCCCGTTCGATCCCGAAGCTCCAGCTCTGTTCATAAGGCGTCTGGTTCGCACCGGGAGTACGGAGGGGCCCATTGGCCCCGTACCCGATGTCATTCAAGAGGCCAAGCGAACTCCCGGCAGGCTGATTCAATCCATTTGGATATGGGTTGTCCAGGTGAAGATACGGAGTAGCACCATCATTGTTGTAGGTGGTTATCATGTTGGTGTACTCGTTGAAACCCTGGCTGCCGTAGGGGACAACCCCAGTGACTCCAGACCTGGACTGTCCGTAATAAATTCCGTAGCCTCCGCGGACCACCATCTTGGGCGCGAACTGGTAGGCGAAGCCGAAGCGTGGCTGGATGTCGCTCCAGTCGGTCACGTAGTTTGTCCGTTGGTTCGGCGTGTCGAAAACTTCACCGCCATGCAGTTGAAGGGTGGTCGGGCCGTTGAACTGATCCGTGTATGAAATGCTGCCTCCGTTTAAAGGAGACTTTACATTTGGATCAAAGTAGTCCTGACGATTTAAACGATCGGTGCGGGGCAGGGTCACGTCGTAACGCAAACCGAGGTTCAGGGTCAGTTTGGGAGTTACCTTCCAGTTATCCTGGACGAAGGTGCCGTACTGGAAGTTCTCCGTCGCCGGTCGAAACTGGATTTCGTAGTAGCCGCTTCCCGTCTGGCCCATCAGGAAACTGGCCATGGGGTCGCCGCCGCAGGTGGAGATGTCATTGGGGCATGCCGAAGAACCGTGCTCGTCGAAATTGAAGATGCCGACGGGCGCGTTGGTCTGAATGTAGTTCATCTGGTGCAGCCGTCCCTCAAAACCGAATTTCAGATCGTGCGTGCCATGCACTTTATCGAGGGTGGTGGTCAGCTGTCCCGTGTCCTGGCCCAGTCGGTAGTTGCCGTAGGGGTCGGTTCCCTGAGAGGTGTAGCCGGCTGATAAGTACTGGCTGATGAAGATGGCGGGGACGCCTTGAAATCCATTGGAATCCAGATAAGAAGGGAAGCCTAGCGTGCCCAATGGATCGGACACGCCTTGCGGGTTATAGGCGTCAATGTGCCATACGCCTCGGGTAAAGCCGAGCGTGACGTTCAGCAATAAGGTGGGACTAATAGTTTCGGTGTCGTTGATGGCGAACAAGTGAGCGTTGGTCCAGTTGGGTCCACCTTCGCAGGGATCGGTGAAGTTCTTAAAGCAATTGAAGCCGGTGCCATGGTTGTACTGGTAGGAGTACTTCGCGCTCATCAGGTTCTTGTCGCTGAAACGGTGGTCAATCTTGATGTCGAACTGATCGTTGTAACCTTTGTTTGATCCCGATCCGTACCAGTTGTCATAGATGTTGCCGGTATTGATATTTGGCTGCGGAAACAGGTTCATCATGTTTTGTGCCACCGGATCAATCAGATTGCCCGGAACGTTCGGTGGTTCAAGGCTAGACGGCAGATTTGGACTGCCGGGGCTGGTGTACTGAGCAATATTGTTGCGGGGAATGAATTTGCTCCGGACCGCGCCCCCCACACTGGAGTCATAAGTCCCGCTGTAGGGATCCCAAATCTGCCCGGCCGCGACGCTGCACAGCCCCGCGCTGTCAAACGTGCCGCCTTGCGACGTGCACACCTCGCCGAAATCTCCGCTACGCTCGGCCATACTGGGGACACCAGCCGTGGCTGAGCCCTGGGTAGTTTCGCGAAAGCCATCGTAGTCAACGAAAAAGAAGGTCTTGTTCTTGATGATCGGCCCCCCAACAGTGACCCCGTAGTTGTTGCGGCGAAGAGGCGCGATCGGTTGGCCGTAGTAGTCGTTGAACCAGCTGTTGGCGTCGGTGATCTGGTCGCGGATAAAGTCATAGGCGCTGCCGTGAAACTTGTTGGTGCCCGAACGCGTGATCATGTTGACGACCGAAGCGCCCGAAAAACCGTATTCGGCACTGAAGTTCGATTGCTCGACCTTGAATTCTTCCACCGCCTCGGGAGACGCAATATAGGTGGCTTGGGTAATGCCGCCATTCGGTTCGGAGTTGGTGACAGAGGCGCCATCGCTCAGAATGTCCGCCCCGGCCCCGCGGCTGCCGTTGGAAACAAAGTTGGTCCCGTTGGTGTCGCTGGCGTGGTTCGAGTCGCTCATGTCTCCGACGCCCGGTGCCAGATAAGTCAGGTCGGTCACATTGCGGTCAATTAAAGGCAGGTCGTTAATAAAGCGGCGGTTGATGACCTGACCGGTCACCGCATCTTCGGTTTGGAGGTTTTGTCCCTGGGCCTCGACATCGACGGTTTGCGTCCCGCCGGCGACCTTTAGAGTCATGTCCACGCTCGCGTTCTCGTTGACATCCACCTTCACATTCGTGCGCACGGTCTTCTCAAAGCCCTTCATTTCGGCGGTCACCGAGTACAATCCCGGCGGAATCGCGCGGAACAGGTAACGTCCGCTGGCGTCCGACGTCGCCTTAAAGGTGAATCCCTTCTGCTGGTCAGTGAGGACGACCTTGGCCCCCTGTACCACAGCGCCCGACGAGTCCGTCAGTTCGCCGCTCACCGTCCCAAAATAACCTTGACCGAAAAGTAAGGAAGACGACGCAATCAAGACAGCGAACAACACAAATCTGGTTACGATGCGTTGGCGATTATGGCGAAGTGGCGAAGTGAATGCGGACATTTGCGCCTCCCGGGGAGTTGCGAGGAGGATACTACAATCTCGGTATTACTTTTCAAGACAATTGCGAATGGAAAATCAGATAAAACGATTTTGGCGTGCTCGCGGGACTCAATGGTGACCCGGGGATACGTCCCGAAATCATCCGCTGTGAATATTGGGAAACGGGAAGGGTATAAATTCACTGGCACAAAATCGGCACAGTTGCCTGGGAAAGAACCGCAAGTGCAGTTGAAATTAGCAGCCGGACCTGTAAGCCGAATTTTGTCTGCGAGATTGCTCCCGCAGGACGATCATTCCTCTGGGCCCAGCATTACTGCGGGGCTCAAGCGACCTACCCGGAGGTTTGACGCGCCGAGCCGGCACGTGCCTGAAACCGAAGTCCCAGGCTTCCTCCCTATTTGGTCTTGCTCCGTGTGGGGCTTGCCATGCCCGCGGCATTACTGACGCGGCGGTGCGCTCTTACCGCACCTTTTCACCCTTACCCTGGCGTTGCCGCCGGGGCGGTATCTTCTCTGTGGCACTTTCCGTCGAACGGGCTTGAACCCGGCCTCCCGGACGTTATCCGGCACACTGCTCTGCGGAGTTCGGACTTTCCTCCCCCAGCATCCGAGGATGCCAAGAGCGACCGTCCGGTCCGGCTGCCAACTTAGACATTATAAGCGAGGATCAGTCCTTGGTCGTACGTCGTTGGTCGTTGGCTCTTAGCCGTTGGCCCTGGGCGCTCCGATTGGGCCACCGTGAAAGAGCGGGCCTTCCAGGCCCGCGTTCGAGATCGCCTTTGATTTTACGCGGAGCTGCAAGCGCCGCTCTTCCACGGAATTCCGTCCAGAAAGAAATCTGACGAAACTCTCTTATCGAACCATCCTGCTAGACTTACTTTGCTGATCTTGCCACGCATGCTCCACTTCATCCCCCACATTATCGAGATCATTGCCGTGTTCGGCACGCTGTCCAGCATCGGCTACTACCTCATTTGTTTGTGGAGTGCTGCGGGATTCCTAGGAGTGCGGAAAGCGGCGGACAGGCCTGCCCTGAGCGAAGTCGAAGGGAGTGTCCGCCCCACCCCACCCGTCTCGATTCTGAAGCCGCTAAAGGGTACTGACCCTGGGATGTACGAGAGCCTGCGCAGCCATTGTTTGCAGGATTATCCCGACCACGAGATTATTTTCGGCGTGAGTGATGCGGATGATGCCGCAGTCGAAATCGTCGAACGGCTAAAAGCCGAATTCCCTCAGCTGGCGATTAAGCTGGTGGTTTGCGTCAACGATCTAGGCACCAACACCAAGGTTAGCAATCTGGCGCAGATGAAGATGCAATCCCGCTACGAATATCTCCTAGTGAACGACAGCGACATCCGGGTCGCGCCTGATTATCTGCGGCGAGTTGTCGTGCCTCTTCTTAATCCTAAAATTGGACTTGTCACCTGCCTCTACCGCGGCGTTGCGAGCCCAACCCTGGGCTCGCAACTGGAATCGCTGGGCATCAGTACAGACTTTTGCGCTGGAGTGCTCACGGCACGCAGCTTGGAAAAAGGCATTCGTTTTGGACTCGGCTCCACGCTGGCTTTCCGTGCTGCGGACCTACAAGCAATCGGCGGGTTCGAAGCGCTCGTCGATTATCTTTCCGACGATTACGAAATAGGCAAGCGAATTTCCGCGCTCGGTCGCGAAATAAAACTTTCGGAAGTTGTGGTCGAAACTTTCCTGCCTGCCTACACGCTGCGTGGATTCCTCGATCATCAGCTGCGTTGGGCGCGCTGCATCCGCGATTCGCGGCGATGGGGATATACAGGATTGCTGCTGACCTTCGGCCTGCCTTGGGCCGTTCTCACGTTGATCGCCGCCAAAGGAGCGGCTTGGGCATGGTTTCTGCTTGGCATCACGGCGGGAGTTCGTTTGGCCATGTCGCTGGTGATTGGCAGAGATGTGCTGCAAGACCGGCAAGTCGCGCGCTGGCTGTGGCTAGTTCCGCTGCGTGACTTCGCGGCGCTCTTCGTATGGATCGCGAGTTTTGCCGGACACACTGTGACCTGGCGTGGCGATCGCTTTACTTTGAAGGATGGCCGGTTGTCACGCGTTGCTTCCTGAAATTAATTCGAATCGCCCGTCGCGTTGCAGACGATAGCGCCGTCCCCGCCAGGTGATGGTGTTGCCGAAGAATCCCGCGATCCAGAAGCCGAAGGCCATCAAGTCTTCAATCGGCAGCAGCAGCCAATTCAATTTGGCTTTCAGCACACGGCCCGAAACTACGTAGGCCGCGAGTCCCCGTAGCAGAAGAGCGAGCGGAAGCACCGGCCACCACGACGGATGCAGAATGCAAACCAGCGATGCCAGCGGCACCGGCATGGTGAACAACTGGCCGAGATATCCCAAAGGCCGTGATCGTCGCGTGCTGCGCGTCCACCGTAACCGGTGCGCGGTGTTCTCCCGCCAATCTGAACTGCCGATGTGGTGTTCGATTACGTATGAAGAAAGAATCACACCTTGACCGGCATCCGCGGCAAACTTGCCCATCACAAAATCTTCCGCGAGGTAATCCTTCAATCGATCGAATCCCCCAATGGATGCCAGCACTTTCCTGCGAGCGACAATCGTGGGTCCCACGGCAAACTGCATTCCGGCAAGCATCCGTGCCACTAGGACACCGGCCAGAAAGTCGGTATTCATGCCAATGGCCTCCAGGCGCGACCAAAAACTCTGCCCCGCCACCGCGCGATAGGGACAGGTAGCCACTCCCAAACTCTTTTCCTGAAATTCCGCCGCCACCATGCGCAACAGGCCCGGGGTGACTCGAACATCGCTGTCACTCATCACCAGAAGATCATTGGCGGCAACACCCATCATGTGATCCAGGCTGAAGACTTTTGCATTCGCATACGGGGGCTCTCCCGTCACCAGCAGGTGGGAAGAAACATGCGAATATTCTTTTCGCAATTTTTCCACCACCTCGGCGGCAGGATCGCTCCTGTCCTTCACAGCAAATAAAATCTCAAAGGCGGGATAATCCTGCTCGAAGAATGTCCGCAGGTTGGATTCCAGATCGAGATCCAGACCAGCCAGCGGTTTGAGAATACTGATCGCCTCCGCAGATACCAGCGCCGGCGGACGAACGGAGAGATAGCGGAACGCGGCCACCATCGATAGCAGCGAATAAACGATTGCTCCGGCGAGCACAACCAGCAGCACTATGGCCGCGTCAGTGGACACGTCAGTAACTCAGGTTCCGATTGGTGAGAATAGACTTTCCCCCGCGGCGTGCCAATAGAAATCGAGATGCCCCATGCAGCTCTTTGGGATCGTCCTGGTCCGTCCACAAAAATACCGTCGTCGGCCCGGCCCACAAGGTGGCGAAAGATGCGGGCGTCTCAAACACGTTAGGAGCGTCAGGAAATTTCGAACCGTACCACAAATTCCCGCTGGGTTCATGCAGCACGCGCAACGGAATGCCGGTATAAAAATGCAGAGTGGAGGCTTCGTGATACTGGCCGTCCACCACGATGACATTTCCTGCTCGATAGTGCTGTTGAATCGCTACCGCGAGCTGCTGCGAAGACAGGATTGGATTGAAGGTCACAAACGCCGAGTGCACACAAGCCAGCAAACCCACCATCATCAATGCCAGAGCCGCATTGCCGAGTTTCGGTTTGCCGCGCCAGCGCAGAAACCAGTTCAATCCCGCACCCAGCAGCAGGGAAACCACGGCACCCAGAAGCGGTCCGCGAAATGCGCCCAGTGCCTGCGGCGTGAGATCAAGAAAATGCCCCAGCGAAAGATCGTACTCGGTGGGGTTTTTCCGCAGCAAATCCGCCAAGTCCGTTTCCGGCGCCGGAGCACGCGAGGAAAGCAATAACGCAATTCCGACCACCGAACCCAGTGCCACGATCACCAAAAGAACTACCGAGGAAATCCTGCCCGCACGCTTGTACGCAGGATCAGCGTCCGCCGCGGATTCTTTCGCCAGCCATCCGCCGACCAGCAACGCCATCCCCGGCAAAGCGGGGATCGTGTAGTACTCCTGCCGGGTGGAGAAGCTGAAGAACCCCACGATCACCAGCGCCCACAACGCAAAAAGTAGATTGGCCTTCTGTCGCGTACTGAGGACAGAATGCAATTCGCGCCACCGCCTCGGAACCTCGAGGGCTGCCTGCGGAAGAAAAACCGTCCACGGCACCAGCCAAACCAGCAGCAGTCCCCAGAAAATAAAAAGGGGAACCGTGTCATAACCGGGCGGCACGCGTTTATTCACAAAACGCAGGAATTGTTCATTCACAAAGTAGAACCACAGAAATCCCCGTACCGCGCCTTGGCTAGGATTTTCCCAGGCTGCCAGAATGTGCCAGGGCGCGGCAATGGCCAGAAATACCAGCGTGCTCGAAACCAATCGCAACTTGAAAATGAAACGTAATTTTCCCGTAAGAAATAAATACAAGCCGATGGCCGCGAAGGGAAATACCAGCGCAATCAACCCCTTGGTGAGGATGTTTAATGCGCAGGTCGCCGCAAATCCCCAGCAGCTTAAACGCGACGGGGTCTCTTCCTGCAAAGCCCGCAGGAAAAAGTAGAAACCCAGAGTCAGCCACAGCCCCACGATCACATCCGGGATCTGAAAGCGCGTATAGATATACGGCCCTACGCACGTCGCCAGCACCACCGCCGAATAAAACCCGCCAGTTTCGCCATAAGCCCGCATTCCCAATACATACGTGGACAGTAGCAACGCCAGCACGCCCAGCATGAGCGGCAGTCTGGTACTCCAATCGCTTACTCCGAAAATTTTGTAGCTGGCGGCCACTCCCCAATACATGAGCGGAGCCTTTTCCAGGTAGCGGATGCCATCGGTGTACAAGGTCACCCAGTCGTGGCGCAGCACCATCTCACGAGCGGCCTCGGCATGGATGGTGTCGACGTCATCCAGCAAGGCTGGAGTGAACATCCCCGCCAGATAAATCACTGCCCATAGCAGGGAGATCGTAAGCAGCGAAGCCATGCGAAACTTCGGCTGGGTCTGAGATAAGGGAGGAAGCAACGCAGGGTTAGGATCTTGTGGCGAGGCGGCCAGGTTCATGCGTTCTTCCAACCCCGATTATACGGGAGCCGCACAGCTCCGAATTATCCCGCGGAAGCCGAAGCGGCAATGGCATGCGGTTCCGCTTCCAGGATTTCGCGAATTTTGCCAGCCAGTGTCTTCAGAGAAAAGGGTTTTTGCAGAAAGCGTTTCGTCACATCGATGGCCCCCTGCCGCAGAGCGGTCGTTTCCGCGTATCCGGAGACAAACAACACTTTCATAAACGGTCGATCCAGGGCCATCTGCTCCGCGAGCTTCGCCCCTCCCATATGAGGCATGATCACATCGGTGATCATCAAGTCAATGCGCTCCCGGTAATTTCCCGAAACGATCAGCGCATCCACGCCATTTTTGGCCTCCAACACGATATATCCCTGAAGCCCGAGGAATTCCAGAGTGGCCTGGCGGACGGTGGCTTCGTCCTCGACCAGCAGCAGGGTCTCGCAACCGGTGGCATACGGTTTTTCCACGGGCCTCGAAATGGGGGCCTCGCTGTTCTCCGGTTGCACCCGCGGCAGATAGATCTTGAAGGTCGTTCCCAGTCCCGGTTCGCTGTACACCCAGATAAATCCACCGCTCTGTTTCACAATTCCATAGACGGTCGCCAGCCCGAGCCCGGTGCCTTTGCCTTCTTCTTTCGTAGTGTAGAAAGGCTCGAAAATATGCGGTAGATGTTGCGGTGCGATCCCTTCGCCCGAGTCGGTCACCGTGAGTAATACGTAATCTCCGGGAGGGACCACTGAATGCCGCTGCACGTAACTCTCCTCCAGATGCAGGCTGGCGGTTTCAAGGATGAGTTTGCCGCCGTGTGGCATGGCGTCCCGCGCATTTGCCGCCAGATTCATAACGACTTGTTCGATCTGGACCGCATCGGCTTTTACTCTTCCCAATTCTTTGTGGGCGACGATCACCAGCTCAATGTCCTCGCCGATCAGACGGGGCAACATTTTACTGATGTCATGGATGATGGAATTTAGATCGAGAAACTGGAGAGCTTGCATCTGCTTGCGTCCAAAGGCCAGCAGTTGGCGGGTCAGAGCGGTGGCCCGGCCGGATGCGGTCATGATCTGTTCCACGTTATGCCGCAACGGGTGCTCGACCGCCAGCGAATCCAGCATCAACTCGGCGTAAGCGCTGATCACCATCAGCAGGTTGTTAAAATCGTGGGCCACGCCTCCGGCCAGCCTGCCGATGGCGTCCATTTTTCGCGCTTGTTGCAGTTGCAATTCCAGCCGGCGTCTTTCGGTAATGTCCCGGTCGGTGGAAATGAAATGGGTGATTTTTCCAAGGCCGTCGCGCAGGGGAGTGATGGATTTCTCGACAATGAACGTTTCCCCATTTTTCTTGCGGTTCACCACAATTCCGCGAAAGACCTTGCCCGAAAGGATGGTTTGCCACATTTCCTTGTAGATGGCAGGTTCCTGTTCTTCCGACTTGAGGATTCGGAGAGTCTTTCCAATCACCTCGGCCCGCGGGTAACCGGTGAGGACTTCGAAAGCTGGGTTTACGTATTCCATGACTCCCGACCGATCGGTGATGATCACAAGATCGGCCGATTGCTCTACCGCCCGCCAAAGTTGACGCAGCATGTCCTCGGGCTTTTGCCGCTGCTGCTCCTGGCGGTAGAGGTCGTTTTCGGGAATCTTTTTCCTGGCCATTTCTTCGCCGCGTCGTTTTGCAAAAGCTCCAGCTAGTTACCCCATCGGAATCGGCCAGGCAAACCATTGCTGGGTAGAAACAGTGCGGCTCAAAGAAAGACAGGGTCGGTGTCAATTCAGGACAATGCAGATTCGGGAAGCGAGTCGGGAAATGGTAATTACCAATGAACACAGGCCGCTAAACCCAACCGATTGCAGGTTGATCTTAGATTGGCCGCAGCCAGAGCAGCAGGCCCACGGTGAGAACCACCATCAAAACTATTCCGATGGTGTAGATGTGTTCCCGCATCCAGCTTTGGTTTCGCGTATTTCCAAGCTCAGCCAGAAATGCCGGCGTGGCCGCCGTTGAGCCCGGGGCCAATTGCTCCTGGGAATCCTGGGCAGCTTCGCAATCCAAACAAATCGTCCGGCTCCCGGAAACGGGGAACCCGCAGGCCTGGCAGGTGCGAATATTTGCCGACTTAGGTCGAAGGGCTTCGGTCCCAGTGGCTTGAGGAATATGCGGGGGGCCGGTTTCCAGCGCAAGCTCTGGCGCAGCCAGCTGGCTGGGAGCGGAAGTCTCCTGGGGTAGCGAAAGCTGGGCGGAAACCGGCTGAATTCCACGCTTTACTGCATCGGCGTGTTCAATGGCTGTGCCAATCATCTCCCCCAGGCGCTGCAATGCCACAACGTCGCGTTCTTCAAAGGCTTGGATCCGATCGGACAACAGCTCGAATACGCCAATGACTTCCTGTTCTCGCAGTAGTGGCATCACCATCACGGACGCGATTCCCAGAGCCTGGCAGCTCTCCCGGTTTACCCGCGTATCCGTTCCCGCATCATTGCATCGCAGAATTTCGCGGGTGCGGACGCTCTCGCCCGTCAATCCGGTGCTTACCTGGAGTTGGGCGCCGACTTCGGGAGCCGACGGGCCGGCACGGGCGCGGCAAATCAATTCTTCGTCCTCACGTAAGGCGATAGCTGCACCGGACGCTCCGGTGATGTACTGGGCCCGTTCGGCCAACAATTGCAATGCAACCTTCAAGTCGCGTTGGGCCATTTCCGCCAAAGACTTGCCGCCGTCTTCCCCAGGAAAACGCATATACGAGGCTGGGCTGGGAGGAACGTCCGCCGCGGAACTCGAAGAACCCTGATCCAGGATGGAATAACGGTCCATGATGATCGGTGTCGCTTTCTACCGACACAGTCTCAATCATAAACCCTGATGCAAGGCCCGACTCCAGAAGCTGCGGGGCGTTGTTTCCTTAGTTCAAGTCTTTTTTCAGTTCAAATCTTTGAGCATCACGTAGGTGTAAGAGCCGCCGGAGGTGTTGTTCAATCCCACGATGGTGCGATTTTGTCCGGAGCCGAAAGTAATCGGGCCCGAGTCCAGGTAAACAAATGTGGGGACCCCGACCTGGGTGAAATAGATTTCATAGTTGGCGCTGCTGGCGATATTCACATTTGTATAGAGCGAAGCCTGCGCAAAACCAAGATTGCCGAAGGTGGGCGCGACGCTGCTGAGAGAGGTCCCTTGCGGGACTACGTAAACATCGACAGCTCCCAAGCTGGGCGCGGCATTCACCACGCGAAGGTTGGCCGTATTGGTGGCCGGCTCGGTATTGTCATCGGTCAAAACCAAACCTTGCAGACTGGACGAGAACCCCGCCATAATCACCGTGGTCTCGGTATTGCTGCCCAGGGTGAGAGTGGCGTCGTTGGGAAGCAGGTTGGTGGTCGTGCCCACGGCTTCGACGGCAAATTGACGCGAGCCGGAAGTCACCGACTGATAACCGGTGTTGGCTTCGTATGCCAGCGAGCTGCCGAGTGCTGCGCCATCCACCAGGGCTTGGACATTCGTAGTTTCGTCCGGCGATGCCGCCAATACCCGGAGCTGGGTCGTAGTCCCGCTTCCGCCTCCGCAGCCCAACATCAAGAAAATAAGCGCCAGGGCGGAGAATCCGCCACCCCATTTGGTTAGACGACCAGCCATTCGATGCTCCTTGTGAATGAATACTTTACCGCTATGAATGTTATTTGATGCACCTGAGTTGCCCGGCCAACGCGGGATCCCGTTGAAAAACAATAGTGACTTGCGCTCGCAATATCTAATCATCCCTTGGCGCCGGATGATGTAAAGACTCGGTCAAGCATTGTAAAGGTTTGTGGAAGAAGAGGAAGCAATTAGCAATTGGCCCTTGAGATCTATCGGGGATGGCCCGGGGTACTGATGGCCAATTGCTAAATGCTCTTATCCAATCGAAATTAATGGTCTTCGCGCTGGCGGAGCCAGTCGAGGAACATTTGTTCAATGGGTTTGTCGTAGGTCATCATGACGTGGCGGACGGTGTGTCCGCTGACGAAGTGGCAAACTTCTTCCGCCAGGTTCTTGGCGTGATCGCCGGCACGCTCGAGCGACTGGGTCATGAAAATGACTTGCAGGCTGGCCTGGCGATGTACGTTTTCCGGATTCTCGATGTGGCGCATGAAAATCAGATTGCGCAGCCGGTCCATGCCGGCGTCGGCGCGCAATACGTCAATGGCTTTCTTTACATCGCGCAGGGAAAAGGCCGCGCCCACGTCAGCGAGCATTTTTTCCAGGACCGAGGCCATCTGCGTGAGATCGCGGGTGTCCTGGGGATCAAGACGGGGGCCGGCCGCCTGGGCGCTGGTGGCAAAGCTCAGCAGCAGGTCGCCGATACGTTCGAGGCCAATCATGAACTTCATGCAGGCCAAAAGCTCACGAGCTTCGGCTTCGGTGACCTGGGTGATGGCCATGGTCACGCCGGCGTCAATTTCCATGTCCAGCTTGTCGAGTTCTTTTTCGCGTTCGCGGATGGTATTCAGAAGCGGAGACGACCCGGTGGCGATGCCTTCGGCCGCAGTGGCGGCAGCTTCCTGAGCGACCTGACAGGCTTCGATGGTGCGCCGCACTAGATGGGCATACGAAGGCTCGGGTTGCGGAGTCTTCAGGATGGCGGTACTCATACGCACGTTCCTCCCGCTGGCGATCAGCGCCGCGCGTTCTCCATTTACCGTTCTGGTACGCCTCTTTAGATCAGTCTCCAAGGTATCAGGATAGCCTTTTTTTTCAAGGGGTTTGGTTAAAAGGGTGTGAATTTTGGGCGGGGGAACGGCGGGGAAATGGTGGGTTTGGAGTTACCGAAAGCATTCCCATTTTGGCACTTTTGAGATGTACCTAAGACCCCTTTTCCTCGTTTCCCCCGCGTGAGAAGGTGAAGTTGCCCGCCTTTTCGTCGGACCTTAATTTGTGAAGTCGAGGTTTTACGGCCCTTGTCTCGCTTGAAAATCACCTGTCCCGGATGGTCGAGTTTCCTGCTGATTGTGGGGGTTCTGTTGTTACTGGCATGCGGCGGAAGCGCGCAGCAGAAATCCTCAAACGGCGGTTTTGCCAGCCGCGTCGCGACAGGCGCGGTAGAGCCGGACACCACCCCTGGCCTTTCCGCGATTACGCTCTCTCCGGCAACCGTGGTCGGGGGGAATGCGGTGAAGCTGAAAGTTACACTGACGCAAGCGGCCCCTGCGGGTGGCTTGCAAGTCACTTTGAGCAGCGCGAATCCGGCCCAGGTCACGGCGCCAGCCAGCGTGACCATTGCAAAGGGACATACGCAAGCCAGCGCGGAATTGGCGACGGTTGCCGTGACTGCCTCGACATCGGTGGCGCTTACTGCCAGCTACAACAACGCCACAGCTGGGGCCACGCTGACCCTGAATCCTGCGAAGGAGCCGTCGTTTACGGTGAAGCTACAGCCCACCGCGCTGAGTCTTGATCCCGGCAGCGCGGGATCGGACCAGGTGGTGACCACGGCAGGCACGAACTTCGACAACGCACTCACGCTTGACGCTCCCAATCCTCCGGCGGGGGTGAGCGTGAGTTTTACGCCGAGCGTGATCGCGGCGCCGGGTTCCGGGACGGCGCAGGTGAGCGTTAACGTGGACAGCAACGTCGCGGCGGGTAAATATCCGATCAAGATTACCGCCAGCGATGGCAGCATCACGCGAACGGCGACGCTAAGGCTCACGGTGGGGAACGGATCTTCCACGGGGCCGGTGGGCCCAATCATCGGTTGTACGCTCCAGATGAATGGGCACAAGTATCAGGCGGTGACGTTCACCATGAATGAATCGGCCACGGTGGATTTCAATGCGACTTTGTATTTCGGCGCGACCTGCGATCCCAACCGATGGGCGGACCAGTTCGGGTTTGGACAATCTCTGACGCTCGATGTGGGATACATCTACACGTTCTGGTTTAGTGATTTTGCAGACCAACTGAATACTTCGGCAATTTGGCAGCTGGGCAGTCAGAGTTCGCAGTGCGTGGACTACAGCGTGGCGCCGGATTGCTGAAGCGGGCCCGGCTCGTTGCTTGGCGTTTAGTGATCGCTTGGTGAGCCACGTAGGCCCACCCTTCGGGTTTTGAAGGGTGGGAGACCACAACTGTGTCCCCCTCGAGATCTTGTTTTGTGTGTCCTAAGGAACGATTGGATTCGAGGATTGAAAACTAGCTTTCAACGTCCGTGGTGCCCACCCTTGAAAAGCCAAGGGTGGGGCAGCCCTCATTTGTTGCGGTGCAAAGGTGGGCCAGCCCCCTGGAGATCTGATCTGGGTTTTCACGTACGGAGGTCCGTTCGGCGTTCCGAATGGCGGAGGGTTTGGTGCTAGCGTTAGCGGGTACAACACCAACACGAAGACCAAAGGCGGTAGTAAATGTCCATGCAAATGAGTTTTCTTCACAAGCCGAAATATATTGTGCTGGGACTGCTCGTTGTAGTTTTTTTGGCAATTGCTTATATGGGCTACGAATTACCGTCAGAGGCACGTAAACCGCTAGGTGGCTGCCTAATTGCCGCTGGAGTCTGCAATATCCTGCTACGTCGCAAAGCCAGCCGATGGATCTTCCGCCTGACGCAATCCAAGCCTGCGCTTATCTCCAAGCCCTGGGCTTTTTTTGGTGAAGAGGGCGTCCAATTCTTCTATCTAGGGATCGGTATCACCTTCGCGGTGGCAGGCTTGTTTCTGTTGCTGATGGGAACCTTTCCGATTAGATAACCGTCGGCTGACCCACCTTTCCGTTTTTTGTAAAGGTAGGAAAAGGCGAGGTCGGCGGTCACAGCTTTTCCGTGGCAGCCAGCGTGACGCAGTTCCAGTACGACACCAAAGGTGAGCTGACCCAGATTACCGGATCCCAGGAACAACATCACCACGCTCACCTACTCGCCTGTGGGTCTGATTGCCACGATTAAGGATGCGCAGAACAACATCACTACCTATCAGTACGACACGCGTGGCAACCGGACGGCGGTGATTGATCCCATAAACGGCGCTTCCCACCCGACCAGCTTCACCTACGACATCATGAACCGCCTGACGGCGATCACTTATCCGGACGGCAGCTCGGTCGGCTTTGGCTATGACACTCGCGGGCGGCGGACTTCGGCAACCGATCAGAATCAGAAGACCACGACCTATGCCTATGACGACGCCGACCGGTTGATCTCTGTGACCGACCCGGCCAGCAACGTCACTTATTACGCCTACGACACGGAAAACAACCTGCTCTCGATCACTGACGCGAACAACCACACCACGTATCTTGCTTACAATGCGCGAGGCTGGGTGACGCAGACCACTTTCCCCTCTACCTTGGCTGAGAGCTATACCTATGACCTGGTGGGTAATCTGCTTTCGAAGACCGACCGCAAGAACCAGACGATTCAGTATGTGTATGACGCGCTGTACCGGCTGAGCAGCAAGACCTATCCGGACACGACGAACGTGGAATATGTCTACGACCTGGCGGGCAAGGTGCAGCAGGTGAGCGATCCGACCGGGACCTACGGCTTTGCCTACGACAACATGGGACGGCTGATCGGGACGACCACACAGTACACGTTCGCGACGGGGACATACTCAAATTCATATACTTACGACGCCGCGTCGAACCGGACAGGATTCACCGCTCCAGATGGAAGCACGAACACCTATGGGTACGACACGCTGAACCGGTTGAACGGTTTGACCAATTCTCTTACGGGGTCGTTCGGCTTTGGCTACGACGCTCTGGGCCGGAGAACGCAGTTGACGCGTCCGAATGGCATCAACACCAACTACAGCTACGACAGTCTGTCTCGCCTCTTGAGTGTGCTCCATCAGAATGGTGCAACCATCGTGGATGGCGCAACTTATACTTATGACGCAGCGGGGAATCGCATGTCCAAGGCCGACCAACTGGCCAACGTAACCTCGAATTATGGTTACGACGCGCTGTACCAGCTATTGCAAGTAACCCAGAGCAGTGTGACCAAAGAGAGCTACACCTACGATGCAGTTGGGAATAGGCTGTCATCATCGGGCGTGCCAACCTACAGCTACAACCCGTCGAACGAGCTGACCTCCAATTCATCGGGCATCTACACATACGACGCAAACGGCAATACCCTCTCCGATCCCTCCGGCAAATCCTACTCCTGGGACTTCGAGAACCGCCTCACTCAGGCCGTCGTGCCCGGCACCGGAACTACAGCCTTCCGCTACGACCCGTTTGGGCGGCGCATTCAAAAGTCCGGACCGCTCGGCACGACGAACTACCTCTATGATGGGAACGGCGACAATGTCATCGAGGAAGTAGATAACGGCGGGAGCGTTCTCGCCCGCTATACGGAAGGAACCTCGACGGATGACGAACCGCTATCGGAACTACGCTCTGGCACAACCAGCTACTACGAGCAAGACGGCCTCGGCACAGTCAGTTCGCTGAGCAGTTCAGCAGGTGCTCTCGCCAATACCTACACTTACGACTCCTACGGCAAGCGAACTGCCTCCACCGGAAGCCTCACCAATCCGTTGCAGTACACGGGCAGAGATCTCGACTCGGAAACTGGGCTGTACTACAACCGTGCCCGCTACTACGACCCAACGTCAGGCCGCTTCATCAGTGAAGACCCGATTGGGTTTGACGGCGGGGGCAATTTCTACTCTTACGCTCTAAACAATCCGACTAACTTGCGAGATCCGAGTGGGAACAGCGCCGGTGCAGTGGCGATACCAGTTTCAGAAGGTGTTGGAACGCTCGTATGCTTTGGGTCCGGAGCTTGCGAAACAGTTATCGTGGTGGGAGGGGTTGTTGTCGGGGTGGCTGCGACCGGCTACCTGATTTATCACTACTTCGACAATTCCAACGCCAGCGATGATGCGCAGTCCAAAGCGAAACCCAGCCCTTGCAAAAAGGATCAAAGGGATCCATGCCAAGGGCTACGCCTTCAGCTTGCAGCACATCAGGCGAAGCTTGCGGCATATGCGAGCAACCCATACGCGAACGACAACCGCAGCATTCTAGGCAGAGGGTACGATGACCAGATCATCGCAGGACGCGTAAAGCATTTGGTTCAAGAAATCTTGGAGCTTCAGAAACAGCTGGAAGAATGTGAGCGCTTAAATGGATCACGATGAGATTGATGTAAAAGTCGTAAGGGAAGCGGTGAACGCCGTTCTAGATCATTTGATCGACGACTTGGGGTTCGACAAGATCAAGATTGAGGAAAGCTGTGACCACTACTGGCACTGTCCTGTGTCGGAAATCCACGACATGTCTAAGAAGCCTATTGGCCTCGATGTCGGAAGTCTGAGTGATGATGTTGATTTCGTGAAGCTGATCAAGCGTGGCCAGAGTGGAGATGTGTCCTACAACTTGGTTCATGTTGCTCCATTGCTGCGGTACATAGCCGAGAAGATCAAGAAATGAATGCTCTGCCGTGCCAGGCCTGTTGCGCCGCCAGCGCGCATGTAATGGATAGGGATTTCTTGTTTGCAATCGCCGAGGACGAGGAGCGGGAAGGATCGATTCCCAAAGCCGACATCGTAGCCGGAATCCGCAGCGATGACACCGAGCTCGCGGGAGTTATCTATGACATCGTTACGACCGACAAACTCAGGAAGAGAATCGAACCGCCTCTAGCGGATAAGGAACTCGATGGCCTCATCACAGAGCACTTCGAGCGCTGCATCCTTACTGATCCCAAAGGGGAATGGACACTAACCAGGTATGGTGCTGCTTGGGAAGCCCAAGCTTGGGGGCTGGCCCACCTTTGCACCACAACAAATGAGGGCTGCCCCACCCTTGGTTTTTCAAGGGTGGGCACCGCGGACGTTGAAAGCTAGTTTCAATCCTCGAATCCGATCGTTCCTTAGGGCACACAAAACAAAATCTCCAGCGGGATACAGTTGTGGTCTCCCACCCTTCAAAAAACGAAGGGTGGGGCAGCCCTCATTTGTGGTGGTGCAGGTGGTCAGCCCCTAGGCGTTGAGTGATCGCTTGGTGAGCCAGGTGGCCAGATGTTCTCCGCTTTCGCCGTGCAGGATGCGGAATTCGAATCCCATCAGCCCTTGCTTGTCGTTCGACCATGCCACCTGCGCGGTGCCGTGGACACGCGGGCCAAAGGGCAACTCGAAAGAAAAATCCACGGGCAGCGAGGGGTCCAATTGCTTGCCGAGAAGCACCGCCATTCCGCCCTGGCTGAGGTTGTCGATCATCGCGGAATGCCCGGTACCCCGCACGGTGAGCGAGACAGGGATGGTCACCTGATGGCGGAAGTAGCGGCGACGCTCCGCCGCCATCATGGCCTGGAACGAACGGATGTGGGCGGTGATGGTCTTGGGATCGAGAGGCTTGTGCAAGACTGCGTTGGCCCCGAGTTTCAAAACCGCTCCCGGTTCGGCTCCCTCTCGTACACACACAAAAATGAATGCCCGCTGACTGGAACCGCCTTGGCGGATGGAGGCGATCAAATCCCTGACCGAACGCACGTCCAAGTCGAGAATTGCGCCATCGAGACGGTGGCGCGACAGGTAGAGGCTGGCGGCTTGCGCCGTGGTCGAGCAGTTCAGGTTGGATCCGAGCTGGTTCAAGACGGACTTCACGGTTTTGAGCGTGGAATGATCGTCGGAGACAAGGAGAAACTCGAGAGCGATGGGTTTGTTGGCGACGGGCATCGTTCGGGTCGTTGCCGGCAGAGCAGGGGATCAACAGATTGCTATCCGGAACGTGCCAACAAAATAGCGCAAGCGGTGGCTCGGAGAGGGATAAAGATTATTTCGTCCTGAATTCGTAACAGGAGGGTGAACGGCTTAAGTCATCGGACAGCCGAGGCGGCTGTCTCTACGTGATTTGTGGTGACTGATTAGTGGACGGTCACGGTGACCGTGGCAGTGGTGCGCCCGTATTGATTGGTGGCGTAGAGAGTGTAGGTGGTGGTTTGGGCCGGAGTTACGTTTACGCTGTTGCCGCGAACGGCGCCGATTTGCGGAGAAATGATGTAGTATCCCGCGCCGGTGGCTTGCCAGCTTAGGGTCACGCTGGTGCCGGAGCTGACGGTCATCGAGCTGGCGGTGAAACTGGTGATGGCCGGGCCGGAGCCTTGTGGCAGGTTGGCTGACGTGTAAATCGGATTCATCTGAACCACTTCAAATGCGGAAGCCGGGACCTGGCCGAGGTTGTGCAGGTCGGCATTGTCCCAGCGGCTGTCGGGCGCGCCGCTCAAGTACATGGCGCTGCCGTTGTCGGCCATGATCATGCCGTATTTCTTGAGCGCGGTGAGGATGACCTGAACGTTGGTCGAGAATGACGAGATGTCATAGTCTGCCTTCAGACGCAGGCGCATGCCCATGGGCACCGGGGCGCTGGAATCGTTTGCGGCCCAATGCGAAGCTGGAGGAACCATGGCGGCCTCGCTCGACGGCAGGGTGAAGCGAATGGCATGCTGGATCGCGCCAGCGGCCACTTCGTCATAGCGAACGAGGCCGGGGAAAATGGGAAGGCCGGCGGCGTCGGCGGATGTCCACGTCCAGGGGCGCTGCTCGCCGTTTTCGAGGTCCCAAATCGCTGCTGAGCCCGCGTTCCAGGTGCCGTTGCTGTTCACTGACGCGCCGTAAAGTTCATAAAGGAAGCAGTTGCTGTTATCCACCACCAGCACATGTTGGTCGCCGGGATTGGGCGCTCCTTCCACAGGAGCGTTGGCGGGAATGGGCATGGGGCCGGGATCGCTCTCGTCGCCGTAAGCGGTGAAGGTGATACCCACGTTGGCTTGCGAGCTGTCCACTACGACGTAAGGAATGCCGATGGTGGATCCGCCGTATAGGCCGGAGCCGAAATCCGGGTGCAGGCCGATGGATGGGCCAATAAAGTTAATAATTGTTGCCGAGTTGGGATCGACGGACGCGCTGGAAATGTCCTGGTTCCAGGCACTGGTGGCTGGGAACGGCAGGAAGCCATTCAGGCTTGCGCCCTGGCCAGTGGAAATCACTTTGCAGGGAGTGTTTTGGCCTCCGCCACCACCACCTCCTCCGCCACTGGATTGGCTCGACGAGGATCCGCCACAGGCGGTCAGGAACAATCCTGACCCAACGAGCAGGAGCGCGGTCATCAGCGGGAACCGTGGTTTTCTCATTTGCCGACCTGGCGATATTGTGACCGATGACTGCGGGGAGAGGAACGGGTAATCAGGCCCTAGGTGGCATGAATTCGGGACATGTCCAAACGATTGGTAATCTCAGGAGATGGCCGTCTTTATTGGGCTTTGGACGCTAAGGGCAAAGTAAACAGGAAAGTCGAGCCGTGGTTCAGGTCACTCTCGGCGCGAATGGCGCCGTCGTGCGCGAGCACGATGTGCTTGGCGATGGCCAATCCCAGGCCAGTGCCACCAGATTCGCGGGAACGGGCCTTGTCCACACGGTAGAAGCGTTCGAAGAGGCGAGGCAAGTGTTCGGACGGAATGCCGGGACCGAAATCCTGAACGTAGAACTCAACTCCGTGTTCCGCCGGACGCGCTCCCAGAACGATGCGGCCGCTGCCGGCCGCATATTTGAGAGCGTTGTCGATGAGGTTGGAGAAAATCTGATGGA
Source organism: Terriglobales bacterium (assembly GCA_963762965.1). Taxonomy (GTDB): domain Bacteria; phylum Acidobacteriota; class Terriglobia; order Terriglobales; family Acidobacteriaceae; genus DATBAX01. Next base: position 1,910,066 of record CAVXME010000001.1, read on the forward strand.
TGGCTTCGCTATCGGCGCTCACCTCGCCGGTCGAAGCGTCCTCGATTTGCAATTCGATCTTCTGGGCGCGGGCGATTTCGCGGAAGCTTTGCACTGCTTCCTGCAAGAGTTCTCCCGGAGCGACGGGCTGGGTATCGAAACGCTGCTCGCCGGATTCCACTCTCGCCAGAGTTAACAGATCTTCGGTCAAGCGCGCCATGCGAGTGGCGTTCTTGCGGATGATTTCCAGAAAGTCACGCTCGGCGTCATTTCCGGTGGTGCTGTCGAGCAAGGTTTCGGTATAGCCCTGAATGGAAGTCAGCGGGGTGCGCAATTCGTGCGAAACATTGGCGATAAAATCGCGGCGGGTTTTTTCCACGCGTTCGGTTTCGGTGAGATCACGCAGCACCGCCACCGCACCGCCGCCGGGCATGGGTGCGGCCGTGACTTCAAAAGTACGGGCGGGGAGAATCGAAGTGGCGCGGGCGGTGAGCACCGCGTGGGATTCGATGGCGCCGCGCACGGCGCGAAGAAAATCAGGATCGCGAACGGTTTCGACCACCGGTGCATTCAGGCGGGTGTGTTGGGGAACCAGGCGGTCCATGCTCTGATTGGCCCACTGCACACGTTGCTCGGGATCGACTGCGATGACCGCGTCCTCCATGCTGTTGAGCAGCGTTTCAAGCTGGCGCTGGCTGTTTTGCAGAATGGAGAACCTTTGCTCAACTTGGCGCGCGGCGGTGTCGAGGGCGGCGGCGACTTGTCCGAAATCGTCGCTGCGGGAATCAGCGATGCGGGTGGTGAGGTCCCCGGCCGCGATTCGCCCGGCAAACTCCACGATGCGCTGAAGTCGACTGGCGGCAATCTGGGATGCGATTCCGGCGAAGACTACGGCCACGACCAGAGCCAGCGCTGCATCCAGGAGCAAAGCCATACGCCCATGTGCCGTTGCCGATTCGATATCCGAGAGTGAATATGCCAACCGCACCGCGCCTCCGGAGACGGGGACGGCAACGTAGAGAAACGGGATGCCCACCACGGGGCTGCGACGCGTGTCGACGCCGACTTCGCCGCTCAGGGCGGCGGCAAACTCCGGCAGCTGGTTCTGCTTATCGAGGGACGACGGGGCGACTTCAGAATCGGCGAGCACCCGTCCGGTGAGATCAATGACGGTGGCACGAGCGCCGGCGGCGTGGCTTTCCTGGGAGACCAGATCGGGGAGGTTGTCCCTGCGATCGGTGTTCACGCGATTGGCGAACATGGCAGTCTTTTGTTGCAGGTCGCGCTCGATTTCCTGGCGGAGAGAGTTTTCCCAGGCGCGGCGAATGGAAAGATCCACGGTCACTGCGGTCGCCACGATTACCCCAAGAAAGGCGGCCAGCAGTTTGAGAAAAATCCGCTTTCTCACTTGGGGGCCTCGAAGCGGTACCCCGCGCCGCGGACGGTCTTGAGATAGCGCGGGTTCTCGGGGTCAGGCTCAATTTTCTCGCGAATGCGGCGCACGTAGACATCCACCGAGCGCGGGGTAACGTAGGAAGTGTCACGCCAAACCGAATCGAGGAGCTGATCGCGAGTAAAAACGCGGCCCAGGTGGCGGACGAAGAAATCGAGCAGGCGGAACTCAGTGGCGGTGGTGGTGGTGATTTTCTTTCCCACCAGCAGGGTCATGGAACTGGGATCAATTTCGATTTCGCCGACCCGGACAGGGGACTGGGATAGCGGGCGCTCGAAGCGCCTCATCACCGCTTTCACCCGTGCCACCAGCTCGCGCGGGCTGAAAGGCTTGACGATGTAATCGTCAGCGCCGAGTTCCAGGCCGAGGACGCGGTCGGCCTCGCCACTTTTCGCAGTGAGGAAGATCACGGGAGTGGCGGCCAGGGGTTGGGTCTGCCGGATCAAGCGGCAGAGTTCGAGGCCGTCCTTGCCCGGGACCATGATGTCGAGAATGAAAAGGGCCGGGCGCTGCCGTTCGGATTCCGCGATCACGGTGGTGCCGGTGGCGAACACTTTGACGGCAAATCCAGCGCTCTCCAGATGGTGGCGCACCAGGCGGGAGATGTCGGGATCGTCCTCAATGACGAAGATGCTGGCTTTCACAGGGTTATTGTAGCCGGGAACGGGGTATGTCGCCTTGAGTTGTTCGTTCCCGGACAAGGGATAGAACAGCCAGGACGTCGACCAATTTCAAGATATGATCATGAAACGTTGACTCGATGCCGATTGAATGATTTGATAACCGAACCGGAGATTGACCGATATGTCCTTTGAAGAAGCATTGGCAGCACTCTCACGAGACGAAAGTTTCAAGGCCACTGTTTATGCCATGAACACCTTGCTGATCCATAAGGGAATCTATACGCAAAGGGAATTCGAGACGCTCTTCGTCGAATGGAGCCGGAAGGAAATCAAACGGAAGGGAACTCAACCTCGAGTGGACGATTCTTCTAGTTTGCGCTCTGCCTAGTTTTATAAGGAGGATGTTGACACTCGGGGCGTTTCGCACAATGCATCCCGAGGTCGCACATTTTGCATTCGCAGCTGCAAGGTGGTGCGGGTTTCGGTTTATTTTTGGCTGGCCTCATCTGGCCTCCGTTTTCTTCTTAAGTTCCACCTCGTTGCGGACGACAAGTGTCGATCTCCACGCAACTCAAAATCGCACCAAAAGCTGGCATAAGCTACAAATTTTCATCCGCGCAGTAGGTTGTCAACATTAATGCTGCGCTGATTGGGTTGATAAGCTGTGGAATATCCGAATTTCCAGTGGATTAGTGAAGGAAATAAAAGGCGAAACAATCGATTCGTCACTTGGACGACTGATTCGAGAGGATCGGGTTCTCAGAAACGGTACAGCAATCTCCTCATCCCTGTACGGGGAAGGCCAGCGTGAGCAGCGTCTTTTGTTCCACGTCGTGGGCCTTAGCTGATCCCGTGGCCGGGCTTGGGCTGGAAGAACGTTTCACCGAGAGGACAGCGCGATCACCGGCGAGATGGCGCAAGCGGGGCAGCATATAGTTTAGAGCGCCCATGTTAGCGGGCTCTTCCTGCACCCAGACGATTTCGCGAGCGCCGGCGTGGCGTTCGATTTCCGCGATTAAGTCGGCTTCGGGGAATGGGTAGAGTTGCTCCACGAACACGATGGCAGTGGAGGTTTCGTTCCTCTTCTTGCGTTCGTGTCGTAATTCATGCCCGATCTTTCCGGTGCAGAGAAGAATGCGGGTGGCTTCCTGGATTTCCGTGTCCGGAATCACGCGCTGGAACTGCTTCTGCGTGAAATCTTCAATGGACGAAGAAGCGTCCGGATGCCGGAGCATGCTTTTAGGCGTGAACACGACCAGCGGTTTGCGCCATGTCCGCAGGGCCTGGCGGCGGAGCAGGTGAAAATACTGGGCGGCATTCGAAGGCTGGCAAACCTGCATGTTGTCTTTAGCGGCGAGTTGCAGGAAGCGTTCGATGCGGGCACTGGAATGTTCCGGGCCCTGGCCTTCGTAGCCGTGCGGCAGAAGCATCACCACGCCGGAGAGCAGGTTCCACTTGGCTTCCCCGGCGCTGATGAATTGATCGATGACGGCCTGGGCGACGTTCACAAAATCTCCGAACTGTGCCTCCCATAGAACCAGCGCTTCGGGATAATCGCGGCTGTAGCCGTACTCGAAACCGAGAACCGCAGCTTCGGACAACGTGGAATTGAAAATATCGCAGGCTGCCTGGTCCGAAGAAATGTGCCGCAACGGCACATATTCCTGTTCGTTTTCGATGTCGAGTAATACGGAGTGGCGCTGGTTGAAAGTTCCGCGGCGGCTGTCCTGGCCGGTGAGCCGGACTGGGACGCCCGATTTCACTAAGCTCGCGAAGGCCAGGGCTTCGGCCATGCCGTAATCCACGGGGCGTTTGCCTGTGCCCATTTCCGCGCGCTGTTCGAGCAGCTTCTTCACCTTGGGATGAATATGGAATCCCTCGGGATAAGTGGTGAGGTGCCCGGTGATCTCAGCCAGTTCTTCCGCCGACAAGCTGGTCTCAACATCGTATTGGGACTTGTAGCGGCCGCCCGTGTAGTTACTCCAATAGCCGGGCAGATCTCTTAAGAGCGGCTTCTTCTTGATGGAGCCGGCTTTTTGCTGCGCGGTTTCGAGTTCGGTCTTGATTTTCTGGACGCGCGATTCGACGTCGTCCACGCCGATGTCTTCGGCATAAATTTCCCATAACGGGGGATGATCTTTGATGGCTTTGTAAAGCAAAGGTTGGGTGATGGTTGGATCGTCCACTTCACTGTGGCCGTGACGGCGATAGCCAATCATGTCTACCACAACGTCACTGCCGAACTTGTAGCGGTATTCGAGCGCCATACGGCCAACGCGAATGACGGCATCCACATCTTCGGCATTCACGTGGAAGATGGGAATGTTCTGGCGGCGGGCGATCTGGGCGGCGAAACGCGCCGAGTGTAATTCGCTGGGTAAAGTGGTGAAGCCGATCAGATTGTTGACGATGAGGTGGATCGTTCCGCCCACGGTGTAGCCGGGGAGATCGGCATAATTTAGAGTCTCAGCGAAGATGCCCTGGCCGGCGAAAGCGCCGTCACCGTGCACCAGCAGAGGAAGATACCGCCGCGAACCGCCCTCGCCAGCGCGGTCTTGCTTGGCGCGAGTGCGGCCGATGGTGACCGGGTCGACGGCTTCCAAATGGCTGGGATTCGAAACCAGATGGATGTGAATGTTCGCGCCGGAGCGGGTGGCATATTCGCCGGTTGCGCCCATGTGATATTTCACGTCGCCGCTGCCTAGAACGCTACGCGGATCAACGTCTTCGAAGCCGGCGAAGACTTCTTCCGGTGGACGCTGGGCAACGTGCACGATGACGTTCAGGCGTCCGCGATGACTCATTCCCATCACCAATTCTGTGGCGCCTTGCTGACCGGCGGCATCGAGAATTTCGTCAATCAGCGGAATGAGTGAAGTCACGCCTTCCAGCGAAAAACGCTTGGTGCCCAGATAGCGTTGCTGTAAGACTTGCTCGAATAAATCGGCGCGGATGAGCTGATCGAGCGCGTAGTCCTGATCGACGTTTGCTTGCGGGCCTTCCATCCGTTCCTGGATCCAGCGGCGCCGCTCTGGATCGCTGATGTGCATGAACTCAGCGCCGACCGTGCCACAATAGGCACGGCGGGCCTGTTGGGCGAGTTCACCTTCGATCTGCAATTCTGGATAGGGAATGGGTTGTAGAGATCCGAGCGGATCGAGGTCGGCTTCGAGATATCCCCAGTGACGAAATGTATCGAATACTCGATCGCGTTCCGTGTCAGGTGTTTCGATGAGTGCGGTGCCGGCGGACCCGCCGCCGTCGGGCTTAGTTTGTCGAGTGGCCATATGAGTGCCCCTATAGGATAAAGGATGCGGGGCCTACTGTGCGAGATTCGAGGGTAACGTTGGGACCGGGCCCTTGTGCCGGCTCCTGCTAAATGGTTATCCGACAATATTGTAGGGCCGCATCATCTCATTGTCTTCGTGTTCCAGAATGTGACAATGCCAGACGTAGCGGAATTCCTGGCCTGGGGTCGTCACTGTTCCGGCGGGGAGATCGAATTTCTGAATCACGCGGGTAATGTATCCCGGATAAGTCTTGATGGTGTCTTTCCATGCCGGACGTTCATTTCTTTCCGGGGGCATGGGCCTGCCGGTGTAGACCAGCTTTCCCGTTTGTAGGTACGTCTTAGTGTCGAAGGGCTGACGATTCAGGACCTGAAACTGGACCAAATGAATGTGAATGGGGTGCACATCGCCGGTGGTGTTGGCGAACGACCAGATTTCCATGGAGCCCGCCTTGGGATCTTCGGTGATGGGGTCGTCCCAGCGTTTTCCACCCAATAATCCGATCATGGTATATCCGTCGGAGGGACGGTCCATCTCCGTCAGCGAGAGCAATCGCTCGCGTGCAGCATGAGCCGGGTTCAAGGGAACAAACCGAACCAGATCATCGGGCAGGGAACTCGTGTCTTTCCCGGAAAGCGGTTTGGTTACTTTGAACAGCATCGCATCCGTGGGAACAACCTCTCCGCCGCGGGTGTAGGGCGCGGGCGCATCGTTGATTAACGCTAAGTTCGCGCCCTTGTGCTCGCTGAAATCGACAATTAAATCGAAGCGTTCTCCGGGACTGACAATCAAGTAGTGGAGCTGCACGGGGTGCGGCATAAGCCCACTATCGCTGCCAATCTGCTGAAAGGGCGGCGCATCCGCCGGTAGTCCCGCTGGGTTGCCGCGGGCATCGGCGGGGACCAAAGTGAGGTGATAAAAGCGGGCATTGGAGCCGTTGACCATGCGGAAGCGGTATTTGCGAGGTTCGACTTCCAGATAGGGAGTCGCTTTGCCGTTCACGCAGATGCTGTCACCGAAGAACTCCTGCATCCAGACTGGTTTGGTCCCATTCTGCACCGCCGGGTAGAATAGCGCGCCATCCTCGTTGAAGCTACGGTCCTGAATCAGCAGGGGGATTTCGAATCTTCCGCGGGGAAGGTTCAGCCCGTCTTCTTCGTCATCGCGAATGATGTACATGCCTGCCAATCCCGCGTGGATGTTTAGCCGGGTGATGCCCATGGCATGATCGTGATACCAAAGCATGCGCGCTTCCTGATCGTTGGGATACTGGCAAGGGTTCGCGGGGCGAACGCTTCCGGTTTTGCCGTCGGATGTAACCCAGGCGTCGGGGTAGCCATCGCTGTCGGGCAAGACGAGCGCCCCGTGGATGTGGGTCACGGTGCGTACCTCTGGCACGCCTTCTTCCGATCCGTGGATGGTGGTGTCGATTGGCAGGAAATGTTTGGCGGGGAGATGGTTGATCCATTGGACGGAGAGCCGCTGGCCTTTGCGGACTTCGAATGTCGGGCCCGGCCACATGCTGTTGTATCCCCACATTCTGGTTGGTCGAAGATCGCGGTGGGCTTTGTGGAGAAACTCGCGCATGCGGATGCGGATTGCGCTTCCATCCTGCGGGGGACGGATTAGCGAAGGGATCGGCAGCTGGTCCACATAGCTTGGCAGCGTAGGCTTTTTCCTGGCGGGGAGAGATGCGACCATGCCGGGTTGGGCCGGCGGAGTGGGCATCTGCATGGCTTGCCCCAATAGGGGCTGCTTCTGGGCCAGCATTCCGGCAGCCGTGCACAAGCCCAACTGGAGCAAGTCTCGTCTGCTGATTATCACAATCGATTAGTTAACACTGCGAAAGCCGGTGTTAGGTGAACCACAGGTTAAAATTCGCGGCACAAAAGCAGGTTCCTCTCTACGTTGCCGCCTTCGCGGCAACTTCGCTCGGAATGACAAGATTTAAAAGGACAGGATGTGACGAGAAAGACAAACGGCCAGTGCATTAAGCCCTGGCCGCCTGAAGTGTTTCGTCTAAATTAGTTTCCGGACTACTTCTTAAAGTCGAAGGCGTCGAACAGATCGCCAATCGCCGGAGTATTCGTGGGTACGTAAGGATTGGTCTTCGAAACCTTGGGGTTGGGGAGGTTATCGCGGCTGCGGCCGGTCAACGGGCCGAGTCCGAAATTCCTCTCGATGAACTTGGTGATGGACACGTGGTCCGAGTAGCCGTGGGTGACATGTCCGCCGGCGCTGTAAGGGGACACAATCAGCAACGGAATGCGGGTGCCATCGCCAAAGAAATCGACGGGCTGAATGTAGCCGGAATCATAGTAACCGCCGCCTTCGTCAAAGGTGATGAAGATGGCAGTGTCCGCAAACAGAGTGGGGTTGGCCTGAACTGCGGTGACGATCTTCTTGGCGAAGCCCTCGAAGATGTCGATCTTCGAAGAAGCCGGATGACCATCTGACGGCCAGCCTGGTTTCACGATGGACACAGCAGGCAGTGCTCCTGCCTTGATGTCCTCGAAGATATTGGTTGAGTCCTGAATGTGCTCTGTGCGCAGGGTCGCATTGGTCATGATGTCGGTCGCATACTGGAACGGATTGCAGATGTTGCAGTAGGTATCGAAGGGATTAGCAAACGTTGGATCCGACAAGTAAATATTCCAACCGTCGCCATAATATTTCCAGGAGACACCTTTCGCGGAGAGCGCATCCCCGATGTGGGGCACCGATGTTCCGGGAACGGTGAGAGGAGACAGCGAGAGCGACGACGATCCGTCGCCGTTGAAGCCGGGGTTGTAGTTGTTGAGGATGTAGTAGTGTCCGGCGTCGCAGTTCGGATTGACCGGGCGGGGAAGCGATTGCAGGTAGTTTACGATGGCCGGCACGCCCGGCTGGCCCAGATCGGCGCAACCCACATAGCTTCCGCTGTTGTAGCCGTCATCGTCGTACCAGTTGTTGGTTCCGGCCTGTGGGTTTGGGTTTTCAATCTGAGCCGCCGGCGGCGTCTGGGCGTTGCCATTGCCGTCGCTGTACCAGATGGAATCGGCGAAGCCAAACTCAATGTGATTCGCCATGGTCCCACCCATCACGGATTGGTGGAAGTTGTCACTGAGTGTGTATTCATCGGCGAGCTGCTTGAAATAAGGAACATCGCCTTTGAGCACGTTGTAAAACTCCATCGACGTGGAACCTTCTCCAGTCGAAAGGTAGTCGGTGGGCGGAGTGGTGAAGCCGCTGGAACCATCGCTGCCGGCGCCGATAGTGACTTCGACCCAGGGGAACAGATCGCTTAAGCAACCACTTGGGTTGTCTTTGGTGGCCACAGCCGCGCTGCAATCCGCCTGCTGCCACATTTGATAGAAGCGATGCACCGGGCTGTTCGCATAATCATCGGAGGTGATGTATGGGGAAAGCTGAAACGCGCCTTCATTCAGGTCCAGCACGTTGGGAATACGAGTGTCGGGCACGGTGTAAGCCGAGAGGCCGGTGCCGCCGGTGGTCAGGAATTTGTAGTAGCCGTTGGCCAGCGTGCCGGGTTCGATTTCTTTGGCCAGGGCCAGGGTCGGGATGTACGGGTTGGTCGGACCACCGGCCACTACCGGCGGAACGTTCGCGTACACGGTCTTTTCTCCGGGACTGATGGAGAACGTGTCGCTGTCGACCGCGGAGTACTGTGCAGACAAGGAGTAGTTCGGGCCGGGGGTTCCGTCGGCGTTCACGATGCCTTTGGAAAGCAGGTTCCAGACGGTCTCTCCATTCTTGGGTTTGTAGGTGGCGAAGACATGGTCAAAGCTCCGGTTCTCACCGATGATCACAATCACGTGTTTGATAGGGGTGGCTGTTTTTACCTGCTGGGCAGCGAGACTGGTCGGACCTACCAAGTTGAAAACGGTAGACAACAACGCCGCGCCCAGGCCAAAGTACCGCCAGGTGGCTCGATACAGATTTCCACACCGCATATTGTTCCTCCGAGTGGGATATTAAAAAGTTGTCCAACACTCAGTCTCCAGCTTGACCGTCGCGGATTAAGAACAGGTGAACAAAGATTAAAATTGCGTCAAAAGATATGCACAGGTGCTCGGAAAGCAAATTGCCAAGCGGGAGAGGTGCGTTGACTTGATGGAGGGCTGGGCCTAACATCGGAAGATTCTCGCGGAGAGGCTGCACCAACCGGGCGGCCAAACGCGATGGGTGAGACCTCGATCGACCAAACAACTATGATCGGCCAAACCATTTCGCACTATCGCATCCAGCGCCAGCTTGGCGGTGGCGGCATGGGGGTGGTCTATGAGGCGGAAGACCTCAACCTCGGACGCCACGTGGCCCTGAAATTTCTACCCAGCGAACTGGAACGGGATCCCTCAGCATTGGAACGTTTCCAGCGGGAGGCCCGGGCGGCGTCCGCCCTGAACCATCCAAACATTTGTACGATTTATGAAATCGGGCAGGCGGATGGCCGTTATTTCATCGCCATGGAACTGCTGGAAGGGCAGACCCTGAAGCAGCGTATTGGGGGCCATCCGATGGAGATGGAAGCCTTGCTGGATCTGAGCATTCAAATTGCGGATGCGCTGGAATCGGCACATGCCAAAGGGATTATTCATCGCGATATCAAGCCGGCCAACATCTTTGTAACCACTCGTGGCCAGGCCAAGATCCTCGATTTCGGTCTGGCTAAGCAGACCGCGAGTTTGCCGGTGGGCAGCGCGACCGCTGGTCTAGATCCAACCTCGAATGAGAACTTCCTCACCAGCCCTGGGTCCACGGTAGGCACGGTGGCCTACATGTCGCCCGAGCAGGCGCGGGGGAAAGATCTGGATATCCGAACCGATCTGTTTTCCTTTGGCGCGGTGCTGTACGAAATGGCGACGGGCGCGCTGCCGTTCCGCGGCGATACCTCGGCGGTGATTTTCGAAGCGATCCTCAACCGGCCGCCGGTGGCGTTGGTGCGGTTGAATCCGGATGTGCCATTGCCGCTTGAGGAAATTATCAACAAGTTGTTGGAAAAAGACCGTGATCTGCGCTACCAGGGGGCGGCGGAAGTCCGCGCCGATTTGAAGCGTCTGAAACGCGACACTGAGTCAGGAACAGTGGCGACCGCCAAGAGTTCTTCGGGCATCGCGCGGCCTCAGTTCTCTCCCTCCGGAAATTGGCACCAATGGCGGGGCTACGTGGTTGCGGGAGTTCTCGCGGTTGCCTTGGCGGCGGCAGGCGTGTTCTTTTTCGCACATCGCAATCGCACAATGATGACGGGAAAGGATGCAATTCTGGTCACCGATTTTGTGAATACCACAGCCGATCCGGTCTTTGATGGCACCTTGAAAAAAGCGCTGGCGGTCGATCTTGAACAGTCCCCCTATCTGAATGTCTTTCCCGAGCAGAAGGTCAGGCAAACGCTTCAGTTCATGGGACGGTCGCCGGACGAGCGAATTACCACCGATGTGGGACGCGAAATCTGCCTTCGCGATGGAATTAAAGCCATGCTGAATGGGTCCATCTCCAGCCTGGGCACTCAGTTCGTGATCACTCTGGAGGCGATCAACGCCGCCAGCGGAGAATCGTTGGCGCGGGAAGAGGTGCAGGCCGGCAAGAAAGAGGATGTGCTCGACGCGCTGCATCAGGCGGGGTCGGACTTGCGCGGGAAGATGGGCGAGTCTCTGGGGTCAGTACAGAAATTCGACAAGCCGCTTTCTGAAGCCACCACGTCGTCGCTGGAAGCGTTGAAGGCCTTCAGCCTGGGCGATGCGAAACATGAAGTCGGCGACGAACTGGGGGCGCTCCCACTCTATCAACGTGCTGTCGAACTCGATCCGAATTTCGCCATGGCCTACGCCCGCTTGGGGGCCGTCGACAACAACCTGGGTCAGACGGAACTCTCGGAACAGAACCGGCAAAAAGCGTTTGAATTGCGCGACCGGGCCAGTGAACACGAGAAGCTTTACATCACGTCGCACTACTACGCGGATTTCGGTCAACTCGACAAGGGCATTACCGCGCTGGAGCTCTACAAACAAACCTATCCCCGCGACGCGATTCCATACAACAACGTCGCCAATATTTATAACCAGCTTGGGCAATTTGAAAACGCGCTGGAGAACGCCCGTCAGGCGGTCCTGATCGATCCCGACAATCTGAGTGGCTATTCAAACTTGGCGAATGCCTACGCCGGTCTCAAGCGTTTGGACGAAGCCAAGGCCACATTGAATCAGGCATTGCAGCGGAACCTCGGCTTAGCAACCATCCACCTTCAACTGGCGGGCCTTGCCTGGGCGCAGAACGATACCGCCGGCTTCGAACACGAGCTTACCCTGGCCAAGAGCACTCCCGACGGGGAGCTGAATGCCCTCCAATTCGAGCTCTTTGATGCCGTCTGCCAGGGCCAACTACAGAAAACGAGAGATCTCGGCAAGCAGGCCCGAGCGGCCGCCGATCGCCTGTCGCTGAAAGAGGCCGCAGCCTCAGAGTACGCCCAGGAAGGGTTCGTCGAGTCGGTGATGGGAGAAAAATCGCGTGCCTTGGACGATCTGGATCGCGGTGTAAAGATGTCCAGTTCGTCGAACGTTGTCCTCTCCGCTGCCACAGTGCTGGCATTCGCGGGCGAGGATGGCCGGGCTTTGAAAATGGCGGATGAAGTGGCCAAACAGCGTCCTTACGACACGCTGGTGCAGGATGTGTGGGTCCCATTGCTAAAAGCCCAGGTGGAGCTAAATCACGGAAGCGCCGCGAAAGCGGTGGATCTGCTCGATGGCGCGCTGGTTTACGGCCGGGCCAATACGTCTGTGTTTTATCTCCGCGGGAATGCGTATCTCAAAGCCGCTCGGGGTGGCGACGCGGCCCAGGCTTTTCAAAACGTAATCGACTTAAGGGCGGTTTCCACGACAGATCCGCTCATTCCATTGTCCCAGCTTGGGCTGGCGCGTGCTTATGCCATGGAAGGAGACAAGGCGCGCAGCCGGGTTGCCTATCAGGACTTGTTGGCGCAATGGAAAGACGCCGACGCAGACTTGGCCCTTTTGAAACAGGCCAAAGCCGAATACGCCAAGCTCCAATAAACAGCCGGATCCTCAATTCTGAGGATGCGATGATTGAAAATTTACCGTCACCGTGGTCTCGACTTCCAAGGGCTGTCCATTGACGAGATAAGGCTGGTAGCGCCACCATTTCACCGCATCGGCGGCAGCAGACTCCAATACGTCCGGGCCGCTCAGCGGGCTTACTTTTGTCACCGCGCCATCCTGGCCAATGATGACGTCCAGCGAAACCACGCCTTGCACTGGAGCCGGCTGGTCCGCTTCCGGAAGCACGGGCTCGACTCGGTGCACCAAAAGCGACTCCATGGCGTCGGCCGGTACTCTGGTGGGCGCTTCCGCGGAGACAGATTCCTTCTGAACTCGTGATTCAATTTCCTGCCACCCTTGGCGCCAGCGCCACCACCCTCCAACGCCAATCACCAATAGGATCGCAAGCCCCAGCCAAAGAAGCCGATATCCCTGCCCAGTGGGCTGTTGTAGCAACGGAGCAGGCTGGACTTCGCGAGGTCTGGTTCCCGCGATCTCCTCGAATCGACTCGCCGGCCTGGCGACTGCCAGACGCCGGGACCATCGCTCGATGGTCATTTGCTGCTCGGGTAGCAAGCCCACGAAAGACAGCCCACATTGCAGGTTCTGCTGATGACGAACCAAGGCCCTTGCCCGGATGGGACCTTCCATCTCAGGCACGCGGAACACAACTCCGACCAGGTCTCCCAGAGCAAGCTCCCCGGCCAGCATGGCGCCCATGCCGCCTTCGCCAAAGTTGATCGAACGTCCGGGAATGGTGTACGGAATGCCTGAGCGCAGTACGGTGATGTCCACGGGAATGGCGGCAGGGAAACGGGGGGCTCGGGGGCGAGCTGTTCGATCGCGAGCTGGCGATTGCCCTGATGCTGTACTCACGGGGGACCTTCCGCATGCACGAAACAGCTCCGCCACAAAACCCGGCTGGAGCAGGACGAAGGGAAGCTAACTGAGAATGATTGGGTGCAGTATAGCACCAAGATTTCGGTAGGTCGCTCGATTGAACCCTGAAAAGCCCAGGAAAGAAGGACGCGGTTTTATGTGAGCCATGCCAAGGCTGCACAGCCCTCGCGGCAACGCAATACGATTCCGTCGCTTCGATCACCCGGTTAAATCACGGCCAACGCTTTGCGGTGTCTTCCCAGCCGGCGGCACGCGCTTGCTGCTGTGGCTGCGCAGCCACGGCCGGTTGCGGAATGCGGATAGGTTGTTGCGCTGGGGCGGGGCTGGCCAGAGTTGGCTTGCTATTGACCAATTCCGCTGCGGATTCTTTGTCTTCAGACAACAACGGTGCGGCCACCCGCAAAGCCTCGACTTCCTTTTCCAGCCGGGATAATTCGAGCTCTTTTTGCCGCAAAACTTCGTAAACGTTCTTCATGCTTGGCACCTGTCCGAAATCCGTTGCCTTACAGCAACTTGTCCGCACTTTATGCAGGTAGGAGACTTTTGTCAAGGAGGAACAAGGGAACCGGTTCGCGAAACGGGCTGCGTCCCAGAGGGGATGGTCGTTACCTTTTCTGGATGTTGCCGTCTAAGTCAATAAATTCGCGGGTTAGGCCCCGGTGGCGGTGGAACAAATCTCGTAGCGTTTCCGTATCAAGGGCCAGGCATTAGTGTGGGGTGACAGAATGCAAGGAGCCCGAGGGGAGCAGTTATGAATAACGGGCAGACCCGGAACGACGAAACAGAAGACAAGAGTCTTTCCGGCAGTGGAGATACGAACGTTCAGGAAGTGGTGAAGACTGCTCACGAAGAATTGCGACAGCTCATGCGGCAGCGCGCCGATATCATGAAACGCATTGGAACCATTAAGCAGACCATCGTTGGACTGGCCAATCTTTTCGGTGGCGGCATCTTAAACGAAGACTTGCTGGAGCTTGTCGATCGCAAAACCAGCGGGCGCCAGCCCGGATTCACCAGGGCTTGCCGGATGGTCCTGATGGAGGCGACCCGTCCCCTGGGCGCGCGCGAGGTATGCGAGCAAATCCAGCAGAAATCGCCGCCCGTGATCCTCCATCACAAAGACCCCCTCGCTTCCGTGACAACCGTGCTCAACCGGTTGGTGGAATACGGGGAAGCACGAAGCGTGGTCCGCGACAATGGACGCCGGGCCTGGGTATGGGTCAGCGATCCCGAAAGCGGCAGTTTCGAACCTTCCGGGAACGCTGACGAGAGGCCGTTACCGAGCCGTCCTTATCTCTAAGCCGGCGGCAACAGCATTCCCTTTTCCAGATGCCGGGACACGTGCGCGTACGATGCCGCGTGCGGATCGTGTGTGACCATGACCACCGTCTTCTGGAAGTCCTCATTCAGGCGTTTGAGAATCTCCAGAACTTCGGTGGCCGAGTGACTGTCCAGATCGCCGGTTGGTTCATCCGCAAGTAATAAAGTCGGGTCGCTGACAATGGCGCGGGCAATCGCTACACGCTGTTCCTGTCCGCCCGAGAGCTGTTTGGGGAGATGGCCGACGCGGTCCTCCAAGCCAACCAACTTGAGTGCAGTCATGACGTGATCGCGCCGCTGCTGCGAGCTGAGCTTGGTCAGCAAAAGAGGCAACTCAACATTCTCAAATGCAGTGAGAACGGGGATCAGATTAAACGTCTGGAAGATGTAGCCGATGTGGGTGTTGCGCCAGTGGGCGGACTGGGCATCAGTAAAGCGAAATACGTTCTCTCCCAGCACCAGGAGCTCGCCCGAGGTCGGCCGGTCAATGGCCGCAATCATGTTGAGCAAGGTAGTCTTGCCCGAGCCGGACGGTCCCATGAGCGCGAGGAATTCGCCCTTGGCAATGTCAATGGAAACGTCGTCAAGCGCTTTGACCTCGAAAGCGTCGCGCTTAAAGATCTTGCTGACGTTGCGAACCTGTACCACTTTGGTTTGGGTGGCGATATCATTTGGTGCTGTAGCAGTGCTCATGATTGTCCCTTAATCTTAATTTTGTCCCCATCTTTCAAGTTTTCCGGGGCCGAGGTGATGACGGTCTCGCCTCCGTTGAGGCCTTGCACGATGAATCCGCCGCTGCGTTGCGAAGAAATCTGGACTTCGCGCCTCAATGCTTTCTCGTTAAAGGCCAGAAATACGAATTTCTTCCCGTCGTGATCGTGGATCGCCGTGGCCGGCACGAAGGCGCCGGACGGCTGCGACGCAGGGGTGGTGTTTCTGGTTTCGTCCGCCAAGAACCTTACCGTCGCGTTCATGTCGGGCCGCAGGTAAGCGTCGGGATTCTGGATCTGGACTTTCACCTGGACGGTGGCTTTCTGCCGGTTGGCCTCGGGAGAAATTTGGGCAATCGCGCCGTCATACTTGCGATCGGGATAAGCATCGACTGTGACGACGCCTTTCTGGGTCGGGCCCAGTTTGGAAAAATCATCCTGTGCAATATCGAGTTCAACCTGGAGGTCATTCAGATCGGCCAAGGAAACGACCAGTCCTTGCGGACCGCCCTCGGCCGTACTGGCGAATCCCGAGGTCACCAGCTCTCCCTTTTCTGCAGCACGATCAAGAATGGTTCCGGTTACGGGAGCTCGGATTACAGTCGCGTCGAGCAGAGACTTGGCATAGTCGGCCTGCCCTTGGGCCTGTTCGAGAGCGCCTTTGGCGCGGGCGATTTCTTCGGCGCGGGGGCCAATCTTTGCCAGTTGAAAACCCTTGTCCAGCGAATTTACCCTCTGCTGGTCTGCGTCATACTTTGCCGTGGCGTCGTCCAGGGCCTGCTTTGAAAGGACGCCCTGTGTAACGAGATCGTGGGTGCGATCCAGGGTGATCTTGTCGTTGACCAGCGTAGCTTTGGCTTCGTCGAGATTATGCTGGGCTTGCTGCACTTCCTCGGGCCGCGATCCGTTTTGCAATTCTAAAAGATAAGCGCGGGCGTTATCGGCTGCGCCCTCGGCTTGTTCGTACTGGGCACGAAACTCGTCGTCTTCGAGACGAACCAGGACTTGCCCTTCCTTGACCTTGTCTCCTTTTTCCACGCCGATCCATTTCACACGGCCTGTGACTTTGGAATTGAGGTTGATCTTGTGATGGGCGACGATGTAGCCGGTAGCCGAGAGCACCGTGCTGCCACCTACGCTGTTACTTTGCGCCTCGGCCTGGACCACGCTGACTTCCGGCGCGTCTGACGAGAACAGACGGTACGCCAGCGCGACGATACCCAGGAAAACAAAGAGGGCAATTCCGCCAATGATGATACGTTTGGACCACGTCGGCGGCTCCTGATGGATCGCAGAGCGATCAATCCGCAGGCTTTCTAAATCTTGATGTTTCGCGTCAATCGGCATTTCGCTTCAACCATTTCCCTGAAATTTCAGACAACTATCCGCGAAGGGAAGTCAGAATATCCTGCCTCGCGGCTTGCCAGGCCGGGGCGATTCCGCCCACCAGGCCCATGATCACGGCGAATATGAATGCATACAAAACCACCAGCGGAGTCATTTGCAGACTGAACACGACTTCGCTGAAGGTGAGCTGGTTTTGCGTTCCCGTGGTCATGCCATTAAAGGGCAGCATGAGAATAACGCCCAGCACCGCTCCCAAAAGCGATAGCGTGATCGACTCAAAAATGAAAGACGTTAGAATACTGGGCCGATTAAAACCAATGACCCGCAGGGTCGCAATCTCGCGTGATCGATAGGCCACCGCCGCGTACATCGTATTCATGGCGGCAAAGCTCGAACCAATGGCCATGATGACCGCGACAATCCATCCAATGATTTTGATGACCTGCCCGTTACTGGTCGATTTTGCGTAATACTCAGATTCCAGCAAGCCATCCAGCTTCAAGCGCTGATCGTCGCTGACCCGGTTCTTTAGGGCTTCCGCGGAAACTGGGTCGGTGGCGCGCAGATAGACGGACCCGAACGCGCCCTGCCGGTTGAAATCCGAGGCCATTTGATTTACGTCTCCCCAGATTTCCGACTCATACGAAGACCCGCCGCCATCAAAAATTCCCACCACCGTCCAGGACCCTTTGCCAAACTGGACGGTGTCGCCCAGATTGGCGTGGCCAAAGCGCTTGTGGATACTCTCGCTGACCACGACTTCACGCTGTCCCTGCGCGAACCAGCGACCCTGCAGCAGTTTGACGTTCCGTAATTCGAGGCCGTCCTGCATCATTCCGCGGACCGTGACGTTGACCTCGCCGGAACCATCCGAGCGCGGCAAAATAATCGCGACGATCCATTCGCCGGAAACCATGGGTTCGCCATGGCTGTCCGTGGCGATCCCGGGCAACGTCTTGAGGGTTTGCAGGTTATCTGCTGGGAAACCACCGGACAGCTCACTCTCTGATCCCTTGCGCAAAACCATGACGTTCAGTGGACTCCCGCTGGTCACAAATGCGCGATGCAATCCCGCGAGCAGCGCCATGAGGAAAATCGCGGTCGTGACCGTGAGCCCGATGCCCAGGGCCGTCATGATGGTCAGGCCTTTGCGCATCTTCAGGTTTCGCAGGTTGTAGCTGATTGGAATCGCCATAGTCTTTCACTTACTCAAGATGCAATTACCCAATATGTCTGAGACCCTGCACGATCCCCATGTTGGAAGCGTGATATGACGGGACCACCGCGCTTACAAACCCAACCAGAGCCGCCACACCCAAGGCAACTGCCATGGTGGAGGGGGACGGCTCGAGCGCGCCCAAAAGCCCTCCGCCTTGCGAAGCAGCCCAGCCGAGAAGCAGCGCGGCACACGAACCGAAGATTCCGCCAATCACAGACAAAGTCACGGCTTCGCCGATAAAGAGTCCAAGAATAGTGCGCTTGGTGAATCCCAGGGTTTTGAGGACCGCGACTTCTCGCGTCCTTTCTCGAATGGACATCGCCATGGTATTGGCGGAGACCAGAAGAATGGCGAATACGACCGCCCCGCAGATACTGAGAATGAAAGCCTTCACGTTGCCCAGCATGGCGATGAACCCCAAAGAAAACGCCTTCTCGGTTTCAGTTTTGGTGGGCTCC
The DNA here is from genome assembly GCA_963762965.1 of Terriglobales bacterium. Classification (GTDB taxonomy): domain Bacteria; phylum Acidobacteriota; class Terriglobia; order Terriglobales; family Acidobacteriaceae; genus DATBAX01. Next base: position 1,928,417 of record CAVXME010000001.1, read on the forward strand.
GGCGCGTTCCGAAACATCTCATCCACCGCGGGTCCAATCCGGCCTACGTCTTGCGGGGTCGCGGCGAGAATGGCGTAGAACCCAGTTTTTCCCTTGAAAAAGGGGAGAGCTTCCTCCACATACTTCTGGTTGAAATAGAGCGAAGAGGTCGGGTGCGGCGCTTTGAAAATGCCGCGAATATTGAGTTCAAGATTTACCTGGAAAGTTGTGCCCAAAATGATGATGTGGTCGCCGATCTTCCAGCCGAATCTCTTGGCAATTTCTTCATCCACGACGGCTCCAGCACGGTCGCGCTGCCAGGCCAGCACCTGGTCCGGAGGGATCTGGAATTCGGAGAACACCTTAAAGAACTCATCCGGATCGGTGCCGAACTGGGCAAAGAAATTATTGGACTTGTCATCCTTGAATTTGCCGCCGAACCAGTTCTGCGGCACCACCGCCACTACGCCGGGGATGGCACGAATCTTGTCCCGGTAATAACTTGGCATGAGGAAGAAAAGAGAGACCTTATGCCGGGTGTCCAGGCGCAAAGTCGATTCGGAACTGCCTTTGTCGATGTAAAAGCCGTGCCAGACGCTCATCATCATGGTCAGCAGCAGCAGCGAAAACCCGATGCTCAGCACGGTCAAAATGCTGCGCCGCTTGTTGCGAAAGGCATTCTTACGGACAAAACGGGTTAGGGTCATGATTCAGACTCCGGGGAGAAAGCACTCCAGAACCGCCGAGCGGACGAGCTCCAGAACTTACACAGGCGCTGATTGCCATCCAGCATAGACGATAGAAATGGACTCGACAAGCGGCGTTTCCCCTCGACTTCCATTGTCAGCGGGCTGGTCTCCTTCTGCCAGTGGAGATCGTCATCACACTGGAATGACAAATGTCACCTTCGTACGGAAACGCTCCTATAACATAACGCCTCATATCAACTGAAAGTTACGGCGCCAGAAGCGAAAAAGTTCCGAAAACAAATCACTCAAATGGCTCCCTTTTCGCCCTTGCGGTCCTTCGCCATTTCCTGGGAGCATTTCAATAAATCTGACAAGATCTTTGAGCGGCGTTCTGCCGCACTGGGTTGATCCAAAAACGCAATTACCTTCGTAACTCCCATCTATGATCGCTCCGCATTATCCTTAACTGAAATGTCCCGTCCCCAGGGACAATCCCGGCATCTGGCACCGGAAGATCTGCCCTGTTTCTTTGCCTGTTTGAGGCTAGGAAGATAATGTCCAACAAAATCGGCCGCTTCGAAATACAAAGTGAGATCACGCACTCCGCGATTGGTTGCGTTTACAAAGCTTCCGATACTGAGAGTGGGCAGACGATTGCCCTGAAGACCGTCAAACTCGAACTGCTGGGCGAGCAGGCCGTGGCGCTGGTGGCCAGCGTTCTGGAAGAGGGCGAAAATTCCAAAGTCCTCAACAGCCACAACATTGCTTTGCTCTACGGATGCGGAGAGATAGAAGGGCAACTCTGCGCCTCGATGGAGTACGTGCAAGGCAACAGCATCGGCACCATGCTGGCCCGCAAAGAAGGGTTCTCGGTCTGGGACCTCATGGACATCGCCCGCCAGTCCTGTCAGGGGCTCGATCACGCGCGCGGACATAAAGTTGTGCACCATTCCATAGAGCCGTCCAAGATCATGGTGCAATGGGACGGCATCGTAAAGCTCCTCGGTTTCGGGACCTCCACCATGGGTTCGTTGGCGTCACATGCTTCCGGCAGCCCGCCGGAGGTCTTGCACTACATGTCGCCGGAACAGTTGCGCGGAGATCCGCTGGATGCGCGTTCCAACTTGTTCAGCCTGGGGGCCATCCTCTACGAGATGGTCACCGAACGAAAAGCCTTTGATGGCGATGATGCGGACCAGGTGCGGCAGTCGATTTCGGAAATGACGCCTCCTGCGCCCGACCAGATTAACCGCAAGGCCCATCCGGTCTTGAGCCAGGTGATCATGAAATCGTTGTCCAAGGACCCGGAAGAGCGCTATCAGTCGGGCCAGGACATGGTGAATGATCTGGAACGCTGCAAGGAAAGCCCGGTAAAGGCGACTGCGGCGAAGCCGTCGCCAGCCGCTCCCAAAGCTCCCAGCGCACCCCAAAAATATACCTCTGCCGGCAACTTACCTCCGCAGAAAGCAGAAGCACCCGTCGCGAAAGTCGCGGTGTCCCCAAGGGTTGCCGCTGCGGCGGCTGGGGCCGGCGTGGCCGGTTCTGCTGCGACAACCGCCAGTTCGGTTGCGAAGGCGCCTGTCGCAGCGGCAGGTAAAGTAGCAGCCACGATGTCCGCCGCCGCACCCGCCGAAGCCGAGGCTCCGCACATCGCCGTCGATCCCATGATGGACGAGTCCAGGACGACCAACGACAAGGCCGGGCGGAGTTTTTCCGAAATCAACGAATTGCCGCCCATGAAGGAAATCTATGTCGCGCCTGAGCCGCCTCCAGCGCCCGTAGCCGTGCCCGAACCGGTTGATCTGGTGAAGGCAACTGTCTTCAAGGGTGCTGCGCCCGAGAAGCCAAAAGTGCAGCCCCGCGAAGTGGCCAGGAAAGCAGTGACGGAAATCAAGCAGACTCCGCCGAAACTGTTTTTCTATTCGATTGCGGGCGCGGTGGGAGTCATTCTGAGCATCGTGGTGGCAATCGCGTTCCACATCCGTTCCGAGAATTCCGATGATGACAGTGCGCCGGCGCAAGCGGTGGCTTCGGCTCCGGCGCAAGCGAGTGAAGCGGCCCAATCGCCGTCGGCATCCGCGCCAGCTCCGGCGGCAGCGCAAGTCGCTCCTGAGCCCGTGACCACGGAACCGCCGGAAGTATCGGTGAAGCCCAAGTACGCCGCCAGCAACAAGAAAAAGACAAGAACTCCGGCGTCCGGGCCATCGGTTGTGCCGGGTCAGCTGAACGTCAGCTCCACGCCCGCCGGGGCGCAGGTTTCCATTGATGGCCGGAGTGATCCGAGCTGGGCGACGCCCTTCAACCTGCCCGGACTGACGCCGGGCCAGCACAATATCGTTGTGACCAAGCCGGGATACGCCGCGGAGACGCGTAGCATCGCAGTAGCTTCGGGAAGCAGGTCATCCCTGGTAGTCCAATTGGCGCAACTGGCGGCCACGGTTTCCCTGGCCAGTTCGCCCGCCGGTGTGGCCGTGTTCATGGATGGCAAGGACACGGGGCGAGTGACGCCAGTGCAATTCTCCGTCGATAAGGCTGGCAATCATTCCTTTCTATTCAGAAAACAGGGGTATCTCGACGAGTCCACTGCGGCGAATCTACAGGTTGGGCAGACGACCCACTTGTCGCCTACGCTGACGCCTCTCGGTAATACCAATGACATCAAGATTGGCGGCAAGTTCAAGAAGATGTTTGGCGGCAGCGGGGACACGGCGGGCATGGGTACGGTGAGCGTGAAGACCCAGCCCAAAGGCGCCCAGATCGCGGTCAACAATCGCATTGTCGATAAAAACTCGCCGGTGGAATTCTGGCTCAATCCTGGCACTTACGTGGTCGACATCACGCTATCTGGATTCAAGAACGTGCATAAAGTCATCAATGTCGACAAATCCGGAAAAGTAGTCGTCGACGAAACTCTGGAACGGGAATAAGCCAATCGGCATAGGTTCGGGAAACCTTAAGGGCCGCCTGTCAACGGCGGCCCTTATTCTTTGTCCTCGAGCACTCCAGGGTTCGTCACAATAGTGTTAGACTCGGGAGTTTTCCGGCAGAGGAGCGCCATCATGGAAATTCAACGGGTTGGAGTAGTTGGCGCGGGGACCATGGGCAATGGTATTGCCCATGTATTCGCGCGCAGCGGCTATCACGTGGTGTTGTGCGACGTGCAGCAGAGTTTTCTGGATCGTGGCCTGGATGCGATCGCCAAGAATCTCGATCGTGAAGCCGCGAAGAACAAGATCAGCGCCGAAGAAAAAGTGGCCGCGCTGAAACGAATTGAATCCGCGCTGGAGCGTTCAAAACTTGCCGTGTGCGATTTCGTGGTGGAAGCGGCTACGGAAAAAATTGAAGTCAAAGCAGAAATATTCCGCGATCTCGACCGGATCTGCCGTCCGGAAATCATTCTTGCCTCCAATACATCATCTATTTCCATTACCAAACTGGCAGCGCTGACCCGGCGGCCAGACAAAGTCATTGGCATGCACTTTTTCAACCCGGTGCCGGTCATGAAACTGGTGGAAGTGATTCGCGGTCTGGCGACTTCGAACGAAACTTTCCAGGTGGTGCGTGACCTGGCGCTGAAGCTGGAAAAAACTCCGGTCGAAGTCAACGACGCGCCGGGATTTGTTTCCAACCGGGTGCTGATGCCGCTATTGAACGAAGCCATGTTCGCCGTCATGGAAGGCGTGGCCACGCCGGAAGCCGTCGATGAAGTGTTCAAGCTGGGGATGGCCCATCCCATGGGCCCGCTGACGCTGGCGGATTTCATTGGCCTCGATGTTTGCCTGGACATCATGCGGGTGTTGCAAGCTGGCCTGGGTGATCCTAAATACAGGCCCTGTCCTTTGCTGATTAAGATGGTGGACGCCGGCTGGCTGGGAAAAAAGAGTGGCCGCGGATTTTATAAGTACTGATTTTCCCCTTCGACCGTAAGCGTGAGAAACGTATGCCTCCGCGATCCGCAAATCCGAGGGATCTTTCCATTTATCTACTGGGTGCATTCCTTGGATTCTGTGCTGGAGCGCTGCAAGTCAAGATCGGCGACCTACTGTTCACGGCGCTGGTTGTGCTCGCATCGACGCTGTTGCTGGGTATCCTGCGTCCGGCAAGGCCATGGCGATGGAGCGTGTTGGTGGGGTGCGGCGTTCCCATAGTTACCTTATTGGCCTATCTGTTTCTGACGGAAAAACCTTACCGCGCCCAGATCTACGAATCCGTGCTGGCGTTTCTTCCGGCGATTGCCGGAGCTTACGGGGGAGCCGTGGCACACAGAGGGTGGAGTGAGCTGTTTGATAAGGGAGGATCGAGCACTTAGTATTCAGCCTTCAGCGCACAGCACCTGAAACTCCCAGCTACTTCAATTAGCGAATTTTAATGATTGATTCTCTTCAGAAGCTAGTGATCATAGATATATCCCAGGGGCTGAATGCTGAATGCTGAGTGCTGAGGGCTGCTCTAAGGTCTCCGTCCCCAGAAAATTACTCCCGTTTCCACAGCGGGAGCGAGTATTCTTCGGCCATGGGAGTTTCGGTCTCGGTGCTGGCCAGCGGCAGCCGGGGAAACAGCGCGATTGTACAAAGTTCGACCACGTGGATTCTTGTGGATGCCGGAATCTCCTGCCGCGAAACTTTCAAACGCATGCGCGCGACGGGGCATGATCCTCATTCTTTGTCCGCCATTCTGATTACTCACGAACACTCCGATCACATCTACGGCCTGCTGGTTTTGGCCAAAAAGCTTAACGTGCCGGTGTTCATGACTGGACCTACGCATCAGGCATGGGCCCGGATGATGTGCGACGAAAACGGCGAGTGTCCCGAGCTTGCCCGGCTGGAGGTATTTTCCGCGGGCAGGAGCTTTCACGTCGGCGACATTGCCGTCACTCCCTTCACTATTCCCCATGATGCGGCCGATCCCGTGGGCTTTACCTTCCGCGCGGAAGGTGTAAAAGTGGGGATCGCCACCGATCTCGGGTACATGCCGCCCAGCGTGTGCGACCACCTGCGAGGCTGTGATGTATTGATGATTGAAGCCAACCATGACCTCGAAATGCTACGTGGCGGCCCCTACCCCTGGTCGGTTAAACAGCGTGTAATGAGCCGGGTAGGGCATTTGTCCAATGATGCCCTGGCGGAATACATTGCCACCAATTACGACGGCGGTGCATCTTATCTGGTATTGGCCCATATTTCCGAGCAAAACAATCATCCGGAACTGGCGCGGAAAGCGGCCGAACAGGCATTAGGCATGCGCCGGACACTTTTGCGAAACCGGGTGATGCTGGCGGCGCAAGCGGCCCCGTTGGAAGCGATTCGACTGTAGTCCCTATGAACGATTGCGTGGATCCGATTGTCGGCAAAATCCTGGCGGGCTGGCGCTATGACATTTCCAGCCTGGCGCCCGAGATGTGTGGCGACTACGAGGAGCACTTTGCCGCCTGCGATCATTGCCGTTCACGGCAGAAACTGCATCGCATTATTGACGTCTCGCTCATTGGACTGGCGTCACTCTCCGCCGCTGTGTTTCTGCTGGCGTTTGGGGTAATCCGGCATTTCGGCCCGCGTCACGCCTTCTGGCTGGAACTGGCGGCGTTGGCTGGGTTCGCGCTTTCCGCCTTGATCTGGCTGGTGGTGGCCGTTGCTACCCCTGCTCCTACCACCGTTGTGGACGCCGCCAAGATTGGCGCTCGCCGCGTGCATGATCGCTTACCTGCGGAAATTCGCGAGCGCCTGCCGGAAGAATTGCGCCTGAAGATTACCGGGTCATAAAAACTGTTACTTAATGTGGCAGCTTGCCAGCCCGCGCTTTTCCAGATATTGCTGGTGATAGTCTTCGGCTTCGTAGAACGTTACCGCTGGGACGATCTGGGTCACGATCGGCTTGCTGAAACGGTGCGACTTCTCCAGCTTCTCTTTGGAAGCTTTGGCGGCTGCTTCCTGTTCCGGCGTGTGAAAGAAAATCCCTGAACGATATTGAGTCCCGAAGTCAGGTCCCTGCCGGTTGAGTTGAGTGGGATCGTGGTTCTCCCAGAAAACATCGAGCAGCTTGTCGTAGGAAAGTTTGGCCGGATCGTAATCGACCTCGACGGCTTCCGCGTGCCCGGTGCCATCAGTGCAAACGTCCTTATAGGTTGGATTCTGTGTCTTCCCGCCGATATATCCGACACGCGTCGCGGTCACCCCCGGCAATTGGCGGAATGTGGCTTCGACTCCCCAAAAACACCCTGCGGCAAACGTTGCTTTGGCCATGTGAATTGCTCCCCTTCAATTTATCGCGATAATGTTTGGATGCAAAAGCGTGCGGAAAGAAACAAGCAAGCGCCGAACGACGCTACTCCATCACCAGCCCGCCGGTTAAATCCGCAATTCGCCCCACCCTATGTTCCGTACACCAGCTTTCAAGTTCCTCTACGATTTTTTCCGTGGCTCGAGGGTCCCAATAACTTGCAGTCCCGATCTGCACCGCGGTGGCGCCGGCCAGCATGAACTCCACGATGTCTGCTGCTGTGGAAATGCCTCCCATGCCGATAATCGGGATCTTCACTGCCTTGGAAGCGTCGTAAACCATCCGAACGGCGATGGGCTTGATCGCCGGCCCGGACAACCCGGCCGTGACATTCGCAATCCGCGGTTTGCGGGTTTCGGTATCGATGGCCATGGCCACGAATGTATTCACCAGCGAAATCGCGTCTGCGCCAGCTTCCTGTGCCACGTGCGCCATCTGGGCGATGCTGGTCACATTGGGGGAAAGTTTCACAATCAATGGCCGCTGCGAAATATGCCGGGCGGTGGCGACAACTTCGTCCAGCGAACGAGGATCGCTGCCGAACTGAAGCCCGCCATGCGCCGTGTTGGGACAAGACACGTTCAGTTCGTAGGCATCGATGCCTTCGCCTTCATTCAGGATCTCGATGGTCCGCTCGTAATCTTCCCGGGTATAGCCAAAAACATTCGCCACGACGACGATATTCTTGATCTGTCGCAGCTTGGGCAGCTTCTCGTCGATGAACGCCCGTGCGCCGATGTTTTGCAGTCCGATTGCATTGAGCATGCCAGCCGCGGTTTCATAGAGACGCGGCGGCGGATTGCCCGCCATGGGTTCTTTCGACAATCCCTTGACCGCGAATCCGCCGAGCTTGTCGAGGTGGACAACGTCTTCGAATTCCACGCCATAGCCGAACGTTCCACTGGCGGCAATCACCGGATTCTTCAGCTGGATGCCGGCAAAATTGATGCTGAGATCAAGTTTCGGCCGGCCACCGCTGGGAGCTGCCGTCATCGCGTGTCTCCTGGTCTGGGATGGCCCGGCGCGAGCGCCTCGGTGAGAACCCGTCCGACGGCATGAGTCGGCGCATTGATTCCGAGCAGAGATGCCAATGTCACTGCTAAATCCACCGGTTCAGAATGTCCCCGATAAGTTCCTGGCTGAAACGGAACGCCATAGACAGCCAGCGGCACGTGGGTGTCATAGGTGTAGGGCGAAGCATGATCGGTCCCACTCATGGTCCCCACGGTGAAGGGCGCCGGAACGCCGATCACGTACCAGCCGCCCTCTGGCGAATAACTGTGGAGATACTTCAATCCGGTTTCTGTATTCGGGACGTCGCCTTTCGCCAGCTGGGAACGAGTGTAATACCCACGCAAACCGATTTGCTTTAACGCTTCTCCCACATCGTGCTCCGCGTCGGCTTCATTGATTTTGGCAGCACTAAAAACCTCCTCATTGACCCAAATCAGCGGATAGTCGAAGTCTCTAACATATTCGGCTGGATGGCCGGGGGATAGTTGGTCGGAGAGAATGCTGTTGACCTGCGCGCGCAATTTTACGGGGGAAAGATTCGCAGCAGGAATATGCAGCTTAACCGCTGCCGGAGGCGCAGGCGCGACTCCGTGATCTGCCGACAAAGCTATCCAAACGTTAGCCAGCCCAATCTGGTGTCCGAGGAAATCGAAGAACACAGCCAGTTGCCGATCCTGGGCGAGGGCCATGGCATGCATTTCCGGCGAATCCGGCCCAACCTGATGGCCAAGAATGTCGTTTGCCGACAAACTCACCACCAATAAATCAGTAGCCGGACCGTTGCCCAGCTTTTCATTTGTGATCAGCTCACGTGCGAAATCGAATTCGTAGTCATTGGCGAAAGGCGTGGAACCGACCAGTTCGTAAAAGCTGGCGTCTTTGCCTTTTGCTGTCAGAGGGTCCGTGGTTCGCAGCACATTTCCGTTGCTGTCCTTCCACTCCCGGTTCAGATATTTTTCCTTGTGCTTGCCATCGTTAAAGTCCTGTGCCCACTTCGGTAGTTCGCGGCGATAGTAAGTAGAAGTAATCCAGGCACCGGTCTTCGCATCAATCCAGTAAGCGCCGTCGCCCGAATAGCCCGCAGGCAAAATGGCGGCACGGTCTTTGAGGGAGATTCCGAACACCCGCGCCTCGCCCTGCGTCGCTAATTTGAGTTCATCCCCAAGCGTATCGGCCAGCAGGTTATGCGGAGAAGCTCCGGCTTTGTCACTGGCTATGCCGACAAGTGTTGTCGCGTCGTCTTCCACTGAGCTGACCCTGCGCTTCTTTTGCGGGTCCCACCACTCGTTGGCCAGGATTCCATGTCCGTCCGAATAAGCGCCGGTAAGCAGGGTTGCGTGGCCGGGGGCGGTGCGGGTGTTGGCGTAGTTGTAATTGCAGCCAGAAAAATAGGCGCCGTGATCAAGCAATAGCCGGAAGCCACCTTCGCCAAATTCGTCGCGATAGCGCTCCAGGTAGTCCCCTCGAAATTGATCAATCACAATGATGACAATAAGTTTGGGACGGCCGTTGTAGGCGGAGGCCATACCCAGGCGCGCCGAAAATATGGCCACCAGCAGCCCGAGAACTGCAATGCGGAGGGGAAATCTCACGTCGTGGTAGTTTACAGCCTGTTTCGGGGCCGGGCCAAAATTTTCAGATGATTTCGTGCCTGCGTGTATTTCCGGTTCATTTTTCGATACAGTAGATAACTCATGCTTGATCTGAACTTCGTTCGTGACAACCTGCCGCTGGTCGAGGAAAAGCTGCGCCAGCGCGGCATGAATCCCGTTCAGGTACTCAAAGACTTCGGCGAAGTCAATGCGCAGAGACGGCAAGCCATCGCTGCCGCAGAGACCCTTAAAGCCCAGCGCAACCGGGCTTCAGAAGAAGTTGCCAAGCTTAAAAAGACTGGCCAGGATGCGAGCGCTCTCATTGCCGAGACCAAAGACATGCGGGAGCAGATTCAGGAGTTGGAGACCGCCGCCGAAGAATACGATGGACGCCTGCAAAAAGTCCTGACCGGGCTTCCGAATATTCCCCATGAAAGCGTGCCAGTCGGTAAGACGCCCGAGAACAACGTGGAAGTCCGGCGCTGGGGCGCGCCTCCGAAATTCGATTTTGCCGCCAAACCTCATTGGGAACTCGGCGAACAGTTAGGCGTGCTTGATCTGGAACGCGCTGCCAAACTTTCCGGAGCGCGATTTGCCGTGTATTGGGGCCTGGGAGCCAAGCTGGAACGCGCGCTGGCCAACTTCATGCTCGATCTGCATACCAGCCAGCACGGCTATACAGAAGTGTTGCCGCCTTATCTGGTGAATTCGGAGTCGATGTACGGCACCGGGCAGCTGCCTAAGTTTGCTGCTGATCTTTTCCGCGTTCCTCACGGCGACAAAGATCTTTGGCTGATCCCGACTGCCGAAGTTCCGGTCACCAATCTCTATCGCGATGAAGTGCTCGATCAATCGCGTCTCCCCATCTCGCTCACAGCGTACACCCCATGTTTTCGCAGTGAGGCTGGGTCCTATGGGAAGGATGTTCGCGGCATCATCCGGCAGCACCAATTTCAGAAGGTGGAGTTGGTCAAATTTTCACAGCCCGAAGATTCCTACGATCAACTGGAAAAACTCACGCGTAATGCCGAAGAAGTCTTGCAGAAGCTTGGTTTGCACTATCGGGTGATGCTTTTGTGCACCGGCGACATGGGATTCTCCTCGGCCAAGACCTACGACATTGAAGTCTGGTTGCCAGGGCAGCAGTTGTTTCGCGAAATTTCTTCGTGTTCGAACTTCGAGTCTTTTCAGGCGCGGCGCGCCAATATACGATTTCGTCGCGAGGGGAAGAACAAGAGCGAGTTTGTCCACACCTTGAACGGCAGCGCTTTGGCCGTGGGACGCACCTGGTTGGCGGTGATTGAAAATTATCAGCAGGCCGACGGCAGCGTATTGATTCCAGAGGTTCTACGCCCCTACATGGGTACCGACCGCATCACGCCGAAGAAATTCTAGAAAGCGCTGCGACAGTTGCCGGGCACCCAACTTGGCCGGACTGCATTGCCAAGAGAGAGAGCAGAAACTAGACTTGAATAGAGCAGAGACAATAGCAACGAATACCGGCGTACCTTCGGTGCCGATGACTGGGATTTGGCGGACAATTCGCGGCTACATCCTGTGGTCGTATGAGCGGGGGACCATTCAGTATGACGTCATGGTCACGCTCATTCTGCTGTTCGTTTTTCTCTCCCCGCGTTGGATCAACTTCAATGACAAACCAGTACAGCACAACCCGCATCCCAGTGGAGTAGTGGTCATGCCCGACGGCCAAGGCGGCTTGATTTATCAAGTGGAAGGATCAGCGATTGCAGGTCAGAATGATGGCCAGGTCCGCGGCGAATTGCTGCGGATCATCGAACCTATCTCTGGCGAAGTGAGCATTACGAATTACGAGGCCGTGCGCGATCGCGCAGGACATGTGCTCAGCTACAAAGTCTGGGTACACAGGGAGTAGTAAGGGTAACACCGGCGATGGAGTGAACGATGAGGCCTTCCCATTTGTTTCGTGCGTGCATGCCGGTGTCGTTTCTCATCTCTATCCTGTCCATGGCAGCGTGGGCACAGCCGCCCGCCAAAGCTGATTCCAGCCCCGATCTGGAACGCGTCCTTGACCGAATCGACCAAACTGCTGTGACCTTCCGCACCACCGAAGCAAATTTTGTCTGGGACCAATATCAGAAAGTCGTGGACGACAAGGATACTCAGGAAGGGAAGGTCTATTTTCGCCGCGCCGGCAACGAGACGCAAATGGAGGCGGAGATCATCAAGGTCAATGGGAAGCCCCAGGCAAAATATGTGCTCTTCACTGACGGCAAGGTCCAGCTCTATCAGCCTGGGATTGAGGACAAAGTGGACGTCTACAGTACCGGCAAGAACAAGGAAACAGTTGAAAGTTTCCTGGTGCTCGGTTTCGGCGGCTCCGGACACGGCCTGCTGAAGTCTTTCGACGTGACCTATGCCGGGCAGGAAACTCTGGAGGGTACTCCCACCGACAAGTTGAACCTCATTCCCAAGTCGGAAAAAATTCGCAACACGTTTGACCACATCCTGCTGTGGATCGACTCCCGCGGCGTCTCCATCCAGCAGCAATTCTTCACCCTGGAGGGCGACTATCGCCTCGCCAAATACTCCGATATTCAACTCAACCAGAAAATCCCCGACTCCGCGTTCAAGTTAAAGACGAACGGCAAGACGCAGTTTGTATCGCATTGATAAACCACCACATCTGCGAAAACAAGGGCGAAGGGCAGACGAAGGAGCTCCGAAGAAAGATTAGAGCTGAAAAAGCCGATGCGGGGCGTTATACTGCCTGAGCGTGCCCGTTTTGCCAGATTTGAGTGGCGAATCGGAAGTTCGACACGCGAATATCCGAGTTTTCATGGCCAAGGTTTTCACGATCCCGGTTCCTCCCATAATGGGACGCACGCGCCGTGAACGCACCCCCGACCCTCGTTACGTGGATGGGCAACGCCTGCTGGTCGATGCCATGCGATACCTGGCCCAGTCCGATCCGGTGGCGAATCGTGGCGCCGTCGAACTTCTTTCCGAACACGTCCGCACCCGTTTCCGCATGTCCGACTCGCCGTTAGCGTAAGTTTCGACTACCCCCGCTAGAAGCTATACCGCAAGGCAAACTCCATCACCCGCGCATTGGAAAGCGTAGAGCTGAAGTTGCCAAAAGCGCTGTCATTGGAGAGTTCGTTATTTCCACTGAGCTGCATCGGACCGACGTCGAAACGCGGGGTGTTGGTCACGTTGAACATCTCCCAGGTGAAGTTGACCGATTGTGCCTCTCTGATTTTCCAGCGTTTGCTCAAGCCGGTGTCGATGTTAAACGTGCCGGGCCCGCGCAAGTTGTTGCGTTGTCCCGACTCGCCAGGATAAGCCTGCCGGAATTGATTGATCGCCTGGTTGGGATCGTTGGGATTGTTGGGGTTATACGGGTCCTTGAACACATTTGGTTCCGGTACGCCGCCCTCGTTGATCAGGTAGCTTCCCGTTTTAGGGCTTTTCCCGGTCAAAATGGCAAACCCTTCGTCGTCATAGTTCGTGGACCATAACGGGCTCAGGATACTGAAAGGATAACCGCTCGACCAGCGGAACAGTCCCGAAACCGTCCATCCTCCCAGCACTCCGTCCATAAATCGTCCCATGCTTCCGCCAAAACGCTTTCCGTGTCCGACCGGCAATTCCCAAACCCAATTGGAGTTGATCTGGTGGGTAGCATCGAAATCGGAAAGGCCGCGCGACTGCCGCGGGTTCCAGGTATTGATGATTTCGCTGAATCCGACACCTTCTTCCTGATTAACGCGCTCCGCGCTGGATCCCTGATCAATAGACTTGGAATAGGTGTAGTTGATGTCGAATTCCAGGCCATGAGTCATACGGCGGCGCAGGCTGAACTCTCCGGCGTTGTAAGCGCTGTTACCGATGCTTCGCCAGGCATAGAGAGACGCGAATTGTGGAGAGTAGAAAGCGTAGGGCGTCACGTGACCTTTGATGGTGGCGCACGATGGATAGCAGTTCGGCGAATTGGGTATGGCGACTCCTGGGACGTCGGCATATTCCAGTGCTGACGTTTCATTGCCGGCATTTTCACAAAACAGGTCATACATGGCTTGGGTCGCGGTCACATGCCCGGTCAAGTAGTCTCCGTTGCAAGCGTAATGAGGAATTCCGAATTCACCGCCGATCTTACTGCCGGCAGCGCCCGCCGCTCCCGGAAACATGTCCTCCCAGTAGGCGATTGGAGCTACCGAGGTGGTGGCGGGCGGATTGCCGGATTCATACATTCGCGCCAGTTGTTGTGCGGCCGTGAAGTAATCGGTGCCCGTCTTTGGATCGCGCAGGTCGAGCGGTTCAGCGAGGTCCTCGTTTTGCAGCAGCCGGTGCGCGAAGCGCCCGACATACGACGCCTCAAAAACAAAATTGCTGGAGAGTTCACGCTGAAGGGAGAAGTCCACTACGTGCGAGTATGGAGTTTTCAGTTTATCGTCCAACCCCCACGCGATGGCATAACCTCCGTCATTTAGGCCAGTTGGGAACTGAACCGGGAAACTTCCAGTGGGCGGTGGCTCAATCAGTGGTCCCAGGCCACTGCTGGGGGGGATCGTGTAAAGTCCCGAATACCTTGCCGACTCATCCACGGTCTGGATGCCAGCCGGATTATTAATGGCGGTCGTCAAGCCAAACGATCCAAAGCGATCAAAAGTGTTGGTGATGCTTTCACCGAAGTGGTCGTAATACATTCCGTAGCCCGCTCGGATGGAAGTTTTTCCCGCCGTCCCCCACAGTTTGCGACCCAGCCCACTATCGCCTGAAGGCGAATACGCAATGGCAAAGCGCGGAGCGATGTCCTTGTAGTCCCAGTTCCAGTAGGGCTTACCGCCATTCGCTGGGCCCGACAGGCCAAAGCTGATCAATGGCTCAACCGCCTCGCCTTGCTCCATGCCCGCGGCTCGCTCGTTGACCCAGTCGTTCAGGCTTAAGGTTGGCGCGACCTGATTTCCATTCACTTCAAAGGGTGGCTGCAGCAAGGTATAGCGCAAGCCATAAGTCATAGTCAGATTGGGCTTGATCTGCCACTTGTCTTGTAAATAAAACTCCGACTCATGATTGCGGAAGTGGCGATCGATCAACTGGCCTTGAGGAATCTGGGCCAGGGTCTTGGTGAGGTTGTACTGCGATGTCACCTGCGTGACCAGCCCGGCCAATGCAGTCATGGCAAAATCGTAATTAGCCTCAAACCCATCATCCACGGCAGGAAATCCAAATTGGGCAGGGTCGAGACTGACACCACAGTTGGAAATGCACGACGGCCCCAGCCAGTAAGCATTGGTTTGCCCGAAGAAGAACGATGTCGAATTTGACGCACGAATATTGCTGATCTGGCGCAGATTCACGCCAAATTCAAAGGCATGGTTCCCTTTGACCTTCGTCACATTGTCCACCCAGTTGTAGACCGGCACATGAGTAAACGTGGTCGGACTTTGCGAAGTTAAATTGTCGAGTCCACGAAAATTGACATACTGCTGGGTCTGTTGCCCGACATCTCCCAGGTCTTCGCTGATATAGCCGAAACGAAAATCATTAATGAAACTGCCGCTTAAGGTCGCCGTGTATCCGACGGTGAGGCTCTTGCTATTGGTGTGGGTAACGGATCCCGCAGGCTGGCCGGGAAATTCAGATCCGCCATCACCGGTCATGGAGTAAGGATCAGTGCTGGTGCGATCGACTCCATTATCATTGTTCATCAGGCCCGTCACAAACAGGCGATGATTTCCGTTGGCCGTAAGGTTGTAATCGAGCTTGGCGACGAAGGCGTCTAACTTCTGTGGCAAGGGCGAGGTGAATGCGTAGCCTTGAAAGTCATAGCCATCTCCCACCGCAAAACTATTGGGCTCTTGGTATTTGGTAAACAGCGCATTCGGGTTCATGTTGTTAATATTTGCAAGAAGGGGATTTGCCCCCGGCCCCAGCGGGCAGGTCCCGTTGCCAGAGCAATTTGGATCCATGCTGACAAGGTCCGCAGGCGTCAAAGTCATCACACCCCCGGCGGGGCAACTCGGATCCTCCGTGCAGGGATATTGCATAATCCCTTGACGCAAGAGCGCGCTGGGCACTACGCGCGTGACCGGGAGGTCTTCCCGCTTGCGCTGGCCTTCATAGTTCAAGAAATAGAAAAGCCGGTCTTTCTTGATCGGGCCGCCGACAGCCGCACCGAAAGTGTTTCTCAGCAAGAACGGCGGCGTGTTGGAAGTCCCGGCCAGCAACTGCGATTGCTTGATGAACCAATCATTCGCAGTCGTAAAGGTCGGCCGATTGTATTCATACAACGTGCCATGAATGCTATTAGTGCCGCTCTTGGTTACCAGCGACACCTGACCGCCGGACGAACGTCCTGCGTCGGCATCTGAGTTACTGGTCGTGACTTTGAATTCCTCCAACGCATCCAGCGGGACTCTTAGCGCGCCCTGGAACGCTTCACCCAGAAGCTGCTCGTTGTTGTCCACGCCATCTACGGTGACGTTGGTTTGATCGCTGCGCGCGCCATTCACCGAACCGCTGCGACTATCGGCTCCGGCATCGATGTGCGGGCTGTTGCCAGTAAAAACCACTCCGGCTTGCAGGCTCAAAATGCCGGTGGGGTCGCGACCCTCAAAGGGCAGGTTTGCAATTTGGTCGGCGTTGAAGGCGTGGCCCAGGCTTGCATCTTGAGTATTAACCAAGGGGGCGACACCAGTCACCTCGACCGTTTGCTCACCCCCGGTGACCTGCATGGTCACATTTAGCGTGCCCGGCGTACCGACCAACAGCTCAATGCTGGATTGCTTGAAGTCGGCAAATCCAGACGCACTAACCCCCAGCGCATAGGTCGCGGGCGGTAGTTGCAGAAATTGATAAACGCCTTCGGAGTTGGTTTTGGCGGTGCGGGTAAATCCAGTCGTCGGATTCGTGATGACCACCGAGACATCCGGGAGCACGAAGCCCTTTGCATCCGAAACCGTGCCGCGCAGAGCGGTGGTCGAAGACTGGGCCCAAACCAGACCACTGAAGAAGAAAAGCAGAAGCGTCAAGGCGAATGCCTTTAAAGCGGATCGCATATAGGACTCCGTGCTTAATTCGGCTTGTGGTGAGCTGCCGGCCCGATACTTGCTCTTGCAGCAAGCGGCCCCTGGGAACTTTGGCACGTATTCTGCAACTCGGTCTCCAACTATTGCAAGCTGAATCTAATAGGTTTGAGTGATTTCCTTGCCCAGGGTATGAATTGCTGTAACTGTGACCTACCAATTGCTGTAACGTGACTGCCGGTCAAGCCTTGCTGGGCACGGCTTTTGAAAGTAGTGCGCAAGCCAGCAGAATCACGATTGGATAGCATTCCAACGTGTATCGCGGCTCGGGATTTTCCAATGTGCCTAGGAAAGCCGACCTCAACATGACAAATATCAGGAGTAGTCCGAGATAGGGCAAATGTCGTTTGCGAATCACGCCACCGATGGCGGCGGCGACATACAAGAGATTGATCGCTCCCATCGATATTGCCGTGGCCGAGGGCAACGGATCATCGTTAAATTCCCACCAGCGGGGATCGGAAGGCAGCAACTCAGTGCGCGGACGCATCCACATATCCGTGATTCGAACCAGCGGCAGCCAAACGTAATAGCGCAGCGGAGCGGCATGAATACGGGCCGCCGCCAACGCCGCAAATCTGGCATCAAGTTCTGGAGTCATGTCCAGGGCGTCGTTGTAATCCGCCACCAGTTGCACCGTTTGCTCGCGTTGCTGGGGAGAATCAAAAGCCCGGGAAGGAAGTTTTTCGGCATCGATGGCGGCGTCCGGCACCGGCCAGTAAATCTCCTGCACGGAGGTGTAATCCGCCATCCAGGTTTTCACCCAGTGATTGAATCCCATGGGCACGTATTGATTTTCCTCGTTGGCGTAGCGTGGGGCGAGCGGTTGAAACTGGTGCAGCGTGTGCAGATTGCGCAGGGTCCAGGGAACCAGGGGAGCGATCGCAACCGCTCCCATCACGACTGCCGCGCGCAGGACCGGAAAGTATGAATGTCTTGTCCGGATTCGCAGAATCATAATCCATAGCAAGTACATCTCGATCGAGAACAGCAGAATTCCACCGTCGGGCCGCAGCAAGATTGCTGCTCCCACTGCGAATCCGCAGCCTACCCATGGGCCCAATTGTCCTTTTTCAAACATGATTGCGCCGGCAATAGCGAAATCCAGGGCTAGCGCGGTGAAGAAGATTTCCAATGTCTCTGTGAGCGCGGCGGCGGCATAGTTGGCAAGGAAAGGACAAAGCGCGGCCAGCAGAAACGCTAATTTTGCAGCGCGCGGCGACAGCACGCGGCGCGTGATATCTGCAATCAGGAAGCAAGTGCCGATGTCCACGAACATCTGCACCACCAGAGCAGCCCGGTAGTGCTCCATGCCGAAGAGGGTAAAGATCGCGGCGAGGAATGCAGGATATCCCGGCAGCCGGATATAAGTGGGAGAAATCCCGTTGCCGCTCAGGCCATAAATCCCATGCTGAAGCCAGTTTTTGGCAATGTCGCCGTAAATGAACGAGTCCGTCGTGAGCGCCGGGAAACGGAAGATGAAAAGCAACCTTAGCGCCAGGGCAGCAAGAGTTGTAAACAGGAAGAACCGGAGATGTTGCCGCACGAGCTCGCGCACGTTGCGAATATATCGCGTTTTGAACGAATCTCCATCTCCAGGAATGGTTCGGGCCATCCGCTCGCAGTTTGCCGCGTGGAGCCTGAAGCCTCGAACCTAAAGCCAATTTGACCCTCCTGTTTCTACAGCTTAGGATGAGTTGACCTATCTTTACATGGCGCAACCCGTTTTTTACGATCCTCGACAAGCCCGCTGGAAGCGCTTAAGGCGCTTCTTCGACGCCGCCGGTGTTGCCGTCACTCTGATCATTATCTTTTTCATTTACACGGCTTTAAGCAGTGAGCCTCTGCCGGAACTCCTCTTGCCCCTGCAAAAAAAGCCGTACCACGCCTTTAAAGAACGGGAAAAAGAGAAAGCCAAGGAGAAGCGTCGCTTAGCGGCGCTGCGGGGCCATAGAAAATCGAAATCCGCGCCCTCGCAAGTAAAGCTCAATTCCACGGAAGGAATTCGCGCCGGTTTCTATGTCCCCTGGGACGCGGCCAGCTTCTCCTCCTTGCGCGAGTACGCCCGCCAGATTGACTTGCTGTATCCCGAGTGGCTTCATGTTCTGACTCCGGATGGGCATTTGCAGGGGGTTGACGAAGAGACCAACAACTTTTTCGATGTGGTCCAGGGTTCCACCCTTCGCCCCGTGGATACCAAGGTCATGCCATTCCTGAAGTCAGAAGACACGGGAATGGAAGTCTTTCCCCTGGTCAACAACTTCGACGGCCTGGACTGGGTGGACATCACCCCGTTCCTAAATGATCCAGAAGCCAGAGGTCTGTTTCGCCAACAGGTCGCGGCGTTCCTCGCCAGCGATAAATACCAGGGGCTGATGTTGGATTTTGAAGCCTTTCCCAAGAAAGGGCAGGCGGGTTTTCTGGCGCTGCTCAACGAACTGGCCAGCGACCTCCACGCTAAAGGCATGAAGCTGTATGTAAGTGTGCCTTCTCACAACGACGAATGGAATTATCCCGCCGTTTCCGCGGCCTCGGACGGCGTAGTTCTCATGAACTACGACGAACACTACGGCGGAGGAGCCTCGGGCCCCGTCGCCTCGCAGGACTGGTTCGTGGACAACCTGAAATTCGCCACGAAACTCATCCCCAAGGACAAGCTGATCTGCGCCATTGCCAACTTCGGTTATGACTTTGTTGAGAAACCTAGGCACGGCAAATTACCCGACGGTGAAAAGGACAAAAATCAATCCGTGCAGGAAGCGTGGCTGGCGGCGCGCGATTCGGAAGAGGACGTCGATTTTGACGGCGACAGCATGAATCCTCACGTCAGTTACCTGGACGAGCACAATCTTCAGCATGACATCTGGTTTCTCGATGCCGTGACCGCGCTGAATCAAATGCGGGCCGCTCAAACCCTGGGTATCCAGACCTTCGCATTATGGCGCCTGGGATCGGAGGACCGTTCTCTCTGGAACGTCTGGGACGTGCCGGGCGATTGGGCCGCGCCCTCTAAGTTAAAAGATGTGCCCCCCGGCCAGGACGTGGACATGGAGGGGACCGGGGAAATCCTGAGTATTGAAGCGCGGCCGGCGAATGGACAACGCGAAATCAAGTTAGACACATCGTCCGGCATGATTACCGACGAAAGTTTTGATCCCTTGCCCCAGCCCTACCGCGTAGGGCGTTACGGATCAAGCCCCAACCAGGTAGCGCTCACTTTCGATGACGGGCCCGATCCGGAGTGGACCCCTAAGATTCTTGACGTTCTGAAGCGTGAACATGCCACCGCGACTTTTTTTCTGATCGGCATTGAAGCTGATCATTTCTCGGGACTCGCCGAGCGAATCTACAACGAGAACAACGGAATCGGCAACCACACTTTCACTCACCCGGACATCAGCAACCTTTCCGGAAGCTACATGAAGGTCGAAGTCAATCTCACGGAACGGTTGTTTGCCAGCCGCCTGGGGATCAGGACGCTGTTTTTTCGGCCTCCGTATTCCATTGACTCCGAACCCGACACCGAAGATCAAGTTCGGCCGCTGGAGTTTACCCAGGACATGGGCTACATCACCGTTAGCGACAAGATCGACCCCAATGACTGGCAGAACGTGCCGCGACGCCCTACTGCTGACGAAATCGCCTCCCGCGTGCTGGAACATTTGCCGCCTTGCATGCCTGGGGACCTCGGCTGCGGCAACATCATTCTGCTGCACGATGGCGGCGGCGATCGCAGTCAAACTGTTCTGGCCTTGCCCAAAATCATTGAAGGCATCCGCGCCAAAGGGCTTGAAATTGTTCCGGTCTATCAATTGATCGGCAAGACCAGGGCCGATGTCATGCCTACCATTCCCGCGAACGAGCGCCTGGCTGCCATTCTGACTTTGGTTGGGTTCTGGTTGTTCGACGTGGGTTTCAAGGGAATCACCTGGATCTTCTTCCTGGGCGACGTGCTGATGACCGGGCGTCTTTTGTTTATCGGGACGTTCGCAATTTTTGATCGCTTTCGCCAGCCGCACTATGGAACTCCGGGCGAGGTGGGAAGCTATAAGCCGAGCGTAGCCGTGTTGGTGCCAGCCTATAACGAAGAGAAAGTTATCGAGCGGACGGTTCGTGCCGTCCTGGCTTCGAACTACCCCAATCTTCGGGTGATCGTGATTGATGACGGATCCAACGACAAGACTTTGCAAGTGGCGCGAGCAGCTTTCGCGGCCCATGAAGCCACCGGCCGCGTTCTGATCCTGACCAAACCCAATGCGGGCAAAGCGGACAGCTTGAATTTCGGGTTGCAGTATCTTACCGACGAGGAAATCTTTGTCGGCATCGATGCCGATACGGTCATCGCTCGTGAGGCGATCTCCCGTCTGGTGCCCCACTTCCTGAATCCGAAGGTTGCCGCTGTGGCGGGGAATGCCAAGGTCGGCAACCGTATGAATCTCTGGACCCGCTGGCAGGCCCTCGAATACATCACCAGCCAGAACTTCGAACGCCGCGCCCTGAATACCCTGGGGGCGGTAAGCGTGGTGCCGGGTGCAATCGGCGCATGGCGGACGTCCGCCGTAAAAGAAGCCGGCGGCTACCACACCGACACGGTGGCGGAAGATGCGGACCTCACCATGGACCTGTTGCGGCGCGGCTATCGCGTGGAGTACGAAGACATGGCGCTGGCCTACACCGAGGCCCCCATCAATGCCAACGGCCTTATGCGACAGCGTTTTCGCTGGTCATTCGGAATCCTTCAGGCTGTCTGGAAGCATCGCTCCGTATTTGCCCGCAAAGGCGTACTGGGATGGGTGGCCTTGCCCAACATCGTCATCTTTCAAATCCTGCTGCCACTAGTGTCGCCGTTCATTGACATCATGTTTGTGGTCGGCGCTGCCTGGTACTTCGTCCAGAAGTGGTTTCATCCCGACTCCACCGACCCCGCCAGCTTCCAGCGCTTGCTGCTGTTCTTCGCGGCGTTTCTGATTATCGACTTCATCACTTCGGCGATTGCGTTTGCCCTGGAGCGGCGCACGCCGGAGTCGCGCGAAGATTTCTGGCTGTTGAGTCAGGTATGGCTGCAACGTTTCGCTTATCGCCAGCTGTTCTCGGTGGTGCTGTTCAGGACGGTGAAGCGCGCCATCGGAGGCCAGCCCTTTGCCTGGGACAAGCTGGAGCGCACCGCCGCCATGAGTTACCGCCCTTCCGAAGAACACGACTCACAGCCGGTGATTTGATCTCGCTTCGCAAGAAAGACGCTGCATGACCCGGACCATCATCGAACCATTCCGCATCAAGAGCGTCGAGCCGATTCGCTGGACCACTCGGGCTCAACGCGAGCACCTGCTCAGGGCAGCGCACTATAACCTTTTTCTGCTCCCCGCCGCGGATGTGCTGGTTGATCTCCTTACCGATTCCGGCACCGGCGCCATGTCTACCCACCAATGGGCCGCGATCATGGAGGGCGACGAAAGCTACGCCGGCAGCAAAAGTTTCGACCGCTTCCGCAAATCCGTTCAGGACATCTTCGGATACGAGCATGTCATCCCCACCCACCAGGGCCGCGCCGCCGAGCGCATTCTGTTTAGCGTAATGTGCAAGAAGGGCGACGTCGTCCCCAACAACACGCATTTCGACACGACTCGCGCCAACGTTGAATTCGTCGGCGCCGAAGCTGTGGACCTCGTCATCCCCGAAGGCAAGCAGCCCAGCCTGGTCCATCCTTTCAAAGGCAATATGGACGTGCAGGCGTTGGAGAGTTTGATTGAGCGCGTTGGCCGCGAGCGCATTCCCCTGGTGATGTTGACCGTAACCAACAATTCTGGCGGTGGACAGCCGGTCTCGATGGAAAACATCCGGCATGTGAGTGCGGTATGCCGCCGGCACAAGATCCCTCTGTACTTCGATGCCTGCCGCTTTGCGGAAAATTCTTACTTCATTAAGCTCCGGGAAGAAGGATACGAATCAAGAACTCCCAAGCAGATTGCGCAGGAGATGTTTTCCCACGGCGACGGCTGCACCATGTCGGCCAAGAAAGACGGCATGGCGAACATCGGCGGATTTCTGTGCACCAACAATGATCTGCTCGCCCAGCAGGAAAAAGATCTTCTGATACTGAGCGAGGGCTATCCCACCTATGGCGGACTAGCGGGACGAGACCTGGAAGCCATTGCCGTGGGCATCCAGGAAGCGTTGGAAGAAGACTATCTGCGTTATCGCATCGCTTCCACAGCCTATCTTGGCAGCCACATCGCGGAACAAGGCGTCCCCATAGTGCAGCCGCCCGGCGGGCATGCCATCTACATTGACGCACGTGCTTTCCTGCCGCACATTCCGCAGTCCCAGTTTCCCGGCGTGGCCTTGGGCGCTGAGCTTTATCTCGAAGGCGGAATTCGTTCCGTTGAGATTGGCTCGCTGATGTTTGGCGCCTCCGCCAAAATGGACTTGGTCCGCCTGGCGATTCCGCGCCGCGTCTACACCCAGAGCCACATCGATTATGTTGTAGAAGTCATCCTCGAAGTCTGGAAACATCGGGAGAAAATTCAGGGCCTGAAACTAACCTACGAAGCCCCATTCCTGCGCCACTTCACGGCCCGCCTGGAGCCTGCGACGATTAGTTAGGTCTGACAAAACTTTAAACCCACTGTCATCCTGAGCGAGCGCACTTTGCGCCGCGAAGGACCTGTGTATTTGTTGCGGACTACGGAGGGACCTAGCTGACTGTGTTCACGCCGCTCGCTCTCTCACATCAACCTCGTCTCCCACTGCGGCTGCATCAACTCCCACCTTGGGCTCCATCACATCCCGATAAACGCCCTCAATCTCCTTCGTGATCTGCGGCCACAAATAACCATCGCGAACTCGCTGCCCGGCCGCCCGCACGGCCATCTCCCGCATCTCGGGATCGGAGATGAGCAGCTCTAACATCTGCTGCAAATCATCCACGTCTCCACGCCGGAAAGTAAAACCCGCTCCCTCGACCACTTCCACGTTCTCCGGGATATCGCTGGCTAATACGCACACGCCCGCTCCCATGGCATCGAGCAGAGCGAGAGAGAGCCCCTCAATATCCGAAGGCAAAACGAAAAGCATGGCGTTGGTCAGCAATTCGTCGAGCGCTTCCCCGGAAACCCAGTCGAGCAGACGAATTCGACCGTCCCCATGACTATGTAATTGAGTTGCATACTCATCGGCATAACTCGAACCTCCTGCCAGAACGAGTTTCACCGAAGTCGCAACTCTTTTGTAGGCCTCAATCAGCAAGTGGCAATTCTTCTCCGGGGAAAACCGTCCCAGAAACAGGATGTAATTGCCAGACTCGAGGCCCCACTCCTCGAGCCGCGTAGGCTGGTGCTGCTGGCGAATTGTGGTTCCGTTTGGAACGTAAGTCGTCTCAGCCCTATAGCGTGATCGGTAGTGCTCTTGCAGAGTGCGTGACACGGTCATGGTAGCGTTTGGAAATTTAACGGCCGCCCATTCGCCCAATCGCAGCACCCAAGCCGCCACGCGTCCCCACTTTTTCCGTTTCCAATCCAGTCCCTGGACGGTCACAATCGTCTTTTTCCCGGCCAGGCGGGGGACGAACGAAAACAACGCCGGCCCCAGCGCGTGATAATGCACTATGTCGCACCTGCTGAACAGGGCGTGGATGGTGCTCAGCGTTGTATGTACAACCGTCTCGAAATGTTTCGAATGCACCGTGGGCAACCGCACCAGCCGCATCCCGCGATATTCATTACACGGTGGAGTGAAGTTCGTCCGGCAATACCCCGTGACGTGATGTCCCATCGCCACCAGCCGTTGGCCCACTTCCTCGTAGTAGGTTTCGATTCCGCTGTACTTTGACATCACCCCGCGGCCGCCGATGAATGCGATATGCAGCGGCCGCGCTTTCGCTATGCCCTCTTCCGAACTTGACGGATTCCTTCGCAGTAGCGCCATTCGCTCATACAACCGCGTGAGTTCCAGATAATGTTTTTCGGGTGTGTATTGCTCGCGCACCAGAGTCCGTCCGGATTCCCCCATACGCACCGCGATTTCTGGCCGCGAGTAGAGAAAAGAGATCGCCTCGGCCAGGTGGCCGACGTCTCCCGGCCGGAACAACAATCCGGTTTCTCCCTCATGCACCAGTTCGCGCCGTGAGCCCAGGTCAGAGGCCACAACTGCTCGTCCCCAGGCGTAGGATTCAAGGATGCTCTTGCCGAACGTCTCGTAGGCGCGCGAGGGCAACACGGTGAATGCCGACCCGGCGATTATTTCTTCCAGAACAACTCCGCCCACTCGGCCTACAAATTCCACATTCGCCAACCCTAAGTCCTTTGCCAGTGCTCCAAGTTCCGCTCGTTGCGGACCCTCGCCGGCGATGCGCAAGGGGACATGTGGAAGTTGTTGCATCGCTTGCAACAGATCGGTGAGTCCCTTTTCTGGCGAGAGCCGCCCAAAGTAGAGAATGGGGGCATCAGCGTCAACCTTGCGCGAAGCTTGTGCAGGCAACTTCTGAAAATGGGGCAGCACTGCAATTTTGCCGGCGTCCCATCCATGTTCAATCAGTTTTTCCTTCACGAAACGGCTGGGAGCCAAAAACTGGTCCAAGCAGGTCTGGTAGGTTCGCAGCCATTTGTGGATGTAAGCCTCAGCCGCCAACAGTGCCGTCGCGCCGGGAGGGCCGGTATAGCAACCCTCATTCATCACGTGCCAGAACTTGCCTCCCCGGCATCGTTCGCACGCCATGCCCTTGGCCACCAGGTTGTAGCTGGGGCAGAGCAGCTTGAAATCATTCAAGTGATACAGCACGGGAACATTTTGCTTTTTTAGCTCCCACAGGATCGACGGCGAGAGATGGTGATAAATATTCCGCACATGCGCCACATCGGGCTGAAAATCGGCAATCATGCGTCGCAAGCGCCGCCGTGCGTCGTGCGAATAAATGGCATGGGCCGCCAGCTTGGCCCGTCCCAGAACCCCAATGTCTGCCTTCTTGAAGTCAACCAGCGGGATCAAGTGCTGGTCATAAGGCGTGGCTTGACCACGCGGATCAGCCATGGAGAACAGCGCCACCTCATGACCCTGAGCGCGCATCATTTTCATGAGTTCGAACAGGTAGACTTCAGTGCCGCTGAAGGGGAAGTTATATTTGTTGCAATACAGGATTCTCATAGGAGTTGTTTCCGGACGCTCTTCCGAGGCGTCGGAGAAAAGCTTCGCCAAAAGCCGTTACATTCTTTTCGCGATTGAAGTGCTCGAGCACATGCTGCCGCGCCCTCTCCCGTATGGGCCCGAGTGCGGAATGGAGTTGGCTGATCCGTTCCACTTGAAAGACGAAATCTTCGAGTGATCCGGTGCGATAGAGAAATCCCGTCTCTCCGTCGCACACTAGCTCAGGAATTCCCGTGATCGCTGGCGCCAGCACGGTCTTGCCATGCGCCATCGCTTCCATCAGCACCAGCGGCATGCCTTCACTACGGCTGGTGAGAACGACCAGAGTGGAGTCCGCGTAGCAGGCATGAAGCTGAGGTATGGGCAAATGCCCCAACAAAAGGACTTCAGCTCGTAGATCCAAATCATGAATCAACCGCTGCAACGATGAGCGTTCTTCGCCTTCGCCCGCAATCTGGCAGACGAAGCGAATGCCTCGATCTTTCAGAACGCGGCATGCGCGCACCAGAAATGCGTGGTTCTTGACGGGATGCAGCCGACCCACCGCCAGCATTACGACCTTCGAGTCCTGACGGATGTTTTCGGCGGCCGAGTGCGATCCCTCCAGTTGGGTCACTCCTAAGCGCTGAACCAGAATCTTGCGCGGATCACATTCCCGATACCGCTCAAGGATGTACCGGCGATTGAACTCCGAAACCGTCATACAAAACTTGCAATATTTCAATTTCGTTTCCAGGTAATGCGGATGAAGCAACAGGTCGGACCCGTGCAAAGTCATACTGAAGCTGATTCCCAGCAGCCGCGCAGCCACCAGGGCAATCCATGACGCGAAATACCCATGATGCACATGAATGTGCTGCACGCCGCTCCGTTGCAGTAGCAGCGCGTAGTACGCACCTTGCCAGGTGTGCAGCAGCGCCCGCATCCGCCGCATAGGAAGTTCGTTTCCACCCAGAACGACGCGCTTCATCAAGCCTGCCAGCGCGTTCCTTTTTCTCATACACAACCACACAGCGCTTGCCAGAAGTCCAAGCCGCAGCGGGGGCAAGTAAAGGGTCTCCGCGGAGAATGACTTCTGTTCTTCCGAGAGCATGTCGCCGGGACGCCGCGCGCTGCATGGAATCACTTCAACGCCACGCCTGCGCAGCTCCTCGATCTCTTCCATCACGTAGGGTTCGACTGGAGAAGGAAACTGGTTGGCTATGTAGGCGATGGTTGGCATCGGGTTGGTTCTTGCGAGACCGCTCCGGACTGCGGCCGCAACGAAAATAGTTCAATTGGCTGAAAGGGATTAGGCGTGAGCACGCCGGTTCTGCGCCGCGAGCATTCCCGCGATGGTGAATAGCAATCCGTTTACAAACTGGTAGTTCATGACGACAAAACTGGCGTTCATCAGATACACAGCCACCATCACCGGCCAGATCTCACGGAATTGGTTGTCCAGAAATGAGCCATCTGGCGAGGCGTCGGCTCTCGCCTGTTTCCGGCCTAGCCGGAAAAGATCGAAGAACATCCACGCGTACAATGCCAGCCCAAGAGATCCATGCTCGACCGCGATTTCAAGATAAGTGTTATGGAAAAGGTAAACCGGCGGATGAAAGTCGCTGATGCGTTTGGCCAGTTCCGCCTGCACCGGTTTTGCACCCCATCCAATAAGCGGCTTCTCCTGAAACATTTCCCACCCGGCCTGATACATACCCATGCGGAACTCCACCGGCCCGCGCTCTTGCACCCGCTCCCCCAGCGACGAACTCACTTCCCCGAGGCCCATTGCCAGCAGGCCGCCCATTCCGCCCGCGAGCACCATGCAAAGACAGGTCCGCCGCACTCGCAAGCTTGAGGACAGGGAAAGCAATGCCAGAATGGATCCCGCGAACGCTATCCAAACTGCGCGGGTATTTGTTGCCAGGATCGCCAGCGGGAGTGCCAGGAAAAACAGGAAAGCCCACAATCCCCGCAACCACCGGCGGCGGAACGAGTCCAGGGCAAGAAGTCCCAGCAAATTTAATGTGACCCCGTTGGCAACGGCTTGCAGAAACGGCCCCCGCGCCCGATCCACGTGAATGCCGAGACTTTCGTCCAGGATATAGCGGGGAAAGATAAATGATTTTGCATCCACCAGGAACAGAATGGCAATCACACTCAGATATCCCAGCACCACCAGCGCAAACGTCTCAAAGTTTCTCAAAGCTGCTCGATCATCGAAAACGAATCCCGCCAGGTGATAGAGCACGAAGGGCACCACCCACTTTGCCGCGAACAAGCTCCAGTTGTCCGCCTCATAGGGCTGCGATAAGACGCCCCCCAGCCCCAGTAAAAGCAGCCCCAGCATCGGCCACGTCACCGGCCCGGCCACCCATAGAGACTTACGCAGCGCCATCGCGCGCAGCAGCACTACAAATACCAGCAACAGAAGCGCGACCCGATCCAGCGAATAAAACTGCACGTCCGGCGGACGGAAAAGCATGATCGTCAGCGTCCCCAGAAAAATCAATGAAGGCGAGACCATCAGTGCATGCAGCGGCCGCAGTGCCGTTACTGTGCTCCACTGGGTTGCTTCAGTCGCCCAGGTCCTTGGAGAAACACGCCGCGCCAACCCAGCTTCTCCCAAGTCGATCGGCGGATTCTTCACACGCCGCTTCCTTGCAATACCACCGAAACCGTCCGGCACAGAATCCACAAGTCCATCCACAGATTCCAATGCTCGATGTATTCCACATCGAGCGCCACATTGCGCTGAAACGATGGATCGCGCCTTGCGGTCACCTGCCACAAACCCGTGATTCCCGGCGTGACCTCGAGCCGTCTCAGGTCTTCCAGATCGTATTGTTCGAAGTCATCCAGAGGATGGGGCCGCGGCCCCACCAGGCTCATATCCCCACACAGCACGTTCCAGAGCTGGGGCAACTCGTCCAGGCTGTAACGCCGCAGGAATCGGCCCACCCGCGTGATACGGGGATCGTTGTTGATCTTGAAGCACGCCCCATGCCGTTCGTTGCGGGGGCGCAGGAGTTCCTTCCGAGTGTCGGCGTCCGTCACCATGGTGCGGAACTTATGGCAGGGAAAGCAATTGCCTTTCTTGCCGGCTCGCGGCGCACGATAAAAAACTGGCCCTCGCGAGTCCAGCTTGATGACCAGCGCAATCGCGGCCAGCAGTGGCGCTGTTACCACGAGCCCGGCTGCCGAAAGCATCACATCCAGAGCCCGCTTCAGGAAAAGCTCCAATTCCGGGATCAATTCTCGATGCAACGTCAACAAAGGAATGCCGCCGCAATTCTCCAGCGCTGCCGCTCCCGGCTCAAATCCCTGGAGATCAAGAACCAGCCTGATGTCGAGCCCCTTGCGCCGGGCTTCCCGGGCCACGATCTTCGCCAGATCATGCTGATGGGGCAGCGCCACGATGACTTCATCCACGAATTTCGCGCGCGCCACCCCGGCAAGGTCCTCGATTCTCCCCAGGACATCGCCTCCAACCGCGCCACTGCTGTCCAGAAACCCCACAACCACGCGGCCGCCGAACCTATCTTGTTGCAACCACGCCGCAACCCTCCGGCCGAGCGTCCCAGCTCCAACTATCAACACATTCCGTTCAGCTCCTCCTCTCTGGATCCGTCTTGCCCGTAGCCATTGCCAACCCTGCCTCCAACCGAGCATCGTCAAGTAATTGAAAAGCGCTCCTAGGACGAGGGCCGCAATCGAAATCACGTGTGTTCCGGATAACCGCACCGCTGCTGCTACCAGCAAGCTCGACCAAACCACAACCTTCGCGAGGACAATTTTCTGCTCCCATGGCTTACGGATTGTGTCCGGACGGTACAGGCGTTCCGCATATCCCAGCAGCGTAAGCAAAGCCCCGTAAATCAAAAGCACACCAAATTCCGCGGCAGAAGGAAATGACGGGACAAAACTCGGCACGTTCCGGAACGGAACGAAGTCGCCCAGCATTCTCAAGCCGCCGATCAGCATGAAGTTCACAACCAAGCAGGAAATATCGGCAAGCAGGCTCGCAGTCTGCTGCAATCCGTAATCGTGACGAGAGAAAATCCCCGGCACCAGCAACTTCGCGAGGACTTGCCGGATCCCCTGTTCCTGCCGCGTACGAACCGCCGCCTGTTCTTCCCCAGCCCAAAATCCTTCATCCCGGGCAATCGACTGTAGTTTCTTCCGGGACACATCGGGCGCTGGCGACGGCAGGCGATCCATGCCGTTGCCATCACCGGCCATCCGGCGGCCGGAAATTCCAAGCTTGATTCTGGCGGGAGAGGACACTTCAGATCAGTTCGAGTTCGTACCCGGCAATCTTGATGGAAACGGAACGCTGGATTGATTCAATGGAGATCACCAGGTTCTTTTCTCCGCTCTGTTCGAGAATGCCTTCCAACCCATTCAGGCAACCCCCTCGAATTCTTACCTGCTGCCCAATCTTGAGGAACGCATGCAGCGCACAGGGAACTTTGCGCAAAAGGAGCGTCCGCAAGTCTTCAATTTGCGCGGAAGGAATGGGGATGGCTTCTCCTCCGCAGGCCACAAATCGAATTACTCCTTTGGTGCGAAGCACGCCCAGCCGTGAGCCGGCAGACAGGATCACCCGCACAAACCCGTAACCCGAGAACAGCGGGATGTCCACCGGCATTCGGCGGTCGCTCCAATGATGGATTTCTTCGAGCAGAGGAAGGAAGGTTTCCACCCCCTGGCTTTGTAGCAGGGCTGCCACTTTTCTTTCCGACCGGTAGCGCGTCTGAATGGCGTACCAATGTGCGGCTGCGAGGATTCGCGGCTCCAACTGCTCTGTGACCATCATCGAACTGGAATCTCCACCGGACGAAGCTCTGCTATTTGAGCCCCAAATGCGTTTTCGATCGGTTTGCCACAATTCGTTCCAGTTCGTAACAGATCAAGATGATCTCTCCTCCTGACCCAGGGTCCCCACCGCGCTGTAAACGACTTCTACAATTTGTGTTTCTTTTATAACTTCCGATAAATCCCATCTGGGATCGGAAATGTTCGCTGGTTCAAAACCGTCCCCAGCAGTCGTGCACTGGCCGCATAAAGCATTTCCTTCGCTTTCTGGGCCGCCACCCGGCGGGTGGAGTTGGCTTCCAAAACCAAAACTACGCCGTCGCAAAGATGACCAAGCAAAGCCGTCTGACTGCCTTGGCCCGCCGGTGGCCCACACAACACCGCATAGTCGAAATCGAGCCGCAGTTCGGCCACTCGTGCCGAAAGCGGCTCGGTGGCGAACCCAGAGCCGTTACCTTCCGCGAAAATGTCCGCCGGAACCAGCCATAGATTGCCGGATACGCGCCGCGAACCGTTCCGCAACGATCCGAATTTCTCGCTTGCAAAAGCCGGATTGCCGCGCTCTCTTCTTCCGTTCTCACCGGCTCGCGCCGCGAAACTCGATTGCACCACGCACACGCTCCCCGAAACCTGTTCGGACAGCGCTTGTCCGACCTGCATGCAGATTTCCGCAACCTCGGTGTCGCGCTCCTCGACGGCGCTGAACACGACTTGGCGCGCCGGTTTGGGCCATCCCGGAAGAAATACCTGGCTCACCAGGGACCGGATCTGTTCCTCGCCGAAGCGAGTGGGATCCCAAGCCAGACGCTCCTGAGCGAAGTATGTTTCCTGCTCCGGGCTTTCTCGAATAACCTCCGGTTCCAGTGTCGGCCGTAGCAGGTCTGCAAGTGTGTTCATAACTCTCCTCGTCTAACCGTGATTTCCCTAACTATCTCTGCCGGGCAAAGACGCCAGCACCGGAGCCCCCAGGTAGGCAACGACTTCATCGGGAGTTCGAAATGCCGGATTCAGATAGTCCGCCGCGAAGGCCAGGCCAGTGCTCACCGTTCCCGCCAGAACCAAGCTGCATAGTCCGAAGCTCAAGACCGACCACTGCGGCAATGCCGGGACCGTAGGCTGTTCCGCAATCGCAACATTCAGGATGCCTCCCTGGTCCATGGCGTCTCCA
This sequence comes from Terriglobales bacterium, assembly GCA_963762965.1. Lineage (GTDB taxonomy): Bacteria > Acidobacteriota > Terriglobia > Terriglobales > Acidobacteriaceae > DATBAX01. The sequence continues at coordinate 1,960,146 of CAVXME010000001.1, forward strand.
ATCCTTGCCTCTTCACGTTTGTTGGCATACAGCAGGTACTTGTCTTCCGCTGCCTTGAGATTTCGCAACAGCACATCCTGCTGAATGGCATGGTCGCCCAGGCGTTGCGCGCTGCTCCGGTAATTGCCGAGCAGAGTGTTCGTTGCCGACGCTCGCGCGGTAAGAGCACTGAGTTCGACTTCAGCTTTCAACAACTCTGCCTGTGCCCACTGGTGATCGGGATCCTGATCAACTGTCTTTTGCAGCACCGGTGCCTGGTCCTGGGCCGAAATCGACACCTTGGTTTCGGCGATTTGTTGATCAACTTCCTGGACCAATCGATATGACGGCTCAAATTTCGTTAGCAACTCGGTTCGCTTCAACTCCAGGTCGAGCAGCTTGGCTTTCATGTTTTCCAGCAGTTCCGCATTGTCCGAACTACGCACCTGGGTCGTGATCCGTTCCGGCAAGACTCGCAGCTTCAACTCCAAGGCGCGAATCCGCTGTCCAGCTTCCGCCATCGAAACCCGCGTCTCCCGATCGTTGGCGTCCGTCTCCAGCATTTTCTGCAAGGTCACGTCGCGTTCCAGGTCCGCCGCCACAATGCCCTGATCGTGCGAGAACTCCATCAGCCGCAGTTGCGCGTCCTCCAGTCCGCTCCGCGCCTGCACAATCTGCTGCTCAAAAAAAGCCAGCTGCCCCGGCGTGCGCCGGACTCGCAAGTGCCGGTCCAGATACGCTTGCGCCAGACAACGAAGAACCCTCTCCGCCTGCGCCGGATTCGAAGATTCATAAGTCACGTTGATCAAAGTTGACTTTCGCACTGGCTCTACCTCCAGCTTGCGGCTAAGCCGGCGTACTTGCCGCTCCAGCCGTTCGCCTTCGCTCTCTCCGGCCAATTTCCAGAACCAGGACCCGTCTTCCGTGGCCAAGCCAGAGGTCTTGACCACGGTTTGCAGCGTGTCCTCATCGAGCAGCAGCACCACCTCGGAATTTAGCGCTTCCTCGGCGACTTCTTCATGCTCGAACATAGGCGGTTGGGTCGGCGTGGGCGTCATCAGCGGATCCACGCGTCCCCGCCGCACCAGCACCTTCATTTCCGCTTGATAGGACGGCGCCAGCACCCGGTAAAGAATGCCTCCCGCAAAAATCCCCACAAACGAAATGATCATTAATCGCCGCTGCCGGAACAGGACCGCCACCACATCGCGCAAGGTCAGCGACGGCGGGCGCACAGTTCTCGGAACGAGTCTCAGCTCTTCCGCCATAAAGGTTCTTCGCAATCGTCAGGCGCGCCATGGTTCCTCGCCTCTTCAAGGCTGACTCTCAAAACTGCGGCAGGCTCATGTAAGTGCCCATGCTCGACGTGGGTAAATATCTGCGTATTTTGGAAATCGTGTTTTGCGGCACGAAGACCATGTCCCCCGATTTCAAGTGAATGTCTTCTTTGAGGTTTCGTGATTTCATCATTGACTTCACATCCAGCAACCGCGACTCCACCACGTCATCGGAAACCCTCCGAAAAAGCACCACCTGCGAGTGCCTGGCTTCTTCAGAGAAACCTCCGGCCATCGCAACCGCTTCAGTCACTGTGATGTCATCACGCAATTCGTATTTTCCCGGCCGTATGACCTGCCCGGTGGCAATAAAGTATGGTTTGTCGAAGTCCTTGAGCGCGACCGTAACTTCCGGATCGTGCAGCATGGACGCATACGCCTGGCGCAGGGTTTCTCTCAACGCCGGCACCGTCGTACCCTCGACGTAGATTTGCTCGACCCCTTTCAGGGTGATGAACCCATCGGGCTGCACGCTGATGTCCTGATTGAAGTCGGGCGCAAAGGTGAAACTAATCGCGATCACGTCACTTTTGCGTAACCGGTACAGCGGGCGGCGATCGCCCGTCACGGCCGGACTCACTATTTCATTCTTAGAAAGTGTAGAGCCCGTTAATGTGCCGTCCGCTGTTCCGGATTTCGTGGGTTCCGCCGCGACCGTTGTCGGAGAGTCCTGGGCCGCGGCAACCAAAACCTGCTGCACCAGGCAGCTGGCAAGAATGAAAACCCCAAGTGTGATCGCGTGCTTCATCTCGCCGATCCCTGTCCTTTTCCGTCCACTCTTTGCAACTTAGTCTTAACCGCAATGCCCAACAAGACATGGGATGGGCAGTCCACGAAAGTGGATAGTCCCTCAGGACGAATCCAATCCCCGGAATCCATCGATATGCTGAACTGGTTGGGTTATTTCGACGTTCGCGGAATGTATGTAAGAATTGCCGCCGTTTCGCCCAGCCTACTTTGGGGGTATCTACGAAAGTAGACTTGCCAAAATCATCCAGCCTTTACGCCGCATGAGGCGATTCCCGCAAGATTCAGCCCTATTGCCAGTGGGACAATAACTTATAAGGAAGTACCGAATCGGGAATAAAAGTCCATACCCGGTTCCCTTCCGGTTTTCCACATCAACCTGACCTATCTACATGTCGAGATGTCACAGAACTCCCACCCTCCAGTCCCTATCATTGTAGGAACTTAATGCCAGTAGAGGTCTCCACTGTGAAAACTTATGAGATCAAAACGCGCCGCTTCATCCGGCCCCATTGGCGTCCTGGTCGCCGATTCCAATCAAATGCAATGCAAGCTTCTGGTCAACGCCCTCCGCCGCCGTCCCGAGTTTCAGATCGACTCTTGCGGCATGGACATTGACGCCATCCTCGCCATCGTTGAATCATCGCCGATTCAGGTCGCCGTGCTGAACGCCGACCATCCCCGGGATAGCTGGGAGAATATGTCGGTGGTGCGCCGCCTGCACCTGGCGAACCCCAAGATTGCAAAAGTCCTTCTCCTCGAATCCTACGATCGCCAGGTCGTAGCCAATGCTTTCCGCTCCGGCGCGAAAGGCCTGTTCAGTTTTTCCTCGGATTCTTTTCGCCTGCTGTGCCGCTGTATCCAGAGCGTGCACCAGGGACAAGTCTGGGCCAACAGCGAGCAGTTGCAATACTTGTTGGAAGTTGTGACCCAGGTGCCCTCGCTGCGCATGATGAATGCCCAAAACGCCAAACTGCTCACCCCGCGCGAGGAGCAGGTCGTCGCCCTGGTGGCCGATGGATTGACCAATCGCGATGTTGCCCGCGAACTCAGCTTGAGCGAGCACACGGTAAAGAAATATCTCTATCGCATCTTCGACAAGCTGGGAATTTCGAGCCGGGTCGAACTGGTGCTCTATGCCGTGAGCCACGGCGGCCATCGCGAGGCCGAATGGGTTGCCGGGGGAGGGATATAACTTACGGTTCTGCAATTCAGCACTCGCAACCCATGCCCCAACCTGTCTACAATGTGTTTTCGCGCCTGAGGACACGGGCCCCAAAGCAAAATGCCGGAACCAGAAACCATCCGCTCCTCAACCCAACCCCGCCGCGGGACGGTCATCGCCTCCGGTCTGCTCTGCGGCGTCCTGGCCCTGGTAGTGATCTACACCAAGCGCAGCGCGTTTTACAGCCTGCGGGCAGTGGTGGTGGTGGCAGCCATCGGATTCGTCGCCGTGCTGCTGCAACTCCGCCTGCGCAATCGAGAGAAGACGCCCGTCGTTCATCCGCCGGTGTGGCTCAACATTGTGGGCATCGTGTTTGCCCTGGCGGCTTTGTTTGCCGACAGCCTCAAGTTAAGCGCTCCGGTCTCCCAGTTGATGGCCCTGGGAGCGGTCGGCAGTTTTGCCATCAGCGGGGCATTGATCCTGCATGTCTTCCGCAAGGACCGCATCGCCCCCAAATGAGTTAACCATTGACAGACCCAATGCAAGGCACCACCCAAGACCAGGAAAAAGAAGCGGCCGCTCACGCCAGCCTTCAGTTCGTCCATGATGGCCAGATCGTGGGCTTGGGAACCGGCTCGACTGCCACCCATGCAGTGCGGCTGCTCGGCGAGCGTGTGCAGGCAGGCCTGAAGATCCGCGGCGTGCCCACTTCGGCGCGTACGAAAGAACTCGCCGAAAGCCTGGGCATTCCTCTGCTTACGCTGGACGACGTCCAACAGATCGACGTGACCATCGACGGCGCCGACGAAATCGATCCCCAACTTCAGCTCATCAAAGGCGGCGGGGGCGCGTTGCTGCGGGAAAAGATTATCGCCTCTGCGTCCCGGCAGATGATTGTGCTCGGCGACTCCAGCAAACAAGTCGCGATGCTGGGCAAATTTCCCCTGCCGGTCGAAGTGATTCCTTTTGCGCAAGTCCTCCTGGGGAAAAAGATCGGCGCGCTTGGCGCTTCGGTCCGCCTGCGCGTGGACGCCTCCGGCAAACCCTTCGTCACCGACGAGGGCCATCACATCCTCGACTGCTCCTTCGGCCAGATTCCCGATCCGCCCGCCCTGGCCCGCCAGCTCAGCGACATGCCCGGCGTGGTCGAGCATGGCCTGTTCATCAACCTGGCCAGCGTGGCCCTGATCGCCAAGAATGGGAACGTGCTGGCCCTTCGCCGCTGAGCTGCTTTATGTGGGACGGGCTTGTGTGGGACGGACTCTCTTGTCCGTCGCTTTTTGACTTTGATTTGTCTTTGCAGCACCAGAAAGAGGTCCAGCAAGCTGTTTTCTCGGTCAAAATCAAAAAGCAACGTCAAAGGCGACGGACAAGAGTGTCCGTCCCACATAAGCCCTCCCCCCCAAAAGCATGGAACTTCTTTCCCCCTGCCTACGTAATCCCATCCAGTGGAGGGTTACCAGCATGAGAATCATCAAGACAGCTATGCCGCTTTTGGTTGTGCTTTTTGCGGGAAGTGTGCTCGTGGCCAATGCGTCCGAGCGCTACTTGCACGTAAGGGTCAGCAGTTCCAACAAGAACGAACAGGTGCGCATCAATGTGCCGCTGGCGCTGGCTGAGAAGTTGATTCCCGCCATCAACAGCGGGGATCTGCGCGAGGGCAAGATTCACGTCGGGCATTTGTCGGCCAACTCGGTCAATCTAAAGATGATTCTCGACGCACTGAAATCTGCGCCGGAAGGTGAATTTGTCACTGTGCAAGACAACGAAAACGACGTTCGGGTGGCGAAGGAGCATGGTCAGCTGGTGGTGCACGTCATCGACAAGAGCAGCAGCAAGGACAAGGAAAACGTCGATGTGACCATCCCATGGGCCGTGGCCATGGCGCTCTCGTCCGACACGGATGGAGACCAGATCAATGTGGAAGCCGCAATCCACGCGCTCGAAGGCGCCGGAGACATCACGCTGGTTTCGGTCACGAGCCGGGAGGAAACGGTTCGCGTCTGGGTAGATTCGAACAGCACTGCCGACTAAACCGCAGTAATTTCAGGATTGAGGTAGACAAATGCTTCTTCTGGCGAAAGTTGGACTCAGCATCATGGGTACAGCGGTCGTGGGTGGCGCCATGCTATGCAGCGAGGGGATGCTGCGTGTCAAAGTCCATGAGAAACAGGCGGATGGAACAAACATCAATCTTGTCGTTCCAGCCGCGCTGGTGCCGATGACGTTAAAGTTTGTTCCGGACCGCCACCTTGCCCATGCCTCAGCCCAATTGCGTCCCTATCTGCCGGCTATCGATGCGGCCATTCCGGTGTTGGAGGATTGTCCTGATGGCGTGCTGGTGGAGGTCATCGACCCCGTAGAGCATGTCCTCATCGAAAAACGGGGAGGCTCGATTGTCATCGATGTAAATGACGCCGATGACGTGGTTTACGTCCAAGTGCCGTTGCGGGCCGCGCAGAAGGCCATCCATGAGATTGCTGCGGCGAACGGCGCGGCGTAGCTGGCTGAACCTCTAAGCCTGCGGGCGCTCAAAAAACGCGGGAAGGACGGGGCACCCTCAAAAGAAGTTTCCCCGCCAACGCTAGTAGTTGCCCGAGCGGGGCTTGACGGTCGTTTTTCCGCCCACCAGGCGGGTCAGCGAGCGGGTGTATTCTCCCATGGTTCCGGGAACGACTTTATTGAGCACAAATTGTCCCTGGCGGCGACAGGCGATCAATCCGGCGTCGGAGAGAACTTTAAGATGGTGGGAGACCGTAGCCGGCGTAACTCCCTGGAGTGAGACGATTTCACCGCAATTCATCTGCTTTTTCCGGGCGATGGCCTCAAAGATCATCAGGCGCGTCTCGTCGCCTAAAGCCTTGGAAATCTTTTCGATCTGGGCGCGGTCCATCATCTGACAGTCAGTGTAACGAACTTCTGCCGTTCCGTGGCCCATCCTGCCAGCCGCAAAATTTGCGACCAATCATTTAGATGCTCATTCGAAGTATCCGTGACTCGAAGTATCCGTGACTCGACAAATGCATTCTCCGGAATGCTCTCGAGACACTGACGTGGAAGTACGGAAGATACGAAATCTTACAGCCCTTTTGGGAGGAGACGTTTATGCGCAGACTGGAAGGCAAGGTTGCAGTGATTACGGGTGGAAACAGTGGAATCGGATTGGCCACCGCCAAGCGGTTGCAGGACGAAGGGGCGCGAGTCGCGATTTCGGGCCGCAGCCAGAAAACACTCGACGAGGCCGTGAAACTTCTCGGCAAAGACGTGCTGGCGGTGCAAGCGGATGTCTCTAAAATTGCGGATGCAGACAAACTATTCGCCGCAGTGCAGCAAAAATTCGGAAAGATTGACGTTCTATTCGTCAACGCGGGGATTGCGAAATTCGTTCCTCTCGAAGCGGTAACTGAAGAGCTCTATGACGAGTTATTCGACATCAATACCAAAGGCGCGTACTTCACCATCCAAAAGGCGTTGCCGCACTTGAACGACGGGGCGTCCATTATTCTGAATACCAGCGTGGTCAGCCATATCGGCACCGTGAATGGGACCGTTTATGCAGCCACGAAAGCGGCCATGCGCTCATTCACCCGGTCCATCGCGGCGGAGCTAGTGGGCCGCAATATCCGGGTAAACGCCGTAGCTCCCGGCGCGACGGAAACACCAATCTTCGGTCGAACCGGGCTTCCACAGAACGTGATCGACGACTTCGCGAAAACTTTATTGGCCGGCATTCCCATGAAACGTTTTGGACAGCCGGAAGAGATCGCGGGCGCAGTCGCATTTCTGGCTTCGTCGGATGCGTCCTTCATCACCGGAATAGAAATCGACGTGGACGGCGGCCGGGGACAAATTTAAGTTTGTCCCTCCAAAATATCGTGAGGCCGCTGGAAGCTCAGGCCGACAGCGCGCTGGGGAATCGCGTCTGGAAGTCGAGCAAGCCGACCCATTCGGGCGTGACTGTAATGCGTACCATGCCGGGAATCATGCCGCGCAATTGTTCCACCCAGGCCTGGCCCTGTTCGCGTCCGAAGTAGCGTTCGGCGCAAGCGGCATACTCCGGCACGATTCCGTCCACGGTTTCGAGGCGGGCGCTGCCGCGGATCAAGAGCACCTTGTGGGGAAAGACATTGTCATCGATAGTGAGCGAGACTTTCGGGTTCTTGGCCAGAGCTTTCAGCTTTGGCGCCTTGGGTGGGGAGGCAAGTATGAGTTCGCGCCCGTTCCAATGGAACCAGATGGGAACGACCCTGGGTGTCCCGTCGGTCCACACATAGGCCAGGCGGGCGGGAATTTTCGATTCCAATAGTTCTTTCGCCGTGGCATGTTGCAAGAGCCCGACATCTCCTTGCCTGACTGGCATGGTTCGCTCCTTCGTTTGTGGAGGATTGTGCGCTTTCACCCGACCGCGGTCAAGGGTATCCGTGTGTGCATGATTTTATGTGTGCCGGTCTGATTCTCTGGAGGGGGCACGCTCATGTTCCGTGATTGTTCCGAAGCTTATGCCGTGATCTCTTTCAGCGCCGCCAGCAACCGCTCCACTTCCTCACTTGTGTTGTAGTGCGCCAGCCCGATGCGCAGGAAGCCGCCGTCTTTCTCTACACCCAGACGGTCGGTGAGGTTGATTGCGTAATAGTTGCCGTCCCAGGTGAAGAAGCCGCGTTCGCCGAGTTTCGTGGCGAGTTCGAGAGGGGTGTGTCCCTTGATGCGCAGGACGATCGTCGGGCAGCGATGGTCGAAGCGTTTGGGACCGGTGATGCCGTAGAGCTTTACTCCCGGAATGGCCAGCACTCCGGCGATAAGAGTTTCCATCAGAGCGTGTTCGTGGTTGTGGATCGCGACAAATGCAGCTTCGATTGCCGCCCGGCGATTCTTCGCTGAGGGATCGACGCGCCGTCCGAGATCGGCAAGATAATCCACGCAAGCGGTGATGCCGGCAATGCATTCGTGATTGTTGGTGCCCGATTCCCAGCGGCTGGGGATGGCTTCCGTGCAGGCGCGAACTTTATACGGAGTGAGGCGTTTCAGGTGTTCGCGTTTTCCGTAGAGCACGCCCATGTGCGGGCCGAAGAATTTATAAGTCGAGCAGGCGAGGAAATCGCAGTCGAGATCGCGAACGTCAATCAATCCATGCGGTGCATAGTGGACGGCGTCGATGAAAGCCATCGCACCCACCGCATGCGCCATCCGGATGACTTCTTTCACATCGTTGATGGTGCCCACGGCATTCGACGCGTAGCCGACCGCGACCAGCTTGGTGCGAGAAGTGATCTTGCGCGCCAGGTCTTCCATGTCGAGCGTGCAGTCTGCTTCGTGGATGTCCGCAACACGAATGGTTACGCCGCGTTCTTCCAGAGCTTTCCACGGAGAAAAATTTGCATCGTGATCAAGCAGCGTGAGCACGATCTCGTCACCGGGGCCGAGCTCGCGTCCAATGGAACGGCTGAGGGCGAAGGTCAGCGTGGTCATGTTGGCGCCGAAAACCACTTCCTCGGGATCGCAATTCAGGAAATCCGACATGGCGGAGCGAGCCCCGTCAATTACCGCGTTGGTACGCTGGCTGGTGGCATAAGCACCGTTGGTGTTGGAGTTCGAGTGCCGCAAATATTCGCTGATGGTATCGATCACGCGCTGCGGAACCTGGGTGCCGCCGGGACCATCGAGAAACACCGCAGGATTTCCGTTCACGGTTTGCGCGAGAGAAGGGAACTGCGAACGGACCCAATCGAGGTCGAGAGCCGTGTCGGCGTCTTTTGTAATAAGCATAGGAATCTTAGAACGTCAGCCCCCGACTACCCCATCGTGGTGGTGTGCTCGGGTTGTATTTTGTAAATCACGCGCACTTCACTGGGCTGGCCGTAGGGATACTTGTCCACGCCCAGATATTTCTTGGCCATCTTGTCGATATGGGCGTCTGCGCCCTGCTCGGTGATCTCCACCACGCGGCCGCGGATTTCCATGTAGCGATAGGGATTTTCCGGGTCCACGATGGCCAGGGCCACGCGCGGATCGCGGCGCACGTTCTTGTCTTTCTGGCGGCCTTTGGCGGAGTTAAAGATCACGAGGTCGCCCTCGAGGTCCACCCATACCGGCGTTACCTGGGGACGGCCGTCGGGCATGAGCGTTCCCAGACTGGCGAAAGCGCGCTTGCTGAACAGATCACGATATTTTTCAGGGATGGCTTGCGACATGAATTCCTCCTGGCGATGTTGGCTGTATGAAGCCCGAACAGATTATAGATGCCAGCAGGGTGCTTTGTGGCGCAGAGGAGAGTTTATGTAGAACCAAAACACAAAAAAAGCCCCAGCCCATGTGGGCCGGGGCTCATGGCTCGCCAATTCCACTAGTCCGTGGACGTGCCAATGTAATCGTAGGTCGTTCCATCGGTGAGCGCCACCGCGTTGCTGCCGTCCAGATTGGACTTGTAAATCCTGTCGTTGCTCAAAGTTGTGTCGTAAACCGTGTAGTACAAGGATGAGTTCAGGATCTCCGCCTCATAGCCATTGAGTGCTACCGAGGTCTGATCGCTGCCATCCAGGTTTACGCTGAAGATCTCAGCACCCGAAGTTGTGCTCTGGCCATAGAGGACAAAGAGAATTTTGGTCGCATCCGGGGTGAAGACGGGGGTGTCGGCGTAGTTGGTCGGGTTGGAAACTGTCGTCAATCCGGTTCCATCCGGCTTGATGGTGAAAATTCCATAGGTCGAATTGCCCTGGCAGTTCATGGCAATCTTGCTGCTGTCCGCGGAAAAGCTGCCACCGTAGCACTGAGTCATTCCAGACGGCAAGGTGGACGTCAGGTCGAGCCCTCCGGTTCCGTCCACGTTCATGATCCACAGGTGATAGGCGTTGGTGACCGAATCCTGCTGGTTGAAAACCATTTTCTTACCATCCGGTGAAAGCTTGACTCCATAAGAGTAGCCGGTGGTCGTCAATTGGGTCTGAGTGCTGCCATCCTGGTTGCTGGTCCAGATGTGACCATCCAGGGTGTAGGCGAGGGTTTTGAGATCGGCGCTGACCGACGGCGTGTATAAACTGCCGCTACTGGTAGGAACAGCGGTCACGCCCGATCCGTCCATGTTCATGAGGAACAGGTTCGTGGCCGGGCTGGTGGTGCGGTTCGAATAAAACGCCAGCTTGGTGAAAGTTGGTCCGGCCGGAGCGGATGGCCCGACGCCGCAGCCCACGGTAGACACGGCCGCCAAAGTCAGCACAATGAGCAGGGTAATAAGCTGTAACTTTTTCATATTTCTCCTTAGATTTTGGTGAACAATTTCTATCGGCCGCTTTTTGGCGGCGTACATCCCTGGGGTCTTTGCTGAACTACTGGGGCCCGACTGCAAGTAGAAATTGGAAGGTTTGCTGAGACCGCACTTCAGTGTTCTTCACCCGCGAAGGCGAGAATGATCTGAGGCGGCTGGTGAGGTGCTTTCGTGACTGGATTGTCGTGTAGGACATCCATCGCGATCGCATCCAGACAAACAGAACATCTGAAGCGAAGGTACGTCCCTAAGTGCAGCGGCGAAAGGTTACGTGGGTAATTCAGGGGCACCGAAGTTCTCTGTGGTTGAAGATGGTTTCATCCCAACCGCGGTTCGTGCCGAAGCGGGCCGCGGTTGTTTTCTTTGGAAGGCCCGCCCAGAGCGGTTTTAGCGGCGATATTCACAAGCCAGAAACCATTGCTCATCCATGGAGGTCCCGCGGGACTTGCGAAATTCGGCAAAATTTGAAGAATTGCGGCTTTCCGCAGACTAAGTATCTTCCCCATTGCACCAAGTTTGGTTCATGCCCCTGTGGATGGCCTGCATTCCATTGAAAAACAAGCTACTTATTGCTGTAAAGTTTTTATTGACTATAAAAATAATCGGCGTAAAAACACAATCGTTCTTTGACACCTTCTAAAGTTTGTCCGGTTGGTGCGGCGTCCGGGGCTCAAGCGTAGTCACCCTTCACATCGCAAGATGGAAGCAAGGGAGGGCGAGCAAGGGTCTATAGCAAAGCGCTGGTCGAGGTGAACGAGAAGAACCGTTAAAGGCAAGATAAGAGTCCCGAGGCGTTAAGCTGGTTTTTCCGGTTGGCGGTAAGCCCGGAGCCCGAGCAACAGATCGCACGTTGCCACCCGCAAGGGAAGCAGCGCGGACAGGTCGGCAAGGGTCTAACGCGAGCTACTGGCCGAGACGAATGAGCATAACACCACCTCGGGACTCTTTATTTGCAGTCCAGCTGGCGCAGCGTCGTCCCTGCCGTTCCTGAACGGATCAGCTCTTAAAGCCCTCCCCCTGTTCACGAGCGGGTCGAAACTTCAGCTCGGGACGGATGACGCTGAGGCCTTCACAACAGCCATTCTCACGGTCCCTGGATCAATCTCAGTCTGCCGTTGCTTACCAGCCGCGCGCGATAGATTGTGTTCGTCGCGGCCACTTCGGCTACGGCGTCAACATTCACCTGATACGCGCCCCACGGCAGGTTCTCCCCAAAGGGAATGGGGAAATCAATGGTTTGCTTCTTCAGCGGAAAATGTTGATAGCCGATGGCGGTGGCCCGCCCGTCCTCGGCGACTGCCAGCACAATGACTGTGAGATCAAAATCCACGCCGGTTTGATTGGAAACTTTGAGACCACCCTCAATTCTCTGACCATTGATTTTCGCGGCGGGATTCCAATCCAAAAGCATCGGCGCCACCACCTGTAGGGTCAACGGGTAATTGAGCTGACGGGCCGGTTTGCCGCTGTCGGTAATGGTCAACACGAATGCAAAATTGCCGGTGGCTGTAGGAGCCCCGGTGATCAGGCCATCTTCACTCAAGGTCATCCCCGGGGGCAGGGAACCGCTGGCCAACTTCCACTTTAATGGTGTGATTCCGCCGCCGGCTGCTAATTGAAATTGATAGTGCTGACGGAGATATCCCTTATCGAGAGTTGACGTGTGAACCGCGAGCGGCGGGCCGGTGGCGGCGCCTTGCTGGGCGGGCGTTGTGAAAGAGAACGCGCACAAACCCAGGACCAATAAAACGATTCTCATTTCGACAGAACGAACCATAAGCATGGTTAGAAGCATTATAGGCCGGGCCGTTGGCTGGGGTGCCGCTCAAAAAGATATAGGCACTGCCGGAGCAGTGCCTATGAGGGAATCAAAACGACGGATCGGGCCTTGCTCTACTGCTGCTGACTCATCATTCCATTGATCTCCACGCCCGGATCGTTCTCCAGGATGTAAGCATTACCGCTGGAGACCAAATAGAAAACGATGTCGTTGTTCTGATAGGAAAGATTGTTGACAGTCGCGGTGGTGCGTCCATTGCTGCCAACCGAATAAGTCCCCGAGAGTGTGGCACCGCTGATCGATCCCGAGTCGTTCACTGCCTCATTCCAGACCAGGCTCCCGGAACCATTCCACTGGATCCAACCCACCCGATCGACGTCGAATCCTGAGTTGGAGTCATAGCCGTCCATGCTGAACGCGGATTGACTGTTCAGCGTCGCGTTGGTGAAGTTTCCCATCTGCTGGTCAGCCGTGCCGTCTTCGATCTTGGTAACGTCACTGGAATCACTGGTGGTCAGAAAGAAGGCGCGGGATGGATTCACCATCCAAAACACCTGTTGAACCGTGCTCGGAATGCCGGTGGTGGTGGAAACCACGGTCCGGCCGTTCGCAGCCACCGCGGTATAGGACCCTCCGGAGTTAATGGCGACGTTCGAATAGGAGGTAACCGCGTCCACCGCCGAATCGAGCACGCCGCCGGTGATGGAGCCGCCGCTCGCGGTGAAGCTGCCCACGCTATTCACCGCTCCGGTTCCCGCGTTGTTATCATCTCCCCGGCTTCCGAAGGCATAACTGTTGCCCGAGAGAGGATCGGTTGTAAAAGGCGCTCCGGCTTGCGCTTCCGCCCGGCCGATACCCACAACTCCAGTGTCATTGAGAAGAAAGCGAAGGTTATTGTTATCGACAATGTAGTAAAAGAAATCGGTTGTCCCAGTGCTGTCAACAATGGTCCCGGTGCCGCGGCCGGTGCTGTCAGGCGCGGCCAACGACGAGGCCCCGGTCAAAGTCAATGGACTGCCGGTGCCTCCACCTCCATTGACCGTGCCACCGCGGTTCACATCATCGCTGCCGGTCAACGATCCAGTGGTCGCCAGAGAGAATTGGCCGACGGTGGAGAAGTCCTGTGTCGCGGAGACGCCGTGCTGCTTGAAAACGAAAGTACTCGTGACGGCCGGCAATGCCTGTGCCGTCTGCACTTCGGCGACCCCGGTAGCGTTCAGCGCATCGGCTTCTATCAAATAGAGCTTACTGGCACTGACCAGGGTGACGCTCCAGTTGATGGTCCCGAACGCGGTGTTGTTGAGGGTAATAGTGCCGGTACCGTCGCTGGCAATGGAGTACGATCCAGTCGTTGAATTGCCGAATGCAGTTTGACTAAACTCGGCGGCGTCATCCACACCGCTTTGGATCACACCCTTACCGTTCGCCGCAAAAATACCGGCTTCGCTGTACAGGTTTCCGTTCAGGTCGATTCCCGAGATCTGATACACATAGCTTCCCGTCAGACTGGCATTGGAGTAGTGTCCCGTCCCGATGCCCAGGGTGGGGCTTGATCCGCAAGCTACGCAAAAAACGAGGGAAACCAGGGCTAGCGCAAGAAATAGTCTTTTCATGGCAATAGCGCAGCGGTCGCTGCATAACTCCTTAGAGGAATAATTAAGAACTCCAGTTGCTTGGGTTGCGATTCTGTCCCGCAGTCCACACTCTACCCAGCTATCTAACCCGGAGTTGGGAAGAAAGTTGTACCCCTAAGTGCCACTCTCGATACCCTCTGGGTCCGCCGGATAATTCAGGATTCTTTAGTCGTACTGCGCAGGACTTCGCGGACTTTGCGCGAGAGCGACTGTAAAGTGAATGGTTTCTGCAAGAAAGATGTGCCGGCCTCGAGAGCGCCCTCGTGAACGATCGAATCCTCGGTGTAGCCCGAAAGATAAAGGACTTTGAGTGCAGGGTCTGAGATACAAAGCTGCCGGGATAATTCCTGACCGCTTATGCCGGGCATCACCACGTCCGTGATCAACATGTCGATGTGGCCGTGGTGGTTGGATGCAACTCGCAAAGCCACTTCTCCGTTTTCCGCTTCTAAAAGCGTGTAGCCTCCCGCTTCCAGAGTTTCCCGGACGAGCTGGCGGACCGAGGCTTCATCCTCGACCAGCAACACCGTCTCCGAGCCGCCAACCGCTTGCGAGTGACGCATCGGGGCCACGGGTTCAATGGCATCTTCGACTTGCGGCAGGTAAATGCGGAAAGTCGTACCCTGTCCCAGTTCACTCTTGGCGAAGATGTAACCGCCGCTCTGCTTCACGATGCCGTAAACCGTCGACAGCCCGAGGCCCGTGCCTTTGCCTTTTTCCTTGGTGGTGAAAAATGGCTCAAAGATGCGCGATTGGGTTTCTTTGTCCATGCCGCAACCAGTGTCGGTGATCGAAAGCACCACGTAGGGGCCGGATTGGATGTAAAGATTTTCCGGGCGCGTGCTGTCGCCCAGCTTTTCATTGGCGGTTTCGATAGTGATTTTCCCACTCTTGGGCATGGCATCTTTGGCGTTCACCACTAGGTTCATGATGACTTGTTCCAGCTGTCCGGCATCGGCGCGGGTCCGGCCCAGGTCTGATGCCAGCCGGGTATTGAGTGCGATGCTCTCCCCGATCATGGGGCGGAGCAGGCGTTCCATGTCGGCGACGATAACGTTTACATCCACGACCTTGAGCTCCAACATCTGTTTGCGGCTGAAGGCCAATAGCTGCCGGGTGAGGCTGGTGGCGCGATCGGCAGCCTGTTGAATGGCTTCGATCTTGGGATAAAGCTGACTATGGCGTTCCGTGTGTTCCAGCAGTACTTCGCTGTAGCCGCTGATCACCATCAACAGATTGTTAAAGTCGTGGGCCACACCGCCGGCCAGGCGTCCAACCGCTTCCATTTTCTGCGCCTGCCGGAACTGGTCTTCCAGAGCGCGCCGTTCCTCCTCAGCCCGCTTCTGTTCTGAGATGTCGCGATAAAGGGCGTAGAAGGCAACCTGCACGCCGTTGACGACCACCGGTGCGCCCGACATGAAAACATCCACCAGAGTGCCATCTTTGCGTTGCCGTTTGGTCTCCAGCGCCACTCTTTGACCGCGGACCAGGGCTTCCTCGATCCAGCGCGTCTCCGCCGTCCGCTCGGGCGGAACAATCAAGGTATCGATATTCCGGCCCAGGGCATCTTCCGGCCGGAATCCAAACAAGCGGGTGAACTCACCGTTAATCCGCATGATGCCGTGCTGGGTATTCAGGACACTGATGGCTTCCGGAGTGCATTCCACCAACTGTTCCAAATAGGCTTTTTGTACATCCGGGAGGCCGAAAGTAAAGTCGGGAGCGATTCTTGAGGAAATGGCGCCGGCTACCGAGGCACGGGAGAGCCGCGGTGTTCCATGCCTGAGTGCTTCCTTCAGGGACTTGGCGCGCGCAAGGTCAGCGGAGCCCGCTGGCCGGGTGATCTTATCACCCATCTAACCCCCTCCCGGTTCGATCCAGAGCTTAATTCGGATGTTAGACCGGGGAATGGTTGCTCTAAAGTTACGGAGGTAATTTCCGGGGATTTTGGGTGGGAGCGGGCCGCTATTTATTCTCTATCTGCCAGGGTCTGACAGAATTGGCGAATAATTTCCTGCTGCTCCGCGCTCCGCGCCAGAAATTCAAAGCCATGGCGGAGTCCATGGTGGTAGCGGACAATGGCCCGAAGTTTCACGGGAAAGGCGATTCCAGGGAAGGAAAGCTCCATGGACACCACTTCGCCCTTTTCTATTTCTCCGGTCAGAGTCCCGCTGATGCCATCCTGGCCAAACTCGGTGGATCGTCCCCAGAAAGACACGGTTTTTCCCTCCCTAAACACGTGCACCGAGATGCGGATG
Source organism: Terriglobales bacterium (assembly GCA_963762965.1). Taxonomy (GTDB): domain Bacteria; phylum Acidobacteriota; class Terriglobia; order Terriglobales; family Acidobacteriaceae; genus DATBAX01. The sequence continues at coordinate 1,976,304 of CAVXME010000001.1, forward strand.
TCGAGGGGATAGCGAGGGAAACGCCGCACGATATGTTTGGGCTTAGGGACGGCGTCGCTCATCGTTTGATCCTCGCTGAAACCCGATCAAGCCTCAATGGGCTTGTACCAGCCGAGATAATACGCGATTTGGGTTGCCCTACGTCATGCAATGAAGGAAACCGGCACATTCAGCGCAGAAAAAAAACGGGCCAGAGAATGATTATCTCTGGCCCGTCTGTCTTGGATCACCTCGACTGTTTTTCACAGTCGTGGAGACCCTACTTCTTGGTTACTGAGGCAGGAGCAACGTAGAAGGAGTCCGCAAATGCTTGCGCATTTGGGGTTCCCACTCCAGTCACGTTGTCCCAACCCGGTTTCGTATGCAGGCTGGCCGGGTCGTTGCACAGCGTCCCGTAGTAATAGTTGGGGCTCTGCTCGGAGCAATCGGTCCCAAACGAGATGACCAGGGAAGTGTAAGAAATCGAGGGGTAGTCCCAGATAGCGCTGACAAACTTTCCTGACGTCGAATCGCCCAGAATTGAACTCGCGCTGTACTTGGTGGTGCCGCTTGAGTCCACAATGGATGCCTTCACGTTGGTCTTGGAAGTTACCGGAACGATATCGGTGACGGCGCCTGCCGGCAACGAATACAGATACGGAGCAGCCTGACCGAGGGGCGCGCCGGCTTCCTGATTTGCGATTGCCCACAGTGCGGAGAACATCGGGCAAGCTACGCTCGTGCCTCCCCACACCTGCCAAACCTGCTCAGGAACCTGACCCGGAACACTGATCAGGATGGCGACTCCGGTGAACGGATCCGCCAGCCAGGCAATGTCCGGAACCTGGCGATTTTTGCCCGGCAGTTTCTTTTGATACGACGGCTTGGAGAAACCGGCCAGGCAGTTGTAGTTCACATCCACGGTGACGCAGTTGCTGGGCCCGCCGCCCGCGCCGCCAATGAAGCCGAATGCCTCGGAGGCTGGTGGATCGGAAACGAAACCCTCTTCCGCCAGCAGGATTTCGTTGTTTCCCCACCCCGACTGCCACGCGATCGAGTTGTCGGCATTCAGCGCCAGGGTAACGCCGCCTACCGCTGTAGCATAGGGAGAGTCCGCCGGAGCGCTGACTGTCGCAGGGATTCCGAAGAAGGTGAAGTCTCCGTCGTCTCCAGACGAAAAGTTAACGCCGATTCCTGAGACCGCCCCAATTTCGTTAATCAGGTTTTCGTTCTCCAGATCGGCCGTATCGGTAAAAGATTCGACCGAACCATAGCTGCCGGAAAGAACGTTCGCCAGACCATAAACGATGGCCGTGAACTCGGCTTCGTCGGTGTCCTGAAAGCTGGCCGAGGGCGGAACGATGAGGTTGATGTTGGCGCCGGGAGCGACTGCGTGTGCCCACTCGACGTCAATGTTGATTTCCACCTGGTCCGCGGATTCGCAAAGACTGGCCGTCGGAATGTAAGTGATGGCGAAGTTCGACGAAGTCAGGAGCGGGAGTCCGAACTGCGCCGAGAATGCGTTGGCATCGTTCTGAATGGTCGATGAACCGCACCAGTCCATGATCCCGATGGTTTGGCCGGTGCCGTCGAATCCTTCGTTGTACAGACCGGTGAGACCATACGCAGCCTGAATCGGCGGCGGGGTGTAGCCGCAGCCAGCGCTGGTCAGGCTTTGCAGGTTCAAGTGATTGCCCGTATAGGTGGCAACGGGGAGCGAACCATCGTTATTGTTGGAGAACGTTTCTGTCTCCGTGCCGTTGAAACAGTTGGAGGAGAAGAAATCGTCAGAACTGGCGGTGGTAGCCGGCTTGAGGTTGGCGGCGACGGCAGTCTTTTGACTCGGAAGAACCGGCCGGGCCATCGCTGGGTGTTCATACTTGCCGGAATTCAGGCCGGCGATCGTCCTTACCAGCGGAGCCGCGGCTCCGTCGACGTAAGGGTCACGATCGTTGGCGCGGACTACCTTGCCGCGCACCTGGTAGTTGTTCAGTTGCACATGGAACGCAGTCTCGATGTCGCCCACGGTTCCGCGTGCTCTCACGAAGAAATTGTTGGGTCCGGTTCGGACGGTCTTCAGGTTGTGCGCTTCCAGGTAGTCCCGTACGGTTTTCGCCTCGGCTGCGGTGGGGGCAAACCGTGACGCAATCTCAGGACTCTTCAAGAAGTGGCGGTAGCTGGAAGAAGTGGGATCGTAGAGTCGTTGGGCCAGAGCGTCGAGCCCGGCGCGATTATGGAGGTTCAGCCAAACGCTGACCTCGATGGTCTTCGCCGGGTCCTCGGTACCGAGGTTCTTCGCGGTGGAGACGAAATTGGGGGTGCTGTGCGAGATGAACTTTCCGCTCGCCGCAGTGGCTGGCAGCGCCGCCGTGGCGATCAAGGTGAGGAACAAAGCCGCTATCAGCAAGCCCGAAAACTTGCTTTTCGCGTCAACGGTAGGGAGATTTCTGTCCATGGGAGTTTTTTTCCTTTTACCGATGTCGGTGAATTTTATTTCGTTTCGAATTTGAAGCTCCATTGTATTTATCGCTGCGTGGTTAGAGATGAGGGGAGATTCCTTTAGAGAGCCTCCGCGAAGTGGGAAACAAGCGAGGCAGGATTCTGAACTTAACTACACAACGTGTCAAGATGAAATAGTTTGCACTTCTGCTTGAGAAGCCGCGACGGCTGCGCAGTGTCGACGATTCCGGTCCGGCCCCAGCGACGTTTGTCTCATTTATCCTAACTCCCATCGTTCCTGCGCTTCCAAGGTGTAAAATTGTGCGGCAGACGTTTACCACCACCGGGAAATTGACTGAACCAATTTGCCGAATCGTTATTCTTCATCCGTTATTAGATGAAAAAAGAAAATTTTTCAGGAGGAACTTTAAATGGCGCACGAACTCCCCCCCTTACCGTATGACTATTCCGCTCTTGAACCCGTGATTGACACGGCCACCATGAAGTTGCATCACGACATGCACCACGCTGCTTATGTAAAGAACTTGAACGCGGCATTGGAAAAATATCCCAACCTGCAACCGAAGAGCGCTGAAGACCTCATCCGCGACCTGAATGCGATCCCGGAAGACATTCGCGGCCCGGTCCGCAACAACGGCGGTGGCCACGTTAACCACTCTATGTTCTGGAAGATCATGAAACCACAGGGCGGAGGTGATCCCACAGGCGCGATTGCGGAAGCCATCACCAAGACTTTCGGCAATTTCAAAGACTTCCAAACCAAATTCAACGAAGCCGGCGTCAAGCAGTTCGGCAGCGGATGGGTCTGGCTCGCCGCCAAACCCGGCGGCGAAGTGCAGATCCTGAGCACAGCCAATCAGGACAATCCCATTTCCCAGGGACTGTCGCCGATCTTCGGCAACGACGTCTGGGAGCATGCCTACTATCTGAAGTACAACAACCGCCGTCCGGAATATCTCGGTGCCTGGTGGAACGCAGTCAACTGGGACGAAATCAACAAACGCTACGCCGCCGCAAAATCCGGCAAGTAGCTGTTATGCGGCACCAGCCATGTGGACGCGGGCGACTCGCCCGCGTCTTAATTTTCCCACTGTCATCCTGAGCGAAGGTGATTCAGTCGCTTTGCGACCGAATCACCACAGTCGAAGGACCCCTACCTCGCCACAAATCTCTCCCCCACATTGTCATTAAACCGTAGCCGAAGTCGCGGGGAAATCTGCTTTCAACATCATGTTTCATCGAGTTACTCGCCACCGACCAACGACGCACGACTGCACTTTTCTGCATTTCCTGTGCCCACCCTGTGGATAATTCGGCTGCCGAACCCTACAAATTTTTCGTCACCTGCCCGGCATCCGCGAACGGCCATATCGTAAGCCGCGAATTCACGCGCTGTTCATGTACTGCTTCACCTGTTCGTATTTCGATAAATCATCCATCCGAAATTTTCACACTGCACCATTCTTATGGAATTGACCGGCTGACACTCTGCAGGTAGATTCGGGTTCGCTTCGCAGCGAATTCCAGCCAGCAGCGAATCAGAGTCCAGGAGATCCGGAAATTCAAAACTTAGACAGTCAAGAATTCAACCTTGCCTCCCCCAAGGGTGGATACCACGTGAGAAAAATATTTACCGAATGTGCTGCATGGAAAACCTATCGCACGCGATTTTTAGTTCGCGCTCAACAACTCGACCACGCATACGCATTCACCGACGCCCTCGGAAGGGAGCATCGAGGTCGAATCGGCGACTACCTGGTCGAGTCCTCGGATGGCACGCGAAGCATCACGCCACAAGCAATTTTTGAAGATATTTATGTAGTGATGGGCCCAACGGAAGAGTCCAGCAAAGAGAAGTTGCCGGGAGGCCGAAAATTGCCCGTCTCAGCGTCAAAACGTCGGCCCTCATCGGGGATTTCCCGGATCGCTTCTGCTTGAAATGACCGATAAGCTGCTGTGGAAAAAGAGGGTTAAACCCCCGCATCCGCAGCGTTAATTGCTTGAGATACAATATATAGGGGTACCCTATTGACAGCCCCCAGATACGGGCGTACTGTTTGACATCCCAAGTGATAAAACGACTCTGGAAACGGAGCCGGGTTTAAGCAAGAAACGGGACGGTCGCTAGGCCAGAGGTGACCTGTAACCGCCCCCGCAACGGGTTTCCATCCCCTTGTTAGTTCGATGGGTTTGGTCATCGGGTCGTACTCGGGGCGTGACCGGGCCGGTTGCTTTTCCTGAGAGCTGATGGCTGAAAGCTGACGGCTTGGTTTTGAGCGGTGACCGTTTTCCCGGTTCAGTATTTGAACATTCCCCCCGGGGAAACGAGATGGCGATAACGAGAGAACGACAATAGTTTGAAAATAAGGCTGTGGAAAATGCCTCGCTCGATGGGGACGAAGTCCCTGTCCTTCGCGGCCGCGGTTGAGGAGCCCCTATGGAAGGTCTGACGCATCTGGTCGCCGAATCGTTGGCCCGTCATGGAGTGGAAACCCGCTTGGACTATCGCCGTCTGCAATGGTCCAAGTGGTTTCGCTGCGAGTCCAGTTTCAGCGTGCTGCTGGCGCCCAGCAAGCCGGGAGTCTTTGCCTTGGGCGAAGAGATCGTGCCTCCGGGCGAAACTGCCGCCACCAGCGGAAAGCGCATGTTAGGGCTGTTCCGGATCGCCGAAGCCGAAGACCTGGGCATGGCCCTGGGACGCCTGTTTCTACCCGGCAATCCCGAGCGCGAAAAGTTGTCCGCCGGACACTGCTTCGTCCGCTATGCCGTAATAGAAGATGCCGTCCAACGCCAGGCCGCCTACGCAGCCTTGCAACAATGGATGGCAACGTCTTCCGAAGCCGCATCCGGTATTCCCGGCGAAGTCACCACACACACGTTTCCTTCAGTAGGTTCGCAAGATCCCAAGGCGTCCGACGGCGATCCGCCGCAGTCCCAAATCGAGCCTGAGCCCCCATTGGCGTCCGGTTTTTAAGGCATCACGGCACCTGTAACAAGAATCAGTAATAACAAGCGGACCACAAGAATCCGCATGGAGATAAAGAGGCAATGTCTGAGGTCACCATTAAAGGAGCCCCTCCCACTACCGAGAAAACCGCTTCCCCAAGCGTAACCCCCGGAACCGTCGCCACCACAACCAAGAAAGCTCCCGGCCTGAGCTTCCACCGTTTTTTCACCAAGCCCGGGGTCTCGCCCTATGACGAGATCGAATGGGAACTTCGCCTGGCGCAAATCACCGACGCCAAAGGCAACATAATTTTCGAGCAGAAAGACGTTGAGACTCCCAAAGATTGGTCGATGACCGCCACCAACATCGTGGCCAGCAAATATCTGCACGGAACCATCGGGACGCCCGAGCGCGAATCCGGTGTCCGCGCGCTGATTACTCGCGTCGCCGAAACCATTCGCGACTGGGGAATGTCGCAAGGCTACTTCGCCACTCCCGAAGACGGCGCAACGTTTCACGACGAACTCGCGCACATCCTGGTTCGCCAATATGCGGCTTTCAATTCGCCGGTGTGGTTCAACGTAGGCTGCGACCGCATTGAACCCAACTCCGACGCTCAGAACTGGCACTGGAATCCCGCCATCGGCCGCGTCGAATTCGGCGTCACCGGATACAGCACGCCGCAGTGCTCCGCTTGCTTCATCAACTCGGTCAAAGATTCGCTGGACTCGATCCTCACGCTAGCGAAGACCGAAGGCATGCTCTTCAAGTGGGGCAGCGGCACCGGTACCAATCTTTCCACGCTGCGTTCGTCCACCGAACAACTCAGCGGCGGAGGCACCGCCAGCGGTCCGCTCAGCTTCATGAAGGGCTTTGACGCCTTCGCCGGCGTCATCAAGTCGGGTGGCAAGACCCGCCGCGCCGCCAAGATGGTCATCCTCAATGTCGAGCACCCGGACATCATCGACTTCATCGAGTGCAAGAGCAAAGAAGAAGCCAAGGCCCATGCCTTGGTCGCCGCCGGATACGACGGATCGTCTCCCGACTCCGAAGCCTATTCGTCCATCTTCTTCCAGAACGCCAACAACTCCGTCCGCGTCACCGACGACTTCATGTACGCCGTCATGAAGGACACCGACTTCTCCACCCGAGCCATCCGCGATGGCCGCCCCATGCAGACTTTCAAAGCCAAAGATCTGCTCTACAAACTTTCCGACGCCACCTGGCGCTGCGGCGATCCAGGCATGCAGTACGACACCACCGTCAACCGTTGGCACACGTCGAAGAACACCGACCGCATCAACGCCAGCAATCCGTGCTCGGAATACATGTTCCTAGATGACTCAGCCTGCAACCTGGCCAGCATGAACCTGCTGAAGTTCGCACCCAACGGCACGTTCGATGTCGAAGCCTATCGCCAGGCCGTCGATGTCCTCATCACCGCGCAGGAAATTCTGGTGGACAACGCCGGATACCCGACAGAAATGATCGGCCGCAACTCGCACGACTATCGTCCGCTCGGCCTCGGCTACGCCAACCTCGGCGCGCTGTTAATGGCCGCCGGTCTACCCTACGACTCCGACGGAGGCCGCGACTACGCCGCCTGCGTCACCGCCATCATGTGCGGACAGGCCTACTTGCAATCCTCAAAGATTGCCGAACTTTGTCCTGCACTCGTGCCCGCGACTGAACCAACAAAGAAAGGTCTCGGCGACACCAATCTCGGCGCGAACCTCATGCCCGGAGGCGCATGCCCCGGCTGGTACATCAATCGCGAACCGTTCCTGGATGTAATCCGCATGCACCGGGCCTCGGTCAACAACATCAACAAAACCAATGTCCCAACCAGCCTCTTCGAAGCCAGCAAACAATGCTGGGACGAAGCTCTCGCCCACGGCGAGAAGTTCGGCTACCGCAACGCCCAGGTCACTGTCCTCGCGCCGACCGGCACCATCGGCTTCATGATGGATTGCGACACCACCGGCATCGAGCCCGATCTGGCTCTGGTGAAATACAAAAAGCTGGTCGGCGGCGGCATGATCAAAATCGTCAACCAGACCGTCCCTGCAGCGCTCTTCAAGCTCTCGTACACGCACGAGCAGGCCGACGCCATCGTCAGCTACATTGACGCCACCGGCACCATCGAAGGCGCGCCCCACATGAAGGACGAGCACCTCGCCGTCTTCGATTGCTCCTTCAAGCCGTCCAAGGGCACGCGTTCCATCCATTACATGGGCCATCTGAAAATGATGGCCGCGGCGCAACCCTTCATCTCCGGCGCGATATCCAAGACCGTAAACCTGCCGAACAACGCCACCGTGGAAGACATCATGGAGGCCTACCTGCAGGCATGGAAACTGGGACTCAAAGCCGTGGCCGTCTATCGTGATGGATGCAAACAATCGCAACCCCTAAGCGCCGCCGGAAGCACCACTGCGCTTTCGAAAAAAGGTGACGCCGCCGCCAACCTCGCCGCGTCGCAACACGAAGAAGCCAATTTAAATGCCCCGCCGCGCGCCGTCCGCCATCGCCTGCCGGATGAACGCGCCTCAGTCACCCACAAATTCAACGTCGGCGGACACGAAGGCTACATCACCGTCGGACTCTATCCCAGCGGCGAACCCGGCGAGCTGTTCGTCACCATGGCCAAAGAAGGCAGCACCGTCTCCGGACTCATGGACAGCTTTGCCTGCGCCGTCTCGCTCTCGCTGCAACACGGCGTTCCGCTGAAGCTGCTGTGCGAAAAGTTCGCTCACACCCGCTTCGAACCCAGCGGCTGGAGCGGCACTCCCGAGATCGGATTCGCCAAGTCGATCATGGACTACATTTTCCGCTGGCTCCAACTGCGCTTCCTCACCGGCCAGCAGCAACTCCTGTTCGACACCCTGCGTCCCAGAATCTCAGGCACCGTGCCGCCAACAAACGAAAGCATGGCGGACGCCGGCACCAGTTCGTCGAGCTTCACGCCAACGACCAACGACCAACGGCCAACGACGGGTTCTGTTCATGCCACCGACGCCTTAGCAGGCCTAATCGACCTAGGCGACGCCCCCACCTGCAGCTTCTGCGGCAGCATCATGACCAGAAACGGCAGTTGCTATCGATGCAGCAGTTGCGGCAGCACCAGCGGCTGCTCGTAGGAGGAGAGAGTGATGTTGAATCGAGATCGTATCGCAGCGTTGCGTGTAGGTCCGGGTGCGAGTCCGACCTACGTTTGCTGTGGCTGTAAAGTCGAACTGAGAGATTGCGAAGGAGATGTCAATATCATCGGCCAGCAGAAGTATTTGCTGAGGTGCCTTTTATGCAACGCTCTGGTTGGGGAATGGCCAACAATCGAAGAAAAGAGCGCACAATTGTCGGAGTGGTGTCGCGATTACCTGGCGGCGTAAGACATACGTTGAGCCCTGTTTGGAAGTTTCCCAGTCATGCAGTCAGACTGCCGCATGCGTCACCGTGGAAGAGCGGGCCTTCCAGGCCCGCGTGGTGAGGCAAGAACGATTTACGCGGCGCTGAAAGCGCCGCTATTCCACGGCACTCCACGCGTTCGAAGAATCCTTGTGGTTTCTTTCCCCAACGATCATCTCTGCGAATCGTTTTAAACTCCGCTTCCGCATTAAGACCGCTGCCTGCGCCACCGTGGAAGAGCGGGCCTTCCAGGCCCGCGTTGTGAGGCAAGAACGATTTACGCGGCGCTGAAAGCGCCGCTCTTCCACGGTACTCCACGGGGTCCGGGAAAATCCTCGTGGTTCCTTTCCCACGATCATCTCTGCGAATCGTTATAAACTCCACTTCCGCATTAAGACCGCCGTATGCGCCACCGTGGAAGAGCGGGCCTTCCAGGCCCGCGTTGTGAGGCAAGAACGATTTACGCGGCGCTGAAAGCGCCGCTATTCCACGGCATTCCACGCGTTCGCAAAATCCTCGTGGTTTCTTTCCCCAACGATCATCTCTGCGAATCGTTTTCAACTCCACTTCCGCATTAAGAACGCCGTATGCGCCACCGTGGAAGAGCGGGCCTTCCAGGCCCGCGTTGTGAGGCGAGGACGATTTACGCGGCGCTGAAAGCGCCGCTCTTTCACGGAGATCCATACGTCAAGGGAACCCCAGACATCCCATTCTGGGACGAAAATATATTCCCCGTGACGGATATCACTTCCCATTTCCGTCCGTCGCATTACGATGCAAGGATGGATTTGACTAGAACGTTTTTCATCACGACCGTCACATGGCAACGCCGCCCCATCTTCCGAGACGAATTCAAGGCAAGGTCCCTGCTAGAGGTTTTCTTTCACTACCGTCAACAAGGAAAATTTCTTCTCCATGAATTTGTCATCATGCCGGATCATCTTCACCTGTTGATCACGCCCGCTCTAAGCTTCTCTCTCGAACGCGCAGTCCAATTTATCAAGGGAGGCTACTCCTACCGGCTCGGAAAAACCTGCAAGATTCCGGTATGGCAACAGAGCTTTACCAACCATCGAGTTCGGGACGCAGAGGATTTCGCGAAACATCGCGTCTACATCCAATTCAACCCAGTTCGGGCAGGATTGGTGGAGCGGCCAGAAGATTATCCATATTCGTCCCTGAATTTCAGAGCACAGCTTGATGAGCTCCCACATGGACTCGATCCAAGGATGGAGGTTTCCGCTTAGAGGTGCTGGCCGGATGCCCCATTTCTCGCCTCCTTTGCGAGAAGTAGGATGAGAAAAGCGCCTGAGATGGGATCGAGTTTGGATGTCTTGCTGGCCTTAGCGTGCGTGCCGCAAAATGGCTCCCTCGACTTCGCCCGGGATTTCGGCCCGCGCCTCGGACGCCGCGTAAACGCCTAAACTTGCATGATCTTGGTTTCGTCTCTTATGGTAGGGATGAAGCTAGCAGTGCTGAAGCCGATACCCTTCCCACCACCAGACCATGTGCCCCGCGGCGCAACTGCCACTGCCCGCCGTCCCGCGGCCGTCCGCGCCACATTCCCCGGCCTATCTGGCTGCCTTTCGTGCAACCTCGGCTATCAGGTCTCCCCAAATATTTCTCGGCATCGCGAGGATTGTGTCCACAATATCGGGATCAAACTGTTTTCCTGAGCCGCGTTGAAGTTCCGGAAATGCCGAATCCTGACTTTTGCTGGAAGAGTTTGCCTGGGAAGAGGACGCAGGCACACCCAGGGTGCGAGTCACGCAGAGAATGCGTGCTCCCAGTGGGATCTCAGCGCCTTTCAGTCCGCGCGGCTGGCCCGTACCGTCGAAACGTTCCTGATAGGCATAGATAATTTCCGAGGCCTCCGCCAGAAACGGAATGGATTTCAGCACTTGATAGATATCGTGGCAATTCCGGCGCAGTACGTCTAACTCGTCCGGGCGCAAGCCGTCGGGCTGGCTCAGAAAGTCCAGCAGAACTGGAACCTGGCCAATCTGGCGGAGAGCTGCCGCGCGTGCGATCGGTTTGATCTGCTCGCTCGGCAAACCGAGAGCGCGAGCGACGGCAATGATGAAGGCCGTTAGCCGATCGCGATATTCATCGTATCCGTCCTCAATCCCTTTCTCTGACAAGGTTTCCCGCAGTTGCTCAACATAGCTCGCCGTCAGCATCACAAGTCGTGACGGATGAGGGCCCTTCCCCAAGGTCCGGCGGTGGTTGATGAGTGCCAGTCGAACTGCGATCTCCAATTGTTTGCGCTCGAATGGTTTCCGCAGATAGTCCCAAGCGCCGTGACGGAAGCAGGCGAGAGCTACAAGGGGATCGCTGACCCCGGTGCAGATAACCACCGTGGTGTCGGGATATTCTTTGCCAATGCGCTCCAGCAAACCAATCCCGTCCAAACCGGGCAGGATCACCTCGGTCAGGATGAGGTCAAATGGCTCGCCGGAACCGAGCATCGCCAGGGCTTCCACTCCAGATTCCGCTTTGGCGCATTCGTAGCCGGCGGGGGTGAGCAGGGCAGAGATAATTTCGCTGATCACTTCGTCGTGGTCCACAATGAGAATACGCTCTGCCATCGCTCCACCTGATCGCCCGAAAGAGGGATTATAGGGGATGCAAGGTGAGGTTGGTTCTCCCGTTCTATTCTCGCAGTGAAAAACTAGACTTCCCGTTTCGGGAAATGCAACGGCCCAAGCCCGCAGCCCCCCCCGCTGGTAGAAAAGACACACGCCCCGGCCGGAACCTCTGCGCCATGAGTCGCATCCAGCCCAATAGCTTTTAGCGATGTACGTACAAAATGTTCCACGTGGAACATTTGTGCAAAACGTTCCCCGTGGAACACAACGCCGATTAGTCGCAGCTCGCCTACTGAACCTGGATCGAAGAGATCCGGTCATTCCAGGTGCGGCGCGGATCGGTGGGCAGCGGCCAGGCTTTCAGGTTGCTGAGGCTGCGCCGGGTTTGTCCACTTACGCCGGTGAAGTCGTGATCGTTATAAAACACAACGCTGGCATGAAATACGCGCATGGAAGAAATCTTGTCGTTGAAGCCGGGCGGCAGGTAGCCGTAGGCTTGACCGGCCTGCATGCAAAAATATTCGCCGCCGAAATCGACGTCCTTATAAAAGCAGGCGCCGCGATCCGGACGGGGGCCGTGTCCCCAGACCAGGCCGGCAGGCGGCGGTGGCGGCGGAGGCGGGTAGTCCCCGGGCGGCGGACCGGCGACAAACATGGTCGCATCAAACGATTCGCGTTCGCGATAATTGAAGTCCTGGACGCGGCCGTCGGGACGGCTGGCGCGGATGTGCAGGGACTTGATCTCGCCGGGAGCGGGATCGCCTCCCATGGTCTCATCGTTGATCGGGACGGCACCGCCGTCGCGGATGAAATGCAATACGCGACCGGTGACATCGATACGGCGATCGCCGGCGCCGTAGTCCGCGCTCACGACCTGCCAGCTCTGGGCGAATCCCAGGTTGCTTAGAGCCACAATAAACATCGCCAAGATTGCACAGCGCAGATAAATTTTCCTGAAACCCATGACAAAAGCCTTTCTTGGTGTTGAGACACCAGTCTTCGGTAAGCGTGGTGAATTTGTTTGAGAAACGGTAACTTCCATCTTGCCTGTGATTATACCTTCGCAGAAGTATGAAGAAAATATCGTCGCGCTTGAATGCCCAGGGATGGAACAGTTTCGATGGGTTGTTGTAATCTTCTGTCCATGAACCCACGTCGATTTCACTTGCGAATGGCCGGTGCGATATTAACTTTCATCTTTTGCGTCGCATTTGCGTTGCGTCCCGTGGATTTGCTGGCGCAGAGACAGGGAGTAGTGTGGAGCGATCAGGAGAAGCCCATTGCAGTGGGGATCCATGGACTGCGCGGCTTGCCCGACGATGTGCGGGCCACGACGACGAAAGATCTCGCGCTAAAGATCCGGGAACTGCCTGTGGTCCCCAACAAGTTGCGGCTGGCGAATGGCCTGGCCGACTTGTCCACGGAAGGTGACTTCGGCTACGCCACTCTGCAAGAAGTCACAACGACTCTGGCGCGAGCTTTGCAAGAACAGCCCGCGCCGGCTGAGAAGAATGGCGATCCCGCCGAACCCTATATGGAACTGGCGGAGCTGGCACGCTATGAGCATGTGCAGACGGCGCCATTGTCGGCTGCGAACACGCCGCAACTGGCGGCAGCCCTGGCTAAGTTGGAGGCGGACGATCAACGCCGGCAGCAGGCCGATTTCACGCTGACCGACTTGCAGGGGAAAAGTTGGACGTTGAAGGGCCTGCAAGGCAAGGTGGTGCTGGTAAATTTCTGGGCGACGTGGTGTCCGCCCTGCCGCAAGGAAATGCCCGACCTGGACGCGTTGTACAACAGGTTCAAAGAGCAGGGGCTGGTGGTCCTGGCCATTTCCGACGAAGAGGCATCAAAAGTGACTCCGTTCATTTCGCAACGGAATATTTCCTATCCCATCCTGCTTGATCCGGGGCGCAAAGTGAATGATTTGTTTGCGGTGCAGGGCATTCCGAAGAGTTTTGTCTTTGACCGGGGTGGCAAGCTGGTGGCGCAATCCATCGACATGCGGACGCAGAAGCAATTTCTGGAAATGCTGGGGCAGGCGGGATTGAAGTAATCGTCGTTGGTCGTGCGTCGTTGGTCGTTGGCTACCGCCCTTGGTGTTAGGTTTTGCGAACGACGCACGACCAAGGACGAACGACTGCGATCTGCGTCCCCCTTCGCGGCTTATAGTCTCCATTTAATAATCCAATGGCATGAGTGCGTTGTTTTGGCGCTATAATCCGCGCCATGGAGGGCCATGCCCTCCGCATGTTCGCTTCGGGTATTTCGGGAGGAGCGCAATGACGCCAAACAAATGGCCGCTTCGCGAGATCACACTTAAAGTGCTGGACCTGCCCGGGCTGACTGCGTTCTACGAAAGTTTCGGGCTGCGAGTGCTGGAGCGCAGCAAGCGCAGCGCCGTCCTCGCCGCCGGCGAAATGTCTCTAATCCTGAAACAACTGCCTTCCGGACGGCAGCGCCCGCCCAGGACCGCGGGGCTTTATCACTTTGCTTTGCTGCTTCCCACGCGCCAGTCGCTGGGGGCATTTCTGCGCGCGGCTTATCTCAATGCATGGCAGTTTGCCGGGTCGGCCGATCATCTGGTCAGCGAGTCGCTTTACTTTTACGATCCCGAGGGCAATGGCATCGAGGTGTATGCGGACCGGCCGGCGGAATCCTGGGACTGGTCGGACGGCACGGTGAAGATGGCGACCTGGGCGCTCGATCTCGACGAACTGACCCAGCTCTCCGGCCCCGAGTGGAACGGATTTCCTCCCGGCACGCGCCTCGGCCACATGCATCTCACGGTTTCCGATCTTGACCGTTCGCAGGAGTTCTACGAATCGCTGGGGATGAAGCTGACTTTAGACTGGGGCACATTTCGATTTATGGCATGGGATGACTATCACCACCACGTGGCCATCAATCTGGTGGAGGGACGCAAGGCTTTGCCGGTGACGCCGGATATCAATGGACTGGAGGCGTTCTCCATCGAGCGCGATAGTGTGCATGGAAAGATTGTGGATCCCAATGGGATCGCGTTGAAGCAGCATGGAGTGGTACGCAAGGCGAGCTGAGCGATTAAAGACAGATGGCCATATTTAGAGATTTCCCTTCGCAGGACACCCAGTTGGGGTGGTAAGGCGGGGTAACATCGCAATTCCACCACTAACCTCCTGGCACGTCCGTGCCATTCCCAACCTGCGGATCCAGGACGTACATTGGTCGTGAGCAGACTTCGGGGGAGGGCTGTTCGGCGAGCGTCCCACATCAAACAGTGTGGGGCGCTTTCGTTTTTTCCGTCCGGTTTGCTGGTAACGGTTAAAAATCGCATTTACAGCAACGATGGTCAGCGTGTAACTTCCTGCTTTCGCCGAGGTTCACGCGACGCTTCCTCCGAGCGGCAGGAGCGTCGTATCATAAAACCTAGATGGCTTTCCCCATTAAAACCTGTAGCATTTGCGGCGAAGAGTTTGAGCTGAAGCCGGACAAGCCTGGGTTCGCCAACCGTTGCCCGGAGTGCAGTGCGTCCGAGTCTGCTGCCCCTGCAAATAAGCGCTCCATGGATGCCGACGAGCGCAAGACGGTGAAGGAAGCCAACGAGGCGCGCAGGCATGCGATGCGCGACCTGTTGTACCGCAAGGACAGCTGATTGCCGGCGCAAAGGGAAGCAGAGTCCTCTCCTGCGCTTCGCTACGGTTCGGAATGACAAGGGTTTGAGAGTTGGGAAGAACTGAGCAATCGATCCTCTCGCGGGATACCTTTCCTAAGCTATCCAACTGGAACCTGAATCGTCTACTGATAGAAGGAGCTCACTCGAAATTTGGCGCTATAATTCGCGCAGCGGAGGAATTCGTATGAGAATCCCCGGCCTCCTCAGATTGCTTCTTACGGGATTGTTGGTGGCAGCCGCGGTTTCTGCCAGTGCTCAATCCCCATCTCGATCTTTGCCGCCACCAGCATCGCCCACCCCCCGAGAGCCGGTCATCTTTTTCGGCCCGTGTCGTGTATTGAAGGACATCACGCCTATACAGGACGCGGTTTGCTATACCATGCGCAGTTACAAGGTCGAGAGAAGTGAGAGATTCACTGATGGCGACGGAGTCGTCGGGTATTCGACCTGCCAACCGTCCACTCAGTCCGAGTTCAAGCAAGCGGTGCAGACGGTGACCGATCCGAAGTGAGAATGCGCAGCCTGGAGCTGCCCGCTGCATGAAGCGAGTTCCTGCGATTCTCGGCTCGGCGTTGTTTCTGGTGGTCGCGCCGGGGAGCCTGGCGGGATTGCTGCCGTGGTGGATTTCGGGCTGGCACTTGCAAGCCCCACTGCTTCACTTTTCTTCTTTTCGCGCGATAGGAATATTGCTGATTGCCGCCGGGATTCCCCTGCTGCTTGATTCCTTTGCCCGCTTTGCGCTGCAAGGCATGGGCACGCCTGCGCCGATTGCTCCCCCGCAACACCTTGTGGTCACCGGGCTTTACCGGTATGTGCGCAATCCCATGTATGTGGCGGTGTTGTGGGTGATCCTGGGGCAGGGACTGCTGCTGGGAAATGTTTCGGTCCTGGAGCATGGAGTTGCGGTCGGGATAGGATTTCACCTGTGGGTGCTGGGCTACGAAGAGCCTGCGTTGCGCCGCAGCTTTGGCGGGGAATATCGAAAGTATTGCGCAAATGTGCGGCGTTGGATCCCGCGGGTAAGGCCGTGGCGGGAATATCCGGTTCAATCGTAATCAGCATCCTCCTCCCACATACCAGGGCGCGCTTACGGTGAAGATACGCTCATTGCCGCGGGCCAGCAGCACCCATTCCAGGAGGCGTCCGCGCTGATTGTGGAGGAAGTACTCATACCACCGGTCTTCGACGAGCTCAGGAATCACCACAATCACGCTGCGTCCCGGATTGTTTTTCGAAAGATCGAGAATGAACTGAACGATCGGAATAATGATGAAGCGGTAGGGTGACGGCAAGACATGGAGTTGAGGAGGTTCTTTACCGGCGTTGCGGAAGGGTTGCGCGACATAGTGCTCCCAGTCGTCCTTTAGCAATTCGGAGTGTTCGCTGGGCTCAACGTGCAAGGCGATCACTTCCGGGGAAAGGCGGGCGGCAAATTCGATTCCCTGGCGTGTGATGTTGCTCCAGCGGTCAATGGCGATCACGGCGATCGGGTGCTGGCTGAGATTGGCGGCGTTAACCGGGACCCTACAGGTGGTGAGCAGCTTTACGGAATGGTAGTGGCGGCGGACGACGACGAACAAAAGGATCGTCAGCGGGATGAAGAGCAGTGTGATCCAGGCGCCTTCCGCGAATTTTGCCACCAGCACGACGATGGTAGTGACGCCGGTGGCCAGCGCGCCCAGCCCATTGACGAGTGCGCTTTTCAGCCAATGCGGGCCGCGATTCTTCCTCCAGTGCATCACCATGCCGGCTTGCGAAAGGTGAAAGCCAGAAAAGCGCCGACGGCATAGAGCGGGATCAAGCGGTCGGTGACGCCTCCAAAAAGAATGAGAACGCCGCCACAGAGGACTGCCAGAACGACGATGCCGTAGGTGTAGACGAGGCGGCGGCCGCGATATCCGAAGGCGTGTGGAAGATAGTTGTTTTGCGCGATGGCGCGGCAGAGGCGAGGGAAATCGGCGAAGGCGGTGTTGGCCGACAGAGACAGAACGACAAGGATGGATGCGATGGTCAGGTAATAGAAAACGCCTTTGCCGAAAACCGCAGCCGTGAGCATGGAGAGAACGCTCTGATAGCCGGGCTGGCCGGGATCGGTGGCGGCGATTCCGTAAGTCTTCACCAGATAGGAAATTCCCGCCAGCATCACAGCCAGAAGAAAAATAATTACGGTTAGTGTGCGCTGGGCATTTTTCACCGTGGGCTCGCGGAAAGCCTTTACCCCGTTGCTGACGGCTTCCACGCCGGTCAATGCCGTGCAACCGCTGGCGAAAACTTTCAGCAGCAGCCAGAAGGTGACGGCTTCGGTCATCGGCGGCGGAGGCGGAAGGGCGACGGCTGGCGTGGGACGGCCTCCGCTGAGAAGAACGCGAATGATGCCCGCGATGATGGTGATGAGAAGGGTGCCGACAAAGAGATAGGTCGGGATCGCGAAGGCAGTGCCCGCTTCGCGCACGCCGCGGAGATTGAGGATGGTGATGATGATCAGAATTCCCACGCAAAGAGAAACTAGTGCGGCAGCAGGGACGGAACCGCTGAGACCAATGCACCGACTCCGGCGGAAATGCCCACAGCGGCAGTGAGAATGTAATCGGCGAGGAGTGCCGCTGCGGCGAGCAGTCCGGCGGGTGCACCGAGATTGAATCGAGCCACGGTATAGGAACCGCCGCCGGAGGGATAGGCGGCGATGGTCTGGCGATAGGAGAAGTACACGATCACCAGCAGCGTGATGATGGCGGCGCTGATGGGAACGATATAGCGGACGCCGAGAAGGCCGAGCGGAATCAGAAGGCTGAGGGCAGCTTCCGGGCCGTAGGCGGCGGAGCTGAGCCCGTCGAGGCCGAAGATGGGGATGCCCTGGGTGGGTCCGATCTGCTCGGCACGTTCGTCACTGGTTTTGATGGGCTTGCCGACTACGAGATCGAGTATGTTCATCTGGGGATCCGGGGACGTTTAAACCGGGAAGTTTGGGCAGACCAAGATAACATTGGGCGGATGCGCATTCAAAAATCGCCGCAAATCCCCGCCATTTGGTGGCCCGAGCGGCAAACAGATTCCTCGACACGCTTTCGCCGCTATACGCGGCTGCAAGCGGCTCGGAATGACAAGGTTTTCAAGGAATAATTCTGCCGTAACTTTTTAGTCTTCCCGCAGTTCTATAGTTAGAGGAACGATGGCCGTCAGAGCGCCGGCAGCGAAAGTGTCGCGAGAGGAGGCGGAAGAACGCCTGCTGGTCGCGGCTGCGCAAAAAGATCCCAGGCGTTTTGCCGGGATATATGAGCTTCATTTTGAGCAGGTGTATGCCTACATCGCGCGGCGTGTGGGCAGCCGTGAGATTGCCGAAGACCTGACTTCTGAGGTATTTCATAAAGCTCTGGCGAATTTGTCGCGTTTCGAGTGGCGGGGCGTGCCTTTTGTGGGGTGGTTGCTGCGGATCGCGTCCAACGCGATTGTGGATCAGGCCAAGCGTTCGTCCAAAGAAATCACTGATCTGGAAGATCCCGAAGAAATTGCGGAAGTGGGTGCGTCCGATATAGAAGAGGCGATCCATCGGTCGCGATTATTTGGGTTAGTCGACAAACTTCCGGACGACCAGCGCCGTGTGGTGACCATGCGCTTTGCGGAGGAGAAGAGCATTCGAGAGATCGCCGATGAAATCGGACGCAGCGAAGGAGCGGTGAAGCAGTTGCAATTCCGCGGATTGCAGAACTTGCGGGCCCAGTTCGAGAAGAAGCCAGGTGGCAAGAATGGCTAAGCTCAGCGTGTACGAACAACTCGACGAAGCGGTGCAGGCGGTGGTGACTCGCCTGAGCGACGCTAAGGCTGCGCCTCGCAGCGGGGCAGATGCGCGTGTGCTTCCACTGATCCGCGTGGCCACCGAGTTGCGCGATCTGCCGCGAGAGGAATTCAAAGCAAGACTAAGAAATGACTTGGAAAGGAGTGCGTCCATGGCAACAACCACAGAACCGATGGCAGCAGTCCGTACCCAGGCATCCCCGAGAATGACATTTAAGGATGCCGCAAAAGCCATCGAATTTTATGAGCAGGCTTTCGGCGCGAAAGAGATCATGCGCTTTGAAGTCGGAGGAGGGATCCCGCATGCCGAAATCGTGATCGGCGATTCGTCCATCATGCTGGCGGAGGAGTGGCCCGAAGGCGGCCGCTTCAGCGCGGAGACGCTGGGAAATTCACCTGTGCTGATTTCGCTTAGCGTTCCCGACGTGGACGCTTTCGTGGCCCACGCTGTTTCAGCGGGAGCCAAGGTGAAGCTGCCGGTCACCGATCAATTCTACGGGCGCCGCGAGGGAACCTTGATTGATCCTTTTGGGTATGTGTGGAGCGTGTCCACGGTCAAGGAAGAGATGCCGGTCGAGGAGATGTATCGCCGCTTCAATGCGATGATGCCGCCGCAGGAGGCGAAGAAGCCGGCGGTAAATCCGGTTCCTCCAGGCTACCGTACGCTAACGACTTATCTGGTGGCGCGAGACGCGGACGGGCTGATTGACTTCGTGAAAAAGACATTTGGCGCGGAAGAGAAGTTCCGTTCGGTTGGATCGGCTGGCGGGCGGCACGCCGAAGTGCGGATCGGCGATTCCATGCTGATGATTGGCGGTGGGATTCCGGGCGGGGCATGGAAGGGTGAACCGCTGCCGAGTGCATTCCACGTTTACGTGCCCGATTGCGATGCGGTCTATCAGCGCGCGCTCGATGCGGGGGCAACTGCGATTGGCGCACCTAAAGATCAGGAATACGGTGAGCGTTCGGGCAGCGTGAAGGATGCAGCCGGGAACCATTGGTATATCGCGACTCGCTCTAGTGGCAACTACAAGTGGGAAGGTGCGTCGGATGTGCAGCCCTATTTGCATCCCCTGAGGGCTGAGCCAGTGATCAATTTCCTGAAGCGTGCTTTCGGCGCCGAAGACCTTGGCCAAACTACGTCGCCGGATGGAGTGATGCATCATGCGACCTTAAAGATCGGCGATTCGTATATGGAAATGGGTGAGGCGCAGGGGCCGTACCAGCCCATGCCCACCATGTTCTATTTGTATGTTCCGAATTGCGATGAGCTGTATCGGCGGGCGCTGGCGGCGGGCGCGACTTCGATTTCCGAACCGAAAGACCAGCCTTACGGCGATCGCAGCGGCGCGGTGAAGGATGTGTTCGGGAACCAGTGGTACATAGCGACCCATTTCAAAGATGTGGAGATGTGAGTTTCCCAAGTTTTCTATCTCCCCAACAGAAATCCGTAGAGACGTAGCTAGCTACGTCTTGGTTCGATCGGCACGGGTGCGTGGTGGGGAGACGTAACCAGTTACGTCTTTACAGTGCTATTCTGACGGCTTCATGGGAAGCGTGTCTTTACTCGTCAAATTCTTTGCGCTGGCGTTCAGCGCGCTGCTGCCCGTAATAAATCCATTGGGCTCGGCGATCATGCTGCTAGGGGTCGCGGGAAATGCGCCGGGGCCGGTGTTCCGCAAGCTGGCCCGGCAGATTGCCATACGCACAGTTTTCTTTCTGCTGGGAGTGGAGCTGGTGGGAACTGCTCTGCTCGAGTTTTTCGGGATTTCGCTGCCCGTGGTGCAAGTCGCCGGTGGGCTGGTTCTCGCTACCATCGGATGGAGCCTGCTGAATCAGCAGGAACCGGAGACCAGCGCCGACCAGGACCAAGTCAGACAAACCAGCTTCGAGTCTCTCCAAGAGAAGATCTTTTATCCGCTGACGTTTCCCATTACCGCAGGTCCCGGCTGCATTGTAGTGATGTTGACTTTGGCCGCACAGGCTTCGAGGAAAGGTATCCTCGACGAAGTCATGACCCATCTGGGAATTTTTCTGGCGGTGGTGATTTTGAGCCTGATCGTCTATGTATGTTACGGCTACGCTCCGAAAATCACGGAACACATTTCAGCGCAGACGGCGCATGGAATTCTGCGCGTGATCGCGTTTGTGCTGTTGTGCATCGGTGTACAAATTACCTGGAACGGCGCGGAAGCCTTGCTGAAAACGGTGCTGCGGCCCTAGTGCGGATTTTCCTGCCGGCCGCAGTCGATCTAAGTCCTCATGCACTAGGGTAACGTGGATGTTCCTGTCCAATCCTCGCCGATGGCCAACGCTGGGATGGAACCTCGGGCATCTGAGCCGGAGAAAACTTGGCTGCTAGACTCCTGAGTTATGCCGGTTTCCACCGAGGACGCAAAAGCTGTCGATAAGACCCAGGCGCTGGTGCAGCTGCTGCGGACCCGGTCCTACGAGGAGATTCGCCAGCGCATGTACGACAATGCGCCGGGGAGCCCGTGGTGGGCGGCCTGCAAGGCTGAACTTGACCTGCGCAATGGACAGCAGGTGGCCGACGCCTCTTTAGCGCTCTCGCGAGGGCTGGAAAAGATGCGGGCCTCCACCCAGCACTTCGAACAACTCACCGATACCTTGTGCCAGACCACCAGCGACATCGCCGATCTGCTGCGGAACACGGAAGCGGCGTGCCGCAGGCTGGAAGTGGTCGTCTATGTGGCCATTGGCATGACCATTGTCCAACT
Source organism: Terriglobales bacterium (assembly GCA_963762965.1). Classification (GTDB taxonomy): domain Bacteria; phylum Acidobacteriota; class Terriglobia; order Terriglobales; family Acidobacteriaceae; genus DATBAX01. Next base: position 1,997,868 of record CAVXME010000001.1, read on the forward strand.
CTTCAATTTGATTTTTGAAGTTTTCCGCAAGCGTTAGAACGAAACCGGATCACACTTCCTGGGTCACGGGCGAATCCAAGACTTTCGTGATTTGGTTCGTAATCGTTTCGCCGGCCTTGGGGAATGAGATTCCCAGAAGATGGGCAACCAGGTCTGCGACTTCTTCGCGAATCTCGGGAACGGCCGTGGTCTCCCACAGGCTTCCTTTGCGCGCAGGGCCGACGGCGTAGAGAAAATCGGACGGAGTGCCATTGGTATCGATCAAGGCGCCGTCTTCGGAAACGTCGAGGCCCAGGAACAGCGGATCGGGGCGTGCGAAGTGTTGGCTCTGAAGGCTGTTCAACAATGGATTGTCGAGCCGGCGGCAATCGGTTTCCGGGCCGGTGCAGTTGATTACGCGGTCGACATGCAGGGTCTGCTCTTTGCCGCTCTTGCGGTCGCGGTGGGTGACTTCCACGCCGTTTTGGTCTTCCCGATATGCCGTGATGCGGCCGGCGTGCGCCTGAATGTGATGGTTCACCAACTGATATCCGATCAGGCCGCCGATTTCGGGAGCGATGCGGTGACGATGCACTTCCCAATAGGGCCGGGCATGGCGGAGAAACCTCCGCTGTTCTTTTCGCGGAAGCGACTGCCATATCTGTTGGGTGAAGGGACGAAGCGAATCAATGACGGCGCGCCAATCGCAACCTTGCTCATAGGCACTTTCCACCTGTTTTCGGATTAGCCGCATGAGCCCGAGTGCGGTCTTGGGGGAATCGTCGTTCCAGAAGGCCGGCCATTTCTTTGCAGCCGCATGTTTATGCGGGAGCAGACCACGGCGTGAGAGGACGTGAATGGTCCCGTGAAATTCTCTTGCACGCAGAGCGACGGCCAGGTCAATGGCAGTGAGTCCGGAGCCAATCAGCAAAATATTGTTTTCTTTTTCGACGCCCTCCAGCGCGGCTGCCGACCAGGCAAATTGAATATAGCGCGAACTGCTCTGCGGCCTGCCGGGCAGGGGAGGATTGCTGGGCGGAAAATTTCCCAGCGCGAGAACTACTTTGTCGGCGGTGATGATGTCGCCACTGAGGAGTCCGATCTCGGCCTTGCTTGCTGACCGAACCACGGAAACAGCTTGATCGCACTTCCACTCGAATTCCGAGGGACGCGAAGCTGCGGCTTCCTTCAGAAGGGATTCGATGTATTGTCCATAGACGCGACGGGGAAGAAAGCTCTCCGGGCCCACGCGCGAGTCGAAGTTAGCTTGCGCCCAGCGCAGCAAATGGCTTCGGTCGTCCGCAAAGGCGCTCATGTCGCCGGCGGGCACGTTGAGCAGGTGCCAACCCTGCATGGTTCCATAGGCAACCCCGCGTCCGCGAGTTGGGCCGCGTTCGATAACTACCACTGAAAGTGGTTGGACCGCATGGCGCAGGAACTGGGCCGCCAGGGTGGCGCCGGAAAATCCGCCGCCAATGATGGCAATGGTCAATTTTTCGTTGGCATCGCGTCCTGGGGTTCGGTTCATGAAATATCCACTAACTTTGTTGCACGTGCCGTGCCAAGGGCGATTATATAGGAATGTCTATTGATGTTATAGACATTCGGTGAACTGTGGTCACTTGATGCTGTCAGATATCAGAGCACGAGTGAAAATTATTTCATCTGAATCGGTCTCAGGTGTCAGGAATGCAATCATCGTTGGCGATGAATCCTATGACCTGCGACCCGGCGCCCGAGACCGATTCACCTGCCGATAACGGAAGCAGTTCGCCGCATGATCATTCACCATACCCACAGCCTGCATGAAGGCATAGCAAATCGTGGATCCCACAAAGGTGAAACCACGCCGTTTGAGATCTTTGCTTATGATGTCCGATTCCTCGGTGGAAGCTGGAAGTCTTTGCGATGGACGCCACGTGTTCACTCTCGGTTTTCCGCCGACAAATTGCCAAATGTAGCGGTCGAACGAGCCGAATTCCTCCTGTACCTGTAGAAAAGCTTTTGCGTTCTTTACCACCGACGCAATTTTCAACCGGTTACGAACGATACCGGGATTGTTCATGAGTGTTTCGAGCCTGCGGCTGCTGTAGCGTGCGATACGACTGGGATCGAAGCCGTCGAAGGCGGCGCGATAGTTTCCGCGTTTCTTGAGGATGGTGTCCCAGCTCAACCCAGCTTGTGCGCCTTCCAGAGTAAGGAATTCGAAGAGGACGATGTCATCGTAAACCGGCACTCCCCATTCTTCATCGTGATAGCGAATGGAGAGTTCGTTGCTTGCCCAGGCGCAGCGGATTGGGGTTGGTTTGGCCATTCGTTCTGGTGAGTTAAGGCAAGATTTGCGAGAGGCGGGCGAGGGCGCCGCCCCACACAGAACACAGACACAAACTAATACAACTACTCCAGAGACTTCGGATCGGAGAGGTTTTTCGGGCTCTTCCGGTTCAGAAGGGCAATGAGCGCAGTCGGCTGACGGGGGAGCTTTTACTTTGCCCTCGCGAATAATCTCTTTCGCGCTCAGCTCTTGTCCGTAGAGCTTCTTGTTGGCGCTGCCATCTGAGCGCAAGGTCGAACCTTCCAGCGAGACCCCGGCAAACAATCCCTTATTGCGCGAGTAGGAGAGAATCTCGGCCGTCATCACAATGTCGGTTGCGCCTTCCGCAGTACGGCCTTTGGGACCGGCAGCGGCGGATGCGTCCGCTCCGAGCTTGACCTTGCTGCTCAGCAGCGATTCCGCTCCTTTGGGGTTCATCACCAGCAGCACAAAGTCCGTGGCCTGGCCACCCAGTTGAAAACCGATACTGATGCCTTCCAAAGCGTAGAGAGCAGGAGCTCCCCACGGGCCCGTGTAATGTTCTCCCCTACGGCAAATCATGATGCCCCGGCCGTAACTTCCACCAATGCCAAATGCGCCCTTCTTCACCGAGGGGAGAATAATCAGGCATTCCGCTTTGTCGATCAGGTCCTGGGGAATGTTGTCGGGAATATTTAAAATTTCTTTCAGGACCACGCCGGATTCTTTCACCCGATCGGCTTCGGTCTCATCATCGGCGGCGAAAGCCAGCGGCAAAAAGGCGAACATCAGCAATAGTGCGAAGAGTTTCTTCATAAGTCCTCCGGTTAGCGGTAAGTCCATTTTACCTCGCATGCCCGAGGAAGGTTCAGCGCGTTCAAGAACCACGGCCTCTAACTTACTGATGAGACAAATGTTGCCGCTGGAAAACCGGTGAAAAAGGGGTTTGCCATGACCAAATGAGTGCTCCTTTTGTAACTTGGCACTGGGCTTGGGCGTCGCCTACAGTCAACATACTGGAAGCCGCGCCCAGCCGGAGATTCCGGCCCTTCACGTGCATCTCATGAGGTGAGGCGGCTCTAACCATGGTTAGCCGTGGAATTTTGGGATGGATAGGGAATGAGTTACATGAAATGGGCCTTTTGTGCCGGAACACTTTTCCTGGCTGTAGCGGCGTTACCGCTGCGAGCACAGTCGAATCAAGTGATTCCAGCGAGTGCCGTTTCTGTAATTTCCAGCTCTGCCGCATCTACTGCCGCTTCTCCTGATGATCCCATCCTCACCATCAGGAAACGGGTGGACGAAGTCAATCTGCTCTTTATCGCCACTGACAAGCATGGCAAATTCGTTCGCGACCTGAACCAGGCGGATGTCACCATTCTGGACGACCACAAACCACCGCAATCGATCGCCAATTTCCGCCGCGAAACCGACCTGCCCCTGGAGTTGGGCCTGCTGGTGGATACCAGCGGTTCGGTGCGCGGCCGTTTCGATTTCGAACAGGAGGCGGCCGTCAGTTTCCTGGAGCACACGGTGCGCCCCAACTTCGACGAAGCTTTTGTGATGGGCTTTAACGGGCACAACCAGATCACTCAAGCCTTTACCGATAATGTGCAGTTGCTGGCCACCGGCGTGCACAATCTGAAAGATGGTGGTGGGACCGCACTGTACGATGCCGTCTATCGCGCCTGCCGCGACAATCTGATCAAACAAACCTCGGACCACCCTGTACGCAGGGCCATCGTGATTGTGAGTGACGGCGAGGACAACCAGAGCGAAATCAGCCGCGCCCAGGCCATTGAAATGGCGCAGCGCGCGGAAGTGATTATTTACGCCATCTCCACGGACGACAGCGGCCTGATCCTGCGCGGCGACAAGGTCCTACAGCAACTGGCCGACGCCACCGGCGGGCGCGCGTTCTTTCCCTTCAAAATGAAGGACATCAAGAACTCATTCACCGCGATTGAAGAGGAACTGCGCAGCCAATATGTGATCTCGTATCATCCCGCAGACTTTGACGCGGACGGCCGCTACCGCTCCATCGAAATCACTTCCCTGAAGAAAGACCTGCAAGTCCGTGCCCGCAAAGGCTATTTCGCGCCGCGCCAGTAACGGCCGGTTCGAAAATCTGCGGTTTTGAAATTCCCATCAACCCAAGTTTGAGTTTATGCCCTCCCCGGAAACACCGGTTAGCGCGCGGTCCCGCAGCAAAAGGACTGAAAACAGGGCTAATAAAGACCCGATTACACCCTCTCTCCGGTGCTAGAATCAAAACAGGTTATCGCGGCGTTATTCCCAGTGCCGCTGCGGAGCAGGTTCCTGGCGGGGGTTGCGGATGTTCTGTAAATTTGGGCTCATACTTCTTGCGCTTGTCATTGGCCTGCCGGGTGTGTCCCCGGCCCAGACGACCCGGAAGCACGCCAAGAAAAAACCAGTCAAACAGCAGGTCCAGCCTGCTGCACCCGCTCAGCCCACCCCGCCCTCCGGTCCTTTACCAGGTTTTGACTTGGATCAAATCCCCTCGTCCGCGCCTCTGGTGGCTTATCAGAGCGAGCAGTTGACGATTGTGGCCCAGAACTCAACCTTGGGGGACATCCTGCGGGCCGTGCATATTAAGACCGGTGCGGCGATTGACATGCCGTCGAATTCCACCGAACGGGTAGTCGGGCATTTTGGTCCCGGGCCAGCCCGGGAGGTATTGGCGTCCCTGCTAAATGGATCGCATTTCGATTATGTACTGCTCGGTTCCGTGGCCAACCCGACGGCTTTGGATCGGGTGGTTTTGCTGGCCAGGCCAATTGGACCGGAGCCCGCTCCGGCGGTCGAGGCCAATGCGGGCACATCCCGGGTTCCCGCGCCGTTCGCCCGGCCACAACCGGCGCAGCAGGCTGCGGAAGATATGGCCGATGATTCATCCGACGACTCGGCCGATGACGCCGCCGACCAGGCCGACGATCAGCCCCAGCCAGCTCCACAACCCAACGGGCAGACTGCCCCCAAGACTCCGGAAGAGCTCTTACAACAGTTACAACAGCAGCAACAGCAACAACAGCCGGGAGCCGCAGCCCCGGGAATCCCTGCGCCCCCGGGCGAGGGTCGTCGCCTGCCAACCATCAACAATCCGGACCAGCAGTAAGCTTAGGATTCTAGGGAAGATTCAAATTGCCAAGTGGATCTTCAACGCGCAGGAATGCGCTTTGGTAGAAGCATGCGAAAGCTGATTTAGTCGCCGCTGGCAGTGGACTGGCTAGGGACAAGGACCAGAGTCCGGGCGGAACGCTGGCGCGATTGGTAGGCAAAAGCCTGAAGAATGCCGATTACGGCGCCATAAGCTGCGATGATCCCGATCCCGACCACGGTTACCGCAGTAAAAGTCATCACGAAAACAACCAGTAAGCTACCCAAGATCGGCCCACTTTCCCAATTAAATTGCCGCCGCCGCGACTGCCGAAAGTTCCCCTGCGGGGCTGGTGCCGACCCGCTGAGCGCTTCCTCAAATCTACCCGCCGTTGACGCTTGCCGCTGTTAGCAAATAAGATACGTGAGTAGAGTAGCGTTCTTACACTTTCCAACATTTCTGTGGCCCCGTCCACATTACGGAAGGGCATTACGGTCGGGATTTATGGCCATCACCAGGATCTCGGTGCGCGGAGCGCGCCAGCATAACCTGAAGAATATCGACGTGGAAATCCCACGCAATTCGCTCACGGTCATCACCGGCCTGAGCGGATCAGGGAAGTCTTCGCTGGCCTTCGACACCATCTACGCCGAGGGGCAGCGGCGCTACGTCGAGACGCTTTCCGCCTATGCCCGGCAGTTCCTGGACCAAATGGAACGCCCTGATGTAGACGCCATTGACGGCCTGAGCCCAGCCATTTCCATCGAGCAGAAGACCACCAGCCGCAGTCCCCGGTCGACGGTGGGGACGATCACCGAAATTTACGATTATCTTCGCCTTTTGTACGCTTCTATAGGAATCCCTCATTGCCCCAAGTGCGGACAGGCCATCACCCGCCAGTCCGCCGAGCAGATCGTTCAGCGGGTGATGTCATTGACACCGGAAGACCGGGTCATGGTGCTGGCGCCCATCGTGCGCGGCCGCAAAGGCGAATTCAAGAAAGAGATGGAGAAGCTGGTGCAGCACGGCTTCACCCGCGCCCGCATCGACGGAGAATTGGTAAATCTAGAAGATGACCTGCCACTGGACAAGCGCAAGAACCACACCATTGAAGTCGTGATTGACCGGCTGCTGGTGAAGCCGGGAATCGAGCATCGATTGGAATTGTCGGTCGGTCTGGCAATGAAGCTTGCGGGCGGATTGGTGCAGGTCGCGGTGGTCGGCGGGCAAGAGCAGCTTTATTCGGCGAAGCTGGCATGTCCGGATTGCGGCATCAACGTGCCGCAGCTCGAGCCACGTTCTTTTTCTTTTAACAGCACATATGGTGCCTGTCCGGAATGCCACGGGCTGGGTAGTCGTTATGATTTCGATCCCGGCAAGGTGATCACGGATTGGTCGAAGCCTCTGCTCGAAGGCGGGCTGGGGCCGGGCTCGGCGTCGCAAAACCTGATTCACATGGTGGAGCTCACGGCTGCCGCGCATGGCTTCGACTTGAAGACGCCCTTTGATAAATTTCCCGAGAAGATCCAGAACCTGCTTCTATACGGCGATGGCAAAGGCGGCAGAACTGGTTTTACCGGGATTCTCGGTTATCTCAAGCGGGCGGCGGAAGACTCCAGCTCGGAGACCTATCGCGATTTTCTGCTCGACTACATGTCGGCTACGCAATGCCCGGCGTGTCATGGCAAGCGCCTGCGCCCCGAAAGTCTGGCCGTAAAAGTGAACAGCATGTCGATCGCCGACTTCACGGCTCTACCGGTATCCCGATCACTCGAAGTCGCAAGAAAAATCAAACTCGGCGGACGCGAAGAACTGATTGCCGGACGCATCGTGCACGAGGTCGTAGAACGGCTGCAATTTCTGCATAACGTTGGATTGGGCTACATCTCTCTGGACCGTTCGGCGTCCACACTCTCGGGTGGCGAGGGCCAGCGCATCCGCCTTGCGACACAGATCGGATCGAAACTTCGCGGCGTGCTGTACGTGCTGGATGAGCCTTCCATCGGATTGCACCATCGCGATAACAACCGGCTTTTGCTCGCTCTGGAAGAGCTCCGCGATCTGGGCAACACGGTTTTGGTGGTCGAGCACGACGAAGAGACGATCCGCCGCGCCGACCACGTGATCGATCTGGGGCCGGGAGCGGGCCGTCATGGCGGGAATCTCGTGGCCCACGGCACGCCCGAAGAAATTATTCGCGTCCCCGGATCGCTCACCGGAGCCTACATTTCCGGCAGAACACAGATTGAAATGCGTCCCGAGAGACGGCATACCAACGGAACTGCGATCAGCATTCTGGGCGCGCGCGAAAACAATCTCAAGAATCTCGATGTCACTTTCCCCCTGGGCGTGATGACGGTGGTGACCGGGGTTTCCGGCTCCGGCAAATCCACGCTGGTCAATGACATTTTGTACCGCTCGCTTGCCAAAGGTTTGTATCGGTCGCGCGAAGAACCCGGCGCGCACAAAGCCATCTCCGGCGCGGAGAACATCGACAAAGTCATCCGCATTGACCAATCGCCGATTGGACGCACCCCACGGTCGAACCCGGCGACGTACACCGGCGTGTTTGCCCAGGTTCGTGATCTCTATGCCATGCTGCCGGAGTCGCGCGAGCGCGGCTACAAGCCGGGACGATTTTCCTTCAATGTCGCCGGAGGACGCTGCGAGGCTTGCCAGGGCGAAGGCCAGCGCCGCATTGAAATGAATTTCCTGCCGGATGTCTACGTGCTATGCGAAGTGTGCGGCGGAAAACGCTACAACCACGAGACCTTGGCAGTGAAGTACAAGGGCTACTCGATCGCCGATCTTCTGGAATCGTCGATCTCTGACGCGCTGCAAGTTCTCGAAAATATTCCGCTGGTGCAGCAAAAGTTAAAAACGCTCGTCGACGTCGGCCTGGGCTACATTCACCTGGGGCAATCCGCGGTGACACTCTCGGGAGGCGAAGCCCAGCGCATCAAGCTGGCCCGCGAATTGAGCAAGCGCCAAACTGGAAAGACTTTATATTTACTCGACGAGCCCACCACTGGCCTGCACTTCGACGACGTCAAAAAGCTGCTCGACGTGCTGCATCGCCTGACCGATCTGGGCAACACCATCATCATCATCGAGCATAATCTCGACGTCATCCGCAACGCCGACTGGCTCATCGATCTCGGCCCCGAAGGCGGCGAAGAAGGCGGAAAAATCGTCGCCCAAGGCACGCCTGAACAAGTCTCACGGATCAAGAAGTCTTACACCGGACAGGCTCTGCTACAGTATTTTGGCGGCAACGCCTCCAGGATGCGCAAAGAGACTTCCATCGCGTAGAGTAGAACCTCGAGATTCGCCTTCAGCTCATGGCAACTGGCGGACGAAGTTCTCGAAGTCAGTCGAGTCGAAATCGTGTCGGAACTGAACAATCCGCTTTCACCGTCTGGTCGGCTGAGCCGGCAGTTGCCGCTCTGGCAAGTGAGGACCAGCCGAATCAGGAGTTGCCCGTCCAAGCGGCTGCGGTCCCCATCAATCCGCATGCGGAAAATCCACCCTTTACCGGACTTGATCTTCTATTGATGGTGCTGCTGCTGATCGCGTCCTTGTTTGTGTTTAGCGGGATCGCGTTCGGCATCAGCACGCTGTTCTCTTCGCGTTCGGTCAAAGAGTTGGCCAGGGAACCCGGCACGTTGATGATCGTTCCCGCCATGGCTCTCTCCTATCTACTGGTGATGTCTTTCATGTACATGCGCTTGGCGCGAGTGCGGCAAGTACAGTTCTGGCAAGCCGTGAGCTGGCGCTGGCCGTCGGGGAGAAGCTGGCTGGGTTTCTTGATTGCGGGTGGCGTCACCGCCGTGACTTTGGGAGTGTTGGCCTCCAAGCTTCTGCCCATGCCCAAATCGCTTCCGATGGATCGCTATTTCGGAGACCAGATGAGCGCCTACCTGATGGTTTTTTTCGGGGTCGCGGTCGCCCCGCTGGCGGAGGAGCTGTTGTTTCGAGGGTTTCTCTATCCTGTACTCGATCGCTGGCTGCAAACCGCGTTCATGCTCCCGCAAAGGCTTCGGCGTGGAGGTTTGTGGATATCCGTCATGGTGGGCTGGGCCTACCTGATACACCGGATGCCGTCTCCCGGTTGGGGCCTGGTGACCGCTCTTGTGCCTATCCCCATCATCGGAATATTCCTGGGCCGTAGCACGCACCCGGGCGGCAGACCAGCGCATGCAGTCATATTTCCCGGAGTAAGCATCCTTCTTTGGGGACTGGTGGCGCGGTCTCTGCCGGGCCGGGCTTTTGTGGACGGGACAGCCGGCCTCTTGATCTTGGCGTTTTTGCTTTTAGCGATCGCGATGGCGCGGCCGTTGGCAGCCTCACCCGCGGCTAAGCTGGGTAGAACTCTGGCCATTCTCATCACTGCCACGGGCTTCGCCATGGTCCACAGCGACCAGCTCGGAAGTGCCTGGGCCCCATTGCTCGTACTCTTTGCGGTCGGCTGCGTTCTCACCATCACGCGAGCAGTCACCAAAGCGGTGGCTCCCGGCGTCCTGATCCATGTGGGCTACAACGCGACGCTCTTTGGCCTGCTCTACATCGGCACCGATCATTTCCGCCATTTGGAGAGAATGACGCAGTAACTGGCAACGGATTCCGCTGATTTTCACGGATTTGTTTTTTATCTGCGCTTATCAGCGAAAATCCGTGGCTAGAGGTTTGATTTTGAACGCTACGAAATCCGTCATGTTATCTTAGATTTTCCATGTCTGCCGCTCGCCAGGAATTGTTGCGTCTGCTCGCTGCCAAGTCTTTCCGGCTGGGGGAGTTCAAGCTTTCCTCCGGGGGCACCAGCGACTATTACATCGACTGCCGTATCACCACTTTAGACGCACGCGGTGCGCAGCTTACCGGCAAAGTGTTCCTCGAAGAGATCCGCGAACACGGATGGAAGCCGCAAGCCATTGGCGGATTGACCATGGGAGCCGATCCGATTGTGACTGCGGTCGCGGTTACGAGCGGTGAGTTAAACGGTTTTCTAGTCCGCAAAGCCGAAAAGCAGCACGGGACCGGGCAACGTATCGAAGGCTTCCGCGAAAAAGGGGCGCGTGTGGTGATCGTGGACGATGTTTGCACCACAGGCGCTTCCACCGTTCAGGCAATCGAAGCCGCGCGCGAATTTGGATTCGAAGTAGCCGGCGTAATGTGCCTGGTGGAACGGCAGGAGGCTGGTGGGCGTCCCAACGTGGAGAAGGCGGCATCGCCGGCGCCGTTTATTTCGCTGTTTACCGCCGCAGATGTCCGCAAAGAACACTTGTTGCAGAACGACGACACGTCTCCGATGCTTGCAGCAGCAGGTGCGGGCTGCGAGATTTGCGGACGCCCGGCGGTTGTCCACAACCCAAGAATTCGCTGCCAGGTGCACAAAACCTGAAATCCGTCGTTGGTCGTTGGCCTTTGGTCGTTGGCCAAATCCAACGCCAGACCGCGTCGTGGCCAACGACCAAGGACGAACGACCAACGACTGACCTTATGATTCAAACCCTCGAATGGACCGACAAGGGCGTGCGCTTCATCGATCAGACGAAGCTGCCCATGGAAGAAACCTACGTCACGTGCAAAACTTACGAGCAGGTTGCCGACGTGATTCGCGATATGGTGGTGCGTGGCGCGCCTGCGATTGGCGTGGCTGCCGCCATGGGCATTGCGCTTGGCGTGCAGAACTCGAAGGCGGAGAACGGTGGCGACCTGAAACGCGACTTCGACCAGATTTGCGAGGTCATCGGCAAGACCCGGCCCACGGCTGTCAACTTGTTCTGGGCCATTCGCCGGATGCGCGACAAATTCGAAATCGCTGCGGGTTCGTCCCATTCCGCAAATCAAGCAGACTCTGATTGAAGAAGCGAAGCGTATGCACGCCGAAGACATCGCCGCCAATCAGGCCATGGGCCGCCACGGCGCTACGCTCATGCCGGCCAGCGGCGGAGTTCTTACCCATTGCAACGCCGGCGCGCTGGCGACCGCTGGGTACGGAACGGCGCTGGGTGTGATTCGCGCTGCCTTCGAACAGGGGAAGAAAATCCACGTTTATGCCGACGAAACCCGGCCTTTTCTGCAAGGTTCGCGTCTGACCGCGTGGGAACTGATGAAAGACGGCATCCCGACGACGGTTATTTCTGACAACATGTCCGGCGCGATGATGAAGCAAGGCAAGATCCAGGCCATCGTGGTTGGCGCCGACCGCATCGCCGCCAACGGTGATGTAGCCAACAAGATTGGAACCTACACGGTCGCCGTCCTGGCGAAAGAACATGGCATTCCGTTCTATGTTGCCGCGCCGATTTCGACGGTCGATCTGGAAACGCCGGATGGCAGCAAGATTCCCATCGAACAAAGAAATCCTCGCGAAGTCACCCATATAGCCGGCCAGCAGATGGTTCCCGACGGCGTGGGCATCGAGAACCCCGCATTCGACGTGACCCCGGCAAAGTTTGTGACCGCGATCGTCACCGAACGCGGGATTGCCCGGGCACCGTATGAAGAGTCGTTGAAGAAACTGAGTGGGCTCTAGGCGTTGGGCTTTAGGCTCTGGGATTTTGATTATTACCTAGAGCCTAACGCCTAGAGCCCAGAGCCTAAGCACACTGCATCTCCCTTTCGGGAACTTTTGGACAGCCGTCCGCGTAAAATAATCAAGGGGAGGTTTGTTTATGTTCACTTTCCTTCTTTGGTGTCTGCTCTTCGTACTCTGCTGGCCGCTGGCACTGGCGGCCTTGATCGCCTATCCCCTGGTATGGCTGGTGCTCCTGCCGTTTCGTCTGGTAGGGATCGCCGTCGGTGGGGCTTTGGAATTAGTCCGGGCCGTCATCATGCTCCCGGTGCGATTGTTGAGCGCTCCATTTCGAGTCTGATTCCCTTTGACCCTGCTCTGTGACTAGCGAGGGCCTGTCGTTCCCTGTTAACATCCGACGCAATGGCGTCGCGCAAGAGCAGCAAGAAGAGCTCCAAATCCAAGCCACTGGTCAGGGCTGTGGAACAAGCGGGGCTCGCCCCAGACCGTCCCGGTGATCTGGTCATCATTACTGGCATGAGCGGCTCGGGGAAGGCTTCCGTCCTCAAGGCCTTTGAAGACCTCGGCTACTACTGCGTGGACAACCTGCCGGTCGGCCTCATTCCCCGCTTCGCCGAACTGGTCGGCCAATCTTCCGAGATCGAGCGCACCGCGCTGGTGGTGGATGTTCGCGAAGGTTCGCAGCTCGAAGAATTGCCATCGATCATCAAGTCGGTAAAGCGCATGCTGCCGACGCGCATGATCTATCTGGAAGCCTCCGATGCGGTTCTGCTCCGCCGCTTCAGTGAGACCCGCCGCCCGCATCCGCTGGGAACCCATGCGCCGGTGAAGTCTTCCTTAACTGCCGAACGTGGACAATTGAAAAAAATCCGTGCCCTGGCCGACCTGGTCATCGACACGTCCAAGTTCAACGTCCACGAACTTCGCTCTCATATCATCGAACGCTTCCAGAAGCAGCAAGAGTCTGGCAAGAACATCCTGGTTTCCTGTGTGAGTTTCGGTTTCCGTCACGGCGTGCCGGACGATGCCGATCTGCTATTCGATGTGCGCTTCCTGCCCAACCCACACTTCGTGCCGGAATTCCGTGACCTAACCGGACGCGATCCGAAAGTCGCCAAATATATCCGCTCCTTTCCTCAGACCAAGGAATTCATTCAGCGCATCTCCGAGCTGCTGGTGTATCTCTTGCCGCACTACATCCGAGAGGGGAAAAGTTATCTGACGATTGCGTTCGGCTGCACCGGCGGCCAGCACCGCTCAGTCATGATTGCGGAGGACGTGGCCAAGCATCTGCGGAAACCAGGGTATCGAGTGAAGGTAGTCCATCGCGATAGTCCAAAGTAGATTTTTCTAGTTGAGAAGATATGAGCAGCTCTCCATATCCCACCATTCCTGCGCCGGTCAAGAAGAGTTGGATCGACCAACATCCCTACGGGAAGATGTTGCTGGGGGCCCTGACGATCGCAGGATTGCTGGTGCTGTTTGGTGGCGGGATTTTTGGTGGTGTCCAATATGCGTTTAAGCACAGCGACGTTTATCACCAGGCGCTGGAGCGAGCTCAATCGGATCCTAAAGTAATTGAACGGCTGGGCGATTCCATTCACGCGAAATGGATCTGGCAGGGGAACATTAGCATCCAGAACTCAGATGGAAACGCGAATATGGTGGTCCCGATTGCCGGTTCCCGAGGAGAAGGCAAGATTCACCTAATCGCAAAGAAGCGAGCGGGGGTATGGTCCTTTAGCCAACTTGAATTCGAAATGAATTCCGGTTCGGAGTCGATTAATCTACTTCCGCCAGCAACTGAGTCACCCTAGTTTCTCAATTCTTAGTGGCAGTGACGAAGAGAGGCCAACGACGCATGACGCACGACCAACGACGGCTTCTACAGTAGAATAAAACCTTGCGACGAATGCTGAGCCCAACCGCAACGAGCCCTCACTGGCTGCGCATCGGGAGCCCCCAATGCGGCAACTGACCCGCCTCATACGCTACGTGGTGCCGTATTGGTGGCAGCTCCTGTCCTCCGTCGTGCTGATGGCCGGGGTAGGATTTTTCGAAGCATTTCGGTTATTGCTGCTCAGGCCCATTCTTGACCGCGTTCTGAATCCCTCCACTGGCTCTGACGATATCCAGCTCTTCACCGTTCCCTGGACCAATCACATTGTCTATCTGCAAAGATTTGTCCCCGCGCGCTTCCACAATGCCTGGACGATCGTGGCGTACGCGCTGGTCGCGTCCACGTTGCTGAAAGGCGTGTTTGATTATTTGGGAACTTATTTGGTGAACTATGCGGGATTCGGCATGATGACCGACCTCCGCAACGATCTCTACAACTCCATTCTTCGGCGTTCCGCCGCATTTTTTCAGAAACATACGACAGGCACGCTGGTCTCGACCATCATCAATGACATTGAGCGCGTGCAATACGCCATGTCGAGTGTGCTGGCTGAATTTCTCCAGCAGTTTTTTACTTTCCTATTCACCGCGGTCGCTGTGATCGCCCTAGGGCGCAAGCTGGCATGGGTGCTGGTTCTGTTCGTCCCTGTCATCATTTTTTCGGCGCGAAAGATCGGGCGCCGCGTGCGCCACACCACCCGCAGCGGCCAGGACAAACTCGCGGACATCCAGAATGTTCTCCAGGAAACCATCACCGGCAATCGCATCGTAAAGGCGTTCAGCATGGAACTCTGGGAGATCGCGCGTTTCCGCAAAGCCACCCAGCGTTTTTTCAGCGCCAACATGCGTTCGGTGGCGGCAGCAGCGATCAGTTCTCCCCTCATGGATATTTTCGGGGCCATCGCCATCGCTTTGCTCCTGCTGCTGGGACGTGGGCAAGTCGCCCACGGCGTCATGACCCTCGGCATATTCGCCGCTTTCATCGCTTCCGTTTTCAGCCTCTACAACCCGGTCCGCAAGTTCGCTTTGTTCAATAACAATTTTCAGCAAGCCCTTGGCGCCTCATCTGAAATATTCAAGTTCATGGACACCGTGGATGAAATCCGCGAAAAGCCCGGCGCCAAGCCCATCCCGCCGTTCTCTCGTGGCATTCGCTTTGAAAATGTCTGCTTCTCTTATGAGGCCAATGGCAATAGCGAAGCCGCGCGCGAAATTCTGACCAACATCAATCTGGAAGTGAAAGCCGGAGAAATCCTCGCCATCGTCGGATCAAGTGGCGCGGGCAAGAGCACGTTGGTGCATCTGATCCCACGTTTCTTCGATGTAACTTCCGGAAGCATCCTGATCGACGGCCGCGACGTGCGCGATACCACCCTCGCGTCCTTGCGAGCACAAATCGGCGTGGTCACCCAGGAAACCGTTCTCTTCAACGACACTCTGCGCAACAACATTGCCTACGGACAGCCCAGTGTTTCGCAAGCGCAGGTGGAAGCCGCGGCCCGCGCCGCCCTCGCGCATGATTTCATCATGGAACTACCGGCCGGCTACAACACCATGATCGGCGAGCGTGGCGTGCGGCTTTCCGGCGGAGAGCGTCAGCGCATCGCCATCGCCCGCGCCTTGCTGAAAAATGCTCCTATCCTGATTCTCGACGAAGCCACCTCCGCGCTCGACAGCGAGTCGGAATCTCTGGTGCAATCCGCTTTACAGAACCTGATGACCGGACGCACCGTCCTCGTGATTGCGCATCGGCTTTCCACCGTTCGCCGCGCCGACCGGATTGTGGTCATAGAAAATGGCACCATTGCCGACATTGGTGCGCACGAGGATTTGATGAAAAAACTCGGAACTTACCGCCGGCTGTACGATCTCCAGTTCGTCGATTTGGAGCAACCCAAAACAGCCACGGCTCCAGTGAGACAATAACCCAAATGCCCATCCGCTCCATGACCGGATTCGCCCAGACCAAAGGCCAGATGAATGGCCAGATTGGTTTTACTCTCTCGCTGAAATCGGTGAACCACCGTTTTCTCGATTTGCATTTCCGCCTGCCCTCCAACAGCGACGCGCTGGAAATGAAGCTGCGCCGCCTGTTCAAGGAGAAGCTGGCGCGTGGTCACCTCGAACTGACCCTCAACCTGGAGCGCAACGGCAACGAAGCGTTCTCTCTAAATCGTGAATTAGTCGGCGGATACATCCAGGCGTTTCGTGCCGCAGCCACAGAATTCGGGCTGCCCGCTGACCCCGACCTGAACACCATCCTCCGCCTGCCCGGTGCGCTCGACGCTGGAACCCCGCCCGCCGATGCTGAAGAGCTGGAGCCCATCGTCCTCGCCAAAGCCGAAGAAGCTCTCACTCGCCTCAATCAGATGCGCGAACAAGAGGGCGCAGAAACCGCCCGCGAGTTGAGCACACGCATGGCCCATGTGCAGCAGGCTTGCGATGGCGTCAAGAAATATCGCGGCTCGGTTCAGCAGATTTATACGGACAGACTGAAATCCCGCTTGCAGGAACTGGTAGGATCGCAGTTTGACCCCGAACGCATCTTGCAGGAAGCCGCCATGCTGGTGGATCGTAGCGAAGTCCAGGAAGAACTCGTCCGCTTGGAAAGCCACGTCAAGCACTTTGCCACTCTCCTCGAACAAGGCGGGGAAGTGGGCAAGAAACTGGATTTTCTCTTACAAGAAATGAATCGCGAAGCCAACACTCTTCTTTCCAAGACTTCCGGTCTGGCCGGCGATGCTCTAAAAATCACCGAACTCGGCCTGGCCATGAAGGCCGAAATCGAAAAGGCGCGCGAACAGGTGCAGAACCTCGAATGACCACCGTCTACATCATTTCCGCGCCCTCGGGTTCGGGCAAATCAACCCTGGTCGCGGGAGTCCGCCCGCTGGTCTCAGGTCTGGATTTTTCCGTTTCCTACACCACCCGCCCGCCGCGCAAAGTCGAGAGAAACGGCCGCGATTACACCTTTGTGCCGCGTGCGGAATTCGAAGAAATGGTGCGCCGGGATGAGTTCCTGGAGCACGCCGATGTTTTCGGCAACTATTACGGTACCTCCAAGCATTTTCTGCGCGAGGCCGTGGAATCCGGGCATGACCTGCTGCTCGACATTGACGTGCAGGGCGCGGAGCAGATCAAACGCAAGCTTCCCCAGGCGGTGGGCATTTTCCTGCTTCCCCCCAACCGCCAGGAACTGGAGCACCGCCTGCGTGCCCGCAGCCAGGACGCCGAAGAGGTCATCCAGCGCCGGTTGGCCACGGCCACTCGTGAGATTGAGAATTATTCCAAATACGACTATATTTTGGTGAACGATCGTCTGGACGAATCTGTTGCGGCGCTGCGGTCGATCCTGCTCGCGGAACGGCTCCGGCGCTCAGAAGCTCAACGAACCGCTGACGACATCGAATTGCTGGCTACGGCTGAACGTTACCGCCTGAAAAACATGCGTGACCGTTTGACCCCGATTCTAGCTTCGTTCGCGCCCGCGGTTCCTGGTGGACGCTAAGCAGTAACAGCAGGAGACCACAATGAAGTTGATTGAAGGATTCGACAGCAATTACCGGTACATCCTGGTGGCGGCGCGCCGCGCCCGGCAGTTGCAGGGTGGAGCGCCTCCCGTCATCACAACCCCATCGCGCAAACCCTGCCGCATCGCGCAGGACGAAATCAAGGCCGGCAAGGTCAAGTGGGTGATTCCGGAAATTCCCAAATCGCCCGCCGAGGTCGCCAGCGAAATGCTGGACCAGGCCATGGCCCCAGAGTAAGAGTAAAAAGTAAGAGTAAAGTGGTGGCGATTTTAGGTTTAGGATTTTTGATTTCAGATTTATGGGTGTGCGTTCAATCTGCAATCTTCAATCCAAAATCTAAAATCAGCTCAGGAGAGCGATTGCAGATTTAAGATTTGTGATTTCAGATTTAAGCGCCTGCTTTCAATCTGCAATCTTCAATCAAAAATCTAGAATCAGCTCAGGAAGGCGATTTCAGATTTAGGATTTGTGATTTCAGATTTAAGCGCCTGCGTTCAATCTGCAATCTTCAATCAAAAATCTAAAATCAGCTCAGGAGGGCGATTTCAGATTTAAGATTCTTGATTTCAGATTTATGGGTGTGCGTTCAATCTGCAATCTTCAATCAAAAATCTAAAATCAGCTCAGGAGGGCGATTTCAGATTTAGGATTTTTGATTTCAGATTTATGGGTGTGCGTTCAATCTGCAATCTTCAATCAAAAATCTAAAATCAATTTTATGAAGATTGCCCTCGGCGTCAGCGGCGGAATTGCAGCCTACAAAGCGGCGGAAGTGGTCCGCCTTCTCCAGGACCGCGGCATTCGCGTGCAAGTCATCATGACTCAGGCCGCCCAGGAATTCATCCGGCCCTTGACCTTCGCCGCGCTCTCCGGTGAAAAAGTCATCACCGGCATGTTCTCCAGCGACGGCAAGGAGAGTGGCCAGCCCAACATCGATTCCGCCATCGAACACATCGCAGTCGCGCAATCCATCGATGCGCTCGTCGTGGTTCCGGCCAGTGCGGATGCGCTGGCCAAATTTGCCCAGGGCATTGCCAACGATTTCCTCACTACGCTCTATCTCGCAACCACGGCTCCGGTCGTGGTCGCTCCGGCCATGAACGTCAACATGTGGAACCATCCCGCCACCCAGGCCAATCTCGAAATCCTGAAAAAGCGCGGCGTGAAGATCGTCGAACCCGGCGACGGATATCTCGCCTGCGGCATGACCGGCGCAGGACGCCTCGCCGCCAATGAAGCAATCGTCGCCGCCACCATGGAGGCCTTGGGAGCTTCGCAGGAATTGACTGGCGAAACCGTGCTCATCACCGCCGGCCCGACGCGCGAGAAGATTGATCCGGTTCGCTATCTCACCAACCGCTCCAGCGGTCGCATGGGATACGCACTCGCCGAAGCTGCTCTGCGTCGCGGAGCGCGAGTTTGCTGGTCAGCGGTCCAACCGCATTGACTCCGCCGGGCGCAGCCGAAGTAACGCGAGTGGAATCCGCCGAAGAAATGCGGCAGGCCGTGTTGGCCCTGCTGCCCCAGGCCACCATCGTCATCAAGACCGCCGCGGTTTCCGACTATCGCCCCAAATCGATCGCATCGCAAAAAATGAAGCGCAGCGGCCACATGACGTTGGAACTCGAACCCACAGCTGACATCGTTTCTGAAATCGCGCGCAGCAAACGTTCTCAACTAGTCATCGGCTTTGCCGCAGAAACCGAAAACGTCCTGGAAAATGCCCGCAAGAAACTGCTCTCGAAATCGCTCGACGCCATTGTCGTCAACGACGTCTCCCGCGAAGGCGTCGGCTTCGACTCCGACCGCAACGCGGTCACCATCATCACTCAACACGACGTCGTGGACGTCCCCGAAACCACAAAATGGGAAGTCGCCCAACGCGTGCTCGATCAGATCGTCCGCCTGCGCAAACCCCAGCCCGCACTAAAAACCACTTAGGACTTCCCAGCCAAATCTTGATTTAGGAGGTGGGGGCAGATTTTGGGTGGAGCAGCGCTTCCCAGCGCTGCGTTAAAGCGCTGCACAAGACCACGCGCCCGCAGGGCGCCTCAGATACAATTCCATCAACCGATGCCAACCACCCTCGACCCCGGCCTCAAACGCGCCCTCGCCGATCGCATCCGCTACTATAACGAACTTGGCATCTATGATTTCTACCGCCGCGAACCATTACCCCAAATCGAATCTCCTGAATCCATGACGCGCAAAACCTCCGCCCATTTGCCAATCGCTGCCGCTGTTCCTAAACCTGAAATCGCCACCGACCCCGTCACCGCCCTGCGCCTAATCCGCGAAGACCTCGGAGACTGCACCCGCTGCAAACTCCACAAACAGGGACGCAAGCAAATCGTATTCGGCGTAGGCAATCCTAATGCCGACTTGATGTTCATCGGCGAAGCCCCCGGCGCCGATGAAGACCAGCAGGGCGAGCCCTTCGTGGGACGCTCCGGCCAGTTGCTCACCAACATGATCAAAGCCATGGGCCTGAGCCGCGAAGAGGTCTACATTGCCAACATCATCAAATGCCGCCCCCCAGGAAACCGCCAGCCGGAACACGACGAATGCGAAACTTGCTCGCCTTTCCTAATGCGTCAGATTGCGGCCATCCATCCCAAAGCTATCGTCGCCCTGGGAGCCGTTGCCGCCAAGACATTGTTGGCGGTCAATGCACCTATGTCTGAACTGCGCGGCCAATGGTTCGACTTCCAGGGCACCAAACTCGCCGTCACCTATCATCCCGCTTTCCTTCTGCGCGATCCCCGCCAGAAAAAAGAAACCTGGAAAGACCTCCAAATGGTCATGAAAGACCTGGGCCTGAAAGCCCCACCCCCACTCACGTAGGGATGGACGCCCCGTCGGTCCAGCCAAGCGCAGCGAGGCGGACGCAGCACCATACCAAACGATTCGGAAGGACGGAGGTTCTGATGGTGGAGTTGGTTTCTATTTCAGGAATGTTACCGAGCTGATTTTGTTTGGCGTCCGCGCGGAAAGAACGCGCGCACTTTATCTCCTAGGCGCACTCAGGTTAACTACCTATCGAGCCGTAAGCGGGAGCATCCTCGTAGACTGGATCGCTCTACTCCATGACGCTATAGGTTCCCCGCGCGCCGAACTCGATCAAGCCAAGGTCCCGCAGGACCTGAAGTTGTTGGCGAATCTTGGGACGGACGTTTCTGTTAAGCGGGTGTGTGGCCTGCAGCTCGGACTCAAAGCCATAGACATCTCCCAGCGCAAAGCGGCTCTTGCCCAATTGACGGACTATGCGAAGAACATCCACCGTCCAGCCTCGAACCGACGGAGGCACCTCAGCCAGCTTTCGTATGCGAGAGAACTCGCTGCGAACTTTCAGATCGGCGACGGGAGCCCCGTCCTGGACCATCGCAATCTTGCCATCTGTGGGTATTTGGCTGAGAAGGATATTGCAACCCACCCATCCCGCCCTTCGAGCCTGAATTGCAAGTGGTTTCCGCTTCTCGATGGCACTCTCCGAGAAAAAGGTTCTGGGTATGAGCAGGAGATTTCGAATGAGCCAGTTCGGTGAGTACTGAAGAACGAACAGGTTGGGGACTCTGTCGGCCCGGATCGAACGGATCATCGCGTCATATCCGGCATCCACAAGTTTTCGCGGATTCCAGGTCTTCTGGCTCTTCAACTGGAAGAGTTGGCTGCATTTTGGACATTCAAAATCGATTGCAGGAGTGTTCGCTGGGGATGATGAAAGCCGGTTGGAATCGCACGCCGGACAATACAGCTCGCGAGCCGCCCACTCTTCGGTCAGCACACGCGCGATCTGCGCGCCGGACTTGTACGCGGAAGCAAGCTCAGTTCTGCACTGAAGGTTCATGTCGCTCGATTTGAGAGGTTAAATATCCTCACTTTCGTGCGGCTCAATTTCAGCTCTACAGGTTGGGCACCTGTCGTTGCACATACAGGTCCATTCGTCCGTCCACGCCGTTCCGTCATTTGGACAACGATAGTAATTGCGGAATGCAAATTTGCCGCGCGACTTCGTTGGAGTCATGGTGATCGATTTCGTGATTACAAATTTTCGAGTTGGCAAGTCGGAACTGTTAGCGGCGCCGCCGGTCATTTGTGTTTTCCCCTGCGATCTTATCAGGTCAATTTGGACTGCAATTTACGAGCCATCTGCCACGCCAGTTCGTTATTTTTGACGAAAGGGAATTTGTTTGCCCGGCTTGATTCCAGCGCGAGAATGTTACCGCCCAACTTTTTCACATGATCGATCTCGTGCGAAATTGCTTCACGCTCGATACCGTTGATTATTTTCTTGATTTCGAAAACGAACTTATGCCATCCGACATCGCTAAAAGCATGTCGCATCCGCTGGGTGCCTTTCGTCTCGCCACCCCCAGAACCAATAATCTCGCCGATCGGAATGACGAGGCCTCGGAGCGCCTCCTCCGATTCCTTAATTGCGTCAGGAAAATCGATTTCCAGGATGGCTGCAGCGTGAGATTGAAACTGAATCTCAAACCCCTTATCCTTCAAGCTCTCTAGCACCCGGTTTATCTCCTCTGACCGACAACGCTGGAGCACCTTACGAAAACAGTATGCATCCTCCGTGTGTGGCATGGGAGTGGCGAAGTTTAGCCCCCTCTGGGCATTGATGGGCGCCCCTATTTCCTCGGCGTACCGCGCGGCGGCAAGCCAAGCAAGCGCAATCCCGAAATGGGAATCCCTGAAGTCACAATCTCATTCCCAAATCGGGAATTTCCTCTAAACTCAACCATCCCAGCCACATCGCGAAATCTGTACGTACATTCCCGCCGGTACAAAATGTTCCACGTGGAACACTTCGTACAAATCGGCATAGTGTTCCACGTGGAACATAACTCCAATTTGCAGCCCATGCCACCCTGCCGCCGGCGATGTTAGGATTTCATTGACCCTATCTCATGCCTGAATTCTGTGACGTTGCTCTGCCCGTCCCGCTCGACATGGCCTTCACCTACCGCATCCCCGAAGGGATGGCGCCGGTGGTCGGCGGACGCGTGCTCGTGCCCTTCCGCCAGCAGCGCCTCTCGGGCATCGTCACTGAGCTGCACGACCGCAAGCCCAAAGTCCAAACCAAGAACGTCATCAGCGTGCTCGACCCCGCGCCGGTGCTCGATGCGCAGCTGCTCCGCCTGGGCCAATGGATCGCCGACTACTACCTCGCCCCCATCGGCGATGTCTTCCGTTCCATGCTCCCGCTGAGCGCCGAGTTCAAACGCACCATCAGCTACCGCATCGCCGACGCTGGACACATGACGCTGCACCTCGCAGGGATGTCTGGATCCTCCGCGCGCTCCCGCAAGACCCCAGAGGATCAGCTGGTTGAGTTCCGCGTGCTCGAATATCTTTCCGAGCGCGAGACGACCAGCGAACAAGCGTTGCGGGCCGCGACGCGTGTGCCGAAGCCGATACTCGCAGGCATGGTGCGCAAGAAGTGGATCACGCGTGAAGACCTGTCCGACGCCCGCGACGCCGCGCGCACCGTGAAGGTCGCGCTGCTCAAGACTGCCGAGGGCAAGCTCAACCCGAACCAACAAACTCTGGTGGATACTCTCGCAGCAGCCGGCGGGAAAGTTGCAGTCGAAGCTTTGCAAGCCCTGGAGGTCCCGCGCACCACGCTGGCCACGCTAGTGAAGCGTGGCCTGGTCGAGATCATCGAAGAGCCGGCCGAACTGGTTCGATCGAAAATCAAAGCGCGTCCTTCGCCGCTGGATTTTCAGTTGAATCCAGCGCAGCAGGAGGCGTTGAAGCGCATTCAGGAAAGCGTGGCTGCAAATAAATTCGTCGGCATGTTGCTGCATGGTGTCACCGGATCGGGCAAGACGGCGGTGTATCTGGCGGCCATGCGGTCGGTGCTGGAGGCGGGTCGGTCGGCAATCCTGCTCGTCCCTGAGATCGGACTTACGCCTGCGATGGCTGCGGATTTGCATCAAGCGTTTGGAGATGAAGTGGCGATTCTGCATTCGGCGCTGTCCGATCAGGAGCGGGCGGAGCAGTGGCACCGCATCAAGCGCGGAGAAGCGCGCATGGTGGTGGGCACGCGCTCGGCGGTGTTCGCGCCGGTGGCGGACCTGGCCTTGATCATCGTGGATGAAGAACAGGACTCCTCCTACAAGCAGGAAGAGATGCCGCGTTATCACGCACGCGATGTCGCGGTGATGCGGGCGAAGATGGCGAACGCCGTAGTGGTGCTGGGTTCTGCGACGCCGTCGCTCGAGTCTTATTACAACGCCAAGAAACATAAATATGCATTGCTGGAGCTGCCCGATCGTGTAGAGCAGCGGCCGCTGCCGGAGGTTGAGATCATCGATATGCGTCTGGAGTTTCAGGAGACCGGCCAGGAGCAGGTGATCTCACGCAAGCTGGCGGCGGAAATCAAAGAACGTCTCGAACGTAAAGAGCAGGTCATGGTGCTGCTCAACCGGCGTGGCTATTCGCCGGTGGTGCTGTGCCGCACTTGCGGCAAGAAACTCGAGTGCGGGAACTGCGCCATCGCGCTCACCCACCACAAACGCGAGCATCGCATGGTGTGCCACTACTGCGGTTTCATGGCGCCGGTGCCAAAGGCCTGCGCGCATTGTGGCAGTGAGTACGTATATTTTCTTGGAACAGGATCAGAAAAGCTGGAAGAGTTGCTGCATGGAATGTTTCCCCAGGCACGCATCGCACGGCTCGATCGCGATACCGTTCGCGGGCAGGAAGACTTCGAACGCGCGTTGAATGCGTTGAATGAAGGCGAATTGGATTTGCTGGTGGGCACGCAGATGATCGCCAAGGGGCATGACATCCACGGGGTAACTCTGGTGGGTGTGGTTGGTGCGGACATGGCGCTAGGCATGCCGGATTTTCGCGCCGCCGAGCGGACGTTCCAGCTGCTCACGCAGGTTGCAGGACGAGCGGGGCGTGGACAGATGCCAGGAAAAGTAGTCTTGCAGACTTACTTCCAAGATCACTATGCGGTGCAGTATGCGGCGCAGCATGACTTCACCGGCTTCTACGAAAAGGAACTGCAGTTTCGCAGCTGGATGCACTATCCGCCCTACAGTGCGCTGGCCAACGTTGTAGTGCGCAGCGACAAACTGGATGAAGCGCTGCAATGGTCGGACACGCTGGGGAAATGGTTCGAGAAGACGCGGCATGAAGGCGTCCGCGTGCTGGGCCCGGCGGCCGCGCCGATTGTGCGGTTGAAGCGGGACTATCGCTATCATTTTGTATTGAAGTCCCCCAGCCGCGAGAAGTTGAATACGCTGCTTAGATCGATGCTCGTCTATGCGTCGCAGCAGAAAATTCCGAGGACACAGGTGGTTGTGGATGTGGATGCGTTGTGGTTGATGTAGGTAGCTGTCAGCTATCAGCCGTCAGCTTTCAGCCAAGACTGGATGCTGGCCGCCGGGGCAGTTGCGCCCTCGGGCGCGTGCTCCCGCTTTGCTCTTACCCCGGACTTACGTCCGGGGCTAATGAATGCCGCTGCTTCGGAGCTGGTTTGTGGCGCGTCATTCTGGAGCTATTTTCTCTGGGTTACGACAGCCGGGTAATTCCGGGGAATCCATCGAAGCCTGAGTCGAAGGTGAGAATTTGCTCGATGTCGTGTTGTTCCATGATGGCGAGGTGGACGGCGTCGCGGGCGGACATTTGACGGTGGCCCAGGACGATTTCTTTTGCCCGCTCTGTGGCCGTCTGATCGATGGGCAGCACTTGATCGACGATACCCAGCAATGCGTCATAGGCCGGCTGGATGGCGTCACGGCGGTTGATGGCGACGTAGCGGTGAAGGATTTCCTGTAAAACTTCTGCGTCGGTGACCAGGCGCTGGCGTTCGCTGACCAGCTTTTCGAGCAGGCGTTGGGCGTCGCTTTTGTGGGGATGAGGCGCGCCCACCAGGTACATGGGGATGTTGGAGTCGATCAGGATCACGGCTGGGGGCCAGAGCCGTATCCGCGTTCGATCTCGGCCAAAATTTTGTCGATGTCCCCTGTGGGATAGTCGTGTTGGGTGGCGGCGCGGATGACGGCGATCTTTTTGCCAGTGTCTCCCAGAGGCTCGCGGCGGCGCGCCAGGTCGAGCGCTTGCCGGACCCATTCCGCCAGCGACATGCGCCGGGAGCGGGCCATTTTCTGGATCTCGCGGTATTCGGGATCCTGGAGGATTACCTGGAGTCGCTTAGCCATAGTGTTAGTTTAAATGACTCATTGGTATGAGTCAAATTAAGTTACGCGAAGATTCCAGCAAAAGCAGATTCCTTGTTTCGCTCGGAATGACGATTTTGGGGAGGGAGTGCCGGGCTGGGAGCAGGGAGGGGGTGGTAGGGGTCCTTCGACTGCGGGAATTCGGTCTTTGACCGAATTCCCTTCGCTCAGGATGACAAGGGATCAGGGAAGTTTGCGGTGGAGGAATTCGCGGACTACTTCTCTTACGTCGCGGTGCTGGCCGTCGACGGCGTAGTTGAGTTGGCGCATGTCGTCGTCGGAAATTTTGTTGGCGAGTTCGGCCAGAGCCTGAGCGACTTCCGGATGACGCGAGAGAGTTTCCTGACGAATGATGGGCACGGCTTCGTAGGGCGGGAAGTAATGCTTGTCGTCTTCAAGAACAAAGAGATCGAGCGCGGGGATCAGGCCGTCGGTAGTGTTTCCAGCGGCGAGGTCGATTTGCTTTCCTTTCAGGGCGCGAGCGAGCAAGCCGAGATCCATGATGCGGGGCGACTCGGCGAAGTGAAGACTGTAAGTTGCCGCCAGGCCTTTGTAGCCGTCGGGACGCTCCATGAATTCGTAGCCGAATCCGGCGCGCCATTGTGGAGTGAAGGCGGCGGCCTGGGAAATGGTGTGCAGGCCAAGACGACGAGCGTCGTCGCCGCGGACTTCCATAGCGAAGGTGTCATTGAAGCCGAAAGGCGCGCCCACAGCCAGGTTGAAGCGCTGTGCATATTCCGTCTTCACGCGATTGAAGACTGAGTCCGGATTGGTTTCCGGCGGATCTTTCAGAACAGCGGTGAGCGCGGTGCCGGTGTATTCGGGGTAGATGTCGATGCGTCCGCCGAGAATGGCCTGCTGGCAAATGTAAGTTCCGGCGAGATAAAAGCGGCGTTCGACGGGGAGATGCGTTTTGTTTTCGATTTGTTGGGCGATGATTTCGCCGAGGATGAGTTGCTCGGTGAAATTCTTGGAACCGATGACGATGCGATTCTCGCGGGCGGGGCCGCAGGAGATGAGAAGTATTGCAAGCGCGACAAAGATTGGAAGTCGGAAAAGCATGTGAAATGCGTTAACCCAGGGGCTAAAGCCCGTGGTCATTGGTGAAGTTTAACGCAGCGCTTAAGCGCTGCTCCACCCTTGAATTACTGCTCCACCCTTGAATTACTGCTCCACCCTTGTCCCTGCTCCAGCCTTATCCTTTTCCGAACTTTTTCCTCAGCGCCCTAATGCATGGGTCCTTCGCTGCGCTCAGGATGACAATGAAGCGCTCAGGATGACAGCTGGTTCGGGCTTAGGCGTTTTTCGAGCCATCCCAGGCTGACATCGGCCAAGAGCGCCATGAGTGCGGCGGGAATCGCACCGGCCAGGATCACTTGATTATTGACCATGGCGAGTCCGCGAAAAATATATTCACCTAATCCGCCGGCGCCGATGGCGGCTGCAATGGTGGCGAGGCCAACGGAGATTACCGTGGCAACGCGCACACCTGCAATGATCACACCGAGTGCGAGCGGGAGTTCGACCTGCCACAAGAGTTGCTGATTGGTCATCCCCATGCCGCGTCCGGCTTCGACCACGGAGCGGTCCACGCCCTTGATGCCCACGTAAGTATTGCGGATCAGCGGCAGAAGGGCATAGAGCGTGAGCGCAAGGATGGCGAGGCGGTCGGCGCGAGCGCCAATCCAGGGCGCGGGCAAAAGAAATCCGAACAGGGCGAGGCTGGGGATGGTTTGAATGATGTTGGCGCTGCCGAGGATAGGTTTGTTGAGCGCGGGCCAGCGGGTGATCAGGATACCGAGGGGAATTCCGATCAGCACGGCAAAAAGGATAGAGACGCCGACCAGCCACAGGTGCTCCAGGGTGAGTTCCAAAACTTCGTGGTGATTTTGCAACATGAATTGCCACAGGTTCATGAGGCACCTCGAGGGGGGGAAGTTTCGAAGGCATTTACATAGGCCGCGATCAGCGGATCGGAAGACTGCACGAAATCGTTTGGCGCGCGCACCGTGACCAATCGGCCGGCTTCCATGAAGGCGATGCGGGTGCCGAGGAGAAGAGCTTCCCGCAAATCATGAGTAACGAAGACGACCGTTTTTCCCAGGCGCTGCTGCAACGCGAGAAACTCGCGCTGGAGTTCGGCGCGGGTGATGGGATCGAGTGCGCCGAAAGGCTCGTCCATCAGGAGAATTGGAGGATCGGCGGCGAGGGCGCGTGCCACGCCGACGCGCTGGCGTTGTCCGCCGGAAAGTTCGCGGGGATAACGAGTCGCGATGCCGGAGTCGAGTCCGACGAGATGCAGGAGTTCTTTCGTTCGCGACTGGATTTTGTCTTCCGGCCAGTTTTCGATTCTTGGCACCAGGCCGATATTGCGAGCGATGGTGAAGTGCGGGAAGAGGCCGACGTCTTGAATGACGTAGCCGATGCCGCGACGGAGTTGGATGACGTCCCAGTCGCGCGTCGATTTTCCGTTGACGAGAATCTCGCCAGCGCTGGGTGCGAGCAGATGATTGATGAGCTTGAGAGTTGTGGTCTTGCCCGATCCGCTGCGGCCCAGCAAGACCAGAGTCTCGCCGGATTGGATTTCGAGATTTAAATTGTGCAGGAGTTCGCGAGTGCTGTTGATGCGATAGGAGACGTCGCGGAATTGGATGGCGGGATTCATGACCGGCGATGCTGCAGGTACCTCAGGGGCTAAAGCCCGTGGTCATTGGTGATCTTAACGCAGCGCTTAAGCGCTGCTCCACCCTTGTGCTCAGCACAGCTTCTCCACCCGGCTTCTCGATCCCGGCGCGAGATCTTAGGAGCGGTAGGCGGCATCCGGCAGGCCGGTGATTCGGATTCCGGAGTGGCCTTTGTGGCGGATGTTGAGTCCGATCAGCAGCGCGGTGATCTGCTCCACAAAGCGGGCGTTTTCCAGTTTGCCGCCATCAATGGCACGGACACCGGGGATTTTGGCGGCGAGGTTCCGGACCTCGGCATTCGCGCTGGGATCGTCACCACAGACAATTACATCGGAGTCGACCAGACCTTCCGCGTTCAATAACTCTGAGGAAACATTGTGAAATGCGGCAACGACTGAAACCTCTTTGGATAAAGTCTCCGCGGTTTGCTGCGCGACGGAGCCTTCCCAAATCCCTAGAGTGCGAGTGGCACGGCCGCCGACGCTGGCGGCGAGGGGAACGGTGGTGTCCACAACGATGCCGCCGGGGCGAAGAACCGGCTTGAGCTGTTTGAGGATGGCCGCGTGACCCTCGAAGGGAACGGTAAGAACGATGAGATCGGCAGAGGCGCAGGCGGCAATGTTTTCGTCGCCAGAAACTTTAGCGTTTGCGCCAACGTGCTGTTTGATTTTCTCTGCCGCTTGCTGGGCGCGTGCGGCGTCGCGCGATCCGATGACGACAGTCTCGCCGGCCTGGGCCCAGCGCAGCGCCAGACCGAAGCCTTCCGCGCCGGTGCCTCCGATGATGGCGATGGTCCGAGTCAATCTGATGTCAGCCCCATTATGCGAACTCCGGTGCGAAGGACTGCTCAGTGGTGAATGGCTCTGGATGCAACTTGATATTGATGCGGGTGTAAGTGGTGTTGCGTTCGGCGGGGATGCGGCCGATTTCAAGAATCAGGGATTGGAAATCTTCCGGGCTGGTGTACTGTCCAGCGGTGGCGCCGGCCTCGCGAGAGATATTTTCCTCCATGAGCGTGCCGCCGTAGTCGTTGGCTCCGGCATGCAGGCAAAGCTGCGACAAGTGGCGGTTCAGCTTTACCCAGGAGACTTGAATATTGTTGATGGAACCGGCGAGCATGAGCCGGGCTAGTGCATGAATTTTGAGATGCTCAGCGAGGGTGGGGCCGCTGCGTGCGAGTCCTTGATGGAAGAGCAGAGTATTTTGATGGACGAAACCGAGAGGCACGAACTCAGTCAGGCCGCCGGTTTCCCGCTGGATTTCGCGGAGAAGAAGGAGTTGATCGACCCAGTGGGCGGTGGTTTCGACGTGTCCGTACATCAATGTGGAGGTGGTACGGATGCCGCAACGATGAGCGGTGCGAATGACTTCTGTCCATTGGGCGGTCGAGAGCTTGTTGCGCGAGAGGATGTTGCGGACCTGGTCGTCGAGAATTTCTGCGGCTGTGCCGGGCAGCGTGTCGAGGCCGTTGTCGCGCAGCATGCGAAGGTAGTCTTCGAGTGGCATGCCGGTGAGTTCGACGCCGTAGACGATTTCCATGGGCGAGAAGGCATGAATGTGCATGCGGGGCGTGACTTGCTTCACCGCACGCAGAATGTCGCGATAGTAAAAAGGAGGCAGGCCGTGCGGCAGTCCGCCTTGAATGCAGACTTCGGTTGCGCCCAGCTCCCAGGCTTCTTTAGCCTTGTGCGCGACCTGCTCGGGGGTAAGAAAGTAAGTGTCAGACTCGCGGGGACCGCGGCTGAAAGCGCAGAATTTGCATCCCACAAAACAAATATTGGTGAAATTGATGTTGCGATTCACCACGTAGGTAACGAGGTTGCCGGAAAGTTCGCGGCGCAGATCGTTGGCGGCAACCAGAAGACCAAGCAAGTCGTCGCCTTCAGCGTTTGCCAGCAAGAGAGACTGTTCGCGAGCGAGTGTACCGCCATCCTGCGAGGCCAGGACTTGTTCGAGCGCGGCGCGGAAGGCCGGCGCAATGCGGGGAGCAATGTCCTGCCATTCAAGGGAAGGGAAACTTTCCAGTTCGGATTGGGTCAAAGTGCGCGACACGGGCCCTCCTCAGCGCGACCTTAATCTACGATATCAGCGAAACAGATCTGTTGCCGCCGAGCGAATCAAATCCCGGGCACGTCCTGGTCCGGCACGATGCTGAAATCCTCGAATGATGCATGCCGGGGTACGAGCCAGCTTGCCGCAAACCAAGCCGGCAGCGCAAGCCAGTTCATCGGCTACGGCTTCGATGCTCACCCGCAAAGGATAGCCGTGAGGATCGCGGCGGCCGCGAAAATCGTGCAGAGGCTTCATGCCGGCCACTCCGATGGCGACCTCGGTCAAGCCTTCACGCCAAGGGCGTCCAAAACTGTCAGTGACAATAACCGGGATGCCAAGCTTCAGAGCCCGTCTTAGTTGGCGGTGAAGCTGTTGCGCGGAACGATCGGGGTCTTCGGGCAGAAGAAGCGCGTGGTCGCCGCCATTCACGTTGGAAACATCCACGCCGCTATTGGCGCAGACGAAGCCGTGTCGGGTTTCGGTGATGAGCACACCGCGTTTGCGCCGGACAATGCGCCGGCTCTGCGCCAGCGCGACCTCGACCACACGGGCGTCGAGATGATAGCGGTGGGCCCACGCGCGTGATTTCGGCGAAGGCTTGATGCTGTCCAGGTCCACGAATTGGCCTTCGGCTTTGGAGACGATCTTATGCTTCACGACCAGAATGTCGCCGCTCAGAAATCTCTGCCTGCCATGCTTCAACGCAGCCAGGA
This sequence comes from Terriglobales bacterium, assembly GCA_963762965.1. Classification (GTDB taxonomy): domain Bacteria; phylum Acidobacteriota; class Terriglobia; order Terriglobales; family Acidobacteriaceae; genus DATBAX01. Next base: position 2,028,878 of record CAVXME010000001.1, read on the forward strand.
GTTTCTCGGACAGCGAATCGCCGGACTGGATTTCATCGCGAAAGGAAATGGGAATGATGCACAGCTCACGCGATTGGGCGGGTGAAGCCATCTATTCGTTGGCAGCCAGGGGAAAATCAGTGAGGTCCCACTGACGAATGAGTCTCTGGGAACGAGTTTCGCCAGGCATGGCCGCAAGCTGTCTGAGATCCGATGGATTGTCGACGTCGAGCCCAATTCCGAGGAAGGAGAGCACGACGCAAGGTTTCTTCGTGGCGCGGGCAGCGGCGAGGTGCGGCTTGAAACTGTCGTTGCCAAAGCGCAGCGGGAAAAGTCCGGCGGGACGGCGCAGGATGGCGTTGGTGCCGCGTCCGTCGGCGGCGGGAACGAGGACGGAACCCTCGGCGGGAGCGGCTTGTAAAATTCGATCAAGCTCGGATGGCTGGATCAGAGGGATGTCTCCGGGTATCACCAACGTGCTGTCCATTCCACGCGATTCACAAAACTCCGTTGCCGTGGCTATGGCTGCGGTCTCGCCAAGATTGGCGTGATCTGGAATGATCTGAAAATCGAATTGGCGCGCCAGTTTTACGGCGAAAGGATCAGTTGTCACCAGGCCTACTTCGAGCCGGCCCTCAGACTGGCTGACCGCTTCGAGCACATCCAACAACATGGCCTGAGCGAGTTCAGTGCGGGTTGGCTGATCGAGCAGCGAAGCCAGCCGTTGCTTGGCATGGGCCAGGTTTTTGACGGGAATTAGAATCATGATCGGTCCGTGGCGTGAGTCTGCTGGTCGGCAAGAAGCGAAAGTACGACACGAGCGAGATCGGTCTTGTCTTCCGCCGTCCGCATCATGGTATTGGCGCAATGGACCCGCAATCCGGGGCGCTGCATGTGGCTGGCGATTTCGGTGTCCGCGACATCGGCGATGAGAATATCGAGAAATTCCCCGTAGGCCTGCGCCAGGCCGCCCAGAGAGACCGGAAGCCCCTGCGCGGCCATCAAGACTCCTGCGGGGCCGGAGACGGCTTTGCCGCCCACCAACGGGCTGATGGCGAGCACCGGCGCCGGAGTCTCCCGTAAAGCTTTCAGAATTCCGGGCACGGCCAGAATTGGGCCGATGCTGGTGATGGGGTTGCTGGGAGCCAGAACCACTGCTTTGGCTGAGAGAATTGCTTCGACTACGCCCGGTGCCGGTTCGGCGTCAGCGGACCCGGCGAAACGCACGGAATTGACTGGATCCTGATACCAGCGCTGGACAAAATATTCCTGGAAGCTAAGATCTCCGGCGGGCGTGTCCACCCGGGTCTCGACCCGGGAATTACTCATGGGGAGGATGCGGGCCTGAACTCCCATTTTGGCCGCAATGACCGCGGTCACTTCGGAAAGAGTTTTTCCTTCCGCGAGCAATTTTGAACGCAGCAGATGGACGGCGAGGTCGCGGTCGCCAACATGAAACCAGATGGGCTCGCCCAAATCTCCCATCGCCTGGAGGCAGAAAAACGTATCGCCCTTTACACCCCAGCCGCGTTCTTTGCTCAGGAGCCCGGCCAGCACATAGGTGATGGAGTCGAGATCTGGCGACATGTACAGGCCCCACCACTCGAGATCGTCGCCGGTGTTGACGACGATGGTCAGTTCCTTGGCGGAAAGGACTTGGCGGAGACCATCCACAAACTTGGCCCCGCCCGAACCACCGGAGAGTACAACGATCATGCGGCCCTCCCAACGTGATCGATGAGGTCTGCTGCAATTCTTGTTTTTTCCGATAGCAGGCCCGGACGCGCGGTGACTGCGGACACAAATTCCGGATAGACCGGAAGGCGCTGGCGCAATTGGTATCCCTTGGCTTCGGTGCGCAACTTGAGCTGTTCCAGATGCGGCCAGGGTTTTTCGGGATTGATGAAGTCCGGCGTCAACGGCGAGATGCCGCCCCAGTCGTTGATGCCCGCGTCCAGCAATTCATCGTAGTAAGGCGCGGAGAGATTTGGCGGCGCTTGAATATTCACATTCGGCATGAGCAATCGGGCAATGGCGACCGTGCGCAACATCTCGCCGCGCGTGGGCTCGGGCCAGTTTCGCATAGGAATGCCCGGCTTGGCGCGAAAATTCTGCACGATGACTTCCTGAATGTGCCCATAGCGCTGGTGCAGTTCGCGAATGGCGAGCAGGGTGTCTACGCGATCGTCGAGAGTTTCGCCGATTCCGATTAGCAGGCCGGTAGTGAAAGGTACGTTCTGTTTACCGGCTTCTTCAATCGTTCGCAGACGCTTGGCCGGGATTTTATCTTGAGCGTTGTCGTGGGCCGCGTCTTTTTCCAGCAAGGAGGCATTGGTGGTTTCGAGCATTAATCCCATGCTAGGAGAGATTGCGGCAAGGCGCGTGATCCATTCCGCGCTCATTAGCCCTGGGTTGGGATGCGGCAACAATGTCGTTTCCCGCAATATCAATTCGCACATGGCTTCCAGATATTGCAGCGTGGACTTGTATCCCAAATATCGCAGTGTATCGCGCATCTCGGGAAAGATGAGTTCCGGCTTGTCGCCCAGGCTGAACAGGGCTTCCGTGCATCCCAATTTTTCGCCGGCATGCGCGACTTCCAAAACTTCATCGGGAGTCATGGTATGCGCGCCGGGTTCGCCGGGATCGCGACGAAAGGTGCAGTAGCCGCAATAATCGCGGCAGAGATTCGTAAGAGGCAGAAAGACTTTGCGGGAATAAGTGATTACGTCCGGATGGAATCGTTGTTTTGCCTTCAGAGCAGTGGCCAAAAGCGCTGGCAGATCGTCATCGCTTGCGCGAATCAGTTGGCACGCCGATTCACGCAAGAGGGGAAGGCCGGAGCGCAAGTCGTCCAATGATTGTGTTGCCGATATGGTTTGACTCGCTGCCACGCTTCCCACCTGTTCCTCTGGAATTACCAAATGATACATGAGGGTGGAAACGTGGACGAGTGCGGCTCGCGAGATCCCTCGTGGCAGGGTTCGCTGGCAGTCTACATTTCGGGACCAGCGCGTAACATGGTAAAACCTTTGGGGAAGATTAGTAGACGCAATCCATCATGAGTGTGACGCAGGAACAATTTCGCAAAGCGATGGGCAGCTTCGCCACCGGAGTTACGGTGATTACCGTGGACTTCGAGGGCGAAGTCCAGGGCATGACCGCCAATGCTTTCACCTCGGTATCGCTCGATCCCTTGCTGGTGCTGGTCTGCGTGGACCACAAAGCGAAGACGCATGCCCAGTTGCATACCCGGAAGCGCTTCGGAGTGAATGTGCTGTCCGAGGGCCAGCGGGCGATCTCAGAATATTACGCGCTCGCGGAGCGCACGCATGATCGCGCGGAACAAGAAGCCGGCGCACGCTTTGACCGCACCCAGCACGGGACGCCAGTGTTGCGAGGGGCGCTCGCCTATCTGGAATGCCGTTTGCATAGTGCGCAAGACGCTGGCGACCACACAATTTTTATCGCGGAAGTCGAGGACATGGTTGTCAAAGAGGGCGATCCGCTGCTTTATTTCCAGGGGGAATACCGCAAGATCGGATCGAAACTCTGATGGATTCTTAAATCGCTACGGCTGAGACGTGACCGCCTTCATGTAGCGATAGTAGAAATCCAGCCCACGATAGAACGATTCCACCTTCAGCCGCTCGTCCTTGCCGTGCGCGCGCTGATCGTCGCGATCGATGGATACGCCGCAGATCGCGTAGGTCGGCATTCCGGCTGCGGTGGTGTAAATTCCATCGGAAGCCCCGGCGGCCATGGTGGGAACGATCGGTACTCCCGGCCACATTTCCGACGCAACTTTTTCCAGCGGCTTCATCACCTCAGGAAGTAGCGGCGGCGGCGGAGCAGCTTTCCTGTCTGGCGCGCGGTCAGAGACTTCGCCGGCGTCAGTCGTATAACGCACAACAATCTTGGGGTCGTCGAGAATCTTGATTAGGGTTTGCCGGATTTCTTCCTGGGAATGCCCGGGCAAAATGCGGCAATTCACGTTGGCTTGTGCGTGCTGTGGAAGGGCATTGTTGGCGTGGCCGGCCTCCAGACGAGTAGCAACACAAGTCGTATGCAGGGTGGCATTGTCCGTCGGGTCCTCGGAAAGGCGGGCGATTGCTGCTTCGTCCGGAGGAATTCGCAGAATGGCTTTCCGGTCTTCGGCGCGCTGTCCTTTTTCGGAGGCTGCCATTAACTCGAAATAAGCGCGGGTCACATTATTGAGTTCAAACGGAAATGGAGAACGTTCGAGCCGCGCTAGGCCGTCCGCGAGATGATAGATGGCATTGTCGGGCACCGGTAGCGAGCTGTGTCCGCCGCGATTGGTCACCGTGAGCTGGTAGTCGGCATACAGCTTTTCGGTAGCATCGACCTCGACCATAATCGGTTTGCCATTTTCGGTGACTACTCCGTTCTCTCCATCCTGGTGCATCGCGAACTGGGCATCGATCAATTCACGGTGGTTTTTGAGCAACCAGTCCACCCCGTTGGATTTCCCGCCTTCTTCGTCCGCAGTCAATGCCAGGATGATGTCGCGGTCCGGCTGATAGCCCTCCTGCTTTAAGCGGATCAACGTGGCCACGGAAATTGCGTCGCCATCCTTCATGTCCTGCGTGCCGCGGCCGTAGTAGTAGCCGTCTTTCTCGACGAACTGGAATGGATCGGTGGTCCAATCTTCACGGCGGGCTTCGACTACATCCAGATGACCGATCAGCAGGATGGGCTTGTGCTTGCCGGTTCCATGAAGGCGTACCACCAGATTCTTCTTGCGATCATTAGGCCCGAGAATTTGCAGATCGCTTTCAGGAAAGCCGGCGTCGCGAAAGCGCTGTGCCATGGCTTCGGCGGCGGTAGTCACGTTGCCGACCGAATCGGTGGTGTTGATCTCGACCAATTGCTTGAAAATGTCGTGGGCAAGTTGTTTGGTAGCGTCGTCAATCTGGGCCTGAGATAAAAGCGGCAAGAACAAGATGGAAATAAGAAAAATAATCGTGCGATTCACCCGTTGTCTCCCGATGCAATGATTAGATTCGACCGTCCACACTAATCTGATGCGCGCGGGAAGGCAAGAAGGGGGTGAATCATACCCTGGGGAAACCTGCTCCATCCGATGAAGGCTTCAGCTCGCCTTACGATAGCCTTTGGCTGACCCCGAAGGGAGTTGAAATCCGATCCTGACACGATTGGGCGGCGCCGGAGCCATGAGTTCCCGGATTGCGTCCATCAGGTCCTGGATATCGACATCATGGTTTTCGAGCCGGCGCTCAATTTTGGCCAGCTTCGCCACAATCTGGCGATTCGCCGTTAAGGCCTGACGCATACGCACGAAAGCGAGGACCACAAACACGCTCATCTCGATGGCCCGCTCGGAGTTTAAGACGGTGGCCGCCATGATTGCGCCGTACTCGGTGAAGACAAACGGCAGATAACGCCTACCGCCATGTCCGTCACTTGAGATCACATTTTGTGATCTCAAGATTTTGAATTCTTGTTCCGAAATTTGAAAGCGGAACTGGACCGGAAAGCGTTTCGCGTTGCGTTTGACCTGCTGGTTCAAATGCCGGGCTTCCACGTGGTAGAGTTCGGCGAGATCCGTATCGAGGATTACTTTCTGGCCACGAAGAACAAGGATTTTCGAAGCTACTCGCTTGGCGAGGACAATGGCTTGTTTGCTCATTATTTTTTCTCGAACTTGAGATCACAAATTGTGATCTCAAGATTTGCGTTAGATATATGTGAAGGAAAAAGTATAACTTGAAAGCAACACGCGGGAACATCTTTCGACGCTCTGGATCCCAAAATGGGAAAGCAGAAATGCACCACCACAAACATCAGTACTTGTAGACCGTCGTTTGACGAAACCCCACTGGCGTACAAGTCCGTCGACGCGGCGAGTTGGACTTTTGGTGCGCACACTCCTGCAGGTGACGTGCGTGAAGGGGTAAGTGAGTGAAGGGTGGAGCAGCGCTCCCAGCGCTGCGGTTATAGCTGGGTGATCTGATCACGCAGGTCCACGAAGGCCTGCTCCACCCAAGCTGAGCTGCCGAAGCCTGAGAGCATGGCTAATTCCCCGCACCCTTCGCCGCCGCCAAATCCGCAGCCACATCCTTCACCAGTTCGCGCCGCCGTTCCGCGCCCTTACGGTTTTCGAGGACACGCACGCGCCGCGCGGGAATGTTCGTCGGATGCACCCGAAGAATGTGTCCGTTGCGGACCTGGATATGGAAGCGGAACCAGTCGGTACGGAACATGCGTCCCGAGGCATAGAAAGTGACCGAGGCGGCAAGAAGTCCTTCATAGTCTGCACCGGTGCAGTTTAGAAGGCGTTTGCCGACGTCTTCCGTCCAGGTCATGCCGCCGACCAGGGGATCATTCAGGAAAGCTCGTTCGAAGGGCACGGCATGGGAAATCTTGCGCATCTGCATCATCTGGAGAAGAACCGAGATCTTGGCCAGATTGGTGACTACCACTTTGGCTTCCGTGGCCGAAATCCGTTCCAGCTTGATATGTAATTCCGGCGACCATTCGCGCTCGAACTCCTCGCGCGCCAGAGCCAGGCCTTTATCGGTGGTTTCGGCGTAACGTAGCGTTGCCCGGGCCAGAATTACGCTCAGAAAACAGGTCACCACGGTGGATGCGAGCGGGATGTAGTTTACGAGCCCTGAAACCGGGACCGCCATCGAATTGATCGACTGCAAGTGCATAGGACCGGTAGCTCCTTACCGCGCGCCGCAGCCGGGGATTGCTGATGCTTGGCTGAATTCTTATCCGCACCGAGTCTAGCCAGAGCGCCCCAGCCGCTCCAGATGCGCATGGTACAGAGCCTTAGAACCTCATAATGCAGCGTCTTTGGTAACGCGGCGCACCCGTCGAAATGGCAAGACGAAGTCCGACGGCCTCAAATAGGCCGAAAAACCGCGCTTCGGATTTTGATATTCTGCGCGGGTGACTTCTTCTTCCCGCACTACGGCAGACCAGAAACATGCGGGTCTTTGTGCGGATTGCTGCCATTCCAGGCGGATTGAATCAGACCGCGGCTCGATCTTTTTTCTCTGTCAGTTAGCGTTGACGGATTCTCGCTTTCAGAAGTATCCGCGGTTGCCGGTGCTTTCCTGCCCGGGGTATCGGAAGGCGGAAACCGAAGCGGCGGAAGCTTGAGTTCCGTGGTGCTGCGAGCCAAAAGCGGACTCCTCGGCTTCGCTCGGAATGACAAGAAAAGAAAGGGTTGAAACGGGTGCCAGACGGGCGAAACTTTTGTCTGCATCCGGACTCTAATCAACTACGTACTCATAAGTGAATCGCGGAGGTTGTCATGTCCAAATCTTCTCTTCGTATCTTCCTCATTCTAGGCGCCTTGTTGGTCGGGTTGACCGCATATAAGGCGAGCGGCGCCAGCGCTCCTGTGCCCAGTCCGGCGTCGGACGAAGTTAAAGCCACCGCACCAGGCAAGCAAACGGTAGTGGTTTCAGGAGGATGTTTCTGGGGCATCCAGGCGGTTTTTCAGCATGTTAAGGGCGTGAAGAACGCCACCGCGGGATACTCCGGCGGGGCTGCGAATACTGCCGACTATGAAACCGTAAGCACGGGCCAAACCGGCCATGCCGAATCGGTGAAGATTACCTATGATCCAGCACAGGTCACCTTCGGCGAGTTGCTGCGAGTGTTCTTCTCCGTCGCCCACGATCCCACCGAGTTGAACCGGCAAGGGCCGGATGAAGGCACGCAGTATCGTTCCGTGATTTTCTATGTCACTGACGAGCAGAAGCGGATTGCCGAAGCCTATATCGCGCAGCTCGACCAGGCCAAGGTTTTCAAGGGCAAGATCGTGACTCAGGTAGTGCCGCTGAAGGCATTTTATCCGGCCGAGGACTATCACCAGAACTATGCCACCTTGCATCCCGACAATCCTTACATTTTCTTCAACGATGCGCCCAAAGTGGCGAATCTTCATAAAGAATTTCCCGACCTGTACACGGGCAAGTAGCTGAGGAACACTTTATGTTCGAATCAAACTCTATGTTCGAATCAAGCGAAGATCAGGATGTGTTGGGAGGCAGGGTGCGCCGGCGGAGCTTTCTGGCGGCTGGCGCAGCCGCGCTCGGCGGCTATTTTTTGTGGATGCTGAAGAAGCCGCATTTGATTTCAGCGGCGTCGTCGACAGGAACTCCCGGCGTGGTGACGATCGTGCAGTTTTCCGACGACGGGAAACGCTTGCAAAAAGTGAAAGTGCCCAAGGTTGTAAAGAGCGCGGCCGAGTGGCACAAGCAGCTTTCCGCCGACGAATTTGAAGTCACCCGCAATGCCGGCACCGAAAGGGCCTTCAGCGGCAGATACTGGGACCTGCACGATAAGGGTCTGTTCCGCTGCATCTGCTGCGATAACGCCCTGTTCAGTTCGGCGACCAAATTTGAGTCCGGGACAGGCTGGCCCAGCTTCTGGCAGCCGATCGCCGAAGAAAACATCCGCACCGGCAGAGATCTCAGCTACGGCATGATGAGGGACGCCGTCTCCTGCACGCAATGCGACGCCCATTTGGGCCACGTGTTCGATGACGGCCCGCAGCCCACGGGGCTTCGCTACTGCATGAATTCGGTGTCGCTGAAATTCGTCAAACAGACTTAGACATGTTTTCTTTGCGTTCTTTGCGCCAAGTCTTAGCGCACTTTGCGGTTAAGAGCTTTTGACCGCAAAGTTCGCCAAGAAGGTCCGTGAACGACGCCAAGAAGAACACGCGGCCATTTCCTCAACTTAGCGCGGAGCGACACTCTAAGTTCAGCCCTGAGATTTGAGGGCCTCGGCTTCGGCGATTGTCCAGGATGGAATCGCGCCGGGGCGGCTGGCCACCAGAGCGCCCACACGATTCGCGAAATCCGCAATCCGCAGGACAGCCCATCCGTTTCCGAACCCATGTACGAAAGCCGCAGCGAAGGCATCGCCTGATCCGACCGTGTCGGCAACTGTCACGGCATAGCCGGGAGCTTCGACGTATTCGTCGCCAATCAGCAAAACACAGCCTTGTGCGCCACGGGTGACGCAGACCGCTTCCCAGCCAAACTTTGCCGAATAACTGCGGCAGAATTCCTCGAGCGAGGCATAGGGCTGGCCCACCATTTGGGCAATGGCTGCAACCTCCGTGTCATTCAGTTTCACCACCGAGGCGTGCGCCAGCGATTCCCGCACCAGGGCAGGCTCATAGGAATCAGGGCGAAGATTCACATCGTAGAAGCGCCGCGCCTTCTTTGTGGAAGCGAGAAGCGTGGCGGTCACTTCTTTTGCCGTGGGGCTCATTTGTTGCAGGGTTCCAAAGTAAATCCAGTCGGTGGTTTGAGAGCGAAGCTCGGCGAGATCGTTTTCCGTGAGCTGCGGAAAGTCGTAAGCGGCCGGACGGAGAATCACAAAATGCGGCTGGCCTTCGGCATCGAAGGTAACGCGGGCGGTGCCGGTAGGATATTTTTCAACGCGGCGCACATAGCGAGTGGTAAGACCCATTTGGGCCATGCTGTCCAGAATCCGCTGGCCTCTGGCATCGTTCCCGACCGCGCTGATGAAAGAAACGCTATGTCCCAGTTTGCTCAGGTGCGCGGCGAAGTTGAAGGGTGCTCCGCCCAGGTGCTCGGTTTCGCCGACCACATCCCAAAGCACTTCACCGATGCTGATGATGTTCACAGGCCCCAAAGCTTCAGCGCCCGGCAATCTACGCTCTTCCCGCACCGGTCAGCGAATCGATGGCATTGTCCAGAGTGGGGAAGATCAGAAAGAGCGGTTCAACTCGCGTAATTTCCATGAGCAGCAGAATGCGCTCGTTGACCCCACTCAGTACTACGTGCTGCCCTGCTTTTTGACGGGAAACGTAGGCGCTGACCAGGGAACCGAGCCCGGAGGAATCGACGTAAGGAACATCCGTCAAATCAAGAATCATAGTCGCTGCGCCTTCATTGCGCACCGCGCTTTGAAAGGAAGGGAACGTCTCGATGGTCAGTGGGCCCTTCAGGCAGAGCACGCTCTGTCCGTGGATCCCATTCTCAAAGCGCTCGATCAGCAATGGCTCGGCTGGCATGGCGCAGATTGTAGGGTACGGCCCCGCCATCAATCAACTGATTTGGCTGATTATCTTTCGAGCGCGATTCTTAGGGATGCAAAAAACTGCGGGGCTGCCAGCATATCGATTTTCTAAGCTGGCGCATTGCCGGTGGACTCGCGCACTACCAGCTCGGGCTGGACGGCAATTTCTTTGGGATAGTCTTCGCGTCCCTCGATCCGCTCCAGTAGAACCTGCATGGCGATCTCCCCCATTTCCCGCAGAGGCTGCCGGACCGTGGTCAGGCTGGGATAGTGGAATGCGGCGCCCTGGATATCGTCGAAACCCACCACCGAGATGTCTTTCGGTACGTGCAATCCGGCTTCCTGAAATGCGCGGATGGCGCCGATGGCCGAAATGTCGTTGTACGCGAACAGCGCCGTGAACCGGCGTTTGGTGGCGAGCAATTGTTTGCCGTAGGGATAACCGAGCCCCGGGGAGGAGTCCATGGAATCGATCTGGATGGTGAGCTCGGGCACGATGGCGATACCCATCTCCTGCGCCGCTTCGCAGATGGCCGCCCAGCGGTCAACGGAATCGGAACTGGCCGGGTGGCCTTTCAGGAAAGCGATCTCGCGATGCCCCAGCTCCACCAGATGACGCAGGGCGATGGACGCTGCCTTGCGATGGTCCAAAACAATGTTGGTGACGCCCTCGTGCTGGCGGTGTCCGGAGACGGCGACGGTGGGCAGTGGCAGCGAGTGCTGTAGATTCAGGTCGATGGTGATGATGCCCTCGACCCCGCGCTGCAACAGCAGCCTGGCGTATTTTTCGAATAATTCCGGATCGTGGCGGTGGATTCCGGTGATGAAAAAGTATTCTCTCTCGCGCGCGTAGTTTTCAATGCCCGCAACCACCAGCGAACTATAACCGTCGCCAATTTCATGAGCGATCACGCCCACGGTGTAGGTTTTCTTCTTGCGCAGGGAACGGGCGAAAAAATTGGGGCGGTAATCCAGTTCACGCGCCGCCACCCGGATGCGGTCTCTGGTCTTTTGCGGAATATGCTTTGCGGATGGGGCGTTGTTGAGTACCGCCGAGACGGTGCCAGGAGTGAGCCCAACGTGTTCGGCGACGGCTTTCAGCGTAACCACTACGTCGGCGCGCTCGTCGGTCTTTTTACCTTCTCCCATAGTTCATCTCCCCGATTGCCGCTTGATCTTCAGACAATTGGGAATGAGCTGCAAACTCTCGCTTTTACGTATGGTGCAAAGGCAACAATCCGGAGCGCCCCCGGGATCAGTGGTTCCTATTCCTCGATGCCGCCACCCGGGAGCGCCAACTGGTCCTGGGCCGCTGCGAAATCTATGGAGGAAAGATCGTCCACTTCGGGGCCGCCTTCTTCTTTTCCCAACTTCTTTTGGACTTTCTTTTCCGCTTTTTCGCGAGCCTTCTCCTGTCGCGAACGCTCTTTCAGCCGTTTATTGAAACTTGAGCGACTCCGACCAGCCATACAACACCTCCAGAAATCGTCTATGTCACTTTGGTTGCTGGCACGGGATTAGCGCACCTGTCGATTCCACGCGGTCTGGCAAATGTCTTACCAGCGCGGCTCCCGAGGCTGGCGTGCGTGACCCTGATAGTCGTCGCGTCCGCCGCCACCACCCGAAGAGCGGCCACCCCCGCCGGAACGGCCCCCGCCGCCGGGACGGCCACCACCCCCGCCGCCCGGTCGTCCGCCGCCGAAACCGCCGCTGCGCTCGGTCTTGGGACGAGCTTCATTGATGTTCAGTGCGCGGCCGCCGAGTTCCTTGCCGTTGAGGGCCGCGATGGCTTTCTCGGCCTCCGCAGCGTCGGACATTTCGACGAAGGCAAATCCGCGCGAACGGCCGGTGTCCCGGTCGGTGACAATGCTCACCTGATCAATTTTTCCGTGCGGCTCAAACAGAGTCCGCAACTCGGCTTCGGTGGTGCTGTGGGGGATGTTGCCGACAAAAAGCTTCTTCATGATGTTTCCTTTTCTTCGTGAAACCGAATTGCGAACATGTTGCGAAAATCCGAACCCTACTTTTGTGCGCCGGCCGCAGGAGCAGCCGCCTTCTTGCCCGCCGTGCCTTTTTCGCTGGTAACTCCTGCCGCGTGCAGCATCTGCCGGATTCCTTCCCGGCGTGCAATATTCTTCTTTCGCTTCCGATTAAACCGGGCTTTGTCCCCGTTCACTCCCGACATAAGTATCTCTCCGTGATTAAGTTGGCAAGCAATTATACCTGCTGGCGGCGAAACAGCGGGAAAACTTGCCTAAACGCCCAGGTAGGATAGACGCCCTCGTCTGTCCCGCGAGCGCAACTCGCTTTGCGTGCAGAAAAATGGGGTCCCGGCGGACCGGAACCCCTTTGTTTTTCTGGATCTTGCAGAATAATCCGCAGATCAATTCTACCCGCTACTCCCAGGAATGCACGATGTGTTCCACCGTGTGATGGGCTTCATCAATGTGGTGAAGCGCGCGGTGTTGCAGACCGTGGTTATAGGGATCGTCTTCTTCCTGGCTAATATCGTGGTGGGCCTTATCCAACAATTCCAGAGCCCGATGGAAGCGGCCGCGGCGGTCTAAATGGGCGTCAATGGGAGTGTAATCGCGAATGTCTTTGCCGTCGTCAATGGCCGCATGCTTGATCTCGCGGATGGCAGCATCGATTTCGTCGATGGCACGTTGTTCTTCGTTATCAAGATGTTCGCTGGGACTGATTTGACTGAGATGGGCCCGCGCGTCGCGCAGGTCGGAAAGTGCATGCAGGTAAGCAGGATGTCGTCCTGGTGTGTCGGCAGAGGCTGCACCTGCGACCGCGGCCAGGAAAAGAAACAATAGCGAAAATTTGCTGAACAATCTCATGTTGCGTATCACCTCGTGGACGCAGACTAACGGACGTTCGCGCCCCTGACAACGCACGTTGGTCGTATCCCTTTTCGCGGGAAAGGGCCATGCCCATTGTGACTTTGGAGTGTCCACGCAGATTTCATTCGCCCTGGTTTTGGCCGCTCTGGTATACTTTCTAAGCGTTTGATTAGAATCGGTTGTTGAGCAGATTCTTGCTTTTCAGCTAGTCCTGCCCTTAAGTACCACCGATCTCCTTCCAGCGTAAATCGATCGAAAGGAACACCAGTAACGTATGGCAGAACAAGGAACAGTCAAGTGGTTTAACGACGCCAAAGGCTATGGCTTCATCAGCCGGCAGAGCGGCGAAGATGTTTTTGTGCACTTCTCGGCCATCCAGGCGGGCGGCTTCCGCAGCCTGCAAGAGGGCCAGAGTGTAGAGTTTGAAGTCACCAAGGGACCGAAGGGTTGGCAGGCTGAGAACGTTCGCCCGTTGTAAGGCGGAAACATCCGAATAGAACGCGTGCCCGCAACCGCAACGGAGGCGGGCACGTGATCACAACCAAAAGACTTACGCGGATACGCGCTCCCGATTGGAGTTTCCCCATGCAGGATGACTCGAAGGGTTCTTTTGCCATCATCCGCCACAACGTCCGGACCTACGAGTCCGGCGGCGTCGTCTCCGTGGTCAAGGGCCGCAGCAACGCGGAAGCTTCCCTCATGCAGTTTGAGCGCGGCCAGAGTTCGGACGACCGGCATCTCGGCTGGCGTTATTTCCTGGAAAAAACCGACATGAAAGCCGGCATGGACCCGGCGGAAGCCACCAATCTCCGCCAGACGCGCCTGGAAGTCCGCGAATCCGAGGCCCAGCAAGTGCCCGAGCAGAATAGTTTTCCTTCCCGCAACAACTAAGATCGCGACAACTAAGATCGGCACGCGTGCCTTCCCGCGTGATATTTTGTCATGGCGTTGATCGCAACCATATTGGACCACCACATTGGAGACTATGAAGCGGGTCCCAGCACTCCTTACCCTTGTCCTATGCGCCGCGTTTCTGGCGGCGGAGTCCGAACCCAAGATTGAGCCGTTGCCCGTGCCGCTGTCGAACAGTGCCGTCGCCAGCGTCAAGGTTGACGGCCGGCCCTTGGTGTATGTCTTGATGGGATTGGGCGCGGACAAGGCGTGGAATGCGGTTAGCAGCTCTGCCTACGGCATGAACACGGATTATGGCGGTTGGAAGGAAGCGCGGCCGGTCCCCGGCGCGATCGGCCGCTTTGGGGCTGCCGCGGTTGGGGCCAATGCCCAGGTGTTTCTTATCGGTGGTTTCGTCGCCGATGCCCAGGGCCGGGAAAGCGCCGTCTCCAGCATGGAAATTTATGATCCGGTGAACAAGAAGTGGTATCGCGGACCGGATGTCCCCATGCCCGTGGCGGATTCCGTGGCCGGCGTGTATCGCGACCGTTACATTTATCTGGTCGGCGGCTGGTCGGCCGGCGAACCGGTGCGCGCAGTCCAGATTTATGACCTCGAGAAACAGATCTGGCTTAAGAGCGCAGCCATTCCCGGCGAGCCGGTCTTCGGGCACGCCGGCGCGATTGTGGGGGACACCATCATTTATGTCGACGGCGCGCGCAAAAATCCGGATGGCGATCAGCCGGCATACCTTCCCTCACACGATTGCTGGATGGGCCACATCGACCACAAGAATCCAGGTCACATCGAATGGAAAAAATTGCCGGACCATCCTGGAACTGCGCGCTTTCACATTGCGGCAGGTGGTTGGAACCAGGATAAAGATGAGATGGTCTACTTCTCCGGCGGGAGCGAGCGTCTCTACGACTTTAAAGGCCTCGGCGACGACGGCAAGCCGGTGGAACCCTCCCCGCTTACCTTTGCTTATAACTTGCGCGCTGACAAATGGGAGTCGATCATCGAAAACACTCCAAATCCCGCGCTGGACAGCCGCTACATCCTGGTCACTCCGCAAAGATTAGTGACCTTCGGCGGCATGGAAAAAGGCGAAGTCACGGCGCGAGTGAACCAAATGCCGAAGCCCGCGAAGAAAAAATAGGTTTACACCCGGAAAGCCTGGCATTTCACGCCGTAGAGACGTGACTTGTCACGTCTTCTGTCCATGTAGGCGGACCTGTGAAGTCGCGCGGCGCCGCAAGCAGAGACGTGGCAAGCCACGTCTCTACAGGACGGCTATTTTTCCACCGTGATCAGCCAGTCTGAATCCAATCGGGTGCAATTTGCAGATGTAGTTTCCGTTTTCTCGAAATTGATCTGCGAAAACGCCGCAAAATAAGATGGGATATCCTGGGCGTCAAGGAAATGCTCCACTGTCCCCAACTCATTCGTGTCCGCGATATCGATCTGAAACGTGTTGTGCCCTAGTTTCTTGCCCTTCCCAAAGCGATAATCGTCGATCGTCCGCAAAACGACGAAGGCTCTTCCACCCCGCGCCAGCACTCGATGAGTTTCAGCGATGGCTTGCTTCATCTCTTCGGCAGTCCCGTAATAAAGAACTCCAAAACTGAGTACGACCTTGAATCTGGAATCCGCAAAGGGAAGAGCAAGCATGGAAGCCTGAGCTAAGAAATGTCTTGGCGCGGTTTCGTACAGCTGCTGACGCGCATGTTGCAAGCCAACGAACGAAGTATCAATCCCGTAAGTCTCAAGACCCAGGTCAGAGGCCAGCTTGCAATGCCGTCCAGCGCCCACTCCGATATCCAGAAAGCGCGCTCCGCCATTTTTCAGAAGCGCCCGGCTTCCCATCAAAAAGCGGACCACATGATCGTTGGGATATTGGGGACGAAACCGTGGATCCTCGTGAAGCTGGTCCCAATGCGACGATGCGTCCGTCATGCGACCTCACCTTGCCCTGGCGAGTACCAGCGTGACATCGTCCGGCTGCTCGTTGGCGCCAATCCAATCTTCCACGGCAGCGGTGACAATCTCGGTGATGCGCGCCAGCGGCAGATCGCGGTTCTCCTGCACCAGTTCAATCAACCGTTGCTCGCCGAATTCGCCAAAATCATTCTCCGGTTCGGTGACTCCATCGCTGTAAGCCAGAAATATCTCGCCGCGCCGCAATTGCACGGAGCTCTCTTCGTAGCTGCAATTGTCAAACAGGCCAATCACGGTACCACCCTGGTCCAGCCTGCGCAGGGAACCATCTTCACCCAGGATGAGCGGCGGCAAGTGGCCGCCGTTGCTATAGGTCAGTTTTCGATCTTCTCCGTCATAGACGCCGAGAAACAGCGTGGCATACTTTTCCATGGGCGTGCTCTGGTAGAGCTGGTGATTGAGCAATGCCAGCAGATTTCCCGGAGAAACTTCCGCGCCCTGCCTCCGCGTCCCCAGCATGGCGCCTGAACCCAATCCGGCGCCGACCGCGACCGCTTCCTGAAGAATCGGAACTCCCTCCAGACTGTAAGCCCGCACCGCCGAGTGGATGGTCGCCATCAGCAGCGCCGCCGAAATTCCCTTGCCGCTGATGTCGCCTACGGCCAGCAGCAGTTTTTCGGAATCTACTTTCAGGAAGTCGTAGTAGTCCCCACTCACCGTTCGTGCTGGCCGGCAGAACCCGTGCACTTCCAAAGACGCCAACTGCGAAATATGCCGGGGATAGAGTTGTTCCTGCACTTCCTGCGCGATCATCAGCTCATTTTCCAGCCGCTGTTTCTGTTTCTGCTCCTCGATCAATTGTTCCAGTGACGCGGTCATCGAATTAAACGAGTTCGCTAGGGCTGACAACTGATCGGTGGACCGAACCGGAATGCGATGGCCCAGGTCGCCGCGATTGATATGAGTGGTGGCCTCGTAAAGTTGGGCCACGGCGCCGGTCACGGTCCGCGTGAGGCGGGTGCCAATCCACAGGGCAACGATCTCAATCACGGCAAAAAAGATGGCCACACACAGCAGCACAAATTCGACGGTCGAGGCAAAATCACCGGTGGCCTCAAACAGCCGCGCGCGCAGCTTGGACACTCGAGTGCGCACGGTAAAGGTGGCCGGGTTGGATGCGTCCCCGTTCATCCAATTGATTACCTTCACTGACGTGGGAAAAGTTACTTGCAGATCCACGCCGTTTTCCGCGGGCGGCACCGATCCCGCGCTATAGATCGGGACGACTCCCTGGTACAAAGTGATTTCGCCCAAATCATTCGCCAGGCCTTGCAGCAAGCGCTGATCGAGGGGTTCGCCAGAGATTACGGTGAGTTTGCCGCTATTGACGGGGATGGTTTTTGCCGCCCGCAGATAGAGCTTGTCCCGGTCCCGCATCACTCCGCTGAACGATTCCTGCGGATTGGCCGGCCAGACCGGCTGCGCGGACTCAGTGCCGAGGGGAGAACTATTCAGAACGATTTTGCCGTCCAGCCATATGTGAACGTGGCGGACTGCCCAGGCCTTTTCGCTGTGTCGCAGACCATCGATTAACGCGGCCTCGGGGTTCACGCCACGCTCCATGCGGGTTGCGATTCCATGGGCCAAAGCGGAATTGGCCGCGTCCAGGGTCTGTAGTTCAGAATTTAGCCCCGTTGTCACCACAAACGCCGCAAACTGCCCTGCAAACAGATAGAAGGAACCAATCGCCAGGGCCACCAGCAGGACCACCGGGATCAGTCCGAAAAACACGTAGGTGACGATCAGCCGGTTGCGCAGCCGCCACAGCATTTTGGCCCGCACCCAGCGGACCGCCAGGATCAGGAAGAGAACTGCAACCACGAAACTCAGAAAGGTCACCCAGCCACTCAGCCCCTGTCCGTAGGAGCGCCTGAAGAACGCGAACAACTCCTGCATGCCGAACAGACCGAGATCGAGCCCGAATAAATACCAGGTAATGAACGCCAGCTTGCTGGTGGGCAGCAAGCCCGCCTCGCTCAGTCGCAAACGCAGATAGCGATAGGGCAGCGCCATGGTAGAAAGGAATTATAGATGGAGACAGGTCTCAGGACTTAGGATTCAGGTTTCAGGTCTCAGGTCTTAGGATCAAGACGAATGCTCGACCTATCCCTGTGACCCAAGGCCTGCGACCCGAGACCGGCTTCTTAAATCTCCGGATAGAAATCAAAGAACGCTTCCAGACTACTCTTCAGTTGTTTTTCAATTTCTTCCTTGCTGCCTTCCAGCACGTGCATGGTCACATGCGCCTCGCGTCCATTTTTCAGTTTCAGGGTGGCATCGCCGATTTCGGAGATTTCCTCCGAGGGCAAAAGCCGCAATCCATAGATGAGGGTCAAATTCGCCATGACTCAATTCTATTCTCATTGGCCCGCCTGCTAAAATGCGCTGTGCTCCGAAAAACTTTGCCCATCCTGATCGCCCTCGGTTTTGCGCTATCGGCCGCAGCCCAGCAGCCGTCTCCACCATCTGCTCAGCCCCCGGTGAAAGTGAACGTGCTGAATGTGTGTTCGCCGTCGCCCGAAGAGCAGCAGGAAATTGCCGCCGCGCTGGCCCGCGTCCCTAAACAGCCGTTGTTCACCCAGGATTTCGAGGTCGACCGTGGCCGTTCCGTCCTCGACCAGAAGCCGACATTCCTCCAGCAAGGGGACATGGCCCAGGTATCCTCAGGCTCGGCCACGGCCACGTGGGTGCGAATCCGCCGCGAATTTTCCGTGCAGGCCATGTTTTCGACGGTGCAATATTCCTTCAGCGAAGACGCCAAGGACATGGACGAAACCCTGGTTTTTCATGTCCGCGATCCTAAGGAGTTTCTCGAAGTCGCCATCGAGGACACGGCTTCGTCCGTGACCACTCCCGCCGCCATGTTGACCACGAATACACCTGCGAACCGCATTAAATTGGAGCGCTTCGGCAAGTCGTCAGTGGTGCTGGCCCGCTGCCAGGGTACTGAAACCAGCGCCCCTCCGGACCAGAGCGCCTACGAACCGCTGTTTCAGACTGCCACTGCGATCGTGGCCAATTATCGCAGCCTGCTGGGTGCACCTCGCACCGTGCCCGACGAGCTGAACCGCTCGGACTTATTGGGAAAAACCAAGCCCGCGCCGAAGTCAGTGGCGAAAAAAGCTGCCGCGGCGCCTAAATGACGAATTCTCTCCCAGCGATCGTCTTGGCTGGCAATTTGCCTGACTGCATCCAAATCAGGCATCCGCAATCTAATGTTTAGCCGCACGCTTTTTTAGAATTGAGCAATCATATGGAAAACGTCCGCAACGTCGTCATCATCGGCTCCGGTTGTGCCGGACATACTGCCGCCCTCTACAGCGCGCGTGCCAATCTCAAACCGCTGGTGCTCGAAGGCCACGAGCCCGGCGGACAACTCGCTATCACCACCCTGGTGGAAAATTTCCCCGGCTTTCCGGAAGGCATTCAAGGCCCGGAGCTGATCGACAACATGCGCAAGCAGGCCTCGCGCTTCGGTGCCGAATACCAGCACGGACACGTCACCAGCGCCGACCTCGGCCAGCGTCCCTTCAAGCTGCACGTGGGCCATCAAGTCGTGCACACGCGCACCCTCATCATCGCCACCGGCGCTTCGGCCCGCTGGTTGGGAGTGCCGGGCGAGCAGGCGCTCATCGGACACGGCGTTTCTTCCTGTGCCACGTGTGACGGCTTTTTCTTCTCCGGCAAGGAAATCACTGTAATTGGCGGCGGCGATTCCGCCATGGAAGAAGCCATCTTCCTTACCCGCTTCGCCACCAAAGTCACGCTCATTCATCGCCGCGACCAGTTCCGCGCTTCCAAAATCATGCTCGAGCGCGCCCAGCACAACGACAAGATCAATTTATTGACCGACACCATGGTCGAAGAAGTGAATGACGTTTCCAAAAAAGAAGTCACCAGCCTCAAGCTGCGAAATTCAAAGTCGGGCAAAGTTTGGGATTTCCCCACCAGCGCCATGTTTCTCGGCATCGGCCACATTCCCAACGCGAAAATTTTCGAAGGCCAGCTCGACGCCGACAAAGACGGTTATCTCAAGACCCACAATCACGTATTCACTCGCGTCCACGGCGTCTATGCTTGCGGCGATGTGCAGGACCGCCGTTACCGCCAGGCCATCACCGCCGCAGGTTCGGGATGCATGGCCGCGCTGGAAGTGGAAAAGTTTTTAGAAGAGCACCCAGAGTAAGAAGTTTAAAAACCCTGTCATCCTGAACGAAGCGTTCTTTGCGTAGTGAAGGACCTGTGCATTTTCGGTCCGCCGAAGCTTGCTTACTAAAATTAATTTTGATCGCGAAGTCCGGAGGTGACTCATGCCCCACGCAACCGCAACCTGTCCTCACGTCAAAGAAATCAAGAAAGTAACTCCCAGCGGCGACGGCTGCAAGGAATGCCTGGAGATGGGCGATACCTGGGTCCACCTTCGCGAATGTCTCATCTGCGGCCACGTGGGCTGCTGCGATTCCTCCAAGAATAAGCACGCCACCAAGCACTTCCACCAGACCAAGCACCCCATCATGCAATCCTTCGAGCCGGGAGAGAACTGGAAGTGGTGCTACGTGGACGAAATGTTCTTGTAATAGCGTGAAATGGACTCAACCAGAAGGAATTACCAAAGGGTGTGACCGTCGTTATCTTCCCGTTATGGAACTAAGGAGTTAAGCTGCGGTTACTGTGTTTACCCGGACCCATAGTACTGTCTTTGCCATTTGCCTTCTGTTGACCACGGTAGTAGCCAATTCCCAGCCTTCGTTTGCGCAGGAAAGCCCGGACGCGGGCAGCCGCAAGGTGGTCACCCGAGTTACGCCTCAGTATCCCACCTGGGCCCGCAGCATGAATCTGAAAGGCATCGTGAAGGTGGAGGCCGTTGTCGAGGGCAATGGCACCGTCAAAACCGTGGAATTGAAGGGTGGTCATCCGGTTCTGGCCCAATCGGCGATGAATGCCGTCCGTCAATGGAAATGGGAACCGGCTTCGCATGAGTCGAGAGAATACATCGAAGTGAGATTCGATCCGCAGTAAATCCTATTTAGCTGGCTCCTCGTCCGTCACTCCATTGCCATCGTTGTGATACAAATTCCTGTGATCTTCATGTGCGCGGCGGGCATTCATAATCCCAGTTTTTCAAAGATCGAGACGACGTGCTAAGGGCGCTCTTCATTTCTCTCTCCGAGAGCCGCTCCCTGCGCTCCGTGGCCGAGCGCTCCTCCATCGGCCGCCGCATCTCCAGCCGCTTTGTGGCCGGCACCGGCGTGCCAGACGCGCTCCGCGCCACCCAGAACGTCAATCAAGCCGGCCCCAGCGTTTCCATTGATAACCTTGGCGAGAATGTAACCAACGCCGAAGAAGCCCGGGACAGCGCCCAGCTCTACCATCAGTTGCTCGACGAAATCGCCACCCGCCAGCTCAATGCCAACGTCAGCCTGAAACTCACCCACATGGGCCTCGATGTGGACGAAAAACTGGCTCGCGATTTGGTCACGGCGCTGGTCCAGAAAGCCGCAGCCATGACGCCTCGCAACTTCGTCCGCGTGGATATGGAAGGCTCACCCTACACCCAGCGCACCCTCGATTTCGTCCATGAGCTGCATCGTATTCCAGGAAATCAGGGTTGTGTCGGCGCCGTCATCCAGTCCTACCTGCGCCGCTCGGAAGAAGACGTGGAGAAGTTGCTGGCCGAGCGGATTCGTATTCGCCTCTGTAAAGGCGCGTACAAGGAAGTAGAAGACATTGCTTTTCAGAAGAAATCCGAAGTTGACGCGAATTACGTCAAGCTGATGAAAATCCTGATGAAGAGTGGCGTCTACCACGGCCTGGCGACGCATGACGAAAACATCATCAATCAAGCCAAAGCCTTCGCCACCATGGAAAGAATTTCTCGCGATGCCTTCGAATTTCAGATGCTCTACGGCATCCGCCGCGATCTGCAACAGCGCCTGGTACGCGACGGCTGGCGCATGCGCGTGTACATCCCCTTCGGCGCCGAGTGGTATCCCTACTTCATGCGCCGTTTGGCCGAGCGCCCCGCCAACGCACTATTCGTAGCCAGGAATTTGCTGCGGAAGTAAAAAGCTGTCAGCTATCAGCCATCAGCCATCAGCTAGACCTTTTCAAGCTAGGCGGACAGCCGAGGCGGCTGTCGCTACGCGAGTTGTGGTGGATTTCGAGATTTAGCTGATGGCTGACGGCTGAGAGCTGACGGCCGCCCTACTGCGGCCCCTCGGGCGGGGCCAGTGGAAGCTGTGAAATCCCCCGCAGCATGTCCCGTTCCTGCGGCGAGTACTGGCTGAAGCGTCCGGATTCAATCTCCCGCTGCCGCGCCTCGGGTGGCATTCCGCGCATGGCGTGGACTGCGTTTTGCATGGCCTGGCGGCGGTCCGGAGGCAGGTCCTTCCATTGCGAGAACAACTGCCGCGCCGTGTCTTTCTGTTGCGGCGTCAGGTGCTCCCAAGTTTCCATGCGATTCAGCACCCGCTGCTGCTGTTCGGGAGGACGGGTGTTGAAATGTTGCAGCCGCTGTTGCAGTTGTTGCTGCCGCTCCGGCGTAAGCCTGCGAAACTGCGGATCGTTCTCCAGTGCTCTCCTCTGCTGTTCGGGAGACACGCCTCGATACTGCCGCAACCACTGGCCCGAATGCGGCCCCGGACGGCTGTAAGGCTGATTGGGCGTCCGGTACGCTGGCGGCCGATTGGCAGGTTGACTGGGTTGCCGATAGGCAGGCTGACTCTGCCGGGCCGGGGGTGCCGCGTGACGCTGTTCTCGCGCCAGGGACGGAGCAGCGCCGACCAGCGTCAATACAAGCACGCTGACTGCCGCCCGCACCGTACTATGTTTTCCCCGGAACATTTCCCCCGCCTTCTCATCACCCACTGCTGACTACGGATTCGCCGATACATCCGACTGCACTTGCAACTCATCGAGCACATCAAAATCCGAATACAAATCATGGTTCTTGTCGAGCGCTTGCAAATCTCCCACCGGCGTGCCGATCTCCGCTACCGGAGAAGCATCCACCGGCGGCTTGCCGCCATCGTTCTGGAACAACGTCACGCCCACCACCATTGCCAGGGCCAGCGAGAGTGCGAACGCGGGCTTGCGAACCCAGTGCAACCAGCCCACTGGCTGCTTAGCCGCTTCCTCCCGCAAACGCGCATGCAGTCGCGTATCAAAATACGGGGAAGGCTCAGGCGCCTGCCACTCATCGAGCAGCGCCATGGTCTGGCGAAACTCGTTCAACTTCTCCGTGCACCCGGCGCAGGAGTGAATGTGATCGTTCACTTCGGGCGTGGCCGCGCTCAATCCGGCGGCCAGGTCCGGCATCAATTCGCGAATGTCTTTGCAGTTCATAACCATTTCCTTCTTCACTCACAAACTTCTTACACAAACTCTTTAAGCTGCTCACGCAACGTCTCATATGCGCGGAACAGCAACGACTTGGTGGCAGACTCACTCAGTTTCAAAACTTCGGCAATCTGCTTGTAATCCATCTGCTGATACTTGTGCATGGCCACCGCCATTCTCTGCCGCTCCGGCAGCGCCTGCACCTTCTGGCGGATCGCCGCCAGCCGTTCCCGCCGTACCAGATCTTCTTCCGCCGTCAACGAGCCATCGGCCAGATCCATGGTCTGCCCGGTGTCGGCGTCCGGCTCATCCAGATTCACCGTGTTCTCGGGACGCTCATGCCGCGTGTCGCGCGCATGATTCACCGCCAAATTAGTCGCGATGCGATACAACCACGTCGTGAACTTCGCGCTGGCTTCGTAACTCTCTCGCGAACGATACACCCGCAGAAAAACTTCCTGCGCCAAATCTTCCGCGACGGCGGAATTATGCGCCATGCGGAACATGAAACTCACCATCGGCCGGCGATACTTCTGTACCAGGTACTCGAACGCCGAGTCATCCCCGGTTTTCACCCGCAGCATGATGTCGGCATCGCTGGTGGTCTCAGGGGACACACCGGCGGCTGCGACGGCATCCTGGGTGGCGCCCGCCATCCCGAGCAACCCGCGATTCATGGCAATGCTGCTCACACTGGAATGAACCCGTTCCGCAGCCGGAAGTTGCGCTTCGTCCGGCTCCGGCGGCAGCCCCGAAGTCCCATCCGGAGAGGAAGGTACAGGCGTTTTCACGGGTTTGCTGTTGCCGGTCATCGGATGGCTGCGGTAAGTCTCCCCCATGCCGGTTTCGGCTACAGCCGGGGGAGCTGCCCGGGACTAGGCTAACACGCCCAAAGGTCACAGAAAACTGTTCATTTGCTACAATATAGCGGCTGATCCCTTGCGGGCGCTTAACTCAGCGGTAGAGTGCCACCTTCACACGGTGGAAGTCATAGGTTCGAATCCTATAGCGCCCACCATCGAAATTACCGCCGTAACCCCTGTTAGTGACCCCGGTTCCCGACTAAAGACAGCGAGGAGCTCCGGCGAAGGGAAGGGCCCGACTTCCAGCCGTGCCGTGAATCTGTCCGATTCGAACCCGCGCTTCAGCGCCTGAGGTCTAGCTCGAAAGGTTCCTAGCCGACCCGTGGCAGCAGCGCCCCGGTGCGCCCGCGATATTCACGAAACTCCACTCCAAAGCGCGATTCCAGCAAATTGTCTTCCTCGCGAATTCGAATGGTCACGAAGGCGGCCGCCACCAGCAGAATCGGCCAGACCAACACGCTGGCGAACACCAGCGCAAACCCCGACGCAGCCAGCAACAGACTTAAATAAAGCGGATGCCGGACTATTCCGTAAATCCCCGACTGCACCAGCTGATGGTCGTCCTGCAAAGTGACATACGCGCTGAAATGCCGCCCGAGTTTTGCCAGTGCCAGCAGCCGAACGGCGATCCCAAGACAACACATCACCAAACCGAGATACCGGAGGAACGGATGCTGAGTGAATCTGAGCATCTCCCGCCGATCGGCAAAAGGCAGGAACCAGACCAGGAAGAGTGACGTCAAAACCAAAACCAGCAAAACCAAAGTTTGACTTCCCACCACCGAACGCCCTCGCCGCAGCGGTTGCAAATCGAGTTGAAACCGCAAGACCAATCCAGCGCCCAGAACTATGGCAGCGATCAATCCCGCGCGCGCTGGATGGCTGAAAAAACCTCTCCAGTCATCCCATCCCCATCCCGCCAGCGTTAATAGCAGAAACGGGATGAGTTGAACGGCCAGGATTGCAAATCTTCGCAGCGTCATGAGAAGTTCGAAAAGAACAACGCGACCCAGGCTCCAGCTTCTCATAATCACAAGTGCTCGCGTTGGCGGCCTACCCGGCGGGCGGGTTATTCTTATTTTATGAATTCTCCCATCCGCCCACTTCGTCCCCACGCCAGCGTGCCGCCCATTCCCATGGGTTGCCTGACCGCGCTGCTGCTTCTTCCCATTCAAATTCTGTTCCTGCCCGTGACCCTGATCGGACGTCTTCTCACCCAGGCGGCAAATCGCAGCTCGTAAATATTGGTCATCGGTTATCTCTTCCAGTGGTTCACCTGCTTCCGTAACCGCAGCAAACCTGATCGCGCAGCTACTATTTCTGGTGTAAGCAATTTGTAAAAAGTGTTCCATGTACATCTTTCGTGGACCGCTTTGAATCCACTGTTAGATACGACTAGATACGACAAGTTTGTTTTGAGGGAGGAAATTTCCGTGGCCCGTTTGCCTAAGTGTGTAAGCGTTGTCCTGTTTCTGCTGATCGCGCTGGTTGCTTTTGCCCAGAGCGCGCCGCAAAACCGCATTGTGCAAGCCATCGACAATGCCCAGTTCACGGCCATCCGCGGCTCGGCGCATCCCATGGCCAAGCCGGAGTTTGACCGCGGCCCGGTGGACGGAAGCATGCAGCTCCACGGAATCTCGATGGTCTTCAAACCATCGCCCTCCCAGCAGCAGGCGTTGGACACTTTGCTCGCCGAACAGCAGGACAGCACCTCGCCCAACTATCACAAATGGCTGACCCCGGAGCAATACGCCGACCGCTTCAGCATGACCCGAAATGACATCGAAAAGATTTCCACCTGGCTCCAGTCGCAGGGCTTCACCGTGGACAGCACGCCCGGCAGCCGCACCCGGATTTTGTTTTCCGGCACCGCCGCGCAGATCGAATCCGCATTCCACAGCCCAATTCATCAATATGAAGTGAACGGCGAAAAACACTTTGCCAACGCCGGCGCGCTTTCCGTACCCGTAGCTTTTGCCCAGGCAGTGCTGGGTTTCCGTGGTCTCAACGACTTCCGTCCCAAGCCGAGGCTTATCACCAGGCGTAAGGCGGCGGTTTCGCCGCACTACACCGTCTCGCAAGGCGAGAATTTTCTCGCCCCGGAGGATTTTGCCACCATCTATGACGTTCAAAGGCTCTACGACATCGGAATCGACGGCACCGGCCAGACCATCGCCGTGATGGGTCAGACCGCGATCAAAATGAGTGATGTTACCTCGTTTCGCAGCGCCGCCGGCTTGAGCACGAATAACCCCACCATCGTGACCGTGCCCGGCACCGGGACCCCGGTCATTACATCCGCCGATGACCTCGGCGAAGCCGACCTCGATCTGGAATGGTCGGGGGCGGTTGCCAAGAATGCCACGATTCTCTTTGTCACCGTGGGTTCAACTTCGGGCAACGTGTTCGATTCATTTTTCTATGCCCTCGATCCCAGTACCAACAACGTTGTATTGCCACCACTCGCCCCGGTGATCAGCATCAGCTATGGGGCCTGCGAGGCGGCGAATGGAATAGCTTTTGCCCAGGACGTGCAGCAGGCTGTCCAGATGGCCAACTCCGAAGGAACCACCGTCACCGCTGCAGCCGGCGATTCCGGGGCCGCGGACTGCGACGATAACGGTACCGCCAGCGCCACCCAGGGGCTTGCCGTCGATGTGCCCGGCGCCGTTCCTGAAGTCACCGCCGTAGGCGGTAGCGAATTCCTCGCCGATGTGAGTAATCCCAACGCCTACTGGAGCGCTGTCACCGACGCCAATGGCGGCTCGGCTCTGATGTATATCGGGGAAGAGGTATGGAACGATACCAGTGAGCAAGGTGCTCTTGATGCCGGCGGCGGCGGAGTCAGCACGTTTTTTTCGTTGCCCAGCTGGCAGACTGGTGTTACCGGTGTATTAAGCAGCGGCCGCAACGTTCCGGATATTTCTCTAAACGCCTCGAATAACCACGATCCTTACTTGTTTTGTTCGACCCCGATAGGCAGCGCAACCGCGTGCACCGATGGTTTTATCAGTGCCAACAGCGAGTTGTACCTGGTAGGCGGAACGTCGGCGGGAGCGCCCACATTTGCGGGTATTCTGGCTCTGATCAACCAGGCGACAAACTCTGCGTCCGGCCAGGGTAATGTGAATCTCACGCTTTACCCGCTGGCCAAAAACACGCCCGCCACTTTTCATGACATCACCACCGGCAACAACATTGTCCCCTGCACCAAGAACACAACCGGATGCCCAGCGTCTAGCCCTTTCCAGTACGGTTACAGCGCAGCTGTGGGTTATGACCAGGCCAGCGGCCTCGGCACCCCTGAGGTTTACAACCTGGTGACCAACTGGCCCGGATATTCCACCACGCCAACCTACACCGTAGGCGGCACCACTGTAAGCATTGCGTCCGCGGGGGGCGCGGGTAGCTCCACCATCACCGTGGACGCGCTGAATGGCTTCAACGGGACGGTGAATCTGACCTGTACGCCGCCCTCATCGGCCACCGCGCTGATTACTTGTTCCATTCCGGCTTCGGTCACAGTCAACGGTACGAACACCACAACCACGTTGACGGTGAATACGACCGCTGCACATTTTGTCCCTGGCACGTTCTCAGCCGCGAATCGCGGCATGGGCTGGTTTGCCGCCAGTGGCGGAGGCCTGTTCGCCGGGGTCCTGGTAATGGGCGTTCCTTCGCGCCGCCGCAAATACACGGCCATGTTTGGCATGGTCCTGCTGGCGTTCGCGGTTACGGGCGTCGCCTGCGGCGGAGGCAGCAGCAGCACCGGCCCGACCAATCCTGGCACTCCCGCCGGCAACTACACCGTGGTGGTGTCAGCCGTCAGTGGCAGCATCTCGCGCACGCTGAATGTTTCCGTCACCGTGAAATAGGTTTCAGCTTTGCCTTCTTTGCGTCAACTTCGCGACCTTTGCGGTTAAGATCTCTTGACCGCAAAGAGCGCCAAGGAGTCGCAAAGGCCACCAAGACAGTTCGATCTCCCAAAATTCGCCGCCGGCTAAACTTCGCGCCGATTTTGCCGATAGAGCAGGGGTGACCGCTCCCAAATCAGCTCTCATCCTTGCTGGCGGCAAAGCGCCTCATCCGGGATCGCGTTTCGTGGCCCGTCAGCCCATTCTCACCGGCGACGAAAAAGTCTTCGGCTACGAACTGCTTTTTCGCGACGGCATCGAAGACTATTTCCGCAGCACCGATCCCGAAGCCGCCTCGCGCAGCACCCTCGACACTTCCATCCTGATGGGGCTCGATATGTTGTGCGATGGCAAGCGCGCCTTCATCAATTGCACCCGCGAAATCCTGTTGAAGGATTACGTGACCCTGCTGCCATCCGCGCAGACCGTGGTGGAAATCCTGGAAATGGTTCCCGCCGACGATCTGGTGAAAGCCGCCTGCCAGCGCCTGAAGGAAGGCGGTTATCTGATTGCGCTTGACGATTTCAGCATCGGCGATCCCCGCGAGCCGCTCACCGATTTGGCCGACATCATCAAGGTGGACATGCAGCGCACACCATTCGAAGTGGCCGCCTCCATGGTCAAGCGCTATGGCCCCTGGCGCAGCCGCCTGTTGGCCGAGAAAGTCGAAACCCGCGACCAGTTCCTGGCCGCCAAGAAAAGCCGGCTTTGTTTATTTCCAGGGATACTTCTTTCGCAAGCCCGAGTTAATGCAGGCGCGCGAGATACCTTCCAACCGTTTGAACTACGTGCGCATGTTGCAGGCGGTTTCGCGTCCCGAGCTCGATCCCCGCGAGGTGGAAGAGATTATCAAGAGCGAAGCTTCGCTCTGCTACCGTTTGCTGCGCTACTTGAATTCCGCCGTGTTCGGGTTTGCCAATGAAATCCACTCCGTGCGCCACGCTCTTTCCATGCTTGGCGAACGCGAGGCCCGCCGCTGGATCCGGCTGGTGGCCACGCTCGCCGCCGGCCAGGACAAATCCAGCGAACTCGTGCTCTCGGCCCTGATTCGCGCCCGCTTTTGCGAGCTGCTCGCGCCCAAAGTCCCGCACGGCGAGTCCGACCTGTTCCTCATGGGCCTGCTTTCCATGATGGAAGCTATCCTCGAAACCCCGATGGCTAAAGTGCTGGAAAAAGTTCCCATTGATCAGCAGACCAAAGCCGCGCTCCTGGGCGGAGCCAGCTCCCTGCGCCCGCTCTATCAACTGATGCTGGCCCGCGAATCCGGCGATTGGGAAAACACCAGCGCCCTGGCCAAGCAACTCCACCTGAGCGAAAGCGAAATCGCAGAAAACTACTGGCAAGCCATGCAATGGGCAAGGCAAGTCAGCGGAGGATAAGATTTTACCTTCCCTCAATATGCTGTGGGTGCCCCATGTCTCGCAGCATTTGCGAGACGTGGGAACCACGGACGTGGAAAGCGAAGCCTTTTAATCGTCTATCGGTAATGAATCAATGAAAAGACCGGGCCACACCCTGTACCCAACCGGCAAACCCAAGCCAGGCATGAGTCATCCCGATGGGAACCCGGACCTGGTCCGCAAGAAACACAAACAACCCAGCCCAGATGGTCGCGCGCTGCACTTTGTGCGTGGACCAAAGATCGTAGCCCACCAGCAGCAACAGAAAAATATAGATGAAAGTGCAGTCAAAGAACGCACGGCCCGTGATCACGTTGAAAGGCGGACGCCCGGTGGGCGCGTCCATAAGCGCGATGGTGGCAATCAGAATCAGCCGTTTATGGACCGAGGGATGGATGCGTTCGCGGTAAGCGAAAAACACCAGAATCGCAAACATCACCATGTCACTGATGGGGATGACATAGAACGTCCTGGGATCGAATCCGGAACCGAACGGCGCGAACCCCCGCGCTAGGGAATTGCTGGCGGCCAAAGTCCCGAGGATCACCATCAGACACGCCAGCCCGAAACCCACCAGGCCGAGCCTGCGATGAATGTCCACCCGGCCGGCCGAAACCAGCGCCGTCTGCGTGATCAGCAAAAGAATCCAGCACGAAAAAACCGCGCCGTGAATGTGGATCAGCACATTGGGCAGCGGAGCGCGAAGCATCCCGGCCAGAAAATAAGTCCGGGCAAAGCCGACCACCACCGTGACCAGAATCAGGAACGCCATGCCCGAAAAAAAGTAATTATCGTATTGCGCGCCTCGGATTCCCTGCGTGTTGCTTCGTGGTAAAGCCGTCGTCGCCATGGTGCCTCCGTACAAAGATGTTTCTTGTTTTGCGTTGTAGTCCAGAAAGCGGAAAAATTGTACACCCAGGGTCGAACGATTCAACCATCCCAATGGGGGTGCCCCATGTCTCGTCGCATTTGCGAGACGTGGGAACCACGGAAGCCGGATGCGTGGTCTTTGTGAATCTATCCTGACCGAATCAGGCGACCGCCTTCCCATTACTTCTGTGCAAAACTATCTTGACTTTGCCCTTGCGTTCCATCATCCATGAGCGGTACCATTCAAGTGTTCCCAGCGGCCATGCTCTCTAGCAGGCCTTTCGCGCCCCCTGGCTCCAGGCGCGCCAAACGGACAAAAGATCATTCACCAGTGAGTTCCAGCCGCATTGGTTTTTTTACGCGCGTCGTAAGTATGTGCGCGATGCGAAGCACCACCCGGAACGTGGTCAGTACAGGGCAACAAAATCCAGTCCCCTTTCGGCGGACTTAAACGCAGGCTTGTAAAACGAGAACAAAAATATGAATGTTGGACCTGGACCCAGAGGTCCCTCCGGAGGCGGAGGAGGGAGAAACCGGCGGCGGCGCGGACGTCGTCCGCCCAATCGTGGTGGTCAGCCTGGTGGTGGCGCCGGCCGCGATCGTCAGCAAACCGGCGGCGGCATCTACAGCGCGCCCATGGACCACAGCTATCGTGCCGCGATGAACGGCAACGGCGCGCGCCCCGGACGGCAGCGTCCCGGATTTGCTGCAGCTTATGCTCCCGTCGATCCCGACCCGCTGCCGCAGCAGGCGGAAGACGCAGCTTCGCGAATCTTTGCTTTCGTCGACGATCTATTTTTCCAGGCCAAGATTCAGGAAACGGCGCGCAAGCTCAATGTGAAAGTCGAGTTTGTGAAATCGGAAAAAGATTTGCTCGACCGGGTGAAAGAGAATGGCGAAGAGACGCCTTCACTCATCATCTTCGACATGAACAACGTCAACGCCAAGCCCCTTACCCTGATCCCCAAACTCAAGAGCAAGATGAAGAAAGCTTCAATCATCGGATTCCTTTCGCACGTACAGGGAGACTTGAAGCAGAAAGCGCACGAAGTGGGATGTGACATGGTCCTCCCCCGTTCGGCATTTTCGCAGAACCTGCCACAACTGTTGCGCCGTCACGGCGCACCCGAAGAGGAAGCGACCCAGTAGCGGAGAATAATAGCTGAGAGATAATAAACGACGCTGGAGTATCAAGCGTTCGTTTTGGGCGAGTTTGCCGCCCCGATGTCCCTTGCTGTGTCCTCACTCCGAATCATCGCGACAGAGCCCTGGAAACGCTGGGAAACGGCATTTCAGAAAGCGGACAGGCTGCGGATGCATCCGAGAAAATCCGCAATATCCCTAAGTTATTGAAAACCGTTGCAAGTTATTGATGTTGTTTTCCTAGCCGGGAGGCCAGGTCAAATCCCGCCCGCCGATCAGGTGCACGTGCAGGTGGAAAACCGATTGTCCCGATTTGGGCCCGACGTTGAGCACGGTGCGATAGCCTTCCTCGATGTTGCGCGCGCGCGCGATGTGGGCGGCAGTGAGATGACAGCGTCCCACGATCTCAGCTTCTTCCGCTGTGGCTTCTTTCAATCCGCGAATGTGCTTCTTGGGAACAATGAGCACGTGGGTCGGGCCCTGTGGATTGAGATCTTCAAACGCGAAGGTATGCTCGTCTTCGTAAACCTTCTTGGCGGGAATGTCGCCGGCAACGATGCGGCAGAACAGGCAATCAGTCATTTCAATCCAACCTAACCAAGAAAATCGAACCCTGCTCAGTCCGCGTATCGCGGGCGACTTCTTCGGCGCGTTTGCGGTCGTCGTTCTGGACGCGCACTCGTATCCACCAATCCCCGGCAGGACTATTGAAGCTCAAGACTTTGGCGGTGTGATAACGGTGAGTGAGGTGATCGGCGAGGTCGCGCGCAGCGTCTTCTTCTCCAAATCCGCCGATCTGCACCGCCCAGCGTCCGCCGGTGTCGAGCGGGGCGGGGGTTTGCAGCACTTCCACGCGGACGGTTGCGATCCCGGGCCCCCAGACGTCGATCTTTTTGGCGGCGGCGAATGAGAGATCCAGAATTCGTCCTTCGATGAAAGGCCCGCGATCGGTGATGCGCACTACGGCCGAGTTGCCGGTCTTTACATTGGTGACTCGCACAATCGAACCGAGAGGCAGAGTGCGATGCGCCGCCGTCATAGCATTCATGTTGTAGAGCTCGCCATTCGATCCACGGCGATTGTGAAAAGGCGCGCCGTACCAGCTGGCGCGTCCGGTTTCGACGGCGAGGGGCTTGGCGTCGAGAGGAAGGCGGAGAGCTTCGTTGTCGTTCGTGTCTTCGGAGGGCTGGGCTTTATCAGGTTCTGCTGCCGTCGGTGTGCGAGTGGTCGTCGGCCCTGTCGCTGTGATCGTTGGTGGCGGCGGCACTTGCGCGGTTTGCGGCTGGTGGGAGCAACTGGTCAGGAGGGCGGCAAGAAGACAGACCATTGCCATCCGCAAGGGAAAGCGGATTCCTCGGCTTCGCTCGGAACGACAAGAGCTTATGGTGTCTGCCGGGGCTACATGCAAAAATTGGTGACTCATTTTTTGGGCGAGTGCTTTTCCATGTAGTCGGCCAGTTCGGCCATCTTCGTGGCGGCCACGCGCAGAGCCTGGGTGGATTTTTGGCGGACCGCGGGCACCACTTCGTCGTTGAGATACTTGATCATTTCGGCGGATTCTTTTTCCAGCCGCTCGGCGGCTTCGCCGACAGTTTTACTGGCGCGCTCGGCAGCGCTTTCCACTTTGCGATTAAAGTCGTCCATAGGTTTGATTATTTCCTGCTCCGGGCTTGGGGTCAACCGCTGTGCATCTGCTTGAGCACGGTGGTGGCCCCGTCCTTGGTCGTTGGTCGTGCGTCGTTGGCCAAACCAAGACTCGGGCCACGATACAATCACGCCGTGCCCTCCATCTTGAAAACCATCTCCCTGACTGAAAATCCCAAGGTAATGCGCTCGTTCCGTAGGCGACTGCTCGCCTGGTACGACCAGAACGGGCGTGATTTGCCTTGGCGGCGTGATCATGATCCTTACCGGGTGTGGGTTTCTGAAATCATGTTGCAGCAGACGCGCGTGGCGGCGGTGATCGAGTACTACAAGAAATTTCTGCATCGTTTTCCGACGATCGAGAAATTAGCGTCGGCGCGGGAAGCCACGGTGCTGGCGGCGTGGAGCGGCCTCGGTTATTACCGGCGGGCGCGCATGCTGCATGCGGCGGCCAGAGTCGTGGTGAAAGAACATGAGGGGAAGTTTTCCGGCAGCGCGAAAGACTTGCGCGTGCTGCCCGGAGTCGGCCGCTACACGGCAGCGGCTATTGCCAGCATCGCGTATGGCGAACCGATAGCCGTCGTGGACGGCAACGTGGAGCGCGTGCTCGGGCGCCTTCTTGGAAATAGGCTTGCTGAAGAAGACTCGTGGCGGACCGCTGAAGAATTGCTGGACCGCCAAAGTCCCGGCGATTTCAATCAGGCGATGATGGAATTGGGAGCAACGGTCTGCCTGCCGCGGCAGCCGATGTGCCTGATGTGTCCGGTGAATCCGTGGTGTGTCACGCGCGGGGAGTTAGAAAAGCTGGAGAAGCCAACTCGTCAGACGAAAAAAGAAATTTACTACGCGCTCGATTGCCGCAACGGGTCGGTTCTCCTGGTGCAGCGTGCGAAAGATGCGTCACTGATGCCGGGTATGTGGGAACTGCCGGAGACGGCGGTGGACAGGACAGGAAAGCGGATTCCTCATGAGCTGAAGCTCAATCGGAATGACAAGAATGGCGAGGGCGTTTTGACCTTGCGGCATTCGATTACGGTGACGGACTACACGGTGCGGGTGAGACGGGCGTCTGCGCCGGATGGAAGTGCAGGGAAGTGGATTGCGAGGAACCGTATCGAGAGTCTGCCATTGACTGGGTTGGCACGAAAGATTTTGCGGGCTGCCAAGATCATCTAAGAGAAGATCATCTAAACTATAAGTAGGAAACCATCCATGAGCTGGGTCCGCAACATTTTCGGAGGAGGCAACATGGCTGCACTCACGTCAGGCACGAAAGCACCGGATTTTACGCTGCCGACGATTGATGGCGGGAAGTTCTCGCTAAGCGAAGAACTGGCGCGCGGGCCCGTGGTGCTGGCGTTCTTCAAGGTTTCCTGTCCGGTATGCCAGTTTGCGTTTCCGTTCCTGCAGAGAATCTTTAAGGCTTATGCGAGCAAGAATGTGACCATCGTTGGTATCTCGCAGAATGGGAGACAGGACACCGCAGCTTTCCTGCAAGAGTTCGGCGTGACGTTTCCAGTATTGCTCGACGATCCCAACACCTATCCCGTTTCGAATGCCTACGGACTGACCAACGTCCCGACGATGTTTCTGGATCGATCAGGATGGCGAGATCGAAATTTCCAGCGTCGGCTGGGTGAAGAAAGAAATCGAAGAGATCAATGCGAGGGCAGCCAAATCTTCGGGCCAGACTGCCAAGCCCGTGTTCCAACCCAGCGAACAGGTGCCTGAATCCCGGGCTGGTTGAGGGTCGAAAAACTAGCCCGCGGTCGCGGGCCAAGCAAAATCGAGCAGCTAAAACCGGCAGCGTTTGTTTTCAAGACGCTTGGAGTGCCGTGGAAGAGCGGCGCCTTCAGCGCCGCGTAAATCGCCCTCGCTTCACAACGCGGGCCTGGAAGGCCCGCTCTTCCACGGCGGCGCACACGGCATTGTTAATGCGGAAAGCGGCGCGGTAAACGATTCGCCGAGTGATCGTTGGGGACAGGAACCACGAAGAGTCAGGGCCAAATGGGCGGTATCCAGTAGAACTTCTGGTCACCATGGGGCTGGAATTCCTGGGTTGCTTCTATCTGCATTCCCGTACAATAGAAAATTCTCGGTCATATTTACGTATATCAGGAGCCTGGCAGCATGCGAAAGAGCATGATCGTGCTTTTCGGAGTTCTTGCGGTTTGCAGTCTGGCGGCACAAACGCACAAGCGAGATCAGGAGGCCGCGGCGCACCTTCCCGGGCCGGCGATCGCGGCGTTGGAGACGATCAACCCTGAGCATATCCGCTGGCACGTCCGCTATCTATCGCATGACCTGCTCGAAGGGCGCGGCACCGGCCAGCGCGGCGGCGACATTGCCGCCGAGTACATCGCGACGCAATTTGCGCTATACGGCTTGAAGCCGGCGGGGGACAACGGGACGTATTTACAGAAGGTTCCAATGGTTGGCATTACACCGGATGCGGCGACGACGTTTTCCCTGGCGCCTGCAAACGGCGCAGCAATGGATCTCAAAGTACTCGATCAATATGTTGCATACGACCAGACGCAGCAGCCGCGGTCCGAGGTGGACGCCGACATTGTGTACGTTGGCTACGGCATCGAGGCGCCGGAATACAAGTGGGACGATTACAAAGGCGTGGACGTAAAAGGCAAGGTCCTGCTCATGCTGGTGAATGAGCCGCCTTCGGATGATGTGAAGTTCTTTAAGGGACGGGCGCTGACCTACTACGGGCGCTGGACTTACAAATACGAAGAGGCGGCGCGCAAGGGCGCGGTGGGCGTGATTCTGATCCATAAGACGGAGATGGCGAGTTATCCCTGGGAAGTGGTGCGGAATTCGAATTCCGGGGAGAAATCGTATTTGAAGCTGGATGGATCGCCGAAATTGAAAGTCGCGTCCTGGGTGCATCTGGATGTGGCGAAGGAACTAGCTTCAGCTTCTGGCATGAACATCGACAAAATGATGGCGGATGCGCGGTCGCGCGACTTTCATCCCGTGAGCCTGCCGGTGAAGTTGAAGGCGCAGATGGTGAGCAAGGTGCGTCCGTTTGAATCGAATAATGTGCTGGGGCTGCTGCCGGGATCGGATGCGAAGCTGCGAGATGAAGCCGTGATGTACACCGCGCACTACGATCATTTGGGAATTCGTCCTGATATGCCGGGCGACAACATTTACAACGGCGCCGAGGACAACGCCACTGGCTGCGGCATTATTCTCGAACTGGCGCGAGTGTTTGCCCAGGCCGGGGAGAAGCCGCGTCGGTCGATTCTGTTTGCTTCAGTCACGGCGGAAGAGCAAGGACTGCTGGGTTCAGAATATTTAGGCAAGCATCCGCCGATTGCGGCGGGGAAGATTGCGCTTGATCTTAATTACGACGACATTCCACCCATCGGCTCGCCACAGGAAGTGGAAGTTTCCGGAGCCGAGCGGACCACGTTTTATCCCACGGTGGAAGCCATGGCGAAAGAATTCCGGCTGGCCATTCGTCCCGATGCCCAGCCTGAGGCCGGGCACTACTATCGTTCTGACCACTTCAGTTTGGCGCGGGTGGGGATTCCATCTTTCTCGGTGAATTCCGGAATGAAATATAAAGGTCACGATGAAGCCTGGGGCCTGGAGCAGGCGGAAGACTACACCACCAAGCACTATCACCAGCCGAGCGATGAGTATCACGAGAGCATGGACTTCACCGCCGATGCAGTCATGGCGCGTTTTGGATTTGCGTTGGGATGGGAGGCGGCGACACAGCCGAATGTTGTGGGATGGCAGAAGGGTGATGAGTTTGAAGCGGCGCGGGTGAAGAGCGGGGATTGAGGTCTGTGGAGATTGCCAACCTTCGTCACTTGCCTCGACACTTGTCATCCTGAGCGCAGTGCGAATTGCGCGTAGCGCACTTCGCATGGAGTCGAAGGACCCCTAAAAATTGCAAACTCTGGCGGGCTGAAGGGTTTTTATTGGGTGCGAGAGCTCAGTCCCAACGTTCAGAGATAGCGACGGGAAGTGCAGATTGTAGGGGTCCTTCGACTCCGTTTCTGCTTCGCTTTGCGAAACAGAAACTCCGCTCAGGATGACATGGGTTTTAGGGTTGGGCTGATGATTAGTTTTGGTTGAGTAACTTTCTGCACGTCTTCGGGAGTCAGCCCCGGTGCGATTTCTTCCAGCATTAAACCTTGCGGCGTGACCTGGATGACCGCCATCTCGGTGACGATCATGTGCACGACCTTCACTCCAGTCAGCGGCAGGGTGCACTTCTTCAAAATTTTCGGTTGACCGTCTTTGTTGGTGTGCTCCATGGCCACGACTACGCGGCGAGCGCTGGCTACCAAATCCATTGCGCCGCCCATGCCTTTGACCATTTTGCCGGGGATCATCCAGTTGGCTAGGTTGCCTTGTTCATCGACTTCCATGGCGCCGAGCACGCTGAGATCGATGTGGCCGCCGCGGATCATGGCAAAAGAATCGGCGCTGGAAAAATAAGCGGTGCCTGCCATCTCGCTGACCGTTTCTTTGCCGGCGTTGATGAGGTCGCAGTCTTCTTCGCCTTCTATGGGATAGGGGCCGATGCCGAGCATGCCGTTTTCGGATTGGAGGATGACGTCCATGCCGGCGGGGACGTGGTTGGCAACGAGCGTGGGCATGCCGATGCCGAGGTTGACGTAGAATCCGTCGCGCAGTTCCTGGGCAATGCGGCGGACGATGCGGTCGCGCTTGTCTAGGTCTTTGCCGGGTTTGGGGGTGGTGGACATGACTTAACTTGCTTTCCGCACGGTTCTTCTTTCGATCACTTTTTCGAACGTTTCTCCCTGGAAGATTCGTTTTACGTAGACACTCGGCGTATGGACCAAGTCGGGTTCCAGTTCGCCGACTTCGACCAGGTGCTCGACTTCGGCAATGGTGATCTTGGCGGCGGTGGCCATCATGGGATTAAAATTCCGCGCTGTCTTGCGATATACCAGATTGCCCCACTTGTCGCCTTTCCATGCTTTGACGAAGGCGAAGTCGGCCTTCAGCGCGTGTTCCATGACGTAGGGGCGTCCGTCGAATTCGCGGGTTTCTTTGCCTTCGGCCACCATGGTGCCGAATCCGGCGGGAGTATAAAACGCGGGGATGCCTGCGCCGCCGGCGCGAATGCGCTCAGAGAATGTTCCCTGCGGAATGAGGTCGAGCCTGATGGTGCCTTGCAGGACCATCTGCTCCAGCAAGCGGTTCTCGCCGACATAAGTGCCGATGTGATAGCGAATTTGTCCGGCGGCGAGCAGCAGGCCCATGCCGAGTCCGTCGACGCCGACGTTGTTGCTGATGGTGTTCAGGTTCTTGACGCCTTTGCGGGCCAGGGCGCGGATGAGATTTTCCGGCATGCCGCACAGGCCAAAGCCGCCGACCATGATGGTGGCGCCGTCGAAAACATCTTTGACGGCTTCATCGGCGTTGGCGACTACTTTGTTCATCAGGAAGCGATTTTAGAACACTTTTCACCACAGAGACACAGAGGCACAGAGAAAATCTGAAATCTAAAATCCTAAATCTGAAATTGGTCTCAATGTTTTTTCTTCTCTGTGTCTCCGTGCCTCCGTGGTGAGGGATGTTGCTGTGAGATCTTTCTGAGATGGTGCGCGCGTTCGAATTCCATGGCGAGTTCGCGGGTGTCGAGATTTTCGCGGATGTGGGCCAGGCGCTGTTCCAACTTATGCAAAGCTTTCTGGATGCTCTTTTTGTTGGTGAGTGCGATGTCGCGCCACATCGAGTAAGGGCTGGCGGAGATGCGGGTCATCTCGCGCAGTGCGCGGCCACCGGCGTCGAGCAGCGGGGCGTCATCGCCGTATTCATCGACCAATGTGGCGGCCAGCGCGGTGGAAATCAGTTGCGGCAGGTGGCTGATCCAGGCGCAGAGCTGATCGTGGGCGTCGGCGTCGAGGCTGGCAATGCGTGCGCCTAATTTTTCTACCCATGCGATGAATTCTCCGCTGAGTCCTTCGTGAAGATTCTGACCGGCGACGGGAGTGAAAAACCATGCCGCGCCTTGAAATAAGTCAGGATCGGCGAAGTCTACGCCGGCTTGCTCTTTGCCCGCCATGGGATGTCCGGCGAGAAAGCGGCGTCCAACATTTTTGCCGAAGACTTTCTTTGCCTGGGCGAGAACTTCACCCTTGGTGCTGCCCACATCAGTGAGCAAAGTTTTCGGTGACGTGGCCGGGCCCAGGCGCTCGACCATTTCAATAATGGAGCCAACCGGAGTCGCCAGCACGATGACCTGGCTGCCGCGCGCGGCGTCCGCGGGATGGACGTGGCCTTCATCTATTGCGCCTTTGGCGCGTGCGCGTTCCAGCACCGGAGCGCGATCGCAGCCGATGATCCGGCCGGTGAAGCCGCGCTTTTTCAGGGCCAGCCCGAGCGAGCCGCCGATCAGGCCGGTGCCGACGATGGTGATTTGGCGAATGGGCATGCCGCTCATTCCGCGTTGTGCGCGTAGGCGAAGACGTCGGCCTTCTTGCCTGCCCGTTCGACGGTGACTTCAAGAGTGCTGTTGCTGGTGCTGCGGAAAGTGATCTTGGTGGCTTTATCGGCGCGCTGGAAAACGGCTTCTCCCGGCTTGAAGCTGATCAGCGGCAAGGTGTGGGTCTGGTCATGGTCGGGCTCCCAAGGCGTGAGTCCGGGGCTGAAACGACGAATGCGGAGAACCGTACCTTCCGGCGCCTCCTCGATGGCGAGGAATTCATAGCGCTGGACTTTGCCCTCTTTGATGAAGCGGAACATGCCGATCAGGCTGTCGCCGCCGACTTCGCTCCAGTGTTCGTCAATGATGCCGCCGTCCATCTCGCCGCGGTTGTGGCCACAAAGGAAGGCCAGATCGTCGAGTTTCACGCGGAGTGGGGCAGACTGCGCGAAGGTGAGGGAGGCGAGCGCCAAAACGAACAGAGCGATCAGGAAGTGGCGATGAAGTTTCATCATCCTTAATTCTCCGGGATCAAAGAATCTTCATTCTATGCGATGGTGCGTCCTACGGCCGGCGCGATCATGCGCAGCTCGTCCATCAATTTGGCAAATTGTGCTGGGTAAAGTGATTGCGCGCCGTCCGAAAACGCTTTATCGGGATCGTGATGCACTTCCATGAGCAACACATCGGCGCCGGCCGCGACCGAAGCTCGTGCCATGGGTGGCACCTGGTCGCGCAGTCCGGTGCCGTGCGAAGGATCGGACGCCATGGGCAGATGCGAAAGCTTATGAACCACCGGGATGGCCGAGACGTCGAGCGTGTTGCGCGTGTAGGTTTCAAAAGTGCGGATGCCGCGCTCGCAAAGGATGACCTCGTAATTGCCGCCCGACATAATGTATTCGGCGGAGAGCAAAAGCTCTTCGATGGTGGCGGCGATGCCGCGCTTGAGCAGGACCGGTTTCTTGACCTTGCCCAGTTCGCGCAGCAGATTGAAGTTCTGCATGTTGCGCGCGCCCACCTGGAAAATATCAATGTAGGGGAGCATCACGTCGATCTGCGAAATTTCCATGACCTCGCTGATGATCAACAATTTGAACTTGTCGCCGGCCTCGCGCAGAAGTTTGAGGCCCTCGAGGCCCATGCCTTGGAAAGAATACGGGGAGCTGCGCGGTTTGAACGCGCCGCCACGCAGTGCGCGAGCGCCGGCTTTGGCGATCAATTCGGCGACGGTGAAAAGCTGTTCGCGGGATTCCACCGAGCAGGGCCCCGCCATGATGATGACTTCCTTGCCGCCAACTTTCAAGCCGTTGGGAAACTCGATGACGGTGCCTTCGGGACGGAAGCTGCGTCCTGCCAGCTTATAAGGGGCGCTGATGCGGTGGACTTTTTCAACGCCGGAAAGAACTTCGAGATTGCGGGTATCGAAATCAATGCGCGCGCCGACTGCCGCGAGAATGGTCTGGCGCTCGCCGGTGGTGCGGTGAACGGCAAATCCCATGCGGACGAGGTGTTCAACCACGTCCTGGATCTGCTCATCACTCGCCGTATCTTGCATGGCAACAATCATAGGTCGCTGTCAGCTCTCAGCTGTCAGCTCTCAGCTTGTCCCCAGCTTTACGGCTGAGTGCTGATGGCTGACTGCGTTTCTCAGTCATTTACTTTTGAATCTACTTCCTTGCTACCGGCGGCATCTGCTACCGCCTGGGGCGCGATTTCTTCGCGCTGGATTTGGCGCATTACATCCATGATGCGCTCGTAAATCCGCAGTAGATCGCGGTCCGGCAAAGGCCCGGGGTTTATCTTGGTCGCGTTGTCAAAAACTGCCCGCTCGCGGTCCGGTTCGTAAATCGGCATGCCGGCATTGCGTTTCAACTTGCCGATCTCATGGGCGGCCTGCGCCCGCTGGCTGATTAAATTCACCAGTTGGCGGTCCAGGTCGTCGATTTTCTTACGCCAGTCGGAAATGTCCATAGAGCCGCCGTTGGCCGTTCGTCCTTGGTCGTTGGCTTCTTGCCTTCGCTGCAAGCTGAATGTACCAAGTTGTTTGGCCAACGACTAACGGCCAACGGCCAACGACCTTATAAATTGTGCCACAGACTCCGCTTCCTTGCCCGGATTCCGCTCGATGGTCTCGACAATTTTGCTTCCGATCACAGCTCCATCGGCGAATTTTCCGACGGCGGCGAATTGCTCCGGGGTCGAAATGCCGAAGCCTACCGCAATCGGCAGCTTGGTGAATTTGCGCAGGCGGCGGACCAGTTTTTCGGCTTCTTCCGGCGGTTGCTGGCGGGTTCCGGTGACGCCGGTGCGGGAAACTGCGTAGACGAATCCCGTGGAATGCTGAGCAATTTGTTTGAGGCGTTCGTCCGGGCTGGTGGGGGCGGCTAGAAAAACCGTCGCGAGATTATTTTGCCGCATCAGGCACAGGTATTCTCCGGACTCTTCGACGGGCAGGTCCGTAACCAGTGCTCCGTCAATGCCGGCGAGGCGCGCTACTTTGCAGAATTTTTCCATTCCCATGCGCAGAATGGGATTCAAATAAGAAAAAATAATCAGTCCGGTGGATTGTGCGTGGACACGAATCTCCGCCGCCAGTTGCAAGACTTGTGCGAGTGTCGTTCCGTTCTTGAGTGCGCGCTCACTAGCACGCTGGATTACCGGGCCGTCGGCGACCGGTTCGCTGAAGGGAACGCCGAGTTCAATGATGTCGGCCCCGACTTTGATCGCGGCGAGGATCACTTCACGCGTGGTCGCGAGATCGGGGTCGCCGCAGGTGACGTAGGCCACGAGGGATGGTTTGCGGTCAAAGCGAATAGGCACCAAGGCATTGTAGATGGCTAAGGTCAGATTGCGGAAGTTTGAACCTTCTCAGTATGCGCCGGCTACCCTGTCCGCCGAATCATTACGCTTGACGTAACGGGTAATTACTGGATAATCTTAGCAAGAGTGATCCTCAGCTATCGAGACAAGAGGACCCGAGACTTCGCTGCCGGGAAACGAGTCAAGGCGTTCTCGGGATTCGAACGATCTGCACAGCTGAAGCTCGACCGCTTGGAGGCTGCCACTTCGATTCGGGACCTGGCGGTGCTTCCGGGCAATCGCTTCGAGGCCTTAGCGGGGGATCGCAAGGGCTTGTACAGCATTCGCATCAACGATCAATGGCGAATCTGTTTTGCATGGTTGGATGGAACATCCGGACCATCCAATGTAGAAATAGTCGACTATCACTGAGGGGGTTTTATGGCATTGACCGCGATTCATCCCGGCGAACATCTGGCCGAAGAGCTCGAAGCGCTCCAGATGAGCGCGGCTGAGTTAGCACGCAAGCTCGACGTTCCAACCAATCGGGTCACGCAAATCTTGAACGGAACACGCGCCATCACGGGCGACACCGCCTTGCGCCTCGCCCATTTCTTTGGCACGAGCGCGGAGTTTTGGCTGAATTTGCAGAGTCTCTACGAATTGCGGCTCGCGCAGAAGAAGTCAGGGAAATCCATCCAAGCCCTGCCCCGGCTCGAACGGCGCGATCTCGTTCGGGCATGACGAAAATCCCCGCCCAAACGGAGCTTGGACGGGGCACCCGAATGATTGATTTTGAAGGCTAGATCGGACTCCACCCTGAGCGAGATGCCTGACGCTAATTACTGCCACGGAAATTGTTTCTTGTGAAAAGTAGGTACTCCAGACTTCGAACCAGCTGCAATTTCGATTTGCAGAAAATTGGAGCCTCTCGGATCCATAGCTATGGCCGATTCATTATCGTTGAGCGAGTACCCTGAACATTTCAGAAACTCTTTTGAAAAGATGATGTCGCCGTGATCCTCACGCCAAGTCCCATTACTCTCCGTACTCTTCGCTGAACCAGAGACCGTTTCCTTGAACGTATGATCCGCCTTCATGACCAAAGTTGTTTGCATGCCGGCCTCGTTGCGGTGGTAGGTTCCCTCCACCGTGTTGGTTGTCGAAGGATTGGTCTTGCTATACCACACGACTTGATATTCCCGTAGCCGAAGACGAACCAGAATGCCGAATTTCTTTTCGATATCGGCCCAGC
The DNA here is from genome assembly GCA_963762965.1 of Terriglobales bacterium. Lineage (GTDB taxonomy): Bacteria > Acidobacteriota > Terriglobia > Terriglobales > Acidobacteriaceae > DATBAX01. The sequence goes on from CAVXME010000001.1 coordinate 2,072,304, forward strand.
TTGTTCCGTCTGGAGCGAGCTCTTGTCCCGGCAGCGCCAAGAATTCCTTGGAGAAGGCGACTCCGCCCTCTCCGACGCGGTGCCAAGTGCCGACAGCATTTCGGACTTGACCGGGAGCGTTCACCTGTTGTGCGAAAGTGTGGTCTGGACGCAGGGTCAGGATCGAACGCTCGTCTTGCTGCACCAAACTATACGTTCCGCATGTGACCGCCTCACCGTAATCGGAGGCGATAATGAACCAGCCGATGAATAGGGCGACAAACAGCAGAGTGGCGCCGACGATTTGTGCGAACACCCTCATGTCAGCTCATGAATTAAAGCCGCAGAATTGTTAAAAGAAAAAGGCTAATCCAGCTGCAAGTTTTCCCTCAGAATCCCAATATCTTTGTCCCCGCGACCGGAAATATTGACGATCACGATTTCTGATTTCTTCATTTTCGGGGCGCGCTTGATCACTTCCGCCACGGCGTGCGCGGACTCGAGCGCGGGAATAATTCCTTCGGTGCGAGCCAGCAGGGTGCAGGCTTCGAGCGCTTCGGCATCGGAGGCGGGGACGTACTCGGCGCGGCCGGTGTCCTTCATCCAGGCGTGCTCTGGGCCGATGGAAGGATAGTCGAGTCCTGCGGAAACCGAATGAGTGAGGGCGATTTGTCCGGCTGCATCTTGCAGCACGTATGAATACGTTCCCTGCAGTACGCCCGGTGATCCGCCACGAAAGCGCGCGGCGTGTTCGCCCAATTTCTCGCTGCGGCCGCCGGCTTCGACGCCAATCAGTTTTACTTTCTTGTCTTTGAGGAATTGATGAAAGATTCCGATAGAGTTCGATCCGCCACCCACGCAGGCGATGATTGCCGTGGGCAGCTTGCCTTCGGCTTTGAGAATCTGGGCGCGGGCTTCGATGCCGATCACTTTGTGGAAGTTGCGGACCATAGTCGGGTAGGGATGCGCACCGAGCACGCTGCCCAGAAGGTAATGCGTGGTGCGAACATTCGTCACCCAATCGCGCATGGCTTCATTGATGGCATCTTTCAAGGTGCGCGAACCGGATTCGACGCCGCGTACTTCCGCGCCGAGCAAACGCATGCGGAAGACGTTCAGCTCCTGGCGGCGCATGTCTTCAGTTCCCATGTAGACGACGCACTCGAATCCCAGCAGCGCACAGACTGTGGCCGTGGCCACGCCGTGCTGTCCCGCTCCGGTCTCCGCGATGATGCGGCGCTTGCCCATGCGTTCGGCGAGCAGAGCTTGTCCCAGGCAGTTGTTAATTTTGTGGGCGCCGGTGTGGAGCAGGTCTTCGCGCTTGAGATAAATTTTCGCGCCGCCAAGTTTCTTGGTGAGGCTGCGGGCAAAGAACAATGGCGTGGGACGTCCGGCGTAAGTGTGGAGCAGTTCGTTGAGGCGATGCTGGAATTTCTTGTCTCGCTTGGCTTTCTCGTACGCCTGCTCCAGTTCTTCGAGCGCGGCCATGAGCGTTTCCGGGACATAGCGTCCGCCGTAAACCCCGAAGCGTCCAGCCACAGGCTTGGCCGACACTGGTTTGTTCTTCGTGATGTTTGCGGTTGCCATGGCTTAGATCTCAGACTGCCGGACTGCGTTGATGAATGCCCGAACTTTTTCGGGATCTTTCTTGCCGGGGGACGCCTCGACGCCGGAAACTACGTCCACGCCCCAGGGCTCTAGTATACGGATTGCTTCGGTTACATTGCCGGGAGTAAGGCCGCCGGCGACGACTACCCGTCCAAGCCTCGCGATCGCTTCAATGCTCGGCCGGCTCGTTTGCCAGTCGAAGGTTTTTCCGGTGCCACCGTACTTCGACGAGTTTCCAGCATCCACAAGAAAAGCGTGAACCACATCGGGTTCCCACGTCATGGCCAAACCTTCAGGTGTAGGGTGATGCATCGAGATACCAACCACAATTTTAAGATGTGGCCGGCGCTTTACGATTCGATCTGCCACGTGCGGATCCTCATTGTCGCCATGCATCTGGATCGCAGTGAGGCCTGCTTCATCGGCAATGCGGCAAATCGAATCCTCGACCTGATGGACGAACACGCCGACCTTTTCGGTTTTCTCCGGTAATTTACCAATGATTTCGCACGCTAGTTCCGGCTCAATGTATCGCGGGCTCTTCTCGTAGAAGACGAACCCCAACGCGTCAGCGCCAGCATCGACGGCCGTCTGTGCATCTTCCAGATTCGTGGTGCCGCAGATTTTGATCCAGGTCATAAGAACAAGCTTTCAGCCGTCAGCTATCAGCTATCAGCCGTCAGGAAAGTCGGGTCGCTGGTGGTTCGCAAGCTATGATCGTTTACTTCGATGCGGCTGTCGGAACTGCCTCGGCCAGCAAAGTCCGCAGGGCGTCGCCCGGCGATTCGGCTTTCATCAAGGATTCGCCAATCAGAAATGCCTGATACCCGGCGGCGCGCAGGCGGGCGATGTCTGCTCCGCTGTGGATGCCGCTCTCGGCGACCCGCACCACGTTCTTTGGAATCATCTCCCCTAAACGAAATGCGGTGTCCAAATCCACTTTGAAAGTGCGGAGATCGCGGCTGTTCACGCCGATCAGATCGCAGCCGGCGTCGATGGCGCGGCGGAGTTCGTCTTCGTCATGAGCTTCACACAGGACATCGAGACCATGATCCCGGGCAATGCTTGCCAGGGAAGTTAGTTCGGCTTGAGACAAGGCGGCGACGATCAGCAGAATCGCGTCAGCAGAGTTCGCCCGGGCTTCGAGGACTTGAAATTCGTCCACGATAAAGTCTTTGCGCAGGCAAGGGATGTGAGTGCAAAAAGATGCGCGGCGCAGGTTTTCCAGCGAGCCCTGAAAGAATTCCCCGTCGGTCAAGACCGATAGCGCGGTTGCGCCGGCCTGTTCCAGTTCCGCGGCAAGGCCCTCAACGTTGAAATTCGCGCGAATCAATCCCCGCGAGGGCGAAGCTTTCTTTAATTCGGCAATGATGGCGATGCCGTCTTTGCTTTTGGCTTCAAGCGTCCGTCGAAAGCCGCGGGGAATGTGGGCTTGCGCCCGCCGCTCCAGGTCCTGCAAATCAGCCGTACGCCGGGTTTCGGCGACTTTTTGGCGGGCAGCAGCGACGATCTGATCGAGACTCGCGGGCATGACGAATCCAAGGATTATACGGGAAGGCGTAAATGGATCGCCGGTCAGCAACGACGGTAATCCAGACCCGACTTTCGTAATCTAGTCCGCCGATCTGCGCGAGAACTAACCTGTTCGGCGGGGGTTTACTCTCACATGATCGACAAAATCAGCAAATCGCTCTTAGTCCTGGCAGTTGGGGGTCTGATGTTAACCGGTGCCGCCTCTGCTCAAACCACAACCAACACTTCTGGCGCAGGCGCCGGGGTGGTTGATCCTAACCATCCGCGCGTGAACCAGGTCAACCAGCGCGAGCAGAACCAGCAGGACCGCATTGCCAACGGGGTCAAGAACGACAAGCTGACGCCGGGGCAAACCGCCAACCTGGAAAAAGGCCAACAACGGCTGCAAAACAATGAAAAGAAAGACATGGCCGCCGATAATGGACACCTGACCAAACAGGACCAGCGCCAGCTCAATCGCGAGGCCAACCGTCAGAGCCGTAAGATTGCCAAAGACAAACACCAGTAGGATCTGCCCGCAATCTGATATTCTCAATGTTCAGGACTAAGCCGCAGGCAACTGCGGCTTTTTCATTGCCGGTTCTGCGCCCCAAGTCGATTCAGGTTCATGAGGATCCAGGTTCGGTAAATGTGCAGTTAGTTCGGCCGAAAGCTGCATGTATTTGCATACCTCTGCCATCCGCCAGTCTCACTTATCGAATTAAGTCCTTTAAGCTCAATGTTTTTGATTTCAAGTTACTTTGGTAATGAAAGTGCATCGGTTCCACCCGGTGCTCTGTAATTTTCTGACTCTGTAAATCTACGGCCTTGAAGGAATGAGGCCTCAAGTTTAAATTTTGGTACGTCATCAGCGATGAGGGACACTTTATGAGACGAATGATTTTCCTGGCTTTACTGATGCTGGCCCTACCCATGGCCGCGTTCGCAGATAGCAGCCTTATTTTTCAAAACCTTGGCGGATCCCTGAGTGTTAGCAGCAGTGGCGTTACTCTCAGCAAGTCCAAGCTGACCGAGATTTCGGGCCTGAACGGTGGCGGATCGATTTTTGGCAGCAGCGCCCACCCCTCTCTCGGTACCCTTAGCTTTAGCACGGGCTCGGAACTGAGCTCGAGTTACAACTCATCCACCGGCGTTACCACAACCATATTCGCGGGCGGGGGAAGTTTTACCATCACTGGCAACGGCCAGAACGGCGTGCCCAAGGGAGTCATCTTCCAAGGAACCTTCAGCGGAAACGTCACGGTTGCCACTTCGCCGCGTACCAAAGATTCGCCTCGCTCGTTCATGCTGACCGGCGCTGTTACCGGGACCTATAACGGCGTTACGATACATGGCCAAGTGGTCGAGCTTCGCGTTAACGGAGGAAAGGTCGGTGGCACCACCTCTCTGAGCGCCGTTCCTGAGCCGAGTACACTGGGCTTGTTCGGCACCGGCCTGGTAGGAATGGCTGGACTGCTGCGCCGCAAGAAGAAAATAGGGTAATACATTTCCCTTAGCCAATTCGTCTCACACAGTCCCCGCTTAGAGCGGGGACTTTTTATTGGGGGTGAAGTTTTCTAGCAGTGAGACGCAGCGTGAAGTTCCGTGGCAGAGCGGCGCTTGAGCGCCGCGTAAATCGTTCTTGCTTCGCAACGCGGCCCTGCAAGGGCCGCTCTTCCACGGCGCTGTCTGGCGCAATCAAGCTGCACGTTCCAGACGCAGCGGCTCAGCGGCTTCCGATTTTCACGTTCGCTCGCGGGATGGGGACTTGCTCCACGATTTCAATCCCGAACCCTTCAAGAGCGACGACCCTTCGTGGGTGATTGGTTAGCAGGCGAATGCGGCGCAAATTCAAATCAGACAGGATCTGTGCTCCAATACCGATTTCGCGCTGGGTCTTGCGCTCGCTTTCAGGTGGAGCCGGCAGGCTGCGATCGCGATGGAAGGTGAGTGCATTCCGTTCTCCCACGCGTTCGACGGTAAATCCCTTGGAAGTCTGGTGCAGATAGATGAGTGCGCCGCGTCCATTCTGCGCGATGGCTGCCATGGAGCCCTCGATGGTGGCGTGGCAGTCGCATCCGGTAGATCCAAACACATCCCCGAGAACGCAGTGCGAGTGCATGCGGACGAGCACCGGTTCGGTGCTACTTTCGATATCTCCACGAACCAGGGCAACGTGGGACTCGCCGCCATCGACTTCGCTTTCGTAAGCGATCAGCCGGAACTCTCCGTGGCGCGTTGCGATCAAGGCCTCCCCGACACGATGCACATAGCGTTCGTTCTGCATGCGGTAGCGGATCAGGTCGGCGACGGTGAGCATCTTCATGCCGTGGGTCTGGCAGAACTCGATGAGGTCGGGGACGCGGGCCATGGTGCCGTCGTCCTTCATGATTTCGCAGATGATTCCTGCCGGAACCAATCCAGCCATGCGGGCGAGATCGACGGAAGCTTCAGTCTGACCGGCGCGCACCAGGACTCCACCCTTGCGGGCGCGCAGCGGGAACACATGCCCCGGACGGGCCAGATCGGAAGGCCGGGTCGCGGGATCAATGGCAACCTGGATGGTTCGGGCGCGATCGTAAGTAGAAATTCCCGTGGTCACGCCGTCGCGAGCGTCAATGGCTTCGCAAAAGGCGGTGCCGTAATTCGAGGTATTTTCGGCGGTCATAGGCCCGATGCGCAGGTGGTCCAGGCGCTCTTCGGTCAGGGCGAGGCAGACCAGGCCGCGTCCGAACTTGGCCATGAAATTGATGGCTTCGGGAGTGACTTTTTCGGCGGCCAGAGTGAGGTCGCCTTCGTTCTCGCGGTCTTCATCGTCGACGACGACAATCATGCGTCCGGCGCGGATTTCTTCAATGGCCGAGGGCACGTCGGTGAATGGCGAATGCGATGCCATGATGGGTAGATTGTAGCAAAAGGAGCGGATTGGCTAGGGATGGTGCGCGCGAGATCCCCTTCGACTTCGCTCAGGGCAGGCTCTCGCCCGGCTGAAAACCGCCGGGCCTTCGGGATGACAAATTTGAAAGTGAGTAACTATTGTGAGCTGAGAAAGCTTGGTGCCATCGAAGGGACTCGAACCCCCACACCCTTGCGAGTACATGGACCTGAACCATGCGCGTCTGCCAATTCCGCCACGATGGCAATCTATTGGGTCAATCCTCGCGGATGACCAATCAGGAGAGAACTACAGTCAATATTCTACAGCGGTGCCGCTGGCTGTCAAACTCATGGCCCCATTTCAGGTTTGAGATTTCAGATTGTGGATTTAAAACCGGGGTTTCGAGGCTCTAAAATCTGCAATCTAAAATCTTCAATCTGAAATCAGATTCTAGCCTTCGAGCTTTGCGGTCATGGTGATGTCGGCCTTGAGCAGCTTGGAAACCGGGCATCCGCTCTTGGCGTTCTGTGCGGCCTTTTCAAATGCAGCCGCGTCGGCGCCGGGAACGTGTGCCACTACGTCGAGGTGCACTTTGGTGATGGCGAAGCCGGAGTCGAGCTTTTCCAGAGTGAGTGTGGCTGTGGTCTCAATGCTGGAGGCGGTGAGATTGGCTGCGCCCAGCTGTCCGGAGAGCGCCATGGAGAAGCAGCCAGCGTGGGCCGCTGCAATCAGTTCTTCGGGATTGGTGCCGGGAGTTCCTTCAAACCGTGTGGCGAAAGAGTAAGGAGTGTTGGACAATACGCCGCTGGCGGAGGAAACCGCGCCTTTGCCGTCTTTGAGTCCGCCCTTCCAAATTGCGCTGGCCTTGCGTTCCATTCGTGTCTCTCCTGAGGATGAATTCGTGATCTTTGCTCTTGCCATTGTAGATGAGGGAAGGCTTTCTGTAGAGACGTAGCTTGCTACGTCTTGCTAGCGGCGTTTCTGCATTCGCGGGAAGACGCAGCAAGCTGCGTCTCTACGGCACAGTTCAATTACGCAAAACTGCCTGTGCTTATTGCGGTTTTAGGCCGGGCAGGACCACGGCGAAGATTTTATCCACCAGTTCTAATGCCAGCGGGCCGTTGTGGACCATCAGCCGCAGGTAGAGTGGGCCGTAGAGAATGTCGAGGATGGTGTCGGGGTCGATATCGCTGCGGATTTCGCCGGCTTTCATGCTTTGCCGGATCAGTTCGCGGGCCTCGCGGCGGCGCGGTTCCACCCAGTGGGCGCGAAAGGCTTCGATGATTTCCGGGTCGGATTGCCCGGCGCCAATGACGGCGGCGATGACTTTTCCCAGGGGACTGTTGAAGATGGGGATCCATCGTTCCATCTGCTCGCGAAAGGCTTTTTCGGCGGGCCCGGTCGAAGGATAACGAAGTTCTGCTTCTACCACCGAGACAAAAGCATCTATCACCAGAGCCGCTTTATTCGGCCACCAGCGATACACCGTTGCCTTGCCCACCCCGGCATGGGCGGCGATGGACTCGATGGAAAGGTCGCTGAAACCGACTTTCTTCAGCAAGGCCAGGGTGCTCTGTAAAATGGCTTTGCGGGCCTCCTCACTGCGGGGACGTCCCGGGGAGCGGGCAGGGGAAACGGATTCGAGGGCAGACTTGGACATCAGTGGTACACTGTAACATAATTTAAATCCGATACGGCTCGTATTTCATCTACTGGCAGGAAAGGCCGATGTCGCTATCGGCCAGCATCGCGGAATAAATCATGTGGATTGTTGCCTTAGCGCTGCGCCGGCCCTACACGTTCATCGTGATGGCCCTGCTGATTCTGATTCTCAGCCCGATTGTCATCCTGCGCACTCCGACCGATATTTTTCCGGAAATCAATATTCCCGTGATCAGCATTGTCTGGCAGTACAACGGCTTGTCGCCGCAGGACATGTCGGACCGGATTACGACCACCACCGAGCGGGCGCTGACCACGCTGGTCAATGACATAGAGCACATTGAATCGCAATCGCTGAACGGGATTGCGGTGGTGAAAGTATTTTTCCGGCCCAATGCGAACATTCAAGCCGCGATTGCGCAAGTCACCGCCATTTCGCAGACGCAGCTCAAGCAATTGCCGGCCGGAACCACGCCGCCGCTGGTGATTCAATACACCGCATCCAGCGTGCCCATCGTGCAGATTGGATTGAGCAGCAAGACGCTCCCCGAACAGCAATTGTTCGATCTGGGAACGCAGTTCATCCGTACCCAGCTGATCACGGTGCAGGGCGCGGCCATTCCATATCCGTATGGCGGCAAACAGAGGCAGATCCAGGTGGATCTGGACACCCCGGCCATGCAGGCCAAGAACCTGACCCCTCTGGATGTGGTGAACGCGATCAGCGCGCAGAACCTGATTCTGCCTTCGGGGACCGCGAAGTTCGGAGCGCTGGAATATCAGGTGGAGTTGAATTCCAGTCCGCAGACGGTGGCGGAACTGAACGATCTGCCGATCAAAACCCAGAATGGGGCGACCATCTACATTCACGATGTGGCCCATGTGCGCGATGGTTTTCCGCCGCAGACCAACATCGTGCGGCAAGATGGAGCGCGGGGTGCGTTGCTCAGCGTTCTGAAAAATGGTGGCGCGTCGACTATCACCATCGTCAAGAACATCAAGGACATGTTGCCCGGACTGCAAGCCACCCTGCCGCCGGAACTGAACATGAAATTGCTGTTCGATCAGTCCCTGTTCGTGCGGGCTTCGATCAATGGGGTGATCAAGGAAGGTTTGACGGCGGCGTGCCTGACGGCGGCAATGATCCTGCTGTTCCTGGGAAACTGGCGCACCACGCTGATTATTGGGATTTCCATTCCGCTATCTATTCTGGTCTCAATCATTACGCTCAGCGCGTTGGGCGAGACTTTCAACATCATGACCCTGGGCGGGCTGGCGCTGGCGGTGGGAATTCTGGTGGATGACGCGACCGTCGAAATTGAAAACATTGAGCGAAATCTGGGCATGCAGAAAGAGCTCAAGACGGCGATTCTCGACGGCGCGCAACAAATTGCCGTGCCGGCGTTTGTTTCCACGCTGGCCATCTGCATTGTGTTTGTTCCGATGTTCTTTCTCACCGGGGTAGCGCGCTACTTGTTTGTTCCGCTGGCGGAAGCGGTCGTGTTCGCCATGCTGGCGTCGTATCTGCTTTCGAGAACCATTATTCCCACGCTGGTGATGTACCTGTTGCGAGGACATGAGCACGATACTCACAAGCCGGCGACGACCTTCCTGGGACGCTTTCAGAAAGGTTTTGAAAACAAGTTTGAGCACCTGCGCGAGTCCTATCGCAACACCATTGAAGGAGTAATGGAGCACCGGCGTATTTTCGTCATTGTGTTCCTGGGCTTCTGCCTGCTTTCTGGAGGGCTGGTATTTTTCCTGGGCCGCGATTTCTTTCCCAAAGTGGATGCCGGGCAGATGCGGCTGCATGTCCGCGCCCGGCCCGGCTTGCGGATCGAAGAGACGGCGCGGCTGGTGGACCAGGTGGAACAGGAAATCCGCCGCGAAGTCCCGCAAAAAGAGGTTGGCATCATTCTGGACAACATTGGGCTGCCGTACAGCGGAATCAATCTGTCATATAGCAACGGCGGCACGATTGGAACGTCGGATGCGGAAATTCTGGTGAATTTGAATGAAGACCACCATCCCACCGAAGAGTACGTGCACAAGTTAAGAGAGAACTTGCCGCGGCAATTTCCGGGAGTGGAATTTTTCTTTCAGCCGGCGGACATTGTCAGCCAAATCCTTAATTTTGGACTGCCCGCCCCCATTGATGTGCAACTGATTGGAAACAACTACACACAAAACTATGCCCTGGCGCAGCAGATTGCCGGGCAGTTGCGGCACGTTCCTGGCGCGGTGGACGTTCACGTGCAGCAACTGATGAACAATCCTGCGCTCTTTCTGAATGTGGATCGAAGCCGCGCGCAACAGGTGGGGCTCACCGAACGCGATGTGGCGAGCAATCTGCTGGTGTCGCTGAGCGGCAGTTTTCAGACGTCTCCAACCTTCTGGCTGAATCCGAAAAATGGTGTCAGCTATGTGGTGGCGGTGATGACTCCGCAATACAAACTGGATTCGCTGCAAGCGCTGATGAACACGCCCATCGCCAGCCCGACCGTGAGCACACCGCAAGTGCTGGCGAACCTGGCCACGGTCACTCCCATGACCACCCCGGCGGTAGTCACCCATTACAATGTGGCGCCCACGGTGGACGTGTATGCCAGCGTGGACGGTCGCGATTTGGGTGGCGTGGCGGACGACACCGAAAAGAAACTGGCGGCTTTCCAGAAGCAGTTGCCGCGCGGCACGCAAATGGTGGTGCGCGGGCAGGTGCGGACCATGGAATCCTCCTTCACGGGACTTTCCATAGGCCTGGTGATGTCGATCGTTCTGGTCTATCTGCTGATTGTGGTGAATTTTCAATCGTGGCTGGATCCGTTCATCATCATCACGGCATTGCCGGGGGCGCTGGCGGGGATCCTGTGGATGCTGTTTCTGACCCATACCACCTTGAGCGTACCGGCCCTAACGGGCGCCGTGATGTGCATGGGGGTGGCGACGGCGAACAGCATTCTGATGATTTCCTTCGCCCGCGAGCGCATGGATGAAGGCCTGCATCCCATTCAGGCCGCGATTGAGGCCGGCCACACCCGCATGCGGCCCGTGATTATGACCGCGCTGGCGATGATTATCGGAATGTTGCCGATGGCTTTTGGATGGGGCGAAGGCGGAGAGCAAAATGCTCCGCTGGGGCGCGCCGTGATTGGCGGCCTGGTCTTTGCCACGGTGGCGACTTTGTTTTTTGTTCCGGTGGTGTTCAGCATTTTCCATGGCCGCCGGCTTAAACGTGAATCTGCACAGGCTTGAGTTTCGTCATAATCCGTAGCTGGGTGGGATGGGATTGGATATGGACCAACAAGTGGTTACCAAACAAGTGGTCACGGAACAAAGTGAAGCGGTGGCCGCGCCGAAGAGGCGCGGCGGTTACATCCTTCTCGCCGTGGTGGCCGTGCTTTTTGTCCTGGGCGCGATCATCGGATTGGCTGTGCGTTTCAGCGAAAGCCGGGCGCTGGCCAAGGAAACCGAGTCGCTGGCAGTGCCTAGCGTGGTCGTGATCCACCCGCAACAGGAAGCGCCGCAACAGGAACTGGTGCTGCCATCCAGCTTGCAGGCTTACACCGAATCACCGATTTACGCTCGCACCAGCGGCTATGTGGCCAAGTGGTACAAGGACATCGGCAGCCGGGTGGAGAAAGGGCAACTCCTGGCGGACATTGAAACCCCGGAAGTGGACCAGGAGTTGATGCAAGCCGCTGCCGCCCGCGATCAGGCTGCCGCCCAGGTTGATATTGCCAAGTCCTCCGCCGAGCGCTGGGAAAATCTACAGAAGCAAGACGCGGTCGCGCAGCAGGAAACCGATGAGCGGACGAATACCTACGTACAGGGGAAAGCCAACCTGGCTTCGTCCACGGCGAACGTACGGCGGTTGCAACAGCTGGAGTCCTTCAAGCACGTCTATGCGCCTTTTTCCGGGGTCATCACCAAACGCAACGTCGATATTGGCGCGCTCATCAATGCGGGCAACGGCGGGACCAACCAGGAACTGTTCGACGTGGCGAAAATTGATCCCATTCGCGTTTATGTCAATGTGCCGGAGATCTACGCTCCCCTGATCCACAGCGGGGTGCGCGCCAACATTGAATTGGCGTCGCTGGTGGGGCAGCATTTTTCCGGGAACGTGGTGCGTTCCGCGAATGCCATCGATCCCGCCACCCGAACGTTGTACACCGAGATCGATGTGCCGAATCCCAAGGGAGTGTTGCTTCCCGGCGCATTCGCGCAAGTGCACTTCGCGCTGAATGTGCAAACTCGCAGCCTCTCACTCCCGGTGAATGCATTGTTGTTCCGCGCGGAAGGAACGCGTGCGGCCGTAGTCGGCGCGGACGGGAAAGTCCATCTGGCGCCGGTGATCATTGGGCGCGACTACGGTACGTCGGTGGAAATTTTGGGAGGACTCAACCAGAACGATTCGGTGGTCCTCAACCCCAGCGATTCGCTTGAAGAGGGACAGCAGGTGCAGGTGGCGAAATCACAGGACGGCAGTTCATGAAGTTCCGCTATCAAGCGCTCGTCTTGCTGCTGGCCAGCGTGGCCGCGCATGCCGGGGACGCGAAGTACAAGAAGCCGGATGTGACGATCCCTGCCAACTGGCAGACTCCGGCGCCCTGGCACGAAGCGAGTCCCCTGGATTCCATCCCCAAGGGCTCGTGGTGGACGCTATTCGGCGATGCCGAGCTGAATCAGTACGAAGAGCGGGCCATGGCGAGCAATCAAACGCTGAAGGCCGCGGTGTCGCGACTGGCGGAAGCTCGCGCGTCGGCCAGAGTGACGGCGTCGGGCTTGTATCCGGAATTGGATGCTGCGCCGTCAGCATTGCGGCAACGCCTTTCCGGGAATCGTCCGAATTTGGGTTCACCCATTCCAACCAGGCCGGATACCGAAAACACTTTTACCATTCCATTTACCCTGAACTACGAAGTTGACCTTTTCGGGAGAGTGCGTCGCAATGTGGAAGCGGCCAATGAAACTCTGCAAGCCTCGGCTGCCGACCTGGAAAATATCCGCTTACTGGTGAGCTCGGAGCTGGCTGCGGATTACTTCCAGCTGCGCGAACTGGACGCTGAGATTGCCGTGGTGCGTAAGGCTATCGACTTCCAGCAAAAGGGATTGGACCTGGTGAACAAGCGGCACAGCGGCGGCGCGGTTTCCGGCCTCGATGTGGCGCAACAGCAAACCGTTCTGGATTCCTCGATTACGCAGGTTTATCTCTTGCAACAGCAGCGCGCGCAGTATGAACATGCGATTGCGGTGCTCCAGGGATTGCCGGCTTCGCAGTTTCAGGCGCCGGTGCGCGCGTTGGATGCCGAGCCTCCGGCTATCCCGTTGGAGCTGCCCTCGGAGTTACTGCAACGTCGTCCCGACATCGCAACTGCCGAGCGGCAAGTAGCGGCGGCAAATTCACAGATCGGCGTGGCTAGGGCGGCGTTTTATCCCAGTATTCCGCTGGTGGGGGGCGCAGGCGTAGAGAGCCGCAATATCACGACGCTATTCAATGCTCCCAGCGCCTTGTGGTCTATTGGATTCACCGCGTTGGAACCGATTTTTGCCGGAGGCCGTCTACACGCGCAGTTGGAACAGGCGCGCGCCTCGTATGACGAGAACGTGGCGAATTATCGGGAATCCACCCTGGTGGCGTTCCAGCAGGTCGAGGATGCACTGACTGGACTGAGTGCGCTGCAATCGGCGTCGCAGTCCCAGCAAAGGGCGGTGGACGACGCCGAGCGTTCGCTCAACCTAGCGAACACACGCTACACCGGAGGGCTGGTCACCTATCTGGACGTGATCACGGCCGAAGAACAAGCTCTGACCAACGAACGGCTGGCCACTCAAATCCTGGGCCAGCGCCTGGTGACGTCGGTTTATCTGGTGAAGGCGCTGGGTGGAGGTTGGGACAGTTCCAGCATTGCCCCCGTAAGAGTTAAACCCAGCTTGAAGCAGGCAGTGCAGCAGTAAGCAGCGGTTTCCGGGCAGAAAAAAAGAGGAGCCAGTGGCTCCTCTTTTTCATTTACCCCAAAAGCTGACCAGCTAGAATCCAGGCTTCAGCGAATACCCGATGGAAATCGCGAACCGGTTGGCGTTGCTGGAAGGGAACTCGTTGTTATTGTGGATCGCGTAGAAATGGGCCTCGGGACGAACGAAAACGCTGTGCCAAACGTAAAAGCGAATACCCGCGCCCACGTGACCGGTGAGATGTTTGCTGCTCACGTAGTCGGTGCAACCTACGAAAGTACAGTTAGGAATGCCGTAAAACCGGAGTGTTTCCCCACCGAATCCCGCCATGAGTTCGGCTTGCACCCGCTTGCTAAGTTTGGGGGCCCAGATGCCATTGAAGTCATAGAGAATGGGGCGGTAGGGGAGTTGTCCCGCGTACAAGCCTTGACTCCCTCTCCACGATACTTCCCCTTGAATTCCTGCCGTATGGTGATGGAGAAACAGGACATCCCCGCTGATACTGGGGTACAGTCCGCCGCGCTGCGACACAATATTGTCTGGGGCCTCGGCCGAGGTCCCCGAGGTTGCGGTCACCGTACCGAAGCCAAGAGCTGCGTCAAGCTGTTGTCCATGAGCGGTCCTTGCCAGGGCAAAGAACACGCATAAAGCCGCGAGTAAAGTGAGTTTTTTCAAAGGCTTCTCCATTCTACAAAGTTGGAAGCAGGCTCAATTTTCGAAAGCTTCCCAACCTAAAAAGTATAGCTTCTATGATGCAGGAATTTCGACCACAGGACTCAACTTTTACACATGACAAACGGCCCATGCACCATGTTCTGCAAGTGCAATCACCATTGAACCCCGGTGCGGTCAAAAAGTTTCTCGGGGCAGGTTTCGTGGAGTTTTCCGGGCCAAGTGACTGAATCGTAAGCTGCTGGAGAATCTGAAGCGCCCGCGAACCGATGCTTAGTTCTTCGCCGGAGGGGGTGAACCCAGCAGTTCCGGAGGATCGAAGAAGCATTGATGCCAGAAGGCGGCGTCGGAGAGGGTGCCGGCTTTCCACTGTTGCAGTGCGGGAAGAGTCGCGGCCACCATACCGCCGTCTTCTGAGTCGAAAATCAGCACGATTCCCTGGGACGCGGAAGCGACTTCGTCGTACTCACGAGAGAACAATGCCTGGGCGTATTCCAATTTTACTTGCGGACCGGGATTGGGTGCGTTCTCTGCCGCATTTTGCACGGTGACAACTCTGACTGTCTTGCCGCGCAGAGGTTCCCAATCGCCGGGAAACGGGGCAAATTGCTGGCTGCTCACGCGAAACGGTCCGGCATTGGCCTGATCACTTTTTCCCGCGGTTGTGGTGGGGCCGGAGTCCCCGGGCATTTCCAGGCCGGAGCGTCGCAGCCAGCCTCGCGACAGACCCGAAATCCGGACGTGGACCCAATCGGGATTGATATCGAGGATTTCGAATTCATCGCCTGCCGTGGCTGTAAACAGGGTTTTGGCGTCCACACTGGGGCTGGCCAGAACCGGCGTGCCGGACTTCTTGACTGCCGCCAGATTGTCGGGATGCGACTGATTGTGCAAAATTTCTTCCAGACTTTTGGCTTCGGCGGCGAGTTCTTGTTCGCGTTTCTCCGCGGCTTCAGTTTGCGTCCGCAAGGATGCCGGCGGGTCTTCGCCGGAAGCAGTTTTGGGCATCGCTTTTCCGGAGAGAGCTGAGTCCGGGATCCTGGGCATGGGCGCTGAGATGGTGGGCACGGTCGCACTGGATTTAGCCACGGGACGCGATGCCGGGGCATCGGCGGGAAGATTCGCAGCGGAGGAAGTCTTGCCCAGCGCTTCTTCCAACTGGTCAAGCAGATCGCTTTCCAGGCGCCCGTTCGATGGCACCACCTGGTAGCCGGACCGGGAAGGAACCGGGTCGGCGTACCAGGCAGTGATCTTGGCGCTCACCCGCACCAGTGAGCCTCCCGAGGGCGCGGTGGTGACGGCAACGCTGCACTGGTAGTAAGCCCGCTGGAAGCGGTCGAGAGCGTGGTCCGCGGGAACCACGAAACCGTCCAGGACGGGGAGGCGTCCGGCGATGGATGGTTGCAAGCCCTTCAGAGCTTTCTCCACCGCCGTCCGGGATTGTGGGAAGGTTCGTTCCTGCGGAACGGTCCTTGCCTGGGCCGCACCGCGCACCGCAGTTATAGCCAAAAGTAATACCCAGCACGCGGCCCGAAAATGGCTTCGAGTTGGTGCCGATATCTGGCGAGGTTGAGTCATGGCAGCGGTTCCACGTCGTCCCGGAAAAGCCAGCCGTGTTGCCCCTCCTGGGTCTCAACTCCGAACCAGTAAGGAGTTGAAACCAGAATGACAACTTCCGCGCCGGTAGCCAGAGATTGCAGGTTGGTCGCGCTGTGGAAGGGGGCGGACTTCAGTGGCGCACCCGGGGCCTTGATCACTCTTTCCACCTGCCGCCGGAGGTCCTGAACGTGTTGCTCCAGAGTCTGGGTGGAAGACCGGGCCATGGCCAGGCGGGAGGCATCCTCGTCCCGCCCCTGGCGACTGCTTTCCAATACATGCTTCGCCAGGTCCTCCTGACGCTTTTTTTCGCCGTCAACGGCCTGCTTTTTCTGTAACTCCGTGGCATCGATGTGGTCCTGGATGTCCTTGTATTCGGCGGTCTCCACGCTGCCGTTGGAAGGATGCACGGTGTGGTGGAACTCTTCAACGAAAACGGCGTCAATGCGCAGGCTGGTGGTAGAAGGATCTTTCGCCTGCACTACGTAACGCACTGCGACCGTGCCCTGGTCCTGGCTGTCCTTGAAGTTCGCGGGAGCCAGCGCCTGCTCACGAACCTTGTAGAAGACTTTTCCCGGCGCCGTCCATTTGGGAAATAAGCGCGAAGAAGCCGCAGTGGTCGCTTTCTCGATGTACTGGTCTTTGAGGTACTCCTTGCTGCCCTGGATGATGCCGTCATCGGCGACCTGTTCCACGGCGTCGAGAACCTCGTCCTCAGGAATGGTGAGATCGACCGCAAAACCCACGCCGTAACTTTCTTTTCTCCCTCGATCGCTTGCCAGCAGGAAGGTGGATGAAAGGACCAAGAGCACAAGCAGGGAGCGGGGAAAAAATTTGCGGCTACCGGGATCCGCTTGAGTTGACAAGCCTCCCACAATTGCGAGAGAACCATTACGAAATGGGAAGGGGCGGAAGGAGCGCATGTTTTCCGGATGGCAAAACCGCCATGCCGGCGACAATCGATTTTCTGTTCGAGCCCTCCTACTCTCGCTCCGCCGGGACAGGCTGTCAACTGCGGCCTACGCCGGGTAGTCAGGGAGCGAACAAAAACGAGTGCGGCCAAATCTGGCCAGGACCATGGTTCGTGGCCGGTGGATTGTGACCCTCGATCACCTTCCTGCATGGATGGAAGCAATCAATCTTTTTGATTTTCCCTTGACACTGTTTTGTGGAAGGTGGTAGTTAAGTGCGTAGACACGCACTTGTGGTGGCGATTGTTTCTGGGATCAATTGCCTCAATTCCTCGGAGGTCACATGGCCTCGATGTGTTTTGCTCAGCGTCGGCTGGCGGTCACCATTGGCGATTGCGCGAACACTCCCGATTCCTCTTCTGACCACGCGTTGCAGATTACAACAGGTTGCCGTAGCGAATACTCGCAGACTGGCGTTCATCCGGGAAATCGAACTCAGAGTTGCACGCTGGAGTTGGCTGGGCTTTAATCTCGCATTCGTTCAGGAGGGTTAGATGACCTCGTCTCGAAGGCTTACGGGTTGGTTGCTGTTCGTGTTCTTGCTGGCAGGCTCGGTCCCGGGTGCGCACGCGTTGCCGGCATTTGCCAGAAAATATGGCTTGCGCTGCTCGGCTTGTCACGAAGCCTGGCCGATGCTCAATTACTTTGGACAGAAGTTCAAAGATAACGGCTACCAGTTGATGAACGACCGCGATGCTCCGATCTGGCAGAACCCAACCTATTGGCCGGTCACTTTCCGCATCACTCCGAACTGGCATCGCGAGAGCTCCGATAAAGTTTCCGTGGACACACCCAGCGGAACCGGCTTGCGCCAGATCACTTCCAGCGGTTTTGATCTCACTGGCTTGGACTTCCACACCGGCGGCACGCTGGAAAAGAATCTTTCGTTCTATGTGCTGCCCTCTTCTGATGGAACCGGCGCATTTCACTTTGAAACGGTCATGGGGCGGCTCGACAATCTTTTCGGCAGTTCGTGGATCAACGTCAAATTTGGAAAGTTCGAGCTGGATAACCTGGTTTCCGAAAAGCGGATTTTGACTCTGACCAGCATTTCAGGCGTCTACCAGACTTACCACTTCATACCTGTCGGAGACGGCAACATCTTCGCGCAGATTGGAGACAACCAGCTTGGCGTCGAAATCATGGGCCACTCGGCCGATGACCGTACGCGCTACTCAGCTTCGCTGCTCAGTTCGAACGATGGCAATGTCAATCTGTCCTATGGCGCGAATGCCTACAGCGGATTTTTTACCGCCAGCCAGGCCTTTGATACCGGAAAGCTCGGGGTGCAGCGCATCGGCGCTTACGCCATGATCGGACAGGCACCGACGATCTACTTTACCCAGGGCGGCATACCGATTCAGGGATCGGGGATCGGCAACAAGTCCTTCAGCCGCGAAGGTTTTGTCGGCCAGTTCTACTTCGGCAAGTTGGACTTCCAGGTTGTGACCCAGCATGGCGAAGACAATGCATGGTTCGGAGCCGGTTACGGCGATGCACCTGACGGAGGTCCCAATGCGTCTGGAATACCGTCACTGCCCGCGGGATCGCGGCCGCCCAAGTGGAACGGCTACATGGTGGAGAGCCACTACGTCTACAGTCCACAATTGATCTTCATCCAGCGTTCGGAATGGGAGCGGATGTCGCAGCAGGCTTTAACCACGAATGCTTCCGATCTGGGAAATATCGATATGTACACCTTTGGGTACCGCTACATGCCCATCATGACCAGCCGGGCGGGTTTTGCCTGGCACAACGAGTATTCATGGATCCGCCAACGAGGGACAGCGCCAGATGGGTCGGACTTAACCAGCAGCAGCTTACTCATGGGATTTGACTTCGACTTCTAAAGAGGGGACACCAATGCGCATGAATCTTTATAAAAAGTCGCTTTTTACGTGTACGGCTGCGGTTCTCGCACTCGGTGGTCTTTCCCGGGCGCAGCAGGTGCCCACGAAGTACGATGAAGACCAGCGGCTGAACATGGAGAGCCATGTCGGCAGCATGTCCGGCCACGCGGCCGCGGCCAAAGCCGACTACCGAAGGTATTGCGTTGGTTGTCACGGCGATATTGGCGACGGGAACGGCGAGAATGCTCCCTACCTCGACCCCAAGCCGCGCAACTTCACGCTGGCGCAGTTCAAGTGCCGCTCCACGCCGACCGGAACGCTGCCTACCGACGAAGATTTGTATAACACCATCGCCCGCGGATTGGACCGCTCGGTCATGCCGCCGTGGAATACCTTTACCAAACAGCAACGCGTGGATCTGGTGGCGTATGTAAAACACTTTTCTCCCAAGTGGACTACGGAAAAGCCGGGTGCTCCGCTGGCGATTCCTTCCGAGCCGGAAGTGACCGCGGAAGGGGTGAAGGCCGGCCAGGTCCTGTTTCAAAAATTGGAATGCTGGAAGTGTCATGGCGTCGAAGGAAGAGCCAATGGGCCGTCCGCCGATACCCTGACCGACGATCAGAACCGGCCGATCCTGCCTTACAACTTCACCGAGGGGGCCCGCTTTAAGTGCGGATCGACCGATTCCGATCTCTACAAGATTTTCATGACCGGATTGGATGGAACTCCCATGCCGTCATTCGCGGACAACGTTAAGCCGGAAGAGGCCTGGGAGCTGGTGTTCTATCTCCGTACTCTGCAACGCAAGAACGAATTCAACGCCAAAGAGAAGGCGATCGCCAAGCAATTGGGTTTGAAACCGATTGATCCCAACGTGCCGCTGCCCGCGCCACCAGCGGCGGCAGCGCCATCGGGTCAACCGTAGAATCATGGTTTAGGAGAGACTCTCAAATGAAGAATCCGTACAGATATAAATTCGCTGCGGCCTTGTCCGCGGGTGTGCTGTTGGTGCTGGGAGTGGCAATCCTGGGGCAGAGAGTCGATGCGGCCCCGCCGTCAGGAGCCGGTGTCAGCGGGACCATCAAGCTCGACGGCATGGCGCCGCACCAGAAACCGATTGATATGTCGAAGGAACCCAGCTGCGCCGCCATTCACAAGGACAAGCCGATTACCACGGAAGGAGTGGTGGCCGGGGCCGGAGGCGGACTGGCCAACGTGGTGGTCTACGTTTCCCAGGGCTTGACTGGCAACGAGGCGGCGTCCTCCGCGCCCGCGAGCATTACCCAGAAAGGGTGTCAATACATTCCGCACGTAGTGGTGCTGGATGCGGGTCAGCACATGAAGGTGATCAACGACGACCAGACCTCGCACAACATTCACCCGCAACCGGTGAAAAACCAGGAGTGGAACAAGTCGCAGCCGCCGGGCTCTCCGCCGTTCGATGTGACCTGGGCGAACGAGGAGATTGCGGTGCCGGTCAAGTGCAACATTCATCCCTGGATGCATGGCTACATCGCGGTGGTGAAGGGGCCTTACGGGATCAGCGATGAGAACGGTTCTTTTAGCCTGAACCTGCCTCCCGGAAACTACACGCTTACGGCCTGGCAAGAAACTTATGGGACGCAAACTCAGGCGGTGACGGTTGCCGCCGGCAAGGCAGCCACGGCAAATTTCACCTTCAAAGCCAAGTAAGAATTTCCCTTGGAATTAAGGAAGAATTAAGGTTCGGGCAAGTAAAGATTCAAGGCGGAAAACACTGACGGCCGTCGCGAGGAAGATTGTGGCGGCCGTTCTCTCATTCTGACGTTCTACGGGTTCGGTTGAGCAACCGGCCAGAGGCGAGGCGTCATGGCAAAGATCTTTGCGATCACCATCATCATCATCGCGATTGTTTCCGCGATTCCCATCCTTCGGCACACCTGGGCGCCACCGGAAGACATCTCCACTCACGGTCATCTGATTGACGAACAGATGTCGGAGACCATGGCGGAAGCAGGAATTTCCTTTCTAGCCGCGCAGTTCATGCTGGCAATTTTTATCTGGCAGTTCTCCAACCGCGGTCCGGATGCCAAGACCAAGAATTTTCCCGGCGGAGCCAAGGCTTTGGTGATTGCCGCCCTGCTGGTGGTGGGCGTGGAAGTCATGGCTTTGGGAGTCTTCGGAGTGAAAGCGTGGGCGGACGTGTATTTGACCCCGCCGTCCGCCAATGCCATGCCCATCCAGGTGCAGGCCGGACAGTTCGCTTTTTATTTCCGTTACCCCGGGCCCGATGGAACTTTCGGCCCCATTCATCCCGAACTGATCAACGAGGGGAACCAGAATTTCTATGGTCTCGATGTCGATCATGATCCGGCTTCCAAAGACGACATTGTGACCGCCGAAATGGCGATTCCGATCAACAAGGAAGTGCATCTGCTGATGCACGCGAAAGATGTCGGGCATTCTTTTTTTGTGCCGGAGTTGCGGGTGCAACAGGATTTCGTTCCCGGGCTGGATGTGTCTCTGCACTTCACGGCCACCAAGATTGGCCGGTACGAAATTGTATGTACGCAGCTTTGTGGCCTGGGACACTACAACATGAAGGCCTACCTCGACGTCCTGTCCCAGGATGACTTCGATGCCTGGATGAAGAAGGAAGCGGCAATGCAGTAGCTCTCTTATGCCCGCGCAAGGTGCGGGTGATGGAGACATCTCTTCTGAGGTGAGCATAAATGCACGACATGTCAGCGCACGCGGCGCAGCACCACGGCCCCCCGACCAGTTTCCTTCGCAAGCACGTCTTTAGTCTCGATCATAAGGTGATCGGCAAGCAGTACTACGCTTTGGCCCTGCTGGCCGCGCTTTGTGGCATGGCGCTTTCCTGGGCCATGCGCATCCACCTGGGCTGGACCAACGCCGCGATTCCCGGTCTGCAATTGCTTTCGAAAAACGGCGCTCCCGGCGGAGTCATGACGCCGGAATTCTACCTGCAACTGATGACCATGCATGGCACCATCATGGTCTTCTTTGTGCTCACCACCGCGCCCTTCGCGGCTTTCGGCAACTTCTTCCTGCCGATCCAGGTCGGCGCCGAGGACATGCCTTTCCCGCGTTTCAACATGATGTCGTTCTGGGTCACTTTCTTGGCCTTCATCGTATTGATGGCGTCCTTCATCATTCCCGATGGACCAACCCTGGGAGGCTGGACCCAATACGCGCCGCTCAATTCCGTGGGCGCGGTCGCGGGTCCTGGGCAAGGCTTGGGCGTGGTCCTTTGGATGATTTCCATTGCGTTATTTTGCGTGGGCCAGTTGCTGGGATCGTTGAACTTCATCACCACGACCCTTGATCTACGGGTCAAGGGCATGAGCCTCATGCGTCTACCCTTGACGGCGTGGGCATGGTTCATCACCTCGTGCATGGGGCTGACCGCATTTGCCGTGCTCATGCCGGCTTGCATTCTTGTGATTCTGGACCACGTGGCCGGAACCAGCTTCTTTGTGGCGTCGAATCTGGTCATCAATGACCAGCTACAACCGCACTCGGGCGGCTCGACTCTGCTGTGGCAGCACCTGTTCTGGTTCTTCGGACATCCCGAGGTTTACATCGCCATCGTGCCCGGAATCGGCATTGTTTCCCACATTCTGATCACCAGCATGCGCAAACAAATGCTGAGCCAGCGGGTGCTCATCTATTGCATGGGAGCGCTTGGCATCCTCAGTTACATGGTGTATGGGCACCACATGTTTGTCAGCGGGATGAATCCGTTTTCCTCGCTGGCATTTTCTTTCCCCACGCTGGTCATCACCATTCCAGCCACCATCATCGTGTTGATCCAGGTCTTCAGCCTGTATGGTTCCAAACTGCGCATCAACTCGGCTTCACTGTTTGCGCTGGGATTCATTTCGATGTTTGTTACCGGCGGGGTCAGCGGTTTTTTCCTGGCCCAACCCTCGATTGATATCTATCTGCACGCGACCTACTTTGTGGTTGGGCATTTCCACATGGTGATGGGAGTGGCCGCCATGTTTGGCATCTTCGCGGGAACCTACTTCTGGTTCCCCAAGATGGCGGGCCGAATGATGAACGAGACCCTGGGGAAATTGCATTTCTGGCTGAGCTTTGTCGGCACCTATTGCATCTTTATGCCGTTCCATTATCTGGGAATCGCTGGCAACATCCGCCGTTATTCGGCGTTCGTCGATGACTACCTGCAGCCGCTGATTCCGGTGCACCGCTTCATCACCGTGGCGGCCCTGCTTACCGGTGCGGCCCAGCTGATTTTTCTTTACAACCTGATTCATAGCCGGTTCTGGGGCAAGCTTGCGCCAGACAATCCGTGGGAAGCCACTTCATTGGAGTGGAGCACGGCCACGCCTCCGCCATGGAACAATTTCGGGGACAAGCTTCCCGTGGTCTACCACGACCCTTATCAATACGGGGTGCAGAGTTCAGTTGGCGACTACGTGATGCAGGCTTCACCGGAACAAGTAAAAACGGAGCACGACGAGAAGTAGGCAGGGCAGAATAAAGGAACAGAGGTCCCAGGTTATGGCAACGACAGTACATGAGCCGCCGCAAGTCGATTCGCACCTGGCGAACCACGGCAACGGCGGCTGGCGGAACCTGGTGCCTGCGGAGGGCGATCCTCGTGTAGTGCAGGACTATTCGCCGCCACCGACTTCGACTGGCATCTATGTTGTGCTTTTCGCTATATCGATGATGTTTCTGGCGTTCACCAGCGCGCTCTTCGTGCGCAAGGGATCATCGTTTGACTGGCGGAGCTTCACGCTGCCGTCGATCCTCTACTGGAACACGCTGGTGTTGGTCGCCAGCAGCGTTACCCTGGAAATCGCGCACCGCCGCGTCGCCACGTTCATGGGCGGCCTGAAGAGCCAGGTGAAGAGCCCGGCACGCTGGCTGTACATCACTTTGTTTCTCGGCCTGCTTTTTGTGGCCGGGCAATACGTCGCGTGGTCGCAGTTGCGGGCCGAGGGGCTTTATTTGGCCACCAACCCCAGCAGTTCTTTTTTCTATCTGCTGACGGCGGTGCATGCGCTGCACGTGCTGGGAGGACTCACGGGGTTGCTCTACGTAATTGGGAAGTTGAACCAGTCGGTCCTGCGCCGAAGCACGCTGGTGGCGACGGCGCGCTACTGGCATTTCATGGGAATTCTTTGGGTTTACCTGCTTTTGCTGCTGTGGATGAAACTTTGACCGACTCGAAATAGGAGGCGTCGTGAGCCAAGCCGACTTGACCATGGAAGGACCCTCGACTGGACTGACCATAGGACCTGCATTTTCGATTCCTACCAAGAAGCTGGCGATGTGGCTGTTCATCATCGCTGACACCATGACGTTCGCCGCGTGCCTGGTGGCCTATGGATTCCTGCGCAATGGATCTCCCAACTGGCCCAGGCCATTCCACAGCATCACCAACGTAGCGCTGATGACGTTCATCCTCTTGACCAGCAGTTTGACCATGCTGCTCGGACTGCGTGCGGCGCGCGCGGGCGACAAAGCCGGCGCCTTTCGTTGGACCATGATCACGGCGGCCGCGGGCATTCTTTTCGCGCTGCTGCACATTCGTGAATGGATGGGGCTGATTGGCGAGGGTATGACGCTTTTTAAGAATCCCTGGGGAACGGGACTGTTCGGGGCCTCGTTTTTCAGCATCACCGGCTTGCATCTCACCCACGTTACCTGCGGTGTGATCGCTCTGATCGTGGTGGGGGTGCGGTACAAAGGCGGCCGCTACAACGCCGATGACCTCGAGATTCTGGGCTTGTACTGGCACTTCGTCGATCTGGTTTGGATGTTCGTTGTGCCGTTGGTCTACCTATTGAACCTTTCCCACTAAATTCAGAAAGCTGCGGAGCGGAACATGATGACAACAGCGGAAGAGCACAAGAGTGGCGGCATCGGGAAAGACCTGGCCGTTTATATTTGCCTGTTGGCCCTGGCCGGTCTGCAATTCATCATTGCCTACCAGAATATTGACGTGTCGCAAATGTTCGTTCGCATGCTGATCGTTGCGGTGGTCGAGGCCGGGCTGGCCGTCCTGTTCTTCATGCACCTGTGGACGGAAAAGCGCGGCTTTCTTGCGTTCGTCCTCATCTTTACGATTTCGGTCTTGCTGGGGATGCAATATGGGTGGACCGACAGCAACCGGATGGTGGTGGGTGCGCCATTCTCAAATTACCGATAAAGGGGAACGGGTGTTTAGAACCAAGCTGAGGATCGAGAGAGCAGCCCTGATGGCGGGTCTTGTGCTGGTCGCGCTGGCCGTGCTCGCGGCCCCTCCAGCGGCCTTCTCGCAGAGCTGTGCGCTGTGTTATACGCAGGCGGCTTCGGCGGGCGCTCGCATGATTGAGGCACTGCGCAGCGGGATTCTGATTCTGATTGTTCCTCCCACACTCATGTCAGTGGGCATGGTTTTCGTGGTCCTCCACAAGCAGAATCAGTTTAGAAACAACCAAGAAGATAATGAACAGGATCCATCGGATCGGATTGATTGAGCCAACAATAGTCTCTCGAGTTTGCTAGCGACCCCATGGCGACCACTCACGCAATACCAGATCCGGTGCCGGCCCATACCCTAACTTCCAGGCTGCGCGACTACTACACACTGACCAAGCCCGAAGTGAACCTGCTGATCCTGATGACCACGTCAGCGGGTTATTACCTGGGCTCGACCGGTCCTTTCAAAATGGCCGGACTCGTCAACACGCTGCTGGGCACGCTGCTGGTCGCCAGCGGCACGGCCACTCTGAATCAGTTTATGGAACGGCGCCACGATGCGCAGATGCACCGCACCGCCAACCGGCCCCTGGTTTCCGGCAGGCTTAGCGCCCGTGAAGCCTTGAGGTTCGGGCTTTCTTTGAGTGTGGCAGGAGGCCTGTATCTGGCGGCGACGGTGAACGGGCTGGCGGCTTTGCTCGCGATTTCGACTCTGCTGGCGTATTTGCTGGTCTACACGCCGCTGAAGAGAATTACCCCCCTGTGCACGCTGCTGGGGGCCATTCCTGGAGCCATGCCCACACTGATCGGCTGGGCTGGAGCCTCGGCCCGGATCGACCGGCATGCATTGTTGCTTTTCGCCATTCTTTTTTTGTGGCAGTTCCCCCATTTTCTGGCGATTGCCTTGATGTACCGCGAGGATTATTCGCGAGCCGGTTTTCGAATGCTGCCCCAGTGGGACAGCGACGGGCGTTTCACCAGGGCCGAAATCGTGGGCTTTACCGTGGTGCTGGCGATTGTCACCATGCTGCCGCTTGCAGGACGCGGCGGCACCGCTTATTTCCTGTGCATGTTCGCGGCGGCGGCATTTTTTCTCTATCACACCGCCCATCTGGCGATGTCCAGCTCGAAAATCCTTCCCAGCCGGGTCCTGCACGCTTCGGTGATCTATTTACCTGTAGTTTTGGTGCTCATGGCGGCCTGGAAATCCTGAAGTAATTTAGGCTACAGGGCTGCGGCCACGCCTTGGGGCGCGTGCTGAAAGCAACCGAGCACGACCACAAGGCGGGTCATCTGTTCATAACTCTCGGCAATCGCGGCGGGAGAAATGCGGACGCCGGGAAGGACCAATCCCAAATAAAGTATGGCCATGGCCTGGAAGGCGTAAAGCCGGAGGCGGATGGCTGTGTCCACCAACTTCTCGCCGGCCGCAGCCATGGACGGATCAGGGCTGTGCCGGGCCGCATCCCCGATCCGCATCAGGATGGATGCGTTGCCGGCCGCGCCGGAAACGTATGCAATGGCCGCGAGCACGCGTTGGCGCTGTACCTTGCGGAACGTTGCTCCGGCAAGATGCGCGCGCAAGTACTGTTCCTCATTCGGATCAATCAGATTGCGAAAGGCGTCAATGTCCACCGAACGCAACTGTTCGCTCAAGTTTCCCCCGCCGCTGATGGAGCCAGCGCGTCCTTTGGCTAGCAGCAGCAATCCGGCCAGCGCCAGCAATCCCATGGAAACGAAGATGAGCGTAACCATCATTTATTTTTGCGTCAGCTTCTGGAGTTCCTGATTCCAGATTTCCAGATCATGCTCCGGTAAATTCTTAGAATTGTACTTCGGCGGACGCTCCGACACCATGAAATAGAACAGCCAGATTAGGACACAGAAGTGATAAGTTCCCATGGTGACGTAATCCAGGAAGTGATTCCCGGAGAGCCCAACTTGAGACCGGATGGCCGAACTCGCCAATTCCACACTTGCAAAAATGCCAAAACCCAGAGCGATGCCAAAAGCATTGCTGCGCCACGACAAGGCAAAATACCTTGAGAACACGAATAAACACAATAGTAGTCCACTTTGTACAACACTAAACGTCCGATCCACGATTGAGACCCCCAGCATTAGGCGATCCAACCCGCTGCCAGTTCGCCACGCGCTGAAGCCCGTGGCTACCAATAGCAGCCCCACGGCCGCCCAACGAAGGAGGGTTTTTCCCAAGGTGTTGAGTGAGCGATAGTTGCGAAAAAGTTGAACGATTATTTCGTAAACTACTCCAAACCTTAAAATCGTACTAAGCACCGCTCCAAGCGCGAAGATCAAGTAGTACTGCTTGTATGCGGACGGGATATGGCCGGCGATGAAAAGTGAGGTGAACTGGGCTATTTCGAGGCAGGTGTACGCGAAGAACATCTGGAACTGCCTATAAGACCCACGGCTAACCATCAAGATTACAACGACGGTTTGCAAAACGTGCGGAGCTATCCAGAGGTAATACCAAAGTAAGGGATAGGTCGTCATGGGCTACCGGGCGAAATATACCTTGTTTTCCGCGGTAGCCCACAACTATTTGTAGGCTAAAAGCGTCAGTGGCCTGAACCTGAAGGGGGCTGATTCGGCGGAACCCATGGGTTGCCATCTGCGAATGCCGATACCGGTACGGATGCCAGGACGAACAATACAGCAAGCCACAATAAGGTCTTTTTCACGGGTGAGCTCCTTGTTGGATTAGGGACTTACACCGTGATAGTCTGCTGTGTGCAGGCTGGCCGCACAAATTACGTTGGTAATTTCAAGTTCCTGAAAACGTAACAAGAAATGACCCTCAAATCGGCTTTTGAAGACTTACGCGAGACCACCTTGCAGGCGATTACCGGGTGCCTGCGCAAGCTGGATTACGTGTCGGGACTACGTAACCGGAGGGAAGACTACGCGCATTGGGGGCTGGGACGGGTGCATGGTGATCCGCAGGCCAACAAGGCCCTCACCCAGGCCCATAAGTCGCTGGTGTCGCAGGTACTTTCGACCCCGATCCGGCAGTTGGTGGATGATGCCGAGCTATCGAGCAAAATGGCGGGAGTGCCGACCGGCATTTATGTGGAGAGATTGAGGAAGCGTGGGCCGGGGCTTTTGCCGAGTGCACCGGGGGCCGGATCTGCCCGGCACCTTAATTCAGTGCTGTACGCTCTCTCGGGGCTGGTGAAGGCTCGCCGAAAACCGGACGCCATTCGCCGAGCCTCATAGCCGCCCCAACCACTTGCCCGATGACCTCCGCCTGCTGAGGATATTTCAGCGCCCTGGCTGCGACCGGCGACAACGGGTGGGGTTGCAGAATCAGCTCTTCCCGGGTGAGCGTGCACCAGCAGCAGGTGTGGCCGTTTCGGGTTTCCACGAAGTAAATGGGACGTTCGTATTCCGATCTCCAGCCGCCGTCCAGAACCTTGTTCTTGGCTTCGTCTACCTGCACGAAACTTCCGGGTGGAAGAATCGGGTACATGGTCAAGTCTTCGGTCCCAATGTATCCATAGGTGTACTGGCAGTTCGCAAACTGCTCGAGATACGCCAAAGGAACCAGTCCCCACTGTTCGACCATTCGTCCAAAGTTTGCCGTACGTTTGGGATCGAAACTGGGATCGATGCGCACCGGCATTTGGACCGCGGAAATGCTGTCCAGGGCTTCGGTGAAGTGAGACTTCGTAGGCAGGGACACATCCAGATCTGACGCCATCAGGTTCAAGTCCACGCCAAACCAGGACAACAGCTCACGGATATCGCGGCGGTAAATGACGGCCAAGGAATATAGGCGATAGACGCTGGGAACTACTCCTTTGGTTTCCAAATCAGAAAGGCGGCTGGGTGGAATGGAAAATTCGTCGTTGCCATGTTTTTGCGCGATCCGGGCGCTCGCACTTTCCACATCCCGCATCGTGAGACCGAGCTGTTCGCGTAACACACGGAGATTTTGTCCGCCCAAGTACATGTTCGGCCCCCCCCAAGCGTCCTGAACCCAAGTAACTGTAATAATAGCAACTTGCAGGGACGACAAGTGTACCAAATTGCTCTATATTCTCTGGAAAATTCAAGAAATCGCATATTCATCTTCGGGAGCAACCTGCGTCAAAAATGGTCCGCAGCATACTTTCTGTTCTAAATTTGTAACAAAAAACATATTTTTCGCCCGGATTACAACAGGCGCTGTAACGTGACTTGGGTTGCCTTCCCCCAAATAAGCAAGTCCAGTCGAAAGAATAACGGGCACGGTTCATACCGTGCCCGCCCCAATCCAGGAAAATTTACATTCTCAAATATGCGCCTCAGCTGGCGGCTTCGACGGCTTCCACGAGCGGCATGCTCACCAGGTGCTCGCTGAGAAACCAGACCTGCAATTCATTGGTGCGCAGAACATCACTCACCGCGAGATCGTTGGTTCCGGCATCGCCCAGTTTGTTGGCGCGTTCCGCAAGTTCGCGGCACTGGCCGATGATGATCTGGTGAGCGTCCAGCAAGCGGGAAATCTGCACCGGAACTTCTTCCCGGCCGCGCGGCGGACGTTCGATCCTGGTTGTCTCGGCGACATCGTGGGCCATGGCAATACTCAAACCGCCGAGTAGCTGGATGCGTTCGGCGATGGTATCCACCAGTTCCGCTTGCTCGCCGTAGTGCTTATCGAAAAGCAGATGAAGCTGGTAAAAAGTGGGTCCGGCAACCTGCCAGTGCGATTTCTTATAGAGATCGCGCAGGGTCATGGTGTCGGCCAGCATCTGGTTAAGATGCTCGGTCATTTCCAGGCGCACGGGTTCTTCCAAATCGAGGGGCAGAGCATGGACCACGGTGCCGTACTTTTGGATTTCACTGGCGTGCTGATGAATGCGGGGCTGGGCGTTGATTCTTGAATTGTGACTGCCGAATTTGGGGTTTTTCGCCATCGGGATTCTCCTTAAATTGTTCAACCTGACCTCTAAATTGTACGCTTTTCGGCGGATGCAGTTGGGGCCCAATCCACTGGGATCGCGATCGCTTCCCGCCGAAACCAGCATCCCCAGAGTCACTCCGCCGAAATTCCAGGCAAGCAAAAATCCGGATTATTGACTATCATTAAGAGTTCCCATTTATCAGCCGGAGATATCAGACGTGGCAGAGAGCTATACCGTAGATCCTCGAACCGCAGAGATCCATAGCAGCAGTAATGGAAGCGATGGATCGGAAGTGCTCGAAACCCGGGAGTGGCTGGATTCTCTCGATTACGTATTAGCCAAGAGCGGCCCGGAGCGGGCGGGCAGATTGCTGCAACAACTTGCGTTGCATGCGCGGCGGGCCGCCGGAGTGAACCTTCCGTTCACCGCGACCACGCCTTACGTGAACACGATTCCATCCAGCCAGCAGCCGGCTTTTCCCGGCAGCCAGGCGATGGAGCGACGGATCAAGAGCCTGGTGCGCTGGAATGCGCTGGCCATGGTCATCCGCGCCAACAAGCTCCAAGACGGCATCGGCGGACATATTTCGACTTTTGCCTCCGCAGCCACCTTGTATGAAGTTGCCTTCAATCATTTTCTGCGCGCCAAGACCGAAGATGGCGATCGCGACATTGTTTATTTCCAGGGCCACGCTGCTCCCGGAATGTATGCGCGCGCTTTTCTGGAAGGACGCCTGTCCGCGGAAAAGCTTGCAAACTTTCGCCGCGAGATGAAAGAAGGCGGTGGACTTTCTTCATATCCCCATCCCTGGCTGATGCCGGACTTCTGGGAATTTCCTACAGTTTCCATGGGGCTGGGGCCGATTCAGGCGATCTATCATGCACGGTTTATCCGATATTTGGAGAATCGCGGCCTGAAGCAAACGACCGGAGGTAAGGTCTGGGCGTTCCTCGGAGACGGGGAAACGGATGAGCCCGAGTCGTTGGGCTCCATCTCGCTGGCTTCACGCGAAAAGCTCGACAATCTAATTTTTGTCATCAACTGCAATTTGCAACGTCTCGACGGGCCAGTGCGCGGCAACGGAAAAATCATTCAGGAACTGGAAGCTAACTTCCGCGGCGCCGGTTGGAACGTGATCAAAGTGATTTGGGGCAGTGATTGGGACGGCGTGATTCAAGATGATCGTGACGGGCTGCTGGTCAAGCGGATGGGCGAAGTCACCGATGGACAGTACCAGAAATACTTTGTCGAGAGCGGCGCATATTTCCGGCAGAATTTTTTTGGCACCGATCCCCGGCTGCTGAAGATGATTGAGCATTTCTCCGACGAGCAGCTTTCGCGCATCCGTCTGGGAGGGCACGATCCGCTGAAGGTCCATGCGGCTTACAAAGCTGCGGTGGAACACAAAGGCGCCCCCACCGTAATTCTTGCCAAGACCATCAAAGGCTACGGATTGGGCGAGGCCGGCGAAGGCAAGAACATTACCCACCAGCAGAAAAAGCTGAACGATGACGACTTGCGTTTGTTCCGTTCGCGCTTTGGCATTCCCATCGCGGATGAGGAACTGCACGATGCTCCGTTCTATCGTCCACCAGATGACAGCCCGGAAATTAAGTACATGCAGGAACGGCGTGTACAACTGGGCGGCTATTTGCCGGAACGCAAAGTGCGCTCCAAGCCGATTGCTCCGGTGGCGGAAGCCCACTTCGAAGAATTCTACAAAGGAACGGACGGCCGTGAAGTCTCGACGACCATGGTGTTTGTGCGGCTGCTGTCGAAATTGCTGCGCGATCCGGAGATCGGAAAATTGATCGTTCCAATCATTCCAGATGAAGCTCGCACCTTCGGTATGGAAGCGTTGTTCCGCCAGGTGGGAATTTATTCCAGCGTGGGCCAGCTCTATGAACCGGTCGATATGGATACGCTCCTTTATTACAAAGAAGCGAAGGATGGGCAGATTCTTGAGGAGGGTATCACCGAAGCCGGATCCATCAGCTCGTTTATCGCCGCCGGAACTGCTTATGCCAATCACGGGATCAACACGATCCCGTTTTTTATTTACTACTCGATGTTCGGACTGCAACGCATCGGCGATTTGATCTGGGCTGCCGCGGATATGCGCACGCGCGGTTTCCTGGTCGGCGGAACAGCCGGAAGGACTACGCTGGCGGGTGAAGGCTTGCAGCATCAGGATGGACACAGCCATGTGCTGGCGTTGTCCGTTCCTAATCTTCTGGCTTACGATCCGGCATTTGCTTACGAAATTGGCGTCATCATTCAGGATGGCATCAAGCGGATGTATGTGGATGAGGAATCGGTCTTCTATTATCTGACCGTGACCAACGAACCATTGCCCATGCCGGCCATGCCGGAAGGCAAGGATGTTCGCGACGGCATTTTGAAAGGTCTGTATCGCTTCAAGACTTCGCAGAAAAAAGATGCCAAGCTGCGGGCGCAGCTCTTCGGCAGTGGAACCATCATGTACGAGGTGCTCAAGGCGCAAAAGATTCTGGAAGAGAAATATGGGGTCGCTGCGGATGTATGGAGCGTGACCAGCTATAAGGAACTGTATCGGGATGGTAATGATTGCGAGCGCTGGAACATGCTGCACCCCGGAGAAACGCCGCGCATCCCGTTTGTTACGCAGAACCTGAAAGATGTGCCCGGCGTGTTCGTGGCCGCATCGGATTACATGAAGGTCTTGCCGGAGTCGATTGCGCAGTGGGTGCCGCGTCCGTTGGTGGCTTTGGGCACGGATGGCTTCGGCCGCAGCGAGAACCGTGAATCGCTGCGCGACTTCTTCGAGGTGGATGCCAAGCACATTGTGCTGGCCACATTAAATGCGCTGGTGCGGGACAAGCAGTTGGACCGTAAAGTTTTGCCGGCAGCCATCAAAGATCTAGGCATCAATCCGGAAAAGGCGAATCCGGCCAACACCTAGCGAGCCGCTCGGTCACAGTTAAATTCAGGGAGAAAAAGTTAAGTGACAGAATTCAAGCTACCGGAACTCGGCGAAAACATTTCCCAGGGAGACCTCGTCCGGCTCATGATTTCGCCCGGCGCCAGCATCACTGAAGGGCAACCGGTGATGGAACTCGAAACCGATAAGGCGGTGGTCGAAGTGCCGTCCACGGTGACCGGAACCGTTCAGGAGATTCGGGTTAAGGAAGGCGAGAAGATCAAAGTGGGGCAGGTGATCTTCACCTTTGAGAACGGCGCAGGTGCAAAGGTGAGGCCGCCCGAAGTGCAGGCCCCCAAAGAAAATCCCGTAGCTGCAGTCCCTCCGCCGAAAGAAACCGTCAAGCCGGAAGCTCCGGCGGAAAGCCGTCCGATCGTCGAGCGCCGCGCCGCACCGGTGGGCGCTCCCGAATTTAAGCTTCCTGAGCTGGGAGAAAATATCACGCAGGGCGATCTGGTGCGACTTATGGTTGCGCCGGGAATGAAGGTTTCGGAAGGCCAGCCGGTGATGGAATTGGAGACCGATAAAGCGGTCATTGAAGTGCCTTCGTCGGTAAGCGGCGTAGTGAAAGAGGTAAAAGTAAAAGAAGGCGAAAAACTCAAAGTTGGACAGATTATTTTCACCCTGGAAGGTGGAGGATCGTCCCAGCCCAAAGCGCAGAAGCATGTGCCTGTGGAACAGGCTTCGGAACAGCATGACGCGCGGCTGGGGTTTCAGGCCGCGGTGCAAGCAGAAGGCAAAACCGTCGACCAAGTGCTGACTCCGGACCAGCCACAAACCATTCCGCCAAGCTTCACCATGCCCGCGCAGTTGGACAAGGTTGCGGGGGCCGATCATCGGGAACCCGTGCCAGCCGCGCCTTACGTGCGGCGTTTGGCGCGGGAAATCGGCGTGGATATCCATGACGTGAAAGGCAGCGGTCCGGGGGGGCGCATCAGTGAAGACGATGTGAAAGCCCACGCCAAGGGAGTGATCATTGCCGCGGCAGCGGCCGCGCAGGCGCCCCGGGGCACACGTTTCGCGCAGCCCCTATTGCCCGATTTCACCAAGTGGGGAAAAGTCGAGCGCGTGTCCATGCGCGGGGTGCGGCGCAAGACGGCGGAACATCTGTGGGAAGCGTGGACCACGATTCCGCACGTGACCCAACAAGACAAAGCGGACATTACGGAACTTGAGCAATTGCGCGCAAAGTTCGCGCCTCGGGCCCAGGAAGCTGGCGGCAAGATGACGGTAACGGCCATCGCTTTGAAAGTATGTGCGTCGGCGCTCAAGGTATTTCCGCAGTTCAATGCCAGCATTGACATGGAGAAAGAAGAGATTGTCTATAAGCAATACATCAATATTGGCGTGGCCGTGGACACCGATCGTGGGTTGTTGGTGCCCGTGATGAAGGATGTCGACAAAAAGAACATCGTTGAATTGGCGGCAGAGTTGACGCAGGCCTCCAAGAAAGCCCGCGACAAGAAGCTGACGCCGGCGGACATGGAAGGCGGTACGTTCACTATTACGAATCTGGGTGGAATCGGAGGAACGGGATTCTCGCCGATTGTGAATTATCCGGAAGTTGCGATCCTGGGACTCAACCGCTCCAGCATGGAGCCGGTGTGGATCAACGGAAAATTTGAAGCACGGCAGGTGTTGCCGTTGTCACTATCTTACGACCATCGCTTGATTGACGGCGCTGATGCGGCGCGTTTCCTGCGCTGGATTGCGGAAGCCTTCGAGCAGCCATTCCTGCTGTCAGTCCAGGGATGAGGTTGCAGCATCTAATAGCTGGGAAAATTCTCAACCACAGAGGGCACTGAGTCACACAGAGGAAGATCGGGACTCGAAAATCTCTATGTCTGATACTTCAAACTTGCGCATTGCAGTTATCGGCGGTGGGCCGGGCGGGTATGCCGCTGCATTTCTGGCCGCTGACCTTGGAATGAACGTCACTCTTATCGATCCGGAAATGAACCCTGGCGGGGTATGCCTCTATCGCGGCTGCATCCCGTCGAAGGCCTTGTTGCATGTGGCCAAGCTGATCGATGAATCCCGCCACGCCAAGAATTGGGGAATCGAATTCGGCGAACCGAAGATTGATCTGGCACGCCTGCGCTCTTTTAAGGAAGGCGTGGTTAGCAAGCTGACCGGTGGCCTGGGTCAGCTTTCGAAGCAGAGGAAAGTTCAGTTTATCCAGGGTAAAGCGGCTTTCCAGAAGTCGAATACTCTGCGCATAGCGAAAGCGGATGGCACGGAAACATCGCTTACTTTCGATCGCGTGATTATTGCCACGGGCTCGCGGCCGGCCGTGGTGCCCAGCCTTAAACTGGATTCACCGCGCATGGTGGATTCCACCGGGGCGCTGGATCTGAAAGACATTCCCGGCACGCTGCTCGTCGTGGGCGGCGGGTACATCGGCCTGGAGCTGGGCTCGGTGTATGCGGCGCTGGGCTCAAAGGTGACTGTCGTGGAAATGACGGCGGGATTGCTTCCCGGTGCGGACCGCGATTTGGTCCTTCCGCTGTACAAACGGATCGAGAAAAGTTTCGCCGCGATTCTATTGAACACGACGGTTACGGCGGTCAAAGAAGATGCCAAGGGACTTCGGGTGAGTTTCGATGGCCCGGAAGTCAAACAACGAGAACAAGTCTTCGACAAAGTTCTGGTTTCCGTCGGACGCAAGCCGAACTCGGAAATTCCCGGACTCGATAAAACTCAAGTGAAGCTCGGACAGCGCGGATTCATTCAGGTCAACAAGCAGTTGCAGACCAACGATCCGGTTATTTATGCGATTGGCGACGTGGTGGGCGAACCCATGCTGGCGCACAAAGCCTCGCACGAGGGCCGCACCGCAGTCGAACACATCGCCGGGCATAAGGTTGCGTTTGAGCCGAACGCCATTCCTGCTGTGGTGTTTACTGATCCTGAGATCGCGTGGTGCGGACTCACTGAAACACAGGCGCAAAAAGATGGCCGCGAAATCAAGGTGGCAAAATTTCCCTGGGCCGCTTCTGGCCGCGCCATGACAATCGACCGCACCGAGGGTCTCACCAAAGTTATTTTCGATCCGAAAACCGAGCGAGTGTTGGGTGTGGGTATTGTCGGCGCTGGCGCCGGCGAACTTATCGCCGAAGGAGTGTTGGCTGTCGAAATGGCGGCCACGGCCACAGATCTCGCGCTTACGATTCATCCTCATCCAACGCTCTCGGAGACTGTGATGAACGCGGCGGAAGTATTCTTCGGCACCGCTACGGACATCTATCGGCCGAAGAAGGCGTGAAGCGGTGATGGCGCTTCATTTTCTTGTCATCCTTCGACTGCGTGGAAACTTCGCTTCGCGAACTTTCCGCTCCGCTCAGGATGACAAGACTCAGGGCCTTTTGCGTCTTATGCCCTGGAGAAAGACTCATGGTTCTTTTCCTGAAGCGAGCGATCGTTTTTCTCTGTCTCGCCATTTACTCCACGGCGTGGGGACAGTCCTTGCCGTCGCCGCTGGGGAAAGCACCTGCGGTTCCGGCCAATTCCACCTCCGACCCGCTTGGCCGCGACACTCCCAACGGCACCGTATTCGGCTTTCTTCAGGCGGCGCAATCCGGCAACTACTCGACCGCGGCGGAATACCTGCAAATGCCGGCGGCAAGGCGTCAGAGCGAAGGCGCAGACCTGGCGTCCAAGCTGAACGTGGTGGTGAACACTGCCTTTGTCGGAAGCCTCAAGAAAATCAGTAGCGACCCCGGTGGCACGCCGCAGGATGGCGTTCCGCTCGATCAGCAAAATATTGGCATTCTCTCCGCCGGCGACGTCGAGACCAGCCTCCTGCTGGTGCATGTGGCGGGGCCAACAGGGCGAATCTGGCTGGTTTCCAGCGAATCCCTGGCTAAGGTCCCCGAACTGTACGACCAGGTGCAGGTTTCTCAGGTGGAACGACACCTTCCCAGCATTCTGGTAAAGCACCAGTTTCTGGGCCTGGCAATCTGGTACTGGCTGGCGCTGCTACTGGCAATCCCCTGCGCCGCGTTGTTGGGATGGGTGTTGGTGCAGGGCTTGTGGGTTCCCCGGTACCTCTGGAGCCGCTATCGCGGCCACGAGCCCATTTCCATTGATTGGAAGACCGCCTCAAAGCCGCTCTGGCTGCTACTGAGCACGATGATCCACCGCATTTTCGTCGGCTATCTTCGCATCCCGCTGCTGCCCAGGCACTACTACTTTGTGCTGGCGGGAGTGGTGGTCATCATCGG
Organism: Terriglobales bacterium; assembly: GCA_963762965.1. Taxonomy (GTDB): domain Bacteria; phylum Acidobacteriota; class Terriglobia; order Terriglobales; family Acidobacteriaceae; genus DATBAX01. The sequence goes on from CAVXME010000001.1 coordinate 2,109,298, forward strand.
TTTTAGCTGGCTTTTGCTGCAGATCATGCAGCAAGTGATGGCGCGGGGAAGACAACGGGCCATTCTTTCCGGGCGCATGGGCACCGGCTCACTCATGCTTTTGGGCCAGCGAATTCTCAAAGCGGCGATCGTGCTGATTGCCATCTTCGCCATTCTTGGTGCACTCGGCTTCAACATGACGACCGCGCTGGCCGGTCTGGGAATCGGCGGAATTGCAGTCGCTTTTGCCGCACAGAAAACCCTGGAAAATCTGCTGGGCGGAGTGTCGCTGCTGGGCGATGAAGTGATTCGCGTCGGCGATGTTTGCCGGTTCGGCGATCGCACTGGCACCGTGGAAGACATCAGCCTGCGTTCCACTCGCATTCGCACTCCGGAGAGGACGGAGCTCTCGATCCCCAACGGCTCGCTGGCCACCATGAACATTGAGAACCTGACTCGGCGCGACAAGATTCTCCTTAATATGAAGCTGAGCCTGCATTGGGAGACGACCGCCGACCAGTTACGCTATGTGCTGGCCCAAATTCGCCGGCTCTTCTACGCGCACGTCAAGGTGGAAACCAATTCCGCACGCGCGCGCCTGATCGCGTTCAGCGATGGTGTGATCACAGTGGAAGTCTTCTGTTATCTGCTCACAGTCGATAGCAACGAAGCGCTGGCCATGCAGGAAGATCTATTGTTGCGGATCATGGATATTGTGAAGGATGCGGGGACTGCATTGGCCTCTCCGCCGCAGGCTCTGTATCAAAGCCGCGATTCGGCGCCCGACAAGGAAAAGATGGCCGCGGTCCATGAGGAAGTGCAGAAGTGGAGAGATGCAGGCAAGATGCCATTTCCAGATTTCGATCCGGAGGAAATTGAAAAGTTTCGTGACTCCCTGCCGTATCCGCCGCCAGATTCAGCGCTGGGTGACAAGTGAACTTGGGGTTGAAGCGATGCCGGGGCGATAGGCATCTAATGTTCAGAATGGCGTTATGTCGAGTCGGGCTTGGCCAAGTGCTAACGGCCAAGTACCAAATGCCGGTTTAGGAGTTTCCATGCGTGAAGTTATCATCGCCTCTTCTGTTCGCACTCCCGTGGGACGTGCTTTCAAAGGCACCCTCCGCACCACCCGTCCCGACGAACTCGCCGCGATCGCTATCAAAGGTGCGCTTGAACGCGTACCGCAGATTGATGCCAAAGAAATCGAAGACGTGATTCTCGGTTGCGCCACTCCGGAGGCCGAGCAAGGAATGAACGTGGCGCGCATTGCGTCGCTGCGTGCTGGGCTGCCGGTCGAGGTTTCGGCGCTTACCATCAATCGCTTCTGCTCTTCCGGGTTGCAGGCAATTGCCATGGCGGCGGAACGCATCATGAGCGGCGGCGCGGAGATCATCGTGGCGGGCGGCACCGAGTCCATGTCCATGATCCCGATGGGCGGACACAAAATCTCTCCCAATCCCTGGCTGGTGGATCATTATCCCGACGCATATCTCAACATGGGCCTCACGGCTGAGCGGCTTGCCCAGCGTTTTGGCATCACTCGCGAGGCTGCCGATGCGTTTTCCCTACGCAGCCATCAGAAGGCGCTGGCTGCCATCCAGGCTGGGAAGTTCGATGAAGAAACCGTCCCCGTGCCGGTGAGTTTTACAACGCCAAACGGCTCGAAGCCCAAGCGCCAGGAAATCATTTTCAAAGTCGACGAAGGCCCCCGCGCCGATACTTCGCTCGAAGCTCTCGCCGCACTCAAACCGGCTTTTCATTTGAAGGGCACCGTGACGGCCGGCAATTCGTCGCAAACTTCCGATGGCGCTGCGGCAGCCGTGGTCATGTCCGCCGAGCGCGCAAAAGCTCTCGGCATCAAGCCGCTGGTGCGTTATTTGGCATTTGCCACCGCTGGCTATAAACCGGAAGAGATGGGGCTCGGCCCAGTGTTTGCGATTCCCAAAGCTCTGAAGATGGCCGGACTCAAGCTCTCCGACATTGATGTGATTGAGCTGAACGAGGCCTTCGCCGCGCAATCGTTGGCCGTGATCCAGGAAGCCGGGCTTGATCCCGAGAAAGTCAATCCCAATGGGGGGGCAATTGCTCTCGGTCATCCTCTGGGATGCACGGGAGCAAAGCTGACGGCGACGATCATTCGCGAGATGAAGCGGCGGAATGCTCGCTACGGTATGGTGACCATGTGTGTGGGCGGTGGTATGGGGGCTGCGGGGATATTCGAAAACCTGAATTAACCACAGCTTTTCAAACCACAGAGGGCACAGAGGATCACAGAGGATCACAGAGGAATTCTGGGGATCTGTGGTAGGGTGCAATCGTCCGATGTAGGAGGGCGAGTTGACCGGCCCGGCAATTGTTCCGCTGCTTCGAGTGAATCAGGTCACGGGCACCATTGTAACTGCCGCGATGAATGTTCACTCCAAGTTGGGACCAGGTTTATTGGAGAGTGCTTACGAAGCCTGCTTGCTTCGTGAATTGGCTAAACAGGGGATCACCGTGGCCAGTCAGGTTGTACTGCCCGTCGTTTATGACGGCGAAACCATCGATCTTGGGTATCGAATCGATCTGCTGGTGGAAGACCTGGTTATAGTTGAACTGAAGTGCGTCCAAGCTTTCAATCCAATACATGAGGTCCAACTTCTTTCGTATCTGAAATTAAGCGGCAAGAATGTCGGCCTGCTCATTAACTTTCACGTTATGCACCTCCGTAATGGCATCAAACGATTGGTGAATGGCAAAAACTGGGAAAAGTGAAATAATTCCTCTGTGATCCTCTGAGCCCTCTGTGGTCGAGAAAGGGGTTTCAATGGCGACGACAGCAATTCCTAGCACAAAAATTTCCGGCGGCAGTTTTCTTCTCGAAGAGCGCAAACCCAACGAAGTTTTCACCCCCGAAGATTTCACCGAGCAGCACATCTTGATTGGGCAGACGGCTGAGGAGTTTGCCGTCAACGAGATTGTCCCCAATATCGAAAAGATCGAGCATAAGGATTTTTCTGTCTCCCGCGAGCTGCTAAAAAAAGCCGGCGATCTCGGCCTGAGCGGAGTTGAGGTCCCAGAAGCTTACGGTGGCCTTGAAATGGACAAAGTCACCGCCGCCGTCATTGCCGATCACATCGCCAAATATGCCGGCTTCGCCACCACCTGGGGCGCGCACAGCGGCATTGGCATGTTGCCTATTGTTTATTTTGGCACGGAGGAACAGAAGAAAAAATATCTGCCGCGTCTGGCCGCGGGAGAAATCGTGGGCGCATATTGCCTGTCGGAAGCGTCGTCTGGATCCGACGCGCTGAATTGCCGAACCAAGGCCGAGCTATCATCCGACGGAAAGCATTACGTTCTCAACGGCGAGAAGATGTGGATCACCAACGCCGGCTTCGCCGACCTGTACACGGTGTTCGCAAAAGTAGATGGCGAAAAGTTCACCGCTTTTCTAGTCGAACGCAATTTCCCCGGACTCTCTATCGGTGGGGAAGAGCACAAGATGGGCATTCGCGGGTCGTCCACTTGTCCGGTCATTCTGAATGATTGCAAAGTGCCTGCTGAAAACGTGTTGGGAGAAATCGGCAAAGGTCATGTCATCGCCTTCAACATCCTCAACGTAGGACGCTTCAAGCTGGGAGCGATGTGCGTGGGTGGAGGCCGGGTTTCTCTGGAAAATGCGATTGCCTATGCCAAGCAGCGCAAGGCGTTCAACAAGACCATTTCTGACTTCGGCTTGGTGCGCGAGAAGCTGGCCAACATGGCGGTGGGCATTTATGTCGGCGAATCCCTGGTTTATCGGACCGTGGGCATGATGGATGAAGCGCTCGCGGAAGTCGACAAATCAGCGCCCGATGCGGCCAAGGCAACTCTCAAAGCCATCGAAGAATATGCCGTTGAGTGTTCGATCATCAAGGTTTGGGGCTCGGAGATGATTGACTACGTGGTTGACGAGACCATGCAAATCTATGGCGGATACGGGTTTGTCGAAGAGTATCCCGCCGAGCGCGCTTACCGTGATGCCCGCATCAACCGCATCTTCGAGGGCACGAACGAAATCAATCGGTTGATCATTACCGGATTTCTTTTAAAGCGGGCGATGACTGGCCAGTTGCCGCTCATGCCCGCCATCAAGAAACTGATGGATGAAGTTTTGTCTGGCCCATCCGCCGGAGAAGACTTCGAAGGTCCGCTCGCCGCAGAACGAAAACTGGTGGCTCAAGCCAAGAAGCTTGGTCTGTTCGTCGCCGGAGCCGCTACCCAGAAATACATGCAGGCGATACAAGACCAGCAAGAAGTCATGGGAGCGATTGCTGACATAGTCATTGAGACTTATGCGATGGAGTCGGCGGTGTTGCGCGCGCAGAAAATCGCGAAAGCTAAAAGTGAGACAGCAGCAGCGCTTCCGATCGCCATGACGCGAGTCTACATGTCGCAGGCGATGGAGAAAGTCGAAGCGGCTGCAAAAAAGATCATCGCCGCCGTGGCCGACGGCGACATGCTGCGAACGCAACTCGCGATCCTTCGCCGTCTGGCCAAGCATGAGCCGTTCAACACCATCGAGCTGCGTCAGCAAATCGCGCAGAAGGTGATTGAGCGGGGTAAGTATGCAATTGCTTAGTGGTTAGTGCGCTAGTGATCTCGACTGTAGTACGATTCCGCCATGCCAACATCCCCTGTGTCCCGGCGGTCTTTCCTGGCCTTGTCGGCAATGTTGCCCTGGGCCTTTTCTGCTCACGCATCATCGGCGTCGCTTCCAGTTGGTCTTGAGTTGTATTCCGTTCGTGAAGCGCTGAAGAAAGATCCTGAAGGCACGGTCCGTGCTGTGGCCCAGATGGGATATCAGTGCGTGGAATTCTACGCGCCCTATTATGAATGGACCGAGAGCCAGACCAAGCAGATGCGAAAGCTGATGGACGATCTCGGTATTCGCTGCTTTTCGACCCACAATGACGAATCGTATTTGAGCGCCGCCAACCTTTCGCGGACGCGGGACATGAACTTGATGCTGGGTAGCAAGAACGTGGTCCAGTCCAGCACTTCTCCGAAAGCCCATTTGGATGAGTGGAAAGCAGTTGCGGATGCGCTGAACACTGTTGCCGAGAAGCTTGAACCTGCTGGATTAAAGGCGGGCTACCACAATCATCAACCCGAGTTCAGTCCGATTGAGGGGCGTCGCCCCATCGAAATACTTGCCGCCAACACGAAATCGTCCATCATGCTGCAACTCGATGTGGGCACGTGTCTCGAAGCAGGATCAGATCCGGTGGCGTGGATTCGAGCCAACCCCGGGCGCATTCGATCGATCCATTGCAAGGACTGGTCTCCCGAGAAAGACAAGGGATATAAAGTTCTATTCGGCGAAGGCGTCGCTGACTGGAAAAACATTTTCGCCGCGGCCGAAGGCGGTGGCGGCGTGGAATATTATCTGGTAGAGCAGGAAGGCAGCCGGTTGTCCGAATTCGATACCGCCCGCGCATGCCTGCAAACGTTTCGCAGTAAGCATTCAGGTTAGGAATCATCGTCCAATCTTGGAGCCAATGTGAACCTGATGGGACTTCTCCGCGCTACGGCAGCCTCAATTACTTTTGCTGCGTCTCTCTCTGCCCAAACGAATCCCGCAGTGCCGCAGGATTCAGCAACTTTCGACCCTGACGGAACCGCGCACGTCACTCGCGTGATTCCCATGCCGTCGACCATAAGTCCGGAAGCGCAGAAGTGGCTGGCGGAGATCACAAAATATAAATCCGGGCCGGAGACGCTTGCCGAACGGCGCGCACACACGGATGCCTGGCGCGAGAAAGACTCTGCGGAAGCGCGAAAGCTCTATCCAGTCAACATCGAGGAAACCACGACTGCCGGAGTTCGCACCGACATCATCACGCCGCTTTCCACGCCGGAAGCCAATCGCGGCCGCGTACTCATCAATCTGCACGGTGGCGGATTCAATTCTGACTCGGGTTCTCTCATCGAGGGCATTCCTATCTCGAACCTCGCGAAGATCAAGGTCGTCTCGGTGTACTACCGGCTCGCCCCAGAGAACCCTTTTCCAGCTGCGGTCGATGATGTGGTCGCGGTCTACAAAGAACTACTCAAAATCTACAAGCCGCACAATATTGGAATTTACGGCACGTCGGCGGGAGCGATCCTGACCGCCGAAGTTGCTGTGCGGCTAAAGCAGTTACAACTGCCGCTCCCTGGAGCGTTAGGGATTTTTTCCGGGCTTGCAGACTATAGCCACCCCAGCGATTCCCGGCAGATTTACACGCTCAATGGACTTCCTGGGACGTTGGAGCCGAGTGATCCAACTAAGCCCCGTGAAGACGCGTATGTCGGCAAGACCGACCCTAGAGACCCGGTGCTTTCGCCGATTTTCGCGGATTTGCATGGCATGCCCCCGAGTCTGCTGGTCACGAGCACGCGTGATCTCCTCTTGAGCGACACCGCCACGTTTCACCGCGCTCTTCTCCGCGCCGGGGACGACGCTCAGTTGGTAGTGTTCGAGGCTCTGCCGCATGCTTTCTGGTATCACTTTCAGCTTCCCGAAACTACGGAAGCGATCGAGTTGATGGCGAAGTTCTTCGACGAGAAGTTGGGGGCGAAACCATGAAGCGCCCACTTCGCCAAGTTCTTGCAGACTCCCACATTGCAGCGGTTGCGATCGCAGTGCTCTTGCTAGGGTCCCTCGACGGAGCATTCGACGCTCTTTGGGAGTTCGTTTCCCGTGCCGTCGGTTTCTTGGGCACGGCTGTAGCTATTTTCGATATTCCGTACTTTTCCCCAACCCTTACGCTCGCGGACCGCTCCTTGTTAGCCATTGCATTCGCCTACTCCTATAGTGCGGTAATGAGCTTTTCGGCCGCTTGGCTTCTGTCACGGTGGGTCTACGGAGTAGGGCCGGTTCGCAGCTTAACCCGTTACTGGAAGTACCCTATCGGGAGGAAACATGTTTAAACGGTTGAGGAGAGCTCTAGTGACAAGCTTCGTCGGCGCGATTGCTGTCGGATGGATATTCGCGCAGGGGATGCTCCACTTTGCGTACATTTTCAGTGCGCCCATCGCAGGTTGGCTGATGCGGCGCGAGTACCACGATGTGATGGAGCGTGCCACCACCGTGACAGGCATTTCCCTCCAAGATGGATTGCCCGAATTGGTCAGGTCTGTTTCGCTTCTGTTAGTTGGCTATTTCTTGCTTCGCTGGTTGTATTTCAAGCCATTGGAGCAAGAAACGGAGTCGAGTTCGGAACAAGGCCTGCAGTCCTGAGCGGACGGAGGCTTGAATGTTTGCGTGAACTCGCAATTCCACGAGTTCTGTTCCTCCTTCTGTCACTTTTCCTCCGGCACAAGCTGATAGCTCACAAATGCCACCTGCTTGCTGTCGGGCGACCATGAAGGGACGTTAATCGTGCCCTGGCCGCCGAACAGGGTGGCCAGTATTCCTATCTTCTTGTCGCTGAGCGACATCAGACGCAACATCACATCTTTGTTTTCGGGATGGCCGGTGACACTTTTGTCATAGGTGAGGAACACCATCCATTGCCCATCAGGCGAAATGTGGGGGAACCAGTTGTTGTAATCGTCGGAGAATACCTGCTCCTGCTCGCTTCCATCCGGACGCATGCGCCAAATTTGCATGTGGCCGGTGCGCTCGGAGTTGAAGTAGATGTACTTGCCATCCGGAGAATATTCCGGCCCATCGTCGAGACCTTTGGCCGTGGTGAGACGCGTTTCTTCTGTCCGAGAAGAGGACCCTTCACTTGCCGATCCCGCATCGGCGGGAAGTGCATAGATATCAAAATCGCCATTGCGCTGGCCGACGAATGCCAGCGTCTTTCCATCCGGAGACCAGCCATGCCAGTAGGAAGGTGAGTTTTGCGTGATGCGCCGAGGCGTACCGCCGACGATGGGCACGAGATAGACAAGCGAATCGTACTTGTCTTGGGAATTGTCGCTGATCGCGAGCTGGGTGCCGTCGGGTGAAATGCCGTGATCGTTGTTGCAGCGAGTGGCAAAGCCAGTATCGAGGACTTCGGGCTTCCCGCCTGTTAGTGGCAGGCGTTCGATGTGGCCGTCGCGATTGAAGAGAAACGATTGGCCGTCGCGCGTCCAGTTGGGGGCTTCGAAGCGTCCTGGAGAAATGTAAACCACTTGCCGATCGGTGGAGGAGATGGCAACCTTCTCCAACGTACTGTAGAGCACCGGCGGGCCGGCCGGAACTGAGGTTGTGTCCAAGTCAACACTCGAGAATACGGCTTTCTCGCTCACGTCTTTGTTGTGGGAGCAGACGCCAATCCCCACATAGAACGAGCCTTGTAGCGGAACCCGCAACCAGCCGCCAGCCACACGGAGTACGTCGTCGTCGCCCGCCAGCGACATGTAAACATAATCGCCGCGCTTGACGATGCGAAGGCGTCTCGGCCCGGAAATATTCGACTGAATCTCATGCGTGGTGTCGCCTCTTTCGCTGCGGAATTGCAGGGCCGTCATTCCATTACCATGCCGTGCGATGTCGACGTAGATAGAATCCGCGTCGAGGCTTTGCCGAAACATCAGAACCGCCTTGCGATGCTCATTGCCGCCGGTGCCGAGGAAGCTGATATCCGCGGTGAGGGTCGCGTCACCGGAGATTTTCTTCCAGACAAACTGGAAGGCGTCCGAGGTAAACCACATATTCTCGCCACTGCCAGTAATGGTGTAGGTCTTATTGGCGGCGGCATACTCCACCGAGCCAGGGTGAAGCACGGTGCCGACGTCGCCGTGATCGTCGAATATGCCGACCGTTGCGTTACCCTCAGCCCAGGAATAATTCGGCGCAGCAACCAGCAAGAAGATGGCTGACAATAAGACTATCCACGAGATGCGTTTTCCAGGCACGGGAAGGGCCTCCGTTGCGGTCGGAACATTGGAAAGGTAGAGCGGCAAACGGGGATTGTCAATCTAAGTCTGTCATCTGCAACACTGCCGCTGTGTTTTTCTTTGCGAACTTCGCAGCCTTTCTTCGCGAGCTTTGCGGTAAAGGCTTTTAACCGCAAAGTACGCCAAGGATTCGCAAAGGGCGCAAAGAACGTCATCTGCCAAGCTCACGATGCATCATACCCTGTCATCGTTTTGTGTTAATGCTTTCGTATCAGCTTGCTCTCTGGTACAAATATCGGGGACAAAATCCCACCACCAATATGAAAACGATTACAACGACGCTGCTTGCGCTCATTACGCTATTGCCAACCACTTTCCTGCTTGCGCAGGAAACCACCTCTCCATCGCGCAATCTTGCGCTCACGCCACCCATGGGCTGGAACAGTTGGAACAAGTTCCAATGCAACGTCAGCGATGAACTGGTGCGGGGCATGGCTGACGCCATGGTGAAATCCGGCCTGAAAGATGCCGGGTACCAGTACATTGTCATCGACGACTGTTGGCAGGTTAGCCGCGATAAGAACGGCAACATCGTCGCCGATGCGCAGCATTTTCCTTCCGGCATCAAAGGGCTGGCCGATTATGTTCACTCGCTTGGATTGAAATTCGGAATTTATTCGGACGCTGGCTCAAAGACATGTGCCGGACGCCCAGGCGGATTGGGACATGAATATCAAGATGCGATCCAATATGCGGCCTGGGGCGTGGATTATCTGAAATACGACTGGTGCAATACGACTTCGCAAGACGCCAAGGCGTCGTATGCCAATATTCGCCATGCGCTGGATGCGAGTGGCCGTCCGATTGTGTTGAGCATTTGCGAGTGGGGCACGGCCAAGCCCTGGCTCTGGGGCAAGGAAGTCGGCGGCAATCTCTGGCGCTCGACCGGCGACATTCAGGACCGGTGGGGCGGCAGCATGAAATGGCCGGATGGGAATTGCTGCTCGAACGGAATGACCGCCATTGTTGATCAGCAAGTTGGGTTGGACTCCTTCGCCGGGCCGGGCCACTGGAACGATCCCGACATGCTGGAAGTCGGCAATGGCGGTATGACCACAGTGGAATATCGTTCGCACTTCAGCCTGTGGGCCATGCTGGCCGCGCCACTGATTGCGGGCAATGACTTGCGCCACATGACGCCGGAAATCCAGGAAATCCTGGCCAACAAAGAAGTCATCGCCATCGATCAGGATCCGCTGGGCAGCGAAGGCAAACGCGTGGCCAAAGACGGCGACTTGGAGATTTGGTCCCGGCCTCTAGAAGGTGGCAACCGCGCCGTCATTCTCTTCAACCGCGGCAACGCCGAACAGCAAATCACCGTGGACTGGGAAGACCTGGGGTATCCGGCTCACGTGAGTGCGGCGGTGCGCGATCTGTGGCAGCACAAAGACCTGGGGAAATTCACCGGCAAGTTTTCCGCGGTGGTGCCGTCGCATGCAGTGGTGATGGTTACGGTGAAACCGTAACGGAGTCTGACGCGGCGGGCACTTACACGGGCTTTGTTTTCAGCTCTTCCATCACACTCTGGATCAGTTCTTTGGCGTCGGTGAGGTTTTTCATCACTATCTGGATGTCCATGACCGGCTTGCCCGGCCAGCGCTGGCTCTGGCAGTAAACGCCGTGCTGTCCCACCAGCGCCAGGGCGTCGGTAATCATGTCCATGGTGACGGCGAGTCGTCCGCGCGGGACGCCCATCATGGTTTCGTAGTGGTCGAGTTCTTCATGCTTTTCATCAAAAACGGGCATGAGCAGATTGTACTGTTCCTGGAGTGTGGCGCATAATTGCCGGGGTTTGCTATCCGGTGCGCAGTTGAACCGTCAAAACATTTAGCGATTGGCACTTAGCATTTGGCCCCTGAACCACCGTTCTGATTTTCGGGAGGGCTGCCCACAGACCATCGCTGGCCAAATGCCAAGTGCTAACTGCCTGATGCTTATCTCAAGGAGAAATCATGCACCAACGATTTGTAGTTGTGACTTTCATTCTTCTCGGCCTGGTCGCGGTGAGTACTACTGCTTTTGCGCAAGAGGACAAGAGTCCACCCCTGAGCCCTCCGGCGCAAGCCCAATGCAAATTGACCGATGGCAAGACCATCACCATTGACTATTCGAGCCCTCGCGCAAAGGGACGCAAGATCTACGGCGGGCTGGTCCCGTTTGGCAAGGTCTGGCGAATTGGAGCCAATGAAGCTACAACTTTTGTCTCCGATGCCGATCTGACCGTGGGCGGGAAGGCGGTCCCGGCGAGCAGTTACACCATTTTTGCGGTCCCGAATCCAGATCAGTGGTCCCTCATCATCAATAAGAAAACGGGCGAGTGGGGGACTCCGTATAAATACGAGGCCGACGAGTTGTTGCGCACCGAGATGAAAGTGGCCAAGACCCCATTGCCGTTTGAGAACTTGACCATCGGATTCGATCAAAAGGGCAAGACCTGCCTTTTGCGTATTACGTGGGAAAATACCGAAGCTTCGATAATGATCCACGAAAACTAGTCAGGGCATGCGAATGCGCCGCTTATTGCGTGAGAAGGCGGTTCGCAACCTGTCGGGCGTGATCAATGTTTTGTGACAGTTGTGCGGCTTTGTCAGTGGCCGCCTGGGCATCGTCCCGGCGGCCACTTTGTTCCAGGGCACGAGCCAACAGCAGATAACCCACATCCGTGGGCTGTAAGGCGACAATCCTTGAAAAGGCGGCTACAGCTTGCTGCGGATCCCCGATTTTCTCCGCCAGAAGTCCCATTCCCAGCAACGCGTTTAGATTGTCGGCATCGGCTTGCAGGGCGGCCTGATAATTTTCCTGACCGTGAGTGTAATCGCCGAGTTTGCCATCCGCTGAAGCCATATTGCCGAGGGCTTTCGAGCGCAGCCTTCGGTCCATGGGATTCCGTAGCGCCAGTTGATAGCGCTCAATCGCCTGCTGCACCTGGCCGTGCTCCTGTTCGTAAGTGCCGATATCGATGTTTGCGACCGCGTCGGATGGACTCACTTGTAACGCCGCCTGAAAGTGCGGCATAGCCTCGTCGATCCTATTCTCGCCAAGCAATGCGTCCCCAAGACTGTCCTGGGTAAACGCATTCGCGGGCGTGACTTGTACGACTCGCGTCCACAGCGCAACATCGCTCGACCAGTAGGTGATTTGACGATGGGTGACCGTTGCCAGCGCCAGCAACGCCGCGGCTGAAACCAGAATAATTGTCCTGCGAATCGAGGTCCCGCGCGGCTGGGCCCAATCCCCAACCTCCCAGCAGACCATCACAAATAAGCCGATGAACGGAAGATAGGCATACCGGTCCGCCATCGCCTGGGCGCCGACTTGCACCAGTCCGATCATGGGAACAAGTGTACCCAGGAACCACAACCATCCCACCAGCAGATAGCGTTGCCGCCTCGCCATGAACACGGCCGCTGTGACAGTTCCCAGGAACAGCGTCGCAGCAACGACTTGCCATGTTTTCAGAGAACCCAGCGGATGGGGATAAAGCAGGCAGAGGTTCGACGGCCAAAAAGCCTTTCCCACATAGCGCGCATAAGCAACGACTGCATTTTCCAAACGGACGGAAAGTGAAACGTCCGCAAGCGAATAGACGGCCCGGCCTGCACTCTGCGCCTTCATGGTAATAAAAGCGCTGCCTGCGGAAATCAACAACAACGGCAGTTTTTCCAGGGCAAGCCAGGAGAATGAATGTGCGGGCAATGGACCTGCTTGATTCCCGCTGAGCGTTGAGTCGTGTCCCATGCGGCGCAACGGCCAGTAGTCCCACAACAGCAGAATAAACGGCAAGGTAATAATCTGCGGCTTGGCCATCAGGCCCAATGCAAACAAAGCTGCGACCGTGGCATAGCGCCCGATTCCCGGCTTGCGGGCGTACCAACCGTAGGCGTCCAGTGTGAGCAGAAAAAACAGCATGCTCAACACATTTTTACGCTCCGAAACCCAGGCCACCGATTCCACGTTGATGGGATGCAAGGCAAAAAGCGCAGCCACCATCAAGCTGCGCCAGGTAAAGCCGGTGGCCCGCCGCAACAACAGGAACAGGAGTACCGCATTGACCGCATGCAGTAGCACGTTCGTATAGTGATGTCCGGCAGGATTCAAGCCAAACAGCTGGCAATCCAGGGCATGCGAAAGCCAGGTCAGCGGGTGCCAGTTGTATTCTTCGATCGATCTGAAAACCCAGGTGACGGTGTTCCAATTCAAGCCCGCGCGAACATGCAAGTTCTCGGTGACGTAGTGATTGTCATCAAAATGAATGAAAGGATCATGGCTGACTGGGTTGTACAGGGCGAGAGTGGCAACTACGAGAAGCAGGCAAAGAACTACGTTTCGTTTTTCTGGCGATATAAACAGGGAAGAGTTTGCCGCAAAGCCTTCGAGTTTCTTTTCTTCTTTTTTCGCCATGACTGCGTACGTTCGCCGACCTTAAGTGTCGTCATTATAAGACGCTAATTTCGGTGGCCGATGTCGAATCGGGTTCCGCTGGAAGTTGAACTAAAGCAGGCAGAGTTTATGGTGCGAGCAGGCTGTTAGCGATTAGCTGGGCCTGGTCGAAATCCTGGGACAATCGCTTGGCTTCTTCCGTGGCCGCTTGTGCTTCGTCTTTCCGGCCACTCTGCTCCAGGGCGCGGGCCAACAGCAAGCAGACGACGTCGGATGGCTGGATCGCGTTGGCTTTGGAAAATGCCACGATGGCCGCGGCGAAATCTTTGGATCGATACGCGGCCAGCCCAAGTCCCATCCACGCGCGGATGGTTCGCGGACGTAGCGCTACAGCAGCCTCGAAGCTTTCTCTGGCGTGAGGAAGATCTCCAATCCGACTATAAATGGAGCCCAGACTGGTGAAGGCGCTCGCCTTTAAGCGGGCGTCTGGCGTCAGATCGATGGTTTTGTTGAATTGCTGGATGGCCGCCGGCAAATCATTGTGCTGCATTTCGTAGAACGCAATATTCAAACTGCTCAGCGGATCGGAAGGATGGATCGCTGCCGCCGCTCGAAAATGGGGTTGGGCTTCTTCCAACTGATCTTCGGCCAAAAGCGCGCCGCCAAGACTGTCCTCGGCGATGAAATTATTGCTCGTGACCTGAAGTGTGTGCGACCACAACGTCACATCGTCGCTCCAGTAGCCGATCTGGCGATGAGCAGCGAACGCGAGCCCAAATAACACCAACATGCTGACACCGGCCAGCGCAGTGTTGGGAATTCGCCACGACATCGCACCATCCGCCGCACTCCAGACGACGACTATGAACAAGCCGACGAAAGTCAGGTACGCATACCGATCGGCCATGGCCTGACTGCCCACCTGCACCAGACCGATCATCGGAACCAGGGTCCCGAGAAACCAAAACCAGCCCACAAGAGGATAGCGTCGCCGCCTGGCGACCATGACCACCGCGGAAATCGTCAGCAAAAGAAGAAGCGCGGCGAACACCTGCCACGATTTCAAAGAATCCCCGGGATGTGGATACATTGGCGCAAGGCCCGCCGGCCAAAACGCTTTTCCTACATATCGCGCATAGGAAACGATGGCGTTCTCCAGCCGGACGGTAAGCGGATATTTCACCAGCGTGCTGACTGCGTTGCCTGCTCTCTGCGCCTTCATCGTAATCACGGCGCTGGCAGCGGATATAGCGAGCAAAGGCAACTTCTCCAAAGCCAGCCAGAAAAATTCCTTTGCCCGTCGCAAAGGCCAATAATCCCAAAGCAACAAAACAAAAGGCAGCGTAATCACCTGCGGTTTCGACATCAACCCGCAGGCGAACAAGAATGCGACGAGAAGATACGCACCGATTCGAGGCTTGATCGCGTACCAGCGATACGCTCCCAGCGCGAGCAAAAAGAACAGCATGCTGATCAAGTTCTTGCGTTCCGCAACCCAAGCCACGGATTCCACATTGATGGGATGAAGCGCAAACAACGCTCCCACCATGCAACTGCGCCACACAGAGCCGGTTGCCCGCTTGAGCACCATGAACAGCAGCCAGACGTTCAGTGCATGCAGCAGAACATTGGTGTAATGGTGCCCGGCGGGATTCAGGCCGAACAACTGGCAATCCAGAGCGTGCGACAGCCAGGTCAGCGGATGCCAATTGGCTTCATCGTAAGTTGTGAACGCCCAGCGAACCGTGTCCCAATGCAGGCCAGCTTTGACATGGGCGTTGTCACCGACGTAGCGATCGTCATCGTAATTGACGAAGGGATGATGGCTGACGGGGTTGTAAAGCGCGAGCGTGGCGACTACGAGAAGAAGGCCAAGAATAAGCGTCTGCCTCTCGGGCGAAAGTGACAGACCGGCGCGGTTCTCGTTTTTCTCTGGGGAAGGCAACAGATGGATTTAATCACACCCGGCGAAGCTGACGGTATCACCAGAAAGGCACGTAGGAAAAACGGGAACTCGTCAGACTGCCGGCTTCCAGCGCAACACCGGCTTCCTCGCCGCCGCAACTTCGTCGAGGCGCGAGACGCGAGTGTTGTGGGGCGCGTCCAGCACCATCTGTGGATCTTCTTCCACTTCTTCGGCGATCAATTTCATGGATTCGATGAAGAGGTCCATTTCTTCCTTGGATTCACTCTCCGTCGGCTCGATCATCAGGGCTCCCGGCACGATCAACGGAAACGCCGTCGTGTAGGGATGGAAGCCGTAGTCGATGAGCCGCTTAGCAAGATCCATGGTCTTCACGCCCTTTTTTGCCTGAAGCTTGTCGCTGAAGACGACCTCGTGCATAGTGGGCGTGGAGTAAGGCAGATCGTAAACGCCCTCCAGACCCTTGCGGATGTAGTTGGCGTTGAGCACGGCGTCTTCGGTCGTTTGACGCAGGCCGTCCGGCCCATTGGCCAGAATGTAAGCCAGTGCGCGGACAAACATGCCAAAGTTTCCATAAAATGCACGCACCCGGCCGACGGTCTGTGGCCGGTTATATTCGAATGCCAGCGTCCCGTCAGACTTCGTGATCACAACTGGAGTCGGCAAAAATGGTTCCAGAATCTTTTTGATCGCCACCGGCCCCGATCCCGGTCCGCCGCCACCGTGAGGAGTGGAAAACGTTTTGTGCAGATTAAGGTGCATCACATCCACGCCGAAATCGCCGGGGCGAACTTTTCCGACCAGCGCGTTCATGTTGGCGCCGTCCATGTAGAGCAGGCCGCCTTTGGCATGCATGATGTCGGCGATCTTGTGAATCTCCTGCTCGAACACCCCCAGCGTGTTGGGATTGGTGAGCATCAACGCCGCAACATCTTCGTTCATCTGGGATTCGAGCGCGGCGACATCGACCATCCCTGAGGCATTCGATTTCAGATTCTCGACCGCATAGCCGACCATTGCAGCTGTCGCTGGGTTGGTGCCATGGGCAGAATCTGGAATGAGGATTTTCTTGCGCGGCGCGCCTTTGGACTCATGATAGGCCCGCACCATCAGCAGGCCCGTCAGCTCGCCATGTGCGCCGGCGGCCGGTTGCAGCGTGATCGCATCCATGCCGGTGATTTCGAGCAGGCAATCACTCAGCGCCTTCATGATTCGCATGGCTCCCTGCGAAATCTTTTCCGGCTGATAAGGATGCGCATTCGCCAGGCCGTCCAATCGAGCCACGACTTCATTCACGCGCGGGTTGTACTTCATAGTGCAAGAGCCGAGCGGATACATACCGAGATCAATAGCGTAGTTCCAGGTAGACAGGCGCGTGAAGTGGCGAATGATTTCGATCTCGCTTACTTCGGGCAGATTGCCGAGGTCTTTTCTTTCCGATGCCCCGAGGAGAGCTGACGTGTCGACTTCAGGAACATCGAGCGGCGGCAGTTTCCACGCAGCTTTCCCGTCCGACGACTTCTCGAAGATCAAGCCCTCGTTCTGGCTGATGTGGCGGGTGGCTTTGCGGGTCATGTGCTTCATCGCGCCACCTCTTCCACTTCTTCTTTTGCGGACTTCACGGAGCGCTCACTCTCGGCGACCAATCCGACCGCTGTGTCGATGGAACTGCGCGTAGTCATTTCGGTGCAACACCACAACGAAGCATTCCCAAGTTCGGGATAAAACTTCTTGAGTGGAAGTCCGCCAACAATTTTATGGCCAAGCATCCGGCTGTTGACGGCGTAAGGATCTTCGCTCGTTTCGACCACAAATTCGTTAAACCGCGGAGCACCCGAGAACAGCACTTTCGCATGCTTACCGAATTGCTGGGCGGCGTAGGCGGTTTTTGCGAGATTTTGTTTTGCCAGTTCCCGCAGGCCAACCTTGCCATAAATCGTCATGAAGATGTTCACCATCAAAGCGACAAGGGCCTGGTTGGTGCAGATATTGGAAGTCGCCTTCTCGCGCCGGATGTGTTGCTCGCGCGTCGCCAGCGTCAGAACAAACCCGCGTTTGCCGTTGCGGTCCGTGGTTTGTCCGACCAGCCGGCCCGGCATCTGGCGAACGAATTTTTCGCGCGTGGCAATCACCCCGCAGTAAGGGCCGCCGAATCCGAGTGGCACGCCAAAAGACTGCGCTTCCATGGCGATGACATCGGCCTGACGTGGCGGCTCAACAATGCCCAGCGAAACCGCCTCGGCGATCGAAACTACCAGCATCGCGCCATTCTTGTGGGCAATCTCTGCAATCGCGTCAATATCTTCAATCGTCCCGAAAAAATTCGGGGACTGGATCAAAACGCAAGCCGTGTCCGGAGTGATCGACTTCTCCAGCGCTTTCAGATCGAGCCGCGCATTGTCAGTGAACGGAATCGTGGCCAGTGGCAATCCCTGATGATGCGCGTAGGTCGCCAGCACTTCCCGATATTCGGGATGCACGCTGCGCGCGATCACCACCGAGCGGCGTCCCGTAAGGCGGACCGCCATCATGACGGCTTCGGCAGCGGCGGTCGAACCGTCGTACATGGAAGCATTGGCTACTTCCATGCCGGTCAGCTCGCAAATCATCGTCTGAAATTCGAAAATGGATTGCAGCGTGCCTTGGGAAACCTCTGCCTGATAAGGCGTGTAGGCAGTTAGAAATTCGCCACGCGAAATGAGCGAGTCGATGATGACCGGGCGATAGTGATAGTAGGCGCCGGCGCCGAGAAACGTGACGTGTCCATCGCCGTTTTCGCGGGAACGCTCGCGAAACCAGTCCACGATCTCGGACTCCGCCATCTGGCGCGGGACTTTGAGGTCGCGCTCCAGTCGGTATTCCGCTGGAATGGGCGAGAACAAGTCGTCAATGGAACGCGCGCCAATCGACTTGAGCATGGCTTCGCGGTCGGCGGTCGATTTGGGCAGATAGCGCATAGAACGTTAATTAGATGTTAGCGATGAAGCGAAGATTCAGTGTCCGCCCTCTTCGGCCACAAACTTCTCGTAGTCGGCGGCGGAAAGCAGCGAATTCAACTCGCCCGGATCTTTCAGGGTAATCTTCAGCAGCCAGGCGCTGTGCGCGTCCTCATTGATCTTCTCCGGAGCCGTGGCCAGCGCACCGTTGACTTCGGTGACGGTGCCGGAAGCCGGAGCGTACAAGTCAGACACGGCTTTTACCGATTCAACGCTGCCAAAGGTCTTGCCAGCGGTGATCTCGGAACCGATTTTGGGCAGTTCGACGAAAACAATATCGCCGAGCGATCCCTGCGCATAGCTGGTGATGCCGATGGTTGCGCTTTTGCCGTCGGACTTGATCCACTCGTGTTCTTTGGTGTACTTGAAATCGGTCGGATAGGCCATGCAGCTTTCAGCTCCTAAGTTCTAGCGTAAAAAATCCTCTGTGTTCCCTGTGTCCTCTGTGGTTAACCTTTTTTCGGACGCTTATAAAACGGCGTCGGCACCACTTGCGCCTTCACACCTTGGCCGCGAATTTCCACCTTCACGGTTGAACCCACATTCGCGAACTCTGGCGGCACGTAGGCCAAAGCAATATTCTTCTTGAGAAACGGAGCGGGCGATCCACTTGTGACGTAGCCAATCTCGCGACCGCTGTCATCAAGGACTTTATATCCGTCGCGAGCGATGCCTCGCTCGACCATTTCCAGTCCAACTAGGGCGCGTTTCAGGCCGTCGGCTTTCGCCTTCTCCAGCGCCGCGTGGCCAATGAAATCTGGCTTCTCCATTTTGCAGAAGCGGTAGAGTCCAGCTTCCCACACGTTAATCGTATCCGAAATTTCGTGCCCATAGAGCGAAAGGCTGGATTCCAGACGCAAAGTATTGCGTGACCCCAGGCCGCAAGGCACGACGCCGAATTCCTTGCCTGCTTCTAGAATTTCGTTCCATACCTGGGCACTGGTGGCCTCGTCTGCGGGAATATAGATTTCGAACCCGTCTTCCCCGGTGTAGCCGGTGCGGGCGATCAAGATGTCTTTCAACCCACAGACCGTCCGATGCGTCACCCAATAGAATTTAACCGCTGAAAGATTCGCATCAGTAAGCTTCTGTAGCAGATTGACGCCTTTCGGCCCCTGAATCGCGATCTGGGTAAAGTCGTCGGAAAGGTCTTCCACCTTGCAGTTGAACTGGCGCGTATTCTCGCGCACCCAGTTGAAATCTTTTTCACGAGTCCCGGCGTTGATGACTAGCAGATAATCGCCTTGGCCGAGACAATGCACGATCACGTCATCGACGAACGTTCCCTGCGGATACAGCAACGCAGAATATTGTGCCTGCCCGACAGCAAGGCGGGAAGCATCGTTCATCGAAATATGCTGGACGGCGGCCAGCGCCTCAGGTCCATGGAGTCGAATGTCCCCCATGTGGCTAACGTCGAAGATCCCCACACCTTTGCGCACCGCATTGTGCTCGGCCATGATGCCCCCAGCCGAGGGATATTCCACCGGCATGTCCCAGCCGTTGAATTCGACCATCTTGGCCCCCATCCGGCGATGGATGCCATTCAGCGCGGTCTTGCGGACGGTCGGCGCAGTCGCCTCAACAGCGGGCAATGAAAACCTCAATCAGAAGCAGTGGCTGGGCTGCTGGAATGGTGAGACTTATTAAAACTAACACGCGTGTGGTACGGGGTTCAACATGGGATGGTCGCAGGTCACTGGTCCTGGGTCTCTGGTTATTGGGGCCGATTTCCCGCACCTAAGACCTGTCACCTGAGACCTTTCCGCCCAAGGTTACCAAGGACACTTTCCCGATCCCTGCCGGTCGCGGTACAGTTCGCCCATGGCTACATCCACTCCAAAGAAATTCCGCTGCATGCAGTGTGAGATGACGGAAGACCGCTGCGATTGCGAAAAATACTGCTGTTTATGCGAATCGCTGTCGGAAGTCCGGCTGTGCGAAGACAGTTTGTACTACTGCCTGCCTTGCCGGGAAGCCTGCGACTATAAAGTGTCGGATTCTTCCCACTCGCTCTAAATCACCACTGTTTCCTTGTATTCTCCGAAGACCTTCCGCAGCGCATCGGAGATTTCGCCCACCGTTCCATAAGCGTCCACCGCGGCGACGATGTGGGGCATCAGGTTTGCACCGGAGCGGGCTGCGTCTTCGAGTTTCTTCAACGTATCCTGCCAAAGCCTCTGATCGCGCCGCATTCTAAGAGCTCGGAGCCGTTCGACCTGCTTTCGTTCCAGTGACTCGTCAATGCGCTGTGTCGGTATGGCCTTTTCTTCTTCCACGGTGAAGCGGTTTACCCCGACCACAATCGTTTCCGCGCGATCCACTTTCTGCTGATACTCGTAGGCGGCATTCTGGATTTCCTGCTGCACGTAGCCACGTTCCAGCGCCTTAATCATGCCGCCCAGAGCCTCAATTTTGTCGAGATAGTCCTGCGCCCGCTTTTCGATTTCATTGGTCAGCGATTCGATATAGTAAGAACCCGCCAGAGGATCGACCGTCTGCGGCGCCCCGGATTCGAAAGCGACAATTTGCTGTGTACGCAAGGCAATGCGCGCCGCTTGTTCCGTGGGCAGAGCAAGAGCTTCGTCATAGCCATTGGTGTGCAGTGACTGCGTCCCACCGAGGACTGCTGCCATGGCCTGAATCGCGGTGCGGACAATGTTGTTTTCCGGCTGCTGCGCGGTCAGCGTTGATCCAGCAGTCTGAGTATGAAAGCGCAGCATCCACGAACGAGGGTTCTTGGCTTTGAAATGCTGTCGCATGATGCGTGCCCACATCCGCCGGGCCGCACGAAATTTCGCGACTTCTTCCAGGAAATTGTTGTGCGCGTTGAAGAAGAAGGAAAGCCGTGGAGCGAACTTGTCCACATCGAGCCCGGCGTCAATCGCCGCCTGCACATAAGCGATGCCGTTGGCCAGGGTGAAAGCCACTTCTTGCACTGCCGTCGAACCGGCCTCGCGCATGTGATAGCCGGAAATCGAAATCGTGTTCCACTCGGGAACGTTCTCATTGGCCCAGGCAAACAGATCGGTGACGATGCGCATCGCCTGCTGCGGCGGGTAAATATACGTTCCGCGCGAAATGTATTCCTTCAGCACATCGTTCTGCACCGTGCCGGAAAGCTTGCCTAGATCGGCGCCCTGGCGGCGGGCCACGGCAACATAAAGCGCAAGCAAAATGGCTGCCGTTGCGTTGATCGTCATTGAAGTAGAAATTTTCGTCAGCTCGATGCCATCGAACAGACGCTGCATGTCTTCGATCGAATCAATCGCGACGCCAACTTTGCCGACTTCGCCCATGGCGAGCGGGTTATCCGAATCCAGCCCAATTTGCGTAGGCAAATCGAACGCAACGGAAAGCCCGGTGGTGCCATTGGCCAGCAGATATTTGTAGCGTTTATTGGATTCCTCGGCGTCGCCCATGCCGGCATACTGGCGCATGGTCCACAGGCGTCCCCGGTACATGGTCGCCTGCACGCCGCGCGTGTAGGGATAATCGCCGGGATAGCCGACCTCAGCTTCCTGGTTCGAGCCTTCCAAATCCTTCGGCGTATAGAGTGGTTGAATTGGAATGCCAGAAGAAGTTTGAGGATCGGCGGGAGAGTCAGCGTCGATTTTTTTTGGCGTCACTGTCGCCCCGATTCGTAGAGACCTAGCTTGCTACGTCTTTTTCACCGCGAAATTGTGCCGGCGGACGCAAGACGTAGCAAGCTACGTCTCTACGTCTTCCCCTGCCTGAAGCATAGCTAGCTCTTTCGCCACACTCGCCAAAATGAACTCACCGCAAACCATCCAAACATCAGTGTGAAACCAATTGCGATCCAAACGTGGCTGGAACTGGTTTGACCTGCATGATATTTCACATACTCGTGCACGATGGCGGAAGCGCCGAACACGGCCAAGCACAGGAAAACAAAGCCCGTAACTTCCAGCCAAAGCTGGTGTAGCACGCGTCCGAAATGGCTCGCCGTAGCCCGTATCCCGCTCAGCAGGGCATTGCCGGTGCGGGTGCGTCCAGCCTGCTTGGCGGCGGCGCTCGCCAGGGTGCCTATTTTTCGGGCGTTCGAGAGATTGAACATCGGCATCGATTTTAACAGTGTTCGGGTTTACAATAATCGCGACGTGAGGAGGGAACCATGAACCATCCTCCCCCGTGTTCGCATCCAATGACTTGGTAGCCTGAACCAGGGCATCTGGATCGGCAAGAAAAGCCCGCATACCAAGGGGGGTACGTGGACCAGCAATTGAAGCAGTTGATGAAGGAATTAGGCGAGGCGATCAACGAGTCCCTGGCGGACTCGGAACAGATTGCCGAAGTCGTTTCCAGAATCAAAGACGGAGGATATGACATCTTCCTGGTGCTGGAAGCCACCATCGGCGTCAGCAAGCCGGGAGAAAAGTCCACCGACAAGACTTCGCTGGTGACCACCCTGACCAGCAATCCCCAATTCAAAATCAGCGATCAGGACCTGAAATTCCTCAAGTCCCTGCGCATAAAAATCGAAGACGACGCCGCATAGTTTAGTGGTGTAAGCAAGCTGCATAGTCTCTTTTCATTTGTTCCAATGAAAGCGCCTCTCTCTCGTATTTAGCGGTAAGATCCACGCATTGCTGTCCACCAGGGTCTTGTGCGCAAGCAGACTCGCGGGCGACTTGTGTCCTTTGTAACTCCATTTCTTCCCGCTGGATTTCCAAAGCGAGCCCGCTGCAATTGTTCTGGGCCGGGTTCAGAGCGCAGGGCCGTCCGGCAGTTTGTGGCGAATTTATATTGGGTGATGCCCCGGTGCAATTGTTGTAGGTCGTGGCTGGGGGAGTGCTCACACACATGCCTTTGCCGTTGAGTGAAGTTCCCGGCGGGCACACGCACGGTTTCCCGGGTTTGCACACCGGCTTGATATCTTCGTTCTGCGCCACCTGTTCTTCGCCTTTGCACGGTTTCCCAGGTTTGCATTTCGGCTTTTTATCTTCTTCGTTGTTTTTGACCGGCTTGGGCGAATGCCATTTCCACGGGAGCCAGCTTCTCTTCACGTGGTCCTCGCGCGCTTCAGCTGTCCCTGGGCTGGGTTTGCCTTTCACGCTGTTATCCTTGCTTTGAACCATGCTGCTCTTGCCCTGACTACTGCCGGAGTTGCGCGCTTCGTTTCCACTGCGCTCGGTCGCGGAGGCCCGGCTGCCCGTGCTGGAAGCACTGTTCGACGAACCGGAACCTCTTGAGCCACTGCTCCCGCTCGAAGCACGCGAACTCGAGGAACTTGAGTTGCTCGACGAACTGGAAGAGCCAGAACTGCCGCCAGAAGAATGAGAACTGGAGGAACTCGAGCTTGAGCTGACCGACGACGCAGAGCTATTGCTGCTGCCTCCGCCACTACTACTGGCAGAAGAACCGCGCTGTGCGAATAACATCAGGGGGAAAACTAGAGTGGTTGCTAGAACCGCGAGTGTGGATTTCATAAAGCGCCTCCTGAGCGAAGGGCCGGACACCAAGTCTACCTATATTCGGATGCAGCATATACCCGCAGCGGCAGAAACCCCAGCAAATACGAGTAAATAATTGTAAAAATTGGTACTTATACACGAAGACCAGCGCCGTAAGAACCAAGGAAATGACCGGAGCCCTGGGACGGGCCTCGGATGGCGGAATCAGTATCTAACCTCTAATTCAAAGGTTTCCCGGTACTCAGGCAGCTTGCCGCCTTACCATCCACCGAGTAACGTACGGCTCCCGTTTCGTCGCTGCAAAACGCGCGTCCTCCGGCCCCGAACTCGGCAGGCGCCGCAGTCAGTGTGTACTTGGAAGCTGGTGACCCACTGCATCCCGAGATTGCAAATGTGTAACCACTATTCCGGCCGCTAGCCAGGCGTGGACTCACTAGCATGGCATGTTGTTCATTCGGTTGGCTTCCGCTTCCCATCCCGCCCAAGTCTGACAGGGAACAGGTGAAGCCATGCTGCGGATAAGTCGCCGCATACTTGATTTCCGCAGTATTCAGCATTCTCAACCCTGAGGTGGCGGCCGTTTCATTGGGGACCGGCATCGTGCCCATGGCCACCGGGGAACCATTCATGGGTGTATTCATGCTGACCGTTGGCCTAACCGCTGTGGTCATCGCTTTCAGGAATTCCGGGTTGGATAATGAAACTCCCACCGTCAGCGAAATATTCTCCAGCCGCCACACTCCAGTCTCTTGTTTCATGGTGAAAGTGAGCTTGGGGATTACGCCTGCCGACTGCGGTTCGCCATCCTTGGAGGCATGGAAGGCGACTTCAATATTATCGGCATCGCCCCGCATGTCATCGTGCTCGACGGTGATCTCGAATTTGCTATGGGCACTCGGATTGTCGACCATAAGCAGGGTCGAACCGGTCTCGAAGGTTTGCAGCTGCGCCCCGTTTGTCTTGAGCTGGCCGCTCAGAAGGGCAAATCCTTGCAGCATCGACGCGCCCGATCCGGGAGGCGCCTCTTTTATCGCCTTCAGGGTAGCCTCGGGCAGGTGTTTCTCAAATCCTCCCGGAGTCTTGCCAAAGAACATTTCGATCAGAGCTTGCCGGGCCGTCTGCGGCGCGGATTGGGCCGATGCCGCGAATGTCAATGCGGCGGACAGAATGAGAAAGGCAGAGAATTTTGCGCGTGACATGGTTGTCCCTCCGACAAAGCCCTATCATGCCAGCCACCGACCAGACCGCGCTAGTTACCATGGATTAGCATTGTCCTGGGCCCACGAAGATCGTGTTACTGTGGCTGTTAATTTTTGGCGGGAGTTTGAAGCCAAGGTCATTTTTTGTTTCGCAAATATTTATCTGGGAGAATACAAACATGTTTTCCGACAACCGACGGCGTTTCTTGCGTCAAGCTTCTGTGGCGGGTGCGGCGTGGTCCACCAGCCGCATGTTCGGTGGCCTGTTGTTTTCCCAAACCAAGCCCCTGAACGCTGCCGACCCGGTCCGGATTTATATCGATTCCCGGCGCACCATCTCCCCGCTCGACCGAAACTTGTTCGGTTCCTTTCTCGAACACCTGGGACGCGCCATCTACGCAGGGATTTACGATCCGGGATCAAAGTTGTCGGACGCCAACGGTTTCCGCAAGGATGTGATGGACGAGGTGCGCCAGCTCGGCGTGCCCATCATTCGCTATCCCGGAGGAAATTTTGTCTCTGGTTATAACTGGCTCGATGGCGTGGGCCCCAGGCAGGATCGTCCTCAACAGTTGGACAAAGCCTGGAACACCATGGACTCAAACCAGTTCGGCACCAATGAATTCATGGCCTGGTGCAAGGCGGTTGGGACCGAGCCGTTGATGGGGCTCAATCTGGGAACCGGCACGCCGGAACAAGCTGCCGCGCTGGTGGAATATTGCAACGTGGACAAAGGAACGCAGTGGAGCGAGCTGCGCCGCAAGCATGGTTATGCCGATCCTTATAAAGTGCAACACTGGTGCCTGGGCAATGAAATGGACGGCCCCTGGCAAATCGGCCACATGTCCGCGACCGAGTACGGATTGAAAGCCCAGGATGCGGCCCGGCAAATGCGCGCCATCGATCCGTCGCTAAAGTTGATCGCTTGCGGATCGAGCGGCCCTGGCATGCCGACTTATCTGGAGTGGGACCGTGAAGTCCTCGAGCAATGTTACGAGTATGTGGATGGCCTGTCCCTGCACCGCTACGTCGGCAATACCCAGGACGAGACCGGCGGCGACAGCTCGAAATTTGTGGCCATGAACTTGAGCATGGAGCAGCAGATCGCCGAGTCGCTGGCGGTTTGCGACTTGGTGCGGGGCCATAAACGCTCCCCGAAGAAACTGTGGCTATCCTTCGACGAGTGGAACGTCTGGTACCGGGCGCGCACTGGGGCTGCGGTGAATGGCGCGAGACACCAAGCCCCACATTTGCTGGAAGAAATCTATAACCTGGAAGATGCGCTGCTGGTGGGCGGATTCATCAATACGTTGATTCGTAACGCCGACCGCGTAAAGATCGCCTGCCTGGCACAGTTAATCAACGTGATCGCACCCATCATGACCAACCCCGCCGGCATGTTCAGACAGACGATCTATTATCCGTACGCCTGGGGTTTGCAATATGCGCACGGTACGGTGCTGAATGTTCTGACGGAATCGCCGACTTACGAAGTTAAGGGCATGGGCGACGTGCCGTATCTGGATGTGACGGCAACTACCGCAGACGATGGCAAGGTCTCGCTGTTTATCCTCAATCGCGATCTATCCAGGGCCCACACCGTGGAAGTAAATTGGCAGGAGAAAGCGCCGTCACAAGTGGTCGCGTCCCTGGTGCTGACCGGCGACGATCTGAAGGCTACCAACAGCTTCGATCTGCCAAACCATGTCGCTCCGCAAACTTTTGCCAAGCTTTCCACCACGAATGGGCGGACCAGGTTTGAGGTGCCGGCCCGCTCCTACACCGTGATCCAGTGGGCAGCATGAATCTTCAGCAGCGGAATCGATTCATTACTCTTCGGGAAGGGCCCATGCGAACACCATGCCGCCACTGCTGGTCACTACGTATTGGCGGCCGTCCAGCTCGTAAGTCATCGGAGAACTCAAGATGCGCGCTCCAGAGCCTGCATGCCAGAGGGTTTTGCCGTTATTCGAATCCAGTGCCAGGAAGTTTCCGTGACCGTCGCCGGTGAAGGTAATGCCTGACTCGGTGGTCAGCACGCCGGCCCCAGATTCCGGCCCGAGTTCATGACTCCAGCGAATTTTGCCGGTCTGGTAATCGATGGCCTCGATTACGCCCTTGCCCCAAACCCCGTAATCCGCTCCCGCCCATCCGTAAGCTCCATCAGCTGGCTTGGCAAAGTAGAGGCTGTAGCTGGGGTGGGCGTCAACGATAAACAGACCGTTCTTAGTATCAAAGCTCGGAGAACGGAAGTTGGTCAGCCCGCCTTCGTCGGGGGCAACCAGGCGTCCATCCGGCGCTGGTTCCTTGGCGGGATTGGGAATGGGACGGCCCTGCTCATCGACTCCCAGGGACCAGTTAATCGGCCCATACGGAACCGTCAAAAGGCTTTTCCCGTTGGTGCGATCGAGGACAAAGAAGTAGCCGTTGCGTGAAGTCTGCATCAGCATCTTCTTCTTCTCGCCGTGGAAGTCTCCATCCACCAGCACTGGAGTCTCAACCGCATCCCAGTCATGCGTATCGTGCGGCGAGGGCTGGAACGCCCACGCCAGTTTGCCGGTATCGGGATTCAGCGCAACGATGGAGCAGGTGTAGAGGTCATCCCCCGGTCGCGTTGAGCCGTTTAGGACAGGAGTTGGGTTCCCGGTTCCCCAGTAAACCAAGTTGAGATCGGGATCATAAGTTCCCGTCATCCACGTCATTCCTCCTGTGGGTTGATTCGCTGTTTCCGGAGGAGGAGTGGAATTCCACTGCCACTGGGTTGCGCCCGTCTCCGGGTCAATCGACCGGATAAAGCCCCTGAGGTTATCAAAATCCCCGGACACTCCCACCAGCACGTGGTTCCCGACCACCAGCGGCGCCATGCTGGTCCAGTAGCCCTTGGTGACGTCCGCCACCTCGACATTCCAGCGCAGGGTTCCATCCTTGGCGTTGAGAGAGACAAGGTGTGCATCGGGGGCCACAAAAAAAAGATATCCCTTATACATGGCCACGCCCCGATGCCCGATGTGCTCTCCCGGGCTCGGAGGGTGGGTGTAATGCCAGATCTGGTGGCCGGACCGCGCATCCACCGCCCAAATGTTCTCCGGAACAGTAAAGTACAAAATGCCATTGACCAGCAGTGGCGAGGACTTGATTTGCGCCGGCTGCCCCGTCTGAAAAGCCCAAGCCAGAGTCAGATTCTTCACGTTCTGCGGGGTGATCTGAGTCAGCGAGCTGTGACGCCTGCCGGAATAGTCCCCGTGATACCCCGGCCAACTGTCGGTCGGCGGATGCAGAAGCGTTTGCTCATCCGCTCCTTGCCCCAACATTGTGCCGGACAGTGCCATCGCGATCGTGACCACAAGAAATCCAGCCTTCAGAAAATTCATATCGCTTGCGCCCTCTCAAGGCCGAGGCCAGACATCCGCTAACGTAGAGTTTGCAGATACGCCAGCAGGTTGTGGATGTCGGCGTCGGTGTACTTACTGAACAGCTCCACATGCGCATTCACCGGTGCGTCTATCTTGTACTGCACATCCCTGGTTCGCCAGGACCGGTACGTTCCGGTCGGATCCATGACTCCAATCGTAAACTCATCGAGATAGGCCAGGGTGCCGGTGACGATTTGCCCGGAAGCGAGGGTTACAGTCACCTTTGATTTCGCGTTCCTGGGGTAGAGCATCTGCGTTTCCAGTTCGAGACCCTCGTATCGTGATGCAATCCCCGCCAGGTCGCCGCTGGGCGAGTGGCAGGTTGTGCATCTCCCCGCACCCTCGAAGTACTGCTTGCCGGCTTCTGCGTTCCCAGTCTGTAGGTCGGAGACGTCGACTCCCTTGCGTCCTCCACTTTTCGACAGCGCATTGTTCTGTTGGGTGTGGATGAAGGCCATCACGCTGGCAATCTGCTGATCGGAATACGCAAAGTGCGGCATGCCCTTATCCGGTCGTCCATTGCGCACGACCGCGCCGATTTTGTCTCCATCGACATCCGCCGTCACCAGCTTGGACCGCGTAAGATCCGGCCCACTCTCTCCACCCCCAGCGTCGCGCCCATGGCAAAACGAACAATCCTGCCGGAAAAGTGCGCTCCCCTTCTGGATCTGTTCGGGTGGGTACGATTTTGTTTGGGCTGAGGAAACGGCGAGCAACAGAGCCGCCAACAGTACGGTCCACTGCAAAGTTGAACGAAGAAAATTCATGAGATTCCCTCGCCATTCGCACCAAAATAGCGGGTTCCGGCACAAAAAGTTCCCGCTATGAAGACACGTCCCGTCGAAGCTTGTTGAGAGATTTGGTGGACCTGGTCGGGATCGAACCGACGACCTCTTCCATGCCATGGAAGCGCGCTCCCAGCTGCGCCACAGGCCCAATGTACAGAATGGGAATCACTTATTGGGTGCATCAATTCTCGCCTACATAAGGTAGATAGTCAAACATGAGGCTCCGAGAGCTGAGAACGCACGGGCCAATCCATTTTGCGAAATTCGTCATAATTAGTATGCTGATGTGCATCGAGGGCGAGCCCGGACCAATGAATCGAAATTCCATCGGCATGCGGCAATGTTTTTTGTTCGTTCCACTGTTCCTGACCGTGACGGCTTCCGCCCAGGTCGCATCTTCCAGTCAGCCGGCAGCTTCGGCCCCAGTTTCTTATTCTTCGGTCAACCAGCTGAATCAATTGCTGACGCAACTGGAACAGGCCTCGCAAACCACTCAGGTAGACCTCGCCGGAACCCGCATCGACCGCTGGAAGACCGACTCGGCCACCAAACGGCAGACCCAGGCCAACGTCGAATCGATTCAGCGCAATTTGAAAGCAGCTCTGCCGGAGATCATTGGTCAGATGCGCACTTCTCCCGAAAGTCTTGCCGCCAGTTTCAAGCTCTACCGCAATCTTGATGCACTCTATGACGTGCTTAGTTCGGTGGTCGAGTCCGCGGGAGCGTTTGGTTCAAAAGATGAGTTTCAGTCCCTCGACAATGATTTCAACACCTTTGAAACTGCGCGCCGCTCCCTCGCCGAGCGCATGCAGTCTCTGGCGGAGTCCAAAGAACTCGAGTTGACTCAGTTGCGGGCTCAGGTGCGCACCGCTCAGGCCACAGTTTCCACGCCCCCGAAGAAAGTAATCGTGGACGACACCGAACCCGTCAAAAAGCCGCCGGTAAAGAAGAAACCTCTGACCAAGCCCGCGGCCCCTGCTGCGACCAAGCCTGCGAGCACCGCAACCTCTCCTGCCGCCACTCCAAACCCCAAGCCGCAATCTCCACCTCAGTAACCTGCCAGCAAGCCGACAAATAGGTTACCCCGGCATCCCCGCCAAATTTGCCTTCGGAGCACCTTTGTAACTATCTGAAAAACAATGGCTTTTGCCTGGGAACTCTAGCGGGCCCGGCGGGGTCTATGTATGGGTGTGGGTAACCCTCACATTTCGGGAACAGGCTAAGGTTGAAGCGGCTAGTTTTAAGCTGCGCGGGCGATCTGGAAAACCTATAATGGGGGTGACGCCGTGACGACCATGGCGGGAGCATCCAGTTTGGCTGATCTGGCAAGCGCAATTGGAATTCGGACCCAGGAAGCGGCCATCATCGCCGAGCTCAAGGCCGGGTCTGAGGAAGCCTATGCCTGGTTGATCGGCGAATTCCATCAACCCATCTACAGCCTGGTCTATCGCATGGCCAGCGATCCCGCCGATGCCGCCGACACAACCCAGGAAGTTTTCCTGAAAGTATTCCGCGGAATGAAACATTTCCACGGCGAATCCAGTTTGAAAACCTGGATCTATCGCATCGCCATCCATGAAGCCTCCAACCGGCGCCGCTGGTGGTTCCGGCATAAAGCCAAAGAAACATCCATCGAGCCGGCAGAAACAAATATTTTGTCGGAGATGTCGCCTTGCATCAAGGACATGCTGGTCGATCCCGCCGACACCCCTTTCGAATGCCTGGCCCACGAGGAAGTCCGGGCGCGCGTGGAAGAGGAATTGCGCAAGGTCTCCGAACCCTACCGGACCACCGTGGTACTGCGTGATCTGGAAGAAATGTCTTACGAAGAGATTGCGGAAATTACCCAAGTTTCGCTCGGGACCGTAAAGTCGCGCCTGACGCGCGGCCGCGAAGCGCTCAAGCAGCGCCTGGTCAAATATGTCCGCGAAGTTGGTCCGGAACTTGGATTAAGAGCGCCCCAAGAGCGCAAACTGAAAGTGGCAGTTCCTCCCCGCGGTTCTTCCGATGGCAGGCAAGTAGAGGTGATGCCATGAAGTGCACCCAAGCTACGTCCCTGTTTTCGCCTTATTTGGACGGCGCCGTGACCGGGAAACAAATGCATTCGATTCGCCAGCATCTGGAAGATTGCGGCGCTTGCCGCCACGAATATGCCGCGCTGCAACAGACCCAGCAATTGCTCGCCACCGTGGGCCGCAAGAAATCCCCGGCAGACCTGTCGCTGAAACTCCGTCTAGCAATTTCGCGGGAAGTGGGGCGCGCGCAGCGTCCCTACATGGATGCCTGGCGCATGCGGCTACAGAACCTGGTGGAGGCGTTCATGGTGCCCGCCACCGCTGGTCTCGCAGTGGCCGTGCTGATTTTTGGCATGTTCATGGGTTTTTCCGCCCTGCCCTTGCAGGCCGGCAGTCCTGACGTCCCATTGATTGTTTACACAGCTCCGCAATTGCAGCAGTCGGCCTATGGAACCTCCCTCACTTCCATCAATGAGGATTCCCTGGTCATCGAAGCCTACGTGGGCCCGAATGGACGAGTGCAGGACTACCGCGTGCTGTCCGATCGTCGCGATCCGAAGGATTTGTCGCCGCAAGTGAAGAGCATGCTCATCGATTTCATGACCTTCACCACCTTCCGTCCCGCAACCTCGATGGGCCGCCCCACTTCGGGGAAGGCCGTGCTGTCGTTCTCCAACATCAGCGTAAAGGGATAGACCACGTAGTGACAGCCGCCTCGGCTGTCCGCCTTTCGCTAGTTTTTGGGTGACGCAGCTTTTGGGTGGCGCAGCGCTTCCCAGCGCTGCGATAAAAGGTTCTTGATTTGATTACGCGGTCTTGACGCTTCGTGCTTTCTCTAACCCCGCCGCTTGGGCTTCATCCAACTCAAAAAAGATCTTTTAAGCGCCCGCCGCCCGGCGTGCCGCACCAACCCTTTGGCCCGGTCCATCCGGATCGCGTTACTATCCCCCACGCTTACTTCCACCAATGTCACCGAGCCGCCACCGATGGCTGCCTTCAGATCACTCTCGGCTTCATTGTCGAAATAAAGATAATCCGCCCCGATCGCCTGCGCCAGAAGCGCCAGATCAGGCGTCAGCAGCTCCGTGGCATGGCTGCGTCCGAAACGCGCGAATTGTTGCAGACGAATTTGCCCGAGCACGCCATCGTTAAAGACAATCACCGTGAGCGGAATCTGCTCACGCACCGCCGTCACAACCTCCATGGCGCTAATGTGCAGTCCGCCATCGCCGATGAGCGCAACCACCGGCTTGTCCGGTTGCGCCAGCTTCGCGCCAATGGCAGAAGGCAGCCCGAATCCCATGGACTGGAAGTCCGAAGGCCCAATCAGACCGCGCGGCCCATGCACCCGAAAGTGGCGGCCCGCCAGCACCTGGTGCAATCCGGAATCCGTGACCAGGCAGGAATCCGTAGGCAGTACTCTCCGCAGCATGGCGAAAAACGCAGCCGGAGTGGAGGGATTCACCCCATGCACATTCGGCTCTGGTTCCTTTCCATACTGGGCTCCGGAGATTTTGTAATCCGCCAGCTCCTCAACGCTCCATTCCGATTTTCGCGATTTCAAAACATCGGCTGAGTGGAGCAGCGCGCGCAGAAACGCCGGTGCGTCCGCAGGGATGGCCAGCTTTGCCGGATAATTCGCATTGAGCACTTCCCCCGATGCATCCACGTGAATGAGTTTTTCCCGCGGCAGCCGCAGTCGAAATCCATAGGTGCCGTTCTGCGAAAATTTGCAGCCCATGGCGAGAATCAGATCGCTGCTTTCCAGCAGCGAATTAAACGCGTCCGCAGCGCTGTCCGCGGAGACGAACGTTAGCGCCAGCGGATGGTTTTCCGGGACCACGCCCCGCGCCGACCGGGTCGCGATCACCGGTGCCTGCAAAAGTTCCGCCAGCTCGAGAAGTTGCTGGGCGCCTTCATTCGCGCCCTGCCCGGCGAAAATCACGGGCCGCCTTGACCCTTTCAATAAATTAATTGCTTGTTCCACCAGCCCCGGCTCAGGCTGCCTGGGCGCGGAAGTTGGCGCAACCCCAACTGATTCTTCTTCAGATTCGCCGGAGATCGCCTGCGGATGAACATGCAGCATCACCGGTCCCGGCTCCTCGGCCGTAGCCGCGGCGAACGCGTCTCGCACGCCGGAAACCAGATCGGCAGCCCGGTCCACCTCGACAATGCGTCGCACCAGCGGCCCAAGAATGGCGCGCTGATCAATCGACTGCCGGTTGAACTTCTTTCCCGCAACGTCCGGAGGCTTATTGGCGATATAGAGAATGGCCGACGAATCAAGCGACGCTTCCGCGATTGCGGCTACGGTATAAGCGAATCCTGGGCCGGGGATCGTGGTCAACACCCCGACTTTGCCCGACGCCCGGTAGTACCCGTTGGCCATGAACGCGGCCGCCAGTTCATGGTTGGCGAGAACGGTCCTTAGGGACGATTGGCGAAGCGCTTCAAAAAGCTCAACGTTCTGCGATCCCGGTAGCCCAATTACATGGGTAACGCCGAGATTTTCGAGCGTGGAGCAAAGCAGCTTTCCACCCGGCGCCTTTTTCATAGGAGGGTAAGGGTCAACCTAAGGCATGCTGATCGCTGAGGCCAAGTATGAAGTATCAAGAAATTGGAGGCGCGGGTGAGAATCGAACTCACGCGTAAAGGTTTTGCAGACCTCTCCCTTACCACTTGGGTACCGCGCCTCAGACCCTAAATTAGCGTTATATGCGAAAAAAGTCCATCCGAGGGCTCGGGTTTCCCCAGGGATGGAAAAGACATGCAAAAAGCCCTCTAGGGGAGGGACTTTTATGGAAATCTGGAGCGGGAGACGGGGGTCGAACCCGCGACATCGACCTTGGCAAGGTCGCGCTCTACCACTGAGCTACTCCCGCTCGGTACAAGTGATTATAGACGATGTGATTATAAACAAGCCGTGAATCCGGGGCAATGAACCCAGGCCAAGGGCGGCTAACCGATTCGTTAATGTCCTGTCCACTGCGGGTCCTGTTCCGGCGCGACAATCTCACCGTCGCGCATATGAATAATGCGGTCCCCGTAGCCCGCGGCCTCAGGATTATGCGTGATCATGAGCACCGTCTGCCCCAGTTCGCGGTTGGAATGACGCAGCATATTCAAAACAATCTCGGAGTTCTTCGAGTCCAGATTCCCGGTAGGTTCGTCGGCCAGCACGATGGCAGGTTTATTAATCAACGCCCGTGCCAGCGCCACCCGTTGCTGCTCGCCGCCAGACAGTTCCGACGGCCGGTGGGGAAGCCGCTTCTCCAGTCCCAGCAAGCCGACGATTTTGTTGAAATAAGTTTCGTCCCGATTTCCGTTGACGCCTGCAATATCTAGGGCAATATCAATATTCGAACGCGCGCTGAGCGTGGGTAACAGGTTGAATTTTTGGAAGACGAACCCAATCTTGCGCTTCCGCATGCGGGTGCGCTCGGCGTCGGAAAGCTTGGCAAAATCGTCTCCGTCCACCACCACGTGGCCGGAGTCGGCGCGGGTCAATCCCCCGAGAAGATAAAACAAAGTGGACTTGCCGCTGCCCGAAGGCCCCACCACGCTGACGAATTCGCCCTTCTGCACGCTAAAGGAAATGCCGCGCAGCGCGGGGACTTCGATCTTGCCCACGTGATAGGTTTTGCAGAGTTCTACAGCTTCGATGAAGGCAGCCATCTAAAGTACTGATCTTACACGTTTGTCATCCTGAGCGCAGTAGGTCCGCTCGTTGCGAGCGGACCTGCGGAGTCGAAGGACCCCTATCATCGGCAGTCTGCCTGCACCAGGGGTCCTTCGACTGCGTGGGAACTCCGCTAGCGAAGTTCCCACTGCGCTCAGGATGACAAAATGGGAAGCGTTCAAGCCGCGCCCGCGGAGACCGCGGAAGCCATGGCCGGAGTTTGCAGCCGCGCCTGCGCCCGCTTCGGACCCCGCTTGCGCACCAGCAGCATTCGAATCCGTTCCAGCAGCTCGGCGGGCCCGTACATGCCCTTGGCCAGAAAAACATCGGCGCGGGTATCGTGGCTATACAGTTTCACTTTGCTGGAGAGCAGGATGGCCGGCGTTTCCGGCGAGTAGCCTTTGATTTCCTCGATCAGCTTGCCGCCGTCAATGCCGGGCATGATCAGATCGGTGAGCACCAGGTCCACGCCGCCTTCTTTGAATCGCTCCAGCGCCTGCGCGCCGCTCGAGCACGGGAGCACGCGATAACCGCGGGTTTCCAGCATGACTTTTCGGATGGATAGCGACTGTTCATTATCATCAACGCAGAGGATGGTTCGTTTGGGCTTCATTCGTCTTTCCGCATGGGTCTACCTCAACAGCAACCGGGAGGATCCCAAATTCTTATTTTGAATTCTCTGCTAATGGAAATCTGTCAGAGCGAAGTGAATCCTAGTCCCCCGAAGTGCGCGTGTAAAGTATCGCGGATGTTAATGGGTGAGCGCGCATGTTGAAAAAAGTATCGGCTTGTGCATGCCATGATTTTTCGCGGAATTTTCGCGCCACCCGTCAGAAAAAAACTTCTCCACGCAAAACTTCGACGACATTTCCACCGACCCGCACATTGACTATCTTGTCATCTTTGCGCGAGGCCCGGACAAAAATCCGGCTGGGCCGCAACATTTCCATGCCTTGTTCGATCAAAACCTGTTCGTCAGGTTTAGCCACGCCATGTTTGACCATCCATGCAGCCGTGCAGCCCGCCGCCGAGCCGGTGGCTGGGTCCTCGTTGCCATAAAACAACATGCGAGCATGCAGACGCGCAGCCGGGTCAACCGTCTCACGGCTGACAAAATAAAAAAACCTGCACCCAAAATGAGCCAAATACTCGGCGGCGCTCTGCGTGTCCACCCGCAACCGGCGCGCAATCTCCAGACCTCGCAGCGGCACGATGGTGTATGGCAAGCCTGTGGAAACGGTTTGAATGGGCAGCGACGGATCGATGTCTCCATCGTGCAGGCCGGTCGCGCGCACCACCGCTTCCCGATCGTGGATGTCGCCGAACTTGGGGTCCACCTGCGTCATCTCCCCGAACACTGGCTGGCCCGGTGTTTCGGTAAACTGTACCGGCACCCGGCCCACGTTCAACTCCAGAGCGACTTCCTTCGCGCCGCTGGAACCGCGCAGCACCGACGCCGTCCCCAGCGTGGGATGCCCAGCAAAAGGCAACTCTTCCCGCACCGTGAAGATGCGTACCCGCACCCCGCGCTCGCGTTCTATGGCTGGATCGCGTGGCAGGATGAACGTGGTCTCCGAGAGATTCATCTCCCGGGCGATGGTCTGCATCTGCTGCTCGCTGAGTGCGTTGCCATCCGCAAAGACCGCCAGGGAATTGCCTTCAAACGGCTTGGAGGTGAAGACGTCGACTTGTGAAAATGAAAGGCGGAGAGGTGAGTTAGGCATGATTTAAATATTCTATCTCCTGCTCCCCCCTCACAAACCTTCCAGCCAGAGGGGTTGCGACAATTGACTGCCTTTCCCCTTCCGTATATCCTTCTACCCATGCGCCTTTGCTCCATGCCGACCGCCGTGTGTTGTTGTACACGGACGCCGGTGTGTGGGTAGCGCAGACAAGTTTTTCTGACACCCACCCGGCAAGCATCGGGTGGGTTTTGTTTTTGACCGCGACTCCCCCGATGGAAAAGGCTGAGGCGGGTTCTGACGCGCTCCCGGCGATCCGGGAAACTAAATTCAGAGGAGAAAAATTATGAGTACCGAAACCTTAAGCCCGGCTGCACCCAGCGTCCCCCGCATCAACGACGTCGCGCCTGATTTCACCGCCGACACGACCCAAGGCACCATCCACTTCCACGATTGGATCGGCGACGGCTGGGCGGTCTTATTTTCACACCCCAAAGACTTTACCCCGGTGTGCACCACCGAACTGGGCGCCATGGCGAAGCTCGAGCCCGAATTCACCAAGCGCAACACCAAGCTGATCGGATTGAGCGTGGACCCGGTGAGTAATCACAGCAAGTGGGCCGTCGATATTGAAGAGACCCAGGGCGCCAAGGTGAACTATCCCATGATCGGCGACACCGAACTCAAGATCGCCAAGCTCTACGGCATGCTGCCGGCCTCGAGCGGCAGCAGTTCCGAAGGCCGCACCGCCGCCGACAACGCCACAGTACGCACCGTGTTCATCGTGGGCCCGGACAAGAAGGTCAAGCTTCAGCTCAGCTATCCCATGACGACCGGCCGTAACTTCGACGAAATCCTGCGCGTGCTTGACTCGCTTCAGCTCACGGCCAAGCACAAAGTCGCCACCCCTGCGAACTGGAAGCAGGGTGACGACGTCATCATCGCCGGGTCGGTGACGAACGAGGAAGCGCAACAGAAGTATCCTGGCGGCTGGAAGACTCCCAAGCCTTACTTGCGGATTGTGCCGCAGCCGAAATGAGAGAAGTGTTCCACGTGGAACATTTTGTACTAGCGGAAGTGTACGTACAACCCCGGCATCTTTGTGAAAAGAAACGGGAGTCCCAAAACGGGAAAATTTAGAAGCTGGACCGCGATCTCAGATTGACACTGCCCCACTCAAGCCAAAACCGGGCTTGAATGGGGCACTCGGACCACTTTCATTATTGTCCCTTGCTCTCGCTGGGGGCGGGGCCGAAGCCCCAACGTTCGCGCATGCGTTGGCGGAACTGCTCCCGCTCTTCCGGGGTCATGTTCCCGCAACGCTCGTCCACGCGCTGACGGAATTTGGAGCGACCGGAACCACCGTGGTGGTGCCCAAATCCGCCGAAAAGGATGCGGCACAGCGCCAGCATGCCCAGCGCTTGCCAGAAGGTGAGCATGCGCCATCCGAAGAGCGGCGGCAGCAGCCAATTCCACAGGTGCATGACCAGTTCGCCTCCGAGGAAGGCAAATAGCACCATCGCCAGGATCGCGAGCGGAGCAAAGAAAATCATTTTCCATCTCTTACCCATATTCTGTTCCTCTTTTTCTCGTAAAATCAGTTTTCTTAAAATTCAGCTTTCCCAAATTCATTTCGCAAATTCGTCGTAAATGTTTTGCAAGCGCTGGCGCAGATGCAGCACCGCATAACGTTTGCGCGAGAGCAGCGTATTCACGCCCACACCGGTCTGGACGGCGATTTCCTTGAAGCTGTGCCCTTCCAACTCGTGCGCCACGAACACCTCGCGCTGTTCCGCGGGCAGCTCGGCGACCGCGGACTC
Source organism: Terriglobales bacterium (assembly GCA_963762965.1). Taxonomy (GTDB): domain Bacteria; phylum Acidobacteriota; class Terriglobia; order Terriglobales; family Acidobacteriaceae; genus DATBAX01. The sequence continues at coordinate 2,147,506 of CAVXME010000001.1, forward strand.
GAGTTCCTCGAGCAGCAGATTGCGGGCGTAGAGCGCCTCCGGGCCGTCATCGGGCGAGGGCAGCAGGTCTTCGAAGCGCAACCCTTCGCCGTCGTCGCCGCCATCGTTGCCCGCGACCGCTGCGTCGCTGAAACTTTCCGGCTTCTTCTTGCGGAAGAGGTCGGTGATGCGGTTGCGGGCCACGCGAAACAGCCAGCCCGTCACGTGGTGGATGGGCATCAGCAGGCGATTGGCTTCGACCAGTTCGTAGAAAACGTCCTGCAAAATGTCCTCGGCGTCGCGCGGATCGGGTACGCGCCGGAGAATGAAGTTGCGCAGCCGGGACTGCTCCCGCTCGACCACTTCGGAAATCCGCTGGTCCGGTTCGAGTGCCATCCGCTCCAGGCTCGCTGCGCCGCTCATCTTGATCGATCTCTAATGCTGTAGACGAATGAGCGGGTGTGGATATTGTAGGACGGGGGAGGAGGATAGGGTCTGGATGAGCTTTAAATTCTAAGAGAATATGTGGAGGCGAATCGTCACATTCCAGCCCGAAGGGCGGCATTCATTAGCCCCGGACGTAAGTCCCGGGTGTTGGTGCGACAAGGTCGAGCCCCGCAGGGACGGCACCGGGTTCTCGCGCACAATTCAATAGTTCGATATGCATGAAAAATGACATCATTTGATGCTATAATTGGTGACTGGAGTTTTCATATGAGAACAACACTTGCGTTGGATGACGACCTTTTACGCATCGCCCAGGAGTTTACCGGGGTGGCCGAGAAAACGGCGCTGGTTCGGGAAGCTCTCAAGGCCCTGATCGAGCGGGAAAGCGCGCGCCGATTGGCGTCCCTGGGAGGCACCATGCCGGGGTTGAAAAATATTCCCCGCCGCCAGCCGGGCACTTACAAAAACAAGAGGCGGCCGAATTGATTCTCGCCGATACGTCGGTTTGGATCGACCATCTCCGATCGGGAAGCCTTGGCCATCGAAATGAAGAAATGCGCAAGCAGCTTGGCCAGGGACAGATCGTGATCCATCCCTTCATCATTGCGGAACTTGCATTGGGATCACTGCAAGAACGCACCAAGACGCTCGCACTGCTGGATCTTTTACCGCAGGTGAGAGTGACGCAACTGAGCGAAGTGCGGCTGACAATTGAGTCCCGTCGTTTGTACAGCCTCGGCATTGGTCTGACCGACGCGCACCTGATCGCTTCTGTCTTTATCAATCCGCCCACGCTTCTGTGGACCAGAGATAACCGACTCCGCAAGGCCGCCGAAGGTCTTGGCATCCACGTCGCCCTGGCTTGAGAAACTGACTGGACGGGCGGCCCACTCAAGCCAAAAGCGGGCTTGAGTGGGCCACCTGCCATCGAAAAACAAAGTCAAAGGCAGCGGACAGGAGTGTCCGCTCCACATTGGCAGCCGGTCTGCTTCAAGATGCAACTTGATGCGCAGCGGCGGGCGAATGATGCGCGACAGCGTGCGAGTGGGAGTTTTCTCCGTGTTCGTAAATCGCCTTGGCTGACCCGATGATATGGCGATCGGGGGCGGTGACGATATCGGTGTCCTTGCCGGCGTAGGGAATGGTGTGCAGGATATGCTTGATGGCGTTGAGGCGGGCGCGCTTTTTGTCATCGGAGCGCACGATCGTCCAGGGCGCATCGGCGGTGTCGGTGTAAAAAAGCATGGCTTCCTTGGCCTTGGTATAGGAGTCCCAGCGGCCGAGGGATTCCACATCCATCGGGCTGAGCTTCCATTGCTTGAGAGGATCTTTGGCGCGGCCGAGAAACCGCCGCAGCTGTTCTTCGCGGCTGACGGAAAACCAGAATTTATAGAAGCGAATCCCACTGCGCACCATCATGCGCTCGAATTCCGGGGTCTGGCGCATGAATTCCAGATATTCGTGCGGGGTGCAAAATCCCATCACATGTTCGACGCCACCGCGGTTGTACCAGGAGCGGTCAAAGAAGACGATCTCGCCTTTGGTGGGTAGATTCTCGATGTAACGCTGGAAATACCACTGGCCGCGCTCGGTGTCCGAAGGCTTGGCGAGGGCCACGACCTTGGCGCCGCGAGGATTGAGGTTTTCCGTGAAGCGCTGGATGGTTCCTCCCTTGCCTGCGGCATCGCGTCCTTCAAAGATCACCACAATGCGTTCGCCAACTTCCTTGACCCAGGCCTGCATTTTGACCAGCTCAATTTGCAGCAGTTCGATTTCTTCCAGATACGCCGCGTTCTTTATTTGTTTCTCATAGGGATAGTTGGAGCTGATGATGTGCTTTTTGCTCTTGGCCGCCTTTACCTTGGCCACCAGTTCTTCGGGAATGCTGGTGCGCACCTGTTCATCAATCAATTTGATCATGGGGAACGCCGCGGCCAGCACTTTGGCGGAGCTTGTTTTTTCCTTTAATTTGTTTTTTTGTTTCTTTTTCTCAGCCTTCGACTGGGCTGCTTCCGCTGAGGCAGCGGGTACTTCGGGAATGCTGGTTCGCACCGGTTTGCCATTCGGTTTGGCCGTGGGGGAAGGTACAGCCAGCATGCTAGTAGAGCCATTCTTCCCGTTCAATCCGTTCAGTTTCTTCTTCTCAATTTTCATTGGGGCGCTCATTTTGTCCTCTTCTGCTTTTGCGGCTGCTATTTCCCAAGTGATCAGGGTGCAGCGGAGATTCGCGGATGCGGTGCCTGGAATGTGGAGGTCATAGTACTTGCATTACGACCCTCCCATCAGCAAAAAAACAGATAGGCAAATTCGAAAAAAGGCGTTTTTATGAGGGCAATCCATCCTGTATAAGACCGTCATGAAAAAATACAAGCTTGAGTACATCTGGCTAGACGGCAAGAAACCCGTTCCTGACCTGCGCGGTAAAACGCTCATGAAAGAATTCGAGAATCCGCCCACGCTGGCGGACCTACCGAAGTGGGGTTTCGACGGCAGTTCCACCATGCAGGCCGAGGGCAAGAGCTCGGACTGCGTGCTAAAACCTGTGGCACTGTATCCGGATGGAAGCCGCAATAACGGCTACATTGTGCTCAGCGAAGTCATGCACGCCGATGGCACCCCGCACTCCACCAACATGCGGGCGACCATTGAGAACGACCCGGACTTGTGGATTGGACTGGAGCAAGAGTACTTCCTCTATCAGGATGGGCGTCCTCTCGGCTTCCCGGAAAACGGCTACCCGAGTACTCCCCAGGGGCCGTACTATTGCGGGGTCGGCTACAAATACATGGGCAGCAAGGCGCGACAAATCGTCGAGGAGCACCTGGAACTGTGCCTGACCGCCGGCATCAACCATGAAGGGATCAACGCGGAAGTGGCGAAAGGGCAGTGGGAATTCCAGATCTTCGCCAAAGGCTCGGCCAAAGCCGCGGACGACACCTGGGCCGCGCGCTATTTGATGATGCGTCTTTGTGAGAAATACGAAGTGGATGTGATGTTGCATTGTAAGCCCATCAAGGGTGACTGGAATGGATCCGGCATGCACTGTAACTTCTCGTTTAAATATCTTCGCGAGGTGGGTGGCAAGGAGTACTTTGAAGACCTCATGACGGCTTTCGCCGACCACGTCGCAGACCACATCGCCGTCTATGGCCCGGACAACCATCTGCGCTTGACGGGTCTGCACGAAACCCAAGCCATCGACAAGTTCAGTTACGGCCTGTCCGATCGCGGCGCTTCGATTCGCATGCCGATCAACTTCATCAAGAACGGATACAAGGGATATCTGGAAGATCGCCGCCCGAACTCGGAAGGCGATCCCTACCAGATTGTTTCCCGCATTCTGAAGACGATCAATAGCGTCCCCAAGCCTCCGGCTGGCGTTCGTACCCAAAACGCGGCTTAAGCGCTCCCGGCAACCCATGTCTCGCAACTGCGGCGAGACGTGGGTTGTCCAGCAAAATAGGCCAACCTCCCGGTTGGATTAGCTTCCAGCGCCCATCAAAAGCAACTGTCAAGTACAAAGTCAAAAGCAACGTCAACAACAACGTCAAAGGCAGCGGACAAGAGTGTCCGCTCTACATGATCTGCGGTAAACTCATGAACCTGAGGCCGGAGGAGATCATGAAGAGGATTGTCTTTGCTACGCTGTTTTTTGCGCTGGGGAGCGCGATCTTCTTTGCAGCGTTCGCGTCTGCCGCGACGCCAGTGATCCCGGTGCTGCTGGTGGATGGACAAGCGGGCGGGACTTATCACAATTGGCGGCTGACTACGCAAGTTCTTAAGAAAGAGCTGGAAGAAACCGGGAGGTTCCAGGTTACGGTCGCGACTTCTCCCGAGTTTGGCGGCGATTTCAGCAACTTCAAGCCGAAGTTTAACGACTACAAAGCTATCGTGTGGAATTATGACGCTCCCGATTGGCCGGCTGATTTGCGGACGCAGTTGGAAGAGTATGTGAAAAATGGCGGAGGGCTGGTCATCGTGCATGGCGCCGATAACGCGTTTCCTGATTGGCGTGACTACAACCTGATGACCGGCGTCGGCGGCTGGAGAAACCGATCGGAGAAGTCCGGGCCGTATTGGTATTTCAAGGACGGCAAGCTGGTTTCGGATACATCTCCGGGGCCCGCCGGTTCGCATGGGGCGCGGCTGCCTTTTCAGGTAGTGACGCGGGAAGCGGAGCATCCGATCATGAAGGGATTGCCGACGGTCTGGATGCACGGCGCCGACGAACTCTATGCCACGCTGCGTGGGCCGGGCGAGAATCTGACGGTGCTGGCGACGGCCCATTCCGATCCGGCCAATAAAGGCACCGATCGCGACGAGCCCATGCTCATGGTGGTGACATACGGAAAGGGAAGAGTCTTTCATACGACGTTGGGTCATGATGTGGCGGCGTTGAGTTGCGTAGGGTTTATGACCACGTATCAGCGCGGGACGGAGTGGGCAGCGACGGGGAAAGTCACGCAGAAGGTGCCGTCCAGTTTTCCGACAGCGGAGACAGTCAGTTTTCGCGTGGATCTTGCAAAGATGGATCCGGCGTTTGTGGCCAACGCCGCGACGGCACCTCCGCCGGCGGCTTCGACGACGAGCTCATTACAGAAAGAGGCAGCAGTGGTCAAACATGCAAGCGGACCGTTTGAAGTGAAGTTGAATCCTCAGACGCCGGACGGCGTATTCGAAAACGCCACCACCGGCAGGATGACCATTGACAAGCAATTCCACGGTGATCTCGAAGCCACCAGCAAGGGCCAGATGCTGACCGCCATGACCGACATCAAGGGCTCGGCTGGCTATGTGGGCATCGAGCGGGTCACCGGAACGCTGCACGGCCGCAGCGGCAGCTTCGCGCTACAGCACTCGGGCACGATGAACCGCGGGGTTCCGGAGCTGAGTGTCACCGTCGTACCGGACTCCGGCACCGGTCAGCTAGTGGGTCTTACCGGAAAGATGAAGATCAACATCGTGGACGGAAAGCATTCCTACGATTTCGAGTACACGCTTCCCGACGCACAATAATGAGGACGCGCAATCCGAATCAATAAGGAGATGAAGCGATGACCGACACGCCCGGAAAAGAAATTACCCGCCGCGGATTCATTGCGAAAGTTGGCAAGGGTTTGGCGGTAGTCAACGTTGCCGGCTTGCTGCTCAAAGATGCGAAAGCGCAGCTCGTGGTCCCAGAGCCTCCGGGGAAGAAACTGGGATGGGCCATCGTTGGGCTGGGTTCGCTTGCGATCAACCAGATCCTGCCGGCTTTTGCCAAATGCGAAAAATCGAAAGTCGTGGCGCTGGTGAGCGGGCATCCTGACAAGGCCAACAAGCTGGCGCTGCGGTACGGCGTCAATCCCAAGAATATCTACAACTATCAGAATTACGATTCCATCAAGGACAATCCTGAAGTTGACATCATCTATATTGTGCTGCCCAACGGCATGCACGCCGAGTACACCATTCGTGGGCACCAGGCAGGCAAGCACGTGCTGTCGGAAAAGCCCATGGCCAATACGCCCGCGGAATGCCAGGCGATGATTGACGCGGCGCACAAAGCTGATCGCAAACTGATGGTGGCATACCGTTGCCGTTACGAACCTTTTAATCAGGAAATGATCCGGATGGCGCGCTCGCAGGAACTCGGGCCCATCAAGGTGATTGAGGCAGACCATGGTTTCAATATGGGCGATCCAACCCAGTGGCGGTTGAACAAGGCGCTGGCCGGCGGAGGATCGCTGATGGATATCGGCATCTACAGCTTGCAAGCCGCGCGTTATGTTTCCGGCGAAGAACCGATTGAAGTCAATGCGATGTCGTATTCCACGCCGGGGGATGTGCGCTTCAAGGAAGTTGAGGAAGCGACGAACTTTCAATTGCGCTTCCCCAGCGGCATCATGGCGAACTGCACTTCGAGCTACGGATACTCGGGGCAGAATCGCTACCGGGCCGTAACCACACAAGGCTGGTTCGAGTTGGAGCCGGCCACCAGCTATACCGGTTTGCGCATGCGAGTGCATCGCTGGAACATGACAGAAGAACTGGATTTCCCCGCGAAGGACCACTTTGTTCTCGAAATGGACCACATGTCCGAGTGCGTGATGGAGAACAAAACTCCGCTCACTCCCGGCGAAGAGGGATTGCGCGATTTGAAAATCATGATGGCAATCTACGAGTCGGCGGCGACGGGCAAGACGGTGAAGTTGTAGGCGGGTTGCTCGCATGCCAGACAAAAAATGGAAAAGCGAGGCCGGCAGCGGCCATCTAAAAGCATACGAGATAGAAAAAATGACTTCTGAAAATTTAGCGGGGACAGTTTCGCTAGGCGGGGAAATTTCTGTGCATCGACTCGGTTTCGGGGCCATGCGCATTACCGGACCTGGGGTCTGGGGTCCGCCGAAAGATCGGCAGAGCGCATTGGCGGTCCTGCGCCGCGCGGTGGACCTCGGGGTCAATTTCATTGACACTGCGGATTCATACGGACCTTATGTCAGTGAAGAGTTGATCGCCGAGGCGTTGTTTCCGTATCCCAAAGATCTGGTGGTTGCCACCAAGGGCGGATGGGAACGTCCCGGCCCGAACCAGTGGACGCACAATGCTACGCCGCCGCATCTTCGCAAAGCAGTGGAGGGCAGTCTCAAGCGACTGCGGCTGGAGCGCATTGATCTTTATCAGCTGCACATGCCGGATCCTGTGGTGTCGCTGGAGACATCAGTCGAGACGCTGGCTGAGCTCAAAAACGAAGGGAAGATTCGTTCGGTGGGACTGTCGAATGTTACCCAGGAACACATTGAACGAGCGCGCAAGATCGTGCCCATCGTCTCGGTGCAGAACCGGTATAGTTTCGCGGACCGCGAATGGGATTATGTTGTGGATTACTGCGAGCGCAACGCAATTGCCTTTATACCCTGGTTTCCACTGGGGGCAGGACGAGTCGCCGGCGAAATTCTTAATGGGATCGCGAATGCGCATCAGAGGACGCCTCATCAGGTTGCGCTGGCCTGGTTGCTGCAGCGTTCGCCCATCATGCTGCCCATCCCGGGGACATCCTCGGTGGAACATCTCGAACAGAACATGGCATCGTCGTCCTTGCGGCTCACCAGGAAAGAATATGAGGAACTTTTCAGCGTTCCCCGCCTGGTGGCGACGCGATAAGACCGGCCCGTGGTTGTGTTCCGCGAAAAACGTTAAAAACGCGTTAAAATTTGCCCACTCGCAGCTTCTTGCCTGCATCCATACAATCAGTGGTGTCTAAGCTTCCAGGAGTAGGATGCGTGAGCGGGACCAAGGACAACCTTCGTTTCTTCTGGATCAGGGACTGTGCCTTGTCGTCTCGTTCGCACCATATTCTTGGTGTCATTTCTTGCGTCGTGGCATCGGTTCTTTTGTGGGCCGGAGCTGGGCGGCCTTTAGCTGCCCAGGACGCCGATCTCGAAGAGTCCAGCAGCATCCACGGAACTGTCGTGAACAGCGTGACCAACGAACCCATCGGGCGGGCGCTGGTGTTTTCTCCCGACAACCGCTTTGCCACCATGACCGACGATCATGGGCGCTTTGAGTTTGTGCTGGCGAAGACGAGCCAGCAGAAATCCAGCCAATCCGGGGGAGCGACGCCGGTTGGCGGGAATTCTCAAAATACGATCAGCCAGTTGGCGGCACGCAAGCCAGGATTTCTTGACGAGGATGAGGGCGGTCAACGATGGATTTCAGTGGCGCAGGAGCAGAAGGACGTTACGCTCTGGCTCACTCCGGAATCTCTGGTTGTGGGACACGTTGTTCTTCCCGATGAGTCAGACCGAATTCGTCTGGAGATCTATCGCCGCCAAGTTCAGGAAGGCCGCGCCCAATGGATAGCAACCGGGCGCGCGCTAACCAATTCGAATGGAGAGTTTCGCTTCGCCGGTCTACGCGCGGGAAAATACAAGTTGCTCACTTATGAGTTGCTGGACCGCGATCCTTTGACTTTCGATCCCAAGGGCCAAGTGTATGGTTATCCGCCTGCGTATTTCCCCTCCGACCTCGCTTCCGAGGGATCTATTGATCTTGCGACGGGTGCCACTTTCCAGGCGAGTCTTACCCCCGTGCGGCGAGCGTATTACCAGGTGAGAGTGCCAGTGGCCAACGCGGCCCCAGGGGCGCAGATCCAAGTGAACGTGGCGGCACAGGGCCATCACGGGCCGGGTTTTTCTCTGGGTTACAACCAGCAGGATCAGAGGATTGAAGGCCAACTCCCTGAGGGAAGCTACACCGTCGAGGCTTTGAACTATGGCCCTCCCGCATCGGCAGGTTCAGTCAACATCACGGTCAAAGGTGGCGCCGTGCAAGGACCGGCCATGGTCCTGGTGCCGAGCGGCACGGTGGCGGTGAACGTGAAGGAAGAGTTCACATCCTCGGAGCAAAACGCCGCTGAAGGCGCACACATCATTGACTTTGGCACTAACGGAGGACGCACGATTGGTCCAAGGGGACCGCGGCGCTATCTCAACATCATGTTGTTGCCGGCGGACGAATTCAGTTTGGAAAACGTGGTTGGTCTCGCGCCGCCGTCTGGCCCGGGAGACGAAGCGCTGTTGATCCCTAATGTGCAGCCCGGACGTTACTGGGTGCAGGTGAATTCCTCGCGCGGCTTTCCGGCAGCCATTACCTCCGGGGGAAACGATCTGTTGCACCATCCGCTCGTTGTCGGATGGGGTGGCGCCGCGTCGCCGATTGAAATCACCATGCACGATGACTGGGCGCAGATCGGCGGCAAAATCGAACAGCCAGACGATGCCATTCCCGGTACGATGTCGCAGTCGGCATGGGTCTGTCTAGTTCCCACGCCGGATAGCCCCGGACAGTTCAAGCAACTCTGGCTACCGCGCGAGGGTGAGTTGGGCGATCAGCAGATCGCACCGGGTGAATATCGCGCGTTAGCCTTCGATCGTCGGCAGCCCGAACTTGAATACAGCGACCCGGAGGCCATGCGGGCGTATGACGGGAAGGGGTTGATTGTCCGACTGGTTGCAGGACAGAAAGAGCGGATCACATTGCCCTTGATTTCCACGGGTGAATCACGATGAGCTGGAGCCGGCGACTAAGCTTCAGAAAAAGCTTCGGGCTGGCGTTCGCATTGCTGGGATGGAGCCTGGCTTCGCTCGCGCAGGATTCCGGCCCAGCCGAAATTACCCTGGGTGCGCAATTTCGGATTGCCGGTACGGCGGTCAACGCAATCAGCGGCGCGCCGCTGGCGCAAACTCGAGTAACGATCTATGACGTCAAGAATCCCAACGCGATGCGGTCAACGGTGACTTCCGAAGATGGCCGCTTTGAATTTGGCCAGCTGAGCGCGGGAAAATATTCACTGCAAGGGGCGCGCCGCGGATTCATCGCCGCAGCCTACGACCAGCACGAACAGTATTCGACCGCAATTGTGACGGGTGTGGGAATCGACACCGAAAACCTTGCCCTGAAGCTGAATCCAGCAGCGGTGCTTTCCGGCAGGGTGGTGGACGAATCGGGAGACCCCGTCCGCAAGGCGGCGGTGGCGCTCTACCGCGAGGACCACACCCTGGGGGTGAGCCGGGTGGTGCAGATCAACGGCACCCAGACCGACGATCTCGGCGCCTATGAATTTGCCCGGTTGTCGCCGGGAAACTATTTTGTTTCGGCAACTGCCAAGCCCTGGTATGCCGTGCATCCTCCTTCGTCAGGCGCGTCAGATCCTCCGTCTGAGGCCGCGCACTCTCTGGATGTTGCCTATCCAACGACCTACTACCCGGATGCTACCGACGCCGACGAAGCGGTCCCCATCCCCCTCAAAGGCGGAGACCGTTTGCCGGTTGAAATTCGCCTCAGCCCCGTGGCCGCGCTGCATCTGCGCTTTCACGTTTCCGAAAATGGCGATCAAGGATTTGCCATGCCCATGCTTCAGAGACGGGCGTTCGACAGCCAGCAGAATGCTCCCAGTGACGGTATGCAAATGATCTCTCCCGGCGTCTATGAATTAGTTGGAGTGCCTGCTGGCCGGTACAGCGTTCGCGCCGCTGGTTCAGATGGCCAGATAGCACAAACCGACGTTGATCTGGTCAACGACGGACAGGAATTGGACACCACCGGCGCTGACCCTGTCGGCAGCATTAAGGCTTCCGTCCAGGTATTGGGCCAGAAGGATCTTCCCGGCCAACTGTGGCTGGGGTTGTCAGACAGCCGCCACAGCGTCGTGGCCAACCAGAGTCCCGACACCAAAGGCGAAGTCCATTTCGAGAATATCGCGCCCGGGAAATATTCGCTCCTGGCCTGGGGCTCGGACAAAGCTTATGGCGTGACGCGAGTCTCCGCGCAGGGCACGGCGATTTCCGGGAACTCGCTGACCGTGGCTCCCGGCGCAACTCTCGAGATATCGGTTTCGCTGGCGACAGGTTCAGCCAATGTCGAGGGCCTGGCTACTCGAAATGGGAAAGGTACTGCCGGGGCCATGGTGGTGCTTGTCCCCGAGGATCCCGAAGCCCGCCGCGAACTTTTCCGTAGGGACCAGAGCGATCTGGATGGCACCTTCAGCCTGCGCAACGTCGTGCCCGGCACTTACACCATCATCGCCATCGAAAACGGATGGGACCTGGATTGGTCGCAGCCAGCGGTCCTTATGCAGTATGCGAAGCATGGGCAGAGCCTGAAAGTCAGTGCACAAGCGCACGGCTCGGTGAAAGTGCCGGAAGCGGTGGAAATTCAGGCGAAGTGAAAGAGGAATGTCTTAGCGGATACTATTTCTCGTCCTTCATCAGTTTCCGCAATGCCCGATTGATCCTGGTCTGGTAGCCGCGGCCTTGTTTTTTGAACCAGTCCAGCACGTCGGCGTCCAGGCGCAGTGTGACCGGCTTCTTGATGGGCTTGTAGAGTCCCTCGATCTCGGCCATTAGATCGCGCCGTTTCGGCTCCCCGGCGGACGCCCGCAAGCGGGCAATCTTCCGGCTGGCTGGCTTTGGGCGGCCACTCCGGCGGCCCTTCGTAACTCCCGTGCGTCGTTTCATTTACAGATATATGGATACAACTGTATTTACCTTTTGGCTAGTACAAAATGTTCCCCGTGGAACATTTTGACGATTTCCGTCCCAGGTTTTCCGTGTCCGGCACTACAACCATGTCTTTCATGTTTAAATCTAAAGGTGTGTTCCATAGAGTTTAGATAATTGCGATAATAGCGGCGCGACCAGGGAGAGGCATGAAACGTCTTCTGATGATGGGATGGCTGTTGTTTTTGACCGGGTGCGGCGGTTCCAGCTTATCCACAACCACCACGACGACTCCGGTTCCTCAGATCGCCGGCGCCTGGGAAATCACAGCCACCTCTGAGCAGCAGCCGGGCTACTCCACTTTGATTGAGAGCAACCTGCAAGAAGCGACTGCATCCGGCACGGGCACGATCACGGCCACCGGCGCCGACCAGCTGGTCCTGATTGGACAGCATCCCGCAGGCGGGCTGTTTTTCGGGGGACTCTGTCCGGGCGCCACCACGGAAAACTTGACCGGCACCCTCTCAACCTACGACGATTTGTCCTTGACCCTCACCGAAGGCGCTGCGATTTACACCCTTGCCGGTACGGTGAACACCAGTGGGAAATCCATGACCGGAACCTACACATTTTCCAGCGGCAGTTGCCCGGACAGCGGCACCTTCGCCGGCATCCAGGTATCCGCGTTGGCGGGCACCTACACGGGAACTTTGAATTTCACCAACGGTAATCAGGACTCTGCCACCGCAATCCTGACCGAGGGAGTGCCCAGCAGCTTTACCGTCGCCCTCACTCTGACCGGCGCCGACAACACCACCGTCACGCTGACCGGCTTCGTGGTGGGAAATGTCTTTTCCGTGCAAGGCACACTGGATGGCCAGGCCGTCAGCTATTACGGCTACTATGACTTCAGCGAAAAAGACCTATACATGGTGGACGCCACCAGCGACACCCCGATCGGAACGTTGTTCGCACAATAGAACAGGCCAGCCGTCCTTTGAATTTCTGGAAGCGCATGGGTTCCGGTGAATCTCCCGGTCTTCAAAACCGGCGGACGGCGGGTCACCCCGTCGTCGGTGGGTTCGACTCCCACTCGCTTCCGCCAAGCCAGCCTTGATCGCTCAAGGCCCTAATCCACATGTTCTCCCTGTTCGGCAAAGCCCAGTTCTGGCGGAGGCAGGCGGTCGTTCTTTCTGGCCCAGAAGACGTAGAGGGTGGGCAGCATGATCACGCTGATGAAGAGTTCAACGATTAAGCCGCCGACAATCACGATGGCGAAGGGCCGCTGCGAGTCGGAGCCGATGTCATGCGACAGGGCAGCCGGTAGAAGTCCCAAAGTGGCCACCAGCATGGTCATCATGATCGGGCGGAGGCGCAGCGATGCGCCTTCCTTGGCGGCCTGGCGCGGATTCATGCCACGGGTGCGCAGTTGGTTGATGTATTCCACCATGATGACTCCAATTTCGACCGAGACGCCGATGAGAGCCAGAAACCCCAGCCCCGATGACACCGAGAAATGCGTGCCGGTGATGAGCAGGCTGAGAAAGCCGCCAAGAGGAGACAGCCCGACCACCGCGAGAATAAGGCCCACCCATTTCCAGGAGTCGAAAGCAGAATAAAGGATGAACGACATGAGCAGAAGCGTGATGGGCACGATCACGGCCAAACGCCGGTTGGCGCGCTGCTGGCTTTCGTATTCGCCGGTCCAGTCGAGGTGATAGCCTTCATCCAGACGCACTTTTTGTCCGACTTCCTCGATCGCCTGGCGTACGGTGCTGCCCAGGTCGCGTCCGCGGACGCTGTACTTGATGGCAACGTAGCGTGAATTTCCTTCGCGATAGATATTCGACGCGCCGTCTTCCAGTTTGATCTGACAGAGTTGTCCCAACGAAACCCGTTCGCCGGAAGGCGCGAGAATTCGGATATTGGCGATGTCTTCCACCGTCTTGCGGAACGGTTCTTCGTAGCGGACCGTCAGGTCGTAGCGTTGCTCGCCGATCAGGATTTGACTCACCGCTTTCCCGCCTACGGCGGTCTCCACCGCATCCTGCACGTCGCTCACGTTGATTCCGAAACGATCAGCCGCGACACGGTCGACGATTAGATTCACATTAGGCTGGCCGCGCACCTGAAACGTTCCCAGATCTGCCACGCCTGGGATGTTGCTCATCACGGCCTGAATCTCGTTGGCCTTGGCTTCGAGGACTTTCAGATCAGACCCGAAGAGTTTCACAGCCAATTCGCCTTTGACGCCGCTGACGGCTTCCTCAACGTTGTCGGAAATCGGCTGGGAAAAATTCCAGTCCACGCCGGGAAATTTTTCCAGCTCTTTATCCATGGCGGCGATGAGGTCGTCTTTAGTTTTGTATTCTGATCGCCATTTCGAACGCGGCAGGAGATCCACAAAGAATTCCGTATTGTAGAAACCGCTGGCGTCGCTGCCGTCGTCAGGACGACCCACCTGGCTGACCACTTGAATGACCTCGGGAAAATCGGCCAGCACCAGACGGGCGCGGTTCGCGAGCGAAATCCCCGCCGAGGGGCCGGTGCTGGGCGCCAGCGTCCCGCGCACCCAGATCGCGCCTTCATCGAGGTGGGGCAGAAACTCAGAGCCGACGACCCCGCCGAAACCGAGGAACAACATCACCGCCAGTGCGAGTACACCCATTCCCAGCGTGAATTTCATGTGGTCGAAACACCAGTCGAGTTGGCGACTATAGCGTTCCTGCAACCAATGAAACACGGGATTGCGCCATTCTTTGATTTCGTCCTTGAACAAAAGAGTGCACAACACCGGCGCAATCAAAAGCGCGAACAGCAATGCTCCCAGCAGGGCAAACGCAACGGTCCAAGCCATGGGACGGAACAGGCGCCCTTCCACCCGTTGGAGGGTGAAGATGGGAAGGTAGGAAACGATAATAATGATGCGGGCAAAAAAGACCGGCCTTTGCACCTCGTGGGCCGCAGTGCTGATCATCTCGATGAAGGTCTTCTTGCCTCGGCCGTACTCGGCGTGGCGCAGAATGTTTTCGATCATCACCACCGAGCCATCCACCACCATGCCGAAGTCCAGGGCGCCCAGGGAAAGCAGGTTGGCGGGGATGTGACTCAGGTCGAGCAGGATGGCCGCAAAGAGCAAAGCGAAGGGAATGGTGATGGTGACAATCAGCGCGCTGCGCGCATTGCCCAGGAAAAGAAACAGAATCAGCGTGACCAGTAAAACGCCGTCGGTGAGATTGCGCAGTACGGTCCGGGTGGTGTAGTGGACGAGGGCGCTGCGGTCGAGGTGCGGCACCAGTTTCACGCCGGCGGGCAGTTGGTGTTCATTTAGCTGTTTGATCTTCGCGTGAAGAGCGTCGAGCGTGGCGTCGGCCTCTGCGCCTTTTCGTAAAAGGACGATGCCCTCTACAACATCGTCATCATTGATGACAGTGCCATCTTCTTTGCGGATCGTCTTGCCGAGCTGTCCTAGGCGCACTTTGGGCGATTGCACGACTACGGCGAGATCGCGCACCCGCACCGGCGTCCCGTTCTGTACTTTTACGACCGTGGCGGCAATGTCGTCCGTGGTTTGCATCAGACCGACGGCGCGGACATTTAATGCTTGTTCGCCGCGCTCGATGAAGCCTCCACCGGCGTTCGTGTTGTTCGCCGCCAGAGCTTGCTCGACCTGGTTGAGCGACAAGCCGTAGGAAACCAGCTTGCCGGGATCGATCCGCACCTGATATTCGCGAGTGGGCCCGCCAAAGGGATTCACGTCCACCACGTTAGGAACTGACTTCAGCTGGTTGACCACGTACCAGTCGTTCAGCGTTTTCAACTCCATCACGTCATACTTCGGATTCGTGCTCTGGAGCGTGTAGAACATGATCTGCCCGGTGGGACTGTAATCCGGGCCGAGCCCGGGATTCACTCCATTGGGCAACGTGGCGAGCTGCAACCGGTCGAGCACTTCCTGGCGGGCGTTGAAGGTGGTGGTCTCATCGTCGTAAAGGATGGTGATCACCGAGAGACCCGCCAGTGAGGTGGACCGCAGGTGGGTCATGTGAGCCACGCCGTTTAATGTGACTTCCAACGGGACCGTAACCTGCTGCTCGACTTCTTCCGCTGCATGACCGGGCCACTGGGTAATGACCTGCGCATAGGTGTCGGCGACGTCCGGGTAGGCCTCGATGGGCAGATTGTGGAAGGAAATGATTCCCCACACAAAGAGCACAACCGCGACGCTCAGCACCAGGATGCGATTGCGCAGAGCAAAGTCGATTAGAAAACGGATCATTTACTTTGCTCCGCGACCGCGACCGCCGAAGAGAATTCCAACGCGTTGGCCACAATTTGCTCTCCGGGCTTTAGTCCGTCCTGTATTTGCTGCATATCACTGGAGTTCTCTCCGCGCGTGCGCACTTCAACCCGGCGGAACTGTTGGGCGCCTTCTTTGCGGAATACCCAGTCCTTATCTTGCAAGCGTAAGACTGCGGTTGAAGGAACCACGATGCGCGGCTGCAATTTGCGCGACCGGAAGGTGGCCACGGCAAACATGCCGGGACGCAACGAGCCATCGCGATTGGGCAACACGATGCGCACCTTGGCCGAGCGGGTGGCCGGGTCAAGGACACGGGAAATATCCGCAACCTTTCCGCGGTAGGACTTGTCCGGATAAGCATTCAACTTGATCTCCGCGGCGTCCCCGAGATGAACGTCTCCGAGATCGTTTTCATAAACGTCGCAAACGATCCACACCTGATTGAGATCGGCAATGGTGAAGAGGTTGGGACTGTTGTCGAGGCTCTTGATGCCTTCGAATCCAGAGATGTTTTGCTCGACGATGGTCCCGGAGACGGGAGCGCGAAGCTCGATCAACGAGCTGGGATGGGCCGGATCGCCGCCCAGCAGGCGGACATGCTGCTCTGCATTCTGCACGTCCAGACGGGCTTTCTCTTCCGTGTCATCAGCTTGCTGCAGGTCTTTTTCCGCGAGGGCGCCGTGCGAATAGAGCAACTGTGCCCGGTCGAGGGACTTCTGTGCCAATCGCTCATCGGCGACTGCCTTTTGATAATCGGAAAATGCTCCGGCCAAATCGGAGCTCTGGATGGCGAGCAATTCCTGTCCCTTATTTACGTAATCTCCCAAGCGCACTTTCAGTTCGACGACCCGTCCAGAGCCCTGGGAGGTCACGTGGATGGTGCTGTTGACATCAGGGGTCACGGTCCCATTGGCGTTCAACAGTGGTCGGCAGGTCGCGTGTCTCCACGGTGGCCAGTTTGAACAAGCTGGCATCATTCACGGTGTAAAGATTGGGATCGAGCGTGACCTCGGATTTGGTGGGAGCAGCTTTGGGATCGTTCGAGCAAGCCATACCCATGCCGACAATAAACAACACGCCGCAGATTGCGGCAGCACGAAGCAGTATCTTGTTTTTCATTGCACCACCTCGCGGCCGACGGCCAGATTCAACTGGGCCGCAGCGGTTAAGTAAGAACCGACCAGATTTACATAGTTCAACTGCACGTTGCGGTACTCCGCCTGCGCGTTCAGGAAATCCAGCAGCGAAACCCCGCCATGCTGGTAGGAAAAAGTAATAGTGTCGCGCACCCGCAGCGATTGCTGTAGATACTTGGCCTTGTAGGGCCTTAGCAGGATCAAATTGCTTTCCAGCGTGGCATAGCTGGAATCCACGTCGCTGAATACTTGCGCCTCGGTGGCGTCGCGCAGTCTTTGGCTACGCGCGATGTCGAGCTGCGTGCGGAGCTTCTCGCCCTGGTTGCGGTCGAAGATGCGCAGTGGAATATTGACACTGACCCCGGCAGTGTTCACGCCAAAGGGGTTATTGGTAGAGGAGTTGTGGGTATACCACGCGCTCCAGGTAGGATCGGTTGAGCCGTCGGCCAGCGCGAGTTTGTGGTCGGTTTGGGCTTTGTCCACGGCTTCGGCGGCGGCTTTCAAGTCCGGCCGTGAGTCCAGAGCAATTTTACGGAACTCGTCCCGCGGCATCAGCTGGTCGTTGAAATCGTAGGAGCCGGTCACATCAAACTGATCCAAAGGAGTTCGTGAATTGAGCAGAGTGAGCAGCTGAATTTTTGCGGTTTCCAGGTTCTCTTCGGCCGCTTGCATATCGGATTCATATTGCACACGCTGTAGTTCCAGCCGGTCGAGATCAATCTGCGCGATGTCGCCGGCGCTGAAGCGATTTCTGCTCGTCTCCAGCACCTGGTCGTAGTAGGCCAGGTTGTCTTTGGCGAGTTGAAGCACGGCTTTCCCCTGGAGGATGGACACAAATGCGCTGCGCAAGTTGAAAAGCATGGTCCTCTCGATGTCGGCATGACTCGACTCGGCGATCAGGGTCGCCTTCTTCGCGCTTTCCAGGCGTAACTGACGCTTGTGCCGCCGTTCCTCCAGATAACTAATGCCGGGCGACTCAAAGGTCCCGGCGAATGGCCGCCAGATGCCGTGGTCAGGAGCGATTTGCGTGCCGTCGGCGGACAGAGTGAAGGTCGGATTGGGGCGCAGGTACGCGGTAATTTCCTCGGCTTTGGATTCGTCGATATTGAGCTTGTCGGCCAGGAGTGTTGGATTGCTCTGCTCGAACTGCGCCCGCACTTTTTCCCAAGTCCAGGGCTCCTGCGCAAAAGCGCTCAGCCCCAGCCCGAGCTGGAGAGAAAGTGCAAGCCAACGCAATGAGAGCTTCCGCATACCACAACTCCGATGGTCCGTGATCGACGGGCGGCAACACGCCATGCCGCGAGTGCATGGGACGGTCTGAAATCTAAGATGATCGCGCCACGATTAAGGCTGCGACAGCGCCTGGGAAGTCAGGACGCAGGAGGGGGACGGCCGCCAGTCGTACTGGCGAAACCGGGATCGGGAAGAACCGGCACATAGGCCGAAGTCCGGTCAACCACTTCATTCTTAACCGTGAATGAAGCGGCATGGAGCAATTGCGCAGGCGGTCCGCCGGAATTGCCCAAAGTCGGGGAGCTGGGACTCGGCGACAGTTTGGCCACGCGCTTGGAAGGACTGGATTCTTCAATCTCTGCACGGGTGGGGTGCAGGTCGTCGGTAGCAGAAATGATGGGAAACAACAATGCCAGCACGCAGCTCAGAAGAACGAAGCATTGAGAGCGGCCACGCCGTCCCGCGGTCCGGGCAGACTTCTGATCACGCCGCCATATCATCACCGCAGGCAGCGCAAGCATTAGCCAGAACAGATTGAGTAACAATTCCATCGCGCACTAGAATCCCCATCGGATGAGGGGAACTTTCAGCTAAGTTTCGCACGATGCCGGAGTCAAATCAAATCGGAACTAGCCCTCCGGGTGACTTTCGTTTGAGGCCTCTTGCCGGGGAGACAAAGTAAAGGTAGACTCTTCGGAAATTTGGAGGTGCCCCGTGGAACGCTACCAGCCTCTTATCAATAAGACCCATGAAATCCAGATCCTGCATCTTCGTCAGGAACGAAAAACGGAGTCTCTGCGTCTGGACAACCTGAAGAAGGGGCTCCAGCAGCAACTAACCACAAGAGTGATTCATCGAGATACCGAAGCCGTCCCCCCGCACGCTATTGCTTCCGAGATGAAAGGGTAAATCCCACGCCCTTGGCGAGGCGGAAGTATTCAGTTCCTTGGAGAGTAGGCCGGAGGAATAGAGACCTTGGCTTGGCCTTCGGCACGCGAATTCCTAGGGCGTTCTTTTCCGCACCGCTACGAGCTGTGTTTCCACGGGAACGCCCCGAGCAATCTTCACCCGCAACAGGGCCTCGAATGGTTTCAAGTCGTCAGCTTTGGTAACGGAGAGACGGGACAACAGGTCGGCCACTGAGTTTTGCCGGGAAACGAATTCGACGGCACCTTGCGTGCCGAAAGTTGTGGTTCCGGCGAGGATCATAACCGAGCGGACCGGATTCAATCCTGGCGTCAAGGCGATGATTGCGTAGTCTTCGGTCAGAGGCGAGGTGGACGGACTCGCCACAACTGCGGCCGGTTCCCCCGGTTGAGGGTGCTCATTGACGATGGCCAGGTCACCGCTGCGGGGTCCGGAGGTGAGTCGCTGAAATACAAATTCCTGGCTTCCCGGAATATCCAGCAGGGTGAGGTTTTCCGATGGCGAACCTACGAAAATGAGGTCATTGTTTTGAGCATCATCCAAGGAGAACAGACTTCCACGCTTCACCCGAAGCCCCCGTCCGAGCAATCCAAAAACTTCGTCCAGATTGTGTACTGCCAGGACTTCACCCACGCCGGTATAGTGGTCCCAGATTAGGTCCCGCGAGTCCTGCCGGGGTTTGTAGTATCGCATTCCCGTCTCCGGCCGGCCGATGAAAGCGGCATTGCTGAAAATGACCCAGGGCTCCTCAGGGCCCTTGACAAAGGGGTTCCAGAATACTCGAAGGCTGCCAGGAGCCGGTTGCCGTTCGCTGGTTTGGGCCGGATCGCCTGACCTGCGTGAAGCCGCTAGCGCCATGATGACCACCAGCGCTACTGCCAGAAAAACGGATACCACCATGAAACCGAATCGCCACCTCGACGCGATGGATTGAGTCGAATCTCTCTCTGGTTCGGGTGGGAGGGCACTCGCATGGTTCCTGCCGTTTTGCGCGCGGTGATGGAAAGAAAGAACATAGGTGCCTTTCGGCAATTCCACCTGGATCGGGTCTTCCGCGCCTTCTGAGCCGTAGTATTCCGACAGTTTCGTGCGTAAGCGGCCTGCTTGCACGCGGATGGTCGAATCGACTTGCGGATCAAAATCGGCTGGACGCCCGAACACTTCGGTGGCAATCTGATATTCCTTCAGCGCCGACCCGGGGTGGTCCAGCGCATGATGAGCGAAGTATCGAAGCAGTTTGCACAGGGATTCCGACCCGTGGAGGCCGTGGCTGCTTACTATCTTGTCGATCTGCTTGAGGTACTGGTCCTTCTCGGACATAACAACTTCTCTTTGACAAATGTTACAACAAAGTAACAGTCCTTTTAAACCACTGTAAAAGAAGCCTTTATTTTTGTAACTGTATCAGACGGATTGAAACTTCCGCTACGACCTATCAACGTTTCAAACTCCGCGCGTTCACAATCTCCGCTTTCTCAAGAAGAGTGCCATCGGCCCCTCCAGTGTCTGCCACAGAAACGGCTTACACAGGCGCTGGTCGAAGCTTGCACGAGCGATGTGACAACTGTCAAGACACGACCTCGAAACGTGATAAAGGATAGAAAAGGAGTTTCCCCTATGCGGCCCTTCTACAAGATTTTCCTACTTGTTGCCATCGCGCTGAGTTCCGTTTCCCTTTTCGGACAGACCGACACCGCCCGCCTGGTGGGAACCATCACCGACGCCAGCGGCGCGGTTGTTCCCGGGGCCACGATTACGGTGACCAATACGGGAACAGCCCGCACCGTCAACGTGCAAACCAGTGAGTCCGGGGAATACGTTGTGAATGCCTTGCCGGCGGGAAAGTACCACGTGGAAGTGAAGCAGACAGGCTTCAAGACCTCCACGGCCGATCTGACCCTGGAAGTGTCACAAGTCCAGGAAATCAGCCTCCAGTTGCAACCCGGAGCGGTCGACACCACGGTGAACGTTTCGGCAGACGTGCCTCTGGTGGATACTTCGACCTCGAGCTTGGGCGAAGTCATTCAGGGACGGCAGGTGACGGAACTTCCCCTGAACGGCCGTAACTTCACGCAGCTCGCACTGCTCACGCCCGGTGTCACGCGCGGGGCCTATGGCGATATCGCTTCCGGCGGCAGCTCGGGCACCAATGCCGAGACCTTTCGCAACTCTGAAACCGGCGGAGCTGCTTTGTCGGCCAATGGTCTGCGTCCGCAAGCCAATAATTTCATCCTCGATGGCGTGGATAACAATGAAGGCCTGGTCAACTCTATTGTCTTCTTTCCTCCCGCCGAAGCGATCCAGGAATTTCGCGTAAACACCAGCGTGGCGCCGGCGGAGTTTGGACGCGCTGGCGGCGTCATTGTGCAAACCAGCATCAAGTCGGGCACTAATCAAATTCACGGCTCGGCTTTCTGGTTCCGGCGCAGCGGCGAATTCGATGCTCATGCTTATGGCACCACCGGCCCCATCATCTTCCGGCAAAACCAGTTTGGAGGCACCCTGGGTGGTGCGGTCTGGAAAAATAAATTGTTTTTGTTCGGCGACTATCAGGGACGCCGCCAGGACCAACCCCTGGGCGTTGAATATGCCACGGTCCCGACTGACAAAATGCGGACCGGCGACTTCAGCGAATTGCTGGGCACTACGCTCACCTCGACCCCGGCCTGCAATACCACCCCTGCATGGGTAGGACAGGGCTACATTTTCGACCCGACCACTTGCACCCCTTTCGGATGGAACGGCACCACCGCAACCAACATCATTTCCAACCCAAACCCGGTCGGGCTAAAGTATTTGCAGACCTTCCCAGAGCCAAACATTGCAGGCACGATCCTGCAAAACTTCAGGGCCCAACGTCAGAGCATCCGGAACTTCGATGACTTCGACATTCGTGCTGACTTCGTCGCCACGGAAAAGGATTCGCTCTTTTTCCGCTACAGCTTCGGAAACGATAACTTCACCGTTACCAACCGGCTTGGCCCCAACGATCCTTCGGGATTCGGTTCCGGTGACAATATCAACCACCCACGCGGTGCCGCCGTTGGTTACACGCGTGTCTTCGGCCCCAACATCGTCAACGAATTCCGTTTTGGATACATCGACACGACCTACGGCTACAACCCGCCGAACATTGGCCAGAAGCTGGCCCTCGGCATCGGAATTCCAGGAGCGAATCCCACCCCTCTTCTTGGCGGCCAGGCCTTGATTGGAGGAAACAATGGGGAACTCGAATATCAGGGCGACGGGGGACCGTACAACGTACCCCAAAAGCTCTATCAGTTTGTTGACTCGGTTTCCTATGTTCACGGCAGCCACGTTTTCAAGGCCGGACTAAACATCGGGAAACGAAATGTGGATTTCGTGCAGGGCAACGACGCCAAAGGCTACTTCATCATTGGCGGTGTCAACTACCCGGGCACCGGACGGTTCACCGGATATGAACCCTCCGAACTGCTGGCGGGATTCGTGGACTATGAGATTGGTCAGTTCCAGGGCCTGTACCAGACCCGCAGCTGGGAAACTGGCTACTTTGCCCAGGATGATTGGCGCGTCAATAATCGCCTAACGCTCAATCTCGGATTGCGCTACGACTTCTACACCTGGCCCTATGAAATACACAATCTCCAGTCCAACTGGAACCCGATCAATGCCGCCGATCCGACGGACGGCACGCTTGTCATCCCCGGTACCGCCGGATGGCCAAAAAGCCTGGTCGATAACGACAAGAATAACTTTGCGCCACGTATTGGTTTTGCCTACAATCTCGCGGGCAACGGCAAGACTGTGATTCGCGGCGGCTATGGCATTTTCTACTTCCTCGATCGGGGAGGCGTAGGCAACCAACTGAGTAACAACCCCGATTTCAATGGCGTATCAACCTACGAAGCATGTCCCGCGGGCAACTGCGCCGATCCCACGGGCGCTCGCATCACTTTGAGCGGGCAAGGGCCGGCCGGGAACAACGACTGGACCCTCGCCACCGGAGCGCTTCCTCCCGCCGTCAACAATGTGAACATCAGTGATCCCAAGAATGTGAGCGTGATCTACATTCCGAGAAATAGTCAGAACTCGAGTGTGCAGCAATGGAACATTGGGGTCGAACGCGAACTGGGGGCCAACACTGCCCTGAATGTCGCCTATGTTGGCACCAAGATGGACCATCTTGCCACCGCTTTCAACGCCAATGACACACCCCTGGACGGCGGCACATCCCGCTGGTCGGGTCTGGGTGGTTCCGTCAACGAATATGCTTATATCGGCAGCGGGCACTACAACGGACTTCAGACCCAAGTGAACCACCGCATGGCGGCCGGATTGCAATTCACCGCAGCCTACACTTACTCGCACACCACGGATGACTCCAATGGGGCCTTCAGCACTACTGGCGGCAGTGGCCGAATCTTCGTGGACGCCAATGGCAATCCATTGCTCAGCTTGAACCAGGGTAACTCCGACGCCGACATCCGCAATTACTTTGTCTTCAGTTCGCTATACGAACTGCCCTTTGGTAAAGGGCGGGCCTACGGGTCGCATATTTCCAAGGGCCTGGACTATGTGATCGGGGGCTGGCAGTGGAACAACATCATCACCTTGTCCAGTGGAACGCCGATCGACCTTAGCATCAACGGAACCCCTGGGAACCGCCCCGATGTCACCGGCGGTGTTTCATGGAAAATCTCAAATGCGCCTTGTCCCACGGTCTATAACACTTGCGCCCAGATTTCCGGCGACTTCACCGCACCACCGGTCGACGGATCAGGCGTCTACACCCGGCCGGGGAACCTGGCTCGCAACTCCATTTACGGGCCGGGCTACCACACCTGGGACATGGGAATGGTGAAGGACTTCAAGATGGGCGAGCGGGTGACGACGCAGTTCCGTGCGGAAGTGTTCAACCTTTTCAATACACCGCAGTTCCAAAATGGCAGCTTCAACTCCGACATCAGCAACGGAATTCTCAACGGCAGCATCACCACGACCAGCCAGGGTGCATCCACTCGCTTCTCATCGGAACGCGAGTTGCAATTTGCACTGCGGGTGACGTTCTAGCCATTCAAGTTGAGGGAGCAGGCGCCTCGTCTGCTCCTTCATTTCTACTTTGCGCGCGCCATGCTGCCACTCCCGCCAAATCGTTTTTTCCTCGCTCGCCTGCTAGTGCTCGTGGGTCTGCTCGGCTTCGCTCTCGCTTGCGGGGCAAGCCAGGGCGCTGCGCTCATGGCTCAGGCTGCTCCTCATGTCGAGAAGATTGAGCCGCCGAATTGGTGGATTGGCCTGCCTGATCCCATGGTGTTGCTGACCGGCGAGAACTTGGCAGGGGCTCATGTATCCACGACTACACCCGGAGTTCGCGTGGTCCGCACTCTGGATGGCCTCAGTTCCCATTATCTATTTGTGTGGCTGATGATCTCGGACGAGGCATCAGCGGGGATCATTAGATTCGATATTTCAGTTTCCGACTTCCACTCGGAAGCGTTGTTGCCGCTGGCGCAACGCGATCCCTCTGGACTCTCTCCATCTTCCGGTTCCGGTTTCAACGGATTCTCGCCGGATGACGTGATTTATTTGATTATGCCCGATCGCTTCGATGACGGGGATGCCAGCAACAATTTCCCCGGTTCCGCTGCTTATGACCGTAAAGTTCCTCGCGCCTATCACGGAGGAGACTTGCGTGGCATCGAGCAACGGTTGCCCTACTTGAAAGAGTTGGGCATCACCACGATTTGGATCACGCCGATTTACCAGAATGATGATCGAAGCGGACGAGATTATCACGGGTATGGCGCCACTGATCTATATGCCGTCGAAAAGCATTTAGGAACGCTCGACGATTACCGTTCACTGGTGAAGGCGGCCCACGCACAGGGGTTAAAGGTTCTCCTGGATATCGTGCCCAATCATGTGGGGCCGACCAATCCATGGGTGGACAACCCGCCGACCGGCCGCTGGTTTCACGGCACGCGCGACCAGCATTTGGCGGAGGTCACTCCCTTTCAATTGGAGACCGATCCGCATGCCGCGCCAGAGTTATGGAGAGATGCAGTCGAAGGATGGTTTGCCAATATTCTGCCCGACATGGGGACCGATGACGCCATCACCGCTCAATACCTGCGCCAGAATGCGCTCTGGTGGGCGGAGACGGGCGCTCTTGACGGCTTTCGCATCGACACTTTTCCTTACGTTGACCGGCAATTCTGGCACGACTTCCATGCCGAGATTCACCGTACGTATCCGCGTTTTCGAACCGTGGGGGAAGTTTTTAATCCCGACCCGGCGGTGACTTCTTATTTCGTGGGCGGAAAAACAACCGAGGGGATTGATTCCGGTTTAGACACAGTGTTTGATTTCCCGCTCGCGTTCACCATCCGGGACGTTGTCCTGCGTGACGCTTCCGCCAACCAGTTGGAAGAAGTGTTGCGGCACGACTGGATGTTCCCCCATCCGGAAAATTTGATTACCTTTCTCGGAAATCATGACATAAAGCGATTCATGGGAGAGCCGGGTGCGACAGTACAAAAGCTGAAACTGGCCTTCTCTCTGCTGCTGACTATGCGCGGCATTCCACAAATCTATTACGGCGATGAGATAGGAATGCCGGGTGGGGACGACCCTGACAACCGCCGCGATTTTCCTGGAGGATTCCCGGGAGACTCGCGGGCCGCTTTCACTGCGAAGGGGCGCACTTCCGCAGAGCAGGATGTCTTTGCTCATGTCCACACGCTTCTCCAGATGCGGCAAACCCACGCTGCGCTGCGCAGTGGAAAGATGTCCTACCTCTATGGTGACGATCAAACCTATGCATTTCTGCGCGAATCTGCCGGGAACTTGAGTCCAGCAAAGAACGAGTCGCGCGAGCAGTTGCTGGTAGTGATGAACAATGCTGCCCAGCCTCGAACCATAGAACTGAAACTTAAAGATTCCCCGATTGCCGGGGCTCAGTCGGTCACTGCTTTGATGGGAACCGGTGAGGCTGACTTGGTGAAGGCGTCCCAAATTAAGGTTTCATTGCCTCCCCGGTCCTTGAATATTTATCGCATCGAGTGACACGTGGGTCCCCAAAGGCGTGGCTCTAGTCCGGAAAGACGAGTGAAAGGGTAGTTGGATGGATGTCCGAAAAGTTTTTATTATTTTTATCGCGATAGCGATCATGCCGGCCCTTCTCCAGGCCCAGACTGCACCCGGAGGGCCAGGCACCATGCCCACTTGGACGCCGGGCAGCAAAGACGCGGTCGGCACTTCGACCTCCACGGAGTCGCGGGTCTGGTTCACTCTGCAAGGCGGCATTCTTACCGAAGTCTATTACCCGCGTCTGGATACTGCCGATGTGCATTCCCTGGAGTTTGCGGTGAGTGATGGCAAGACCGTATGGATCGAGTCGAAGGACATGGCGCACTCGATCGAGCGGATCAATGAAAACGCACTGGTATATCGCCAGACGAGCAGCGATCGAGGCGGGCATTTCAAGATTACCAAAACCTATGCCACGGATCCGAATCACGATACTCTGCTGGTAGATGTCAGCTTTGCGGGCGCCGGATCCTATTCATTGTATGTTCTTTATAGCCCCTCGCTCAACAATTCCGGCTACGGTAATACTGCCTCCACCCAGGGTGATGCGCTGGTGGCCGAAAAGTCCGGGATGGCTTCGGCCCTGGTAAGCAGCAGCGGTTTCAGGCAAATGACCAACGGATTTGCCGGCGTCAGTGACGGCTATACCGACCTGCTTCTTCATCATCAACTCACGTGGTTGTATGCGCGAGCTGAAAATGGCAACGTGATGCAGACGGCAAAGCCGGCAGGGAATCATTTCACTCTGGCGCTCGGATTCGGCGCTGCTGCCTCAGTTGCCGTCGACAATGCACGCGCCAGCCTGAAACAAGGGTTTTCTGCGATCAGTGCCGATTATGTGAAGGGATGGAGCGAATACGCGGCCAGTCTGCGACATGTGGACGAGGTCTATTCTCGTCCCTTCCTTCTCGCCGCCATGGTACTTAAAGCCCACGAAGACAAAACATTTCGTGGCGCCATGATCGCATCCATGAGCATTCCCTGGGGATTTGCTGTCAAAGCAGATACCCCGGGCGTCGGTGGGTATCACCTGATCTGGGCCCGGGATCTTTATGAGGTCGCTACTGCGATGCTGGCTGCCGGTGATCGCGCCGCTGCCGAGCGTGCTCTCGACTATCTCTTCAATGTTCAGCAAAAGCCCGATGGCAGCTATCCGCAGAACAGTTGGCTCGATGGCAAGCCTTATTGGACTGCCCTCCAGATGGATGAGATCTCCTATCCTTTGATACTGGCCTGGCAGTTGGGTAGAAACGACGCTCAAACCTGGCAACATCATATTCAGCCGGAAGCTGAATTTATCATCGCCCATGGCCCGGCGACGCAGGAAGAAAGATGGGAGGAAGTCTCCGGGTATTCTCCCTCCACAATTGCCGCCGAAATCGCGGGACTGGTTTGCGCTGCGGATGTTGCTCGTAAGAACGGCGCCAGCGACGACGCCGACCGCTATCTCAAGATTGCTGACTCCTGGGCTGACAACCTGGAAAACTGGATGGTAACAACCACCGGCCACCTGGGTGCATCGCCAGCCTCCGGGTATTACATGCGCATCAACAATAATACGGACCCCAATGACGGCTATCAGCTCGATGTCCACAACGGTGGCGGAACCTGGGACGAACGGGATGTCGTCGACGCTGGGTTTCTCGAACTGGTGAGACTCGGAATTCGCCCCGCTGACGATCCAACGATCGATCGATCCCTCAAAGTAATCGACTCGACCATCCGGGTTGAGACTCCCAATGGTCCCAGCTTCCACCGCTACAATCACGACGGCTACGGTGAGACATTATTTGGAGGGCCCTGGCTGGGCCAGGGTGTCGGCCGGATCTGGCCGATTTTTACCGGTGAACGCGGAGAGTACGAGGTCGCCAGCGGGCGCGATGCCACAAACTACCTCGAGGCGATGCTGCATTTTGCGAACTCTGGGGGAATGATTCCGGAACAAGTTTGGGACCAAGCCGGTCCAACCGAATCTCACTTCGTGTTTGGCGAGGGTACCGGAAGTGCAACTCCGCTGGCCTGGAGCATGGCCCAATTTATTCGGCTGGTGGTTTGCATCGAGGACAAACGCATTGTCGAGCAGCCTGCCGTGGTCGCCGCGCACTTCCGGAAGCACAGTTTCCACAGTAGTTCACCCCAGGCCCAGTCGAGCTGTGCAGAAATAGGCAAGTCCACCGGGAAACTGCAAGTACCCGGAGGCTTGGAGGCCTGTTTTTGTTGGACAAGGGTTTTTTCTCGCCGCCGAGTCGCCGGTGTCGCCAAAACCCATTCCAGGCGAGTGAACCCTCAGGGCCGGGAGTTCGAAAGCGAACTTGCGGCTTGATTGGACTCGGTTCCGGCAAGCGCTTGAGAGGTTTCGTAGCTGCTTACAAGTAAGCCTTGCTCGGCTAGTCTGTTGGCATTGTGAAAAGGGTCCATTGTAAGAAGTAATCGCCTTGCAGATAGAGGGCGATGGTCAGGAAAGCTAGGACAGTCATTTCTCACTTAATGAGAGGCCCCAGAAGCCATTCTGTGTCAAGTAGTAGTTGCCGACGACTCGCGGGCGTGCCCACGGGAAGAGCGGGCCTTTCAGGCCCGCATTGCGAGTAAGAACGGCTCTACCACGGTGGTCCGTACAAACTTGACACAGGTTTTGACTCTGAGCTTGCTCAGCAGTCTCAGCGGTTGCTCGGTCTGGCTGAAAGCCGGGCTCAATGCACCTGGATCCAATACTTCGGAGCCGATCTACGTGAATCTTTATGATGGAACCACAACGAGGTCGCCCCGCACCTCTTGCTAAACGTACACCTGCCTCAGCCAGACTATACGGTTGGCGGAGGACAAATGCACCTATGGGCTCAATCTCAGTGAACGCCAGGCCGCCCGATGGAGCTGCAAGTTGGCGGTTTCCTGACATCGTACTCGTATCTCTCAGCGAACCTTGTTGGTCACGACACACCTTAGGGGCCCAGTCACTGAGGGTCGGGAGATAACCTACGCTAATTTCGAGAGCTTGTCCGCTCAAGTCTGCGTGATGATCTCGTCATCCAGGATTTTGGCTTGCGTGACCCTAATTTAACTAGATGATTTGGCGATAAGCACTTAACCAACAAATCATAATGAGGATAAATCTTTGCAAAACCATTGAAAACAAGTAGTGGCGTAACAATTTCGTAGCAGAAAATTAACTTGACTTCCTTGAGGTTGCCTGCTCAAGTCGTCGCCAGCAGAAATTAAATCTAGGAGGAGAGGTTCAACAAGAATAAAGTGCGACTGCTGTTCTCTCGCAGGTCTCCTAGAATGGATACTGCTTCTCTGCTAAGAACCTGTTGACGGCAGGGTGACTCAGTGCTAGCGATCTCGCGTCCGCATAATCCTAAGTCAAGACAGCCAAGAACTTAGAGTGTCGGACGGTTCTGTCTAACGATTGGTTTCATCTTGGTTGTTGTTGCAGTCCTAGTGACCTTCTTCCCCGTGTTCGCTGTTTCGGGCCCATGTAAGTGAGTTTTCCTACAAGGACAATTGAAGAATCACATAAGGAGACCGCGTTATGTTTGAAAGTAAGCGCTTACACCCATTTCCCGTCGCCACCTGTCTTGCTCTGCTAATCGGTGCGACGCAACTTTTTGCCCAATCCCCGGTTAACTTTGGTTCGGTCGCACTGGGAGCTTCGACGACGCAGACAGTATCCGTAACAATTCCGAACGGCAGCACCCTTGGAGGCAGCTCGGTCGTGACCCAAGGTGCAGCGAATCTCGACTTCACAGCTACTAACAACACCTGCAGCAACGGAGCCACGGTTGCCTGCACGGTCCAGGTCCAGTTCCAGCCGACGGCCGTCGGTACACGGCTCGGCGCGGTAGTGCTCACCGACCAGAGCAACAATACGCTGGCCACGGTTTTCCTCAGTGGCATAGGCACCGGGCCGGTGGTGTCCTTTCCTCCAGGGATAATGTCGACGGTTATCGGCGGCAGCGTCGCCGGCACGACAGCGGGCCTTTTCTACCCGAACGGCGTCGGCGTGGATGCCGCAGGCAACGTTTATGTTGGAGATACCGGTAACAACGCGGTTCGAAAACTCAGCCCGTCCGGTGTCACCACAACCATTGCCGGCGGCAACGGCCAGGGTTACAGCGGGGACGGCGGCCCGGCTACCAGCGCGAAATTGTACTATCCGACCACCATTCGATTGGATGGAGCCGGCAATGTCTACATCGTAGACGACGGCAATAACGCGGTTCGCATGATCAATCCCGCCGGCATCATTACGACAGTTGCCGGCCTCGCACCAGGTATTTCGGTCTGCGCCACGCCGTCGGATCAGTGGGGCGATGGCTGTCCCGCCACGCAAGCTAGCCTGGACTTCTTCGATTCGTACTATGGAGAGGGCGGCACGGCCACGGATGCAGCCGGCAATCTCTACATCGGAGATACGGCACACAACCTTATCCGCAGAGTCTCAGCAGCAGACGGAACGATCTCGATCTTCGCGGGCACAGGCGCAGTCGGCTATAGCGGCGACGGCGGCCCGGCCACGAGCGCTCTGTTGAACAACCCTGACGGGGGCGCTTTCGACGGCGCGGGCAATTTCTACTTTGCAGACCTCTACAACAACGTCATTCGCATGATCACGCCAGGGGGGACGATCTCGACCGTAGCGGGCACTGGCACATACGGCCACACTGGAGATGGCGGCCCCGCGACCACCGCCGAGCTTGGTTACCCGTACCAGGTGGCAGTAGATGCAGCCGGCGATCTTTACGTCACGGACTCGGGAAACTTCACCGAAGGCGACACAAACGAAGTAATTCGGAAGGTCACACCAGGCGGCATCATCACAACTGTGGCGGGCAGCAGTCCCTCCCCCAACGGCAATGTAACCTATAGCGACGGCCCGGCTCTCAGCGCGCTCATGTGGGGTCCCGTGGACGTTGCGGTGGACGCCAGCGGCAACCTTTACATTGCGGACGATTACAACCATGCAATTCGTAAGGTTGACGTCTCCGCTCCGCCCACTCTTACTTTTCCAACCACCTTTGTCGGTAATACCAGCAGTCCGCAGTCGGTCACTGTAGGCAACGTCGGAAACGAGACCCTGAATGCTATCGCACCGGGACTGGCCATCGGTCCGAACTTTCTCCAAGTCGCGGGCTCGGGCAATCCCGCGGATTGCACTACCTCATTCTCCGTGCCGTTCGGAGCGGCTTGCGATTTGAGCATCAGCTTCAAGCCGCAAACTGTGGGCCCTCTTAGCAGCACGGCAACCTTAACCGATAATTCACTCAATGCTTCCGCAGCGACCCAGAGCATCCCCCTACAAGGCACCGCGATGGGAAGACAGGCCATCATGTTCATCACACCGGCTCCCCCAACCGCGGCAACCGGGGACATGTTCACGGTAATGGCAACGGGCGGCGGAAGCGGGAACCCGGTAACCTTTGCGGTTGGCGCTAGCTCAGTGTGCACCCTTTCGGGCGCGACGTACACGATGACCAGCAACAGCGGACACTGCCATGTGGTGGTCAACCAGGCGGGCAGCACCTACTACACCGCGGCCCCGCAGATTACCGAGACCGTAACTGCGGTAAAGACCGTGACCCGCATTGCGCCGAAGGTGACCCTCACCGGCGCGCCACACACGGCTGCGTATTTGTCGAGCTTCACTGTGGCGACGACTCAGAACTCCGGTGTCATTCCGACCATCACGGCGTCGCCGAGCAACATCTGCACGGTTAGCAACGATGTCGTTACTATGATTCGCGGTAGTGGAATCTGTACCGTGAAAGCATCGTGGGCCTTCAACGTTTACTACAACGCTGCTTCTTTATCGCGGGCCACCACTGCGGAGAAGTTACCCTCCTCCGTCAACTGGACTTCCCCGGCGCCAATTTCCCATGGGACGACGTTGAGCGGAGTCTTAAATGCGACTGCCAGCGTGCCGGGCTCGTTTGTATATAAGAACGGCGCCGCTACCGTACACCCAAGCACGGTATTGGCGGCGGGCAGTTATACTCTGTCGGTCACCTTTACTCCGACTGCCAGCGCGGACTACGGAACGGCTACGGCCAGCGTGTCGCTGACGGTCAACCCATGAATCCCCAGCTAGTAACTGGTTTGTCTTAAGAATCGGAGTGGGTCAGCAGACTCGTGCTGACCCACTCTAGTTTTGACCGACAAAATCTCTCATCCCCAATAATGCTTCTCTTTTCGATGACAAGGTTCTTCAGGTCTGATTTCCACTGGACCAGCGAGGTAAGACGAGCGAGTGACACAGACGCCAAAATCAGAACCGAAGGCACAAAAAACGTGTCGCCGCAGGAGCAAGCGCTGATGAAGCGGTTAACTGCAAGCCGGTTTCTCGCTACGGCAGGGGGTTAGTCTTGGGATCACACGAAAAGGCAACCGTGCAAGTGCCCGCGGCGACATTACAATTCAGTTCGATCTCCATCTGATTGTTATCCGCATACCCCGCGGCGCTGACGGTGACCGCACCGACATTGCGAGCGCTGACATTGGCGGCACTCAGGGATGTAACTGCCAACGTTGTCGTAGTTCCCGGCTGAAGAGCACCAGCGCCCGGAGAAACTCCGAACCAAGCCTGGGATGGAATGGTCGTGAAGTTCATCGCACTGCTGGCTGCTGTGACCGAGCAAGACATAGGAATTCCGTAAGTCGCGGGATCAGTTCCGTTTACCAAAATCTGTGGCACCTCTGTCGATCCGTTGCAGGGCGTGTTGTTGCCGGGGCAACTGATAGTGGATTTTTCAGCCGACGGAAGCGGTGCGGGCAAGTTACCGCTCCCGCAACCGCATAGGGATAGGCTCACGAGCAACACGACGAAGCAAATCGCAAAATCGCGGGGTGGCACAATTCACGCTCCTATGATCTTTGTAGATGTTCAACGATGCAGCTAACGACATCGTCTTCTGAGATAACGGCCGAACGGCAACACTATACATGTGAACCACGGCGAAAATCTATCATTACTGAGACGGCTCGCCTATGCCTCGAGAAACACACTCCCATGATTCGATCACAGCATTACTTTGCAATCTATAGATTTCACCAAGCGTTAACATACCTGTACCCTAAGCGCAACAAACCTTTAATATCCTGGGACTATGCTGAGTTTTTTGTTCGCTATTGAGGCTTGACGCTATGAGAATCCCCGGAATCCTAATTGTTTTGGCGCTGGCGATTGCTCCCCGCCTGAGCGCGACAAAAACCCCGGTCACAACTACTCTTTCCTCAACGCTCAATCCATCCGCCTACGGCCAAGTTGTGAGCTTTAGCGCAGTTGTCACCTCGCAACTGGGGGCGCCCCCAGATGGGGAATTGGTCACCCTTCAGCAAGGGCCGAAAATATTGGGGACGGCGCCCCTGAGCGGTGGCACGGCGATTTTCATGATCCCCGTGCTACCCAGGGGCGTGGACGATATCGATGCGATTTATCCCGGCGATTCGAATTTTGCCAGGAGCGTGTCGAACGTGGTAGCCCAGACGGTAAACAAGGCTACGACATCGACCACCTTGGCATCGTCGGAGAATCCGTCAAATGCTGGGCAGTTGGTGACTTTTACTGCTACCGTGGCGCCACAGTACAGCGGTACGGCGACCGGAACCGTGACGTTTAACAGCGGAAATACGAAGCTCGGGAGTGCGACGCTTTCCGGGGGTGTCGCCTGGATTAGGTCGAGTACATTAGCGGTCGGTTCCGATACCGTCACAGCCGTCTACAATGGAAACAGTTTGTTCCTCGGCAGCAATACTGGGCTGACCCAAACAGTGGGCGGCGGAACCTATGTTCAAAGTTCGATGACCTGGGACGGCATGACACGCTATTATCAGGTTTTTGTGCCCACCGTTATGCCCCCGACGAGTCCGGCGATGGTGATCATGCTACACGGAACCCGATCCACCCCGACCTTTGACCCCACAGCCGTCACATCACTGGAGTGGGGCTGGGAGTCCATCGCCGACAAGAATAGCTTTATCGTGGTTCAACCGGCTTCCACATGGAACCCCCAAACCGAGCAGTGGAACTGGAACGCCTACTTTATGGACGCTGCCTTTCCCGTGCAAGCATGTGGCGCAAAAGATTGCCCTGACGATTCCGGGTTCCTGCGGCAGCTGATCATCAATTTGACTGCGCAGTACAACGTGAACCCCAACATGGTTTTTGTTACCGGCATGTCCTCGGGCGGACAAATGTCCGAGCGCGTCGGCGTCGAAATTTCTGACTTGGTGGCGGCGATTTCCCCCTCTTCCGGCCAGATGGAAGGTCAGCACTCTCCCCCGCCGCCCCTGCTAGCGCCGGACAACGCGGTTGCTCCCATCTCCGTTCAGGAGTGGCACGGCTTCCCCGACACCGTCTTGCCGGAGTGCAACTACGGCACAACACTATACTCAGGCGTAACTTACACACTGGATACGGTCGACGACACTTTCAACTATTGGGTGCAACAGAACAGCTGCAAAACACTTCAAACCGCTCAGCCTCTGTGTTTGAACGGCGAACCCAACAATGCGAACGATGCACCCATTTCCGGCGTAGCGGGCACGACCGGTAACACCGGCACCAATTGCTCCCCGAGTAATATCGAAGTGCAGTTTGTTTGGGAACCAAATGTAGGGCACACCTGGCAGCCGAAGTACAATGCGGCACGCTGGCAATTCTTCGCCTCGCATCCGAAGCAGTGATTCAGAACAATGCGGGCGAGACCGAGTTTGAATATCTAACGTGGTTGGGGCAACCTTAGGAAGAGTGATTCGTGGATGCTGAGCAGGTAGCTGACGGCAGCGAAATGATGAGGGAATTGACCAGCTATATCGCCAAAAAAGTGATTAAGGGTAAGAGTGAGATCACGGAGGACACCCCGCTGGTCTCTTCCGGTTTAGTCGATTCTTTCGCTCTGATCGAGATCTTCTTGGAACTGCAAAGGATCGCCCGCCGCAAGGTGCCCGCCAGCAAGGTGCAGACCAAAGATATGGATACAGTGCGCCTCATGTTTGCTACCGCCGACAGGTTCGGAAAGCCAGTCAAGAACTAGAAGGCAGAGGTCAGATAGGAAGCTAGAGTACGCCCAAACTCCGTGGAACAATCTTGAAGGGTTGGGTAGTTTCCGCTGCAGTGTGGAGCGGATCGCCGTCACCGCAAAAGTTCGGAACGTTTAGTGATGCTATCCGTCTCAACGGCAAATCTTCTGGATGGGCCATGTCACTGCGCGTGATTGGCCAGCATCTCCGTAATTTTCCCCCGATCAATCTTCCCGTTCACATTCAGAGGCATCTGCGGAAAGTGGCAAAGGCGACTGGGAACCATGTAACGCGGCAGTCTGGTTTCACAAGCGGAAATGACTTCCTTGTCGCGCGCGGGGTCTGATCCCGACAACACCCCGACGATGCCGGAAGCCGAACCCTCCGACAACGGCCACGGAATCGCAACCGCCAATTCGGTGCAGGCCGCTTCGCGCAATACCAGGTCAATCTCCTGCAACTCAACACGATACCCATTCACCTTGACCTGAAAGTCGCGGCGGCCGAGGTAATACATGCATCCCCGTTCATCCTGCCGGACAAGATCGCCTGTGCGATACCAGACCTGATCGCCTGTGTGCTTCAGGCGAGCAAAACTTTTTGCTGTCTTTTCGGGATCGTTCAAGTACCCCCGCGTGACCTGCGATCCACCTAGGCACAACTCGCCGCTTTCTCCGATTGGCGCTGGCGCGAGATTCTCATCCACCGCGCACACCTGTTGTCCATCAAACGGCCAGCCGATGGGCACCAAGCCGCGGACAGACTCCGAGGGCGAGCTTGCCGAATTCCACCGATACCAAGTAATGGCAATCGTCGCTTCAGTCGGGCCGTAGAGATTTTCGAGAATCGAGTTGTTTGCCGCTTGCTGCCAAGCCGCTGCCAAGCTCGAAGATAGGGCTTCTCCGCAAAACAGGCTCCACCGCAAAGTCGGGAATGTTCCGGTTTCTAATATGCCGAGCTTCGACGCGAACATGGCCACTGAGGGTACCGAGAACCAGCAAGTCAGTTGCTTTTCGTCTATCAAAGTCGCCGGAGTGAGTGTCTTTTCGGGATATGGGCAAAGCGTCGCGCCCGCATCCCAACAAGTAAAGAGATCATGCACACTGAGATCAAAGGTGAGATCGAAGTTCTGCGAACAACGGTCTTCAGCATTCATGCCAAAGCGTTTAGCCGCGTACTCCATGTACGCAACGACATTCGATTGGCTGACCGCTACTCCCTTAGGCACGCCCGTGCTGCCCGATG
Organism: Terriglobales bacterium; assembly: GCA_963762965.1. GTDB lineage: Bacteria > Acidobacteriota > Terriglobia > Terriglobales > Acidobacteriaceae > DATBAX01. The sequence continues at coordinate 2,183,838 of CAVXME010000001.1, forward strand.
TGAAGAGCAGATAAGCAGTATCGTTCCCGTCGACGATCGGATCGCAGGGATCGGCGATCTTTGACAACTGTTGGGCGGAGATGACCCGGTGTGCACCGCAAAACGCACGATCAGGCTCCCAGCCGGAATCCGGAATAATCAGGGTAAGCGGCTTGTCGACTCGCTGAAGCAATGACGCTAGTGTAGTGGCGCACTCGCGGCCCACCACAACCGTCTGGCATCCCGACGCGCGCAGCATGATGAGAGTCCGCTCGATAGGGAACTTGGGATTGAGAGGAACGTAGCCTCGGCCGCTGGCTAGAACGCCCAAAATTCCGCCATACGCTCCAACACTGCGATCGGCCATCACAGCAACTACCTTTTCGGAGTGATCCAAAGTCTCCTTGAGGCACGTGCTGATTCTTCCCGCATAGTTCCACAGTTCTTCATAACTTAGGAATTGCTCGCCGAGTTCTAGGGCTGACCTCCCGGGATTGGCAAGAAGAGACCGGAGGAAACCGCTGATCAAGCTTCTGGGTTTTTCGGGTGGCGGAGTCATCAGTTCCCTGGGTTTCGTTGGGCAAGTTTGCTGGAATCGAACCGCTGTTCGCTATGAAGGGCGGCAGCAGAATGAAAGGGCTTGTCCGTTGCGTCCGCCGGATGTTCCAGAATGTCGTACAACCGATCGGCCACGATCCGATCTCCCTCGACGTTCAGGTGTCCGATTTCGAGATAGAGCGAACTCTTCTGATCATCGAGGAGGTCCCCGAGATAATAGAAATCCGGCCGCTTTAGCTCGCGACCCTTCTGGTAAACCGCCTGATACATCAGGTCTAGTTTCGGGACTCTCCGACATTCGATCTGTAATACTCGTTGCTCGGAGGGTGTTAGTTGCTTGTGCCCGACCAACATATTGGGATACCACGCGAAGATTGCGCGAAATCCATATTGCTTCGCGAATAGGTCCACGATGCCCATGTTTTGCAGGTAGTTTTTCATCACTGCGGCGGGAAGCGTCTCCGTGTCGAGCACAGGTTTCGTATACTGCTCAACATGAAACGGTGTTTTGACGGCAATCGTCTCCAGAAGGCGATAAGTATTGGTGTGGCTGAAGTAGGAGAAGCCTGGCTTTTCCGAAGCGCCGACCCAGTTGTCGAGAAAATCTCTAAAGGAGTCGTAGTTGCTGTGCACATCGGCCCGGCCGCTTTGATACGCGGCGAACGCTTCGGTTCCGCCATCGTAAAAAAGTACGACATCGGGTTTGCGGGCGGCGTGCTTGAGGTTCTCGATCAATTCAATCATTTCCTGAGTGTTGGCCCAGCCCTTTTCTCCATAGTTCACAATGCAAACCGGTTTGCCTGCCTTTTCGTAATCTAGCGCCACGCGTGAGGGGATGCTATCTTCGTCCGGCGTGCCTGCGCCCCACATCACAGAATCTCCGAACATCCAGACGGTGAAGGTCGTGTTGTCGCATTGGGTGTGAAGCGTCCGGCGAACTCCATCTTGATCGATGGCCAGCATCCTGCCCTGGTAGGGAGCATGGCGCCAAAGCACATACTGATGGTAGAGCATCCTGTTTGCTTGCTCGAATTCTTTCCGGTACCCTTGCTGGGCCGGGTTACCGCCTTCGGCAAGGCCCAAAGCGGATTCACTGGCGTCCTGCAAAACCGCCGGGAGATATTCGTAGGAGAAAAGCTCGACCGCGCCGAGCAGAATCACGGCAAGCGTCACGACAACGCAAAGGCGGATGGCAAAGTACTTGAGGATCGATTTGTAGTCCACGGTCGAATCCCTCTTTGCTGGCCCAAGCGGCGTCAACGGCACAAACGGCTGAACCTTACGGTCGGTCGGAGTCTGAATCAATGCTAGCATAGCGCTATTGCCCACTGAATCTGACAGTGAACAAGGACTTAGATCTGCGGCCAACAAATCGAGCTCGGGCGCTTATTGGGACAACAATGCTTTTTGGCGGCAGCGCTCCGGCCAGGACGCAAAGAGTGAAAACTCGGCCCACAACTTAACCGTCAGCGAGTTCCTTTCCGCTCCTGCCCAAGTTTGTACGCATTCTAAAACAGCGCATACATGACGGGTCCGGTCTCGGCTTGTCCGGGGTGGAAAATCACGCTCAGGTACAGTGCCAGGACGACTACTACAGGAGTAATCCATACCCAGCGTTCGCGCGCCAGAGTTCGGAGAATGGTCGCAATCGCTCTCTGCAGAGCCCCGTTTGCTGTTTCGGTCCGGGCACGCGTGGCTTCTGCCAGGCGATCCAGCAGCGCTCCGGCGCCGATGACCGCGAAGTAGCCAAGAAACGCAAGCAGCGTCATCACATAGAAGCTGTGGTCTAAAGTTAGGTGACGGTAGCTGTTGAGCGACGCCAGCGCCTTCAGCATGGCGAATGACTGCCGCGCGTTTTCTGCGCGAAAGAAAATGTAGCCCACGCATACCGCGGAAAATGTCAGCCACCACGAGATTGCCGTCGCAACCACCCCGGTCCACTCGAAGCCCAAGCGCTTGCGAAATTCCTGCCACTGCCGGTGCAGAACCAGCAAAATGCCGTGATAAGTGCCCCACAGCATGAGCAGAAGAGTCCCTTTGTGCCACAGTCCGAAGACGAACATGGCGATCACCAGCGACAGGTTGCGCCACCAGACTTCGCGGCGCACGGTCGCGAGTGGCAGAAAAAGGAAGTCACGAATCCAGAACGACAGTGACATGTGCCAGCGCGTCCAGAAGACGGATATTGTAGTGGACAGATATGGCCGGTTGAAGTTCTCTTGTAACTGGATCCCAAACAGGCGGGCGGCGCCAAGCATGATGTGGGTCCAACCGCAAAAGCTGAAATAGAGCTGGAATCCATACGCGATAATCAGGAACCATACATCCATTCCGCTCAGGCGCGCGACGTTTCGACTGGAAAACGCATTTTTGAAAATCGCATCTACGCCCGAGGCAGCATACAGGCCGCCGGCCATGATGTTGGCGAGAACCGACATCAGGACTCCAATCGAAACGCGGCGCACTCCGGTTTTCAGATCGTCTTCGCTTACAGCCCAGTCTTGCCTAAATTGCGGCAGCATGCTCGACATGCGGCAGATCGGTCCCTGCAGCACGGTCGGCCAAAACGACATGTACAGGCAGAACTCGACGAGCGTGGGGCTCAATTCCTCCTCGCGATAGAGCTCCAAAAGATAACTCAGGGCCTGGAAGGTCCAGAAAGAAATGCCCAAAGGGAAGATCATTCGCTTGAGCAACGCAAACGGAGAACCGGATGGTGCGACGGCACCGAGCAAAGGCAAATACTTGAACACGCTTAGGAAGGCCAGATTGAAAAGGATCCCAACCCACAGCCGCACGGCGGTGATGTTCTTCTTCAGCCATTCGCCCAGGGCGTAATTCATGAGGGAGCTGAAAATCAGGATAACGATCAGCCATCCGCCCCAACTGTAGTAAAAGACCCCGCTGGCAATGAGGTAGAGTACCTGTCGCGTGGTGATGGAACGAAGGCACATCGCGATCAACCACAGCACCAGTACACCAATTCCGTATCGGAGAAGTTCTGAGGTCATCGGTTATCAGGTGTCATTATGGCTTACCTTGCGGCGGTTTCAACCTCGAGGGGAGTGTTCGCCACAAGCCGCGGTTTCACAATCTTGGGCCAGTGGTCACTGACCTGACTCCGCGGCCATTAAGAATGCGTCCATGGCATTCCGCTTTGGAATTCATCGGCAGGCTCGATGTCTGCAAGGTCTACTTCGACCGCCACGCTCCGACCGATCATTTCCAGGCTGAGAATGACGCGGAACGCGTTTTTCTGGCGGTCTAGCACGCCTGTCATGTCAGCCATCGCGCCTCGTGTGATGCGCACCCTGTCGCCCGCTTCTAAACCGGGGTGCGGCTCGATTCGGTGGGTAAGAAGTCCATCCCGCAGCCCAGTGATATATTGATCCGCAACTGCCAACGGTTCCCGTCCGACGGATACGATAGATACCACGCTGGGAACGCTTAGAACTCGACGGCGTTCCTGTGGATCAATTCGCACAAAGAGATAGTTGGGAAACAGCGGGAGCTCCAGCGCTACGGTGCAGCGGTTTTTCCATCGATGTTTTACCTTGTAAAGCGGGAGAAACGATTCGATCTCCCGCTGCCCGAGATGCCCGATGATTTTCTTTTCGTGCCGCGACATTGTGAAAACTGCATACCACCTCGGGACCTTTTCAACAATCGACTGCAAGTCGATCCCACTCACCACTTCGATGCGCGGCTGTAGCACACAACACTGCCCGAGTGACATACTCCCCCAATTGTTCGATAGTCAAGAAAATTCAATTTGAATTCGCCCCTATCCGGGCTTCAAAAGTTTTATCACAAGATGTTTGAATTGCGATGACAGCGATATGAATCTTGTGTGAATCGAGACTCCCGAGCGGGATGCACGGCCGAGCCCAAGGGGCTTCGGATGGCCCATGCAGCGGGTTCTTCTTCGGCTCTGATGGCCGCCGCCGGCCCACTCTCGGAGCCGGAGCTTTAACATGATTTTAATAGAGCATTCACGTCTGGTTCACCAAAGGCTGCTACTTATACAACCTACTGAGTAGCCGCCTTGTTGCCAATATTCGGAGCGATCCCCGTTCTGAGAGAGCGCTGGGATTCTCTTGCCGTAAGAGTTCTGTGAAAGAATCTGTGGAAAACCGTCAGTGCTAATTCACCATGGCGGAGCTTTGCTTTACGGTACATGGTTGGTGATAAAGAGCAGGTTTGACGACAGGGGAGCACGGATGCGACGGGCACGAAAGCTCGCCGCATGTATCCCGTAGCCTGTTGTGGTGTCTGCTCGTAGGAAGTTTTTGAGGGGCGCAAAGCTAGAACCCATGGGCGGAATGAGGCGCCGGTTCCAGCCAAAGTCAGGAATACGAGTTAAGGAATCACCATCATGCCCAAGCTACGCTTGTTTGGTAGCGCGCTAGTTCTGGTTCTTATAGCCGGTAGCAGTCCATGCTTTGCCCAGACGATTCAACCGGATTCGAGCCAAACCAAAGCTGAGCAAGCGCCGGAGGCCCACGGATCAAATAGCCCGGAAACGCCGACCTTGCAGGAGCGGAACCCTCGTTATCAGGTGTCACCAAGTGACATACTGTCAATTTCCTTCCCTCTCATTCCTGAGATCACTGCCGCACCTGTGACTGTCCAACCCGACGGCTTCATCACCCTTCCGAATGGTGCTGGGGCTGTATACGTCAAAGGAGATACGATTCCTCAAATCGTCGATATTCTGACCAAGGCGTATTCGAAGACAATGCACAACCCAATCGTCTCTGTGGACGTTACAAACTTTCAGCCCCCCCAATTCACGGTGAACGGGCAGGTTGGGAAGCCAGGCCAATACCCGCTGCGCTTCGACACCACGGTTTCCGAGGGGATTGCCGTCGCCGGAGGATTCCTGCCTACGGCCAAGACTCAGGTCTTCCTTCTCCGTCGCGTAAACGCCGATTGGGCGGAGGTGAAGAAACTCAACCTAAAGCCACTTCTAAATGGCCACAACATTCACGAGGACGTCTATATTCGGGCCGGTGACATGATCTTTGTTCCTGATACGTTCATCGCAAAATTCAGGAAATATGTTCCATATGGTGCGAGTACCGGGTTGGGCTGGAGCGGGAACGCGCTCGTACAGTAATGTGTTGGGAGATCAGTGAAAATGACTGAACCAGGCCCGGAGAGCATGTCGGGAAAGAAATCAGACCCCACGTTGCGAGATCTGCTTGCCCCGCTGTTCCGCCGCAAGCGGATATTTGCCTACGCTTTTGGCGGGGTTATGCTTGGAGCCGTGATCGCCGCTTTTATTTTGAATTCTACGCACAAAGCCACCATGGAAATACTTGTCAATGACCAGCGTTCGGATCCGACAGTTACGTCACAGTCGACGCAAGGGCAGGGGGCACCAGCGCCGGTGGGAGACACCATTATTGGTTCCGAGATTGAGTTATTGAAGAGTCCGGATCTCCTGGAGGCAGTCGTGCTTGCAAACAAGCTGCAGGAGAGGGAGCGAAAGTCGTTTACTCACTATTTGCATCCTGGAGCGAAGGACGATTGGTATATTGCCCGGGCTGTTCAGCATTTGGGATCCAAATTGGGCACCCAACAAGTAACGAAGACTAGCATGATCGGAGTCGATTACAGCGCGGGCGACCCAACCCTTGCCTACCACGTCTTGGATTCGCTAGGCAGGTTGTATCTCGCAAAACATAACGCTGTTCGACGGCCAGCGGGATCGTACACATTTTTCGCCGCAGAGGCTGATAAGTACCAGAGAGCCCTGGCGGACTCAGAGGCGCGCCTGGCCGACTTTACGAAAACCACGGGCATCGCGTCTCCTGACACGCAACGGACAGATTTGTCGCAGCATGTGGCAGATGCGGTTGCCGCCTTCGAAACAGCTCGCCAAGTTATCGCGGCGGACAAACGCAAAATAGAAGAAATGACAACCCGGATGAAGGTTACCCCTGAGCGTTCACTCTCTCAACAGTCGACGGACTCTGCTCAGGGGCTGCTGCAACAACTGCAAGCTGGTCTCCTAGCCGCAGAACTCAAGAAGACGCAGCTTCTTATGAAGTATGAGCCAAACTATCCGTTGGTAGAGGAAGCCGACCAGGAAGTTGCCGAAACCCAGGCTGCCATTGCCTCTGCGACCAAGGAGCAATACGTCAACCAGACCACAGACCGGGATCCGACTTTTGAATTAATGAGAGAAGACGTCGCGAAGACGCAGGCCGATCTGGCTTTTCAGCAAGCCACTGCGGCAGGGATAGAACAAAGCATTCACAGACTGCAGACGCAAATGGTCGACTTGGATCAAAAGGCGTTGAGACAGGCGGACTTGACGCGCGAGGTTAAGGCCGATGAAGCGAACTATTTGCTTTATGTTTCAAAAAGAGAACAAGAGCGCACCTCAGATGCTTTGGACGAGAAACGGATCGCGAACGTGGCCATTGCAGTTCCGCCGGTCGTGCCGATTCTGCCATTGATTGGTCCGGCGCTCATAATCTTCTGTGGCATAGTTCTGGCGTGTTTTATAGGTGCGGGAGCGGCTTTCCTTGCCGAGTATCTCAATCCGTCGCTGCGCACTCCAGCGGAGGTGTTTGAGGTTCTCAGGATTCCGGTACTGGCCAGCGTTCCGAAGCAAACCGCCTAGAGGATTGCCAATGGTCTTAGACTATTACAACCTGAAAGAACAGCCTTTCGGAGTGACCCCGGATCCGCGTTATCTGTATCCGAGCCCGACTCACCGCGAGGCGTTGGCCTCATTGTCATACGCAATCCAGAACGGGCGGGGCTTCATGTCAATCGTGGCTCGGCCCGGAATGGGTAAAACCACGATCCTGTATCAGCTTCTGACCCGACTGGAAGCATCAGCCCGGACAGTATTCCTGTTCCAGACCCTTTGCCGCCCGGAAGACCTATTGCGCAGCCTTCTGCGTGATCTTGGCATTGTGGATAACGGAGGGGATGTTGTCCGCATGCAGGAGCAACTGAACGAGGTACTACTGGTCGAGGCCCGACTGGGCCGGCGAGTTGTCGTGGTAATCGATGAGGCTCAAAATCTTTCAGACTCGGTTCTGGAGCTTCTGAGAATGCTCTCCAACTTTGAGACCACTCGCGACAAACTGATGCAGATTATTCTGGCTGGGCAACCTCAACTTCGCGAAAAATTAGCCTTACCCCACCTCGTTCAACTGCGGCAGCGAATGTCAATCTTTGCCCGGCTTCACCCGTTTACTGTTGAAGAAACCCTGCTTTATGTGCGGCACCGTCTTAGGGTGGCGGGCTACGACCGCAAGGTCCCGCTTTTCACGCCGCGGGCTGAGGCCCTGATCGCAAAATACAGCGAGGGGATTCCTCGAAATATCAACAACATTTGCTTTAATGCCCTTTCGTTGGGCTGCGTATTAAAACAAAGAAGCATCCCGGAGGAAGTGGTCCGCGAAGTATTGGACGACCTGGATATCGAATCAAAAGAGGCCATTGACGTCGATGGGGGATCTGCTGGACTTCAGCCGGTTGCCTCCGCGGCGAAAAAGCTGAGCACAAGCTCCCGGCAAACTCCATGGTGGCGAATGCGACTTGCGATTTGCGCCGTGCTGCTGCTTACATTGGCATGGTCTGCTGGTGGCCGGTACAGTCCGAAGGAACTCGGCTCTCGTTCCTTACTCGCGGTCAGAGCGAACTTGCAGACGGATCCAAAACAGTCGTCTTACGCGACGGCAATGAATGATGGCGCGGATTATGAAAACAGAGCTGGTCCGGCAGTCAACGCCGACCTGACGGACAAACACCCATCGATAGCCTTAACCGATCAGAGCTTCCGCACCGCTGAGTCCGTCTCATCCACGCCGGCCCAGAGGTCGCGGCAGCGCGCACCTCAAAACTCAGAGCCAACAAGCGACCCCGCCAGTCTGTGGGCACAGGTGAAGAAGCAGAACAGCAAGGCCGAAGTCGAACTTGCTCGCATCTATCTCGAGGGGACGAGCGTGCCGCAGAACTGCATACAAGCCCAAGTTCTTCTGCGGGCTGCGGCGCGAAAAGGGAATACGCATGCGTCTGATTTGCTAAACGATTCAGGTGGCCAATGCCGCTGATATACAATCGGCGCTTCAACACGTCGATGGTTAATTTACCGGATAGCCTGGAACTGGCGTCGTCCAGTCGCGCGGTGAGCGGTTGCAGCCACACTTCGATTCCTGATGGAGATGAAACGCAGGCATGAGTAAGAATTTTGAGCTGATGCAAGAAGCGCTGAGAGAAGCGGAGCGGGAGACCCCTTCCATTCCAGAGTCGACCACGCTTGTCTTCCCAGGCTCCGGGAAGGACCGCAAGACGCATCGCGAGGCGCCGGGTTTCGACTCTATGGCTCAGGAAGAGTGCCTCAAACTGGTGCAGCGCATTTTCTTGGGGCAGCCAGCGAATATCCATCGCGCTATCGTGTTTGCGGGGGTCGATCCTGGGGACGGGTGCAGCCGAATTTGTGGGGAGTCGGCACGGGCCTTGGCGGCAAATGCTTCCGGTTCGATCTGTCTTGTGGAAGCGAATTTCCGGAGTCCTTGTTTGTCCAGGTTCTTTGGGGTTCCCGAGGACCGGGGTTTCGCCGACTCCCTTCTGGTTGAAGGTGGCATACGAAGTTTTGCAAAACAATTGAAACCATCCAATCTATGGCTGCTGCCGGCAGGAACTCTCGCGCCGGAGTCGCCCAGCCTGCTGAATTCCGATCGCTTAAAGCTGCGTGTGCAAGAGTTACGCCAAGAGTTCGACTACGTTCTCATTGATGCGCCAGCTCTGAATCTTTACACCGATGCGGTTGTCCTGGGCCAGATTGCAGACGGAGCCGTCGTAGTCCTCCAGGCAGATTCTACGCGTCGCGAATCAGCCCTGAAGGGTTTGGAAAGCTTGCGCGATGCTCACGTTGAGGTTTTAGGCGCTGTTCTCAACCGACGTACGTTTCCCATTCCTGACTTTGTCTATCGCAGGCTGTAGTCCACCTGTACGCTTTCAGCACAGTTACATTTCCCACCTTCTTTCTAGGACTTCCGATTGTGAACACAGCCAAGCGCCGCCTCTATCTCGGCATGCTCAAGGTGTTTAACCTTGGGCTTATGGTTGTGGCCTTCGGCTTGGCCACCGTTTTGCAAGTTCGCCAAGTCGAACGCATACCGTTTTCTGATTTCCTTTCGATGCGGGTGCGGCTGATCAATTTTGTGACTTTTTTTCTGATCCTCCTGGCATGGCACGGCATTTTCTCGGTCTGCGGACAATATCAATCTCAACGTCTGGCCCGGCGGCGCTCAGTGGTGGCGGCCGCCACCATGGCCACCACCCTCGCGTCTCTTTTACTGGGAGTGTTAGGCATGGTGTTCCGAATTGAGATGATCACGCCTCAGTTTCTATTTCAATTTTGGATTTGTGCTTCCGTGTTAGTGGCGGGAGCGAGGGTGCTCATTCGGAGTAGTCTCGAGATCGTCCGTGCCCGCGGCCGCAATCTTCGATACCTACTCATTTTGGGAACCAACCGGCGTGCCATCGAATTCGCCCGCCGATTGGATGCGAAACCAGAGTGGGGCTATCGCGTGCTTGGATTCGTAGACCAGGGATGGCATGAGTGTGCCGACCGCGGGAATCCTTATCCGCTTTGCTGCACTTTCGATGACCTCTCGGAATATTTGCGCCGCAATGTGGTGGATGAAGTTGCCAACTATCTTCCCCTGCGATCTTTTTATGAACACTCCGCGCGGATTGCGGCCCTGTGTGAGCAGCACGGCATCTTCATGCGCTTCGATCCGGTGATCTTTGATTTGAAGATCGCCCGCGCTCGGGCCGAAGAGCTCGATGGGAGCGCGCATATCACGGTACATTCTTCTCCCCTGGATGGATGGCCAGTTTTGGCGAAACGCATCCTGGATGTGGCCTTGTCCTTCGCACTCATTGTGGCTCTTGCACCCGTTCTGCTGGCGGTCGGACTGATGGTTAAACTGACCTCGAAAGGCCCGATTTTGTTCCGCCAGGAGCGGATGGGACGGAACAAGAGGCGATTTTTCATCTATAAATTCCGCACTATGGTGTCGAATGCGGAGAAATTGCTACCCGCCCTTGAGGGTCTCAACGAAGCCACCGGCCCCGTGTTCAAGATCAGGAACGACCCACGAATGACGCCGCTTGGCCGGTTGCTCAGACGTACCAGCCTCGATGAATTGCCGCAGCTATTCAACGTGCTGCGCGGAGAAATGAGTCTGGTGGGTCCACGGCCTTTGCCCCTGCGGGACTATGAGGGTTTTGACCAGGACTGGCAGCGGCGGCGATTCAGCGTGCGTCCGGGCATTACTTGTTTGTGGCAAATCAAAGGGCGAAGCAATATCGGCTTTGAACACTGGATGAAACTGGATCTTCAATACCTGGATGAATGGTCAATCTGGCTTGACGTCAAGATACTCGCACAGACCATCCCTGCCGTGCTGAGGGGTTCCGGCGCCGCGTGATTTACGCCGCTCCGGTCCTGTCATAGTCCTTTCGCTCCATCCCAGGCCAGCATGAAAATCCTTATCATCCACAATTCATACCAACAGCCGGGTGGAGAGGATGTTGTAGTCGCGCAAGAGAGCAGATTGCTGGAGCGGCATGGACATCGAGTAAGTATCTACAAGCGAAGTAACCATGAAATGAATGGGCTGTCTCTCGGACAGCGGCTCGGATTTGTCAGCCGGATCATTTCAGCCAACGATAGCAAGAAGGCCATCCGCGATATTATCCGGGACCTCAAACCTGACATCGCTCACATTCACAATACATTTGCGATGGTGTCACCCTCGGTCTATGGAGTTTGTCACAAGGAAGATGTCCCGGTCGTCCAAACCCTGCATAACTACAGGCCTTTGTGCCCGGCCGCGACTTTCTATCGAGACGGAAAGCCTTGTGAGGAGTGTGTGACCCATGGTCTTCTGCGTAGTGTGCGATACGGATGCTACCGCAACTCGCGCGTTATGTCGGGAGCAGTTGCGCTCATGCTCAAGACGCACCGTTCACGACAGACCTGGAACCAACGCATTGATGCGTACATCGCGATCAGTAGCTTCCTGAGAGATAAATTCGTGCAGTCTGGATTTCCAGCCGACAAGATCCACGTCAAACCCAATTTTGTCGAGCCCGATCCCGGCGAGCGGCTTCATTCCGGAAATTACGCTCTATTTGTCGGACGTCTTTCGCCGGAAAAAGGTCTGCTGACGCTCTTAGAAGCCTGGCAGCGCCTGCCGTTCCAGGTTCCCCTTGTCATTGCAGGTGACGGCCCTATGCGTCCCGCGCTCGAACGAGAGGTCGCAACCAAGGGACTCCATGGGATCCAATTTGCCGGCCGATTGGGACGCGAGGACGTTTACGCCGCGATGAAGAAGGCCGCGTTCCTGGTGGTTCCAAGCGTGTGGTACGAGCCCTTTGGCCTCATCATCGCCGAGGCTTTTGCTTGTGGCACACCGGTGCTGGGCGCATCTGTCGGGAGCATTCCAGAGATGCTTGATGATCAGGTGACCGGTCTACACTTTGCGCCGGGCGATGCCGACGCGTTAGCGCAGAAGGTTACATGGGCCTGGACGCACTTGCCTGAACTCGCAGCCATGGGTAAAGCGGCCAGGAAGGTTTTCGAGGACCGCTACACCGCAAACGCAAACTACCATCTCTTGATGAAAATTTATGACTCCGCTATTGACACCCACCGCAGATTCAAGCGAAATCGCCGACTTCGGGCCGCCGCCTAGCTTTCGCGTCCTTGGCATTCCAGTGCATGCGGTACAGATCCCGGAGGTTGTATCCCGGATCCAGCTCTGGATTCAAAGCGACGCAAAGGGGCGATACATCGCAGTGACCGGAATGCATGGGATCGCTGAGTCGCGGGCGGACAGTGATCTTCGAAGCGCACTCGGCGCCGCCGACTTAGTGGTTCCCGACGGGATGCCGCTGGTCTGGTTAGGCCGGTGGCATCGGCATCCTCTAAAGCGCCGGGTGTATGGACCGGAGCTCATGGAAACATTCTGCCGCGAAACCGGAGCCAGCTACCGGCATTTCTTTTACGGCGGCGGAGATGGGACCGCGGAGCGCCTCGCGGACTCTCTGCGACAACGTTATGGCATCGTCGTAGCGGGAACCTATACCCCACCGTTCCGTCCTCTCACTGAAGCAGAGCAGCGCACCATGGTTTTATCTGTGGAGAAGGTCTCGCCGGATGTTCTATGGGTCGGGCTCAGCACCCCGAAACAGGAAAAATGGATGCATCAAAATCGCGGGAAGCTTTCGGTTGCGGTCATGCTAGGGGTAGGGGCTGCATTTGATATTAATTCCGGAAAAACTCGTCAGGCTCCGCCCTGGATGCGAGAACACGGACTGGAATGGCTGTTTCGTTTGTTGACTGAGCCCCGAAGACTCTGGCGGCGCTATCTGGTTTCCATCCCCAAAGCTGTAGCTCTGGTTTTCCTCGAGATGGCCAGGACTCTTAACACTTAACCCGTTCAAGTAGGCCACTTCTTTTACCTAAACGTTTTCTACCGTTTCAAAATGAGGGGAATATTTCATGACGAAGCAGATCAGAATCCTGGTGACAGGTGCCGGTGGATTTATCGGCCACCATTTAGTGAATCGGCTAAAAGATGATGGACACTGGGTACGTGGGGTTGACGTTAAGCCACCGGATTATGAGCCAAGCCGGGCCGACGAGTTCGAGATGCTGGACCTGCGAAAGTACGATAGCTGTCTTCAGGCGGCGCGGGGCCAAATTGACCACGTCTACAATCTGGCAGCGGATATGGGAGGGATAGGCTACATCAGCGCCTCCCGCGCCGGAATTGCCAGGAACAACATCCTTATTAATGCGCACATGCTCGAAGCGGCGCGGCTGAACGGCATAACTCGCTTTCTCTTCTCGTCTTCAGCCTGCGTTTATGCTGGCTATAAACAACAGGACGCTGACATCAGTCCGTTGCGCGAAGAAGATGCCTACCCGGCTGACCCCGAACCGGGCTATGGCTGGGAGAAGCTTTTCAGTGAAGAACTATGCCGTTATTACCAGCGGGACTACGGCTTCGATACTCGCATCGTCCGTTTTCACAATGTGTATGGGCCGCTCGGCACTTACGAAGGAGGCAAGGAAAAAGCCCCGGCGGCGATCTCTCGGAAAGTGGCTTTGGCTAACGATGGTGACGAAATTGAGATCTGGGGTGATGGAAAGCAGACCCGATCATTCATGCACGTGGATGACTGCGTTGAAGGCTTGATTCGGATCATGGCCTCGACCTATCACGAGCCACTGAATCTGGGAACCTCGACAATGATCAGCATTGACGAGCTGGTGGACTTGGTCTCGGCGATCGCGGGCAAACGCCTGGTCAAGCGTCATGACCTGACAAAACCGCAGGGCGTTCGCGGACGCAACAGCGACAACTCCCGTCTATTCCAAGTTTTGGGATGGGAAGCCTCTATTTCACTCGAAGTCGGCCTCGAAGTCACCTATCGCTGGATTGAGAACGAACTCAGGGCTCGAGGTGCTTTCTCCGAAACCCGGACGGCGCAAGCTGCTGATTGAGAGGTATCAGACTCGCTTGCACTGTATGTTTGGTTGCGATCAAGCAAACAAATCTGGATAGATAGCCAATCTACGCCCCGTCCGGCGGAACCGATCAGAGAAAATGAGACTCTTGCTTTCTGCCTATGCTTGCAGACCGAATGCCGGTAGTGAGCCGGGGTGCGGCTGGAACTGGGCGACTCACCTAGCAGCTCGCGGAATTGAAGTCCATGTTTTGGTTGCAAAACGCAATCAGGAAGCGATCGAGGCCGGACTACGGTCGAACCCTAAAGCGAATCTTCATTTTACCTATGTGCCTGTGCCTTACGAATGGGCTAAAAAGAGCGAGTCCTTTCACTACTCGTGGTGGCAGGTCGCAGCGTTGCAGGCAGCCAGGGAGCTTGCCAGCAAGTTTCAATTTCAGCTAGCGCACCACGTAACTTACGCTAGTCTTCATGTTCCCACACAATTGTGGCGGTTGGGAATTCCCGTGGTGTTTGGCCCAGTAGGCGGAGGTCAGACTACCCCGGTAAGCATGTTGTCATATTTCGGTGCAGAGAAATCCAAAGAGCAGCGGCGCTCTTCAATCACTAAAGCGCTCAGGTTCTCACCTCTTCACCGACAGTGGTTACGACGAATGAGTTTCGTCTTGGCAGCCAACCGCGACACACTAAATATCGTTCAAACATTGGGATGCAAGAATACGAGCCTGATGTGCGACACCGCAATTGCAACGAACTACTTTGCGGAAGGATCTCGAAGTGTTGAAACTCGGGATTCTAGCGAGCGAAATGCGGAAGAACGAAACAGGCCGCTTAGACTTCTTTGGGTAGGACGAATGCTTGCGCGAAAAGCGCTTCCGCTGGCGCTCGATGCTCTAAGAGAAGTTCGTAATGATGTGGCGTTGACCATTGCAGGCGATGGAATGGATCCACGAACCGTTCATCAGATGATTCAAGAGCGCAATCTTCAGCACAGGGTATTTTGGAAAGGCAGTCGCATGACCGTGCCGGAGCTGCGAGAGGCCTACGCAGAGCATGATGCGCTTCTCTTCACCAGCCTGCGCGATTCGTTTGGGTCCCAGTTGCTTGAGGCGATGGCCATGGGACTTCCCGTCATCACTCTGGATTTGCATGGGGCCCACGATTGGTTGCCGAACGCGGCATCTTTAAAAGTCCCGGTTGGCTGCCCTGAGGAAACGGTCCGGAATCTCGCAGGCGCGATTGAAGAATATGCTTCATTGTCCCCGCTGAACAGGAATCACATGTCGATGCAAGCCTGGACTTGGGCTAAGACGCACACTTGGTGGGCTCGCGCTGAATTTTGCGAACGACTCTATCAGAATATTCTGTCCGGAGCCCCTGTCTTGGAAAGTGCTCCCGCCTCGAAGGTAGCGGTCGTCGATATTTGAACGATTACTCCGCAACATTCTAGGGTATCGCTACTCGATCTTCAGTTTAGTCGTAAAAGTCGGATTCAGATATGAACGATACAATCTTAACTTATCCGGTTAGACCCGCACGGAGGCTAGCCAGGGTACTTCGTGGCATTCTAGGTTTTTGCTTTATTGCAATGGTCGCGATTGTGGTCTTGGGCGGGGCTTCGCTGGACTTATTTCAATTTCTCCTCTGGTGCGCAATCTTTTTTTCCGGTCTTTTTCTGGCGCGGCCCCTATCCGGGAGGGCTCTTGTTGGAGAAAGAGAATCAGTCCTACCCTCCGTTTTGGTGATTTGGACGTTCTTGATGATCTCCGAAGCAATATTCGTTCACAATCAAACGACCGCCAGCGCCGAAAAAGGGAATGTTGACCCTAGTGCGATCTTCCAGGCTGCCTCCTGGATACTATCCTTCTTAACACTCACTTTCATTAGCTGCTTCCGACCCGCTTACCTCCGACGCTTGTTTGTCGGCCCATTAAAGTGGGCATCCATTTTCGCCATCGTCGTAGTGATCTCATGTCCACTTTCGGCGAAGCCTATGTACTCGACAGCGCTGGCATTTAAGCTTTGTGTGATCGTTTTGGTGCTTTCCGCGATTGGAGAAGCAATTGAAGATAAAGCGGGCATCTCTAAGCTCTTTGCAGCGCTTTTCTTGGGAATACTGATTACGGTATCGATGCAGTTCGTTGCGCCGTTTCTCAGGGGAGGACCAATTTTCGAGAATGGGCGGCTCGGAGCGATGATTGGACTTTCAGGTACTTGCGGTATCCTTTTGCTTTTGAGCATTCTATTCCTCTGGCTCAAAAAGAACCCCTGGTTTCTTCTCTGCGGATTTTATTCCGTCGTGGTGATGATGTTGGCCGGCACCAAGGGCGGCATGGTTGCCAGCTTCGTGTCCCTCATGATGTTCTTCCTACTGCTGAAAAGGCCGGCACAGGCTATTGTTGTAAGCCTCGTATTCGGTGTCATTTTTATACTCTGCCTCCTATTCACCCCACTGGGCAGCACCCTGGAGAAATATAGCGAGTCCGGCAATGCGACTACCCTTACCGGCCGAACCAATCTCTGGTCCGCGACCTGGCCCGAACTTGAGACACACCCGATACTCGGCAAAGGATATCGCGACTCAAGATTCCTATCGGAGGAGGTTCCAGGCGCATTCGCGGAAGCGGGCAATATGCACAATTCCTTTTTGGAGGTGTTGTACAACACTGGCCTGGCAGGGCTCGTCCCCATAGTGGCAATGAATGTCTGTATCGTGGTCAATCTCAGGCGCGCGTTGATACGACCTTCGACGCTACAACTGCGATACTACGCAGCGGCAGGGTTTGCTTTGTACATACACTTGTTTGTCTGGGGATTAGTCTCAGTAACCTTTGGTGGTGCCCCGGACAATCGATTCATGACATTTTTTGCGCTCCTCGTGATCAGTATGTTTCTGAGAGGCCAATCCGACAAGGAGTATCGGAACAAGATCTATGGCGCAAGCGATTCCCGATAGCATCGCGGATACGGGAACTTATCGAATCGAGAAAGACACTCGAGTGGCTTGGGTCTTTCCGCTTCTGGCGAGGACACATTACTGGCAGCCCGTTTTTAGGGAGTTCACTCGGCTGCTGCCACATACCAGGATTTTCACTGGGTTGTGGGGCGGCTTTGCTCCGGGTTATGAAGGGACTTTCGACCTGCGCATCATTGAGGGAACTCGGACCGTAACACTCAAGAGCAACAATCACGGGGAAGGATACGAATCCAGTTTTTGTTGGGCTCCCCTCTCTATCGTTAATGAATTGGCGAAATTCAAGCCGGACGTTGTCTTTACAACCGGCTTTGGGGTTTGGACTCTGTGTGCGCTCCTATACAAACTGGTGAGTGGTGCGAAAGTCATCGTGCTTTGGGATGGCTGCTCGGCTTACTCGTCGTCCCGCATTTCGCGGGTGCGGCACTGGATTCGCCGTGCCATGGCGCCCTTCATCGACTTTGGCGTGAGCAACATGCGGGAGGGAGTAGCCTATATGAGCGAGGTTTTGGGCATTCCCAATAAGCGACTGCTGTCTTATCCCTATCAGGTGGCTGATTTGGCGATACTCGATTCCACTGCGAGCGATCATCGCGTTCCCGAAAGGATGAGACCTTGTTTTTTATTTGTGGGTGCCATCAATGCCCGCAAGGGCTGGCGCTATCTGTTAGAAGCTGCCTGCCTGCTGGTCAAGAGAGGGATTGACCAGTTCTCGGTAGTATTTGTCGGCGCGGGCAACCAGGAAGAAGAACTGCTTGCAGGCATTGCAGATTATGGGCTTGGGCGAATCGCTCATCATGTGGGGCCAGTCCCATATCAACAAATCGCATCGTACTATAAGGACGCCGATGTCTTTGTGTTCCCAACGACGGAGGACGTCTGGGGTCTAGTTTTGATAGAAGCGATGGCATTTGGCTTGCCGGTGATGTGCTCCAAGTACGCCGGCAGCAAAGAAATGGTGCAGCATGAAACAAATGGTTTCATTCTGGATCCCCGTGATGTTGAAGCCTTCGCACGATACATGGAAAGATTTATCAACGACCCAAATCTGGTATTGGAGTTTGGAGCGCGGTCTCGCGAGCGCATTGCGCCGTTTACGAGTACCCGTGCCGCAGAAGTACTGGCGGGTGTGGCGTCGGAGCCTCGCCGAGCCGGTAGGAACAAACACAACTTTGGCAACGTCGAGCGCGATCTGAGCGTTGTTTTACGATCACCGCCGCAATGAGAGTTTTTAGGCGCCGAAATCAATAGCAGGTTTGTCGCGCTCTGTTAAGCGCGATGACATTCTAGGCTTATACCATAGCGATCACTCCGGACAAGTCTCCCCAGGTGATCTGCTCAGGTTGGTTCTCGCGCCACAATGTGAGATGTAATGACAAATGCAATCCTGGATCTCGACAAGCCCTCGGCGGCTACGTCTAGTGTCTCGCGGCCATTGTTTGTCGTAAGCATCTGGCGGTCGGGTTCTTCTCTCCTGTACACCCTGCTTAATCAACATTCTGAGATCGCGCTGTTGTACGAGGCCGACCTTCCACAGCTACAGCTTTTCTTGGGGAGGCATTTTCGACGTGGGACATGGCGGGAGAGGTGGGAATTCTGGAATCAGGGACCTTCGAGACACGGGATTGCCATCGAATCCATGCCCGTGAGTGTTTCCAATGCGTGGGACGCCGCACGCGAAGTGTACCAACAGGTTGCACGGCGCAAACAGGCAACTATTTGGGGCGAGAAGACACCACACGCGTTCGACGGTATATTGTGTTTGGCTGACAAGTTCCCGGATGCTCGTTTCATTTTTCTTTGGAGAGACATAAATGCGGTAATGGAAAGCATTTGGCGAGCGGCTCTTACCGAACGGTTTTTCAGGAAGGCAGGCATTGCAACTAAAGCATTAATTGGAAACGAAAAGCTGAGGCAGGCCTGCGATGTCTTGAAGAGCCGGTTCCGATTGGTACACGAGGTCAACTATGAAGATCTCACGTCGAATACGTCTGAGTGCATGAGGCAGATTTGCCTGTTTCTCGAATTACCCTTCGAATCCCGAATAACCTCTCTCGAAGGGGCTGAGAGGTCCGCCATATTTTCGGGTCAGCATCATGCAATGGTCAGAGGTGAGCGGGTGTTCGGTCAAAGAAAACAGCCCGCTCTTCTTTCGCCGGCTCTCAAGGCTAAAGTCGACCGTTATATCTGCCGTTGGAAACGCCGCTATCAGGGAAAATGGCCCAAGTATCCTCTCCAACTTCCTGAAAGTACCAGGCCACCCAGTACGATTGAACTCTGGCGCGATCGGATTACCTATCAACTGTTACGTTGTCAGGAGAAGATGGTCGCCATGATCTACGCGGTCGTTCCGATAGAGTTTGCCCGTTGGTTGCGCTGCTGGCTCCGACGACGCGTTCGTGCACAAGGATCGATTCCAAATGTCGTTATGAATCGCCCAGGAGTGAGTCATTCTGAGGGCCAGTACCGGGACAATGAATAAGACGCCAGGCGAATTGTTCTTAAGAAAAGTTCGTGTAGCTCTGACACCCCGTTCAGCGCTCTTGCGCACCAGACTACAAAATGGCGCCATCGTAGAAGGGTACAACCGGTCAGGCTATGGCGGCCGCGGAGCTTATGTCTTTGGAGATTCGCTCGAGCCGGAACTCTTCTGCTTGCAGCATTTTCTGGGGGCGGGGCAAGTTTTCGTCGATGTTGGAGCGAACGTAGGTCTCTTCACGGTGAAAGCCGCCAAGGAAGTGGGTAACGGCGGTCTCGTGATTGCCATTGAACCCTTTATCGAGACCGCACTCCAGCTTACGAATAATGTACGTGCAAATGGCTTCACCAACGTTCGCGTACGAACTTTCTGCATTGGGCGTGATACGCAACAGACGCGCTTGCACTTGAATAAGGACAAGCCGAATTCCTTCAGTCTTGTCCCTCGAGACAATGCTGAGTCCATCTCTGTTTTGTCCGTTTCCCTCGACGATCTCTGCCGCTGGGAGAACCTGCAACGGCTCGACTACCTGAAAATTGACGCTGAAGGCGCAGAAGCAGCAGTGCTGGCGGGAGGGCAGGAAACGATTCGCCGTTTTCGTCCGATCGTGCAAGTGGAAGTGACCATCGGCGACAGTACCCTGGACCTGAACTATCGTAGGTTTACAGCGCCGAACAGCATGAACAATGTTTTCATCCCGGCGGAAAACGCCAACGCGCTCGAAACCGCGAAGAAATTAGGGTGGGCGGAGATCGCACCAGCGGACAACCCACAGCGTCCCGTTTCACTAATGCAAGGCCGCTAAACATGGCTTCCATCGTCAACAGAAAAGACCCGGAGTTCGTCGTGGCTGGCACCGAGGCTACGGCGGAGGACCATTCCGTGATCAGGTCAGCCGCCCTCGATTTTCCGATTCAACATCAAAACCCAGCTCGTTACCGGATCGCTCCCGGAAGCGGTTGGCTGGACCTAAAGCTCGGCGAATTGTGGGACCATCGCGAACTGCTTTATTTCTTCGTGTGGCGTGACCTGAAAGTACGCTACAAGCAAACCGCTATCGGAGCCCTGTGGGCTATTCTCCAGCCGTTCTTGACGATGCTGGTATTCAGTCTCTTCTTCGGGCGGTTGGCCCACATTCCGTCGAACGGCCTGCCGCATTCGGTTTTTTACTACAGCGCTCTGCTCGCCTGGATTTATTTCGCAGGCGCACTCCAGCACGCCACTAACACAATGGTGGAAAACCAGCGAGTCATCACCAAGGTCTACTTCCCACGGCTGCTTTTGCCGATGTCTTCAGTGGTATCTGGGCTGGTGGACTTAGGGTTCGGATTTATTGTGTTTCTTGGAATGATGGCGTACTACCGCATCGCACCTGGCCCGGCGATTCTACTGATGCCGCTTTTTCTGCTCTTGGCGGTCTTGACCGCACTGGGTGTTGGACTATGGCTTTCGGCATTGAACGCGATTTATCGTGACGTTCGCTACGTCGTGCCATTCCTGATTCAGTTTTGGATGTTCGCTTCGCCCGTGGCTTACCCGAGCAGCCTGGTGCCGGAGCGCTGGCGTGGGCTTTACGGTCTGAATCCCATGGCCGGAGTAGTGGAGGGCTTCCGCTGGTCTCTTACCGGCCACGGACAACCGCCCAGTCTCATGCTCGCCGTATCGGCGAGCATGGTCCTGCTTCTCTTGGCGGGCGGAGTAGCTTACTTTCAGAAGATGGAAGGCACGATAGCTGACGTTGTGTAGCGGGTTCATTTGAATCATGAGTGAGATCGTTATCCGAGCTGAAAATCTGGGCAAGCGATACCGCCTCGGCGAGCGTGAACGCTACCTCGCGTTGCGCGACTTGCTGACCCGAGCCGCGTTGGCCCCGGCGCGTCTGTTATTTCCCCGCAACCCATCTTCGTCGAATGGAGTTCGTCGTAACGGCGATCGCAGCAACGGGAATCGTTCCCACCTCTGGGCCTTGAAGGATGCTACTTTTGAGGTTCGCCAAGGTGAAGTAGTCGGGCTTATCGGGCGTAACGGCGCCGGTAAGTCCACGCTCCTGAAGATCCTCTCGCGCATTACCAAACCCACCACCGGATGGGCGGAAATTTACGGGCGCGTTGGCAGCTTGCTTGAAGTCGGTACAGGCTTCCACCCAGAGCTTACCGGTTCCGAAAACATATACCTGAACGGCGCCATCCTGGGCATGAGCAAGCGGGAGATCACAAGAAAATTTGATGAAATTGTGGCGTTCGCAGAAGTAGAGAAATTCATCGATACTCCGGTAAAGCACTATTCAAGTGGAATGTACGTGAGGCTGGCGTTCTCGGTGGCGGCCCACCTGGAACCGGAAATTCTGTTGGTGGATGAAGTCCTGGCGGTAGGGGACGCGTCTTTTCAGAAAAAATGCCTGGGCAAGATGGGTCAGGTCTCACGCGAAGGCCGGACCATCCTGTTTGTGAGTCACAACATGGCAGCGGTAAAGGCCCTTTGCAGCAGAGCGGTCCTGATGAAGGATGGTTCGATCGCTGCCTCTGGTTCAGTTGCCGATGTCGTTGACGATTATTTGTCGGGTGCTGCGCAGGTTGCGAGTTCGACAGAATGGCTGGATCCGGCGGCTGCGCCCGGCAACGAAAACGTGCGCCTCCGTTATGTACGCATAACCGCTCCGGAAGGTAAACCCGTCATCGACATTGATTCAGGCGCTGACATTGAGGTCGGCTTCGATAACTTTCGCGAGAATATCAATGTAGCGATCAATGCTCGGGTATTCAACTCCGAGGGCATCCTTGTTTTCGTATCGAATTACCGTCTGAGTCCTGACAACGATTCGCGCTGCGGCTTTTATCAAGCGAAGTGCAAAATCCCAGGACATTTGCTTAACGCCGGCCGTTATTCCGTGGACTTAGGCTTCATCAAAGACCAGCGCTGGGTACTGCTTCGCCTTGAGAGCGCCGCCTCATTCGAAGTGGAGAACACGGCAACTGGTCGGGGCGCCGCAATGGGCGTGGCACCGGGTGTGGTTAGACCTCTCCTTTCGTGGTCTCACTCCTTCGAGGAAAAATCTGCGGGCATTGAAGAGTCTCGTTGGTCAACCTTACCTGCGGGAACGAACTGACATGAGGGAAAATGGGCGCCCTGGAATCGCTAAGTCTTTATATGAAGGCGTACGGCATGCTTTTGGGTTGGGACCGCCGGGGACTAGCTCGCAGGTTCTTCCGCAGTCGACGGATGCGCCCAGCGTGAACCGCCGAATCGTGCTTGGTTGCGTCGCCGACAATAAGCCTGCGTATCTGTATGAGGCATTGCGGCTTTTGCAGTCAGTGCGCTGGTTCGGTGGACCGTCAGCCGAATGTGACTTTATTCTCTGCATCGTGGGCTCGGCTGATCCACTCTACAGCCGCCATTTCCGCCGTTTGGGCGCAAGAATTCGCGTGGTGCAGCCATATAGTGAAATCTCGCCGGCCACTAACAAGCTGCGATTCTGGCAACTCCCAGAACTCGCGAGCTACCAGCGGGCCGTTTGCCTCGATTGCGACACCATTGTGGTGCGCGACCCGCTGACACCGTTAGAGCGGCCTGGACTCCACGCTCGGATGGCCGGACTTCCAACGGTCCCGCACGATGTGTTCATCAAAATGTTCGACGCTTTTCGCCTGAAGATTCCGGAACGATCCTATCGATGTGTCCTAAGCGGCGAGGCAACAATCGTCTACCTTAACAACGGTGTCCTCGCCATGGATCCGCCCACCGTGGCCGATCTTGTCCCGCGTTGGATCAGATTTACGGACGCTCTTCTCAAGAGCGAGATTATGCGCGAGCACAAATGGTTCATCGAGCAGGCGGCTCTAACTTTGGCTCTGGTCGAGAGCGGGTGTCCATTCCATCTCCTGGGCAACGAAATGAATTTCCCCTTCCCCGGGGCGTGGCAACCCTTAGTCGAGGACGTCGATCCGCGAATCATTCACCATCATCACCATGTTGAGCTGTCAGGGCGAGTCAAGCTCTCCGGCTATCCTCTGGTGGATGCGCGTATTGACGCCTTCAACCGGAAACTTTGGCGAGCCTTTGTTGTGCCACCTTCTGCGACGGTTCGCCGCAAGCTTGGCAACCGCGTCCGCAAGCTGCTCGCATCGCATTCCACCCACGCATAGGATATCGGCGAGAATTCGTTTCGGCGGGAACTACCTAAAGGAACCTGAGGTGAACAATGTTACGGTCCGGCACGACTGGATTTCTATATAACGGAGTGCGGCGCGCCCTTGGGTTGGAACCGCCAGGGAAGAGCTTGAAGGTTCTTCCCGACGACGTCTTTCTGGTTTCGTATCCCAAGTCGGGCAACACTTGGACCCGTTTTCTTCTCGGCAACCTCCTGTTCCCGGACACTCCCGTGACCTTCGCCAATATCCACATGCTGGTTCCTTTTCCGCTATCTACTCCAAGAAAAGATTTTGAGCGAATGCCCAGGCCGCGCATCATCAAGAGTCATGATTGCTTCGACCCAGCATTTCCACGCGTAATCTACATTGTGCGTGACCCGCGGGATGTTGTTGTCTCGCAGTATCACCATAACCGAAAGGCGATGGAAATCGACGACGATTTGCCGATCGAAAGCTTTGTAGAAAGGTTTCTGGCGGGCGAAAGTTGCCTGGGACCGAGCCCCGGGTCGTGGGGAGAAAACGTCGGGACATGGCTCAGCACGAGGGAGGGCGATCCACGCTTTCTTATGTTGCGTTACGAAGATCTGCTGGCGGATGCCGAGCGCGAACTCAGAAAGATCGTCCAGTTTCTTAATTTGAAGACCACCTCCGCGCAGGTTACCCAGGCGGTCGAAAGAAGCTCGGCTGCCCGGATGCGCGAACTCGAAAAAGCACAGGCTGAGGACATTGATCGACTGGTGGGGAGGAAGTCGCGAAAGGATCTGATGTTCGTGCGTGCCGCAGTTTCCGACGGTTGGCGGAAAGATTTGCCAATGGCGATGGTAGAGAAAATTGAAGCCGCCTGGGGACCGTTGATGCAACATCTTGGCTACGAATTGGCGTCTACCCGGTCGCAATCGTTCACATCCTCAATGAGAGATGCAGACGGCCTGTTTCCTGAACTCCTCCGTAAGCACAGCTATGCGGCACCAGGATAGATGCGCAAGAAAGCGCCTTAACTGGACATCTGTGAGAGGCTGTTTCTGCGGGAATTAGCTAAGGAACGTGAGGTGAACAATGTTAGGGTCTGGCACTACTGGATTTCTATATAACGGAGTACGGCGCGCCCTTGGGTTGGAACCGCCAGCGAAGAGTTTGAAGATTCTTTCCGACGACGTCTTTCTGGTTTCGTACCCCAAGTCGGGCAACACTTGGACCCGTTTTCTTCTCGGCAACTTACTGTTCCCGGACACTCCGGTGACTTTCGCCAATATTCACGTGTTGGTTGCGTGTCCGCTATCCACTCCAAGAAAAGACTTTGAGCGGATGCCCAGGCCGCGCATCATCAAGAGCCATGACTGCTTCGATCCGGCATTTCCACGCGTAATCTACATCGTGCGTGACCCACGGGACGTTGTAATTTCGCACTATCACTATCACCGGAAGATAGGGGAAATCAACGACCATTTGCCAATCGAAGCGTTTGTAGAGCGGTTTTTGGCCGGCGAAACTTGTCTTGCACCGAACGGGTCGTGGGGAGAAAATGTCGGGACATGGCTCAGCACGAGGGAGGACGATCCGCGCTTTCTTATGTTGCGTTACGAAGATCTGGTGGCGGATACCGAACGCGAAGTCAGAAAGATTGTCCAGTTTCTTAATCTGAATACCACCTCTGCGCAGATTACTCAGGCCGTGGAAAGAAGCTCAGCTGCGCGGATGCGAGAACTAGAAAAGGCACAGGGTGAGGATGTTGACCGGCTGGTGGGGAGGAAGTCGCGAAAGGATCTGATGTTCGTGCGCGCCGCAGTTTCCGACGGTTGGCGGAAAGATTTGCCAATGGCGATGGTAGAGAAAATTGAAGCCGCCTGGGGACCGTTGATGCAACATCTTGGCTACGAATCGGCAACGCAAAGGCCTCACCAAGCATTGCAAGGCGCAGCTTGGAATCGCTCACGACTTGGAGTCGGGGCTAATGCAGAACAGCAGCCGGAGCATGCCGTACTCAATCGAACATAAACGTTGGCTGCAAGCCTATCTTCCTCCAACCGGATACAGTCGTGTTGTGCGCATGGCAAAGGCCGTACTGGGTTGGAGGCACAGAGAGGATCTGAGCTACCTTGCCTCCTTATTCGGCACCGACAAGTGGGGATCGCACTGGTACACACAACATTACCAACGCTATTTTGCTCCACTTAGGAACAAACGCCTCAACTTGCTCGAAATAGGCGTTGGTGGCTATGACAACGGAGGCGGCGGAGCGGCATCCCTTCGTATGTGGAAAGCTTACTTCCGCAAGTGTCAAATTGTTGGGATCGATCTCTATGACAAGGGCCGGCTAAGCGAACCACGAATTGACATACGCCAGTGCGACCAGACGGACGCCGATGCGCTGCTTGCTCTCGCCAGAGAATATGGGGGATTCGACATCATTATCGACGACGGCAGTCACCTAAATGCCGACGTCATCAAGACTTTCCAAATTCTGTTTCCAATATTGCGGCCGAACGGCATATATGCTGTGGAGGATACGCAAACCGCTTACTGGCAAACCTGGGGAGGTGGTATTGAGAACCCGCACAGCTCAATGGCATTCTTCAAGGGCCTAGCAGACGGCCTCAACCATGTTGAGTATCCCATCGCCAACTACCAGCCGAACTACTTCGATCAGCATATCCTCGAGATCGCCTTCTTCCATAACCTGGTTGTGATTAGAAAAGGACAGAACGACGAAAAAACAAACATGCCGGATTTGGTTCAACGAGAACTAGCGGCCCAGACCCCGCAACTGTCGGAATATCCGTTGAGATGTTCCCTCCCATCGGAATCGTTGAAGTAGTTCCAAGTGCCATGCCGGAGCACCCGCAATGTCCGCCCCTAAAAACGTGCATCGAGATATTGTGGTTTCATTAGACCCCGTCTCTGGAAGCCTGGCGAATTTGTTGGGCTCTTTCCGTCTTCCGGGTCTTGTAAAAAGAGCGCTGCCGGACGGCGTGATTGCTGGCATGTATGGAATAAGAAAGCGGATAAGAAGGAGGCTGCTGAACCGCGGATTGCCTCTGAACAGCGTTTTCGAGCAGCCTATTGAACACAAACAAGCCGGCGCATCGATGTCGATCGTTGTTCCTATCCACGATGCTCCGTTGGTCACCAAGCGCTGCCTCGCCAGCCTCGAGCGTTACGCCACAGGCGCTGAGGTTATCCTTGTAGATGACGGGTCCGAACTCGCAGCCACGATTGACGTCATTCGCGAGTTCAGCAGCCGTAATGGATGGAAAGTGATTACGAATGCCCAGGCGCGCGGACATAGCGCAGCCTGTGCTGCGGGAGCCAGCTTCGGAACGCGTGATTATCTATGCCTGCTGAACTCCGATACCGTGGTGACTCCGTGGTGCTGGCGACCGATTCAAGAACAGTTTGCGACTGACCCTACCATCGGCGTTGCGGGCCCTTGCACGAGCACTTCTGGGAATCAACAAACCCTCGAAATCGCAGAACTCTGTCGATTTCACTGGAATGATAGTCAAATATCTGCGTTTGCCGAAAGATTGGTGACCGCTCCCGCCCAGCCTTTGGTAGTGGACTTGCCGTGGGTCTCAGGCTTCGCCTTCTTCATACGCCGTGGTCTGTGGGAAAAACTGGGGGGATTCGACAGTCACCTGCCGGATTATGGCAACGAATCTGAACTTTGCAAACGCGTCATCAATTTGGGATACCGGGCAGTGTGGGTTCGAAGCAGCTATATCCATCATTTAGCACGGCAAAGTTATGCGAATCAAATCAGCGACGATGAAGTGCGTTCCAGAGTAGTGGCAGCTTTCGAATACATATTGCGGAAACACAACTGGCAACCTCGCAATACCCCCCCGACGAGCACAATGAAACCACAATGAAACAAAGATAGGCGTGGTCGAGAATTGCCCGATCTCTCCTGGTTATCAGATTGATTACTTACACTAGAAACCGACGAGTCGTTTAGGAAGAGCGGACTGATGAAAGTCTTGCACATTTCGGGGGATGCACTCGTTGGCGGTATTGAGAGTTTCCTGATTACTCTGGCCCGAAGTAGAACCATCGATCAGACTTCAAGTCATGATTTCGCATTCACCGTTGAAGGGCCAGCAATCGATACGATTCGCCTCACCGGCGCTCGAGTGCATTATCTCGGCCACGTGTTTCGGAAGCCGAGGACCCTGCGTCTTGCGCGCCGACGGCTAAATGAAGTATGTAGGGAATACAAATACGATGTGGCGGTCTTCCACCAATCTCCCCATTTAGTGGCGGCCCTCGCTGACGTGCTCTGGCGACGCAATGTGAAGTTGGTCCGGTATTTTCACAATGAGACCTATCCGGGTTCGAGAATCGAACGGCTCGTACGCCTTATCTACCGTCACTTCCTGGATCTCTCAGTCTTCAACAGCAGCTTTTTGCTCAAGAGCATCCCCGATGCGAACGGAACGGTCGTATACTGCCCTGCTGATGGAAATGTTGAGCTCACCGACGAGAAGCGACAGAAAATTCGTGAACGATTCGCCACTCCGCTTGAAGATCCGCTCGTTATACAAGTTTGCCGGATGGAGGAAAGAAAAGGACATTCGCGTCTCCTCCAGGCGCTTGCCACGCTGAAATCCATTCGATGGACCTGTTGGATTGTCGGAGGACCGCAAAGAGAGAGCGAAATCTCTTACTTCGACAATGTCAAGAGCCTCGCGGGAGAACTCGGAATCGCCGACCGTGTTCGTTTTCTCGGCACGAGAAATGATGTGCCCGCACTGCTGGCGGCAGCCGACATTTTTTGCCATCCGAATAGCTATCCCCCCGAACCCTTCGGCATAGCCTTTGTTGAAGCACTGCAAGCTGGGCTACCCGTGGTCACCAGTGCTATGGGAGGGGCGATGGAAATTGTCTCGGAGGAGTGCGGATTTCTTCTTCCCCCGGAGGACGACATCGCTCTGGCTGATGCTCTCCGGAGACTTTTGACGGAGGATCGCCTGCGCGAGGGAATGAGCTTATCGGCTAGGGCTCGTGGGGAGGTATTTAGTGCCAGGGTGCAAATCCCTCTCCTCAATGCTGCCCTTAAGACAGTCTTGGCGAACGGCAGTTTGCGCCTGAAGGGGTTTCCCATCGCTCAGAGTCCGAATGCTACGGATACGTAATCAAGAAATAGACACAAAAAGAACCATCAGCGATGGCGGAATCTAGTGAAATTCGAGTCGCGATCTGTATCTGCACTCTTAGGCGGCAGGAACTCCTGCGGCATCTCTTGAACGGAACGTCGCAACTGACGTTCCGTAAGGTGCCCGTCCCGGAAATAGAGATAATTGTCGTAGATAACGACGAGTTGCGAAGCGCCGAGGAGGTTTGCCGAACAGTTTCCGTGCCCTGGCCGGTCAAGTATGTGGTTGAGTCAAGGCGCGGCATTACATATGCGCGAAACCGCGCAATCGCTGAGGCTGGCTCGGTGAATTACGTTGCTTTCATTGATGACGATGAGGTTCCTTCCGCGGGATGGTTGGACGAACTGCTATCGACACAAGTCAAATTCAAAGCCGATCTAGTGTCCGGCCCGGTGTTGCCCAGATATGATTCCGATGTCGCTGATTGGGTGAAACGCGGAGGATTTTTCGAGGGAGAGGTATCTGCCACCGGCACCTCGCGGAGAGCCTGCGCTGCCAACAATGTGTTGGTCGGAACCCATGTATTCACGCGTGTACCGCGGTTCGATGACGCCTTTGCATTGTCGGGAGCCGAGGATACGAACTTCTTTCTGCGAGTTGTGCAGGCTGGTCACAAGATCGTCTGGTCGCAAGAAGCTGTCGTTTTTGAAGCAGTTTCTGGCGAGCGCGGAACGGTCTCCTGGCTGCTCCGCCGGGAGTACCAAACCGGAAATGGATGGGTTTTCTGCGAAGCCGATGTGGATGGCCGGCCGCGTAGGTGGGTGGTGCGGTTTTGTAGAGCGTGTGGACACGTTGTAATCGGTTCGGCAAGCGCTATCTGGCGGTCAGTGCTATTTGACAAGGCTGCTATCGTCCGTTCCCTTCAGCGAGCTAGCCTGGGAGTCGGCATGCTTGCGGCACTTGCTGGCCACAGATTTCTCGCGTACAAAAACGCGGGCAAGAAACAAGCACGACAATTTACAAAAGTGGCCAGCAGGGTAGACAGAACGTCTGCATCCTGAACATTGGTAACTCGTGCTTTGCAATTAACGGGGGATCGTAAACGCAGGTGATTCTATGAGCGCACGCAAGATCCGGCGGTTGATCAAGCGGGTGTACGCACAGGTACCTCTAAAGCGCCCGATTTTCGAGGTGATGCGCCGCACTGTCCGATTGCCGAGAGGTCTGACCTCGCACCTGCATTTTCGGGGCCCATTTACTGTCAAGATTGACGGTTGCCACCATTTTCGACTTGAGCATTGGGGCTACATGGTGGAAACCGATCTCTTTTGGAACGGCTTCGGTAATGGATATGAGGGAACATCTCTTCAGATTTGGCGAAGATTGGTCCAACACGCACAAGTTATTCTCGACGTTGGGGCAAACACGGGAATTTATGCGCTGGTCGCGAGTTGCCTGAATCCGACTGCCACAATACTTGCACTGGAGCCAGTGGAGCGGGTCTTTCATCGTCTCCAGCGAAATATCGAGCTGAATGGCCGTAATGTTACTCTAGAAAAGCTTGCGGCGTCCGACACCACGGGAGAAGCCGTTATTTACGATCTTTCCAGCGATCATGAGTACACCGCTTCTCTGGACCATTCCATGTTGAAGAACTGCAGCGGCGTTGTTGAGTACTCCGTCCCAACGAAACGCCTCGACGACATCCTATCCGATGCTGGTGTGAAGAGTGTCGATCTTATTAAAATCGACGTTGAACTGGCGGAGCCGCAGGTCCTTCTAGGCATGGGAGAGTTCCTGTCGCGCTGCAAGCCCACTCTCTTGATCGAAGTTCTCACCGAAGGCGTTGCGAGGGAGATAACCGAGATAACACGCGATCTCGGCTACAACATTTTTCGAGTCGTTGAGCAGCTCGGCCTTGAACCCACCAGCCAGATCCGAGCAACAGGACAGGAGCGAAACTACCTGTTGGCTCAGGACGGAATCGTCGGAGCGGCTAATATTTCTGATTTTGTTGTCCGATGACAACCTTCCTCTCAAGCGTCGCGCAGGCATAATAAGAGTAGGATGCTTCGTCGCGACGAGCACACTTCGACGGTCGCGGTTGTGCGGTCCTCCAAAGGGTGACATTAAGAGTGGGAAACCTGGCTTCTAGGCTGTCACGGACTTATAAATTGCGATAGAATGCAGGGCAAAGATTTTCCGAAGAAGGAAAACATGAAATGCTTTGTCGCAACTACGCTGACGCTCGGTTCGTTGCTGGCAACCGCAACATTTGCTCTGGCCCAGGATACGAACTGTGACTATACAAGCTATTCTTTCACCATGGTCGACGGCAATCTCGTCGTGCCCGACAACACGACATGCCACCTCGGAGGCAGTGGAATGGTGGGAGGCAATGTGTTGGTCGGCCAAGACGCTAGTCTCGAGCTTGAAGGTAATTGGACAATTGGTGGCTACCTTCAGGCTGATAACTGCGCCTATGTAGCGATCAACCCCTACGGCTACGGTTCGACAGTAGTTGGCCATAACGTCCAGATTGAGAATTGCACTGGGAATTCGCCAGCCCTCGGCAGCTTGTTCCCAGCCGGAACAGCTTTTGGCAGTTTTGGACCCAACAGCTTGATCGGTAGCAATTTCAAGTGCGATACCAATACCGGCCCCTGCATTCTTATGTACGACCATGTTGGCGGTAGCGTGTACATCTTCAGTAATAAATCTGCCGCGCCGTCCCAGATCGAAGGCAACTTCATCGCAAAACGTCTTCATTGCGGGCGCAACGTCCCGGCACCGACGGGTAGTGGCAATTTGGTCGCGGGGAACTCCAACAACAGCACTGAAGGCCAGTGCCTCGGGTTCTAAGAAAAGGCATCGGTCGTCAAATCGGTTGAGAAAAACACAAGTGGACTCACACCGTTCCCACGAAGCGAGTAAACTTCCTTGAATACTTGGCTCTTCTGTCGAATGCTATTTCATACTGATCTTGAGAAACGCCAAGGGGACGCCGACGACGAACCTCGAGCGAACTCCAAATTGAGATCCTCTGAGTGTTGCGTGTAAGGACTCTTGATGTTTCGTATTAACAACTCGGGCAAAGCCGCTAAATTCACAAAGTCGATCATGCCTCTGGTATCGTCATGTCTTGTTCGTCTTCACATGCACGACCTTCTCCGCTCGGCAGAGATGGGCATGTCGCTGCTGCAAGGGAAAGGTGCGGGCAGCGGTTGGGATATGTCAGGCGAGCTGCGAGCCGCCGCTGGTTGTATTAAGCGTCCCGATCCAGTACTAGTTGATGTGGGCGCCAATTATGGCAAGTGGACTCAGGGCATGCTGCGCATTTTCCCCGGTACTCAGAAAGTCCTATTGTTTGAGCCACAAGAAGCATGCCTGGTGAAGCTTGCCAAGCTGCCACTTCCTGGAAAAACTGTCATTGCTTCCGCAGTGAGTGATCACTCAGGCACAGAGTCATTTTACGTCAGCGGCGCCGGCTGGGGCGCCGCGTCGTTTTATGAGCGCAATGAAACATCGCTTGTGAAGCGACAACAGCAGAAGATTACGGTCCCCGTGACGACGCTCGATGCCGCCCTTGAAATTGAGGGCATCGAGTTCGTTGACTTCGCGAAGTTCGATATTGAAGGCGCCGAGCTGGCCGCATTTCGAGGAGCCACACGGAGTTTTTCCCGCGGTGCTATCGGTGCACTCTCCCTGGAATTTGGATCGGGCAACATTAATAGCAAAACGTTCTTTCGGGAGTTCTGGGATTTTCTGACCAGCTATGGATTCGAGATCTACCGGGTTTTGCCGGGTGGGAGTATTTTGCGAATACATGAATACTATGAGGACCTTGAATATTTCAGGGGCGTTTCTAATTACCTGTGCAAAGCCACCCGGAACGATGATAATCGCCCTTCCTAATTAATCTCGATTGTTAAGCATGGGACAGCCAAGACGCTCTACTTATGAATATCGGTAAGAGTCCCGCTAAGTTCAGTCATACTCTCTTCCTGCTGTTGTTTCTCGTGGTCAACTCAGTATCCACATTCCTTGCGCGTAGCGCAGACGCGGCTGTGACCGTAAAGGTTGCATCTTCCTTCAAGCTGAGCGTAACTCAGGGCGGCGGAGCTTTGCGGTCGCAAGTTTTCCTCATTAGAAACGCAGGCAAGACGAAGATGGAGTGGACCGCGTCCTCAAATCAGGCATGGCTTCGGTTTGCTCCTGCTTCCGGTTCACTTTCTCCGAATGCGACCGCCGCGATCGATGTCATTGCAGATCCGGCGGGCTTCGCGCCGGGAATTTATGCAGCTTCAGCGCAGATCGCGAGCCCGAGTGCAGCGCCGGAAACGTTCGACGTTACCATGACCGAGGAGCCGGCTTTCGCGGGAGATTCCATCGGGAACGCGGAACGGACTTTCCCGCCGGACTCCGGCATGGTCAACATAAAGACGCAGTACGGCGCCAAGGGAGACGGGACTAGCGACGACACCACTGCGATTCAGCAGGCGATTTCGGCGACCGTTCATCATCCGCAGCGAGGCCCTAGGATTATTTATTTCCCGGCCGGAACGTATCTGGTATCCCGTCCGCTCCTTGAGAAAAATCTGAAGGGGCAGTGGGACTCTCTCCTTACGTTGCAGGGCGAAAACCGCGCCACCACAATGATCCAGCTCACGGACAACAATCCGCTTTATCGAAGCGCCGCGGCTCCCGCCGACGTTGTGACACTCGCATCCCAAAACGGCGGTCCAAAGGGGGGAGGCAACGCCGCTTTCGACAACAATATTTTCGATATGACGATTGATGTGGGTCGTGGAAATCCCGGCGCCGTCGCCCTCGATTTCCTGGGAAATAACTATTGCGCTCTGCGAAACGTGACTCTCCAATCGAGTGATCCCAATCATTCGGGTGCGATCGGGTTGTCGTTGCTGCGTTACGCGAGCGGGCCTTGCTTGATGAAGAACCTGGTTATCAATGGTTTCGATTACGGCATTAAGGTAGCTAACAATGAGTACAGTCTCACATTCGAAGATCTAACTCTTCTGAATCAAAAGCTGTATGGCATCTACAATGCGAGCAACGTGCTTTCCATCCGGCATCTATTTTCAGCGAATAGTGTAAGCGCAGTTTACAACCAGAACGCCGCCGGTTTAATTACCTTGACCGGGGCGATTTTGCAGGGTGGTGCTTCCCAATCTTCGGGGATTCAAAATCTGGGAACGCTCTATGCAAGAGATGTTCGTTCGTCAGGATATGCTTCCGCGTTGCAGGGCCAACCTGGTGCATCGATTACCGAGTATGATTCCGGGCCGGTGGTGACCCCGTTCGGAGGCAAGGCTTCGTCGTTAAACCTTCCGGTCGAGGAGACACCCTGCTTTGAAGATGTGAATCTGAGCAATTGGAAGAGTGTCACAGCCTACGGGGCAGACCCAACCGGAACGGCAGACAGTTCGGTGGCAATTCAGAAAGCAATCGATTCCGGAGCCACGACGGTGTACTTTCCGACCGGAGTATACCGGGTTACCCAGACTATTCTAGTTGGCGGCAAACTCCGCATGTTGAAGGGTTTTAACTCCTCATTGAACCCTTCGGGAGAGACCTTCGTTAATGCTCAGAGACCCGCGCCCTTTTTGAAGATTGAAAGTGGAGCATCTGACATAACGTTGGACCACTTTAGAATAGGAGCCTTCTACCCTCATCCTTCTCCGGGCGTCATCTTTGTTCAGCAAGATTCAGCTCGACCGCTGGTTTTGCGTGATTCTTTGATCGGTGTGCAGCCCACGACCGTTGCGTATCGGAACACTAGCCGGGGATCAGGGACGCTGTTTGTGGAAAATGTAGCTGCGGAGCCATGGCAAATTGTGTTTCCGCAAAATGTATTTGCCAGGCAAATTAATCCCGAGGGTAATACCACAAAGATAATAAATAAGGGCGGCAGATTGTGGATTTTTGGTCTGAAAACGGAGGGCATCGGCACCAATATAGAAACCACAGAAGGGGGGTCGACCGAAGTACTCGGTGGCCTTATTTAC
Organism: Terriglobales bacterium; assembly: GCA_963762965.1. Taxonomy (GTDB): domain Bacteria; phylum Acidobacteriota; class Terriglobia; order Terriglobales; family Acidobacteriaceae; genus DATBAX01. Next base: position 2,218,610 of record CAVXME010000001.1, read on the forward strand.
CCAGTCTGGAAGACCTCAGCCGATGCGGTGAGCTTCGTTCTGAATGATTCGCGCGCGTCGTTTATCTATGCAGTTAGTGCCTACAAGCCGGTCGCTAGCGGAACCAACTTTGCGATCCAAGTCCAGGAAACCCAGCACGGCGTACAGAAATCTCTTCCCAGCACATCCCTTCCTGCGCGGGGGTTTGGAACCATGACGCCGCTTTATTCTTCAGGAGACCCTTCAGCGGATTCCAGAAAAACAGATGGATCGGCGGATTCGCATTAGTCCGGCTTGTCGTTTCTTACTTTCCAGACTCCATAGCGGGGCTCGGTGGTGGTGACCCATGTACGTGATTGAAAAGGAGAAAGTCTTCAACCGGAGAGGGAGTCGCGTCCAAAGCAGAAGCAGAATGCCTCAGCTTTGCATTATTACGGAATGCGAATCGAGTGTAGAAAGACTTGCGATCGATTATCTAGCGCATGAGGGCTTGGCAGTCCGCGTTTTTCCCATCGGAGGCGATCTGATTCAACGGATGGAGCAGTTGCGTCCGAGCTTAGTCATGATTCGGACCACGATAACGTTGGGACCTGCACTCGAACTTTGCCAAGGAATTCGAAGGGCTGGGATTCCAGTGATCTTTCTCTCGGCGACTGCGTCGGAGGAAGAGCGGATCCTTGGTCTGGAGGCGGGAGCAGACGATTACATTACGGAGTCGTCCAGTGGCCGCGAGATTGTAGCGCGCGTACGAGCCGTCATTCGCCGGGTCGCTCGGCGAGAGGCGAATGATTGGACTCGCATGCCACCGCCATTTTTCGACGCTGCGTTAGGAACACTCAATCCCACGATGAAAACCGGAGACATCGAGATCAATCCGGGTACGATGAGGATTTTGGTTCGCGGTCGCGAAATCGAAGCTACAAATCTCGAGTTCCGCCTGCTGTACTACCTTATAAACAACCAGGCGCGCGTATTCAGCCGTGATCAACTGCTGGATGCGGTCTGGGGCGCTCAGAATAATGTGGAGTCGCGGAGTGTGGACGCATGTGTGCGGCGCCTTCGACACAAGATTGAACCGGATCCGCTGCGCCCAACTTACTTGAGGACTGTCCGGGGGGCGGGATACTTGTTTATATGCTGCGGTAGACAAGATTTCGATTCCAATTGTCGAACCAAAGGCTCGGCCCCGCCTCCATGATTTGTGAAGGACCTGTGTTGGTTCAGCTTGAAATGGAAAAGTAACGTTTTCCGTTAGTGAGTATTCCGCCTCATGGGGCAAGGTCATTGTAGCTGCCCCACGTCCATCCGTCTCAACTTTCGGATGGCCCATAAACCCGTGATTGACAAACCGGAACAGTGGTGAAGCGTCGCGAAAAGGAAGAGGTCCACAATTATCCGGTCCGTCCGTTTGGATATCTGATGTTGCTACCGGTTGCGTGCCTCCTTGGGCCAGGTCCACGCATACCAGACGATAAGTAGAGTCAATATGATTTCGATTACGCCAAACAGGATGTAGAAGTACCAGCTGCTCTTGAACGCGACAACCATAATTAGGCTATATATCACGCCGAAAATGATATTCAGCCAGCGATTAAGTCGCACCGGCAGCACGAGTGAAAGAAAGGGCATCAGGCTGGGAACTACCATCACGCCAGCCATCCCCAGCAACACTCCCTGAGAAATGGCAGCGAAGGGCATCCTTCCCGCGATCAATTGTTGCAACTGGCCGGCTTCGTACAGCTGGAAGTAGTCTCCATAGATGTAAAAAAACATGACCGAAGTCCATAACGCGAACAGCCTAAGCCGCACGTGCACCCTGATGTCCTCAAATGCCATGGTGTTCCTCTCGTAGTGATCAGTCTGCTAAATCTCGCCACACCTGCCCGTTGCCCTATGCTTTCCCACGCGGGGTATTCGATGGCCCTTCGTTTCTATCCCATTGGTAGCATTCGTTGCAATCTGTGAGGGGCGAAAATACCGCTCTTACCGGACGGTTCTTCCGTTCCTCGGGCTGCCCGGAGACCAGGCTTCTTCGTTCTTCACGCGGCCCGCTGGCGGCGACTCTTCCGCTGTTCCCTCGCCGCTTCCAACTTCCGATCCCGCTCGGCCTGAATCTCCTGCTGATGCCCCGCAAGCATGTCCTTTGGCGTGATGTAGCCGATGGCCCTGTTGAGACGCACGTTGTTGTAATGCTCCACGTAAACCTGAACCGGACGCCGCGCATCTTGAGCGACAGCGGTGTTCCCGGCCGGATGCACTCCCGTTTGAGTGACTTGTGCCAACGCTCGATTTTGCCGTTCGATTGCGGGTAATACGGCGAAGTCCTGACGGGCGTCATACCCGAAATGCGGATAAACTCCTTGAAGTCCTTGGCGATAAACTACTCCAGATAGGCGATTCGTTCCTGTTCAGGCTGATGGTTGGTGCGTCCCCTTTGTTGGAAAGCCGCCGCTCCGTTCTCGAAGAACTCTTTCTGCCAGCGGTAGAACACGGTTGGCTGCAGTCCCCGTTCGTCACACAGGTCTGAGATAGGCACTCCTTCCACCAAATGCCGCCTTAGAATGGCAACCTTCTCTTCCGGCGTGTAGTGCTTGCGTTGCTTCTTCATGTGTTCGCTCCGTTATCTTAACGGATGAACGCTTTCTCCATTTCCAGCTGAAGCAGGACAGACCCTCGATCTATTCGTCTCCTTTTGCGTTCCGCGAGAGCGATCTAATAAAAGAATAACGTAACCGACAGAAAGCTCTGTGAAGGTACAGACGGCCAATTCACACCACATGTCCCATCGTCAGAGATCCTCACATCACTTCCTTACAAAGACCATCGACAGCGAATCGCCATAGATCAGAGTAAACCGGGAATCTGAATTGAGCAGATTTGCCAATGGCGTTTCCCTTGGAAGCACAACCAGCCTGGCTTCATTGAGGTATGGATCGTCAATGTACGATGGGTTTCCGTTCTCGGTTTTGTAGAAGCGCATGTCGATCTCGTCTCCGTAGAGATCGGTGCGTCCGTCGATGGCCACTGGGTAATCCGGCAAGTACCAGGCGATAAACCCGCCCCAATTGAAGGTGTTGTACAGTGGCCCGGGTTGCGGATGGTCGCCAAGAAAGTTGATTGCGCGCACAGGATAGTGGGAAGCAATAACCAGGCGCATGTCTTGAGTGTTCACATTCAAAAGCTGGGCGTACAGAAAAATGAGCACAGCCAGTACGACCGCAAGACTAGTTTTCTCGATGATGGTCTCTCCAGGCTCTGGGGCGGGGCTCCTGAACGCTTCAGCCAGGCACGCCGTCGCTGGAATGCAGATGAACCAAGCATCCCGCGCAGTGCGGAATCCCACGATGGTGGCCACTAACAAGAGACTCAGCAGAAAAAGGTCCAGTGGTCTCCTTCGCACCAATGTGAAGAATGCAAATAGCGCCAACAACAGCTGCACGAAGTCGGTGTACGTGCGGAAGTGAAGAGCCTGAAATTCAGCAATGTGGGCGTAGGGAAATTTCGACGTTGCGTAGCTAAAAATCATGGAATAAAGATGATAGGAGTATGGGCCAACGCAGGTAGCGAGCACGCAAGCTCCCAGCAAGACAAGCAGCGTTCGCGAAGGCGACAATGGTGAATAAAAAAAATCTGTTGAAAGCCCCCGATGCGACGCCCAATCCTGCACGAGATTTACAGTTACGAATAAACCAACAGCAAACAGTCCATATATGAATTGGATATGTGCGTTCGCCCACACAAGAAATAGGGGCGGCAACCAATAAAGCATCTGCAGGCGGCCGGTTCGCCGGGCCTCCAGAAGTAGCGTGACCGTAATCGCGAAGAACATCATGGAGAAGAATGCAGGCCGGGGATAGATCTTGAAGAGAAATGCGGCGCAGCACAAAGTGGCCAGCAAGGACGGTCCCCAGAAACGGCCTGCTAGACGGCGTGTCATCCAAAAGATGCTATAGGTGACTGCGAGTGTGAGCAGGAGGCCGTAGACGGCAACGCCCATGAGATGGAATCTGCCGTGGAAAAATGAAAGCAGCACCTCGTACATCCAGCTATAAGCCATCCACGGGCGGTCGGCGGCGGTACGGGACAAGATTCCGGTGCGGGGAAAGGTGGAGTGCCCAATGATCCAATCTCCGACCTTCAGATGCCACCAAATGTCGTTATCGACCACGCTGAACCTGGGCAGCAAGGACGGAGCAGCAATGATAGTCAGCAGCAATGCAAGAGCGAGAACTCGCGGGGGCCGTCGGTCGAAAAATCCGCCCGGCCGATTTAGCAACCGGTTCTTGCGGTGCTCGTTATCCTTGATCGGATGGGACAGCCGCTTTTCTTTAGGTAACTTAATTTGCGGTGAATGATCCTTGGCGGTTCCGGTCAACTCCCCACACCTCGTATTTGAGATGACAATCGAAGCTTGTGGTGCTCGCGCACGGACAAGGATCCCTACCACTCCCGCAATTGCAACGAGCGGCAGATGCGGATCGCAATCCTTCAGGCAACAAAACGATCGCCAGCGGCACGATTGACATCCGATCTTCAACCGCGTGGACCGTATTAGGCTCGAAGCCCTCGCCCCGATACGAGAACCGGAGCGAGGCCACGGATTAAGGCAAATAGTAGCGGAACGACGTGAAGAACATGTTGTCGATTCCGTGAGGCGAAGCGAATACTATCCCGTTGGTACCGGTCCAAGCATAGCGCGAAACATACGAGTATTGTGGACCGAACTGAAGCCTCCCATGAGGACCGCTGTGAGCCTTGATCCAGAACCCGAGTGTGCCCTCGACCAGGCTCTTCGTGTCCGCATTGCATTTTGAAAGAGAGCCGAAAGTGAAACCATTGGTTCCCGTTATTGGTGGCGCCGTTTCGGTATAACAACCGGCCACGTTAGAGAACTGAGATCCGTACCCCACCGGCGTGTATGGACTTACAGGATTGTTTGGATCAAACTGCCAGCGTCTCTGGACGTACTCGTCGCCAGCGTTGGCATAAAAGTCCAACCTCTTTGTGTGCCACTCAACGGTAGCCAAGCCTTGATAGCTCCGCAAGGGGGCTAAAGTGCCATCGGCATGAACGGTCGAATCCGGTAAACCCCCGCTGCCATAGCGGCCGATACCCTCGCCGGTAAGAAAATGAGCCCCGATATCCAGTTGCTTGAACAAGGTGATGCGCGCGTTCCCCCCGAATCCACCCACGTTGAAAGAGCTGTTGTAGGCGCCCAATGCTGAAATTGTTCCGTTGCAGTTCGAAGCAGCTGGGGGCTCAGCGCAGGGATAAACGCGATCGCGGAAGCGGCTGAGAATGGCGAACACTTCATAGTGGCCAAAACCAGGTTCTGCGGCAGCCTTGACAATGAAATCCGGCATGGCGTTGAAGGAATAAGTGGCAGCTGGAGTGCAACTGGTCGAGACACTGGTGATCGTTCCACCGGTGCCAGTTACCGTGGTGGTGGTGCAGTTCGTAATGCCCGAGTTGTACAGCCCACCACCGCTACCAGGACTGCCCAAAGCGAAATTCGCCGCGTTTCCACGTGCTGCAAAAGTGGTTTGCGGGTTTTCCACGGAGGCGCCTATCCAGAAGCGATTGCCGAAATTCTGAACGAAGCGGACGCCGTATTGCCGAGCCCAGCTAAAGCCGACGTTGTATTGTGCGTCGATAGTCATGGGAAGAGCTTCCGTCCGATTATCCAAGCCGTGCTTGGTTTCGGTCAGCAGGCTCCACATCTGCCCGCCAGTCAGGCTCGAACTGCCCAAGGACACTTGTCCCCATACCTGGCGCTGGCGAAGAGTGTAGCTGTTACTCTGGTTGTTGTTGGAGGTAATGCCCGCTGAGAGAAAATCAGCTTCGTAGTAACCGCTCATCTTGAAGTCGTCCGCCTTGCCCTCAGCGAGCAAAGAAATGCGGGACTGGCGACCGGAACCATAGAACTCGGACACCGCATTCTGGCCGGCCCCAGGCATGTTGATGCTGTTGAAAGGCGTATTGATGTCGGCCCCGAGAGCACGATTCCGATAGGCAGATTCTGCGGCCACGAAACCGCCAGGCGTAAGGGTGACGCCTTTGAAGTGAACCGCGAGCGGGCTCTCAATTTCTTCTTTTACCGACTTCTGCGTGTCCTGAAGAGACTGCGCCATGTTCGTTGTATTCAGCTTCAAGTCGGTGACGTCGCTCGAGAGAGTCGCGACGGTTTTTCCCTGCTCACCGGCTTGTGATGAGGCAGAATCCGCTTTTGCCTCAGCCTGCGTGACCGCGGTCTGGCTCTGATCAAGCTTTCGTTCGAGCTGCTCAATCCGTTGGTCGCGGCTCTGAACCTGTTGGCCCAATGCCGCTATCCGCTGTTGTTGAGCTTCGATCGCCTGTTGTTGAGCTTCGATTGCCTGCTTCATCTCCGTGAGCTGCTGAGTTACGGATGGTCCGGAAGCCCTTTTCTTCGTGCTCTTAGATGTATCCTGTGCTTCCGCAAGGAACAGGCTGGATACTAACGCCAGCGACAGCGCAAACCTACAAAATCGTTTCATTTACAATCTCCTGAAGAGAAAATTAGACTAGCGGCACAACCAGTGAGTCTCCAACTAGCGATCCAAAAGACGGCAACCGGGGAAGACACGCCTTCAACGGGAGTGCCAACTTTCTGAGATGACCACCGAGACGGGCTAAAGCATCAGCCCAAGATCGCTCCCGTTCGTGTCTCCTGACCTATCCCCCCTTCTTGTTGAGATTCCGGGAGTTTCTCCATTTCGACGCGCGCCTCGCAAAAGACGTCCCGGCGGCCACCTGGCAACTCGTGGAACTCGTGACATCGCATGCCTGAGCAAAATAGCCGATTCCGACTTGGCCTGAAGTAAGCAGATCGGTTTCTTCAAAAAAGCCATGGTCGTCGTCGACCAGGTAGTATTCGAAATAAGGACCGGCTCCACCAGCGTTCATAAATGTGCCGGCGATACGGCCGAAGCTGTCTGCGGGCAACACAAACGTGTCCAGAAGCGGAAGAGGGGAGCCGCTTGCTGATGGGAAGTTGTTGTTATCGGTGTTGTCCAGTGTTCCCGTCAGGGTGCCAGAGACTCCGTTGATCGCGGACTGCATCGTGCCGCTGCCATCGATTTCACCGGGGATTTGCGTCAGGCTAAACCCGTAGGTCTCCGGATTGCCGAAGGAAAGGGAGGAAGCATTCGCCGACTGCGGATAAGCGATTCCGGTTCCGATCGCCGGAAAATTTGTGTCTTCTCCCTCGGCCCAGAGAATCAAAGGCGGCGTTCCATTGCCAGTGAGGTACGCCAAGAGGCTAACCTTGGGCTTCGGAGAGGATCCCGAGAACTTCGGCGCCACGTCTGCCCGTCCAATTTGGTTCGCATCCATAGAGTATGTCCCCGTAAGAGCGTTGTCCGTATAAGCTGCAGAGGCGCCTGAATAAAAAGTATCGTTGATCCCGGTAATGTTGCTTCCGCCATCGGCGTTGATCACACCGGCCGACGTGAAAGATGACGGAGCGCCTGCGTTGATGTCATACCCGAGAACGCCGTACACGTAAGGACCGGTTAGAGACGCAGCGGTAAACGTACCGGCGGCGCTGCCCTGGTTGACGGCGATTCCAGCTGTCAGGAACCCTCCGGTACCGTCTACGTCATCGCTCTCAATCAGGCGAATGTGGGTCGTGTCGACGATGTAACCGGTGAACTGAATAGAAGCAGGTAGCGTCTGCCCAAAACATGTAGTTCCGGTGAGCGTTATCGTAACGATCCCGATCGAAGTAGGCGGCGACACGCTTCCGGTCACGCCAGCTGGTGCCACGCAACTTAGAAGCTTCCGTGTGCTGCCGGTGGAGTTGTAGTAATCCTGATCGGCCAGGCTGCCTTGACCTGAGATCGAACCCGTAGATGGATTGTTGTCAATGTTGAAGACACCACCGAAGGCTGTGGGGACCGGGATGCCTCCACCTGGACCGTTGGCGCTGCCAGAGTCACTGCCGTTCGCGACGAAAGCATAGCCGCCCGTGGGCATGGTCGTCACGGCGGATGGGTCTTGTAGTTCCAAAGTGCCGGAAGCAGAATTCCCCAAATTCGGCTCCACGTCCGCCACCAGGGCTTCTGCGCTCGAGACGACAATGAAGGCGTAGGTGTCCTGGATCGGGGCAGCCGTTCCGGTTGGCTGCAGGTTCAGTGTTATCGAACCACGGCCATCCGGACCTACGAAATAGGTGCTTGGCGTACTTGAGCCCTGGACGTTGTAGGTGGCGGAAAAGCCACCTACGGTGTTGAGCGTCTGCTGCCCGGAGGTGATATTGCCGTTGCCGTCAAAAAGGAATACTCCGGTGCTTTCATAAGGATATGGGTTGCTGTCAGAACCCCGGACCTGGAGTACATAGGTCCCCTTGAGCGCAGCAGCATAAGAGGTAATGGTGATCGGGGTAGTCACATTCTTCGTGTGATCGGCGGTGGCGAAAACAGTTACATTGATGATCAGACTGCCGGTATAGAGGAAAGCGGGAGGGATGTAGTTCACTGGCGTTCCGCTCGCTGAGTGAAATGTTGGGATGCTGAGGGTCCCGCAAGCTCCGACTACTGTGCTGTTAGCACAGGTGACAGCCCAGTCGACTCCATAATTGTTTGGATCATTGGTCACCACAGGGTTGAGCTGGATTCCCGTGGTGTTTCCTACGGGCACAGAGGTAACGCTCGGAGGGGGGTTTAGAGCGATGGAAACCGCGGGAGCAGTCTGGCTGGATTGGCTGCTGCCACCGCACGCGGCCAGGAAACAAATTGCGGCCAGCAAGAAAAATGTGGAAATCCGTCGTCTCGCTACCACGGCTAACCTCCATCTGAAAAATGTAAGCGTCATAAATGGCATTGCGCGAACCAAGAGAGTATCCGACGATGCGTTCGGGCCAGGTTCCGGCGGAAAAGCTACATCCCAATTCCTCGCAAGTAAATAGTCTGTACTGACCCGATCTGGGTCGACGTGCTGTACGTGAAAGTGATCTTTCCGGGGTCGAGTCCAACGATCGTTGGCGTGAATTTCACTGTCACCGTGCAACTTTGATTTGAAGCCAGTGTGGGAGGGCAGTTGTCCTTCTCGAGATAGTCGGCTCCCGTTAGCAGCTTGGCTGTGAAATTGACAGTGCCAGCATTGGGGTCCGCTGGGTCATTAAAGAGCGTGATGCTAATAGAATTGCTGCCGGTACCTTTGAGCACACTGCCGAAATCCATTCCGGCGCTCGGAAACATCCTAAGGGGACTCGGGGGATTCGTCTTGATCTCGACCGGAAAACGACCGCTATCAATCTCGCAGCTGGGTTCTGCTGGATTGTTCGGGTCACCACACCACATGCTGTTCAGTTGCAGAAAGTCGTCCAAGCCCTGGCTGGAATTCAATGCCGCCGCCCAGGTCGCTGGCTGGGGAACAAACGTAACTTGCACAGCGCAACTATTGCCCTGCTGTCCGAAGGGTGCGAGCGTTTGGCCCGAACATTGATCGTTTGAGACTTGGAGATTTGGAAGCCCACTTCCGCCTTCGGACTTAGGCGGATCCGTTTCGCAAAAAAAGTCCACGGTCGGGGCGTTGACCAAGGGAGGTGAGATATTACTCTGATTCAGAATGGGGCTACCAATAAGACCCAGATTGGCCGTCTCTGCGAGCTGTATACCGGATACCATGGGTTGCCCGTTTGAGACCGGCGGACGAGGCACTGCCGGCGGTTGGGAAGTTGCCGAAGAGACGCAGGGCCCCCCCGCAGGCAGGATTGTGACCGGACTCGGACTCTGATTCGTGAAGTTGAGCGTCACAGGGGGACTTGCCTCGCCCAACGCTTCCCACCCAAAATCAATCTCGGGAACAGACGGGACGACCGAGCTCAAGCCGGTGCCGGTAATGGGAACAGAAAACTTGTTGTCAGGGTCGGCGCTTCCTGTTGGGACAGTCACAGTCAGCGCCCCAGTCAGACGAAGCGGACATTGCGCTGGCGCCGCGCCTTGGTTGTTGGCTGTGCCCGAGTTCTGAGGCAACCAAGGGCAACTCTGCTGTGGCGAAAAATTCACTGTAATGACACAGCTACTACCTGGACTGAGATTAAAGGTTCCCTGCTGCGAACAAGTATCCTGCTCAGTGAAATTAGGCACCCCGTTAAAGTCGCCGCCTCCGGAGGTATAGAACAATTGGCTGTCGTTGTCTCCAAGGCGCAGGGTTAGACCGCTCAGCTGCGAACTGGTGTTGTTCGTAAGAGTGATCGTTTGAGAGGTTGCAGCCGACCCGACTAACTGTGGAGGAAACGTTAGTGCAAACGGAGTCAGAGTGACGGGTTGCGAACAGGACTTCGAGCCGCCTAATGCCAGACAGAGATTACCGGTGTCACCACACGACTTGGCAGATATGACGTAACCACCCGCCATGGCATTGTGCACGATGTACCCGCCGCCTTGCGTGCTGTCGTAGGTGACCGCAGTAGGTGGATTCGACGATCCCGGAGTTTGGCCAATCTGCCCAACGGATGTACCGCTCGAAGAGAAGACCTGAAGGAGAACGCTGTTGCCGCTGATCGTACCGCTCAGGGAGGCAGTCCCAAAGCACGGAAAATCATTCAGTAACGTTATGGGGTCTTGAAAAAGAACTGTGCCCGTAACTGTACCAGTGACCGCACCGATGTTCGGACCTTGGGAGAATGTGCCGGAGACCGGGAAGTCCTGATTCGCACTTGTGCTATGGAAAAAACCTTGAAATCCTCCTGTGAGTGGCGGCACCAGGTTAGCGCTCCAAGTACCGGCATCTTGGGCAGTGCCACAAGCTGTGAGTTGACTGTTGACGTAGCCGTAGCCAGGAGTAACGGTATACATTCCGTTCTGGATCGATGAGTTATCGGAACTGAGAGTACCTTCACTGAGTGTGATTGTTTGTGAGATAGGATTACCGTTCGGATAATCCAGTGAACCGATAGTGGCAGTGAGATTCACCGACTGGCCGCTGAGGGTTCCAACCACAACAGCCGTTCCGCTATTGCAGGTTATAGGCAAGCCGCCGTTTTGCGACGGTAGGACAATTGAGAACGCGATCTGTCCAGTGACGGAGCCATTCTTCTGCAGCAGGAAACCACCTTGTATCGGGCTGGCAAAAAAGGTAGTGCCGGCCGTACTCAAGGAAAACTGCCAATTACCGCCAACCTGCGGGCTCACCTGTGGCGGAGCTACGCTACTGCTTCCACCACAGCTAAAAGTCGTGAAGGCAACGATAACGAGCAAGAAAAGGCAAAGGCCGGTCGTCCCCCCTCGATCCGATCTCTTGTGCGTCGTGCGCAACTGTTTATCCTTTCCGTGTTTCAGCGCCGAATTCACGAGTTCACAATCCTCAGTCCTTAGAAAGCTAGCTTCAAAGCAAGCTGAAGCGTGCGGGGGCGATGGGCGTCTACCGGATGCAAGAATGACGCCCCGGTGACGCAATCGGCTGCGCTGCCCTTGTACCCAGCCGAATACGCTGGTCCGGCGTAGCAACTTACGACATTGTTGCCCGTGCTGCCGGGGTTATCGGGATCGTAAATCCGGAACTCCGTGTGGTTGAAGATGTTGAAGGCCTCCGCACGAAACTCAAGATTAGTCGCCTCGGTAATCCTGAAATGCTTGGCGAGAGCCATATCAAAATTTATTTGATGGGGGTTATTCAGAAAATTGCGCCCAGCATCGCCGAAGGTCAGCCCTCGGGGAGCCACAAATTGCGAAGGGTTTGCCAGAAGAGGACCAAAACTCCGGAAATTGTTTGCCGGCTGCGCCATTCCTCTCACCACGTCCGGGTATGATTCGGCAATTCCCAGATTGCTGGAGACGCCGGCATTGTCGGTAATGGATATGCCCGTGTTGCCGGCTGTATTGATGACGCTGAAAGGCGTGCCTGAATGGAAAAGCGTTATGCCGGAAAATTCCCAGCCGTCCGCGATTCGTTGCCCAAACCCCGAGCGGGCAGCCGAGGGCGTCGGATCTTGCGGGTTCTTCGACTCTCGCCCATTGGCCCAGTTGGAGATGCCACTGACAAGACCTCTAAACGAAAACTGATAAATGTAGCTCAGCGTTAGCAGATGCCGCTCGTCGAAATTCGAACTGGCTCGGTTCTCTCGAAGATCGTAGGAGTCCACAAGGACCGGATCGCTGCGGTCGGAAGAGTCGTCGATGGAGTGGCTGTAGGAATAAGAGAGCCCGGTGGTGAGCGCACCACTCGTCCGTCGCGCCGTGAACTGAAGCGCGTGATAGGAAGAATTGGCGACGTTCTGAAGGGAGAGAATTCTACCCAGGCCTAGGTAGGGACGTCCTGGCAGTGAGTTTACGTTCGGAATGTGCAGGTTCGCACATGCCGCTTGCAGATGCTGGTACGCAGGGCTGGCTGGCCCGACGATCGTCCCGCTTTCCAATTGGAACGGAGTGGTGCCGTCCCCTGGGAAAACTTCACCGGATGAACCTGCGGGGGGGACCGTACAATCGTTCAACGTTAAAGGCTCATTTGGACCAAAGGGATTTTCGTTCAATGGGAGCGGCGGCAATTGGTTAAGTTGGCGCTCAACGGTCAGATGTGTTCCCTTGCTTCCTGCATAGGCAAGATTGATCACAAAATTGTGATGTAATTCGCGCTGTATGCCGAAGCTCCATTGCTGCACGTAGGGCCAGACTGCTTGGGTGGGAATTGACGTAACATCTATCGGATATAGCGAACCCGCCGGTTGCGTGGCGCCGCCGCAATAGTTGCCACTGCCCACCTGTTGGTTGAAAGCCGTCCCGTACCCGACATTTCCGATGCACATCAGACTGTATGGGTTGGGCTGCGTTACGCTGAGCACGACCGGAGCGCTGGCTTCAAGCGACCCGGTGTTGGCCTCGTTGCCAGTACCATGCTCGAAGAAGATACCGTATCCACCGCGAATGGAAGTCTTGCCATCGCCCTTCGGATCCCAAGCGAATCCGACACGTGGGGCCCAATTGAACAGGTGCCCACTCATACAAGCTGCCGGAATTCCACCCTCTCCACATTGGACCAAGCCGAGAGCGCTTATCACGCCCGGATCCAAGGAGAAGCTGTCTGGCGCGAATGTAACTGGATTTCCGCCGTCCAGCAAAATCCCGCTTTGTGGATCCACGCTAAAGCGCGTCTTATCAAACCGCGATGCCTCCCAATTCCAAGCAGCACGATTCTTTTCGCTGTAGGTTCCAAACAGGCTGAGGCGCAGACCAAGATTGACAGTGAGACGGCTAGTCGCCTTCCAGTCGTCCTGGAAATAGGGTTCGGCCAGTTGATAGCGCTGATAGTAACGATGCTGCGCGGAGTCTTGGGTAAAACTTTGAATGAACCCATGCGGGTCGGGCGTTCTCCCGGGTACCTGCTGTGCCAGGAAGTCGGCGAATGCATTTCCCGTGCTATTAGAAAGATTGCTATATGTCAGCAACCCTTGAAGATCCCCAGAGGCAGCGCCAATCACATTGTTATCCTGGTTGCGCTGATAGAGAACGTACTCCGCACCGAAGGTAAGCGTATGCCTGCCGAGCTGCTTTCCCACGTCGTCTCGAGCGGAGTACGTCGGATTCGAATGCTCCCATGGCATATACGAAGGATCCTCAACAAATCCGCGGCCTCCGTAGGCGGCGTTACTCCCCAGGATCGCGACGCCCGGCATTTTTCCGCCGAACCCATTGTTAAAGATGTAACCGATGGCGCACTCGGGCAACAAAGTCGCAGGATCGCGGCTAAGAGCCGGATCGCAACCGGGTTGGCTGCCTGAGATCAGCGGCTGATCGAGTGCGGGATCGCGTTGAAACTGTGCACCACCGGGGCCGTTCTTGTCAGCCAAGGTAATTTTGGAATTCACGTAGCTAAGAACGAAGGTATTGATGAGGGTTGGCGTGATCGTGTCAGTGGCACTTGCAACCAGGCTGAGTCCGGGCCCGACGAAGCTATTCTGAATTGTCGGGAATGTCTCCGCGGCCGGACTGGTCACACTCAGGTAGTTCCATTGCGGCGTCAGTACCGTCGTGTTCCAGTCGTCGTGAATGTAGTGGAACGAGAGCCTTAACTTCTCCGTCAAGTTGTGGTCAATCTTGAACAACTCTTCGCGCCAATAAGTAGAGGGAGAAACTGAAGCTACATAGCATCGATCGGGATCATCAGGCCCCAAAACCGTTGTAATGGGCAGGGCATAGTTGCAGCCTGTAGCTGAATTCGGCAGCGGGAAAAGATTCGCATTCAAGATAGCTCGCGCATTCTTGTCCACTCCAAAAGGAACAAGCGCGCCTGAACCCGCTGGGGCACCCTCCAGGTAATAGGCAGGTAGTTGGGTGTTCGTCGATCCAAAGTTTCCGAAGGAGGGACAGTCCGGGTACTGCTGCCGGTCAAAGGTGGGCGAACTGCCGTACGGCGGGCAAACGTCCGAGAAGTCGAATATCTGTGCGACCTGCCCCGGAGCATTCGGGTTCACCCCCAGATTTTGCTGAATCCCCTGTGGCGTCATGATAAGACCACGCTCTTTCAGTCCGGGGACCGCCTGGTTGTAATCGATGGGACTCTTTTCCAGCCGCGCTTCTTCGGAGAAGAAAAAGTAGGTCTTGTCCTTCTTGGTGTACACATGGGGAATAATCAAGGGTCCTCCGATGTTCCCGCCGAAGTCCTGACGGCGGTAGAGCGGGGCCTTGCTGGTGAGATCAAAATAATTTCGCGCGTTAAACGCCTCATTGCGGACGAAATCGTACACTCCGCCATGAAAGCTTGAAGTGCCCGACTTGGTGGTCACCTGGACCGTGCCGGAGGCGGTGCGGCCGTACTGGGCACCGTAGTTCGAGGTCAGAACCTTCACTTCCTGAATCGCGTCAATGCTCGGGTAAACAACCAGAGCGCTCGCGGATCGGTTCAATCCGGTGTTGAGTACATCGCTGCCGTCAATTTCGAAAGAATTGTATTCAACGCGTCCGCCGTTCACGCTGTATTTGACGCTCCCGACGACACCCACTTTCCCTTCGTCCTGGCCGGTTTGATTACTGACGCCCGGCGCCAGAGCGATCAGCTGCGAGAAGTTGCGGCCATTGAGTTGGAGGCCGACCACTTCCTTCTGCTCGATCGTTCCCGATACCGTCGCGCTCCCGGTTTCCACATGACCCAGGTTGCCGGATTCCACGTTGACATTCTCGGTCGCCGAAGGCAATTCCAATGAAACGTCGAGGGGCAGTCCAGAGCCGGTTGCCACATTGATATCGGAAAACACCTTCTGCGTGAAGTTGGGCGCCGTGATGGTCAGGGTGTACGTGCCTGGCGCCAGGTTGGTGAAAGCATAGACTCCGTTGGCGCCGCTGACCGCCTCGCTCTTGAAATTGGCGGGACCAGTCAGCGACAACTTCGCGCCGGGTACCACGGCGCCCTGGGGATCGGTGACCGTTCCGCTGATCGAGCCATTGCCAGCGCCAGCACCTTCACTCTGTGCCTGGCCGGCCAGGACCGGCATGACTGGAGTCGGGGGCGGCAGCAGCGGGATTGATTGCGGTTGTTGTGACGACGGCTCTGGCTGCGATGGGGCGGCTTGCTCGTTCGCTGCGGAAGGAGCTGTTCCCTCCAGAGCAACGTCGATAGGAAGCTCCGCGCCGGCCGTCAGGTTAATATCGGAGTACACCAGCGGCGGAAGGTTCGCAAAAGTTACAGTCAGCGTGTAATTTCCCGGTTTGAGGCCGGTGAACGAGTACCCACCATCGCTGGCGCTTTGCGCTTCACGTTTCTCGGGGCCACTGATCACCACCTTCGCGCCCGCCAAAACGTTTCCTGTCTTATCCGTGACCACGCCGCTAATGGACGTTTTGGTTGCGGCCCCGCCAGCTTTCTGCTGAAGACCCGCTGCAAACAGAGATGATGCCAACAATATCGGCAACAGGGCGGAATTAAAAATACGAATCCGTACACGCATAAGAAGGAAGCTCAAAGCTCCGCCTCTCTAAACGTCGGGCGGCAATTTGCTAGAAATGGGTTGTTAGAAAGACGAGCGATTGTAGAGGACGGACCAGCCGCGCAAGATTAATTTTGCGTGAAAAAATGCCGGGAAGCACCTGTGGATATCAGCTTTGCCGTAACAAATCATTAACACAAATTTCGCTGACGTTTCACATTCGAACCGCGACCTTTGGTCTATGCTGCGTTCGACCCGGTGAATGGGTTTCTTGAATCCTGCGAATAGGTTTCTTGAATCCTGCAAATAGTTTCTTGAACTTAAGGAGGATCAGACTGTTCGATCGGTTTGATTTTCAACTTGCGTCCTCGCGTAACTCACAGTTAAAGCTCAAAATTCGCTACAAAATTACAAGGAGAAACGAAATGTCGAGAATCAAGATATCTGTCGCGGTGCTTTTCGTGGCCGCGGCTGCAATGTTTGCTCCCGCTCGATCGTCGGCAGTGGTCACCTCGGTGGCTCGAGTCGCGATGGCCGGTTCGTCCGGAGTTTGGCAGGCCATGGGCTTGGGAACCTTTAACCAAGCTAACCAAGGTTGCCCGAGCGCGGCTCAAGCCGTCCATCCTCCGTGCTACCACTACACCGACAACACGAAGTTCAACCTGGTAGACACTCGTCCGAACGGCTATGTAGGCGGAAGCCCCATCTACGACACAGGCGACATCTGGATCATTTGGGATTCGCCGGTTTCGGGAACCCGGAATGTCTGGTATTACATCAAGCCGGACACCATTATTGCCAACAAATGCTACTGGGCTAACCCGAAATGCAAAGTCTATGCTCCGTCGGGCTATGTTTGGAGTACCGTGGGACAAAAAATCAGCGCGGGGCTTTGGGGCGCGGATAATGGAACCGTGCCTACCGATGTGCAAAATCTGTTCTTAGCCGGCTCCGCAATCAACGCGCTGCTGAGCGAGCTTCGTCCGGAAGATGCGATGTTTGAGACGTGCCGCGTGAACTCCGCTCTCGGCAACGGCATGAAGACGACGGCTTCAGGCCAGGGTGACGGGCTCGACGGACTTGGCTACGGCACCAACCCCTCTGGCACCTGCCCAGTGTACGCCGCGGGCGGTACCGCAGCTCAACTCGCCCTTCTGGAGGGCACCCCGATCAAGAGCGGCATCAACAATGGTAGTGGTACCTACTCGACCGGGGAATCCTTCGTGGCGGCCTTTAACATCAGTGGACACGATCCCTTCACCAACTCCACGGTTGCGGCGGCAACGTCATACAACATCGGTGTATTCCCGATCGTTTTCGTTGTCAGCAACAAGACGGGTGCGTTTGATGGAGTAACGGACGCGACGGACGCTCAGCTTCAGACCCTTTTCTCCGGCGCGAACTGCAACACAAGCATCTTCTCGGGCGCAACCTCTCCGGGTCCCATTAACGT
This sequence comes from Terriglobales bacterium, assembly GCA_963762965.1. Taxonomy (GTDB): domain Bacteria; phylum Acidobacteriota; class Terriglobia; order Terriglobales; family Acidobacteriaceae; genus DATBAX01. The sequence goes on from CAVXME010000001.1 coordinate 2,235,922, forward strand.
GTGGCTGCGCGAGCCGCTCTCGGGCACGATGACTACGACTGAAATGGGCGTCTTCCGTCGCCAAGTCGAAACAGACCCCCCGGCCGGCGCATGGGCAACCGCCAACAATGGCCTTGGCATCTACACCGGCACCAGCGCTAGCCAGGAAACCGGTGTCGGCTCGAGCAACCCACTTAGCTCGCTGCCCTGCGGCGGCACCGCCCCACTTGGCGCTCGTACTCGTGGGATCGGCACCGGTGAAGTCGTCAACGGCGCCACGATCAGCGGCGTCCACTACGGCGGCGTTCAGTATTCCGGTGCTGGTAGTGGCCCCTATACCAACGACGGGATTGCCTACTCCTTCTGGAGCTTCGGCAACGTCAGCGCGCTTAGCGGCTCGAACTACAGCTACCTATCACTCGATGGTGAGGATCCGATTAGCGTTCCGGGCTTCTCCCCGGGCGGGGTACTCCCCACCTCCATCACCTTTCCTGCGAGCGAAGCCAGCATCTGGCCACCCGTGGCCGGTATCCTGGACTCTTACCCCAACGTGCGCGCCGGGAATTACACCGCCTGGACCAATGTACGCATGTTCAGCTCCGTGGGAACCGACGCTGCGGACCTGGTCAGCACTCTGTATACGACCGTTGTTAACACAGCGCCTGATTTCATTCCGGCTCTGAAAACCACCGACACTAACGGGAACGTCGATCCGGGAGTCCAGATCTGGCACACTCGCTTCCAACAGCGTGACGCCAACGGGACCGCCATTGGTGCCGCCCCAACCAACGGGACCCGCACCTCCCTTGCACTCGGCTGCAACCCCGCCAAAACCGACGCCGACAAGGGTGGCGAAGCGGGTGGTCGCGTTATCTCGACGTTTACAACGCCCGCGCACACCGCGTGCATCGGCACTACCACCGACGTAAAGGAGATCCAGATCGATGTTACGGAGATGGGCGGCGCTTCAGTCCCGAAAGAGGCGACGGCTAAACAATAACTCAACTTTGCAACTTCAACCCGGGCGAACTGTTTCCAACAGTTCGCCCGTATTTTTGATAGCATCAAAATCCTTGATAGCATCAAAACCTAAGAGTGGATCTTGCGGCGCTATGGGGCGTTCGCATCGACCAAAATCAACCAGAGGAGAAGACTAGTGTCACGGAATCGCTTCACGGCCATTTTCGGGGGAATCGTACTACTCTGCTTTTTTTGCCCGAACAGCAGCGCGCAAACGGAACCGGAAATCTCCCGAATCGCCAATCTCACGGACCCACGCTTTAAGGACGTGGTCGAGGACATGACTTCACCCACGTTGGAGAAAAGCACTCTCAAACCGGTTCCAGCGATGGTCGCGGTTCTGAACGAGGAGCCCGGATACAGCATTTCGTTGATCCGGGTGCAGTGGAGATTGGCCGATCCGATCGACTTGTGGCTGATGAAGCCGACGGGCGTGAAAAAACCTCCGGTCATCATTTATCTCAACGGCTTTCCCACGGACACGGACGCTTTTAAAGACCCAAATTTCCAGCAATTATCGACCGAGGATGGTTTTGCCGCGGTGGGCTTGGTTACGGCGCTGACCGGTCACCGCTACCATGACATTGGCCTAAACAAATGGTTTGTGAGTGAATTGCAGCAGAGCCTGGCCGAGTCGGCGCACGACGTACAGATGGTGGTGAGTTACCTGGGGTCGCGCGGCGACCTCGATATGGACCGCGTCGGCCTCTTCGGCCAATTTTCCGGAGCGACGGTGGGAATTCTGGCAGCGGCGGCAGACCCCAGGATCAAAGTGCTGGATGCGTTCGATCCGTGGGGCGATTGGCCCACCTGGATGGGAAAGTCGCCCTTCGTGCCAGAGGAGGAGCGGCCCAACTTTATCAAACCCGAGTTTCTTAGCAAAGCGGCCACGCTTGAGCCGCTGGATTGGATGCCGAAGGTGCAGTCGAAAAAATTTCGCCTGCTGCAACGGACTTACGAGGGCGAGACGCCGGTCGAGTCGAAAATGAAACTGCAAGCGGCAGTTCCGGCGGGAGGAACCTCAGTCTTATACAAAACCGTCGACGAGTTCATCAAAGCGCGAGAGGAACATCCCGAGAAAAGTCTGTATTGGATCAAGTCCGCGTTGCAGTCCCTTCCCACATCTCAAGGAGTGAGCGCCGGACCGGTGAAATCCAACTGACGCCGGAGCTTCTTGAGATAAAGGATCGCGACTTAGCCCTTTCACTGATGTTTAGAGTCTCGGGGCGGAACCCGTTTTGCAATCAGTCTGAACCATGCAAAAAACGATGGCTCGACGGCTTTATACGAGGACTCTGCTGGCAGCGATGCTGTTGGGTCTCGCCTGCGTAGCTATAGCCCCGATTCGACGCCCAATTCTGCGTGCGGCTGGATGGGCACTCGTTGTCAATGATCGCCTGGAACCGGCCGACGCCATTGTCGTGATGGTCGATGCGGATGGCGCCGGGGTGCTTGAAGCCGCCGATCTTGTTCACAGCGGCGTGTCCGCGCGCGTCGCAGTTTTCGGCGAGACCCCGGATGCCTTGGTGGAGCGTGAGTTTGGCAAGCGCGGGATCCCATACGAAAACGCGGCGGCACGGTCCGTCAGACAGCTCAGAGCGCTTGGCGTCGACGCCATCGAACTGATTCCCACGTATGTGTCCGGGACCGAGGACGAAGCCCCGGTGCTTGCCCAATGGTGTGATCAGCACGGCTTCCACTCAATTGTAGCCGTGAGCACACCGGATCACACACGGCGTCTCCAGCGAATGCTTCATCGTTCCATGAAGGGCCACCAAACGAGGATTATGATATGTTCCGCGCGCTACTCGGCATTTGATCCTGACCAATGGTGGACATCGCGCCGAGGGACCCGCGCTGAAGTTGTGGAACTGGAGAAGTTATTGTTCGATATCGCGCGTCATCCGATTTCGTGAACGGACCAAGATCCGGATGAGTGAAGAATTGCACATTGAGCGCTGGCGCTGCACGGCTGGGGGAAGCTCGGTCGAAACTGCGAGAGAATGAACGTGACCGGCAGATTAAATCCTGATTAAAAGAAATCGCCGGAATTAGCAAAGAAAAAAGGGATCACCTGCCGCGGGAGCGGTGGCGCGATCCCCTTTTCAGACTGGCTCTCTAAGTTAACGTCTCTCGCCAGTAATTACGATCTTCCCGTTCCCCATCGGCGAGTTGCCGGTTCTGCTGAATGTGAACTCGGCGACCGGGGCGGTGGACAACACGGTACTGGTCCACGTGCCAATGGTCTGATTCTGTTTTCCTGGAACGGTAAAACTGTTTACAGCGAAGGGATACTTTCCGTTCACGGCTTGCACTGAGATATTGATAGGGAACAGAGTATCGTTTTGCCAAATCACTTGCTGGTTTGGAACTGCACTAAAGGTGGTGACTGTGGCGGCGTTGGGAAGCACTGCACCGGGAGTTTCGTTTCTGGGTAATGGATTAGCTGCCATGTTGCGTCTCCTTTAAATTGAAATACGATTGATTGAACTACGAATCAGTTGCTGGGGCCCTTAACTAATGCCTTGAAGCGGGGATCATCCTTGAGCGAATCGAAGCTCGGCAAATCGCCCACGTCGGCCGCGGAAAAACCCGCATCCAGCGATTTCTTCAGCCATTCCAGCGCACCTGCACTGTCCCCGAGTTCCTGGTAAACCACAGCTGCGTTGAACAGCAGGTCTTTGTCGCCGCGTCCCCATTGCAGCGATTGGTCCAGCGACGCCAGGGCGCGTTTACGGTCCGCCAACATGGCGTAGTAATCGGCAACGTCCCCCAGTACTTCGGCATCTTTCGGATTGACCGCAAGCTGGCTTCCCGCAAGGGCAATTGCTTTTTCGTATGCTTTCTTGGCTGCGGCTCGGTCACCGCTGTAATACGAGGCGTCCCCTAAACTGCCCCATGCGACGTATTGGCTCTCGTCCAACTTGACGGCTTCTTGATATGCATGGACCGCATCGGAATATTGCCGCAACCGCAAATAAGCCGTGCCAAGATTGGTAAACGCGCCAAAACTCGGCCGGATCGCGATCGATTGTTTTAGAGGTGTAATGGCATCCGTGTATTTGCCCTGCGAAAGATACATTCCCGCCAGATTACTGTAGCCTCGGTAGCTGTCGGGCGCCAGCGTCACCGCGCGATTAAACATATCGATCGCCTTTCCATATTGTTGTTGTTGCGAGTAAAAAGCGCCCAAATTTATGTAAGCCCGAGCATATTGTGGCCTCAGGTCGATGACCCGCTGATAGGTTTTCTCAGCCTCATCCAGTTTGTTCAAATGCTTGTAGGCCGATGCCAGCCCAGCATACGCCTGATCGTTGGTTGGTTCCAGTTCCACCGCCTTCTGAAATTGCGCCACCGCCTGCTCGTACCCGCCGGTGCCATTTTCCACCACTCCCAGGCAAATGTGGCCTTCCGCGCCTGCGTTTCCCGACTCCACCGCCTTCGAGCACGCCTCTCTGGCCAAATCCACTGACGCCTTGTCTTTGGTGGAATAGTATTTCCACCAGTAAGCCGTGCCCAACTCCGCGCGGGCCATTCCGTAATTTGGATCCAGCTTGAGCGCCTCATCCAGGATGGTAATTGCGCTGCGGACATTCTCCGGCTTGTAGGGATCATCAAGATACCCGCGTGCCTGTACGTAGTAGTTATAAGCTTCTGCGATGCTGGTGCCGTGCGCGATCAATTCGCGGCGTTCCTCGGGACGAAGCTCCACTCCCAGGGCGCTGGCCGCGCCATTGGCGACTTGATCCTCGATGGTGAAGGGATCGCTGATGGGAACCGGCTCGAAGCTGTTCGCTTTCAGCGCGTGTCCGTTCCTGGCGTCGATCAAAGTGTAAGTGGCGCGAACCAGATCTCCTGAGCGCTCCAGCCCGACCCGCAAGCCCAGATTCACTCCGAATTCCTGACGCGCCTGATCGAGGGTGGTCACATGTTTGCTGACCATCTCGCTCGCCGGCACCACTTGCACCGAGTGGTTCTCGCCCAACTGATTCAATTTCGCAGTAAGGGTTTCCACCAATCCGTTGGCGAACGCCGCGAACTGAGGATCTCCGGCCTGAACTGCAATGGGAAGAATTGCCAGACTCTCGCTGTCCGGCAAGCCGGACTGGTTTGAACCCACCGCGAGATTCGAAGTGCGATGGATTCGATTTCTAAAGGCGAAGAAACCTGCCAGCAACAGGGACACTGCGGCAGCAGCAATCAGAACCGTTTTCCATCGAGAAGAAACACCCCCCGTGGATTTGTGTTTCGAGGGCAAACCTGCAAATGGTGGTTTGCCTCCGCTCTGCACTGCTCTTAGATCCCCCAGCAAAACCTGCGCCGACGGGTAACGTTTCTCCGGATCTTTCTCCAGCAGATGTTCCACGATCCCTGCCAGCGGAGCCGGTACGCTTCGATTTATCTCGACTAGGGAAGGGGGATCTCGATGCAGCACCCGGGCCAGCGTGCCGGCAAAGCTGTCGGTTGTAAAAGGATGCTCGCCTCCCAGCATCTCGTAGAAGACCAAGCCTAGAGAAAAAAGATCCGCGCGCCCGTCATAGGGCCTCTGTTGCAATACTTCGGGAGCCATATAGCCAGGTGTCCCGCTCAATGATGCGGTAAGGCTGGCCAGGCTCTGGGTGACGTCGCTCGATTCCGTCGGGGTGAATCGCATGGCCACCCCGAAGTCAAGAATCTTAACCCGCTGGGCTGCGGTCAGCATGATGTTCTCGGGCTTGATGTCCTTGTGAACGATCCGCTGATCGTGGGCCGCGGCCAAACCTTCAGCGCACTGGATGGCCAGCTCCAGAAATTCCTGAATACTAATCGGCGACGTCATCCGCTGCCGCAGAGTGGTACCCTCGACGTACTCCATGACCAGGAGGGTCTCGCCTTTCTCCTGCAGCACGTCGTAGATGGCGGCGATATTGGGATGATTGAGGGCGGAAGCGCGCTGGGCTTCCTTCAGAAATCTTTCGCGGTCGCGCTGCTCGAACTGGAGCTGCGGCGCCATGCGCTTGATCGCAACCGTCCTCTTTAATATTGTGTCTTCCGCGCGGTAAACCTGCCCCATGCCCCCCGCGCCAATCCGCCCGGTGACAGAGAAACGTCCCACCGTATTGCCCGTGAGGTCGTGGCTAATAGGAGGAATGGAGACGGTTTCTTGAGGGTCGGACATCGCCGGAGCGGGCTCTCAACGTCGCGGCCTAATTTTAGCTGGGGCCAAACAGAAAGCAAACGTGAAACTACGAAGCCGGGGGGTCAGGCGGGCGAGAATCCGGACGAGGAGTCATTGCAGCCAAAAAACGAAAACGTCCCAGACTCAAAGAGTCATGGGACGTTCGCCGAACAGCCCTCCCCCGAAAACTGTTCAACGTCACAATACCGCTTTTAACTAGTCCTTGTGAATGGCACGATCGGGCTACTGTGGAAATCGATAGTAACCGGCGGTTGAACTCGATTAGAAAAACGTTTGGATGACGTCAATGACCCGAAATTCGCGGATCTAAGAAGGTAAATAGCGCCATTTGTCGAAAGTCAGGCAGGGATGGGAGATGTCAAAGCCGATCATGTCGCCCACCCGCAGGTCGTCGCCTTCAGTAATGTGAAGATAAGCGTGCTGGTCCATCATGCCGGTTAGTTTCCAGTGGGCAGGGGCTGCGACCGGAGCTTCCCTGCCCGGACGGTAGTGCAAAGCGGGGGTGGGCAATCCGGCATCGAAACGCAGCATCCCGCTTACCCAAGGCCTACAATGGCTTTTTCTTTCTCCGGCACAGATTGAACATACGCCCATAGCTGCAGTGCCGGTTGGAGACTGGAGCGCATACGTTGGGCGATGGGATTGCGGCTCAGAATCTGTTGCTGGGCCTCGCGATAAATGCCAACATCGTGCGTCAGATAGCAGCCCGGCCGCAATACCACTTCCACGGGTTGCCCGATGTCTGCGCTTAGAGAACACATCCGCTACCACGTCATACCAGGCCGAGCCTGCTCCGGAGAGAATGATGGGAGCACGATCAAAGCGACCCACTCTGGATAATTCACGAGCTACTTCGACGGCCCTCTGCAAAAACTGTCGCACTAACGGCTCATCCTTTAATATGCCTTCATAGATCTCCACGCCGCATAGAGCAACGTGCTCGCGCCAGGACTCGAGTGCTGCCAGCAATGCGCTCAATTGCTCATCGTTTCGTACGCCTGCGCGGCCGCCGTCGACACCGAGTTCCACCAGCACGTTTAGTCGCTGCCCCCTGCCTCGAAAGAAGCTTCCGAGCGATTCCACCTGCTCGGCAGAATCGATCAGGCAAAAGTATTCGAACTTAGGGTCTTCCAACAGGCGCGCAACAATCGCCATGTTCTGTTTCCCCACCAGTTGATTGGCCATCAATACCCGGCGAACTCCGTGCTCGTACGCAACCCGAGTTTGATGTGCGGTCGCCAGGGTGATTCCCCACGCTCCTGCCTGCAACTGCCGTGCAAATAACTTCGGCGCCATGGTGGTCTTTCCGTGTGGCGCAAGGTTGACTTGATAGGCGGCGGCGAAATCCTGCATCCACCGCAAATTGTGCGTCAGTTTGTCTTCATAGAGCACGGCCGTGGGCAGGCTCAAGTCTTCGTGCAAAAGGTGCCATCCCAGCTTGGGGATATCGTCGAACGCAAGCGCCAGATCCATGGGCCCGAGGCCCTTGTTGAGCGGTGAGATCAGCTCCGGCGATCTGGTATCTGTCGGCGTCTTCATCTCTCGATCCATGGGTTCTTCCGGTAGAATGAGCTACTTTGTCAGTCAAGGGATTCCTTGCCTTGAAAGTGTATACAACATCTGTTCCATTGCGCGATGAAGCCTGATTTTGGCGGGATCGCCACCAAGACTAGTAATTGGGAGACCAATTTGCCCGCTTGCGACACCCTGATTTGTAACGTCCAGATTGTTGATGGCGACGGAAGCGATCCGCAAGTGGGCAGCGTGGGGCTCGAGGGCGATCGTATTTATGCGGTTGGCAAACTCGACGGCTATTCCGCGCGAAATACTATCGATGGCAAAGGCAAAGTGCTGGCCCCCGGCTTCATCGACGTTCACACCCACGACGATCTTTACCTGATTCACCATCCCGAGATGTTACCCAAACTGTCCCAGGGCGTGACGACAGTGATCGTCGGAAACTGTGGCATCAGCGCCTCGCCGGTGGAGTTGGCGGGCGACCTGCCCGATCCGATGAATCTGTTAGGAGATGCACACGCATTCTGCTATCCCACGTTTGCCGCGTATGTTGCAGCGGTCAATGCCGCACAACCGGCGGTCAACGTGGCTGCGCTGGTGGGGCATACCTCCTTGCGCAACAACTCTATGGATCACCTCGATCGAACTGCGAGCGCAAAAGAAATCGAAGCCATGCGCACCCAGCTGCGCGAATCACTCGACCACGGTGCTTTGGGACTGAGCACAGGACTCGCGTACTTGTCCGCCCATTCGGCTTCCACCGAAGAGGTGATCGCGTTGGCCGAACCGTTGTCTCAAGCGGGCGCAATTTACACCACCCATCTACGCAGTGAAAGTGACGCTGTATTGCAGGCGATGGACGAAGCTTACAGCATCGGTCGCAAATCCAAAGTGCCGGTAATCATTTCCCACTTAAAATGCGCAGGGATCGACAACTGGGGACGCAGCGGGGAACTATTGCAATCGCTGGACGCGGCGCGTAGTCACCAGCAGGTCGGCTGCGACTGCTATCCGTACGCAGCCAGCTCCAGCACTCTTGATCTGCGGCAGGTGGATGAACGCGTCACCATCATGATCACGTGGTGCGATCCGCATCCCGAAATGGCGGGGAAATCGCTCGCCCAGATCGCCAAAGCATGGGATGTTACTCAAATCGAAGCCGCCCGCCGCCTGCAACCCGCCGGTGCGATTTACCACGGTATTTCGGAAGAAGACATGCGTGCCATTCTGCGGCATCCGGGAACCATGATCGGCTCCGACGGCTTGCCCAATGATCCGCTGCCGCATCCCCGCCTTTGGGGAACGTTTCCGCGAGTGCTCGGTTATTACTGCCGCGAACAAGAACTATTTTCGCTCAGTGAGGCCATCCGTAAAATGACTGGTCTGCCGGCGCAACGTTTCGGCTTGACCGGACGCGGTATGGTGCGAGAAGGTTACCGCGCCGATTTGGTTTTGTTTCATGCCGAAACCGTTCGAGACGCGGCTACATTCACGGATCCAGTCCGCGCGTCCCAAGGGATTGAGGCAGTTTGGGTCAATGGCGGTTCTGTCGTATTCGAACTATGCCGAGACAGGCGGCCGGCCAGCGTTTCTGCCGAGGCAGTCCATAACGCGCACCGCAGTGATTTAGAAATTGTCGCAGATCAAATGCAGATGTTAAAGGAGTCGACCCGATGAGTATAAAACGCTACGGCGCTGAAGGCGGTAAGGGTACCGGAGGGCAGCATCTCCCATTTGCTCACGCCGTGCAAGCCGATGGATGGCTCTACGTTTCCGGCCAGGTGCCCATGGTGAACGGGGAAGTCGTCGATGGCAACATCACCGCTCAGGTGCATCAGGCGATACGAAATCTGGTTGCCGTTCTGAACGAAGCAGGCTACGCTCTCGAGCACGTAGTGCGCTGCGGGGTTTGGCTCGATGACCCGCGCGACTTCCAATCCTTCAACAAAGTATTCCGGGAATATTTTGGCGACAATCCGCCGGCGCGCGCCTGCGTGGTTTCCAGTATGGTGGTCGATTGCAAAGTGGAGATCGATTGCGTCGCTTACAAGGGCCCCACAAAATAATTGCACCGATTCGCCGTCCTGATTTTTCCAGCGATCGGTTGTTTACAAGAAAGAAACTGAATGCACACATCGATGATCGACAGCCACGGCGCATTTCTACTGCTCTCTGCACTTGGTGCAGTGATCGCGCTGGTAGTCATGATCGCGCATTTCAAGATTAATCCCTTCATCGTGCTGATGTCGGTGTCGCTGGTTCTGGCGATCGTCACCGGGATGCCGGCGCAAACGATTGTGAAATCCTTTGAAACCGGGGTCGGCGCGACTCTGGGGCACATTGCCATCGTGGTGGGGCTGGGCACCATGCTCGGCAAGATGATGGCGGAGTCGGGCGGGGCCGACCAGATCGCACACACGCTGATCCGGGTCTTCGGCGAAAAGCGGCTGCCGTGGGCGATGGTAGTGGTCGGTTTTATTGTCGGCCTGCCCGTATTTTTCGAAGTCGGATTCGTGCTGCTGGTGCCGATCGCTTTCAATATCGCCCGACGGACCGGAACGTCTCTGATTCTGATCGGCCTGCCCATGGTCGCCGGACTCTCGGTGGTTCACGGATTGGTGCCGCCGCATCCGGCGGCGATGCTGGCGGTCGCCGCTTACAACGCCGACATGGGCCGCACCATTCTCTATGCCATGCTGATCGGCATTCCCACGGCGATTCTTGCCGGGCCACTCTACGCAAAACTCATTGCGCCCCATATTCAACTCGAACCCGATAATCCGATCGCCGCCCAGTTCATCGACGACACTCCCAAACCCAATCTGCCCAGCTTTAGTCTGACCGTGGCAACCATCCTGCTTCCGGTGGGATTGATGTTGATCGGCAGTTGGGCCGACGTCATTTCCACGCCGAAGAGCCTGGTCAATACGATATTGCATTTCATCGGCGGCGCCGACATCGCCCTTCTGATTGCCGTGGTCGTGAGTTTCGTCACTCTGGGGAAGATGCGTGGCTTTACCCGGGAAACCATCCTGAAGTTTTCCAATGACTGCCTCGCTCCCACAGCCACCATTACGCTGCTCATCGGCGCCGGCGGAGGCTTCGGCCGCATTCTCCAGGATAGTGGTACTTCACAGGCCATCGTCGATGTTGCGCTCCATGCGCATATATCGATTCTTTTTTTGGCCTGGTTGGTGGCGGCGATGGTCAGGCTTGCCACCGGCTCGGCGACCGTGGCCATGACCACGGCTGCTGGAATCGTCGCGCCCCTCGCGCTGCACATCACCGGAGTGCGGCCCGAGCTGCTGGTTATTGCCACGGGTGCGGGATCACTGCTTTTTTCCCACGTAAACGATGGCGGGTTTTGGATGGTCAAGGAATATTTCCATATGACCGTCGCTCAAACCATGAAGACCTGGTCCATCTGCGAAACCATTATTTCGGTGGTGGGGTTGCTGCTGACAGTTGGGCTATCGCTGGCAATCTAGCCGGCCATCCTTTCTAAAGTCCTATCGCTTCTCTGCCGATATCCCAACAAGGAACACTTCACCGGAACGAGAACGGGGACGGCTTCATGGACGGCATCAGGGCTCTCATCGTGGACGATTCGTCGGTCATGCGGAAAATTGTGGAGCGCTCACTGCGCCAGGCAGGCATCAATCTGACCCATGTATTCGAGGCCGGCAACGGGGCCGAGGCGCTGACGTTGCTTGCGGAAAACCGTGTGGATCTGATCCTTTGCGACATCAACATGCCGGTGATGGACGGGCTGGAATTCGTCAAACAGCTGCCCACAGTCGAGAACGCAAAAGGAGTGCCGGTAGTCATGATTACGACCGAGGGCAGCGAGGCCCATGTTGTAAAAGCGTTATCGTCTGGGGCCAAGGGCTACATTCGTAAGCCTTTTACTCCAGACCAGGTCAGAGAACATGTCATCCCCGTGCTGGCAGGGAAATGATGCAAGCGACAAAAGAAGCGCTCGTTACTGGCAGCCCCGATGACTGGGTCCCGTTGCTTGAACTCGCGGCACGGGAAGTGTTCGAACGGATGCTGGGAAGTCAACTGTCTGCGCCGAAACCAGGGATCGAGACTGTGCTGGATATTACCTCCATGGTCGGGCTGGCCGGACAACTGCGCGGCGTGTTGAGCCTCCGGTGCAGTCACAAGGCAGCCGGACTCATGGCTTCCAAGATGCTTGGAGTCGAGCTTGATATGGCTGGCCCGGAGCTATGCGATGCCTTCGGAGAAGTCTGCAACATGGTCGCCGGCAACTTCAAGAACAAGGTCTCCAGCCTCAGTGAAGGGTGCATGCTGTCCGTTCCCACCGTGATTACTGGCAGTGATTATGAGCTCCACGCCCCGGCCGAATCTTTTGCTCTTGAAACCAGTCTGCTGTTTGAAGGCATGCCTCTCGTCATCTCCCTGCAAATCCATCGCTGACTCCTCACTCCTTGCGGGCGAATTGACTCGCCTTTCCAGCCCCCTTAAGATTGCACCTGCAAAGAGGCACCAGCCAATGATTGGTGACAGGTTGTCCCACTACCGATTAGTGGAGGAGATCGGTGCTGGCGGCATGGGAGTTGTCTATCGTGCATACGATGAACAACTGGAGCGGGATGTTGCCCTCAAAGTGCTTTCCGCCGGCATGCTTGCCGATGAGGCGGCGCGAAAACGTTTTCGGAAAGAAGCTCTTGCCCTGGCGAAACTCAACCATCCGAATATTGCGATGGTTTTTGAGTTTGGAAGTCAGAACAATCTGGATTTTCTGGTCACCGAATACATCCCAGGCATTACCCTCGATGTCAAAATCGGCCGGGCTCCGCTTCCGCTGAAGGAGGTGGTTGAACTGGGAACTCAGTTGGCCCAGGGGCTCACTGCCGCGCACCAGCAGGGAATTGTCCATCGCGACCTCAAACCCGGAAACCTTCGCCTCACACCCGACGGACGCCTGAAGATCCTAGACTTCGGTCTGGCTGAGCTGGCGCCACACGCTAGCGATCTTGGCCTCACCGTAACCGTGACGCAAAGTCAGGAGGTTACCGGCACTGTTCCTTACATGGCCCCGGAGCAACTGCGGGCTGAACCCATCGATTTCCGGAGCGATATTTGGTCGTCCGGCGCCATTCTGTATGAAATGGCGGCAGGAAGGCGGCCCTTTCCACAAAGCAATGGGCCGCTGCTGATTAGCGCGATTTTGAATCAGGATCCTGGACCTCCCAGCAAATTGAATTCGCTGATTCCGGCCAGTTTGGAAAACATCATCCTGAAGTCTTTGGATAAAGATCCAAAGCGCCGGTATCAGTCGGCCCATGAGTTAAGCGTCGATCTGGAAAGAGTGGCCGCCACGCCTGGGGCATGGTCGAGCGGTAGAGGGAATATCGCGCAGCCGGGAGTCGTTGGGCATCGAAACCCCAAACTACTGGCCGTGGGCGCGGCGCTGGCAATCATAATCGCGACTGTATTGGGGGCTTATTTTGTGCACACGAGAAAAGCCGCGATCCCGGCTCTTGCTCCTGCCGGTGGACGCCGCTCGGTGGCGGTGCTCGGATTCAAGAATCTCTCCGGTCGCCCCGATCAACAATGGCTGTCCAACGCGTTGGCTGAGATGTTAACCACGGAGCTCTCGGCGGGAGACAAGCTGCGGACGGTCCCCGGCGAAAACGTGACCCGGATGAAATCAGATCAAGCTCTCCCCGATACGGATGCTCTCTCCCACGAAACCCTGTCCAATATCTATAACACTCTGGGCAGCAATCTCGTGGTGCTGGGCACATACCTCGATATTGGCGGCCAGGTTCGCGTGGATCTTCGCGTGCAGGACACAGCCAACGGAGAAACCATTGCTTCCGTTTCCGACAGTGAGACTGAGGCGCGATTCCTCGATCTGGTGAAACGAATAGGAGGCGCGCTCCGGCAGAAATGCGGGGCGGGAGACATCACCTCGGAGCAAGCGGCAGCTGTGCGGGCCACTGAACCTTCATCTTCGGACGCCGCCCGGCTCTACACCGAAGGCTTGGGCAAGCTGCGCGCGTTCGATCATCTTGCGGCCCGAGACCTGCTCGAACAAGCGGTGGCCGCCGATCCGGATAACGTGCTCGCCCATTCCGCACTCGCGGCAACCTGGACCCAACTCGGGTACGACGATAAGGCCACACAGGAAGCCAAGCGGGCTTTCGATTTATCGAAGAACCTTTCGCGGAAGGACAGTTTGTCAATTGAGGCGGAGTACCGCGAGACCATCCGCGAATGGAGCAAAGCGGTCGAGCTCTATGAGTCATTGTGGACGTTTTTTCCCGATGATCTGGAGTATGGACTTCGCCTGGCGGACGCGCAGGTTTCCGCAGGCGACGGCCGCGATGCCTTGATCACCATTGCAGCTTTGCACCAGCTTCCCCACCCTCAGCAGGATGATCCCCGCATCGATCTGGCCGAAGCCAGGGCGGCAGACTCGCTTTCCGATTACAAACGCGAACAAACGGCGGCCGTGCGCGCGGAGGACAAAGCCAAACACTTGAGTGCCAGGTTTCTTCAGGCCCAGTCATTACTTCAACAGTGCTGGGCGCTGCGAAATGTTGGAGAGCCAGCTCGGGCAAAAGCCATTGGAGAGCAGGCGGGAAAAACTCTGGCCGCGGCGGGAGACTTTCGTGGCGAGGCCAAGAGTCTGACTTGTGTGGCGAACGTTCTCGAGGACGAGGGCAATCTTGCACAAGCCAGGAGCATGCACGAAAAAGCCCTGGCCCTGGCCCGTCAAATCGGCGCGGAGGGTGATATTGCCGGGGCCTTGATCAATATCGGAAATGTCTTGGCCTCCCAGCAGGAACTCGACGCCTCGAACATGCAGTACAACGAGGCCCTGGCGATTGCGGCCCGCATCGGCGACAAATCCGACGCACTTCTCGCGCAGAACGACATCGCTGCGAATCTTATGCTAAAGGCTGACTTCGCGGGCGCGAAGAAGATGCTGGAGAGTTCTATGAGTATGGCCCTCCAGACCGGAGATCAGTCCAGCCTGAGCGATGCGCTCACCAACTTAGGGACGATTGCCTATTATCAGGGTGATTTCGCGGCAGCTCTCAAAGACCTGCAAACGTCGTTGGCCAGTTCCCGCGCGCTTGGACTAAAAAGCAAAACCGCATCTACCCTCGTGGCCCTCGGCGAAGTGCAATTGGCACAGGATGATTTGCCGGGGGCCGGGAAAAGTTTCAATGAGTCGCTGACCATCCGAACTCAACTGGGGGAAAAGGGAAACATGGCTGCCAGCCAGGTATCACTTGCTACCTTGGCCCTGGAGCAAAATCAAGCGGCGAAGGCGGAGTCGTTGGCCAGAGAAGCCGCTGTCGAGTTCCACGCGGAAGCCGATGCAGACCAGGAAGCGGCCGCGCGCGACGTGATCGTCCAAGCGTTGATCGCTGAGAATAAACTCTCCGACGCTCAATCGGAAATCGCTAAAGCCAGGACATTGTCCGTCCGCGATCAACCCACCCAATTATCTCTGGAGATTACTTCCGCGCGGGTACTCGCCAGGACCGGGAAGGCCACCGAGGCCCTGCGCAATCTGGAGGCGACCCTGGCCCACGCGCAACGACTGAAGCTTGTCGGAATTGAATTCTCCGGTCGTTTGGCGCAGGTCGAGGCCCAGCGTTTGGCGGGAAACGCGACTTCGGCCATTTCGATTCGCGGCCAATTGAAGAAAGATGCGGCGAACGCCGGTTTCTTACTGGTCGCTCGCCAGGCGGTAAAAGAATAAGACCGGCCTTTCGGGCCGGTCTTAAATGCTGCCCAAAAAACACTCAAAGCTACTTGATCGCGACTTTCGGAAGTTGTATCGGCAACGGGTTGGTCTGCTGAGTGATGATGTAAATCGTCAACCCCTGTCCCTGATTATCCAACCCGGCCGGAAAACTGGGAAAGCTGGGAATCACAAAGCTCACCGAGGTCTTGTTCTTTGCCACCGAAAAAGTGATATTCGGAATGTTGTTTCCATCTGGATCGTTGGGATCGGTGGTGCAGAGCTCAACCGTGTTGCCGGTTTGCGAATCACTGTCGTCACAAATCATCACTCCATAGTTGTTAAAGGTGGTATCGGCGACGAACCCCACCAACTGCCCCAGAGTCACCGTCACGTTGGCCGACGTGGATTTCAGTTGGAAGATGTGCAGGTACACTCCGCTATCGCAAGTTCCTGTCAGGGTAGGGGTCGGGCTGGAAAGGGAGTCCTCGACGTCCTGATTCACACAAACTATCTGTCGGGTGACAACCACCTTCTTGCCATTCGCGCTCAGGCTTTGGGGCAGCGTAGGGCCAAGCAGGTCCCAGTTCGCGGCGTTGCTGTTCTCCCCGTTCCCGGAAGATCCTCTGGTCGGAGTCTTGGCGAACACCGCTGTGGACGCCGATAGGACGAACAAAACCAATAAGCAGAAACTGATCTTGGGGCGGCTGACACTCATTTTCGTGCTCCTGAAGTAAAGATAGAGTATGGCTTTCCGCGAGAAAGTATGACGAACAAACCAGCCCTAAAGGGGAGTTTCAGGCGCCGGGAACCTCAACCAACCCGGACAGTTTAGCATTTGCGATTGAGAACGCCAACCCAGAGTTTAGCTGCTGCCCCATCCGCCACCGCCCGGAGATTCAATTCGGAGCACGTCGCCCTTTTTAGCGAGAATGCTGCACTTGCCCGGCAACTCGCGTTCTCCGTCACTCGTAATGTGCGTTGCTCGTCCTACCGCGCCCGCGCCCCCGCCGGCAAGTCCGTAGGGATGGAATTTCCGGCGATCGGCCAGCAGTGTGACCTGCGCATCCGCCAGCAGTTCGATCTCGCGGACCAGCCCATCGCCTCCGCGAAATTTCCCATCCCCACCCGATCCGGGCCGGTAACTATATTCGGTAACGCGCAATGGATACGCATATTCAAGCGCCTCCACTGGCGTATTCAGCGAATTTGTCATGTGCGTGTGCACGCCCGGCAAACCATCCGCATTCGGACGCGCCCCCATGCCCCCCGCAACTGTTTCGTAATAGGCAAACGGCGCGCCCGTTCGCGGATCGATTCCGCCGATGGTGAGATTGTTCATGGTGCCCGAACTCGCGGCCGGAATGCAGTCCGGAATCGCTTGCGCCAATGCTTTCAAAACCACATCCACAATGCGCTGCGAAGTCTCCACGTTCCCGCCCGCGACTGGCGCGGGAATACGCGCATTCACAATCGTCCCCTCAGGCGCGATCACCTCAATCGGCCGCATGATGCCCGCGGTCGCCGGCGCCTGCTCCGGCAACAAACAACGAAAGACGTAATACACGGCGGAGTAGGTGATCGCATACACCGCATTAATGCTGCTGCTGACTTGTCCGCTTGATCCAGAAAAATCTACTCTCGCCTTTTGCTGTGTCGGATCGAGCTCAATCGCAACTTTGATCTCGATCGGCGAATCCGTGTACCCGTCATCATCAAGAAAGTCTGTCGCAGCGAATCGACCAGCTGGCATACGGCCAAGTTCAGCTTTCATCAGCTGCTCGGAGTAATCAAGCAACTCCGTGGTCAACTGATGGATCTCACCAACTCCATACTTGCCAAGAATCTCCTGTAGCCTTCCTTCTCCGACTTTGCATGCGCCGATTTGTGACATCAGGTCGCCTTGGCGCTCCACCGGCGTCCGTACATTGCACAGCAGCAAGTCCAAGACATCGCGATTAATTTTTCCGCCGTGCATGATCTTCACTGGCGGAATCCGAATCCCCTCCTGATAGATCTCGCGGCACGGTCCCATCGAGCCGGGATAGGACCCGCCAACATCCGCATGATGCGCCCGCGCCGCCACATAAAAGATCGGAAGCGCGTCGCCATCGCTGAAGACTGGCAGCGCCATGGTGATGTCCGGCAAGTGCGTCCCACCCGCATAGGGATCATTCAGGATCGCCATGTCGCCCGCTCCCAGGTCAAGCCGGTCAATCGCCGCACGCACCGACATCGGCATGGACCCCAGATGCACCGGCATGTGGTCGCCCATGGCAATTACATTTCCCGCCGCATCGAACACGGCGCACGAATAATCCCTGCGTTCTCTAATATTCGGAGAAAACGAAGTCCGGCGCAGCGCGGCGCCCATCTCCTCCGTCACCGAGTGGATGGTGCTCTTAAAAATTGCTAGATCCGCAGGATTCGATCGCATCACCCGACCTCGATCAAAATATTTTGATGGGCGTCTACGTTCGCCGTGCATCCCGGCGGAACCACCGTCGTCGCGCTGTACTCAGTAACGATGGCCGGTCCCGCAAATGTATCCCCCGGCCGCAATCGGTCCCGGTCGTACACAGGAGTATCGGCGCTCTTTCCATAAAAAATCATCTTGCCAGACTTGATCACCGCCTGCTTGCCATCCCCCTCGCGCAACGGACTCCGCTGAAACTCCACTGGCTGTGCCGCTACCGTCATTCTCACCCGCACGTTCACCACTTCGACCGTCCTCGACTCGTCGGCATGTCCATAGCGCCGCCGGTGCGCCTGATGAAAGCTGCGCAACATATCCGGCCCTGCCGGAACATTTAATTCATAACCCTGTCCCGCATACCGCATGTCAACGGACCTGGTCGCCACACCATCCCCACCCTCCTTGCGAAGCTCCTCTGCGCCCAACTGCTCAAGCTCAGCGAAATGCAATTCCAGATTTGACTCCGCGCCCAGCATCACCGTCTTGGAATAATCCCGGACGGTGTCCGCCAGCAGGATCCCCAACGCCGAAAGCGCGCCCGGCATTCGCGGCACCAGCACCCGCGGAATCCGCAGCGCGCGTGCCAGCGCACAGGCATGCAGCGGCCCCGCCCCGCCGAACGCCACCAGCGCAAACTCCCGCGGATCGTGCCCGCGCTCCACCGAAATCACCCGGATCGCCTTCTCCATCGCGGCTTCCGCCAGCCGGACCATCCCTTCGGCGAATTCTTCCGCGGACGCCATGCTCTGCCGCGCCTTCTCCATATAATTCCGTGTGCGCTCCAAATCCAGCCGCATCTTTCCGCCAAGAAAATGATCGGGATCCAGCCGGCCCAAAATCAGATTCGCATCACTGACCGTCACCTGCGTTCCGCGCCCGTAGCAGATCGGTCCCGGATTCGCTCCCGCCGACTGCGGCCCCACGTGCAGAATCCCACCGTCGTCAAACCACGCCAGCGACCCTCCACCCGCGCCCACGGTGTGGATGTCCAACATCGGCACGCTGATCGGCATCCCCGAAACGATTGACTCGTTCGTGCTCTTCGGTCCGCCCTCATCCGCATCCACCAGCGCCACGTCGGTGGACGTCCCCCCCATATCGAACGAAATAATTTTGTTCAATCCCGCCAGCCGCGCCGCAAAATATGCGCCCATCACTCCGCCCGCCGGCCCCGACAGCACCGTCCGCACCGGCTGTTCCGCCGCCAGCCGCGCCGAGATGGTTCCTCCCGAAGACTGCATCACTTCAAAGCGAGCGTTGCGCGAAATCTCACTCAGTCCAGCTTCAATCGCATTCAGATAACCACCCACCTTCGGCGCCAGATATGAGTTCACCGTCACCGTCGATCCGCGCTCATACTCGCGAAACTCGGGCAGGATCAAGTGCGATACCGACAGCGGCAGTCCCAATTTCCGCAGCGCATCGGCCACGGCAATTTCATTTTCCGGATTCGCAAACGAGAACAGCAGCGACAGCGCAATCGCCTCCGCTCCGCCAGCACGAATGTTCTCGCATAGCGTATCGAGTTCCGTCGCGGTTGGACGTCTCAAGATCCGCCCTTCCGCCGTCGTCCGTTCCTTCACCCCGAAACGCAATTCAGCCGGCACCACGCAAGGCGGAGGAGTTGCGAACCAGTCATAAAGATTCGCCCGTGCCTGCCGTCCGATCGCGATCGTGTCCTCGAATCCGGCTGTCGTCACAAACGCCACGCGTGCGCCATTGCGCTCCAGCATCGCGTTCGTGCCCACCGTAGTCCCATGGCGGACTTCGGGAACTTTCCCAGCCGCCATCTCCCGCACTGCCTGCAACACCGCTTCCGCCGGGCGTTCCGGCGTGGAAAAAATCTTCCGCAGTCGCAACCCGCCGTCTTCCAGATAGACGCAGTCTGTGAAGGTCCCCCCGGTATCAATCGCAATACGCACTTAGCTCCCACTCCCGTTGCGAATCTCAGTTCGCAGATTATAGTTGCGCTCAAGGCGCAGATGCGTGAGAAACTCGCATCGAGTGGTCGTTATTTGAGGGAAAGATTGAGCAAGGACAGGCTGGTGGCCCATTCTAGTCGCGTTCTTTGCGACTAGAGTGGGGCCTTTGACGCTGTGAGAACACCCACACTCAAGCCAAAAGATGTTTGCGTGGCCACCCGCCCTCAATTCTTGCGATGGGGTTTGCCTAGAAATCGAGTTAGGCGCCTGCGCACGATATCGGGTTTGGCAGCATCACACTCCCATACCAGCATGACCTTCCATCCGCCGCCCCGCAACTTCGGAATGTTAAGCCGGTCTCGCTCGACGTTGCGCCGCAATTTCGGTTTCCAGTAAGCGACTCGTGAATTAGGAATTCTGCCATCAATACAGCCCTTGTGCTGATGCCAGAAACAGCCCTGTACGAAGATGATTTTTCTCCGTGACGGGAACACGAGGTCAGGAACTCCGGGCAAGTCGCGCCTGTGTAGGACATAACGATAGCCGAGCCCATGCAGAAGGCGGCGTACCTGCATCTCCGGGCGAGTGTCGGAACTTCTGATCCGACTCATTATTTCGCTGCGACGTTTAGAAGAGACAGAATCCATTCTGAGGCCGTTAGCTTAGCATCTCTCTTGATACTCCGCTCGCTTCCTGGGGGTGATCTAGGCTGATCAATGTGACAAAGCCTGCACTTGGGAAAATTCACGAACAGATACTGGCACTGCTAAAGGATCACCCGGAGGGAATCTCAGAAGGCGAGATGCGCGCCGCTCTGCGCATACAGGCGGAGGACCAAACTCAGTTTGGCAGGCGACGCCGAGATCTACATTATTACTATCGCGTAGACAAGAAGCGAATCGGGAAGAAGACGGTTTACATCTATCGCGGCCTCCTTGCGGTTCCCCGCGACGCTACTCCGACAGACGCCAAGACACGTGCACTGGTGCTGCATGCAGCTCACGGACGATGCGGCATGTGCGGGCGGACAATAGAAAAGCACGGGATCACTCTCGTCGTCGATCACAAGATACCGCGTGAGTGGGGTGGCAAGACGGAGCCGGAAAACCTGTGGGCGATCTGCGAAGAATGCAATCAAGGCAAAAAGAATCTTTTCGCGTCGGTTGATTCTGTTGCGATGCGGTCCGCCATCCGGCACGATAGCGTGCACGTTCGGATCGGTGAGCTTCTGAAGGGAGCGGGCGTGGGCGAGCCAGTCCCGAGCCACATGATCGATATTGTCGCCAACCAAGATGAGTGGCGGAAACGCCTCCGCGAGTTGCGTTACTTGGGCTGGAAGATCACAGCAAGCAGGGCTAACTTGCCCGGCGGAAGGTTCCAGTCGGCGTACAGGCTTGACACGTTTACCGAATGGCCACCTAACCCAAGCTGGTGGATTCGGAACTATGAGCACGAGCGCGCTAATCGGAACAGGGATAGATAATGCTAAGACGCAGCGAACAACTTCGCTTGCATCGGCTTCCCTACATCCTTACTCGCGTTGAGAACCTTCGCAACGCTCTCCGCTAGCGCTCTCGCCAGAGGGGGCGGGACAGCGTCGGAGACGAGGCGAATCTGGTCCGATAAGTTGCCCTTTAGCACGTATTCCGGCCGGAATCCTTGCAAGAGCATGGCCTCATAGATACTCAGCCGCCTTTTGCCTGAGGGGTGGATGTGGACCTCCCGATGGCCATACGCAACCGTCCAGCTTGGCTTGCCCCACTCAAGCACCCGGAATGGACGCCCCTTCACGTCGCCTTCCTTGAGGAATCCGTTGAAGAACTTTTTCGATTTTGGCTTCAAGCACCAATGGTTCGGATGGAATGGCACGTCCTCACTACGCATTCCGCGCTCGAAGAATGCCGGGGGCGGTAGCTTGCTAATCGTTTCTCTTACTGTTTTTCGGAGGGCCGGGTTTCCCTTGGGAAATTCGAACTGGAGCGCCCTATACTTCCGGTTATTGAAACCAACCACGAAGACGCGCTTCCTCACTTGAGGTACGCCAAAATCCTGCGCATCGAGTTCACCTTCGAAGGTCGTGAAGCCGGCCGAAGCAAAGAGTTCTTTGAAGTAAGTGAAAAGTTCGGAATGTGCCTTATGTTTAAGACCGAGCACATTCTCGAATACGAAGAAATCCAAACCGTAATGCTTATTGAGCTCCTCAAGGATGTGCGCGTAGTTCTTCGGCAGGTTGAGACGCGGATCGTCAGACCGCTTGTGCACATTGCTCAGAGAGAAGGCTTGGCATGGTGGGCCACCGATAATTCCGATGGGGCGGACAGGCGATGGCAGTTCTGACAACCTTTCGACCACGTAGCCGTTAAAGGCCTGTGATAAGTCCTTCCTGAGAACACGCACTTTGGGATGATTCCAATCAAAAGTTTCGCATGCAGCCCGGTCAATCTCTAGTGCAAGCACGGGCGAAAAGCCTGCTTGAACAAACCCTTCGTCGAGTCCGCCTGAGCCAGAAAAAAGACTCACAACGGGAAGAAACGGCTTTTCCTTCAATAGTTCTCCTTGAAAATCATCTTCGAATCCGGATTCTAGCATTGCTGTCACATCGCCAAACTGTTGAAAACTCGTCTCTATTGGCAAGAATAGCATAGCGAACGTAAAGCGAATATATTACTGTTGGACGTAGCACAGCCCAATGCTTCCGGCTCGCGTTTCATCAATTAAGGAGTCACGCTGATCTGTTTCCCGGAATACTGCACAACTTTATCCGCTTCGCTCGCCGGATCAATTCCAACTCCGTGGTCCTCGCCAACAAACACCACACGGAACGTACGGCTCTGCAACATCCCGGGGAACTGGCCTTTCCGCTCGCCCACGGTCAAGGTCTGTTTGCCATCGTCCCAATGGAGGGGAATCGTGGCATACATCCCTTTTTCGTAGTTGTAGTTGTCGTTCTCGTCTTCGTAGAGTGTGAAATCTCCATCGGCCCCGCGATAAACACGGAGCTCAATGGGATCGGCGGGTTTTTCCGTGGACCATTCTTCATCCGGCCCCAGCGGCAGAATCGAACCGGCGCGAATGTAAAGAGGCAGCCGATCAATCGGTGCAGCGGCTTCGATGGAGCGCCCGCCGCTGGCGGTGTTGCCGTTCCAGAAGTCATACCACTTGGCGTCGGGCAAATATAAACTCCGCGCAGTCGCCGCCGGTTCCGTGACCGGCCCTACCAGGAATGCCGGCCCAAACATAAATTCGTCGCCGGTATTTTCCGCCCGTGCATCGGTCCGCCAATCCATCACCAGCGGACGCATCGGCGTGTAGCTTTCGCTCGTCGTCTTCCAGGCCAGCGAATAAATGTAGGGCAGCATGCGATAGCGCAGCCGGTCAAAGCTGACCAGAATCTTTTGCGCATCCGGCCCGTACGACCACAATTCGTTCTCGTCCGGATTATTGCGCGTGCCGTGCACCCGCAACACCGGATTGAATGTGCCGTACTGGAACCAGCGCACGAACAGTTCACGGTATGCGGGATCGCTGGGGCTGCCTCCAAAAACAAATCCGCCGATGTCGGTGGTCCAGTAGGGAATTCCGGAGAGTTCAAAATTCAAACCTGCGGGGATCTGCCTGCGGTAGCTGAACCAGTCGGAACCAATGTCGCCCGACCACGCCGTGATCGAATTTTTCTGCGAACCGGCGAACGCCGAGCGCGAGAGAATGAACACCCGCTTCTGGTCCGTCGCGCTGCGCTGCCCTTGATACACCGCCCCGGTATCCAGCTGCGGATAAGCATTCACAAACCGGTTGCCGCTGCCGGCCGCGAGCGTGTGGTCGAGCAGAATGTTTTCTTCCTGGCCTTCCGTCTCGGGCTCGGTCGTGTCCATCCACCAGGCATCGATGCCGAGACTGAACAAGCTCTTGTTGATCTGGTCCCAGTAATACTTTCGCGCTTCCGGATTGGTCGCGTCGTAAACCGCCATTTCCGATGCATGATACGGCGGCTTGCCGAACTTGAATTTGTCAATGAACCAGCCCTGCTTGTCCATGTAGTCGTAATTGGTGGACCCCGGCTCGAAGAATGGCCAGATCGAAAGCATCAGATGAAAATTCAGGCGATGCAATTGATCCACCATCCCTTTGGGATCGGGATAATTCTTGTTGAACACAAACTCGCCCTTGCGGTTCCACCAGAACCAGTCCTGCACAATGTCGTCCACCGGAATGTGCAGGTCGCGATATTTCTGGGCTACACCCAGAATTTCTTCCTGCGACTTGTAGCGGTTCTTGCATTGCCAGAAACCATAAGCCCATTTGCCAAACATGGGGACTTGCCCGGTGAGTTCGCGATAGCCGGCAATCACTTTGTCGAGATCAGGGCCGTAGAAAAAGTAATAGTCAATCACATCGGCCACTTCGGAAGTGATGTACATATAATTCGCAAAACGATTGTTCACTTTGCTTCTGGAATCGTTGTTCCAGTAAATTCCATAGCCCTTGCTCGAAACCAGGAACGGCACCGCAATATTGGTGTTGTCCTGCGAAAGGTCCACCGACTCGCCACGATAATTCCACACCCCCGCCTGGTGCTGGCCGAGTCCGTAGAGCCCTTCCCGCGATCCGTAAATACTGATGAACGATTCCGCGCGATAGGTGTCCTCGCCATTCACCTTCACCGGCGTCAGCTTCCGGGTAGCTTCCTGCACCAGCGGCTTTCCGTCCGGGTCGAGATAAAGGATGCCTCCATCTTTTTTTGTGACCACGACTTTCAATTGCGACGTGGTCAGCGTGACCACGTCATCGGTGGACAGCATGGTCCACTTCGCCCCCGGCCAATCTTTCTTGACTATGACGAAATCAGGATGCTGGGCAAAAGAAGCAGTCGGCGAATAGAGCACGTGGATGATGGAATCCGCGCACACCTGCAACTTCAGCGTGCCCGTACCCATGGTGAGCAGCACGCCATCCGGCTGCTGCTGCACCGCGGTCACAGGGTTCCTCGGCGCCCATTGCGCCTGCCCCGCTGTCGTCAAAGCCAACAGCGCAAACTGTAAAAACAAGAACCGGATTGCAGCCGATCGCAATTTTTCCATGGTTGAACTCAAGCGTCTTTCTTTTCGTATCAATTGCAGAGTCGTAAACTCGCCCGAGGAATATTACTCGTTGCCGTAAACGCTTACAATATCAAGATCGCTAACGGAGTTTCTTATGCCGGTACGAATGAAGGACATTGCCCGCGATCTTGAAGTGTCGGTGATCACGGTTTCCAAGGCGCTGCGCAACCATCACGACATCAGCGAAGAAACCAAGGCCCGCGTGCTGCAACGCGCCAAAGAACTGAACTACCGGCCGAACCTGGCGGCCCGCGCGCTGGTGACCGGACGCACCAAGATGATGGGTCTGATTGTCCCTGATCTGGTGCATTCGTTTTTTGCCGAGGTCGCCCGCGGCCTCTCGGGAGTGCTGCGCAAGAGTGGATACACGGTGGTGATTTCCGCGTCCGACGAGAGCCCGGAGCTGGAGCGCCAGGTGATCGAGCAACTCATTGCCCGCGGCGTGGACGCGCTCCTGGTGGCGTCGTCGCAATGGACGGTCGAAAGCTTTCGCCGTCTGGAAGAGCGCAACCTGCCTTACATCCTGATCGACCGCAGCTTCGCCGGGCTGGCTGCGAATTTCGTGGGCGTGAATGACGACGCCGTGGGCGCGCTGGCCACGCAACATCTCATCGACGCCGGCTGCCGCACCATCGCCCACATCACCCGCGAGCGCATCAGCACTGCGACGGCGCGCTCGGAAGGCTACCGGCGCACGCTGGCGCAAAACAATCTGTCAGTCGGCCCGGACTACGTAGTGAACGCTGAAGAGGTCGATACAGTCGGCGACAAATCCGGATACGAAGCCGCCCAAGAATTATTGGCGTTGACGCCACGGCCGGATGGAATTTTTTGCCACAACGATCTGGTCGCCAGCGGCGCCATGCGGGCGATCTTTGAAGCCGGCTTGCGTATCCCCGAGGACGTTGCCCTGATCGGATGCTGCAACGTCCACTACGCCAGCCTGCTACGTGTCCCCCTCACCAGCATTGACCAGCGCAGCGACGCCATCGGCGAGCGTGCCGCGCAACTGGCGATGAGCCTGGTGGAGGCCAAGTCTCTGATGCCGCCCGAGTCGATACTGCTGGAGCCCAAGTTGATCGTCCGGGAATCGACGCGCCGGTCAAAGTAGGCACCCCCCGCTTACAAAATGGAGAAGTGTTCCACGTGGAACATTTTGTACTATCGGAATTGTACGTACAAAATCGGGGAAGTGGCGTTGAGTGTTGGAGTTGGTGAAAATTCCCGTTTTGGGAATGGGCCTTGGACGGCGCTCCCAGTGTTCGTGGTGCCGCCCTCATTTGTTGCTGTGCAAAGGTGGGCCAGTTCCCGATTTACGATAAGCGGCCTCGGCTTCGGCGAGTTTACCTTCACATGCCAGAGCTTGGCCGAGGTTGTTGTGAGCGCTGAGCGCGACCGGGGCTTCTCGACCGTCCGGACCCAAAGCATGTTCCCAGATCACAAGCGCTTGACGCGATAAGGATTCGGCATCCGAACAGTTGCCCTGCGCCCTCTTCAATGCTCCTAAATCGTTGAGGACTATCGCAACTTGGGGATCTTCCGGCTTTAGTTTGTTATGAGCAATGTCCAACGCTTTCTGTAGCGCGCTATCAGCTCCCTGATAGTCTCTGCCAGATTGACGAATAGTTCCGATCGCAGCATAAGACTCTACAAGAGCGCTGGGGTCGTCATAAGAGACACAGTTGGTGGTCGCAGTCGAGAACGCCTGTTCGGCGTTCCCAGATTCGCCTTGGCCCATGTAGGAGTAACCCAAATCTTTCGCACTCTTGCACTGGCCTTCTCCGCTGCCGCTTTTGTCTGCGAAAGCGAGAGATTCGGCGAATTGCTTCTGAGCAGTTGGGTAATCGCTCGCATCATACGCAGTTTTTCCTTTGCTGAAGGCTTCCAGCCCCCGCTTGTCGGTTTGCCGGTTGTGGTGATCTAGGACAGCCCAACCCAGCAGGACAATCGAAATCAATGACGCCAAAGGACCTGATTTACGGGAGACCTTGGTGGGGGACGGCTTCTGCCTAACGAGAAGAATATTCGTCCATGCCGCGAACACGACGAAGATGGTTATCGAGAGCCATAACGGCACCCCGAGAAAGACTGCTACAAAAATTGATCCGAGCAGACACCCAACGTTGGCGATGACGTACTTCACAACTTCCCTCCGCGATTAGCTTGGCGGGAGGCCCGCGTTCGCGTGCAAAGTATAACTAGAAATGCAGCCGTAGCGTGCGGTTTGTGCGGCGCCCATGCGGGACGTAGTGAAATCATTGTTTGAGCGGCACGGCTGGAAGCCATGCCCTGATACGAAAAAAGTGGAAGAGCGGCGCTTTTAGCGCCGCGTAAATCGTCGCGCCTTGTAACGCGGCCCTGAAGGGGCCGCTCTTCCACGGTGGCTCCCATCAATTAGAAGAATGTGCCGTCGGTGGTCGTGGTTCCCACCCGTCGAGAAGCGCGACGGGTGGGGCAGCCTGTGTTGTGGTGGCGCGGGCCTTTTGTCGAGCTTTGCTCGACTGGACAGCCGAGGCGGCTGTCCCTACGTGTTTCGTGGTGATCCCTCGGGCTTAACGGCCTAGTTTTATTTTTCTACTACCTGAAGCGGGACGGTCTGGGTTTGGGCGGAGTTGGGGCCGACCAGGATGTCGAATGTGCCCGGTTCGACTACTCGGTTCATGTTGATGTCCAGGATGGAAAGTGCGTCTGGGGTGAGGGTGAATTCTACTGTGGTCTTTTCGCCGGGCTTCAGGCTTATGCGATGGAAGCCGCGTAATTGTTCGACTGGTTGCGTAACCGAAGAGACCTTTTGATGGATGTACAACTGAGGGACATCGTCGCCGGGGCGATTGCCGGTGTTGGTGATGTCCACTTTGACGGTGGCAGTGCCGCCGGTGCCGATTACTGGCGGATCGACACGGACGTTTTCGTAGCGGAAGGTGGTGTAGCTGAGGCCGAAGCCGAAGGGGAACAGGGGATGGCTGTCGGCGAAGGCGTAACTGCGGTTGCGCGAAGGCTTGTGGTTGTAGTAGTCGGGAAGTTCGCCGACGGAATGCGGGAAAGTGATGGGCAGTTTGCCGCTGGGATTCACATCACCAAACAAAACACTTGCCGCCGCGGCGCCGCCTTGTTCTCCGAGGTACCAGCCTTCGAGGATGGCCGGGACGTGCTCGGCGGCGTAGTTGATGGAAAGCGGGCGGCCGTTGATGAGCAGAACGATGGTCGGCGTGCCAGTTTCGACGATGGCCTTGATGAGTGGGTCCTGCGCGCCGAGCAGATCGAGCGATTCGCGATCGCCGAGATGATTTTCCGACCAGGCTTCGCGATTGGTGCCTTCGTTTTCTCCGACGACGACGACGGCGACATCGGCTTGGTGGGCGATTTTCGCGGCGGCTTGGATGCTTTCGATCTGGGTCGTGGGGTCGGCGAGTTTGGTGTCGTTCTCGTACCATCCTGACCAGCCTTGTTTGCCGGTGGTGATTTTGCAGCCTTCGGCGTAGAGCACGTTCGCGGCCTTGCCCACTCGCTGGCGGATGCCGTCGAGAATGCTGATTTCGTTTGTGGAGCCGGCGTCGCGGCTGTAGCCGCCGAGGTGGACGTCGGCAGCGTTGGGACCGATCACGGCGATGGTTTTCAATTTGCTCAAGTCTAGCGGCAGCAGATTGCCGTCGTTCTTGAGTAAGACGATGGCTTCCTGCGCGGTCTTCAACGCGAGCTTCTGGTGTTCGGGGCTATTGGTAATTTTTTGGGCGTAGTCGGGATCGACGTAGGGATTCTCAAATAACCCCAAGCGGAATTTCGCGGTGAGAATGCGGCTGACGGCTTTGTCGAGTTCGGCTTCTGGAACTTTTCCCTGCTGGACTTGATCCACCAGAGTGCGATAGACCGAACCATCGGAAAGATCGAAATCCACTCCGGCGGCCAGAGCTTTGCGGGCGGCATCTTCTTTGTCGGCGGCGACGTGGTGAGTTTCGTATAGCATTTGCAGGCCGCTGCCGTCTCCAGTGACGTAGCCCTGGAAGCCCCATTCCTGGCGGAGAACTTTGTCGAGCAGCCAGCGATTGATGTGCGAAGGGACACCGTCAATTTCGTTATAGGAAGCCATCACGCTGCCCACGTGAGCTTCCTGCACGGCAGCCTGAAAAGGAACGAAGAACGATTCGCGTAACACGCGCTCGGAATAATTTGCCGGGGCGGTGTTGGTGCCGCCTTCGGGCTGGCCGTGGGCGGCGAAATGTTTTGCGGTGGCCAGGACGTGATGGCGGTCAATTAAATAAGACGTGCCCTGCAATCCGCGAATCGCGGCGACGCCCATGCGGGAGATGAGAAAGGGATCTTCGCCATAAGTTTCTTCGGTGCGTCCCCAGCGCGGATCGCGGGCGAGGTCGAGGACCGGGGTGAAGGCCTGGTTCGTGCCGGAGGATGCCATTTCGTCGGCGGCGGCGGTGAAGACTTGCTGGATCAGTTCCGGGTCCCAGGTGCTGGAGAGTCCGAGCACTTGCGGAAAGCTGGTGCTTCCATAGGACATATAGCCGTGCAGGGCTTCGCCCTGAAAGATCCCGGGAATGCCGAGGCGGGTTTTCTCGATCAAGAATTTTTGCACTTCATTGCGGAAGGCGGCCGCGTCGTGCGCGCTGAGATGCGAATCCATGCTGTACATCTGTTTGAATCCGTCGAGAATGCGGGCGGCGGCGGGATCGTTCTTGTCGAAGTTGCGGCGCTGGCCGCCGGCAATCTGATCGACTTTTTCGGTGAGCGTCATGCGCTGCAAGAGATCGGCAACACGCTGCTCGATGGGGAGACTGGGACTGCGGTAGTCCGGAACGGACTGCTGGGCCGAGGTGGCGACCGCGAGCAACAATAAAACGAGCAGGGAATTGAGCAGGAAGCGCATAGGCCCTCCGGAGGACTTTGAAGTCGTTGGGAAATCAGGTCGCCACTATTTTTTCGTTTTCCCGGCACGGATCTCAATGGTGCCGCCGATGTACTGGATCATGTTCTTGGCGGCTTCGGCGTAAGGTCCGGTGGGGGCCAATTCGAGATACTTGTTCAAAGCCGCCTCGGTGCCGGGTACGGGCATGACCTTGCCATTCGCATCGGTGGTGGCCTTGGCAATCAGGGCCACACCTTTTTGATAGTAAACCTCGGGCTTGGCAGGATCGGCAGCGATGGCTTTATCGAAGGCGGCGACGGCGGCATCGATTTTGCCGGCATTGGTTAGAATTGCCCCCAGATTGTAGTAATACTGAGCGGACCGCTCGGGATCCAGTTGCACGGCCTGAGTGAAAGATTTGACGGCATCATCGACTTTATCGGACTTGGCTTGGGCGTGGGCCATGTTGTTGTAATAGTGGCCGAGGTCGGCGGCGTCGTCCGCCGTCTTGGGACGGGATGCCAATTCTTTTTGTTTAATGTCGATGGCCTTTTGATAGCAGTCGGCGGCCTTGACGTAGCGGGCAGTTTTGTCGTCACTGGTGGTTTGCTTGGGCGCGGAGTCGAGATAAACGTCGCCCAGCTTCGACCACAGCAAAGTGTGGTTGGGGTCGATATCGGTGGCCTCGGTCAAACCCTTGATGGCGGAATCCACATCGCCTGCCGCCAGGGCCTGGTTGGCGGCCACTAATTTGTCGTCCAGCGCTTTGACTAGGCCCAGTTCCTTTTGCTGGGCGGCGGTAAGCGGCTGGGTTTGTCCGGGAGATGCGCCTTGTTGTTTCGTGGCCATCGCCTGCTCGTGCTGAAGATCAATGTCCACCTGCTTTTCGTCGATCGAAACATGGATGCCATTCAAGTGGTAGAGTTCCTGG
Organism: Terriglobales bacterium; assembly: GCA_963762965.1. Taxonomy (GTDB): domain Bacteria; phylum Acidobacteriota; class Terriglobia; order Terriglobales; family Acidobacteriaceae; genus DATBAX01. Next base: position 2,266,630 of record CAVXME010000001.1, read on the forward strand.
CCGTTTTGAATTAAAACCACGTTGTAGGTGCCGGGCAGAATAGCGATGGAAGAATACTCGCCGGACGCGCTGGTTTTGAGCTTGTAGGTCCGCGGCGAGCCGACTTCGTGGTATTCGACGGTGATGCCGGCCAGCGGCTTTCCTTCTTTGTCCTTGCAAATACCCCTGACGGCACCGAACTGGGCGAATGCTGGAGCGGCCAGCGCGGCCCCGAGCGCGAAGAGCACCAACCAACGTGTTTTCATTTCAGCCTCCCGACGCAACCGCGAAATTTAACATTGCAGCTTTTCTTGATGGACGAGCTTAGAAGTGCAACGAACTACGATCGCCTGCCGTAGGATACGAGAAAAGTTGGCGGATGGCGAGAGGCGGTTGCGCCAGCTTAATCGGGCTCGATCTCAGGCAAAGAACGGGCCATCACCCGGGGAACGTCGGGCGGTACGGGAACCGGCAAGGGAATCTCCAGTGTGCCCATGTGGCTGGTGAGGCCGTCTTCCACGCCGAGCCGCAGCGCGACTGCACTGACCGGCACGTCAAGTTCCTGGTGCATGCGGAAGCCGCCGGTCATGACGTCCTTATAGTTGGCCGGTTTCAGATCGCTGGTGGCGGTGCTGACCATCCTGGCCACCAGGTGCTCGTCGTCATCAAAACCGGTGATCATGAAGTTCAGGACGCCATGATAAAGACCGGCCGAGGTCGGAGTGAAAAGCAAGTGTGCAGGATCGATGGCATAGTCGATTCCGTAGTGTTGCATTTCGACCGGACCGGCGGGGCTGCCATTCTTTTTTGACAAGGCAGGAGCGCCGGACTGTGCAGACTCTACTTTCCTGGGTTTGCCGACGGGCACGACTCTGGTGGCAAATATGATCTGGTGGGATTGCGGCGAGCCGTGCTGCATGGCGGCGACGCCGATGTCCTGGGCCGGACCGCGAGTATCTTTGACAGGCGCGGAAGGGTCGTCCGCGTAGTAGCCCTGACGATAGGCCAGGTGATATCCCTTCTGGGCAAGCGACAGTTTGATCTTGCGGAACTTGCCGTCGTATTTCTTGTTGCTGGGCGAGTAAGAAACCATGTAGTAGTGCGATCCCTGATCGATGGCGGTCTCGATGGCGTCTTCGATGCCGTTGGAGTTGTAGAACGCCTTGCCGCCGGTATCGGCGGCGACCTGGTCCATGGTGCCTTGCTCGCTGACTGTGGTTTCTTTAAACGCGCGGGTTTCCTGCTGCATGCGCGTGTCCATGGGAACATTCGCGGTGGTGTTGGCGAGGCCGAAAGTCGCGCCCGGCGCACTGGGACCCAACGCGCCCGCCTGCATGGGGGTCGGGTCGTAGGTGCCGTTGTTGGAGGCGTCAAACATGGTTTGAGTTTGCACTCCTTTAACGCTCACGGGATACACGGCGACGTGGGCTTCGGCGAGAAGATTGGTCACCCGTTTGATCTGGTCCCCATAGTTGCGCATCACGGGCTGGTAGCTGGTCACCTCGGGGTCGGGAAAAATGCTGAGCGGGAACGATCCCGACAGCCAGACCAGGTTCTTGCGTCCGGGAACGCCGGAAAGATATCGCGCCAACTGGGCGAAAGCATCGAGCGTGAAGTGCATGCGGATGTCAATATCCTGGGCCTTCTGTTCGTCCAGCGCGTTCTGTGCCTTCTGCATTTCCGTAGTGTCGCCAGAGATGAGCGCCAGGTCGCGCTGGAGCTGGACGGCGCGTTGCATGCCTTCATCGGTCTGCAACGGCGGGGCTTTGACGCCGCCTTTTCTTCCTTTCGCGCTGGAAATCAAGAGGTTGTCATCATGGGTGAAGCCCTGGATCAAACGCAGGTTGGTACTGAGAGAGCAAAGCGCCATTTGCAGGGCTTCGGGCTTTTTCTTGAGGAAATCGATCAACTGATCGCGGGCTCGCTGCTGATCGGGGAGCGGAGTATTGAGCAGATCGAGCACGACCATGGTGGACGAACCAGTGTCGCTTTCTTTTGAATTGTTGGTATAGATGTTGGCCGGCAACTTGGGCGGGGCGTCCGGAACTGGGGCCGCAGCGGCGGGTGCAGCCGCCCCTGGAGCCACCGGGGTTGGAACGGCTGGCGCTCCTTCTCCTTCTTTCGAGAACTCGTCGAAATGCGCGATGTTCTGGGCTTTCCCATCCTCCGTGACCTGAAAGTCCTTCTGGCCCAATCCGGTCACCGGTTTTCCTTTGCGGTCGGTGACCACCACGTCCACCACGACAATGCGGCTGCTGGCTTTAAAAGTAATTAACGAAGGGTCGATCCCTTTGGCGGTTGCGTCGGTGGCCGCGACGGGCTGGGCCACGGGTGCGGGGGCAGAATCCGGGTTCTTGGCGGCCGGCGGATTTTTCTCATCGGCCGCGGCATCGGATCCTGTGGCGCCAGGAGCGGCTTCGGCGGCCCCGAAGACGGGCTCTTCTTCCTTGGAAGCCACTTCGAGATTGCTGTCAGAAGCGGGCATGTAGAGGCCAGGGACGTCGGCTTTGACTGCCGTATATTTCGAGCGCTCTTCCGCCGACATCTCTGGCAGGTCATAGGTCTGCAACTGCGAATCGTGCAAGGCGGCCAGCCGCCGTCCGTCGGGAGAAAGGGAAAAGTTCTGGGCGGTCATGACCACGGGGCTGACCTTGACGGAAAAAACCGCAGTGCCACCGGCGGTGTCGAAAACCTGGATCATCTGGTCGAGGCCATGACCCATGGTGTCCGCGTCCTCGTCGTTGTCCTGGGCTTCCGCTTCGGTGGCCTCCACGTGCATGAGGGTGCTCACGGCAAAGCGGCTGCCATCGTCGCTCCGCTTCATCTTTGGGACGTAACGATGTTCACTCCAACGCTGCCGCCATAGCCGGTGCCCGGTGACGGTGAATGAACTTACGCTGTAATCGGAACCGGTGGAAGAACAGCGCCCGATCAGCATGGTGTTGCTGCTGGAATAAAAGACATCGGGAACACATTGCGACCGGACGCGAGCGATATTTTCCCGTTGCCGAGTTGTAGGTCCGAAGCGGACGAGCCAGATTTTTCCGCTCATGCCGTGGCTTACATCGGCAAACCCGCTGCTGGCCCCTTCGAGCGTAACAATGCCGTCCGACTTGATGGTGCGCTCGACCTTTAGAGTGGCCACGTCGAGGAACTCGATCTTCACTTGTTGCTTGGCTTTGGCAGCATCCGACTTGTCTTTCTTGGGCTTATCGGCTTCGGCTGTTTCCACGATGATCTGCTTGCCATCGGGAGTGACGGTCAGCCACAAGAACTCTTTGGGCGAGGTCATCAACAACTTTTCTTTCAGACTGGCGTCCACGATGTAAAGACTGTTGAGACGCCGCAGCAGGAACTGTCCGGATCCCAGGGGCCAGAGATAGCGCCGGGTGTCATGCAAATACCAATCCGCCTGCTTCACGACTTTTCCGGTGGAAACCTGAAAAATGACCGCGTGCACCAAGCGATCATCGTGACTGGGCGGGCAATCCGGTAAGCGGGTGAACAACTTCTTGGGATCGAAGGTAAACAAAACATGATCGTCGTCGACAAAGTCCAAAGAAATGTTGGCTTGGCTGGCCAGCCGTGCCATTCCCGCCAGACCCTGATAGCCGACCGAGGACAAGTCAATCTGGATGGTGGGCTTGGCTTGTGGCTCGGTGGCTACGGGACTGTTTTGCGCCGCAACTAAGACCAATGCTGCGAAGAAAATCAAACCAGCTGCGAGCAGTCCTCGTAGTAATGACCGCGCGGAGCCGCCAGGGAGTGAGTGTAAACGATTGCGGTGGGTTAACGACGTTACCTGTACTTCCAACATCGGAGTCCCTTTGCGAAATTTAACTGACATTGATCCACGGGCAGGCCAGGGGGTCGGCTCTTTCCAGCCGACGAAATTGTACATGAAATATCGTATTTCTTGCGGGTTTCCGTGGACTGGCGGATTTTACGAATCTTTACGATTGTCCTCGAATCTTCCCCATCCCAGCGCAAAGCTTGACTTCCGGCTGGAGCAACCATGATGATTTTCGCCATGGATTTCTTCAGCGGTCCGCGGGCCCGGATGTCTCGAGCAAGCGCTGCGCAAAGTTGGCTCCGGGCTGCTGCGATGCTGAGTACGGTTTGCTGCCTGTTGATTTACCCAGCCCTGGCCCAAACCCGCCACGCCAAGTCTGCTCCATCTGACCCGTTGAAGCAGCACTTCGAGGCGGCTGAGAATTACCAGCGCGCGGGAGAACAAATCCACGCCGCTTCGGAATACCGAGCATTCCTTGCCGAAGCGTTGCATCGTATGGCGAACGGCAAGGCGGAGGTCGGCGAGTTCGAGGCGGCTTTCCCGCTATTCGACGAAGCTCTGAGTTTCTCGCCCACCGATCCCGACCTGCTGGTTGATTACGCTGCGGCCTGTCTTAGCGCGGATAGGCTCGCGCAAGCCAGGACTCTGATTGAACCAGCAGTGAAGCTCGCACCGCAGAATGCACGCGCGCATTTTTTGTATGGCCGGGTGTTGTTTCATCTGGAAGACTATCCGGCGGCGAAAGTGCAACTGGAAGCGGCGCTGGCGAAAAATTCCGATTTCGATACCGGATATTTGCTGGGCAGAACGTATTTGCTGTTAAAGAACGAAAAGCAGGCGCGGGTATTGTTCCATGAAATGGCCGCCGGACTGGGAGACACGGCGCTGATCCACATTTACTTCGGCCGCGCCTACAGTGAGAACGATTATCCGGACCTGGCCGTCGCAGAGTTTCGGCAAGCCATTGCCAAAGACCCGCATGTGCGCGGAGCCCATTACTACCTGGCGCTTACTTACCTCGGACACAATGAGGGCGCGGGCTACGCTGCGGCTGTCCCGGAGTTTCAGGCTGAGCTTGCAGCCCATCCGGATGATTTTCCCAGCCGCTATATGTTGGGATACATCGCACTGCAACAGCACGATCTGCCGGAAGCTGAAAAGGAATTAACCCGGGCGATCACTCTGAAGCCGCACGATGTAACCGCGCTGCTCCAGTTGGCCAAAGTCTATCTGGATACGAATCAGCTGCCGCAGTCGGAGGCCACGCTGCGCAGTGCAATTGCCTTGGAGAATGATCCGTCACAGGACCGGCAAGCGGTCAGCCGCGCCCACTACATGCTTGGCCAGTTGCTGCAAAGAACTGGACGGCCCGAGGAAAGCCATAAAGAGCTGCAATCGTTTGCCGCGATGGACAAGCAACTGCGCGCCACTCAGGGTGTAAATGCGGAAGAAAGAAATGTGAATCCAGACAGTTTGGCGCGGTCCGAAAGTCACAATCATTCCGATGATGCCAGCGCGAGGAATGCCTCGCCGGAAAATTTGCAGAGGTTGCAAGCCTTTGTGAGCCAGCTCAGCCCTCCGGTCGCAGACGCTTACAACGGTCTGGGGGCGGCGGCTGCCAGTCAAAATGATTTCGCAGCCGCGATGGCTGATTTTAAGAAAGCTGCCGATTGGAATCCATCGATTGAAGGGGTTGACCGGAACTTGGGATTAGCGTCTTTCTATGCGGGTCAATACGATCAGGCCATTCAATCGTTACAACATTTTCTTCAGACCCACCCTGACGACGCTCTGGCACGTTCCACTCTCGCTCAAGCTCAGAAGGCTGCCGGCGCTGCTAAAGCTCCTCAACCATAAGATTCTCCTATTTATGGGGTTCCGGAATCGCCTGAGGCTGGGTGGCCTCGACCGTGAAAGGAGTCTTATCTTGAACTCCTTTGCCTTCAACCACGGTGTAGATGAAATCCGCGGGTAGGTCGTGCAGGACATCCTTCTGACCGCTTGGCCATGAAATTTCGACAGTGTTCATTTTCGTTTGTGCGCCCAGGCCAAAGTGCAAACGCAGATCGTTCTGGGAAAGGTAACTGGATCCGCTGCGGACTTCGTTCATCTGCACCAGATCGCCTGCCGTTACTTTTACCCGCGCGCCGATCGCCGACCGATTACTCTTGGTCCCGACCAGATGGAATAAAACCGAATGATTCGAGCTTTGGGTGCGGTTGATCAACAAGGTCGGCGGTTCACCAACGTTTAGCAGGAGAATGTCCACCTTGCCGTCGTTGTTCACATCTCCGAATGCGGCGCCTCGCCGGGAATGTAGCGGCAGATTACTTAATCCGGAAAGAGCGGTGATGTCTTCGAAGGTCCGGTCGCGGTTGTTGCGGAGAAGCAGAAGAGGTTCGCGATAGGGAACGGCCCCTTTCACTGTTTCCATTTGCGGATAAGCATGACCATTGGCGATGAAGATGTCGTCCCATCCGCTGTTGTCCAGGTCAACAAAGCCGGCGCCCCAACCGACATAGGGAAGAGAGGGCCGAAGCACGCCGGTGCTGGCGCTGATTTCATCAAAGCCCTGGTCATCGCGATTCCAGTAAAGGTCAGCGCCTTCCTGACTGAAGTTGGTAACCACGATATCCAGCCGGCCGCGATGATCGAAATCGGCCAGGTCGACGCCCATCGATGCCTGCATGCGTCCTTCGCTGTTGAAGGCCGTGCCGGTTAATAACCCAACTTCCTCGAACGTTCCGTCGTGTTTGTTTCGGTACAAGTAATTCGGGCCGGCATCGTTCGAGACATACAAATCGGGCCAGCCGTCGTTGTCATAATCCGTCCAGACGCCCTGCATGCCGAAATAATGGTTGGGATCGTCCACCCCGGCTTTCTTGGAGACGTCTTCAAAGGTTCCATCACCCCGATTGTGAAACAGGAAATCAGACTCGCCGGGGAGGCCATCCGGTCCGCACAAGACTCTCATCGCCAGATAATTGCAGGGTGCACCGTTGCTGTGCGTGTCCGGCAAGGCGTTGATGTCTTCGTGAACGTAGCGCGGCACGAAGAGATCCACAAAACCGTCGCGGTCGTAATCGCCCCAGGCCGCGCCGGTGCTGAAGCCGCCAACACGCACGCCAGCTTTTTCTGTGACGTCCTCGAATTTGCAATTGCCGAGATTGTGATAAAGAACGTTGCCACCGTAACCGGTGACGTACAGGTCCTGCCATCCGTCGTTGTCGAAGTCAGCTACGGCGACGCCCATGCCCCAGCCTTTGCGGGTGAGGCCGGCAGCCTGAGTGATGTCGGTGAACTTGAGGTTCGCATCCTGGTGATAGAGCGTGACCATGAGATCGCCGCCCTTCCGGAAGCGGTCCACGGAAGATCCATTGACGGTGACGATGTCCAGCTTGCCGTCATTGTCGCAGTCGATAAATCCCACGCCACCACTGGTGGATTCGATAATGTAGAGTTCATCGGGAGACGTAATGTGGGAAACCGTTAGCCCGGCTTGCTTGGAGATGTCCTCGAATTGGGGGATTGCTGGTTTTGAAGCTTGGGAAATACAGATGACTGACAGGAGCAACAAGAAGCCACAGCAGGCAGGGCGGCGCATCTGGCCGAAATTGTAGCATGATGAGTTTCGGGCGATGCTGATAGACTTTTGTTGATTTCAGGGGCAATGATTCGTGCGTTTCGTGAAGACAGCAGGCGTTGGATCGACTCTCGTGGCTTGCCTTTTGCTTTTTCCCACGTCTTTTTTATTCGCACAAACCGCACCTTCGAACCAAGTGCCGCTGCGGATCATTGTGGTGAATACTGCGAACCAAGCCCGGCAAATTCTTGATCAGCTAATAAAGGGCGAAGATTTTGCGGTTCTTGCCAAAGAGAAGTCCACGGACCCGACGGCAGATTCCGGCGGATACATGGGAACGGTGGACCCCGCCACACTGCGCTCCGAACTCAAAGAAGCGTTGACAGGTGTAGGTCGCGAGCAACTCTCTGCGATCGCGCACATTCCTGAAGGCTATGCCATTTTGAAAGTGCTTTCGTCGTCCGACGTCAGGGCCATGGAAGAGGCAGCCGAGGCGCGGAGGGCGGCGATCGATGCCGCCAAACATATCAAGTACACGCCCAACGTTTCCGGAATCGGCGAGGCCGAGTCTGCTTTTTTCGGTTCCACTAAACCTGCCGGTTGGGACCAGGACCTTCGCCGGATCTGCGAAACCAGAAAACAAACACTGGCCGACGCCACCAAGCGCATGGAAGATTTGCTTGCGCCTTCCAATTCGGCGGCGCTAGCGAATCAAGCTCCGCTGGATGTGACTCAAGAGTATTACGCGCTCGGCGAACTCTACGCCTACTCGGGCAAAATGGATCCCGCTATCGAACAATACTTGAAAGCTTACAAAGTTGCCGAATCCCAGGTTCCTTCTGCGGCCCCTCAATTTGAAGAAGAACTCGGCATCGCCTACCTGCACAAATCGGAGATGGAGAACGACATCTTCACCGCACCCGGCGACCGCTGCCTGTTTCCCATGTCGCCTGGGAACGCGTTCGCCAAAACTGAAAACTCCAAACAAGCCATTCAATATTTTCAGAAATATCTTGAGAAGGTTCCCGACGACCTGCCGGCAAAATGGCTGCTGAATTATGCCTATATGACGGTAGGGGCTTATCCCTCGGAAGTCCCGCAAAAATACTTGATTCCAGCGTCCACGTTCGCATCCCAGGAGGCCGCGCCGCACTTTAAGGATGTGGCCCACGCGGCTGGCCTGGATCTGGTATCCATGGCCGGCGGAATTATTGTGGACGACTTTGAAAACAACGGCTTGCTCGACGTGGTCACCTCCAGCATGAACATGTGCGAGCACATGCATTACTTCCACAACAACGGAGACGGCACCTTTACGGACCGCAGTGAGCAGGCTGGGCTGATGGACCAGTTGGGCGGATTGAATATTATTCAGACCGATTACAACAACGACGGCTGTCTCGATATTCTGGTCATGCGCGGTGGATGGGAAGTTCCCATGCGCAAGTCTCTGCTGCGCAACAACTGCAAAGGAACTTTCACCGACGTGACGCGCGAAGCGGGCCTGGCCGAGCCGTCTTCTGCGACGCAAACTGCGGTCTGGGCAGACATTAACAATGACGGACTCCTCGATTTATTTGTCGGCAGCGAGAGCGGGCCGGCGCAGCTTTTTCTGAATAAGGGCGACGGAACGTTTGAGGACATTTCCCACTCCGCGGGCGTGGACAAAGTTGCATTCACCAAAGCCGTGGTTTCGGCAGACTACGACAACGACGGCTATCCCGACTTTTACCTCTCCAACTACGCGGGTGACAATTTTCTTTATCACAACAACCATGACAACACCTTCACCGACGTAGCGCCGCAGGCGGGCGTGCTGGGGCCCTGGAACAGCTTTCCGACGTGGTTCTTCGATTACGACAACGACGGTTGGCCCGATCTGTTTGTTGCCAGCTATTTCATTTCGGTGGACGAAAGCGTGCGCAGCTATCTGGGCATGCCCCACAACGCGATTGGCATGAAGCTTTACCGGAACCTGGGCAACGGAACTTTCAAGGATGTGACGGCTGAAACCAAACTCGACAGAGTGCTTATGCCGATGGGCGCCAATTTTGGCGACATTGATAACGACGGATTTCTGGACATCTATCTGGGAAACGGAAATCCCAATTACGCTTCGTTGATCCCGCACGTCATGCTGCGCAATCATGATGGGAAGTATTTTACGGATGTCACGGCTGCCTCGGGCACGGGCGAAATGCACAAAGGTCACGGAGTAGCTTTCGCGGACATAGATCGTAACGGCAACGAAGACATCCTGACGGTGACCGGCGGCGCTGTACCTGGTGACGCCCATGCGTTGCGGCTGTTCGAGAATCCCGGCAACGGCAATGACTGGATCAATCTGAAGCTGGTGGGAGTCAAGAGCAACCGGGCCGCGATTGGAGCGCGCATCAAGGTCACCGTGGAAAACGAAGGCAAAGAAACGCGCTCGATTTATCGCACCGTCGGCAGTGGAGGATCCTTCGGCGCTTCGCCGCTCGAGCAGCACATCGGCCTGGGCAAATCGGCGCGCATTTTGAACATTGAAATCTGGTGGCCGGCCAGCAGCACCCGGCAAGAGTTCCCCAATCTAGCAAAAGACCAGTTTCTGGAGATCAAGGAATTCGCCGACACCTACACCAAACTTGACCGGAAAGCGTTCCGGTGAGGCGGCGTAAACAGAGAAACAGCGGGCTTGCCGAAGCCCGCTGCTTCTCAATAACTCGTCAGGGCTTCCCCAGCTTTCCCAGATATCAGTTGGGAGCGGTCCCTGACGGGGGCGTTTTGATCGCGGCAGCCGGCGTCGCACTTGCCGCCGCATCGTATGGTACGTCGATCGATCCCATTTGCCCGGTGGCGGAATCGCGCACCACCAGCCGCACCCGCGTGATGCCATCTTTCGCGGCAAACTGAATCACGTGCGGAACTCCGTGCACCGCCATCATCGCAGCGTATTCTTTTTCGCCGAGCTTCTGGTTTCCGTTGTCCTGCAAATATTGCAACGGCTTGCCGCTGTGATCAAAAGAACAAACCGCAAAATCCATGCGCAGATCGTGACTGCCTGCATCCCCCAACGAAAAGGTCAACATGCGGGAATCAACGGCGAGATAATACTTTGCCAATCCGGGGCGGTCCGGAGGCAGCGCCCGGGCAACCACCAGGACAGAGGTAGCCGTCAACAAGTCCTCGCACGCAGCCTGTTGCAGCTGCGGATCGCTTGCCGTCTTTTCCTTTTCCGTTGTGCCAGAATCGGCGCGCGCGAAATAACCCTGGCGGAAAGAAAGCTGCACGCCGGGGCGTGTGGTCTTCACCACAATATGATGGAACTCACCGTGCCAGTTGCTGGCGTCGGGATAGTAGGCCAGCTCGTAATAGGACGAGCCTTCTTCCACCGCCGTCTTGACGCAGTCAGTCAGGTCATTGTTGTTGATACAGATTTTGCCGCCGGTCTGTTCGGCCAATTCTGTCATGGACTCCTCGGCGGAAAAGCGTGCCTCGTTCTCGCGATTCAGGGTTCTTCCCTGTGCGTAGGGGCGCGCTCCATAACCAGGCTGGTCGGGTGGTTTTGAGGCGGAAAACATGGCCTGGGTTTGCACGCCAGCCGGGTTCACGGGATACACCGCAACCTTCGCGTCCGCCAGCGCGTTGGTAGCCGCAGCGACCATGGTTTGGTAGCTACGGCTGCCCTCGATGCTCAGACCGCTGGATGCGGTTGGGTCGGGAGCAATCGTCATGGGGAAGGAGGATGAAATCCAAATCAGATTTTTTCTGCCGGGATATCCACTCACGTGGCGCGCGATGGCGCGCAGCGCGTCCAATGTTATACGTACACGCATATCGGTGTCGGCTGAGAATGTTTCCTTTTCGAAACGCCGGATCTCGGCCATCTGCAACTCACCGCCCGGAGGGGCGCTGGCACCCACCATGCCGGCTGAGCCGCGGCCGGGGCTGGAAGATACGGTCGAGGGCGGCGCTTCGTCGTCGCCTCCGAACATCTCGTTGGTCTGGTTGGAAAGACTGTTGGGGTCATCGTGAGAGTCGATGCCCTCCCCGGCGTTGTCCATGGACAGGACTTTCTGAGCCACTGCGCGCAACAAGGCCGGGTCCTTGGTGAAGCTTTGCAATAGTACTAACTGGCGTCCCAGCAAGAAGACGGCGACCGGAGTGTCGGCAGGAATGGAGGCCAGCATCTTTACCATTTGCAGGCGCGCCTGCATTCCGGAATCGATATCTGTATTCAGACCGTCCACTAATAAGATCGTGGGAGGAACCGGGAGCCGCGTGGTCACCAGATTGGTATAAACACCAGCGGGCATTTTCATGCTCGGCTGCTTGGCCGCAGTCTCGGCGTTGTGGATGATCAATTCGAAGTCCGCGATCTTCTCTTCGTTTTGCGCCTTCTTGGGCGGGATCTGTTCAAAGATCTGGAAGTCGTGAGCCGTCAAATCGGGAATGAGATGACCGTGTTTGTCCTTGGCCACCACGTCCACGGTGACCAGACGCGTGTTGCTTTTTAGCACGGTCATGGGCGCATTTGAATCTGCCGGGGACGCTGCGCCGGTTTTTGCATCCGGCTTCTGTTCTTGTCCTCCCAGCGAATTCCCCAGCAAAAATGCAGCTACCAGCAAAATTGGCGATCGGCGACCCAGGGCCTGCAAGCTTCTCACTGATTTCATACCAGCCTTTCTCGACGCGGTCTGCGAACATGTTAAAGCATCGTACAAAATTTTGGTTGGGATTTTGAGCGGGCCGTTTCCGACGGAGTGCATGGGGCATTTCAAGCGGGCGCTACCAGTCCGGAAACCGGTGGATTAAGGTTTAGGCGCGGGTTGGGCGACGTCCGCCTGCGCCTTTCGCAGCGCTTTTCGGGCTTGTTCCTCGGTTTGGCGCACCATGTCACTCAACGGGCCTGCGGGTTCCAGACGAAGATAGGCGTCAAAATCCTTAATCACGTTCTGGTAGTTGTGCTCCTGAATGTGAATGTTTCCCAATACCAGGAAAATCTCCTCACTATTCGGATTTAACTGGCTGGCCTGAATAGCGCTGGCTTCTGCCTCTCGAGTGCGCTTGAGCCCGGCCAGGGCGCGAGCTAACGAAAGGTGTCCGCGCCAGGAATTCTCCTCAATCTTGATCCCTTGCCGCGCAACCGGCTCGGCTTCGCCAAAACGATTCATGTCATCCAGCATCTCGGCGAGTAAAAACAATGCGTCTGCATACTGGCTGGAGCTGAGATCAATGGCTTTACGCAAAGCTTGTTCCGCCGCCGGACTCTGGCCCAGATGTTGGTAGGCGATCGCCATTTCCGCATAAGCTTCGTAGTAGGTGGAATACTCCTCAATGGCCCGTTGGAATTGGACGACACCGCGCTCGTAATTCGGTTTTGCGCTGGTGATGAGCTTGACTCCCTTATCGAAAGCGTCACGCGCTTTGTCGGGCACGCTCAACTGGTGGGCCGAGATGGGATCTGCCGGCCCGGTCGTGTTCTGCGGGGCCAGTTTTTTCAAATAAATGTTGGCGTTCATCAGTGGTTTTCCGAACACTGATACTTCGATGCGGGCCGGCTGATAGCCTTTTAGGTCGACGTCAATGTAGTAGTCCTCAGACTCGAGGCCGGTAAACATGTAGTCTCCGTCGGTGCCGGAAAATGTGTAACGAGTATCGGACCCGGAGGTTGGTTGAAGCGTGAGGTGGGCCATCGGCAGGGGTTCCAGCGTGCCTTCCTCGCGCACCACTCCGCTGGCGGTTAAACCGCGGGTATTGTCGCCGCTTTGAGGAAACACTGCGACGGACAGAAAACTAAGGAGCCACAAAAGGAGGAGAAGCCTCGATCCATGTTTACCGCACATGAATACCTCCAGTTTCCGGCATGGTACCACGATTCCCAGGGTGGAGAGCGCCAACCATAGAGAGGACATTCCTGGGACCTATACCCGGTTTCCCCGGATGGGAAACTTACCTGCGCCCCGAATCGGGGTCGGCGGGAGACCTCGGAGTATCGACGACGGGTAACTTGTGGTAACCAGGCCAAGGCCCTGAACGGGAGCCTCGATTGGTTACTAAATGCCGGGGGAGGTAGCCATTCGCAGTCCTAATGTAAAAATATTAAGAAAAAGGTTGACAACGTTTATTGAGTGATGGCACAGTGAGGCCCGAAAAACGTTATTGTTGCGTGTAAATACAAGTGGTTTCAGAAAAAGCACGGAATCCGAAGCCTGAGGCGATGGAATATGCCTGTGCTTCGCAACAATAATGTAAGCGTTTCCGTCCCAATGTTGGACGATCGAGGAGGGTTCTATATGCAGTATCAGAGAACGTCGCAGTCTGGGATCGCGACTGCCGTCAAAGCCACCGTGGGAGCGCTGCTCCTGCTCGCAGTTTTATCCTTCATGTTGTCTTCCACGATGTTTGCGCAAGACGTGGGAACAGTGACCGGCACGGTTTATGACCAGTCGGGCGCAGTCATTCCCAAAGCTACCGTTACCTTGACCAATGAAGCGAGCAAGGACGAGCGCAAGAGCACCAGCAACGACGTCGGCTACTTCTCTTTCGGCAGCGTCCCCCCTGGTTCCTATACCATCAGGATCTCCTATACGGGCTTCAAGTCCTGGCAGGCAAGCGGGCTCACGGTTCTACAGGGCGACCTTCGCAACGTCTCCGACATCGCACTTCAGATCGGCAAGTCCGACGAGACTGTCGCCGTCGAAGCTGTGTATAGCGAAATCGCCCCTGTCGACTCCGGCGAACGCAGCGCGACGTTGACCAATAAACAGATTCAGAACCTCTCACTCGAAGGACGCGATGCGACCGAACTGATTCGCACCCTCCCCGGCTTCTCCTCCTTCAACGGCGGCGGTATCGGTAACCAGGGCCAGGACTTCACGGTCATTTCCCCGACAGGCGGGGCGGTGGGCCAGGGAGTCGTGGCTGGTGGCGCACCGTATCGCGGTGGCACCGATCTGATCAGCGACGGCGCACACATCATTGACAATGGTTGTAACTGCGGCGCTACGCAGACAGTCAACGGCGACATGGTCTCCGAAGTCAAGGTACAGACTTCGAACTTCGGCGCTGACAGCGCCAAGGGCCCCGTGGTCGTAAACGCGATCGGCAAATCCGGCGGCACTGAGTATCATGGCGAAGTTTACATGCACGCCAGAGACAACTCTTTGAATTCCCTGGATTGGTCGTTCGGCCATCTGCTCAACGGTCCTGCGAATTCCAATGGTCTTATCAAGGCGCCGGCCAGCCGCTTCCTTTATCCCGGCGGCCAGATTGGCGGCCCGGTTCCGCACACCAACAAGAAGCTCGTTTTCTGGAGCGGTTTTGAATACTACTATCAGAACCAGTTGCCGCTCGGCGGGTTGACCACCAGCGGTTTGCTGACTGACACGGTTCCCACCGCCAGCATGCGGCAAGGAATTTTCGACATCAATCCTGCCGTGGCTGCCGACAATGCAACGATGTGCGGCCCTGGCTCTGCAAACGCAGGGAATGCGTTTTGCTCGGATACGTTCGATAGCGGCGGCACCCAGGCGAACTTCAACTGGAGTGTTCCGACCCTAACCCCGGGCGGGAACCCAAACACCAACATCCCGGTCGCGGACTTTAATCCCGGCTCCGCTGTCCTCCTGAGCCACATTCCGATGCCGAATGCGGATCCCAGCAAGACCGGCGGTTACAATCTGCTGGTTCCTGAGAACATCAACCAGAACGGGTACATGTTCCGCACTCGCGCGGACTACAGCTTCAGTGACAACACCAAGTTCTACGTGACCTACAACACTCAGAAGGAAACCGACAGCGCGCCGGTTCACCTCTGGTGGCAGCCCTACAACTCCATTCCTTTCCCGGGTGGAATGTCTTCGAAGGACAACTCGCAGACTATTTCCGGCCACTTCCTGCACGTGTTCAGCCCAACTCTGACCAACGACTTCTCTACCGCCCTTGGTTACATCAACTATCCCCTGACCCAGGACGGCTCGGGCTGGAGCGACAGCAGTTATCCTTACAAGGGTGTTTTCCCAACCAAGTCCACGTGGATGCCTGACATCGGTGACGGCTACTGGATCGCCGGCATGCCACAAATGATTCAGCCCGACATCTTTACCAATGGCGGTCACTTTGTCTGGGAGAAGTGGAACTACTCGCTGGAAGACAGCATGACCAAGTCTTACAAGACCCACACCATCAAGGCTGGCTTCTACTGGGAGAAAACCACTAATAACCAGGGTGCATTCTCTGACTACAACGGCCACTACGAAACCCAGATTGGCTTCAGCGGGGCCGTACCGTTCACCGGTTGCAACAATACCAGTGGCGTAAACACAATCTACTGCGGATCCAACAACCCGGTGGCAAACTTCCTGCTGGGCGTTGGCTCCTTCGACCAGGTTAATAAATACTCTCTCGATAACGCCTGGTATCCCACTTACTCCGTATATTTGCTGGACGACTGGAAGGCGGCAAAGCGTCTTACCGTTAACCTTGGCCTGCGCCTCGACCATCTTGGCGCTTGGCGCTCCACCGATCCAGATGGCGTCGGCTCTTACACCGGGACGTTCTCCAATACCTATGAGAACTCCATCTCGGGCCTGCCCGGCTTCTCCTGGAACGGTATTGATCCCTCGATTCCCATCACCGGACGTAACATCCCTGTACTTACCTTTGAACCACGCTTCGGTCTGGCGTACGATTTGCGCGGCAACGGGAAGACGGTCATCCGTGGTGGCTACGGCCTGTACGGCTATCGCGACCAATGGAACGATTACGCCGGACCCATCGATACGGCGCAATTCGTGCGGCAGTACAACTCGTCAGGGCCGGTTACCCTGGACTACATGTCCAGCCTCTACGGCACCATTAATCCGAGCGGCTGCGCTACGGGAGGATGCGGCAATTCGAGCGGTTTTGCCGTGGATGATCACGCCCAGCCAGTCTCACGCAACTACAACCTGACTGTCTCGCAGCAGTTGCCATTTAGCTCGCTGCTTGAAGTCGCCTATGTCGGTAGCCAGGGCCGCAATGGCCCAATTGAGGGCAACACCAACAACGTTGATGCCCGCAATCTAAATGTGGTTCAGCAAGGTGGGATATTCGCATACCGCGGTTGCACCACGCCTCTGAGTCCGACCGCTATTTTCAACCCCACCCTCTTCGGCGTAGGCAGCACCGTTAACGCTTGCGACACCAATGAAAGCAGCGGCACCGATAATGGTGCGTATCCGCTGAATTCGTTGTACGGGGCCAACATCGTCAACGTTGAGCGCCACATCGCGATTGCCAACTACAACGCTCTGCAAACCAGCTGGGTTCGCCAGAAGGGGCGCGTCACCTACAACCTGAATTACACCTGGTCGAAAGTGCTCGGTACGCAGGGAACCGCCCAACTGAACGGGTTGGCGCCTAGCGCACTGAACCTGAACAACGATTACGGCCTGCTGTCGATTGACCGTTCGCACGTGTTTAACTTCTCCTACACGTTCCAGACCGGCAATCCCATCAAGGGCAACCGGGTCCTGGAATATGCAGTCAATGGCTGGAATATTTCCGGAATCACCACCTGGCAAAGCGGTCCGGATATCACCACCCTCAGTGACACTAACCTGCAACTGAACGGCAACGGCCCGCAGTACGATACTTGTAACCCCACATGCAGTGGAACCACCTTCGGGACCTACGGGATTGGAGCCACCAACTGGGTTGGAACCAACAACGTGAGCTTGCAACCGACGGTAACCTGCAATCCAACTGCAAACCTGAAGGCCCACCAGTACTTCAACGCCAACTGCTTCTCCGTGCCGCAAGGTGGACAGCAGGGTGATTGGCAGTTGCCGTACATTCACGGTCCAGCATACTTCAATAGCGATCTGGCAGTGTTCAAGACGTTTAAGATCACAGAGAGACAGAACGTCGAGTTCCGCCTCTCCGGTTTTAACTTCTTGAACCACCCGCTGGATTCGTTCCAGGGTAACAATGACAACAAGCTCTCCTTCAACTACACATGCAGTGGAGGCGGGCCTTGCGTAAACGGAGCGGGTTCCTACGTACTGAGCAACACCTTCAGCACTCCGTACGTTTTGGGCACGAGCAACGCACAGCCTGGCTACGCGAGCACCCGGTATGGACGCCGCGTACTCGAGTTGTCGGCCAAGTACTCGTTCTAACTTCACCAACCAACGGGCGTTCCGAGATTCCTCGGAACGCCCGTTCTTTTTTGTTCGCAAGTTTTCCGTTTACCCAGTCGAAGGTTTGGTTCCCGGATTTGTATACCCTTGGAAATCCATCCCCACCCGAATGTATGATGAGTGCCTGTGAACCTTGAATCAGCCCATCCCCTCTGGCGGACCCTAGCACAAAGCATGTCTTCCTGGGCCTCGCCGACGGTTTTCCTTCTTCTGGCGTTCCTTGTCGTCGCCGCAGTGCCCTACGTCTCAACCCAGGCAAAACCTCAGTCCAAGCCCACGGCCGGCTTCGATGATGTCGCCAAGCGCGCAAATGAGGCGTGGCAGGCCCATCAACTGGAAGACGCAGCCAAACTCTACCGCCAGGCCGTCGGGCTGCATCCGTCGTGGGCGGAAGGCTGGGGATACCTCGCCAGCTCCCTCTACCAGCTAAAACGCTACCCTGAAGCCCGCGATGCGTACCGTCGCACCACTGTCCTCACCCCGAAGAACGGTCCGTCATGGGCGCTGCTGGGTCTGTGTGAATATCAGTTGCGGGACTATCGCCAGGCCTTCGATCATCTCTTCAAGGCCGAGCAGATGGGCCTGGGTGATGATCAGGCCTTGCAGGCCAACGTGAAGTATCATCTCGCCATCCTTTGGGTCACCGCCGGCCAGTTTGAGCTGGGGATGAAGGAAATCACCTGGTTCGCCCTCCAGAACAAGGCCAATCCTGACGTGATCGAAGCGACTGGCCTGAGCGTGCTGCGCATGGCCCTGTTTCCCTACGAAGTTCCGGAGAACAAGTTTGAGCTGGTCATGAAGGCAGGCGCGGCGGGTTGGGCCAACGACACTCATCACATGGACCAGGCCAAGGCCCTCTACGAAGAGCTGGTCGCCGCCTATCCCAAGGAACCCAACGTTCATTACGCCTACGGCACGTTCCTGGTTGCGCTTGACCAGGAGGCGGCGGTGGCGGAATTCGAGAAGGAATTGCAGATCACGCCTGAGCACGTGCCCGCGCTGGTGGAAGAGTCTTTCTTATGCCTGAAGATGGGCCAGTTGGATAAGAGCATGGAACTGGCGCAGCGGGCCATGAACATTGAACCCAAGAATTACGCGCCCCACAATATTGCCGGCCGGATTCTGGTGGAAAACGGCGATATGGACCACGGCATCCAGGAACTTGAAATCGCCGCCAAACTGGCGCCCGGCATCCCTCAACCGCACTTCAATCTGGCGCAGGCTTATCAGAGGGCAGGCAAGAAGGCGGACGCAGCCCGCGAATTCGCCACCTTTGAAAGGCTCAACAAGCAGAATGAGCATCGCGACGCCGCCCCGGCCGCCACTCCGTAGTCATTTTGCAGCGGACGCCGCACTCGCGGCTGGCTCTTGCAGGCTCACCACCCGGTCGCCCTGGACGTCGTACAGCATCTGGCGAATCCCGCTGGGCCAAAGCACTTCAATTTCCCGCGCCGCCTTCGACTTGCCCAACCCAAAATGCACCCGGCTGTCGCTGGAGGACGAGTATCCCACGCTGGTGGTCACATGGTTGTACTGCCGCGATCCGTCTTCTTCGGTCAGCCGGATGCGCGCCCCAATCCCCATGCGATTGCTCTTCGTCCCGTGCAGTTGCAGCAGGATCCAGTGATTGCTGTTCTGGGTGACGTTGTGAAACAGCTCGACCTGTCCATTCAAAACGCTGACCACCACATCCATGCGCCCATCGTTGTCGAAGTCGGCAAAAGCCGCGCCTCGATGAACCTGCGGAATTTGGAAATCGGCCCCGGCGCCGGCGCTCACATCCTCAAATTTTCCGTTCCCTAAATTTCTCAGGATCGAATTTGGCTGCGGATAAGGCCAGGAAAGAACTTCCTGCGAGTTATCCAGCACGTGGCCGCGGGCGACAAAGAGGTCTTTCCATCCATCATTGTCCAGATCGAAAATCCCATTCGACCAGCCCGACATCTTCATGGTCTCCCATCCCACGCCGCTGCGCACCGTGGCGTCATCGAACGCGCCTCCACCCTGGTTGATGAGCAACGGGAAGGTCTCTTTCTCCAGCGCCGTGTACCAAATATCGGGACGCCCGTCATTGTTCACATCGCGGAAGTCCACGCCCATTCCCGAGATCGCTTTGCCATCGTTCGAATACGCCACCCCCGCGGTCGTGCCAATTTCTTCAAACCGCTTGCCGCCGATATTGTGAAATAAGAAGTTTGGACTCTTGTCGTTGGCGACAAATATGTCGGGGTACCCGTCGCCATCGAAGTCCGCCACGGCAACACCCATTCCTTTGCCTAGGGATTTCGAGATCCCGGTTTCTTCGGACACATCGGTGAAGGTTCCGTCTCCATTATTTCTATACAGAGTATTGGGCTGGGGTTCGTAGAACGTGGGATTGCAATACGACCGTACTTTCCCCGCTAAGCAAACCGGATCATGATTCACTTCCCATTGCACATAGTTCGATACGAACAGATCGAGCAGGCCATCATTGTTATAGTCCAGCCAGGCTGCCGCCACTGACCACATCTTCTTTCCTTTGTACATGGCCCCGCCGACGCCGGCTTTGGCGGTCACGTCGGTGAACGTCCCGTCCCCATTGTTATGCAGCAGTTGATTGCCAGTCACGTTGGCGACAAAAATGTCCGGGTTGCCGTCGTTGTCATAGTCACCGATGGCGACTCCCATGCCGAAGCCGACCCCGCCCACTCCCGCTTTATCGGTGACGTCGGTGAAGGTCAGGTCCCCGTTATTGTGGAAAAGCCGGTTCTTGAATTTGGGATCATCTTTTTGCAGTGAGGGAATGGCAGCGCCGTTCACCAGAAAAATGTCGGGGAATCCATCATTGTCGTAGTCAATGATACCCACTCCGCCCACCATGGTTTCGGGTTGGTTTTTGTTGGGCGTGGGAGAGCTGTGTGTGGTAAATATCAGCCCGCTGTGCACCGCAATTTCCTCGAAACGGATCGGGCCCGCGGAGCCCGCCGCCAACGCCAAGGTGGCGAGCGCAAGCAGAACGAAAGACGAAAGAACGCGTGAGAGACGCATGCCGGGCCTTCGCTATCTTAACCTGTAGAGGTCATTTTGTTCGGCTAGAATAGGACTTCAACATGCGCGCTTTCGCAATCGCCGTGGGGATGTTGCTTCTCGCTCCCGCGCCTCCTACAAAAGCTCCTCCACTTCACTTCCGCGACATCGCCCAGCAAGCTGGCCTCACCACTGTCCCGCATTCTTCTCCGGACAAGCGTTATCTGGTCGAGACCATGGGCGGTGGCGTCGCTCTTTTCGACTGCGACAACGACGGCAAGCTCGACATTCTGGTAGTTGGCGATTCTACTATTGACCAATACCTACATGGCGGTAACTTAATGGTTACCCTCTATCATCAAGACGGCGACCTCCACTTCACCGACATCACCGAGTCCGCCGGCCTTACCACTCGCGGCTGGGGGATGGGCATGGCCATCGGAGATTTTGACAACGACGGATTGCCAGACATCTACGTCACCGGCTATGGCCACAACGTTCTCTACCACAATCTTGGCGGTTGCAAGTTTGAGGATGTCACCGAGAAGGCCCACGTTGGCGGCGGCGGATTCAGCGTTGGCGCAGCCTGGGCCGACTACGATCGTGACGGCCATCTGGATCTGTTCGTCTCCCGCTACGTTCATTCCGATATTCATAACCTGCCCCAGACCGGCACGCTGGCCTTCAACTACAAGGGCCTGGCCATGGAAATTCCCCAGGTCGAGGGTGAGACTTCATTCCTGTATCACAACCGCGGCGACGGTACCTTTGAAGAAGTGTCTGCAAAGGCCGGGGTCGCGAACTTGGAAAAGCGCCGCGGCATGGGCGTGGTCTGGGGCGACTATGACAACGACGGCTGGCCCGATCTTTTTGTGACCAACGACATGGGCCCCAATTATCTTTACCACAATAAACACGATGGCACCTTCGAAGACCTGGGCATCGTCTCCGGCACCGCCGTGGATTCCTCTGGTTTGGAAATGGGGAACATGGCGGCAGACTTCGGCGACTTCGATCGCGACGGCAAGCTCGACCTCGTCGTCAGCCGCTTTGGCGGCCAACCCGTCAGCGTGTACTGGAACCAGGCGGACAAAGGTTTTCAAGATATCACTTACGATGCCAAGGTCGGACGTCCCAGCTTCGATCCCGTGAAGTGGGGCATCGGTTTCGCCGACCTCGACAACGACGGCTGGCCCGATGTGGTGGTTGCCAACGGCAACGTTGCTCCCATCGTGGACAAGCTGCCCAACGAAGTCCGCTACCGTGAGCGTCTGCAACTCTTCCGCAACCAAGGCGACCGTACGTTCGAAGAGATCGCCGATGCCAGCGGACTCAACGCCGGCCCGCTCCACTCCCGGCGCGGCATAGCCTTTGGTGATCTTAATAACGACGGCAACGTGGACATGGTTGTCTACAACGAAGGTGGGCCGCCGTCGCTGTTCATCAACGAGACGGCGAACACCAACCATCGCGTGCTCTTTCATCTGATTGGAACCAAGAGCAACCGGGCGGCGATTGGGGCGCGGGTGACTGTGTATACAGCCAGCATGACGCAGATTGCCGAGGTGACGGGCGGGAACGGCTACTTGTCGTCGAACGATCAGCGGCTGCATTTCGGATTGGGCAGCGATGCCGTGATCAAGAAAGTGGAGATTGCCTGGCCCAGCGGCGCCAGAGAAGAACTGCATAACGTTGCCGCCGACGCGATCTACACCATCGTGGAGGGCTCGGGGATCAAGGAGACTGTTAAGCTGCCTGCGCCGGGAAGGTGACGGGCCCTGCAAAGTGGAGAAGTGTTCCACGTGGAACATTTTGTGGGTACTGGAATGTACGTACGGAAACGTATGAAGTGGTTTGCTTTGTGGGTGTTAAGGAAATATCCCCGCTTTGGGAGTGGGCCAGGCACTCTCCGATTACAATCATGGTATGCCGACCTCTACTTACGTGATCCTCGCGGTCGGATGGCTGGTTTGGATTACGCCGTTCCTGCTGGCTTACCGAAAGAAACAGGCTGCCACGCAAGTGGACCGGCGGGCACGGTGGGGAATGGTGCTGATCGCTGTGGGTTACTCGTGCCTATGGCAGGGCAAGTTCTGGGAGAGGTCGCTGCCCGGTTGGCGAGTCCCGCTGGGCGCGTTTTTTCTCATTCTCGCGGCGACACTGGCGTGGACGGCCACGCGCGCGCTGGGACGGCAATGGCGCGTGGATGCAGGCTTGATCTCCGATCATGAGCTGGTGACTTCGGGGCCGTATGGGCTGGTCCGCCATCCTATTTATACGTCCATGCTGTGCATGCTGCTGGGTACGGGGTTTTTGATCACAACCTTGCCGCTGCTTTTGCTGGCGACGCTATTCTTTGTGATCGGGACGGAGTTCCGGGTGCGCATCGAAGAAAATTTGCTGACTGCGCATTTCGGTGAACAATTTCGGGATTACCAGAAGCGCGTGGGGGCGTACGTCCCGTTCTTGAAGTGATGCGGTGGACTTTGCGTTCTCCTGGAATCCCTGCTTACGATTTAGCCGCCAGCTATAGCTCCTATCACGATAAAGGGTTCCGTGCCGGCGGCGACTGCGTCGGGCAAGGGGGCGTCCGGTGGCTCATGGGTCAGATCTTCTTCGCAGGCGAAGAAGCGGAGGAAGGCCCGGCGCTGGAGCGTGCCGTGCTCGCGGATGGTGCCGCGCAGCATGGGATAGCGGGCTTCGAGCGCGTCTAGGACGGAGCGCTGCGTGATTGGGCCTTCGACTTCAAGCTCGACATCGCCTCGAACGTGGGCCAGGTTTCGGAGATGGGGTGGGAGAACAATGCGTATCATAACCCTGCTAATCTCATGAATGATCGGTGCGGCGTTGCGCCGAAATCAAATTTACCACCATTGCGAAGCCAGCGCGCTCCGGTTGCGGCACGCACTTGAATCGCTTTCTGCGCAAAAGTAAGCTGTTAACCAGATTTGCCAACACATTATGACCGTTTGCCGTTCAGTTTGCTGCGTTCTTGCATTTCTGTTCCCCATTCTTTGTGCCGGTGCGCAAACGGGGGCAGAGGGGACCAGCGCTGTTGATCAGGAAATTCAGAGTGGCGATATTGCAGTTCGGCAAGGAAGATACGCGGAAGCGAAGCAGCACTTTGAGCGGGCCGAACGTCTGGGCGGACCGCCTTCCGCCGAGATCAACGCTGGGATCGCGATTGCGGAGTTGCAGATGGACCACTTCGAAGCGGCGCGCAAGCGGGAAGCGAAAGTATTGGAACTTGTCTCCACGAATCACGATCGCGCCGAGGCCTACAACCTGATCGGCACGGCATGGCTGCGAGAATCCGCCGAGAACCGTGCCAACCTGGACATGCTGCACTCTGCCGAGGCATCGTTTCAGCAGGCGGTAAAGCTGGATCCAGTATTCGATAGCGCGTTTTTTAATCTAGGGAATGCTCTGCTGCGTGAGAAGCGTGACGAAGAAGCGGCGGCGGCGTTTAAGAGCTTCGTTGGCGCGGCGGCGAATAATCCGGCGTACGAGCACGACCTTCCGCTCACGCCGCGAGCTCCCGCGCCTGGGTTCAACATCCCCGACAGCGAAGGCCGCGTGGTGGCGTCCGATTCTCTGAGCGGGCGCTTCGTGCTACTGGATTATTGGGCGACGTGGTGTGGGCCCTGCCTGAAGGCGCTTCCGGCGATGCGCCAACTGGCGCACTATTTTCCTCCGGACCAGTTTGTGTTGATCAGCGTGGACGAGGATTCTCCCGGGCAGCAGGTGTGGAGAAAATTCATCGTCGAACAGAAGATGGACTGGACCCAGGTTTGGGACAAGGATGGCGAAACGTATCATAATTTCGGGCTGACGCCGCGACCGGACCTGAGCATTCCGAGATATGTTCTTATCGACAGGGAGGGCTACGTGCGCCGGGTCTATGACGGAATCGACCAGATTGGGCTGGTGGTGGGGCAGATCGCGAGGATTGTGGCGGATGGGCCCAAGGTTCAGCAGGGCGAGGCGAACCCGGCTGCGAAGTAACCATTCAGTCTGACGCGGCCTGACCCGATCGTTCGAACAGGCGCCCGAAGACGGCTCCAAAGATGAAGCCGCCAACATGCGCCGGGTGCGCCACACCGCCAGTCTGGGTCTGCGCCACAGCGCCGGCGTGAAAAAGCTGAGTGAGGAACCAGAACCCGATCAAAAGCGCGGCTGGAATGTAGGTGATCTTCACGAAAATAATGATCAAGAGGATCGACTTAATGCGGTCGCGAGGATAGGTCACTATGAAAGCGCCCATCACCGCCGCGATGGGCCCGCTGGCTCCCAGATTCGGCACCGTGGAATGCGGATCGGCGGCGACCTGCGCCAGCATGGCCACCAGCCCTCCGGCCAAATAAAAAATCAGATACCGCTCCCGCCCCATGGCATCTTCAATTTCGGGAGCAAAGGCCCACAAGAAAATCATGTTGCCAATGATGTGCGACCAACTGCCGTGCATAAACATGGCAGTCAGAATGGTGATCCAGTGATGACCGGAAGTAATTTGAGCGGGGATGGCGGACCACTGCATGACGAATGCATCGCCGCGCGTCAGTTCCATAAGAAACACAGCGAGGTTGACGGCGATGATGAAGCCGGTAACGACCGGCATTCGCACCGGCCGTCGCGACGCATCGCTTAACGGGATCAAGCCCCCCATACAGGCGTCGGGACAGAGGAACCGGCTGCGTTCATCTGCTCCTGTGAGGGCAGAGCGACAATGACTGACGTCCACCAGTGCGTTTCAGGCCGTGGGCTTGATGTTATGGTTCATGCGAAAAAAGTTTGACTGGTCATACTTATTCTTTAAGGCGACCAGCCGGTCGTAGTTTGGCCCGTAGGCTGCGCGCGCAAACGCATCTCCTTCATCTGAAACGTAATTGCCATACGAGCCTTCGACTAGAAACGGTCGTAGAGCGGTCCAGCAGGCGCGCGTCCAATGGATGTTCGCCTCCGCCTCGGGAGAACTTTCCCAGTTCGACCAGAGCATAAGGTTGTAGGAGTGGTCACGATGAGGGAATGCGGTATCCGTGATACCCACACGGGTGGCAGCTCCATGCCAATGTTCGATAAATGGGGCAAAGCTGAAGCGAGAGGGACTCTTTCCCGCGAACTCTCCAATTGCCCGAATGGCGTCCTCGTTCAGAGTTCGGAGGAAGTTCGATTTCACGTAGGTCTGGCGTCCTGGCGGGAAGAAAGGATCGAACATGCTCTGCAACTGGACATAGCTAATGACACTGATCGCATCTGCCATGGGCGGACCAAAAGTCCGCAATGGTTTCAAGACCTTCTCACCTTCGGACAAAGACCCACAGTAACAAGCGGCAACGGCAAAGACCGGATTGCCATCGGGAGTGGTAAACGAGCCGCATTGGATAACCAGTTCGTCGGGGATGGTTTCGGAGAATTCCCGGAAGAAACGGAGCACTTCGGTTGCTTTTGAGGCAGGATGGAAAACCGCGCCTGCCAACACGGGTCCGCGTTCATGCAAACGGTATTCCAATGACGTGACGATTCCAAAATTCCCGCTACCTCCGCGCAGACCCCAGAATAGGTCCTCGTTTTCGTTGGCATTTGCCGTCAGCAGGCGGCCATCGGCTGTAACCACGTCGGCGGCGATCACGTTGTCGAGAGCGAGGCCGTATTTGGCGTGTAAGTGTCCCCAGCCGCCACCGAGGGTCAGACCAGCGATGCCAGTTTTTGAAACCACCCCCAAGGTGGTAGCCAGGCCAAACGCCTGGGTCTCACGGTCGAACTCACCCAGCGTCAAACCGGTTTCGGCCCGGGCGGTCCGCCTGGCGGGATCGACCCGGATGCCTTTCATGGTGGATAGGTCAATCATGAGGCCACCGTCGCAAACCGATTTTCCGGCGACGCTATGACCTCCGCCGCGAACGGCAACCACAAGATCATGCTCACGGGCGAAACGCACGGATGCTATGACATCCGCTGCGCTCGTACAGCGCGCAATCACCGCTGGATGACGATCGATCATGGCGTTCGGAATTGCCCGGGCAGCGTCGTAGCCGCCCTGGCCGGGGCAAAGCACCGCCCCGCGCATACTGGCTCTGAACTTCTCAATTGCGGCAGTGTCGACCAAACCGTCTCCTTTGAGAGTGCGGCGTTGAACCCAGAGAAAGAATTTTCGTCCTGTGTCCGAGGAAGCTCGAATCAGCACGAAAAGGATGATGTTCTTGGGTTCGGTTGTCAAGCTCAACTTAATTACGCCAGCGTCTGCACCTCCACGCTCAGCACGGCCGGAAGATCCCGCACGATCGGATTCCAGCTGTCTCCGGCATCGGATGACGCGTAGACCTGGCCGCCAGTGGTGCCGAAATAGACGCCGCATTTATCGAGAGAATCGATGGCCATGGCGTCGCGCAACACGTTCACGTAGCAATCTTTTTGGGGTAGGCCTTTGGTGAGCGGCTCCCATTCGTTGCCTCCGGTGCGGCTACGATACACGCGCAGCTTGCCATCCAGGGGGAAGTGTTCACCGTCGCTTTTGATGGGGACCACGTAAATTGTGTCTGGCTCGTGGGCATGAATGTCGATGACGAAGCCGAAATCGGTCGGTAAATTTCCGCTGATCTTTTGCCATGAGTCGCCGGCATCGTCGGAGCGCATGACGTCCCAGTGTTTCTGCATGAAGAGCACGCTTGGGCGTTTTGGATTCATGGCGATGTGATGCACGCAGTGGCCGACTTCGGCGGTTGGGTTGGGGATGTACTTCGAATAGAGCCCCTTGTTAATGGGCTTCCAGGTTGCGCCGCCATCGTCGGTGCGGAATGCGCCTGCGGCCGAGATGGCAATAAAGATTCGTTGTGGATCGCTTGGATCCAGAATGATGGTGTGCAGGCACATGCCGCCGGCACCCGGCTGCCAGTTGGGACCGGTGCCATGGCCACGGAGGCCGGAGAGTTCCTGCCAGTTTTCGCCGCCGTCGGTCGAGCGGAAGATGGCAGCGTCTTCCACACCGGCGTAAACCGTGTTGGGATCGGTGAGCGACGGCTCGACATGCCACACCCGCTTGAACTCCCAGGGATGCGGCTTGCCGTCGTAAAACTGGTGCGTGGTCATGGGCGCGCCGGTCTCGGCGGAGGTGTCGTATACAAATTTGTTGCTGGCGGCCTTCGGAGGGCCTGGGGCGGGAGTTTCTCCGGGCGGGGTGCCGGGTTGGAGCCAGGTTTTGCCGCCGTCGTCAGAGCGCTGGATCAGCTGACCGAACCATCCGCTCGACTGCGAAGCGTAGATGCGATTGGGATCGGCGGGGGACGCTTTCAGGTGATACATCTCCCAGCCGGCAAAATGCGGGCCGCTGACATCCCATTTTTCGCGTTTGCCGTCCGACGTAAGAATGAATGCGCCCTTGCGTGTGCCCACCAGGACTCGTACCGTGCTCATACCCTCACTCCTTCTTGAAATTGGCGATGAGTATTGCGATTTTGCTAAGTTATCCGCGTTCGTAGGCCTGCTGCAAGGCTTTTATATCAAGCTTGCCCATCTGAAGCATGGCCTGCATGACTCTCTTAGCTTTCTCAGCATCCTGGTCTCGCGAAGGAAATCCCCGCCCAAGCAGAGCTTGGACGGGGCACCCTCGAGAGTCAATGTGGGTGAATCGACTAGATGCTCTCCCGAACCTCCGCTTGTATTTCCTCGAAATCCATGGATAATAGCCGTTCTCCTTCCCCCAGAGGGAGCCTTTTATGCCGTACCGAACGCGCTGGTTCTGCGTCGCCGTCGTGGTTTGTCTATCGGCAATCTCCGCGTCAAGTTATGCGCAAACCGCACCCGGTGCGGCCCCCAACTCGGACGCCACCTATCAGCAATTGCGAAACATCGGGTTGAGCGCGGAGGCCGTGACCGTCAACAACTTTGAACTCAAGCGGGACGCTGCGACATTCCTTCTGCGCTCGGGCACAGTGTGTTTTGTCGCCCCGGTCCAGGGGAGGGTCACGGGAGCGGTGTTTGTGGGCGACGGGAACATGACTCTTGATCCGCCTTCGCCGGGAGAGGCCGTGAGCCTCAAGCGGCTTACCAAGGAAGACAAGTTCAGTGAAGATTTCAGCCGCCTCGCGCTTCGTTTCACGGATTCGACGTACGACCAGATCAAAAAAGGCGGGACTCCTGCCTCTGGCGGCTGCGATGCCGGGTTGTTGGAAGACAGCCAGCACACCACGCGAAAGAAACTGAATTACAACCTGAGCGCGCGCATATTGCAGGACTTGCTGAACGCACAGCAGGGCGGGCTGTTCGTGGCGTTTGTCCACGGCAAGCATTACGACGACAAGTTGATGTACTTCATGGATCCGGATGGAGCGCCCGGAGTGGCCCCCGAACAGGTTGAATTGACGTCCTACGGAGAAAACAAGTCGGGGACCTGGGCTTCCTTTAATTTCTCTTCCGAGTACAGGGACGGCTTGGGAGCAGGGGGCGAGCCGAACTCGAGAATCCACATTGAGCACCAGGAACTGGATACGACGATCGAAAAAAGCGCCCACCTCACGGGCAAGGCAATCACAACCTTCGTGTCGGAATCGTCCGGACTGCGGGTTGTGGGGCTCAGCCTTTTTCCAACATTGCGCGTGGATAGCGTGAAAGCGGAGGACGGCCAACCGGTCTCGTTCATCCAGGAGGATAAGAACGACGATCCCGATTTTTACGTGATTCTCGCGAAACCGTTGTCCAAGGGCGATAAGTTCACCATCACTACGACCTATAACGGTAAGGATGCAGTGCTCAATGAAGGCAGCGGCAATTACTATCCCATTGCCCGGGAAGACTGGTATCCCAGCAAGGGTGGGGGGCTGGGCGACTACACCAACTTTGACATGACTTTCCGGATTCCGAAAGGAATGAAAATGGCCGCCACCGGGAGCCTGCTCAGCGAAAGCAACGATGGCAGTCAGAATGTGACGGTCTGGAGAAGCGATATTGCCCAGCCTCTGGCCGGTTTTCAGTTTGGCAGAATGAAGGAAGAGGATGCCAAGCTGACCTCGCCGGATTTCCTGGTGGCGGCTTACGCCAACGAGGAACCGCCGGATTGGGCCGACAAACTTCGCGGCGGAACCATGGGAAACCTGAGCACGGTCAGCATGATGAAGCAGCCGCTCTCGGAGGCGCAGTACGCCATTGGCCTCTACACTGGATACTTCGGCCCATTGCCGTTCAAGCGGCTGAACATTACCCAGCAGACCGCCTGCACCTACGGCCAGTCCTGGCCCGGCTTGGTGTGGCTGCCGATTTGCTCGTTTTACGATGTGACGGTGCGCCACCAGCTGGGACTGGATTTCAGCGACAACATTTACTGGAAGGTCGTGACGCCGCACGAGGTCGCGCATCAATGGTGGGGACAAACCGTGGGATTCGAATCCTATCGCGATCAGTGGATGAGCGAAGGGTTCGCCGATTTTTCCGCCTCGTTGTTCTTACAAAGCGCGTACGGGAAAAATGGCCAGAAGGAATTCCTCAATTTCTGGGATGAAGAGAGGAAGTCGCTCACGGAGAGAAATGCCGACGGTTTCCGCGCCATTGATGTGGGGCCGGTCACCATGGGATATCGCAGCAGCAACAGCAAAACGGGCAACATCGGCTCCCATCTCATCTATCCCAAGGGCGCGTATATCCTGCACATGGTCCGCATGATGTTGTGGGACCGGCAGGATGGCGACCAGAACTTCAAAGAATTGATGCAGGACTTTGTGAAGACCTACGGCGGGAGAGCGGCCACCACCGAGGATTTCAAGGCCATGGTCGAGAAGCACATGAATGCCCAGATGAAGTCATTTGGCGACGGTACCATGGACTGGTTTTTCAATGAGTATGTTTATGGCACAGCCTTGCCCAGCTACCGGTTTGAGACCGCAAGCTTCGATACCGATGCCAACGGCGACGTGGTTTTCAACGTCAAATTGACGCAATCGGGCGTGGATAATAATTTCCGCATGCTGGTTCCGATCTATATCGAACTGGCCAGCGGGAACATCTATTTCCTGGGGCGTGCCCGGCTGGTGGGCAACAGCTCGTTCGAACAGAAAATACCGCTGAAAGGGCTAAAAGATAAGCCGCGCCGGGCCATCGTCAACTACTACGATGACGTGTTGGCTTCGTCGAACTGAGTTCCGCACCTTTTAACGGCCAGGTCGCAATCCTCCAAGCAGCAGCTCTTGCTCCTGAGGACCGCCCGGGGCCGTGGCTAAATCATGATCTATACTCTTGACAGTCGCAGCGTACAGCGATAGAAAAGCTTTGTTTCGGAACGAAAACGCTACAGTCAGTGTCTTTGAGGGGGTAAGCTCCACATGAAAACTGTACCCGGGACCATCATTTCGCGGTTGGCCTATAGCTTCCTCACGGTTGTTTTCTTAATGAGCCAAGCGTCGCTGAGCCAGGATGTTGGAAGCGCACCCGACGTAAATTCCAATCGCAAAAGCAATACTGACATCCAGGGGGCGGCTGGGCAGCGTCCGCAGGACATGGCCACCACGACGATTTCGAACGAAATTAGAGGTACGGTCAAGGTGACGGTGGACGCGGACAAGCTCCGGCTTTCCATGGCGCCCCGGGCGCTGGCCGTGGAGACTCCGGTTTCCGATAACAACGTGGTGACGGTGCAGATGCTCAATCTCCTGAAGGACGCGGGCGTGACCACCTTGCGCTATCCCGGCGGCGGCTACGCCGACAATTTCCACTGGGCGACGAACCGGCCCACAAATTCGCAGGTCGCTTTGACCCAGAGGTATAGCAACTTCGCCGCCAACAATGATTTCGGCCATTTTGTGGCCCTGGTTGACCGCTTGGGGACGGCCGTGATCACCGTCAACTATGGCTCGAATCAGGATGGAACCGGCGGAGGGGAGCCGGCGGAGGCGGCGGCTTGGGTGGCGTATGCCAATGGAAAACCTACCGACACCAAGGCCATCGGCAAAGACTCAACCGGATATGACTGGCAGACGGTTGGATACTGGGCTTCGTTGCGGGCTTCCGCGCCGCTGGCCAGCGATGATGGCAAGAATTTTCTGCGCATCAATCATCCCCAGCCGCTCGATATCCTTTATTGGGAGGTTGGCAACGAGGTTTATCTCAACGGATATTTTGGCGGTGAAGGGGAAGAAGTAGATTTTCATGCGCCCTACGCCAAGGACAGCAAAGACAATGCCAAAACACGGCAGAAGAACCCGAGTTTGTCGCCAGACGCCTATGGCAAGGGCCTGGTGCAATTTTCCAACGCCATGAAAGCCGTGGACCCAAGAATCAAAATTGGCGCGTCGCTGGATTTGCCGGTGGTTTCTGACTGGAACATTCAGGAGTGGACCCAGGACCCGATCACAAAGCAATATCGCCAGGCGACTTCGGTGCAGAAGCCCACCGACTCGGGTTTGGAATGGGACCGCGGGGTGATGAAGGCCGCGGGCAAGAACATCGACTTTGTTTCGCTGCACTGGTACGTCGGCGATACCACGGATGCCTCCGGGTATAAAGATCTGGACAATGCAAAATTGCTGAACACGGCATCGGACCAACTGCCCAAGGTCATGGCCGGAGTGCTGGATTTGTTCCAGAAGTATTGCGGCAACAATGCCCAGAACATGCAGCTCCTGATTACCGGTATGGGGCTGAAACCCTACATTAATGTTCCCGACAACCTGGTGGTGGGGCTGTTTACCACGGACGCCTACTTGAGCCTGATCCAGGCGGGGGCCGCTAATATCGATTGGACGGAGTTGGAAAAAGGCGGCTTTCTCGACGACATCAACAAGCCAGGCCCGGCGTATTTCGGAATGCAGATGGTGCATTTTCTGATGAATTTGCGGGAGCCGTTAGTGACGACAACTTCGAGCAATTCACTGCTTTCCGTGTACGCGGCGAAGCATGCGGACGGAAGCATGACCCTGATGTTCATCAACAAGGATCCGAAGAACGTGGCCAACATCAAGGTGAATGTAAGCGGCGCCAAACTGGCAAGCAGCGGCATGCGCTTCGATTTTGGAAGAAGCAATCCTCCCACGGACAATGTCATTGCGGCCAACCAAATTGACCAGGTGGGGAATTCGTTCAACGTGACCGTCCCTGCTTATACGATTTCCGACGTGCTCATACCCAAGGCGAAGTAAGTTTTCGGGCAAAGCGCAGCGCAGGGATTTATTTTTCTTGCTATGGGTTGACTCCCGCTTACTTTCCTTTTTCGCGGCTCAGAACTGTCTGCACCAGATCGGCGAGCTGGTCCGCCGTGAACTGGTTGCCCTCGATATTCGCAACTAATTTCCCGTGGCGATCGATAATCGCAGTATGCAAGGAGTGGTTCATCAAACCTTCGTCGGGGAAGTAATCCACGCCAAACATGTCGGTTACCCGTTGCACATCAGGCACGGGGCCGGTGAGGAAGTGCCAGGTGTCGGGGTCCGCCTTCCAGGTGCTGGCGTACTTGGCGAGAATCTCGGGCTGATCGTGTACCGGATCGAAAGTAACGGTAAGCAGTATGAGATTCCGGCCCAGTTGTTCTTTGAAGCGTTTTTGCAGGGCCCCGAAGTTGTTGGAGATGCGGAAACAGAAGTTGGGCAAAGCGCAGCGCGTATAAATGAAATTGATGGCCACAACTTTCCCGGCAAACTGGGAGAACTTCACAGGACGGCGGCTCTGATCGGTCAAAGTGAAATCCGGCACTGCCTGGCCACTGGTCAGGGCTTTCGATGAGGACGAACCCGGCGTGCCGATGGAATTCATCAGCTTCAAACGGCGCGCGGTCAGGGGATCCTGCTCCAGGCTTGCGTAGGGCTTGATATGGACATCCTTGGCATAAGACGAATCTTTTTCCACTACCAAGGTGAAATCTACCGTCATGCCCGGAGTCAAACCGTTAAGCTCCTTGAGCTCGTGGACGTCAAAGGGCATGGTCATGGCGTCCATGAAGCCGGGGATGCTTTGGCAGGAGACCACGAAATTCCGGTGCGGGGCATCCACCTTGAGAACCATTCCGGTTGCCGGATACTCCTGGGCCGCGAAACTCAGGCTTGCGCCAAAGCCTAGCAACGCGAAGAGTATGGCGACATGCTTCATGATCTGGTCTTTCTCCGCCGGTAAAAAACATCCCGCCGATTATTTAGTATCCGCGACAGGTTGCCTGGGTTGCTCGGAAATTGCGGCTGCGGCCCGGTTGGGCCCTCCCAGGCGGTACGGCTGCCGGTCCAACTTCGTGTAGTCGGTAGCGAATTCTTTGATTTCCAGAAACTGGTTCGGGTTCACGTTGGAAAAGTGCTGCCGGGTGTTGCTGGTGGGCCACCAGATTTCGAGGTCAACGATGCGGGCCGATTTGCCGATCCCGATATGCTGTTGCAAAGGCGACGCTCCAAACGAGCCTCCACTGCTGACCGTGCGATGGATGGAGCGTATCCCCTGACCTTTATTCTCGACGGTCACTTTGATCCGCGCTCCGATGGCGGCCCGGTTGGTTTTCACGCCTACCAGCTTCAGGCTGATCCAATCGTTTCCGTTGCCAGGATTTTCGAAGAGGCGGAGCTCATGACTGTCCGCCGGGGTGGCGCCGCCCACTCTGGCGATAATGTCCTCGCTGCCGCGGTTGTCCATGTCGGCAAAAGCGATCCCGTGTCCCTTGTGCAACTCGCCGGTCCCGGACGAAGCGGTAACGTCCACGAAATACTTTCCGTCGTGATTGCGAAGCAATACGTGGGGGACCAGGGAACCGTAAGAGGGGTTCCCGTTGCCCAGATAAATGTCGAGAAACCCGTCGTTGTCGATGTCCCCGAAATTGGCGCCCATGGGCATGAACACTTTGTCGAGTCCGACCTCTTTGGTGACGTCCCGGAAGGTGCCGTTTCCCAGGTTCTTGTAGAGCTTCAGAGTGGTCGCATTGTGTGGGAGCCCCAGGTAGGTGCGCGCGGTTTCTTCCACCGAAACGAAGTAACTGGTGACGAAAAGGTCAGGCCAGCCGTCGTTGTCGTAGTCGAAAAACCAGGTGGAGAAGCCGCGACCCGCGCCCGGCGTTCCTGCCGGGCCGGCAACCTCGGTGAAGGTGTTGTCATGGTTGTTGTGATAGAGGAAGTTGTCGCCGTTCATATTGGAGACGTAGAGGTCCACCCAACCGTCGTTGTCATAGTCGGCCGCGGCGACCCCCTTCGTGTAGGCAATCCGGTCTACACCGGCGGCGTGGGCGATGTCTTGAAATGTGCCGTCGCCCTTGTTCAAAAAAAGCTGGGCGGGGCCGTTTTCGTTGCCAACGAACAGATCGAGGAGCCCATCATTATTAATGTCAACCCAGACTGCTGCCTGGGTGCTGGTGGCAGGCACGGCCAGGCCGGCTGCGGCCGTGACATCGGTGAAGGTGCCGTCGCAATGGCCGCGCAGCAGAGACTTGCGCTGCGCGACCTCCCAGCCGCCGCGCAAAACCAAAATGTCCATGCAGCCATCGTTGTCGTAGTCGGCTTGCAGAATGTTCAGTCCCCCCAGCTGGTCGGACAAACCGGCCTTCGCAGTCTGCTCGGCGAAAGTCCCATCTCCGTTGTTGTGAAAGTAGTGCATGGGCTCGCAACTACCGAAGCTCGAGGTCACTACATCGAATCGCCCGTTGTTTTCGAAGTCGTCCACGAGCACGCCACCAGCCATGCCGAAAGCGTTCAATCCCGCTGCGGGAGCCACATCCACGAAGCGTCCAACGTTCTCCTTGGACACAAAAACAGAAGGCGGAATCAGGTAATCTTTAGGAACTTTCGCGGGATATTCCCCCAGCGTCATGTATGTAAGGTTGAGCAGCCATCGCACCTCGATCTCCTCAGGTTTCAGATCAAGGTATTGCAGAAAATATTCGACGGCCTTTTTTGAATCTGCTGTTTTCGGGTATGCACTGCCGGGTGCCATGGGCAAGAGACATCGGTCGCCGGGACTGCTATAGATGTCGTTCTCCATTTCGGACTTGTGCAGGTAGGCAATCCCGAGGGCCTCGTCCATCTGGAGCATCCCGCTGGGGACGTCGGACATGGCAATTTGATATGCGTCCTGGTATTCCGCGATCGCCTGGTCCATTTCACCCGCATAGGCGTGAAACTGTCCCAGGGTGTAGTGCGCCATCAGCACATCGAGCGGAGGGTGGGATGCGCGCGCCTCCTTATTCTGGGGAGACAAGAAATCTTCCAATTGCGCGACCTTGGCCGACAGGGACTGCTTGCGGACCTCGCAGACGTTGCGCGGACTCTGATTCCAATCATCTGCTTTGGGGAAGTTAGCGAGGGCGGCTTCTGCCTCGATGAGGCCGGCAACGTCGAGCGTGTACTTCACGCTGCCGGTGGCAATCGTGGCCGGACTGCCTCCGGAGGGTGCGATCTTGCCACCGGAACCAGTCCTCCGCACCACTTTCAAGATGCCGAATCCGATCGGGGTGTGAAATACGGGGCTTACTTTCCCGGGGCCGAGGCCTTGTAAAGCATCTCTCATTTCCGGACGCAGCTGCGAGACGCCGATGTTCTTCATCAGGCCGCCATCGACCGCCGTAGAATCAATGGATTTTGCCTTGGCGATCGCGGCAAAGTCCTCGCCCTTTTTCACTCGGTCAAGGAGATGCTGGGCTTCTTCAGGAGAGCCGACGACGATGATTCGCAACGTAACCTCATCGGGAGACGAGGGGGAAGACGGGGAAACTTGTGCGCAGAGCGGCAGACAAACGATGGCGACGGCAATCACCAACCACGCCCTATTCCATGCCTTCGAGGACAAACTAAAACCTCCCCTGAAATTTCAACGTATTAGGTTCGAATTGGATGGGCGCGGTATGACCAACCTCAACAAAATCGCGGAGAGAGAAATCCTAAGGGTGGTGGCACCTCCGCACCATAATGCAAACATATTATCTGAAACGGGCGGAGCGAGGGTAAAGGCCATGCCCAACGCTTCACAGAGTGGGATTTCGGGCAGGGATGCTGATACGCGGTCGAGGCCGCTCGGCTTGCTGTTTTGGTTCATCCACCTTGAGGAACTGATCCGCTTTTACATTGTGCAGGGTTTGCACGGCCCCCTTTGGCCAGTGGATCTCGATGGTGGCCGCCTCGGTCTCCTTGCCGAGGCCGAAATGCACCCGCTTATCGCTGGACGATAAGTAGCCGACACTGGTCGTGACGTGGTTGTAGAGCGTTCTACCCGAGGGGGTGGTCAGCTTGATCCGGGTGCCGATGCCGTCGCGGTTGCTCTGATGGCCGATGGTCTCGATCCAGAGCCAGTGATTGCCATTGTTTCCGGAATTGATGAGGATGCGAGGGCGTTCATTGAGCGAGGTCACAACCAGGTCCGGAAAGCCATCATTGTTAAGGTCAACCACGGCGGCGCCGCGCTGAAAACCCATGTGCAAAAAATCCGGGCCGACGTTCTCCGACTCGTCTGAGAACGTCTTTCCGTCGATGTTGCGCCATAAGGTGTCGTGTTGTTTGGCATTGGGTCCCTCGTACTGCACATCACCGTTGGCGGAGTAGATGTCTTTCCAGCCGTCGTTATCGTAGTCAACAAAAGCAGCACTCCAGCCGGACTTGCTGCGGCTCAGCGTGGCGATGTTCGAGGCGGGGGAGAGATAATGAAACGATTGCCCTTGCTCGTTGCTGAACAGAGCGAAGACCTGAGTTTGCAGGTCGTTGTAAAAAATATCGACCCATCCGTCGTTGTTGAAGTCCTTAGCATCGGCGCCCATGCCGGAAACTTCGTGTCCGTCGTCGTTATAGGCCACGCCGTAGGGGAGGCCTACTTCTTTGAAAGTGCCGTTGCCCTGGTTCAGATAGAGGGCGTTCGGTTGGGTGTCGTTGGCGATGAAAACGTCCATCCATCCGTCGCCGTTGAAGTCGGCGATGGCGATTCCCATGCCCTTACCCAGAGTTTTGCCAAAGCCGGAGCTTTCGGTAACGTCCCTAAACTTGCCATGTCCCAGATTGTGGTACAGCCGTTGCGCCACGCTCGGGTATACCCGCGGATCACAGTAGGATTCGTGCTGGTCGGCAAAGCAGCGTTTGTCTAATTGCGGACTCCAATAGGTGTATTCGGAAACGACCAAGTCAAGCAACCCGTCGTTGTCATAGTCGAACCAGGCAGCGTTGGTGCTCCAAAGATTCTTCGGCTTCTTATCCAGCCCGGAGCCGGCTGTAACATCGGTGAAAGTGCCATTGCCGTTGTTGTGGTAGAGCGTGTCACGCCCGGTGCTGGCGATGAACAAGTCGGTATAGCCGTCGTTGTCGAAATCGGCGGCGGCCACGCCCAGGCTGAAGCCTATGTCTGCGCCCGCGAGCCCAGCTTTCTCGGTTACATCTTCAAAAGTCCCATCGCCGTTGTTGCGCAGAAGAACGTTGTAGAAAGTGGGGTCACTCTTCTTCGATTCTGGGAAGCTGGCACCGTTGGTAAAGAAAATATCCATTTTGCCATCGTTGTCATAGTCGAGGATGGCAACTCCACCGCACTGCGGTTGGGGATAGTACTTGCGTCCGGTGAATCCATTGTTCGTGATGTAGGAAAACCTGGAGAAGGAAGCAATGTCCTTGAAAGTGATGGGCCCTGGCGTGGACGAGGCACCCCACGGACGATTATCAGGCTGTGCGGAAGGCAAGGTCGAGGTTCGGCTCGGGCTTGCCCCTAAGAGCAGGCAAGAAACGAGAGCTGCTACCCGAACCGCGGTTCTCTTGGTTTGCATCTGAGTCGGGATTCCCAATTTGCGATCCGGAATTGCATTCATTGTACAGCGCCCACCGCTGACGGCAGGCGCTGCTTCATGCGATGGATCGAGTCGACGCTCTCATTACAAGATGGGTGGGAATTGCATGGTCGATCTGTGGGGAGACATTCTTGCCGATGAGTTTTTCCAGCGCGGCAAAGGCGGTGATGGCGAGCTGGGTGCGGGAGATTTGTACGGTAGTAAGGGCGGGCTGAGTGAGGCGGGCGAACGAGATATCGTCAAAGCCGATGAGGGAAACATCTCCGGGCACTTTGAGCCCGGCCTCGTGAATGACGCCGAGCGCGCCAATGGCGCTGAGGTCATTGGAGGCAATAACGGCGGTTGGCGGTACCGGCAATTGCAGCAAGTTCTTCATGGCTTTGGCACCGCCCTCGATCCGGTGGTCTCCAATTTGGACCAGCAATCGGTCGCTGTCCCCATGGGCTTCTATTCCCGAGAGGAACGCGGCATGACGGATGCGGGCCGATTCAAGGTTCAGGGGGCCGGTGATGAAGCCAATGCGTCGATGATGCAGCGAAAAAAGGTGTTGCAAAGCTTCCTGGATGCCCTGGGCATAGTCGATGACAATATTGGCGCTTCTTGGGCCGGTTTTGCCGGTGTCGAGAAATACCGTGGGAATGTTTCTGCGGGTGAGTTCCGCCACCAGCTCCGGATCGGCTTCCGAGGTCATGATGGCCACGCCGTCCACTTTGCGTTCGACCATCCGCCGGATGCAACCCGCCATGCGTTTGGCGTCATAGTCGGTGTTTCCAATAATGACTTCGAGGCCGTGCTGGACCGCCTGATCTTCGAAACTCTTGACCAGGTCCGGAAAAAAGGGATTAGTGATGTCGGAGATGATGAGCCCCAGCATGCGGCTTTGGCCGGAAACCAGAGTGCGAGCATGAGTATTGGGATAGAAATCCAGTTCTTTTATGGCTTTATGGACCCTGGCAGCAGTGAGCGGACTCACATCCTGAGAGCCGTTGATGGTCCGCGAAACTGTCGCGGTGGAAACTCCGGCCCTCTTGGCGACCTCTCGTATGCTCATTAGAGTTTGGGGAAAAGTGCTAAAGAGGCTTCATTGTAGCAAATGAAGTTGCTGCAATCGTTTACAATGCGTTGGGCATTTCAGATAAGATGACCGCTGCTTGCGGGGATTGATATTTGCCAAGGATTGCCAGGCAGAGGATCTATCGCATTCTGCCGGATGGAGACTACATGAACCTGAAAGTCCTCTTTATGCTGTTTTTGTTGCTCTTGCTGACGGCAGTTTGCTGGCAAGCGGGATCAGCTCAAAGCGAAGCGCCAAAACCACAGACCGTAATCGATGGGAGTTCAGTTGTCGGAGGCATGCCGGTGATCACCCTGGAACGTCCGCGCCTTCAAACGTCAAATGTTCCGCAGTTCCTCTCGGTCCAGGTTTTGCCGGGGAGGGGCATGAACCTCTTTCAGATCCGGGCGTATTTGCCGGGTAAAGGAGAGATCAACTTGATTTCTTCGCCGTCCGTGGAGGACGCGGCGAAACTTCTCGCCGGAGGTCCGGATGATCCGTACGGCAACGAGTCATTTAAACTGGGCGGCGCAATTCTGGTGCCTTACGCAAACCGCATTCGCGGCAAGCTTTCCGCCGACGGCAAGACCATCGACACTCAGATTGCCGGAAAGCCTGTAACTTTGCTGGCCAACTGGCAAGGCAAAAAGCCCGGAGCGGAAAAACACGCCATGCACGGGATGATTCTCGACTCGAAATTCGGGAACTTGATAGTTGCCAAGTACGCCGACGAATCGCATGTGGAGGGGACCCTGCATGCCGGGAATTTTTCTGGGCACTGGCTTTCCAGCGCCGACATTAACGTGCGCACCACACTTCACGACAGTTACGTGGAAATGGAAGTTACGGTGAAAAATGTGGGCCAGGAAAACCTGCCTTTGGGAATTGGCTGGCATCCTTACTTTGCCTTTCCCAGCGGCGATCGTCAGCAGGCACGCTTGCATATTCCAGCCACCCAGCGGGCCATCGTGAATAATTATGACGATGTTTTTCCCACGGGCAAGATTGTTCCCATGGCCGGCTCTCCTTATGACTTCACTCCCGTGGGCGGGGCGCCGTTGAAGGACCAATTCCTGGATGAAAGCTTTATTGATCTGAAACGGCAACCGGACGGAAGTGTAGTCACGGAAGTCATTGATCCGGCAGCCGACTACGGATTGCGCATCACCGCTTTCTCGAAAGATGTAAGCGCCATCCAGGTTTACTCTCCACCGGAAAAGTCGTTTGTGGCCATTGAGCCGCAATTTAACTATGGCGATCCCTACGGAAAAGAATGGGGAAAAACCAAGACCGGAATGGTGGAAGTGAAGCCTGGCGAATCCGCCAGTTACCGCGTGCGGCTCGAGATGTTTCAACCGGGCCAAAGCGGGGGCCAAGCAAAATAAATCTGAATATCGCGTCATTCGCGATAGGGAAGGTCTTCCCGCATGCGAAGCTCTCAGATCTTTCTCTCCAGGAGACGGCGGAATTTCCGGGCGACCGTCAGCGCTCTGGCGCTGATGGCCGCTGCGGCTCACTCCACAGTTCTGTTGGGCCAATCCACGACCCCCGATCCCGTGGCTATCGAAAATATCTGGAAACAGGCCAACAGCAAGTACGACGCTCAGCGCGAGTCAATCCTCAAGGAAGTTGACCGCCAGGCGAACGACGGCCCTTTTCGTCCCGACTGGGAGTCGCTGAAAAAATATCAGGAGCCGGAGTGGTATCCCGATGCGAAATTCGGCATTTTCATTCATTGGGGCCTGTACTCGGTGGCGGCCTTCGACAACGAGTGGTACTCCCGCAACATGTACCAGAAAGGCTCGCCAGAATTTAAGCATCACATCGCGACCTACGGCCCACAGAGCAAGTTCGGCTACAAGGACTTCATCCCCGGTTTGACGGCGGCACATTTCGATCCGCAAGCGTGGGCGCGGTTGTTTCGCGAGGCGGGAGCAAAATATGTAGTCCCGGTGGCGGAGCACCATGACGGCTTTCCCATGTATGAATCGAACCTGACCGATTGGTGCGCCGGCAAGATGGGGCCCAAGCGCGATATTCTCGGCGAGCTTGCCACTGCCATTCGCGCCGAAGGCCTGCATTTCGGAGCGTCCTCGCATCGTGCCGAGCACGACTGGTTTTTTGACGGCGGACGGGAGTTCGATTCCGACGTCAACGATCCCAAATATGCCGCATTTTACGGCCCCGCCCATCCTCATTTACAGAAACCGGGTCACGAGGAACTCAGCCAAGATTGGACTTATGTTTCATCGGCCTTTATGGACGATTGGCTGGCGCGCACTGCCGAGATCGTCGGCAAATACCATCCGGACATGATTTATTTCGACTGGTGGGTGGGACAACCTTCCTTCCGCGACCATCTCACGCGTTTTGCCGCCTTCTACTACAACCAGGGCGCTCAGCGCGGGACCGGGGCGGTTATCAATTATAAGAATGACGATTTCCAGGATAACTCTGCCACGCTTGATATCGAGCGCGGACAGTTGACCGACATCCGGCCGTTGCATTGGCAGACCGACACCTCACTCAGCAATGGCTCCTGGGGATACATTGAAAATGACACCTACAAGACGCCGGAATTCGTCATTCACCTGCTGGCGGATGTGGTCAGCAAGAATGGCAACCTGCTGCTGAATGTTGGCCCACGCCCGGATGGCACGATTCCCGAGCCCGCGCAGCAAATTCTTCGTGAAATCGGGGGATGGCTCAAAGTGAATGGCGAAGCGATTTATAGCACCCGGCCGTGGAGGGTCTACGGGGAAGGCCCAACCAAGGTCTCCGGCGGGGCTTTTCATGAGAACGACACCAAGCCCTACACGCCCGAAGACTTCCGTTTCACGATCCAGGGCGCGAATCTTTACGCGATTGAACTCGGCTGGCCTAAGGACAGCCAGGCGATCATTCATTCCCTGGGCAGCAATGTTCCCGACGAGAAGAAGGTGGCGAGCGTGACCCTGCTTGGTTCCGATGCGAAAGTCGAGTGGCAACAACAATCCGATGGATTGCACTTGCAACTTCCGTCTCAGCCCGCTGGCAAGTACGCCTACACTTTCCGAATATCGTTCCAATAGCCGTGGGTCAATGTGCGGTAGGCCCAGTTTTACAAAAGATTACCTTCTTTGACCGAACCTTTACCCCGGACCTCATAACGGGTGTGTTTGAATGGTGGA
Source organism: Terriglobales bacterium (assembly GCA_963762965.1). Classification (GTDB taxonomy): domain Bacteria; phylum Acidobacteriota; class Terriglobia; order Terriglobales; family Acidobacteriaceae; genus DATBAX01. Next base: position 2,309,082 of record CAVXME010000001.1, read on the forward strand.
GATTCCCTGTCAAAAGGCAGATAGGAAGGTATTGCATTCGGTGTCTCCGCGGCGCCATTTTTCGTGTGTCTTTGGCCTCTGGCTGCTTCTTTCCGTGGGGTTGGCAGGCCAGGTTCTTTCCCCTTCCCCCACGCAAGGCGGATCAATTTATGGAGTGGTGAAGTCGGGCAACATGCCGGTTCCCGGTGTCACCGTTACCGCCACGAATAGCACAACCGCTAAGAAGGTCATCACCTGGACCGATGTGGATGGAAGCTATACGCTGGCTATCCCCGACGACGGCCGTTACGTCTTGCGCACGCAGATGGCCGCTTTCGCGGCGGCGACACAAGAAGTGATCATCGGCAGCGCAAACCGCAAAGCACAGGCAAATCTCGAACTGGTTTTGCTTTCCCGCGTGCCCAGTACCCAACCCGCAGAGCCCCGACAGGCGGCTACAAACCGCACGGCAGGCAATCGAGGCTTCCAGAGCATGCGAGTCACCCAAGGGGAAGGCAGCGACGACTCAACGGGCAACGGAACCGATCAAATTGCGCCGGCCGGAATGCCAGTGCCGGGGATCGCGCCGAATACAGCTACAGAGTCCGTGGCCGTTTCCGGCAATACTTCGAATCCCATGGGGCAGCTGAATGGCGACGAGTTCCGCCAACGAATGGACGATATCGGCGGGCCGGGAGGGCAAGGCGGTGGCGGATTTGGCGGAGGGGGTTTTGCAGGAGGCGGGTTCGGCGGGGGTTTGGAGGAGGCCCGGGTGGTGGGGGCGGTTTTCGCGGGCGTGGATTCAATAGCAACCAGCCTCACGGCAGCCTCTATTACACCGTCGGCGATTCTGCTCTGGGCGCGGCTCCGTATTCCCTGACGGGCTCGCCAGTGGCCAAGCCTGACTACGAGCAGGGCAAGTTTGGCGGATCCATTGGCGGGCCGCTGAATATTCCCAAGATCTATCACGGCGGGGACAAGACTTTCTTTTTTTTGAACTACAACGGGGCGCGGGGGTCAAATCCCTTTGACCAGTTTTCCACGGTGCCGACAGCGGCCGAGCGCGCGGGGAATTTTTCTGGTGTCCTCTATCCTTCCGGCCCCAACGCCGGACAACAAGTGCAGGTCTATGAACCCGGGACCAGCACTCCGTTTCCTAACAACACATTGACCAGCATCAATCCTGCCGCCACTGAACTGCTGAAATTTATTCCCATGCCCAACATCCTTGGCAGAACGCAGCAGAATTTCTATTACGCTACTTCTGCCGTCAGCGATAGCGATGACTTGAATATTCGCCTGAATCGTAATCTAGGCGCCACGACTCCCGGCGCCCGCCGTGGTGGCCGGGGTGGCTCACGCAATAGCCTAAGTTTCGGTTTTCACTATCACGGTTCAAGCACGACCCTGACCAATCCTTTTCCAAGTGTGGGCGGAAGCACCACGGTCCGCAGTTTTGACGTGCCCGTTTCTTACACCCGGACCTTCGGCAAGCTGGTCAATACGGCGCGCGTGGACTACAACCGAAGCCGCACTGCGGCCCAGAACCTCTACGCGTTTTCCCAGAACATTGTGGCCGCGGCGGGGATTCATGGGGTCTCCCAAACGCCTTTCGATTGGGGCCTGCCCAGTCTTTCTTTCAGCGATTTTGGCAGCCTTCAGGACACGACTCCGCTGCTCCAGCGCAATCAGACGCTGACTTTCTCCGACAACATGATTTGGAACCACAAAAAGCACACCTGGCGGTGGGGCGGCGATTTCCGCCGCATCCAGCTCAACAACCGGACCGATGGCAATCCGCGGGGATCGTTTGTCTTCACCGGGTTCAACACCTCGTTGAATGGTCAACGGGGGACGGGTTTTGATTTCGCAGATTTTCTTTTGGGGATGCCGCAGCAGACTTCCGTGCAATATGGCGCGCTGACTGAAGGCCAGGACAACTATCATTTCCGCGGAAATTCGTGGGACCTGTACGCGCAGGATGAATGGAAGATCCGCGGCAACCTCAGCTTTAATCTCGGCGTTCGCTATGAATACATTTCACCGTATACGGAAACCAATGATCGCCTGGCAAATCTCGATCTCACCCCCGGAGTATTGCTTCCGCCGCCGGGAACCGCCGAGGTGGCGCCGGTGCTGCCTAGGGAAACCGGGCTTCTGACGGGGCTTCCATATCCCGCGACTTTGATGCATCCCGACCGCAACAACTTTGCGCCGCGAGTGGGGATTGCCTGGAAGCCATTGCGCAAGACCGTGGTGCGTGCGGGATACGGTATTAACTACAACACCGGCGCTTATCAGAGGATCGTTCAACAACTGGCATTCCAGCCCCCGTTCGCCATCACCGCGACCAACATCGAGTCGTCCACCAATCCACTTTCGCTGGAGAACGGATTTCCAGTTGCAGCCTCCGGTGCGGTAACCAACAGCTACGGCGTGGATCCGAACTATCGCCTGGGCTACGTTCAAATCAGAAACCTGGATATTCAGCAGGAAATTCGTCCCACCCTGATTATGAATCTTGACTACACCGGAACCAAGGGCACGCGACTGGATATTATCGAGGCGCCGAATCGCATTCCCTCCGGGATACGCATTCCGAATGTGGATGCGTTCAACTGGGAAGACTCTCAAGGCGACTCTGAAGCCAATGCAGCGTCGGTGCGGGTGCGCAAACGCCTTCAGGCCGGGTTTTCGGTGGGGGGCACTTACACTTTCTCGAAATCCATTGACGATGCGTCTACTATCGGAGGCGGTTCCACGGTGGTGGCGCAGAACGCGTTCGACATCGCGGCCGAACGGGGACTTTCCAGCTTCAACCAGACCCACAAGTTCACCGCGGACTATCTCTGGGAATTGCCTTTCGGACATGACCGGCGCTGGCTGACCAACAACAGTCCCATGCGCGCCCTTTTCGGCGACTGGCACTGGAGCGGGGATTGGACCATCGCCTCAGGTTTGCCGTTTACCCCCAGGATTGTGGGCGATGTTTCGGATGTGAATCGCGGGACCAACGGGACTCTCCGGCCCAATGTCGTTCCGGGCATGTCTATCAGCTTGCCGAATCCGGGCAAGAACGAGTGGTTTAACAAGAATGCATTTGCCCAGCCCTTGCCTGGACAATATGGCGATGCGCGCCGCAACAGCATCATCGGGCCCGGCAGTCTGGTCTTCGATATGGCCATGACCAAAGAGTTCCCCATGAAAGAGAATCGCAGCCTGGAAGTTCGCGCCGCGGCCTCGAACGTCTTCAACTCGCCGCAGTACACTTCCATTGATACCAACTTGAATTCGCCCACGGCTGGCCAGGTAATCGGAGTTGGCGCCATGCGGACGATTCAACTGACGGCGCGGTTCCACTTCTGAGAGACCAGTCATGACCTCACGACCAACTCGAGGACGGAGCAAGTTCCTGGCGCTGTTACTAGAACTTGCCCTGCTCAGTCCCGGCCTTCCCGCTCAGCAACCGGACTACACCTTCAAGGCGGAGACGGAAATCGTTTTGGTGAATGTGACGGTGCGCGACAAGAGCGGAAACTTGGTGCGCAACCTTAAGCCCGAGGATTTCAAGTTACAGGAGGACGGCAAATCCCAACACGTGGTTTCCTTCGACGTCGAAAACACGGATGCCATACCGTCCATGGATGTTGCGCAAGTGAAGCCGCTGGAGAACACCCAGCCTTCCAACGCTCCCAGTTCCACGAAATCACCTGCCAGTACAGCCGTTCAGTACAAAGACCGCCGGCTGATTGTCCTGTTCTTTGATCTCTCTGCCATGGAGCCGGATGAAATCGATCATGCCGCGACGGCTGCGGAAAATTATGTGGACAAGCAAATGGCGCCGGCCGACCTGGTGTCGGTTGTTTCTTTAGGAAGTTCCTTGCAATTAAATCTGGATTTCACGTCCGACCGGACGCAGCTCAAGAAAATATTACAGTCGTTCAACGCGGCCTCTGGGCAAGGGTTTGAAGAAGGGAGCACCGGTTCGACCGAGGGCACCCCTGATACGGGCGGGTCATTCATCGTGGATGACACCGAATACAACATCTTCAACACCGATCGCAGGCTGGAAGCCTTGCGGTCGGTGGCAGAGCAGCTGGCCCACATCGACCAGAAGAAGTCATTGATCTATTTTTCGAGTGGCATGGACCGCACCGGGATCGAAAACCAGTCAGAGTTGAAGTCTGCGACCAATGCGGCGGTGCGCGCCAATATGTCGATTTACACGCTCGATATTCGCGGGCTGCAAGCTCTGGTGTCGGGTGGCGAGGCGCAAAATGCAAGCCTGCGCGGCACCTCGCCTTACTCGGGACAGTCTTCTCTCAACGCCTTGAACTCCAATTTCACCACCCAGGAAACGTTGGTTACGCTGGCGGGTGACACCGGCGGGCGCGCTTTCCTCGACTCGAACGATTTCAGCAAAGTGTTCAAAGGCGTGCAAGACGATACTTCGACTTACTACGTTCTCGGCTACCACAGCACCAATCCCGCGCGCGACGGACGTTACCGCCGCATCACGGTGAGCATTAATCGTCCTGGGCTCAAAATTGAGTATCGCCGCGGCTACTACGCGCCGGCTGATTACAAGCACTCCAATAAAGACGATCGCGAACGCCAGCTCGAAGAGCAACTCACATCGGACTTGCCGGCTACCGATTTGCCACTCTATCTTGCCGACGGCTATTTCCGCATCGGCAGCGACCGGTTCTTCGTTCCGGTTTCATTGGTGGTGCCGGGTTCCGAGATTCCGTTCGTGCGCAGCAGTGATCAGGACAAAGCTACTCTGGACGTGATCGGGCTGGTGCTCGACGCCAACAAACGCCCGGTTGGAAACATGCGCGATACGGTGAAACTCGCGGTGAACACATCGACGCAAGTCAAACAAAAGAACGTGCAGTACGACAGCGGATTTGTTCTACCCACCGGCAAATATCACTTCAAGTTTGTAGTGCGGGAAAACCAGACGGGACGGATGGGTTCGTTTGAAACCGATTTCACCGTGCCGGATTTGAAGACCCAGCCGCTGAAAATGAGTTCGGTGGTGCTGGCGAATCAGATCCAATCGGCAGGCAAGAAAAAGAACAGCGACAACCCACTGGTGAGCGAAGGCTCGGAGATCGTTCCCAGCGTGACCCACGTTTTTTCGAGCGGACAGCACCTTTATCTCTATTACGAAGTCTATGATCCAGGCCGCGGAAACGGCGCGAATAGTGGGAACATCCGCGTGCTCAGCAATGTTTCCTTCTTTCAGGGGAAAGCGAAAGTTTACGAGACGCCACTAGTGGATACAAAGGAATTGAGCGCAGGAAACCGAAAGGCAGCAGTGTTCCAATTGGACGTTGCCCTGACGCAACTCAAACCCGGTTTCTACACTTGTCAGGTCAATGTCATCGACGACGTTACGGGGCACTTTCTGTTCCCCCGCGTCGCATTGTTGGTAAGAGCGGAGAATCCTTCCACAGGCGTAGCCCTGCCGACTACGGCAAAGCGCTGATAATTAAGGAATTCTGGAGCATCCGCGACAAAAGATAAAGATGGCTGGGGGGCTTCTCTTTTTCCCGAAAACCTTTAATATTCTATGGCCTCCCCGAATGGGGAGAACTGTGCCATGGAGGTTCCCGCAACACACCGAAAACTGGCTGGCCGCTATGAGGTCAGGCAAGTCCTCGGCCAGGGTGGTATGGGCCTGGTGTATCGGGCTTATGACACGGTTATTCGCCGCGAAGTCGCCCTAAAGACCATTCTCGACATCCCCGATCCCAGTTCCCTCCAGTTGTTCTACAAGGAATGTGATGTGCTCGCCTCCATGAGCCATCCCAACATCGTTGAGATTTTTGACATTGGTGAGTTTGAAGAAGACGGCAAGCCGAAACCCTATTTCGTCATGCCGCTACTGCCGGGCACGACCCTGGAAAACTTCATCAAGAATGCCAGCCATCGTTTGACCGTCGAACGCACGGTCGAGATTATTTCGCAGACCTGCCGGGGATTGCAGGCCGCGCATGAACGCGGATTGGTGCACCGCGACCTGAAACCCAGCAACATTTTTGTGATGGAAGATGACTCAGTCAAGATCATCGATTTCGGCGTCGCCCACATGACCGACAACCACACCACCAGGGGACAAAAGGGGACTCTGCTCTACATGTCTCCCGAGCAGATTGAGATGAAGCCGCTCTCTCCGCTCTCGGACATGTTTTCGTTGAGTGTGGTTTGTTACGAGGCGCTCACGGGAAGGCAACCGTTCCAACGGGCGCGGGGCGATGAGATTGTTGACGCAATTTTGCGGCAGGTCCCGCCATCGGCTTCGGAACTGAACCCGGCGGTGAGCCAGTCGATCAGCCGGGTGGTTCATAAAGGAATGGCAAAGCAGCCCTGGCACCGGTTTGCCAGTGCAAGAGATTTCGCCGACACGCTGAACAAAGCTCTGCGCAATGAGACCATCGAGTTTTTCGACCCGGCGCGTACCCGGCCGCGGCTGGAGCGAGCCACCAAGGCGCTGGAAACCGGCGACTATCAATTTGCCGGCGAAATTTTGGGAGAGTTGGAGGCAGAGGGACACATCGATCCCTCGCTGGTCGCATTGCGGCATCAACTATCTACATCGGTCCGCAGAAAAACTGTTACGCAACTCATGGATGCCGCCAAGGCGCGTTTCGAAGAAGAAGAAGATCCCATGGCGCTGCAAAAGTTGCAGGAACTTTTGCAGATTGAGCCTGATCACGCGCCTGCACTGACCCTGAAAAGCAGGATCGAAAGCCGGCGCAGCGAACGACAAATTGAAAATTGGTACAAACTGGCGCGCCAGCACATCGACAACCATGCTTATCCCCATGCTCGCGAAGCTTTGCAGAACGTTTTGCAGCTCAAGCCCAGCGAAACGCGCGCCGTCCAGTTAATCTCGGAGGTGGACCGCCAGGAACAGGAATATAACAAGCTCCGCCAGGAGAAAGCGCAGATCCATCGCGCCGCCATGGATGCCTGGAAAAAAGGCGACGTGAGTAGCGCTCTGACCAAGCTGGCTGTGGTTTTGGAACTGGACCGGCGCGCACCGGATTCCTCCAATCCAGAGAGCGCCTCCTATCAGAGTTTCTACAACGAAGTCCGATCCGAACATGATGCGATGAACACGGCGTATGCGGAAGCGCGCAAGTATCTCGCCGACCGCAACTTCAATAAAGCTCTGGCCGCATGCGAAACCTATTTGATTAAGTATCCTGGAAACGCGATTTTTCAGGCGCTCAAGTATGACGTCGAGGAACAACAGCGGCAGGAACTCTCCGCTTTCATTGCGTCGGTTGACCGGCAGGTCGAGGTGGAACCGGATCTGGACAAGCGCCTGAACATTCTCAAGGAAGCGCTGGAACTTCATCCCGGAGAATCGCATTTCGAACGCGCCCTGCGGCTGGTGAGGGACAAACGCGATCTGGTGAACTCGATCGTTACCCGGGCCCATCAGCATGAGGAGCAAGGGGCCTTTAACGATGCGGTCAATGACTGGGAAATTCTCCGCACGATTTATAGCCCGTATCCGGGATTGAAGTTCGAGATTGAACGGCTACAAAAGCGGCGTGAACAGCAGTCCCGCATTGAAGCCAAGACCAGCCTCATCGAGCAGATCGATACTTGTTTACATTCCAGCGCTTATTCCCGGGCTCTCGATTTGCTGGAGAAGGCAGCGGTGGAATTTCCCAACGATGCTGAACTGGGAGAACTCGAAAAGCTGGCTCGTGAAGGAGTGGAGCGCGGGGCGGAAGCGCACCGGTTGATGGCGGAAGGCCAGGATTTGTGCGCGCAGCGCCAGTTTGCGGACGGGATCAAACGGCTGCGGGAAGCCTACGAACTTGATGAGCACAATTCACTGACCCGGGCGGTTTTGTCCAACGCTTTGATCGAGCAGGCGCGTCTTATCGTGGACAGCAATTGGCAGGAAGCCGAGCAGCTGGCACAGCAGGCGCTTGAATTGAATCCAGGCCATCCGCTGGCTAAAACCGTACGAACGCAAATCCTCGATCAAAGACGCGAGCAGTACGTGAATGAAGGTCTGTCCCAGGCCCGCAAGTTGCAGGCTGCGGGCGATTTGGCGGCCGCGCTGGCTCTTATCGAAGAAGGACTAAGGACATATTCGCGCGAGCCTCGGCTGATTCAGATCCGCGATACCTTGCAACGGGAGCAGCTATCACAGCAGCGCCAAATGCGCCGCCGTGATCTCGAGGAATTGCGGAGGATGGAGCGGGAAGCCGAAACCATCACGGACGACAATGTAAAGCGAGTCTTTGGCGAACGCGTTCAAACTCTGGCCCATAAATATATAGACGACGAGGAACTTTTCGCCGCCGCGAACGGGCTCCTGGCCCGGCTGGGAATGACTGCCGTCGTACGGACTCCGAGCCAGGCGCTGGCGCAGGAAAAACTGCAAGCCCACGAGGAAGAGACATTGGTCGGAGAAGAGAATGCGGCGACCATGTCGATATACGTTCCCGAGCGGCCTGCCACCAAACCTGCGACCGTCGTGCCTTCAACTCCTGTCGCCTCCGACGGAAGCGCACAGGCTTCGGCTCCACCACCGAAACGGCCCGTGCAAGCATCGTTGGCCGCTGATATCAAAACGGCTATTCGTCGCATTAAAGAAAAACTATCCTCGTTGGATTTCAGCAGACTCAGCAGCTTCGCAAAGAGCCGAAACGGTCAACGGATTGCCGCGGCGAGCGCTGGGGCTGTGCTCCTGCTGGTTGTGATCTTATTCTTTGCCAGGCATCCACATCAGCCCAGCGCTCCGCTGCCTGTGGCGCAATTCCTGGTACGCATCCACAGCTCGCCGGGAGCGACAATCCGGGTCAACAACGAGATTCGTGGCACCTCCGACCTTCAGGCTGAATTCCCTCAGGGTACGTATCAGGTCGAAGCGCAGTTGGATGGTTATCAATCCAAAAGTAGTTCGCTTGAAGTCAAAGCTGGAGCTGCGAACTCACTTGACCTGACTCTGGAGACGGCCCAGCCGGCGGTGAAAGTCTCTTCGGATACAGGCATTGGGAAAATAACTTTCGACGATCAGCCCGCCGTTGATCTTCAGGGAGCGCAGTGGACGCTCGACAAACTGACTGCCGGAGCTCACGCCATAAAATTTACCGGGCAGCAGGGCGATGCTTCTTTCACTTTTTCAGCAGATGCGAGTGCTCTTCCGGTCCTCAGTGGGCCGATCACAGCCCATGGCGTTCTGGCCGTGATTGTTGCCAACATGGGAGGCCAAGTTCATGTTTATAGCAGCGATTCCGCCGCGAAGTTGAGCCTGGACGGACAGACCGCCCTCGATGCAACCGAGAACGGTGTGGACCTCTCCCAAGTCACGCCTGGTGCGCATGAGCTAACGGTGAGCCGGGGCAAGGACGAATACAAACTGGATGTCGATATCGGGCCCGCACCCACGCTCACCACTTTCCTGCAATCCGGTGCGAACATCGGTACTGTCCTGGTCGTGACCGGGCAGGACAAGACGAAGGTCTTTTTGAACGGCAAGCTTCAGGAGAGTACAACTCAGGGCGGCCAATTGAGGATCCCGAATCTTGAACCTAAAGACTATACGGTCAGGGTTTCCAAGAATGGTTTTCAGGATCTTCCCGAACAGAAGGTCCGCATTCGTAAAGGCGAGCAGAGCAAGCTGGTTTTTAATCTACAGCCCATTCCGCATTTTGCCTCGCTTTCCATCCAGGGTGGAACTCCGGGGGCCGTGGTCGTGGTTGACCAGGTGCAGGTGGGGACGGTTCAACAAGATGGAACTCTCGCGGTGGGCACGGTAAGTCCCGGTGACCATGTCATTGAATTGCGCAAAGACCGATTCAAACCAAGGCAGATCACCAAACACTTTGCCGCAGGTGGTGTGGTGGCGTTGGCAGGCGCGGAAGCAGCCTTGGATGCTACGGCGGGCGAATTGAAGATCACGTTCTCTGCCTCGGATGCGGTAGTCACACTGGCCCGGGCTGGCGAAGCCCCGATAAAGGTAAGCAGTGGCAGTGCCCTCAGTCTGGCGCCCGGTTCCTACACGCTGACAGCACGAACTGCCGATGGTCTCAGTCGCGCGACCCCGGTTGAAGTCATCGGAGGCCAATCCAGGACGATTGACCTGCCGGCCCCGAGTGGAATGTCGAATTGGGATGATCCCCAGGGGTGGAAATCGGACAAGGCCGGATACGTGCATCGGGGTGGAGATTTTGTGTTGTACAACACTTCTCCAACCTCCGGAACCTTTGTCTTTTCCGCCATGTTGCTCAAGGGACACCGGCTGCAATGGGTTGTGAATTACACCGACCCTAACAATTACGGGCTGTTTCAAATGGACGAGAATTACTTTTATCGCAGCGTCGTCCGCAATGGGGAAAAGGCGGACGAAGCCAAATTCCCGCTGAAGACCGAGAAGAAAACTTTTCGCATCATGCAGATCCACGTCACGCCAACCGAAGTAGTTCACCAAGTACGCAACGGTGATGCCTGGGTTGTCGTGGATAAATGGAGCGTCTCTGGTGCCAACCTCAGCCAGGGCAAGTTTGGTTTTTACATTCCGGGCAGCGACCAGGTAGCGCTTTCGAGTTTCAGTCACTACGCGGACTAACCCTTCGGTTTTAACTTTCGGTGCTCCAAATCCCGCACCAGAAGCGGGATTCGCTCAATGTATGCAAAATATTGCACGCAATACTGGTAGATCGTTTGTGCTTGACTCTTGCTATCGGGAGTGACAGACTTCACAGCCACCCTGAGGCCAATGGGGTCTCGGTTAAACATTTTAGGTTGGCCCGAAAAAAATTGAACCGCTTCACGATGTTCTCACCCATCTCACTCTCCCAAGGAGATATCAGTATGTCGATTCGCAGAACTCAGACCCAAATTCGCTCCAGAGTTGTTACTTTGCTGGCGGTGATCACGCTATTCGCAGGTCCAGCATTTTCGCAATCCACGAGCAGTAGATCCAGGCTGATTCCGAACGCGCAAAATCTCGGCCCGGAAGACTTATCCAAGACAATCACAGTAACCGTTTGGTTGAACCAGCACAACAAAGCCGGCTTCGATGAATTGGTCCACCAGATGTATCAAAAGGGATCTCCCAATTATCATCACTTTCTCACGCTGGCGGAGTACAAGGCAAAGTTCGCGCCGACGGACCACGACGCCGCGCTGGTGCGGGATTTTCTTACTGCCCACAACCTGAGCGTCGCCTCTACGGAGAAGAACAATCACTACGTTACGGCGCGCGGCCGCGTCGGCGACGTGCAGAATGCCTTGAACGTTGAGATCGACCGCTTCCAGGCCAAGGGAAAAATCCGCCGGGCGCCCACTACGGAGCCTTCTGTCACTGGTCCAGCGGCTGAAGTAGTGGCGGCAGTGCAAGTGGGGGACCTGGAGTACTTGTCGAACGCAGCGCCCGCCAAAGATATAGATACTGGCATTCCTTTCCGGGGAGTCCCGCTCACTCCGGGCGTCAACCCCGATGGAGTGTTCTTCAGCGCCGATTGTTTCCGGGCACCCGAGACCAAAAAGTTCACCACCGTGGGCGGTGGGCCCAGCGCGGTCTATTCCGGCAACCGCTATGGGGCGGACATTACCTCTGGTCCTCCGAACTTGCCGCCTTGCGGCTATGATTCCGCCGAAATGCAAACCGCGTATGGGTTAAACAAGGCTTACAGCAAAGGCTGGGATGGTACCGGCCAGACCATCGTAATCGTAGATGCGTACGGCTCAAATACGATTACCGACGACGCCAACACCTTTTCGTCGTTGAACGGGCTTCCCGCTCTCACCTCGACGAACTTCCAGATCTACACCCCCAACGGCCCGGTGAATTGCGGGACCGATTGCGTCAATGGAAACTGGCAATTTGAAACCACTTTGGACGTGGAGTGGGCGCACTCCATGGCCCCAGGCGCCAACATTGCTCTGGTGCTGACGGCAGACAATAGTTTTGCGAACCTTGACATCGGGAATCTTTTTGCCATCGAGAACCTACTGGGCAACGTGATCTCCAACAGTTACGGAATTTCGGAGATCGCGCTGGTCGATTTTTTCCCGTCTGAACTGGTGGTCGAGAGCTCGCTCTCAGAGTTGGCGGCTTCTTTGGGGATATCCCAGGATGTTTCCAGTGGTGACAATGGCGATTTGCTGGCGGTCGATACGAACGATTATGGTATTGACTCCGTGTCGGTTTTAGCGAATTCCAGTTCGCCCTATGCGACCGCGGTTGGCGGCACCAGCACATTCCTTAACAGCAACGGCACGCTTAAATTCGAAACCGGCTGGGGACTCAATTTCACACGCATCGCCAACCCCAGCCCGAATCCCCCAACCGTCCCCCCTCTTGCATTTGGTTTCCAGTCGGGAAGCGGGGGAGGGACGAGCGCGTTCTTCGCCAAGCCACCGTATCAGAGCAGTTTGCCGGGTAATTTTCGCATGGTGCCCGACATTTCGATGAACGCTGACCCGGATACTGGGGTCGAGATCATCGTTACCCTGGACCAAATCCCTGGAGACCCGCAGTATGTGGAAGTATTTGGCGGTACCAGCCTCGCTTGCCCAATGTTTTCAGGCTTGTGGGCCATCGCCAACCAGGCTGCCGGGGTTCCGCTCGGCCAGGCTGCTCCTTACTTGTATGACCTGTCGGGGAAAGCGATCACCGACGTGATCGACCGCACCTCAATCCACAATGTGATCGGAGTGATTTCCGACCCGCCGAACCCTCCCGTCTATGAGAGCGCGGACGCCTTGGCGGCTCCTCTGGATGGCACCACAAACTACGTCAGTGCACTCTACAACAGCCCCAGTTCAACCCGTTGGGATGTGTTTACCTTTGGCACGGACTCTTCACTCACAACCGGACCGGGATGGGACAACGTGACCGGACTTGGCACCCCATATGCCGTGCCGTTCATCAAACAAGTCGTGGCGCTCTCGAAATAGTTTTCGCCGGACCACGATCGTTCTGCTGACCAAGAAGGGCCGTCCGCAAGGACGGCCCTTTTATTCGGCCGGTTCTTCGATATCCGCGGCAATTTGTGGCAGCACTGCCCGCAGCAACGCTACAAAGTCATCCTTAACGCGATCGGCAGTCTTGAAGACCTCTTCGTGACTGATGGCCTGGTCAAGAATTCCCGCCGCCATGTTGGTGACGCAGGAGACCGCCAGGACTTTTAGTCCCATGTGGTTCGCGGCAATCACTTCCGGGACGGTTGACATGCCGACCAAATCCGCGCCGATGGTACGCAGGTAGCGAATCTCAGCCGGAGTTTCGTAGCTTGGGCCCAGCAGCCCGGCATAAATTCCCTGATAAACAGGTTTTCCCAAACTGCTCGCCGTCGCGACAGCCACTTCTCGATAGGGCTTCCAATAGGCGCGCGTCATGTCCGGAAATCGCGGGCCAAAACGGTCGTCGTTAGCTCCAACCAGCGGGTTCTGACCCTGTAAATTCAAGTGGTCGGTGATCACCACCAAGGCGCCTTCTTTATATTCCAGATTGATTCCGCCAGCCGCATTGGTGAGGACCAGCACATGAATTCCCATCTGTCCGAGGACGCGCACGGGAAATACGACTTCCTGTGGTGAATAGCCCTCGTAGAGATGGACGCGTCCCTGCATGACGGCAACCGGAATGTCTCCCACTTTGCCGATCACCATTTGTCCAGCGTGGCCAATGGCAGTCGAACGGGGAAAGAATGGAATGTTCTCGTAAGGAATGCGGGTGGCTTCGGAAAGTTCGTCCGCAAATGCCCCCAGTCCGGAGCCGAGCACGACGCCGATCTTGGGGAAGAGCGGAGTCTGCGAGAGCAGGAACTTGGCGGCAGATTCAGCGCGAGTGAAATCGTCCTTCATGGGAAGATGGTAGCTTCGAAAAACCGCAGAACGAGAAGCCAAATTCTAGCATCGGAAAGCTAGAACTTCTTTTCAAATCCCGCGAACTCTGTTTCCAGGCTCCATTGCACCTGGGCGCGTTCGCTGTTGGCGAGAAACTTCTCACAATCAGCGGAGGTTTTCTCTGTACCGAGAGAATCAAATGCGCAGGCCGAAGCTACATGCGATGACTTGATGTCTGCCCAGAGGCTGGCTCCCGGCAAAAAACTGTGTTCCAGACTTTGGCGGGCCATGCGCTTAAGGTCGGCGTATGAAAGATGATAGGTTTCCACAGCCCGCAAATATTCGTGGGTCATATCCGATCGCGAAACCCCCTCGTCGTCGGTGGCGAGTGCAACCGGCACGCCGTAACGCAAGTACACAGGCAGAGGGTGTTCATTGCCACTTACTCCCAGGATTACGTCATTTGAGGTCAGGCAGATTTCAACCAACACATTGCGCTGGGCCATCTCGTGTAAAAGGCCGATGGCATCTTTTTCGTTCATCACATCCACCCCATGCCCGATGCGTTCAGCGTGGCCACGCTCGACCGACTCGCGGATGTGAAAGCTCAATCCGTCCGGGGGTACGAGGCCCATGGCCAGTTCTCCGGCATGCAGGCTGATGTGTACCTTGGGGTAAACAGCATGCAGATAGTCGAGCATCTTCATGTGCAGATCGAAGTCATGCATGGGAATGTACCAGTCTTCCGGCATGACCAGATTCAGGCCCACAAAGCGCGGGTCAGCCTTCGCCAGCTCGAAGCCAAGCAGGATTTGTGCGAACACGGCCTGCTTCGGCAATCCGCGCAATACCTGGTAAAGGTAACGAACATTAACTCTGCAACCAGGATCGGCTTCAGCCGTGCCACATTTGAGCTTGGCATGTACTTTGGCTTCGTCGTCGTCAAGTTGCTTGCGAGTGGTGGTGACGATATTGAGGATGCCGCCAGCCAGCAGGCCTTCCCGCATTTTAGAAAAATCGCCGATCAATCCGAGTTTCATGCCCAGTTGCGCGGCTAGCCCTCCATCGGCGGTGTGCATGAATTCCACATATTGAAGATGGTCCGCGGCAGCTCGCGACTCAGCCTCAGCCAGACCGTCCGCAGCGTGGCCATGAGTGGCCATCGAGAATTTGTCGAAGGTAGAGAAGAAGTGGTCGTGGCCGGATTCGTCGGCGGGTCTCCAATTACGCATGGACCAGGCATCCACAATGGAGGTGTAAAGCACGTGGTCCTGGTAAGCGCAACGGATGGCGGGCTTGCTGGTGTACTTTTCACAGGAATCGTCACAGGGCTGTTCGATCAACATGGAAGTGGTGCGATCCACGCAGAGATTATCGTCCACGGCGTAATCGATAAGGTTTTCGGCGTAAAGCGCGCCACCCAGATGATTGTGCAGGTCGCCACCCTTGGGCATGTCACGCAAGAAAGCCAGCAGCAGCAAAGGCTGCTGCCGTACCGAGTCCAAATAATGGCTGGCGCGCTGTTCGCCGTCGGCCTTGACTTGTGCCGCCGCGAGGGTAGTACTGAGGGCGATGGCGCCAACTAACAACCAGTGTCGCGCTCGGATCATTGGCAGTCTCCCCAAACTCAATCGTTCCAGACTCGGTTAACTGGAATTCGGTATTTTACCTGTTTACCGCGAGTTGCCGCCGATTTCGCCAAGGTCTTCCCCCCGATCGATAGCCAGACAGCCGCACAATTCCCCGGAATATTCATATTGCTTTAACAATTCTTCCTTATAGTGGCGCCTGACTCGGGGCCAGAGTTCTTCCCCCTCCCTGAGTTCAATTTTTCCAGGAGAACCTCATGGCGACCGCGACCACGTCCGCACTCGATGCAAAACTGGGCCGAAGCCCAGGCAAAATAGGAATGCTGGCATTCGGGCTCGTCCTGGTGGTGGGCGTCTGCTATTCCGCATACCACCTGCTCACGGATCTATCCAACGTCCACAGTGGTTCTTTCCTGCCCTATGTTTTGCTGGGTATCGCGCTGCTGGTGGCCCTGGGCTTTGAGTTTGTGAACGGATTTCATGATACCGCGAACGCGGTTGCCACGGTCATTTATACGCACTCCCTGGAGCCGCACATTGCGGTGGTTTGGTCAGGCTTTTGGAATTTCCTGGGCGTGCTGACTTCGAGCGGCCTAGTGGCCTTCGGGATTATTTCGCTTTTGCCCGTGGAGTTGATCCTGCAAGTAGGAAGCAAGGCGGGGTTCGCGATGGTCTTCGCCCTGCTGGTGGCGGCCATCATCTGGAATTTGGGAACCTGGTATTTCGGTCTGCCGGCATCGAGTTCGCACACCCTGATTGGCTCAGTCATTGGCGTCGGCATTGCCAATCAGCTTATGCAGGCGCGGTCCGGGACCAGTGGCGTGGACTGGGCACAGGCCACCAACATTGGGAAATCACTTTTTCTCTCACCGCTGGTGGGTTTTGCGGTGGCTTACCTTTTGCTGTCGTTGATGAAAGCCGTCATCAAGAATAAAGCCCTCTATGAAGCTCCGGTGGGAACCGAGCCTCCGCCGTTCTGGATTCGCGCGCTTCTGATATTGACTTGCACAGGTGTGAGCTTTTTCCATGGCTCCAACGATGGGCAAAAGGGCATGGGTCTGATCATGTTGATCCTCATCGGGACCGTTCCCACGGCTTATGCCTTGAACCATGCGGTAACCAGGAAAGAATCCGACGATTTTATTGCGGTTTCACAGCAGGCAGCCTCGACGCTGAACAAGTACGTGGTCCCCAGTGCCGTGATCGCCGATGCCCGGGACGAAGTCACGGATTATGTCCGCACCAAGGAATTCACGCCCAACACCATGCTGGCTTTACGCGAGCTGGTCACCGATATCGGCAACGAAACGGTTTTGTATGGTGAATTGGCCAAGGTGCCCAATGATCGTGTCCGCAACTTCCGCAATGACATGTATTTGGTCAGCGAGGCCTTCCGGCTGATGCAAAAAAATAAGCAGGGAGAGATATCCACGGCCGACTGGGCAGTGATCGCGAATTACAAGAAGCATATTGACCATTCCACGCGGTTCATTCCTGCCTGGGTGAAGGTAGCGGTGGCCATGGCACTGGGTTTGGGCACCATGGTGGGCTGGAAGCGGATCGTGGTTACGGTAGGAGAAAAGATTGGCAAAGACCATCTCACCTATGGCCAAGGCGCAGCCGCGGAAATCACCGCCATGATAACCATTGGCGCGGCTGACGGGTTTGGACTTCCGGTGAGCACGACGCATGTCCTCTCATCCGGCATTGCGGGCACGATGGCCGCCAACCACACCGGACTCCAGTGGGGAACGGTGCGCAATCTTTTGATGGCTTGGGTACTTACTTTGCCGGCAGCCATGGTCTTGTCAGGATTTTTGTTCTGGGGGTTCCGCAACATTTTCTGAGTCGGGTGGGGGGGTCATCCCTCGGGCTGGCGGCGCTTGAGTTCGTGACGAACGCTGCGGCCTTCCACGAGATGGAAGACTTCTTCTGCCAGGTTCTTGGTGTGATCGCCGGCCCGCTCAAAGGCCTGGGCCATGAGCAGCAGATTGGTGCTGTACTCACGCGGGCGCCTGTCCGTGCTTTCCAAATGCCGGCGGAACATGGCATGGCACGTCTGATCAATCTGAGAGTCAGTTTGCAGAACCCAGGTTGCTGGTTCTACATCACGATCCACGAAACCCGCACGAATCCCGTCCAGCATTTTTCTGAGGGTTTCGCACATTGTAATCAGATCGCGCCGGTCGTCAGCCAAGAGACGAGGTGTGACAGCTTGCACCCGTTTGACCACCGACCAGGTCAGATCGCCGATACGTTCCAGATCGGTGATGAATTTGAGGCAGGCAAGTAGTTCGCGCGCCTCCGCCTCGGTGACCTCGGTGATCGCGCTGGTAATTTTTTCATCGACTTGCCGCTCAATCCGGTCGAGTTCTTTTTCGCAGTCTTTGACCGCCAGGAATGCCATCTTCGAAGAGTTGCCGATGAACTCGCTGGTGTTGGCCGCCGCATCCCGGGCGACCAGGCAGGCTTGGCGAATGAGGGCCGTCATCTCTTTGGTGGACTCCGGCTCGCGGGAAACTGGACGCTTTGCTTTAGTGGAGTTGGCCATAGCCCGACTACGAGCTTAGCAGCCCCCTAACAAATAAAACAACGGCCCCACTTTACCGGACATCATAGTAAGATGCTTTTCTCCCTAATGGGCCTGTGCAGGAGAGATTGCTGGTGCTGGTTCGGAGGGAAGGGGTAGCCCATGTCCGTGAGCCTTGAACAAAAATCGATTCGCCCTGCCGGTGTCCTTCGCGAACGGTTTTCAAAGGTCCGCAATCTCAGCATGCGGTTGACAGAGCCGTTCTCCGCTGAAGACCAGATGCTGCAATCCATGCCGGACGCAAGTCCCGTGAAATGGCACCTGGCGCACACCACCTGGTTTTTTGAAACTTTTATTCTTGCCAAACACTCTCAGAATTATGTTCCGTACGACCCACGTTATACCTATGTTTTTAATTCCTATTACAAAAAGCTTGGCGGACATCCCTTGCGCGGGTCGCGAGGGTTGATGTCGCGTCCGAGTTTGGAAGAAGTGCATGCTTACCGATCTCACGTAGATGCAGCGCTGGTAAAGGTATTTGACGAGTTGAGCGAGGAGACGTTGTCCCTGATCGAGCTGGGCCTCAACCACGAGCAGCAGCATCAAGAACTGATCGTGATGGACATCAAACACGCGCTTTGGTCCTCGCCCCTGCGGTGGGAAGCGATTTCTGAACAGAGTGGTCTGCAATCAAGACCTCGCCTCAGCTGGATCGATATCGAGGGCGGAATACACATAATCGGTCATGAAGGTGAGGGATTTGCCTTCGATAACGAAAGCCCCCGGCACGAAGTTCTGCTACGGCCATTCCAGATCGCGTCTCGCGCCGTCACCAACGGCGAATATTTGGAATTCATGTCCGACAACGGGTACGGCCGTCCCGAGCTCTGGCTTTCCGATGGATGGGACCAGGTTTGTGCTCATGCCTGGAACTCGCCATTGTATTGGGAGCAGAACGACGAAGGCTCCTGGCGCCAATTTACGGCAGGTGGAACGCAAACTGGCACACGCGAACTCGATCCTGCCGAACCAGTTTGCCACGTTAGCTTCTATGAAGCCGACGCTTATGCGCGATGGAGCGGCGCGCGGCTGCCTCTGGAAGAGGAGTGGGAAATTGCCGCCATGCGAACGCCGGCCAAGGGCACTTTTCTGGAAGACAACGTCTTCCATCCGCAACCGGCCACCGGCACGGGATTCCAGCAGGCATTCGGCGATGTTTGGGAGTGGACGGCCAGTCCTTATATTGGCTACCCTGGATTCCAGACGGCGCCGGGAGCTCTGGGCGAGTACAACGGCAAGTTTATGTGCAATCAATTTGTGCTCCGAGGGGGCTCGTGCGCTACCCCAGACAGCCATATTCGCGCCACCTATCGTAATTTTTTTCCGCCCCACACACGCTGGCAATTTTCCGGATTAAGGTTGGCTAAATGATCGCTCGCGAACTCATTGCGGTACCGTCGTTTGCGTCGGAGGTTGAGCAGGGCCTGACCAGCTTTCCCAAGACCCTCCCTTCCAAACTGTTTTACGACGCCGCCGGCTCTGTGCTGTTCGAAAAGATCACCGAGCTTCCCGAGTATTACCTCACCCGAACGGAGCTCGGCATTTTGCGAAAGCACGCGTCAGCCATGGCGCGGGCGGTGAGTCCGGACTCGACTATCGTTGAACTCGGGGCCGGCACGGCGGCCAAGACTTGTACGCTACTGCGGGCATTTGCGAAACGGCAGATGCGGGTGATGTATTTCCCGGTGGATATTTCCTGGGATGCGCTGGCCGAGGCTAGAGAGAGAGTAAGCAAGGAATCTCCCCAAACTTGTATTCGGCCCGTGGTCGCCGATTTCAGCGACGGCTTCGGTTTCCTCCATGATATTCCGGGAAGGAAACTGGTTTTATACCTGGGATCGAGTATCGGCAACTTTGAGACATCCGCTGCGATCGATATGCTGCGTTCGGTACGCAGTGAACTTAGCTCCGGCGACGCTCTGCTGCTCGGGACCGATCTGGTAAAAGATCCTGCAATCCTGGTGCCCGCCTACGATGACGCCCAGGATGTCACGTCGGAGTTCAACAAGAATCTTTTGCGGAGATTCAACCGCGAGCTGGACGCAGATTTCGATCTCGCTTCCTTCCGCCATGTTGCGAAGTGGAATGCGAAATATTCCCGCATGGAGATGCACCTGGAAAGCCTGGAAGCGCAGATCGTGAACCTTCGGTCGCTCAATCTCCACGTCAGGTTTGCCAACGGAGAACGTATTCATACCGAGAATAGTTACAAGTACACCTTGGACAACGTGCGCGAGATGTTGACCATCGCGGGATTCTCTCCGGGGAAAACCTGGCTTGATCGGAAGAAGTGGTTTGCCCTCCATCTGGCCCGCGTTTAGGCCAATCCACCGCATTGGAACTTGGTGCGACTCCGTTATATCCTTGCGGACGTGCAGCGCTCGCCAGACCGGTCACCCACTTCAGGACTTCTCCTCGGTCTGATCGTTACGCTTGTCGCCGTGGTGGCCTACTCCTGGTACATTACGCGGCAGATCGATGGTCTTCGCGAGTTGCAAAACAATCTGGCCGACCGCAATCGCAAGGACTCGCTACAACTCTTGCGCATCCAGAATGAACTAAACTCTCTCGCGCTAGCCATGCGTGACATGTTGGACAATGATGGCCCTTATCCGCTTACCGCGTGGTCGGCACAGTTCCAACGCATGCGCACCGACCTGGATGATGCGCTGCACCAGGAGGAGCAATTCGCCGCGACCGGCCGCACGCCGGAACAGCGTGAGTATCTGGAAAGCCGCCTGTCGCAGTTCTGGGATGCAGCCGACCGTACGTTTGCTCTGGCCCGCGACGGCAAAGAGAAGGAGGCGAAAGAACAAATCCGAATTTCTCTGCAAGCCCGGCAGGAAGCACTGAGCACCGCGGTGTCGAGATTGTTAGTACAGAACAACGAAAGCCAGCAACTGGCGGGTGCGCGAATCAAGGAGATTTACGACCGGGTGCAGCGCCAGGTCTACTATTTTCTGACGGCGATCCTTACGGCGATCCTGCTTACCAGTTTCTATGTGATCCGATCCAACCGGCGGTTGTTTCTCCAGCTTGCCGTACTCTCAGAACAACGCAGCGAACTGGCGCAAAAATTGATCGCGACGCAGGAATCCACTTTGCGATACATCTCACGGGAACTGCACGATGAATTCGGCCAAATCCTGACCGCCATGGGTTCCATGCTGGGCCGGGCCCGCAATCATGCACCGGAAGGCTCGCCTCTCCGCGCCGAGTTAATCGAAGTGCGCGAAATCGCACAAGGTGCGCTGGACAAGGTACGCAGTCTTTCACAAGCATTGCATCCGGTGATGCTCGATGAAGCCGGCCTCGAAAGCACGCTCGATTGGTATCTTCCTGTGATCGAGAAGCAATCAGGCATTAAGATATCGTATGCAAAATCAGGGGAACCGTTTGTCCTGGACGGTGACGCTGCCATTCACGTGTATCGCATCGCGCAGGAGGCCTTGAACAACGTTGCTCGCCATTCCAATGCACGGGAAGCCTGGGTGCGCCTTGGGTTTCATCCAGAAAGCCTGGAGCTGGAAGTGGAAGATCATGGTTCGGGGTTTGCACTGCCCCCGAAGAATCGCGGGATAGGACTCGTTGCCATGCGCGAGCGTGCGCAACTGCTGGGTGGCAAGATAGAGTTTATGAGACCTGCGCAAGGTGGCACACTGGTGCGACTGGTGGTTCCAAGAGAGAGACCCGATGCCCATGTCTGAGAAAATTTCGGTTCTGCTGGTGGACGATCACAGCCTGGTTCGTCGTGGCTTCCGCCGCATCCTTGAGGACGAGCCCGACATTACGATTGCAGGGGAAGCAAGCAGTGGCGAGGAGGCAGTCCAACTCGCCCGTGAACTTCAACCCAAGGTCATCCTCATGGACTGCGCATTGCCGGGAATGTCCGGGCTGCAAGCCATTCGGAAGATTTTGGACGACTCTCCAAAAATGCTGGTCCTTATGTTGAGCATGCACACCGAAGAGACCTGGGTGAGCCAGGCGCTCGACGCCGGGGCCCGAGGATACATGCTCAAGAATGCGATGGAGCTGGAGCTGGGAGCGGCAATTCGCCGCGTGGTTGCCGGAGAGATCGTCCTCGATGAGCAGATTGCGCGTGCGGAAGTTCTGAAGGGCGAGCGCAGCAACGCACTTACCACTCGCGAACTGGAGATTTTGCAATGGATCTGTACCGGGAAATCGAACCGCGAGATCGCCGCTGAACTCGGTCTCAGTGCGAATACCGTAGCTGTCCACCGCGCCAACATCATGGATGCGCTGGGGATTCATAAAACCGCGGAACTGGTCGTCTACGCCATCCGCAGCGGCCTGGTAAATCTGCCGTGAACCGGCGATCGTTTCTCCTGGGCATGAGCGGTTTGGCGTCGGCCTCCGCTTTGTCTTGGGACAGCCTTTGGGCGGCACCGCAAACCTCTTCGTCCGGATTTCGCCTGGTTGACGTCACTTCCCCGGCCGGCATTCCATTCCGTCACAATTCTGGCGCATTCGGGGGCAAGCTCCTGCCGGAAACATTAGGTTCCGGCTGCGCTTTTCTTGACTACGACGGCGACGGATGGCAAGACATTCTGCTCATCAACAGCATGGCTTGGCCGGGACATAAGCGGGCGCGGAGCACGCTTAAGCTCTACCGGAACAATCGCAATGGGACGTTCGCGGATGTGACCCGCAGCGCCGGTCTCGATATCGAAATGTATGGCATGGGGGTGGCGGTCGGAGATTACAACAACGATGGCTTTCCCGACATCCTGATCACCTGCGTGGGGCAGAATCGGCTCTTCCGAAATACCGGCAAAGGTACATTCGTCGACGTGACGGAATCGAGTGGGCTGGGCAAGCGGCAAGCTTTCAGCACTTCCGCGTTGTGGTTCGACTTCGATCGCGACGGACTGCTGGATTTGTTTGTCTGCAACTACGTCAAGTGGTCTCCCGAGCACGATGTGTTTTGCAGCCTTGATGGGAAACATAAATCCTATTGCACGCCGGAAGCCTATCGTGGAGAGACCTGCTGGCTGTTCCACAACCGCGGCAATGGCACGTTTGAAGATGTCACGGCCACAAGTGGGATCTTCGACAGCAGCTCGAAATCTCTCGGTGTTGCCATGCTTGACTACGATCAGGATGGATGGAGCGACTTACTGGTCGCCAACGACACCCAGCCCAACAAGCTTTATCGCAATCAGCGTAACGGAACTTTCAAGGATATTGCCGTAGAGGCTGGGATCGCATTCAGCGCCGAAGGGAAAGCACGCGCGGGCATGGGAGTAGATGTAGCGGATTTCGACAACTCCGGAACCCCAGGGGTGGCGATCACCAATTTTGATAATGAGATGATTGGGCTGTATCGAGCTGCTGGCAACGGAAATTATGCCGACGTAGCCATCGCAAGCGGGGTAGGCCTGGCGTCGAAAAACACTTTGGGTTTCGGCTGTACCTTTGTCGATGTCGATCTGGACGGCGCTCTCGATCTGATTGTTGTCAACGGGCACATCGACGACACGGTGCGGGAGGTCCGCAATGTGGGATACGCGCAACCGCCGCAATTATTTCTGAACGACGGCAAAGGCACTTTCCGCGAGATCGGCAGCGAAGTCGGAGGCGGGTTCGCTGCTCCGAAGGTGGGACGCGGACTGGCCTACGGCGATTTCGACCGCGACGGTGATGCTGACATTCTGATGACCACCAACAATGGTCCTGCCTATCTGTTCCGCAACGATCAGACTTCCGGTAACCGCAGCATCCGGTTTCGGCTGGTGGGCACGAAATCCAATCGGGACGCCATCGGCGCCTGGGTAAGGATTTTCCACGCGGGATCGAGCCAATCACGATTCGTCAAAAGCGGATCGAGCTACCTCTCGCAATCCGAACTGCCGGTCACCTTCGGACTGGGAAAGCGCGACAAAATCGATCGCGTGGTCATTCAATGGCCCAGCGGGAGAAACGAGGAATACAAGAACCTCGCCGCCGGCCGGGCCTATGAATGCATCGAAGCCAAGGGAATCACTCCGTTGGCCGGCTTCTAGTATGTTTTAGTTATTGCACCGACCCAGGCTTCCGGCTAACCTTCCCGCGAATCGAAAGGATTGCGCAAAATGAGTGTCGGCAGAACAGCAAGCTTAGCGCTCCCGATTTTACTGGCGGCCGTCTTTGCGGTTGGCAGCGATACGGGCAAATCCATCACGGTAAAGGGCTATGTTCTGGACTCAGCCTGTGCGTTCACCAAGAGTCTCAAGAAGCCGATCAGCGGAGAATGCGCGACGGCCTGCGCCAAAGCGGGTTCGCCACTCGTCATTCTGACCGACGAGGGCAACATCTACTGGCCGATTGCTAACACAACCCCATCATCGGGCCAAAACGAAAAGCTCCTGCCTTTTGCGGGACGGCGAATCACGGCCAGCGGCGAGCTCTATCAGCGCGGCGGTTCCAACGCTCTGGTGATCGAGAAGATTGAGTCGTTGAAGTAAAGTCCGTGACGAACAGCGATGCGCATGGAACGCTCTACCATTGGCCTCCGCGGAAGTGGGCGCTAAGGTCGCATCTGCCAAGAAATTTGGAAAGGCCTTCGAGACCGATACTAGTTCCGGGCCACCCTCAAAAGAGAAACTTCAGTGCGACCTGGATCACCCGCGGGCTCACGTCCGTCTGAATTGAACCAAAAATGCCAGCGGGAGCGCTGATGTCGCTGACGGGCAGCCGGAAATTCGTATGGTTCAGGACGTTGAACAACTCTCCGCGGAACTGGAGTTCTTTTGATTCCGTGAGTCGAATATTCTTGAACGCGGAAAAGTCCCAGTTCACGTATCCTGGCCCATCGACTGCGTTGCGCCGTTCGTCCCCGAATTGCTGAACGGGAGAATTTGGATTCTGGGTGATTTGCTGAAAGGCGCTCACATTGAACCATTCCGCCGGCGTGCGCGGCCCGGAATTCGGATCGCCAATCACATTCGGCCGGTTGGCGGAAAATCCAGTAATTTCCGGTGCCGTCCCCTGCACGGAAACGTCGTTGGAATCGAATACCGTGAAAGGCGTGCCACTCATGGCGGTCATAATCCCGTTCAACTGCCAGTTGCCCAGAGCATGTCCATACCAGGCCGTCGAATGTTGCAGGAAGGGAAGGCTCCATTGATAGCTCAGCACGAAACGATTGCGGGCATCGAACATGGAGCGACCGCGCTCGGCCGCAAGATCGTTTGGGTCCTGGGCCAAATCATTTTCTCCCGCCACCGGCTGCGATGCTGAGCCCGTGATGTTGAAAGAAGAAACATCGTCGATGGACTTCGACCAGGTATACGAAGCCAGGAAAGAAAGGCCGTGACTGAAACGCTTTCGCAGACTCGCTTCCAATGCGTTATAGCTGGAATTCGCAACGCTAGCGATCTCACCGACCGAGCCATAAACGCAGCTACTCGGCGGGTCTGCCAGGGTGCATCCGGAATAGAGGCGCCGCTGGTTTGCGTTATCCGTGGTGGACAGCGGGTTGCCCATGGAATCGAACCCTGGAATGTAGGTCGTTGGATTTCCTTCAATGAATCGCGGCAGCCTCACCCCGGTTGTGCCCACGTATCCCAACTGGAATAGCAAGTCCGAACCTAACGAGTGCTGGATGTTCAGGTTCCAATCCTGCGCGTACGGGAGATGCAGATTGCGCGAGACTACCAGCAGCGTCATCGGCTGGGGGAAGGGATTCGCGAAGGGATCGGACACCGTATACGGGTCGGCGAATGAGTTGACCGGAAAGCCCAATTGCAGCGTTTTTAAGTAGGGAGGCGCGCTGATTGGATCCTGTAACGGCCCGCCCTCGCCGGTGTAGTAGGGTTCGTAGAAAATGCCGTAAGCGGCGCTGATCACTGTTTTGCCATCGCCGAGCGGGTCCCAGGCCAGACCTATTCGCGGAGCAAATGCCGTCTTCTCGGTTGGAATCAAGCCTGTGGGCACGCCGGGATCGCCTGGATAGAGAAGCCCCGCCGGGGCGTTGGGAATCACTTTCGACTTTGCCCCCGGAACAAAAAGATTCACTTCGTTGTTGGTCTCGGTGGAAGGAAACGGGAGCTCATAGCGCAGGCCAAGATTCAGCGTCAGGCGAGAGGCAACCTTGTAGGTATCCTGGCCGTAAAAATCCAGGGCCCGGTCGCGGATGTGGCGATCGAAATTGCCTCCACCCTGTAGAAAGACCACCGGCTCACCCGACAGGAAACTGGCAAAACCGTCGCTGTAGGGGAAAGGAGCGAACACAAAAAAACCGTTGGTGGCAATGCCCTGCAACGCATTGATCTGGTCGAAGCGAAAACCTCCGCCAAATTTCACTTCGTGTTTGCCATGAATCCAACTGAGTGAACCGGAGAAGTCATAGGTATTCTGAAATGAGTTGCGTGGGCCCGTAATGGGGTCGCCAACCGAGGAGTATCCCGATACCTGAATGAACGGCGGCCCCGCGGCCGAAGCCAAAGTAGGCTGGTACTGGAAACCTAAATCTGTGGCCGGTTCGTGATTGATGTGCTGGTCAAGCAGGAACTTGTTACGCAGATACGAAAAACGCGCGACGCCGATGGTCTTAGGCGAAAAGATGTGGGTTTCCTGGGCGACGAAGTTTTGCGCTCGATCATCCTGGCCCACCGGAAAACCGGGCACATTGGCGCCTGCGGTCGAGAGCGGATCGGTTGTAGGTCCCGAGCTGTACATGTAACGGAAATTCAGAGTGTCCGCAGCAGAAAGATAATGATCCAGGCGCACTCCGAATTGATCATTACTCTGGCTCAGGGTTTGCGTGGCGATGAATCCGTTTGTCCCCTGGTTGGGGAGGGGGAAAAACGGCAGGACATTGGTCGCAATCGGATCAATGGAGGTCAACTGGTTGTTCGGAATCGGCGTCGGCGTCGGGCCCATGACGAAGTTGAGCAGCTGCCCGTTGAAGTCGGGCGCATTCGTCGTGGTGTTGGTGCAGATCCCGGCGACAAATGCATCTCCGGGAATCGAAGTGCAGAGCTGACCAAAATTACCCTGCCTTTCCGCCTGGGAAGGCACGGTCGCACCGACGGTTTCACCCTGACGGTTACGAAAACCCTCGTAATATCCGAAGAAGAAGGTCTTGTCTTTAACAATCGGGCCGCCGAAAGTCGCGCCGAACTGGTTCTGTTTCAATGGCTGAACGCTTTGGGTGAAGTAATCGGATGAATCCATGGCATCGTTGCGCAGAAATTCATAAAGCGCACCGTGAAATTGGTTTGTCCCTGACCGCGTGATAATGTTGGTGGTTGAGCCGGTGTTCCTGCCGAATTCCGCATTTGCGTTGTGGGTGAGAATTCTGAACTCAGCGATGGAGTCGATGGGTGGCTTGAGTACAAAACCGGCGTCCACGGCGTTCACATTGTCAGCGCCATCAATCAGAAAATTATTCGACTCCGGCCGCTGGCCATCGACGGCGTAGGCCTGACCTTGGCGTGCGGGGCCTCCAGCTTCCAGAAGTCCGGGAGTCAGTGGCACTACACCTGGCTGGAGCAATCCCAGCTGGGAAAAATTACGGCCGTCCAGCGGAAGATCGAGGATTTCCCGCTCCATGACAGTCTGTCCCAGGCTGCTGATCGTGCTTTGCACCAAATCTGCATCCGCGTTCACTTCAACTTGCTGCGCCTCTGATCCGACCTTGAGGTGGATGCTCACCGTCGCGGTTTCATTCACATCGAGGTAGATGCCTTGTTGCAAATACTTTTCGAAGCCTTTGGCCTGGATCTCGAGCTGGTAGTGGCCGATCGGGAGTTCGACGAGCAAATAGGCGCCCTGACGGTCCGACAGGACGGTACGCGTCAGGCCAGTTTCGACCTGCTTTGCGGTAATCGAGGCAGCCTGGACGATGGCGCCGCTCGGATCCGACACCGTTCCCCGAATACTGCCCGTGATTTGCTGCGCGGCCAGGTTCAAACTTGCGCAGATCGTCAGCACACAAGCCAGGCTTCTGAACATCCCCAAGTATTTCCCCATTTTTCCTCGGAATTGATTTGGCGTTAAGTTCGCCGATTATAGGGATGAGATTTTTCCGGTCAATAATGGAAAGATAGTAGGGTGCTGCAAAAAGAACCGGACAAGGACGTCAGCACCGCTCCGAAACGCAGCCTGCATGCGGCTGTACTGCTTTTGTATTATTGTTCCCCGGGAGCAGGTTCGCTTAGATTCTTTCAACCCTGTAGTCTCCTGACCATGGCCGCCACCGCATCCATAGTTCCAGCCTCCACGAAAGATAAGTTACGCCGTGAGCTGGGTCTCGCCTCGGCGACGGCGGCCGTGGCTGGTGAGTCCATTGCCGTGGGCATTTTTCTCACGCCCGCAGGCATGGCCAAGTCGCTGGGATCTGCCTTCTGGCTTCTCATGGTTTGGCTGATTGTGGGTGCCATGACCTTGAGCGGCGCTCTCTGCTACGGAGAACTCGCGGGACGTTTTCCGCGCTCCGGCGGACTGTATATTTATCTCCAGGAAATCTTCGGCCGTCGGGTTGCGTTTCTGTACGGCTGGATGTGCCTTCTCGTTCTCGATCCCGGACTCACTGCGGCGCTCTCGACCGGGGCTGCAGGATACGCAGCGTACATCTTCCACTGGTCTCCTCTTACCGTAAAGCTTGCGGCTGGGGCTGTGATCTGGGCTCTCTGCTTCATGAACATCCTGAGTATTCGACTGAGTGCAGGATTTTTGCGCTGGATCACCTGGCTAAAGCTCGGCGTTCTGGCCCTGCTTATCATTTGGGCGGTGGCTTTTCGTCTGGGAGCGTGGTCGAATTTTGTCCCCTTCGTGGCCCGGCGTCCGGGATCTTTGCCGCTTTTTCCGGCGTTGGCCGCTGGCATGGTGGGCGCTTTCTTTTCCTTTGGAGGCTGGTGGGACGTCAGCAAAATTGCCGGGGAAGTGCGTGACCCCAGCCGCACTCTGCCGCGTGCTTTACTCTATGGGGTCTTGACCGTGACCGGGGTTTATATTCTGGTCACTATGGTCTTCTGGTACGTGGTTCCCCTCGACAAGGTCACCTCGGATGAAACTTTTGTGGCCCAGGCCGGAGAAATATTGTTTGGCCAGGCCGGTGGGATCATTTTTGCCACGATTGTGATTCTGTGCGTGGTCGGTGGTTTGGCGGCGTTCATGATGTCCGCTCCGCGAGTCTATTACGCCATGGCGCAGGATGGCTTGTTCCTTGGTTCCGTGGCCCGACTGCATCCGAAATTCAACACGCCCGCGAATGCGATTTTGATTCAGGGTGTAATTGCTTGCGTGCTGGTCGCGGTAGGCACCTTCCAGCAGATCATTTCCTATGTGATTTTCTCCGCGGTCGGATTCATTGGCTTGGCGGCCGCAGGCTTGTTCGTCTTGCGGCAGCGCGATAAAGAGAGCGGTAGTCCTCCTATTCTGGCTCCCGGCTATCCCTTCACCCCCATTGCGTTCCTGCTGTTGATCGTGATACTGCTGGTCTTGATCGGGGTAAGAAGCCCGCGTGAGGCGCTGTTTGGGGTGCTCGTGCTGGCAGCCGGTTTGCCGGTGTATGAATTTTTTCGCCGCAGGCCTGCTTGACTCGATGGAATATTAAGCATGACGGAAACTAATCACGAAGACGATAAGGCCAAACTTTCGGCAGCACAGCCTTCAGCTCCACGGCCGGCTACGAAAATCAAAATCATCGAAGACGCCGAAGCCACCGGCGAAACACTCGCAGCCTACGATTATTGGCGCGCAGGTTCCGGCAGAACCCAGGTTCCCGGCATTATAAAGTGTTTCGGTGCCCGTCCGGATTTCCTGCGCCAGGTGGTGGACTTCTCGAACACCGTCCATTTTTCCGAAGGACATCTCACGCGCCGTTATAAGGAGATGATCGCTAGCTACGTTTCCTACCTCAATCGCTGTCCCTATTGACTGGACAGCCACGCTTACTTCCTGCGTGTTCAGGGAGCCAGTGATCAATGCGTAACTGCAATTCTCGAGGGCAAGCTCGACGAAGCCGGCCTCACTGCGACGGAGCTCGCTTTGCTTGACTACGTCAAGCTGATCACCGATGCGGCATATCGCTCGACCGCTGAGGACGTACAGAAGCTTCGCGACGCAGGCTGGAAAGAAGACCAGATTGCGGAAGCAGTTTACATCACCGCCATGTTCGCCTTCTTCAATCGCGTCGCCGACGCGTTCGGAGTCCCCGCTCAGAATTATCTTGGGACGGGAAGATGACGCCGTAGCCGGTTGCACAAAAAAGTCCGCGAGCAAATCGGGAAGGGCCCGACTTACAGTCGGGCCGTCACGCTCTTAAAAGACAAACGTGCTTCAGCGCCTGAGTTCTGGCTTTTATTTATCAGCCGCGGGCTTGACGGCGGCTTTCGCAGCGTGGCTCTTAAACTCAATAAGGACGAGCTCAATAGACGTATCGCCGATATTCTCTGGATCGTGAACTTGGGCCGGGGTGTATTGCGCCTGTCCGGCCTTCACCGTGGAATCCTGAGTTTTCCCGCCGGGGAGGGTAAAGCGGACGCTGCCATCGGTCAGAAACACGGCTACAGAGTCGGGATGGCTGTGCATGACGGACTTCTCGTGTGGTCCATAGTGAACCCGTAGAATCCGTACCTTCGCATTCTCCGACTCGATTTTGTAGTGGGCCGGATCGGCCTTCACAGCATCCTGGGCGAACGCGATGGCAGTGAAACAAAAACACAATACCGCGCAGCATAGCGCGGAACGTCGGATCATAAACGCTCCTTGTAAAGCTTGAAATGAGATGCGGCGCAACTCTACGCCGGAGGGGAAGGAGTGTCAAACCATGCTAACGGGTTAACTCGGCGCTAAAGTGATGGCTCCACATCGCCCAGTCGTTCATGCAGGTAGCGTCGAATGTCGAGACTCAAATCCTCCATCGGCGCATAGTAACCGAACTCGTGGACGCGGCACTGCATCCCCAGTTGCACTCGTTCACAGATCGCCCAATCCTGGCGGTTGATGAGGTCCCAGAATTCCACGGCGTCGCTGGAATCGAAATCAGCTTTGGCGATTTCGTCAGGGTGAAAGAGAAACTCGCAGATCACCCGCGTGCGTCCAGGCCCGAGCGGCCAAAGCAGAAACGCGGCCACGTGTTCCGGGGACAAGCTCAACAAGAAATTGGGATAGATGAGCTCACCTTTGTGACGAGTCTTTTCTGCTTCATTCAGGGTCGGGAAGGGTGTGCGATTGGTGGTGCCACTGCGGGTAAAAGTAAATGCACCTTCCCGATGGTCGATCCCATGCTCCCAATCGAGATGGGCACCCCCGCGCTCTTTGAAAGCAGGCACAACCTCGCAGAGTTCCGGATGCACGCCCGCACAGTGGTAGCACTCGTTGTAATTTTCCGCGATCACTTTCCAGTTTGCCGCGACATCGTAGGTGATGGAATGCGCGGTCCGCAATTCTGCCAGCGGATAGCGTTGGACACGCTCTGGCGCAGCGCTCAGCTGGCTAACCAAAGTTCGTTTCTCTTTAGCCGCAGCTTCAGGAGAAAGATTCAGAAAGAAGAATCCGCCCCAGGTTTCGAGTCTAACGGGATAGAGAGAAAAATTCTCTTTGCGCAGACCATCGGATTCTCGCAAGTGCGGAGCGCTCAGAAGGTGGCCATCGAGGGAGTAGGTCCAAAGATGATAGGGACAACGAATGGTTCCGGCCGGAGTGACGCCGCCGGCGACGCCTGCGCCAGCTTTATCCGCAAGAGTTTCTTCCAGGCAAAGCCGCGCTCCCCGATGTCGGCAAACATTGTAGTGAGCTTTGAGTTCGCCTTCTTTGGTGCGGACGACCAGAACACTTTCGCCCAGCAAATCCAAAACCAGGAAGTCGCCCGGCTTGGGAAGCTGTTCTTCGCGGCCAGCACAAAGCCATTCGCGGAAAAAGATATGCTCTTTCTCCCGAACAAACACTTCTTCCGAAAGATAATAGGAGCTCGGAAGCGACTTCTGCATGCCCGGCGAGTTGGATGGAGTACCCATCTACTTGACGCTGGGAATGTTCATCTGATCGTGGCCGTAGTACTCATACGCGGACATCGGTTTTTCGCCACCCTTTTTCCAGACTCGTTTATCCTCGGACAACTTGCCGAGTGCGCGCGCCATCTCGCGAACGTGAATCGCCACCGAACCGCAGCAGGAGCCAATGTAGTTGATACCAATCTCACGCGCCCGAAGTGCATAGTCGCCCATTTCTTTGCGGGTAAGCTGAAGCGGATCCAGTCCCAGCGGGAATTCCGGAAGGCTGGTGAAATCAGGTTTTTCCTTCGGCGTCCGATAGCCGACCGGCTGACAAGCAAGGTAACCGTCAACGGCTTTTCGCATCTGTTCCATCGGCCCCAGCATATGCTGCGGCGGACGCAAGCAATTCATGCCGACAATGTCAGCCCCGGCATCGAGCAAGTTTTTTGCCGAATCAGCAGCGGACTTCCCATCTGCTGTTTCGTCTGTGTTCTCAAAGCAGATGGTGACCATCACCGGCAATCCGGTTTTCTTACCCCGTTCGACCGCCAGCAAAGCTTCTCCAAGAAAAGAGAATGTTTCTCCGATGATGAAATCCACGCCCTCGTCGACTTGCACCGCAAGCTGCTCATCGAATGTCTTGCGGACTTTATCGGCCGCCGCAGCGCTGTCCGGCTCGTACATCCAGGTCAGGCTCAGATTCCCCGCGACCAGGCACTTGTCTCCAGCGACGTCACGAGCAATTCGCACCGCCGCGCGATTCAGGTCTTCCAGTTTATTTTCCAGACCGACTGTGGCAAGCTTGTCGCGGCTGGCGTAGAACGTCAGCGCCTGCAACACATCTGCGCCAGCTTCGCGGAACTCAACATGCAATTCGCGCAACGCATCGGGATGCAGCAGAGCCACCTCTGGAGTGAACGGACCCGCGCGCACCCATCCGCGCTTTTCCAGTTCCAGCAAATAGCCGCCATCCCCGAGGACTGGCCCTTCTTTTAGGCGTTCGAGAATTCCTTTTTTTGCCATACGTTCTCCTAATCGCTAACCCTAATCGTCTTGATACTCAAATCCCGCTTTGATGGGATTGCCTTCCTTGAACCGGCTGGGGCGAAACGATGTGATGTCCACCGACTTGGCCTGACCATCCAGCAACAACTCCGACATCACGATCCCAATCGCCGGTGAGATCTTGAATCCCATCCCGGAAAATCCTGCACAAACATAGAGGCCTTTGATGCCCGGAATTTCTCCCAGCAGCGGACGCGCATCCGGCGTCATGTCATAAATCCCAGTCACGCCGCGCATCACCTCGGCATTTTCGACTTTCGGAATTCGGTGGCTGGTGCGTTCGATGATTTCTTCCAGCGAATCATCCGAAGGCCGCTGCGGAAAATTGTCCGGATTCACCTTACGGCTTCCGTAAAAATCACCGATCAGAAACTTGTCATGCCCGTCGCTGCGAAAGTAAGTTGCATTCACCGAATCGATGCAGGCGCACCCGCCGCCTTTCATCCCCGGTGCATTCTTCAAAATGGCGACCTGATGATATTCCGATTCAATCGGTAAAGTGTGCCCCACTTTTTCAAACAGCGGGTTGCTCCATGGTCCAAGCGCCGAGACTACAATCGGCGAGGAGATTTCACCTTGATCGGTAACCACTCCCTGGGCCTTTCCACACGCCACGACCAGGGAAGTCGCTTCAGTCTTAGGCAAATACGTAACGCCCATATCGCGTGCCCGAGTAAGAAAATCGTTGGCGACGCCCGCGCCATCACTGTAACCGGAATCCGGCTCATAGGCCGCGATTTCGACTTCGTCGACATTCCAATCCGGCTCCAATTCTCTTAACTCTTGCCGATCGATCAGACGAACGTTCACTCCGAGCTTTTCCTGCATCTCCACATTCGATTTCAGTCGCTCGCTTTCCGAAGGATGCACAATGCGCACAAATCCCGTCTTGTGGAAGTCGCCCGGTTCGTCTACAACTTCCCGCCAATGCTGAAACATCTTCAGGCTGATCAACGCCATCTGCACTTCCGGCGCATAGCTGTAGTGCATGCGTACCAGCGCCGACGATCTCCCGCTGCCGCCGCGGCCAACGTGGTCTCTCTCGATGACCACGATGTTTCCAGCTTTCCGCTTGGCCAACTGAAACGCGATCGACGCGCCCATAACCCCCGCGCCCAGAATCACGATATCGGCAGTCTTCGCAAACGAGGCGCTCATGCGGCAGCCTCCTTGAATCTCCCCTTTTTCCAATCGCGCAACACCTGATGCGCCGCGTTGTGGCCGGGCGCTCCGGTAACTCCACCGCCGGGATGCGCGCCCGCTCCGCAGAGATACAAGCCGTCAATCGGCGTGCGGTACTGCGACCATCCCGAAACCGGACGCATAAAGAAGAGTTGTTCCAACCGCAGATCGCCGTGGAAGATGTTGCCTTCCGTCAATCCGTAAGTACGTTCAAGATCAAGCGGCGTCAATACCTGCCGCGCCAGAATCGCATTCGGCACATTGGGCGCGTACTCGGCTATTTTCTTTACCACGCGATCGCCGAGCAGTTCGCGTTTCTCGTCCCACGTACCCTGGCGCAAATGGTAAGGCACATACTGCACAAAGCAAGTCAGAATGTGCTTTCCCACGGGCGCGAGCGAAGCATCCGCGTTCGAGGAGACGACGCAATCCACCCAAAGCTCCTCCGGAATTTCTCCGAACTTCGCAATGTCATAGCACCGTTCCGCGAACTCGAGCGAAGGCACCAACGTATAGAACGTACGCTCCAGCTTTGTCGCCGTAGGCGATGTCCCAGTAAAGCGCGGCTCTTCGGCCAACACCATATTTACTTTGGCGCACGGGCCATCCATCTTGATGCCGCGAATTGCATGCAGAAAATCTTCAGGCAATTCGCCAGCCGGCAGCATTCCTAAGAATGTCCGCTTGGGATCAGCATTCGAGAGCACCATGCGCGAGCGAATCTCAGTTCCGTCTTCCAACACTACTCCGCGCGCCCGGCCATTCTTTACATCAATCTGCGTGACAGACGCCGATGTACGAATCTCCACGCCAAGTTTTTGTCCTGCGGCAGCCAGCGCCTGTGTAATGGCACCCATCCCGCCCATCACATGTCCGAAGAATCCCTGCAATTCATGTTCACCACCGCTCAACAAATGAAACAGCAAACCGATCGCCGTGCCCGGCTGATACGGACCGCCATGCTTGCCATAAACATTGTTGGCCAGAAACATGGT
Source organism: Terriglobales bacterium (assembly GCA_963762965.1). GTDB lineage: Bacteria > Acidobacteriota > Terriglobia > Terriglobales > Acidobacteriaceae > DATBAX01. Next base: position 2,344,258 of record CAVXME010000001.1, read on the forward strand.
CTTCATTTTTTCCGATTCATAGTTGTGATCGAGAAATTCGCCCAGGCTCCCCGTCAGGAAAGCTACGAGTTGGGAAATCTCGTCACTCGAAATTCCCCGAAACCGCTTGCCCAGACGAAGCAAATCACTCCATCCACCTAGACTCCCGGTGTCTATTTCCGGCGGCGGCTCCAGAAAGAAAGGCTGCAAATAACGTGCCAGCTTTTTCAACTGATCGTCCACGCGCACAAACTGCTCGGAGTCTCTTGCAGAGATCTTGCTGAACTCTTTCTTTGCTTTTTCGCGGTCCGCCCACCACGGCACCACATGCCCGTCGGGGAAGGGAACCTGGATCGCAGGATCGCAAGGCACCATTCGCAATCCATGATCGGCAAGATGCAAATCCTGAATCACTTCTGGCCGCAACATGCTCGCAATGTACGACGTCGTCGAAACCCGGCAACCCGGCGCGATTTCTTCAGTCACGCAACAACCACCCACAATTTCCCGACGTTCGAGGACCAGAGTGGACAGTCCAGCGCGCGCAAGATACGCCGCCGCAGTCAAGCCGTTGTGGCCTCCGCCGACTACAATCGCGTCGTAAATCTTTTGCGTATTAGGCATGGATTATTTCAATGACCAGTGGTCACGAAATCCTTGAGCAGGCAACATAACTTACCGCATAAGACCGAAAAATAGAATTGAAATTCTAATAAATCTTAGGTAGAGTTTCCTGACTTGAGGTCAGCATATGAGTGGAATCGGCAGCAGTCTCGTCTCTCCCCCGCGTTATCGTCGCATGCCGCCCCGGCCCCGTTCGGAAGGCAAAAGGACCAAAATCGTGGACGCCGCCATGCGCCACTTCGCCGAGCAGGGCTATCACGCCGCGCGCGTGGGTGACATTGCCGCTGCCCTCGGCATCGCCAAGGGATCGATCTTCCAGCATTTTGGCAGCAAGGACGGCCTCTTTTTCGAGGTCTATAAAAAAGCCGTCCGTTCCTTCCCGCGCTATCTCGACGCCCCGGCTGATGTGCGTGACAAGGGCTTCTTCGAGGTCCTGCGCTATTGGCTGGTCAGCACCGAGCATCTGCTGCACGAGGATTGGATCCCATATCGCGTGTCGTTGCTCGGTAACTACGGCACCGATCTAACACTAAAACGTGAGATTAACCGCTTCCTGCTCGCGGAAGATCCCTACGGCACGGTGACATTTGTCCGCTACGGCCTGCAGCGCAGTGAACTCCGCCGCGACATGGACCAGGAGATGATCGTTTCCATTCTCGATTGGACGATGGAGCGTTTTCAGGACGCGCTCCTCACCGAGGAGCTGGATCCGGGCCTGTTCCGCCGCCAGGGCGAATCCCTGGAAAAAAAGGAAGCCCGCATCGCGCAGTTCCTGGATGTGCTGCGCCGAGCCATCGGAGCCGAACGCCGGAATTGATCTCGATAAATTAAAAAAGACATTAGGCCATGCTCATGCCAACTTCAGTGCAGGAAATTCTCGCCAGCTACAACGACCACGCTCCGCTTGCGGAAGCATCGACTATCCCAGCGCCGTGGTATGTGGATTCGCGCATAGCAGAACTGGAATCCAAAACTGTCTTCAGCAAGACCTGGCAAATGATCGGACGCGCCGATCAGGTCGAGAAGCCGGGCCAATTCGTTACCGCGACGGTTGCTGGCGAGCCAATCGTTGCCGTGCGTGGCAACGATGGTGTGCTTCGGGGCTTCTACAACGTGTGCCGTCACCACGCTGCAGCGGTCGTGACCGAACCCTGCGGACAAGCCTCCATCCTGCATTGTCCCTATCACGGCTGGAACTACGGTCTCGACGGCTCGTCTGAAAGGCATGCCCGAATTCGACGGCGTAAAAGGTTTCGAGCGCCAGCAAAACGGCCTGGTGCCGGTCAAAGCTGACATCTGGGAAAAATTCGTTTTCGTAAACCTCGATCCGCATGCGGCGCCTTGCACGATTTTCTCGGCGGACTGGTAAAGCGAGTCGCGCCGCTCGGCGTCAGCAGGCTCCACTATTTCGATTCGCGCACTTACGACATTCACTGCAACTGGAAAGTTTTCGTCGACAATTATCTCGACGGCGGCTATCACGTCCCTCATCTACATAAAGGTTTAAGCTCGGTGCTGGATTACAAGCAGTACACCATCGAGAACGAAGACCGTTTCTGTTTGCAGTCGAGCCCGATGGTCTCTTCGGAGGAAGACGCGGCCACCGGCGCTACGCGCAAAGGCGATCGTGCCTGGTACTTCTGGCAATATCCCAATCTGATGATCAATTGCTACGAAGGCTATATGGACACCAATCTCGTGCTGCCCATCGACACCGACCATTGCCGCGTCATCTTCGATTTCTATTTCGGCGATGTGAGCGAAACAGCCCGGGACTACAACCAGCAAAGTGTTGCGGTAGGCGCACGCGTACAGGATGAAGATCTGGACATCTGCGAAGCGGTGCAGCGCGGGCTGAAGTCCCGTGCCTATGGAGCAGGCAGGCTGTCGGTGAGGCGGGAAGCCGGCGAACATCTTTTCCATCGGCTGTTGGCCGCCGATCTGAAAGCCGGAGTGCAAAGCCCTGCCGTAGCTGCCGACTAGCGAATGCCTTTGGGTGGAGCAGCGCTTAAGCGCTGCGTTAAAGCGAAGATTGATAACGCGCTTTAGCGCCCGAGGTGAATCAGACTAAACAAGGATCCAACTGTGAAGAAATCTCTCTCATACCTGCTGGGGCTTACTCTCGCCTGTAGCATCGCCGCCGCCCAAGTCACCGCCATCAAAGCTGGACGCCTCATCGATCCCGACTCCGCCACCGTCCTTACCGATCAAGTCATCCTAATTCGGGGCAACAAAATTGAATCCGTTGGCAAGAACCTGGCAATTCCCACAGATGCAAAGATCATCGACCTCTCCAAGATGACCGTTCTCCCCGGCCTGATCGATTGCCACACTCACCTTGCCGACGGCAAAGAAGAGAACGGTGATCCGCTTTCTTATTTCAAGAAGACTTCGGCGCAAGTGGCTTACGAATCCATACCCAACGCGCGCAACATGCTGCTTTCCGGATTCACCACCGTGCGCGATGTCGGCGTCTATCGCGCTCTCAACGACGTCGCCCTGCGAGACGCCATAGCCCACGGATTGGTCGACGGCCCGCGCATGTTCGTAGCCGGTGCTTACGTCACCATTACCGGAGGCGCCGGAGCTCTGACCGGCCTTGCCCCGGATATTGGACTTCCGTGGGATCTGCATTACGGACAAGCCGACAGCCCGTGGGAAGTTCGCCAAGTGATCCGCAAGTTAGCGCAGAATGGCGTGGATCACATTAAAATCCTGTCCAGCGGCGCGGTCCTCGAGCATGGCAGCAATCCCAACTCCCAGGAATTCACGCTGGAAGAATTGCAGGCCGCGGTCGACGAAGCCAGCCATTTTGGTCTGCGTGTCGAAGCCCACGCCCATTCGACCATGGGAATCAAAAACGCGATCCGCGCCGGAGTCGCTTCGGTCGAACACGCCAGCATGATCGATGACGAAGGCATCGCGCTCGCCAAAGCTCGCGGCACTTATCTCGACATGGACATCTACGACGAGGAATGCATTGAGCAAGAAGGAAGGGAAGGACAAATTCCCGCCGATTTTCTCAAGAACGATGCCGAGCTGGGACAAATCCAGCGTGACAACTTCCGCAAAGCCGTGAAGGCAGGAGTGAAAATGTCCTTCGGCACCGACGCCGGCGTCTGCGCCTACGGCACCAGCGGCAAGCAGTTCGCTTTCATGGTCAAGTACGGCATGACGCCGATGCAAGCCATCCAGGCCGCCACCAGTTCCGCCGCCGATTTGTTGGGACACTCTGACATCGTCGGTTCCATCGAGCCCGGCAAGTTCGCCGACGTAATCGCAGTATCGGGCGATCCGCTACAAGATGTAAGCCTGCTGGAAAATGTCAGCTTCGTCATGAAAGACGGAAAAATCTACAAACAGTAATGTTTCGGGAAGGGCACGACTTCCAGTCGTGCCGTTATGCGGTTAACGATGTACGCGCTTCAGCGCCTGAGGCGACATCCTATTTCCCCGATCGCATCTTCCACATAATCTGCCGCAACACCCCAAGCCAAACCTGCACATCTCGTGCGGGCATCTTGAGTCGCTTCACCAACCGCCGTACTTTCTCATCAGTGGAGGCCGCCGGATTCACATACCCGCTTGTCTTCAACGCCCCAATCAGCGAAGCAGTAAATCGCTCCACTTCTCCCGACACCGCCAACTCTTCTTTCTCCGATGATCCCGCCGCCTAAGCGTCCCGCGCCAATTCATACATGCAGATGGCCACCGCCTGCCCCAGGTTCATCGAACGATGGTCTTCCCGCGTCGGAATACGCATCAGCCAATCGCAATGGCTGAAGTCTTTGTTCGACAGGCCCACTTTTTCGGAACCAAACAGAATCGCGACTTTGCCAGTCGTCAGCTGCTTGCGAATTACAGGCGCCGCCTGCTCCAACCGTTTGACGGGATGATTCAAATCGCGCACCCCGACAGCCGTGGTCCCCACCACCAGCTTGCAGTCGGCCACGGCCTCAGCCACGGTTTTATACTCTTCAGCATTCGCAAGCACCGCCGAAGCTCCTACTGCAGATCGAGCCTCGCGAAATGCCGCATCGAATGGATTCACCACCCGCAGGCGGAGAAATCCAAAATTGCTCATAGCACGCGCGGCGGCACCAATATTAAGAGGATTGCGCGAGGACACCAGCACCACGCGCAGCTGATCGAATTCGGCGGGAACGGACAAGACAACTATTCTATGACAAGCGTCACTGATGATCTCGCGGGATCGTCTCCTCCCACGTTTTCTGCTTCAACATCTGACCGTCTTTCAGCAATTCGCGCGTGTATTTGTAATAAAAATTCTTCTGATCGGTCGTTACCGAGAGATGCCCCTGCCAGGTCAGCACGCGTCCTTTCAATTCGAACACGCTCCTGGCCTCGCCCTTCACCGAACAAGTTTCGGGATGGGCGTCGTCCACAAAGTAATCCAGGTTCTCGTAATCCGTCTCTTTGCCCCACGGATACTGCTCCTCGGCATTCCCATGCCAGTTCACGGTCGTCTTCTTATTGATCTCGTCGCGTTGCATCGTCCACGAACCCGGCCAGGGATAGCCCACATCTTTCATGTCACTTCGTTCTTCCTCCGGGGGCGGCGACTTAAATGCAGCTACGGCAGTCCCATGCTCCGGCACCACCGGAAGCACCAATCGCGAACCATTGACGCCGCCGAGTTCAAGCGACGTCGTCATCGAATACGGTGTCGGCAAAATCATCGGCCATAGCGCATTTGAGATCGAGAGCCGGATGCGATGCCCGGCGGGAAATACCCAGGACGTCAAATGCATCTCAATATTGATTGGATAGATTTTCCCCGGCTCCAAATCATGCGGATCAGTCATGCCATCTCGCTGTGCTCCATTGATGCCCGCTCCGGTGATCTGCGTGACCGTTCCATCAGGAGCCACATCTGACAGCCGCGCAAACCAATCCGCCAACGGCGCAGTTGCTGATGCTTGCAACAAAGCCTTCGGCCTTCCGAGAATTGCAAGATCTTCTTTCAGCGGCGCGGAATCGTACACCAAACTGAACGCATCCACCGGACGCTGATCGCTGAGCAACTCACCCCACCAGAATCCCGCTTCGACGCCAATCGAAGGAACATACTTCAGTTGGTGAACATCATGTTCGGATACCGAAGTGGCCAGCGTGTGATTCGGCTGCGGAAAGAAATCCGTATTGTGCGCTTCCGGCGGTGGCCAGCGATCCTCGCGCCGCCACTCGCCCGGAACATTTTCCAGATTCGGATCAGGCGGATGCCAGTGCTGCATGTAAACCACCAGCTTCGGATCCTGCAAAACGCCAGTGTCGCGTCCCTTCAACCAATAATCCCACCAGCGCACGGCCTCTTCCTGCCAATCGATCATGGGGCCGGGTACCGCTTCATTGGGAAACGTATGGTTCCACGGCCCTACAATCGCCTTCAGCGGCGCTTTTGCCTGCATGAGCATGTCCGGGACGCTGTCGCGATATCCATCAAGCATGCCGCCGATAAGAAAACTCGGAACTTTGATCTCACTCAGCGGCTTCACCGGACTCCGCCAGAACGGCCCATCATGCTGGTGCTTCAAATACATCAACGACCACGGCGGGGCATCAAAGTGCGGTCCCAGCACTTTCTCGTCAAGCGTGTAATCAGGCGCGCCGGTTTCGCCCGGCACCATATCCATGTTGAGTTCAAACTCATCGATGTGCGCCATGCCATCCATATAGTGCACATCGTCATGAAACAGTTCCGCCGTCGCATCGATGGCAATAATCGCCTTCAACTCCGGCGGGTTGCGCATCGCCATTTGCAGGGAATTGAATCCGCTCCACGAAATGCCCATCATGCCCACGTTGCCATTCGACCACGACTGATGGGCCAGCCAGGTGATGATCTGCAATCCGTCCACTTGCTCTTGCTCAGAATATTCGCGGTCGGTTGGAACGCCCTCGCTGCTGCCGAATCCGCGAATATCCACCCGCGCGCAAACATAGCCGCGGTGCGCAAAGTATGCGTATAGAGGATAATCGCGCACGGCGGTTGCGTCATCCTTGCGGTAAGGATGGTATTCCAGCACCGCCGGAAACTTTTCGCTCGCCGTGCCGCCATCCGGCATGTACAACGTCACCGCCAGACGCACCCCATCCTTCATCGGGATCCAGGTATTTTCCAGGCGCACGCCATAACTCGGAGGCGAAGGTGGTTGGACTGCAAACAGGGGCAAAACTGCGGAAAATAACAAGATCAGCAAGCCAGCGCGCCGCAATAATTTGTTCACCGGAGAATCGTGTTGCAAAGCCCACCCTTTGTCAATATTTGTGATTTGATTTGGCAAGAATGATCTGTCCGACGGTCACAGCCTAAATCTGCGTATAATGCTGCCGAACCAGAATCTCAGTGAAAAGTTCTCGGATACATTCCCAGCGAGGGACCTGAACCATGCAGAAAGATTTCACCCCCGACTCCCGCAGCCGCAGGAAATTTCTTACAACTACCAGTGGTCTGCTGGCGGCGGCTGCCGCTTTGCCGAAGGCCGCTTCGGCTCTCATGACTCCGGCCTTGAGTGATACCGGTGGGCCTCTGCCTCCGGGCGTGGGCCGCAAAATTCCTATCGGCGTGTTCGATCCTGTCTACGGAGATCTTTCTCTCGACGCCATGCTCGACCGCGTCTCCGCTCTCGGCCTCGAAGCCATGGAAATCGGCACCGGCGGCCATCCCGGATCGCCCCACTGCCCGGTCGAGGAACTGCTTGCCGATCCCGCCAAACTTCGCGCCTGGAAGAAAAAATTTGAAGACCGCAACATCCGCGTTGCAACTTTGAGCTGTCACGGCAACCCAGTCCATCCCGATCCGAAAGTAGCGGAAATGCACATCCAGACTTTCCGCCGAACCGTTCTCCTGGCCGAAAAACTCGACGTCAAAGTGATCGTCGGTTTCTCGGGATGCCCAGGCGGCAGCCCCGCCGACACCCAACCCAACTGGGTCACTTACCGCTGGCCTCCCGAATATGCCGCGATGCAGGATTGGCAGTGGAAAGAAAAAGTCGTTCCCTACTGGAGAGAGGCCGCGAAATTTTCCCGCGAGCACGGCGTCCATCGGCTTGCTTTGGAGATGCATCCCAATTTCGTTGTCTACAATCCCATGACCTTGCTCAAGCTGCGTGAAGCGGTCGGGGAAGAGCTGGGAGCGAATTGTGACTTAAGCCATCTCTTCTGGCAGGGATGCGATCCCGTAGAAGTCATTCATCTCCTGGCCAAGAACGGCGCGCTCTTCCACGCGCACATGAAGGACACCGTTTTCTTTAAAGACAACGTGGATAAATACGGTGTCCTCAACTTCGTCTTCGAAACCAAGGACCTGCCGCAGGCCTCAGAAACTTTCCGCGCCGTCGGCTACGGCCACAGCGCCAACACCTGGAAAGAAATTGTTCGCGCCTACATGGAAGTCGGATACGAAGGCATTCTCAGCATCGAAAACGAAGACCCAATTCTCTCCGGCCCCGTCGGCGTCGAACGCGCAGCCTACGTGCTGAAGAACGTGCGCAATGAATTGTTGGGAACTTAGCTGATCTTTAATGATCTGACACTATGGACCGACGCCAGTTTGCCCGATCTCTCGCCGGTGCCGCTGTAGGAGCTGTCGCACTCCCGTCGGCCATCACGCCCCTTGCCGCCGAAACCAAGCCGGCTCTCCCCTTCAAACTCTCCGTCATGTTGTGGACAGTCTACCGCGATCTTCCCTTCGAGCAGCGGCTCGAGAAAGTTGCCGAAGCCGGTTACGGAGCCGTTGAGTTAGTCGGTGAATTCAACAAGTGGTCGGAAGACGATTTCCGCCGCTACAACGCCAAGAAACGTTCCCTTGGGATCACCTTCGACGCGGCCACGGGAAACGTGAAGGGAATCGTCGATCCCGCGACCCGGGAAGCCTTTCTCTCCAACCTCAAGGCTTTTCTTCCCATCGCGGAAAAAATCGAATGCCCCGAAATCATTGTTCTGTCCGGGAATCGCATCGAAGGCGCTTCCCACGAAGCCACTCATCAAGCCTGCGTAGAAACCCTCAAACGCGCCAGCGACATCGCCGCCAAAGCCAATGTCACGGTTTTGCTGGAGAACATTGATCAGGAAGAGAATCCAAAATACTTTCTGACCTCCGTGGCGGAAGGTTTCGAAATCATCCGCCAGGTGGACAATCCGCACGTAAAATTTTTGTACGACTTCTACCACGAGCAAATTTCGGAAGGAAACCTGATCGAAAAGCTGGAGAAAAATATCGACCTCGTCGGATTGGTTCACATCGCCGACGTCCCCGGCCGCCATCAGCCCGGCACCGGCGAAATCAACTACTCCAACATCTTCCGCAAGCTTGCCGAGTTGAAGTACAACCGCTACGCCGCCATGGAATTCATTCCCAATGGTGATCCCGTGGCTGCGCTTCGAGGCGCGCGGGAGTTGGTGGAGAACTCGCTAAACGGACCCAAGACCTGAAACCCAAGACCTGAGACCAGTTCCCACAATTGACCCAGCTTCCCCGCCGGAGTAATCTGCCAAAGCCGACCCATGTTCAGGAGCGAAGCATGAAGCGACGTGACGCGCTGAAGCTGCTGGCAGCCACCGCAGCCCTCCCACTCCTTTCGCGCGATGCATTTTCCTTATTTCGCGCCATCCATCAAGAGCTGCCCAGTATTCCGGCGCTGAAAACGCTCAATCCTCACCAGAACGCCACCGTCACCACCATCAGCGAATTGATTATTCCTCAAACCGACACTCCCGGCGCGAAGGCAGCGCGGGTAAACGAATTCATAGATTTAATTCTCACTGACTGGTACGACGACGACCAGCGCTCCGCCTTTCTCGCTGGCCTTGCCGACGTGGATGCCCGCAGCCAGAGCCTCTTCGGTAAGGATTTTGTCAGTGTCTCCCCCGATCAGCAAACCCAAATCCTCACCACGCTTGATCAGCAAATGGCCCCGGAGAAAAGGTTTTTCTTCGACCTGGAGAATCTGCCCAAGGAAAACTTCTTCGCTTCCATTAAGCAGCTCACCCTGGTCGGCTACTACACTTCGGAAATCGGTTTTGAACAGGAACTGCATCAGCAAATCATTCCTCCCCGCCACGCCGGGTGTGCGCCTCTTGAGCCGGAGGCCGCGAAATAAACCATGTCCACCCCAAGGTATGACGCCATCATCGTCGGCTCCGGCATCACCGGCGGTTGGGCCGCCAAGGAACTGAGCGAAAAAGGCCTGCAAACCCTGCTCCTCGAAGCCGGACGTCCCATTGATCCCGAAAAAGATTACGCCGAACACGTTCCCACCTGGGACATGAAATTCCGCGGCATCGGCGACCGCAAGCGGCTGAGCCAGGATCAGCCAGTCCAGTCGAAGTCCACCGGCGTGGACGAATGGAACAGCAAATTTTTCGTCAACGACAACGAGAATCCCTACACCACCGGACCCGACAAGCCTTTCCTCTGGATTCGCGGCCGTCAGGTCGGCGGCCGTTCCATCATGTGGGGCCGTCAATCCTATCGGTGGAGCGATCTCGATTTCGAAGCCAACGTGAAAGAGGGCATTGCCATCGATTGGCCGATCCGCTATCAGGACATCGCACCCTGGTACGACCATGTCGAGGATTTCATCGGCGTCAGCGGACAACTCGAGGGCCTTTCCCAACTCCCCGACGGAAAATTTCTGCCGCCCATGGAAATGACCTGCGCCGAACTGCTGGTCAAAGACGCCATCGCCAAACATTTTCCCGGCGAACGCATGATGACCATCGGCCGCACCGCCATTTTGACCAAGCCGCATCGCGGCCGCCTGCCCTGCCATTACTGCGGCCCCTGCTCCCGGGGATGCATCACGCGTTCCTACTTCAGCACCATCAACTCCACCTTGCCGGCGGCCATGGCCACCGGCAAACTGACGCTCCGTCCTTTTAGCGTGGTGCACAGCCTGATCTTTGATCGGGAAACTAAAAAAATCACCGGTGTGCGCGTGATCGATGGACAAACTCGCGAGGCCATGGAATTCCGCTCGCGCATTGTCTTCCTGTGCGCCTCCACTTTGGAATCCACCCGCCTTCTGCTGAATTCCGCGACTCCGGAATTTCCCAACGGCCTGGCAAATTCCAGCGGAGAACTCGGCCACAACCTGATGGACCATGTGATGGGGGCCGGCGCCGGCGGCCTGATTCCGGGAAACGAAGATCGCGTCGCCCTGGGCAATCGCCCCAACGGAATCTATGTCCCCCGTTTCCGCAATGTAAAGCAGAAGCACCCTGACTTTGTCCGCGGCTACGGATTTCAAGGCGGTGCAGAACGCGGGGACTGGCAACGTGGGAACACTCAACCCGGTTTCGGGGCTGAGTTCAAACATTCTCTCCGCACTCCCGGCCCCTGGTGGATGGGCTTTGGCGGCTTCGGCGAATGTTTGCCCAACCACGAAAATTATGTTGAACTCGATCCCGTCAAGAAAGACGCCTGGGGCGTTCCCGTGCTCAAGATCCATGTCCAGTGGCGCGACAACGAACGCGCCATCCTGAAAGACATGCAAACCACCGCCTCTGAAATGCTCGAGGCCGCCGGCGCCAAAGAGATCCATACCTTCGATGAAAATTCTCCCCCCGGCCTCACCATCCACGAAATGGGGACGGCGCGCATGGGGCGCGATCCAAAAACTTCCGTGCTCAATTCCCACAACCAGGCGCATGACGTAAAGAACCTTTTCATCAGCGATGGCGGCTGCATGGTCTCTTCCTCCTGCGTGAATCCATCGTTGACCTACATGGCATTGACCGCGCGCGCCTGCGATTACGCCGTCACTCAAATGAAGCGAGGAGAACTTTAGGTATGAATCGTCGAAAATTTATTGGAACCTTGTCCGCCGCAACTCTGATGGCCAATCGCTTCAGCTGGGCATTCGCCGCGCACAAGATCGAAAAAATCGGTCTGCAACTTTATACCGTGCGCTTTCCCATGAAAGAGGATTTCGCCGGTTCCATCGCCAAAGTGGCCGCCATCGGCTACAAAGAGGTCGAACTGGCCGAGTTCGCGCAGGACGCCGCCGGCAAAGTGACCTACTTTGGCCGTTCCCCCGCAGAGGTTCGCGCCGCGCTCGATTCTCAGGGGCTTTCCGTTCCCTCCACCCACGTGAATTTCAAAAGCCTGGCGCCGGACAATTTCGCGCGCGTGCTGGAAGCCAGCAAAATCCTCGGCCATTCCTACATCGTGAATCCCTGGATTGACGATGACGTCCGCAAGCAACCTGACGGCTGGAAGCGCGCCGCCGAAACTTTTAACCGCGCCGGCGAGGCCTGCCAGAAGGCGGGAATCCAATTCGCTTATCACAATCACTGGTTCGAATTCATCCCCGTGGACGGCAAAATGCCTTACGATTTCCTCCTCAAGGAAACCGATCCTGCTCTGGTCAAGATGGAATTGGATCTCTGCTGGATCGTAGTCGGCGGCCAGGACCCGGTGAAATATTTCGAACAGTATCCCGGACGCTTTCCCCTGGTCCATGTGAAAGACATGAAGAAACTTCCCGTCGTCGACGCATCCGGCGGCCAGAACTTTGGCGATTCGCTCGACATGACCTCTGTCGGCAACGGCGTGATCGACTGGAAACGCATTCTCGGCAAATTCGAACAAGCCGGAATCAAGCATTACTTTGTGGAACACGACAAGCCCCAGGATCCTTTTGCCAGCATTCAAAGCAGCTACGCCTATCTCAAGCTGCTCCGTTTCTGATGGAACTTTAAAGTCTTGTCATTCCGAATGGACTTTAGTCCACGAGGAATCTGCTTTTGGGTGTTCGAGAATTTGCTTTTGGGTGGCGCAGCGCTTAAGCGCTGCGATTAAAGTTCTATTCTGAGTACGCGCTTTAGCGCCCGAGGTCCACACGCATGCCGGAAGTAATCCGTTCCCCCAAGACCTACGACGTCTGCATCATCGGATCAGGCGCGGGCGGCGGCACTGCCGCCAAAGTCCTGACCGAAGGCGGCCTCAATGTCGTCATGCTCGAAGCCGGCCCTGACCTCAACCCTGCGAAAGATTACAAAGAACATGTCTGGCCCTATCAGTTGCCACATCGCGGCGCCGGCATTGGCGCTAAATTCCAAAACGAATTGAACGACGAATTCCTCGCCCCCAACGGCTTCTGGGACATCGACGGCGAACCCTACACCACCGCCGAAGGCTCAAAGTTCCGCTGGTTCCGTTCCCGCATCGTCGGCGGACGCACCAATCACTGGGGCCGGATCGCGCTGCGTTTCGCGCCCGTCGATTTCAAATCGCGCTCCAACGACGGCATGGGCGACGACTGGCCGCTCACCTACGAAGAGATCGCGCCTTACTATGACAAAGTCGAATCGTTCATCGGCGTTTTCGGATCGCAAGAAAACATTTCCAGCGCTCCCAATGGCGTTTTTCTTCCCCCTCCCCCGCCCCGCTGCACTGAGACCATCATCAAAAAGGCTTGCGACAAAGTCGGCGTTCTTTGCGTGCCTTCGCGTCTCGCCATTCTCACCAAGCCGCTGAACGGGCGCGCCGCTTGCCACTATTGCGGTCAATGCAGCCGCGGTTGTGTCAGCGCCTCCAATTTCAGTTCCAGCCAGGTCATGATCCCTCCGGCGCAAGCCACCGGACGCCTTACCTTGATCACCGGCGCCATGGCCCGCGAAGTCATTGTCGGCAAGGACGGCAAAGCCGCCGCGATTTCCTACGTGGACAAAGCCACCAAGACTGAAAAGCGAGTTTATGCCAAAGCATTTGTTCTGGCGGCCAGCGCCTGCGAGTCGGCGCGCCTACTGCTGAACTCAAAGTCGTCAATGTTTCCTGACGGCTTGGCCAACTCTTCCGGCGTGGTCGGACGCTATCTCACTGACACCGTGGGCAGTGGCGGAGGCGGTTATTTCCCGCAACTCGAAAAAATGCCACCGCACAATCACGACGGCACCGGCGGCATGCACATGTACGTTCCCTGGTGGAAGTTCGATCGCAAGAACGACTTTCTTCGCGGATATCACATCGAATTCGGCGGCGGGCGCGGCATGCCCGGCGTGGGCGACTTCGAGGGCCCATGCGATTTCTTCGAAGGCTACGGCTCCAGCCTGAAGAAGGCGTGCCACAACAGCTACGGCAATTACATCGGTTTCGCCGGACGCGGCGAAATGATTCCCAACCCGGACAGCTATTGCGATCTCGATCCCAACACCGTCGATCAGTGGGGCATCCCGGTGCTTCGCTTCCATTGGAAGTGGTCGGACAATGAGATCAAGATGGCGAAAGACATGCAGGAAACTTTCCGCTCGATCACGGAAGCGGCAGGCGGAACCTATCTGACGAAGACCAGTCCGGACGGGACAAAGCCCTATGGCATCGAGGATGGCGGCGTCATCATCCACGAAATCGGCACCGCCCGCATGGGCAACAATCCCCGGACTTCGGTATTGAACAGCAATTGCCAGGCCCATGACGTGAAAAATCTGTTCGTCACCGACGGCGCGCCGTTCGTGACCAACGCCGATAAGAATCCAACTTTAACCATCATGGCGCTTTCGTGGCGTGCGTCTGAGTATTTGATCGCCCAGGCCAAGAGCGGCAGTTTGTAAAGATCGCCATGGCTTTTGAAAAACTATCAGTGAGAGATAAGGACACAGTGTTACGTTGCATGAGAGTGATCGCCGATGGCCAGTACATCGACGACTCAGAGTTTCAGACACGATTAGGAATTGACCGCCTCGCTCTAAGAAGGGTGATCGAGAAGTGGCCTCATTTGGATGATAGCCAGAGCGACTCTGACCAGTTCGTTGCTATTAACAATTGTCTGAACGAGGTTTGTCATGGCATTGCGATTTCACCCGAGGATTGGGGGAAGTGGTTCAGAGAGACACGAGACGAAGTAGTCGAAACTTATCGTGATTGGGCCCGTCTGCATGGCCTTTCGCATACAGGCATTGCTTAAGAAGCCGGAGGAATCCATGTCATCGCAGGATATTTCGAGGACGAATAGTTTAAAGAAAGACATCTCGCGCAGGGACATCTTGAAATCCCTCGGCATGGGTATCATTGCCGGCGGAGTGCTTCGCGCCATTCCCGCCCACGCGGCGGAATACGCACATCGCATGGTGATGTCGGAAAAAGCGGCCGCGGCCACCGGCGTCTACACCCCAAAATTCTTTTCCGCGCACCAGTACAAGACCTTGCAGACGCTCTGCGAGACCATCATTCCCGCCGACGGCGATTCCGGCGGCGCACTCGAAGCGGGCGCGCCCGAGTTCATTGATCTCATCACCAGCGAGAACTCTGAGTACCAATTGAAATTAGGCGGCGGCCTGATGTGGCTGGATGAAACCTGCGCCGACCGTTACGGCAAAGCCTATCTCGATTGCGCTCCCGACCAGCAAAAAGAGATTCTCGATCTGATCGCCTATCGCAAGAACGCCAAAGCCGATCCCAGCCTCAGCCAGGGGGTGGAGTTCTTTTCGCTGCTGCGCAACATGACCGCCGACGGTTTCTTTACCAGCAAAATCGGCATCGAGTACCTGGGCTACATTGGAAACACGTTCCTGACCGAATTCAAAGGCTGCCCCCCGGTTCCCGGACTGTAAGTCAAACTGAGAGCAGCTCCGAAGGGAGCGGAACATGAAAGCCCCGGACGGAAGTCCGGGGTGAGAGCGCACGAAGACCACGCTCCCGCAGGGCGCCGCTTCCGCATGACCAACCTACGGCCCGCAATCAAATCCCATTATGGAAATCTATATCTATAAGATATAAATTGAAACTAGATCGATTCTCCTCGCCATTGGCTGCATTCCGGTCATCGAGGCACTCCAAACCACACCCGCGAACAGATTGTCGATTGTGAGCCAATCTAGGCCACTTGGCGGGGCATTGTACGCCACCGGCCGACCAAAACTTACGCCCTCGCGGGCTGAATCTGCCTTATCCATAAGATAACTTATTAAATCTCAGCGACTTAGATCCCATCGCCAACAAAAAATGCGGGAAGCCGTTACGCTTCCCGCATGCCATCCTGGCGATCTGCCATTCCTACTTCTGGGTAAACGGAAGACCCGGCAGGGTTTCCGTGTGCTCCGAGCGGACGGCATCCAGCAACGTGGGATCAAGCCCCAGTGCTTTCACGATGGTGGGAGCAATCTGCCGCGTTTCCACCGGGTCGTTGAAGGTTGAGGGTTTGTACTTAGGATTGGAGACGATCAGCACAACGTTGCGGTCGTCATAGGCGAAGCCGCCATGTTCGGCCACCTTTCCGGTTCCGCCGGTGTAAACCACGCCCACGTTGGGCGCGATGATGATGTCCGGAGTGCGGGAGTCGGTAAGGGGATCGTTGAACTGCAAATCGAGCGACGGCCCGGAGAAGATTTCTCCCTGCCCGTAAAGCGATTCGTTGGCGCTCAGCAAGGCCACGTCCGCGGCAGTCTGGCTTTGATCGGTAAGCCAGAGCATCGAGATATCATCCTCGTCGGCTTGGGCAACCGGGAAGCCCGGCCCAACCCCGCTGGGCGATACGATTTGCGATGGCGGTTCGTCGGTCGAGACATCCCCAGGAATGCGCAGCACGCGATTGGGATCGATCGCGGACTGCCCATGCTTGGCTGAAATGATGATGAGAGTCGAATCCAGCAGTCCCTGTTTTTTCAATTCGGCGACGAATTTTCCCACGGCCTGATCCACGAACTGGATTTCGCTAAGCAAGGCGTCGCTCGGGGTTCCCAGCGCATCGGTGTAGCCGCCAGTGACTCCGAGCGATTTTTCCACCAGCTTCTCGCCCACGCTGACCG
Organism: Terriglobales bacterium; assembly: GCA_963762965.1. Classification (GTDB taxonomy): domain Bacteria; phylum Acidobacteriota; class Terriglobia; order Terriglobales; family Acidobacteriaceae; genus DATBAX01. The sequence continues at coordinate 2,360,629 of CAVXME010000001.1, forward strand.
CCTGAAAATTCATGCCAAATACATTCGGCACCGGAGCGGTGGCGCTGCCGTCGTGAGTTTTTCCATCAATCCAATTGAGGACTGCCTGCACCTTCAAGGTGTCGTAGCACTGAATATTCTGGAAACTGTCGGTCCAGGCATTACTGGACGTGGCCGCGCCGGGGTCGGGAAGCGGACTGCATCCGGGGACCTGGGACAGAGCCACCGGGATGGAGTTGATTTCCGGCGACCATAGGTCATTTACACCATCTCCACTGGGCCCATTGGTGAAGTCGTACGAGGGATGCTTGTCCGACCACGCGGTGTAGCCGCCGGCATTCTTCACCACGTTGAATATCGTGTTCACGCGGATGAAGCTGTGGGGATAGACCGGGGCGCAGCCGTTCTTGGGATTGCGCGGCAGGTAATCGGGATTGATGCCATTGATGCCAGAACTGCCGTTGGGTTTCCCGGAGTCGAGTTTCAGATAGTTGTAGTCGAGTTCTTCGTCGAATCCCACCTGGGTGCCAACCACGCTGGGGCAAAGTTTAGCTCCGCCAATAATTCCGTAGGGAGTGGTCTTGGCCGGAGGCGAAAGGGCGCGGTCGTAGCTGACGTCGTAAAACATTCCGGCCGAGCGTGGCGTGCCCCCGGTGATCTGGGCAACCAGGCCGGGGAACGAGTCCGAGGGCTTAGAGGTCAGGGCCTGGAGATAGTGCACGCCGGTCGAGGAAAGCGAAGCCAGGTGCGGGCAATAGGGCTGGTTCCCGAAATTGGGCACGCCTTTGGTGCAGTTGGCGAAGTCGACCGCATGCATGCCGTCGATGCTGATGAGCAGCACATGCTGGATGGGGTCCGAAGCGGCGTTGAGCCGCGCTCCCGGAGCCATCACCAGCATACAGAGTCCGATGAACGTGCTGATTCTTAGCTGATTGATCATGTTCTGCATTACCATCTCCTGAATTGTCTGGATTGAATTCTTGGCTAGACTTGTTGCGGTGGGCTCCAGCCATTGAACCTAATGGGTACAAACTGAGCCCGAGCTGAAAAGTTTGTTAAAAGATGGTGAATACAGACGCCGGGCTGTGGATATCATGCGATTTCCGCTCTCCGGGGCTAAACTGCTTACTGGGGAAGGTCTGCGATGGATGCCGGTTTCCAATGCGCGCATTGCGGTGAGTGGAATGAGATCGCCGTGGATCATTCCGCGGGAAGCACGCAGACTTACGTCGAGGATTGCCAGATTTGTTGCAAACCCAATGTTCTCCACCTGGAGTACGATCCCACCGCCGAGGAGTACGTGATCACGGCGCAACCGGAATAGCGCAACCGGAATAGCGAAACCAAGACGGGCGAGACGCAAGCCGCCGCGTTGTTGTAGAGTTTCTATGGTTCGTCAAAGCTGGAAGATGCTGAAAGGAAAGCTCCTATGGGAATGAATTACAGTGCGCCGGGGCGGATGGTCGCCCATAACATGGTCACCACGCAATTCGAACTGGATGGTTTTAAAGTGGTCCGCACTTTAGGAGTGGTGCGGGGCATCGTGGTGCGCTCGCGCTCGATCTTCGGAACGATTGGGGCCAGCCTGCAAACCGTGCTGGGCGGCAACATCACGCTGCTGACCAATCTTTGCGAGAAGACCCGCGCCGAAGCTTTTGACCTGATGTTGCAGCACGCTGCGGAACTGGGCGGGAATGCAGTGGTCGGCGCCCGCTATGACGCCACCGAAGTGATGCAGGGCGTCACCGAAGTTCTGGCTTACGGGACCGCGGTGGCTGTCGAACCGACAAAATAGCCGGCGAATTTGTTTCAGCTCAACAACTTGACCAGTGCGCTTTGCCGGTAGGCGAAAGTGCGCTGCAATTGTTGAGCGATAAAGAACTTGTCCGCCAGTTCCCCCAGGGGCCCAAACCCCACTTCATAGTCGATCACATCACGGATAATGGTTCCGCTGACCTGATCGCGCGTGGTCCGCGCCAATTGATGACGATGCTGGAAGCTCTTGAACGGTCCCTTCTGCTGGACATCGGCAAAGTGATGGTTCCATTCGAATTCGGTGATTAGTGCAACCCAGCGTCCGCGAAAGGGAAGAAACGGGAGCAGTCGAAACGAAGTCACGATTTCTGAACCGGCGCCCGCCAGGGAGTCCCAATTATCCGGCCGGCCCATGGCTACGACGGGAGGCGGCTTCAATTTCAGGGCGAGAATTTCGGTCGCGGTCTCGGGCGGCATGATGCGCGGCAGGTTCTGAGGATTGGCGAAGAAAAGAAAGACCTTATCGATGGGAAAGGGCGCCCATTGCTCGAACTGAACCTGATGCATCATGCCATTTACGTAATTGGTATATGATTTCCAGCCATGTCGACCCCGAGACTTCGCATGGCGTCCGCTTTCTTGATCCTAGTCTTATTTTGCGGCCTTAGCCACGCCGCCTCCTATCAATACATTCGCATCGGGAATAAGAGCGATGTGCAAACCAATCCCACCGCAGGCACGGCCATGATGGGTGGTGGGAGCGATCTCGATGAAGCCTTTCGCTGGCTTTGCGGCAAAGGCAATGGCGGCGACTTCCTGATTCTGCGGGCCCACGGGGATGACGACTACAACTCCTACGTGAACGGCCTGTGCAAGGCGAACTCCGTGGCCACGCTGATCATTCCCGATCGCGCCTCGGCGCAGGATCCGGCGGTGGCGGACATCATTCGCCATGCTGAAGTTGTGTTCATCGCCGGGGGCGATCAAGCCAACTACGTTCATTTCTGGAAGGGAACTCCGGTGCAGGATGCGCTCAACGCGCACATCGCGGCCGGCAAGCCGATTGGTGGAACCAGCGCTGGGCTGGCGGTGCAGGGAGAATTTCTTTACGGGGCGCTGAATGATCCCGATGACAGCGAGCTGCACTCGAAGGATGCATTGCCCAACCCGTATCAGTACGAAGTCACGGTGGTGACCGACTTCCTGAAGATTCCGCACCTGGAAAACACAATCACTGACAGCCACTTCGCCATCCGCGACCGCATGGGGCGGACGCTGGTTTTTCTGGCGCGCATCATGCAGGACGGCATGTCGAAGCATCCGCGAGAGGTGGCGATTGATGAAAAATCAGCCGTGCTGGTGGACGCGGACGGCAAGGGGACGGTGATTGGATCCGGTAAGGGGGCGTATTTTTTGCGTCCGATACATGCTCCGGAGGCTTGTAAAGAGAAAGTGCCGCTGGAGTTTCATGATATTTCCGTGTATCACGTTGCGACTGGTGGGCATTTCGATTTGACTTCGTGGGCGGGGGATGGGGCGGAGAGCTATTCGTTGTCGGTGGAAAAGGGAGTGGTGCGGAGTACGGCGGCGGGGAGTGGGATTTATTGATGGACGACGGCTCGCTTCGCATCGCCGGACAGCCGAGGCGGCTGTCGCTACGTGGGTGGTGGCTAGAGTGGCGGCCTGTTTCTTCTGGAAGCGAAAATCCCCCCCGGACACGCCTTTGGGGAGCCGATAGGGGTCCTTCGACTCCGCATAATCGTTCGCGAGCGAACGATTATGCTGCGCTCAGGATGACAGATGGGTGGGGGGTGGGAGATTTCCACAAGAGGTAAAGAATGATAGAATTTATAAAAGGCGAAGAATCAGCGAAATAGAAGGTTTAGAACCAAGACGGTAAACCCTACCTATTGTGGTCATCGAATCAGTTAGCTACTAGCCCTCGCGGTTTCGACTTCGAGCTCAACATCCCCCTCATGACCTAGAACTTTATTGTTGACAACAAACGGTTTAGGCGTAGGATGTGGACAAATGTGGTAGAAAGTGGTCGATGCGGTAGAGGTCGTGGGCAAGACTGGAAAACTGAGAGGCGCCAGTGGAATTTGTAGCTGACACCCCCAAAAACAGCCCTAACGAACCCGAAACGACCGGCATGTTGATTGGTTTTACCTCCCCCAGATTTGTCGTAGTCACCAACAAGTTTCAAGCCCCGATAGAGGGCAATGCTTATGTTTCGCGGCAATCACCCAACCCGTGTGGACGAAAAAGGACGGCTCAAAGTCCCGGCGGAATTCAAGCGGGTGATCGACGAGAAGTACAGCACGCAATTCTATATCACCAGTTTGGATGGCAAGGTTGCCCAAGTGTATCCCTTCGAGGAATGGGAGCGGATCGAGCAGAAGCTGGCCGGGCTCTCCACCTTCAATCCTACGAAGAAAAAGTTTTTGGACCGGGTGAACTATTACGGGCAGGCGGTCGAGATGGATGGACAAGGCCGGTTGCTGGTGCCGCAGCTTTTGCGGGAAGCCGCGCACATCAAGGGTGAGGTTGCAGTTACAGGCAATCTGACTCACCTGATCGTTCGGAACCTGGAGGCGTACCGCAAGGAGATCGAAGAGCAACAGTTCACACCAGAAGATGAAAGCACGCTGGACGAGCTGGGCATCTAGTGGCGGAAGGTTTAAACATCCCCGAGCGGGGTGGGCATGGTGGACGCCATGTTCCGGTTCTTTTAAAAGAAGCGATCGAATTTTTAGCCGTCAAACGTGGCGGAACGTATATCGACGCTACGGTGGGCCTGGGCGGGCACAGTTTGGAAATCGCAAAACGCCTCGGCGCACGGGGACATTTGATTGGGCTCGATAAGGACCCGGGGGCGCTGGAAATTTCTAAGGGCGTCGTTGGTCGTTCGTCGTTGGTCGTTGGCCAAGAGCAAGACCAACCAGATGACTGGCCCACGGTGGACTTCCGGCATGGATCGTTTGCCGATCTAGCGAACGACGAACGACGAACGACCTACGACGGAATTCTGGCCGACATCGGAGTGAGCAGTTTGCAACTCGATGATGCGGCACGAGGCTTTAGTTTTCAGGCGGAAGGACCGCTCGACATGCGAATGAATCCGCAAGCCGAGCTGACCGCCGAACAAGTGGTAAATCAGGTGGACGAGGTCACACTCGCGAATCTGATTTACGAATTCGGTGACGAAAGGAGGTCGCGGAGAATCGCCAGAGCCATTTGCCGGTCGCGGCCAATACGAACAACTGCGGAACTTGCAGCTGTGGTATCGGCCGCGGCCCGGCCAATGAATCAGGCAGAAAGAAGGATTCATCCGGCGACCAGGACCTTTCAGGCAATCCGAATCTTCGTAAACCATGAACTGGACGACCTGCGGGAGTTGCTGAATGCGGCGCCGCAGTTGCTGAAACCGGGCGGAAGGATCGTGATCATCAGTTTCCACTCGCTGGAGGACCGCATCGTGAAAGATGCCTTCCGCGATGGAGTGAAGCTGGGTCATTACAAGTTGCTGACGAAGAAGCCAGTGACGGCGTCCGAAGAAGAAGAGGATCGCAATCCGCGAGCCCGCAGCGCGAAGATGCGGGCGGCGGAGAGAGTTTAGAAAAAATCAGGGCTAAAGCCCGAGCCAATTGGGAAGCTAATCGCAGCGCTTAAGCGCTGCGCCACCCAAAAGCTGCTCGGCCAAGTCCAAACAGTTTGACCCTGGAGAAACTGCCAGGGATCCCGGCACAGCCGTAAGGGATGGGCCGGGGTGAAAAGTTCGAAATAACATACGGAGGCAGTAATGTACACGGGCACATTGATCAGCGACTTGATGGCAGCGGTGGAGCGGGTGGAAAACCGCATGGATCAACATATGGATGCGACGCTGGTGGAGCAGTGGCAGGCGTTGCCGGCTTACGAGCTTCCGGCGGCCGATTTACTCGGGGTGGCATAGATGGCGGCAGCCGCGGCAGTCCATGGCGCAGTTCCGACCGTCCGCCGCAAGACGTTCTGGGCTGGGACACCGGAAGTCTATTTTGCCAAGCCAATTGATAATTCACGTCTGGTGAAGGTGGAAGATCCGCAGCGTGGCCGCGAGATGAAGCACTTTGGCGTCGCGCTGTGCTGCCTGTTTCTGCTGGTGATGACTTATGCGTTGCAGCATTTCAAGGCGATCGAGTACGGCTACAAGATCGAGACGCTGAAGACGCAGCGGGATGGATTGGCGGAAATGAATCGCGCGCTGCGGTTGGAGGATGCGTCCCTGCGCGATCCGGCGCGGATTGACATTCTGGCACGGCAGATGGGGTTGCAGTCGCCGCAAGCGGGTCAGGTGATCCGCATGGACAGCGCGGTTCCGGATTCGAGTGCGCCGGTCATGGCCAGCATGACGCCGGTGGTGGTGATTCCGGCGCGGTGATCAGAAGTTGCCGGGCTGCGCCCGGCCGGGATGGGTCCGAGACCCGTCCCCACATGAGCTTTTTTGGCGGCTTCCGCTGGGTGAGCGGGCCGCCATGTTTGTCTAAGGACGAATTCGTGGCTGCGAACACAAACCGCCATAGCGCGAACCTCAATCGGGCAAATCTTCGGCTGTATCTGCTCGGATCCATTCTGGTGTTATGGTCCGCGGGCATCTGCATGCGGCTGGTATATTTGCAGATTTTCCGCTATGGCAGTTTTGAGCAGAAGGCGCAGCACCAGCAGCAGCGGACGGAGGAAGTCTCCGCGATCCGGGGAGTGATATACGACCGCGCCGGTCGCGAGCTCGCGATGACGGTGTCGGTTGATTCGGCATTTGCCGTGCCCTCGGACATTCCCGATCTCGCGAATACTCTTTCGCTGATTTCCCGAATTACCAAAGCGGACCCGCGCGAGTTGCTGGCCAAGTGCCGGGCGGCCCGGAGTTTCTGCTGGGTGGCGCGCAAGGCGGACGCCGAGACGGCGGACCGCATCCGGGCGTTGAATCTGCGTGGAATTTATTTCCAGAAAGAATCGAAACGCTTTTATCCCAAACGTGATTTGGCCGCGCAGGTCATTGGATACGTGGGCACGGATGACGAAGGCCTGAGCGGGATCGAGCGCGAGTTTGACGACAAACTGAAGGGCGAGCCGGGCCGGATGATTATCTCGGTGGACGCGCACAAGAAGTGGTTCGGCAGCGTGGAGAAACAGCCGGAGCCGGGCCAGAATGTCGTCCTCACCATCGATGAGCAGATCCAGTACATCGCGGAACGCGAGCTGGCTGCGCAGATGGAGCAAACCCATGCTGAGGCCGGGACGGTGGTGGTGGAGAATCCCCACACGGGAGAGATTCTTGCGCTGGCCAATTACCCGACGTTCAATCCCAATCTTTCGCGCGAGATTAAGCCGCAGAGCTTGAAGGACCATGCCGTCAGCGACGTGTATGAACCGGGATCGACGTTCAAATTGGTCACGCTGGCCGCGGCTCTGGAAGAAAAGCTCACTCGTCCCAGCGAAGTTTTCGACTGCCAAATGGGATCGATCGTGGTCAACGGCATGCGCATCCATGACGACAAGCCGTGGGGAAATTTGACGGTGGCGGAAATTCTCGCGCACTCCAGCGAAGTGGGCGCAATCAAGATCGGGCTGCGCCTCGGCGACGACAGATTTTACAAATACATTCGCGGATTCGGATTCGGCCAGCAGACCGGAATCGAACTTCCCGGAGAAACCAGAGGCCTGACCAAACCGGTCAGCCGCTGGTCAAAAGTGTCGATCGCAGCCATCTCGACGGGCCAGGAGATTGGAGTGTCGCCGCTGCAACTGGCGGCCATGGTTTCGACCATGGCGAATGATGGAGTACGGCTTCCACCGCATATTGTCGCCGCTACGACCGAACCGCAGGTGGCCCCACAAACGGTTGCTTTTCATGCCGGCGAAGGGGTCCGCGTTCTCTCGCCGACCACAGCCGCGGAAATGAAACAAATGATGCAGGGAGTTGTGCTCACGGGCACGGGCCGTAAAGCGATTCTGGAAGGCTATTCGTCGGCAGGAAAAACCGGCACCGCGCAAAAAGTGGATCCCGTAACCCACGCGTATTCCCGCACAAAATACATCGCGTCGTTTGCAGGTTTCGCTCCGATCAACGATCCATCGATTGTGGTGGCGGTGATTATTGATTCGCCGGTCGGCCCCCATCACGGCGCCGATATTTCCGCGCCGGTGTTCCAGCGAATTTCGCAGCAGGTCCTGGAATATCTGCACACGCCCCATGACATCGAACCGCCTCCCAATCGGCAGGTGCTGTTGGCGGCGCGTCGGATCAGCGATCAGGACAGCTCCGAAGGATCGCCGGACCATTTGGGAGCGCCGCTGGAAGTGGCGGATGACAACAATGCGAATCTGGGTCCCGCGCCGGTGATGTCTACGGCGATGGCTGCGCCGCCGGTGAAAGGCAGCGGGGTTGTGCCAGCGTCACTTCAGGTGCGGGAACCGAGTGTTCCAACGGAAGCGGAACCGCAGTTATCGAAATCAGGATCGACTGCGCAGGCGATGCCGGCAGTGGGAAGCGGCAACGGGGAGGATAAAGAACATCTCCCCACCAATGGCACGGTGGTGCTGGATGTGGAGCAGGGTGGGATCGTGGTGCCATCGTTTATCGGGAAAACGGTGAGAACAGCGATCGAAACCGCGGAGGAGAGCGGCCTTGATCTGGATGCAGTGGGCAGCGGGATGGCGCAGCAGCAATCTCCGGTGGCCGGAACGCATGTGCAGACGGGATCAAGGGTGACGGTGAAATTCGGCAGATGAACACTCTCGGTGGCAAGTTCCTCGAACAGCAATAGGCTCCTCTTCGTAGCTGCGAACGGCAGTGTCCTATAATTCAGTCCAATGACTTTCCTCGAGCTCCTCGATGGCGCGGAAATCCGCAACCAGAGCGGCAATCCAAACGTCGTTAATCCGAAGATCAGCGGATTGGAATACGATTCCCGCCGGATCAAGCCGGGGGATGTGTTCGTCGCTATCCGTGGTGAGTCGAGTGATGGAAATAAGTTTATCGATAAAGCCATCGCCGCCGGAGCTGTCGCGGTGGTTACTGATTCCGCAGACGAGCTGGTCAGGGATAGTGTCGCCTGGGCGCAAATTTCGCACGGACGCAAAGGACTGGCGCGACTCGCGGCCAACTATTATGGGCAACCTGCGAGCAAGTTAGCCACTACCGGAATCACTGGAACCAATGGCAAGAGTACGACGGCATTTCTTCTGGAAGCGATTCTTGCCGCGGCTGGCCGTAAGAGTGCGCTGATCGGAACGATTGAGTATCACGTGGCTGGGAAGATTCTACCAGCGCCACACACCACGCCGGAATCGCTGGATCTGAATCGCATCTTTGCGGAGGCGGTGAACGCTGGTGCGACAGACGCGGTGATGGAGGTGTCTTCTCACGCTCTGGCGCAGCATCGAACTTCCGGCATCTATTTTGATGTGGCTGTGTTCACGAATCTGACCCGCGATCACCTCGACTATCATCACACCATGGAGGAATATTTCGAGGCCAAGCAATTGTTGTTCCAAGGGGATGACGCTGAGCCGCCGCGAGCGGCTGTGGTCAATATCGATGATGAATCAGGGAGGGAACTGGTAACCCTCAGCAAGAAAATTAGTCAGGAAGTTTTGACTTACGGCCTGATGCTAGGAGACTTTCACGCCGAGAGATTGGAGATCACACCGCAAGGGACCAGATTCGATTTGGTGACGCCGGGAAGAACAATTCCGATAACTTCTCCGCTGATCGGACGAGTGAATGTGTACAACATTCTGGCGGCGGCCACGGCTGCCCATGCAGGCGGCTGCAAGCTGGAAGAAATCGCACACGGTATCGAGTCTTTGGCCCGCGTGCCCGGCCGCTTCGAACGCGTGGATTGCGGGCAGCCGTTCACGGTTGTGGTGGACTATGCGCACACCGATGACGCGCTGCGCAACCTGACCGCATTGGCGCGTGAGTTTGTGACCCGGGCCGGGCCGAATGGGCGCGTCATCACCGTTTTCGGATGCGGTGGGGACCGGGACCGCGCAAAGCGTCCATTGATGGGCGAAGCGGCGGGCCAAGGCAGCGACTTTGTGGTGCTGACTTCGGACAATCCACGCAGTGAAGATCCGCTGGCGATTATCAACGACGCGATGGTGGGCTTGCAGCGCGCCGGCGCAAAATACCGGATGGAACCGGATCGAAAGAACGCGATTAGCATCGCGGTCCGGGAGGCCGCGCCGGGAGACATTGTGCTGCTCGCCGGCAAGGGACATGAAAAAATTCAGGTGCTGCGCGAAAGGTCGATTCCCTTTGACGATGTGGAAGTTGCTCGCCAGGCCTTGCGCGAGGCGGGATACGATTGCGCCGCAGCCCGGGCGGTAGGGAAGAACTCATGAAGCTGCCGCTTTCCCGAGTTGCGGAAATTCTTTCGGTTGCCGGCGAATTCGATCACCACGGCGAGGTGCGGGGATATTCCATTGATTCGCGCACCGTCCTGCCGGGGGAGCTCTTTTTTGCGGTGAAGGGCGAGCGGATGGATGGGCACGACTTCGTGGAACAGGCGCTGGGGAAGGGTGCTGCGACAGCGGTGGTTCGGAAAGATCAGGTGGCGCGTTATGCGGCCAGGACGCGCCTTCTCGGGGTTGACGACACATTAGTTGCGTTGCAGACTCTGGCCAGCGCCGTGAGGCGTTTGTGGGCAAAGCCATTGGTCGGGATCACCGGATCAGCCGGGAAGACGACTACCAAAGAAGCCATTGCTCACGTGCTTTCCGCGAAATTTCGAGTGCTCAAGTCGGAGGGCAACTTCAATAATCATTTTGGATTGCCGCTGATGCTGCTAAAGCTTGAGCCGGAGCACGATCTGGCAGTCATCGAGATGGGTATGTCGCATGCCGGGGAGATTGCCGCGCTGGCGAAGATTGCACAGCCTGAAATTGGCGTGGTGACGAATGTAGCTCCGGTGCATCTGGAATTTTTCGATTCGATTGCCGACATTGCCCGCGCCAAATACGAATTGATTGAATGTTTGCCGGCGAACGGGACGGCGGTGCTGAACGCAGATGATGAGCATGTCTCGAAGTTTGGGCGCGCTTTTAAGGGCAAGAAAATAATGTATGGTTTGCATTCCTCGGCGGATGTGCGGGCGGAGAATATTCGATCCCTTGGCGTCACAGGTTCATCGTTCGACCTGGTGATGGGCGGACAGCGGGTGCCGGCCGGGGTGTCTCTGGTCGGCGTGCACAATATCTCCAACGCATTGGCGGCGGCGGCGGTCGGCGTGGATCGCGGGTTCACTCTTGCAGAAACGGCGTCGGCGCTGGCGACTTTGGCCCCGGCCGACAAGCGCGGACAGGTCGTCCAAGTGGGTAACATCACGGTCATCAACGATTGCTACAATTCCAATCCGAGGGCCCTCGAAGCCATGGTGGACAGTCTCGCCAGGACACCGGCGACGCGGCGAATTGTGGTGGCGGGAGAAATGCTCGAGCTTGGTCCGGCCGGAGTAGAAATGCATCGTCTCTCCGGACAGCATATTGCGGAGAAGAAAATCGATCTGCTGTTAGGAGTACGAGGGCTGGCGCAACTGATGGTGAATGCGGCGCGCCAATCAGGCATGCGGGCCGACTTTGTGGCAGCTCCGGAAGATGCTGGCGAGTGGCTGGCGCGCGAAGCCCGGGACGGCGATGTGGTATTGCTAAAGGGATCGCGCGGCGTGAAATTGGAGCGGGCGCTGGACACATGGCGGGAAAAGTCATCAGCCGTCAGCCATCAGCCATCAGGAAAACAATCCGGTGGTCGAGCTTGAAACTGCGACGACTGAAGCAGATTGCTGAATCGTCGTATCAGTACCGCAGGCGCTGAGGTGCGTTACGGAAACAGAAGCTTTGACGCAGCGCTGAGAAGCGCTGCTCCACCCAAGATCGGGCTTCAGCGAAGCTGGCGAAGCAGAACGGAGGCTGATTGCTTTATTGGCTGCTGTACGTCAAGCTGTTCCACTATTTTCCGCCGTTCCGCATCTTTCGCTATCTTACGTTCCGGACTGCGTTTGCCAGCCTGACCGCGCTTTTTACCGGTTTGATTATCGGGCCGCTGGTCATCAATCGTCTGCGCGAATTTCAAATTGGACAATTCATCCGCGAAGAAGGCCCCAAGGCCCATCAGAAGAAAGCGGGCACGCCGACCATGGGCGGCTTGCTGATTGCCATCTCGATTGTTGTCCCGACCTTGTTGTGGGCCGATCTGAGTAATCGTTTTGTGTGGATCGCAATTTTTTCCACCTGCGCCTTTGCTGCCATCGGTTTCGCGGACGACTATATAAAGGTTGTGCGGCGCAGAAATCTTGGGCTGACCGGCAAGGCGAAGATAGGTTTGCAGATTGCCTCCAGCGTGTTGATTGCGGTGGCGCTGATTGCCATGCAGACCCGCGGCCTGTATTCAACCCGGCTGCTGGTGCCGTTTTTCAAGCAATTGCATCCTGACCTGGTCATCGAACGGCTGGTGCATAATCCCACGCTTTGGCCGTTGGCATTTATTCCGTTTATTGTTTTTGTGGGAATTGTGATCGTGGGCGCGAGCAATGCGGTCAATCTGACCGATGGCCTGGACGGACTGGCCATCGGTTGCACCGTGATTGCTGCCGGCGGGTTGACCGTGCTGACTTATGTCAGTGGTCACGCTACCTTCGCGGCTTATCTGGATTTGCCTCGCATGCCACAGGTGGGCGAACTGACAATTTTCTGCGGATCGATGGTTGGCGCATCGATTGGTTTCCTTTGGTACAACGCGCATCCTGCCGAGGTGTTCATGGGGGATGTGGGATCGCTGGCATTGGGTGGTGCCATCGGCGCCGTGGCGGTGATGATCAAGCAGGAACTGCTGTTGCCGTTCATTGGCGGTGTGTTCGTGATCGAGGCCTTGTCGGTGATCCTGCAAGTGGGTTCGTATAAGCTGCGCAAGAAACGCATTTTCAAGATGGCGCCGCTGCACCACCATTTTGAATTGCTGGGGTGGTCGGAATCGAAAATTATTGTGCGCTTCTGGATTGCGTCATTGATATTTGCTCTGTTCGCACTGACTACTTTGAAATTGAGGTAAAGCTTCTACCACAGAGACACAGAGAAAGCCCGAACCCTTCCAAGAGTCCTTCGATATTGAATGCCAGGAAATGTTTTTCTCTGTGACTCTGTGTCTCTGTGGTGAAATAGACCTGTGGATCTGAGCAACAAACGCGTGCTGGTGGTTGGCCTCGGCAAATCGGGAGTGGCGTCGGCGCTGTTCTTGAAAGCACGAGGCGCGCGCGTCACTGTGTCCGATTCCAAGAGCGGAGAACAATTTGGCGACGAAATCCCCGCATTGCTGGACCATGGTATCGCTGTCGAAACCGGTGGTCACGGTGAGCGCACGTTTCAAGGGCAGGACCTGATTGTGGTCAGTCCGGGCGTGCCTGTGGATGCGCCGCCGCTGGTGCAAGCTCGCGCGCTCGGAGAAACTGTGATCGGTGAAATCGAGCTGGCAGCGCGATTTTTCCCAGGCAAAATCATTGCGATCACCGGCTCGAACGGCAAAACGACTACCACCACATTAGCCGGGGAGATTGTCACCGCCGGGGGGCATCCGGCTGTGGTTGGTGGCAACATTGGGACGCCCGCGATTTCTCTGGTTGAAAACGCAACAGAAAAGACGGTCGAAGTACTCGAAGTTTCCAGCTTTCAGCTGGAAACCATCCAAACATTTCGTCCCAAGATTGCGGTGGTGCTCAACGTCACTCCAGATCATCTTGATCGTCATCGGACCTTTCAGGCCTACGTGGATGCCAAGGCGCGCATCTTTGAGAATCAGCTGGCGGATGACTTTGCCGTCTTGAACGCCGACGATCCCACCTGCGAGGGCCTCGCCAGTCGTACCCGGGCGCAGGTTTTCTGGTTCAGCCGGACGAAAGAAGTGAAGCTAGGTACGTACGCGCGAGATGGGCGAATCTTATTTCGTGATGCCCATGGGCAGCAGGAGATCATGCTTGTCTCCGAGATTCCGCTCAAAGGCACGCACAACGTGGAGAATGTGCTGGCCGCTGTCTGTGTGGGATCGCTTATGGGTTGCTCTCCCGAGGGCATCCGTCAGACCGTCGGCAATTTTAAGGCTGTGGAGCATCGGCTGGAGTATGTGGCGACGATTCGCGGCGTGGAATACTACAACGACTCGAAGGCGACGAATGTGGACGCCACCATCAAGGCGATCGAATCGTTTCCAGCAAACATTCATTTGATTCTCGGCGGCAAGGACAAAGGCAGCGATTATTCGGTGCTCAATGATTTGCTGCGGCAGCGGGTCAAGCGGGTTTATACCATTGGCACGGCGGCAGCGAAGATTGAGGCGCAGATTCAGGGGGCGACAGCGATTTTCCATGCTGAAACTCTCGAAACCGCGATCAAACGCGCGGCAGTTGACGCACAGGCCGGTGACATTGTGCTGCTGGCTCCAGCTTGTGCCAGCTTTGATCAATTCAAGAATTACGAGCAGCGCGGGAGAGTTTTCAAGGAAGTGGTAAAAGAATTATCCACTGCCGCGGCCGCCCCTGAACCACGGAAGTAATCTTTCTTCAGCAATCCACAAGCAAATCTCCTTCGTGTCTCTCCATCGCCGTGGTGAAATGAAACCCTCCGATGGCCAAACGCGTTAGTGTCGATCGCTGGTTGTTCACCGTCACCTTGCTCCTGGTATTTGTGGGGGTGGTCATGGTGTTCAGCGCCTCGGCCGTGATGGCCAAGGAGCGCTACGGCTCGGGATATTATTTCTTTTTTAAGCAGCTGGAATGGGCGACTGCGGGAATTCTGGCATTGGTCGTGGCAATGAAGATCGACTATCGGCGTCTCAAGCATCCCGCCGTGGTGTTCTCTTTGCTCGGGATCACCACGCTGATGTTGATCTCGGTATTTCTGCTGGATCGAGCCCATAACACGCATCGCTGGATGCATTTCGGCGGGTTTTCCTTTCAGCCATCGGAAATGGCCAAGCCGGCGCTGATTTTGTTTCTGGCTTTTTTTCTGGAGAGCCGCACCAAGGCGATGGACGATTGGCGGAATACGCTGTTGCCGGCGATTCTGCCCACGCTGGTATTTACTGGCTTGATCGTGTTTCAGCCTGATCTGGGGACGGCCATCGCCTGCGCTGCGATCACGGCGTGCGTTTTGTTTGTAGCCGGCTTGAAGGCGCGCTATTTTGGCTATGGGCTTCTGGCTTCAGTTTTGCCGCTCTACTTCTTGATTTTTCACGTGGCGTACAGAAGAGATCGCATCCTCGCGTTTCTCGATCCTTATTCCGATCCCCAGGGTCGCGGTTTCCACATCATTCAGTCGCTGATTGCGGTGAGCACCGGCGGCATCACGGGCACGGGACTGATGGAAGGCAAGCAGAAGCTCTTTTATCTCCCGGAGCCGCATACGGATTTTATTTTCTCCGTGATTTCTGAAGAATTGGGACTGGTAGGAGCAGTCATCGTCGTTACTCTGTTCGCCATCTTTCTTTTTCGCGGCATCCGCACCGCCATTCATACGCAGGACAACTTTGGACGTTTCCTGGCTGTCGGCATTACCAGCATGGTGGTGGTGCAGGCTTTCATCAACATCAGCGTAGTCTTGGGACTCATGCCGACGAAAGGCATCCCATTACCCTTCATTTCTTATGGCGGGTCGTCTTTATTTATGACGCTGGCTTGCGTGGGTGTCCTGCTCAACGTGACCAAGCACGCCGAGTGATGCGCAGCCAGAGCGTTATCTCTTCCTGTACGCAATCCGGTTTATAGTCACAGCATGCGAGCTATTCTGGCGGGAGGCGGCACCGGCGGACACGTAATCCCCGCGATTGCCATTGCCCAGGAGCTCCAGAAACAGTACGGCGCGGAAGTGCTGTTCATCGGGACGGCCCGTGGCATTGAAAACCGGCTGGTTCCGGCGGCCGGATTCCCCCTGCAGTTGATCCAAGTGGGTGCGTTGAACCAAGTGAGTCTCGCGACTCGCTTGAAGACTTTCGTTGACCTGCCGCGAGCAGTCTGGCATTCGCGAAGAATTCTGTCGGAGTTTCGTCCCGATGTGGTGATTGGAGTGGGTGGATACGCCTCCGGCCCGGCGATGTTGGGGGCTATCCTGAAACGCGTTCCGACTCTGGCCTTCGAGCCGAACTATGTTCCGGGTTTTGCTAATCGTAGAGTGGCGCGGTTCGTTTCCGCCGCCGCGGTTCACTTTGACGAAACTGCAAAATACTTTCGCAACGCAAAAGTCACGGGTGTTCCCGTGCGCCAAGCATTTTTCGAAGTTGCGAATAAGCCTACTGCAAACGCGAATCCGACGCTGCTTGTCTTTGGCGGTAGCCAGGGTGCACACGCCATCAATCAGGTTGTGATTGAGTCGGCAGCGGCTTTGCTGGCTCGCGTTCCCGGCATTCACATCATTCATCAAACCGGAGAACGTGACTATAATGACGCGCAAGCCGCCTACGCAGCTTTGGGAGGATGGGCCGAGGCGTATCGATTTATCGACGACATGCCGGGTTTTTTCGCTCGCGCTGATTTAATCTTGTGCCGCTCGGGTGCGAGCACCGTGGCTGAACTCACTGCGGCTGGAAAAACGGCTGTTCTTGTGCCGTTTCCACGGGCTGCCGACGATCATCAGAAGCGGAATGCGGAAGCTCTGGAGCGAGCAGGGGCAGCGGTAATGCTGGAAGAATCGAAATTGAATCGCGAGAGTTTGGTGGAAACGGTGAGTGCGTTATTAGGCGATCGAGACCGATTGCAAAGAATGCGCGAGGCTGCGCAGAGGCTAGCGCATCCGAACGCAGCCCGAGATATTGCGGTCATGGCCGCGGAATTGGCGGGAATCAAAACCTAGCCACGGATTTGCGCCTATCTTCACGGATTTGGGTTTTCAGATCAGCGCTCATCCGCGTAAATCCGTGGCCAGAAGTTGACTTATGTTTGCCAAAATTCAGCGTATTCATTTCGTCGGAATCGGTGGCATCGGCATGAGTGGGATCGCCGAGGTGCTGCTGAACCTCGGCTATAAGATTTCCGGCTCTGATCTCAAGAGTTCCGCCGTGACCCAACGTCTGGCCAGTCTGGGCGCGACGATCTTTGAAGGCCATCGCGCGGAGAATGTTGTTGGCGCTGAAGTCGTGGTCACCAGTTCGGCGATTGTGCCGGACAATCCCGAAGTCACCGAAGCCCGCAACCTGCATATCCCGGTCATTCAGCGGGCTGAAATGCTGGCCGAGTTGATGCGCCTGAAATATGGCATAGCCATCGCTGGCATGCATGGAAAGACGACAACCACTTCCATGGTGGCTGCGGTACTGGCTGGTGGTGGCCTCGATCCTACGGTGGTGGTGGGCGGACGCGTGGATGCCATGGGTTCCAACGCGCGTCTTGGTAAATCGCAATATCTTGTCGCTGAAGCCGACGAAAGTGACCGCACGTTTCTAAAACTCTCGCCAATTCTGGCCGTGGTCACGAACATCGACCGCGAACACATGGATTGCTATCGCAATATGCGCGACGTGAAGCGGGCGTTTCTGGAGTTCATGGATCGTGTGCCTTTTTACGGCATGGTCGTAGCCTGCAACGACGATGCGCTCCTGCGGAAACTCTTGCCCGATGTCCGGCGCCGGGTCATGACTTACGGAACGCGGCGCGGTTCCGATTTTCACATCAAACTGACGGAATCAACTTTCGACGCAGCTGCGGGTCGTCCCATCAGCCGGTTCCAGATTCGCTATCGCGGCAAAGACCTTGGCGAATTCAGTTTGCATGTTCCCGGTGTGCATAATGTCCTGAATGCGACAGCGGCGATTGCCGTGGGTGTCGGTCTTGACATTGATGCCGATCAAATCCGCGTCGCGCTGAAGAATTTTGGCGGTGTCGATCGGCGCTTTCAACTTCGCGGCAAAGCCGCGGGAGTTAGCGTTATCGACGACTACGGTCACCACCCCACGGAGATCAAAGCGACGCTGGCGGCAGCGCGGCAATGCGGTTTCCGCAAGATTCACGTCATCTTTCAGCCGCATCGTTACACGCGCACTCGCGATCTGATGGACGAGTTTGCTTCGGCATTTGAGAATGCGGACTCATTGTTTGTCCTCGATATATACGCCGCCAGCGAGCAGCCCATCGAAGGGATCACAGCGGAAGCTCTAGCGCTCCGGATTAGCGAAAAGGTTGGGCGCGCCGCTCTGTATGCCGGTTCTTTCGCGGAGGCGGTCAACTCGGCCACTGAAGTTGCGCAAGAAGGTGACATGATTCTGACCCTCGGCGCGGGCAGCGTCTCGCAACTGGGGCCGATGATTCTGGAGAAACTTCAGGCGAGGGTGGGTCTAGAATGACCGCAGCAGGTTTTCGACGGATCGCTTTGAGTTTGCCGGAGGCCGTGGAAGGCTCGCATTTCGGGCAGGCTGACTTCCGGGTGGGAGGAAAAATCTTTGCAACGCTCAGTCTTGAGTCTGAAGGCTACGGAGTGCTGATCTTAACGCCGGAGCAGCAGGCCGGAATGGTCGAGGATGAGCCGAAAATCTTTTCACCGGTTCCCGGGGGATGGGGACGAAAAGGCTCTACGCGAGTGAATTTAGCGAAGGTGAAGGCGGACATCCTGGAAGATGCTTTGCGTATGGCATGGCGCCGGAGAGCCCCGAAGAACCTGCTGCGTTAGGTCTGTGGAAACAAGCAGAGAGCTTCGTCGATACATCGTCCTCATTTTCTCCTCTTCTCTGCTATCTCGCTCGCCGCTTCCAGCATTTTTTGAATTCTGCGCCCGCGAGCTTCGGGGGTTCGGTAATAGAAGATACCGAGCAAGTGCCCACGACGCTGCGTTTGCGACATGAGGTCCCATCCCTCGCGAGCCAGGGATCCGGGCGGGAGTGCCCGTTGGAGCACCGGCGGCAGTTCCTGCTCAGCCTCCATCGTGGATAGCAATTGCTCGGCAACCTGTTCGGCGCGGCGCTGGCGGGCTTCTGGGCTCTTCAGGTCGGTGATCCAATCGGCAACGTATTTTTGAGTGGAGTAGGTCAACTGGTCGAACCAGCGGCGGAATGAACGATCTTCAGCCAGGATTCGCTTCAGTTCCGGAGGAACCGTGACAATCCGTTCTTCGGTGTCGGGCTCCATGCGGAATTGTGCCGTGCTCCCAACCCAAGCCTTGGCGCCGGCCTGCATTCGTTTGTTGATGAGCAGGGTATGGCCGCCCTTGCCGGTGGGGAACAGCGACGTACGAAAAGCGAAACCGTTGATTTCTCCCTTCACTTTAAGCATGCCGCGTGAGCTCCAAACCTTTGCAACGTCCAGCGGAATGTGGACGATTACCCACTTCAGGCGTGTACCGTCATGCTTGAGTGTGGCCCGGAACGATCTGGCGGCGGATGGAGTCATCGAGGTAGCGGGCGGCTTCAGGCCAGCCGATAACTAATCTTGCCCTTCTGTGCAAAACGAACCAAATTATCTCTATCTCAACCTAAAAAAAGAAGTTATATTTATATCGCTCTCGATTCACCACGACAACTGACCTGGTTTGATGGCACGGAAATCCGGTTCCACCATCTCGCAGGAAGAGTTGTACCCGCCGCCTGACGAATCAGTGCGCGAAGAAGTGGACGACGCGCGCCTGCTCGATCTGGATGCGGACGAGGAAGCTCCCTTCCTGCGTGGACAGAAACGCGTCTCGGCCCGCCGCAGCACTCTTCCGAAAAAAACCGCCACCCGCCTGATTTGGGGAGCGATCGCTTTGACCGTCCTGGTTTTGTGCGGGGTCGCCACCGCTATGTTGTATGACTACGGCGAACATTCCTGGCGATTCCGTGTGGCCTCCAGTGATGACATTGAAATCGCCGGCTTGCAGAACGTCACCCGTTCGCAGGTGATGGAAGTCATGGGCGCCGACATTGGGCGCAATATCTTTTTCATTCCGTTGGCGCAGCAGAAAAAACAGCTGGAGCAGATTCCCTGGGTGGAGTCGGCCAGCGTGATGCGGTTTGTGCCCAACCATCTGCGAATCGAAATTCAGGAACGCACTCCGGTGGCGTTCGCTCGTGTCGGATCGAAGGTCATGTTGATTGATGCAGCGGGCACGCTCATGGACCTGCCCGGCGGCAAGAAGAAATATTCCTTCCCGGTGATTTTGGGGATGAATCCCAATGAACCGATGTCCACACGGATGCCGCGCATGAAGATCTACAACGATCTGGTGAGCCAGTTGGACGCGGACGGCGGCCATTATTCACAAGCGCTAAGCGAAGTGGATATCTCGGATGCGGACGATGTGAAGGTTCTCGCCAACGATCCCGACGGGGAAGTACTGGTACATCTGGGGTCGTCTGACTATCTCGAGCGCTACAAGATCTATGTGGCCCACGTGCGGGAGTGGCGGCAACAATTCGCCAAAGTGGATTCCGTAGACCTGCGCTACGACCGGCAGATTGTGGTGAATCCGGACATGCCGGGGCCGAAGCCTGCGCCGCTCTCTCTTCATGCGGCCAAGCTGGCGATGGCGGCGGGAGTAAAGCCAGCGTCGTTGATCAGCCATGAAACCATTGCACCGAAGGCAGCGAACAGTTTGCCGGCGGCGACTGCGGCGTCGAAGCCGCCAGTTAAGGCGGTGGCGAACAAGCCAGCGGTGAGCAAGCCAGTGGCTGGCAAGCCGGCCGCAAACCACGTTGCGACCAGCAAACCTGTCGCGAAGAAAAAAGGTGTAAGAACGGCGCACGGGAAACCCTCTTGGAAGAAAGCCCATTCGAAAATGGTCGCGGCATCGGCGCGAAAACCGGCGACAGCTCCTGCGCAAAAGCCAGCGCCGAAAACAAATTCGGTCGCATCGGCACAACCGGTCATTGATCCGTCAAAAAAGAAACCCAGTCCCGCGATTGCGAAGAGCCAGGAGAATCCATAGGCATGGCGAAGCAGTACGAACATCTTCTGACCGTGATCGATGTGGGCAGCGCCAAGACCTGCGTGTTGGTCGCGGAGATTACCGACAGCGGTCTCCGTTATCGCGGGCACGGCGTAGCCGAGTCTCGCGGATCGCGTAAAGGTGTGATTGTCGATTTGGACAAAGCCGTTGCTTCGATTCAAAAGGCGGTTGAACAGGCCGAAGATGCTGCTGGCGTTCCCATTGAACATGCGTTGCTTGGTGTTGCCGGTTCACATGTGCGCGGTGTGAACAGCCACGGAGGGTTGAACTTTGGCACGCGAGCACGCGAGATTGCGCGCGATGAAATTCGTATGGCGGTCGATAAGGCGCGCGCCATTCCTTTGCCGGCTGATCGTGAAATCCTGCATCTTCTGCCGCAGGAATTCATTCTCGATGAACACACCTGCGTGCATGATCCACTCGGCATGATGGCATCGCGGTTGGAAGTGCGGGTCCACATGGTGACGGCGGCAGCGAGCTCCACACAAAACGTAGTCACCGCAGTGAACCGCGCTGGAGTGCATGTTGACGATACGGTATTCGAACCACTGGCTTGCGCCGACGCTGTCCTTCGTAACGACGAGCGCGAACTCGGCGTCTGCCTGGCCGACTTGGGCGCTGGGTCAAGCGGGCTGATCGTTTTTCAGGAAGGTGCAGTGGCGCATACCGCGGTCATTCCCATTGGTGGCGACCACTTTACCAGCGATCTTTCCGTGGGCCTGTGTACGCCTGTAGCAGAAGCCGAAAAGATCAAGAGGTTGTATGGCAACGCGATCGTCACGCTCATTCCAGACGGCAATGAAGTGGAGGTTCCATCGGTAGGCGATCGTCCTTCGCGCCTAATCTCACAGCGCATGGTGGGAGAAATTCTGGAGCCTCGTGCCCGCGAACTTTTCGAGATGCTGCGTGACAATCTGCGCCACACCGGAATGCTGGATCTCTGCGTGGGAGGGATCGTGCTGAGTGGAGGCGCATCGCGCCTTCCGGGAATTTTGGATATCGCGGAATCCGTGCTGCGGCGGCCGGTGCGGCTCTCCTGGCCGGCGCCGATGGCGAAGATGCCGTCAACATTGGCTGAGCCGGAGTACGCGACCGTTCTAGGCATGGCGTTCTACGGACATCGCGCACGCATCGCTCGAGGCATTCAGGACGATCGCTGGAGTTCGAAGTTGATGGCGCTGTTTGGGAAAGGGGCGTAAGAGCAGCACTGGGCAATTGGCACTTAGCATTTAGCCAGCACGGGGACTCGCAGATATTGGCAAAATTCCTAGTGGCCAAATGCTAATTGCTAAGTGCCAAGTGCAAAGAATTCAACCTGGAATCCGAAACACAGAAAACCAACACCGAGGTGGCTCATGAAAAAAGACGACATTCGCATCAGCTTTAACGAAGATACCCGCAACGACGCCAAGATCAAGGTCATCGGCGTGGGCGGCGGCGGAGGCAACGCAGTCAATCGCATGATCGATGCCGGCATGGAGGGCATCGAATTCGTGGTGGCCAACACCGACTTGCAGGCGTTGCGCATGTCGCGTGCGCCGGTAAAGCTTCAGCTCGGCGTGAAGCTGACCAACGGCCTCGGCGCGGGCGCGAATCCGGAAGTCGGGCGCAAAGCCGCGCTCGAGGATTCCGACAAAATCATTGAAGCCCTCGAAGGCGCCGACATGGTGTTCGTCACCACCGGACTTGGCGGAGGCACAGGAACCGGCGCGGCTCCGATCATTGCCTCCCTGGCCAGCGAAATGGGCGCGCTTACCGTTGCCGTCGTGACCAAGCCGTTTGCCTTCGAAGGCAAACGCCGCATGCAGCAGGCGGAGCGGGGCGTTTCAGAATTGATGGAATCGGTGGACACCACCATTGTGATTCCCAACGAAAAGCTGCTCGGCGTCGCTCAGGACGCGGGCTTCTTCGAATCCTTCCGCGTCGCCGATGACATTCTTCGTCAGGGCGTGCAGGGGATTTCCGACATCATCACGATCCCGGGCATCATCAACCGCGACTTTGCCGATGTGAAAGCGATCATGGCGCACATGGGTTACGCCGTGATGGGCACGGCCACGGCCAACGGCGCGCGGCGTGCGATTGAAGCGGCACAAAAGGCAATTGCCTCTCCGCTACTCGAAGCGGGTGCGATCGACGGCGCGCGCGGCATTCTCATCAACATCACCGGCTCCGCGTCGCTCAAGCTGGCCGAGGTGCAGGAGGCTTGCAGCATCATTCAAAGTGCTGCGGACGACGATGCCAACATCATCTTCGGCGCCGTGCTCGACGAAAAGATGAAGGACACGGTGAAGATCACCGTCATCGCCACCGGGTTCAAGGACGCCGACTATTCACACCGTCGCAGCCACGACATGAACGCCGGATTCGTAGTTTCGCGAGAAGCCGTTTCCCGGGCAACATTCTCCCGGCAGACCAGCCCGCAGGACGACGACTTTTTCCGCAGAAATGAACCCGAGTCGGAGCCCGAGCCACTTCCGCCGTCCATGGTGATGGAAGAAATGACTCCTGTATCGGATACACCGCCGCCGTCGCCCGTGCTTGCGCTCGATTCCATGCGGGACGCTTCGATGCGTGATGCCATGATTGCCAACTTCGAGCAGGCCGACCTGGATGTGCCCGGCATTCTTGCGCAAACGAAACGAGACCATGTAGACGCATGCTGCAAAATCAATTCGAGAGTCATCAATTCTCGCGGTACTGGTAAACAGACGCTATAGTGGAAGAGATTGATGCCGTCAACGAGCGGATTCGCGCATGACTGCACGAGTTGCTCAGCCACCCCAGTGTTGGCAGCCGCGTTACGCAATGGTGGACGGATGGCGCGGGTTGGCTGCTCTGGGCGTCGTCTCCTATCATCTTGGGCTTCCGCAGTGGGGCGAGTTTGATCTGGGACATGCCTGCGTAATGATGTTCTTCGTCATCTCAGGCTACTGCATTGCCGCCAGCTGCGAGTCGTGCCGGGTCCACAAGATCAGTCCGGCTGCCTACATGTGGAGGCGGATTCGTCGCATTTATCCGCCATATTTATTTTCGCTTTGTTTCTTTGCCGTCACGCGCATCGTGAAGCTGCACTCCGGGATGGGGAATCAGATTTCCACTTCGCTCCTTGCTTGGATTCAGAATGTCACCATGACCCAGTGGTTCAGCCTGGTGCTGCACCCGGCCAGGCACGCTTTTGATAATCAAACACTCTTCGTTGCCGGCTATTGGTCGCTAAATTATGAGGAACAGTTCTACGTTGTTATGGGACTGATCCTGTTCACCACTGCGTACTTCAAGAAAAGCATGCTGGTTGCGATCACGGCCATCATGGTCCCAGCTTTCTTATGGAACCTTTATCGGCCGCTGGTATCGCATGGATTCTTTTGGGAGTACTGGGTGGCTTTCGGATTGGGGGCGTTGGTATTTTTCCGTTTGTGCAAACTTCACGATCGGAGCAAACGTAACCTGATCGATCTCGGAATTCTTGCCCTACTTGTATTCTCTATGTGCGGTTACTATACGGCTCACGCATACGCAGGGCGCTGGCAATACAGCGAATGGATCGTAACCAGCGGTTTTGCCCTGGTCCTGATACTTCTGCGGCGATGGGACGCCCGGTACAAGGCGAGCAAATGGATGGTCCTGAGTTCGCTCGGATTGATTTCCTATAGCCTCTATTTGACGCATCAATTCAATCTTCGATCGTCTTCGATCGTAGCTGCGAAACTGATCTCCTGGGGTTTCCCCCAATACTTGGAGTTTCCCGTCCGGCTCGTTCTGGTTTGCGCAGTAGGTGCGGGCTTTTGGTATTTCTGCGAGCGCCCGTTTCTCAATCAGCCGCCGGTGTCAAAATCTGCAGGCTATCGATTAGAGGCTGCGGCTTAAGTCATTATGCGCAAGGCTGTGTTCTACTCCTCTCCGAGTTGATCGATGCGCAAACAAATTCTCGGCCAAACGGGTATTGAAACCTCGCAGTTGGGATTCGGGTGTGTTCAACTCACCTCGCTGCCGAGTCGGCGCGAAGCCCATGCCATATTGGAGCATGCGTTCGGCCAGGGCATAACCCATTTTGATGTGGCCCGCGCGTATGGTTTTGGACGCGCCGAAGGAATACTCGGCGCGTTTCTTCGCGGCAAGCGCGATCGCGTTACTGTGGCCACGAAGCTGGGTTTGCAGCCTCCCAGTGGCCTTGCGGGAAACCGATGGATCATTGATTCAGTAAAGAGGGTTCTCGCCCCATTTCCTGCATTGCAGCGGCAGGTTCGACAACGTGGCGGGACGATGACAAAAACTGGGATCTTCACGCCAGCCGCCGCCTTGCAGAGCCTCGAAACCAGTTTGCGAGAGCTGAGAACAGACTATGTAGATGTGCTCTTCCTTCACGAAGCCACCTTAGCGGACGCCGCGGATGAAGCGCTCATCGAAATGTTAGGCCAGCAGGTTGCCAAGGGGAGAGTGCGCTGCCTTGGAATAGCCTCGGATTTCCATAAGGTTGGCGGTGATGCGGAAGCAGTGCCGGAGCAGTACAGGCTCCTTCAATTTGAAGATAATGCAGCCCATCGCAACCTGGACACGCTAGCGCATCGAGAACGACGAGCGATCATCACCCACAGTATTTTTCAGCCCGCAAAAATGTTGCGCGAAGCCATCGTTACACATCCCGAAACTGCCCGGACGTTCTCAGCAGAGCTCGGCTCGGATCTCACCGATCCCAAGGTGGTTGGTTCCTTGTTACTACACTATGCACTCTCGAGCAATGCCGATGGCGTAGTGCTTTTTTCCAGCACTGATTTAGGGCGCATCACCATGAATGTTCGCGATGCAGAGTCGGTTTGCCAGCCTCGCCATCTATCTGTCTTTGTGCGGTTCGTTGATGAAATCCTCAACTCCCCTCAGAATGCATCCCAAGCAGGTCCACTCCCGGGCGGCGGTAAATGATTATCGACCTGGAAAGAGCCGAAGGCCGAACCGAGTGGTCGTGCGACCTATGCATCATCGGGAGTGGGGCGGCAGGCCTGGCGCTGCTCTCCGAAATGCCGGCCACCATGAATGTCGTGGTCGTCGAAAGTGGAAGTTTGGAACCTGAACCACCGACCCAGGCTCTCTACGATGTTGACATAACCGGCTTGCCCCACCCTGGCTCAACTGAAGGCAGATTTCGCATGTGTGGCGGCTCAACCACGCAATGGGGTGGCCAGGCTCTGCCCCTGATGCCTACTGATTTCGAGCGACGGGATTGGGTTGCGCATAGCGGGTGGCCTTTTCCCTACAGTGAATTGACTTCTTACTACGCCCGCGCCTGCCAGTTTCTTCTTCTGGACGAAATGAATTTCGACACCGATCTCTTTGCGCTTTTGCGAACCCGCCCGCCTGCGTTTGATTCGCATAGACTCTGGTACCACCTTTCCAAATGGAGTCCTCAGCCCAGTGTGCGCGAGAATTATTTGCCAGAAATTGGCCGCTCAACCGGATCCAAGCTCTTATTGCACGCTAACGTAACTCGCATCGTGTTGTCTGAAGAGTTGAATCGGGTCAGCGAAATTGAGGCGCGATCTCTACACGGCCACAGTGCTACGGTGCGCGCAAGAGCGTTTGTTCTGTGTGCGGGAGGCATTGAAACCGCGCGGCTGCTGCTTGCGAATAACGCACAGCAGCCATGCGGGATCGGGAACGATCACGATCTGGTAGGACGATATTTCCAGGATCATCCGAGCGCAATGATTGGTGTGTTGAACAGTCCGAATCCAGCCGCAGCGCAGCGGCTTCTGAACGTCTTTCACAAACGCCGATTGAAATATTCGGTCCGCTGCACGGCCACGCCTGTATGGCAACGTGAACATCGTACCTTGAACGTTTCCATGGGGATCACGTTCGAACAAGACGATTCGGGCCTACAGGACTTGAAGGACCTCTACATGGCCTTGCGGCGAGGTCAATTGGACAGAGTCGTCCGCAAAACAAGGGAGGTTTCACGCCGGCCTTCGTCGGCCATTCTGCCCATCTGGCACTACCTGGCACACCGCCGCAGCTTTGTGCCAAGGGCACGGATGCGTATCGGAGTGACCTCGGAGCAGGAGCCGAATCCGGAGAGCCGCATTCTGCTCTCAAATAAAGTGGACGCCCTCGGAATGCGCCGCGCCAATGTCTGCTGGAAGTTGACCGATCTGACGTTGCATACCATCCAGCAATTCGCCAATACATTAAATGGAGAATTCCGCCGGGCTGGGATCGGGGAGATCGAACTGGATGAATGGGTGTGCAATCAGAAATCGGATTGGATAAAGAATATCCATGACCAGTTTCACCATATCGGTACTGCGCGGATGCATGATTCGCCAAGCCAGGGCGTGGTGGACCGGAATTGCCGGGTCCACGGTATCTCCAATCTCTATATTGGTAGCAGTGCCGTGTTTCCCACCGGTGGGCACTCCAACCCAACGCTTACGATCATTGCTCTGTGCATGCGGCTGGCCGACCGGATCAAGGCCGAGTTGGCGTAGTTGATTACCGAATGTCTGACGTGTGCATTTAGACTGAGCGGATGGAGGGAAAATGATCTCTCGAAAAGATGCCGTAATCATTGCCAGCCGTATGCTGGCAGTCTACTTTTTCGCTTGGTCAATCGACAATGCTACGTACCTGCCGGGCGAGTTGGTGAACATATTTCATCACGCGGGTGAGGGAAGCGTTGTGATCGGATCGGGCTTCTGGCTCAAATACTATTCGAGCATTCTGCTGATGACCTTGATGCGGGTTGTGCTTCTCGCCGGTGCAGGTTGGTTCTTTTACAAATGCGATAGCGATATTCAGGCTTTCCTCCTGCCAGTGCGAGAGGTTGAACTGCCCACATCGTCGCCGACACAATAATCACCGGAAGCTTGTACAGAAAGCATCGCTTACAGCCTCGTTGTCTTATATAGTTATGCGTTGCCTTTGCAACTCATGCAACCAAGACTGATTCCGATTCCAACTACGATCCCATCCGTGAGGTCCTAATGTCCGAGCTTACTCGTCGCGATCTGCTGCGTTCTGGCCTGGCGTTGTCTGCCTCTTCTCTGGTTGTGCCCTCCGCCATTGCGCGCGCCAATGCGCTGCTGGCGGCCTATCCCAACGCAGCTTCCGCGGAAGCGATGGCGGCGGTTTCGCCGCGGGAGCATCTGCTGTTTGATTTTGATTGGAAGTTTCAGTTTGGCCACGGTTCGGACCCCGCCCACGATCTCGGTCTGGGCAACGGCCAGGGGGATTTTGCCAAGTCCGGCGAATTCAAGTTCGCCACCGCGAAGTTCGATGACTCGAAATGGCGCGCTCTCAACCTGCCTCACGACTGGGCGGTGGAGTTGTCGTTTGTCCGCGACGAAGAGTTGCAATCCCACGGCTATAAGCCGCTCGGCCGCCGCTATCCCGAGACCAGCGTGGGTTGGTACCGCCGCAGCTTTGACATTCCCGAGAGCGACCGTGGACGCCGCATCTCGCTCGAATTCGATGGCGCATTTCGCGATGCGCTGGTCTTTCTCAACGGCTATTTCATCGGACGCAATAACAATGGTTACGCGCCTTTCCGTTTTGATCTGACGGACTTCTTAATTTTCGGCGGCAAGAACTACATCGTCGTTCGCATGGACGCCAGCTTCGGCGACGGCTGGTTTTACGAAGGCGCGGGCATCTATCGCCACGTATGGCTTACCAAGACGGACGCCCTGCACATCGGCAAATGGGAAAGTTATGTCCGCACCGACGTGAAGGGCAATACCGCCACGCTGAATCTCGGGACTGTGGTCAAGAACCATGGCAAACAGCCGGAAAGCTGCCGCGTGCGCTGGCAGATTCTCGACGCATCCGGCAAAACCGTGGCCACCGCCGACTCCGCCCCGCAATCCATCGCGGCAGACAACTCGGCAGCATTCACTGCCATGGCAAAGATCACCGACCCGGCACTCTGGTCGCCGGAAACGCCGACTCTTTACTCAGCCATTGTTACGGTTGAATCCAACGGCAAGCCGCGCGATGCCGAGCGCGTGAGCTTCGGCGTGCGCACCGTCGTCTTCGACGGCGACAAGGGATTTTTTCTCAACGGCAAGTCCGTCAAGATCAAAGGCACCTGCAATCATCATGACCATGCCGGCGTGGGCGCGGCTCTGCCGGACCGGCTGCAGTGGTATCGCCTGGCTGTGTTGAAAGATATGGGCGGGAACGCCGTCCGCACTTCGCACAACATGCCGACGCCGGAGTGGGTGGAAGCCTGCGACCGCATGGGCATGATGATGATGTGTGAGACCCGCCTGATGAGCTCGAACGCCGAAGGCCTCGCCCAGCTCGAGTTGATGGTCAAGCGTTATCGCAACTGCCCGTCGGTCATTCTCTGGTCCATGGGCAATGAAGAGTGGGTGTTGCAGAACAGTCCGCAAGGCGAGCCGGTGGTGGCTGCGATGGTCGAGCGCACTCACGAACTCGATCCCACGCGGCTGTGCTCAGCGGCGGTGAATGGCAGCTGGAACTCAACCTTTTCCAATCCCCTCGATGTTGAGGGCTTCAACTACAATCTGCGCGATATTGACGGCTACCGCAAAGAGCATCCCAGGAAACCGCTCTTCGGTTCGGAGACCGCCAGCACCATTTCCACGCGCGGCATCTACTCGACCGACACGCTGCGCAACTGGGTCAGCGCTTACGACTTGAACCACACGGCATGGTCGGAGCTGGCCGAAGAGTGGTGGAAGTTTTACGCCGCGCGCGATTGGCTCGCCGGCGGATTTGCCTGGACCGGCTTCGACTATCGTGGTGAGCCCACGCCCTATGGCTGGCCGTCGATTAACTCGCAGTTCGGCATCGTCGACATGTGCGGTTTTCCCAAGGACAACTTTTATTACTACAAATCATGGTGGGGCGACGAGCCGGTGCTGCATCTGTTTCCCCACTGGAACTGGGACGAGCGCGAAGGCGAACTCATCTCCGTCTGGGTGCACTCGAACCTGGACGAAGTCGAACTTTTCCTGAACGGCAAAAGCCAGGGCAGCCAGAAAGTGCAGCCGCTGACCCATCTCGAGTGGAAAGTGAAATACGAGCCGGGAGTGCTCGAGGCGCGCGGCAGCAAAGGCGGCAAAGTCGTGCTCACCGAAAAACGCGAGACCACCGGCAAGCCGGAATCCATCAAGCTGACCGCCGACCGCACCGAGATTGACGCCAACGGCGAGGACATCGCCGTCCTGCGCGTGGAAGTGCTCGACCAGGAAGGCCGCTCGCTGCCCACAGCCGGCAATATGATCAGCTTCAAAATCACCGGCGAGGGCGCGCTGCTCGGCGTGGGCAACGGCGATCCCAACTGCCAGGAATCCGACAAGGAACCCAAACGCAGCCTGTTCAACGGCCTCGCGCAGGTGATCGTGCAAGCCAGCAAAACGCCGGGGACAATCACCGTCGAAGCCTATACCGAAGACTGGCCGCCGCCGAAGTTGCCGGCGGTCAAGTTGGAGATCACGACGAAGAAAGTGGATCTGCGGCCGGCGGTGGGGTAAATGCCGCTTCTAGATTCGAAACAAGCCACGGAGGTGGTGCAGCTTTGAGCAACAAGATGGGACTGGAGCAGTAAATGGGCATCTGCAAGTACTGTCATCAGAAGGCTGGCTGGTTTACAGACGCGCACGAAGCCTGCGTAGAGAAGGTAAACGCAGGAATCGAATCCCTGAAGAAGTGCATGGCTGATGCTGTGATAGAGGGTAAGGTTTACAGCGACGTATCAGCAACGATAGATAAGATCGCAGCCGATAACGCTATTCCGCAAGAACAAGTACACGACGCTATGAAAAATGGTTGGAGCCAAGGTGCAGAGCAGCGAAGCAAGGTGCAGCCGATCAGCGATCAAGAGGGCTTGGCAATTATAAAGCTCTATTTGGCTGCGGGCTTAACGGAAGAGGAGATGAATACCAAGACCGCAGGTACGCACGCCCTAGTCTATAGCAATAAGATATGGACAGTTCTACACGACCGCATAAGGCCATACCCAGGACCAATTGTCTTCAACCTTCATGCGGGAGAAGTACCAGTTTGGGGAATAGCAAATGTTTGGCTCAAGCAGCAAGTCACAACCACGGCCTTCGTTGGTGGTTACAGCGGAGTGAGCATACGCGTTGCAAACGGGCTTTGGTACCGGCTCGGAGGACTACGCGGTCACAAGGAGGAATCCACCTCTTTGCAAGAACTGGATTGCGGAGAGATTTTACTCAGTAATCGCGCCATTTACTTTAGTGGAAGGGCCGAAGGCGGGAGAGGTGTCAACTTCCGGTTGCCGTTCAATCAAATCATCCGATTCAAACCATATTCGGATGCTGTGGGAATCTGCAAGAACGGCGCGAGAGAACAGATTTTTGCGCCGCAATACATAGTTTGGAGCGACTCTGTTACTTCTGGCCCAGAGGACATCGGTTACTACCTATTCAATCTCCTTCAGGCACTTGCGGCCAAGGATTCTGGTACAAAGGCACCAGCATAAATGACGAGCCAACAAAACGACCTCATTAGCGAGTTTGAAAAGGAAGTAAAAAAGCGGGGTGGAAACGCGGTGGTAGATTGGAAAGAAAGCAATAACCCTGAAAGCCGAGGCGTTCTTTTCGGGGATGTAGATGGGATTACGCTTGTAGTCTATCCCAACGGCTTAATAAGCATACCTGCCGTCCGAACATATCATCCACCCAAATATCCGACTCCTGTGATCGCAGCGGCCTCCGCGAAGGAGTTGTGGGCAAGGCAAAAGGCACGAGATGACACCAATCTCGATAAAGCTAAGACCCGCACTACGGGGCACCTCGGTCCGATGGTTGACCCCGACCTAGAATGCCGAAACAGGACTTGCCCTTGCCATTCGGAAAGTCCGGCTGTTCGGCAGGGAAGAGCGCGGGGCGGATTCAATACGGATCCCTTTCGAAGCTCGTGATGGCGGGTGACCCAAGCTTTTCACCCTTACGTGGTCACACCACGCCCTTGGATTCAAACGAGAATAGTTTCCAGATCTCGCCGCCTTTCTCAATGCGAACCGGATGGACCGCCTCGCCCGTAAACGTCGAGATGGCGCGAGCCCAAAAATGAAATGCCGGAACATTCGACTGCATCACGCGAACTTCCCACGCGCCGGGGAACCGCTTCCACACTTCGTGTGCGATTTGAGTTCCGATTCCGCGCCGGCGGTATCCGCGAAGCACAAAGAACTCGACCATATCCCAAACAGTCTCATTGCCGGAGACTGCCGACCCTCGCTTCACCAAAACGAATCCGGCCCACTTGCCATCCATGCTGACCAGAAACGGATGCCGCCCAGCCTCACTCCAATAAAGCGGCAGGTCCCGATAGCCGAACCTCCCATCCGCGCCGGGAGCCACATCGTGGAACTCGCTGAAATCGTGGGCGTACAACTCAAGCAGATTCGCTAGGATCGGCGCTTGCTCCGCTGCGGCGGGGATGACTTCAATGGTCATAGCGGAGAGGCCGGCGGCTCAGGCGAGCGAAAAGAAGTATAGCCGAGGCTTGCTCGCGGCTAGGAGGAGCCTTTTTAGACCTTCAAAAAAAATACTTAAGCATTCACTTGACAATTATTGATCGACGAGAGATACTCAAGTGGAGGCTTAACTAATTCCTTCTGGAGAAAAAGATATGAAAACCATGGAAGAACGATCCGTAACCCACAACACATTCGTCATCGAGCGCAGTTATCGCGCCACCCCGGAACGCGTATTCAGCGCATTCGCCGATCCGGCCAAGAAACGCCGCTGGTTTGTGGAAAGTGGCAGCCACGAAGTTGAGCACTATGAAATGAACTTTCAAGTTGGCGGGAAAGAGCACGCCCGGTTTCGTTTCAAGGCCGGGAGCCCGGTGCAGGGGCTGGAGTGCGTGAACGACACCAGCTATCAGGTCATCGTCCCCAACCACCGCATTGTGTTTGCTTCCCGGATGGATATTGGCGGGAAGTGCATTTCGGCGTCTCTGTGCACGGTTGAGCTCTCACCCTCGGATGCCGGAACCGACCTCATTTTCACCCATCAGGGAGCTTTCTTCGAAGGCGCCGACGGCCCTGAAATGCGTCAAGAGGGATGGCGTAGCCTGTTTGACCGCTTGAGCGAGGAAATCGCGCGTTAGTTCCGAGCGAAGACTCGAAGTCGCCGGCTCATGCCTAAAAGGAAGCCCAGCATCGAACGCATCTTCCACGCCCTCGGAGATCCCAGCCGCCGCGCCATTGTGGAGAAGCTCAGCCAGGGCCCGATTTCGGTATCGCGGCTGGCTGAGCCTCTCAACATCACTCTGGCCGCGGTGGTGCAACACTTGCAGGTGCTCGAGGAAAGTGGGCTGGTGCAAACCGAAAAGGTCGGCAGGGTGCGCACTTGCAGCATCGAACCCGCAGGGCTTGACGTGGTGGAGCAGTGGATCGGCGATCGCCGCTCGACGTGGGAACGCCGTCTGGATCGTCTGGGTGATTTGCTGGCTGAGCCGGAGGAGGGTGAATAAGCAGTGTCACAGACAGTGACACTATAAAATTATTCTCAGAACTGTTCAATTCTATACAGGTACCGTGCGGGGCAGCGTCATATCATTCCAGCTGAATCAACGGATGGAAATTTCATATAGGCGGCCTCTGAAGGGCGGCAGCCTCAATACGGTGCGCTGGTTCACCCCTGTCCCGGCGCACCGCCTTCCCAATAAAGGAAAAGAAATCATGACCACCAATCCCAAGGCGAAAAACACGATTCCATCCCCGAAAAAAGCGGCAGAGGAATTATTTTGGAAAACGATTCTGGCCGGCTGCCCCACTCTTTTTCCCGGATTTACGAAGAACGGCGTCAAGCCTGCGTAGGCAGCCTTGACCTTGGGGTCCCACCGCTCGAGCTGCTAAACTCACTTCCTTCATGACCACGGCCTACAACCGGATTGCAGGTCAAAGTGTGGAACGCCGCCGCCTTCAGCGATGGCATGCCTGACCGTTTTCTTTGGAGTAACATATGAAAAGAGTCTTTCTGTCGTGCATTGCGATCGCGATCGCCTGTGTTCTGATCTCGGCCGCCCCGGACTCTCCGTCCGCCACGCCGCAATACACCAAAGACAATCAACTGCTCCGGCCCGACAACTACCGCGAATGGGTGTTTCTGTCGTCCGGGCTCGGCATGAGCTATAGCCCGTCCCCCGGAAGCATGGTGATGTTCACCAACGTCTTTGTTCCGCAGTGGGCTTATCACGAATTCCTCAACAGCGGGAAATGGCCGGACAAAACCATGTTTGTGGTGGAAGATCGCGGGTCCGAAACCAAGGGCTCCATCGTGAAGTCCGGACATTTTCAAAGCGACTGGATGGGCACCGGTGTCGAGGTCAAGGACGAAACCCATTCTCCCGACAAATGGCAATATTTCAGCTTCGGCGAAGACACAAAATCCGCGCAGGCGAATCCCAAGCAGGCATGCTGGCAGTGTCATGAAGACCATGCCGCGGTTGAACACAGCTTTGTGCAGTTCTATCCCACGTTAAAGCCGGTTGCGAAGAAGTTTGGCACCTATAAGCAGTCCGCCGAAGAGGTCCAATGATGAAGCGGCGAAGGGAAAAAGCTTTCCCAACCAGGGGAGTAGCGGCCCAGTAACTACCTCAGATTACCAAAGACTGATGAACCCGCCAGAAATTGCCGCAACTATCAATATTATCAATGGGTTAAATCAATTATTAAGTTCGTCTCAGAGAATCACTTTTTGGTTGCTAGGAATGCCGAAGTTCCTTAGTATCGAAGCAGTTGCAGGAACTTAGCCAGGGACAAGCAAAAATTAACGATCCTTGGCAGGTGCCGTGCAGGCTAACTGGGTGTGAACTCCGGGGATAGGTCCAGGGAATTAATGTTGAAAGCGCAGTCGTTTCTTATTCGTCTCAGCGTCGCTATTTTCTCCTTGTTGCTGCTCAGCCAGATTGGCTTGGCAGCCTCCGTAAGCACACGCGCCCTGACCACCAACAAATCCAAAACTCAAAAAGTTACCGAGACTCAGCACGCACGGAAGCATTTGCGCAGATTGGCGCGCAGCCGAGCGGTCACGCATCCCAGGACTACAGCCACTTTGCAGAGAACCAGCCTGCATCGCCGTCACCGCTATCATGAGCGCTTCACCGCGAGCTCGTTTGCCACGCAAGACATAACCGACGGTGATGTCGTCACCGGGGAAGATCCGGTCGTACGCCAGGCTGCAATCGATGCCCTGGGCGACATGAATGGCACCGTGGTCGCCATTGAGCCCACCAGCGGACGTATCCTGGCCATGGTCAATCAGAAGTTGGCGCTCTCCAGCGGCGCGCAGCCCTGCTCTACTATCAAACTTTCCGTGGCATTAGCGGCATTGAGCGAAGGCATCATCACCAAGGAAACCGAAGTCCGCCTCGGTGGCCGCTATCACATGAACCTGACCAACGCGCTGGCGCACTCGAACAACGCTTATTTTGAGGCGCTGGGCCGCCAGTTGGGATTCGAAAAAGTCAGCTACTACGCCCATCAGTACGGACTCGGCGAACTCGCCGGCTACAGCATTCCGGGTGAGCAGCTGGGGATTTATCCCAACCAGGAAATTCCCGCCAAACTCGGCGGCGTCGGCAAAATGTGCTCCTTCGGCGAAGGCGTTTCCGTGACCCCGCTGCAACTGGGGGCGCTGGTTTCAGCCATCGCCAACGGCGGAACGCTCTACTACTTGCAGCATCCCAATACTCCGGAAGACATTGCCGGTTTTCAGCCGATTGTGAAACGCCGTCTGGATATCGCCGGGCTGATCCCGGAAATTTCCGACGGCATGGCCGCGGCGGTCGAGTACGGCACCGCGCGCAGCCTGCGCACCAATTTCAACGAAGAAGAAATCCTGGGCAAGACCGGGACCTGCTCACGCGCCGGCACCCGCTTCGGATGGTTCGCTTCCTACGCCAACACTCACGCCGGACGCATCGTCGTCGTAGTCTTCCTCGAAGGTGGACGTCCCACCTACGGCCCCAAGGCCGCGGAAATTACCGGACACATCTATCGCAATCTTTACGATCACGATTTCTTCCTCGCCAAACCAGCCGCTCCGTCAGATAGCGCGGCGGTGAAGACCCTGGGATCTGGACAGTAAGCCTCAGCCATCAGCTTTCAGCCATCAGCAACCCCTTACAAGCCTTGTCATTCCGAGTCGCGCAGCGACGAGGAATCCGCTGTCTGTTTGCAGTAAGGGAAAAGCAGATTTCTCGCTGCGCTCGAAATGACAAAGGGTGCTAGTTCTTATTGCTCACGCCCCTCCCGTTACGGTTCCCGGCCGATCATCATATCGCTCGAGAGGCTCAGCGCAGCCGCCGACGCCGTCTTCATTTGGGTCGCGGCCAGCGGGATCAGCTTGGCCAGTCCCGGTGCGTAGCTCTTATCCATGCTGTGGGCCACGAGTTCATCCAGAGTAAAGCCGCCATCCACGTGGACTGCCAGGCCAACATGCTCAAAGAGCGCCAACGGTGGAGGCAGTCGCGGCACAATGTCCCAGGTGTTCACCACCCGGAAACAGACATCAATTTGGACGTCAAAAATGCTGGCAAAGTCGTGGTGTCCGGCGCGCGGCCCGGCAAAGTTCTGCACTTCAGGCGTCAGCGTGATCCCGCCGTTCTGGAGCAGATCGGGTGCTGCCAGTTCGCTCACC
This sequence comes from Terriglobales bacterium, assembly GCA_963762965.1. Classification (GTDB taxonomy): domain Bacteria; phylum Acidobacteriota; class Terriglobia; order Terriglobales; family Acidobacteriaceae; genus DATBAX01. The sequence goes on from CAVXME010000001.1 coordinate 2,396,940, forward strand.
GCCGCGCCCAGGCTATGGCCGGAGACGATCAGACGGGTAAAGCCTTTGTCGGCCTTCCCCAACAGGTTAAATACGCTGCCGCGCACGACCTTATAAACCTCTTGAAAACCCTTATGCACGGTCCCGTAATTCGCCACCGGTTCGTAGGCCGATGGCAGGAAATCGAAGTCATGCAGCCAATCTTCGGCTGACTGCGTGCCCCGGAAACAGATCACCAGCGTGTGATCGACCTTGTTCTCCACCACCCATCCAAAGCCGTCTCCGGAGGCGCGCATACGCTGAATCATGAGCATGTGCGGCGCAGCAGCGCCGGCTACCGCGGCGGCGAGGGCCATGGCTACTTTGGCTGGATCCACAACAATCTGTCCCACCACTGAGAAGTTGGACGGCAGATCGATGGGCAGGTTGTTGTCGTAAGCTGCTTCCGCAATGGGAATCAGTACATCGTGGGCATACTGAGGATCGAACGTGGACATGCTTCACCTCGTAGAGGACGTTGGGTTTAACCCAGGGAGTTAATCAAAGGAGGTTAGTCAGAGAGCGCCGTTTAGCGCAAGTAAACGAGGAAGGATTTCCGAAATCCGAACACGCCCCTCGGAGCAGGCCCGCCGGACACCGGGAAGACAGTGTCGGCACACCAGATTATTCTGCGGCTCCCCGCGATCTCCCAGCCCCGATGGAGGTGCCCATATAGAATTCGTGGTCAAGCCAGGCCGCAAACCGGCTTTGGTCCTCGGCGCTGGCGCACTGGAAGTTGATTCCCGCTTTGCCATGCCTGTCGTCCCAAACCACGCTTCCTTCCGCGTTCAGGGTCAGCTTCGCGCCGGGCACCTGAAAACTAAGCTTAATGGTTTCCCCATTCTCCAGCGGGGTGGGGGTGATCACCGCCATTCCGTTTTGGCTGAGGTTGGTGGTCTTGCCAAGCACGAGTGAGCCCGAGCTCCGCTCGATCGAAACGTTCAGCTCGACGGCCAGCCGGAAATACTTTCTGCGTTCCCGCAGCATCTGGGCATAAGCCGTGCGCAGCACCAGTCTTATCTGTTCGGCGACGAAGGGGCGCTCAAAAATAAAGCTGGTCCCATGTTCGAAAGCCTTCTGTTTGGCCGCGCCATAGGTGGCCGCCGCAAATAGCACCGCATTCTTGTTGGACGGACTGGCGCGCAGGCTTTTGATCAGCGGTTCGCTGGCAGATACATTGTCAAAATCGAGGACCAGAGCGTCGAGCTTGGATTTTGCGAGGATTTCAATCGCCGCACTCTCGTCCTCGCAACCCTGGACGATAATGCTGATTTCGGCGAAAAGTTGGCGGAACAGATCCACCATGGGCGGGTCATGCGTTACAAGTAGCGCTTTCATTTCCGCAGTGTCGGATGTCACCGGGTTGCCTCCAAGGATCGATCGGCTGCATGGACACAATTCTCCTCGCGCCGGAAACTCACTTTTAGACTAAGCGAATCCAGGAGCGGTGTTTCGGGGAAGGAGTCTTGTTCCAAAAACCGAACGAAAATCTAGAATGATTCAGGGCACCCTTGCACTGTATGAAGTCGTCAGCGATGCAATCTGACCGGCAAAACCACGGCCACTAACCCTATTTTAGTCCCGGCGTCAAACCTGGACGCCGATGAGACAGTTTTGCCACGTTTGTGACGCTCTTGCCACTGCCAGCCAGCCTTCGCCAGCAATGTCGGTATGTTTCGTGGAAACCGGGCACACACGGGCACCTATGATGCCGCGGGCATCCCAAAGGTAACCGGAGTCAAATGACAATTCTTAATCGCTGATTTAATTCCCAGGCTCAACCGAAGGATCGTTCAAGGCGATCAATTTGCCCGGTGGATAATCTTGCTCGGTGAAAGGATTCTCGGGGTCGGCATTCAAGATCTTCAGCATGTCTCCGGTGCGGACTCCGCGCAGAGTCAGGCTCTGGTCTTCAACCGTGACCACCCGGTAGCGATCTTCGAATATCGCAGTCTCTTCCATAGTCAGATTAGATGCACGATTTCAAGTAGAGACGCAGCTTGCTGCGTCTTGCTTGCAGCGTCTCTCTCTAACCAGGATAAGTGCGCCATAGCCAGACGTAGCAAAGCTACGTCTCTACAGGTGTTTTACTGGCTTAGCGCCCGGCTTTCTTCTCGTCTTTCTCTACCACCCCGTCCTTGATGTAAACGACGCGATGGGCGTACTCGGCGATATCGTGCTCGTGGGTCACCAGCACAATCGTGTTGCCCTGGGATTGCAGGCGGTCGAGCACCGCCATAATTTCGTTCCCAGTTTGGGAGTCCAGGTTGCCGGTGGGTTCATCCGCCAGAATGATGGAGGGTCGGTTTACCAGCGCCCGGGCAATCGCCACTCTTTGGCGCTGGCCGCCCGAGAGTTCGTTGGGCTTGTGCATCATGCGCGATTCCATGCCCACCGAAACCAGGGCCTCTTTGGCACGGTCCGCCCGTTCGGAGGATGGAATGCCCGCATAAATCAACGGCAGTTCAACGTTGTGCAGCGCGGTGGCCCGGGCCAGCAAATTAAACGTCTGGAAAACGAAACCAATTTCCTTGTTGCGGATACGGGCCAGCTCGTCGTCATCCAATTCGCTGACCAACTGACTGTTCAGCCAGTATTGGCCTTTGCTGGGCGAGTCCAGGCAGCCAATCAGGTTCATTAGCGTGGATTTGCCCGATCCCGACGGTCCCATGATAGCCACGTATTCGTTGCGCCGGATCTGCAAGTTCACGCCCCGCAGCGCATGTACCTGCTGCTCGGACCCCATGTCGTAGGTCTTCCACAAATCCACCGTGGAGATCATGCAGGAGTCGGGCGGAGCCGACACTACGGGCTGCGAAAAGTTGATGACTTCTGCGGTTGCCATTGTGTTCTCCTGGTCCTGTGGGGACACTCACCCGCTCCCATCTTCTTCTGTCCCGGACAAACGGGATCGGCTGGCATCACCATTGGACGAGCCAAACCGGCGAAGGTCACGAATCACGAACGGTTCTGCCCTGATTTAAGTACGGCTCCGCTACGATAAAAGTTCCCTGGGGATCAAACGCAGGCCATAACCAGATCAGATGCTAATTATAACCGGAGAGAGGAAACGTGAAAGTAACCGTTAAGGGCCCACCAGACCCTCTACAACCTTCGCCGCCCGGTGGTGCATCGTACTGAGTCTAGGGTGTTTAAATAGTTCGACTTAACCTTGCCTTGAAGTATGCAAAGTCATAGAATGTTGTAGCAAGAGTGACCCTTAAGGAGTACCCGCCCATGTTGCGATCGGAAGGCTGTCAGCGCGTTGTTTGGTCATTCCTGTGTGTAGCGTTTCTAGGCCTCGGATCCTATGCCATCGCGCAGCAGGAAAATGCAGCTAAATCTGATACGGATGTGAGTCCGTCCGCTTCCACCGTTTCCCCGGGGCAGGGAAACGAGGATGGCGATCCGCTCAAGCGTCCTCAAACCGAGAAGCAGAAAAAAGATAACGAAAAACGCTTCAAGCAGGAAATCGGCGGGTCCTACAAGAAATGGCTGGATGAGGACGTGCGCTGGATCATCACCGATGAAGAGCGCCAGGCTTTCAAGCAGCTTTCCAACGACGAAGAACGCGACAACTTCATTGAAGCTTTCTGGCAGCGCCGCGATCCCACGCCGGATACGGAAGAAAACGAGTTTAAGGAAGAGCACTACCGGCGCATCGAGTATGCCAACGAGCACTTCGCCGCCGGAATCCCCGGCTGGCGGACCGACCGTGGCCGCATTTACATCATGTACGGCCCGCCCGACGAAAATGATTCGCATCCCTCGGGCGGTTCCTACGAACGGCCCATCGAAGAAGGCGGCGGCGAGACTTCAACCTTCCCCTTTGAAGATTGGCGCTATCGCTATCTGGAGGGAATCGGCCAGGAAGTGATTATCGAGTTTGTGGACACCTGCCAGTGCGGCGACTACCACATGACGATTGACCGCGGCGAGAAAGACGCTTTGCTGCACACCCCTAACGCGGGGTTGACTCTCTATGAGCAGATGGGCCAGTCGGATAAATCAGCCCGCTTTACCAATAACGGCCTGGAGACACTGGGTGCTGGTCCGGGCACACAAAACCTCCAGTCCAAGCAATTTGACCGTCTGGAACAGTATGCCAAGTTGAACGCGCCTCCGCCCATCAAGTTCAAGGACTTGGAAGAAGAAGTCGGCCACAAGATCAGTTACAATCCCATGCCATTCGATGTGCGCTCTGACTTTGTCAGAGTGACCAGCGACACGGTGTTGGTGCCGATCACGATTCAGATCAAGAATCGTGATATTACCTTTGCCAATAAAGACGGGGTGCAGCGCGGAGTGGTCAACATTTTCGGCCGCATCACCACTTTGAGCGGCCGCACCGCGCAGACCTTCGAGGACACGGTGCAGGCGGACGTTCCCGCCGAACTGCTGGCCAAAGCAGTGGAGAGTTCCCAGATCTACTGGAAGGCAGTGCCTCTAAAGCCGGGACTTTACCGGCTTGATCTGGTGATCAAGGACGTGAATGGAGACCGGGTGGGAACCTGGAGGAAAAGTTTGCAGGTCCCGGATTTTGGCGATGACCGGCTTTCATCGTCTTCCCTGATTGTGGCCGACGACATGGAGCAGGTGGCGGCCAGGAATGTGGGCACCGGCATGTTTGTGATTGGTACGACGAAGATACGGCCGCGGGTTGCCCCTTCGGACGGCAAGCCGGTCAGTTTCAAGCGCAATCAGAAAGTCAATTTCTGGATGCAAGTTTACAACCTGAGCGTGGATGATAAGACACACAAACCGTCGGCGACCATCGAGTACGATGTGGTGAACACAGCGACCAACAAATCGGTGGTCCATTCCGTGGAATCCACGAGCACGATGGGCAATATTGGCGAACAAGTGACCCTGCAAAAAACAATGGCGGCCGCCAATCTGGCTCCGGGCATTTACCGTATCCAGATCAAGGTGAACGACGGTATTTCCAAGCAAACCGTGGATCCTTCGGCGACTTTTGCCGTCGAGTAACCGCGAACTTGGTTTTTCCCAAAGGGTGGTGGGGATGTTCCGAAAGCTCGGCAGCCTGGTGATTGCGTTCGGCCTGGTGCTCCCGGTATGGGCCGTTGAGAACCCAGGTTCCATTTCCGGATATGTGCGCAATGCTAACGGCGTCCCGCAAATGGGGGCGGTGGTGGAAGTGCTGGGCTCCGCGGTAAGCACGATGAAAGTGTTTACCAACGAGAATGGTTTCTATTCCGCGAGCGGGCTGCTGCCCGGTATCTACAGCGTCAAAGTTTCCGCACCCTCTTTCCTGCCGGCACTGCGCGACCGCGTGGGATTACGGGCAGGCGCCAGCCTGGTAGTGAACCTTACCCTGAATACCATTTTTGACGCCGTCCAGTTTGTTCCGGTGCGCGGCAAGGATGACGAAGATGACTGGAAGTGGGTGCTCCGTTCGGCTTCCAACCGGCCTATTCTGCGCTTACTCGACGAGCATTCGCCCCAGCAGGCACAATTAGAAAAATTAGCAAAAGGTGATTCCGATCTGAAGGGGACATTATCGTTTTTGGCCGGTTCCCCCTCCGACGGTTTTGGCGGCACGTCGGACATGAGCACCGATTTTTCTCTCGAGAAGTCGATCTTTTCCTCGGGGACGGTGGCTCTGCATGGGGACGTGGGTTACGGCGAAGGTTTGCCCGATGCGGTGTTGCGCGCTTCCTACAGTCACAAACTGGCCAACGGTTCGGCCCCGGAAGTGGCGCTCACGGTGCGTCATTTGGCGTCGCCCGACATCAACCTGCCCAATTCTGATCTGGAAGCTTTGGCCCTCAACACTTCGGACGATCTCATTGTAGGCGACATTCTCGAACTTAAGTTTGGGAGCGAACTTCAGACCATCCAGTTCATGGGACGACAAAGCGCGTTCCGTCCTTTTGGTTCGGTGGCCCTGCATCTGTCTCCCGATACGGTGGTGGCGTACGGCTACGCGACCTCGCAACCGGATAGCCGCACCGAGAAGGGGTTTGATTCAGCTCCCGCTGATTTGAGCGAGTCCGGGCCGCACATGAGCATTTCCAATTTCACGCCGGCCGTGGAAAAAGCCCAGCACCACGAAATTTCCGTTTCCGAGCACATGGGCAAGAACAGTTTGCAGATCGCCGGATACTTCGATCGTGTCACCAACCCGGCGCTGACCGGAGTGGGCGAAATCCCGGGTGGCAACGGAAATGTTCTTCCCGACATCTATTCCGGGACGTTTACCTATCAGGGTAGAGAACTCGACACGCGGGGAATGCGCATCGTATTGCAGCGCAAACTGACTTCGGATATCACCGCCACCGTGGATTATGGCTACGGCGGCGTCCTGGATCTGGGGAAAGCTGACGTGAGCCTACAGGACGCCCGCGAATGGACCCAGGTGCAAAATCGCCACAGCCTTACCGGCAAGGTCAATGGAACTTTACCGCGATCGAAAACCAGCTGGATTGCTTCCTACGGCTGGCTTAGCGGCCAGGCGCTTACGCCGGTTGACATGTTCAATGCTTCGGCTGGACAGGCGGACCCTTATCTCGACATCTTCTTCCGGCAGCCGATTCCCGGGACCGGATTCTTTCCCAACCACGTCGACGTTCTGATCGATGTGCGCAACCTGCTCGCCCAGGGCTATGTTCCTGTCATGGGACAGGACGGCCGGACAGTTTACCTGGTGCAGTCGGCCCGCGCCGTCCGCGGCGGGGTTGCGTTTACTTTTTAACATCAGCTACGGAGCTTTGTTTATCCGCAAATTGAACCTGCGGCCTGACTTGCGTATTCCGACCCCCCGGTTTACCTTCTACTGACATTTCGCCTCATGGAGGCCGTATTGGCATCCTCTATTTCTCGGCAGCTGCGGTTGTTCTTGGTGCAAATTGCATTTGTGTGTGTGGCAACGTTGTCGGTGTTCGCTGCTGACCCGGTTGCTCCCTTCAATGGTCCCCGTTTTTCGACTGACCCCAGAGCTCTCTATTCCTCTGCCTCTGAAACGATTCCTCCGGAAGGCACGGATGTGACAGTCCTTGATGACGAAGAGAGCTATGTTTTCGATGGCAACGGTCACAGCGTTCGCAATCAGTACATGGTTTTCAAGGTGCTCACTCAAAGAGGGGCCGACGAATGGGCGGACGTGTCCTTGAATTGGGAACCCTGGCACGAAGAGCGTCCAACCATAAAAGTCCGCGTGATCACCCCGGATTACGCCGTCCATGAACTCGACCCAAAGACGGTTACAGACGCTTCGGCGAGAGAGGATGCTTCGAACCTCTACAGCGACCGCAGGGTGCTGCGCGCTCCGCTGCCTGCCATTGCTCCGGGTTCCGTCGTGGAAGAGGAATTTGTGGTGCAGGAGACTGCGCCGTTTTTTGCTGCAGGCACTGTGCAGCGCATCTTCCTGGGGCGGGTATCGGTGCCCGTACAGCACAGCCGTGTCGTGTTGGAAGCGCCGTCGTCGTTTTCGCTGCCTTATACGATGCAATTGCTTCCAGATCTAAAACCACAGCCCAGCGAGTCGGACGGAAAAGTGAGGATAGAGTTTGACTCCGGTCCCATGGCAGCTCTTGAGAATGCCGAGGCCAATCTGCCGAGCGATGTCCCCGCGTTTCCCGTGATCACATTTTCCACCGGCACTTCCTGGCAGAAAGTAGCGGAAGAATATTCCAAGATTGTAGATAGCCATATCGCCGGCGCGGATGTGAGTGTCCTTGCGCACAGATTGACCATCGGCAAGCAATCGCGGAACGAAAAAGCCCAGGCAATTCTGGAATATCTCGACAAAGAGGTTCGCTACACCGGCATTGAGTTTGGTGAAGCTGCAGTCGTGCCGCACTCTCCGACGGAGACTCTGGCCCATAAATATGGCGACTGCAAAGACAAAGCCACGCTCCTGGTAGCCATGCTGCGCGCGGCTGACATTCCCGCCTATGTAGCGTTACTCAATGCTGGCAGCCGCATGGATGTGCCACTCGATCTGCCGGGAATGGGTCTGTTTGATCATGCCATCGTCTATGTTCCCGGCGATCCGGATTTGTGGATTGATGCGACCGATGAATACGCACGGCTGGGCCAGATTCCGGGCGCGGACCAGGGACGAATGGCTCTCATCGTGCGAAGCGGCAGCAATGCGCTGGTGCGTACCGCCGAGATGCCGTCGCAGAGTAACGTGCTGCTTGAGCTTCGTGAAATTGATCTTGCGGAAAACGGCCCGGCACGCGTGGTGGAAACCTCTCAACCGCAGGGAGTTTTTGAATCGGAATACCGCAACTTCTATGCGGACAAGCAGAACAAAGATCATCGCGAAAACCTGACGAATTATGTGAAGTCGCAATATCTCGCCGAGAAACTCGACCGCCTGGACCGGTCCGATCCCGGAGATTTTTCCAAACAATTCGAACTCGTGCTCGAGAGTGACAAAGCCAAACGAGGGTTCACTGATCTGGAGAGCGCGGTAGCGGCAATCCGTGTGGAGGGTTTGTTCTATCGCTTGCCCAATGAGCTGCAAGAGCGAGAAAGCGAAGATAAACCGGATGCAATCAAGCCGAAGAAGAAGCGCACCGCGGACTACCAGTTAGCCGAACCGTTTGTTACCGAGTGGCAGTACAAAATCGTTCCGCCTCTGGGATTTCAACCCAAACAATTGCCGCAGGATGCGAAGTTGTCGCTTGGCCCCGCGACTCTCAGCGAGAAGTTCACCGCGGACAGCAACGGAACCGTTCACGCCGTTCTTCGCCTCGATACCGTCAAACGCAGGTTCACCATTGTGGAAGCAACGGAGATGCGCAACAAGGTGGCCGAGCTACGCGGGGGTGAGGCGATTCTCATCAACTTCGAGCTCGTCGGGCAGGCCCTTCTGAAGCAAGGCAAGGTGCGGGAATCGTTTGAAAGCTACCGCAATTTGATTGCGCAACATCCGAAGGAAGCGGTGCATCATCTACAGATCGCGAAGGCTTTGCTGGAAGCCGGCATGGGCGACGCCGCGCGGGAAGAAGGGCAATTAGCGGTCAAGCTGGAACCAACCTCGGCGTTGGCGCAAAAGACGCTGGCCGACATCCTGGAATACGATTTGGTTGGACGCAAGTTGCGTCCGGGAAGTGACTATGCCGGAGCGGCTGCCGCACTTGCTGCTGCTGCGAAACTTGATCCAGATGACAAGGAAGTCCAGGGCAATTTAGCCATCCTTCTGGAATACAACCAGGATGGTGCGCGATACGGTGCTGGAGCAAAATTGAAAGAAGCCGTTTCCGAGTACCGTGAGATCACGCAGGAAAAACTGGTCACGCTTGGGCTCCCCAGCAACATGGCTTTTGCTCTGTTTTATGCCGGCGAGTTCGCCGAAGCTCGCAAGAATGCCGACACGTTGAATCCACAACCCAAGAGCCTGATTGTGGCCTGCGAAGCAGTTGTGAATGGGAGTCAGGCCGGCGTTGCGGAAGCCAATAAGCGTTCGACCGGGGACGAAGAATTCAAGCAGGTATTGCGGACTGCCGGCGAAATGTTGATGAACGTCCGCAAATACTCGCTGGCGGCTGATCTCCTGCAAGCCGGAGCATCAGGCGACAATGCCGCTCGCACCATGGGATTGGCTTCCATGCTGCGAAGCGCCAAGTTGCACGAGGACCTCCACTTCGGCAGCGATCCCAGGGATGTAGCAATGGAATTCTTCCTCCTCTCCATTGACCCTAGCCTGACCGTCGAGAAATTGAACGCACACATTAGCAAGAATGCACAAACCGTGTTTAAGAATATGGACCCAGAGGAAATCGACGCCGTCCTGAAAGTGGGAACACAGATGCGTCGTTCACTGGCGCGCAGTGGTGCTTCGCCCGATGTCACCATTGACATCCTTATGGAATCGATTGAGCCAAAAGGCGATGGTAGCGATGCATTGGGATATCGCGAAAAGTTGCAAGTGCCCGGCGGCAAGAAGATGACGATCTTTGTCGTCAAAGAGGATGGGCAGTACAAGATTCTAGATACTTCGGAAAAGCCGAACGCGATCGGCCTGGAGATACTCGATCGTGTTGCCGCCCACAACCTCGATGGCGCGAAGGTTCTACTCGATTGGGTCCGGGAAGACCAACATCTAGAAGGCGGCGATGATCCCCTTTCCGGCGACGCGTTTCCGCATTTCTGGACGAAGGGCAAAGAGGCCGATGCCAATCAGATGAAGCTGGCTGCCTCTGCCATGCTGACTGATACCAAACCGACTGCGAAGCAGGGAGTCTCCATTCTTGAAGAGGCAAAAAAATCCGCTGCCAGCGATGAGCAAAAAACTAATATCAATCTCGCGCTGTTGATTGGATATAGCAATTTGCGGGATTATGAAAAGCTATTAGCCGTTTCCTCGGAGTTGGCGAAACAGTATCCGGAATCCAAGCGTGTTTTCTTTGCCCAATCCCAGGCCTTGGATGGGCTCGGTAGATTTGATGAAGCTAACGATCTTTCGCAGCAACGCCTCAAGCGGATTCCCGATGATGTCGACGCCATGCGGATGTTTGTCATGACCGCGATTATTCGCGAAGACTACCGCGCCGCCTACGATCTTGGTCAGAAGCTTGTGGAGGCTGGCAAGGCGGAAGCCGGCGACCTCAATGGATTGGCTTGGGGAACACTTTTCTTCAAGCGGGCAGAAGGCCCGGACATCGAGACTGCCATCAAAGCCACGCAGTTGGACCAGAACAATGCGCATATCCTGCATACGCTGGGCTGCCTCTACGCCGAAGTCGGCAAAACTAAAGACGCGCGCGAGGTCCTGATCCAGGCTATGGATATACAGAATCTGGATGAGCCGGACACAGACTTTTGGTATGCGTTCGGGCGGATCGCTGAACAGTATGGAGAACGCGATGTCGCGATCGCGGACTATGCCAAGGTCACCAAGCCGAAAGAGGCAATCCGAATTCCAGACTCGAGCTATCGATTGGCGCAAAACCGCCTGAAGGTATTGCAGGGAACGGCTCACTGATCAAGGTCCAATTGCCAGACTAGTCGGGAACCTTTTCTTCTGCCGCCGGAACAATCCTGACATCGGTGCGGAATTTCTTGTAGTCGCGATAGGCGGCGTCTTCATCGATGTTCAGGCCTTTAAATAGGGCGATCCGCGCGTCCAGTTTGAGCGCCACATGTTTGGGCAGCCAGACATCTTCATTGACGCGCGTCAGTTCGATCACAATATTCGATCCTTTGTGCACGCGGGCAAGGATCCATCCGAAAGAGGCTGTCTCGATGCATTCGATATCTATCTTGACCCACTGCGATTCAGCTTTGTCGATCCAGACCCGGAAGCGGAAGTCGGGCAGCATCTTTGCGTCCTTTAATTTGGGCTGGTACCCGGGGAGAGGATCGGCGTCAATCACGTAAGCATCGCGTCCGTTGAAGGGTTCGACGCTGACCAGACGGAAATTGTAGGCGTCGGCGACCTCGCTCACGAATTTGCGATCGTCCTCCCGTTCTTTTTCCTCTTTCTCCAGGCGTTTCTTGCGGTCGTCGTCGCTTTCGTTCTTGCGCTTGTCGATTACTTTCTGGATCTTCTCTTCTTCTTTGGCGGCGTCTTTCTCGGAAAGGGGCTGGTCGTCCTTACTGACCATGCGCCGGACTTGCTCGCCGTACAACATCATTACGTCGAAGGTCTTGGTCTCCGTGGATTGCAGCTCACCCTTGCCGTTAAGCTTGTGTTCTTCTGCGCGTTCCACGTAGGTGTAGTCGCGCTGCTTTTTGTCATTCTCCATATCTTTTTCCGCCGCCCGGCGGATGAGCTCGCGGATTTGATCATTGGAAAGAATGGGAGCTGGACTGCTTGCGATCGAAGCGCCGATTGGCGATCGAGGGCTGTTTTGTCCAGGTGAGAATTCGGACGCGAGGAGAATGACAATAAGGAGCGCGAGAAGACTGCGATGGCGGCGCATAGAGCATTACAACACGTCTGGTTCCGACAAGTTCTTCACGCGAACTACTTTTCTGCCCGTCCCAAACAGCCGGCGCGGAATGACCGGTCATCCAGCCGGTGCAACTTCTTCGCCATTTGAGGAGTAAGCAGGCGGTCATGATGAATGTCGAAGAGATATTCGGCGATGAAGAAAACGTCTTTCTCCGTGGTCATCCAATTCTGAGGATCAAAGCGTTTGAGGTTTACTGGCCGGGAAAATGTGCGCAGCGTGCGTTCGCGGCGAAGATTGAAATACACGTCGAAATAGCTGAGCGCCAGTTCGCGCAGCGACCGGTAAACCGGCTCGCGGTAGCGGCAGCCGGTGTAATTGGATTTGGCGACTGACCCCCAGTGTCCGTTCATGCGGTAAATGGCAATCACATGGTCGGTATCATGTTCGGCTTCGAGATCCAGGATCAGGGGAGGGAATCCGTTCACCCGCAAAGCGGCAGCTGCGAGGATCGCGCCCTCGAAACAATGGGAAGTATTCTCACGCAGGACGCGCCGGGGCGACCAGCCGGTATCGGCGAGGTGATACGGCATGTCGTCGAGGAAACGTTGGATACCGTGGGGATCCTTGAGGCTGCGTAGTTTGCGGAGTTCGGCGGGAGTGAAACCATGGGTCATGGTCATTGTCGAATGCAGTGTAACTGAGGTGGTGCGAGGAACGTTAATCAGCTGTGATCATGTCCAGGCCCGGAGGGAAGGCCATTGCCGGGAGTAGGGGTCCTTCGACTCCGCATGATCGCTCGCAAGCGAGCGATCATGCTGCGCTCAGGATGACAAGGGGAAAGCGCTCAGGATGACAGAGGTTGGAGGAACATTCTTGCCAATTCTTTTGCGTTATCAACGACTACATCCGGTGGGTTGGCATCGAGCGTGTGCGGTGCGAAACCGTAGGTGACGCCGCAGGTCCACAGGCCGGCATTCTGCCCCGTGGCAATATCCACGTGGGAGTCGCCAACCATGAGAGTCTGTTCGGGAGATGCCCCGGTTTCCCACAAAATGGTCTGCGCCCCTAGTGGGTCCGGCTTCTTGGTGGAAAAACTGTTTCCACCGTAGACAGAGACGAAGAATTTCCCCAGTCCGAGGGCCTCGATGATCGCTCGCGACGGGGCCACTGGTTTGTTGGAAAGCACTGCGAGTTTGCATCCACGCTGGCCGCCTCGGATCGCCGCCAGGGCTTGCGGGATTCCGTCATACACGCGGGTATGGTCCAGCTTATGCTCGCGATAGTAGGAAAGAAAGTATTCGAGCCCGCTCTTCACGAGCGTCTCATCGTTGGCCTCCGCGCCGAGAGCTCGGCCAATCAACACCGGTGCACCGTCGCCGACGTAACTGGCGATCATGTCCTCGGGCAGTTCGGCGCGTTTCATGTGCCGTAGCGTGGCATTGACGGAGTGTACCAGGTCGAGGCGAGAGTCGATCAAAGTGCCGTCGAGGTCGAAGATTACCAGCTTGAGCGAGGAAGGATCGAATTGGCGGTTGAACTTGATCAAGGATGTACTTAGAGGATAAATGATTTGAGGGAAGCTATCAGCTCTCAGCCGTCAGCTATCAGCTTGAACCCCATCCGGCAGCCACTTGCAGGCTGGCGGAATTTGCCTAATCGCATTGGATGTCGGTCTTGAGCTGATAGCTGATAGCTGAGAGCTGACAGCTTGCTTCGCAGGATTTACAATAATCCCTGCAATCCCACTTATAAGTAAGGGAGCCGGATGTCGACCACCAAGACGAATCCCAGACCGGCTGTAGTCGCGGATCGCGTGCACAAGGCCAAGACCTACCAAGGTCTTTCCCGCCAGCAATTGGTCGAAGCCTATCGTTTTATGTATATGTCCCGTCGCGTCGACGACCGGGAGATCATGCTCAAACGCCAGCAGAAGATCTTTTTCCAGATCTCCGGGGCAGGGCATGAAGCAATCTGTGTGGCGGCGGCTTTCGCGATGAAGCCGGGCTACGACTGGTTTTATCCTTATTATCGTGATCGCGCTCTCTGCCTGGCTCTGGGCGCCACTCCATACGAAATGTTCTTGCAAGCTGTTGGCGCGGCCGAGGATCCCAGCTCCGGCGGTCGCCAGATGCCTTCGCATTGGGGATTTCAGCGGCTGAATGTGGTCACGGGATCGTCGCCCACAGGCTCGCAGATTCTCCAGGCCGTGGGATGCGCCGAAGTCGCGCGTTATTTGTCGGCTCATCCGCAAGCGGCCAAGAAGGCCAGTGGCGACTACCGCCAGTTCAAAGACGTTGTGTTCCATGGCGATGAAGTCACCTACGTTTCACTCGGAGATGGCACCACCAGCGAAGGCGAATTCTGGGAAGCGCTGAACACTTCGTCGAATTGCCGGCTGCCGATTGTTTTCCTGGTGGAGAACAATGAATACGCGATTTCGGTCCCGGTGGAAGTACAGACGGCAGGTGGAAACATTTCGCGGCTGGTGGCCGGCTTTCCGAATTTTCATTTTGAAGAGATCGACGGCACCGATCCGGTGGAAAGTTATGGAGCATTCGTCCGGTCGGTGGCGCACTGCCGCGCGGGTGAGGGGCCGGCATTCATTCATGCGCATGTGATTCGTCCCTATTCGCATTCTCTGTCGGACGACGAACGCCTCTACCGCCCCGATGCTGAACGCCAGCGCGACGCTGCCCGCGATCCGGTTTCGCGTATGCAAATGTTTCTAATTCGCGAAGGCATCCTCGACGAAAAGGGCATCAACGCTCTCGAGAAGCAGGTCGATGACGATCTCCAGATCGCCGTCGATCACGCTCTGGCTGCGGCCCATCCCACGCCGGATTCGGTAGAGAAATTCCTTTACTCGCCCGATCTTGATCCCACTTCTTCCGTGTTCGACACTCAGCCGATAGTTACCCAGGCCGTGCCCGATGGGAAGACAGCCGACGGCAAGAAGACCTCGCACACCAAGACCATGGCTGACCAGATCAACGCCACGCTGCGCGACGAGATGCGGCGTGATGAACGCATCGTCGTGTTCGGCGAGGATGTCGCCGACTGTAGCCGTGAGCAGTACTTGCAGCAGAAAATGGTGAAAGGCAAAGGCGGCGTGTTCAAGCTGACTTTCGGATTGCAGTCAGAATTTGGTTCTGATCGCGTTTTCAATTCGCCGATTGCGGAAGCCAGCATCGTGGGCCGCGCCACAGGCATGGCGGAGCGCGGGCTGAAGCCGGTGGTCGAGATCCAGTTTTTCGACTACATCTGGCCGGCCATGATGCAGTTACGAAATGAACTGCCGACCATTCGCTGGCGTTCGAACAATGCGTTCTCCGCGCCGCTGGTCATGCGAGTGCCGATCGGCGGATACCTCACCGGTGGCGCCATCTATCATTCGCAATGCGGCGAGAGCATGTTCACGCATATCCCGGGACTGCGAGTGGTATTTCCCTCGAACGGCCTCGATGCCGCCGGCCTGCTACGCACCGCCATTCGCTGCGATGATCCCGTCCTGTTCCTCGAACACAAACGGCTTTACCGTGAGACTTACGGCCGCGCTCCGTATCCAGGGCCGGATTACATGATCCCCTTTGGCAAGGCAAAGATCGTGCAGCCGGGGACAGATTTAACGGTCATTACTTATGGAGCAGTCGTGCCGCGCGCTCTGCAAGCCGCACAAAAGCTGGAACGCGAGCACGGGGTAAAAGTCGAATTGATCGATTTGCGCAGCCTGAATCCGTTTGACTGGGACACCATCGCCGGATCGGTGAGCAAAACCAATCGCGCCATCGTTGCCTATGAAGACACGTTGAGTTGGGGATACGGCGCGGAGATCGCCGCCCGCATCGCCGACCAGATGTTCGAGCATCTCGACGCTCCCGTCCGCCGCGTCGCCGCCAAAGACACTTTCGTTGCCTATAATCCCATCCTCGAAGACGCTATCCTGCCGCAGTCGAGTGATCTTTTCGAGGCGATGAAAGAGCTGGCTGAGTACTAAATTTTCTACGGCGCCAATCCCACCCGGCGCATAAGGTTCAGAAACCGCGGGTCCCCTCGCAGCGGATCGTACATTGGGTTTACCTTCAGCGTGGTGAGAGCCGTGGAATGCTCAGCATAGGCCTTCTCTAACCAGACGAAAGCTTGCTCTTTGTTCCCAGCCCCAATGTAAGCGTAGAGAACCGGCGCCGGATCCATAGTTTCGCGGCGGTTCAACTGCAACAATTGCTCAAGCGCGCGCTGAGCCTTTACCTGGTTTCCCGCCCGGCCAAGGACATAAGCTTGCATCATCAAAGTCCAGGCCGACTGGTCTTCTACACGACGCCACTGCTCCAGGTCGGCCAGCGCCTCCGAATACATTCCCTTTTCCACATAGGCGTAGTCCATCATGTGGGCGCGTCCGAAGTGCGGCTCCATTTCCAGCACAGTGCGAAACTGTTGGATGGCGCGATCATACTGACGTGAAAAGTACAAGATTGCGGCATTGTCAGCATCAATAATCAAGGACAGTGGATCCAGTTGACGCGCGCGTTCGCTTTCCGCAAATGCTTCGTCGAAGCGCCCCTGATACGACAAAAATTCTGCATACCACTGATGGGCTGTGGCGTAATTGGGGTCTAACTGAATCGCCCTGCGGTATTCTTTCTCGGAAGTTTGCCAGTCCCAATCGTAGTTCTCCGCAATTAAAGCCAGAGAGGTGTGGGCTTCTGGCAATTTCTCGTCAATCTCCAGGGCCCGCAGCGCCGCGGCCCGCGCCTTGGGCATAACTTCTCTGGGGAGGGCGATATTGTATCCACTCATCAGCGAATAAGTATCGGCGAGTCCAGCATAAGCGCGGGCATAGTTAGGGTCCTTGGCGATTGCCTGCTGGAAATAGGACACTGCTTCATGAAAACCCTGAGCTGTCCTCTTATTCCAGCAATACCGGCCGTTGAGATAGAGATCATAAGCCTCAAGAGCCTGCGGAGAGAGTGGTGGCTGCTTGGCGGGATCAGCCCGTGAGTGGTCATCGAGAGTGAGCTGGATCTCGTCGGCAATTTCTCCCGCGATCTCGCCTTGCAGCGACAACAAACCGCTGAGTTCCCGATCATATTGCCGTGCCCAAAGGTGAGATTGGTCTTTCACCTGAATCAACTGAGCGGTGATTCGTACTTTTCCGGAATCGCGCCGGACACTGCCTTCCAGCACGTACTGGACTCCCAGTTCGCGCCCCACTCTATCCAACGGTTCCGGACTGTGTTTGTAATGCATGACCGAAGTCCGGGCGATTACGCCAAGATGCTGGGGATCGAGGTTGCCCAATTGGCTGATCATTTCTTCGGTGAGTCCATCACTGAAGTAGTCCTGTCCGGGCTCTCCGGTGAGGTTTTCGAAGGGAAGGACCGCAAGCATGAATCTCTCGCCAGAAGGGTGCAACCGGCTTCTGGAGTGCGACCACTGATACCAAACACCCAAGGCCACAATCAGGCAGATGCAAATTCCGAGAAAAACCGGCCATCGTCGCGTAACCGGCTTGCTGATCGGATCCGGATCCTGGATGAGTGCGGGAAGGAGTTGGGGGGCCGCCGGCGCTTCCAGTTCGGGGTCGATAACCGGCGCGATGAAACGGTATCCCCTCCCCGTAATCGTTTGTACAAAACGTGGGTGCTCGGGGTCATCCTTGAGAACTTGCCGGATCTTGCGAATAGCCCCGTTGATGCTGTTGTCTGTATCGAGGAAGGCGCCATTTCCCCAGACTCGGGCCACGATCTGCTCCCGGCTGACGATCTGCTCCTTTTGCTCGATCAGCAAGAGCAAAATTTCCGTGGGGATGCGTTCTAGTTTGAGTCGACGACCAGCCCGGCGCAGCGCAAAAGTGCGCAAGTCGAGCTCAAAGTCGTCTCCAAACTTGATCGAGTCGAGCGGTCTTACCGGTTCAGCTCCCATATCCCCACAAACCCAAGCTGAGGAATTCTACATGGGCTGTGCTACTTTGCAGCAACCATCGCGATTTCAATAGGTTGCGGGGACATGAAAATTAAGATAGCGACACAGCTGCGCTATTGAAACAAAAACTCCATTAGGGCAACATGCGCGGCATCGGTGGGAGGTGTTTCAGGCGCGGCGGGGATCGGGGAGTCTCCGTTAGCTATAAATCTTTAGACACTGCCTGTATTCGCCAAAGCCCACTGAAATTTGGGAGGAATCATTATGAGACGATCAATCACATCTGTCGTCATGGCAATTGCCGTCATGGCATTCATGGGCATACTTACAACTTTCGTGGCAGCACAGAGCGACGCCGCCCGCATGATTTATGAATCGGCAGCGACGGTTCCGACAAACATCGCTGGGATACGCACATTCCCGGCTCCGCCTGCGGACTTTAATCCACAGGCTGCGTCCGACGAAGCTCTAGCCAGTTTTGGCTTTCCGCCCAGGCCAGATAAACAAAACGACGCGCACGGTTATGCGCTCTGGGCGAGAGCAATGTCGGGTGCCCGGAAGCGTTGGACGGGAGAACTGAAATCCCACCCTGAAGTAAGGACTGGCCCTGTAATCCTCGGCAAGAAACCACAGAACGAACTGTCCGCAACTTCAGCCTCGCCGGTTACATACTCAAGCGGTAACTGGAGCGGAGTCGCGAATACCGTCAAAATCACCAAGTGGAATCCCAAGACTTCGTTCAGCGCAGTCTATTCTGAGTTCAATGTTCCAGTCGTTCAACAGGCATTTGACGTGTGCAATGGCGGCACAGACTGGGAAGTCACCTGGAATGGCATTGATGGCACCGGCAGTGGCGATGTATTGCAAGGTGGTAGCTCATCGCGAGCCTTCTGCACGAACAACCAGACGAGCCAGGACTATTTTGCCTGGATTGAATGGTACCCGAGCTACTTCATCACAGAAGTATTCCAAGTGAATCCGGGAGACGACATGTACGTGGAAACCTACGATACCTCTGGAGGTTGCAATCCTGGGTTCGTGTTTGTCGAGGATGAAACCACCCTGGCATACGGTACTTTTCAACTCAACTGGGTCTCAGGTCCGTGCCTCATCGGGAACAGCGCCGAAATCATCGTCGAACGTCCTGGTGGCTCGAATGGCCTCTACCCGTTGGCAAACTACATCTGGGACTTCGCTCTGTCCTGGGATTACAACCTCAAAGGCACGGAATTTGCGCCAGGGGCGACTACGCCTACGACCCAAATCTTTGACATGTACGATGACAATTTCACCCAAGTCATTTCGTATCCTGTCGTCGAAGGAAAGTATTCGGTTTGGTTCGGGGATACAGGCTGTGCTTATACCGGTGGCTGTACTCCCTAAACACTCGAGGGGGCCCCGTCCAAGCTCGGCTTGGGCGGGGATTTTCTAATCCGCATCACTTCTTAAACACAGCATCCAGTCCAGCTTGGGCAATGGCTTCGTCGATCTCTGACTTCGCGCCGCTGGCGGCAATTCCGCCGATGGTTTGCCCGTCCACCTGAATCGGCAGCCCACCCTGATTAGGAAAGAAATTCGGAAAAGCCAGCACGTCGAGATTGCCTTTCTTCACGGCCTCCGCACCTTCTCTCGACGGACTCTTGTAGTAGGCCGCATGCCGGGCTTTCTTTTGCGCGAACTCGATGGTGTTGAGGGCTGCGGCGTCCGCTTTCTCGAAGAACAGCAGGTTCCCGCTGTCATCCACAATGCAGATGGTGACTTCGACATTCTGCTTCTTCGCTTCCGCCTCCGCGGCCGCAACCATGGTTTTGATGGTGACCAGGTTCAACTCTTTCCTGGTCGGCAGATCGGCGGCAAGCATAACCGCCGCGAGACTGAACATCGCAATAAGTAGTTTAAACATGCGCAGGATGCTATCAACAACCCGATTACTTTTCCAGATGAATGTCGGCGGAGGGCCGCGGCTTTACCGACGGGCAGAATGTGGCTGAATAATCCGTGGATACCGCTGACGAGGGCCTGGACTTCACTGCTACAAGGTTCTATCTTCGCTTAGCCGAGGGACGGCTCCCTCGCGCCAAATACTGCTGATCGAGCGCTTGTCGGATCAGTGTTTTGATCACCGCTTGCCGGCTGATGTTCAATTCTTTCGCGGCCCGATCCAGTTCTTCCAGCATGCCCGACGCCAGGTCAACGTTCACCCTCTGTATCGGGCCCATCATGCGCCCGCCGTTGGTGAAGAACCGGGACACATCCCCGCCTTTGTCCGCAAGGCGAGCAATGGTTTCTGCCGGCACGGGTTTCCGGCGTCTACGAGTGTTCTCCATAAAGTTGCTGCTCCTGTTTGGTGGCCATCCAGAGAGTTACCAGGTGGTAATACTCTCCTTCTTCGTCCTCTCGCATCTCGAAAATAACGCTGTACAACTGCTCTCCCACCCACCCAGCCAATCGCCCGGTACTGTTCCGGCAAATCCAAGCGCTCGTCAAGGTAGTAAGGATGCGAGAATATCTCCTGCGACTCTTCGAATCCGATGCCTCTTCTCGGATTTGCCCTTAACTGCTCACTCTTTCGCTCATCGAAGTGGAATCGCATGAGGTATAACAGTTATACGATATTAAGCATTAGAATGACGAGCAACCGGGAAGGGCACCGGCTTCAGCCGTGCCGCCCAAACGCAGATTTCGATTCACGCCCCGCATGGGCGCCTCGTCCTTATCGGTACCCTGCAATGCCGCCATGGCAAGAGTACAAGAATGAGGCAGCCTCGGCCCAGAGTGTGTTAGGGAATCTTCAAGGCCCAATGCGCGGAGCACCAGTTAGGATTGCTACTTTCTTCGCGAGTTCCTTTGCTGATGCATTTAGCGCTCCCTTACCCGACCATCGGCCCGACCTCACGACTGATGCAACAAATTGCCCTCTGTGATCAAGAACGACAACTGCTCCAGCAGCGCCTCCGATGGAAGATTCTTGGACAACTACGATGTTGTAATCGAATATCTCATCGGATCTCGCAATCTGAAGGTCGATTTTTCTTTCTGCGAACTCCCTCTTACAACTCTCGACAAAATCAGGAAGGCGACTGGTATCGCCTTGAACCCATACGCGCAAGATCGAGCGGGATGCTGCAGATGTCACACTCTGAGATATAGCAGGAAGACCATGAATCGCTGCAAGTAGTACGAGCAGGCATTTCGACTTCATTTCAGCTCCTCCTCTTTGCACGGATAAGATAGCAGGCAACGCTTTTGAAGGACCGAACGTACCTCCAGAAAACCAGCTATGGCCCGGTTTTCATGTTTTTTGATAGACGGGAAGTCGCATGCAGGAACTTAAATGCATGTGCGGAAATATTCGAGCCGTTCCCAGTGAATATTGGCCTGCCACTAGAAGCGATACAACAACTGTCCTGAATATTTTCAGGTAGATCAGCGCCGACGAAGAGTCGGAAGTGTATTCCCCGCGCCAAGGCTCCGTAGCTCTTGATTTGGTTTCCGGTAACCTCGCAGGGAGAATAGAAATTAGCTTGGGAATAGAAGTCTGTGCAGACCGTTACTATTAAGGCCAGTTCAGCAGGAAACCCCGTCTCACCTCTCAAATATCGCCGCACCGGCTCCTGGTATTTTCCAAGACTGTGGTGGATTACGCTACCGTCATGCGCCCGCCAAACGTGAACAGACGCTTTCCAGAACAAGCCGAGTGCGAAGTGCGCCAGCTTGTCCGTTTCAACTCCTACCGAGTCTCCCGAAAATTTCTCGACGCCGAAGCCTGAGCCGACCGGTATCGCCAACTTCAGCCTGTCGAGGAGCAGAAAATCCCTTCCATCATGAACTTGCGATAGCGTGTATTTCTCGCCATTCTTATTAAGACAATCTTCACAAGCGAGACAGAGCAAGTCATCCTGAATCTGTTTGTCCGTAGGCGTTGTAGTCTTGCTCGTCAACATTACAAGGCGAGAGTTCTTAGTCCCTTTTGTGCGACTCTTCATGTACAGAGCTGCCGGCATGAGATCACTGCGTACAATCAACGAGGATCCAGGATTGTTACAAAGGGGGCAAATAATCATCGCCTGCAACTTCTCCGCCAAGCCATTGTGAAAGGATAAACTTGCGCGAGCTTCGGCTTCCCAAGGACCAGAACGGTTGTATCGGAATACTCAGCGTTTCTGTACTCCGGTCTTACTGCAGTCATATACCTTGTGGTTCAAAATGGGTTAGAGATGGCGAGTTCCACGCATTTCCGAAACGGGACTTTTCCGCTAACTCCAACACCCGAAACCACTTCATACATTCCCGTACGTACACTTCCGCCGGTACAAAATGTTCCACGTGGAACATTTGTGCAAATCGCACTTGTGTTCCCCGGGGAACATATCTTCATTTTGTAAGCTGCCTACTCGCTGAACAGCGCCCGGTAGATGCCTCCGCCGAGGACGCCGCCGACAATTGGGGCCAGCCAGAACAGCCACAGCTGATGCAGCGCCCATCCGCCGACGAAGATGGCGGGGCCGGTGCTGCGCGCCGGGTTGACCGAGGTATTGGTGACCGGAATGCAGACGAGGTGAATCAAGGTCAGGCACAAGCCGATGGCGATGGGGGCAAAGCCCTTGGGGGCGCGGCTG
Source organism: Terriglobales bacterium (assembly GCA_963762965.1). Lineage (GTDB taxonomy): Bacteria > Acidobacteriota > Terriglobia > Terriglobales > Acidobacteriaceae > DATBAX01. The sequence goes on from CAVXME010000001.1 coordinate 2,419,366, forward strand.
TCGGTCGATCCCATGATCACGATCAGAAAGAATGCAGTCAGCACGATTTCCGCCACCAGACACGCCAGCAGAGAGTAGCCGCCGGGAGAGTGCTCTCCGTATCCGTTGGAGGCGAAGCCGCCGGCCAGATCGAAGCCAGCCTTGCCGCTGGCGATCACATAGAGAACGCCCGCCGCTGCGATCGCGCCTGCCACCTGCGCCACAATATAAGGCAGCAAATCAGAAACCGGGAAGCGCTTGCCCACCACGAGGCCGACGCTGATAGCAGGATTCAAGTGGCAGCCCGAAATGTGTCCGATGGCGAAAGCCATGGTGAGAACTGTGAGGCCGAAGGCCAGGGCCACGCCTGCGAATCCGATTCCTAGTCCGGGGAAAGCCGCAGCCAGCACCGCGCTGCCGCATCCGCCAAACACCAACCAAAATGTTCCAAAGAATTCCGCTGCTGAACGTTTGCCGAGAGACATGAGTGAACCTCCCTGTGAGTTCGTGGCCTGCAAAACAATCGCTTGCTGCCCGGGCCATTTTTCGAGCGCCACAGGGTAGCACAACAGCCGCAAAAGTCGAAGCCCGTTTGCGGCAGATGAGAGACGCGGCTATCATGCGGGCACGATGAAATCCAAATTTGTTGTTCTCGTTTCGATTTTTCTGGTCGCGCTGACTGCTGCTGTCGCGCAGACCCCGCTGGCTTCCAGGGAAGTAGAGAGCGTTTACCCGGACGCGCACGCGTTGTATCTGGACCTGCATCAGAATCCGGAGCTGTCGTCGCATGAAACGCAAACCGCGGCGAAGCTGGCGGGACGTCTGCGCGATCTTGGCTATGACGTTACCGAACACGTTGGAGGAACCGGGATCGTGGCCATCCTGAAAAACGGGGCGGGGCCAAGCGTCATGCTGCGCACTGAACTGGACGCGCTGCCGGTGGAAGAAAAGACTGGGCTCGCCTACGCCAGCAAAGTACACACAAAAGATGACTCGGGCCGCGACGTGCCGGTGATGCATGCCTGCGGACACGACGTACACATGGCGTCACTGGTGGCGACGGCCGCGATCATGGCGCACAGCAAGAACACCTGGCATGGAACGCTCATGCTGGTCGGCCAGCCCGCCGAAGAGACCATTTCTGGCGCGAAGGCCATGCTCGCGGACGGTTTTCTCACTCGCTTTCCCAAGCCGGATGTGGCCGTGGCGCTGCACGTGGTGAATGAATTTCCGGCCGGGACCGTGGCTGTAGCCTCGGGCACTTACGACACCAATGCGGATTCGCTGCGGGTCACAATTTACGGCAAGGGGGCACACGGATCTGCGCCGCAGACGGGTATTGATCCCATCGTGATCGCCGCGCGAACCATCCTTGCCTTGCAGACCATCGTGTCCCGCGAGGTAAAGCCGGGTGAGATGGCTGTGGTCACGGTCGGATACATTCGCGCCGGAACGAAGAACAACATCATTCCCGACCAGGCCGAGCTTGGGCTGACCGTGCGCACCTATAAGGCGGATGTCCGCAAGCAAGTGCTGGCTGCGATCGCCCGCATCGTAAAGGCGGAGGCAGAAGCGGCCGGCGCGCCGCGCGTTCCACTCATTGAGCGCTATGAGCAAACCGATTCAGTTTACAACGATCCGTCGCTGGCGGCACGAGAGCGGGGTGTGCTCGAATCGGCGCTCGGGAAAGAAAACGTAATGAGCGAAGAGCCGATCGGGGCGTCGGAGGACTTTTCTTATTTCGTCGAACAGGGAATTCCGGGATTTTATTTCGAGCTGGGCGGGGCCGAGCCGCAGGAATTCTTGAAAGCCAAGGCAGAAGGAAGGAATTTGCCGTCCAATCATTCGCCGTTGTTTGCGCCGGATGTGGAGCCTTCCTTGCGGACGGGGATTGCCAGTGAGGTGGCCGTGTTGCGGAATTTGTTGCAGGGGTCGAGTCAGGAGTTGCGGAAGACGATTGCCCAGAAGTGAAGGGCGACCTCAGCCGCTAAAGCGCGTGCGAAAAAGCGAAGTCTTTAACGCAGGCCTGGGAAGGCCTGCTCCACCCTAAAACCTGCACCAGTTTCATTCAGCTTCTCAGTGTTGGATAATGGCGGTGGAGACTCTACATGTATATTCCGCGTCACAACGAAGAGAAGCGGGTTGCGGTGATGCAGGCGCTGATGGTGGCACATCCGCTGGCCACGCTGGTGACCCTGGGAGCGAACGGGCTGTTTGCGTCGCATATTCCCATGGTGTTCGAGGCGGATGGTTCAGAGTTCGGAGTATTGAGGGGGCATGTCTCGCGGGCCAATGCGCAATGGCGCGATCTTAATCCGACGGTGGATGCGCTGGCGATTTTTGCCGGGGATCAACACTACGTCACGCCTAACTGGTATTCCGAAAATGGGGAGCACGCCCAACAAGTGCCGACGTGGAACTACGCCGTGGTGCATGCCTACGCTCCGTTGAAAGTGATTGAGGACCAGCACTGGCTGTTGAGGCATGTCACGAGTCTCACCAACATTCATGAAGCGCCATTCCCGGTTCCGTGGAAGGTCAGCGATGCGTCGGAAGAGTTTATCGCATCGCAGTTGAAGGGGATTGTCGGCCTGGAGTTGTGCATCCGGCGGCTTGAGGGTAAGTGGAAAGTGAGCCAGAACCGGACTGCGCGGGAACAGCAGGGCGTGATCGATGGGTTGACCGAACTCAACACTCCGGAAAGTTTGGCGATGAGGGCTTTGGTGGAGGAGCGGCGGAAATGATTTGTCTGGGCACATGAAAGCCCGGCAGTCGTGCAGTTTAAAGCGCGACGCGTATCAGGGCACGGCTTTCAGCCGCGCCGAAAGACCAAGAGAGGCAGGCTTTAGCCTCTGTGCCACGACGAGCGAGCCCCAGCGGCTGAAGCCGTTCAGAATTGTGCGCTTGACGGCATCGCTGAAGCGATGCCCTGATAGGAATCTTTCTTAAGCTGCATCATTACCGAAAACCCCTAGGCGTTGACAGTTGCGGAATCCCACCCTAGCGCTTTAGATTTTTCTAGTCTTAACTGCAAATGGGACGCGCTAGGATGGGGCACCCGGCTTTCATTTTTGCTTTATGCGGATTTGGATTTCTTGATCCCGCCGCCGCCGCGAGCGTGGTCGAGGGCGATGGGGCCGGCGTCGAAGAAGATCAGGGCGAAAGCGATGGCGGCGAGAGCCAGGGGGAGTTGGTAGCCGTGGTCTCCCAGGAGCCCGTTTTTCCAGTCCACTTTCCAGATGAAGACGGCGAGATTGATGGTGACGGCGAAGGCGGCGCAACGGGTGAACAGTCCGACCACAATGGCGATGCCGCCGAAGAACTCTATGCCGGCGGAGAGATAGGCGAGCCATCCCGGCAGGCCGACGCTCCTCACCAGTTCGACGTGATGCGAGATCCCATGGAAGAGCTTGCCGTAGCCGTGGGCAATCATGATGACGCCCAGCACCACGCGCAGCACGAACAAAGCAAAGGGTTGAACGCGATCGAGAGTGCGCACGAGAGCCTTCTCCTATGAAAAGAAACCGATTATCCCACGAGCGCCGTCTCCGCGCTCGTACAGGACCCTTGGTACCGTCTATGGTACTTTGGTTACGTTTACGGGAAGTCGCCAGACGCCCGAGGACTAAAACTACCACTTATTGAAACGATCTATTCACTAACCACAATATATAGACATATTGTGCAACTGTATTTTGGTTACTTTCCAGAAAAACCCTATAAAACCCAGCAAAACGCGGTATTTCACTTTGACCTGCTGCAAAGTGGGGGTGAGATATGCTCAGCACACCTGAATTCACTCGAAAGCGCTTTTCAGGCAAAGAAACTATGGCCGACTCACGAGAAGTTATGAATATTCGCCAGGCTTCGCAGTACCTGGGAGTGAGTCCGGACACGCTTTACAAGTACGTCGGGGAACAAAAGCTCCCCGCGTTCAAGCTGGGCAACCGCTGGCGTTTCAAGAAATCGAAACTGGACCAGTGGATGGAAGAGAAGTCCAGCCAGGTGGAAGTGAAGAGCAAGAAGAAAACGAAGGCGGCTGCCAAAGCTGCCGGGCAATCGTAAAGGCGGGCACATGTTTGGATTCGGATCGAAGTCCATTGTAGGCCTGGATGTGGGCTCTTCGAGCATCAAGGCGGTCGAGCTCAGGAAAAAGGGCACGCAGATTGAAGTGGCGCACCTGGGTCTGGAACCGCTGGCTCCGGATATCGTGGTCGACTCCATGATCGTGGACTCGGGCACGGTGTCGAGCGCGATCTCGAAGCTGTTTACCGACAACGCCATCAAGACCAAAGCAGTAGCGACCGCGGTGAGCGGGCATTCCGTCATCGTCAAGAAGATTTCGCTGCCTTCGATGAGCGACCAGGAACTGGCCGAGACCATCCAGAAGGAAGCTGCCCAGCATATTCCCTTTGATTTGGCGGACGTGAACCTGGACTACCAGATTCTTTCCGAAGACGCCGGCAATCCACAGATGGATGTTTTGCTGGTGGCTGTCAAGAAGGACAAGATTCTGAACTACACCAACGTACTCTCGATGTCGGGGAAGACTCCGGCTATTGTGGACATCGATGCGCTCGCTTTGCAGAACTGCTACGAGTACAACTACGAACCCGCGCCGGGACAGGTGGTGGCTCTTTTGAACCTGGGTGCGAGCGTAATGAACATCAACATCGTGAAGGGCACGACGCCATTGTTCCCGCGCGACGTCAGCGTGGGCGGGCATCAGTACACGGATTCGTTGCAGAAGGAACTGGATTTGAGCTTCGACGATGCGGAATCGCTCAAGCTGGGCCACAAAGTGGGCACGGTGAGCGAAGACGCCAAGACGCCAATTTTGCAGCAGGTGACGGAAATTATCGTGCTGGAAATTCAGAAGACTTTCGACTTCTTCCGCGCCAGTGCGGCGGGAGAGCACATCGAGAAGATTTATCTGGCGGGCGGATCCTCGAAGGTCCCCGGACTGGTCGAAGCGCTGCGTCAGGAATTCTCGTTGCCGGTGGAGATTTTCAATCCGTTCCAGAAAATCACCCCACCGACCGACGGACCGGGAGTGGAACTGATCGAGCAGAATGCAGGCCAGCTGGCGGTTGCGGTGGGTTTGGCCTTAAGGAGTTTTGAAAACCTATGATCCGAATCAATCTGCTGGTCGCACCGAAAGCGAAGCGCAAGGGCGGTGGCAATGCCTCCGCGATGCCCACCATGGAAGTGGGGAACGTCGGTTCACCGCTGGTGAAAGTTCTGGCAGTGCTGGTCATCGCCGGCGCGGTCAACTACGGCTACTACTACCAGCTGGACAAAGAAGCCAAAAGCATTGCCGTCAAAATGGCAGCAGCGGAACAGAAGAACCGGGAACTGGCGGATGTGAAGGCCCAGTACCTGGAGCGGCAGCGGCAGGCGGACGGCTATAAGCGGCGGGTGGATGTCATCGATCAGCTGCGGGCGGGCCAGGCGGGACCGGTCAACCTGATGAACACCATCGGCGACACCATCAATGACACTGAGGCGGTCTGGTTAAGCACCATGAAGGACCAGGGTAACTCGGTGGCCATCGAAGGCATGGCGCTGAGTACCGATGCCGTGGCCACGCTGATTAAGAACCTGCAAAACACGGGCTACTTCAAGAACATTGAAATTAAAGAGACCTTTCAGGACGACACGTACAAGGAGATGCAAGCGTTTCAATTCACACTGACCTGTGAGAAGGCGAAGTCCTAAGAGGCGGGAGAATATGGAAAACATCAGCGAAATATCGGGTCTCAAGCAATGGGGCGCCCTGCTGGGTGGGGCAATCCTGCTGACGGTCGCATTGTATTTCACGGTTTTCAAGAGCCAACGGGACGCCAACGCGACGGCGCAGACGAGCCTGCAAACCAAGCTGCAAGAAAACCAGGAGTTGGAATCCTACCGGCCGAAGCTCAAGGAGATCGAAGCTCAATTGGCCAGTTTGAAACAGCAATTGGAGATCGAGCGCCGCATTGTGCCGGACGAGAAAGAAGTCGACGGGTTTATGAAGATGATCGACGCCGAGGCCCTGAAGTCGGGAATCGAACTGCGCCGGTACACGGCCAAGCCGACCACTACCAAGGACTTCTATACCGAAGTGCCGTTTGAAGTGGAGCTGGATGGGCCCTACTACTCGATGCTGGATTTCTTTGACCGGGTGGGGAAGCTGGAAAGAATTGTGAACGTCTCCGACCTGCTGGTGGCCAACGTGAAAAAGAGCAGCGAGGCGAAAACCAAGCACACTTACAACTACGCACCGAATGAGAGCATCGTGGCCACTTGTGTAGCCACGACATTCTTCAGTCACGATGTGATGCCGCCCGCGAGTGTGCCGGGAAAAGGTAGGGCCCAATGAAGCTGACGATCGGAATCCTTGTAATGGGGATGGCGGTGGGAACTGCCCTGGGGCAGAACACCGACGCCATCGACAACACGCGGGACACCATGAAGGCGCTACAGCAGAAGCAAGTCATGGACCAGAATGCGGCGATGGGGATTTCGCAAACGCAACCTGCGAGCCCGGCGTCGCACCCGTCGCAGTCCCCGTCACCTTATGTGCAAAAGCCGGCCAGCAAGGCGGCGGCTCCTAAACCCACACAAGCTGCCATTGTGATCGTGCGAACGCCAGTGGCGTCCACGAGCAAACCGGCGACCGCACCCAAACCCACCGCCAAAGCGGTGGCAGCCAAAGTCCAGGTCAAAGTGGGAACACCGAAAGTGCAAGCCAAAGTATCGGCGCCGAAAGTTCATGCGAAGGCACACATCACAGCCATGAAAGCCCCGCAGGCCATTGCGGTGGAGGACAAGAAGAGTCCGGTCGAAGCCAAGAAAGAAGAACCGCCCAAGAAGATCAATCTTACCGGCCGGAGAGATCCGTTCATTAGCCCGGTGGTCAATCGCAACATGGTGGGTTCGGGCTGTAGCACCGGCAAGCGTTGCCTGGCGATCGACCAGATTGCGCTTAAGGGGGTAGTGAAGTCGGATACCGGCATGATCGCGGTCGTGACCAATGCGCTCGACAAGGCCTATTTTCTGCATGAGAACGACCCGGTCTTCAACGGATACGTAGTCAAGATTACGGGGGATTCGATCGTTTTCAAGGAATCGGTGCAAGACAAGTTGGGCAAGCCATTCCTGCGGGAAGTAACGAAGACCATTACCACCCCGGCAGTTTAAGCCAGGGAGCAGGCCGGCGCAGCCGGTTTGCAACGAATTTTTTGAAAGAGATCACGGGGCGAGCAAAGGCACGCCCGTGGGGAGAAGCGAAATGCGAAAGCAACTGCTGAGTGTTTGCCTACCGCTGCTGTTCGTGGTGCTGGTGGCCGCGGCTGAGACGCAGAGCACGGGCACGGAAACCATCAAACATGCCACGGTGCAGAAGATCAACGTGGTGCAGGGTGACGATGGAGTCACCGTGGAGATCACCGCCCGAGGGGCGGTGACGCCCAAGTTGAGCACGCTGCAATCACCCGCGCGCGTAGTGCTCGATCTGCCGAACACGGCGCTCGCCGATTCGATGGGCCGCATCAATGTAGCCCACGATGGCGTGCAGGACGTGCGTATTGGCATGGATGGCAAAGCCAGTCCAACCAGCCGCATCGTGATCGATCTGGATCATGCCTGCCAATATGAACTGGTGCCGAGCGGCGACAACAAAGTTGTCTTGAAGCTGCACTCGGGAGTCAGCGTGGCGAAGGTGGCCAAGCCCAGCCCGTTTGCAACAAAGACAGCGGCGCCAGTGGTCAGCCAACAGGCCGCAGTGCCTGCTCCTGCCGTGGAGAACAAGCCGGTGCAGACCGCTTCCGCTGCCAGCAATTTCGTGGTGGTCGAACCGACCTACAAGCCGAAAGATGCGTCTGAGACCACGCCCGCTGTGAGCGGTCCGCCAGCCCGCGTGATCGAGGCTGCCTCCAAGTTCGTGGAGAAGCCGGACACCAATTTGCTGCCAGCGCCCAGCGCCGCTATGCAGGCACAAGCTGCCCCCAGCGCACAGCCACAGGCTGCCCCAATGGCACAGCCCCAGACTGTCCAAACCGCCGCAGCGTTCACGCCAGCGGTAAATCTGGCCGCCGAGCAAAAGGCTCAATTGCAGCAAGCGCCGGCCGCGACCGGCCCCAAGTACACGGGTGAACCGATTTCGGTGAACTTGAAAGACGTGGACTTGAAGGATTTCTTCCGCTTGATCCACGAGATCAGCGGATTGAACGTAGTGCTCGATCCTAACGTCAAGGGCTCACTGACCATCGTGTTGGATGATGTGCCGTGGGACCAGGCGCTGGACATCGTTCTGAAGAACAACGATTTGGACCGGCAGCTTGAGGGCAACGTGTTGCGCATTGCGACCCTGGATACACTGCGTACGGAATCGGAATCGCGCCGCAAGGCGCAGGAAGCCGAGGCCCTGGCAGTCGATAAAATTACCATCACGCGTTTCCTGAGCTATGCAAAATCGCACGATGTGGTGGTGACGATCAAGAAATTCCTCTCCCAGCGAGGAGACGTAATTTCGGATGACCGAACCAATGCCATCATCATCTCGGACATTCCGTCGGTGATGCCGGCAGTTGACCGGTTGCTGACCCAACTGGACCGCAAGACCCAGGAAGTGGAAATTGAAGCGCGCGTAGTGGCTACTACCCGCAGCTTCGCGCGTGATATCGGTACCCAGCTTGGCTTCGGCTTCGGTAATGCCGGCTCGGCTGTGGGGGGCGCTTCCGCCACTGGAGCAAACCCGCTCAGTACCGGTATTCTCACTCCGTCTTACATTACGACAGCGGGCGGCACGGGATCGAGCGGCTCATCCATTCCTCTGTTTTCGAATCTTGGGTCGACCGCGCCAACCAGTGGTCTCAGCTTTATCACCGCCAGTGGTACGGTGCAGCTTGACGCCGTCCTGACCATGGCGGAATCGCGTGGCCTGCTCAAGATCCTGTCCCGTCCACGCATCGTCACCCAGAACAACATCCAGGCGGTGGTGAAGCAGGGTACTCGCGTACCCATCGTGACTACCGCGCAGTTAGGAGGGCCGCCGACCGTGACCTACGTGGACGCGTTCCTGCGCCTCACCGTGGTTCCACAGATCACGTCGGAAAAGACGATTTTTCTGAATGTGGATGTCGAGAACACGACGCCTGATTTCGGCCACCAAGTTAACGGCAACCCCAGCCTGATCACCCAGCAGGCGACCACGCAGATCCTGGTCACCGATGGCGGTACGGTGGTGATTGGCGGAGTTATTCAGACCAACAACTCAATCAGCATTTCGCAGGTTCCGTTGCTGGGCAATATTCCGTTCCTGGGCAACCTGTTCAAGCACACCTCGGTCAGCACCTCTAACGCGGAGCTGATCTTCTTCATCACGCCTCGAGTCATCGAGACATAACCACACGACATAGCGGTACAAGGTAGAAGTAAAGACAGCAGCCGGCCTCTGAAGAAGCTTTTCAGGCCGGCTGTTTTTTTCTGTAGAGACGTGGCTCGCCACGTCTTGCCTCCATCTTCCATCTCTGAACGGCTAACGGTTCCCTACTGCATTTGAATCGATGCAGGCAAGACGCGGCGAAGCCACGTCTCTACAGAAAAACTGTGCAGAAAGTTGCTAAACTCTTACAGGAATGGACCATAAGGACCGGCGGACAAGAATCCAGAGTGTTTTGCGCCAGAATCGTCTGGACGCGCTGCTGGTCAGCCACCTTCCCAACATTCGCTATCTCTGCGGATTTACCGGCACCGCCGGCGCGCTGCTCATCACGGAAAGCCACAGCCTGTTTTTTACCGATGGACGCTATACCACCCAAGCCCACGACGAAGTCGAGGGATCAAGAGTAGTCATCGCGCAGCAACCAGCCTTGCTGGCGGTGGCGAAATGGGTCGCCGCGAACCGGAAAGGTTTCGGGCACGGAGCTGCGAGGATCGGGATCGAGGGTGAACATATGAGCGTGGCGGCTCGCAGCCGCCTGGCAAGAGCTCTGCCGCCGGGTTGCCAGCTTCGTCCAGCAACCGCGTTGGTGGAACGGTTACGCGTGGTGAAGGACTGGCAGGAGATGGAATGCATTCGTACGGCGGTCCGCCTCGGGTCTCGCCTATTTGATGTGGCGCTGAAAACCATCCGACCTGGCGTTAAAGAATCCGAGGTGGCGGCCGAGATGGAATATGCTGCTCATAAGGCCGGGGCCCAGGAGATGGCATTTCCTACCATCATTGCGGCTGGGGAGCGGTCGGCCCTGCCCCATGGCCGGGCCTCGGCGGCCAGGATCCCGGCCCGGGGGTTCGTCGTCTGCGACTTCGGTGTTATACTCACGGGCTATTGTTCTGACATGACTCGGACGGTTCATGTGGGCCGTCCTACTGCGGAAGCGCGGCGAGTTTACCAGGCCGTAAGGCTGGCGCAGCAGGCTTCTATTGCGGCTGTCCGGCCTGGGATTAGCGTTGGTGAAGTTGACCTAGCTGGTCGTAAGTTGTTGCAAAGACAAGGATTAGCGAAGTATTTTACGCATTCCACCGGCCACGGCGTGGGCTTGGAAATTCATGAAGCTCCGCGAATTGCCGTTGGACAAACTGAGATCCTGCACCCAGGAATGGTGGTTACCATCGAACCCGGGGTTTACCTGCCGGGGCGGATGGGCGTGCGGATCGAGGACATGGTTGTAGTAACGGAACGAGGGTGCGAGGTCTTGGCATCCACGACGAAAGATCTGATCACGCTTTGAAAAGTTGGCTAGGCGCAATGAACTGGGCCGGGGAATCGGATACCATATCCAGCGGATTCCAGGGTGGTTCGGAGAGCGCCTGAGAGTACGTAGTCCTACCGCACACAATGAACCAGAAAGAACTAAAAGAGCTTATCGAGTTCCTGATTGAGAAGGACATTGCCGAGTTTGAACTGGAACGCGGCGATGTTAAGGTGCGCATCAAGCGCGGCGCCGAACCGGCGATTTCGCATGGGGGCGACTCCCGGTATTTTGCGGTGCACTCCGCGCCTCCGCCGGCACCCGAGCTGGCCACCAAACCAGCGGTCCCGGCTGCGCCGGCCAAAGAGGATGCGCCGGAACCAGAGGCCGGGCTGCACATGGTGCATTCCCCCATCGTGGGCACGTTCTACGAATGTCCTTCTCCAGGGTCGCCGCCGTTCGTCAAAGTTGGCGATGTGGTCGAAGTCGGCCAGGTTCTCTGCATTGTCGAGGCCATGAAGCTGATGAACGAAATTGAGTCGGACGTCGCCGGGGAGATCGTCACCAAGCTGATTACCAATGGCCAGCCCATCGAGTATGGGCAGGATTTGTTCTCCATCCGGCCGCGAAAATAAGCAAGTTCCCGCACAGACTTCGAAATGTTCAAGAAAATCCTGATCGCCAATCGTGGAGAAATCGCACTGCGGGTGATTTGCGCCTGCAAGGAACTGGGCATCCGCACGGTTGCCATTTATAGCGAGGCGGACCGCAACTCGCTGCACGTACGTTTTGCCGATGAGGCCATCTGCATCGGGCCGCCGCAGTTAGCTCAGAGCTATCTCAATATCCCGGCCGTCATTAGCGCAGCGGAAATCGCCAACGTGGAGGCCATCCATCCCGGCTACGGGTTGCTGGCCGAGAACGCCAACTTTGCCGAAGTCGCGGAAACCTGCAATATCAAGTTTATTGGCCCGCCTCCGGAAATTACCCGGCTGATGGGCGAGAAGGAAAAAGCGCGCGCGGCCATGAAAAAAGCCGGCGTGCCGATTCTGCCTGGTTCCGAGGGGATCCTTGCGAGTGACGGCGAAGCTCTGGAATGGGCGAAGCAGGTTGGCTTCCCGGTGATTATCAAAGCCTCGGCGGGCGGCGGCGGCCGCGGCATGCGCATTGTGCGCAACGAGGCAGATCTGCCGGGATTGTTCAAAGCCGCGCAGTCGGAGGCGTCGGCGGCCTTCGGCAACGGCGACCTCTACATGGAAAAATTCGTGGAGCGGCCGCGGCACATTGAATTCCAGATTCTCGCCGACCAGTACGGCAACGTGGTCAGCCTGGGCGAGCGCGAATGCAGCATTCAGCGGCGTCATCAGAAATTGCTGGAGGAGTCGCCCTCGACGCAGGTCTCTCCCGAACTGCGCGCGCAGATTGGGCAGGTCCTGAGCAAGACGCTTTCCGAAATCGGTTATGTAAATGCCGGCACCATTGAGTTTCTGATGGATGAAGACAGCAAACTTTACTTCATCGAAATGAATACGCGCATTCAGGTGGAGCATCCGGTCACGGAGATGGTCACCGACGTCGATCTGGTGAAGAGCCAGATTCTGCTGGCGGCGGGCGAGCGCCTGGAAAACGTGCTGCAAGGGCCTATCGTGCATCGTGGGCACGCCATCGAGTGCCGCATCAATGCCGAAAATCCTGATACGTTCGTTCCGTCGGCGGGGAAGATTACGGCGTTCCATCCGCCGGGCGGCACGGGCGTGCGCATTGACACCGCCGCTTATGCCGAAGGCGTCATTCCTCCGTACTACGATTCGTTGATTGCCAAATTGATCGTGCGCGGCAAAGACCGCTCCGAGGCGATTTCCCGCATGTCGCGCGCGCTCGAGATGTTCATCGTGCAAGGGATTTATACGACCATCCCGCTGCACCGGCGGATTCTGGCTGATCCAGATTTCCGGGCCGGGAAGATTGATACCACGTTTATTGAGAGATTCCTGGCGAAGAACGAGAAGGCGAAGCCGGCAGGGTAGAGTTTTTAGAACCAGAAACCACCCCCAAAATTCTGTCATCCCGACCGGAGCGACGCGAAGCGAGCGCAGTGGAGGGACCTGGTGTTAGGGGCAGTGCAGTCTATCCCCGCTTTTACAGGTTACGAGAGATAAGAATCCAGAGTCTCGACAGGACTAAATCACATGGTCTTCTATCAAGTAGGCGACGCCGAATTGAAGATTGATGCGTCCTTCCTGAACGTAATTAAACACGAGCAGGCCAAAGAAATCAGGGGTGTCTACGGGTGGTATATTTTGTCGAAAGACCTTAGCAAACTTGACATCCAGGTAAAAACTCTCGAGCGACAGTATCTTTACGTTGGCACGGTTGCAGGCCGGTGCCTGAAATCTGTTACGTCAAGATTTCTGGGAGAACTTTGCGGAGCGCAAGTATGTACAGATAAATTCGGAAAGAAGTTTGATACGGATTTCGCTATGAGCTGCGTAATTGCGTTCCTCTCCGAAAAAGGTATCGACGTGTACTTCCATGTCCTCAGTGAAGATTACGGCCGGAACCGTGAAGTGGAGATCGCGAGAAGAGTCAAGCCAGTTCTTCAGACAGTTACGAAGAATAGTGTTCGTTTGAACAGTTGCATCAAACGAGAAATTGTTAAGCAGAAAGTTAGGTCAGAAGATTTTGAAGCCTTGGGTCAGGCAGTGGTTGATAGGCTGAGAGGGGTGCTAACGGCTGATTGATGAGCATCCGGTACTGGTTGCAATTGAAGGGAAATCGTCATATTATCGGCCACTTATCGGACATAAGCAGAAAGAATGACGATCGAAACGATAGACGCGACGGACAAGCCACAGCCACTCTGTGCAGCATGCAATCACTCAAAATCCGACCACGATCGGGATATAGGCTGTACGTTGAGTTGCGCTTGCTCCGAGTTTCGGGTGAGCGGCAAGAACCCAAAGAGTAAGTCTCAACCGAAACCCAAGAATCCAGCCACAACCAAGAAAAGCTTCTTTAAGGGCCCCTTGAGCAAGGGTGCACGCCATCGCTTGGCTCGCGAACTTGGTTCAATGGGAATGTCGAAACAAGCAGTTACAGCCCGCATCAATCAAATCGTCGAATGGCAGACGAAGTCGCCCAAAGAAAAAGAAAAGGCTGTGAAGGCCAAGCATTTGTTCGTTCAAGGCGGTCTTCCTAGTTTGGGTCGCAGGAATTAAAGGCATATCCGCCACGTTCCAATCGGGTGGCACTCTATCCCCAGGTCCCCAAGAGCCGTAACTGCGCCTCACTGTCGTGTTTTCCACTGGGTTGGCGATTCGTGCATTGATGTAGTCCGCCGGGGAACACCAGGTCCCTCCACTCCGCTACCCATTCCCTGCGGGAATGGGTAGCTCCGGTCGGGATGACAGTTTGTTGGGAGTTGTAGGAGTCTTCGCACGTAGCGCAACCATTGCGGTTTCCCACCCTTGCAAAGAACGCGAGGATGGGGCACCCTCAGTGGTGCCGGGATCTGCGAGTAAGATCGGTCAGTCCCGGGATATCGCCCACAATCCTTCATGATCACGCTGCCGCGACTGTACGCCATCCTGGACACTTCGTTATTTCTTAACACCCAAAGCCTGTGTGCATCCGCCAAGGAACTGGTGGCTGGTGGCGTGACTCTGCTGCAATATCGAAATAAGAACGGCAATGCGCGGCAGATGCTGGAACAGGCGCGGGAATTGAAGCGGAGTGTTGGCGTGTCCGCCAAATTGATCATGAATGATCGGGCTGATCTTTGCCTAGCTGCGGGATTCGATGGCGTGCATGTGGGGCAGGAGGATCTTTCGCCTGAGGGTGCGAGGAAAGTCATAGGCCCGAATCTCTGGCTCGGGGTTTCTACCCACAATCCTGAGCAGGTCGCCGTGGCCGATAAGACTTCCGCGGATTACATCGCCATCGGCCCGGTGTTTGCGACGTCGAGCAAGATGAATCCTGATCCTGTCGTCGGACTCGAGGGAGTGCGCCAGGCCAGAGCGCTTACCAGCAAGCCGCTGGTGGCGATCGGTGGCATTACTCGTGCCAACGGACGGTCGGTGATTGAGGCCGGCGCAAGCTCCGTTGCGGTGATATCTGATCTGTTACGGGATCCTCGTAATGCGGCGGAAGAATTTTTTCGCAGCTTTTCCCCCGCATCTTGAGGTAAAGTCATGGCCTTAGCTGTCCGAGGAGGTTCGTGAGCCCCGAAACCGTGAGCCCCGAAACAAAGAAATCCAATTCCGGCGCCGACTGGGCCATTCATACCCAGCAAGACAAAGAACTGGTCAAAGGACTCGGCCTGACCAGCGCCACCATGCTGGTCATGGGGTCGATGATCGGCTCGGGCATCTTTATTGTGTCCGCCGAAATCGCCCGCGAAACCGATTCTCCAGCGTTGCTGATCGCGGCATGGTTGGTTACTGGATTCATGACCATCGTTGGCGCTTTGTGCTATGGCGAACTGGCAGCCATGATGCCGCGCGCCGGCGGCCAGTATGTTTATTTGCGCGAGGCGTTGGGGCCGCTCTGGGGATTTCTTTACGGCTGGACGCTGTTTCTGGTGATCCAGACAGGCACGATTGCCGCGGTGGGCGTGGCTTTCGGCAAGTTCCTCGGCGTCTTCTTTCCTGCGGTTTCTTCTACCCATTGGATTTGGTATTTAGGGAAAGTTCCGGCGGTCAGTCTGGGGCCGATGTCCCTGGGAAACATGAATGTAGGGATCAGCACCCAAAATCTAGCGGCAATCCTCATGGTGATTGCGCTTTCGGTGATCAATATTTTCGGAGTGAAAACCGGCGCGCTGATTCAGAACATATTTACCGCTGCCAAAGTCACGGCGTTATTGGGACTGGTTTTACTCGGTGTTTTTGTCGGAAGGAATGCACAAGCGCTGCTGGCGAATTTTCATGGAAACTTCTGGCACAACGCCGGGTTGGGCGTGCAGCATGCCGTACAGGTAGGAAGTGGCGGCCCGCTGGTGATGGTGGGGACGCTGACGATTCTCGCGGTCGCACAGGTGGGATCTCTGTTTTCCGCCGATGCCTGGAACAATGTGACATTTACTGCTGGTGAAGTGAAGAATCCCAGCCGCAATCTTCCGCTTTCGCTGGCGCTCGGCACGGGTGTGGTGATTGCGCTCTACATCGGATGCAACATTATCTATCTCAATGTCCTGCCACTCGCGGGTGATCCAAACGGCGCAACCATTCTTGACCGCGGCATCAAGTATGCGACCGAAGACCGTGTGGCCACGGCTGTTCTGACGCAAATGTTTGGCACGATGGGCGGCTACATGATGGCGATTGCCATTATGCTTTCCAGCTTTGGTTGCGTGAACGGCCTGATTCTGGCGGGCGCGCGCGTGTATTATGCGATGGCGAAAGATGGCCTGTTTTTCCGCGGCGTCGCCAAACTGCATCCCACCTATAAGACGCCGGCGGTTTCGCTGATGGTGCAGATGGTCTGGACCTGCATCCTTTGCGTTTCGGGCAGCTACGGGCAATTGCTGGACTACATTATTTTTGCCGTGCTGGTGTTTTATATTCTGACCATTGTTGGGCTGTTCGTGTTGCGCCGCACGCGTCCGAATGCCGAGCGGCCGTATCGCGCCATCGGGTATCCGGTGTTGCCGGCGATTTATATTGTGATGGCTTTATTCATTGATGTCGTACTATTGCGCTACAAACCGCAATTTACCTGGCCGGGATTGATCATCGTCCTGCTGGGGATTCCGGTGTACTTTCTGTGGTCGCGACGCGCGGTGCCTGAATCGTCCGTTGCCTGAGGAGAATATGGCGAATCTGTTGGCGAGAAAGCGGATCGACACGCTCATGCAGGAGGCCGGGGAGACTGGGGAACACAGTCTCAAGCGGACCCTGGGGCCGATGAACTTGGTCATGCTTGGAATTGGCGCCATTATCGGCGCGGGTTTGTTCGTGCGAACCGCCGCTGCAATCGCCGACCGGTCGGGACCCTCGGTGACGCTGGCATTCATTGTCGCGGGAGTCGGCTGCACGTTCGCCGGGCTCTGTTACGCCGAATTCGCCTCGATGATCCCGGTGGCGGGAAGCGCTTATACCTATTCCTACGCCACCATGGGAGAACTGGTCGCCTGGATCATCGGTTGGGACCTGGTGTTGGAATATGCCGTGGGCGCGGCGACGGTCGCAATCGCATGGAGCGAATATTTCAACCGCGTGCTAGGCTGGTTCGGCATTTCCTTTCCCTATCAGTGGTGCCATTCTCCGCTTCAGACAGCGGACACGGGAACGCGCGGCATCATCAATTTTCCAGCTCTGATCATTCTCTTTCTGATCTCGGCCCTGCTCATCAAGGGCACGAAGGAATCTGCCATCGTGAATGGCATTATCGTCTGCCTAAAGGTGACGATCGTCATTCTGGTGATTGCCATTGGCTGGGGATTCATGAATCCGGCCAATCACACGCCGTTCATTCCACCGGCGACGATCTATGTAACACCGCAGGGCATCAGTCACCATTACGGCGGCCTGCTCGGAATTCTTGGCGCCGCCGGAGTGGTGTTCTTTGCTTACATCGGGTTTGACGCGGTTTCAACGGCTGCACAGGAGGCACGAAATCCCAAGCGTGATATGCCCATTGGCATTCTGGGATCGCTGGTGATTTGCACAGTGCTTTACGTGCTGTTCGCGTATGTGCTGAGCGGTGTGGCAACGGTCCAGGACTTTCGTACTGCCGGGCGTGAAGCGTCGGTTGCGTTTGCCATCACCAAGTACATGCATGGCTATGAATGGCTTTCAAAATCGGTGACACTCGCGATCCTGGCAGGGTTCTCATCCGTGATTCTGGTGATGCTGCTAGGGCAGTCCCGGGTCTTCTATTCGATGAGCAAGGACGGCCTTGTTCCCAAGATTTTTTCCGAAGTTCATCCCCGTTTTCACACGCCATACCGGTCGAACATGCTGTTCTTCGTTTTTACCGGACTGTTTGCAGGATTTATTCCGGAGGACATCGTCGGCGAGATGACCAGCATCGGAACTCTGTTTGCTTTTGTGCTGGTATGCATCGGAGTCTGGATCCTGCGGCGGCGGCGTCCGGATTTACAGCGGGCTTTCCGGGTCCCGGCGGTTCCGTTCGTCTCGACGGCGGGCGTGATTGTCTGCGGCGCCATGATCTACGGCCTCGGCTGGACGAACTGGTTGCGCCTGTTTGTTTGGCTGGTAATCGGGCTGGTCTTCTACTTCACCTACGGACGCAAGCACAGCAAGGTGCAAGCGCTGGAGGCAGGAGCCAAGCCTACGGTGTGATTCCTCTCCGTGATTCCTTTCGTAGAGGCGTAGCTCGCTACGTCTCTTTTTCGCTGCCGGCAGACGCAGCAAGCTGCGTCTCTACGGGGCAGACTGGAAAGAAGCTCTCCGCCGTCAGGTCTTGCGCCGTACTGACGCATAAGGCCCTGCTTTTCTTGCGACCCGCATCTCGCTACCCCTTTTCGATCTCACGGTTTAAGCTGATGGCTGACAGCTGCCCTCATGAAAATCGTTACCGCTTCCGAGATGCGCGAGATCGACCGCGTGACCGGCGAACGCTTTGGCGTATCGTCGCTGACGCTCATGGAAAGCGCGGGTACTGCGGTCGCGGAGTTTGCCTTGTCACGTTATCCGCAAGCGCGAGTGGTTGGCGTGATCTGTGGCAAAGGGAACAACGGCGGCGATGGTTTTGTGGTCGCGCGCAAGTTAAAACAAGCAGGGAAAAAGGTTCGAGTACTCTTACTCGCGGATCCAAAAGAACTCCGTGGCGATGCGGCAAAAATGTTCAAGAAGCTCGCCATCAAGCCGGTGATCGTTAAGTCCGGCAAGGATTTGAAGAGCGATAAAGTCCGGGCGGTGTTCGGTGCGGATGTGCTGATCGACGCGATTCTCGGAACTGGCTTTCGGCCTCCGGTGAACGAACTTTACGGGTCTACCATCGCGGCGCTGAATGCCACCTCTTCGCCGATCGTCGCCGTGGACATTCCCTCGGGAGCCGATGCCGACGCCATTACTGAGCAGAACGGAATCATAGCTCGTGCGGATGCCGTGGTGACCTTCACCGCTCCTCATCCTGCGCAAGTTTTCGGACAATTGACCCGCGGGCCCATTGTGATTGCGCCCATTGGTTCGCCTGACGAAGCCATAGTTTCTTTGTTGCATCTCAACCTAATCACCGCCCGAGACATCGCGCAGCTGATTGGGCCGCGTCCGCCGGATTCGAACAAAGGCAGCTTTGGGCATGTCCTCGTACTGGGCGGATCTCTGGGTAAAGCCGGATCGGTCGCGATGGCGGGGATGGCCGTGCTGCGAGCTGGGGCAGGGTTGTCGACGGTCGCCACACCTAAATCCGTTCTGGCAACGGTGGCCGGCTTCATCCCGAGCTCATGACGGAGCCGCTGGAAGAAACAGATACCGGAAGCATCTCGTTAAGCGCCAAAGATCACGTTGCCGAATTGACGAAGGGCAAAACCGTCATCGCTATCGGCCCTGGCATTTCGCGTCATCCCGAGACCGCGGAATTGGTGCGCGATCTGGTGAAGAATCAGAAACACCTGATTGTTCTCGACGCTGACGGCCTCAACGCTTTCGAGGGTTGCGCAAAAGAATTAAACGGCAAAGGACGTTCGCTGGTCATCACGCCGCATCCCGGCGAGATGGCGCGGCTCCTCGGTTGCACCATCGCGGAAGTGCAATGCGATCGCATTAACGCAGCCCGCAACTTTGCCCGCGAGCACGAATTGATTGTCGTGCTCAAAGGCCATCGAACGCTGATTGCTCAGCCCAGTGGGGAAGTTTGGGTGAACACGACCGGAAATCCGGGTATGGCCACGGGTGGGACGGGAGACATTCTCACTGGGATGGTTGCTGGCTTAATGGCACAAAAACCGGGCCGAATTTTCGAGGCTGTGATCGCCGCTGTCCACCTTCACGGCCTCGCCGGCGATGTAGCTTGTGAAACCATGGGAGAGCACTCGCTGGTTGCCACCGACCTGATAAAAGCTTTGCCGGAAGCCTTCCGGCGGGTACGTCAGTCGGCGCAGGAAAAATCTGTGGAAATTGGTGGGCGGGCCTGATCTCGGTATTTCGTAAATCCCCCGTAATCCCTCTAAGTGCCCGCTGGTGGCGGGTTTGCGGGGATAGTAACCTGGCGGCGCTGGTTCGGCATTCGAATCCGGACAGCTGCTTCGGTAATCTGTCCACGCGCGGACGGGGGTGGCATAGTGAAGTTGCTATGACACACTTCCCCCAGCCCCACCCGCAGCAGCGTGCTCCGCGTATTCAGTTCAACAGCATCATTTCCGCGCTTATCCAGTCGGATAGTGGACAACGCGCCAAAGCCCGGCTTTACACCGTCTCCATGACCGGTGGATTGCTGCGGCTGGCAAAGGCGCTGTCCAGCGGCGACTTCGTCGAGGTGGCTTTCCAGACCGGTTCCGGCCCTGTTCACGGCATGGCCGAGATGCTGGCACCCACGCGTCGGGCGACAGATGGCGTCCTGCAACCGTTCCGCTTTATCGCCTTGGACGACGACGATCATCGTGTGCTGCGCATGGCCTTGGACTCGATTTCCGACAGAAGTTTTTTAGGCCTGCGCTCCTCCCAATGGACGCTACCTAAAGGGCAATAAACCAACTCTCCTCGGCCGCCTTTTACTCCGTGTGCGCTAGCTCTCGTTATACTGGTCTGGCTTGATCATGCCTGAAGACGATCACGCGACCAGAAATGAGCACGCAAGAATTCATCACCCATTCCGCAGAAGAGACGATCACCCTGGGGCGAAGTCTCGCCAAAAATCTTCTTCCTCCCAAAATTGTCCTGCTGCGTGGCGACCTCGGTGCCGGCAAAACCACGCTGGTCAAGGGAATTGCGGAAGCTTTCCACGCTGCTTCGGCTGAAGACGTTACCAGTCCTACCTTCACGCTGGTACATGAGTATCGCGGGCCGGAAGTGAATCTTTTTCACATTGATCTCTATCGTGTGGACACGCCGCGCCAGTTGGAAACGCTTGGTCTGGACGATCTGATGACAGAGAACAGTATCCTGCTGATCGAGTGGGGTGAGAAGTTTGCCCGCTTCGTGCGCGAGCGGGATGTCGAGATTGCGTTGGAGCGGTTGAGCGAGAACGATCGGCGCATCCGCATTTTCGCGGGATGAGCTTTTATAACCAAATTGTCATCCTGAGCGTAGCGAAGGACCTGTGCATTTGGGAGTGGCATGACGATGGAGCGGAAATACATAGGTCCTTCGTTCGCAAAGAACACTCGCTCAGGATGACAAGAGTTTGATGAGATTGCCTGTGGTTCAAAATCCCATAATGTTGTAGCCGCAATCCACATAGATGACTTCCCCGGTGATGCCGGAGCTGGCGTCCGAAGCCAGAAACACTCCTGTTGATCCGACTTCTTTCACATCCACATTGCGCTGTAGCGGAGCGCGTTCGGCGTGGGACTTTCGCATATCGCCAAAGCCCGAAATGCCGCGTGCAGCCAGAGTGTTAATGGGGCCCGCGGAAATGGCATTGACCCGAATTTTCTTCTTGCCCAGGTCATACGCGAGATATCGCACACTACACTCCAGCGCGGCTTTGGCGACGGCCATCACGTTGTAATGGGGGACGACTTTCTCGGCCCCGAAATAACTCATGGTGATAATGCTGCCGCCATCGTCCATAAGTTCGGCGGCGGCGCGCGAAACCGCAATGAGCGAATAGACACTGACGTCGTGGGCGATCCGGAAACCTTCGCGGGTGGTATTTACAAACTCCCCGGTGAGTTCGTTGGCGGGGGCGAAGGCCACGCTGTGCACCAAAACGTGCAGTTTGCCATAGCGTTCTTTGAGCTGGGCGAAGAGATTGTCAATCTCGGCGTCGTTCGATACGTCGCATTGAAAGGCTTCCGCGCCGGGCAGAGCGAGGATCATGTCTTTGGCTTCCAGTCCCATGCGCTCGTTCTGATAGGTGACGGCAAGCTTGGCGCCGGCTTCGTGCAGTCCCTGCGCGATCGACCACGCGATACTGCGTTTATTGGCGACCCCGAAAACCACCGCCACCCGACCTTCAAGGCTGGAGGACATGCATGTCTCCTGATAAAATTTGCAGGGAAAAGAATAACAGCTTGGTGAGGAAGAAGTAAGATTTCAGATTGTAGATTTTAGATTGCAGATTGTTGTCCGGCGGCCCGCCGCGCTGGTTCTTCAATCTACAATCTAAAATCTGCAATCTGAAATTATTCCATAAGGCTGGCCTCTTGAACCGCCGCCGTCTTCACCGGCCAACTCGAGCTGACAAATCCGGCGGCATAGACCAGGCCAATGATGGAAAATCCAGCAACCAGATTTAACTGCGCCACCGCGCCGACCACTAGTGCTAGAACAATCTGTAGCGCGGTACCGGCAAAGTAGAAGGTATTCTGCACTCGTCCCATAAAATGTTGCGGCACTTGTTCCATCAGACTGGTATTCATGGCGATGCCTGCCACTCCTCGCCCCGATCCCATCAGCCCGTAGAAGCCGACAGCCATGGCCAGGATCGAAGACAGTGGAGCCACCGTCACGCAGATCGCTACCAGCCCCATGGACAGCGCAATCGAGCGCTTGCCGCCCAGTCTGGCGATGACTTGCGGGGCATACAGAATGCTGAGGAATGCGCCGGTCCCCCAGCCTGCATTCAGCCAGCCGTAGCCCACAGCGCCAGCGTGGAAGACCTGATCGCTCAGGGGAGCGGTGACCACGCCACCGGACGACATCGCGCCGAGGAATAATGCCCAACTGATTCCAATCATGACCACGCTGCGATTGGCACGCAGGAAATCCATGCCTTCTTTCATTTCTCGAAGGAAACGCCCGACCGCAGTTTCGGCTGCAAGAATGTCAGTCCGCAATTCCTGGGGACGAGGCACCACATGCCGTCCCTTGCGCACCGCGAAGTAGCAGAGAAACGACACCAGGTAGGTGGAGAAATCAATCAGCAGCACTCCGCCCAGTCCGATGTGGTTGTAGACAAATCCGACGAGAGCCCCAGCCATCAGCCAGCCGCCCTGGATGCCCGCCAACAGAAAAGTATTGGCGTGGACGAACTCCTGGTCCGGGGTTAATTCCTGAATGAGCGCGGTGATGGTGGGCCAGAACATCCAGAAGCCCGCCGCCACCAGCATGTTCATCAGATAGAGTTCCCAGAGCTTGGCCTTGCCGTGAAAAGCAAGAATGGAAACCGCAAGAATGACGACAGCGCGGCCGGCGTCGAGCATCATGACCAGCCGCCGGCGGTCTCCGCGGTCGATGATGACGCCGGTGAATGGCAGCATCAACATGGCTGGAATGGTTTGTACGACCACGAACATCCCTAGCGCCACCGGCGAATGCGTGGCCTGCAGTACAAACCAGGCGACGGCAGCAGTGTTCATCCCGCTGCCCAGCATGGAAATCACATTGGCCGCGAAAATATAACGCAGCGCTGGTTTCTGCAGGATGGAACGCATCTTTAAGACTTTAAATGATGGACGCAGGCTCGCCAATTGTTGTTCGGAGTGATTACACAGATTCAGAATCTCGATTTGCTTTTTCTTTGCGTCCTTGGCGGCTTTTCTTCGCGACCTTTGCGGTTAGAAGCGTTTAACCGCAAAGTACGCAAAGGGAATCGCAAAGGTCGCTAAGAACCCCGCTCAGTTCGAGGACTTCTGGAATGGCCATCGCAACTGAACTTTGCTGGCTTCCGCGAGCAGATAAACGATCAACAAAGTCATCACTGGTTCGATGGGATGCTTGTAGCGAACGAAGGGGTTCACAAGGTAATAGGGAAGTGGATAGAACAGCAGGCATGCCGCGAAAAGAAAACTGCCCGGCACCCGGTTACGCAGGGTCAGCCATAGGCCCGCGAAAGCTAGAACCGCTGCCAGCAGGAATTCTGTGTGGCGGGCGATCATCATGTCGTATCCCGCGACGATGGCCAGTTGCGGCGGAGCGGCCCAGAAGTATCCGACGCGTTCCACGGTGAACCACACAAATCGCCCGGGATGCTCGCGAATAAATTGATTTACCTGCTCTTGTTTTTCCTCCATAAAGCGGATCTCGCCCAATTGCTGAAATCTCTGCATGGCATCAGGATCGTTGCCAGGATGTTCACTGCGCGTCCACAGGCCGGCGGACTGGTCGTTGTTGGCTTCGTGCATCTCGAGCGGAAGATTGTCGCGGACAAAAATAAATTGTCCGAAGACTTCGTAATTGCGGACCAGCCATGGGCTAACCACCAGCGCAGCAACCAACACACACGTGCTCGCCCCGATGAATAGCCGAGGATTTCGCGACGAGCGATACCACAGCCAGAGCAAACAGAACGGCAACAGACTCACAATCGCAGTATTGGTCAGCACGATCACGCCCCACAGCAAGCCGAAACCAATCCACACCCGCGGACGAGGCGGCTCATCCGCCATGCGCAAGGTCATCAGCAGAGCCAGGCTCAACAGGAATGTGGTAAGGCTGGTCTCCCAAACCACCCGCACCGGCCAGTAAATGAAGTAGGGGAAAACGGCCCAGGTCCAGGCAGTCGCGCGGGCCACCGTGGTCCCAAACATCCTTCCCGCGATCTGGTAGAGAGTGAGGCAGGTCAACGCGCCGAAGACGCTATTGAAAGCAAGAATCACCCAGGCCGAAGCCGCGCTGTAAATTCCGAATAGTTTGAAAACGCCACCGAGAATATAAGGATAAAGCGGCGGCGCCCAGGCGCTGGGGCCGGTGGGCAAATCCGTGGGCGAACTGAATCCCTGCCCAGTCGCGATCGAACGCGCCAAGCGTCCCATTTCCCATCCAAATTGGAAATGATCGCGGCGGGGAGTGATGCGGTAAGTATGGCCGATGGTGATCACGGCCAGTCGAAGCAGAAATGCAACAAGAACGATGAAGAGAATCGAGTGCCGCAAGGACCGAGGCTGCTGCGATCCGCCAGCGTGAGGTGAGCTTTCCGCGATCGCAGGCGGATTCTTCTGGTCGCGCTCACGCATTGGCCCAGACTATAGCACAACAGCCGAGGGGCTCCTGAAATCGCCATTGCCGCCACGAACCACGTAGGCCCGGACGCCGTCTGGGCAGGCGAGCTGGGGCAGGTAAGGGCACCCACCCCTACGCGAACATCGCTTGCATCCCCCGCGATTCAGAGCTACGATGCCTCCGCTGAAAATTTGCGGAGGTGACGTATGCAGCTCGGTCGCTTTCCCGTAGCACTGGCCGTTCTGTTGCTTTCCATTTCTCTCCACTCGCAATCCGACAAAATCACCATCCCCGCCGGTTCGCCGGAAGATCAGGCGCTGCAAGTCATTACCGCCGAGCCAGACGCAGCCAAGAAACCCGCGATGTACGAGGATTTCCTGAAGACGTTTGCTTCCAATCCACAGGCGGTGGCTTATGCCAACTGGCAGCTGGAACAGTATTACCAGACCACGGGAGATCTGCCGAAGGCCCTGGATTACGGCGACAAGGCACTGGCCGTCGCTCCTCACAATTTCGATATTCTGGTGTCCCAGGCGACCATTGCGCAACAGCTGAAAGACAACGGAAAGATTGTCCAGTATTGCGCACAAGCCGGAGCAGCCTACAACGCCATTGGCAAGGACCCCAAGCCTGAAGGCGTGAGCGACCAGGATTTCGCCAGCTCGGTGGAAGACGAAAAGAAGTCCGCGAAAAACTCCTACGATTTCTTCGAGGCCACGGCTTTCAATGCGATAGCGAGTGAAACCGACGCCCGCAAACGCGTGGCCTACATTGAGCTCTTCACGCCCGCATTTCCCAACTCGACCTTCGCAGACCCGCTCGCGTCCTTTGCCATGCTCTCCTTCACGCAGCTCAAAGACACGCCGCGGCTGATTGCCTATGGCGAAAAGAGTCTGGCGACGAATCCCAACAGCCTGCCGGTCCTGCTGCTGATGGCGAACGCCTATGTGGACGACCCCAAGCCCGGCAGCGTCGCCAAGGCCGTGAGTTATGCGCAAAAGGCCATTGCTGTCGCCAAAGCCGATGCTCCGGACGCCGACCGCACCAGAAAGGTCTCAGCCGGGGCCGCACATTCAACCCTCGGCCACGCCTACATGAAGCAGGACAAGACCCTGGCATCGATTCCGGAGCTTAAGTCCGCGTGCGCATTACTCAAAGGGGAGGACGATCAGTCGTACGCCACAGCCTTATACTACCTGGGCTTTGCCTATGCCAAGATCAACAAGCTGACCGAAGCGCGTGAGGTCTTGATGGAGGCGGTAAAGATCCAGGGGCCCGTGCAGCCTATGTCGCAGGAGCTTTTGACCAAGGTGAATACGGCGAGAGCCAAGCAACCATAGTCGCAAGCCGAAGTGTTCTTCTACTGCTTCGCCAGTTCGTCGGATAACAACTTGGCTTTGAATGCAAGATTATGGGCGCGTTGCAAATCGCCTGCATCTGCGGAAGTTTTGGACTGTTTCATATATTCCCGCACCTGCGTCACCATGTCCTGCTGGCCGGAGTTGAGTGGGCGGCCCGCCAGCGTTTTCAGGTTGGACTCCGTCGTGGACAATAACAGGTCGGTGCCCTGACGCTGCCGCGCGGCCTGTTCCGCGCTGACGCCTGGAGACAGCTGGACGGTAGGATCAGGAGCACCTCCGTTTTTCACGATCACTTTCGTTGGCCCGTCAGTGGGCGGCGCTGCCGGTTTCTTTCGGCGACGATGTTTCTTGGGTGCGGCTTTGGAAGCCGCCGTTTTGGCTTTCGGCGGCGCAGCCGGAGGTTGAGTTTGATCGGGCGACGGTTCTGTTTTCTGATCGCTTTTCTGATCGCTGGGCTGAACCGGAGCGGGATTCTGCTGAGCGTCAGGAGTAGCAGAATCTTGCAGTGACGGGGCCGCCTGGGACATCAAAGCTCGCCCCGCGAGCCAACCACCGGGCGGGTGCACCAGCAGCGAACACACTCCGAGAATCATGGCCAGAGACATAGCAACTTCAATACCCGGAAACTCACGGGCGGTAAACCGAATTCTACTGTATCGGCGCCGCGTAGGCCCGGACGCCTCGTCTGGGCCGGCGAGCGCAAGCTCGCCAAAATACCACCTAGCAGGGCAGGTGAGGGCACCCGCCCCTACGTGAGCATCTAGCTCCGGGCCACTGCTTCCTTGAGCGCCACAGATTTGGCTTCCACCAAGGGCAGACGGAGCCTGAAGATGGTGCCCTTACCCACAGCCGATTCAAAATCCAGCGAACCGTGGTGCCACTGCGCTGTCTGGAACGCGTGGGCCAGCCCCATGCCGCTGCCATCTTTCTTGGTTGTGAAATACAACTCAAAAACTTTGTCGTGAAGCTCCGTCGGGATGCCGCTGCCCTGGTCGCGAATCTCGGTGACGATCACATCGTCCTCGCGCCGTGCGGAGGCGGTCAAAGTTCCCCCCTGCTGCATGGACTGCACTCCATTGAGGACGATATTGAGAATGGCCTGCTTCATCAAATCGCTGTCCACTTTCACCAGCAACGGCTCGGCGGGGAATTCGCGGACAAGCTTCACCCCATGTTGTCCGGCGTCGGGTGCGGCCAGCGCAAGCACATCTTCCAGCAACCGGCGCAAATCGGTTTCTTCGAGATGCAGGTCGCGCGGCCGGGTGAAATCCACCAGAATCTGCACCACGCGGTCAAGGCGGTGGATTTCGCTGTCAATGATGTCCATGTGGCGGCGAGTTTCCGGGTCGGTCTGTTTTAGCTTGGTTTGCAACAATTGCAGGTGCAGAACGATCGCGTTGATGGGGTTCTTGACCTCATGGGCCACGCCGCGAGTAAGCCGTCCGCTGGCCGACATGCGGCGCGACATTTCAATCTCATCCTCAATCTGCCGCGCCGATTCGGCATCGCGCATGGTCAACAATGCGCCCAGCGCGCCACTCTGGGAACCTCGTTCCTGAATGAAATCGAGCGAAATCAGTACCTGTTTTCCGTTGGGGGCATCAATTTCCTGCTGCTCGATGGGGTGCTGTAGTCGAAAAGCGTCCAGCACCACCGAGCCAAGGTTCGACTCAGCGGAAAAGATTTGTTTCACCGTATGACCCAGCAGTTCGTGCCGCGGGCGTCCGAGAAAAGTTTCCACCGAAGCGCTCACCAGCACGACATGGGAATCTCGCGTGAAAACCATCAGACCGTCCTGAAGATTGGACATGATCTGGTCCACATTGCTCTTCAGGGCGGAGAAAATTTCTTTGGCGTCGCGCATCTTGCGTCCGAGGTGCGCAATCTTGAGCGTGACCAGGCCGTATTCATCGAGCGTGGCCCCTTCCGCCGCTTCTTCCTCCGGGGCCGCTTCGCTGTCCCCGTAGCTGACATTGTCGAGGCTGCGGGCAATGCGTTCCAGCGGACCCAGCGCAAGCCGCGAAAGCCCGGCGGCGATCACCAGCGACAGCAGAATGGCGATTCCCGAAAGAATAACCGCATGCTGCAACCAGGGCGTCAGGTCATGTCTCAAAAACACCGTAGAGATCCCGACCCGAATGCTTCCGAACGGCGCGCCATTCAATTGCAATGGCAGGCGCACTTCGTACACCGTGGGTGGGTTGTAAACCATGCGCAGCTTGCGGCGAAATTTGGCCTCCTGGATAGTCTGGAAGCCCGGGCGGTTGGGGACAGGCTTGCCCACCAGGTCAGGATTGCTGTGCAGAATGGCATTTCCATTCGCATCCACAATGGCCGCGTCCAGCACGGTGGGCCAATTGCCCACCACCGATTCCAGCATGGTATTCAGGTCGCGGTCGGTGCCCAGGTAATACACAATTCCCTGGCGGACCGCTTCCGGCTTGTTGGTGTCGACCTTGGTGCTGGTTAAATCGGGTACGGCATTGGTGGCCACATAGGCCAGTTGGGAAGTGAGGTTATCGGCGGTGTTCCGGGCCGTATTGATACGCTGCTGCAATAATTGTGAAATATAAATGTAGGAAAATGCCGTCACCAGCAGGGCCACCATGAGCGTGACCGTAAGGACGATTTGGGTTCTTCGCCGCATTGGTTAATCAGAGCCGGGACGGTGCCTGAAGGTTGGCCCTCCGCGGCGATTCTTTTCCGCAAATCTTAATTGACAAGTAATGAGAAGTGCTAGCGCCGGCTCTTCCTTGTCGGCCGCGTCCGCTGCGGCGCTCCCATACTCCTTGAGCTTATTATGCAAAGTCTTCAGGCTGATGGCGAGAATCTCGGCCGCCCGCGTCTTATTGTTGCTGGTGGATTCGAGCGTTTTCAGGATCAACAATTTCTCCGCTTCTCCGACCGTGGTACCCACACCCAGGCGGATGGAATCAGGATCGTCCGCCGAAGTACGAACCATGACCTGTCCGAAGCCCGGCGGGAGATGCTTGGTTTCGATCACCGCGCCGTCGCAGACGATGATGGCGCGCTCCAGCGTATTGCGCAATTCGCGCACATTGCCCGGCCAGGAGTGGTTGCGAAACAAATTGAAAACCGCTTCGCTGATGGTGGCGACTTTTCGTCCATGCTTGGCGTTCATGTCCGCCAGCAGAGTGCGCACCAGTTCTGGAATGTCTTCCTTGTGTTCTTTTAATGGTGGCATGTGAATGTTAAAAACATTCAGCCGGTAGTACAGATCGTTGCGCAGCTCACCCCGCGCCACGGCCTCCTCGGGTACTTTATTGGTGGCGGCAAGCACCCGGACATCGATCGCGGTTTCCACCTTGCTGCCCAGCCGCCGCAGCTTGCGGTCTTCGAGCACCCGCAAAAGCTTGGCCTGGGTGGCGATGGGCATCTCGCCGATTTCATCCAGCAGCAAAGTTCCGCCTTCGGCCAATTCGAAGCATCCGGTGCGGCGTTCGAGGGCTCCCGTGAAAGCGCCCTTCTCGTGGCCGAAAATTTCGCTTTCGATGAGGGTCTCAGGAATGGCCGCGCAATTGATGGCCACGAACGGCTTATTGCGGCGTGGACTGAGATCGTGAATATTGCGCGCCACCAACTCCTTGCCGGTGCCGCTGGCTCCGGTAATCAACACCGATGCCGTACTGGGCGCCACCATTTCGATGAGGCGAAAAATCTCCTGCATTTTCTTCGACGGCCCCACCAGGCTTCCCAACGAGCCGGTGTCCCGCAGCTTGCGGCGCGTGACCTCGAGTTCCACCCGTGTGCCCATGAGCGCCGAGGCGTTTTGCAGAATGGTGCGCAGCCGGTTGGTGTCGATGGGTTTGGTGATGTAGTCGTAAGCGCCCATTCGCATGGCTTGAACCGCGCTGTCGATGGTGCCTTGTGCGGTCACTACGATCACGGCCATGGTTTGGCCGTCACTGCCAATTTTTTCCAGCAGCTGGAGTCCACCCATGCGTGGCATCTTGAGATCGGTGACCACGATCGAGGGCAACCAGCTGGTGATCTTTTCGTATCCCTCGGCCCCATCGCTGGCGGTTTCGGCGCGATAGCCCCAAGCAGAGACCAGTTCCGCCAGGCCGGTGCGCTCGTTTTCTTCGTCTTCGACGATCAGTACTTTTTCCTGGCTCATAAGTGTGGAAGTAGGCTCCCGCAAGCATTATTGAGGCTTCTGACATTCGCCGCAAGCAGGAGATCGATCGCGGTCAGAATCTTCCAAACATACACATTAGGTCGCTGAAATTAGGTATCAATATGAGATTAGGGAGAAGTTGTATTCCACAATCCGAATTCTTCGACTACATGTAGCGACCTTAGTTTACTATTTGGCCGGAAAAAGAGTGATCTAGGTGTTGGTTTCAATCGTGCTCTTGGTTAGAATACACAGTTACGCGGAAATGTCTCAAAGTCCAAGTCTCTTATGCGGACCCCAGTTTAGCCTAGCAATCTTAAGAGACATCAGCAACCGCGCACCCCGGAGGATTACATGGCAGCTTTGACGAGGTTAGGAATCAGAAGTGTGCTGTTGGCTATTTTCGCCCTGATGTTGGCCGCATTTTTCCCTGGCAATGCGCTGGCACAGGATCAAGACACTCCCAAAGTGGATCTATTTGTCGGCTATCAATGGCTGCACCCCGGTGGCACAGTGCCGGCTCCTGCCGGAGATCCAAACAATCCACCCTCGTACAAGATCCCGGATGAGGGCAAAGGTTTCGGTTCCGCCCTCACCTACAACTTCGACCCCCACTGGGGAGCTGAGGCAGATTTTGGCTTCAATTGGGGTGACTCGAATCGGGTGACCACTTTTTCGGTCGGCCCCAGGTTCATGGTTCGAACCGACAATACAAACTACTTTCTCCACGCCTTATTGGGCTACAACCGTCTTAAAGTTACGGGACTGGACGGTAACAACGGTTTGGGAGCCATCGTGGGCGGCGGCATGGACTTGAAGTTCTCGCCCACCATTTCTTGGAGACTGTTTGAGGTGGACTACGTATGGTCTCGCCATAATTATGCCGACGCCGCGTCCCTGGATTTCCCCGATTTGCGGCGCGCGAGCCTCGAGGGCGCGAGACTTCGTACTGGCATTGTTTGGTCCTGGGGATATCCCGAAGCGGTCACTCCTGCCGCCAGTTGCTCAGTACAGCCTAGTGAAGTGATGGTCGGCGAGCCGGTCACGGCGACGGTCGCAGCCAGCAATTTCAATCCCAAGCACGTTCTGACTTATACCTGGAGTGGCAACGGCGGCAAGCTCACCGGCAAGGACACCACCGCCAGCATCGACACCAATGGGGTCGCCGGGGGCAGCTACACGGTCTCGGCCCAGGTCACAGATGCCAAGATGAAGAAGAGCGTAGGCGCTACGTGCACTGCTAGTTTCACGGTGAAGGAACCGCCCAAGAATCCGCCGACGGTTTCGTTATCGGCCGATCCTTCGACTGTCGAGGTGGGTGGAAAGTCCAGCATTTCCGCCACTTGCACCAGCCCGGACAATGTCTCGGTATCCACGGCCAGCTGGTCGGCCAGCGGAGGCAGCGTTTCCGGCAGCGGCAGCACGGCGACTCTGGACACCACCGGCGCTTCGCCTGGATCCATTACCGTAAGCGCAACCTGCACGGATTCACGTGGTTTGAGCTCCATGGCTTCGACCGCAGTGACCGTGAATGCTCCTCCACCGCCTCCCGCACCGGTTGTGGACAAGGTGCTGGAAGCCCGGCTGGCATTGCACAGCATTTACTTCGTAACGGCCAAGCCCACGGCGGCAAAGCCCGATGGCGGTCTGGTCCTCAGCCAGCAGAAAACGCTGATTGCTCTGGCCACCGACTTCAAGAAATATCTTGAAGCCAAGCCCGACGCCCACCTTACCCTCGAAGGGCACGCTGACCACCGCGGTTCGGATGCTTACAATCAGGCACTGTCCGAGCGTCGCGTTGCCCGCGTCAAGAGCTTCCTGGTCGAAAATGGTGTTCCAGAAGGGGACATCGAGACCAAGGCTTTTGGCAAACAACATAACCTGACCAGCGACGAAGTGAAGCAGTCGGTGGAACAGAATTCCGATCTGACGCCGGAAGAGCGTGGTCGGGCGCTCAGAAACCTGGTGACCATCCGGATGGCTAGCAATCGCCGGGTGGACGTTACCCTCAACGCTGCCGGCCAGACTGAGAACTCAGTCCGGCAATACCCGTTCAATGCTGCGGATTCCATGACACTGATCGGTGGCAGGGAAGCCGACCGGAAAGCGGCAAAGCCGATGGCAAAAAAGAAGGCAGCCCCAAAGAAGAAGCAGTAGAACACGCAGCTTGTAAGAGTGGTTGATGTAGGGAGGAGCGGCCAGTCCGCTCCTCCCTTTTATTTTGGATCGGTGTTAATCGCCCATCGGGTCCGTTCCATCGGAAACGCTCGTATCATCCGACGCACTCGATCCCAGCAGGCGTGACAGGAATTCTCCCACCCAAATCTGTTTGAGGAAGGGCAAGAAGATACTGCCGATCAACAGAGCGCCCAGCCAGGAGAAGACTTCCAAAACTTGCTGGCCGCTCGGCGTGCTCGGCTCGGGCGCCGTGACTGGCAAGTGCAGTTGCGAGAGAACGTTCTTCCCGAATGAGGATGCGGCCTCGTTCACGGTCGAAAATTCCTGGGTCACATCTCCTTCAACCGTTTGCAGCCAAATCGCTGCCAGACCCCAGAGGAAAAGGCAGGCCACAACAAATAGAATGCCGGCGCGATAACGCGCGCTGAGCCGCTGCTTTCGTTCCAGCAGAAGCGCGGCTCCAGTCAGGACAAGTGTGACCGAGACCAGCACCAACACGTGCTGCAATGTCCCTCGGCGGAGGTGTCCCGGCTTTACCAGAAACCCGAGCGCCATGGGGTGGACGTGATCGATTCCATGGTTAGGGTCATACACTTGATGTTTCAATGGGCTGCCCAGCAGGGTCAGCCGGAACGGCGCTTTCGGGGTCTTCCCGCCGCTGGCATGTGAACTGGGAGCGGGGCAGGTTCGCACCACTTCCGGTGAACCGAAAATCGCTTCTTGTATTTCACTCTGCTGGTAACGAAGAAGTCGCGCCATGGCGGCTACTCTTGCGGACTGGGTTTGCGCTCCTTGCTTTCCCGGTCCGGCCAACAAGAAGGTTTGCACGCCCACGGTATAAATGCCCTGGCTCAGAGCGGGATAAGTCGAATGCTGAAAGGAAGTTTCCACATAGCTGTCGTTTTTACTGCTGGCACTGTCGTCCACCAGCTTTTCGACCAGGGGCCGGTCGATCCCGAGAAGACCGATCTCGGTCTTGTCCATCAGAGCGGAGATGGTTGGACTGGTGGCGACCGTGGTGTCAAAAACCGCGTCCAGATCTCCCAGTACGAGTAGTTCAAGGGCCATTTTGTAGGAAATATCGCGCTCCATCAGTGTTTTGCGGTCCTTTGCACCTGGGGTGTTTCCGGCAAGCAAGGTCTGGAGCACGGCCTCGTCCAATGGCTGGTTCCCTTGCGGCCACCAGATTGTCTTGCAGGCATCAGCCAGCTCCCGGCTGGCGGAAATGGTGAGCCCGGGCCGCAGGAATGCCACCAGTTTGCTTTTGCCGTTCGTCCTGGGATCGGATGCAAAGGGAAAGGTCCCGAAGCCGTGTAGCTTCAGAATAGCCTGCACCATCGCGGGACTGAATTGTTTGGGCTGGATGATGGCATCGATTTGATGATTTTTAAGCTTTTCCAAGCTGGTGGCCACATCCTCAGTAACTTCTACTTCTTCTGAAGTTGTTTTCGTGAGGCCAAGCGCCGCCAGAACTGCGGCCCGGTCCGAACAGCATCCTTCCCCAGCCCAGACTTTTTTCTCCGGCAAATCGGCAAAACTGTGAATCGTCATGTCGGGACGGAAAAGAAGTGTGATAGTTCCCGCGCCCTGGGGCAGGTCCAGAGGCATGGTTTTAATTCCAAGAGAGAGCAGCAATCCGTTCAAGGCCTCAGGAGAGGGCGTTTCGGAATCGATTATTGCGTCCAGCAACATCGGCTCGTTGGGCAGGTTTTTCCCCAACAGGGCAAAAGCCATCTGGCTGTCCAATGAAATCACTGCGCTTGGCGGATCGGCGGGCAACCCCGCCGCCTGCAAAACGGCAGAGGCCGAAACCCGGCTGCCGCTGTTCGCTTCACCCATCCAGATTTTCTTGCCTTTGAGCTGGGCCACTGAAGTGAGGTACTGATGGGGCCTGACCAGGATGTGAACTTTTTCGGTGAATAGAGGCGCAACAATTTGAATTTGCGGATGCGGCCACTCAAACGGAGGCTCGGCCATCCATGCACGGTGGGCTACATCACTCTGTACAAAGGCGAAATCCGCGTTTCCGCGCTCCAGATCGTACACATTCCCCAATGAGCCCTGCGTCAGCAGACAAGTGATCTGGAAGTTCTCTTGACTGGCAACCTTCATCATTGCTTGGCAGACATTCCAGTAATAGCCACGATCGGCGCCGGCAGCGACCGTTGCGGTGAGAGGAGAATTCGATCCCTGCGCCGAGCCGTAGCCGCACAGCCATAGCAACGTCGCCGTTAAGAATAAACGGCGCCATCCATCCGTTGTTATGGATCCGGATCGCATGCCCTGAAAGTCACAATGTTCCCTGGGGTATGTGGCGGAAGCAAGCACGCTAACAACCGGCCATGACGCTGCGGAGCGGCTTCAGCCTGGGGCCTGAACTACTGTAAAACGAACGCAATCTATGTAACATTCCCTGCCGCAAAGGGCAAGCAGGAAAGCTTTTTACACCGAGGCAACACCCATCCCGCCATGTTCACATGTCACAACCGTTCGGTGACGAGTGCCCTTAGCAAGAGCCGCAATGCGGCCTAGACTTCCCAAATGAGGAGCAGGGCAGGACGGCGAATTCTTGTATCGGGCTTCCCGATTCGGGAATTGAAGGTTGCAGTTATGCTCTTCCCGAATTCGCACTTCTCTATAGTCGCGCCCATTTGTGGCCGATGCTTTCGTTGGACATAGAGGCTTTATCGATGGACGGAATGACAAAACTACAGCCGAAGGACGAACCCTCCCTAGATCCCGGGATGCTGAACGCTGCTCTTGAGGCGTTCCCTCTGGGGTTGGCGATTGCGGAGAAGGGCCGAATTCTCTATGCCAACCGCGGATTTGCACAGAGATTCGGGCTTTCTCAAAAGCTGGACATTGAAGGCCGGCCGGTGGAGGAGTTCGTCCCTGAGCTCAGTCCCGGCCTGGGGATGCGAGATGCTAGCGGCAAGAACGGTGCCCGCAGCCAGGTGCAAGCATCCGTCGCTGAGTTCAAGGTAAACGGCCGCGATCTCCTGATCATAGGCGCTCCCGAGGCGAGTCATGGTGTGGGTTCGGAACAGCAGTCTGAGTCGCACAAGATGGAGGCAATCGGGCGGCTGGTGAGCGGCGTGGCGCACGATTTCAACAATCTGCTGACTGGAATCATGCTGTACTGCGACTTGCTGCTGGCGGGATTGAAAGACGACCGTTTGCGGCATCACGCGGAAGAGATCCGCATGGCGGGTGAGCACGGTGCGGCGCTGATCCAGCAATTGATGGCGGTGGCCCGGCGGGAATCGATCGAACCACGATTGTTGTCATGGAACCAGGCGGTTGGGGACGTGGGAAATCTCCTGGCGCGGTTGCTGGGGGAAAACATCGAACTGGTTACTGACCTCGCCGACGACCTGGCGCTGGTGAAGATGGATCCCACCCGCGCCCACCAGATCATTCTTAACCTGGTGTTGAATGCCCGCGACGCCATGCCGCAGGGCGGACGCATCACGCTGAGCACCCGCAATGGACCCAAATCCAACATTGCATTCGCAGTGACCGACACCGGTCTCGGCATGGACGAGGAAACCCGCAACCATCTGTTCGAACCATTCTTTACCACCAAGAAGCCCGGCCAGGGCAACGGTCTGGGACTGGCGACGGTTCATGATCTGGTTCAACAGTTGGGCGGAAGCATTGAGGTTGAGAGTGTGCCGGAAAAAGGGTCAACCGTGGTGGTCCATCTGCCATCCGTCGAAGCAGAAACCGCAATCATTGAAGTTCCCGAAGAGATTTAAAAGAAGCCGAGGCAGAAATTTATGACGACCGCCGCAGCCATATCGCCGAGTGTCCCACAGATCGAAGGCGCGAACTTCCTGAACCTGATGATCGTGGACGATGAGCGCGCCATCCGCGAGGTTTGCCGCGAGGTTGCCCAATCGCTGGGTTTTACGACCTCGGTTGCCGATTCGGCCGAGCACGCCTATCGGGTCATGGAGTCGCAGAACGTGGATGTGCTGCTGCTTGACTTGAAATTGCCCGGAGCTGGGGGACTCGAGGCGCTGCATCGTATCAAGGAACGGCGGCCGGATTCCGTAGTGGTGGTGGTGACCGGCTACGGCACTGTACAGTCGGCGGTGCAGGCCATGAAAAACGGCGCCTACGACTACGTTACCAAGCCCTTCAGCATGGACGAACTTCGCATGTTGCTCGATCGCGTGGCGAGTCACCTGAAGCTGCGGACGGAAAACCGTATCCTGCGCGAGAAGATCAAATCGAAGCAAGGCTTTGGCAGCATCGTGGGGCGCGCGCCGGAAATGGAAAAGTTGTACCGGATCATCGCCAAGGCCGCGCACAGTGTTCATCCCGTGCTAATTCTTGGCGAGAGCGGGACGGGCAAGGAAATGGTGGCGCGGTCGATTCATTTTTCCGGGCCGTTTCGTGATAAGCCGTTTATCCCGGTGGATTGCGGGTCGCTGGTTCCCACGTTGATCGAAAGCGAACTTTTTGGGTATGTGAAAGGGGCTTTCACCGGCGCCGTGCAATCGAAAGAAGGGTTGCTTGCGATTGCCGAAGGTGGAACCGTGTTCCTCGACGAAGTGGGGGAACTGCCGGTGGACTTGCAGGCGAAACTTTTGCGGGCGATTCAGGAGAAGGAAATTCGTCCCGTGGGCAGCACCAAGCGTGTGACGATCAATGTGAGGATTCTGGCGGCGACGAACCGCGACCTCGAGCAAGCGGTGGCGCAGGGAACTTTCCGCCGCGATTTGTATTTCCGGCTGAATGTATTGAGCCTGCGGATTCCGGCTCTGCGTGAGCGGCGGCAGGACATTCCACTATTGGCGGGATATTTCCTGGATCGCTTGTCACGGGCATGCGGAACAGAACGAACCTTGAGCGATGAAGCGATGAAAGTCATGATGGCCTACGATTGGCCGGGCAATGTGCGGGAATTGGAGAATTGCCTGGAGCGGTCTTGCGCTCTGACCACGGGCCCGGTGATCCAGCTTGCCGATTTGCCGGGCGCGATCAATGGGAGTAATGGCGGCGTCCCGGTGGCGGGAGACGGGTCGGCGAAAATCCTGCCGATCTCGGAACTGGAGCGGCAGACTATCCTTAGCACGATCAGCCAGCTTAATGGCGATAAGCTCATGGCAGCGCGGCTTTTGGGGATTGGCAAGACGACTCTGTATCGCAAGCTGAAGGAATACTCTTCGCTGGACCAAGCTTGAGAAAGACCAGGCGTGACAAAGACCAAGCATGATAAAGATCAGGCGTAATTGGGTCGGATGTCCCACGATGGGACTGGAAACTAGGCGGGGCGACGGTAAGACCTGCGTTTTCAGTGATTGGCTTCTGGCTGCCGACGTGCAATGAATGCAGCATGATTCTGCTGATTACGCCGGCTATCCGGGGTCAGGACTGCGCCAAGGCCATCGAGGAAGCTCTGGCTGAGTCGGTGGAGGTCGCGATAAGTCTGCAGCAAGGGGCAACGCATTTGCGCGCCGCAGAGTATTCGGCAGTGGTGATGGACCAGGCGCTGGTCGAAGCCGCCCCCGATGAAAGCGAGCGAGTGCTGCAGCACATGGAGATGGCGACTCCAGTTTTTGTGAACTTCGCCATCAGCGGGATTGAACGCGTGGTGCGCGAGTTGCGTGCAGCCCTGCACCGCCGCTCGAAAGAAGTCGTAGTCGCACGGCAGGCCGCGGAACGGGCTCTGCGGAATGAATTGAAGGGAACTGTGACCGCCATGCTGCTTTCCTGCGAGATGGCGCTGCAGGCGCCGAATCTGCCTCCGGCGGCGCAGGTCAAACTGCAAGCCATTGATGAACTGGCCAGGGAGATGAGGAAGAAGTTGGGGATGGCCGCGGGGGTGTGAGGGAACACTTACCACGATTGATACACAGGCCTGCCGGGTGCCCCATTTCTCGCGTCTTTTGCGAGAAGTGGGCCGGCCGGTCCCTCAACGTCCTTACCGCATGTTTCATTCATCACAGACTCTCTTTCGGGGAAACAGCAGGTTTTCGATCTTGTGCTCAGGGAGGAAATGAGAGGGTGCGAATGAATGAGTAGGAGGGCGCTGACGATTAGGGTTCGAGCTATGTGATCGAGCACTGATCCGTGGTGGTTATCCCGCTTCTCGCAAAGGACGCGAGAAACGGGGCACCCGGTTATTTGGCTTCGGCGGCGGAAGTGGGCCTCCCGCCTCGTTCTGGCAGCGTCGGCGATTACTTTGTGGCTTTTGCCTCGCGAGCTTTGTCGGCTGCTTTTAGCTGTTTCAGGATCAGTGCGGTGTCGCGGCCTTCGTGAGATCGTTTGCCAGATTTGTTGCGGCGCTTGGTTTTGGTGACGTAGTGGTTCTTTGCCATAAATAGAATAATCTCCTGATGATAGTTTAACTCGCTTCACGCTTGTTTCTTGCGAATTCCTGACACGATCTCCCAGACTTGCTTTATATCGGAATCGGTACCGATGACTACCAAGTCAAGCCCGACGGTTGATTTACACTGCCACGAGATCGGTGCCGCATCGAATATATCTGGCATATTCGACGGGCTTGGTAGTCGGCCGCCACCCATGCAATGGATCGCTTCATTACCGACGTCGAATGTCCGTTCGAGAATGGGGTTCACCCCTTGTTTCTTTAGGAAATCCTCGTCGAGAGAGACCAGACGGCTTAGGCCCTGATCGTTCATCGGTCGTTCGGGGAGAATCAATATTGAGGAATGCCATTTCAGATTCCTGTACGGCGTGTGATCGTCGGTATCAAGCCTAAACAAAAGCTGGCCACCGTTTCCTTCGTTCTCCACATACCAGTTCGCCGGAACTGGAACAATGTAGTTGCCGATAACGAGGTGCGTTCCATGCCGAAGATGCCAAGCACAAGCCTCTATACGGACGCGGTATCTATAGACTCCCCACATTGCGGCTAGAACGATTAATGCGAGGACAATCCACCTTGCTCTTGCCGCATTCATGTTGGTTGTCCTTGATGAGATCTATTACAAACTCAATCTAGCCTCTGAAATACAAATAGGCTCCCAGGATGCAAATCAGAACTACCGCCGAGCCGGCCACGTCGTGCCAATCCCAGCTGGCGCGGGTTTGGGCGCGGTCTTCGGAGGTCTTAGTGGCGAAGGTGAGGTTTTGAAGTTTGGCGTAATCCGGCTCGGCCGTCATGTAACTCACGCCGACCATCACGATCGCTGACACAATCGTAATGAGCACGCTGAAGTATTGGAAGTAGAAGTTGTTGACGATCCAGAGGAATGATCCCTGAGGGTATCCGTTGCCAAGGCCATAGAGGCCCAGGGTGACGGGGGTATCCACCAGCATGCGGAAGATTCCCATCACAAAGCCCACGATCATGGCCCAGAGCGCGCCCTGCGCGTTGAGCCGCTTCCAGAAAACTCCGAAGAAGAACACCACAAAGATTGGCGGTGCCAGATAACCCTGGACTGCCTGCAAGTAGGTGTAAAGCCCATTGGCGCCCTTGATGACGGGGATCCACGCCAGAGCGATTAGCACCATGATGCCGGTAGCGATGCGGCCCACGCGCACCAGTTGATGCTGGCTGGCGGCGGGTTTCCACTTCTCGTAAATGTCCACGGTGAAGAGAGTGGAGCAGGCATTGAACACTCCGGCGAGAGAACCCATCAGGGCGGAGAGCAAGCCCGCCACCACGATGCCCCGCAGGCCGGGAGGCAGGAGATACTCGACCATCATGGGGAAGGATCCCTGGGCGACCGAGGAGATGGCTTTGCCGTCGGGGCCGATCATCACGGCGAGTTCGGGAACTTTGCCGCTCTTGGCCAGGGCATAGCACACCATGCCGGGAATGATGAACAAATAGACTGGCGACAGCTTGAGGAATGCCGCGAAGATGCTGCCACGGCGTGCGCCGGTCTGGTTCGGGGCGCCGAGGGCGCGTTGCACGATGTATTGGTCGGTGCACCAGTACCAGAGTCCAATGATGGGCGCGCAGAACAGCATGCCCAGCCAGGGGAAGTTGCCGTTGAAGTACCAGGCTTGCTTTACCACTTCCCCAGCGGCATTGGTTTGGAGCACTGGGGCCCATGTACCTTGCACTCCGGCCGGGATCAGCGGCTTCCAGAGATTGAACATGTCCGATCCGCACAGATGGCGCAGTTCGCTCCATCCGCCGAGCTTTGCCAATCCATAGAACGTTAAGCACGCCGATCCGGTGATGAGGACGATGGCCTGGACTGCGTCATTGTAGGCGACCGCGCGCATACCACCCAGCATGGTGTACAGACCGGTTAGCACGATGACCAGCACGGAACCGATCCAGAAGCTGTCGATGTTCGTGCCGCCGATTTGCAAATGCATCTCGGGGAGAAGGGTGCTGAAGACCACGCCACCCGCGAAAATGCCGACGGCAATTTTCGAGACGATGAAAGTGATGATCGAAACGATGGAGAGAACGTAGCGCGATCCGGTGCTGAAGCGGCGTTCCAGGAATTCCGGCATGGTGAAGACCATGGAACGCATGTAGAAGGGAACGAAGACCCATCCCAGAACGAGCAGGCACCAGGCGTGCAGTTCATAATGCGCCAGGGCGACGCCGCTGGTTGCGCCTGCGCCGGCGAGGCCCACGACGTGTTCGGAGCCGATATTCGAACAGAAGATGGAGGCGCCAATGATCCACCAGCTCAGATTGCGTCCGGCGAGAAAGTAATCGGCGGCGGAGTCCTTGGCCCTGCTGACTACGTACCAGGCCACACTCAGTAGAATGCAGAAATAGATTCCGATCACCAGCCAGTCAATTCCAGTGATATGGGACACCGCGACGGCAGCAGGCAGCATTGAGGCAGGACTCATACTAGTTCCTCCGATTCAGCTTAAGCTTTATAAACTAAACGGCTTGATTGTCCAAGTCATTTGAAGGAACGGAGGAGTCTTCTTCGAGTGGAAACGGCAGCACTTCCTGCGGCACGGGGTTGAGCCACACCGGCGCGAATGACTGGCGGTGCAGCGGACACGGGC
Source organism: Terriglobales bacterium (assembly GCA_963762965.1). GTDB lineage: Bacteria > Acidobacteriota > Terriglobia > Terriglobales > Acidobacteriaceae > DATBAX01. Next base: position 2,460,674 of record CAVXME010000001.1, read on the forward strand.
CGTGCTCGCGCAGAGCTGCCAGATGGCGAGGAGTGCTATAGCCCTTGTTTGAGGCCAATCCGTACATGGGGAACATCGGGTCCCATTCTCGGATCAGACGGTCACGTTCGACTTTAGCCAGGATTGAAGCTGCGGCGATGGAGACAGAAAGCGCGTCACCGTGGATGATGGGGTTTTGTGGGAGGTCGCAGTCCAAGCGGACGGCATCTACCAGCAAGTGGTCCGGGTTGGGTGTGAGGCGCGAGACCGCTTCCCGCATGGCTACGCGCGAAGCCTGATAGATGTTGATCTGGTCAATGACGGCGGCGTCCACCGCAGCTACGGCCCAGGCGATGGCATGTTCGCGGATGCGTTCCGCTAGGATCTCGCGTCGTTCCGGCAACAGCAGCTTCGAATCACGCAAGCCCCGCAGGCGATATTCGGGATCGAGAATGACGGCGGCAGCGACGACACATCCGAACAGGGAACCGCGTCCCACTTCGTCCACGCCCGCGACCAGGAGGGCGCCTGCGGCCCAGGCCTTTTTCTCAAACTTGAGAGTGCATCGCAGGCGCTTCAAAAGCCGAAGTTTCGCGGCGGACGCGGAGATTGGTTTGTCAGGAGCGAGTTTTAGATTAGAAGACACTTATCCGAGAAGTGAAGATAGGAGCATCTTCGCTGAGACTGGGGCTGTGGAGCAAGGGGGAAAGTGTAGTTTAACTCGTGGCGCCCTGCCATTTCGGGCGGAAGTCCAGTGTTTCCTTGCCGCCGGCGACAGCGGATTCCTCAGCGCTGTGCGCTTCTCGGAATGACAAGTCTGGGGGCATTGGTTTGGGTGGGTATTCGTCAGTAACCGAGGCCGGGTTACGCATGTAAATTGACCAGCGCGTCCGCGGTTGTTACTTTCGAGTGCAAGGAGTGCCCCGCGTAGGCCTGCTGTGAGCGAACCACTTCCCACCCAACATCCGGAACAGGCTTTGCCTGAACGCCTGGACAAACGTATCCAGGTGGCTTTGCCGCTTCGCGTCACTTATTGGGACCATGACAATAAGCCTTGTCCGGACATGGCTTGCACTTACGACATTTCACCGCGCGGGGCGCGCATCACCGGCTTGCGGTCGGTGCAGGAAGCCGGGGATATTATTGCCATTGAACGGACCCGCAATAACAAAACTTTCTGCCGCGTGATTTGGGTGGGGAAACCGAATTCCGAGCTGCGGGGACAAGTTGGGATTGAGTGCGTGGAAACCGAACGGATGATGTGGGGCGCGGAATTGCGCGATATGGAAGAAATCTACGATCCCATTCTGCGGGAAACTGATTTCGGCCGATTGAATTCTGAGCCGCAGGACAGCAATCGGCGTCGCCGTTCGCGCTTCCTCATCATTGACGGAACGGCTGAATTACAGAATCAGAGTCTAAGTGCAGCCCCGACGGAAGTTGTGTTGAAGGATTTGTCTGAGGGTGGGTGCCTGATCACTGGCAAACATGCTTTTGCTCCGGGCACCGACCTGAAGGTGGAGCTAACGATTGCCAATTATGCCTTGGGCATGAGAGGGCAGGCAAAGCATGCCGCACAGGGTCTGGGAATTGAATTTCGGGAGATCCGCAAAGGCGATCGCCAGATGCTTCAATTTCTGCTGCGCAAGCTGGCGGAGAAGAAGCTGGAAGAGTCGTTCGAACTGGAGTTGCAACCTCGTTAGCGGGGCTAAACGCAGCGCTCGAAGCGCGCTGCGCCACCCAAAATCAGCGAACTCGGCTGCCCTCTTCTGAGCCTCCGATTAGGAGGTCACTTCTTCGCTGGGGATCACGGCCGCGAGATGTTCGCGCTCGACATCTTTCAGACGAGCAGCTTTGCCGCGGAGTCCGCGCAGGTAATAGAGTTTGGCGCGGCGCACTTTGGAGGAACGCACCAACTCAACCTTATCGATCACCTTGGCGTTCATGGGGAAGATGCGCTCGACGCCCTGACCGAAGCTCATTTTCCGGACGGTGAAGCTGGCCTGCGGGCCGCGGCTCAGCGAGATGACGACGCCTTCGAACACCTGCACACGCTCCTTGTCGCCTTCCTTGATCTTGACGTGCACGCGAATCGTGTCGCCGGGAACGAAATCAGGAATGTCTGTGCGTTTGGCTTTTGCCAGGAGTTTTTCGATTATCAGGTTCGACATGATCTTTTCCTCTATTCCAAAATAAATTCTAATCTCGTTACTGAATCTTGTTGCCCGTAATCTGGGCCAGCAATTTCTTGTCTTCCTCGCTGAGCGATCGCCCCATCCAGAAGCTCGGGACGGTTGCGCAGCGTTTTTTCCAGCGCGGTGCGGCGCCGCCATTTACGTATCTCTTCGTGATTGCCTGAAACCAGCACTTCAGGAATCACCATACCGCGAAAATCCGCCGGACGCGTGTAATGCGGATAATCCAGCAAACCGCCTGATCCGCAGGTAGAGTTCGCGCCATTTCCAGCCTGCGGCTCCACTTGCGTGGTGAACGACTCCTGTCGCGAAGAAGCTTCGTTTCCCAGCGCTCCGGGGATCAGCCGGGTGACAGCGTCAACTATCACCGCCGCTCCCAATTCGCCGCCGCTTAATACATAGTCGCCGATGGACAACTCACGATCAGCCAAGTGCTCGCCGACGCGCTCATCCACGCCTTCGTAGCGTCCGCAGATCAGGACGATTCGTTCCAGGGTGGCGAGTTCAGCAGCAACACCCTGATCGAAGCGCTTGCCCTGCGCTGAAAGCAGTACCAGGCTTTCCTTCACGCTGCCTTGAACTCGCTCTTTGCGAGGAGCGAGGTTTAGGGCCTCAATACATTCAAAGATCGGTTCCGGCTTCAGCACCATGCCTTCGCCGCCGCCGAATGGGCGGTCGTCTACAGTTTTGTGACGATCATGCGTAAATGCCCGCAGATCGTGTACTTCAATCGTCGCCAGTCCAGCTTCCTGGGCCCGGCGGACGATGCCAAAATCCAGCGGTCCACGAAAGAAATCGGGAAAGATCGTTAAGATATCGATCTTCATTTAGAACCCCTTGTCATGCTGAGCGAGTGAATCGTTCACAACGTGAACGATGAGGGAGTCGAAGCATCCCTAGACCCGGCAGACTCTCAGCTATAGGGGTCCTTCGACTCCGTGACTGCTTCGCTTCGCGAAACAGTCACTCCGCTCAGGATGACAAGAACTTATTGCTTTCTTCCTTGCTCCTGCTTTTCTTCTGCCGTTAGCGGCCCGTTTACTTCGAGCAGGCCTTCGGGCAGTTGCATGAAAATCTTCTTGCCGTTCAGATCCAGATTACGCAGATACGCTTCCGCGTAAGGGATCTCGTATTCTTTCGTTCCCGACCGCACGATCAGCAGGGGCGCTTCACCCGCCCCAAACTGCAAATCTTTCACTTCGCCGATCGAGCGATCTCCGTCGAAGACCACGCAGCCGACGAGATCACTGACGTAAGTCCAGCCCGACTCCAACTGCGCTCGTTCGGACCGGGGTACCTGTAACTCGCACTTCAAAAGCGCTTCGGCGTCGGAAATCGAATCGACGCCGGCAAACTTTAGAACCAGTTGGCCTTTATGCGGCCAGAATCCTTCAAGCTGCAATTCCCGCCGTTTGCCGTCCTCGGCGAGCGCCCACAGATGCATTCCTTCGTGGAATCGGTCCGGGACATCGGTTTGCGGCTCAACCGCAACTTCGCCAATGCGTCCCTGCGTCTTGCGAACCCAGGCTAGCGTGATGAAGTCGTCAGACATGGCCGACTCCGCCGATTCCAGGAACCACTACTCGATGATTTCCAGGACAAATCGCTTATTGGCCTTCACCCCGGCTGCGCTCACCAAGTTCCGCATGGCGCGCACGGTCCGCCCATTCTTGCCGATCACTTTGCCCATATCGGTTTCGGCTACCGTCAATTCAAGCACCGTTTCCGGTCCTTCCTCAACCTGAGTAACCGAGACGGCATCCGGTGCTTCAACCAGCGATTTCGCGACCTTCTCGATCATCGCCCGCACGTTAGCACTTGGCGCGCTGATTGTCGGCTCAGTCAAAACGGGCTCCTGATGGGCTGGTTAGGCTTTCTGGGACAAGCACTTGGGAATTAGGCAACCGAACCGGCAGCAGCCGGAACTGGCTTGGCCACGATCTTGCTGACCCGGTCCGACATCTGGGCGCCCTTGGAAATCCAGTAAGTGATGCGCTCACGTTTGAGCTCGATGCTGGCGGGTTCGGTGCGGGGATTGTACGTTCCCACGACCTCGACCGGCCGGCCATTGCGGGCGCGTTCCTTCTCAATCACGACGACCCGATAATGCGGTTGCTTGCGCGCACCCGTGCGCGATAGACGAATCATTAACACTGAACTTGTTTCCTTTCGTAGTCCACCCTGGCAGGGATGAGACAAACCATTATTATGCCGTAACTTAGGCGAGATGGCAAGGTGGAAAAGCCTCGCATAAACGGCAGCTTTCGACCATCAACCCGGTGGTTTGATTGTTGACTCAACATGTACGGCTGGTTCCAATCGAGAGCCGCGGTAGTAAAATCTGCCGAAAAGGTCAGATTGCTTGGGCAGGGACGCGTTGGTGGGATTTTGCGCGCCCGAAAGTGACAGTTCAGCGAAAGTACCAGAACGGCAGTCCGAGCCTTAAGTCGGACCGAGCATAAGGAGAAATGATGATAAAGAGAATGATGGGCATCTTAGTGGTGGTGGCCTTCATGTTGGCCTTCACTCCGACTTCCCCGGCGTTTGAGCGGCATCCGGAAATCCACGCAGCCCTGGACGCCTTGCACAATGCCAAAGACCACCTGGAACATGCGGCGCACGACTTCCACGGACATCGCATTGACGCAATCCATGCGATTGACGAAGCCGAGCACCAACTCAGAATTTGTATGGATTTCGACTAGATTAAAGAGTCGATCGCTCAGACAGTGCTTCTCCTGGCACGCAGTGAAGCACTGTCTGACTCATTCCATAGGACTTGCCGGAGTCATCTACCCTGTATTGTGCAGTCCGGCGGCGATGCCGTTGATGGTGGCGCCGAGCGCGTAGTTCAGTTCGTCCGTGTTCGTGCCTGCCCGCTTGCGCCGCAGCAATTCGACCTGAATCAAACTCATTGGATCCACGTAGGGATTGCGCAGTCTCACTGATCGCGACAGGACGGGATTGTTTTCCAGAAGCGTCTTCTGCCCCTTGATCGACAAAATCATCCGCCGGGTACGCTCGAATTCCCCGGATAGCATTTCCCACACTCGTTCCCGAAGGCCTGTGTCTTTCACCAGAGCCGCGTAGAGCCGGGCGATGGTGAGATCGGCTTTCGCCATGGCCAGTTCCACGTTGCGGATCAAATCCGAAAATAGAGGGAACTCGCGCATCATTTCCCGCAGTATTTTCTCCTGGGCTGGGCCGCCAGCCACAAAACGTTCCAGAGCGTGGCCAACGCCGAACCACGCCGGCACGGCGTGGCGGCTTTGCATCCAGCCGAACACCCAGGGGATGGCGCGTAGGTCTTCCAGTTTGCGGCTCGCGCTGCGGCGGGCGGGACGCGACCCCATCCGCGCAAACTCAAGTTCGTTCACCGGCGTGGCCTGCTCGAAATATTGCAGTACGTCGGGATTGTCGGCGATGTTTTGCCGATAGAACGCAAATGCGTCACCCGACATTTGCTCCATGGCTGAGTCCCACGGCCGGTCTGTACCTGCTGCTGGGCCGTCCGGGCGGGTGAGGGCCTCGAGACAAGCCGCAATCATGATTTCCATGTTCCATTCGGCGAGCACGGGGTCGGCGTACTTCCAGTTCAGCACCTCGCCCTGTTCGGTGACCCGGAGCTGTCCCGAAAAATCTCCTACGGGCTGCGCCAGAATGGCACGATGCGTGGGCCCGCCGCCGCGTCCAACCGTTCCGCCGCGTCCATGAAAAAGTCGCAGCTTGACGTTGTGCTCCCGCGCCACGCGGTGCAGTTCACGATGCGCTTTGTACAACTCCCACAGGCTGGTAAGCATGCCGCCGTCTTTGTTGGAATCCGAGTAGCCCAGCATGACTTCCTGCCACTGGCCCCAGGAAGCGAGCAGCGGCTGATAGCTTTCCGCGCTCCACACCCGTCCCATAATTTCTGGCGACGAACGTAGAGACTCAATGGACTCAAACAACGGGACCGGCATGATCCCGGGATCGTCACCCGAAGCCGCAATCTGAACGCCACAGATCTTCGCCAGACGGAGCACCGCAAAAATGTCTTCCTCGGATTCCGCGCCACTGATCACGTAATTGCGGATGGCCGTCGGCGGGTAGGTTTTTTTCATCCGCGCAATACTCTCGAAAGTCTCGACCAGATCCGGTGCCTGGGTTGAACTCCCGGCTGGCTCACTCTGCGAGGCATCCGACGAGATTTCTCTTAAGAACTGCGCATGCACACGGGCGTGCTGGCGAATATCGAGAGTGGAAAGATGAAATCCAAAAGTGCGCACCTTTCGCAACAACGGATCGAGCAGCAGCCTTGCCAAGCTCTGACCACGATTCTGGTGCAGGCTGTCACGCAGGATGAAAAGATCATGTTCGAACTCGGCGGCGATAGCGTAGCCGTTGGTTTCCCCGCCTTCGGCGCGGCTATTGCGAAGCCGTAAGACCACAAAATTCATGAAGCGGCGATACAGTTCGGTTTCGGAAATCCGCGCCAGGCGCGAGTGTTCGTCACCAATGCGGGCCGCGTAGTCGGCTAATTGAGACTTCAGCTGTTCGGAAACTGCAACCTGTTTGCACGAAGAACTGATCTGATCGATCGCCCGTTCCATTTCGGCGATGTAGTGGCCGATGATGGCGTTCCGCGCCCTTTGCAGAGCCTCGCGCGTGGAATCAGCAGTGACGAAAGGATTCCCGTCACGATCGCCGCCGATCCAGGAACCAAAGGTGAGAAGGTCCGGCAGATCGCTGTCTTCGAGGTCGAGGCCGTAAACTTCCCGGAACGCATCCGTAATTTCCGCATAGAGCCGGGGCAGCGCGGCAAAGATCGACATCGCATAATGGTCGAGCCCCATGCGGATTTCATCGGTCACCAGCGGTTTTTCCACGCGGACTTCATCGGTCTGCCATAGGGCCGTGATCTCCGCCTGAATCAGATCCTCGTAAGCTGCCGCATCCGGCCCGGATAAAGGCAGGCGATCCAGGCGCTCCAGATGCTTCGCGATCCTGCGCCGCTTGAACAGCACCGTTCGCCGCGCCACTTCAGTGGGATGCGCGGTGAACACTGGCACTACCTTTACTTCCCGAACCGCGGTCAACGCGTCGTTGGCACTGATGCCTTTTTCTCGCAAACGAAGCAAGGTTCCGCGAAACGATCCGGGCAGCGGTGGTTGGTCGGCATGCAGTTTGCCCGCGCGTCGACGGCGTTTGCGATGATTGGTTTCCGCGAGATTCGTAAGCTCAAAGTAGATGGAGAACGCCTTGGTGACACGATAAGCATCGTCGATGGCAAAGCCTTCCACGATTCGCCTCGCTTCGGCCATTTGCGGGTCTTCAGAATCGATGCTGGATCCACGAGTCTCCGGTTGCTCGCGATGGCTGATTAGCAGACGCCGGAGTTTTTCGACCGCGTCCAGCAGTGGCTGGCCTGACTGTTCCACCATCACTCTGCCGAGCAACATGCCGAGAGACCGCACATCTCGGCGCAGGGGGAGTTCTTTAGTGTGCTCGTCACCAGTGCCGGCAGTCAGTTCGATCAGCCGTTTACTCTGGTCTTTGGCGCTCCAAAGTGGCGTGTCCATGGGTGCAATCATACTAATGCAAAGATCTGTTTTTCGGTTCGGGATTGCGGGCTGGAGTTAAAATGGCGCGAGTTTTTGCAGGATTTCCGTTGGTTCAGGACGTTCGGTGTAGTCCGGATTGGCCGAGGCGTAGAGAACGGTGCCATCACGGTCGAGAATGTAAGTTGCAGGGATGGGAAGTTGCCAACTGTCATCACCATTGGCGAACGGCAAATTGATCATGGCTCGCCGGTAAACCGACTGCTGGTAATCGGGGACACGATAGGCGAGCCCGAATTGTTGCGCGGCCTGATTGTTGGCATCGCTGAGCAAGGGAAAACGCAGCTTATGTTGGTCGACCATGAAGAACGACTGCTGCACCGTTTGCGGAGAGATGGCCACGAGTGATGCTCCGGCATCTTTAATCTCAGGCAGAACGAGGTTCATGGCTTCCATCTGACCGACGCAGAATGGACACCAGCGTCCGCGGAAGAAGCAGATCACTAGATGGCCTTTACCAAACAGTTCGGCTGAAGAAACTGATTTGCCGTTGTGATCTTTGAGTTCGAACCCTGGAGCCTTCGCGCCAACGGATAGAACACGCTCCGAAACGCCCGATTGCTTGAGTTCTGCAATGGCGCGGCTATGGACGGCCTGAGTCTCCGGTGGAACATACTTGGCGATGAGCTCTTTGCGCTCGGCGAAAATTTCGCGCAGCGGACGGATGTCAGTCGATGGGCCGGATTCCTCGAGGGAGCGCCATTTCATTGAAATTCCTGACGATTACTCCAAAGCCTTTTGCAGCAGTGCACCCACGCCAGCAATATTCTTGATCAGGTCTGCTGGGATGCTGTGCCTTTGCTGCAAATACTCCGGGCTGTTGTAGGAAAGCCAAACCTTTCCTTTGTCGTCTTCCCAGGCCAGCGCTTTCAGCGGAAGGTCGATGGCCGCGCTTGGCGAAGCCAGCATCAACGGCGTACCGGACTTCGGACTGCCGAATACCAGAAGCTGTGTAGGATGCATCTCCATCCCAACCTTGGCCGCTTCTCCGCTGTGGTCGATACGGGCAAAAACCGTGAGTCCCTTGGCTACAAGCAGCGATTCAACACGCTCCAAGGTCTCCGGAACGGAATAGGGACTTTGCAGGTTGATAATTCCGTTGTCCATATGATGCAAGCGCTCTGGACCGTTATCCATGGTTCTTACTCTCCAGCGTAAACCACCGCGTTCACTGAAAAGAACCTGACCTTACCATCCGGATATTGATCAAACCAAATTTGCCCTGAGCCAACTGAGAAGCCCTGAGCTCCTACCCGACTGATGCACTCTGATCGTTGTCTAATCAGCATTTCTCGTAGGTTCTTGGGAAAGATCCGGTCAAAATCCTTGATGAAGTCGGTTTCTGATTGAACACTGAATTTGTTAGCAGAGAAAACCGACAGAGGATAGTGGGCCATTTTCGAAAGACTCCGCTTGTCGTTTTTCTCTAAGGCGGATTCTAGTTTCTCCCAGAAGGTTTTTATGGCATCTGCCGTAGCTGGCTTTTCCTCACTGAGATTACCAGACGCACATTTAAAAGTTGGGGAGGATTGGGCATTGAGAAGTATGGATGCCATTCCGAACATGAAAAGGATGATAGTGATAAAGCGGTTCACACTCAGCGCTCCAATTTTCTCTTACGCTCCCGGCATCTTCATCCCGGCCAGCCGTCGGGCGAAACTGGGCTTCCCGATCTGCTTGAACATCTTTTTCATCTGGACGTACTGGCGCAACAGATTATTGACTTCCTGCACGCTGGTCCCGGAGCCGCGGGAGATGCGCTTGCGGCGGCTACCGTTGATCACCTCATGATGCTGGCGCTCGTGACGAGTCATTGAATTGATAATGGCTTCGACCCGGTCAATCTGCTTCTCGTCCACATTGTCAGCGGCTTTCTGCAATCCTGAAAACGGGCCGATGCTCGGCAGCATTCCCATCAGGCTCTTGATCGAGCCCATCTTCTTGACCTGGCGCAATTGATCGCGGAAATCCTCCAACGAAAAGCCATCGCCGGAAAGCGCCTTGGTGGCCATCTCCTCAGCTTTTTTCTTGTCGACATTCTGCTCGGCCTTTTCGATCAGCGAGAGAATGTCGCCCATGCCGAGGATGCGGGAAACAATGCGGTCGGGATGGAACGGCTCCAGTGCATCATATTTTTCACCCACGCCGATGAACTTGATGGGCTGTCCCGTGACCTGGCGAATCGAAAGCGCAGCGCCGCCTCGAGCATCGCCGTCCATCTTTGTGAGCACCACGCCGGTGAGCGCGAGCTTTTTGTGGAACTCGTCGGCGGAGTTCACCGCGTCCTGCCCGGTCATGGCGTCGGCCACAAACAGAATTTCCTGCGGATTCAGAATCCGCTTGAGCGACTGCATTTCCTCCATGAGCTGATCGTCAATGTGAAGACGTCCGGCAGTGTCAACGATAAGCACGTCGGAACCACTGATGATGGCCTCTTTACGGGCTTCTTTCGCCAGGCGCTCGACCGTCGCAGTATTGGCCTCGCCGACTGTGCCTTCGTAAATATTGGCTTTGATCGCCTGGGCCACAACTTTGAGCTGCTCGCGGGCCGCGGGACGGTAAACGTCCACTGAAACCAGCAGAGGCCGATGTCCGCCAAGCTTCAGCCAGTTGGCCAGCTTGCCGGAGGTGGTCGTCTTACCGGACCCTTGCAGGCCAGCCATCAGAATGACGGTTGGCGGCTGCGAAGCGAATTTCACCTTGGCGGTATCGTGGCCAAGAGTCGCGATCAGTTCGTCGCGGACAATCTTGATGACCTGCTCGCCGGGTGAGAGCGCTGTCGCTACTTGCTGGCCGACAGCTTTTTCCTGGATGTGCTCGATCAGCTGTTTAACAACTTTGAAGTTGACGTCGGCTTCGAGCAGCGCCAGCCGGATTTCGCGCAGCGCCTCGCCGATGTTTTCTTCGTTGAGGACAGCTTCGCCACGCAGGGTCTTAAACGCGCGTTGCAGTTTTTCTGAAAGATTCTCGAACATAAGGATGAGAGACTATTTTAGCAGTTGCCTTGGAGTGACGTGGAAGAGCGGCGCTTCCAGCGCCGCGTAGTCGCGCAGATCGGAACACGCAGCCCTGAAAGGACTGCTCTTCCACGGCGATGCCGACGTTTGGCGTGGGCTCCAACCAGCCCTAACTAACAAAGACTTCTTTTGCTGCCAGAACTGTGTTGCAATGAATCGTCACCGTGTCTTCAACGTGCCGAGCGTAACCGCCGGCGTAAGTCACCATCACCGGAATATTCCGGGCCCTTGCCACGCGGAATACCAACTCATCGCGCCGCTTGAGCCCTTCAATGGTCAGATTCAATCCGCCGAGTTGGTCTTCGCGATATGGATCGGCGCCTGCGATATAGCAGAGCAAATCGGGTTCGAACTGGCGCAGGCCGGAGCTCAGGGCGTTGTCGAGCCACGCAAGATAATCGTCGTCGCCGATGCCGTCGGGCAAGTCCACGTCGATTGAGGAAGGCGGTTTCCGGGCCGGATAATTGTTCTCCTGATGCAGTGAAATGGTGAAAACATCACCGGCGTGGACGGTGTGAGCTTTGGCCTGCTGAGATGTGTGCAAAGTGGACGCCCCGGTCGAAGGCAGAGGATCGCTGGGGACTCGTGCTCCCGCGAAAATTGCAGCAGTCCCGTTTCCCTGGTGAACATCACAGTCCACCGTCATCGCCCGCGTGATCTTATTGGAATGCTGCATGTGGCGAATGGCGACCGCCACGTCGTGAATCATGCAGAAACCCTCGCCGTGATCGGGAAAGGCGTGATGGAATCCGCCGCCGACGTTGAAAGCGACGCGATCTTTCAACGCATTCTCGGCAGCAAGAATCGATCCGCCCGCCGCCAACCCGAAGGCCCGCACCAATTCCGGCGAGAAAGGAATTTCCATCTCGGCTTCTTCGCGAGGGGAAAGCGTCCCGGTCTTGAGTTTATGGACATACGCCGGTGTATGAACCAGCAGGATGTCCTGGTCGGATGCTGGATGCGGCGTAAGAAAGTCCGATGCATCGGCCACCTTCGTTTCGATCAGCCGATCATGAATGCGCCGATATTTTTCGGCAGGAAAGACATGCTGGCCGATGGGCAGGAAATAGTCGTCGCTGTAGATGAGCTTGAAGGGAAGCATGTTCAGTCATCCATAATAACTCTCACCCCATGTCATCCTGAGCGCAGTGGTTGCTTCGCAAAGCGAAGCAACCTCGGAGTCGAAGGACCCCTAGGGCCAATGTGCTGTGCAGATTCTAGGGGTCTTTCGACTCCGCAACCGCTCCGCTTCGCGAAACAGTTGCTCCGCTCAAGATGACAAGAGGTAAAGTTATTTCTTTCTAGTTGACGTGGGGACAGGCGCAACAAAAGGCCTTCTGATCGGTACGATCGCGCCTTTCGACGGATCGGCGGCGGCGCTGGCGCGCGATAGCACTTCTTCCTGAATGTATTTCACGAAGTCCTGGATCTGGCGCTGCATTTCTTCCATGCGCTCGCGCATTTGCAGGATGATGGCCATACCGCTGATGTTTACGCCTAAGTCACGAGCCAACGACAAGATGAATTCCAGGCGCTGCAAGTCTTCGTCGGTGTACAGGCGGGTGTTGCCTTCGGTGCGGGAAGGTTTCAGCAGACCCTCGCGTTCGTACAGTCGCAGGGTTTGCGGATGGATGCCATACATCTCGGCGACGGCCGAGATCATGTACGCGCCCTTGGATTTACGTTTGGTCATGGTTCCTGCGACAAATCTTACTCTAAAAAGCGATAGAGACGCAGCAATCTGCGTCTCTATCGCTGACAACAAACACCCATTGTTATTTCGAGCGAAGCGAGAAATCCGCTTTTCCCTCAGCGCCGGCAGACAGCGGATTCCTCGTCGCTACGCTTCTCGGAATGACAAGGGTGAGGGGTGCCCATCTGGCAGGAATTAAGAGTCTATTATGCGGCAGTTTCGGGTTTCTGTGCCGCCACGGCGGCCCATCCGGTCGGCTTGAGCGCGTGGTTTACGCCATAGGCCACAACGCCAGCACCGATGAGGATCATTCCAAACGCAAAGGAACTCATCCCCAGCACCTGCTCGGTCTCGCTGCGAAAGATTGCCAGGCCCAGTAAAAGCATGGGAGCAATCCCAATCGCAGCCGCTCCAAACATTCCGCCGGGAACGCGGAAGGCACGCGGCAAATTGGGTTCGCGAACGCGCAGTGCGATCAGAGCGACGAACTCCAATCCCAAGCTGCAGCCGTACAGAAGGATGTCAATCGTGACCAGGCGCTCGAAGCCGAGGCCGAGGCACATGGCCCAGCCGATAGCGCAAACCGTGATGGCCACCCACGGTGCCCGGGTTTTGGAATGCAGCTTGCCGAACACACTCGGCAACATGCCATCCTGGGCCATCGCCAAAGGCAACCGCGAATAGCTCATGACCAGCGCGTTGAACATCCCGAAGGCGCTGATCATGCCGCCGAGAACCAGGCCGATGCGCAGCACGGGGCCGCCCAGCAGTCCCGCAATGTCCGCCCAGGAGCCGGTTTCCCATGCGCTCGGCGCGAGCCCAGTCATCCAAACCGCTGCCGTGGGCAGAATGTAGCTCAGGCCGACAATGCCAACCGCTGCCAGCATGGCGCGAGGATAAGTCCGCTGCGGTTTTTCGACTTCCGCGGCAATCGTGGATGCATTGTCCCACCCCATGTAGTTCCACATGGCGATCAGCAGGCCGCCGATCATGTCCACCTTGGAAGTTGTGGGAGTGGTGACCGCGTGCAGCAAGGCTCCATATTTAAATGGCGCTAAAATTACCATCGCGACGAACGGCGCCGACAGTGCGAAGAAAAGCCATAGCGAAGTGGTCGACACCACTTTGACTCCGGCAATATTCAGCAATGCGCAGGCGATCACAACCGCGAGTCCTACCATTACTCCGCGGTATCCCTGAGAGAACCAGGGGAACATGCGAGTGAGGTAGAGCACGAACAGTGTGGGATAGATGGCCATGTCGAAGATCGACGCCACCAGCGACAGCCAGGCTTCCTGAAATCCCCAGAAATCCCCCATGCCGCGCCGCACCCAGGCGTAGTAGCCGCCTTCGGCAGGCAGCGCGCTGGAAAGTTCGCCAATCATTAAAGCAGTAGGCAAACTCCACAGAATAGGCGTCAGCAAAAGAATGAGGATGGCGCGTCCGTAGCCGGCGCCGTGAATGATGTCCTCCGTGCCATAAGTGCCGCCCGACACCATAAAGAAGGTTGCGGCGACCAGTGGCCAGAGGGTTAGGCGGACAGATTTTTTCCGGCTGGGGATGACGGTGGGTGGCTGGATTTGTTGACGCGGCGCGCTAGCTGTTGCCAATTTCGATGTGTTCCTACCTTGGGCGACTCACTCTCAGCCACTCCGCTGCGCGTCCCGCACGCGCTTTGGGTCTTCCGGTGGGGAGAAATTCCAGAAGCTGCGCTGGAGTTAGTTCGCAATAAAGAGATTACGGGAAATTTCCACAGATGCAAGAAAATATTTGAAAAATTTTGTCTGAGTGGGCGGTACCGAGGTAATGGAGGCAAACCGTTTCCACCGCCGAGCTCGCCGAGGGCAGCGAGAAATGAAGTTATCGGTTTTTTCTCAGCGCTCTCGGTGTGCTCCGCGGTTCAAAAGGTGCTATACCTATCGGCGATGCAACTCATCGTTTCTTTCAGGAGGCAAAGACCATGAAGAAGATTTCGATCGGTATTTTTTTACTGTTCGTGGCAGCGTCATTCTCGCAATCCGGAGCGCCACAGAATGCATTCACTCCCGCCCAGGTGAAGTTTGGGCCGGCACCGCCATTCCTTCGGCCCGGCGCGAAACTGGCGGTACTGGAAGGTGATCCCATGGCGTCATCGGGGGACTTTACCATTCGCCTGAAGATGCCCGCTGGGTACAAGATCGCCCCTCACACGCATCCTGCCCGCGAGAATGTGACCGTAATATCGGGGACACTCAAAGTCGGCATGGGAGACAAGTTCGACGCCACCCACATGATGAGCTTTCCCGCCGGAAGCTTCGCTTATCTTGATCCCGAGATGCACCACTATGCGATGGCCAGCGGTCCGACCGTTATCCAGATTCACGGGATGTCGCCGCTGAGGGTGGACTACATCAATCCCGCGGACGATCCCAGCAAGGCGAAGTAGGGTTCACCACAACATTACACATCTGTCATCCTGAGCGGAGTGGCTGCTTCGCAAAGCGAAGCAGCCACGCAGTCGAAGGACCCCTACCAGCTCCACAAAAGTGTGCGGCCATAGGGGTGCTTCGACTCCCGCGCCGTTCACTTCGTGAACGGCTCACTCGCTCAGCATGACAAATGGTTGGTTTGGGAACGATATTGAATGGCGTCTCGGGCGCTAAACATTCTTCCAGAGCTCTTCCCGCGGATCTTCCGGATTCAACTTCGCCAGCTCGCGCAGCAGTTCTTTGGTCTTTTCGTCGCGCGGCATGGGGACGGTTATCTTAATCTCAACAATCTCATCGCCGCGCACGCCATCTTTGGTTGCCGAGGGCACGCCTTTTTCCCGCAGACGGAGCTTCTGCCCGGACTGCGTTCCCGGAGGAATCTTGAGCATGGCCCGGCCGTCGATCGTCGGAACCTCGACTTTGGCCCCCAATGCCGCTTCGGTCGCGCTTACCGGTACGGTGAGCCGGATGTCATCGCCATCCCGCTGAAAAATCGGATGCGATTCCGTCCGGATAATGGCATAAAGGTCGCCCGCAGGCCCGCCGCGTGATCCGGCGTTTCCCTTGCCGGGCAGGCGGATACGCTGACCGTCACGAGTCCCGGCCTTGATGCGAACCTCCAGCGGTTCCGTGCGCTCGACACTGCCTTCGCCGTGGCAAGCCGCGCAGGTAGACACATTCTTGCCCGAGCCGTGGCAGCGTGGGCAGGGCGTATTGAACTTCATGCGTCCGCCGGTCTGGGTGACTTGACCCGTACCGCCGCACTCGGGGCATTTCCCGGGGGCTTCGATGGTGCCCTGTCCGTGGCAATTCGTGCAGGTGTCGCGTCGGGTAATATTCAGACGCATCACGCCGCCGCGAATGGCCGTCCAGAAAGGGACGTTGACCTGGTATTCGAGATCGTGTCCCGGCTCGGGTCCTTCTTGCGCTGCGGCGCCGCGTCCGCCAAAAATCCCTGAGAAGATGTCTTTAAAGCTGCCGCTGCCGGCGCTGCGTCCGTGCCCGCCTTCGGCCATGTCGGAAAAGTCGAAACCACCGAAATCAAAGTTCGAGCCCTGGAAGCCTGCTGACGCATTCGGCTGACGCGGTGGATAACCGCCGCCAGCACCCGCGTTGGCATAGGCCTCAGCCGTGGCTGGATCGATATTGTCGGAGTAGAAGCCGAGCTGGTCGTAAATTTTGCGCTTCTTGGGATCGCTCAGGACATCGTTGGCCTCGGACATGGTCTTGAACTTCTCTTCCGCTCCCTTGTCCCCCGGATTGACGTCGGGATGGTACTTGCGCGCAAGTTTGCGGAACGCCTTGCGGATGTCGTCCGCCGAGGCCGTCTTCTTTACCCCAAGGATGCCGTAATAATCTTTTTGCGTGGTGGTTGCCATCGATAAGAAGCTTACTTCAAACCCTCTATTGCCCGCCCAAACACTCCGGGACCTCGATCTCGTGGAATGGGCCGTAGCTGTAGTCCATGTCCATGCTGCCGTGCCCCTGACGATCATCCAGGTGGATGCGCACCGGAAAACCGACATCCTTGCCGTCCTTGGCCACATACAACTTCACTGGGCCGTGCGGGCCACTGCCATCGTTCGCGTAAAACTCGTAGACGGCGGTTAAGGTGGCGCCCACGCTCTCATCGCCCATCGCTTTAAAATCAGTCAACTGGATGGGCGTTTTTTTGCTGGCACTGTCCGCCGGGGTCTCCAGGCATTTCCATGAATAGAAGGTTTTCTCCTCGTGCAGTTTTCGCGGCGCTTCCGCCTGCATGAGTGCATTTTGCCCCGCAGCCATGCCCGCCGAGATCGCTCCCAGCGGACCCTGGGTCAGAGCGTGGGCGATCGCGATGCTGGCCTGTTTGTCCAACATAGCCATCTGCATCGCCATCTTCTGTTGGTTGAGTTTATTGAGGCGCGCTATGGCTGGCGAGGAAAACATCCGCGCCACGCGTCCGTTCACGGCAACCGCGCGGATCTCCCACTCGTCCATCGTGCCCGGCAGGTCCATGGCCGGCATTTTCATGCGTATGACAACTTGCGTTGTGTCGTTCTCGACCGACTTTTCGATGGCGCCGAAATCCATACCCATGGCATCGCCTTTCGTGCCGCGAGGATCGTTGGGCTGCCTATTTATGTTCATGCGGTACGCCTGAACCGTCTTGAGGAGAGCGAAAGACTGGTACAGCGGACTGTCTTGCGGAACCGGTACCCCGGCCTGCGCCGCGCATGTCGCGCCCATGGCCGCCAGCGATACAGCGAGCAGAACGCATCGCACAAGCCCGGTCATCACTGGCTTCATCGATAACTTCCGTTTGATTTCGATGAGCATTGTACTATCGCCTATGATTGCGCTCGCCTGCCCCATGAAGCCTAGTTCTGAATCTTGTGCCGGCTTGCCGACAACACACCGATCCGCTCATACTTCGGCCCATCCACATACACCGGGATTTTCTGTAGTCCGGTCAGGGATGGCATAAAGACGTACCAGCGCGATTCATCCTCCACAAGATTTAAGAAATATTCCTGACCATTCACTTCGAATTGCATTTGCTTCCCCCTCACTGAAAAAACCAGGCCACGGATTACGCGGATCTTCACGGATAAGTCTTTTACAAAAAATCCGCGAAGATCAGCGAAAATCCGTGGCCAAGCTTTTACTTCTTGTCCTCGACGTCCACATACTCAGCATCAATCACGCCTTCGTCTTTCTTGGCCTGACCGTTGCCGTTGGCTGACGCATCGCCGCCTGGAGCTGCCCCAGCGGTCGGAGGCGTCTGCGCTTGCGCCGCTTTGTACATCTGCTCGGCAAGCTTGTGCGAGGCTTGGGTTAAAGTCTCGCGAGCCTTGTCCATGGCTGACTTGTCGGCGCTTTCCAGCGTCTTCTTGGCATCGGCGACTGCGTTTTCGACATCGGCACGATCGGAGCCGGAGATCTTTTCTCCCTGCTCTTTCAGCATCTTCTCCACGCTGTAAATCATGGAGTCGAGCTGGTTCTTCGCATCGATGGTCTCGCGCAGCTCCTTGTCTTCCGCCGAATGCGCGTCGGCTTCCTTGGCCATGCGTTCGACTTCGTCCTTGCTCAGACCCGAAGACGACGTAATCGTGATCTTCTGGTCCTTGCCGGTGGCGTTGTCTTTCGCCGTTACGTTGAGGATGCCGTTGGCATCAATGTCAAACGTCACCTCAATTTCCGGGACGCCACGCGGTGCCGGTGGAATGCCCGTCAAGTGGAACTTGCCCAGCGTGCGGTTCTGCGCCGCCATCGGACGTTCCCCCTGCAGCACGTGTACTTCGACCGAAGTTTGACTGTCAGCCGCAGTCGAGAACTTCTCCGTTTTCTTGGTCGGAATTGTCGTGTTGCGCGGAATCATCGGCGTGGCAACGCCTCCATACGTCTCAATTGCCAACGTCAACGGAGTCACGTCGAGCAGCAGCAAGTCCTTAACTTCGCCGCCGAGCACGCCACCCTGAATCGCCGCGCCGATTGCCACCACTTCATCGGGATTCACGCCCTTATGCGGTTCCCGGCCGAAGAGATCTTTCACCAACGCCTGAATGCGAGGCATGCGCGTCTGTCCGCCGACCAACACCACTTCATCAATCTTGCTGGCATCCACGCCCGCATCTTTCAAGCACTGCTTGCAGGGCCCAACCGAGCGCTGGATGATTTCTTCCACCATCGATTCCAGCTTCGCCCGAGTCAGCTTCTTGACCAAATGCTTCGGACCGCCGGCATCAGCAGTGATGAATGGCAGATTGATCTCCGTCTCCATGGTGGTGGAGAGCTCGATCTTCGCCCGTTCCGCCGCATCCCGCAGACGCTGCAAGGCCATTTCATTGCCCTTGCCACGCAGGTCGAGGCCTTCATCTTTCTTGAATTCGTCAATCAACCAATCGACAATGCGCTGATCGAGGTTGTCGCCGCCCAGGTGGGTATCACCGTTGGTGGCTTTCACTTCAATGACGCCTTCGCCAACTTCAAGAATCGAAATATCGAAAGTTCCGCCGCCGAAGTCATAGACCGCGATGGTTTCGTCCTTCTTCTTGTCGAGACCGTAAGCCAGCGCCGCCGCCGTAGGCTCATTGATAATGCGCTTTACTTCCAGACCGGCAATTTTGCCCGCGTCCTTGGTCGCCTGGCGCTGCGCATCGTTAAAGTACGCAGGCACGGTGATCACGGCATCGTTCACTTTTTCGCCAAGATAATCTTCCGCCGCCTTCTTCAGCTTTTGCAGAATCATGGCGGAAATCTGCGGAGGCGTATGCTCCTTGCCCTGCGCCAGCACGGCAACGTGATCGCCCGACTGGACGACCTTGTAGGGCACCATCTTGATTTCTTCCGTCACTTCGTCGAAGCGCCGCCCCATAAACCGCTTGATCGAATAGACCGTGTTCTCGGGATTGGTAATGGCCTGCCGCTTGGCCACCTGCCCGACCAGCCGTTCTCCCGTCTTGGTAAAGCCGACCACCGAAGGGGTAGTGCGGCCTCCTTCTTCATTAGCGATGACCTTGGGCTCCCCACCCTCCATGACGGCGACGCAAGAGTTGGTCGTTCCGAGGTCAATTCCTATAATTTTGGCCATAACTGGCTCCTCCTGAAACTTGCTAAGTGCTTTCTAATCAATCTGATTATGCCGGGAAACGATGTCATCATAAGACTTGAGTGGATCGTTGTCAATGTTTAGA
Source organism: Terriglobales bacterium (assembly GCA_963762965.1). Taxonomy (GTDB): domain Bacteria; phylum Acidobacteriota; class Terriglobia; order Terriglobales; family Acidobacteriaceae; genus DATBAX01. The sequence continues at coordinate 2,480,299 of CAVXME010000001.1, forward strand.
TGCGGAGTTTGTCCAATGGGTTACAGAATTATCTCTTAATCGACGGCGAGGCTTAAAGAAGCCGGAATTATGCCTTTGGACGCCCGTCCGTTTCCGAAGGCGTAAACTAAAAGTAGGAGAATTTTATGGCAAAACAGAAGTGCCCGACCTGCAAGGCCACAGGCCGCGTACCAATCAAACGACTGACAGTTAAACGCGAGCCTTTGACAATCCTTTATACACCGGGGAAAGTGTGCCCGACCTGTAATGGCAAGAAGTACTTGTAGCTTATTTCAGAATCTATGATGAAAACGCAAAAATGTAAGCATGAGGACAGAAATGGAAACACGTGCCTCGGCACGCAGGTATTAACTGAAGACTTTCCATGTCCCGGATCACGGGGCGGCTATATCAGCAAGAGCGGGGCTACTCTATTGACCGAATCTAACCAAGATTACGTCACAGCCTGGGTCTGCGATACCAATTCTAGTCATATTAATGTGACGTAGTAATCATGGCTGAAACCCAGGAAGAACAGGATCGCTGGCTTTTGGAGAATAGGGAAGCGATCAACGGAAAGATCCGGCGCGGCATTGATCAACTCGACCGTGGCGAAGGCATCCCCGAGAACCAACTCGATGCTTACCTGGCGAAACTGAAAGCCAAGCCTGAATGAGAGTGCTTGCTCGTAGCAAGAACCCCAACTCCATGTCATCCTGAGCGCAGTGGCTGCTTCGCGCATGCGAAGCAGTCACGGAGTCGAAGGACCCCTATCCCCTCAGCCCAAGCTGAACCTGAATGGGATTTCTAAGCAGCCCTCGACTGCTCAATGAATTCGCAAGAGTGCCATGCTTCATATCCGGCTATAGGGGTCCTTCGACTGCGTTGTCGTCCGCTTCGCGCACGACAACTCCGCTCAGGATGACAATGTGGTTAGGGCTGGTGGCCTCTTTCCGTGGGAGATTAGTAAAGCCCCTACGCAGCCGCCTTTGCAGCGTGGGCCGAATAATTAAGCCGCAGTTTTTGGATGAATCTGGCGGCTACCCAGATAAGAATCACCACGGCGCCCAGAAGGCCCATCAGTTGCCACTTCAACTGACTCACAAACTGACGGACAACGCGCAACTGGTCGAATGAAGTCCATTCCTCACGAATCTTTCCATCGACGATGCGCCACACCGTAATACCGGGTTCCTCGATTCTCACTCCCGTTGCCGGTAGGCTGCCAATGGGTGCGCTGTTGGTTCCGCGCGCCGTCCACACCACCGTGACCAGGTCACCCTCGGCCACCATCAGATCTACGGTGATCTCCAAATCTGGAGCGATCTTCTTCTCCCAGCGGACCGCAGCCTGGTCCTCTGCGAGATCGAAATCTCGATGCAATCCGTGATTTACGAAATCCTTGGCGTAAATTTCGTCCGCAACCTGGAACTTTCCCTGATTGAAAATCTCATCAAACACTCGCCGGGCAACCGCTTTGTTTCTGTCTTGCTGCGAGGAGTCTGCTGGCAATAAGGGCGCCATGCTCGTTGCGAAAGCCGCGGCCAGAGGCGCGAATATTAGCAGCAGGATAGCCATGACTTTTTTCATAGTCGTTCTCCCCGATATAATGTAACATCTGTTACACTAATTCACAAGGGAGACTACCATGGCTAGACTGCCCGATCCCCGCATCCGCGAAAAGCTCCGCGATCAAGCCGTCGATTACGTCCTCTCTCACGGGGTGGGAAACCTCACGCTTCGCCCCCTGGCGAAGGCCCTGCGAACCAATGCTCGTATGCTGATCTACCACTTTGGCTCGCGGGAGGGGCTCATGCGTGAGGTCCTCGCGTGTCTGCGTGAACGCGAGGACGCTCGCATCCAAGCCTGGTTCCGCGCGAGCAAAAAACGCCGCACCCTGCCCGAGTTTTTGCGTTGGCAGTGGCAGCGTTTGAGCGCACCACAGGCGCGGTCGGCGGTGCGCCTGATCTTCGAGCTGTACACCCTGGCGTTGCAGCATCCACGCGACTACCCTGGCGTCCTCGAAGACCCTCTGGCCTACTGGCAAAAGCTAACGGAGCAAGCCGGCGTCGACTCGAAAACCGGTGCGATCGAAGCCACGCTGCTCCTCGCCATGACCCGGGGACTTCTCCTCGACCTCTGCGCTACGGGGGACAGTGCTCGGGTGGGAAGAGCAATGAACATGTTTGCCCGGCTTGTCGAAAACCGCGCCGCGCTAGCGAAGGGACAGTAATCAGGTCTCGCGTCTTTTGTGAGACGGATTCTTGACATGTGATGCACATGAAAGTATGCTTATAACATGTCAAAAATGATCCAGCTTCGCAACGTGCCGGATGCCCTGCATCGCGGCCTGAAGGCCCGCGCCGCCATGGCCGGGATGTCACTGTCGGACTATTTGCTGGCCGAGATCAAAGAAATTGCCGAGCGGCCCACGCTGGCAGAGCTGCGAGATCGTCTGCATAACCGCAAGCCGGTAAGAGTCCAACTTGATACCGCCCGCCTGGTGCAGGAAGAACGCGAGGCTCGGTGATCGTTCTGGACGCGTCCGCCGCAGTGGACTGGCTGCTTCAGACATCCGCGGGGCGGCAGATCGAAGAACGAATTTACGCGCGCAACGAATCTCTGCATGCCCCGCACCTGCTGGATCTCGAAGTCGCGCAGGTATTGCGGCGGCTGGTTCGGGAAACTGTGATCTCAGCCCTCCGCGCAGAGGAAGCGATCCAGGACCTGATGGATCTCCGGGTCACGCGCTATCCCCATTTCGTGTTCCTCTCCCGCATTTGGCAGCTTCGCCACAACCTGTCCGCTTATGACGCAGCCTATGTTGTGCTCGCGGAAAAGCTCAGCGCGACGTTAGTGACCCGTGACGCCCGCCTCGCTTCTGCCTCCGGCCGCGCGGTCGAGATCGAGCTGTTTTGATCGAAATTTGCTCAGAAGCGCTGTTTGACGAGACGCAGGGAGGACTGCACCGAGCCCTCCCCGTCATCTTCGCTTCTGAGGTTCTTACGACTGTTTCTCCATGGTGAAGCTGGTGGTCGTGCCGTGCTCCTTATCGTTGTATTCAGCGTTGATCGACTTGCCATCAGGGGAAACCGTCATGCGGTACACTCCAACAACTTTCCCGTCGCGTTTGTCGGTCTCTTCGATGGTTCGGTCGTTGATCCGTTTCAGCGAAACCATGGTGTGCCCCGGGTCTCCCTGGATCGGATAGTCCTTCCCGTCGAACTTCGCGTCATAGCTTTCGCCGTTGGGATCGGTCATCTTCAGGCCATCCGCGCTGCCCTGGTAAGTGACGGTGAGGCCATTGTCCGAGACGCTATTCACTTTCGACGTCCGCCACGCCCCTGACACTGCATGCGCACCCGCCGGCGCCTTACCCACCCTGGTTTCGATCACTTCGCCAGTGACAGTCTTAGCTTCCGTATCGTCGGTGAATTTATCTGTCAAGGTGTTCCCATCAGACGAGACCGTCTGCTTATCGGTCACCATGGTCTTGCCATCTTTCTTTCGGATGATCTCGATCGAACTGGCATCCACCACATGAACCGCAATGGTGTCGTAGTAGGGATGACCCGTGACCTTCTGATCGGTCCCATCGGCTTTCACCGCAACCTTGGGAACGCAGGTCAGGCACTCATACATGTTGTTACTGACGGTGTATTTGTCGGGCTTGGTAGGAAACTTGGCCGTGTCCAGTTTGGTCATCCAGGTCCCGTCGAACGGGCTCTGGCCAAAGGACATCGTCGACATGAAAAGCAGTGGAATCAGCAGCAAGAAAAACAGGAGTTTTTTCATTAGGCACTCTCCGAGTGGAATTTTGTTCGGCGGCCACTCCTCAGAAGGTTAGCTAGGTGAGGAAAGATTTGGTAGCCGTTGAGCGGCCCCATCATACACCCGTAGAAAGCCTAGTCGTACTTCTCGTACAGAATAGATTTCCGGTCCCAGCCCAGGCCCTTGAGCAGGTCTCGGTTTGCCTTGACCATCTTGTCTAGCCCGCAGACGTAGGCATGCATATTGGTCCGGCCCTGCGCGATGGCAGGCACATGTTCCTGCACATATCCTCGCAGTCCCTTCCATTCCGGGGCGCCACGGCTTAAAGTCGGAAGATAGTGAAAGTTTTTATGCTCTGCGGCCAGTCGCAAAAATTCGTCGTGATAGTAAATGTCTTCCTTCGTCCGATTGCCGAAGACTAGTGTCAGATTTTTTCTCTGATGCCGCGATTGATCGGCCACCAGCCAATGAAGCATCGAGCGAAAGGGCGCAATCCCCGTGCCCGTCGCGATAAAGATCGTATCTCGAATGGGCGGACGCAGAATGAAATCCCCAAACGGCCCCTGGCAGGAAATTTCCTCGCCCTCCTCCATATCGCAAAGAAAGTTCGACATGAATCCGTCCTGCACCCGGTTCAGGCAGAGCGCAAAGCGATTGTCCTCCCCCGGCGGCGAGGCAATCGAATAGGCCCGCGTGATCTCTTCGCCATCCAGTTGGTTATGTTTCAGCGACAGCCACTGGCCGGCAACAAAGCCGAAGCGCGGAACGCCCTTCATTTCAAATTCCAGGTGCTTGGTGTACGCAGAGAGGGCGAGGGATCGTATTAAACGCGCGGTGTAGGTCTGAAAAGCCATCCAGAACTTAGATGATACTGCAAGGCAGTTGGAACCATTGTCATGCTGAGCGAGAGAGTCGTTCACGAAGTGAAAGGCGAAGAAGTCGAAGCACCCCTATAAGCTCAACGGCTGGTGGTGAAGGTAGGGGTCCTTCGACTGCGTTGTCATCCGCTTCACGGATGACAACTTCGCTCATGATGACAGAGGGTGAGGTTAGTAGTAGACGCGGTCCGAAGCCTAGCGCCCAGCGCCCAAAGCCCAGCGCCTACTCCACCGTCACCGACTTCGCCAAATTCCTCGGCTGGTCCACATCACATCCGCGTCTTACAGCAATATGATAAGCCAGCAATTGCAGCGGCACGATTTCCAGAATCGGCGCCAGCTCTTCCGGGGCTGCGGGAACGTAAAGAACGTGATCGGCGGCTTCCTTGATCTCCTCGTCGCCTTCGGTGGCGATGGCGATCACTTTTCCCGAGCGGGCTTTCACTTCTTTCAGGTTCGACATGGTCTTTTCGTAGCGCACCATCGACAGTTCATTCTTGGGATCGCGTGTCGCGATGATCACCACGGGCAAATTTTCGTCGATCAGTGCGTTGGGTCCATGTTTCATTTCGCCAGCCGGATAACCTTCCGCATGAATGTAGGAAACTTCCTTCAGTTTGAGCGCGCCTTCAAGAGCGATTGGGTAATGAATGCCGCGTCCCAGAAATAAGAAGTCCTGCGCACGGACATATGTCTTCGCCAGGTCTTCGCAATCTTCATCATGAGTAAGCAAGTGCTCCAACTTCCCAGGGATCCGGGTGAGCTCGTGTACCGCGGCTTTCGCCTGCTCCTCTGTCATGGTGCCGCGCAGTTGCGCAAGATAAAGGGCGAACAGGTAAAGGGCGGTGAGTTGAGCGGTAAAGGCTTTCGTGGAAGCCACACCAATTTCCGGCCCGGCATGCGTGTAAATGGTTCCGGAAGCTTCGCGCGTGATCATCGAACCGACTACATTGCAAATGGCCAGCGTTTTCGATCCTTTTGCTTTGGCTTCTCGCTGCGCAGCAATAGTGTCGGCAGTTTCACCCGATTGCGAGATCACGATGGTGATGGTATCTGCCGCGACAATAGGATCGCGATAGCGCCACTCGCTGGCATAGTCCACTTCCACGGGGACGCGGGCCAGGCTCTCGATCATGAACTTGCCCGCTTGTCCGGCATGCCAACTGGTCCCGCACGCTTCGATGTTGATTTTCTTGACCGCCTTGAATTCGGCTGCCGAAATTTCCATCTCATCCAGAAACACATGGCCGGTTTCCTGCGAAACTCGTCCCAAGGTCGTGTCCCGCACCGAGCGCGGCTGTTCGTAAATCTCTTTCAGCATGAAATGCTTGAACCCGCCCTTTTCGGCCATGATCGGGTCCCAGGTCACATGCTGCACCTGGCGGACGACGGGCTGTCCGTCGAAGTCGGTAAGTTGCACGCCATCGGGCGTGAGGACGGCCATATCGCCATCGGCGAGGAAGAACAAATCGCGGGTGTGATAAAGAATTGCGGGCACGTCGGAAGCCACGAAATATTCGTCCTTGCCCAAGCCGATCACGGCGGGCGGCCCGTTGCGCGCGGCCACGATCTTGTCCGGTTCGTCCACCGAAATCACCGAGAGCGCAAACACTCCGGTCAACAGCTTCACCGTCTTGCGCACGGCCTCTTCCAGCGAAGGACGGCTGCCGTTGTGTTTCGCGTAATACTTCTCCACCAGGTGAGCAATGACTTCAGTGTCGGTCTCCGTGGTGAACTTGTGGCCTTCTGCGATCAGCTGCCTCTTCAGCGAAACGTAGTTCTCCACGATTCCGTTGTGCACCACCACAATGCGGCCGGTGCAATCCCGGTGCGGATGCGCGTTCTCTTCGCTGGGGCGTCCGTGCGTGGCCCAACGCGTGTGTCCAATTCCATAAGTGCCATCGAGCGGCTTGAGTCGGATGACTTCTTCGAGATTACGCAGCTTGCCTTCGGCGCGGCGGATCTGAAGCCCTTCGCCGTTGCCGCACACCGCGATGCCCGCGGAATCGTAGCCGCGATATTCCAACCGGCGTAGCCCGTCGATAATGACCGGCACCACGCGCTTCTTACCAACGTATCCGACTATCCCGCACATTTGGAAACACTCCTGATCCGGTGGCCAGCACCGGACTTTCTTAGGGAGGGGTTGGTTAGTCTTCGAGGGAGAAGCGAAATTCTTCGATCACCGGATTGGTCAATACTTCACGAGCGATGCGCCCAACCTCGGTTTCGGCTTCGGCTCGATTGAGTCCGCCGTCGAGCGTAAGTTCGAAGTATTTTCCCTGGCGGACCTCTTCCAATCCCTTATAGCCCATTTTCTTAAGCGCGCCCTGGATGGTTTTACCCTGCGGATCCAGAACACTCTTCTTTAAAGAAACGTACACGTAAGCTTTCATGGGGGTAAACAATATTATACGTTAGCAGGTGACCAAAGTACGTCTAACCAGCGACTTAGCCCAATCTGGCAAGCTTGGCATCGAGCTCAGAGAGCGCCATTTCCAGCATTTTGCGGTGTTGCGAGTGCTGCGCTGCTTCCAGTTGGTGCAAGATTCGCTTCCGGGTAAGGACAAGTCCATCTTGTGCGTGACGTCGGGCCAGTTCATCCGGGGTGAGCTGCCGCCTCGATTTGTCCGCTGTCGTCACCGCCTCGGCCTGCTGCTCCTCCACCGATTTGCTCTCCCACCCTCGAGCCATCCCAAAAGTATACCCGGACTCGGAGCGAGGACGGCTGGAGTCTGGGGCAGCGCTGATCTGCTAAATCTGATCAGCACGTCTGGTTCAGCTAATACTTGCTACGGTTCCTATTCGATCAGCTCGTTGCCGGAAAATGCGCAGTGCCGAAGGCACGGAATGGGAAAGCCCGGCACGGCAGTGCCGGGTAAGCTGGGCGACGAAACGAGTCCCGAAGGGACGGCATCTAACCGAACGCCCCGGGAAAGGAACTAATCCAAAGGCACTAAACGTGACTCTTCAGTCAAGAGCGTTTGTCACGAAATGTGACTCAAAACAAATAAAGTGGTTGATTTTGCAGGAAACTGGGTTACCATCGTCGCCAATATTGTTTTGTGGTTGTCTGGGAAGCGTTGCTCGAGGGGGATGCACTGTGAGCTCGCGCAAATGGTTCCTGAGCGTCATTTCGATTCCGACGGCGAACTGCGCCGCTACGAAACCCTGCTGCACATGGCGGACCTGGTGGTTCACCATCGTGGCCTCGCAGAGCTGTTTCGCGAGTTAGCGGAGCGGCTGCGGGAGTTCGCAGCCTTCGAACTGGCCACCTTCTCTCTGCACGATTCCTCAAAAAATGTGATGCGGGTACACGTTTGGGAAGGCGCCGATCTCGCCCCCATCGCCGCCGAAGAGCCGGTAGAAGACTCTCCTATCGGATGGGTGTGGAAAACTCAGCAACCCTTGGTGGTTCCGGATCAAGACGTGGAAGAACGCTTTTCGCATGCACTGGCTGGATTGAAGCAGAAAGGCATCCGCTCTTATTGCGCCCTGCCCCTGACCACCGCACAAAGGCGTTTAGGCGCTCTGAGCCTGGGCGAGCTCGCAGGAGGGTGTGTACAGCGAAAAAGACCTGCGCATGTTGCAGCGGGTCGCCGAACTGGTCGCACTGGCTGTGGAAAATTCGTTGATGTTCGGCGCCCTCCAATTGGAGCGGCAGCGCCTCCAGATGTTGCTGGAAGTGAACAACACCCTGGTGACCAACCTCGATATCCAGCAACTGTTTCCCGCGATTGCGGGCTTTATCCACAAAGTGGTCCGTCAGGATTACGCCAGCGTTGCCATCTACGACGAACCCACCCAGTCGCTGCACATGTATGCCCTGGACTCCTCGCTGGCCGAAGGGCTGATTGGCGCGGACACTACCATCTCGGTGCAGGAATCGGCTGCCGGCCGGGCCTTCCTGGAGAAAGAAACCAAAATCTACAACCTCGGAGAGCTCAGGGGAATTCATTCTAGCTTTGTCGACCGTATGCTGGAGCAGGGGATACAGTCGTTGTGCTGCATCCCGCTGATCACCCGAAAAGGCGCTATCGGCACCCTCAACCTGGCCAGCACTGAAGACAACGCTTTCGTGTCCCAGGATTTCGGTTTCTTAAAGCAAGTGACCGCGCTGGTGGCCGTCGCTTTGGACAATGCCCGCGCCTACCGCGAAATCGCCAAACTCAAGGACAAGCTGGCCCACGAGAAATCGTACCTGGAAGGTGAGATCCGCTCGGACCGGAATTTTGAAGAGATTGTGGGTGACAGTCCGGCGCTGAAGCGGGTGCTGTCGCAAGCCAAGACGGTGGCCCCGAGCAATGCAACTGTACTGATTCTCGGAGACACCGGCACCGGCAAAGAGTTGATTGCCCGCGCCATCCATCGCATGAGCACGCGGAAAGACGCAAGTTTTATCAAACTGAATTGCGCGGCGATTCCCACCGGGCTGCTCGAAAGTGAACTCTTCGGCCATGAAAAGGGCGCTTTTACCGGCGCGGTCAGCCAGAAAATCGGACGCCTCGAACTCGCCGACAAAGGCACGCTGTTCCTGGATGAGGTGGGCGACATCCCTCTGGAATTGCAACCGAAACTGCTGCGTGTGTTGCAAGATCAAGAGTTCGAGCGGCTGGGCGCGAATCGTACCATTCGGGTAAACGTCCGCTTGGTTGCGGCCACCAACCGGGACTTGGCCAAAAGCGTGGCCGAGCGTGAATTCCGCAGTGACCTGTACTACCGGCTGAATGTCTTTCCCATTCGCATGCCCGCTCTCCGTGAGCGGGGGAAGGATGTGCAGCTTCTGGTGCGCTACTTCGTTCAAAAATATTCCCGCCGCATGAACAAGCAGATTGAAATCATTCCCGTGGAAACCATGAATGCGCTGGCGCGCTGGGAATGGCCGGGCAACGTGAGGGAGTTGGAGAATTTCATCGAGCGGTCCGTGATTCTCTCGGAAGGGGCCACCTTGAACGTGCCCTTGGCGGAGCTGAGGTCCTACGACAATGATGGCGCTCAGAACGATGGAACCCTGGAGAGCCTGGAGCGAGAATTGATCGTTCGCGTCCTGCGCGAGACCGGCGGCGTGATTGCAGGCCCCCGCGGAGCCGCGGGGCGTCTGGGATTGAAGCGAACCACGCTGCAATCCAGAATGCTGAAAATGGGGCTCTCCCGTCATGAGTACGAAAGAGGCTGACGCTTTCGCCCGCTGCCGAATTTCCGGCACTCTGCCCGCACATCGTCAGCCAGCCCAAGGCTTTAACCGCATTGACCAGCGATTTGCCCTTTGACTTCACCACTTCGGGCCCGATCCCACTCTGGAACCCAAAATGCCAGACACATTACTGGGCGATTCGAATCGAGTTGTCCAGACTGCGGCGGAAAACCATGAGAGTGGGAAACAATTCAGCGCAACCCTGGCCAGGCTTTAATCTGGGTCAGAGAATGGGGCCACACTCAGCCCTGCGCACAGGAGTGCCGGCGCCCGCGGTTCCTGCCTCCGCTGTGATCGCCTCACCCATGCCGGACTGGCTTAAGTCCCGGTCCCGCAAGGATGCCCGCAGGCGGACGCATGGGGAGCGTATCGATCCGCTTTACCTGTTCTTTTGTAGCGCCCAGTGGCACCGTAACGGAGACACCGCTGCCGGCTGGGAGTTGATTCATGGAATGAGGTCGTGGGACCGCGGCGTCCGCGCTGTCGCGGCGGCTTTGCTCGCGAAAACCGAGAACTCGCGATTGCTGGTGCGAGAACTGCGCCGGACAAAGTCCGGTCTCGACGTTTTGGCGGCAGAGTATGCACTCAGACCCACCGGGCAAAGCCCCGACAAGGTGGTAACCATGAACACTCCGTATGGACTGGAAATCATTGAAAGCTGCCTCACTTGCAAGCTGCGGAAAAGTCATTGGTTCTGCCACCTGTCATCCGAGGTACTAAAACCCTTCAGCGGTGCCAGCCATCTCGCCACTTATCCCGGCGGTGCACTGCTCTTCGTCGAAGGACAACTGCCGCGCGGAGCCTTTGTGCTGTGCTCGGGCAAGGTGAAGCTTTCAACCACTTCGCGTGATGGAAAGGTCCTGATCCTGAAAGTCGCCGAGGCCGGCGAAGTGTTGGGGCTGAGCGCGGTCATTTCCGGAGAACCTTACGAAGTGACGGCTGAGACGGCCTCGCCATGTCAGGTGAATTTCGTGGAACGCGAGCCGCTGATTCGACTGATGGAAAAAAATGGAGAGCTCGGACTCCACTCAGCGCAAGCGTTGAGTAAAGAATTCCAATCGGCGTATCGCGACATTCATGATCTGGTGCTGGCACGCTCTTCGGCAGGGAAGTTAGCCAGGCTGCTGCTCTCCTGGACCCCAGGCCGCGAACGGGAGCCCGGCGCCACTGAAATTCGCATTCGGCCCACTCTTACTCATGAAGAGATGGCCCAAATGATTGGCTCATCACGCGAAACCGTGACCCGGCTGCTCAGCGATCTGAAGAAAAAAGAATTGATCCGGCTGGACGGGACGACTCTGGTGATCCGCAACCGGACAGCGCTGGAGGCGATTGCGGCGTGAGGTTGGGCTCTGGGGCGGGGATCGCGTTCGCCGCTGTCCTCAACGCCCTTGTCATCCTGAGCGCAGTGTCTGTTTCGCGAAGCGAAGCAGACTCGGAGTCGAAGGACCCCTATGACTCCTGCGCAGCCGTAAAGCTTTTAGGGTGCTTCGGCTCCTTCGTCGTTCCCTTCGTGAACGTCTCTCTGGCTCAGCATGACATTGGGTTTCAGGTACTAACGTAGCTCTGCACGCGAAGTTTGGCCATAAAATTAGAAATGAAACCCCAGTTCTGCCGACAGCGAACGCGGCGTCACAAAATGCGTGCCACTGAAGGTAGAGAGGAAATTGTACAACGCCACTTTATTCGTCACGTTGATCCCGGTCAGCCGCAGACTCCACTTGTAGCGGTCGGCATGGAAAAGATTGTCGTCTCCCACACTCATATCGAACAAGTTGCGAGGACTAATGCGGGGCGGATTGTGGTCATCATTCTCTGTTCCCGGCGCAGGTATTTGTACCCGCGTGGATCCATACTGCGACGGAGCGCAGGTGGTCAGCGGGGCCGAGAGTCTCGGGTATTGGCTTCCGCAAAATAGCCCGGCCTGCATTTGCTGGTCGGCAGTAAGTCCCGTCAAATCTACCGGTGTTGTTGTATCGACCGCGAACGGAACCGCTCCAGCTACCAGACCGCTGTCATAGCGCCAGTTGAATCCCATCCAGGGGCCGGCTTTCCACGGCTGATATTGCAAGTGGGTCGTCTGGTTGAACTTTTCGTCGTGATCGATACGGAAGGGAAGCCCGCTCTGCCCGACGGTTGTGCCGAGTCCGCTGGTTTGCGGCGGGAAGAAACGTGCAGCCACGCTGGACATGACCACCAGCGCGGTGAATCCGTGGTAGTCCGGCACGCTGACGCGAATCGCGTATCCGGGGATCTTGGAATTGTTCCACCCAATGGGAAAAGTAATGGGCGTTGCACCCAGCACGCTGAAATCGTAGGCGTTATGGGTGTACTTCCAAATGTAGTCTCCACTCACGACGGCATACTTCCCAATCGCCTGTTGCAAGCCGGCGTGAAATTCATTGCGGTAGCCGGGCGTATTGACCGCTGGAACGCACGAAATCAGATCCGCAATGACTGGATAATTGCAGCCTTCGCTGGCGAGAACAAGGTTTTCATTGAATGGGCTTTCGAGAGTCCGCGCGTAGGAAACGCGAAGGACCGTGTTGCTCGGCTTGATGTTGTAGGCCACACCGACGCGAGGCTCCGCCTGATGAGCGACGGTCAGGCCGTTATAAAGGTCACCGCGCAATCCCAGATTGAAAGCCCAGTTTCCCCTTGAAATCGTGTCCTGGAGGTATAGAGCCATTTCCTTGACGTCAGTGTGGCCGCGAAAAAGATACGAGAGACTATTTGTACTCGGGCAATTGTCAGATGGAGCAGGAGTTGGCCGAGTGAGATCGTAGCAGCCGAGTAGAGGAATAAAGGGAGCGGTGGCATTGGAATTAGTGGCGATATTTGGCTGATAGCCGGAACTGACGCAATCCGCTGGATCGGTAAAGCCTGCGACCGGAGCGTTCGGGTCAGAAGCTGTTGGGAGAGTTAAGCACGGCGAGTTAAGCGTCGGAGCGACGATCCCGAGGCTAAAATTCTCAGTAAGGAATGTCTGTTCATAGGTTGCTCCCACTTTCACATTGTGAATGCCTTTGACATAAGACAGATCCGAACGAACACCGGTATTGGCCAAGGTTCGATGCTGCGCGATGCTCTCGCTCTGCAAGTCTGGTGGGCCGAGGTCCGCCAAAGGATTATCGCTGGGGTAGTAATGATAGGCATCCCGCCGCACGAACGCTCCCAGAGTAAAAACCGCATTCGGGCTAACCACTCGCGTCCAAGTCGGCGCAATGTTGAAGGTCTTGATCTGCGAGCGCTGGTCGGTTGAGCCGACGGGGTTCCCGAACTGATCGACGACATTGAGGTTATCGAACGAATCCGGGGTCTGGAACCAGGAACGGGTAAAACCCAGATTCAGATGGATCGAGTCCGCAGAGGAAAGCTGGCGGTCCACACGATCGAAAATGTTTTCTTCGTTTCCTTTATCGTGAATGACCTCAAACTCCGGTGGATCGAGAAACCGGCCGCTATCGGTCCCGTTCGCAGAGATAAAATTTCCCCACTTCGCGCCGCCGTAAGCCAGGTTAAAGCCCACATCGGACGTTCCAAAACTTCCGTAGGAAGTCGTGAGGCTGCCATGCGGCGTCGTAACGCCCTGGCCTGAGCGAGTCGTAGCCACGATCACGAGACTCGTTTTGCCTCCATATTCCGCGGGCGGCGCGCCGGGGATGACCTCCAGCGACTCAATCGAATCGACGGGAATCTGGTTGGAAAAAACTTTGCTTTGCTGATCGGTGATGGGCTGCCCATCCACCGAAAACGAGTTGGACGCGTGATCGCCCAATCCATGAAACAGCCCGTTGGAATCGGCGGCAACTCCAGGCGACGCGAGTGTGACCAGCGAGCTCACCGACGACGTCTGGTTCTCCAGAGGAATTTTGTCGAACAGTCCACGGTCCACGTCGGTGTGACCAGTGGGATCGTTCTCTACCAGATCGCCACCTGTCTCTACCGTTACGGTCTCGGAAGATCCGGCAACCTTCAGGCTGATACTGACGGTGACTGCCACCAGAGATCGAACGTCAACGTCCTGCGAGTACGGTGCAAACCCTTGAGCGCTGACGCTCAGGTGGTAGGGATTAAACGGAACATTGGGGAAGCTGAAATTTCCGGCGCTGTCCGTGGTTGTTGATCTGGCAAAAGCACTGACCGGATTGTGAATTTCGACCGTCGCATTCGCGACCACGGCGCCGGACGAATCGACCACAGTTCCGTGAATCGATGTTGAACTTCCCGATTGCGCGTTCGCGCCGAGAGATAATGTCAAAACAAAAAGCACTGCAAAAGCCGCATGAAGCGACTTCTTATAAGAAGCCAGCATGAATTCCTCCAAGGAAAATGAATAGGGTTGGGGAATGGGGACCACGCACGGTCCCGCTAAGATGTTTTCGAACCCTAGGCTTGTGGAGGCGGACGAATGCGGAGAGAAAAAACGAAGCCGGAAGACTGATGGATGACGTCCGGGGCAACAAACAGCACCGAGCGGACAAATACAGGAGAAGGCTGATAGGTGACGCTAGCGATCACTCCCGCATGTGCCACCGAACAAATCGAGCACTCGTGGCTGGGGAGCTTGGAATTCTCGTTGTGGACATGGACGGCCTGGGCAAAGCCGCTGAACCCAACCAGCAGGACGCACAACAGTCCTAAAGTCCTGATAGGCCAGCTTTTATGCGTTTTGTCCAGAATTTCGATCAAACCGAATGCCCCAGATACACTTCTAGATTAAATGCTGAGATGCATTCGTCAAGACACCGGTTGCCATGTCCCAGAGTTTCTTGCAGGTGAGAGTTTTACAGTCCGAAGAGTTCGCGCAGGCGTTTGGTTTGAGCCCGGCTGACGGGGATTTCGGTCTGTTTCTTGTCGTCCATGCGCAGCTGGTAGGAACTCTTGAACCAGGGGACGACTTCCTTGATGCGATTGATGTTGACCAGATAGGAGCGATGAGCGCGCCAGAAAAAGTTGGGATCGAGACTGTCCAGCAGCTCTTCCAGTGTGCGGCAGTTGGATTGGCCCTCCATGCCGCTGACCCCGGTGGTGACCACGCTGATAATGCCGTCCTCGATGGACGCGAAACAGATGTCTTTCTGGTTGACCAGGAAAAGCCGGCCGGCGGCCTTGAGCAGGATTTTCGAAGTCTGCGGTTTCTGCGATTCCAGCATGCGGACCAGGGTCTCTAGTTTGTCGGACGAGACGCTGTTGGTTTCAGTTTTGGCTTTCGCTTTCTGCACCGATTGCGCCACGCGCTTCCGGTCGAACGGCTTCAGCAGGTAGTCAACCGCGTTCACTTCAAAAGCTTTCACCGCATATTGATCGAAGGCAGTGGCGAACACAATTTTTGGCAGCGGTACTTTGCGGTCTAGCAGTTTCTTGATCACGCCGAAGCCGTCGAGTCCGGGCATCTGCACATCAAGAAAGACGAGATCGGGATTGTGTTCGCGGATAAGATTCACAGCTTCCAGGCCGTTCTTGCCCTGAGCCACGACGTTCACTTCCTCCATATTTTTCAAGAGGAAGGCAAGCTCGTCGCGGGCCAGCTGCTCGTCATCCACGATCACGGTTGTTAGGGACATTGCGGTGTTTGCACCTGTGAAAAAAGTATAGTCCTTCGCACGCTCTTGCTGGCTATTGATGCCCGCGCTGCATCATGCTGCCCATGTCCATTTTCTGGTGACCGGCCGGGATGGCGAACAGGCTCGCGGGCTGCGCGCCTTCTTGAATATTCTGTAGCTCCCCGCCTCCTCCTTTGTCTTCCCACTTCAGCGGGAACGCCAGGCTGGTGTCGATCCAAAACGCGCCAGTATCGCCCGCAGCGGAGGTTCCCTCGTACTTCACCGTGGTCCGGCCATTTACCGTCTCATGTCCGACCTTGCGGCAACTGCCGCCGGGCTTCTCCGCCATTTGCCGCCAGCCGCCGCATGCGTCCTCGACGTCATGGGTGCGAAACAACCTGAACCCACCCTGCATGCCCTGTTGTTGCGGTATCTCCATGTACATTTTCTGCGCGGGCATGATCACGTCCAGGATGCCGGAATCAAAATCCCAAATGACCGTGCCGGAGCGGCCTTCATGCAGGCCTTCAATCCGCATCTTGTCTTTGGTTACGAAAATCTTGGTGGTCTGTGGGCTTTTTTGCTCGTGATTCACGATCTCAGCCGAAAAGTCCGACTGCCCGAAAAGTACTACGCACGAAAACATTAACGAGGTCACAATCAGCACGCGAACAACGATTCCGAGGTTCAAATTGCCTCCTTGAAATTGCATCGTCACAGTCTAGGAACTCAAATGGAGATTGTCTAGATGGAAACATACAACGGTCCACTCTGACGTTTGCGAGGCATGGCTGAGCCTCTGAGCGGGGCGGCCGCTAGGCAGTTCTCTCCAGAACCAGCGCCATCCCCATCCCACCACTAACGCATAGCGTAGCCACCCCGCGCTTCACTTTCCGGCGGATCATTTCATGCAGCAGCGTAACCGTGATGCGGGTACCAGTGCTTCCGATAGGATGTCCAAGCGCGATGGCTCCCCCGTTGACGTTGAGTTTTTCCCGGTCGAAGTGCAACTCGCGATCGCAAGCGAGCACCTGGGCTGCGAAGGCTTCATTCAATTCGATCAGATCGAAGTCGGCTAGCCGAAGCTTATATTTCTGCTCCAGCTTACGCAGAGCAGGAACTGGGCCGATTCCCATGATGCGGGGATCGACGCCAACCGAAGTCACAGCGGCAATCCGAGCCAGCGGCTTCAGGTTGTTTTTCTTCACGAAGTCTTCGCCCGCGATGATCACGGCAGCGGCGCCATCAGTAATTCCCGAAGAATTTCCCGCCGTGATCGTCCCGGTCTTTAAAAATACTGGCGCTAGCTTGGCCAATTTCTCCAGACTTGCTCCCGTGAAGAGATGTTCATCTTTGGCGAAAGTCTGCGGGCCTTTCTTGCTTTCGAGAATCACGGGAACCAGTTCGTTGTCGAAGCGTCCGGCTTGAACAGCAGCCGCAGCGCGGGTTTGTGAGGTCAATGCAAATGCGTCCTGCTCGTCGCGCGTGATCTTGTACTGTTCGGCCAGTACCTCGGCGGTTTCGCCCATCAGCATTTTTGCCAGTGGACAGAAAAAACCGTCGCGATACATGCCATCCACCAGTTCCTGATCGCCCAGCCGGTAGCCCCAGCGCGCGCCCTCGAGATAATAAGGAAGCCGCGACATCGATTCAGTTCCACCGGCGAGCACGCACTCGAGATTGCCAGTCGCGATCTCCTGATATCCCAGTGCTATGGATTTTAATCCGGACGCGCAGGCCTTGTTCACGGTATAAGCGGGAACTTCCTGCGGAACGCCGCTGCGGATAGAAATCTGCCGAGCAGGATTCGGCCCGCCTCCGGCCTGCCGCGCATTTCCAAAAATGGCTTCTTCAACCTGATCGGGACGAACGCCGGCATGCTCGATCGCAGCTTTCGCTGCGACCACACCCATATCGGCGGCGGTCATCGAGGCCAGCGTGCCTCCAAACTTGCCGATCGGCGTACGCACAGCGGAGAGAATATAGACGTCGTTCATGGGTATTCAGAACTTCCAGTCTAGCATCGGGGAGACCCTGCCCATCGACCCGTCCTCGCCCGAAATCCTCGCAGGCGGTAAACTGGCCTCTCATGAATTACATCTATGGAATTAACGCCGTCGCCGAAGCCCTGAAAGCCCGTGGACGCACCTTCGCCTGGGTGGGCGTCGCCAAAGAAAGAAACGACCTGCGCCTGAAACAGGTCATTGACGAGTCTCGCAAGCAGGGCATCGCGGTGCGCTTTGTCAGCCGCGCCGAACTTGACGAGTTGGCTGGGAACAACGCGCATCAAGGCGTGGTAGCAGTCACCTCGGCGAGGCAGTACAACCAGCTTGATGACGTGATCGCCGCCAAGCGCGGGAAATATTCGCTGCTCGTGGTATTGGATGGGATCGAAGATCCCCATAATCTCGGCGCGATTCTGCGCACCGCCGATGCCGCCGGTGCCGACGGGGTGGTGATCCCCGAGCGGCGGGCCGTGGGCGTGACCGCAACCGTAACCAAGGCTTCGGCGGGCGCAAGCGAACATTTGCCCATCGCCAAAGTTACCAACATCGCACGAACGGTGGAGGAGTTGAAGGAGAAAAATATCTGGATGGTCGCCCTCGATGAGCGTGGCACGCAGTTGTATGATTCGCTCGACTACAACATGGACTGCGCCGTCGTACTCGGCGGCGAAGGCAAGGGCGTGCACGATCTGGTGGCGCGGAAATGCGATTTCCTGGTTTCCATCCCCATGCTCGGCAAAATGTCGTCGTTGAATGTATCGGTCGCCGCCGGGGTCATGCTGTACGAAATTGTGCGGCAGCGGCGCAACCAGGAAAACCCCGGCCCTCCCGCAAAAAGCGCGGGAAGGACGAGGCACCCGGAATCAAAATGAAGTTTCTTTTTCTGCTTTGTGTTCTTGTTGCCTCGGTGGCGAACTGCCTCGCCCTGGATCGAGAAGCCTTCACTTTTACGAAATACGATCTGGATGTGCGGATCGAGCCGGAGCAGCAACGGTTGGCGGTGCGCGGCAAGATTACCCTGCGCAATGATTCGGCCTCGCCGCAAAAGAACCTCTGCCTGCAAATTTCCTCCACGCTCCACTGGCGTTCCATTCATGTTGCCGACAAAGCCGTGCAGTATGTTACTCAGCCCTACGCATCCGACGCTGATCACACCGGCGAATTGTCAGAAGCGATTGTGACGCTGCCACAGGAGATTCCACCTAAAGGCACGGTCGAATTAGAGATTGGCTATGAAGGCGTCATTCCGCTCGATGCCACGCGGTTGACCCGTATCGGCGTCCCCCAAAAAATCGCGGAGCACACAGATTGGGACGCGATTGGAAAATCATTTACCGCAGTCCGTGGAATTGGATATGTGGCGTGGTATCCGGTGGCCGTGGACTTCGCGAATTTGTCGGAAGGCAACAGCCTCTTTGAGACGATAGGAAAATGGAAGGCGAGGGAGGCGCAGGCGGAGTTGAAGATTCATCTCGACTATTCGGGAGAGAACACCGAAGCCCCGCCAATCCTGCTGTGCAATTCAAAAAGTCCCGGACGCTTGGTATCGCAGTTGAGCAGAATAAAATTCGTTGCCGTAGATTGTTCATTCACCCTGCTGGGCTTGACCGTGCCAACCTTCGCACTGGGTCCATACTCCGTTCTCGATCACCAGACCATCACCATCGAACATATCGATGAGCATCAATCTGCCGCCGAGAACTATGCGCTTGCCGCAGAGTTAGCTGTTCCTTTCGTGACCGAATGGTTCGGCGCTCCCAAAGAAAAAATCGAAGCGATCGAGCTTTCCAACCCCGAAGCCGCCCCTTTCGAAAGCGGCAGCATTTTATTTACTCCGCTCAGCACCAGCGACTCGCGGCTTTACCGGCGAACCGCGGTCCATCAGCTCACGCACGCGGCATTTCCCTCGCCCCGTCCCTGGATCTACGAAGGCCTCGCGCATTTTGCGCAGGCGCTCGATCTCGAGCAGCAATCGGGACGGCAAGCCGCGCTGGATTTCATGGGACCGCATCGCACGGCCATAGCCGACGCCGAAAAAGTGCTGGCCGCGAATCGCAAGGACGATACAACCGATGCGTTGATCAACACCAGCAACGAAGAGTTTTACCGCAGCAAAGCGATGTTCGTGTGGTGGATGCTGCGTGACACCGTCGGGGAAGAGGCGTTCAAGAGAGCCGTTGCAGCCTACCATCCCGAGCAGGACAAAGACTCGGCCTACATGCAGCACCTGATCGAAGCCCAATCCAAACGGGACTTGCAGTGGTTCTTCGACGGCTGGGTCTATCATGATCGCGGCCTCCCGGATTTTCGCGTGGAGTCGGCGTACCCGCGCCCCACAACTGGCGGCGGCTATGTGGTCACGGTCACGGTTGAAAATCTGGGCGAGGTCGGCGCCGAGGTGCCGGTCACGGTAAAAATGGATGGAGGCGAAATCACCAAGCGGCTCGAAGTCCACGCCAAAGCCAAAGCCTTGCTCCGCGTCGATTGTGCATCGACTCCGCAGCAAGTCGTGGTGAACGACGGCAGCGTGCCCGAAAGTGACGTGAGCAACAACACATTCAAGATCGAAATTCCTGCCGCAGTGAAGTGAGGAATGAAATAGATCAGGAGAGAACATGACTGAAGCCGAGTTCAAGAAACATTTGGAAGCCGCGGAAAAAAGTCCCAAGCAAACGGCCATGGCCGTGGCCGGCCTGCCCGACAAGACGCTGCGCTACAAGCCTGCTCCGGGCAAGTGGTGCATCCTGGAAATCCTCGGGCACCTCGCGGATGTAGAGATCGTCTTTGGCCATCGCATCCGGCAAATGCTCGCCGGTCCGAAATCAACGATCACGCCGATGGACCAGGAAGCGTGGGCGCGCAATCTTGGATACATGGAGACGCCTCCCGCGGAAATGGTGGCGCTCTACGGGTTGAACCGTCATGCCAACCTGCAAATCCTGCGGCGGCTCAAAACAACTGACCTGGAGAAGTCGGCTTATCATCCTGAACTCAAGCGTGAATGGCGCCTCGCTGAGATCGTCGAGAAGCTGGACACGCACAGCGCGAAACACTTGGAGCAGATTGAAGCGTTAAAGAAAAAAGTTCAGTAGTAAATTCATCTAGGCGCGGGTCGTGAAGCGGACGAGCGCTTCCAGTTTGCCGGCCGCCGCTCCCGAGTCGATTGACTTCGCCGCGAGCGGCAGGGCGTCAGCCAGATGATCGGTTTTGCCCGCCGCCACCAGGGCCGCGGCCGCGTTGAGCAAAACCACGTCACGACGCGGCGACTTCTTTCCTGCAAGAACCTCGCGAATGATGGCGGCATTGGCTGCCGCATCGCCGCCCGCGATTGCTTCGATTGGGGCGCGCTTCAGTCCGAATTCTTCCGGCGTGACTTCGTAGGTGCGTACATTTCCTTCGCGAACTTCCGCAATCCGTGTCGGGCCGGTGATGGTGATCTCGTCCAGGCCATCGAGGCCATGCACCACCAACGCTCGATGCAGTCCCAGCATGCTCAAAGCCTCCGCCACTTTGTCCACCAACTCCACGGAACACACGCCGACCACTTGTGCCGAGGCGCCTGCGGGATTGGTCAGCGGGCCCAGCAGATTAAAAACCGTGCGCAGGCGAAGTTCGCGGCGGGCAGTTTGGACATGCTTCATGGCCGAGTGCATCGCCGGTGCGAATAGAAAAGCGATGCCGACTTCCTGAAGGCATTCCGCGACGCGAGCGGCCGGAAGGCTGATGTTGACGCCGAGAGCTTCCATGACATCTGCCGACCCGCATTTCGAAGTGACGCTGCGGTTGCCGTGCTTGGCCACGCGTACGCCTGCGCCGGCGACCACGAAGGCAGTGGCGGTTGAAATGTTGAAGGTGCCGCTGGCGTCGCCTCCGGTGCCGCAGGTGTCGACCAGGGCATCGCGGCCGGTGCCGCTGACGTCGAGGGCTGAATGAAGGCTCATGGGCGTCGCGGCGGCACGGATGGCTTCGGCGAAGCCCACGATCTCCTCGACCGTTTCCCCTTTCATGTGCAGGGCGACCAGCAGGGCGGCGATCTGCGCGTCGGTGCATTGCCCGGAAAGGACTTCCGCCATGACCGCGCGCGCCTCGTCGCGAGAGAGCGACTGGCGATGGTTGGCGATGCGATGGAGTGCGTCCAGGAGCATGGGTGGGTATAAGGGTAGCATCGGGGTACAAAATGGAGAAATGTTCCACGTGGAACATTTTGTACTAGCGGAAGTGTATGTACAAAATCGGGGAAGTGATTTGGGTGGTTGGAGTTAGTGAAAATTCCCGCTTTGGGAAAGCTGATTTTGCCCAGTCCCACTCAAGCCAAAACCGGGCTTGAATGGGCCACCCGCCGCAAGAAGTCACAAACAGCTCACATTTTCACGGCTTACTTACCACCTGTTCCACCGCCTTGGACGTGCTCGGCGAAAGGTTCGAGTCTCCCCCGTACACCGCCTTGACGGCGTGGAGGCCAGCGGTCAGAGTCGAGATGGGCAAGATCGCCGAGCCGCTATTCAGGTTCGCCGTCCCCAGCACGGTTTGGCCCTTCATAAAGGTGACGGGTTCTCCGTCCGGCGGGGCGCCGAGAGCGGAGGTGACCACGGCGGTGAACGTCACTGCCTGCCCATAAGGAGACGGGTTCGACGCAGAAGAAAGCTGGATGGTGCTGGCCGCCAGCATAAATTGGTTGACGGGCGTGGACGTGTTGCTGTTGTGCTTGGAGTCGCCTTCATACACGGCTGTGATGCTGTTGGCTCCGGCCGGCAATTTCGAGGTGGTGTACCTGGCAGTGCCAGAGGTGAGCCACCGCGTCGCCAGAACGGTGCCGTTATTCAGGAATTGAACCTTGCCCGTAGGTGTCCCCGCCGGGGACGAGACCGCTACGGTGAAGGTGACCGACTTTCCCGTCACCGCAGGATTCGACGACGTACTTAGAGTGGTTGAGGCCGGCGCCAGGGAGATGTTGAGAAACACGCCGACGCCGCCGATGTTACACGAATCTGGGCCACACGTACTGGTGACAAGCAGGTCAGGCTTACCATCTCCGTTCACATCCGCCAGAGCGAAGGCATCGCCCGGCGCATGAGCGCTCCCGCCTACCCCGAAATCATAACCAGACGCCGCCTGGAAGGTACCGTCGCCGTTACCCAACATCAAGTTCACGACGCCGTCATAAGGACCGAAAGTCAGCACGCTATCGTTGTACACCAGGAGATCCGGCTTGCCATCCTGGTTGACGTCGCCGACCATCAAAGTTTCTGCGGACTGTCCCGGTGAAAGGTAGCTGACCGCAGACTGGAAGGTGCCATCGCCGTTGCCCAACAGCACCCCCGCACTGCCATTCGCACACTCCAGCTGGTCAAAGGCGCAATTGTTGGCCACCAGCAGGTCGGGCTTGCCATCCCCGTTTACGTCCGCCACGGCCACGGAATCGGCATCAAGTCCGCCCGAGCCGTAGGTCACCGCCGGCTGGAAAGTTCCGTCGCAGTTGCCCAGCAGGACGCCAACGTTGCCATTGGCACAGGTGCTGTCAGCGCAGCTGTTGGTTACGATGATGTCGGGTTTGCCGTCCCCGTTTATGTCCGCCACGGCCACGGAATTGGCATCGAGTCCGCCGGAGGCGTAGGTCACGGCGGGCTGGAAGGTGCCGTCGCCGTTGCCAAATAGGACGTCCACTGCGGTACCGCTGTTACAGCTTTCTTCACTACAATCAACTGCTAAAACCAGGTCGAGCTTTCCGGTCCCCTTCAAATCCGCAACTGCAACGGAATAGACGGCGCCATACACACCCGAGTTGTAGGTCACGGCTGGCTGGAAAGTTCCGTCTCCGTTGCCCAATAGCACGCCGACGTTACCATTCGCACAGTTGCCGCTGATCTCATCACATCTGTTCGCCACTATGATGTCGGGTTTCCCGTCTCCATTTACATCCGCGACGGCCAGGAAATCGGCACCTAGTCCACCGGAGTCGTAAGACACGGCGGGTTGGAAGGTGCCGTCACCGTTGCCCAACAACACGCCAATGGTCCCGTATTGACAATCTAGTTCTGCGTCACACACGTTAGCGATCAGCAGGTCGGGCTTGCCATCGCCATTGACATCCGCAACGACTACGGAACTGGTGACGCCTCCACCGGAATCATATTGCGCAAGAAAGGAAAAGAGCGGGTCTGCCGGCAGTCCGGCCAGCGGGAAATTACCACGTTGTAGCGCAGCTCCATCCCGATGCGGCGGAAACAAAAGTTCCCGTCTAGCTTCGGACCGGGAAACTCGCGGAGCAGACGGCGGCGCGCTTAAGCGAAAATTTGAACCTGAATCTGATTGACCCAGCAAGACAAGGGGCAGAAAAAACACCAGCCAAGCGGCGTGTTTCGAGGGCATTGCCTTCCTCCATAAACTACAACATCGGAAACCCAAGCCGTTCCCGGATTTCTCCTAAACAGGTACGGTGGTCGTCCACGGGGGGAGGACAGGAGAGAGCCTGCAAAAAAGCCCGAACGATTGCGGCAAGCCTATCGTCGGGAACACACCGTGTCAAGGAAATGCCCGGGTACCTGTCCAGATTCCTTTCCCCGGTTCTTAGACATTCGGCTGTCTTATCCTGAAGAAGGGCCATCTGGCTTGACTTACCGACCAAGATCAACCGCATATTCCATGAACTCCCAAGTGATTCTGAGATCGATGGGGTGAGCTTTTTGACGGATCTTTAGTGAAGGGTCCCCGGGGCGGGCATCCCAGGCGCGCTGAATGAGGGGATGCCAGCGGCTGTCCAGAGAGCTTTTCGCCCACTTTACGCCCGCAGGCTTGGACGCCACCGTTCCGCTCTCCAGCGTGTGCAACATGCGGCAATAACTCAGGACCGCGAAGGGTTGGTAGAAGCGAGTATCCAGTTCGGCTGGATTCTTCAGCAATTGCTCCCGCCAGGTGCGCATGGTGTGCAAGACTTCCTTACGCAGAGCATCTACCGGCACTGGAGCCAACAAACTGCGCGGTTCCGGGCCAATCAGCGTGATGCCTTTTTCCCGCAGCGACCAATAGACGACGAGAGAATCGTCATGAGCAGAACGGACAAGTTCAGTGCTGCCATGATCGACGTACAGAAACTTGCGTGGCGGCGGGGGCAGCCGTGCCAGTGCTGCCTTCGGGATATAGGATCCTTCGAGATGTTGGGCCCAGGCACAGTCTAGTTTGAAGATGTCCGCGTGCAGGGCCTGCAAAGGGGGCAACTGGCCGCCGGAAATATCCTCATTGATGAGGACCAGGAAATCGACGTCGCTGTAAATGTCAAAATCGCCAACTGCGAAAGAACCTTGCAGATAGGCGCCGATGAAATTATCACCCAGAACATTGCGGACCCGGGTGACGAGGTCACACAGAACGACATTCAAGTCGGCATAGGGGGTCGGCTGGCCAATGGAGAATGTTCTGAGATTCATGGCCCGTTTGCCCTATTCCGCTACCCTTCTATAGAATCAATAGTTTGCTGCCCGCACGATTAAGCCGCAAGCAGGACCTGCCGATCATCATAAAGTTAAATCAATTAGGCTGGATCGGGTTGCATCGGGAATCATTATGAAAATTCATGAGTACCAGGCCAAGGGCATTCTTAGAAAGTATGGCGTCGCGGTGCCGCGCGGCGAGGTGGCGACTACGCGCGAACAAGCCGAAGCTGCGGCGAAGAATTTATTTAACGCGGGCGCTACTGGGGTTGTAGTAAAAGCCCAGATCCATGCCGGTGGACGCGGCAAGGGTGGTGGAGTGAAGATCGCCAAGTCGGTGGAAGAAGCTGCGGAACTGGCGTCCAAAATTCTGGGGATGACGCTGGTTACGCACCAGACTGGCCCTGAAGGCAAGCTGGTGCAGCGGTTGCTGATCGAAGAGACGTTGCCGATTGAGAAAGAGCTATATCTTGGCATTGTGATTGATCGCGCGGAAGCGAAGCCGGTATTCATGGCGTCGGCGTCGGGTGGGATGGAGATTGAGCAAGTCGCCGAAGAAAATCCTGACGCCATTCTTCGCGAGTACATTGAGCCGAAACTGGGCTTGGGAGCGTTTCAGGCTCGCAAGCTGGCTTTCAAGCTGGGATTGAAACCGGCACAGATCAATGAAGCGGTGCGCTTTATGACCGGCTTGTACAAGGCGTTCGAAGAGACAGATTCTTCGATGATCGAGATCAATCCCTTTATCAGTTGCACAGACGGCCGTTTGTTTGCGCTCGATGCGAAAGTCGCCTTCGATGACAATGCGCTGTTTCGGCATCCCGATCTGAAAGAATTGCGCGATGTGACTGAGGAAGATCCGCTTGAAGTGGAGGCTTCGAAGTACAGCCTGAATTACATCAAGCTGGATGGGAACGTTGGCTGCATGGTGAATGGCGCCGGACTGGCGATGGCGACCATGGACATCATCAAATATGCGGGTGGGATGCCGGCAAACTTTCTCGATGTGGGCGGCGGAGCGAATGCCGAGCAGGTGACGCATGCGTTTGAGATCCTGCTGAGCGATAAGAGCGTGAAGGCTGTGCTAATCAATATTTTTGGCGGGATTTTAAGGGTGGATACGCTGGCCAAAGGCGTGGTCGAGGCGGCGACGAAAACTAAGATCCAGTTGCCGATTGTGTTGCGGCTGGAAGGGACCAACGTCGAGCAGGGGCGGGAGATTTTGAAAGAGTCGGGATTTAATTTTATAGTGGCGGAAACGATGAAGGACGCGGCGGAGAAAGTAGTGGCGGCGGCGAGAGGGTGAGGGTGCCGTTGATGGTATAGGGGTCCTTCGACTCCATGTCTGCTTCGCTTCGCGAAACAGACATTCCGCTCAGGATGACAAGGTTTTAGATTAGGGAAGACATTTTATGAGCATTCTGGTTGATAAATCTACGAAGGTAATTGTGCAGGGGTTGACTGGGCGCGAGGGTACGTTTCACGCCAAGGCTTGCGCGGAGTATGGCACCAAGATTGTCGGGGGAGTGACTCCCGGCAAGGGCGGAACCACGCATGAAGGCTGGCCCATTTTTAACACGATGCAGGAAGCGGTGGATAAGACGGGTGCGGACACGTCGCTGATTTTTGTGCCTCCGCCGGCGGCCGCGGACGCGATTATGGAAGCTGCCGATGCCGAGATCGAGTTGATTGTTTGCATCACCGAAGGCATTCCGACGCTGGACATGGTGAAAGCCTGGGAGTTTTTGCAGACCCGGCGTTCGCGATTGATTGGGCCGAATTGTCCGGGAATTATTTCTCCGGGGAAATGCAAGATTGGGATCATGCCGGCGCGGATTCATAAGGAAGGGAATGTTGGAATCGTCTCGCGGTCGGGGACGCTGACTTATGAAGCGGTTTATCAGCTCACCACGCGCGGGATCGGGCAATCGACGGCGATTGGGATTGGTGGCGATCCCATCATTGGAACTAATTTCCTGGACGCTTTGGAATTGTTTAACAAAGACCCGCAGACTGAGGCTGTAATCATGATTGGTGAGATCGGCGGCAACGCTGAAGAGGCTGCGGCTGAGTATGTGAAGACGCGGATGAAGAAACCGGTCGTCGGGTTTATTGCCGGGCAAACTGCGCCTCCTGGGCGGCGCATGGGGCATGCGGGTGCAATCATCTCAGGCGGGAAGGGAACGGCTGAGGAGAAGATCAAGGCGATGGAATCGGCCGGGATTCGGGTGGCGAAATCGCCCGCGGACATTGGCGAGACGCTGGTGCAGGCCATGGGCCTAACTGCGAGGACTTAGTGGCGAGTGGCGTCATTTCCTGGGTGCACGCAGACAGCGGATTCCTCGGCGCTTCGCTTCGCGGAATGACAAGAGATATAGAGTTTTGAATACAAAGGATAACTACTGAAATCTATGAAGACTCTGCAACGTACTTTTACTATCGTGAAACCCGACGCAGTGAAGAAGAATGCGGTCGGAGACATTATTGAGCAGTTTGAGAAGAATGGCTTTCGCATTATTGCCATGAAGATGCTGGAGATTTCCAAGCATCAGGCGGAGCAGTTTTATGCGGTGCATGCCAGCCGTCCTTTTTATGGTTCGTTGACCGACTTTATGTCGAGCGGGCCGATTGTGGTGCTGGCGCTGGAAAAAGAGAATGCCATCGCCGATCTGCGCAAGCTGATGGGCGCGACCAATCCGGCGAACGCGGAAGAGGGGACCATTCGCAAGAAGTGGGCGTCGAGCATTGAATACAACGCCATTCACGGGTCGGACGCGGAGGATACGGCGCGGTTTGAGCTGAGTTATTTTTTTGCGGGATACGAATTGGCGCAGTAAGGAGAGTTTCCATGCCGATGGTGCAGATTACGATGCTGTCCGGACGGACCGCGGAGCAGAAACGCAAGATAGCGCAGCGGATTACCGATGTTTTGGTCGAAGAGGCCGTGACCAAACGCGAAGGAATTATGATTGCGTTTCATGAAGTGTCGAAGGAAAGTTATGCGTCGGGTGGGGTGTTGATGGTGGACAAATGATAGCTGTCAGCTTTCAGCCGTCAGCTCTCAGCTAAAACTACCTCAGGAGCTAAAGCGCTCTGTCGATTTAATCTTTGACGGCCCGACTGGAAGTCGGGCCCTTCCCGGTTCTTCAAACATTCATCCCAGCAGTTCGTACAAATTTCCTTCGACGCGCTCAGCAAATTTCGGCAATTCTTTCTTGGCGTATTGCAGAAAATGCGGGGCGGCGCGGTGGGCTTCGAGGGCGGTGTCGTCTTTGTATTGCTCGTAGATGAAGAAGCGGCGCGGCTCGGTTTTGTGGCGGTGTACCTGATAGACCACGCAGCCGGGTTCTTTGCGAGACTCATCGGTCAGCTTGGAGAAAATTGCGGCGACTTCCGTTTCTTGACCTACTTTTGCCATCCACGTTACTGCCAGCACTACCATTGATCGCTCCGTCTCCTGAATTTTACGCGTGTGTCTTGATTTTCTTTTCGGTCAACGATTTCATCTCAGCGGCAAAATCGTCCACAAAAATAGTTTGCTCGCGGTCTGGCCCGGTGGAAACCATGCCGACGCGGGCTCCGGTTTCCTTCTCGATAAAAGCCAAATATTCGCGAGCAGCTTTCGGTAACTTTTCGAATTGCCGGATGCCGACTGTCGGCGTGCGCCATCCTGGCAGGGTTTGATAAACACATTCGATGGGATCGTAGCCGCTTGCGTGCGCGGGGATTTCCGTCGTGGTCTTGCCACCGATTTTGTAGCCAACACAGACGGGAATTTCAGCCATTTCGTCGAGCACGTCGAGCTTGGTCACCACCAGCCAGGAGATTCCGTTAATCATGCCAGCGTAGCGCAAAAGCGGCAAGTCCAGCCAGCCGCAGCGTCGCGGACGTCCAGTGACCGCGCCGTATTCGTTGCCGCGGGCGCGGAGCTGGTCGCCGGTGGAATCCAAAAGCTCCGACGGGAATGGGCCGCCGCCTACGCGGGTGCAATACGCCTTGGTCAGGCCGATGACCGTGCCAATCGCGGTGGGCGCGACGCCGGTGCCGATGACCGCGCCGCCCGAAGTCGCGCTCGACGACGTAACGAAGGGATAAGTGCCGTGGTCGATGTCGAGCATGGTGCCTTGCGCGCCTTCGAACATCACCGACTCGCCCTGATTGATCGCGTTGTTCAGCATGACCGCCGTGTCGGTCACGAACGGGGCGATTTTGGCCGAGGCTTCGGCGTACTCGTGGTACATCTTGTCGGGATCGAGCGGTTCGGAGTTGAACAGCGCGTGCGCGATCATGTTTTTCTCGCGGCAGGCGTTTTCGATGTGCGTTTTTAGCAGCTGGAGATCGAGCAGGTCAGCTACGCGCAGGCCGCGGCGTCCCATTTTGTCTTCATACGCGGGGCCGATGCCGCGGGAGGTGGTGCCAATTTTTACGCGTCCCGGAGCATTTTCGGAAGCCAGTTCGATCATGCGATGGTAGGGCAGGATCACGTGGGCGCGATTGCTGACGAACAGGCTGCCATCCACCTTTACGCCGGTTTCGCGCAGGGCCGCGACTTCCTTGAGGAAGGCCATGGGATCGAGCACGACGCCATTGCCAATCACGCTGCGGCATCCGGCGCGCAGCACGCCGCAAGGCACCAGCTGCAAGATGAATTTCTTGCCATTGATGATGACGGTGTGGCCGGCATTGTGTCCTCCGGCATAGCGCGCCACGATGGAGAACTCTTCGGAGAGGACATCGACGATCTTGCCTTTGCCCTCATCGCCCCACTGGGCGCCTACGATGACCGCGGTTTTACCCTTGCTCAATGCCAGCTCCGTGAACGGAAGCGTGGGGCCGCTCCAACGACGTGCGAGAAAGGCCCAACCGCATTCCAGGGTTCGCACACACTCGTTGCCCCAGCGAACTGCGCATGTACTGAATTACAGGGATAAAGGTGCAGTAGAGGTGTACCGAGAATCATAACCTGCGGAGCGGGGCGGGGGCAATGGTGGGCGTGGGGCGGCGTCTCAAATGACGTGTCGCCGGGCAACGGAACGCACGCCGTCGTTTATGGATCGTTATAGGGGTCGGCGCAGAGTCCTTGATGACTTGGCAGAAAATGTGCTCCCTGCCCATTAAGCATGAGTATAGAGATGGGAGGTCCTACAACATCACCGTGGGCAGATATCTCTGCTCCAACCAATTCCTCCATCCCAGATACAATTCCCCTTACCTTCCAAAAGTGCGGCGTGCGATCGAAGAGAGAGCTAGCTTCGGAACTTATGACGTCCAAACACGGCTTGCTCTATTCCTGTCTCGCAAGTTCCAGGACATGTCCATGCGAGAGTGAGTGTCGGCCTACGATCACCACATT
Organism: Terriglobales bacterium; assembly: GCA_963762965.1. Classification (GTDB taxonomy): domain Bacteria; phylum Acidobacteriota; class Terriglobia; order Terriglobales; family Acidobacteriaceae; genus DATBAX01. The sequence continues at coordinate 2,510,453 of CAVXME010000001.1, forward strand.
GTTCCTAGTTGTGACGAAGAAAGCGCGAACCGACACCTTGGGGGTGGCTCTATCGATGCCTGCAAAGGCGACTACGAGACAGTCTCTTTTATCGCAATAACGTGCGAACTGAGCGGGGTTTTCTTGGCGGAATCGCCGGATATATGCAGCAAATGGCTTACGAGCCGCAATTTCAAATTGATTGGCTATTGCAATCACGTCAGTTTTACCGGTGGCGGCTTTTCTAGCAACCTCAAACACATCGAAGCTGCCTGCTTGACCGGCTGCACCAGCCACGCCGACAAATATTTTGTGAATCTGTCGAATCTTACACCCCAACGACGAAGCTGTTTGATTGCCAGTGACACTAGTTATCTTGCTGTCGGAGCCAAGAACCACGTACTCAGGACCTCGCAAGACAACAACTGTGGTCCCGAACATAGAGTCCTGTTGGTCAAAAAATATGAGAAAGAAAACGATCAGGTATCGAAGCGCGTGCGATTGGGGGTGCTTGAGCAGCTCTTCTGATCGGGAGAACGAATCGACCTGGTTCCGAATCAACGTTAATGCTAGGTGCTACGGCAAGCATTGCTTTCAATCTGTTCTTCCCAAAGTGTATCAAACACGAAAAGCCAAAATGTTAAGGCAATCTTGGACTCGACGTTGCGTGGGGCTCTATGGGCGAGCTAACGCTTGCATTCGGATGCCTGTAAACTATTTTTCATGCCTGAACTTCCTGAAGTCGAAACCATTGCCCGGGGACTGGCCAAGCGGGTCAATGGGGATGTGATCGAGTCCGTGTGGCTGGGGTCGAAGCCGGAGCCGTTGAAGTCGCCGGCGGCTGAGATTGCGGGTACGCTCGAATCCAGCCGGATTGTGGATGTGCGGCGGGTGGGGAAGCATATTGTGTTTGATCTGGAGAGTGGAGCTGGGCGGGGTTCGAGGAGAAGCAAGCAAAAGCTAGCCGGGCTTCACCCGGCCCGACCGGGTCCGAGACCCGGTCCCACACGAGCATCTACAAAAGCGCAGTGGATTGTGCATCTGGGGATGACTGGGCGCATGCTGGTTTGCGAAGGCGACGCGGAGATCGAGAAGCACACGCACGCGGTGGCGAAGCTGGCTTCGGGGCGCGAACTTCGCTTTGTCGATCCCCGGCGTTTTGGGCGGCTTAGTGTTTCCCATGACTTTGCCGCCAGCGGTTCCGAGCCGCTGGAAGTCGAATTGGAGCGCTTTGTTGAGCTATTCCATGGCCGTAAGACGCCGATCAAGAGCGCGTTGCTGAATCAGAATCTGCTCAGCGGTGTGGGCAATATTTATGCCGATGAATCGCTTTTTCGGGCGGGGATCAGGCCGCGGCGGCGGGCGTCCACATTGACTAGAGACGACCTGCGAAGGCTTTATCCTGCGGTGCAGGAAGTGTTGAAAGAGGCGATTGCGCTGGGAGGGTCGTCGGTTTCTGACTATGTGGATGCCGACGGGGAAGAGGGATTTTTTCAGCTACAGCATCGGGTGTATGGGCGGGAAGATGAGGCGTGTCTGGTTTGTAAGACTCCGATCAAGCGGATTGTGATTGCGGGGCGGAGCAGTCATTATTGTCCGAAGTGCCAGAAGTAGCGGATTCGCAGCTCCCGACTTGCCGCGCTGCGCTTGGCTGGACAGCCGAGGCGGCTGTCGCTACGTGATGATTTCATTGGGTGCCGGAAAAATCAAACCTGAGTTATCGGTGGCGATCTGGGCGACGCTGGCTGCTCCGGCGCGGCCCGGCTGGCGAGGATGGGCGCGAAGTAAACGGGCGTCGAGAAGACGGGCGCTGGGAAGATGAGCGTGGACTGAAGTTGGGCCTGGTCGTCCTATCGCCCGCTCGCGCGAATGAGCCGGTTGAGTTCGTGGGTGTGGCTTCCTGGGAGTCAGTCCGCGAACGAAAACTGGGTCGGGCTGTCTTCTTGGCGTATTTCGCAAATGCGTTGGGCTTTACAAACTTCGATGGGCGTTCGGCGGAAGGACGAGGAGAAAATTTTGGACTGTTTGGCTTCGCGGTTTTCGCGAACGAACCATTGGGCTTGATGGGCGCGGATGGACGCGGACCAGACGGGCCTCGACCGAAGCTTGGCTTAGCCCCCTTATATCCCGCTCTGGCAAATGATCCGGCGGTCCTTGCTGATAGTGACGGGCGTGAGCCGGGGCGCGGAGTAAATTTTGGTCCGGCCGACTTGTCACCATATTTCGCAAATGAGTTGCTAGTCTTCGGAAATGTTGACTGTCGAGGCGAAGATGGCCGCGCAACAAATTTAGGCTTAACCGGATCAGTGCTGGGTTTTGCGTAGCTAACTTTCGGCTTGTCGAAAATTGGCATGAATCTTGCCGGATCGGCTCCCGGTTTCGTCATCAGCTTGAGCCGGTCAACTTCTTCGGATGTCAGCTTGCGGAATTTTCCGGGGTGCACATCCAACTCAAGATTTCCGTAACGGACGCGCTTAATCTTCTCGACATGGTGTCCAATCTCCTCGAACATTCGTCGAATTTGACGATTCTTGCCTTCGGTCAATGTAACTTCGTACCAGGGATTATTAGCTTCGCGAATCAGATTAACTCGGGCAGGCGCGGTTTTCACGCGCCGTCCATCTTCGGTTCCGATGAATAGACCTGCGCGCAATTTGCTGAGGCCGTCGTCCTTGGGCTTGCCCGCTACTTTCACCATGTAAGTTTTTGGAACGTGCGAAGCTGCCTTCATCAGCAGATTGGCGAACTCGCCGTCATTGGTGAGTAGGAGCAGGCCTTCGCTGGCGTAATCGAGACGACCCACGGGATAGACGCGCGCTCCCACGCCGTGCAACAGGTCCATGACCGTGGGGCGATGCTCGGGATCGCTAAGGGTGGTGACGTAGCCCTTGGGCTTGTTCATCAACAGATAAACATGCCGCTCCGGGCCGTGAAGAAGCTTGCCGTTGACACGAATATGATCGGTTTCCGGGTCGGCCTTGCTGCCCAGTTCAGTGACCACCTGGCCATTTACGGACACGAGTCCGCCGGTGATGATTTGCTCGGCCTTGCGGCGAGAAGCAATTCCGGCGGCGGCGATGATTTTTTGCAGACGTTCAGCAGGCATGTGCGAGTGGTACTTCAAGAGACACGACGAACGACTCAAGATTCAATTCTTCAGAGGAAGAACAATCCAGGCAGTCGAGTCACTTCTATTGTAACCGTCTTTAGTCTTTCGTCTTGGGCCTGCGCCGACGGGCTGTTCTCAAATGGTTCAGGAACCGGCCGGCTTACCGTGCTGCCCGCCGACTCCGTCGCTGCTGTCGCCACCAGAGTCTGGATCGCCATTTCCGGTTGGGTCCGGATCGGTGTCCGCAGCGTCGCCGTCGAGCTTACGTACGGCGTGAATACCGGGCTTGCCATGCTGGCCGCCAACGCCATCGTTCTTAATGGATCCTTTTGATTTGCTTTCTGCCATGTTGTCATCTCCTGCGTCGCCATCTGTGACTGGCAACAGATCGCTTTGAAATGATTCCGCAACCAACTTCTCGAACTCTTCCATGCTGGGGAGTTCGCTGACGTCTTTGAGCCCAAATCGTAACAGGAATTCCTTGGTGCTTTTGTAAAGAATTGGACGGCCAATCACGGCCTTCCGGCCGGCGGTCGTGATGAGCTTACGATCCAGCAGGGTGGCAATCACGCCGCTCGAGTCTACGCCGCGTATCTCGCTGATTTCAGGCACGGTTACGGGTTGTTTGTAGGCGATAACGGCGAGCGTTTCCAAGGCCGGCATGGACAGGCGGATGGGTGGCTTCAGGCTTTTCGCGAAAGCGCGAACCACGTCGTGATGCTCCGGCTTGGTGGACATTCGATATCCGCTGGCAACCTGGCGGATTTCTATGCCATGGTTCGCGTGGGCGTAGTCGCTGGACAATTCTTCCAGCGCCACGCGGACCTGCGACTTGATGGCGGCATCGTCTGGCGGGCCACCATTGGCCACTGAATCCTTGACGAGATGGATCATGTTGTCGAGGGTGACCGGCGTTTCCGCCGCGTAGATAATGGCTTCGAGTTGGGCTTTTAGACTCATGATTCTTGGGTACGTATTTTCTTACCGCCTATCGTCAATCGTTCTACCGCCAATCGTCGCGGACGCCAGCCTGTTCGGCCATGATGGCTTCGAATCCGGTGTGCTTGCGGAGCAGAATTTCGCCAAACGACCGCTCCTGACGCAGTTGGATCGCCTGCAAGCGAACCAGTTCGAGCAGCGCGAGAAACATGCAAACCAGCGTGGGACGGGAATCGATGTTTCGTAAAAGCTGCTTCAATCGGATGGGCCGGTCTTCGAGCGATAACCTGCGTCGCAAGTAGTCAATCATCTGCCCGACCGTGACGGTTTCTTCGTCCACCTGAAGCATGGGGCGGTTGCGGGCGCGGTCGAGAATCTGCTGAAAAGTTTTCACCAGATCGATCACGTCGGCTGCGATTTCAGGCTCGGTGCCCTCGGCGTCCATGAACTCTTTGATCGCCGGGTTGGACCAGACGGCATCTTCAATCTGCTGCTTCTGCATTAGCATCTGCGCGGCAGACTTGAATTTTTCGTGCTCGATCAGCCGATTGACCAGCTCGGCGCGGGGATCGTCCTGCTCCTCGGATGCGGCGGCGGGATCGCGCGGCAAAAGCATCTTTGACTTGATGTGGATGAGCACAGCAGCCATGTAGATGAAGTCGGCGGCGACGTTCACATCCAACTCGCGGAGCTTTTCCACGTAGGTCAGATATTGTGCGGTGATTTTCGCGATGGGGATGTCATAGATGTCGATGTCCTGCTTGCGAATCAGGTCGAGCAAGAGATCAAGCGGGCCTTCATAGACATCGCTGACACTGACTGCGAAAGGGAAGTCGTTTTCTTCTTTCATCTGCCGCGATTTCTGCGCGACGACAGGCAGGTGCCCTTCCGCGTCAGGACTTGTCTTGGCCGCAGTGCTCCCCGTAATTAATTCGTCCGCCGTCAATTTGCTGCTCATCGCGGTCATAACTTACTTGTACTCCAGCGACATGCCCATGGATTTGCGGACCTCGCTCATGGTCGCCGACGCAACCTTGCGGGCCTTGGCAGCGCCTGCCTCAAGGATATCCCAGACCACGCGCGGATGGTCCTCATATTTCTTGCGGCGGTCCTGCATGGGAGCGAGAATCTGGACGAGTGCATCCGCGGCCCAGCCCTTGCACTCAATGCATCCGATGCCCGCGGAGCGGCAGCCTTGGTAAACTTTGGCAAGTGTGTCCTTACTACTGAACAGTTTGTGCAGATCGCCGACGGGACAAACATCAGGATTGCCGGGGTCGGTACGGCGGACACGCGCCGGATCGGTGACCATGGTCTTCAGCTTTTGCCGCACCACCGCCTCGGGATCGGTCAGCATGATGGTGTTGCCATAGGACTTCGACATCTTGCGGCCATCGGTGCCAGGCAGTTTTGGCGTAGGCGTCAGCAATGGCTTTGGTTCGGGGAATACCGGGGCGCTGCGGAGTTTGTAAAACTGGTTAAACCGCCGCGCGATTTCGCGAGTCAGCTCCACGTGCGGCACCTGATCTTCGCCCACCGGAACGAAGTCACCCTTATAAATCAAAATATCCGCCGATTGCAGCAGCGGATAGCCTAGGAACCCATAAGTGTTCAGGTCTTTCCCGGTGACGTTTTCCTGCTGTTCTTTGTAGGTGGGGACGCGCTCCAGCCATCCTAGCGGCGTGATCATCGAAAAAAGAAGATGCAGTTCCGCATGCTGCGGGACATGCGATTGAATGAACATGGTGCAGCGTTCGGGATCCAGCCCGGCAGCCAGAAAATCGAGCATCACCTCGATGGAGTTTTCTTTGACTTTCGAGGTGTCGGCGTAATCGGTGGTCAAAGCATGCCAGTCGGCGATGAAGAAAAAGCATTCGTATTGGTCCTGCATGCGGACCCAGTTGTCCAGCGCGCCGACAAAATTCCCCAGATGCAGTTTGCCGGTGGAGCGCATACCGCTGACGACGCGTTTGCGTTGATGGGAGGGATCAGGAGACATCAAATTTTGCAGAGCCTTAACGAAGTTTCCGACGCGAGATTGGGTTCGATATTAACACGTAGAGCCGGGATTCCGCGCCACTGGCTTGACCGCGCGGCCTTCTCTGCGAATGCGCCTTCTACCTGGACCCCGTCAAGCCCCTGGGATCCGTCAAATTCCTGCAAGTTGCTCAACCGTCTGGCAATACTCTGATGCGGAACGTGGCCCATTTTGCCGGTTGGACTTGGTATTCTTGAAATAGATCAACCACGTAGGGACAGACGCCACGGGGCGAGGCGGTTCTAGATTCAGAGTCTTCCAAAGACGCCCAGACGAGGCGTCCGGGCTACGTGGGTCGCCTAATGCTTTTCAAATCCCTGACGCAACTCTTCGGGGGCAATCGGTTTCACCTTGATCGGCTTGGCGGGGATGCCGGCGACGATGTTGAAAGGCGCAACATCCTTGGAAGCTACGCCCATCGAGCCGACCATTCCGTGCTCACCGATTTTCACTCCGCTCATCACCGTGGCGTGATACGTAACGCGCGCCTTAGGCCCGATCTCGGTAACGTGGTTCGAAACGATCATGCCATCATTCAAATCATGCGCGTGGGTGTAGACATTGGCGTAGTCGGAAATCGAGCTACCTTCATGGATAATCAGTTCGCCGCGGTCATCCAGCAGCACATACTTGTGGATGGTGCAGTTGTCTTCAACCGTCAGGTTGTAGCCGAACGAGACTTCCACGCCGTGAAAAATCTTTACGTTCTTGCCACAATGCTTGAAGATGTGGCGGGCCAGCATGGCGCGGACGCGGAATCCCAGCCAATGATTTAGGCCCACCGGCGAACGATCATACATCATCCAGAACCAGAGGAGCGGTTTGCGCTCCGCATATTTCGCGGGATCCACATCGCCGTAGTATTCCGGTTCGAGTGAGGAGTTGCGCGGATCGAACGTATGGACCAGTGTCTGTTCGGCCAAAGTGGCAGTCGGACTGGGAGCGGCGTGTGGCCGTCCGAGATAAAGCTCGTGCAAAGTGTCGCGGACAACCTGGCTGCGGTGCTCGGGATCGCGGTTGCCGAACTCGCGGTCCAAGCGTTCAAGCCAGTCCAGGAAGCTCTTTTGCGCTTCCGGCGTCGGATTAATGGGACGATATTCGTATCGGGGCATAGTCGCCCCGCGCATTCTCGGGGCGCGTTAAACATAGCATATTCGCACGGCGAGCTTCTTACCGGGCTTCGCCGCGCTGCGGCTGGTTTATAATTCGCGCCATTCCCCGTGCTCACTCTCGCTCGAAAACTCCGCACCGTCGACTACTTCACCCTAGGATGGGGATCGATGGTGGGTGTCGGCTGGCTGGTGGTCATGGATGACTGGTTGCTGCGGGGAGGCGTGCTGGGAGCGGTCCTCGGTTTTGCAATTGGCGGAGCCTTGCTGCTTCCGATCGGTTACGTCTACGGCCAGTTGGTGATGGCCATTCCTGACGCTGCCGGTGAAATTGCCTACACCGCCAAAGTTTTTCCGCGAACGATCAGTTTCGCAACCGGCTGGATGATGACGCTGGCCTACTTCATCGTATGCCCGTGGGAAGCTGTGGCGGTGGGCAGAATTGCTGCGTATATTTTCCCGGCACTCGACTCGACCGAGTTGTACCGCATTGCCGGCAGGCCTGTGTATTTGCCCCATCTTGTCATTGGCTTGACTCTGACTGGACTGCTGACCGCGCTGAATTATCGTGGCATCCGCCTGAGTGCCATCTTCCAGAATTGGACCAGCTTTGGCACACTTGCACTGTTTGTGGTTTTTGTCAGCATTGGTGTTGGCCATGGCGCGGTGCGAAATCTTCCACCCCTTTTTACACACCGGGGATTCATCTCCGTGTTGTTGGTGCTTCAGATTGTGCCTTATTTTATGACCGGATTTGAATCCGTAACCAAGGCGGCGGAGGAAGCAAATCCTGAGTTTCGCTCGCGGGGATTCTATCGGGCAATATTGATCGCTATTGTGGTCGGAGTTTTGTTCTATACCATCGTGATCGCTGCGGTTGGATTTGCTGCGCCATGGAAATCCCTGACCGGGGAAAAATTCATGACCGCGGTTGCCTTTGAACATGCAACCGGATCCCGCTGGATTGTGAGTGTGATTCTATCCGCCGCCCTGCTTTCGCTGTTCAAAGTGTTCAACGGGAATTTTATTGCCGCCAGCCGCCTGCTATTTGCCATGGGGCGTCGCGGCCTGGTCGATAGCCGTGTCGGAGCGGTGCATGCGCACAATCAAACGCCTTCGGCGGCCGTTCTGTGTATCGGGTTGGCCACCGGCGCCTGCATGTTTCTGGGCGATGCGATTCTAGTTCCCATCACCGAGGTCGGTTCGGCGGCGTCCGCGCTGGGATGGCTGGCGGCTTGTGCCGCGTATTATCAAATGAAGCCAAGTCCCGGGAAGCGAATGGTGGCTGCTGGTGGAGTGACGGTTGGGCTGCTGATGGTGCTGATGAAGCTGGTTCCGGTCGTCCCAGGACATTTCAGCGGATACGAATGGCTGGTCCTGGGGATCTGGAGCCTGTTGGGAATTTGTCTAGGATACTGGAAACGGGTAGCAACTGCCTAGATGCAGGTGTCAATCCAGACTGGAGACTGAGCGAAAATGAATCTTCCATACAGGTGGACGCTGAGGATATTTGCGATTCTAGTTTTATTTAGTTCGGCTTCTGAACTTTACGGCGCCTCTCCTTCGCCATCTTTCGATATCGTTATTGTCAACGGCCACATCATCGACGGGACCGGCTCGCCCTGGTATTCGGGAGATATCGGCATCCATGGTGGAAAGATTTCGGCGATTGGCAACTTGAGCAATGCGTCCCGGACGCGGACCATCGACGCGCAAGGCAAAGTCGTGGCCCCCGGCTTCATCGACATGCTGGGGCAATCGGACTTGACCATTCTGGTTGACCCCCGGTTGCCTTCGAAAATTTATCAAGGGATTACAACCGAGATCACCGGCGAGGGCAATTCAGCAGCGCCGCTGAACGACGCGATCCTTCAGACGGACCGGGCGACCTACGATCACTATCACCTCACTCCAGACTGGCGGACCTTCCGGCAATATTTTGCCAAGCTCGAAAATCAGGGCATGGGAATCAATCTGGCCAGCTACGTGGGAGCCACGCAGGTCCGCCGCATGGTTCTCGGCGATAACGACAAACAACCCACGCCGGAACAACTCGAGCAAATGAGAGAACTGGTGCGGCAGGCTATGCGTGACGGCACCGTGGGCCTGTCCACAGCTCTCGAGTACGCTCCCGCCCCTTATGCGAAGACGGAGGAATTGATCGCGCTGGCGGGAGAAGCTTCTAAATTCGGCGGCATTTACGCCACCCATATGCGGAATGAAAGCGACTCGGTTTTACCCGCTATCGACGAGGCCCTCCGCATTGGGCGCGAAGCGCACATTCCCGTGGAAATCTGGCACCTCAAAGTCGCCGGCAAACAGAACTGGGGCCGCATGCCGGAAGTGGTCGCGAAAATCAACGCCGCGCGCGCGGAAGGAATGGACGTCAGCGCCAATACCTACGCCTATCCCGCATGGTTTAACGACTTTTCCGCGTTCATCCCGCAGTGGGCGCACGATGGCGGGAATACCAGGTTGGTGGAACGTTTGAAAGATCCAACGCTGCGGGCACGCATTCGTAAAGAGATGATGACTCCATCGCAAGACTGGGACAACGAGTGGCAGGAAATTCCCGGCCCTGAATCCGTTTTGATTGGCGTGGTGCAGAACCCGAAACTTTTGCCGTTGCAAGGGAAAACTCTGGCCGACATCGCCACGCTGTGGGGCAAAGATCCAATCAATGCTCTGTGCGATTTGCTCATCGAGGACAATGCGTTTACCGAGGTTGCAGTCTTCGGAATGTCAGAGCCGGATGTTGCTCTGGCCTTGCAACAACCGTGGGTCTCGATTGACAACGATTCTTCCGGCACATCGCCGGAAGGAATTCTTGGGCTGGAACATCCCCATCCGCGAGCCTACGGTACGTTCCCGCGCATTCTTCGCAAGTATGTTCGGGAAGAACACAAGCTCACGCTGGAAGACGCCATCCGCAAGTTCTCAGCCTTGCCGGCGCAGCGTATGCGCCTCACCGACCGCGGAGTGTTGAAAGCCGGCATGTGGGCTGACGTCGTAATCTTCGATCCGGCAACCGTGCGCGACCTGGCCACTTTCGAGAATCCGAATCAGTTGTCACAAGGCATGGACTACGTCCTGGTGAACGGAGTCCCGGTGATCGATCAAGGCAAAATGACAGGCGCGAAGCCGGGGAAAGTGCTGCGAGGAGCGGGATACGTGCAGTAATCATTTCTGAACGATTGTCAGCTTTTGCAGTCCGACGACGGCTGTATCGACGCGGTCTGGCAAAGCGAAGCGGGAATCCATGCCGATATTCGGATATTTCGGCTGAATGAATTTCTGAACGAATATTTGCAGGATGAATGGCGGAATCTCCGTGTCGTCGAGGATCACGGAATCGACATGCACGAAACCTTGCCCGCCTTCGCCATGCGCATGGGCAACGACGACAACCGTGTGAATGCCGCTGAAGATTGCGAGCAGGGGATTGCCAGAATTGCGTCCGGCTTTGATTTGGTCGAAATCCACTTGCGCCGTGCCGGCGACGACTCCCGGTTGCGCCTGAAAATTAACGGACTGCACTCCAGCGGGCAGCTTGACCTTCCCGACGGCAAAATACGCGTTGATTTCCAGTTCGGTGAATTCGGTTGGCGACGGGTTTGGATGAGCTGATTTTCCGTTGCTCACCACGTACTGCAACTTCTTTTCCATGCTGGAGGCCGCGGCCGAATTTTGGCCCGGCGAACTTGCCTGTGAGGAACTCAAAAAGAAGCCAGCTGAAATGGCTACAACCAGCAGAATGGGTGCTCGAAATCTCATGGTTTGAGCGCGGCCCGCGTTTCCGGCATCGCCAGGGAGGTGACATGGGGTTCAGTCAGCGTACCCGTAATGCTGAATCCGCGACTGCCTTCGCGCGAAAGTTTCAGGTCGAGATTACGGCTGAAGGAAGCCGTGCCATTCATCAGATAGATGCCGCCGGCCGTGTCGAGCTTGCCATTCTGGATTTCCAGCCTGCCGTTACGAATCAGGAATTTTCCCGCGAACCGGTGGACTAGCAGCGGCCCGGTCGTGTTGCCGAGAGCGATGTGCGATAAGCGGGCATCCTGAGCCTCGACCTGCAAACCGGCGTTCGCAGCCAGTAATTCCGGCGCGCTCCAGCCGGAAGTTGCTACCTGATAGTTTGCCGTTGCCGTTCCCGTAACCCAGGCGTCGTGCATGACATCCGCAAGCTGTCCCAGTGCGACATGCTCGATGGTGCCGCTGCCCACGTATTTTGGCGGTTTGGCCGTGAAATCCGCTTTCCATTCGCCGGTATGGCGGCCGCCGAGAAGATTGCCCCGCAAATCCGATAACCGAAGTTTGCCATCTTCCAACTCGGTCGTGGCCGACACCCCTGTAGCAACCAGCTTGTGGACGACTAGACGGTCGGCGGCAAGCTTTCCTACCGCATGCAAAGTGCGCAGGTAAGGAATCCCTGGCGAGGATGTAGTTGAGAATTGATACCAGGCTCGCTCGTGAGATTGCGGATTCAGGAGCTGGGCAAGTTGGTCAGTCGCAATCTCGTCGGCACGCAAGTCGAAGGTTAGAGGACACTGCCCCGGCACCGTGCACTGACGCGGCAGACTCAACGACCCCCGCCATGTACTTTTTGCCAGTGATGCGGTTATGTTCTGCGCTTTGATTTCGTCCGGTCCTAACGAAAGGTCTGCCGAGGCGATTTCCAACGGCGCATTCAACCCTATTACCGGCGCATGAATCGAACGCAGCTGGACTCTGCCCGACATACTGGGCGCCTTGAAGCCGCGCCAGCCCCCGGCAACTTGCAAGTCAACTTTGGCAATTCCTTCGGCGGCGAGAGCGGGCGCGGGAATTCCGATAGTGCGCGCGATCTGTAACAGCCGCTGCACTTGAGCGTCGCCCTGGAGCGTGAGGCCATAGCCGGAATACGAGAGCCAACCTCGCGTGATCGCCGGCAAAGATCTTCCTAATGCCAGGTTGAATGGACCAATGTCCACATGAGTTTCTGCCGGTGACGGAGCCACCGCCACCCGAGTTTGGAAGCCTGCCATCTTCAACGGAGGAACGGCGGTTTGCCTGGAGGAAATCGTGAACGGAATCTTATCGAGCGCCAATTCGGTCTTGGTAGAGACTGAATTCAAATGGAATCCCCGCGTCTCTCCTGAGCCGGTCCAGACCGGACTCTCGCTTTCAGCACGCAAATACTGGACCTCGGCATCCAGCTCTCCGGTTGCCACCAAATCGTCGGCTATGTTTTTCTTCGCGTGGCGAGCGAACCCAAGCAACGCTTGCATTGGCATTTTGTGGACGGACATGGCCAAATCATAGGTAGGAGGGCCGGGCAAACCGGCAATGTTGCCCGCCACAGTAACCGCGCCATCTCCTACCGGAGCGCGGCAGGCAAGTCGAGAAAGCATTTGGTCCGCGGTACTGTAATGGCCGCTGCACTGGGCTGCCAGCCGCAGAGCTCCGCCGCCGGGAATGTCGTAGCGGCGGAAATCCTCCACCGACGCTGCCGTTCCAAAGATAAGATCGCCGGGCGTGCCTTGTAACGTGGCGTAGAAATCAATGGTTCCTCTCCATCCCTGATCGTTTCCATAGACCAGCTTGGAGGCTTGACCGAGTTGCGCCTTCTCCCAGAGCAGACTGAACTGGAGAGGGGTCGCATGCAAAGCAGCCGCTCTCTGCCAGGTTCCGTTGACCGTCAGCAGGCCGGTGTCACTGAGGTTGAAATCGGTTCGCACTGGCTGCGCCTTCAAGCGCATGGCCCAAACGTTTTCCGAATCCTGCCACAGTCCAAAGTCGGCATCGGTCAAAGCATACGGTTTCTTTTCCTGCCCGAACTTGAAATTGATGCGGCCGCGATCGGCTTCAATATAGGGGAATCCAGGCCGGATTTCGGTCCTGGCTTTGCTGGTGGGAGCAACCGGGGTTTTAGCCGCGCGTTCGAGAAGACTTTCAAGATTCCAGTGCCCGTCGCTATTGCGCACCAGATTGAGGCTGGGTTCCGTCAGGCTTAGGCGGGCGATTTCAATGCGGCCGCGAAACAGGGAACTGACTCTTAGCGCTGCTGTGACTTCGTCAGCCCGCAGCATGGGTTCGGCGCTAAAAGCGGGATCATCATGCACCACGAAATTCTGTAACACGAAGCCGGGCTGCGGCAGCAAACGCAGGGTCACCGAGGAGACGTCCACCTGTCTTCCCAGAGCCAGGCTGATGGAGTGAACAATCCTCGTCCGCAACCGGTCCGCTCCTGGCCTGACCAGGAACAGGCCGAGGACGAGCAACGCCCCGAGCGCGAGAAGGCCGCGTCTGGAGCGAAGAAAACTCACCGGACCACCCTCAATGTACGGCTCCAGCGGGTCTCATCGAAGAAATGGATCACCACCTGCGCAATGAAACTCAGCCGGTCAATGATCCCGGTTTTCTCGTACTGGTCGCGTGGCGTTTCGAAGGACCAGTAAATAAACATGGGCCGCCCGATCACGTTCTCCTGCGGAATGAAGCCCCAGAACCGGCTGTCCAGGCTGACGTCGCGATTATCGCCCATGCCGAAATAGCTATTCGGCGGGACCACCAAGTCTCCGCCCTCGATGTGAGGCTGAAGGCTCATTTCTCCGTCCACGTAAGGAGTGTTTCCCGGCGGCGGTGCGACCGAAGGGAAATCGTCGCGGTACGGGTTTTCGTCCGCCGGGTTGTGTCCGTACAGGTAGGGTTCGTCCAGCTTCTCGCCGTTGCGATACACCACGCCGTTGCGCAGGTGGATGTGGTCCCCGGGAATGCCAATGACCCGCTTCACCACATAGAGTCCCGGCTCCCGAGGATGGAGAAAGACCACGATATCGCCATGCCGAATCGCGCGATAAGGAAGAAGACTGCCCAGCCAATTCGCGGGGGGTGCGAATTGCACCCGATTCACAAACACATGATCGCCAATCAGCAGCGTGTTCTCCATCGAGCTTGAGGGAATCTCAAAAGCCTGCATGATGAACGTAATAATGAACAACCCTGTCACCAGCACAGTCGCCAGAGACGCCAGAAACTCGACCGTAGTCTCTTTGGGTTTTTCTTCCTGCTTAATTTCTTTCTTAGCCACGAATCGATCCTCTTTAAAGGGCAGGGTTGCGCCCTAGTTGACTACCCGGAGTGTGCGGTCCCAGCGGGTGAGCTGAAACAAATGAGTGACGGCATACGCAAAATGAAAAATTTTATCACCCATACTAGGCGATGCGGGCAAGTCGTCAGTCCCGTTTTTCACCGACCAATAGATGATCAGGGGGCGGCCCACGATGTTTTCCCGGGGAACGAAACCCCAATAGCGGCTGTCCTGGCTATCGTCGCGATGGTCGCCCAGGGCAAAATAGTTGCCCTCCGGGACGATGAGTTGGCCGTCCTCGACCAGTTTCTTCATCAGCAGCCACCAATCTCCCTCCTCGGCGGGATCGGTGATGTCGGTGCGGGGGAATTCGTCGCGATAGATATTGTGTCCCACGGTGCTGTAATGCACGTAGGGCTCATTCAACAGCACGCCGTTCACATAAACTTGCTGGTTCTTGAGCCGCACGTGGTCGCCGGGAATGCCGATGACCCGCTTCACGAAATGCTGGCGCGGATCAAGGGGATAATGGAATACGATGATGTCGCCGCGATGCACTTGCCGGTAGGGCAGGATCGAGTCCAGGAACCCGCCCCCGCCGTAGCGAAACTTGTCCACCAGCAGATAGTCCCCGATCAGCAGGGTATTTTCCATGGATTGGGATGGAATCTGAAACGCCTGCACAATAAAAGTCATCACAAAGGTCGCAATGATCACCGCGTTCAGCAGCCATTGCACTGAAGCCGGCCAGTGACTTATCGATGATCTCTCCATCGCATCCATGATGATCTAACGTCCTTTGCGCTGCACTGGCTCCGCGGCTTCCTCGGGTGCGGAGGCCAAATACTCCAGCGCCTGCCGGGCGGCGTCCTGTTCTGCGTTCTTCTTGGTCGACCCTTCAGCCCGGCCCACGAATGCGGCCTTGCCGTGATTGTCGGCTGCGCCCAGCCGCACTTCAACCGTAAAAGTCTTGCTGTGGTCCGGGCCGCGTTCTTTTACCAGCACATAGGTGTGCTGAGGCCCTCCCTTGGCCTGCAATTTTTCCTGCAAAGCAGATTTGTAATCTGTAACTGGCAAGCTGCTGCCATTGCGTTCCAACTCAGGACTCACAATCTGCTGCAACACCAGGCGGCGCGCGTTTTCCATGCCGCCATCCAGGTACACGGCGCCCAGAACCGCCTCCAGCGCATCCACCAGCATGGCCGTCTTGTTCCGACCCCCACTCTTTTCTTCGCCTCGGCCCAAGCGCAGGTAAGAGCCGAGTTCGAGTTGCTGGGCCACGTGGATGAGATGTTTTTCGCTCACCAGGTGGGCGCGTAACTTGGAAAGCTCGCCTTCCCGAAAATCCGGGAAGCGTTGGAATAATTCCTCCGTCGTGATCAGCCCCAGGACGGCATCCCCCAGAAACTCAAGTTGTTCGTTGTCTCCTACCCGGTCACTCGCCCGATCCGGCTCGGACGGTTTCAGGGCCTCAAGCTCCCTGGCTTGCGAGGTATGAGTCAGCGCCTGCCGCAGCAATTCCAGCCGCTTGAAGCGATATCCCAGGCCTTCTTCCAACCCCGCAAGATCCGGTGATTTCATCATGGTTAAGCCGAGATGGTTAAGCCGAGATGGTGAAGCCGAAGGATGGATTCGCCGTTGTCTCAGAGCGCTGCAAGACCCACGCAAGCCCCTGACGCCGCGGACCGCTTTCCCCGAATGCTGTTACTTGGCCGGAGCCGGAGCCTGCGCCCCCGGAACCAACTGGACCAGGCGGGACTGTTCATCGCGCGCCGCCTTTCCCACGTTGGTTCCTTCCTTGGTAAGATCGACGGCCTGTTTGGCTTCCTTCAGGGCCTCGGGATACTTTTCCTGCTTGTCCAGGGCCAGCGCCAACCGCAACACCGCCACCGGGTCGGGCTGGGCTGGATAGGCGTCAATGGACTTGCGCAAGGAAACTTCCGCATCGGCGAACTTTTCCTTCTTGTACTGCAAAGTGCCGATAATCGAATAAGCCGTGGAGCGCAAATAGGCCTTGTACCCGTCTACTCTTTCCTGAGGAGTGCCGGCTGGGACCGTGATGTCGGTATCGACTGTCTCCAGCGAATGTTGCGCGTACTTGGTGGCCTGCTCGAAACGCTGGTCCCGGTCGAGATCGGTGTCTTGCGTTCGTTCCACCAATACTTGTGCCACACCGACCAATGCCTCGGGATCATCCGCATCCAGGGCCAGCACTTTCTCGCCCATGCTCATCATCAGGTCGCCATTGTTGGCATTTTGGGCGCTGTTCATGGCCGCCCGGTAGAGCAGGACCTTTAATTCGCTGTCGGGAAACTTCACGGCAAAGTCATTGGCCGATTTTTCCATCGCGGCGGCATCATTGACGTTGGCGATGGCCGCCTTGTACGCGTCATATTCAGGCTGCGTTTTGGCTTGCGGCGGACGCTTCCCGGTGGCAGGTGCGGCGGGGGTCGTTGCTCCCGTGGCCGGCTTGGCTGCGGGCGGGGTTTGGGCGGCACAGACGAATGCCGTCAGGGCCAGCATTCCAACGAATACGGCTGCTCGCTTCATGCGTTCTCCTTGGAACTGCGAACTCTGGAATCCTTTAGGTGATTGCATCATCTCATTACGCTCACTATTGTGCAGGGCTGGGCGGCTCAAAAGGTTGCTGTATGCCCTTCTCCGCAGCCGCCTTGGCCTCCGGTAATGCTTCGCTGGCGTTCAGCGCGGCCCGGTAGTGGTCCAGCGCCGCGTCGCGTTCTTCCTGTAAATCGAAAATTCTTCCCAGGTAAATGTGGGACCAGGCGATCACTTTCGGCTCGTGCGTAACCCCCAGGGCCTTTTCGAAATAATTGCGCGCTCCCGGCATATCTTTGTTCTTGACCGCCACATCCGCCAGAATGAACAGCGCCCGGCCTGGATCCTCACTCTTCTCATCCAGGGCTTGCTGCGCCAGTTTCTGGGCAGAGGCCACATCGCCCGCCGCCAGACGCTGTTCCGCAGTGATCAGGAGTTTGCCTTCCAGGGCCGGACGCGCCAAATGCAGGATCTCCGGGTCCGCCTGGTTGGCGAACTGGGTGGCCGCCGCACGCCGCTCTTCTTTGCGTAAATCGATGCCCGCCAGCATGCTGCCGTAAACATTCCGCAAACCCAGCGAGTCTTTCTCGAACAGCACCAACTGGTCATAAAAATACTGGGTCAGAACGAACCCCTGTTGCATGGAAGCTTCTACCGCCTGCTGCCGTTCCGTTTCCGGCGTCTTGCTGGTCCCACTGGTTCGCACTTCAATGGCCCGGATCAAGCACTCCGTGGCCAGCAGCCCGGGATCCTCCTTGAAGCTTTCATCCATAGGAGCGGTCTTCACCGAATCCAGCAATGGGGTCAGGTTCTTGGTCACTTCGGGATACTTGAGCGACAGCGGATCAAGCAGATAGTGCAAGTAGGTATGCCGGATCTGCTCCATTTTCAGCGAAGCATTGCGGCCGGGAGAAATCACCACGTAGTAGTCGGTGACATAGTTACGGGCGTTGACCTGCCCAGGCGCGCCCATCGGATCCAGAAATACCGTAAATCCTCGCCCCAGATATCCCGAAGACGGCACCTTTAGATAGATCTCGGTATCAAACAACATTTTGGCCACGGGATCGTGATAGCGTTCGGTGAAGGCGGCATAAGCCGGCAGATGGCTCCGCCAGATCGCATGTAACCCAGCGTCGGCATAGAACTTTTGCAGCAGCGGGACCATGCCCAGGACGGCCGCCGCATCCGGCGCCAGGTCCGCCTCCTTAACTTTAAGGGTCAGCGCCGGCGGAGGGTTGAGATAAAGCGCCAGCGAAACAAATTGCGCCAGGTTCCGCGAGGCCTCCGGCAATTGATGGTCCTGATAAAACTGGCACATCACTCCCACTGAAGTCTTCAAGTCCTCGGATGCCTCAATGTTCTTGGCGACGTCGGCGCGGATCTGGCCCCGCAACGGATCGGAAGCATCCAGTTCCGTATCGTATCCGCAGGCATTGATCGCCGTCAGGACGGTGAAGAGCGTCTCGCTGGTGTCAAGCGCGACCTGGGTCGTCTGCTGTGCCGCGGACAGCTGTGCCACCACCCCCAACAGGGCGGCGCAGAACGATCTTCGAAGCCAATGATTCAGGAAGAAGCCTCCTACAGACTGGCCACACGCATGCGGATCACTGTGCCAGTTTAAGGTCTTCCCCGCGCAGGGTCAAACCGATGGGGGCAAGCTTTCTTTGTTTTCAGTCTATCTTCCAGGCATTAGAATCCTTCGCATGGCAAAGAAAACTGGAATGAGCAATTCGTCGCTTTGGGTGATCACCATCGTCCTGATCGCGCTTGCGGCGTGGTATTTTTTCAAGAAATAGGCCCAATCGCGCGATGCAGAAAGCCTGGCTCGGCTGGCTGCTTACTTCGCCGGCCCGAGCGATTTGAGATAGCCTTCCCAAAACGGGAATTTTCGCTAACTCCAACCATCAAAACTACTTCATACATTTCCGTATGTACGGCTTCGTGACCACAAAATGTTCCACGTGGAACACTTCTCCATATTTTACGGTCCGAATCAGGCCGTCCGGAACTTTTTGACCGCGAAGATGGTCAACCCAATGAAGATCACCAGCACCACCAGCTGCGCCACCAGGAATGGCGGCTCGGTCCCTGTAGGGGCCAGGGCATGCAAGGCCGATACCTTCAGGAAGCTTTGTACCACCAGCACAAACACATTCAGATAGAGGGCGAGCACAGCCGCCAGCACATAGATCGAACGCCAGGCGCCAGCGAGATGCATGGCGTAGCGTGCCAGAACCACGATCGCCAGCACCACCATCGAAATGATCCCGACCTTATGCGATGGCAATAGGTGAGTGAAGGGAAAGAAAAATCCGGTCACGCTGGTCAGCGCCGTGGTCAGAAGAAAGAGCGCCGTCCAGCCGTCGAGCCGTTTCCCCGAGAGCATCCCGAACAGGACGACCAGTCCTGACCCGATTCCGATCAAGCTGATCACTACATGCAGCAGAGTGAATGCCGACAGACTCATGCCTAAAACCATGGGGGGCCTCCAAGGGCAGTTGGCGTTAGTGAAGAGGCGGGAATTTTAGCACAAGCAGTCTAGGCAAGGGTTGATGCCGGGCGACGGCGCTTTGCGCGTGAGGTTGGTGCTTGTAATGCGGGGCGAGACTTTCTTTTGGGGTGAGTTTTCATCTTCATGGCCAGTAACTTTCTGATTTTGCGATCAGTGTTGCGCAGGCGAAGCTGCAAGACTTCCCAGGTGAAATCAGGATCGAGCGCAACGGCTCGAAATTTGTCCTCCACCGATGAGTGCTGCCGATTCGCCATATCGGCAACAGTTGACCAGCCCTTTGCCGTCTTGACAATAATGTGTTTCCACTAAGGCAACGCGGGTTACCTCCGGGCGGTTACGACAAGGGGTTTTTCGGGAATTAGTTTTCCCTTCACCCAGGGAAAAAGATTTCCCTCACCCAAGCGATAGCGTAACAATCCACCTACATCTCATAGAATCGCTGGGAGTTAGATTGGCCCTGCGCTTTGGGCCTCCTCGTGCTTCATCCCTACCAGTGAAGACCGTCTGGGGATTACCCCAATTTCGGTCGTCGCTTTTCCGCACGCGCGAGAAGCGATCACGTTAAGGAGCTGCCGGTTGAAATACGCTGACTTTGATTTCTTGATCGAGGCATCTATGAAGAAGATTTTGCGGTCAATCCCACTCATTTTCCTGGCGGTACTGGTTGCCTGTGGCGGCGGCGCCAGCACCAACGGCGGCGGGGGAGGCGGAGGCAATCCGCCCCAGCTGAGATCGATTCAAGTCACGGCGGCGAACCTGTCGCTGGTCGCGGGCACGATGGAACAATTTACCGCAACTGGGAGCTATAGTGGCGGCGGCAGCACCAAGGACCTGACCAGTTCGGTCACCTGGACTTCTTCCGACACCAGTATCGCAACCATTTCCAGCGGCGGGCTGGTAACGGCCAAAGCCCATGGCTCTACCACGATCACGGCGACCTCGGGAGCGGTAAGCGGAACGGCGGCGTTGACGGTGACGGCCACTCTGGCTTCCATTGCGGTTACGCCGGCGAATCCATCCATTGCTCCGGGTACGACGCAGACCTTCCAGGCCACCGGAACGTACAACGACAACAGCACCCAGGACATCACCACGACGGCCACCTGGAGTTCGTCCTCGACCGGTGTGGCAACCATCAGCAACGCGGCGGGGACGCAAGGCTTGGCCACCGCTGTGGCGCATGGCAGTTCGAACATCACGGCGACACTGGGGAGCATTTCTTCCAGCCCCGTCACTTTGACGGTGACCAACGGAGTTTTGCAGTCCATCGCAGTGACCCCGGCAGGTTCCACCCTCACCCTGGGTACAGTGAAGCAGTTCACCGCGACCGGCACCTACCTCGACGGCGGCACCACTACTACGCAGGACATTTCGAACGTAGTGACCTGGGGTTCCTCGAGCGCGAATGTGGCCTCCATCACGATCAGTGGAGCGGTCACTGGTACTAAAACCGGGACCACCACCATCACGGCGACCCTGGGCTCGATCAGCGGGAGCACGCAGCTGACGGTGAACCTGGCCAATCTTTCGTCGATTGCGATTCAACCGGGCGATAGCACCATCGCGCCGGCAACCACCATCCAGTTCACCGCTATCGGAACATTTTCCGACGGCAGCACGCGCAACATTACCAATCAGGTGACCTGGAGTTCTTCCAATCCCGCGGCGGCGACCATTCAGAACAGCACCGCGACGGGCGTGGCCCAGGGACAATCCACGATTTCGGCGACCCTGAATTCGGTCAGCGATTCGGTCACGCTCACGGTGTCGGGCGCGACCATTAAGACCATCTCCGTAACGCCGTCCGGACAGTCCATCGCGGCGGGGACGCAACTCGACTTCATCGCGACCGGCGTGTTCACCGATGGGAGCACCCAGAACATCACCAACAGTGTGACCTGGACATCGAGCAATACTGCCTTTGCCACGGTCAGTAACACCGCGGGAAGCAATGGAATTGTTGCGGCAGTCAGTACAGGGAGCGTGACCATCAAAGCGACTTTTGGTGGGACGAGCGGTTCGGCGCCGCTGACCGTAAACTCCGCGACGCTGACCTCCATCTCACTGGTTCCCACAACGTTCCTGCTGGCCCCAGCGTCCACCAAGCAATACGACGCCACTGGAACCTACAGCGACGGCAGCACCTTTCTACTGAACATCGAGGCCACCTGGAAGTCTTCTTCGACAACCGTGGCCACGGTCACCAGCTACGGATTGGTCACCGGACAATCGGCGGGGAGTGCAGACATTACCGCGAAGATGGGTTCGGTCACCAGCAACGCGGCGAGCTTGATTGTCAGCTCGTCGCCATTGGTTTCCCTGGCGGTCATGCCCGGAACGGCCAGCGTTCCGGAAACGATCGAAACTCCATTTACCGCCATCGGCACGTTCGGAGATGGCACCACGCAGGACCTGACGGAGTCGGTGCAGTGGACGGCCGCGCCGGCATCGGTGGCCACCATCAGCAACGTGGGAGGCTCCATCGGCTTTGCCACTGGCGTGTCCGTGGGGAATGCGACCATTACCGCGGTCTTCGCAGGAAAGACTGGAACCGCGTCACTCAAGGTCACCAATGCTACGCTGACCTCGATTACCATCGCTCCTGCCAACCCGCACATCAGCCAGGGAGGCACGGAACAGTTCGTGGCCACCGGAAACTTCAGCGATGGCACAACGCAGAACATATCCGACCAGGCGACATGGACTTCTTCCGAGGTGAATGTCGCGGTGATCAATGCCACCGGCCTGGCCACCAGCGCGGGCACGACGGGCACCACGACGATTAAAGCCGCGTTGAATGGAGTCACGGATACGACAGTCCTGACAGTACAGTAGACAAGTCAGGTTTTAAAACTTCCGGTTTTTCTTTTGGGTAATTCTGGCCACGGATTTACGCGGATTCTCGCGGATAAAGAATTCAGATTTTTATCCGCGTGGATCCGCGTGATCCGTGGCGCTTTTTTGTTGGGGATGTTTATGGCGAAGTCGAGGCCAGGGATTGCAATCGCTCGGCCGCGATTTCCGGCGTGATGTCGCGCTGCGGCGTTCCCAACAGTTCAAACCCCACCATAAACTTCCGGACCGTCGCCGAGCGCAGCAGCGGCGGAAAAAAATGGGCGTGGAAGTGCCATTCAGGATGCGGCTCGCCATCAGTGGGCGACTGGTGCAATCCCATGGAGTAGGGAAAAGGGACATCAAACACGCGGTCGTAGGTGGAGGTGACTTGTTGCAATATCTGCGCGAAGCTGGCGGCTTCTTCCGGGGTGAAATCAGCCAGAGTTCCCAGGTGGCGGCGGCTGCAAATCATGATTTCAAAAGGCCACACCGCCCAGAAGGGCACCAGCGCAACAAAGCTCTGGTTGTGGCACACCACGCGGACTTTTTGCCGTTCCTCAAGCTTGGTGTAATCGCAGAGTAGGCAGCTCTTGTGATTTTCGAGAAAGCTGCGCTGTGCGAGCAATTCTTTTTGCGGTATCTCAGGAATGGAACTGGTGGACCAGATCTGGCAGTGGGGGTGGGGGTTGCTGGCGCCCATGGCAGCGCCGCGATTTTCAAAGATCTGCACATGGTTGATCTGCGGCATGGCGCCCAATTCCTGGAACTGTGCAGTCCAGGTGCGGATGACGTCTTCGATGTCCGCCACACCCATAGTGGCAAGGGTGAGATCATGGCGCGGCGAGAAGCAGATGACGCGGCAGATGCCAGGTTCTCCCTGGGCAACCAGCAGCCCTTTGTTTTCGAAATCGAAACGATCATGGGCAACGTTTGGTTTGAGCGCGGCAAAATCATTTTCGAAAACAAAGGTACCGGAGTAGCGCGGATTATGAACCCCGCCGGCCCGAGCGTTGCCCGGGCACAGATAACAATCAGGATCGTATTCGGGCTGCTTGACGGTTGGGACTTTATCCAGCTGTCCCTGCCAGGGGCGGGTGGCGCGATGCGGCGACACCAGCACCCATTCGTTGGCCAAGGGATTGAATCGGCGATGTGAGTCTTCGGTAAGCTTCAAACTTGCGGCCTTTCGGGGAGAGTAGAACTCATCCTACCCGCTTCACAGAATTTAATTGATAACCGCCCATGGCAGGAAACCGTATTGACATCCGGCCAGCGTCACCGTATGGTTTGGCGTTGCAAAGTAAACGATTACATTGGCTATGCCAGCCATCTTAGAGCGTCCCGTGTTTCTTTCCAAGGGCATGCAGTTAACAGATAAATTGTAAGTCAGAGTTCCGACCATGATGACATCCGAACTGGCGCCGCACTTCGAAGATTTGTTCGGAGCGCGGCCCAAAATCTTCAGCGCGCCGGGCCGGGTCAATCTGATCGGAGAGCACACCGACTACAACGACGGATTTGTCATGCCGTCCGCGATCGGTTTGTCCACGCGGGTGGCGATTTCTCCCCGCCGGGACCGCAAGTTGGTGGTGCGGTCGGAGGAGTTTCCCGAGCAATTCGAATTTGATCTGGACCACCTGCCCAAGCACGGCACCGGGGTATGGAGTGACTATGTGGTGGGCGTGGCGGTCATGCTGCAACAGATTGGTCATTCGCCGCAGGGGGCGAACCTGCTGGTGCGAGGCGAAGTCCCCATGGGAGCCGGGCTCAGTTCCTCGGCTGCCATTGAAGTGGCCAGCGCATTGGCGCTGATCAGCCTGAGTGGGGCCATGTTTCCCCTGACCCAGATCGCCAAGCTCTGCCAACGTGCGGAGAACGTGTTTATCGGCGCGCGGGTCGGCATCATGGACCAATTTGTTTCCTGCCTGGGGAAAGCCGGGCATGCGCTGATGCTGGACTGCCGCTCGCTGGAGTTCAAGTTAATTCCGATTCCCGAGAATGTTCGCCTGGTGATCTGTAACACCATGGTGAAGCACGGGCATGCCGGTGGAGAATACAACCGGCGGCGGGAAGAGTGTGAAGCAGGGGTAATAACTTTGACCCAGTGGTATCGGGAGATCCGCGCTCTGCGGGATGTGTCCGCCGAGCAATTGGAAGAACACCGCAAAGACTTGCCGGAGACTATCTATCGGCGATGTTTGCACGTGGTGCAGGAGAACCAGCGGGTGCAGGACGGGGCCCAGCGGCTCACCGAGGGAGACTTGCATGGCTTTGGAGAATTGATGCGGGCGTCCCACCGCAGCCTGCGTGACCTGTATGAAGTCAGCTGCCGGGAGCTGAATGTCATGGTGGAAGTGGCGGAAGGCCTGCCCGGTTATTACGGCGGACGCATGACCGGCGGCGGCTTTGGCGGTTCCACGGTGAATCTGGTGAATGCGAGCGATGCGGCGGCCTTTGCGGAGCAAATCGCAGAACGCTATCAGCAGAAGACCGGGACGGAGCCACTGGTGTACATTTGCTCGGCGGCGGGCGGCGCGCACGCGGAAGGCAATGCGGCGGGATAGCCGATCCAATTGGCTGGCACCACCGAAATAGGCGGTGCCAGCCAAGGGATCACACAGGGTGAGTGATCTGGATCGCGGAGGCTAGATCGCAGCTACTCCATGTTCCTGGTTGCGAATGCGAATGGCTTCTTCCACCTTGTACAGGAAGATTTTTCCATCGCCGATTTTTCCGGTCGCAGCGTGACTGACGATGGCGTCGATCGCACTCTTTACCAGCTCGTCCCCCATCACTATTTCCACCTTAACTTTCGGCAAAAGGTCGATGCCGTATTCACGGCCTCGATAAGTCTCGGTGTGCCCCTTTTGGCGGCCGTGGCCGCGTACTTCGGAGACGGTCATGCCTTCGACGCCGATATCGATGAGTGCGGCTTTGACGGCTTCAAATGCGTTGGGTTGAATAATTGCTTCAAGTTTCGTCATATTTTCCCTCGGACTACGTTAGAGCCAAATTGCCGGAGGCGGGTTCTCCGCCTCCGGGAGTTCAATTGGCGTGAGCGTCAACTGGCGATGTGCGTTGCCAGTGGTTTGGACGACATGCTTGCTTTGCCAGGAGCTATGGGTAGTTCCTGGCTCATGCCAGCGGGAGCGCCCAGGGCTGAGATGACGTATTCCGGGTAAGCGGAAATGCCATGCTCATGCAGATCCATGCCGTAGGTCTCCATCTCTGCCGGCAAGCGAAGCATGCCGATGGAGTTGACCAGGAGCATGACTACCATGGCCACGCCGAAGGTAGCCAGGGTGATGCAGGCGCTGCCGATGAATTGGGCTTTGAGCACCTGCAATCCGCCGCCGTAGAAGAGTCCTCTTAGCGGCGCGGAGTTGTCCGGAGAGATGGGCCCGGTGGATCCGTACTGGCCACAGGCGAATAGACCCAGGGAGAGCGTTCCCCAGATGCCGGCAATGCCGTGTACTGGGACCGCACCGATGGGATCGTCAATGCGCAGCCACTCCAGCAGCTCCACACCGAGGATCACGATGACTCCGGCGATGCCGCCGAGCAGCACCGCGCCAGTCGGGCTGACCCAGTAGCAGGGGCAGGTGATGGCGACCAGTCCGGCGAGGAAGCCGTTGGTGGTATAGCTGGCGTCCCACTTCTTGGTCATCATGTATCCGTAGAGGATGGAAGTGAGTCCGGCGGCGCAGGCGGCCAGAGTTGTGTTGGTGGCGACGCGGCCGATGCCAATAAAATCCATGGCCGAGAGGGTGCTGCCGGGATTGAACCCGTACCAGCCGAACCAAAGAATGAGGCCGCCGCTGACTGCGATGGTCAAATCATGTGGCAGCATGGGACCACCACCATCACGCTTGAAGGTCCGCCCGAGCCGCGGGCCCAGAACGATGGCGCCCGCCAAAGCGATGAATCCGCCGATGGTGTGGACCACGGTGGATCCCGCAAAATCATGGAAACCCATGCCCAGCGCCGGATAGAAGTGGCCGTCGCTGCCCATGTTGGCCAGCCAGCCATCCGGGCCCCAGGCCCAGTGCCCGATGATGGGGTAGATGAAGCCGGTGACGCAGATGCTGTAAAGCAGATCACCGACAAATCCGGTACGACCGATCATCGCGCCGGAAGTAATGGTGGAGCAGGTGTCGGCGAAGGCGAACTGAAAAATCCAGACCGCCAGGAACGCGACCCCGGTGGTTTCATAAGTTGCCGGGGCGTTTTGCAGGAAGAACCAATGGTAGCCGATGAATCCGTTGCCGTGGGCAAACATGAAAGCAAACCCAACGGCGTAGAAGAGGATGCCGCAAAGGCAGGTGTCTACGACGCATTCCACCAGCACGTTCACGGTTTCACGGGAGCGGCAGAAACCGGCCTCGAGCATGGTGAAGCCGACTTGCATGCCGAAGACCAGGAAAGCCGCGACCAGGGTCCAGGCGGTATTCACCGGGTTCACGATGTCTGCCGCCTTGACTTCCGGCGTGCCGCTTTGGGCGTAGACGTGACTGAAGAAGACGGTGGAGACCAGCGCCATAATAAGCAAAACCAGAGCAATGCCCAGCATTTTGCCGCCCAGCAACGTCCCTCCGTAGCGGCGCCATTCCGGTTCGCGTAGCCGGCCCGCCAGCCGGGAGAATTTCGCAGATAGAGACAGCCGCTTCTTCTTTTCGTCAATAGCAGACATTTCGTAGGCTCCTTCGGTTGAGTATTTGATTTGGGTCCAGCTACCCGCACCCATGAAACTTCTCGAGGTGTACGTATTCCGGCAATCGTCAAAGGCACGACCTGTGACGGATACGCTTGCCCGCAAGCTTCGGGCTATTCCATTTAAATTTTCCGGTAGTTGGCACGGCATCGTGCCGAAGAATCGCCTCTTTGCGGCGTCGGAAAGAGGGCACTACTTGAACAATGCAGCTTTACTGGTCGGCATTCTGGGGTCGGGGACCGGGAAAGTCCAATTCAAATTTTTTATCTTCACGATACATTCTTCCTAGGCCCTGGAGAGCGCCACTTTGCCGGAGCACCTCGGTGTTTTCAACTCGTCGCTCACAATCACGGCTTCGGCAATTTCCCGCATGGACTTGCGTCTTTGCTGGCTCTCCCGCTGCATGATGCGATAGGCATCATCCTCGCTCATATTCAGATCGCGCTGTAAAATTCCTTTGGCACGCTCTACAAACGTCCGCGTTTCCAGCTTGTCCAGAAGCAGGGAATTCTCAATTTCCAATCGCGCCCGCTCGATTTCCGCACCCACCAATAAGCCCATCGTCGAAATAAATGTGGTCTCGCGATCACTATAAACATGAGGAGCGAGGCTTTGCAGATTAATGATCCCTGCCACCCGGCCACGGCTCAACACTGGAACGCAAAGGAAGGCCTCGCAGCGGTCTTCCAGCGGTTGGTTGAATCGCTGAAACCGAAGGTCTCGAAAGGCGTCTTGCGAAACGATAACCGGCCCTAGATGTTCAGTGATCCAGCCGTTGCTGCCATGCCCAGGCTTCAACTTCAACCTGTTGACCGTCCCCGGGTGGGGATTCCGGGAAGCCTGCAACACCAAGTCGTTGTCCTCGAGAATATAGACGCAGCATGAATCACATTTCACGACAGACGCAGCAGATTCGATGACCTGCTCAAGCACATCCTGGAAAGGCGCTGTGGCGGCCATTCGTGCGGCCATGCCATGCAGGAATGCGAGGTCAGCAGATTCGCCCTGAATGGGTTCCGGCATCTCCAAAATCATTGCCGACGAACGGTCGGGGGAGCGTTCTACAGAAGTGTTCATGCAGTCAAGCTAGCCAGCGGCCCGCCACAGAACAATCATCCTAAGGTATGGGTTGTCATTGAAAATTGTTATGGGATGAAAAGACGGGATTTATCCGATCCTGGAGCGCGCTCCGCGGGGCCTGAGCTTCTCCGCCATTCGCACCAGTGCGGGGAGTGAGTCGGCCTTCATTTTGCGGGTGACCTGGCCGCGATGCATTTTAATGGTGACCTCACTGATTCCCAACTTCGCGGCCACTTCCTTATTGGTGAGTCCCGCGACCACAAGTTCCATGACTTCCCGTTCCCGTGAGGTAAGTTCTTCGAACCGGGATTGCAGGAGGGAAAGCTCGGCTTGTTCTTCCCTGCGTACGCGATCGCGGTCCAGTCCCTGATGGATCGCTGCCAGAAGGTCCTCTTTCTGAAATGGCTTCATCAGAAATTCAATCGCCCCCGCCTTCATGGCCCGGGAAGTCATGGGAACATCGCCATGGGCAGTGATGAATACGATGGGGATCTTGATGCCGGCTTTTTCCAGCACTTCCTGAAACTCCAGCCCGCTCATGCCGGGAAGCTTGACGTCGAGCACCAGGCAGGCCGGCACATCGGGAAGGGAAGCATTCTGGAACGCTTCGGTGGACTTGAAAACCTGCACTTGCAGTCCCACGGATTCCAGCAGATTGCTGACCGCATCGCGGACGGAGGCGTCATCATCAATGACAAAAATTGTAGGTTGCAGGTCAGTCATCGGATTCCTGGGGCTGGATCGGAAGAATGAACTGGAAGAGGGCGCCGCCCGAGGGACGCGCCTCGGCCCATAAACGGCCTCGATGAGATTCGAGAATGGAACGGCTGATGGACAGGCCCATGCCAGTGCCGTGCGGCTTGGTGGTGTAGAACGGTTCGAAGATTTTTTCCAGGGCTTCGGGATCCAAACCGACGCCGCAATCTTCGACTCGAACCACCAGCGCCACGCCGTCCTGGCGTGTACTGATGAATAGTTGTTTCGCGTGGCCGACGCTCTCAGACATGGCGTCCAGGCCATTGATCATGAGGTTGAGCATGACTTGCTGTAACTGTACCCGGTCGGCCTTGACCCTGGGTAGACCGGGCGTCAGTTCGGTGTGGATGGGAATGTTGCGCCGCAAGGCTTCGTCACGGAGAAAAAGTGTCAGCTCGTGAATCACTTCGTTCATATCGAACCATAGTTTCGCAGGGGCTTCCTTCTTGAAAAGAGCGCGAATGCGGCTGATCACGGCGCCGGCCTGGGTCCCATCCTCGATAATGCGGGCCGCGGTCTGCCGTGCCTTGTCCAGATTCGGAGGGCTGGCGGAGAGCCACTCCACGCATGCATGCCCATTGGCGACCACGGCCGTGAGGGGCTGGCTGATTTCGTGAGCGATCGAGGCGGCAAGTTCTCCCATGCTCATGACCTGTGAAAGATGAGCGAGATCGGCCTGGGTTTTCATCAGCTCCGCGGTCCGCTCGGACACCCGCATCTCCAATTGATCGCGAGTCTCTTTGAGCGCTTCCTCGCTTTTTTTCTTGGATGAACTCACCCAGCTGGCCACCAAAGCGCAGACGACAAATGCCGCAAAATAGGCTTCTGCCGTGGTATTGATCGAGAAAGAGTAGACCGGAGGTACAAAAAAATACTCAACCAAGACAGTGGAAAGCAACACTGCGAATAGGCCTGCACCGGTGCCCCCAAACCATGCGCTCGACATGACTGCTCCAAAGAACAGAAACAGGAAAGGATAGGGAAAAAGATGCTGGAGCAACAGGGTTGAAAGGAAGGCGGCGGCGACGGAGAGCAATGTGATCCCGTAGCCCTGGATGACAGATCGAGCTCGTCTCTGCGGCGGTAGCTTGGTGGGCAAAGGTTTTGGTGCCGGGAGGGGGAGTTGAACCCCCAAGACCCGAAGGTCGGCGGATTTTGAGTCCGCTGCGTCTGCCAGTTCCGCCATCCCGGCTGAGTGCTTAAACGATTGGAGAAACTAGAATAATTCACGAACTGAGGCTTTGCAATCCTTCGCTGGTTAGGATTTCCGTGGCTTTATTTCGGCTGGGTGATTGCCCCTTGCGAGGCCGAAGACACCAGGGCCGCGTACTTGGCGAACACTCCCGTGGGGTAACGCGGTTCGGGAGCTTTCCACTCCGCCAATCTTTTTCGAAGGGTGGCGTCGTCAATTTCGACTTCCAGCAGGCGTTTGGTGACGTCAATGTTGATGATGTCGCCCTCATGCACAGCAGCAATGGGGCCGCCCAGTGCCGCTTCCGGCGAAACGTGTCCCATCATCAGGCCGTGAGTTGCGCCGCTGAAGCGGCCATCGGTTAGTAGCGCGACCGATCCGCCGAGTCCTTCGCCAACGATTGCGCCAGTGACACTCAGCATCTCTCTCATGCCGGGGCCACCCTTGGGGCCTTCGTTGCGAATGACCAGAACATCTCCAGCTTTAATTTGTTTCGAAGTCACGGCGGTCATAGCGTCTTCTTCGGATTCGAATACTCGAGCCGGGCCACGATGAGAAAGCCGTTCATGTCCGCTGATTTTCGCCACGCATCCTTCGGGCGCGAGATTGCCTTTCAGAATCACCAGGCCGCCGGTCTTTTTCAGCGGACGGTCGAGAGGCGCGATGACTTCCTGTCCCGGAGTTTCGATGGCGCTGTCACTCTCCGCTGACAAGCTGTGCCCGGTGACGGTAAGAGTTTTGGGATGAAGGTGTCCGCCGCGCAGCAGACGGCGGGCGAGCAGCCGAACGCCTCCGGCCCGGTCCATATCAGTGGCCACGAAACGGCCTGAAGGTTTGAGATCGGCGAGTAGCGGAGTGCGTTCGCTCACCGTCTGAAAATCATCGATTTCCAGCGGAACTCCCGCTTCTCTCGCGATCGCCAGCAAATGCAGCACCGCATTGGTGGACCCACCGGTTGAAGCCACGGACGCAATCGCATTTTCAAATGCAGGCCGGGTCAGAATATCCTTGGGGAGGATGCCGTTCCTCAAGAGATTCATCACCACTTCGCCGCAATTGAACGCGACCTGGTCTTTGCGCGGGTCCTGCGCCGGCACGCTATTGAAGCCCATGGGCGAGAGGCCGATCATCTCCATCGCCGTGGACATGGTGTTGGCCGTGTATTGTCCGCCGCACGCGCCTGCGCCGGGGCAGGCGACGCCTTCCAGTTCGTACAAATCCGCGTCCGACATTTTTCCCGCAGCATTCGCACCCACGGCTTCGAATACATCCTGGATCGTCACGTCTTTTCCACGAAAATTTCCGGGGGCGATGGTCCCGCCGTAAAGCACAAAGCCAGGAATATTCAACCGCGCCAGAGCCATGGCGGCGGCAGGGATGGTTTTGTCGCATCCCACTACGCAAACCACGGCGTCGAACATTTGCCCGCGGCAAACCAGTTCGATGGAATCGGCAATCAGTTCGCGGCTCACCAGCGAGGCGCGCATGCCTTCGGTGCCCATGGTCTCGCCATCGCTGATGGCGATGGTATTGAACTCCATGGGAGTACCGCCGGCGGCGCGAATGCCTTCCTTCACCTTGGCAGCAACACGGCGCAAGTGAAAGTTGCACGGCATGGTTTCGATCCAGGTGTTGGCGACGCCGATCAGCGGTTTTGCCAGATCACTGTCAGTAAATCCAATGGCTTTGAACATGGCGCGTGCCGGTGCCTGGTCACGTCCATCGGTAATGCCTCGACTACGATGCTTGAGATCCATGATGGAAGATTACAACAGAGGTTAAGAATACTCACTGGCCATTCTGGCGAAGGATTTGTTATTGCACGCGATGATTTTCCAGGTGGAATTGACGGCTTGTGCCGCCGTCGAGCGGGTCAGGCCGGAACAGAAGCCACATGATCAATCCCAAAGGAAAAAAGAGAACAACAGCCAGGGTCACCAATAGAGGGGATTTCCCCCGGCGTCTGGCATCGGCAACGCAGAGCTTGACGGTGGCGATGAACAGTACCAGAAAACAACCGCCTACGGTCAGCATCATCAAAACTTCGAAAAAGCTGTTCATACTCAACCCTGCCAAGTATAAAACAGAATTTGTGGGTCTAAGCGCGCGCGGCCCTGGTTTCTGTTAATCCTGTGGAACTCGGCGGATGCGGTGCGGAAGACCACTCCGCCTCCAGATCGGCCAAGTCCTTCGGAGGGACGCCGACACGTACATCGGTGACATCCACAATCGCGTACCAATCGCGGCAGAGCTGGCCAATCTGTTTGGCATTGACCTCGAGCAAGAGCGTCGCCGTGTGTTCGTGACCGGTAGGAATGGCCTGCACATAAGGCATATCCAGCGCGCGCCGGGAAGCGGCGTTCAGGATGCGCATCAGCGTGCCTTGGGTGTTGCGATAGCGAATGTGAAAAGCGTGCATGGAATTCTCCCTAATCTTCTTCAAACAACATTTCCGAAAGCGCCGCTCCCGCTGGAACCATGGGATAAACGTTGGCTTCCGGCTGACAATCGAAAACCAGCAACTCGGGCTCGGACGAATGCAGAAAACGTTCCAGCGCATCACCGGTTTGTTCCGCGACCGGGAACTCGCGCATGGCTTCTTCGCCGAGACGAGAGGCATGAATTTTGTAAGCTTCGGCGATGGCCACGAAATCCGGGTTGTCGCTCAAATCGGTTTCCGCATAGTTACGGGCGTAGAAAAGCTGCTGCCACTGCCGCACCATGCCGAGATATTTGTTATCGATGATGACGTTCTTGATCGGCAGATTGAGCCGTCGCACCGTGGCCAGTTCCTGGATGTTCATCTGGAAGCCGCCGTCACCAGACACGCATACGACCAGAGCATCGGGTTTTGCCATCTGTACTCCGATAGCTGCCGGTAGCGCGAAACCCATCGAGCCAAGTCCGCCTGAAGTAATGAATCCTCGCGGAAACGACGAGCGATAACGCTGCGCCGCCCACATCTGATGCTGGCCCACGTCGGTGACTACGAAGCTGTTTTCCGGCAGACGGCTGAAGAGTTCATCCAGAAAGCGAACCGTTGATTGCGACAATCCACGGGGATCCAGTTCCGCGCGTTCCGGGCCGCCAGCAATTGCACGCCACTCGCTCCAGTCGGGCAGGGAAGCCTTTTTAACTTCGCGATGAAAAGCTGGAATGGTGTCGGCGAGATCGCCGATCACCGGCAGTTCGCAAGCCCGCACGCGGTCAAGCTGTGCAGGATCAATTTCAAAGTGCACGATCTTCGCGTCCGGCGCAAAACGGGTTGGATCGCCGGTCACGCGGTCATCCAAGCGGGCTCCGAATATAAGGAGCAAATCGGTTTCGTGCAGACGCGGTATTCGAGGCGCGGGTGCCGTGCATGCCGACCATGCCGAGATAGTACGGGGCTTCCGGCGGAACCGCTCCTAATCCGTGAACTGTCGCGATGGCCGGAACATTCAGCTGATCGAGCAAGCGGCGCAGATCGGAAATGGCTCCAGAAATTTTGGCTCCGGCACCGATCAGCGCCACTGGCTTCTTGGCGCCTTGCAGCATCGCAATAATCTTTTCGCTGAATCCCGACTCGGCATGAACATCGGCCGGTTTGGCGCGTGGCGTAAACTTCACTGGTCCCGCGAATTCCACTTTCGCCTTCATGATGTCCGTCGGGATGTCGATGACCACCGGCCCCGGACGTCCACTGCGCGCCCAATGAAATCCTTCCGCGATCGCTTCGGGAATTTCTTCAATGGTGCGCACCAGGCGGCTCCACTTGGTGAGCGAAAGCGTCATGCCGAAAACGTCGGTCTCCTGGAACGCGTCGGTGCCGATCATGGCGGTGCGGACTTGTCCGGTGATGCAGACCAGTGGCACGGAATCCATCTTGGCGTCCGCGATGCCAGTTACCAGATTGGTTGCGCCGGGACCGCTGGTGGCCATGGCTACGCCAACTTTCCCGGTCGCGCGCGCATAACCTTCGGCGGCAAACACCGCGCCCTGCTCATGACGAGTAAGAATGTGGCGGACACCACTGCCGTCCAGCGCGTCATAGAGCGGCATGATCGCGCCGCCGGGATATCCGAACACCAGGTCGATGCCCTCGGCGCGTAAACAGCGCAGAACGATTTCGGCTCCCTTAAGCATTCACGACCTTCGGTTCCGGAGTTTGAGTGGATTTCTTCTTGCCTTCCTTTGGCAGCCACGACATCATTCCGCGCAACTGCGCTCCCACGATTTCAATCGGGTGCTGTTTTTCTTTTTCGCGCAGAGCGGCGAATTTCTTGCCGCCACTTCTGTGTTCTTCAATCCACTCTTTGGCGAATTGGCCGCTCTGGATCTCACCCAAAATCTTCTTCATTTCGATGCGAGTCGCATCGCCGACAACTCGTTCGCCCCGGGTCAGATCGCCGTATTCCGCGGTGTTCGAAATCGAATCGCGCATGCTGGCCAGGCCACCTTCGTAGATCAGGTCCACGATCAGCTTCACTTCATGCAGGCATTCGAAATAAGCAATCTCGGGCGCGTAGCCGGCTTCCACAAGGGTCTCGAAACCTTTCTTGATGAGCGAAGTCAGGCCGCCGCAAAGTACGGTCTGCTCGCCGAACAGATCGCTTTCGGTTTCCTCTTTGAAAGTTGTTTGCAACACGCCGGCGCGGGTGGAACCGATCCCGTAAGCGTAAGCCAAAGCCAATTCGTGAGCATGGCCGCTGGCATCTTGGTGGATCGCGATCAACGAGGGAACCCCGCGGCCCTCGGTGTAAACGCGGCGCACCAGGTGACCGGGGCTCTTTGGAGCGATCATGACCACATCCACATCTTTCGGCGGGACGATGGTCTTGAAATGAATGCTAAAGCCGTGCGACACGCCAAGAACCTTTCCCTTGGTCAGGCCAGCCCGAATGTCGGCTTCGAAGAACTCGCCCTGGGTCTCGTCGGGGGTGAGGATCTGGATCCAATCAGCGCGTTTGGCCGCTTCCGCCGGGGCGACGACTTCCATGCCGTCCGCTCTGGCTTTCTGCGCGGTAGGTCGTTTGGGATCAAGCCCGACGATGACGTTGAAGCCGCTGTCCCGCAGGTTCAGGGCTTGGGCATGGCCCTGGCTTCCGTAGCCAAAGATTGCGATGGTTTTGCCCTTGAGGGCGGATGGATTGGCGTCGCGCTCGTAGAAAATTGTGGCCACTCTGTCTCCTAAAGTTCGACTAAAGCTGTTAACCGCAGCAAACCGACCGGTCGGTCGGTATAGAAATGGTATGCGAGTCAAACCTGCGCTGTCAAGCGAATCCTAACGGGCGGTGGTGTCTTAGAGCAACACGGTTAATAAGACACTACCTAACGGGCCGGATCCGCGAATACCATGAAGGTGTCAGGGACACCGTGTTGGTGGAAATATCGCGGCGGGCTATTCGCTTACCGTTGAAGAACGTGTACTCTTCCAGCGCATTCCCAGACAGATCGGTCTCGTCCAGGGTATCACTGCCCGTCCCCCTCCAGTAGAGCGTCCCATTGGTGCCGCTAGTCGGGCACGGCGTGACGTTACACTTCTCCACCCGGTTGCCGTCCGCGTCGTAAACGTAGGTGTAGCCGGCGGTGCTGGTCAAGCGGTTCTCGGCGTCATAGGTGTAGGTCACCGTGCCATTCTGGGTCATGTTACCGGCAGCATCATAGGTAAAGCCTGTCAGCCGATTCTGGACTGTAGCTGCTTCGCTCAGCGGCTCCCACCCGGTTTTGCCGGACACCTGGGATTCATCTAGCACCCCACCCAGGTTTTGAACTCACGCGCCCGGTCCCGGGCGACGGTCAAATCCGTCTCTTTGCCATCCTTCAAGCGAAGATTCAAAGCTCCCCCCGGGAGCGAGGCTATCTCCTTGACCCAGTCCAGGTTAACTACCGTGCTGCGGTGGATGCGGAAGAATTTCCTGGGGTCGAGTTTTCTTTCCAACTCCGTAATGGCGTAGTCCACACAGTACGACTTGCCCTCGGACACCGCATAAGTCAGCTTGTCTTCGGCATAAAAATGGGTCACCCGCACCAAGTCGAGAAACCAAAGCCGGTCTCCCAGCCGGGACGCAATCCGCTCGAGATACTCTGGCTTGGTCTGGTGCAGGGAGTCCGCTAACTTTCTAAGCAGAGCCTGGAAGTCCGGAGGTGCGAGTTGACCCGACGCCCGCAAGCGCTCGACTTTCTCCAGCGCCCGATCCAAAGCCTCGGGTTCGACCGGCTTCAGCAGATAGTCAACAGAATTCACGCCGAATGCCTTCAGGGCATATTGATCGTAGGCGGTGGTGAAAATCACGATTGGCTGGCTGGGCAAGCGCGCCAGAACCTCGAAACCATTGAGTCGGGGCATCTGAATATCCAGGAAACAAACGTCAGGCGGATCCTCGGTCAAGGCGGCGACCGCTTTTTCGGGCTCAGTCGTGCTGCCGGTCACTTCCACGCGTCCGGTGCGATCCAGCAACCGCCGCAAGCGCTCCAGTGCCAGCGGTTCGTCATCCACCAGATATGCGCGCAGTTTCATTGACGGGGCAACACCATCTCCACCATAGAATATCCGTCTCGGTGGAACACGTTCAGGCGCGCTTTGGAGCCGAACAGTGCCTCGAGACGTTCGACCAGGTTGTCCAATCCGTGGCCGGCGGGAATCGCCGCCAGGTCAAAGCCCGGGCCGCTGTCGCAGACGTCAATGCAGACGGTGTCCTGGTCTGCCGACGCTGTGACCCGGACTTCGCCGCCGCCGTTTAGCGCGGTAATCCCGTGCTTCACAGCATTTTCTACCAGCAACTGCACCGACATGGGAGGGACCTTGGTATCCAGCAATTCGGCAGGCACGTCCACGGATCCCCGCAGCTTGTCGCCGAAGCGCGCCCTTTCAATGTCGAGATAGCTTTCCACCATCGCCAACTCCTCACGGAGTGGAATGAGCGGTTGATGGCTGGTGTCCAAAGACGCTCGCAACAGCACCGCCAGACGGCCAACCATCTGTTCCGCGCGGGCGGGGTCCACGGCGATCAGCGCGCTGATCGAGTTCAAAGTATTGAACAGAAAATGGGGATGGATGCGGGATTCGAGCGAACGCAACCGCGCCTCCGCGGCCAGTTTTCGCGCCCGCTCTTCTGCGATCTCTTTTTCGTGGAGTCTTTCTTCCGCAATTTGTATGCGTCCCCGCAATGAGCCGTGAACGAAGGCGCCCAGGCCAAACACCGCAGCCAGAGGCAAAGCTACGCGCAGGGTGCGAAAGTACTCCTGCCAGAAGTACTTCGGAACCGCGACGCCTATCGCCGCCAATAGAGCCTGTGCCAGCAAACAGCCGAAAGCAGCAAACACGAGAATCCCTACCGCCGCTGCAAGCACTGGCGGGTACTTGCGGAGATAGAATCTCTCCGCAAGTCCACCCAGTATCCAGGTGCCGAGAAGCCCAGTAATGTTTGCATAAACCAGGGCATAGGCCAGGGTATGCAACAGATCCCGCACACTCGAGATTTGATTCGCCACCAGCAGGACCAGCGCCACCAACACCACGGCGAGGTTGACCCAAAGCAGGGAGAACAGCCATTTGCTCTTCGTTTTGTTCTCCGTCGAAGCCATATTGCTGCCTTTGCCCCCTGCGTACGTATCCTTTACTTCGCGTTTACGGGTTCAAAAGTACCGTAGCGGATGACGTTGATGATTTGCGTCCCGTCCTGACCGGTCAACTTCAACTCTCCCACCACACTCTCATTGATGGTGCCGTATTCAATTTGCTTGGTCGCCAGCGACACCCAAATCTGTCCCCAATAACTGCTGCGGCCGTTTAGCGTCATGCCTGCGTTGACGATCTCCAACGGATTGAGCAATGCCTGGTACCGAATCAGGGCGCAGTCCTGGCCATTTCTTTGCGAACGTCCGATCCACTCCAGTACGACTTCGCGGTTATGAAACGTACCTACCTCCGGCATGTTCACGTTGTCGGAGGCGCTGTGGTATGGCTCATTCAGCTTTAGGTGGTCGAAATAGTCCTGGCCGAAATGCTCAATCATCCCAGTATCCCAAACAAGGTTACGCTCAAAGACCGCAGCGGGTGGAAACCCTTTAAAGAATCCAGGCTTCAAGGAATCGCCGAGATCGTTGTGATATCGGAATCCCTCCATGAAGTCACGCCTCTGCGGCGCTCCGAACGGAGCCGTCGCACCGGGTGCGTCCGCCTGGGCAACGTTTTTCCAGATCACGTCTCCCCCGGTCAGCCCCCGCGTGTACTCGCCGGTCAAGCGCTGACGAAGCAACATCTCACCTTTGGTGCTGGTTGTGTCGTACTCGACCGTGAACAGGTAAGTGCGGGGGCCATTGTCTTTCACGGTGGTTCCTGAGGGCAGGGTCCAGGTTTGTGCGGACAGGGATTGTCCCGGCAGTGCGCAAAGTGCCCATAAGACAAGGCCGGTTAACAAAGCTATGAATCTGGTTCGCATTTGAGTGATACCTCCTAACCCGGAGTTTGCCCTTAGTCCGCGGGCGATGCACCCCATTCGCGACCAAAGGCGGTAATTCCCGACGACTGGCGGCCAGGCGTGCACCAGCCGCATCCCTAGAGTCTCTATCCCAGCCTTCGACTGCTCGCGATCAACCCAATCGTAATCTTCCCCCGCAAAGTGGTGGCTGGGTCCGCGTTCGGGCTGAGCTATAATGGGCCAACTTTCTCCCTCCGCTTCCCGGCTTGCGTCCATAGACCAAGATTCGGGCCTATGCGTTTCTAGAATGGATGCCAAGCTCAAGGCCGCGCCGCGCCTCAAACTCCTGCTCGAATTCGAGCCGGCCCATCGCGTCTTCTTCGGCAACCTGGCCGACACATTCATGCGCCGGACGGCGCCCCGCGTGGCTACCACATCGAGGCCGGGGCCTTTCTGGAACGACGTCTTCGTCTATACCGCCATGCCTTGGCGGTCATTTTTCGAATCAGTCCTTTGGCACGTGTTGGTGGTTTCCCTGGTCTGGAGCTTATTCTGGAGAGCGCCGCAGGAAACCGCACAGCAGAAGCTGTTCCGCGATTCGCGCATCATCTACTATCCGCCTTCCCAGTCGTTTCCGACCGTGGCGAGCCGTCGTCCGCGGGTCCGTCCGCAGCCCAAGCCGCCGAAGACGGACGCTTCTCAGCAGAAGATCGTAGTGACGCCGGGGCGTAGCGCTCATAGCCTCATTCTTCCGCCCGACCTCAAGCTGGCCGAGTCTGCGCAGTCCGATCGTGTAGCTTCGAAAATCGCCGCTGCGAACCCAACTCTCCCGGCCATGCCGCTTTCGGCCACTGGAAGCTCGCGGCGAGCCATGGCCCCAGGGCTGGTTGCCGCAGTGGCGCCGTCGCCGGATGTGAATCAAACCACGACTCGACGGCTGGGACTGCCGCAGGCGTCGGCGGTTGCCCCAGCGCCGGAAGTTGGGGCCGCGTCGTCGCGCCGCGCTGTGGGCGTGCCCAGTTCGGCCGTCGTCGCGCCGCCCCCGACAGTGCAAGGCTCGATCCGCAGAGTTGGGGACATCAACATCGGCCACTCCGAAGCCGTCGCCCCCGCGCCGCAGTTGCCGATGAGCGAGCAACGCACGATCCCAGGCAGGGCCCCGGCTGGGTTGGCAGGCACGTCCGCCGCAGTCGTTCCTCCCCCGCCAACCGTCGGAGGCTCGGGAGCGATTGCCGATGGACGGGGACGCCCGATGTCCACGGGACTCCAGGCCGTACCGCCAGCTCCGTCCATTGGAAACGGAAGCAATTCAACAACGGGCCGGCGGGCGAACGCTTTGTCTGCCGCTGGCGCACAAGTGGTGCCGCCGACCGTGTCCGTTGATGGCGCGGGCAGCTCCACGACCGGCGGACGAGCGAGTCCATTGTCGGGCGCGGGTGTGCAAGCTGTACCGCCCGCCCCCTCGATCGGTGGCGGGGATTCCACGGCAGGCGGACGCCGGGGTTCTTTGTCCGGCGCTGGGTCCGGCGCTGGCAGGCAGGTCGTTCCACCCTCTCCATCACTGGATGGCGCGGGCAATTCCTCAGGCGGCGGACGCGCGAACTCGTTATCGGGTGCGGCCCCGCAAGTCGTTCCCCCCGCTCCATCCCTGGGGAACGAAAGCGCTTCCGGCTTGGGGGGAAGCGGGAATCTGTCCACCGCTGGCATGCGAGTGGTGCCCCCATCTCCGTCCGTGGACAGCGCCGGCAACTCGGCTGGAAGCGGTCGACCAGCGACGACGGATATTCCGCAAGAGGTTGCGTCACCGCCGGCGCAGGCAACGGCCGCCGACGACCACAGCCAACCTGCGGTGCAGGAACTGCCGGTGAACTTGATTGGGCTGGTGCTGGCTTTGCCGGGTACGTCTTATTTCTCCAACTACGAGGTCTTCGTTGCCCGCAGACGGATTGGCAAAGACGAGACTGCGCTCATAAAACTGGTTTACGAGTTTCTTCCGTATCAACGGCGGTTGTCAGAAATTGGCTTGAAGAACGCGAAAGTGTACAAGCTCACCGTGGTCAGGGACACGACTTGCGACGAAACCTTGATGCAAATGCTCAATCCGCAAATCGACGAATCCCACCCCGGCACGAAGTACACGTTCGACCCTGCGCTCCTGGGCCCCAACGATCCCAACAGCATGTTGCCCTGCTATCGCACTACCGCGGACGACTTCCGGAAAGCGCTTTCGAAAGCCCACTAGTAGCGGTACGGTCAAACATTCGTGAACCACCAAGGATCGCATTCAGGGAGTTCCTCTGTGCAACTCTGTGTCCTCTGTGGTGAAGCATCAAAATTATTCTCAATTGGCAATCCGGCGCGCAACTGTTTATTCTGTCGCCGGATGACTCGCGACACCACACTCGATCCCCGGCAGGAAATCCTGCGTACCGCCGCGCGCCTTTTCCAGCAACAGGGATACGACGGAACGTCCATGAATGACGTGGCCGCCGCTCTCAAACTGAGCAAAGGCGGCCTCTATCACCACTTCCAGAGCAAGGATGAAATCCTGTTCAACCTGATGGACCATGCCATGGACATCACCCAGGAGCGGGTCATTAATGCGGTGCGCGGAATTGCCGATCCCGAAGGACGGCTGCGTGCTTTGATCCGCCTGCATATCAGCGTGGTGTTAAGCATCCGCGACCGTGAGATTACCGTAATGCTGCACGAAAATCACCCGCTGCCACCGCCGTTACGTAAGCGCATCAATACCCGCAAGAAAGAGTATGTACATTTCGTCGAGAATTTGATCCGGGAAGTGCAGGCTCTTCGCCAGTCAAAAGGCAACGTCAGCCCGCGTGCGGCGGCATTTGCCCTGCTGGGAATGATTAATTGGATTTACCAGTGGTATCGCCCGGAAGGCACGCTGCTGGAAGAAAATCTGGTGCAGCAATATACGGACATCTTCTTCGCCGGGGCATTCCAGTGATTCCCTACGTCATCCTGAGCGTAGTGGCTGTTTCGCGAAGCGAAGCAGACACGAAGTCGAAGGACCCCCACTCAACCGGAACTGTGAGCAGAAAGGGATTCTTCGACTCCGCAGTTCATCCGCAATGCGGATGAACTGACTCCGCTCAGAATGACAATGACATGAAGACTTTTTTCCAAATCTCTGAACTGGAACATGAACGCGAAGCTGCCGGGAAGCTGTACCTGGAATTCCTGCGCGTGCCCTCTATGAGCGCCGGTGTTTATAGGCTAGCCGCAGGAAGTGCCGATCCGCAAAAACCGCACCGAGAAGACGAAATGTACTACGTGGTGCAAGGCAAGGCGCGCATGCGGGTGGGATCGGACGACCAAGCGATTGGGCAGGGAAGCGTGATCTTTGTAGCCGCGAACGTGGAGCATCATTTCCACGACATCACGGAAGAACTGACCGTGCTGGTGTTCTTCGCGCCTGCGGAAAGCTAGCAGCAAAGCAATTACGGTGCGTGTGTCTCTTTGGCGGGGATCCAGTAAACTTCTTCTTTCAGCACTTCCTTGGTGAATCCGATTCGCTTCAGCATTCCTTTGCCGTTTTCAATCATGTCAGGATGTCCGCAAAGATATCCCACGGCGTTGGCTCCGTTCAGGCCCCACATGTCCGTATATTTGCGTAGCACATCGTCCACGCGGCCGGTTTCACCGGTCCATTTCTCGTCGTCCCAGGGACGGCTGATGGTGGGGACGTACTGTAGCCAGGGAACTTCGTCGGCGAACTTTCTCAGCTCTTCGCAGTATCCAAATTCCCAGGATTTACTGGCGCCATTCAAAATGAAAAGTTTGTGCTCTCCCTTGAACGTGCCCGCTTTCCAATCTTTGTAGAGAGTGCGGACATAGCTCACGAACGGCGCGACTCCGGTGACGGTCGAAACCAGCAGATGATTAGTGCGTCCGCTCTTGTGGTCGAGCGTGAATAATCCCTTGGGGCTTTTTCGCATGAGCACGTCATCCCCGACCTGCAACTTGAAAAGCTTGGGAGTCAATTCGCCTTGCGGCACCAGCTCAAAGAAGAACTCGATTTCATCTTCGTAAGGCGACGACACAATGGAGTAGGCCCGCTCGGAACGCTTGTCCGGCCCCTGCACTCCCAGCGTGGCATATTGTCCGGGGGTGAACTTGAACGCTCCCCCTGCCTGCACGCGGATCATCCACAAGTCTTCTGCAAAATCCACGCGCTTGGTGAGGCGAGCATGGTAAAACTTGTCGTCGGCAGTGGTCATTCCTGGTTTACCTCGCGAATTTCTCAACCCAAACAGCGGTGTTAGTTTACAGCAGTCCGCAACTGGTGCAACCGGCGATAGCCACCTATTTTGAATTGGATGAAACGCTCGACTGCGTGGAAACAGCCTGGCCCCACGACCTCAGGTCTTGCAACTCCTGCAGCGTCTTGCTTCTGTCAGCTTGATCCTTCTTCGCGATGACGATTGAGCTCGGATTGGAATAGAAATCGAGAATGTTCCGCCGCAGTTCAGGCGTGAGCTGCGCGAATTGGTTCTTGTCTAAATCACCGAGAAGATGAGCGTAGGTAGTGTCGGCGAGGGAATATTCTCCTGGGCTCGTGGGAAGGCCAGTGTCGCAATCCAGATTGGGCAGTTGAAGTCGACCGTCTTTTGCATCAAGCAAGAGTGTGCCGTAGTCCCCCACCGTCGTATTGATGCTCTTGATGTACATGTCTTCGGTTTGCGTGGAAGGAATTTTGAACGCGAGAGCATTAAAGGGGCCGACTTTGGGAATGATCTTCAGAAAGAAAGCCAGAACGCGCGCGCCGAACTTCGGCTTGCGATAAGTCGTGCCCCAATCTTTCCTGTAGTTGGTGCGCGAGAGGTGATACAGGAATTCCTTTTCGTTAAAGTTTGGTGTATCGCGAACAATTTCCTTGCGACGATTGATCAGCGCAACCCGGGTCATCTCGGGAATGACCCTCGCGATGGCGTGACGGAACGTGCCGATGGCCAGGTCTTCGTCTCCGAATAAATCCGAAAGTTTAAGTCCGTAGGTCTGGAGAAATGCCCGTTCCAAAAGTGGTTTGGAGACATTGAAGCCGATGAAATCGTGATAGCTGTCCGAGGTATAACGATTCTTCGCCACCTGCACCATGTCGAAGCCGAACTCCGTGCGAATATGCGCTTTGGGATTGTCCGCGTACGTGACTTGGTCGCCATATTTCTTACGCAGCTTGGGGAAATCAATGGCCACCACCTGGTTGATGATGGGATGTCCGCTGTTGTCGGAAGCGTAGTGCGCCAGTGCGCCCAGAGCAAAAGCATATTCATTAATATCGGAAGATTGCTGGAGCAACGCGTTCACAAAATCCCCGGTGCGAACGTAGTGGACCAGATCGCTGAAATACTTGCTGCCGAAAGGGTAGTAACCCATGTCCTGAAGTAGGCTGCCTCCGTAGGCGTAAGAATGGGCCTGACGCAAATCCTCGGCACTCGCCGCGGGGAACCGCTTGAGCAGCAGCGGCTGGATTTGGTCTTTCCACAGCAGGTCGACGACCTCTTCGTGGGTCAGGACCGAATAACTATTGCCCACACCGGAGCACAAGAGCACCAACAGGGCCGTGGCAGCCGGTTTCCAGAGAAATTGCAGGATGGGTCGCATGTGTCGGAGTTGGATGCCTTTTAGAGCTTATAGGAAAGCATCGGCATCACAGCGCGGGCCGATCAATAAGCATCTCCCACCCATATAGGTTTATAGCTCATCGAAATTGGGTCGCGAGTACCCAGGGAACGGCGAACTTTAGTCAGAAGAGCCGAGTGCGCTGGACCGGTAAGCTGTTCGGATTCAGTGAGTTGAGAGCCTGGAGTCGCCCA
This sequence comes from Terriglobales bacterium, assembly GCA_963762965.1. Lineage (GTDB taxonomy): Bacteria > Acidobacteriota > Terriglobia > Terriglobales > Acidobacteriaceae > DATBAX01. The sequence continues at coordinate 2,554,583 of CAVXME010000001.1, forward strand.
TCAGTAATAGCAAGTCGTAACCACTACGGGGGCACCCGTAACTTTACGCAGGGGCGACCGGACCCTAGACTCCTTCCATGCACGCTTGGGAAGGAAATCCGCGGTTGGACGAATCGTCCGAGTACCGCTCGCTGGAGCTGACGTCGGAGGGCAAGAGGACTACGAAGTCCGTGACCTCGCGTCCGGTCAGCTGGCGAGTATTGCTGGTGCTGGCAGTGGGATCTCTACTGGGAGTGCCGTTTCTTGCGACCGGGACCTTTCACGCGGTTTGGGCGCAGATTTCACATACGCTGCCCTTTCTTCGCCGCTAGCGCGTCACGTCTCTTAAAATTCCAATCGACACTACGATCTAGTCCGCCATCTTTGCCACGTGCAGATCGAAGCCAGTTTTCGGCAGCAGTGACGTCAGCTCGAATGCCTTGAATCCGTCTCCGGTGACTTCGGTGTGGCGATAAAGACCGGGCTCGATTTCCGCAATTTCATGGCGGCCTTCCGTATCTTCGAGAAATTGCTGTGCGGTCTTCTCGCTCGCGTCATGATTGTTCCCACTGCTGGATACGGCTTCCGCGGCGTAAGACCGCACCAGTTTGGGCCAGTACTTTTCCAAAAGATCGGTGCTGGCGAAAATGTCGGCCCAGATGATTTCGCCGTTTACCGCGACCACCACTCCCACCGCTTTGCGGTCGCGCAACTGCTGGATCAGACTTTGATAGTCCTGCTGCATGGGCGCGGCCAAGGCATCGACTTTTTGTTTCACTTCTCCGTTCTGCATTACCCGCGCATACGAACTGGTTTCAGCCACTGCACTCGCGGCAGGGGCGGAAAGGCCGTAGCTAACCGATTCCTTAGCCTTGCCAACTTCGGCCCAGACTTTCGCCTGGTCTTTGTCGACCATCGCTTTGGAGCGGACTGCCGGCTGCGCCATTCCTGCGCCGATCGCCCCGCCTGAGCCGACTCCCCCGCCGAATGTTGATGTCGGGCCTGTCCAGCGTCCCGGCTCCACGCAGAACACGCTTAAATCAATGGGATCACTTTCCGCCGGAACGATGCGATCTTTGCCAATCACGCGGTCCTGATGGCCCCCAGCGACGATCTCGCCCGCCAGCAGGATCAGCGGTCGCTGCGAGTTATTGATCAACACCAATTGATTGACCTGGGCTTCGCCGCTGGGGCGTCCATCCATGATGGGGCCGGAGTGCTGATGGCGAGGCCTCACCAAAGGCTGCGCATTTCCAGACTCAGTAACGATTACCTCACCGGAGCGTAGGCCTTCATCCAGAGTGAGAAATTGTTGCGTGTCATGCGACATAGCAGCCACAACCGGGAAAATTGTGAGATTTCCGTGGCGGATGGGCGCCAAGACTTTATAGCCGGAAATCGGAGCCATTTCGCCGCCACGCGCCAGACACGGCACAATAATGGCGAGCCCGGCGAGAACCACAACTGCTAGAACCAGCAACCACAGTTTCTTATTCATGTTGGTACTCCTCGTCCGGACACACCCGGACTAGGCGGGGCATACGCTCTTCCAGCGTTTTTTTCTCAACCCGCTATGAATCGAACGGCAAAATTCCAGCTCCTTGCGTCTAAATAATTGGTAGCATCCAGACGGGCCTTGCCCGCCATGCCCGATCGCGGTGTCCAATTCGTTGGTGACGCGTCTACAGGTTTGGAGTCGCTTATGGCGGAGCTTTTTCAAAAATGTTGTGGCCAGGAATTTGGCCTGAGCTGTGAACAATTCGCCGTAATTCTCGAAGAGGTTCGCGCCAAATATTTGCCCGCCGATGCGCAGCCGGCGGCGGTGCAGGAGCTGTACGCAAGTCTGCGCGTGGAAGATCTTGCCCTCGCCCGCGCATGTGCTGCGGGGAATGAACGCGCCTGGGAGCGGTTCTTGCTGCGCTATCGCGAAAAGCTTTACGACATCGCCGGCTACATCACCAAGGAAAGTTCCTCCGCGCGCGAACTGGCGGATTCGCTGTACGCCGACCTCTACGGCATGTCGGCACGCGACGGGCAACGTGTATCGAAGCTCGCGTCCTACACCGGACGGGGATCGCTCGAAGGCTGGTTGCGCACGGTCATGGCCCAGGAGCACGTGAATCGCTATCGCAAGCAGCGGCGTCTGGTGAGTCTGGACGAAGAGAGTGAAGAAGGCGTGCAGTATGCGGCGGCGGAAACAGAGCCGGCAATCGCGGTTGAACCCAGACTAGAGGCTGCCATTGATGAAGCTCTGGGTGCGCTTTCTTCTGAAGACCGGTTTGTGCTGGCGGCGTATTATCTGGATGACCGCACTCTGGCGGACATCGCGCGCGCGCTTTCGGTGCATGAATCTACCATCAGCCGCAAGGTGGACAAACTGGCCAAGTCCCTGCGTAAGCAGATATTGGCGGCCTTGGGACGCAGCGGCATGAGCCGTCGCCAAGCCCAGGAAGCCCTGGAGGTGGACGTGCGGGACTTGGGTTTGAATATCCGCAGTCGTCTGGCGCAAGAAGTTGCACCTGGGGCGTTCTCAGAGAAGAAGGCGGAAGCCCCGGCTGGCGATGGAGCCGGGTAACTGTTGATATGGAAGCACTTCCCAAAATCGTGCGACAGCGCTTGCAGGGGAGAACCCGGCGGGGGATCCATCCACATGCGGATTTACTCACGGCGTTTGCCGAAAAGACGCTGACCGAACGCGAGCGCACTCAGGTGATAGAGCATCTGTCGCGCTGCGAGGATTGCCGCGAGGTGATGTTTTTGTCCGCGGCGCATCAGGTGCCGGCTCAGGTCGTAGGGAAGATTCCCAGTCGCGCCGGATGGCTTAGTTGGTCTGTGCTGCGGTGGGGCAGTGCGGTCGCCTGCGTGGTTGTAGTCGGAACCGCAGTGACCCTGCATTATCAGGAATCGAAGCGTTCAACCTTACGGGGAGAACTTGCCAGCGAAAAGGCCGAGGAGGTGAAGACCTCCATATCGCCAGGGCCCGTAGCCGCCTTGGCCGTTCCATCTGCACCATCCTCAAATGCCGGTTCGCCGGTTGAACACATATCCACGGCCGCTCCATCGAACCGGATTGCAGACACGGAGACAGATACAGATGAAGATAAGTTGATGGCAAAAGCCGAACCCGCGCCTCGGCCCCAACCGAGGGCAATGACCGCGACTCCACAATTCCAAGTGCAGTTTGATCAATCCCGGCAGAGCAACGGCAATGAAATCGCGGAGAACGGAGCCGGGGTAGGCGGAGCTATCGGCGGAAGCGCCGGTTCGGCTGCAGGGAAGATGGTAGCGCCAGCTCCGGCCGTGGCGGCCGCAGGCGCAAATCCTCGAGCTCAGCCAGAAAGCGACCAGAAGCAATCGCCCGCCAACGCCCCACGAGATGCCGTCAACGTGCCTGCCGCTAGCGGAATGATCCAAGTGGAAGCGAGTTCCGCGCCAGTGGAAACAAGAGCGGCCAACGCTGCCAAGAGCAAGGACGCGTCCTCAGCTATGTCCGGCCTAACAGGAGGGAATCTTGCGTACACCATGAAGAAATCGCTGGACATGCCTGATGTTGGCATCAAACTCGCGCCCCGCTGGATGTTGAGTCCCACGGGAGCCTTACAGGGATCGTGGGACTCAGGCAAGACCTGGGAGACGGTGCAAGTTGCCGATAAGGTTTTTTTTCAGGCTTTTGCTGCTTTCATGTCCGAAGTCTGGGTGGGAGGCGCCAACGGAGTTCTCTATCACTCATCCGATGCAGGCCTGCACTGGGCCCAGGTCATGCCCAAAGCGAACGGCGAATCCCTCACATCCGGAGTTACTCGCATTGAATTTAGCGATGCCCAGAACGGGAAGGTAACCACTGCCAGCGGCGAAACCTGGACAACGTCTGACGCCGGTCAGACTTGGCAGAAGAATTGAATCAACCTTTTTCCGGGATTACTTTGCTTCTCGCCTGCAAGATTACGCGTCGAAACACTTAGGATTACCTAAGTGACGTTTACACCCCCACATGGCCAGCCTAGTATCACTTTCGTGGTTTGGCAGTTCTGGGGGAGGGCTGCCGAGGCGTCCTGAACTGAATGGTTCAGGACGCTTTTAATGTTTGGGCCTTGCCATGAGTGGTTGAGAGCACAGCAAGTTAAGTCCCTTGAATGACCTGTAGTCACCGGTCACTACTTTGCGACCGATCCATCCTCCCGTGCATCGAATACTAGTGTTACGATAGCAAGTCTCAAAAGTGGACTGCACTCGTAGGGCCTTAGCGGTCCATCACTTAAACCGGAGGAAAAGATGGCAGGGAACGGAATCATTGAGGTAAATGACGCGAATTTTGATCAGGATGTCCTGAAGTCAGACACGCCTGTACTGGTCGACTTTTGGGCAACCTGGTGTGGCCCCTGCCGCGCCATTGCTCCCATCGTGGAAGAGCTCGCGAAGGAGTATCAGGGCAAAGTAAAGATCGGCAAAATGGACGTTGACAGCAATAGTGCCACGCCCATGCGTTACGGAGTACGCGGTATCCCCACGCTGCTGGTGTTCAAGGGCGGCCAGGTGAAGGAACAGATCGTCGGTTACGTGCCTAAGGAGACGATTCAGAAGGCGTTGGATAAGCATTTGGCATAAGAAGCACTCAGCAATCAGTATTCAGCCAAGAGAGGCCCGGGATTGTATCCTGGGCTTTTGTCTATTGTGCGTAATGGTTTCGCTTAAGCGGAAATGAATTGGACTGGCCAAATGCTAATTGCTCCCGTCAATACTTCCTCAACACTCCAATCACCTTCCCCTGAATCTGCACCGTAGCCGCAGGCACGATGATCGGCTTCATCGCGGCATTCGAGGGCTGTAGGCGGATGTTGTCGCCTTCGCGGTAGAAACGTTTGAGGGTGGCATCGGTGCCATCGACCAGTGCCACTACGATTTCTCCGTTGTGGGCTGTCTTTGCTTTCTCAACTAATACGTAATCTCCGTTGAGGATGGCTTCGTCCTGCATGGAGTCACCGCGCACTTCCAGCACGAAGACTTCTTTCGAGCGCACGAAATCGGCCAGAGAAATGGTTTCCGGATTGGCCACGGCTTCAATCGGCTGTCCGGCGGCGATCCTACCCAGCAGCGGTAGGACCATGGTGCTATTCACTGACATGGCCTGCTTCAGGCGTCCCTTGGGCGGCAGCAGATCGATAGAGCGGCTGCGATTGTAGTCGCGGGTCAGCAGACCCTTTTTCTCGAGATTGGAGACGTGCTTGTGCACCGTGGCCAGTGAACTCAGTCCCATTCCCTCGCCAATTTCCTCGAAGGAGGGTGAGTAAGAGTGCTTCTGCACGAAGTCGGAGATGAAGTCGTAGAGCTGTCGCTGCCGTCGGGTAATGGCCATGATGGTAATGTTGGCGAATGGAAGGCGAAATGTCAAGTGAGATGTATCAAACCGGTTAGTCGTACATCTAATATGTAAAATTGCAAAATGACTTTTGAGGAGCGGAAAAGAACCATGACTGAAAAGACAAAGATCCAGAAGACAGACGCAGAATGGCAGAAGCAGTTAACCCCCGAGCAGTTCCAAGTGGCACGCAAAGCGGGAACCGAACCTGCATTTACCGGGAAGTACTGGAAGACGAAAGACGCAGGCACCTACACCTGCGCCTGCTGCGGTGAGCCACTGTTCAGCTCAGAAACCAAGTTTGATTCCGGGACGGGCTGGCCCAGCTTTTATAAGGCGGTGGACCAGTCTGCCGTCGAGGAAAAAAAGGACGTGACTTACGGGATGGTCCGTACCGAGGCGCGTTGTGCCAAGTGTGACGCGCATCTGGGACACGTCTTCGAGGATGGCCCAGCACCTACCGGGCTGCGCTACTGCATGAATTCTGCGGCGTTGGAGCTCAAGAAGGACGAGGGGAAGTAGATGAGTCGGCCGACGACGCTCTTGGAAGGAAGTTGGTGAAGTGGCCTGATAACGTCAACTGCCCTGCGCCACGCTCCTAACCCGATTACGGACAGCTACGAAAGCGATGGATGTAACGGTTCGTTAGCCTGCCTTCTTTCCCAAACACGAGAATGATGTCAATTCGGTAGGCGCACGGAAACTGACGTGCTTCTGTCCAAACTCTGCCAGAGACAACCGTGTCACCCGAGGTTGTGCTAAGACTCCCCTCTGGACGAGTCGATATGATGGAATCGTACTTCTCGACGACCTCCCAAAACTCTATATTTTGCGAACGCAATATTCCCCGAGCTTGTTCCAGATCAATCCCAATCGGAAGAATCTCGTGAAGCTGTGCCTCCCTCCTTGCCAACTGAGTCATCCCCGTTGGCCACAAGGGGTCCAGTGTCGGAATGCAGGCCATGCAAACGAGAGCCCCAACGGGGATGGCAAACCAAAGGCTTACGGGATGCGATTCTGCCCTCCGTCGAACCTCAGAAGAGGTTGACGCGACTACGAAGACAATAACCGAATACACCAAGAAGTTTGCCGACAGAATCGCTATAGGCGCATCGGCCCCACTCACAAAACCTTGGATCAGGCCACCCGGAAGAAGCAATAGCGTGGCCAACAAGTTCACGTAGGACAAGTGCAACGTCAGTGATAAGAGTGCCGTAAACGCTGCGCCGCACAACGCCGAGAATACGATTCGACGAACCATTGGATTGAATACTTCATTCTAAGGAACGAGAATCGAATGTTCACTTGCAATCTCATTTACTTGAAGGGTGACCAACTCGTGTCAGGCTAATCGTCCTGATGAAGTCCCAAAAACCAAAAGGGAGCATGTCGTAAGACATGCTCCCAGGATCATTCAGCGGAGAAATGGTAAAGAACTTAGAGTCCCGCAGCCGCGGCTGCTGCTTTGGGCTGCTCGGTTGCGGTCGTTCCCGGCAGAGACGAAGCCGGTTTTGACTGAGACTGGGTCTGCGCTTTTTCTTGTTTTTGTTCGGCGGCCCGGACCTGGATGCTGCCGGTCAAGATCGCGCCGTCTTCTACGCTGATGCGGTGGGTGATGACGTCTCCGGTCAGCGAGCCTTCGCTGCGAATGTCCACGCGATCGGTGCAGGTCACGTTTCCGTTCACCTTGCCCATGATCACGACTTCCTTGGCGTTGATGTTGGCGGCAACCTGGCCATTGCGTCCAATGGTGACGCGGTGGTCGGCAAAGTTGATGGTGCCCTCGATGCGGCCGTCAATGAAGAGCGATTCCGATCCGGTGACCTCACCCTTGATTACGAGTGAGCGGCCAATGGTTGCTTGCTCCGTAGGTACGCTTGTGGACTTGACAGGTGTAAAAGAATTTGTAGGTGTGGAATATTTTTGGGTTTCAGACGATTGCAACATGGCTCCGAGCCTTCCTTGGGTTCCGAGCGGCTTATCCCGAACTCTGCCGCTTGCGGTGGGATCGCGTGCACTGCCCAAAGTGACTATCGCATGGACTTTAGTGATCGGGGAGGTTACGGAAGATCGTGTACCGCGCGCGCGGCTAAGCTTGTAAGGCTTGCCCGAGTTCTTCCCATTCGGCGAGGCATTTTTGAAGCTCGGCGCGGTCGTCGTTGAGTTCGCGGGAATGGCGTTCGGTTTCTTCCGAGCTGACAAAGGACTGGAGCGCGGTTTCGTGCCCTTCAATAGCGGTTTCCAGCCGGCTGATCGCTTTTTCCAGTTCCTTCACGCGGTCTTCAATCTGCTTGCGTTTGATGGGATTCAGGCGCTTGGACTTCGGGTCTGAGGCGCCCGGCGGTGTTTCCTGCCGGTTACCGTTGGTTGGCTGCGATGCCGAGGACGCTGTTACAGATTGCTGCAATTGCGCTGCGCCCCCCTGCTTTCGCCATAGATAATCTTCATAGTTTCCGGGATAGATTTCAACTTTACCCTCGCCTACCTCAAATACCCGCGTGGCCAGTTTGTCGATGAAGTAGCGATCGTGGGAAACAAAGACTGCGGTACCGTTGTAGTCGCTCAAGGCTTTCAGTAGAACGTCCTTGGCGCGCATGTCGAGATGGTTGGTGGGTTCGTCGAGCAGCAGGAAGTTTGCCGGGAACATCAGCATGCGCAGCAGGGCATAGCGGTTGCGTTCGCCGCCGGAGAGTACGCCGATGCGTTTGAAAACATCGTCGGCGGAGAAGAGGAAACATCCCAGCAGGCTGCGCAACTCCGTTTGCGTGGAACGGGGAGACAATTCGCTGAGATCATCGAGAATGCGGGCATCGGGATTGAGTTCCTTGTACTGATCCTGCGCGAAATAATCGGCTTGTACGTTGTGACCCAGCTTGTAGTCACCTTTGGTGAGTGCTTCTTGATCGGCGAGTAGTTTGATCAAAGTCGATTTGCCGGCTCCATTCACGCCTACCAGGGCGATGCGGTCTCCACGCTCGATCATGAAGCTGACGTCGTTGAAGACCCGCTTTTCGCCGTAGGATTTCGCTACGTTTGAAAACTCGGCCACGATCCGGCCGCTGGGTTTGGGCTGGGGAAAAGAAAAGTGGATGGTTTTTTCTTCCTCCGGAATTTCGATCCGTTCGATCTTCTCCAGTTCCTTGATGCGGCTTTGCACCTGTTTTGCCTTGGTGGCCGTGTAACGGAAGCGGTTGATAAACACTTCGAGCTGCTCAATGCGGTCGCGCTGATTCTTGTATGCCGCTTCCAGTTGTTCCAGGCGTTGCGTTTTCTGATTGAGGAACTTTTCGTAATTGCCGCTGTAGAGATGAATGCGCTTGTTCCAGATCTCGACGATCTTGTTCACCGTGGTGTCGAGAAAATAGCGGTCGTGAGAAATCAGCACCACCGCATTGGGATAATGCGAAAGATATTCTTCCAGCCAGTTGCGGGCCTCGAGATCCAGATGGTTTGTGGGTTCGTCTAGCAGGAGCAGGTTTGGCGCCTGTAGCAATAGTTTGGCTAGCGCCAGCCGCATCTGCCAGCCGCCGGAGAATTCGTCGGTCAGGCGGGTCCAATCTTCTTTATGGAATCCCAAGCCGGTTAGAACGCTGCCTACCTGTGCTTCGATGGCATATCCGTCGCGGGTCTGAAACTCGTGCTCGATGCGGTGATAGCGCTCGGCGATCTGCGTGTATTCGGGCGACGCGTGGTCCACTTCCGACATGCGTCCGGTCAGGTCTTCCATCTCCTGCTCCATGGCGCGCAGTTCGGAAAAGACCGACATGCATTCGGCGAAGACTGTTCTGCCGGAAAGTGTCAATCCATCCTGGGGCAAATAGCCCGCGCTGATTCCTTTTGCTGTGCTAATGGTGCCGTAGTCGAGGCCTTCGCTTCCGGCCAGGATTTTCATCAGCGTGGATTTGCCGGTGCCGTTCGCGCCCACCAGGCCTATGCGGTCACGGGGCGTAATCATCCAGTCGGCCCCTTCAAACAGGAGCTTGTGGCCAAACCGTTTTCCGGCGGAGGACAGCTGAATCATGGTGGTGATTCAATCGTCTCATGAGCGGGGAGATTTGAATAACGGGGAGCGTCACTGAATCCAAACCCATGTCATCCTGAGTGGAGTGACTGCCTCGCGAAGCGAAGCAGTCACGGAGTCGAAGGACCCCTTTAGCACCACGACTGCCGTAGAGCTTATAGGGGTGCTTCGACTCCCTCGTCGTTCACTTCGTGAACGACTCACTCGCTCAGCATGACAATGTTTTGAGGAGGGTTAACGCGCAGCGACGGCGCGGACCACGCCAATCTGCTCCAGCGCCCGATCTACCACGGCCTGAATTTCTTTCGCGTACTTTACTTCGCGGCCCTTGGCGAGTGTTTGTTTGGCGTTTTCGGGAAGAAACCAGGTCGGGTTGCGATCGGCCTCGTGGGGATGATCGCTTTCATGCACTTCCATCAGAAAGGCCTTCACCACAAACTCACGCACTCCGGGAGGCTTCCAGAAAACGCCCTTCGAATAGAGATACAGATGGAAATGCCGCGGCTCGATCCTTCCCTTTACGCCGGCCTCTTCCCAAGCTTCCTGCTCCGCAGCCTGGCTGTGAGACATCGTCCGTTCGGGAGCGCCTTTGGGGAAGGTCCACTTACCACCGCCGTTGGTGTTGACCAGCAGAAATTCAATCGTGTCCCCGCGCCGCCGATAGCAGATGGCTGCTACTTGCAAAGGGAGAGCGGATTGTAAGAACCGGGGCGCGCCCATTTCTTCTCCGTAACAATTCAATGTTAGTTCGAAGATATTGCAGGAATGTTAAATTGCATCAGAAAAGGTGCAAGTTGTAGTTACCAAAGGGAGTACAGAGCGCCAGATTTGTCGCTACAGTCCGCTTCCGTAAACTGGGATCACCGCGCTATTGGCCCCGGTGCCCAGTGCGATTTTACCTGTGAGATTGGATTTCATTATTTTGCGGAGTGGAAGTGTGTGTGAAGTCGGTCAGGCTGGTGGCCGATTTCTTTTCCAGACCATGCATGGTATTCAGGATGGTTGAAATGACATTCTCGTTTCCAATGGCGGTGTTGATCATCACGTGATACAGCGAACGAGTTGGCCAATCGGCGTCGAAATAGTGCTTCACGAAAATAATGCGGTCGCGGTCCACCGTGTCCACCAGGTCTTCCGCCTCTTTTTCGCTCTTGCCGAGCAACCTGAGCCGTCGAAGCTTTTCGGTGCGCGGCGCATAGAGAAAAACATGGAACGTGTCTGGCATTTCCCGCAGAAAGTACGGTGCTCCGCGGCCGACAATCACGCAGTTGCCGGCTGCGGCTGCCTCTTTCATGACCCGCTCGCCGGTGGCGACAAAACAATCGGCATCGAACGCTTGCTCATGAGATAGGGACATGCTGCGCTCGTAGCTTCCACGCCAGAAAACGTTGGCCAGACGGCGAAACGTGCTCTCCACTTTTTCTTCATGGCGCTCGACGTCCGAGCAATCAACATGCGCGACCTTGGCAATTTCTTCGGTCAGAGTGTGGTCCCAGAGTTTCCAGCCCAGGCGGACGGAAAGCTCGCAGGCAATTTCCCCGGCGCCGCTGCCAAATTCTCGTTCGACGGTAATGATCCGGTACATGGAGCCCTCGTCAATTCCTAGTGGACGGGAACGTCTCCGCCGGCGCGTGGCCGCTTCATCAAAAACGCCAAAGGAATCATCGCCAATATAGCTACAGCCAACAGCTGGAAGTTGTCAATATACGCCAACATGGTGGACTGGCGAACCACCATATTTTGCAGCATGGCGTAGGCCCGATGCATGGAGTCGGTCCCGCCGCCAGAACCCAATGCTCCCGACGCGCCCGCCAGGAACCTCTGTAGATTCGGATTCGACGCCGAGAGATGGCTCGACAGGTAGACCTGATGGACCTGTGCCCTGCGATCCAGCATGGTGGTGACCACAGAAATGCCGACGCTGCCGCCGATGTTTCGCCCGAGGTTCATGAGTCCTGAGGCGGCGTTGTTTTTGTCTTTGGGAAGGTAAGCGTAGGCCATGGTATTAATCGGAACGAACAGGAAGGCCATGCCGATGGCCTGAAATGTTCTGGCCCACATCACCGTGCTGAAATCAACATCCAGGTTGAAGCTGGTCATGTGGAACAGTGAAGCCGAAAGCACAAGCAGGCCGAATACCATGAGTTTGCGGGCATCCCAGCGGGAAAGCAAAAATCCCACCAAGGGCATCATCAGCATGATGGCGAAGCCGCCCGGGGACAGTGCCATGCCCGCCCGTTCGGCAGTGTAGCCGAGCAAAGTCTGCATCATGAGCGGCAGCAAGAGCGTGCTGCTCAATAAGGCAAATCCCAGCATGAACATCATCATGTTGGCGGCGGCGAAGGTCCTTTCCTTGAACAGGTGCAGGTCAATCACGGGGTCTTTGTGGTGCCACTCCCAGAAGGCCACGAAGACCAGGGAAGCGATCGAAACCACCGCCAACGTCAGAATGAAGTGCGATTCGAACCAATCGTCGCGCTGGCCTTTGTCCAGTACAACTTGTAACGTTCCCAGACCCAACGCTACGAAGCCAAGGCCTATGTAGTCCACGCGCAATTCAGAAAGCTTCTTGCGAATCATGTTCGGCGGATCATGAATGAGGCGCTGGGTCAACAGCAGAGAAATAATGCCGATCGGAATATTCAGCAGAAAAATCCAGCGCCAGGTGAAATTGTCGGTGATCCAGCCACCGAGAGTGGGCCCAATCGCCGGGGCCATGACGACTGCCAATCCATAAACGGCGAAAGCCATGCCCCGTTTCGCGGGGGGAAAAGTGTCGGCAAGAATCGACTGTTCGCTGGGTTGCAAACCACCACCGCCGGCGCCTTGCAATATGCGAAAGAAAATCAGCATGCCCAGGTTGGGGGCCAATCCGCAGAGCAGGGAACTGACAGTGAAAATCGCGACGCAACTCATGTAGAAACGTTTGCGTCCGATGATGGAAGAAATCCAGCCGCTGAGTGGTAGGACGATCGCGTTCGAAACCAGATAAGACGTAAGGACCCAGGTGCTTTCGTCGGTCCCTGCGGAAAGGCTGCCTGCGATGTGCGGCAGAGAAACATTGGCGATGCTGGTGTCCAGCACCTCCATGAAGGTGGCCATGGTGACCACCACTGCAATGATCCACGGATTGATGGCCGGGCGTTCGCCCGGCATCCCATCCATGGTCAGCGCAGCCGTACTCATTGATGGAGCCTGACCTTGGGTTCAACCGACATGCCGGGCCGCAAAACGTGTTCCCTGGTCTCACCCTCATCGAAGGTGATTTTCACTGGCACCCGCTGCACCACTTTTACGTAATTGCCGGTTGCATTCTCCGGCGGCAGCAAACTCGATATGGAGCCACTGGATCCCGAGATACTCTGCAGATGTCCGTTGTAGTCCTTGCCAGTCGCGTCCACGTGGATGGTGACCGGCTGGCCGGCGCGCATTTCTCGTAACTGCGTTTCCTTGAAATTGGCCGTGACCCAAATGTCGTCCAGATTGATGATTTTCATCAGTTCCTGTCCGGTCTGTACGTTCTGTCCGACTTCCACGGTGCGGTTGGTCACAATTCCGCTAACCGGCGCGACGATCTGGGTGTATTGCAGGTCCAACTCCGCCTGATCGAGCGCGGCTTTCTTAAGCATCACCTGGGCCTGGGCCGATTGCGCCCGCGACCGTATGATTTCCAGCTGTTGAGGCGCAGTTTGCGCGGCGCGGGCGTCGGCCTTGGACTGAGCCAGTTTCGCCTGGGCCTGGTTGATGGCTTGTTTCGCAGCAGATGCTGACGCTCGCGCCGCTTCCACGCCGGCAGCCGCCGCTTTCGCCGACGCTACGGCCTGGTCATATTCCTGCTGAGAAATCTCCTGTTTATCGACTAACTGTTTGTAGCGGACCAAATCACTTTGGGCTTTAACGTTGTTCGCTTCAGCCTCGGCGAGCTGAGCATTGGCCGCGTCATATTGCTGGCGGGCGCCGGCAATCCCGGCTTCGCTATTGAGGATGCCGGCATCGGTGGTTGAAATTTGGCTGTCGGTATTTACCGATGTCAGGGGAACGTTCACCTCCGCCGCCCTGGCTTGCGCGAGGGCATCTTCGTAATCAGCTTTGGCGTGGTCCACCGCCACCTGGTAATCGGTGGGATCGATCTGGACCAAGAGCTGTCCGGCGGCGACATTCTGATTGTCGTCGACCAGGAGCTTCGTCACGTGTCCGGAGACGCGGGCGCTGACCGAATTCAGGTGTCCATCCACCTGTGCATCGTCGGTCGATTCATAGCTGCCGAGATAGCGCCAGAGGAAAAAGCCCGCAACCAGCAACACGATCGCGCCGATGATCAGGAACAGGCGGAAGCGGGGATCGTGCGAGTCGAACCGTTTTCCGTGCAAGTCTCTTTCGGAAGCCGGCAGAGGGGTTTGTTGACTGTCCGCGCGGGATTGACTTGCCGGCGGCGCTTCGTGAGTGGGTGTTGCTGTGTCTTGTGCCATGGTTACTTGCTCTGTAGATATTCCCTTACGCCCTCTTCCGCGAAACCAATCGCCCGGGCCAGCGCGACCTTGGCGACGTTGTGAGCATAAAGGCTGGAAATATAGTTTTCATTAGCGGAGGCCACCGCTTCCTGGGCCTGGACGACCTCCAAATTATCCGCCACCCCGGCGGAGAAACGATCGCGCGCTTGGGCCAACGTCTGGTTGGCAAGATCCACCGAACTGCGGGCGACTTCGACCTGCTCCGCGGCAGAAGCCAGATCCAGCAGCGCCTTGCGCACTTCGTAATCGATCTGTCCGCGCAAATTATCAAGCTGCTGACGGCTTTCTCGCAGAGTTGCCTCTGCTTGTAAAACGTCGCTGTGAGTCTTGCCGCCGGCAAAAATTGGGATATTCAGGGTTGCGCTGGCCTGAAACACGCTGTGCGAATTGCTGGGCGTGACCCCAAGATCGCCAAAATTTCCCGACATATCCAGAGTGGGGTAGTGTTCGGCAGTGGCGGCGCTGCGAAAATGTTCCGCCGCCCGGACTTGCTGCACCGCAGCCAGATAGTCCGATCGCGAAAGGTAGGCGCGCCGCAAACTTTCTTCCAGCCCCAGCGCGTTCAAAGGCTGATAAGGCATTTGTTCGGTCAGCGCGAATTCCTGTCCCAATGGCAGGCCAATGATCCGGCTTAGGGCCAGTTTCTGTTCGGCAAAGTTATTCCGGGCCGCGATCAATTGCTGCTGACGATTCTGGAACTCGACCTGCGCGCGGAGGGTGTCAATGGCCGGGACTGTGCCGGCTTTCTGCTGGTCCGACGACTTATCGTAAAGCGCTTGTGCGGTTTGCAGCTGTGCTTGCGCGGTCTCCACGCGCGCGGCTCCTGCCAGCGCTTCGAGGTAGCTGTTGCCGACAGCGAGCACCACCAGATCGCGAGCGTCTTTGTAGTTGTATTGCGCGACCTTCTCGTTGTCCTGCGCGCCCCGGGTACGTTCTATGGCTTTCCAGTTAAACACCGACTGGCTCGCGTATGCGGAGGCACTGAAGTAGTTGTAGGGGCCGATTACTGACGGTATCCCTGGAAACTTGAAACCCAGGGCTGCAATATCCTGCTGCGCCACCGTTTCGCTGACTCCGGCGCTTACATTGGGGAGAAGAGCGCTTAGTTCATGCCATTTCTTTCCCCGCGCCGCCAGGGTGTTATCACTTTGTAAAAGTATCCCGAGGTTGTTTTTCAGACCACGATCGATGGCTTCTTTAAAAGAAATAGGCAGTACGTCAGGAGTGGCTTTGCCTTCCGGGACGCTGCCGCTGTAAGTATTTTGATTGAGAACGATAGGCAGACTGCTGGAATCCGACGAAGAGTCGCCCCCCGGAGCGGCGGTTTGGCCAAGCGCGAGTCCACTCCACAACAGGAGGGTGGCAGAGAAACTCCGGAAAATTCTAAAGGCCGGTGAATGTCTCTCCTGAAGGCTATTCTTCGCGGCCAAGTCGTTCACAGGGCAAGAGATGGACATAGGCAAAGTAAAGTATATGGATTCTGGATGCCGCAGGGTAGATGCAAACCATTTACGCCCGGATGGCTTCGACCAAATGGCCTGGCTTCGTGTACTCTCCTTGCTACATTTTCTTGTGAATCCAGTTTTTCCCGGAGCTCCACGTGCACCAAGCTGGCGTGCCAGCCACTACAGGAGACAAAAGTAAGAACCACAGCCTCGTCTCTTCCACGGTGAAGAAGGCCGGCCTGATCTCCTTCGTTTTTGTAATGTACTCCTACTGCACGGGCGGACCCTTCGGTTTGGAAGACATGGTGACCACTTCCGGCCCAGGGATGAGCTTGCTTTTTCTCCTGATCGTGCCGTTTTTCTGGTGTATCCCCATGTCCCTGGTGGCTGCTGAACTCACCACCGCCATGCCGGTCGAGGGCGGATTCTACCGGTGGACACGCGCCGCTTTCGGCGACTTCTGGGGATTTCTCGCGGGTTTTTGGAACTGGTGTTCTTCCTTTCTGCTCGGAGGCGCCTATGCAGTTTTATTTACCGACTACATTGCTTTTTTCTATCCCCAAATCACCGGCTGGAAACACTATGGCATGGCGCTCTTGGTGATCGCGGTGATCACTTACGTCAACATTCGTGGGATTGCCATGGTGGGAAAGGTTGCCACAGTCCTCGAAATCGCGATCCTGGTGCCGGTAATTGCCATGTGTGTAATGAGCGTGAAGATGTGGCACCACAATCCCTTTGTGCCGCTCGTGCCGCCTCATCAACCCAGTTTCCAGGTCTTTGGAGTTGGGCTGGCCATCGTGTTGTGGGCCTATGCCGGCTACGAACAGCTTTCCACGGTGGCCGAGGAAGTGGAAGATCCGCGCAGGAATTATCCGCGAGCCCTGGCGTGGATGGTGCCAATTTCCATTGCCACCTATTTCTTGCCGATCGCATGCTCTCTCGCCGCGCTGAACAACTGGCAGGACTGGCACACCGGATTCTTCTCCAACGCCGCGCAGTTGATCGGCGGCCATTGGTTGGCATTCGCCATGACCCTCGCAGCTGCGATCACCAATCTTTCTCTGTTCAATAGCACCGTGCTGACTTCTACGCGCATGCCGTCATCGATGGCCGAGGATGGATACATGTCGCCGTTCCTTACTCGGATGCATCCGAAATACGGCACCCCATGGTTAGCAATCCTGGTCTCAGCCGTCTGCTACGCAGCCCTGGCGTGGGGCTCGCTCACCCAGTTGATATCGCTTTATGTGTGGCTGCGGATCGCAACCTCGGTGCTGACTGTTCTTTCCGCGTGGAAACTGCGGCGCACTCAGCCTGACTTACCGCGCCCCTTCCGCATCCCGTGGGGAATGGCCGGCGTGAGATACGCCGTCATCGCCACTCTGTTGATGAGCGTTGTAGCGTTAGCAGGAGCCTTCGCCAGTAGCGACCGTACAGCGCGGATGCTGGGACCGGTCACGATCGCCATCGGGCCGATTGCTTATCTATTTTTTCGGCGGCGCACCGCCGAAGTTGCTAAGTGATTCGTCAGCTGATCCAGTCCAAGACTTTGTAGAACGCCCCAGCGAACGGTAGGAACCAGGGTCGTCCGTTGTACAGACCAAGTGGCGCGCCGGGGAAGGGAATCTCGGCATAGGGATTGTCATTTGCATCACCGTTGATCTGTTCAGCGATCTTCGTGCCGAGATAGGTGGCCATGGCTACGCCGTGCCCGGCATATCCCAGCGCGTAGTAGATGCCATCCATCTGTCCCGCATGCGGCATCGTATCAAAGCAGAAATCCAGAGTCCCTCCCCAGGCGTAGTCGATCTTCGTGTCGCCAAGTTGCGGATAAACCTCGACCATGCCGCGCCGTAAAATCTCCGCGCTGCGCCGGATCGTGTCTTTCGTCTCGGGGAAAAAAGCTGCGCGGCCACCAAAGAGCATGCGGTTATCAGGAGTCAGGCGGTAGTAGTGAAGGTAATGTTTGGAATCGTAGATCATGCGATTGTGCGGACTAAGCTCATGGGCCAGGACATCTGGCAATGGTTCGGTCGCAATAATGAACGAGCCAATCGGGATGATCTTTTTCCGCAGCGCCGGAGTGGCGCTTGAGGTGTATCCGCTGGTGCCGATGAAAACCTCGCGCGCGAAGATCGGGCCTCGTGAAGTGGCAATCTGAAATCCAGAGCCGCCGTTCTGTGATGAGCGCTCGATACTTACCACACTCGTATTTTCGTAAATGCAAGCACCAGCATCCAGCGCGGCCTGTCCGAGTCCTGCCACGTAGCGCGCCGGATTCAAGCCCGCGCTGACGGTATCAACGATGCCGCCGTAATAGATGTCCGACCCGATCTCGCTGCGCAATTGATTCTTCGGAATGATTTGCAGCTGATGATTGAAGTCTCGCGCAATGATCTCAACCGAGCGGGCGTAGGTGTCGAAGTGCGATTGCTTGCAGGCGACTTCCAGATGTCCACAACGAGAAAAGTTGCAGTCGATCTTTTCCTCATAGACGATCTTTTCGACTAGATCGATAGAAGCAAGAGAAGCCGCATACATGCGCTGGGTCGCTTCCATGCCATAGCGGGCGGCCAGGGTTTCGACGCTCAGCTTTAATCCGGTAAGGACCATGCCGCCATTCCGCGAACTCGCGCCCCAGCCGATGGTGTGCGCTTCCAGGACGGCGACCTTGGCTCCTCGTTTAGCCAGGGTCCGCGCTGCGGATAGACCAGTGAATCCGGCGCCCGCGATAACGACGTCCACACGCTCGGGGAGATTGCCCGGAGTTCCCGCTGGCATGGTGACAGTATCCAGCCAGTAGTTTGAATCGGTGAAAGCCATAATCGAGAGGGCTGTATTCTACATCGCTCACGTAGGGGCGGACGCCCTCGCCTGCCCTGCTGGCTTCAGCCCGCGCCTTGACAGCTCTTTGCGCACACGAGGCGTCCGCGTCCACCTGATTCTTCGTCAACTTTCGCTTAATTCACGGGGTAGACTATAATTCGTCGCTGCCCGAACGGACCACTCGGGCGGTGACAAACACCAAAGTTTATTGACTGAGTTAATTTGCAGGAGGAGTGGATGGCCTCTTCTGAGCACGTTCGCCCAAGTGGCGCGCAAGCGGGTGAAGCCTGGTGGCTACAGGTCATTCCCACGGTCCTTGGACTAAGTGCGTTCGGTCTGTACGCGACAGTCAGGGCCTTTGAAGGCGCGTTCTATGAGTGGGGACCCTATCTTTCTCCGTTCTACTCTCCGCTGATTGATCCGCATCATCACTACTGGCCTTTTTCTCCCGCGCTCCTGATTCTCGCAGGTCCACTCGGTTTTCGTGTCACCTGCTACTACTATCGCAAAGCCTATTACCGCGCTTTTTTTCTCGATCCGCCGGGCTGTGCGGTTGCTGAGCGGCCGGGCAGGCGTTATTCCGGCGAGACCAAGTTCCCATTCATTCTTCAGAATCTGCACCGCTATTTTATGTATCTCGGCATCGTCTTCATTCTTTTTCTCTGGCATGACGCGGTGCGCAGCTTTTTTTTTGACAATGGATTCGGAGTAGGAGTCGGTTCGCTCGTGCTGACGCTGAATGTCACTCTGCTGACGCTCTATCTTCTCTCCTGCCATTCGCTGCGCCATTTGGTCGGCGGCAAGCTCGACTGCTTCTCCTGCGTATCGTTCGGCAATGCTCGCAATGCCGGCTGGAAGGGCGTGAGTTCACTGAACGGACATCACATGTTATTCGCCTGGATCAGTCTTTTCGGCGTGGGCTTTGCGGATTTTTATGTGCGCATGGTGGCGTCGGGAATGATCCATGACGTAAGACTCTTCTAACGAAATTCGGATCGGGGATAGACCGCTTGTGAGTGAAATTAATAACGACAAATTCGAGACCCACGAACACGATGTCCTGATCATTGGTGCCGGCGGCGCCGGATTGCGCGCTGCCATTGAAGCTTTGTCCCAGGGAGCAAGCGTGGGAGTGGTCTGCAAATCGCTTCTCGGCAAAGCCCACACTGTTATGGCCGAAGGTGGAGTTGCCGCTTCCATGGGCAATGTTGATCAGGATGACAACTGGCGCGTCCACTTCGGCGACACCATGCGCGGCGGAAAATTCCTCAACAACTGGCGCATGGCGCAACTGCACGCCCAGGAAGCCAGCGATCGCGTGAACGAACTGGAACAATGGGGCGCGTTGTTTGATCGCACCAGTGACGGCAAAATCCTGCAACGCGCTTTCGGTGGTCATAGCTTCAAGCGTTTATGCCACGTAGGCGATCGTACCGGCCTGGAAATGATCCGCACCTTGCAGGACCGCGGCGTGCAGATGGGCTTCGATGTCTACATGGAATGCGCGGTCACCCGCCTGCTGAAAGATGGCGACCGCGTCGCTGGCGCGTTCGGTTACTGGCGCGAGAATGGCCGCTTCGTCGTCTTTAAGGCGAAGTCCGTAGTGCTGGCCACAGGCGGAATTGGCAAGGCCTGGCCGGTCACTTCGAATTCCTGGGAATACACCGGCGATGGCATGACGCTCGCTTATGACGCCGGCGCTGACCTCATGGACATGGAATTTGTACAGTTCCATCCCACGGGAATGGTTTGGCCTCCGGGCGTCCAGGGACTTCTCGTCACCGAAGCGGTGCGCGGCGAAGGCGGCATTCTCACCAACCGTTTGGGTGAGCGCTTCATGGCGAAACATGATCCCAAGCGTATGGAGCTTTCCACTCGCGATGTGGTCGCGCGCGCGATTTACACCGAGGTCAAAGAAGGTCGGGGCACGGAGCACGGAGGCGCGTTCCTCGACATTTCTCACAAGCCCGCGGAATACGTGAAACGAAAATTGCCCAGCATGTATCACCAGTTCAAAGAATTGGCGGATGTCGATATCACCAAGGGACCGATGGAAGTTGGGCCCACCTGCCATTACATGATGGGCGGGGTTCGTGTCGAAGCGGACACTGCGCAATCTTCGGTCGCGGGATTGTTCGCAGCCGGAGAAGCCGCTGCCGGATTGCACGGAGCAAACCGGCTGGGCGGGAACTCGCTCTCCGATCTTCTGGTATTTGGCCGCCGCGCCGGGCTCGCGGCCGCCGAGCACGCCAAGAAGACCGCCTCGCCTGCGATTGACTCTGCGCAGATCGCCGCGGCCGAGCGCGAGATGCTGGTGCCATTCGAGCGGAAAGATGGAGAGAGCCCCTACGCCCTGCATCGCGACTTGCAGCAGCTGATGCAAAGCCTGGTCGGGATTTTCCGCACCGAGGAAGACCTGCAATCAGCACTGGGCAAGAT
This sequence comes from Terriglobales bacterium, assembly GCA_963762965.1. Lineage (GTDB taxonomy): Bacteria > Acidobacteriota > Terriglobia > Terriglobales > Acidobacteriaceae > DATBAX01. Next base: position 2,575,163 of record CAVXME010000001.1, read on the forward strand.
CGAAGAACTCCGCCAGCGCAGCGAGAATATATCTGTCGATGGCTCGCGCATGTTTAATCCAGGATGGCATCTGGCCCGCGATCTGAGGTCCATGCTGACGGTTTCGCGGGCGGTCGCGCAGAGTGCCCTGGCTCGACGTGAGAGTCGCGGCGCCCATAGCCGCATCGACTACCCCAACTACGATGCCACCTGGGGCAAGCAGAACAATCTCATATCGAAGCAGGGCGACGCCATGAATTTGCGTCAGGTGCTGACGGCGGAATTGCCGGATGAATTGAAGCCTTTAATAGAAGAAAAAAAGTGAGGGGGACGTAGCGATGGCTGAAGCAACCCTGAGAATCTTTCGAGGCACACGCGAAGGCGGCGGACCGGTCGACTACCGTGTGCCCATCGCTCCCGGCATGGTGGTACTCGACGCGATCCACCATGTGCAAGGCCATCAAGCTCCAGATCTCGCGGTGCGCTGGAACTGCAAGGCAGGCAAATGCGGATCGTGCTCGGCCGAGGTGAACGGGCGTCCCCGCCTGACCTGCAAGACCCGCATGGATTCTCTCCCACTCGACAAGCCGATCACCGTCAATCCCATGAAGTCTTTTCCGGTAATCAAAGATTTGGTGACGGATGTTTCGTGGAATTACAAAGTGAATAAAAAGATTCCGCCGTTCCAACCACGCCCCGGCGTCGAATGGAAGATGTATCAGAAAGACATCGATCGCGTGCAGGAATTCCGCAAGTGTATTGAATGCTTTCTGTGCCAGAACGTCTGCCACGTCCTGCGTGAACACGACAAGAAAGAAGAATTTGGAGGTCCACGTTTCTTTGTCCGTGTGGCCGGGCTCGAAATGCACCCGCTCGACGGCATTTCGCGCACTGAACTTCTCAAGGACGAACTCGGGATCGGCCTGTGCAACATTACGAAGTGCTGTACCGAAGTCTGCCCCGAGGAAATTCATATCACCGACAACGCAATCATCCCGCTGAAGGAACGTGTGGTGGATGACTTCTACGATCCCGTTCTTATGCTGGTGAAAAAGATCACAGGATCGGGCACAGCTTCGAAGGAAACATCTCCGACGAAGTAGAAGTGAAGGAGGGCCTATGGAGTTCCAGCTAAAGGCAATCTCTCTCGAAGGCGTGGACGCGGCTCTGTCCAAAGCCGAACTCTATCGCTTGCTCAACGAACCGGAGGAAGCCGAATCCATCTGCCACGACGTGCTGGCCGCCCAGCCCGGACATCAACTCGCGCTGCGCTTGTTGGGCCTGGCGATTACCGACCAGTTTTCCGGCACTCCGTCCGATCGCTACGCCGAGGTGGAAAAAACTTTTCATCAGCTTAGCGACGCCTACGAACGCCTCTACTATTTGGGACTGTTGCACGAACGCCGCGCCAAGGCCCAACTCCGCGCCGGACGTTCGCCCCACACCTTGATGGTTCTGCTGGAAGAAGCCATGCGCTACTACCAAGAGGCGGAAGCGATCCGGCCCATCGGCAACGACGAAGCCATCCTTCGCTGGAACCGATGCGTTCGTCTGATCCAGAGCCACGCCGCCGCCGACTGGCATCGCGAAGTCGAAGTCTTCGACACCGGCGACAGCGCCCCTTAGAGGGCGCGAGAAAATTCCGATTTGGGTGCCGCAGTTTTGGGTGGAGCAGTTGCGTTAGCGCTGCGTTAAAAGCCCTGTTTTGCCTGACGCGCTTTGAGAAAGTCCTCCACCACCCACGCCGACGCGGCGATCCCGAGAGTCTCCGTACCTTCGGACCAGTTCCCGAAACTATGGTGATCGGCAAAAAGCGCCGGCAGCCAAACCAGCAACCCGAAACCCAAAATCATCGCCGTGGTCAATTGAGCCGCGAGCCGGGCCATGAATCCCGTGAGTAGAGCAAGAGCGGCAGCGGCAAACGCGGCGGTGGTTGCGATCGCCCAGAACATTTGTCCCGGCGGAATCCACTTGGGAACAAAACTTGCTGTTGCCGAGAGATAGAAAAGCTGTTCCAGTGCGAACGAGACCACGCAAATAGCGAACGAGTAGTATCCGATCAGAGCCAATCTTGCGGTTCGAGCCGGGACGGCTGGACCGGAACACGCATAAAGGATCGCGGCCCCGGCGACGAATGAGAATTGTTCAAAAAAATTTCCATAGCCATTGTAGACAAGCGGATGCGCAATGATGAGCGGCACCCCCAGCAAAACGAAGGCAAAGTAGATTGCACCCACCGCGACAGCACCGGCGCGGGCCGTTCCCGGCCAGAGAACGGCTACGCCTCCAAGCATTTCGATGGTGGCCGCGATATAGATGAGAATCGTGCGGTGAGGAACGCCCCCCAGCGCGCTGAAGTCATGCCACACCAACGCACAGATACCGGAACCAATCGCAGCCAAACCGTAGATGTAACGCCCCAGAGAAGTTTTCATGGCAGCGCCCAGCATAGACGCGTTTTTTGGGGTTTGTCCAACTTCCCTGCAAAAAGGTTCTTGTGTGTCCCTAAGCGACGACTAGATTCGAAGAACTAGCTTGCAAGGTCCGTGACGCGCACCCTTCGAAAACCCGAGGGGTGGAACAGCCCTCACTTTTTTCCGCTATACTTCCCGCGAAAGGGTGCGCCAGCCCCCGTAGCAGAAGCGGTGAACCGCGCGCGCCCGACATTAATAAGTATAAAGAGAATACGCTGCATGCTGAGGGGATGAAATATGAAAGCAATCGTTGTCCACCAATATGGCGGTCCGGAAGTATTGAAGTTCGAGGACTATCCTGACCCGGTTCCGGGTCCGGGCGAAGTACTGGTGCGGGTCGCTGCCACGAGCGTGAATCCGATCGACTACAAAAGGCGTGCTGGATTAACCAAGGATTTTTATCCTCTCCAGTTCCCCGGCCTCATCGGAGTCGATATGGCGGGGACTGTGGTCAAGGTTGGGCAGGGAGTGGAAGGGTTTTCCATCGGCGACCAGGTGTTCGCCATGGCGGACAATACTTACGCCGAACTTTGTGTCGTGAAGGCAGAGGTCTTGGCGAAAGTTCCCAAGGGACTCGATTTGATCCAGGCGGCGGCGCTGCCTTTGGTGACGACGACCGGCAACCAGCTCATGTCCGCTACGGGAATCAAAGCCGGGCAGACAGTCCTCGTCGTAGGTGCTGCTGGAAATGTCGGGCGTTCGGCGGTATTCACAGCCAAGGAACGCGGGGCGACTGTGATCGCGGGAGTTTTGAAGAGGCAGATGCAGAATGATGAGGCGAAGACTGTCGGCGCAGATCAGGTGATCGCAACCGACGACGACACGGCGATTGCGAATCTTCCGCCGCTCGATGCGGTGGCGGATACGGTCGGGGGAAGAACCGCCGAGAAGCTGATCGCCAAGGTCAAGCCGGGAGGATTGTATGCATCGGTTGTCGAGCCACCGCAGAACGCGGCCAAGTACACATCAGTAAAAGTGGTGCATGTATTCTCGAAATTCGACAGGAAAACGCTTGAGTTCATGGCCGAAGCGGTGCGAGATGGCAAGCTGGTAATCCCGATTAGCCAGAAACTGCCCCTCCGTGAAGCGGCCGAGGCCCAGGCAACGGCGGAAAAGGGTGGTAGCGGGAAGATCCTGCTGGTGGCTTGATATTATTTGCGAACATTATTCTGCAAACCAGGACACGGAAGGAAAATCGGAGATGAAAAAGGGTCTGCGCGGAATCAACCCCGCTTCGAAAGCAAGTGGCGATGGGTGTGTGGAATGTCTGACGTCACCGAACGGTTGGTGGCTTCATCTCCGCCGCTGTGCGGAGTGTGGGCACATCGGATGCTGTGATAGTTCTCCGAGTCAGCATGCATCCAAGCATGCGGCAGCGACCGGGCATCCCATCATAGCCAGCTTCGAACCGGGCGAGGACTGGTTCTACAATTACGAAAAGCAGGACTACGAAAAGCAGGGGATGATCCAGGGTGTGGAGTTGCTTCCGCCGCATTCGCATCCAAAAAATCAGCCCGCCCCTGGACCCGCAGGGAAAGTTCCAGCTAATTGGGAATCGCTGCTGCACTAGCTGGAATCGATATTTGTAATGAGCACCATATCGAAAGGAGCCATCATGAACGCGGTACAAATCGAACAGAAAAGTTATGAAATGCCCCCGCGCGAGGGGATCAGCATCGCGCATTTTCTCACCGTCACCGACGTAGAGCGATCGGCCCGCTACTACGAAAAGGTCTTCGGCGCTCGCATTCTGACCATGGGTGACGGCAACGCGCCTCCGTACCTTCAGCTGGCGAACATCTGGATGATTCTGAACGTCGGGGGCGGGCCGACCCCGGATAAGCCGACGGTATCGCTCAGCGTCCCCGACCCGAACCACATCAACAGCTTTATGAATTTCCGGGTTGCGGATATTCAAGCGTGCTATGAATTGTGGAAAAATCGAGGCGCCGAGTTCATCACGCCGCCGATCCCCAAGTACGGCGAGATACGCTGCTACATCCGCGATCCTGACGGTTACATTATCGAGGTCGGACAGAGCACCGATCTCACCTACGGTTAACGCGCGGCCCGGATGGGATGCGGATTTCAACTGTTGGGGATGTCCGCTTGGGACCTTCCGGGCTGCAGTGTCTAGCCAATGCTCTGACATTGAAAGGAGTGCTAAATGGACGGCACAAATGGCGCGGCGACCACGCTGAGTGTGAACGTTTTTACGGCCCCGGGAAAGACGATGGTCGGCGAGCGGCCAAAGCCCTTTGGCGAAGCGTTCGGCTTTGACCCGATCACGTCGACTTTAATCTTCGGCGACTACGACGCGGTGCTGGTAGACGCGATGTGCACAGTTGCTGAGGCCGAGGCGCTTGCGGCTTGGGTCGCTCTGCACAACCGCAACCTGGAGACCATCTATATAACGCACGCCCATTTCGACCACTTCTATGGGCTGAGCATTCTGCTCGACCGTTTCCCGGGCGCTCGGGCGATAACAACGCCCAAGGCGCTGAACGCCATGCAGATGTATCTCTCTCCACCTGTGCAGCGGCTGGCGCGCCGGATGTTTCCTGGGCAAGTGCCCACCAAGTTGGTTCCACCGGCGCCCTACGAGCACGAAACGTTCACTCTCGAAGGCCAGGAATTGCGCATCATCGAGCAGGGCCGCACCGATAGTCCCGATTCGACGTCTTTGTACGTCCCATCGATCGGCCTGATCGTCGCCGGTGACGTTGTGTACAACCAATGTCGCATTTACGTTGGCGATACCACCCCCGAGAGCCGAAAGAATTGGATCGCGGCTCTAGACCGGTTAGCTGCGCTCAATCCGGCGATGGTTGTAGCCGGTCACAAGAAGCCGGGCGCGCCCGACGCTCCCTCGACCATCCAGGACACCAAGCGTTACCTCGAAGACTTCGATCGCTTGCAGAAAACCGCGAAGTCCGACCAGGAGCTGTTCGATCAGATGACCGAGCTATACCCGCATTGGGTAGCCAATCAGTCGTGGTTGATGTTCGGATTCCCGGGGGCATAAGCTACATCAACCGCGGATGGCGATGTAGCCTACGACAGCAGAACGACGCCCGTTGTTTTCGCCGCCCGGCGCAATTGCTCGTCCAGCGTGGCCAGGGGGAGGCCTTGCCGCAGGGCGAGGTCCAGGTAAGCGGCGTCGTATCCGGATAAAGACTGTTGACGCGCAACGGGCAGGATGTGGTCGAAGGCGCGGAACGAATCGATGGGGAGGACCGCGATGGGCAGGGCGGCGATTCTCTGAAGAAGGGCCGTGACCTGCGCCAGGAGAATGCGGTTACGACGCTCTGCGATCAGCAAAGCGTTGGCGACTTCCACCGGCCAACTGGCAGGAACCAGGGCTTCGGCGCCGGCGGAAAGCAGGTCGAGAACGCTTTCGGTGAACTTGGTTGCTTCGTCCTCAAAGCACCAGGCGACGGCCACTGACGCGTCGAGAACGAAGCGTTTAGAAGCGGCGGCCTTCATCGATTAGCTCGCGTATGGAAAGTTTCCCCAGAGTGGCCCCGCGGCGCAGCTGGCGGATGGAGGCGGCCAAACTGTGAGCGTCTTCTTTCTGGCTGGAGTCGGGTGGAGAAAGCTTGGCAACCGGGATTCCACGCCTCGTGATCTGAATGGTCTCGCCTTTCGAGGCTCTCTGGAGCAGCTCATTGAGGTGAGTTTTGGCGTCGAATGCACCCACGGTTTTCATGCGTGCATTATCTCATGGAACAAACCAGTTGATCAACTAGTTTGTTCGCACTGCAAAATGGGAGCTACTCCAGTTTTCCATCCTGATAAAATACCCGGCGATTCGGGATCGGGAGTTTCGCGTGTGGGCACGAGCGCTAGATCCAGTGTGCCCGCAATTGTGGTTCCCACCCTTCGCGAAAAGCAAGTGAAGGATGGGCCACCGACGATCCAGGACACCTAGCGCTACCCGCAGGACTTCGATCGCTTGCAGAAAACCGCGAAGTCCGACCAGGAGCTGTTCGATCAGATGACGGAGCTGTACCCGAATTGGGTAGCCAATCAGTCGTGGTTGATGTTCGGGTTCCCAGGGGCATAACATGCATCAACCGCTGACGCGAATTTTTCCTCGCGCATGGCGGAGGGTTCGCATTAGTTAGTTTAACGAGGAGATAAAAATGAAACTCTCTCAAATTTACCGAGCTGCTTTGATGGCAACCACGCTGATCTTGTCGTCGGGACTCGGCACGACGGGATTCGCTCAGACAAACTCCCCGCAAGGGGTCAAGAATATTGTCCTGGTTCACGGCGCCTGGGCGGATGGATCGTGCTGGTCCAAAGTGATTGCGCTCCTCGAAGCGAAGGGTTTTCATGTGGTCGCTGTGCAGAATCCTTTGACCTCGCTGGCTGACGATGTGGCGGCGACGAAGCGCATCATCGCGTTGCAGGACGGCCCGGTAATCCTAGTCGGCCATTCCTACGCCGGCGTGGTGATTACCGAGGCTGGCAATGACCCAAAGGTTGTCGGGTTGGTCTACATAGCGGCGTTCGCGCCGGGGGATGGGGAATCCATCAATTCCGTCAGCAAACCGTATCCGCCGGCTCCGCTGGGCAGCGAGTTGCGGCCCGACGCTCAGGGTTTTCTAACCGCAACTCCAAAAGGGATTGCCGAAGACATGGCGCAGGATCTCCCGGCCAGTGAGCAGCGGATACTAACGGCGACACAGGGACAAACGTCGTCATCTGTTTTCGGAGCCACAATTACCACAGCTGCGTGGAAGAGCAAGCCTTCATGGGCCTTGATCGCGGGCAACGACCGGGCGATTCCGCCGCAACTCGAGAAAGATGAAGCGGCGGCCATCAAGGCGACTGCGATCACCGTCCCCGCGAATCATCTGGCCATGCTGTCTCACCCGAAAGAAGTGGCGGAGTTGATCGAGCAAGCGGCGGCCAAAGCCAAATAAATTCGATTTCAAAAAAGGAGAACGAAATGACAACCAAAGGAAAAGTCTTAGTACTAGTCTCAAGCGGTCGCGGCTTGCCCTTGAAAGATGGCAAGGTTTACAAAAGCGCTGGCTACTATCTCAATGAGTTGACGGTTCCGGTTCGCGCCCTGATGAAGGAGGGCTACGAAATCACCTTCGCCAACCCCAAAGGCAACACGCCGCAAGTGGATGTGCATTCAGAGGTCGCCGATTTCTTCGGCGGGGACGCGGCCAAGCTTGAGGACTATATGCTATTCCGCGATGGCCTGGCTGGCCTCAGAGATCCAAACCGCATTACGGATGTCATCGCATCGGGCCTGGATCAATATGACGCTGTTTTCGTCCCCGGCGGCCACGGCCCGATGATCGATCTTCTCGATGATCCCGACGCTGGCGCCGTGTTTAGGCACTTTCATGAAACATCCAAGCCTACGGCAGTGCTCTGCCATGGCCCAATTTCGCTTCTCTCGGCTCTTCCAAATTCTTGGGAGTTTGTCGCCGCGCTGGCGGCGGGCGATGTCGCTGGAGCGCACGCAAAGGCTCAAGGCTGGATCTATTCCGGATACAAGATGACCATTTTCTCGACAGCGGAAGAGCAGCAGCGGGAGCCGCTGGAGATTGAAGGCAAGGTGCTGTTCTATCCGGATTTCGCCTTGCAAACGGCGGGCGGTGACGTAAGTGTGCTCGCTCCATGGTCGAGCTACGTGATTCAAGATCGCGAGCTGATCTCAGGTCAGAACCCGTTCTCCGATCAAGCGCTTCTGAAACTTCTTCTGCCGGCACTCGACGCGAAGAAGAAGCGAGTCGCTTAAGAAGGGGTCAGGCCCAGCCTCCATCTACAAGCGGTTGCATACGACATCCGAGTAACTCTGATGCGAAGTGTTGATTCTCTGCACGAGGAGGTTTGTATGTCTCAGGAAGCCGGTGCCGTAAAGGGCGCTCAGCAAAGCGAGGTCCGGCCTCACCAACTCGGGCAGGAGGTTTTCAAAAGCATCTTGCCCGACGATGTAGATTGGAAACCGTTCCCGGCGTTTCCACCTTCGGTCCGGCTGGCGGTCATGGTGGGACAGCCTTCGCAGCCCGGCCCTTACACCATCCGGGTGAAAGCACCCCACGGCGCGAGGCTGATGCCCCACAGGCACCCGGAAGACCGAGTCTATACCGTGATTTCCGGGATTTTTTATATCGGACTGGGTGATGAATTCGACGCCAGTAAGTTGGAAGCCTATCCGCCCGGCGCGGTGATCATTCTCCCCGGCAACACGCATCATTTCCACTGGGCGAAATCCGGCGAGTACGTCACGCAAATCACCGCGATGGGACCGCTTGGACTGGAATACCTCAACGAGAAAGACGATCCGCGCAATAACAGCGCGACTTGAAAGCGCAAAATGAATGATCAACAAAAACGGAGCCGGATGAAGGGAAAACGACACCAATGAATCCCACGTTTTATCGCACCATACAGGTTGACGGCCTGTCGATCTTCTATCGGGAGGCCGGGCCGGCAAATGCGGAAACGCTTCTCCTGCTCCACGGCCTTCCATCGTCGTCGCGGATGTTCGAACCGCTTTTCGCAAGGCTTTCCGATCGCTACCACCTGATCGCGCCTGACTATCCTGGTTTCGGACACAGTGACTGGCCCGATCCAAAAACATTCGCCTACACCTTCGACCATTTGGCTGAGACCATGAACCACTTCACCGAGGCGCTCGGGACTCTCGCGCTATACCCTTTACATGCAGGACTACGGTGGCCCCGTCGGCTTTCGCATGGCACTGGAGCATCCGGAGCGAGTCGAGGCGCTGATCGTGCAGGACGCCGTCGCCCACAACCGGGGCTTGGGAGCAAATTGGAAAACGCGCCGGGCGTTCTGGGCGGATCGTGCCGCCAATGAGAGCGCATTGCGCACCAATCTCTTGTCGATCGAGGCCGCGCGTGCACGACACGTCGGAAACGATCCCGACGTGGAGCGCCACGATCCCGATCTCTGGACCGACGAATTTTATTTTCTGAATCGGCCCGGCCAGGCTGAGATACAAAGCGATCTTTTCTACGACTACCGAACCAACGTCGATTCCTATCCGAAATGGCAGGAATGGATGCGCAAGAAGCAACCGCGGCTGCTCGTGATCTGGGGCAAATACGAAACCTCGTTTGACCCGAGCGAGCCGGAGAGCTACCGCGAGGACGTTCCGAATGCCGAGGTCCATATTGTTGACGGCCCCCATTTCGCCCTGGAGACGGCTGCCGACGAGATTGCGTCCTCGATAAGAAACTTTATGGCGACTTCCGAGGAGGTGAGGGCTCGGCGTGCTGGTTGAGGAAACTTGGGAGGGAAACTTGGGGACAGACGGGACGTACCCGTTTTCTATGTATTCTAAGGTTTGGTCGGGGCGATAGGATTTGAACCTACGACCCCCTGCGCCCAAGGCAGGTGCGCTACCAGGCTGCGCTACGCCCCGACTGTGGTAGATGATGCGGATGGGTCTTTTCGATTATAGCCGACACCCGCGAATCCGCCCCGCCAGCCCATTCTGCCGGCTTGCCGGAGTATAATCTTTGAGGTTCATGATGCAGACTCCGCGTTATGGTTTAGTGGCTTACGTAAAGACCCCGGTCGGGGAATTTGTCGAAAGACTTCGGCAGGAAGTCCATCCCGAATTGCCCCATCTGGCCGCTCACCTCAGTCTTCTTCCACCCCGGTGTTTGCAGGGCAGCGAAGCTTCCGCGCTGGAAATTATGGAAGACATTTGCGGCCAGGTGGAACCTTTCGAAGTGAGCCTGGGCGAGGTGGAGACTTTCATTCCGGTCACACCCACGGTTTTTGTCCGGGTGGCCAACGGCGCTCAGCGCATGCGCGACCTGCACTTCCAACTCAACACCAAAACCCTGGCCTACGAAGAGCAATGGGTGTATCTGCCACACCTGACTATTGTCAAGATGAGCAACGAGGAGCAGGCCCAGAAGGCTTATCACATTGCCCGTCAGCGTTGGACAAAGTTCGAGGGGACACGCTGCATCACCGTGAAAGACTTGACCTTTGTCCGCGAAATCGATCAGAACCACTGGATCGACCTGGCGGCGGTTCCGCTCGGCGGCCGTTTAGTAAAGCGTTAATATCTGATCCATAATCCTCAAGTTTCCCGGATTCCCGCAAAGGTACAGTTCCTTTTTCCATCAGTACATCGGCCCACGGTGTGTTGCCCAAGCTGGGATTGCGGGCGTACATAAGAAGCTAAGGATGGCTGCGCTAGAACCCGCTCCCCCAGCGGTTTTGGGCGACTCCTGGGGCGGAGGCACTATGCAGATTGGGGTTTACGGGGCAGGATATCTGGGGACAGTCATTTCAGCTTGCCTGGCTGACTTTGGCACTCCAGTGACGTGCTGCCATCCGGACAGCTCGCGCATGGTGGAGATGGCCCAGGGCAATGTTCCGTTCCACGAAAAAAATCTGAATGAAGTCATCAAGCGCAATGTGCGCTCCGGCCGGCTGGTTTACTCGACCGACATCGAATCGTTTGCCCGCAAGACACAGGTAATTTTCCTCGCTGAAGACACGCCACAACATCTTGCCGACCTGGCACTGCGGATTGCGCGTGTGGTGACCAAGCCGCCGATCCTTGTCGTGGTCACACCCGTTCCCGTTGGTACTGCTTCCGGAATTGAACAGCGGTTGGAGGACGAACGCCTAAAAGCAACCATCGTTTCTCAACCAGTGTTCTTTACTCCGGGGTGCGCCGTGGAAGACTTCAATTGGCCGGACCGCATTATTCTGGGAACGAAATCGAATGATGCAGTGCTGGCCATTAAGCAGATCTTCCATCCGTTGGTGATGCGCGGAGTTCCGGTGATTGTGACCAATCATGAGACCGCCGAGCTGGTGCGCGAGTCGGCTACCGCCTTTGTCGCAACAAAAATTTCTTTCATCAACGAACTGGCCACGCTGTGCGAGAAGGTCAATGCCGATGCGGTGAATCTCTCACTTGCTCTTGGGTTAGATAAGAAAATCGCCCCGCGCTGTTTGCAGCCGGGAGCCGGGATGGGCGGGATCTTCGCCGAATCCGATATGGACTCGCTGGCGTTACTGGCCAAGCAAAATGGAGTTTCGCTCAAAGTGTTGACCGCGGCGCGCGAAGTCAGCCAGAGTCAGGCTGAAAATGTTGTGGAAAAAATCTCAGGCTTCATGAATTCGGTGCAGAACAAAGACGTGGGCATCCTGGGCTTGGCATTCAAACCAAACACCAATTCCGTTGCTGGTTCCTCTTCGATGCGTCTGGCGCAGAACCTGGTTTCCAAAGGCGCTCGCGTGCGTGCCTACGATCCGGTGGCCCTTCCCGATGCTCGCCTGGAACTGAATGGATCTGTCCATTATTGCGAGTCGCCGTATGCCGCCGCCGAAGGTGTGGACGCGTTGGTGGTGGGCACGGGCTGGCCAGAATTCCGTGCACTGGATTTCGATCGCATCAAACATCTGCTCAAGCGCCCTCTGATCGTGGATACCAAGAACCTGCTCGATTCCGTTCGACTACGCGCCATGGGGTTTGAGTACGTGGGCGTGGGGCGCGTCTAACCTCAGGCGCTAAAGCGCGTGCTCAGCGACAAAGCTCTTAACGCAGCGCTGGGAAGCGCTGCTCCACCCAAAATCTACCCATAGAATCTTGTCATTCCGAAAGGGATTTATCCCTTGAGGAATCTGCTTTCCTTTCCAGCATCCGGACATTGCTGGCCCGCCACAAACGCCGCCACCGAATGCCTCGCCTTCACCACACACAGACGGCTTCGATTGCTATAATGAACGGGGACGGTGGGAATAGCTCAATCGGTAGAGCACCGGTCTGTGGCACCGGCTGTTGCGGGTTCAAGTCCCGTTTCCCACCCCAATTTCCCGCCCGCCGGCACAATAAGCGCCTGCCCGGACGGGGCTGAGGCATCTGCTCCCCAAAATCAGACCTTTTTGAAATCCAAGCAACCAACAACCTTTCATTAAGCAACTAAATAACTAGTTGACGTTTTAACAGCCCTCGCGTCTAATAAGCGATAGACATTTGTTTTCGCTGGAGAACCGCCCATGCCGCCCAGAAAATCCGTGACCCTCACCGAAGCTGAGTTGCGGCTGATGGATGTGTTGTGGATGAAAGGGTCGGCTACCGTCCAGCAGGTTCAGGAGTCCCTCCCCAAGAAACAGCCGCTGGCTTACAACTCCGTGCTGACCACGATCCGCGTTCTGGAGAAGAAGGGATATGTGAAGCATGTGAAAGATGGCCGCGCCCATGTGTACATGCCGCTGGTGGGACAGAAGGAAGCGACCCGCTTCGAGGTGCGCCATCTGGTGAACCGCTTTTTCAAGAATTCGCACGAATTGCTCGTCCTGAACATTCTGGAAGACCAAAGTATTGAAGCCGAAGAATTGGCCCGACTGCGGCAGATGCTGGAGGAGAAATAGGAGATGATGTCCGTGTTCAATCTACATGCGGTCGCGCAATTCTCGGCTGAGAGAATGTTGAATTGCATGATTGAGGGGATGGCCATCGCATTGTTCGCATGGCTCTTGCTGAGGGTCATTAGTTCGCGAAAATCTCCTCTGCGAAACTCCGGCAACCAGAATTCAGGCACGCGCTTTGCAGTGTGGTTTCTGGCATTGTTGGCGATTGCCGCATTGCCCTTTGTGGGTTCTTTGGTGCCTAGCAGTTCGGCTAACTCTGTAGCAATCTCTCATCCTGCAATTACTGCGCCGACCTCATGGGCTACCTATCTGTTTGCGGCGTGGGCAGTGCTTGCCGGTCTGGGACTGCTGAGAGTCGGAGCTGGCTTGTGGCACGTGCGCCGAGTGCGTCAAAACTGTGTTGCGATCGATCCCGCGAGTTTGGATCCCGCGCTGCAAGCCACATTAGCGGAATTTGGCTCAGCGCGTCGCGTGAAAGTCTGCATTTCTGACAGCTTGCAGGTGCCCACGGCCATCGGGTTTATGAAACCCGCAGTCGCACTACCCGAGTGGGCCATCCGTGAACTCTCTCCGGCGGAACTGAATACGATTCTGTTACACGAATTGGCCCACCTGCGGCGTTGGGATGACTGGACCAACCTGGCGCAGAAGCTGCTTCGGGCAGTGTTTTTCTTCCATCCTGCCGTTTGGTGGATTGAAGGCCAGCTATCGCTTGAACGAGAAATGGCCTGTGATGATGCCGTATTGGCCGCTACTTCCAATCCTCGCGCCTATGCTCGATGCCTGGTGACGGTAGCCGAGAAAAGCCTGATGCGCAGGGGATTAGCGATGGCCCAAGCCGCAGTGAGCCGGGTGCGGCAGACATCACAGCGGGTGGCACAAATCCTTGATGCGAACCGGCCGGGCGCGACGCGCATTTGGAAACCAGCGCTTGGGATGGTGGCGGCTTTTGCGATGGTCTGTGTCGGTCTGCTGTCACGCAGTCCAGAGTTGGTGTCTTTCCAGGATAAGGCGGCGGGCCCGGAGCCAGTATTCGCGATCGCCAACACATCAGTACCCAGCGGGCAAGTGAAATTAGTGGCCGGCCATTTCGCGGCCACAAGGGTCGGTGCTGCAAGACGCTCGAGTCGGTCTACAGCCAAAGCAGTGTCAGAAACTATTCTGGCGAAAGCGGACGCAGCGCAACATGAGTCTGAAACCGTAGCGCCGGATTTCGCCAAACTGGAATCGTCGCAAACACAGGCGCGTCTGATTCCGGCTAGTTTCAGTCCTAGCAACAAACTTGATGCGAATGAGACTTCGACTCAACGACAGCCGCGTTTTAAATCGGTGCTCTTGGTGTATCAAGACCTTGAGTATGACGATGCAGGGTTCGCGCACTGGACCATTTGTGTTTGGCGCGTAACTGTTCCGGCCCAGCAACAGCCAACTACAACCAATCCATCAAAGTCAACTTAAAGACTTTCTGGGAGAACTATGAACCTGGCAACTTTCGCGCATTATCAACTAAAGAATTAGTTTCAAAACTAATGATCGACAACGTCTAAAACCCGAATTAAGGAGAAATGAAAACCATGAGCAGATTTGCAGAAGAGAATTGGAAAAGCAAACTAACGCGACCCTTGCTAGCGTCAGGACTCGCAATCGCACTTGCGGCATCGTTCGGCGGATATGAACTCATCAAGCCGGCGTCGGCCACGGCTGCGGCGGCCAGCCCGTCGGCGCCGGCGCTGGATGATAGCAGCGTCACCGCGCTGCTATCGCTCGACCGCGCCATGGAAACACTCGCCGCGCGGGTGACCCCGGCAATCGTGAATGTTGCCGTGACCTCGCAAGCCAAGCCAGATGCAACAGATGGCGAAATTCCCGAAGACATGCAGAAATTCTTTGGGCAGTTTGGAGCTCCATTCGGCGGACGCCGCCGCATGGAACCTCAGATCGAGCACGGGATCGGCAGCGGCGTGGTGATTTCACCCGATGGCTACATCGTCACCAATAACCACGTAATTGATGGTGCAGTGGACATCCGCGTAACCATGACCGATCGCCGAATTCTGAAAGCCAAGCTCATCGGCGCCGACAAATTGACCGACCTTGCAGTCATCAAAGTGGAGGGTACGAACCTGCCCAGCGTTCCCTGGGGGGATTCTGCGGCGCTGCGGCCGGGGCAAACCGTGCTCGCCTTCGGCAATCCTTATGGTTTCCGCTTCACGGTGACGCGCGGAATCGTCAGCGCGCTGAATCGTCCGAATCCGTTCTCCGAAGATCGGCGCAAACCCGGAGAATTCATTCAGACCGATGCCGCCATCAATCCGGGCAATTCAGGCGGTCCGTTGGTGGACGCTCGCGGAGAAGTGGTCGGAATCAATACCTTCCTGGTCTCACCTTCGGGAAGTTTTTCGGGGATGGGATTTGCCATTCCTTCACAGATCGTGAGACCTACCGTCGAAACTCTCATTCGTGACGGCAAAGTTACACACGGATACATTGGTATCGGCATCAGCGATGTGACTCCTGAGAACTCAAAGTTCTTCGACCTGAAAGACAATACGGGCGCACTGGTCAGCCAGGTCGAACCGAATTCTCCGGGCGGAAAAGCGGGGCTCAAAGTTGGGGACGTAATCACCGAACTCAATGGACAGGCTGTGAGCGATGCTGGACAACTGCAAATGGAAGTCGGGCAAAAACGTCCGGACTCCACGATTAGGTTGACAGTCCTTCGCGACGGAAAAAGCCTGGAACTTCCGGTGACTTTGGAAGCCATGGGCAGCCGTGACCCAGAGGGGCATGGTGGCAGCGACGCTGACCATGGCAAACCGCGCTGGGGTGTCGGCCTCTCGGATTTGACTCCCGACACGCGAGAGCAGATCCAGGCCCCGAGCGATGTGCACGGTGCGCTGATTGAACAGGTGCAACCGGGCAGCGCAGCGGACAATGCCGGCTTGCAGCGCGGCGATGTCATCGTTCAGGTGAATCGCCACGACGTACAAAGTGCAGCAGACGTCCAGAAAGCTCTGTCCGGTGTGCCCAAGGGACAGGATGCGCTGTTGTTGATCTGGTCGAACGGCGGCAGCACATTCCGGGTGCTGCACGCTGGCGATGGCGCCTAAATGGTTTGCGTGCTGCACTTCGGAATCCAGATCCTCCTGGCCGAAGTGCAGCGCGCACTTGGGGCGAAGTAACTTTTGGGACGAAGCAAACAACGAAGCGATCCTAGCTCTTGGACGGAGTTGGGATCGTGTTTCCCTGAAGCAAAAGCGTGAGTCCCTGACCACTTTGAGCTACGGCAGTTAACGAGACCGCGCTGCAATTGTCCACGATCCAGTCTGCACCGGCGTTTTCGAGTTCGGCATCCTTCAACGTGGTGCGAAACGCGATGACCCGCGCGCCCGCAGCTTTGCCGGAACGAATTCCCGCCGGAACATCTTCAAACACAACGCAATCCCGGGGAGAAAACCCCAGCGCAGACGCTCCCGTAACATAGGGCTCAGGATCGGGTTTGCCATTCTTGACGTCGCTGGAAGTGACCAGTTTGGCCGGAATCGGCAACCCCGCCGCGCGAATGCGGACCTCCGCCAAGTCCCGCGTGCACGAGGTCACGATGGTCCATCGGTCCGGGGGAAGAGCGTTGAGCAGATCGAAAGTGCCGGGCAAGGCAATGACACCTTCCAGGTCTTCGATTTCTTGCTGCTCCACTTTGCGGTTCTCTAATTCGTGGTTCCCGTTGGGCAGGTAGTCGCGGATGGTAGAGAGGCTGGGGCGCCCGTGGGCCCGGTGCACAACTTCATGTGGATCGAAGCCGTGTTCCACCGCCCATTTTGTCCAAACTCTGGAAACTGCCGGAGTCGAGTCGATCAAAACGCCATCGAGATCAAAAAGAAGTGCGCTACATGTAATTTGGTCCATGAATCCACGATATCAAAGATCCCACTCCTTTATTTCGCGGCTGTATACTTGCCGACGTCTGGACCGTTAATTAGTTTATTCTGTGGAACGCTAAAGCGAAATCAACCGAGGCTTATGCCACCATTCACTGATGCTGAACTTAAAACTGAAATTTCCACCAAGATTGCGCGCCTACAGGAATTCATGGAGCGAAAGCAATGCACAGGCATTCTCCTGACCCAGGTCCGTAATTTCGAATGGCTGACCGGCGGAGTTGGCGACAACCAGGTGGGACGTGCCAGCGAAATCGGCGCGGCATCGCTTCTCCTGACCAAGGACGGACGTAAATTTGTGATTGCCGCCCACAGCGAAATTCCGCGTCTCATGGAGGATGGCCTCGGCGGTCTCGGGTATGAACCTGTGGAGTTGAAGTGGTATGAAAAGCCGCCCGACCTCGCGAAGCTTCTTGGTATCTCCGGAACGCTGGGCAGCGACGTTCAGCGCGAAGGTTGCACGACGGTGAATATTGCGCCGTTGCGCTATCAATTGAGCCCCGCGGAAATTCTGAAATATCGCTGGCTCGGCCGCGATTGCGCTGAAGCCGTGGAACACGTGACTCGCCAAGTTGCGCCTGGAATGACAGAGAGAAAGATCGAGGCGGATATTTCAAATGCGCTGATGCAGCGAGGGGTACGACCGACGGTTCTGCTGATCGGCGCCGACGACCGCATCCTGCGTTTCCGTCATGCGCTGCCTTCCGACCGAGCCGTGGAGAAATACGCTATGGTCAACATTTGCGGCAAAAAATGGGGCTTGATCGCATCCGTGACTCGGTTTGTGCACTTCGGTCCGCTCGATGCAGAACTAAAGAAGCGATTGCACGCAGCTGCCGTCGTGAACGCCAAGTACGCGCACGGGTTGCGGGCCGGTGCGAAAGTCTCGGACATGTTTCAGCAAGCGACGCAGTGGTATGCGGAACTCGGTTATCCAGGCGAATGGAAATTTCATCATCAGGGCGGCGCGACAGGATACAGCGAGCGGGAATACGTGATTACTCCTGATTCGACGGAGTTGGTCCTCGATCATCAGGCATTTGCCATGAATCCTACGGTGCAGGGAGCCAAAGCTGAAGACACGATCCTGGTGCAACAAGATCACACCGAGAATCTCAGCACGACCCCGCACTGGCCTAAAATTAGTGTTGAGTTGGAAGGAAAAGTTTACGAGTCCGCCGACATTCTGATTCAAGGAGCCACGCAAACCAAGTGGTCGTAGTTTTTCCACAAGGCTACTGTCGCGCGATCTTGATTAGCGCGGGCAGTACATCGCCAAAACGGCTGCTTTCCACGGGTCTGCCGAAATCGAAGTAGATCCGGCGGTACAGATCGTAGAGTTGATCGTAGATCTTTTGTGTCTTTGGTTCCGGCGAAAATACGGTGTGGGACGGGCAGATTTGTTTCTGCGCCTCTTCAATCGTCGAAAAAGCACCAGTCGCCAGGAATGCGAAGATCGCCGAACCAATGCCGGTCACTTTGCTGCTCGGAACCAGCACTGGCCTGCCCAACACGTTCGCATATACCTGATTGAGCACCGGATTGTTCTGGGGAATTCCGCCTCCGTTAATTACTCGCAGCGTCGGAGCGCCATATTCGCTCATCTGATCGAGGATTACGCGAGTGTGGAAAGCGGTGCCTTCAATGGCAGCGAACAGCTCGTCTTGTGCAGTGTGTTGCAGGTTCCAGCCCAAGGTGATGCCGCCCAGGTTCGGGTTCACCAGGACGGTGCGGTCGCCGTTGTCCCAGGTCATCCGCAGCAGCCCGGTCTGGCCGGCGTGATAGTTCTCCAATCCTCTACTGAGCTCCGCGACGCTGGTGTTGGCGCGACCGGCAATGGCATTGAAAATATCTCCGGTGGCGGAAAGTCCAGCTTCGACTCCCGTGTACTGTGGATGTACACTCCCCTGCACCACACCACAGACACCAGGAATCAAATCTGCCTTCTTCACATAAGCGATGATGCAGGTGGAGGTGCCGACGACGTTTACCACGTCGCCCTCTTTTGCTCCCGCACCGATCGCATCCCAGTGCGCATCAAAAGCGCCGACAGGAATCGGGATCCCCGCTTTTAATCCGAGCTTTTCCGCCCAGGGCGGAGAAAGTTTCCCCGCAATTTTATCGGAGGTGGCGTAGGTGCCATCCAACTTGGCGCGGACGCCCGTCAATAGTGGGTCGAGCTTTGTCAGGAAAGTTTCTGGAGGAAGGCCTCCCAAGGCTGGGTTCCACAGCCACTTGTGTCCCATGGCGCAGACGCTGCGTTTCACCTGGCGGGGATCTGTAATGCCGCAGAGCGTGGCGGCGACCATGTCGCAATGCTCGAACGCCGATGCGAATTTGTCGCGCTTGTCTGGGTTGTGACGAAGCCAATGCAGAAGCTTGGCGAATCCCCATTCGGAGGAATACACGCCTCCGCACCATTCAATGGCCTGGAGCTTTTCCCGGTGCGCTAACTCGGTGATCTCCGCAGCTTCATTTTTGGCGCGATGATCGCACCACAAGTAATACTCATCCAGCGGAACCATGCCCTCGCCCACGGGAATGACGCTGGAACCGGTAGTGTCCAGAGCGATGGCTTCTACTTGATCGCCGGATATCCCGGCTTCCTTGACGGCTTGCCGGGTGGCGGCAGCCAGCGCACGCATGTGATCGTCATGCGATTGGGTAGCGTAGTCAGGATCGTCGCGTTTGCGGTGAAGGGGATATTCGGAGACAGCTGAAGCCAACAGTCCGCGCGGGCTGTCCACAATGGAAACGCGAACGCTGAGGGTACCGAAATCAACTCCTGCAACAATGGCCATGAATTTCCAGGAGACTAGGCGCGATGCCAGTGCATCTGCCATCCCAGATAGCGGGTCGTAGCCTCATAAGTGGCGCCCGCGACGGTGGAGAAGTTCGCGGCCACGTGATGCTCGAATCCGTTTTCGCAAATGTAGTGCAACAATTTCTGCATGTGTGGGATCTGCACCACGCCAGCGCCACCGAACGTGTTCAGGGGATCGTTGGTAAACTCGCCGTCGCCTACATAGCCGCGCATTACGCCTTCACGGTCATTGGTCGAGAAGCGCGCGTAGCTCATGGCTCCGGGCTTCACTCGCCCCACTACGGTGCCGTAGGTGTTTTCCTTGCCGACGGTTCCAGCGATGATTTCCTGAAAGTCCATGCGGAAGTCCTGGAAGAAATGTTTCGGCAGGTTGCTACAGTGAAAACATACGGCCTTGTTCGGATCGTCACCATAGTTGTTGTTCCAGTCGAGCAGCGCACTGGGCGTCTCGGACGCCAGCGCCAGAGCATACATGCTGATCGTGCCGCACACATCCACTTCGCATGCGCTGGGAATCAAGTTGTTGCTCATCATGCTCATGATGGTGCAAGGAACCACGCCAAAGAATTCCTCCAAGGCGGTCCAACACTGAACGGCGCTGACTTTAACGTCCGTCGATTTCATCCAGTCATCAATTACGTAGCCGAGCTTTGCCATCTTCATGAGTGCTGCGGCGGGAACATTCCCCGTAGGCACGTATTTGTGAATGTCCGCCAGCTTCGCTTCGACGCCGGCGTGTGTGTCGGCCAACTTGTTAATACGTCCCAAGACTTCGGAAAGATCGAGGGTCTCCACCGAAATTCCCTGCGATTCAAGAATCTTTTCGCTATAGCGCACCGTGTTGAAAGCTGCCGGGCGAGCTCCGATGCTGCCGATCCGCAGATTGCGAAATCCGTTGACAATGCGGCAAACCGAGCCAAACCAGGAGAGATCTTTGCGGAATTCGTCCGAATCAGGGGCCTCGGTATGCAGAGTCGTAAGGGAATAGGGAATCCCATATTGCATAAGATTATTGCAGGCGGACATCTTGCCGCAGAAGCTGTCCCGCCGAAAGGCAATGGTCATCTTGGCAGTGGCGTCTGGAGTAGCCTGAATGAGCACCGGAACATCGAGGCGTGCCAGACGCAGAGTGTCGGCAATGGCGCGTTCGTCGCCAAAGTTCGGCAGCGATACGATCACCCCGTCAATGCGATGCCGGTTGTCCTGGAAAAGCTTGGCACAAAGCTTGGCTTCTTCGTGCGTTTCCACGGCGCCGTGCTTGCTTTGGTCTGGCCCAAGGACGACGCAGTCCATCCCCGCCTGTGCCAGCGCGCGGGTCATCTCTTCTCGTCCTTCTGTCGCCAGGTGACCCGGGAAAAATCCCCGGTTCCCTACGATCAGCCCCATGGTCATTTTCTTGTTCGACATGAATTCACTGTCCTCTTTGATGTAAATCTGAAATCAGTGTCTAAAATCGCGTTTATTTACCTGCCAGTCGTTTCGGCGAGAACCGCAAGCAATAAAACAGCCCGCTCACAAATAACACCGCACCCCACCAGATTGCGGCATGCTTTTCGAAAAGAACGACCTTTTGCAGTGGCGGATTGGCGTACTCATAAATTCCAGCGCCACAGATCAATGCTCCATTTACCAGCAGTGATACACCGATAAAGAACCAGATGGAAATTCCGCCTTCTTGCATCGCTGTCACCCGCCATTTCCTACCAGAAGATAATGTTCAATATCACGAAAACAACCACAACCACACCTGCCCAGAAAAGGGGCTTTTGGTAAAAGGGGAGCTCTCCGACTGAAGGAACCTTGGTCAATCCATAAACCAGGCCTGTCAACTCAGTTTCCGTCTTAGGCTTGGTCGCCAGACTCACCACCACAGTTACCGTGACGCACACAAGGAACGACCAGAGCGCCTGATACATATCCTGGGCGAGTGCTTTGGCATCCGGCGACAACGCTACATATCGCAGCGCGGTGGGATCAATTTTTACCCAGGCCCACATGCTGACGGAAGAAAGCGTGCCGCACAATAACCCCCAGAACCCGCCAGGGCCGGTTGCCCGCTTCCAGAGCATCCCTAGTATGACTGTCCCGAAGAGGGGAGCGATAAAGAAGCTGAACAATGCCTGCACATAGTCCATGATGCTGCTGAAGTGCATAACAAAATAGGCCGTACCCACACTGATCAGCACGCCGACCACCGTGGTCCAGCGGCCCATGCTCACATAGTGTGCGTCGCTGGCCTTCTTGTTGAACAGCGCCCGGTAAATGTCGTAGGTCCAAACCGTGGTGAACGCGCTCACGTTCCCCGCCATTCCAGACATAAATCCTGCGATTAAAGCCGTGATCCCCAGGCCGAGTAGTCCTGGACCACAATAGCGCGCCAGCATGAGCGGCAGAACATCGTTATAGGTGTGGGCGCCTGCTGTGTTTGCGGCCACCGATTCCGGAACCAGCTTCATCGGAAGCAAGCCCAATCCCAACAGCCCCGGCAGAATCACGATGAGGGGAACGAACATCTTGAATCCGGCGCCGATGATCGGTGCCATTTCCGCGCTGCGAATGTCCTTGGCGGCGAGGATGCGCTGCACCACCAGAAAGTCTGTAGTCCAGTAGCCCATGGAAAGGACGGCGCCCAGTCCAAACACAATGCCAGTCCAATGGATGCCCATCGGATTGGTGCTGAACGATCCCAGTCCAGACCACAGGTGAACGTACTCGTTGGAAGCCCGCTGGGTGATGAGCACTTTCAGATTGCTCCAGCCGCCGGCCTCGTACAAACCAAGGATCGGAATGAGGAGTGCCCCTGCCCAGATCAAGAAGAATTGCAGCACTTCATTAAAGATCGCCGAACGCAGGCCGCCCAGCGTCACATAGATGGCAACCGTAAGCGATGAAACCCAAATGCTGACGTTGATGTCCCACCCCAACACAATTTGCAGGACCTTCGCCATGGCAAACATGTTGACGCCGCTCATCAGCACCGTCATAAAGGCGAATGAGACGGCGGAAAGCGCGCGGCTGGGTTCACCGAAACGCAGCTTGAGATATCCAGGGACCGAGTGGGTTTTGGAGATGTAGTAAAAGGGCATCATCACCAGTGCCAGAAACAGCATCGCGGGGATGGCCCCGACCCAGTACCAGTGGGTGGCCAGAATGCCGTACTGATAAGCCGAGCCTGCCCAGCCCATCAATTCGAGTGCGCCGAGATTGGCGGAGAGAAAGCTCAATCCGGCAACCCACGCGGTCATTTCGCGGCCCGCCATGAAAAAGTCTTCGCCGGTGTTGGACCGCCCACGCAAATAAAAGCCAATGGCCAGTACCAGGGCGAAATAGAAAATGATGATGACGAAGTCCACCGGTGCCAGGTGGACCAGCCGGGAGGTGTTCATCAGGACGAGCGCAAAATTCATTTCGTCTGGACCTGTCCGTAGTAGGCGTTTTTTCCGTGCTTGCGGAGATAGTGCTTATCGTGAAGTTCACGAGAAATCGGACTCGCATCTCCCACAATTCCGACCGTGTAGTATGCCATACGAGCCACGGACTCCAGAATGACTGCATTGTGAGATGCGTCGGAAGCGCTCTTGCCCCAGCAAAAAGGCGCGTGCCCGGCCACCAGTACGGCCGGAATGTCATCGGTGCCCAGTTTGTCAAACAGCCGGCGGATGGCCAGCCCGGTGTTTTTCTCGTAATCGCCGGCAATCTCGTCGGGCGTGAGGTCCGCGGTTACCGGAACTTCTCCATGAAAATAATCGGCATGTGTGGTTCCGAAGCAGGGAATCGGACGCCGCGCTTGCGCCCAAGCCGTGGCAAACTCGGAGTGAGTGTGCGCCACGCCGCCAGCCTTGGGAAAGCGTTTGTATAGCTCTACATGGGTGGCCAGGTCTGAAGACGGCCGCAGCGATCCTTCGACTAAGCGACCATCCAGATCTGCAATCACAATGTCCTGCGCCTTCATGCTTTCGTAGGGCACGCCGCTGGGTTTAATGGCGAGCAAACCGTCTTTGCGGGATATCCCGCTGACGTTTCCAAATGTGTAGAGCACCAAGCCGCGGCGAACCAACTCGAGATTGGCATCCAGAACTTCTTCGCGCAGGGTTTCCAGCAACATTAAGGCTTTCCATGGACCGATTCACCGCCATGCTAAATCGCTGTAAATACGGCATTCAGTCAACGTTTTCCGAGCGGAACATTAACGGATGCCAGCCGCTTTGTCAATTGGCGTTCCGGGTTGCCGAGCCAGCCGCGAATGCATTTCACGATGCCGGATTCGGTGACGAACGGTTCAGCTCATTTGAGCAAATAGAGGCTTGAGGGCGACATACAGTTCCCGGTACAGCAGATATTGCTGCTGCAAGATTTTCGCAGATTGCTGGTCCGGCTCCACCCGTTCTGCGACATGCACTGCTGCGGCGCACGCCTCTTCTACGGACTTCCAATGCTTAGCGCCCACGCCAGCCAGAAGCGCGGCCCCATAAGCTGCGCCTTCCTCAGCTTCAACGATTTCAACTTCGTGTCCGTAGACATCTGCCTGAATCTGCCGCCATAGCTCTGACCGCGCACCGCCGCCTCCGAGCCGGATAGAGCTTACAGGCACGTACATCGCCTCGAACAGTGAGAAGGTGTCCTTCAGGCTAAACGCGACTCCTTCCAGGATGGCCCGTACGACGTGTCCACGGGTATGGCTAGCGGTGAATCCCACCAACGCACCACGGGCCTTGGGATCGAGATGAGGAGTGCGCTCTCCCATTAGATAGGGTGCCCAAAGCACGCCCGCCGATCCCGCGGAAACCGCGCTGGCCTCGCGTGTCAGTTCATCGTAGGAAACTGTTGCTCCAGGTCCAGCCAGCAAATCCCGGAACCATCGCAGAGAGAGTCCGGCCGCTTGGGTGACGCCCATCACATGCCATTGCTGCGGGATCGCATGACAAAAAGTGTGAACCCGTCCTTGCGAATCCATGGCGGGATGGTCAGTCGCGGCAAAAACCACGCCCGAGGTTCCAATGGTCGCGCTCACGCTTCCGGGACGCACAATGCCCATGCCAACTGCGCCTCCCGCCTGGTCTCCCGCTCCAGCCACCACCGGTGTGCCGGCTTTCAACCCAGTCGCCGCCGCTCCTTCCGCGGAAATTCGGGCGCACACCTCCGGCGACTCAAATAGGCGCGGCAAACAGCTCATCGGCAGGTTGGCCGCTGCCATCATGGGTTCCGACCATCGCCGATGGGCGACGTCGAGCATCAGCGTGCCCGATGCGTCCGCCATATCGATCGCTTGCTCTCCGGTGAGCCGAAACCGCACGTAATCTTTGGGCAGCAGGACGCGCCGAAAGCGTTTCCAAATTTCCGGTTCATGTTCCCGCACCCACAGCAGTTTGGTCAATGTGAAATTAGTCAGCGCGGGATTGCAGGTGAGTTCGATAATCCGCGCCGCGCCGATCGTTTCCGTCAGCCAGTCGCATTGCGCCTGCGTTCGCTGATCGCACCAGATGAGCGCTGGGCGCAAGACTTGGTTGTTTTCATCCAGCAGAACGGCGCCGTGCATTTGTCCCGCAAGTCCGATGGAGGCGACGTCTTCGCCCGAAATGCCGGCCTTCTGCAAGACCTCTTTGATGGCCCCGGCCCCGGCCCGCCACCAATCGTGCGGGTCCTGTTCCGCCCAGCCCACTTGAGGCGAAGCGAATGCGGCATGTTCATGGGTGGCGGAAGCCAGAACTTTCCCGGTTTCCGAAAGAATGACGGCGCGTGTGCCGCCGGTGCCAACGTCAATGCCAAGAAGCTTCATATCAGAAACGAGAGAATATCATTTCAGCAGATTTTATTTGTGGCTGGTGAAGGCTTTCCAGTGGAACTCCATGGTTTCGCCGAGATGGCTCAGAAAATAAGTCGCTCCATGATTGCCGGGATAAAGATGAAATTCGTGTTTGATTCCCTCCGCATGAAGCTGCTTATCCAGCGCCTGGGCCCCGTCTTCAAAGCTGAATTCGTCATCCTTTCCGCAGTTGAAATAGATGGTGAGCTTTCCCATGGCAAGTTTATTTTGTTTCACAAGAAAAAAAGGATCGTTTTGCTTCCAATGCGTTACGTTGACGGGATTCCCAAATACTGAGCCCAATACCTCGCCCAGAGGCGTACCGGAGCGCATGGCGGCAGTAAGTTCCTGCGGCGATTCGGTCATCAACGCCGCACTCTGCGCGCTCACCGATGAAAATAATTCCGGATCGGCAAATGCGAAACGAAGCGCCCCATAACCTCCCATGGAAAGACCGCTGATCGCCCTTGAACCGCGCTCTCGCCGAATTCGATATTTGCTTTCGATGTAAGGCATGAACTCATGCAGAAAAAAGTCGCTGTAACGAACTCTCCCGTCGGCGGAGTTGATGTAGAAACTGCTTTTCGCTTCCGGGGTAACGATGAGAAAATCTCCGATCTTATCCTGTTGGCGAAGGTCTTCGACCAGATTCCATCCCCCAGACTTGAACAGAGTTTGCTCATTCTCGCCCAGGCCGTGCAGGTAATACAGAACGGGATAGCGCTGTGCCGGATGACCGACTGCCGCATCATAGCCGGCCGGCAGCAGCACACAATAATGAACGGCTTGCCCGAGGACATGACTGTTCAGAGCATTACAGTCGATCCGGCTTTGCCCATAGGCGGCAGAGCAGACCAGCGCAATCAGGCACGCTAGCACCGCCACGGATTTGCACGGATTTCGCGGATTGATAGCAAAACTAAGAAATATCCGCGTGATCCGCGCAGATCCGTGGCGCTTTTGCTTTAGGGGTGTTGCGATAAAGACAGAACGTTTCCGTCGGGATCTTTGAACCAGGCCACCTTGGCTCCGCCCGGCGCGCTCCAGATTCCTTGATCGTCCTGGCCCGGCAGCCCATACTTCTCGAAGCGAATACCTTTTTTCATCAGATCGGCGACAACATTCTCGATGCCTGAAACTTCCCATCCCAGAATTGTAAATTGAGCAGGCTTGAACTCCGGGACTTTCGCCACTCTGACCCTGATGCCGTTGGCATCCAGCTGAAGTGCGAACCCGTCATCAACAATAAACTTCAGCCCCAACTTGCCCTCATAAAACGCCCGGGCTTGAGCGGAATCCCGGGTGGGCACGAACGCGACAATTTTATTAGAACCTAGCATCCTGATCTCCTACTCGTATCTCAGCGCCTGCACCGGATCAAGCCGGGCCGCGCGGCTTGCAGGATACAAGCCTGAAAGCAGGCTAATGATAACCGAGAACACAATCGCGCCGATGACCAACCACCACGGTACCGACCATATTTGTTCAGGAGGGAAATGCTGCCGCTTCAGGTAAATGTTCGTCCCCAGGTTGATTACGTGTCCGATCGTCCAGCCCAGCCCGACCCCGACAACACCGCCAAGTATGCCCATGGCCCCGGCTTCGGCAAAGAAAAGTCCTCGCACGTCTCCGTCACTGGCTCCCAGGGCCTTCATAATCCCGATCTCGCGGCGTCGTTCCAGGATGGCCATCACCAATGTGTTGACGATTCCAATCGACGCTACTGCCAATGCCAGACTCCCAAAAATTCCCAGGAAAAGATCCAGCACGGCAAAAAATTGCTGCAAGCTTCGGGTGGCATCGATGATCGAAAAAGTATTAAACCCCATCTTCTTGACGGCATTTTCAACCGAAGGAATGTCCTTGGATCTCTTCACTCGCACGCTCAGAGTGGAATATCCAGGCGTACTCCCCGCCGCGCGAGTGGTGTCCCGCAAGTCGTTGGGCTGCATTACGTGCAGATTTTCCGCGAATGGCAAGGGAACGAAAACGCGAGCTCTGGTGGGGCCGCGCATGCTGTCAGGGTCGAGATCAATAACGCCGACAATGGTCAGTTTCTGCTGGTGCGAAACCACCGAATACGCGGCTCCCAGCTGACTCTCAACCTCTCCGGGCTGTGGCGGAGAACTTTTCGCCGCTTCAGCAGACGCGGTGCGTTCCGCATATTCCATGGTCAGTTCTTTACCGAGCAGAGGCTTGGCCAAGTCTGCGACGTTTGGCTCCTCCGCTCCGGCTTTCGGCGTCTTACCCAGCAATTCCTCGGCAAACGATTTTTGCAGGATGGCTTCCGGTGCATTATCTGACGAGAAAAACTTGCCTTGCATTCCATCAAAAGCGTCGTTACTTCGAGCCGAAGCGGCAAGCCCGGCCACCATACTGAGGTGTGGCTTCTCTTCAAATTGGAGTTTGGTGATAAAGCGGATATCGGGATACGCCTCCAGCACTTCCGGCAGTTTCTCTATCTTTTGGCGTGCGGCCTCATCCAGGCCCGGACTCT
This sequence comes from Terriglobales bacterium, assembly GCA_963762965.1. GTDB lineage: Bacteria > Acidobacteriota > Terriglobia > Terriglobales > Acidobacteriaceae > DATBAX01. Next base: position 2,603,076 of record CAVXME010000001.1, read on the forward strand.
CAGCCGGAGATGGTCCGTTCTCTTCCTGCTCCCGGTTAAAGCTGCGCAAGTCTCGCCGCGAGGTCACGACGACGGTGTCAAACAGGCCGGATTTCTGCAATCGTCGCGCCGCCAGCTGTTGCAGGCCAATGCCTAAAGACAGCATTGCCACCAGCGAAGCCACGCCCACCGAGATGCCGAGGGTGGTGAGCGAATTACGCAAAAGAGATTCCCTCAAATTGCGCAGCGCGAGTTCGGTCGAATCGTAGAGCTTCACAACCCGCCTCCATTCTGCGCGCCTGGAGTTGCTGCCGCGACATTGGGCTGATCGTCGATGAGCTTGCCGTCCGCGAGAAAGATCATGCGTTTGGCATAACGCTCAGCGAGAGCGCGCTCATGCGTCACCATGATTACGGTCATCCCCAGGGATTCATTGAACTCGCGAATAAAATTCATGATCTCGGTGCCGGTACGGCTGTCCAAATTACCGGTTGGCTCATCGGCCAAAAGAAGGTGCGGCTGATTAATTAACGCGCGTGCCAGCGAAGCCCGCTGCTGCTCTCCGCCTGAGAGTTCCGTCGGCCGATGACGTACCCGCGCGCCCAGTCCAACCCGGTCTAATGCTTTCTGTGCCAAGCCTTCGCGCTTGCTCCGGTCAACCTCCGCGAAGCGCATGGGCAGTTCCACGTTTTCCATCAGGCTCATGCTGGGGATCAGATTGAAAGACTGAAAAACCATCCCAACCGTGTGCAGGCGATGTTTGGCCAAATCTTCCCGCGACATTTCCGCCAAATTTCTGTCTTGCACGATCACGGTTCCTGAAGTCGGACGATCCAACCCGGCCACCAGATTAAGCAGTGAAGACTTTCCCGAACCCGAAGTGCCCAACAATGCCACGAATTCGCCCGCGCGCACCTCGATCGAAATGCCGTCCACGGCGCGAATCAGCGCTTCGCCCATCTGATAGTGGCGGCACACGTTGTCGGTGCGAATGGCGATGGCAGAAGCCTGGTTCAACGAATTCGTCCTCTCACCAACCCCAAAGCATCGGTGACTTTGGGATCATCGCCGTCGCCGCCGTCGCCGTTCTGCGCCGGTTTGGGATCGCCCTCGCCCGGCGCCAGAAACAAATTGGTTTCGACCCCGTGCTGCTTGGTATAGAGATCGTAGTAACGTCCGCGCAAGGCATACAACTCTTCGTGGGTGCCGCGCTCAACGACTTGCCCCTGCTCCATCACCAGAATCTGGTCGGCGCGCCGGATGGTGGAAAGCCGGTGCGCGATCACGAATGTCGTGCGCCCCTTCATGAGATAAGAAAGGCCGTGCTGGATCAACGATTCCGACTCGGAGTCTAGGCTCGAGGTGGCCTCATCCAGAATCAGAATGCGCGGCTCCGCCAGAATGGCCCGTGCAATAGAAATTCGCTGTCTTTGTCCGCCGGAGAGCTTCACCCCGCGTTCCCCAACAATGGTGTCGTACTTATCATCAAAGCTTTCAGCAAACTCGTCCACACGGGCAATTTGGCAGGCGCGTATGATGTCCGCTTCATTCGCATCCGGCCGCGAAAACGACACATTGTCTCGAATCGAGCCGTCAAACAGAAACGACTCCTGTAACACCACTCCCAACTGGGTGCGATAGGAATCCAGCTTGACGGTGCTCAAGTCAATCCCGTCGACCAGAACTTTTCCCTCCGTCGGAATATAAAAAGCAGAAATCAAACCGATGGTCGTGGACTTTCCCGATCCCGACGAACCGACCAACGCCGTGACCGTACCCGGTGCGGAATGAAACGACACGTCGTGCAGCACGGTTCGTTTGCCATCGTAGCTAAAGTTCACATGTTCGAAATCAAGGTTGCCCTTGATCTCTGGTAGTGCCACGATTCGTTTCGGGTCCTGATCTTCCGGACGCTCGCTCAGAATTTCATGGGTGCGTTCCAATCCCGCCAAAGCTTCGGTGATCTGGGTCCCAACTTGGACGATTTGAACGATTGGGATCACCAGGAAACCCAGCATAAAGGTGTACATAACGTAGCCGCCAGTGGTGAGGGTCCCGGCGCTGATTTGATGCACGCCAATGTACATAATCATGGCGCCAACCACGCCCGTCAGCAGGCTGGCAGAAAGGCTCATCAGGGAGGTAGCGGTTAAACTACGTATCACGTTGGCGAGCAGCCGCTGCACTCCAGTCGCAAAAACTTTCTCTTCGCGTTCTTCGGCGTGGTATCCCTTCACCACTCGCATGCCGCCAAGCGATTCGGAGAGGCGTCCTGTGACCTCGGCATTGATTTTTCCACGCTCGCGGAAAATGGGACGCAGGGTCCCAAAAGCTTTGCCGAGAGCCAGCCCAAAGCACAACAGAAATCCAAACGCCAGGGCGGTCATGAGCGTGCTTATACGCAGCAGCACCACCAATGCGATGCCGGCTTGGACCAACCCTCCGGAGAAATCTACCAGCCCCGTGCCGACCAAATTGCGGACGCCTTCCACGTCGGTCATGATTCGCGATACCAATACGCCCGTTTTCGTGGAATCATGGAACGATATTGGCAACCGGCCAATATGCGCCTGTACTTTCTCGCGAAGTTCGGTGATCAGCCGCTGTGCTGCCTTAGACAAGAGTTGAGTCAGTGAGAAGGAAGTGACGCCCTGAATGATCGTCGCCGATAGTACGGTGAAAACCAGTGGCTTCAGACCTTGCATCTGGCGTTTGAGGATGACTGTGTCGATCACAAACTTGGTGGAGTAGGGAAGCACCAGCCCGCAAACCCGGTTGATCACCATCAACACGAAACCAAAAGCCAGCAAGCCACGGCGCGGACGCACCAATTCCCAAACTAAGGGAAGAACGGCGCGCAGCCTTTGGCCTTTGGGGACTTTGTCTTTATCTTCTTTGCGGTCGGCAGGCACTGCGTTATTAGACACTATTCGGCACCGCTACGCTTCATTTAATGAGCGTCATGAACGGGCCCGCGAGACGGCTTATTGGGAAGGGGCGGCGGATGTTTGTGGCGCGTTCGGATCGATCAGCCTTTGGATCGACGGCGCAACCATAATCAAGAGTTGTGCCTTTGGTTCTTGCGTCTGCTTCATTAAAGCGAGCTGTTGAGTTTTCCAGGTGTCGGAAGGGATCTCTCCGCGGTCAAGGTACCCCATTGCTTCCAAACCCGAAGCCGCCAGGGCCGAAAGATTCTGCGAAAGCGGCCCCACTTCTTTCAGCAGGAAAGATTGACTTTCGAGCGACTGAAGCTTCGCATCATTGTCCCTCCAGAGCACAAGCCAGTTTCGGATCTCCTGTTTTGTGCCGGCGTCGGCTTGTCCGGTCAACAACGAATTCACCAGATTCGTAAAATGCCGGGCCGTCGAACTCTCCGGACGCGCCGCATCCACCAGGCGATTCAGCGGCATCAGGCTTGTCGGCTCCACTGGGCTTGTTTCTTCGCGGCTGTAGCCTTTCACCGGCTCCACCACATCAGCGAGCACACGCAAAGCTGCAATGTCATCCGTTCCGGCGATGCGACGCAGCATGGGAGCGTAACTGGAGTGATGAGTAAGCCCCAACCAATCCAACCGGCGGCTCACTTCATCCAGGCGTACATACATGGAATTCACGTCAGTCACGTTCTGCGGCGACCAGAAGCGTTCCGCAATCGCAGCCGTGCGTGGCCAGATGCGCGAATCAATATTTTCCGGGGACACGTACTCCGACCACATGGTGTCTTCGCCGCCGAGAATTCGCGCGCTTTCCTCCGCGCTTAAATTTGCCGCGCCGCCGGACATGGGATCCACCGCATAATGTTGCGCTGCCGATTCGTTCAAATCAATGTAATAGCCTGCGGAAAGGATGCCGCGATAGCCAAGCTTGGCTGCCTGTGCCAAAGACTCCTGACCACGCCACGATTGAATCACAATATCTTTTGGAAAACCCGGCTGAAGAATTTCGTCCCAGCCCAGCATCGTCTTGCCATGCTTGCTCACTATTTTCTGCACGCGGGCGGTGAAGTACGCTTGCAGTCCGGCGTTGTCCTTGAGGCCACGCGCGTGCATAAATTCCTGGATCTTGGGATTCGCGTCCCACTGCTTCCCATTCACTTCGTCGCCGCCAATGTGAAAAAACTGGTCGGGGAAAAGATCGGCCATCTCAGCAATAAATTTGTCGAGAAATTTGTAAGTGCTTTCGCGAGTCGGATCCATGGCAGGATCGAAAACGCCCCACTTGCGCTCAATCGCGTACGGCCCGGGAGCACTGGCCAGTTCGGGATAACCCACGAACCAAGCCGTGCTATGCCCCGGCATGTCAAACTCCGGGATGACGCGAATGCCGCGATCGTGCGCATATGCGATCAGGTCTCGAATTTCGGCCCGTGTGTAATAGAGTCCGTCGGAACCCATTTCCTGAAGTTTTGGAAATTTCTTGCTCTCGACCCGGAATCCCTGATTTTCCGAAAGGTGCCAGTGAAAGGCATTCATCTTCACCGCCGCCATGCCGTCGAGATTGCGTTTGAGAATATCTAGTGGGATGAAATGCCGTGCCGAATCTATCATCAATCCTCGCCACGGAAAGCGCGGCTTGTCCTGAATGCTCACGGCAGGCACCGCGAAGCCAGCGGGAGTGTTGACCACTAATTGCAGAAAGGTTTGCAGGCCATGCATGGCACCCAACGTGTTCGGCGCTGTCAGCTTGGCGCCAGTGGCGGTAATCTCCAGGGAGTACGACTCATCTTCGCCCAGTTCCTGTACCTCTTTGCTGGCACGATCGGCGCTTACAACAATTGTGGCTTTGGATGCATCAGCTACCTGCATGTCCAGAGGCAGCATCCCGGTTTGCCGGCGAAGATCATTCAAGAAGCGTTCAACCGCGCGCTGTAGGCGGGGATCGCGATCGCCACTGACTCCAACGGTAAAAGAAGGATCGACCACAAGCTGGCCTGTTCCCATCTGCAAGCTTGCCGGGACCGGCATGAGATTGAGCGAAGCCGGTGTTTGCGCATCAGCCAGCCGTGCGAACATTGCAGAGAGCATGAGAGCGGGCAACAGCGGAATCGCGAAAAGTGCGCGCATGAGTTCCCTCGGAGCAAATCCCCAACCACGTTGTGAGGAGAATGGCGAGCATAGCCGAACCACGGAAAATGCGCAAATCAAGCTAGTGTCACGATTTAATAGGTTAAGCGGCGGACTGCTTAGAGCCATTCGAAACTGCTTTGGGTTATCGGGCCGATCCCTGTTCCCCGATCCAAGTTTGGCAATCTTAAAACTCTGCTAACGCAGCATGTCGAGCAACGGCGCCTGGCGGACGACAGCCTTAAACAAATCAGGGATGGGTGATCATCACTCCTGTCAGCAAACCGCCGTTCGAACCACCTGAAATGGCGAGGTGTTTTCAGTAATGGTTGCGGATGATATTATGAATGTCAACAATCAGGAGATGCGTCTTCCCGGCGCGTCCCGCGACACTCCTCAGTAGCTCAATGGCAGAGCATTCGGCTGTTAACCGAAGGGTTGTAGGTTCGAGTCCTACCTGAGGAGCCATTCTTTCAGCAGGTTACAAACCCCCGCGCAGTTGCTGAGCTTCTAGAGCCGAGCAGGCGCCGGTACGTGAGCTGGTGGCAAACGTACCGGCGGGTCTGAATCATGCCGCCTTTTCTTTTGCGTTTTGCTTGATGAACGCGAGCAGGTCGGCGTTGATCTGGTCCGCGTTGGTTGTAGGCATGCCATGCGGGAAGCCGGGGTACACCTTCAGAACCGCACCCTTCACCAGCTTCGACGACTGCAAGGCCGCTGCGCCGATGGGCACGATCTGATCATCGTCGCCATGAAGAATGAGAGTTGGCACGTCAAACCTCTTGAGGTCTTCCGTGAAATCCGTCTCGGAGAAGGCCTTAATGCAGTCGTAGCCCGCCTTCATCCCGCCCATCATTCCCTGGAGCCACCACTTGTCGCGGATGCCTTCCGATATTTTGGCGCCCGGCCGGTTGTAGCCGTAGAACGGAAGGGTAATGTCCCGGTAAAACTGCGGCCGATTTTTCGCATATTGAGCGCGCAGGTCATCGAACACCTCGATCGGCGCGCCCGCAGGATTCTTGTCCGTCTTCACCATCAGCGGCGGAACGGCGCTGATGAGAACGGCCACAGCGACTCGCTTGCTGCCATGCCGTCCAATGTAACGCGCAACTTCTCCGCCGCCTGTGGAGTGGCCCACATGAATTGCGCTCTTCAGGTCAAGCTTTTCGGTGAGGGCTGCGAGATCATCGGCGTAGGTGTCCATATCGTTGCCGTCCCAGGTCTGGCCGGAACGGCCGTGCCCTCGCCGGTCGGCTGCAATCACTCGATAGCCCTGCTGGCCAAAGAACAACATCTGTCCGTCCCAGTCGTCCGCGGTGAGTGGCCAACCGTGGCTGAACACGATGGGCTGTCCCGTGCCCCAGTCTTTGTAGTAGATTTGCGTTCCGTCTTTTGTGGTGATCGTAGGCATGATGCATTCTCCTTTTCTTGAGATTTCATTAACGACTTCCATTTTCCTTGGCCGGCTCGCGAGCTCTCCCCACGAAATTTAACCGGTGGCCTGAATACCAGCGAACCCAAATTATGGCATAGGTTTTCTCCCGAAGCCTACCCGACCGCTATGCCGCTTTGGAGCGCAACGGACGTCCTGGAGCGGGAGGAGATTTCTCTTGACAACCCGGCAAAAAGAAACTAAAAGTTCTAAATCGTAAGTATTCGTAAGTAGCCAAAAGCTCTTCGTAATGGACCGCACTGAGCTGAAATTTGCGACTGCCATGCGACAGAGGAGGACCCATGCCCTGCTTTTCCGGCGTTTCCAGGTGGATCTTGCTGTTGTGCTGGTTGTTTGGTTTCACCGCATTGGCCACGGCCCAGGGTGGCTACCAGGCACAAGTCCGCGGTGTGATCACAGACGCCACGGGCGCGGTTGTGCCTAACGCGACGGTGACCATCACCGATGTAGGAACGAACATCTCGCACACCTCGAAGACGGACAACTCGGGCGAATACCTGTTGCGCGCGCTCCGACCGACGACCTACACGGTCAAGGCCGAAGCGCCGGGGTTTCAGGCAGTGGAAAAGAAAGACGTTGTGCTGGCAGTCGATCAGGAAACGAGTTTGAATTTCACGCTGCATGCCGCCGGCACCACCACCGAGGTTTTGGTGACCGAAACCGCGCCGCTGCTTGATACCGAGAACGCGACCATCGGCACCGACATCACCAACGAATATGTGAAAGACATCCCGCTTTACAACCGCAGTTTTTTTGGACTGGCGTTCCTGTCGGGCGGGGTCACGGAGACGGCCGGGTCCGGGGTGGCCGATTCGTATCCCGAGGGCACGAATTTTGTTTCGAATGGACAGCGCAATGCCACGGCGGAAGTGCGGATTGACGGCGCCCTGATCAGCGCGCCGGAACAGGGTGAAGGCGCGACCACGAACGTGTACTACGAGCCATCGGTGGAGATCATTCAGGAGTTCAAAGTACAAAACAATAGTTTCTCGGCGGAGTTCGGCAACAATGGCGGCACCGTGGTAAACATGGTCCTGAAGAGCGGGACCAATGCGTTCCACGGCAGCGGCTGGTGGTTCCTGCAACGCTCGGGCACGGATGCGCGGGACTTTTTCAATCCCGAACCGGCGGGAAAGCCCGATCACGTGAGAGACCAGTACGGTCTTTCACTGGGAGGTCCCATCAAGAAGAGCCGCACCTTCTTTTTCTTTGATATCGAAAAAGTGCGGGACGACGAGGCGATTAACATTGTGGCCACGGTGCCGATGGATGGTTCGTTCCCCGGCACGTCGAATGAGCGGGCCGGCGATTTTTCGGCGGCGACGAATCCCATTTACGATCCCTTTCACTTTACCAATCTCGCGGCCTGCACTGCGAACGTGCCGAATCCTCCGCCCTGCAAGCGAAAACTGCTCGCGAATGGGATGGTTCCATCGGGAGAGACGGACATGATCGGGCAGCAGATCATCAATCTCTATCCCCTTCCGAATCTGCCGGGGGAGTTTAATAATTTTCGACTTAACACGCTTTCCCATGGACCGCAGTATCAATTCGATATCAAGCTTGACCATCAGATTAATGACAAGCAACGCTTTTCCGGACGCTACAGCCGGTTGGCCAACAACTACACGACGCCGGAGATTTTCGGCGATGGCGAGTTCAACGACGGAATCTCCAATACTCCGCTGACCTCGCAGAACGTTTCCCTGGAATACAACTGGACGGTGACACCGAAGATTCTGGCGACGCTCCGGTTCGGCCTGGATCGGGCTAAACAGGATGAGCAAACCAATATTCCCAGCCTGACCAGCGTGGGTTTGCCGGCGATTCTCGAGGCCAATGGCGTAGACCGGATGCCGACCATCCAGATGTCCGGGGGTTCGCCGTGGAGCAGCCTTTTCGATCAGTGCTGTGTGAATACGAACTTCGCGCACACCCTTTACAGCTATTCTTCTTCATTCGAAATCGTGCAGGGGAAGCATCTTTTCAAATTCGGCGGAGAACAAAGGTTGTTCTTCAACGACTTTTGGCAACCGCCGAATCCCACCGGGTTATTTAATTTCACCGACGATGTGACCTCGCAAATTCCAAACAGCGGCGCCGGGGACGGAACCCAGGGCAATCCTTTCGCGAGTCTCTTGTTTGGCTTTCCCGACAATGGCAGCCAGATCAACATTTACCCGTCGGTCGCCAATAAATCCAAGGAAACCGGGTTTTATTTCCAGGACGATTGGAAAGTCACGCCCAGGCTGACCCTGAATCTGGGCATGCGCTATGAGTGGAGCACGCCTTATACGGAGCGTGACAATCTCATTCAGTTCAGCGACTTCACCGGAAACAGCGGCATCACCGTGCCTGATCTTCCGATCACCGGCCCGCTGCCGGGCACCACGATATTCGGTTCGAGTGGCAAGAGGAATGTTCCGGTGGACCGCAATAATTTTGGGCCGCGGCTGGGTTTTGCCTATCAGATCGACAACAACACCGTGATTCGCGGTGGGGCCGGTGTTTATTACGGGCTCAGCGTGGCCACCAATTTTCAGTATCCCGGCACAGCCTTCCGGCAAACCTCGACCATGTTTTTCACCACCGACAATTTTGTGACGCGAGATGCGACGCTTGCGGACCCCTTTCCCAACGGACTGGAGGGGCCGCAAGGGACCAAGTATGGAAAGCTGGCAAACTGGGGCTACATTGACCAGAACGATTTGGGCACGACCGCGGCGCAGAATGGGGACATCTACCAGTGGAACCTTGGAGTGCAACGGCTGCTGCCGGGGCAGCTGGTGATCGGCGTGGATTACTCAGCAAACCGCAGCATTCATCTGCCTTTTGGCGGGTACTCGAGCACGCGTAACCGAAACTTCATTTCTTCAAGCGTGCTGTCACAGGTTTCAGCTCAGCAGCATGCATTGGATCCGACTTGCGATGACGATAGCTGCGTCAGCAATTATTTAGCGAATCCCGTGCCCAATCCGTTTTGCACTTTGTTCAGCGGGACTTCGTGCACCATCAACGGTGGTGCGGCGATCTTCAACGAACCTAACTCGCAGTATGGCAATGCAACGCTTCCGCAGGGCAATCTGTTGCGTCCCTATCCGCAATTCGACGGAAATTTCGAGGGACTGCCGTTGCTGGAAGCGCAGTCCTTTTACAACTCGTTGCAAATCCGCTTCCAGAAACGTACCAGCCATTACATCAGTTTTGAAGGGAACTACACATTGTCGAAGGCGACTGACGATTCGTCGGTCGGCGCCAACGCGTTTGTGGGTACTCTGAACAATGGCAACCCGCAGCAGTTGGACAATCTAAAGGCAGAACACGGCATCAGCGCCAATGACGCGACCCACCGCCTGGCTGCCGCCGTAATTGTGGACCTGCCGATCGGACGGGAACGCTGGATTGGCGGTCACATGAACCGGTTCGCGGATGCAGTGGCCGGCGGCTGGGCGGTGTCAACCCTGGTGACCGAACAAACCGGGCAGCCGCTGGCGGTGTTCATGGCAGACCCGCGTCTGATGGACGGCAACCAGCGGCCGAATGTACTTTGCGGGGGCAAAACCGGGATCAGCTCGAACCAGGCTGCCATTACCCAGCAGCCGATTTTGAATATTAATTGCTTTGCTGATCCCGGCGACCAAATGCCGGGGAATGCACCCCGCTACTTCTCGAACCTGCGGACCGAGGGTATTCACAATCTGGACCTCAGCCTTTACAAGGAATTTGTACCCAAGGAAGGCACAAAATTGGAAGTGCGCGCCGAGATATTCAACTCCACGAATACGCCCCGGTTTGCATCCCCCAACACCGCGTATGACGCAGGAGATCCAACCTTCGGCCTGATCACTTCAACCGCGTCCACCCCGCGCCACATGCAGTTCGGAGCCAGGTTCGAATTCTGAAAGCGGTTGACTCGCGGACTGACAGGGTATCTCAGCCATGACCAGGATGAAGCGTGCAATACGGGTTGGCGGATGGATCATGGTTGTATTCGCGGCTTTTGCGGCCGCAGGCCAAACACGGCTGGGCGTTCCCGCCTATCAAGATCCAGGGTCGGCACAATGGACGGCGTGGGCGGCGCCGGGAGCGAAGGCCATCGGCATCATGATCGTCAATCTCGACAACGGTGACGATGAGGCTTACTACCCGAGCGTGGACAAAGCGATCCGGGCTACCCGCAAGCGGGGTATTTTCGTAATCGGATACACCTACACCGGCTATGGCACGCGCGATCCGAAGATCGTGCGGCGGAAGATTGATGCGGTCTATAGGAACTATTTAGTTGATGGCATCTTCTTCGATGAAGCGCCGACCGATTGCGGCGCCAGCAATCCATTTTTCTCTTCCCAGTTTTTATATTACGAGGAGCTCACAAACTATGTGCGCGAGAAAACGGGCGCGCGAATTACAGTACTCAATCCCGGCACCAACAGTGCGAGCGATTGCTGGATGGGTATCACCAACATCCTGATGAACTGGGAAGGCAAGGACTTCCCAAATTACCGAGACAATTACGTGGACTATGCCTGGGTGCACAAGTATCCGCCGGACCGCTTCTGGCACATCGTGTATGGCATGGGGGCGAACCAACTTCAGAAAGCTCTGGACCTGGCCAAGCAGCGTAACGCGGGTTGGGTTTATCTGACGGAGGAGGCGGGCAATCCCTATGCCCAACCACCGAAATACTGGACGGCGGAAGCGGAGGCGGTGGAGCAGCAGGCGGTGCAGGCTGTTTTTGCCAGCGCATGGCCGGACTCATACGATGGCCAGGGCGAGCGCTCGCCGGGACGCACGTCGATTCGATGGAGTGGGGCAAGCACGGTGAATTGGCAGATATTTCTCGACACGGACCAGAATGCGAAAACCGGTTACACAGGCGGCGGCATTGCGGTTGGCTCGGAATACTTGTTCGACACCGAGGGCGGCACAGCCCATTTGTGGCGATATGTAGGTACCGGCGCCGATTGGAACTGGACGGAAGTCTCTGCCAATGCAGCACTCGATGTCCTCGATCCCAATGTTCAGGCAGCGGGCTTCGATACGGTGGGTCTTGGAGTTACCAAGGCCTTTAAATTTCAGATTCGAGCCTTGGATGCTTCCGGCCATCCCGTTTATGACAGCTATGTATTTCCGCTTAGCCTGAACAATACCGGTCTGGTGTTTGACGTTGTGAACCATTCGCAGTAGCCGGAAATCAACCATGAAAAAGCGCACAATCTGGGTCACGGGGACGGTCGCGGTTTTCCTGTCTGCATTTTTGCAAGGGCAGGATGCTCCTCGGGAACAGGACTGGACAAACTACGTTCGCATCGGGGCGTATGGGCTGAGTTCCGAGAATGCGCAGCAGATTGTTGACCGGGCCACGAAGGACGGTGTCTCAGGAATCGAAGTGGACAACGACATTCCCGGACGGTATGAAAGCTTTCTCGATCCTCAACAAAAACTCGCAGCAATTCGTGCAGTCGCGGCTGCGGCGCATAAGGCCGGCAATCACGCGTTTGTTTATATCGCGGGATTGGAGTGTATCACTGCGAATGCCGAACATACCCAACACACGCTGGCCAAGGACCATCCTGACTGGTTGCAGCGCAAGATTACCGGTGAGCCCGCGATCTTTGGGAGTGGCAATGCTTTTTGGATTGCGCCCGGTGACGAGGACGTGTGGGTGAGCCCATTTGCGCCGGAGTGGCGGAAGACTTACATGGAGCGGGTGCGGCAGATCGCCGCTACCGGGATCGACGGAATCTATGTCGACATTCCATATTGGATGACCCACTTTGATGGCTGGGAAGATACCTGGGCCAGCTTCGATGACTACACGGTTGCTGCATTTCTGGCGAAAACAGGGTTGAACGCTCGCAAAGACCTGAAGCTCGGCAATTTCTCCGATCCCAATTTTCGTAAGTGGGTTGATTTTCGTATTCAGAGCCTCACCGATTTCATGCAGGAAATTGATCGCAATGCCAAGTCGGTAAATCCGAAGATCGTCACCATCGCCGAGATTTATCCCGGGATCGAAGAGGAAGCGGTCCGGGTGGGCGCGGATGTTTACCAGATGTACGCCGTCCTTGGTGGGATCGCCCACGAGTATGAGTTTGGCGAAGGCGACCACATGGCTTCTTCGCGCAGTCCTCTCGACTGGTTCGAATATCAGGTGGGAATGGCGTCATTCCGTGCTTTCGCTCAGGGCAAGCCGACGTGGATTCTCAACTATTCGTGGGATGGCGACAAAAAAGTTGATCCCGGCCAGTCGATGGAAAATCTGGCGATGTCGCAGTTGATGGCGGGGGCAAACTTCTGGGATGCGAGAGGCCACGTCATGTCGGGCTCCAACGATCCGGCCACGCGGCAGCATGTCTTCCGATGGATTGCCGATCATCAGGACCTCTTTTACAAACCGCGTCACCCATTGCATCCGATTGGGGTTTATTTTTCGCCGTCTACGAGGAATTATTTCGCGAAAGATTTTATTCCATCGTATCGGGGAGTCTTGATCTTACTGATGCAGAAGCATCTGGAATATCAGGTGGTCACGCCGAGAAATCTGGCGAGTTTTCGCGGGGAGACGCTGGTTTTACCGGATGTCCGGATGCTTGATGACGTCGAGAAGTCGGCTTTGCGCTCTTATGTTGCGGCCGGGAACACTCTGGTGATCAACGGCACCGATGTTAGCGGCTTCCCAGACTCACCCAACGTCGTTCACTTTCGTGACGATCCGGGCAAAGCCTACATGATGACCCTGGAGCACGACTTCGAACACGCAACGACAGATTCACAGAAGAGCTTTCTGGCAACTCTGAAAAACAGTTCGGAGATTTCCGTGGAAGCTCCACCCGAGGTGGTCACCAACATCGCGGAAGTGGACGGCAAGGAATGTGTGTTCATTGCAAATTTCGCAGGCCTGCGCGGGCATGAGAACCCGGTTCAGAATCCGGTGAACGTCCGGATTAGTTTTTCGGGCCGGGGGAAACAAGCCATAAGTTTTCTCCCCTTCCTTGGTGAGACGCGAGAGATCCATGCTGAGCAACAGGCAGGAAATTCGATGTTCACGTTGCCCGCAATCGAAAAAGGTGGCGTGGCCTGTGCGCAGGAGCACTGAGGCGGCTCTCCGTCTTTACCGATGGACAAACGAAAGAAAGCGATATAAAAAGAAAGCGCTAACAAAAGGCCCGAGCGGGTTCCCATCGTGGCTATTGCCGAGTGAAGAGAGTTGATCATCGTGCTGAATGAAGAACGCCGCCGGGCCATTCTCGAAGTCCTGAACAATCAGGGGAGGGTTCTGGTTACGGAACTTGCCGCGCAATTCGAAACCTCGCAGGTCACGATCCGCAAAGACCTCGAGGTGCTGCATGAGCAGCGACAATTGCATCGCACGCACGGCGGGGCGTTGCCGGCGCGCGAGGGGGCGCTTGAAGATCCTACTCTGCGCGAGAAAGAACAGCTCCATCGCAAGGACAAGCTACACATTGCCACTGTGGCAGCGCGCATGGTGAAGGAGGGGCAGGTGGTGATTCTCGATTCCGGCACCACAACCACCGCGATTGCGCATGCTCTACGCCATCTTCGCAATCTCACGATTATTACCAATGCCCTGAATATCGCCGGAGAACTGGCAGGCACAACCATTGATGTCATCCTCACAGGCGGCACGCTGCGTAAGAATTCGTTTTCCCTGGTGGGTCCGATTGCAGAGGAAACACTGCGCCATCTGAGTGCTGACCTTTTATTCCTTGGAGTCGACGGGTTTGATGTTCAGTATGGATTGAGCACGCCGAACCTGCTGGAGTCGAAGGTAAACCGGGTGATGGTGGAAATCGCGAAACGTACGATCGCGGTTTGCGACTCGAGCAAATTCGGACGGCGAAGTTTGTCCATGATTGTGCCCACTTCGTCCATGCATGAGGTAATTACGGATCGCGGTATTCCCAAGTCTGATCTGCGGGCCCTCAGGAAGGCTGGAGTCGAGGTTACGCTTGTCTGACTCACCCCAGACTTCCGTGAAAAAGAGTGCTGGCGCTCATAGCCTGGAGGAGATTCTTTCCCAGCCAGATTGCTGGGATACGTGTCTCGAGACTCTCAGACTGAACAGAAAGCTTGAGGAAGTTCGCGAGCGCTTTGCCGGAGTGACCGAGTGGTTGTTCATCGGCTGCGGGTCAAGCTACTACGTTGCTCTGTCCGCGGCCGCGACCATGGCGATGCTCACAGGCCAGCGAGCTCAGGCGATTCCTGCCTCCGAAATCTTGCTGTATCCGGAATTGGTTTTGGCATCCTTCAAGAATTACCTGCCCGTATTGATCTCGCGATCGGGGCGCACGTCCGAGGTACTAAGAACTGCGGAGTTATTGAAATCACGAGGCGTTTCTGCGTTAGCAATTACCTGTGCGACAGGCGAGACCCTCGAACAGTTGGCGACGGCAACCATCGTGTTGCCGGCGGCGGACGAGAGAAGTACAGTGATGACGCGCTCTTTCAGTTCCATGCTGCTGACTTTGCAGAATCTAGCAGCTGTGACTGCGGGAGATGTTGATTTTTCGGGCGCGCTGTACAAGCTGACGGGTGCAGCGACGGCGGCATTGCAGCCCATGACGGAGAGTATCCGCAACTTTGTGAATGGCCACGATTTTGCCGACTATGTTTATATGGCACAGGGCCCCTTCTATGGCCTGGCTTGCGAGGGCGCATTGAAGGTGATGGAAATGTCGGTTTCGTATGCGCAGGCTTTCCACACGCTCGAGTTTCGCCACGGCCCCAAATCGATTGTGGGTCCTGAGACTCTTCTGGTCTTTCTGCTTTCTGAAACCGGGTACGAGGACGAGGTGGAAGTGTTGGAAGAGATGAAGGCTCTGGGTGCCACGACGCTGGCTATTGCCAACAAGGCGGATGGGCGGGCCCGTGCTGCATCCGACTTACTCTTTGAGTTAAATCTCGATGTGCCGGAGCTGGTCCGGTTAGCTCCTTATTTATTCGCCGGGCAACTGCTGGGCCTTTTCACGGGATTGAAGAAAGGCCTTGATCCCGACTCGCCGCGCAACTTGAGCCGCGTGGTTGTCCTCGACGACGAAAATCCGCGCCAGAGACCTGAACATGCCGCGCTTTGACGTAACCATCGCCGGTGAAGTCAATCTCGACCTCATCCTTTACGGCCTTCCTACGGAGCTTCCTCCAGATCGTGAGTTGCTTGCTGATCGCATGATGCTCACTCTAGGCGGATCGTCGTCCATCGTGGCGCATAACCTGGCGGCACTCGGGAGTCGCGTGGGCTTTCAGTCGATCGTGGGCGACGATCAGTTGGGCCGGACTGCGTTGCAACTGCTGGCGGAAAGTGGAGTGGATGTTTCGCAGGTGAGGGAAGTTTCTGGTGTGATCAAGAGTGGAGTAAGTGTGATTCTTCAGCGCGAAGGCTGGCGAAACATCCTCACTTACTCGGGGACGATCGCGGAACTTACGATGGACGATCTCGATTTTGACTACTTGACGGACTCTCGACACTTTCACCTTTCGTCTTTTTATTTGCAGACGCGCCTGCGGCCACAAATACCCGAACTATTCAAAAGGTTGAAAGCCGCCGGACTGACAATCTCACTCGATACGAATGACGACCCCGAGGATCTTTGGGAAGGCGGTCTGCGGGACGTCCTAAGCGAAGCGGATGTTTTCTTACCCAACGCTCGCGAAGCCCGTAGGATCACCGGAACCGACGATCTGGAAAATGCGACGGACCAACTGGCAAGGATGGTTCCCATTGTGGTGGTAAAGATGGGCCACGAAGGCGCGATGGCGCGGCAGGGATCGAGGCATTTTGACTCTCCAGCTGCGAGCGTGGACTGCGTGGATGCGGTGGGGGCAGGGGACAGTTTCGATGCGGGGTTTCTCCATCAATATGTTCGTGGTGCGGATATCCCGAGCTGTCTGGCTTTTGGCAATCTATCAGGAGCGCTCTCGACCACGAAATCTGGCGGGACGGAAGCTTTTCGCGACCGTGAGCATCGAGAAAAGTTTTTTCGTGATCGCACTAAGTCCACTTAGATTAGAACGTCGTTGCTCGAATGCTCGAGAGATTATTGCGCGACGACCTCCAACAACAAATGCTGCTTGAATTCCGTTTTCAGACTGGGGGCATGGTCTGCGGTTGCCACCACTGAGCCCAGGTCTTTTCCGTCTGCATAATCCATTACGTTATAGGTTCCCGGTTTCAGGCCGCGCAATTCAACTTCTCCCTTCCAGGGAGCGTTGTCGTTCGGGGCAAAGAATGCATAGTACATCTTGCCGTCTTTTGTTATGGCATACGCCTCTGGCGAATCGTAGCCGTACACGTAAAGATCAAGGAAGGTACCACTGGAAAGCATTTTCTGGTTGTAGATGCCAATCCACTTCTTCCAATGCGCTTCTTTCTCCTGAGTCAGCAGCACCGGTTTGTATTTCGGTCCGGGATCGGGCCAGACAAACTTGGTTCCGACTACGCCGCCCGCCCCAATGGTCGAAGCGAAATCGTCGCCGTGTTCGCTCCAGTCATTGCCGACGCGAGTCATGGCTGAGAGCTCCACGTGGTCTCCGTAGACGGCGGACTCGGGTCCGAGCAATGCTTTGTAAACTTTGATGCGGCGCCGCACCTGGACTGCGCCGACCGGGTCGGCGGTGACGGCCTGGTCAAGATAGGGCAGCCACGCAAGCGACGGGGGGGTACCGCACGGACAGCTCTGGGTCACGCTTTGCGGCTTCAGTGCGCGTGTGGTCTGGAAGATTGTTTTATAAACGTCCGCCATGGCGTTGACGGAGTCCTGGGGCGACTTGTGGTGATGCGCCGGGTTATAGCACGCCGGAACGCTGTAAATATTGTCGAGCTTGGATCCGTCAAATCCCCAATCACCGACAAATTTCTCGGTAAGCCGCTTGTAGTATGCCTGCACTTCGGGCACAGCGGGACATAGAGCCGCCAGATCGCGAGTGATGCGAGCATGTTTGCCATTCTTGTCGAGGATCAGCCACTCGGGATGGTCCTGCACAACTTTCGAAACAATATATTTATGCGACTCCCATCTTCCCTGGCCATCTTCCACTCCCAGCGGGAGCCACCAGAGTTGTGCCAGCATTCCCTGCTTATGAAAATCGTCGGTCATCTTTTTGATGGAATCTCCAGGGAACGTTTCATTTCGCGGATTCCAATCGCCGTAGGTGTCGAACCAGCGATCGTCGAGTGTGGCCCACTTGATTCCCAGCTCTTTTAGTTTGGGAATCGTCCCCACCATTTGTGCCGGGGTCACGTTGAACTCATAGCCCCATCCGCACCAACTCACGTTGTAAGCCTCGCTGGATGGCTTGGTGATTTCCCATCCTTCCTTTTGCAGGATGCTGGACCACATTCGCAATGGTTCGTAGAAGTCGCCGGAATAAACTGCCACAAAGCTGCGAGGCGTGGAGTAGATTTCACCCGGCTTCAGGGTCAGGTCCGCGGGAATGTCAATCGCCGCAGTGACCCTGCCATCGGCTTCGACTTTCGACGGAATGCCCAGAGTAAGCGGCAGCGTTTCGACGTGGCCGATGGCCTCGCCCACTGATGCTGTCCAGAAGGCGACCACGGGGATGCCGCCTCCATAGCCTCCTTTGACGGCCGCGCCCATGCGGTTTGGTCGCGAGAACGAACGAGTCAGCTTCAGAACGTCTTCTTCTCCCCAGTCGTAGCTCGATCCCTGGTAGGACCACATGTCGTAGGGGGCTTGCTTGACTTCGTGCGAATTGAAGCGGTGTTGCTGCTCGATCACGCTGTCAATCCGGAATTCGGAGGGATCTGTGTTCTTATATTGGACGCTGGTCAGCAGAACGTTGGGAAAATCATCATAGGCCTCAATCAACAAGGTCTGTTGAATGCCGGTGCCCGATGGTTCAAGCGGATGCGCGGGAATCTCGATATGCTTTCCGCGGCCCAGCTTTCCCATGGCCTCCAGGACCGTCGCCTGGTCGAAATCCAGAACGAAGTGAACATCTTTTTTGCCGTGCACAATGTAGTCACTGTCAGTGGGCATGCCCAAACGCGGTTCATCCAGACTCAACTTGCTGCCATCCTTGACCAGAAAAGCTTGTATGTAGCCGGAAGGCAGAATCTGGAACTCGGCAGTGGCCGTGGTAAGAAGGACGGGACCGCCATGCTGGACATCCACTTTGATGCTCGATGGCTGGGAGACTGGCGCGGCCGGAGCTGCGGGGGTCCGGTTGCAACTCGTGCTGATCAGAATCGCCAGCATTAAAGGAACAGACCTGCGGGAAATGACCTTCCAGTTTCGGCGCTTCATTTTGACTCCTTGGCGACCAACGATTTTCCCTTAAACTGGCCGAACAGTCGTTCCGCGTTTAGATGATAGATCTTTTCCAGCACCGAGTCGGGCAATTCCATTCCGTAAATCTTCCAGCGGCCCTGGCCGGGATATCCCCAATAGTCAAAATACTCGTCTCCGGTTTCCAACCAGCGGAAGTGGTTGCGATACATTTCTTCTGTTACTTCGTTGTCGGTCCCGAACATGATGCGGTCCTGATACTTGAGGAAGAACTCCCGCGCGCGGCGAGGCTGGCGGCCCAGTTCAGCTTCGCGGGCTCCGAACTCTGTCATCACGTTGGGATATTTGTCGAGCACGCTGGAAACATAATCCAGATTCTCCGGCCAGTTCGCCACGTGTAGGGCGACAAACGTGGTGTGCGGATGCCTGGCGAAGACACGATCGCGCGCCGCGAGGATTGCTTCTTTGGTAGGGAATTGTGGACCGTAGAAGCTCCAGTCCGGGTGCTCGGTCAATTCCTCATAGCGTTCATTTTTATTGTCGGTGGGATGGAAGAATGCCTCCGGATCGGTGACGTGAAGCGACACCGGAATCCCCAGGCGTCCACACTCATCCCAAATGGGATCAAGCCGGGGATCGTCCACTTTAATCAACTGGCCGGTTTTGTCCCGCACGCCCAGTCCGAAGTCTTTCAGGATTTTGAGTCCGCGCGCGCCGCGGGCAACCGAGTCATCAAGCTGCGCCACCATTTCCTGGCTGAAGTTGGGATCGTCAATCTTGCTCCAATCAATCTGCTGAAAGACGATGAAGCGGCCAGGATAAGCGTTAACCATCTCATTGAGCACGTTTTGAAGCTTGTCGCCCCACATGCCGGTCAGAATGACAATCGTCTTGACGTTCGTGTTGTTCATGACCTCGACCACGCGCTCGGGCGGCATGTGCTCGTCGATTCGCGCGGCGTCGTTCACATGGTTATGAACGTCGATGACGTAGAACTTTGCCTTCGACACCTCATGCACGGGAGCGTGGAGCATGGAGGTGGGTTCAAAGTCCTTCAGGAGTAGAGTCTTCTTCTGATCTGCGTCGGGGGCCGACTGGTAGCCGATCTGCGCCGGTTTTGTTTGATTGGCTTGCTGATTTTGGCTGGCGTCCTGGCCGAACCCTGGGACGCAACCTGTAAGTAGAAGAAGAGCGCCGATGGACCATTTCTTTGCCATGGAAGGCCTCCGTGCCGCCGACAGAACGAATGACAACGAAACAAAAAACAACAATTCGCAACTATACCACCAAATCCCCGTTTGCGGTGATAGGTAGGCAAGCAAAAGCCATTCGATTTCCAGTGGTATCCTGCCAACTGCAAATCCAGCGGGAGGGTTCCATGTTTCGTGTTCGGCAAACGGTTTTCCTCGTCATTTTCGTGTTGGGTGTGGGGGTGTGCGCATTCTCGCAACAGCCGGCTTCGGACGCTGTTGAGCATCGCGTCGATGCGCTGCTGCGCCAAATGACGGTCGCAGAGAAAGTCGGCCAGCTGGTTCAGACCGACGGTGGTAGTCCGCAGACGCTCGAACAGGTGGCGCAGGGCAAAGTCGGTTCGCTATTCAATGTAGTTGGTGCGGACCAGGTGAACGCCGCCCAGAAGATCGCCGTCGAAAAGTCGCGGCTGAAGATCCCGCTCATTATTGGACTAGATGTGATCCACGGCTTCCGCACGGTTTTCCCGGTCCCGATTGCGAGTGCAGGCAGTTTCGATCCTGCATTGATCGAGCAAGCCGAGAGAGTGGCCGCGAAGGAAGCGACTGCCGCCGGAATCAAATGGACGTTTGCCCCCATGGTGGACATTGCTCGCGATCCGCGGTGGGGCCGTATGGTTGAGGGGGCAGGCGAGGACCCGTATCTGGGTTCGATGGTCGCCGCCGCTCGCGTGCGCGGATTTCAAGGGCGGAGCATTGCCGATCCTCAAAGTGTGGTGGCGTGTACCAAGCATTTTGTCGCCTACGGCGCGGTGGAAGGCGGCCGTGACTACAACACAGTGGACATTTCCGAGCAGCTTTTGAGGGAAGTTTATTTGCCGCCATTCCAAGCTGCGGTGAAGGCCGGCAGCGCGACGATCATGTCCGCGTTCGAAGACTTGAATGGCGTCCCGGCCACGGTGAACCACCACACCTTGGGAGACATTCTTCGTCGCGATTGGGGATTTAACGGTTATGTGGTTAGCGATTACGGGTCGGTGGATGAACTGCTGCAACACGGTGTCGCGCAGGACGAGTCTGAAGCCGCACTGAAGGCACTGACTGCGGGCGTGGACATGGACATGGCCGACAGTGCTTACGCAAGGCGGTTAGGGTTGCTGGCAGAGTCGGGCAAGTTGCCGGCGAGCGTGCTCGACGAAGCGGTGCGGCGGGTCTTGCGGGTCAAGTTCGAAGCTGGTCTTTTCGAGAATCCTTACACCGATCCGCAACGCGAACATAGCGACATTCTGACGCCGGAGAGTTTGCAGGTTGCACGCAAGATGGCGCAGGAATCAATCGTTCTGGTGAAGAACCGCGGCCTGTTGCCGCTCGACAAAAATACGAAGACGATTGCCGTGATCGGCCCCCTGGCAGATTCTAAAGCCGATCAACTTGGTTCGTGGGTGGCACAGGGCAGGGCAGTGGATGCAGTCTCGCCGCTGGAGGGAATCAAGGCCCTAGTGCCTGGCGCAGAAGTCTTGTACGCAAAAGGGGTTGACCTGGATTCTTTCGAAGGCGCGGGGGGGGTGGGTATTGGTGCGCCAGTTGCCGCTCCGGCGCCATCTACCGCGACTGGTGTTCTGAATGTTGCCGGAACCACCGGTCCGGCGACTATCGACGACGCAGTCCATGCGGCGCAACGGGCCGATGTCGTCATCCTGTTTCTGGGAGAGTTGGCGGGAATGACGGGTGAAGCCAGTTCGCGCGCCAGCCTGGACCTGCCGGGCAAGCAAGAGCAATTGCTGGAAGCCGTGGTTGCCACTGGCAAGCCGGTGGTGCTCGTCCTGGAAAGCGGGCGTCCTTTGAACATCACCTGGGCCAACGACCATCTGTCCGCGATCCTGCAAGCCTGGTATCCGGGTGTGCAGGGTGGCAACGCGATCGCCGATATTTTGTTCGGCGATGTTTCTCCCAGCGCCAGAATGCCGATCAGCTGGCCGCGCTCGGTGGGGCAAATTCCTGTTTATTACAACCACAAGAATACGGGACGCCCGACTTCGCCCGATCGCTGGCATACCGGATATCTGGATGAAAGTAAAGAACCGCTGTTTCCGTTTGGTTACGGCCTCACCTATACGACTTTTCAGTACAGTAATCTCCAGGTAGAAACGACCAGAGTCGCACCCACTGGAACTCTCCGGGTGACGGCCGATGTGCAAAATACCGGACAGCGCAGAGCGACCGAAGTTGTGCAGTTTTATGTCCACGACCGGGTCGCGCCAACTTCCCGTCCGGTGCGTGAGCTGAAGGGATTTTCGCGAGTTACGCTGGCGCCGGGTGAACACAAGACGGTGGAATTCTCGGTCAACGCTAACGATTTGGGTTCCTACGATCCCAGCTTGGCGTGGGTTGTCCCGGAAGGAGTCTATGACGTGTGGGTTGCACCGAATGCTGTGGAAGGCGTGCGCGGTGAATTCGAGATCAGCGCAAAATAGCGGTGATCGCAGAAGCTCATTCCTTTCTTGGGGCCACTCCCGGTAGCGACTGAGCGGCACCGCTGCTGTCCGCGGACCCGTGAGTGTCCTTGTCCGTGTATTGCACGATCATGGAAATTCGCCGATTGGATGCGTCCAGCGGCTGGTCAGGCTTGCGCAATAGTTGATCGGCATAGCCTCTCACCTGCGATACCTGCTTTGGTCCCAGGCCCTTTTGTTGCATCAACCGGCGGGCGGCATTGGCGCGGTCGGTGGAGAGGTCCCAATTCCCATAGTCCCGGGTTCCCGCATAAGGCTTGGAATCGGTGTGTCCTTCAATAAGAATCTTGTTGGGGAGTTTCCCCAGCTCATGTGCCAGAAGAGCCAGCAGTTTCATTCCGTTGTCATTGGGCTTGGGCTTGCCGATATCGAAAAAAGTCCCGGCCGCCGATTCGAGCAGTTCGATGCGCAAGCCCTCGGGCGTAATGGTGATTTTGATCTGGTCCTTGAATTTGTCGAAATCCTTCACGTTGCGGATGGCCTTCTCTAACTGCTCCTTAAGCTTTGGCATGTCGTCTTCGGTTACCGTGGCGCTGTCGAGCGCTCCTTTTTCAGTCAAGCCAATCTTACTGGCGGTCCCCGACGGATCATTGAAATAGCCGGCGATGGCGTCCTTGATTGGCTTGCTGGCATTCACCAGCCAGAGCACGATGAAGAGGGCCATCATGGCGGTGACGAAATCGGCATAGGCCACCTTCCAGGCGCCTCCATGATGCCCGGCGTGTGCGGCTTTTTTCTTGATGATGATGATCGGGCGGGTGCCATCCATGGAAATTCCTTTTCAGCTTAGGCTGGAGCTTCTGCGGGCACTTCGGCTTGCGCCGTTGCGGTCTCGCCCCCGGTGCCTCGGCAGGCTTTTTCAACTTCCAGGAATGAGGGTCGAGCGTGCCCCGGAATCGCACGACGCGCAGCTTCCACGGCCAGGATAGGAGTGGTGCCTTTCAAGAATGCAATCATCAAGACCCGGAGAACGTGGAGATAAGCGCCTTCGTCCTCGGCACTCTTCGACATATTGGCGGCGAGTGGCCCCACCAACCCATAACAAAGGAGGATGCCCAGAAAAGTCCCGACCAGAGCTGCGGCGACTTTGCGTCCGATTTCTTCGGGTGGCCCGCCGATGGCCCCCATGGTGATGACCACGCCCAGGACTGCGGCAACGATGCCCAACCCGGGCAGCGAGTCCGCCACACTGCTGAGGGCCGCGATCGGCGTGCTGGCTTCATGGTGAAGGACTTCCATGTCCAGTTCGAGAAGCTGATCGAGGTCGAACGCTTCCACCCCGCTGATGGCCATGCGCATGGTGTCGCAAAAGTAGTCGCGAATATGGCGGTCTTTGAGGAAGCCGGGATTCTTGGAGAGAATTGGACTCTTGTCCGGATCTTCCACATCATTTTCCAGGGCCACCAATCCCTCGCGGCGGGCCTTGTTCAGCAGGTCATACATGGTCCGGAGAGACTCCAGATAACGCTGCTTGGTGAACTTTGATCCGCGGAATACGCTAGCAATTCCAGCCACGATTTGCTTTAGAATATGGAGTGGATTTGCAATCAGCACCGTTCCAGCGGCAGCTCCTCCAATAATAATGAGTTCGGCAGGCTGCATGAGCACCCGCAAGTTGCCGTGCTCCATTAAATAGCCGGCAGCAACCGCGCCGAAAACAACGAGGATTCCGATGACCGCAAACATAGTGAATCAACTTTCAGAGTGGAATGGACTCTTCTCCAGAGGATGCCGCCGCGGCCGCAACCAGTTTGACGGAAGTCTGATCAAGAGCTCGCTGTGCCCTCGTCATCAAGGAGTCAAGGGTATCCTCCAATTGAGCGGTGGTCAGGCCCGCGGAAACGGTCACCGAAAGTTCATCGCCCCACCACAGTAGTCCGGCGCAACTCACAACTTTCCGGATCCGCTCGCAGCTTGTTTTCAGATCCGCCAGAGTGCAATCCGTCAGAATGACCAGGAATTGATCGGCTGCCCAGCGACCAAGAAAGTCGTTGGGACGAAGACTCTTGCGAATGGTTTCGGCAACCACGCGCAAAATCGCGGATTCAGCTTCGCGGCCATAAGCAGCCCGGAAGTGCCCCAGCTGGTCCACCTCGATGCGCATTACGCCGAAAGGGAGGTGATAGGCGGCGAAGCTGGCGAGCGTTTCGCGCAAATGAAACTGGGTGAACCCCTGATTGGGGGTCCCGGTGGTTTCGTCCAGACATCCGTACACGGCCAGATTGTGCTGATGGCGATTGCGGCCGGAAGTAAACCTCTGTTCGTCGAAACTCTCGGCTACCCCGAGAATGGAACCATGGGTATCGCGAATGGGAACGATCCATCCGCGCACTGGAATTCGATGTCCTTGTTTGTGGCGCAACTGGATCCGGGCCTCTCTCGCCTTGCCATCGTGCATGGTTTGTGTGAACGGGCACGCGGCTCCGCAAAGCCTGCAACGTTCATCGTTACAATGCAGCAGGATGTTCTCGCGGCAGAAGCGCCCCAGTACCTCATGACGGTGATATCCAGTTATTTTTTCCGCCCCCTCGTTCCAGAAAAGAATTCTCCGCTCCCGATCCACCATATAGACCCCGGTTTGCAGGCTGTCCAGAATCGTTCGGAAGACTTCGGGACCCTGTAATTCCGACATAATGAAGTGGAAGGCCGTCGGAATCTTCATCGGCACGCGGACACGGAAACTTAAGTTCGCACCCATGTCGCTCCTGGTGTGGGGCAGTCTTCGGCTGAAACTTCGGGGGAGGGCCCAGTGTGAGCTTAGGTATTCAGCAGCTCCCGTGACTCGGTTAAGAAGGGGCCGCGCTGGTCGTTCCTGGCCACGCGGGGCTCAGAACCGCACGGATCGTACCCAGCAGTTCGGCATTGTCCGCTGGCTTCTGGAAAAAAGCAGTCGCCCCCGCTTTCAGGACGCGCTCCCGATTGTATTGCGGATCTCGTGCGGTCAAAACAATGACTGGGATGACGGATAGAGACGCGTTTTGCTGCAAACGTTCCAACACCACGAATCCATCCCCAGCGGGCAACCCGATATCGAGAATGATCATGTCAGGTTTTTCTTTCAAGGCCATGGCCACGGCGGAGAAGCCATCGCAGGCGTAGGCGGTGTCATAGTGGTTGGCCCGCAAACGCAGATTCAGGCCGCGTCTGAGGTCAGAGTCGTCGTCAACGATTAGGATTTTTGGATTTGGCATAGAGTCCTCTCTTTACGGTTATGCAGCGAACTACCCTTCGGAATTGTGACGCCGAAAGATCGCCATGATCATTTCAGTGATACCATCGGCAACCTTCTCTACCAGCTTCTCCACAGGCTCTTCCGTCTCCCGTGAAGGCAGCTCCACGGGGAGCACCGAAACTTTGAAGATGCTGTTGCTTTGCAGCTCGGGGCAACGTTCGAGTTGACCGGAAATGCGCTTCCGCAAGATGTCAGCGCGCTTTTCGTCAGTGGAGGCTACGATCACGAAGGTTTCGTTGGAGCCGCTGTTTGCCAAGGCCGGCAGAACAATGTCCTTGTCGATGAAAATGCAGGCGCGAAGGATTTCCAGACAACGTTGCCGCGTTTCCGGCCAGCTCCCCAGCCCAGTTTTCAATAGCTGCATTCGTTCCACCGTGACCAGTACCAGCGAGTCCCGCAAGTGGCCTTCGGTGGTGACCACAGGAGAGAGAAGTTTTCCCAGAGAAAACAGCGGCAGGGTGAACGAGAAAATGCTGCCGTGGGCCAACTGACTTTCCACCCAAACCCGGCCGCCGTTGAGTTTGACCAGCTCTTGCACAATGTAGAGTCCCAGGCCCAGGCCTTTGCGACTGTTGTCGATAGCATTGGGGTCCTGGTAAAGGCGTTCAAAAATTAAGGCCCTTGATTCGGGGCTAATGCCCCGGCCGGTGTCGGCCACCGAGATGTACAGGAAATCCGGATCGTGATCCACCAAACACGCCTTGATCATGACCGATCCATCGGCGGGCGTAAATTTTATGGCGTTATCGATTAGGTTCGTAAGAATTTGAATCACCCGTTCGGGATCGGCGAGTACGAGCGGAATTCTGGTGTCGATCCCCGTCTCCAGACCGATTCGTTTTTCTTGCGCGGTGGCCTGTAGCATGGCGATGGCCTGGTGGATGACATCTGCCGCAGCCATGCAACGCGGCTCATTCCGCAACTTCCCAGACTCAGCGCGGGTGGCCTCCAGCAAATCGCCGATCATGGTTTGAAGCTGGTTCGCGCTACGCAAGATCGTTCCCAAGTGTTCCCGTTGATCGGGCAACAACACCCCCGCCAGTCCATCCAGCAAAATAGTCACGAATTGATGGATACACGTCAGTGGCGTGCGCAACTCATGCGAAACGTGAGAGAGGAATTCATCCTTGAACTGGAGTTGCTGTTTGCGGCTCATGTCGAGGGAGGTTAATAAAGCCTGTCGTTCAATTGCATACCGCATGGCCCGTGCCAGCTGTTTGCTGTCGAAGTTGCCTTTGACCAGGTAGTCCTGCACTCCCTGGTGGACGGCCTTGACCGCCAGCGCTTCGTCATCCAGCCCGGAGAGGACAAGCACGGGAACCCCGGGAGCCTTCCGCAACACACTCCGGTAGGTTTCGGCTCCCCGACTATCGGGAAGATTCAAATCCAGCAGCACCACGGCCGGTCGACTTACGGTTAAGGATTCCAGCCCGATGGAGAGACGGTCGGCACAAGACACTTCAATGTCGGATTGAGCTTCCACCAGTCGCAGCCGGACGAGGTCCGCATCTCCGGGGTTGTCTTCAATCAACAAAACGTGCTTCGATCCGTTATTCATTAGTTCTCCTCGTGCGGCAAGCAGGCACAGCCGATCCAGAACTCTTTCAGTAGAATCACAGCTGCCATCCAATCTTTTAGAGTGGACGGCTTGCTGACGTAACTGTTTGCCTTCAACTCGTAGCAGCGCCCGATATCGAGCGGCGCCTGGGAAGTGCTGAAGATCACGACCGGTATCCGGCGCAGGGTGGGGTCTGATTTGACTTCTGCCAGGACCGAACGCCCATCCTTCCGTGGCAAATTCAGATCCAGCAGCACCAGGTTGGGACGGGCGGCAGCCGCGTACTTTCCTTCGCGGCGAAGAAAGGCGAGGGCCTCCGCACCATCGGAAACCGTGCTGACATTGCTCGGCCACTTGCTCTGTGCCAGGGCATCAATGGTCAAGTCCAGATCCGCCGGATTGTCATCCACTAATAAGATTTCGGGCTTACTCGTGATCATTTGGACTCCTGCGCTTCAGCCGGCCTTCCGCCGGCAAGGTCAGTTTGAAGATGGTGCCCCCGCCATCGCGGGGCAGGGCTTCGATTTTCCCGCCCTGCCGCTCAACGATCTTCTTGCAGATGGCCAGCCCAATGCCGTTGCCGGGATACTCGGTACGGGTGTGCAGGCGGTTGAAAATGATGAAGACGTTCTCGGCGTGTTCGGGGGAAATGCCGATGCCATTGTCGGCAATCGAAAATATCCAGTTGGCCCCTTGCCTCTGCGCCGCGATGTCAATGACCGGACTCCGGGAGCCGCGGAATTTGATGGCGTTCCCGATCAAGTTCTGGAACACCTGCTTCAGTTGGGTCTCGTTGGCCTTCAGCCAGGGTAAGGAGCCGACGTTGATCACCGCGCCACTTTCCAGGATCGAGGCTTGCAGGTCCTTCACCGCCTGGGTCACCACTTCGTTGCAGTTGGTGTTCTTCAGTTCGGTCTCCTGACGCCCGACCCGGGAAAGAGCCAGCAGATCATGGATCAGGCTTTGCATGCGCGCAGCGCCGTCCACCGCATAGTTGATGTACTTATCGGCCTGATCGTCGAGTTTGCCGCGATAGCGGTCCGCCAGCAGCTGGGTGTAGGCCGCTACCATGCGCAGTGGTTCCTGCAAGTCGTGGGAGGCCACGTAGGCGAACTGCTCGAGGTCGCGATTGGAGCTGGCCAACTCTTCCACCTTCTGGGCCAGTGATTCTTGCGCCCGTTGGCGGTCTTCGCGCGCTTTCTTGTCCTTCAAGGCGCCGCGCAATGCTACCGACAAGCGCGCCAGTGAATCCTTGAGCACATAATCGGTGACGCCCTGCTTGATGCATTCGACAGCGGTCACATCGCCCAGCGCTCCCGACACCAGGATCAAGGGGATGTCCAGGCCCTCTTCACGCAAAATCTCCAGGGCCTCCGTGCCTCGCCACTGCCCCAGGTTGTAGTCGGAGAGCACTACGTCTGGGCAATTGGTTCGCACCCGCTGCCGGAACTCGTCCGCCGTTTGCACCACTTCGCAAACGATCTCGAATTCACCCTTGCCCAACTCGCGTAGGATCAGGTCCCGGTCAGCTGCGTCGTCTTCCACTAACAAGACGCGGAGCTGGAGTTTACTAGTGCTGGAGGCCTCGGCCACACGGCCCATCTTGCTAGCGGTTGTGTTCATGACGCGCCTTTCCCCGCTGATTTCTTTAATCCGTTTGTAGCTGGGCGCTGGTTGATGACCATCCAGTACAGCCCCAATGTTTTCACGGTCTGCCGGAACTGCTCGAAATCCACCGGCTTCTGGATGTAGCTGTTGGCGCCCAGGTCGTAGCTGCGGATCAGATCCTGTTCCTCTTTGGACGAAGTCAGGATGACCACGGGGATGACCTTGGTTCGCGGGTCGTTCTTGAGTTCCGCCAGGACCTCGATACCGTCCACTTTCGGCAGCTTTAGATCGAGCAAGACCAGTTTGGGAGGGTGATCGAAAGAGCGTTCAGTAAACGCCCCGCGACAGAAAAGGAAGTCCAGGGCTTCCTCTCCATCGCGGGCGACGAAGATGTTGTTGGCCAGGTTCTCGCGCCGCAAAGCATGGACGGCGAGTTCGGCGTCTTCCGGACTGTCTTCCACGAGCAAAATGTCGGTCCCGGTCGAGTTCATGGCTTCACGCTCCCACTGCTGCGGTTTGGTCGTTCGTTTCCGCGGCCCGCGCCGCGCCAATGGTGAAATAGAAGGTTGCGCCCTTGTCCAACTCGGCTTCCGCCCAGACCTTGCCCAGGTGCTTCTTGACAATTCGCTGCACGGTGGCGAGACCGACGCCGGTGCCCTCGAAGTCCTCAGAGCGGTGCAGCCGTTGAAATACTCCAAAAAGTTTGTCGGCGTACTTCATGTTGAATCCGACACCGTTGTCGCGGACAAAAAAGACCGACTGTCTATTCTCTTGGGTATGTCCGATTTCGATCACGGCGCGCAGGCGAGGCCGCGAGTATTTGAGCGCGTTGGAAATGAGGTTTTGAAAAACTTGCTTGACGAGCGTGGGGTCGCACTCGACGAAGGGCAGGTCGGCGATCCTCCATTCGATCTGCCGCCCTTCCATCTCGGGCTGCAAGATGCTGATGACCTCCTTGACCATGGAATTCAGGTTGGCTGGCTGCAAGTGGGGCGCCTGACGGCCTACCTTGGCCAGATTCAACAGCTCATCCACCAACTGGCCCATCTTGCGCGTGCCTTCATGGATCCGTCGCAGGTAGCCCTGGGCCTGGGCATCCAACGAGGAACTGAACTCTTCCACCAGAATTCCCGAGAACCCCGCAATGTGACGCAATGGGGCCCGCAGGTCATGGGCGACGCTGTAGGTAAATGATTCGAGGTCTTGGTTAGCCTCTTCCAATTGGGCGGTGCGCTCGGCCACCCGCCGCTCGAGTGCTTCGTTCAATTTATGAATTTCCTGCTCGGCTTTCTTCTTGTGCGTAATATCGCGAAAGGCCACGACTCCACCGTGCTGTATGCCATCCGCGCCTCTCAGGGGATGGGCATTGGCTTCGATCCAGGCCCCTTCGGTGAGCTCGGGATTGCGTACAAACATCTCGGCCGAACAGCCCACTCCGCGAATAGCACACGCCAGAGGATTTTGGTCAGGGGGAAAAGGTGTGACCGTGTCGGGCAGGAAGAGACCGTAATGATCAGTCCATTCCTGGCTTGATACGTTAGCCGCACCCCGGCCAACAATTTTTTCCGCTGCCGGGTTCCAAAGGATGAATTTCCCGTGCTCGTCGGCTGCGACCAGGCCTTCGCCCATGCTATCCAGCACGGACTGTAGCAGCGCGGTCTGGACCCGCAGGGCTTGCTGCGAGCGGACCAACTCCTCGGTCTGCCGGGACAATTCCTCCGCCTGCTCTGCCAAGGCAGATTGGGTCCGCTTACGTTCGGTGATGTCGCGCAGGACAGCAACGCCTCCACGCAGATTGTCCAGTGAGTCCTTCAGAGGCCGTGCCGTGACTTCCATAAGCCTTCCCATTTCGGTTCCCGGCGGCTGCACGATCAACTCCACGGTCACAGACTCTCCGCGTAGGGCGCGTACCAGCGGGAGCTGATCCGGTGGGTAAGGCGTGATTCCGTCGGGTAGAAAGACTTTGTAGTACGGAGTCCATTGCTCGGTGGGTAGGTCGGCAGCTCCGCGGCCCATCAGTTTTTGGGCGGCATTGTTCCAGAGCAGAAAATGACCTTCTTGGTCGGCCGCAACCAAGCCCTCGCCCATGTTGTCCAGAACCAGCTTGAACATCGCGGTCTGGGCCTCCAAAGCTTCCCGCGAGCGGGCCAACTCTTCCGCCTGCGCGGCTTGCCGCGCTTCGGCTTGATTGCGTTCGCTGATGTCGGTGTTGGTGCCAAACCATCGCACCACGTGGCCGGTAGCGTCCTTTAGCGGCATGACGCGGGTAAGGAACATGCCGAAACGGCCGTCGGCTGCACGCAGCGGAAATTCCATCTCGAAAGGGATCCCGTCCGCGATTGCGCGCTTCCATCCCTTCAGCACTCTGGGCAGGACCAGGGGATCGTGGACGCTCTGCCAGCCCCAACCTTCCATCTGGTCGAAGCTCTTGCCGGTGTAGTCGTACCAGCGCTGGTTGTACCAGAAGATGTGGCCGCCGGCTTCCGCCATCCAGGCCAATTGGGGGATGCCGTTGGCCAAGGCCAGGAACCGATCCTCGCTCTCGCGCAGCGTCTGTTCCGCCTGCTTGCGCTCAGTAATGTCCTCGACGATTCCAAACATCCTGGTCGGGTCGCCCGCCAGCTCACGGTAGTGGTCGCCGCACGCCCAGATCCATCGAATGGCGCCGTTCGGCCAGACGATTCTGCATTCAAATTCCCATCTCTTCTTCTGGCTCAGACAGCTCCCAAAATTCTCCCGGACCCGTTCCCGATCGTCAGGATGGACGTGGCGAAGAAAGATGTCGAAGTTCCATTCCGTCAAGGGCGTTTGATAACCGAAAATCTGATCGTGCAACAAAGAGCGGGTAGCTTGCAGCGTGGCCAGGTCGAGTTCCCAATCGCCAAGTTTCGCGGTCTCCAGCGCAAACTTTCTTCTCGCATCACTCTGCCACAAGGCTTCCTGGGCACGCTTCCGCTCGCTTATGTCACGCGCAATCTTTGAAGCACCAACAATCACGCCGTCGCTGTCTCTAATCGGCGAAATCGCGACTGAAACGTCGATGTGAGTGCCATCTTTCCGGACACGAACAGTTTCGAAGTGCCCAATGCTCTCCCCGTGCGAAATGCGTGCAAGGATGTCGGACTCCTTGTCCACGAGATCCGGGGGGAAGAGCATTACCATCGACTTGCCCAAAGCCTCCGCTGCTGAGTAGCCGAACACCCTCTCGGCGCCGCGGTTCCAGGCGTTGATCCTCCCGGTTAGGTCTTTGCTGATAATGGCGTCATCGGAGGACTCGACGATGGCTGCCAGCCGCCCGCGCAGTTCCTCCACCCGCTCGCGCTCGGTGACATCCGCTCCCGGCTTGGTGCCCAGACGAGGGTTGCGTTGGTTCATCCGGCGTGGCTCTTTCCGGGGGAGGCGGTTACCAGAAAGGGACAACAAAAGACGACATGACTCAGCGTACGCATGCACAGGTATCCATCGGCGGGGCTGGCCAAGCCTTTAGACCTGTCCGAGAACTCAGGCCAAAGTAACCACCACCTCGGTCAATCCCGGTAATGAAGAACCCAAACTGGCCGAAGAAGTCTGTGGGGGACTGTGTCCCTCCTTTTTCTCAGACAACACGGCAATCGACAGGTTGGCTTCGGAGAGGATTCCATGGCGCTTTTTCCGAAAGTTTCTTTGGCGCGCCAGTTGCTACTTTCGTGTTGACCGGGTAATCGAAGCCCGAAAAGAACGGCGTCAAACCATGATCGATACTTGCAGAACACCGCTGGCGAGACAACTCGACTCGTTGCCGAAGATGGCTAACGATCGTTCACCTGCCATCATCCATCCATTTCATGGTCGACGCTGGAGATTGTTTCTGATCCGGGTTGCGCTATGTTCGGTGGCGATTACCGCTACGGCACAATCGGCCACCGAATATCAGGTCAAGGCGGCTTTCCTCTTCAACTTCGCCAAGTTCGTGGATTGGCCAGCCGAGGCTTTTCCCAATGCGGATGCTTCCCTGCAAATCTGCGTACTGGGGACGGACCCGTTCGATCGCGATTTCGAGCAACTGATTGTGGAAAAGGCGGTGAACGGCCACAGAATTGAGGTCGTTCATCCCGATGGTCTACCCCAGGCACGAGCTTGCCATATCCTTTTCATCGCCTCCACGGACAAGCTGCAAATATCCCAAATCCTGCGTGCCCTCAAGGGAAGCAGCGTTCTGACAGTTGGGGACACGCCCGGTTTTGTCCAGATGGGTGGAATCATCAACTTCGTCCTCGATGAAAATCGGGTGCGTTTCGAAATCAATCTGAAAGCGGCCGAAGCAGCGCATCTGAAAATCAGCGCGCGACTGCTGACCGTGGCCAAGGTCGTTTTGCCAGTGGACCAGGGTGGAGAAAACTAGATGTCGTTACTCCGCGACATGTCCATCAGTCGCAAGATTACGATCATCATCCTGACCACCAGTCTCATAAAACTGCTGCTGGTTTGTACCGTCATCTTCACCTACGACATCCATCTTTTTCGACAAACCATGGCGGGCGATATGGCCACACTGGCCGATGTGATCGCAAGAAACAGCACGGCGGCTTTGACTTTTCAGGATGCACGGGCAGCCCAGGATGTCCTGTCGGCTTTGCGCGCCGAACCGCATGTAACCGTCGCCTGTATCTACGGACAGGACGGCAAACCCTTTGCCACGTACTTGCGCGATCGGAAAGGGTTGCGCCCGGTGCCCGCATTTACTCGAACTTACGGCACCTACTTTGAGCGCGAGCACATGACTGAGTTCCGGCCAATTCTTCTCACGGGAGAGGTGATCGGGGTGGTTTATCTGGAATCCGATCTGGATGAAATGCGCAGCCGCATCCGCGGTTATGCCCTGGTCATGGGTCTGGTGCTGTTAGTGTCCACCTCGGTAGCGGTTGTGCTGGCTGGCCGCATGCAACAATTGGTATCGCGGCCCATCCTCGAACTGTTGCAGGCTGCCAAAGTGGTTTCGAGCGACCAAAACTATACTCTCCGCCTCCCGGTGACGAGTCGCGATGAAATCGGCATGCTGGTCGAGGGCTTCAATGAGATGCTGGCCCAGATTGAGCAACGGGACGAAGAACTCCAGCGCCACCGCGAAAATCTCGAGGGCGAAGTGCTCCGGCGGACCTCCGAGTTGCTTACCCTGAACCTCCAGCTCATGACGGCGAAAGAAGCCGCCGAGGCCGCCAGCCGCGCCAAGGGCGAGTTTCTGGCCAACATGAGCCATGAAATTCGCACCCCCATCAACGGCATCATGGGCATGACCGAACTGGCGCTGGATACTGAGTTGAACCAGGAACAGAGGGACTACTTGCTGATGGTCAAGTCCTCGGGCGAATCGCTGTTGAGCGTGATTAACGACATCCTGGACTTCTCCAAAGTGGAATCCGGCAAGCTGGACCTGGAGGCCATCGAGTTCAACCTTCCCAGCTGCATCGGAGAAACCGTCAAATCACTGGCGCTGCGCGCGCACCAGAAAGGCTTGGAGCTGGCCTACGATATCGCTCCTGAAGTGCCGTCCGATCTTATCGGTGACCCTGGGAGGCTGCGCCAGATTCTGCTGAATTTGGCGGGGAATGCCATCAAGTTTACCGAGCATGGAGAAGTGCTGGTCGAAATAAGCAGCAGTCCGCAGGCTGACGGGCGCGTGGAGCTGCACTTCAAAGTGAAAGACACCGGGATTGGGATCCCCGCCGAGAAGCACGAACTTCTTTTCCATCCCTTCACCCAGGCGGATAGCAGCACCACCCGCAAGTACGGCGGCACCGGGTTGGGCCTGGCTATTTCGGTCCGGCTGGTTGGCCTGATGGGTGGCAAGATGTGGCTGGAAAGTGAGGAAGGCAAGGGCAGTACGTTTCATTTCACCGCGCGCTTCGCACCCAGCACTTCGAAAGCGGTGCGTCCGTCGGCCGCTCTCGAATCTGAGTTGCGTGGCGTTCCCATGCTCATCGTGGACGACAATGAGACCAACCGCCAGATCCTGAATGGCATGGCGAAAGGCTGGGGAATGCGGCCTTCCCTGGCGTTTGGCGGAGAGGCAGCCCTGGCGGCTATGACTGAGGCCCACCTGAGAGGAGATCCCTTCCGCGTGCTTCTGGTGGATATGTGCATGCCCGGCATGGATGGGTTCGAATTTGTGGAGAAGGTCCGGGCAAGCACCGCACCAACGGAATCAGCCATTCTGATGCTGACGTCGGCGGGCGCCTCCGGCGAAGCCGTACGCTGCCGTGAGCTCGGCATCGCCGCTTATCTGCTTAAGCCTGTCCTAAAGGCTGACCTGTTGGCTGCCATCCTCGCCGTGTTGGGTCAGCGCCGAGGAAAAACCGTGACTGCTCCCGCACTTGTGACGCGCCACAGTCTGCGAGAATCTTCCCGGAAACTCCGCATTCTGGTCGCCGAGGACAACGCAGTGAATCAGGCGGTCATCATGCGCGTTCTCCAGAAGATGGGGCACTCTTCCGTGCTCGCTCACAACGGAAAAGAAGCGCTGGCACACGCCACCAGCGAGAAGTTCGATGTGATCTTTATGGATGTCCAAATGCCCGAGATGGATGGTCTGGCGGCCACGGGCGCGATCCGGGAGGCAGAGAAGATAACCGGGAACCACATCCCGATCATTGCCATGACCGCGCATGCCATGAAAGGGGACCGCGAACGCTGTCTGGAAGCCGGTATGGATGGGTATGTTTCCAAGCCTCTGCGCTTTAGTGATATCGAAGAAGTGTTGCTCAACCTGGATCACCAGCCGCTGGTAGTTACCCAGAGTCTTCCCAACCCTGTTTGCTGGAGCAAAGCCCAAGCCCTCAATCGGCTTGGCGGCGATGAGGAACTGCTGCGTGAACTTTGCCAGATCTACCTGGAGGAGTCGCCCAAGCTTCTGGAAAAGCTGCGGCAAGCGGTGGTCGATGGTGATGCCGAAACCGTGAAGCGGGTGGCTCACAGCATTAAAGGTGAGGTGGGCTATTTGGGGGCGGAAACTGCGTCACAAGCAGCGCGGCAGCTCGAAAATATGGGAAATGACAAGGATCTGTCGCAAGCGGCGGCAATTTTCGCCGTTCTGGAGCGGGAATTAATGGGCGTGCAGTCAGCCTTGAAAAACCTGGAAGCAGGGAATCCATGAGCGTTCTCACCAGTGATCCGAAATTGACCCCCGGGGAAGCGCCTTCCGCTCTCGATTCGGTGCT
The DNA here is from genome assembly GCA_963762965.1 of Terriglobales bacterium. GTDB lineage: Bacteria > Acidobacteriota > Terriglobia > Terriglobales > Acidobacteriaceae > DATBAX01. Next base: position 2,639,134 of record CAVXME010000001.1, read on the forward strand.
GATTGCAGAAGACGATTCCATTTTTCGCCACGTCCTCCAGAGTTGGTTGCAAAGATGGAAGTATCGTGTCATTGCCGTCGATAACGGGGCAGACGCGTGGAGAGCACTGCAACGGCCCGACGCTCCCGCGATGGCCATTCTCGACTGGATGATGCCGGCCATGGATGGCATCGAAGTTTGCCGGAAGATCCGAAGTCTCGAGCAGAGTCCGTACAAGTATGTCGTGCTGCTCTCAGCCAAGGATGACAAACAGGATGTGGTTGCCGGTCTGGAAGCCGGCGCGGATGACTATCTCACCAAGCCCTTCGATGTGGACGAGTTGCGGGCCCGGGTTCGCGCCGGCAAAAGGATTCTGGAACTGCAAGCCGCCCTGCTCCACGCCAAGAACGCCTTGCAGTTTGAAGCCGCCCATGATCGCCTGACCAACCTGTGGAACCGGGGCGCAATCATGGATCTCTTGGAAAAAGAAGTGCAGCGCCGGCGGCGGACCAGCGATCCTCTGGGCGTGATCATGGCCGACTTGGACCACTTCAAGAGCATCAACGATACCCACGGGCACTTGGTGGGCGACACCGTCCTGCGGGAAGCGGCAAACCGATTGGCCGCAGGAGTTCGAGGCTATGACTCGGTGGGCCGGTATGGCGGGGAAGAATTCTTGATCGTTCTTCCCGGATGCAATGCCGTCGACCTCGTCGCCAGCGCGGAGCGACTCTGCCGTTCTATCTCAGACCCGCCCATCGAGACGAGCGCGGGCCCTCTGTCCGTGACCCTCAGTCTGGGGGCTGCGTCGGCGGATCCTGACAGCCAGGAACTGCTCAATTGCGAAACCCTCCTTCACGCCGCCGACGCTGCTCTTTATAGCGCCAAGGCTCAGGGCCGGAATCGAGTGTCGCGGGCTCCGATTACGGACTCTATGATCGGCCGAACCGCCCGCTGATGGCCGATTTTGGAGGATAGCACCTTGGTGGGCCGGTCTGGCACGTAAGTGCCATTCCCAAACATCCAGGCAATCTGTAGCTTCGTGAGTGAGCAGTTCTGGGGGAGGGCTGCCCGGGCGTCCGCGGACTCGAAAGAGTCGGGACGCCCGTTAAACTTTGGTCCTCACCTTTCCTGGCTCAATGTTGTTCCGCCCCGCTCCTAAGTCGAAAACTGATTTGACCTCCCTATACAACAATCGCCATCATTCCCAAAATTATTTGTAGCTCTCTCAACTGCCATCCGGGTAGCCTCCACGGTGCAGCACCATGGGATAGTGTGGCAGCGTACCAGGCTGGCGAACCGAGGCTCGCCACCCGCTGGGGAAGGGCTCCAATCCGCGGAATAAGGGTGACAACTGGGCCGTGGGTTCGCCGACCAACTTCTTAAGACACCGGCGAAGGTTACGGAGCGTGTTTTTTCCGAAGCGCACTTCCCATCGCTCCTCGATGGTGTGAAGCCGCCGGCGATAGGTCTCCTGAGCTTCGCGCCCCTTGGGCGTGAGCCGCACCAACTTGACACGACGGACTGAGGAGTCTATCTCAATTTTGGCCATGCCCCTTTTCTGTAGAAAACCCAGCGCCATGCTGATTGCTTCTTTCGAAACGCCAGTCATGAGTGGGAGGTCTCGAATGCGCACCCCTTGCTCATCAAGCACCCGAACCATATTGGCGCTAATCGCCAGCGACAATTCCGACTGGCGTTCGAATTCCATGGCGAACGCCAGCAATACCCGGGACAGCAGCGCCGACAACGGGAGGAGGGAACTGGCGTCATCGTGGCGCGCGTCCGCGGCCCGTCGCTTGCGCTCCGGAACCCGGCTGAACAGCCCGTACCCGAGGATGGGGAGGCAATCAGGCAGCTCGCAGTCAATCTGGCTGATCAGCGCCCACAATGATTCCCGAAGTTGGTCGATCGTGTCCTTGCCGAAACGCGTCTGCCAACGGGCTTCGATCACGCCGGACAGCGGCCGCCATATTTCCTGGGCCTTGCGCCCAGCGGGAGTTGCACGAATCAGCCAGTTGGAACGCGGCGGTTTTGCCCGGCTATCGCCTGCCGCAGGCTCGATGACGATGTATCCCCACCTCTCCATGCCGTTTAAGTTTGTTTTCGTTCCGGCGAGGTCTTCAAGTTCGCCGATACGAATCCCCTGATCGCCGACGAACCGCATGCAGTTCGACCACATCACCAATGAAACCAGCCATGGAGCGTGGAGCGAACCTGCACCCAAACCGTGCGCTGTTGTGCCATGTTTCGTCGTCCGATGTTGCATTTGCCGTTCAGCCTCGTTATCGAACTCGATGGTGAATGCAACCAGCACGTGGGACAGAAGAGTCGGCAAGGGCAAGTCGGGGCTGACGTCAGGGCGGCTTTTATGGGATCGTGTCGGCGTTGCCATCTCAATCGACGGTGAATCGTCCGTCCAACCGTGCTTCAACCGCGCCTTCGCCCAGCTCGGCAGTTACCTCCAGGTGGAGGAAGTCTCTTCGATGGTACAAGACACTCTAATTGGTTGAAATGGTGAAATTCACCGTGATGCGAGCTTCCGTTTCCACCGGCAGACCGGACTGGAGATACGGTTTGAAGTGCCACTGCTTCACCGCTTCGCGTGCCGCGGCGGAAAGGATTGCCGGCCCGCTTAGCACCTGTAGTTCTTGGATACTTCCTTCCTTGCCGATCAAGGCTTGCAGGATGACCGAGCCCTGCACCTTCATCTGGCGAGCGAGCAACGGATAGTCGGGCTGCACCGGGCGCGAGACTACCATCGCGGTTCCTGGCGACAGCCGGACTTGCGCGGAAGCATTGACCGCACCGCGACCCGCATCTTCGGGTGTCGGGGTTGTTCGCGGCGTACTGTTTTGGCCGGAGTTGCGCGGCTGTAAATCAACTTTGATCGAAGGGTTGTTGGTGGCCTGGATGGTCTGATGCTGATCGCCCGCCACGACTTCTATTTCGAGCGGAGGCAGCACGGCGCGGCTGGTGGTAACCACCGGCCCGCCGGCCGCAGGAGCATCGTCCTTTGCGGGGGCGGCAGTTTGCGGCTTCGATTTTGCATGCTTGGAAACCGGTTCCCGCACAATGGTTGTGCCGGGTTCGGAAACGGCTGTGGTCGTTGGGGCGGTTTCGGTTTGAACGTCTGAATCCGTGTCCGGCGCGGACGGGAACAAAAGGTCGCGATCACGGTATAGCACCAGGGCCAGTGCACAGACCAACAGCACCAGGGCAACCAGCATCCGGCGGCGTTGCTTATGTTCGGAAAACTGCGGGGGCACGCGACTTACCTGCAAATCACTGTGTTCTTCCACGATGGGCATTTCGGAGATCTCCCGCCCGTGGGGGCGGGCTTTGAGGCATCATTATCCCTCGAAATCACCTTAGAAGCCAGCATAAGAAGTGGTAACCTTTCGCTTTTTCGCACATCCTAATGGTGCGGCACTGGAGTAATATCCAGTCTTCGGAGAGCTGTCATGGTAATGCGATCTTACGAACGCAAGTTTAAACGTATGAATCGACGGGAGTTGCTGAAACTGGCTCCGGTCGTGGCCCTGGGGGCGTTTGCCCTCCCCAAGTTCCGCGAACCCCTATTAAAGACGGGCCTGGCATTCAGTGACTGGGCCTCCGCCCGGCTATTCCGCCGGGGACATGCGGCGCCGACGTTTGCAGATGCCGAGCTTACCCCTTTCCGTAAGTTTCCCATCAACGGCTATGACGTAGACGATCCCGAAGTCGATTTTGACAAATGGACATTGACCGTAACTGGAGCGGTCCAAAAGCCGGGCGATTACACGCTGGCGCAGATTCAGACCCTTCAGAAATATCGCCAAAATACCCGGCACGTTTGCGTGGAAGGTTGGGACGTGATCGGCAGATTCGGCGGCGCGCGCCTTTCCGATTATTTGAACATGATCGGAGCAGATCTCAGCGCGCGCTTTGTGATGGTTGAGTGTGCCGACGATTATTACGAGTCACTCGACATGGCGACCGCCCTGCATCCGCAGACACTGCTTTGCTACGAAATGTATGACGAGCCACTCACCCGTGCGCACGGCGCTCCGCTGCGATTGCAGATTCCGACGAAAGTGGGTTACAAACAGGCCAAGTATCTGACCGACCTTAAAGTCACAAACGTTCTGGACCGAGTGGGGTACTGGGAAGACCAGGGGTACTCGGACTTTTATGGCCTATGAAAAATCATTGTCATCCTGAGAGAGTGTTCTTTGCGAACGAAGGACCTATGAATTAGTCGAAACGAATCGGAGAAACCGTGAGCGAAGCCGTACTTGAAATCATGTCCGAAAAGGGTGACGCGATCACCACCGCGGTCAACGAGCATCCCTTGGTAGTGCGACTGTGCCACTGGCTGAATGCGATCTCGTTATTCGTGATGGCCGGAAGCGGCCTCCAGATCTTTCGCGCCTTCCCCAGTTTCGGACCCAAGATTCCCCAACACAATCTGCTTAACTGGCCCAAATCTTTGGCGATTGGGGGATGGCTGGGTGGCGCTTTGCAATGGCACCTGACCTTCATGTGGATCTACATGGGCACCGGGCTGGTTTATCTGGGCTATCAGTTGTTCAGCGGACACTATCGCCAGGTGCTGTTCGTTCCCCGCGATATTCGCGGGATTTGGCCCATGGTGCGCTATTACTTTTTCTTTGGGCCAAAGCCGCCGGTGACTGAAGCCTACAATTCCCTGCAAAAGCAGGCGTACACGACGGCGATTGGCCTGGGTGTGTTGTCCGTGCTCACCGGTCTGGCCATTTGGAAACCGGTGCAGTTTTCCTGGCTGGCCTGGATGATGGGAGGTTTTCATTACGCGCGTATCTGGCATTTTCTGGTCATGTGGGCCATGATCTTTTTCGTCTTTGGCCATCTGGTCATGGTGATATTGCATGGCTGGAACAACTTTGTTTCCATGCTGATCGGATGGAAAAAGAATCCGGAGTACGGACCCCGCTAGATCGGCCTTGAAAGAGTCAGCCCAGGAAAATGCTCATCGTGGACGGAGCCATTTCGGTCAAGTCACCTCCCCCGGAGGATGCGCGCGAACAGGAGTTGATTCGGCGTATTCAGAATGGGGAGCGCGACGCTTTTTACGAACTGGTTCGGCCTTATGAACGAAGGGTCTACGCGGCAGCATTCGCGATTTTGCGCAATCCGGCCGATGCCGAGGACGCCGCCCAGGAAGCGATTCTGAAGGCTTTTGCGCACATCGGCCAGTTTCGCGCGGAGTCGCGCTTCAGCACCTGGCTGATTCAGATTGCCATTAACGAAGCTCGCATGCGCCGAAGGAGGGAACACGCCGAAATCATGCAACCTCTGGGAGAACAACAGGACGAGGCCGGGACCTACACTCCGCGCGAGTTTGCCGATTGGCGCGAAATTCCTTCGGAGTCGCTGGAGCGCGCCGAAGTCCGCGAGCTTCTTTTGGAAGCTCTGGCCTCGTTGGGCGATAAGTATCGCGAGATATTTGTGTTACGGGATGTGCATCACTTGAGCATCGAAGAGGTTGCGGAGACGCTGGGAATTTCGCGGGCATCAGTCAAGACCCGGCTGCTGCGGGCACGGCTGATGTTGCGGGACCTGCTCGCCCCAAAAATGGCGGGTGGGTGGTTCAGCCGCGAATCTTTCCAGAAAGGGAACAAGCCATGGTAGTCACCTGCGAACATGTCTGGCAGGAAGTCTCAAACTATCTCGAGAACGACCTCGATCCAGCCTTGCGCACTGCCCTGGACGAGCATTTCCGCACCTGCCCGCAGTGTGCTTCCGTACTGGCAGGCACGCGAAACATCGTGCAGCTTTACGGCGATGAGCGTCTGTTTCAGGTGCCGCTGGGATTCAGTGGACGATTGCAGAAACGGCTCGCGAAGGAAATGCCCGCCAAACGTGGAACCATTTTCGGATGGGTCGTGGCCGCCGCGGCCCTGGCGCTGATCGCCGGGGGCATTGTTCTCGCGAGACCAAGAACTCCAAACCAAGTGGCCCAACAGTCGCCGCTGGCGAAGTCAGGCAATAATATTCCTGCAAGCTTGCCGGTACTGGTGTCGGAGCATTCCAAAATTTTCCACATCGCCGGTTGCAAATATCTTCGCACCAACGATGGCAAGATTCGCTCTTTGACCGCTGAAGAAGCCGAACATGAGGGGTATGTCCCTTGCATTCATTGCTTGGCAAAATACCTGACCAACGTAGCCATGGATTTCGCCAGGAAACACTTAAGGTTCGGGGCGCCGGCCTGAAATCGAGCTATTGCGGAAAACCGATTTTGCGTACCAGTTCCGCGTACCGTGGATCGGAGTGCAAGGAATCGAGAGTAAAGTCGGTCCTGAGAGAGTTCATTAGGAAATCATGCTCCTGATAGGCCGTGTTGAGCCATTGAAAGGCCTGGTTCTTGTCACCCAAGTCGCCATACAGGCGGGCAATTTCGAACGGAGACACGTAACCGATCTTGGCTTTGCGTCGAGCAAGCCATAGTTCAATCGCTGTATGCAAAGCGTTCGGCCATCCCCCGGAGCGGAAGCCCGCGTCCAATGCAGCGGCGAACTCGTTGACCTTCTGATCTCCCTCCAATTGAGATCCCGTCTTGAATTCCTGAATGGCTTGTGGATATTGGCGGTTGCCCCAATATGCAAAGGCCAGGCCTGTGTGCGCTCTGCCAAAGTCGGGATCGTCGACAGTCATTTTCTTGAAGATTGCAATCGCCTTCTCGAATTGATGGTCCGCGAGGTAGGCCTGTCCCTGGCAGTAACCCATGATCGGCGATAGCGGATCGAGTTGGCGCGCACGATTGGCTTCCTCGATCGATTCCTCCACACGGCCACCAAGATTGGCGAGGTCCTCGGAAAACCACTCGTGCGAGGTGGCGTCGCTGGGATCGAGCTCCAATGCCTTTCTGTACTCAGCTTCGCCCTTGGAAAAATCGTAAGTGTATTCCATCCAGTTGGCAGCTAAAACAGCGTGCGGACGGGCGAGTGTGGGGTCGAGTTCCAGTGCCTTTTGGGCCTCCACGATCGATTTAGGAATGACCTCATTGGGGTCGTCGCCGTATGCGCTTAGTACGCTATACGCGTCTGCCAGCCCCGCATACGCCAAGGCATAGGAGGGATCTTTGTCGATGGCCTGGTTGAAATACGAAATGGCACTCTGGATATCGGCGTTCGTGCGCTTATTCCAGTAGTAACGCCCTTTCACGTAAAGCTGATAGGCATCCGCATTCTGTGTGCCTTGCTTGGTGACTTGCTGCTTTTCATCTCCACTCAATTTCGAGCGCAGCTTGTCGGCAATGTCGCCCGCGATTTGCTGCTGGAGGGCGATAATGTCGGACGTTTTGCGCTCGTACTGTTCGCCCCAAATCTCGGTATTGTCCTCCACGCTGGTGAGGTCGGCACTGACCTGGATCGCGTCCCCGTGTTGCACCACCCGGCCGGTGAGCAGGGCATCTACGGTCAATTCCTTGCCGACTTTCTGGACGTCTATATCCTTTCCCTTATAGCGGAAGACGGAGTTGCGCGATTTCACTTTCAGCTCGGGCACGTGGGCGAGGCTGCTGATTAACGATTCTGTCAGGCCGTCGCTGAGCAGATCGGTGTCCGCATTGCCTCCCACGTTGGCGAACGGAATCACTGCAATGGATTCGATTTGCGACGCGCTGGTTTTGCCGCGCCAATACCAGATGCCGACCGCGATCGCGATCAAGAAAACAACCGCTGCGGGGATCCAATACTTGCGGGCTGATGAAACCTGGACAGCAGCCGGCAAAATCGCCACCGATTGCCCCGATCCGCTTTCAATGCGTTGCGAAGTGGCGACTCCACTCGCCGACGAAGCTGGATTTGAGATCGCCGATGCCGGTCGGACCGCCAGGCCAGACGGCGTCGCCGTTATCGGGGTTGACTCCGAAGGCGTCATGGCCGGCGCGGCTGCACTGGTTGACGAACTCTTTCCGGAATCAATCTCGCGTTTCAAACGCTTGAGATCGGCGCGCATTTCCGAAGCCACCTGATAACGCAGGTCTCGGTCCTTCTCTAACGCTTTGTTGATGATCCGCTCCAGTTCCGGAGGCAAATCAGGATTCAGACGCACCGGCGCCGTGGGCGCGCGATTCAGGATGGCGTCAAAAATCACGGCCGAGGTGTTGCCGATAAAAGGCTGCCGCCCGGTCGCGGTTTCATACAACACCGCGCCGAAAGAAAACAGATCAGTACGGGCGTCGAGTTCTTCGCCGCGCGCTTGTTCGGGCGACATGTAGGCCACCGTGCCAACCGTGCTGCCTGGGCTGGTAAGATTCGCCGGGTCCACCGCTGCGGTGGCCATGGTCGCTCCCAAATGCTGCGGCGATGGGCCCGACACTTTAGCCAGGCCGAAATCGAGGATCTTTGCCTGCCCACGCTTGGTGAGAAACAGGTTGGCCGGCTTCAGATCGCGATGAACAATTCCGGCCGTGTGCGCCACATCCAGAGCATCGGCAATCTGCACCGCAAAATCCACCAACTGCTCCACAGAAATTGGCTTTCCCTCGATGCGATATTTCAGCGTGCTGCCTTCGAGGTACTCCATCACGATGTACTGACGGTCCTGGTCTTCGCCGATGTCGTAGATGGTGCAAATGTTGGGATGGTTCAGGGCCGACGCGGCCCGTGCCTCGCGCCGAAAGCGTTCCAGGGCCTGCGGATCATTTGCCACTTCATCGGGCAGGAACTTCAGGGCCACAAAGCGTTGCAGGCGCGTGTCTTCGGCTTTGTAGACCACGCCCATTCCGCCGCCGCCGAGCTTTTCCACAATGCGGTAGTGCGAAATGGTTTGGCCGATCATGCGGATTCGATGATAAGGGAAACGCCCGGATTGCGGGACGATTCATCTTACGGACGTGGCATGCGCGAGTCAACGAACGGTGGATTCGATCCGGCCCATTTCTTGAGATATACTTTGAAAACTTCAGCTGCTCACGATTGAGGACTCTTCGGAAATGGCCGTTGGCGTTCGCACTCAGGACCTGCGCAAAGTCTATAGCTCGGCTCCGCCTTTAGGAGCGGCGGGCGGATTTATTGCACGCGCCGACGCCAAAGGCGGGAAGCAGCCGAAGACCCAAATTCCCGCCCTCGACGGACTTTCGCTCGAGATTCTTCCCGGAGAAATTTTTGGACTCCTCGGCCCCAACGGCGCGGGCAAATCCACCACGGTCGGAGTCCTGACCACGCGAGTGCGGCCGACATCAGGCCAAGCCTGGATTGGCGAGCACGATGTGTGGAAGGAACAGGCGCGGGTCAAGCATCTGATCGGGGTAGTGCCGCAGCGTCCAAATTTGGATTTTTCTTTGACTGCGCGCGAGATTCTTGTTTATCACGGCGCTTATTTCGGCATTGGATCCAAGCTAAGAAATGAACGCGCCGACGGGTTGCTGGAAAAGTTCAAGCTTACCGAGCGTGCAAATCAAATGGTACGCGGCTTTTCCGGCGGCATGATGCAGCGGCTTTCCATTGCCCGCGCCATGATGCACGATCCACAAGTTTTGTTTCTCGATGAGCCCAGCGCCGGACTCGACCCGCAAACCCGGATTCTGTTGTGGGACATCATTCGCGAATACCACCGCGAAGGAAGAACTGTCCTGCTGACGACTCACAACATGGAAGAGGCCGACGGGCTCTGCCAGCGCCTCGCCATCATTGACCATGGCCATGTGATTGCCGTGGGGACGCCAGAGCAGTTGAAGGCCTCGATTCCCGGAGGGTTTCTACTGCGCCTTCGCTTCGGAAATCAGACTGCGGATCTGTTGGATCGCTTGCGGTCAATGGCGGGCGTGCGAGAGGTTCGTGCTGCGGACAACACCGGCGCCGACGTCTATGCCGATCGCGGCGGTTCGCTCATTCCTGAAATCGCGAACTTGGCTGCGAACGCAGGCGCGGAATTGTCCGACGTTCACATTTCCGAGCCGAGTCTGGAAAACCTTTTCCTGCACCATACCGGAAGGAGCCTGCGCGATTGAACTGGAAAACTTTTTTCGCCATGCTCGCGCGCGACGCCCACGTGGCGCGGCGTAACGCGGTCCAACTCTTTCTGCAAACCTTCCTTCAGCCGCTGCTCTTTGTTTTCATTTTCGGCAAGGTGATGGTCGGCAGCGGCTATTTGCCGGCGGCGTATAAGAGCCTGCTGCTCCCCGGCATTATCGCCATCAGCATGGTTTTCACCGGAATCTGGGCAGTGGCCATGCCGCTCATCGCTGAGTTCCAGTGGACCCGCGAAATCGAAGACCGCCTGCTCGCCCCCATTGACGTGGCCTGGATCGCGATCGAGAAAGTCATCGCCGGAATGTTGCAAGCGCTGGTCTCCGGGCTGATCGTGATCCCGCTGGCGTGGCTCGTGCTTCGCCCCGGCGTTGATATCAGCATTCACGCCCCATGGACCTTCGCCCTGGTGATCGTGCTGATCGCGACTTTCTCCGCCTGCGGAGGCTTGGCTCTGGGGTGCAGCATCAATCAGCAGCATATTGGATTGATGTTCGGCATGGTCATCACGCCAATGATCTTCTTTGGCTGCACGTACTATCCGTGGAGCGCGCTGAAGACTTTTCCCATCCTGCAAAAACTTGTGCTCATCAATCCGCTGGTGTATGCCAGTGAAGGCATGCGCGCCACTCTGGTGCCGCAGTTTCCACATTTATCCATCGTGGCCGTACTTTGCATGCTGCTTTTCTTTGATGTTCTGTTGCTGGTGGTTGGGCTGCGGCAATTCGAGAAAAAAGCGGTGAGCTAGAACTTGGACCCGGAAAATCCGCTGTAGGAAATCTCCGGGCAGCACCTGCTGAGTGGTTCAGCGCCACCCGGAGTGAAGAATTAAAGACGGCCGGGCGGGCTAGTTCTGCTTCATGTTGTCCTTGGACATGTCGTCCTTCTTCATGTCATCTTTCTTCATATCGTCTTTTTTCATGTCATCTTTTTTGGTCTTGGTCTTTTTGGTCTTGGCGGCCTTCTTGTCTTTCGCCATATCGTCTTTCTTCATGGTGTCTTGTTTCATGGTGTCCTGCTTGGAGTCGTCCTGCTTCATGGTGTCCTGGGCGAAAGCGGTCATCGAGATCGCAAGGAAACACATGGCCATCAGCTTGCTAACGAGGTTTTTCATGGATTCTCCTAAGAATGAGTTTGTAGGTCGATTGGGTGCCGCGGATTTCCGCGCGTAAGTGGGATGTACGGAAAAGCAGAAAGTTACAAAGCTGCAAATAGGGGGTTTTGCGAGCTATTGGTTAGCAGGCCAGCTGTTCGCGGGTGAGCTTCAAACCATTCAGATTACCCAGCACGGTCACTGCGACGGACTCCGTGCGAAAGAACTCGTTGGCCAGTTCCTGCAATTCTTCAGCCTTAACCCCTTCGATTTTCTCGATCAGTTCGTCCAATCCGTAGAAACGGTCAAAATACATCTCCTGCCGCGCCAGATTCGACATCCTTGCGGTCGAAGATTCCAGGGACAGCATCAGGCTGCCCTTCAATTGGTCCTTCGACCGGCGCAATTCTTCGGCGGGAACTTCTTCTTTCTTGAGCTTGGCGAACTCTGAGACCACGGACTGCACCACCTTGGCTGCCGACGCGCGCGAAGTCCCGGCATACACGGAAAGGCACCCAGTATCGCGATAAGGATTCAGATCGCTGTAAATCGCATAGGCGAGTCCCTGACGCTCACGAATATTCTGGAACAGGCGCGAACTCATCCCTCCGCCGAGCAAAGTGTTCAAAATATACGAGGCATGGCGCCGTTCGTGCGTGATGGGATGCGACGGCACTCCAATACAAATCTGCACTTGTTCGAGGGCCTTTTTGTTGCGCATAATGATGCGCGGCACAATGGCCGGCCGCTGACTTTGGAAGCCGTTCTTGACCGGCTTCATGTGATGAAAGTGCTTAGTAACAAGCTCTACAAATTGCTCGTGCTTCAAATGTCCGGCGGCACAAATGATCAGATTGCCGGGAGCGAAACGCTGCTTGTAAAAATCCAGCACCGGCTCGCGTTCGAACTTTTTCACCGTATCTTTTGTGCCTAGGATCGGACGTCCCAATGGATGGTCCTTCCAGAAATTCTGGGTGAAGATTTCGTGGACAAGATAATCCGGGCTGTCTTCGTCCATTTTGATTTCTTCCAGAATCACGCCGCGTTCGCGGGCGATGTCCTCGGCAGTGAACGTCGGATGCAATACCAGATCACTGAGAACATCCAGCGCGATGGGAAGGTGGTCATCGAGAACCTTCACGTTGAAGCAAATGCATTCCTTGGCAGTAAATGCATCCATGCCGCCGCCGATGGAGTCCACCTGCCGGGCGATTTCTTCCGCCGAACGATGCTTGGTCCCTTTGAAGACCATGTGTTCCACAAAATGGGAGATGCCGTTGGTGGGCTGGTCTTCGTCACGCGAACCTGTCTTGATCCAGATTCCGATCGAAACCGAACGAATGTGCTCCATCTGCTCAGTGATAATGGTGAGCCCGTTGGGCAACACTTCGCGTCGGATGTTACGAACTTCGTCAACCATGTTTGAAATTCACCAACAGTTCTTCGGGAAGGAGCTACAAGTATTGTTACACACTGAGCCGACGAGCGCGAATGCATGCTTAGCCATTTATAATCAGTCGATTACGACTTATTCGCGGATCTAGCCTCGATCCTTGCACTCTATGAAGTCAGAATCTTCTCTACAATAAGTAAACAGGATCAGTGCCAGCATTAGAAACATGAGTGACAACCATTCCAAAACGTTGTTAGGCCTTACTCTTCAGGAGCTTACGGATCTTATGCTCGAATTAGAGCATCCTCCCTATCGAGCGAAGCAATGTTTTGAAGCACTTTACATCCAGCGGATTGATTCGATCGAGCAGATTTCGACCCTTCCTCAGGATTTTCGTGAGCACCTAATCGATGACGGCTTTTCTGTCGGTGCAGCGAAGATCGAACAGAAATTTCTTTCGAAAGATGGGACGGTCCGCTACCTCATGGCCTTTGCCGACGGGCAGAGCGTGGAAACCGTCTGGATGCCGGAAGGCGACGGTGGCGAAAAGGGAGATGGCAGCGATGCAGGTGACTCAAACGAAGTCCCTCTGGAGCGCGGTTGGAGGCGAGGCACTATCTGCGTTTCCAGCCAGGTTGGCTGTGCGGTAGATTGCCAGTTCTGCCTGACCGCCAAGCTTGGCCTCAAGCGAAATCTCACGGTCGGAGAAATTCTGGGGCAAGTTTGTGCTGTGTTGAAAGATCAGCAGGTGTTGTATCGGCAGGAGCGGGTGAACTTGGTGTTCATGGGAATGGGCGAGCCGTTTCTTAACTACGATAATTTCATCAAAGCCGTCCGCTTGCTGGTGGAGGGAGTGGGTATTCCCCAGTCGCGTATGACAGTTTCGACCGCAGGTATCGTGCCCCGCATCTATGATTTGGGCGCTGAGGCGGTGCGGCCGAAATTGGCGATCTCGCTGAATGCGAGCAACGATGAACTACGTACACAGCTCATGCCCATTAACCGCAAGTGGAATCTGGAGAAGCTGATCGCGGCGGCCCGGGATTTTCCACTGCGGAACCGGGAGAAGCTGACATTCGAATATGTCCTGCTCGACCAGGTGAATGATTCGGCGCAAAACGCGCGCGAAGTGGTTGAACTGATTCGAGGTCTCAGCGCCAAGGTGAATTTGATCGCGCTCAATCCGGGGCCGGGGATTTCGTTTCGAACCCCCGCCGAAGAACGGGTGCTGCAATTTCAAAGCATATTGATCAACGCAGGCGTGGCCGCGTTCATCCGCCGTCCTCGAGGACGAGACATCTACGCTGCGTGTGGGCAGCTAAAGCGAACCGTGGAGTCATCGCTCAGTCTTTAGCGACTGCTGCAAGTGTGCTGGGATTCGCAACCAGAAGTTGATGGACCGCACGATTGGCGGAAACTGGCAATTCGATGCGGAACGTCGCTCCGCCGCCGGCACGGTTTTCACACATGAGCTTGCCGCCGTGCTCATGGATGATTCCATAGCAGGCGCTCAATCCTAATCCAGTTCCTTGTCCCACCGGTTTGGTGGTGTAGAAGGGGTCGAAGACTCGCGCTGGTTCCACCATTCCGGGGCCATTATCAGAGAATTCCAATAAGACGCGATCTCCGTCTTCGCGGGTGCTGACGGTCAGCATACCGCCCTTCGCCGACATGGCATAGAGCGCATTGTTGGTGATATGCAGACAAACCTGTAAGAGCTGATTGGAGTCGCCGAGGACCGGCGATAAGTTTGCAGCTAGATCAGTACGCACCTGAATGTTGGCCGAGCGGAGCTGCGGCTGGGACAGCTTGACCGCGGTATTGGTCAGCGCATTCAGGTTGAGCAGGCTTTTCTCCACCGGGACCTGTTTGGCAAAACTGAGCAGGCTTGCCACCAGGGCTTTGGTCCGCCGCACCTGCTGGCCTATTTTTTCCGCCAAAGCTCGCTGCTCCGCATTGAGCGGAGTTTCGGAGAGTATTTCGGAATAACCGAGCATGGCGGTCAAAGGATTGTTCAGTTCGTGGGCCGCACCGCCCACCAGTTGTCCGAGCGAGGCCAGTTTCTCGGACTGCACCAGCTGGACCTGGAGCCGCCGAAGATTTTCAAATGATTCTTCCGACGCACGCAAAAGTCCGATCAGTTCCCGGTCAAGCAAATGCTGTTTGCGAAAAACCATGATCCCAATCACCAGAATGCAGCCCAGCGTAACCACCAGACGAAACGTGCGCACGGGGGTTGGTGTCGAAGTATCGAAAACCGACCATCCGGCGAACAGAGGAAGGGAAAAGATGGCAATCATGCCCAGACGAGCTACCCACACGCCGTGGCTGACCGAACTTCGAGCCGGCTGCGGCTTCGGGGAAGACCTGTACGCCAGCACACCCAGCATAATGAACCAGGCCATGGAAGCGGCCAGGGGAAAATCGTACAAGCTGCCGGAATAGTATTTATTCAGTCCAATGGCCCAGTTGGCCACGTACGAACTTAGCGCATACATCAGGCTGGCGCCGAAAAAGTGGGCATAGATGGTTCGCCACGCTCCCGTACTTCTCCACCAGACCACGACCAGTCCCGAGAGAAATGCGATCTTCTCGGCAAGATACAGGGCGTTCAGGTTTTCCCCGTAGAAGACGTTATTGGTTTGCACATACTGCCACGGAATTACGAAAAGAAGATAAAGATAAAACCACCAAACCATCAGCAAAGCGAAATCCAGCGATCCCAGGCGGACGGTCCGGTCATCCTGTTCCACGTGAGGTTGCAACGCCAGCGCCGCCATCATGGGAACAAGATGGAGAACGAGCACGATGTCTCCGCCAAATATTTCGGGTACCTCCTGCCGCTGGAAAACCTCAATATAGGTCCACAACAGTTGGTAGGAGAACCAGAAGATGAGTCCGAGCATGGTGAGAACCCAGAACAACCGAATTCTTCCCCGGGTCACCAGCACATTGGGAAGAAACGAAAGAGCTCCGAAAAGCAGCAAAATACACTGGGTGATGTCACTGAAGAAGAGGAGCTTAAAGCTCTGGTGCAGAAACACCGAGGCCGCGGCCTGGGCGAACACCAGACCAACTGCCGCCCAGATCAATAATATGGAGCGCTTCGACATAGGTCGCGAGACCCATTCTAGACATCAGACATCGGTCAGAAACGTTACCAGGGTAATGAAGACACCGGTGTTTTCGATGACCGTTTCCCGGTGGGCAAGGGAAGTTTCCCTTGCTCTTATTTCTTTGCCCCAATACCATCTGTAAGATAGCCGCGGTTTTGTGGTCGAATCGATTGAACTTCCGAGCCCTTCGACATCGTTTTCTTTGGAGACTTCGGGCCCCCCTGGGTCCTGGGGAAATCCGCCGGATTGAACGTTGGCTGGCGACTGCGCGGGTTTTTCTCGCCATTTCTGCGCTGGTCGCGATCTGGATGGATCCGGGTGAAATCCGTTACTCGCTTTGGGCGTTTGCGCTACTGGCTTTCTACATTGCCCAGGGCGTCATTATCATTATTTTCCTGCGACGGCGGCAGGAATCAACCGCATCGTTCCGGTTACTGGTCCACAGTGCGGACGTGATTTGGCCGACCCTGATTCTCATCTTTACCACCGGGCAGGGCAACGCATTTTTCCTCTTCTTTGTTTTTGTCTTGGCAGCTGCTGCTTACCGTTGGGGCTTGTGGGAGACGGTGGGAACCGCGGCTGCCTCGGTCGTGCTGCTTTGGATCGAGAGTCTTGCGGTTCGTCAGGGACTGCTTATCTTCATGGACCGCGTGTTCCAGTTTCACCACCTGCCGCTGCTAAACAAAAATGTCACCGACTTCGAGCCCAAGCATCTCTTTATGCGCTCGATTTATCTTCTGGTGATGGGCTTGCTGTTGGGATACCTGGCCGAGCAGCAGAAACAACTTCGCGCCGAAAAAGCGGTGGTGGCGCGGATCGTGGGAAAAGCCCGGGTAGAAGCCGGACTGGCAGGCACGCTTCAGGAGATTGCCAGCGAGTTGCTGTCCACCTATGGCGCCAAGCTGGCCTTGATTGCATCGCAGGAAGCGAACAGCCACCACGTGTTTGTGGGAGAAGCCCGTAATTTCGGCGAAGGTCCCTCGGTATTCCGCTGGCTGGATTCCTCCGGTTCCGATCGCGAAACCTATATGTACGAATGCCCGGCAACCACTTGTTGTGCCTGGCGTACCGACTCCAACGGAGTCAAACAATTTTCGGTCCTCGGGTTGGATGCGGACGGTGTGCGGATTCGAAATATCGACCCGGTATTTTTGGGTCAGATTGCACAACGCTATGAGTTTCAGCGGGTGATGGCCGTCTCGTTTCTCTTTGGACGCGAGTGGTCAGGCCGCATCTTTCTTCTCGATCCCACGCTGGCCGGCGATCAGGAAGAGGAACTCCGCTTTTTTCAGGAACTGGTGCGACAAGTCGGACCCGCGGTCTACAACGTATATTTGCTGAGTCGTTTGCGGCGTCGGGCGGAAGCCATGGAGCGCGCCCGCTTTGCCCGTGAATTGCACGATGGCGCGGTGCAGTCGCTGATTGCGGTGGAAATGCAAGTGGATGTGCTGCGCCGGCAATCGACCAAGGATTCAGCATCGGTCACCGACGAACTCGGCCGCATCCAGGGGCTGCTCCGCGAGGAAGTCTTGAAGCTGCGTGAATTGATGCAGCAGATGAAATCTTTGGACGTTGACTCGCGCAAGCTTCTGGGTTTTATCAGTGACACCGTGGAAAGATTTCAACGGGAGACCGGAATTTCCGCGCGCTTTTTTTCCGGACTGGCTGAACTGAATATGCCGCGGCCAGTGTGCCGCGAACTGGCCCGCATTATTCAAGAGGCGCTGGTCAATGTCCGCAAACACAGCCATGCGAAACAGGTGCTGGTTCGTTTGAATGCGAGCAACAGCCGCTGGAACCTGACCATCGAAGATGACGGTTCTGGATTTCCATTTTCTGGCCGTCTTTCCCATCCCGAACTGGATATACTCGGCAAGGGACCAGTTGTTATCGGGGAACGTGTCCGTTTGATTGATGGTGAACTCACGATAGAATCGAGTCCGGGCCAAGGTTCGCGTTTAGAGATCAGTGTCCCGCAACAGCCGGAAGTCGTCTATGGACAGTAAGCGATCACAACCCGTACGAATCGTAATTGCCGATGACCATCCGATTTTCCGGGATGGCCTGCGGCGGTTATTGGAATCGGAGCCGGACTTAAAGGTGATTGGCGAAGCCAGCGACGGCGCGGAAGCGGTGAAGCTCGCTGGACAACTAAAACCCGAAATTCTTCTTCTCGATCTGGCCATGCCCAAGCATCCGGGATTGGAAGCATTGCGCGAAATGAGTTCCGGCCCCGGCCCCAACTCGGTTCGAGTCATTCTGCTGACCGCGGCCGCGGAGAAGAACCAGATTGTCGAAGCCTTGCAACTGGGGGCCCGGGGAGTAGTTCTAAAGGATTCCGCCACCCAGCTTCTGTTGAAGGCCATCCACGCGGTGATGGCGGGGGAATACTGGGTGGGCCGCGAGAGCGTACACAATCTGGTGCAGTATCTTCGCAATTTGGTGCAGTCCTCCGGGGAAGAGGCACGACAGAGAAAGTTTGGACTTACTCCCAGGGAGCTGGAGATTGTTGCAGCGGTGGTGGCGGGCTATTCCAACAAGGAGATTGCCGAGTACTTCAAGATCAGCGAAGACACGGTCAAGCACCACCTGAGCAATATCTTTGATAAATTGGGGGTTTCGACGCGGCTGGAACTGGCACTTTTTGCCGTCAATCAGTCCTTGCCGCTAAAACCGATTGTCTGACCGATATAGCACTTTCGTGCCATAAGAAACCACATGTGGGCTATTGTTCTGCTTGCAGAGCAAGAATTACGATGTACACTGAAAGTTAATAACTCGGGGTAATCCTTGGTAATTTGCATGGGAGCAACGAGTTTGTTCTCATAGAGTGGAGAGGTCAGAACCTCTCTAAGGAGGAACGTTCGTGGCAAGTTTTCTAAAGCAGCTTTGGTCGAATGAGCAGGGCCAGGATATCGCCGAGTATGCCGTGATGTTGGCGGTGATTTTGGTGATTGTCGTGGGTACGGTCCGTTTGATTGGCAGCAACGCGAATAACGTGTTCTCGGCAGTGTCAAGCTCTATCGCAAACTAACAACGCGTCGCAGCTTCCACTGACGATGCACGCAAACTTCGCGGGCATTTGCACCACTCCCCTTATTTCTCTCTACTTGATCTCTGCGGAATTCCTCGCCATCTCTTCACAAAATCTAGTTGACCGGCGCAGTGAGAGCCACTTTCTCCGCGCCTGGGTTGGGGAATCGAGTCAGGAACGGGAAGAAGGGTGTCACTTCAAATGGCATCTTCTCGTCCGTGGCGGTGATGGTCACAGGCTTGGTCTTCACCAGCTCCACCCGATTGCTCCATGGATCCAGCTTGACGCGGCCTCCCAAAGGTAAGGCGGCGAGCTGATCGGCTTGTTTACCATCCACATTGGGAGCGGAGCTGAGCAGCGCCGACATACGCAGGGAGTTTCCGCTGGCCAACCCATTGCCCATGTGAGGGCGAATCAAACTCTTGAGCTCGGGAGCGTGCTCCTGCAATGCTTTCAGGAACAAGCCGGCGGTGGCGAGCTTGTCTTTGTAAGGCGAATTGGCGAGCAGATCCACGGCTTTCTTGTCGGCGGCTTCCTCGTCACCACTATTGCGCGCGAAATCTAACCGCTCGAAGGTGTCTTCGTCGGGGAAGAACATGCGGTCATTGAACGCGAACTTGGTATCCAGATTGTGCCCCAACACAATGTGACCCAGTTCGTGGGCCAACACCATGGCCAGCGAGGCTTCGTCCGGCAATACATCCAGTAATCCCCGGCTGACTACAATGGTGTGGCCGATGGTGAACGATTCCAGCGGCAAAGTAAGCATCACGCGGGTGCGCACCGCTGGGTCAATGTTCAGGTTGTTGGTCACAATCAGATTGTTGACCACCGTCTGCAAAATTTTGTCGACGTCGCCTTCGGGCGCCAGCAAACCGATTTTCTGCAACCTATCGATGGCGTTATCTTCCGCTTCATGCTGCCAGCGCCGCTCGCTCTCCATGGGCGTGGCGTCCTGGGCGGCATCGCTTTGATCATGCACGGTCTGCGGCGAGTCCACGGAGATCTCGGTGAATTCCGAATTATGGGACATCGCTTGCAGATCGTATCCCCAGAGCCGGGTCTGGGCCTTGAAGTGAAATTTCTGGCCGGCGCGGGAAACCTTGTCGGATTCTTCGCTGTAGATGTAAGCCGGCAGCCACAGCCCAGGCTGTAAATTTAATCTCCACGAATCGAAGTGCAGGTAGTTGCTGTTGCGCTGGTCGGGGCCGTAGGTGCCATTGAAGCGCACGATGTTGTAGTCCTGGTCCTCCACCCAAATCCTGCCCACAAACCGGATGCGGCCGCCTTTTTCCTTGGGTTGAACGTCAATCACCAGGCAGCGAACTTCTCCCAGAAATTCACGGCGAACGAAGGAAAAATCGTAGTCTTTGCGCTGGAAATCTTCATCCAGCACCACCATCTGGGCAAAGCCGAGGGGCAGAAATTTCATGCCATAAATGCTGGTGAGCTTGGAGACAAAGCGGCGTCCGAATCCTGACTGGCTCTTGAATACGCGGTCTTCGGCGCCATTCGACATGTCAATCCGGCCCAGGAAATATTGGTCGCTGGCGGGAACCACTTTGCCTTCCTCCGGCTTGAGGTTCTGGATGTAGGTCTCGACCAAGGGGTGAAGGTGGCGCATTTGGGCGATGAAGAAATGCTCGCGCTCCACGGTTTTATCAATCACGTCATTGAACGATGGCGCACTGGCGACAGGCGGATTGGGGGGTGCCGGAGCAAGCGTTGGAGCGGGTTGCGGCGCTGTCCCGATGGTGGCATCCTGGGCGAGGGCCGACAGCGAGAAAAGCGCGATCAGCAATAAACACAGAAATGGGATAGTGAAATTACGCATAAGTTCCTTCGCGAAGCTTTTTGCTTCAGGCCAATTGAAATACTACATGCAGCACACCACTTGAATCGGCAGGCTGGCCATCCCGCACCGCCGGCTTAAAACGAATTTGCTCCGCCGCATGAATGGCAGCCTCGTCCAAGCCATGACCCAGGCCGCGGACAACGCGCAAAACGCGAAGCTTGCCAGAACTTTCAAAAACCACTTCCAACAGCACTTCGCCCTCGATACGCAGCTTCTTCGCCTCATCGGTATACACCGGAGTGGGTTTGGCGAGAATTTCGGGAGGTGTGGTCGTGGCAACGGTTTCGGCCGGCTTGGAGCGGGTAGGGGCCACCGACTCAGCGTCCCCGAATCCTGCCTGGCGCACGGTGCCACGAGAAGTGTTCGCGTTGCCGCTGTTGTCGCCGGTCGCTACGCCGTTGCCGAACCCCGCACTGGCCACCACTCCGCGTGCGCCTTTCGCACCGGCGGTGCCGTTTCCGGAGCCGGGCCCTGCCGGCGCATCGAAAGATCCCAGTCGCGCGATGTTTACCGGCTCGCGCTCATTTGAACGTTCGGGCACGCCCTTGGGATCGCCGAAGCCTCCGGTTTGAACTTGCGCAGGGGCCTTGGCAATGGTTGGAGCTTCTGAACTGCCAGTAGAAAAGACGTTGGTTTGCACGGGTCGTCGAGGAATCACCGGAGTCATCGGTTGCTGCGGCACAGGCTTGGTTGCGATTTCAACCTTGGGTGGGGTCGGGACTTCCTGCTGCACTTTGGGTTTGACCACGGGAGCAACCACCCGCAACGTTTCTGGCGCCGGCGCCTGCACTTCCGCGACTACAGGAGGCGGCTCAATCACTCGAACTGGTGCGGCTACATGAGTTACAGGGGGCGGCGTACTGACCAACTCAACAAAATGGTAGTCGCGGGTGGGAACCAGTATTTGTGCGCGCAGCATGAGCAGCCAGACGCCAAGGAAAACGGCCAGTCCCTGCACACCTGTGCTGAGCGCGAACTCTTTCCACGGCGGCCGCTTCTGCGGAAGCAGGGAAAACAAGCCAGGGTCGGAAGCTTGGGACATAAACACCGTCTGATGGCCAGCTACTTGGTGCCGTTGCTTCTCGGTCAAAATATGCTGGCCGGGGGGCCCGGTTCCAGCCGCCTTCAGGTAAACCCGGGGAGTAGGCCGGAAGTTGCGATCAACACCTTGTTAATCCGTGGCAGCACGAGCAAGGCCACTTCGGACTTCGAAAAAAGGGAGTAAGAGGTTGGTTCACAGCCACTTACATCGGATGCAAGAAATGTTACCAAACCTGGAACAAAGAAAGGTAAAAAATTACACCTATTTGGGGTAGAGATTGCTGCTGGAAGGCTCATTGCGGGAATGGTGCGGAAAGCAGAGATATGCGCCCAAATCTCACATGACAAGGTGTATTAGCAAAGGTGTATTAGCAGTGGACGATTTTGGGGCTTTTGATGCCTTTGGTGGCGTTGCGGGTGTCGACCACCAGCTGCGATTCTTTCACGATTCGGGCATAGTCATAGTCGGAATGGTCGGTCACGATCAGCACGCAATCGTACTGGCCGAGGTTCTCCAGCGGAGCACACTTCATCTGCAAGTTGTACTTGCGTCCCTTGCCAACCGTGGGGAAATAAGGATCGTTATAGCTGACCTGGGCCCCATCTTTTTGCAGCAGCTCGATGATGGTGAGCGCGGGTGATTCGCGAAGATCATCAATGTCCCGCTTGTACGCTACTCCCAGAATCAAAACCTTGGCGCCATTCAGCGCTTTTTTGTGCTGGTTCAGGGCTTTGACCACGGATTCCAGCACGTGGTACGGCATGTTGCTGTTGATTTCGCCCGCCAGTTCGATGAATCGGGTATGGAAGTCCCATTCCTTCGCCTTCCAGGAAAGGTAAAACGGATCCACCGGAATGCAGTGCCCGCCCAACCCCGGGCCAGGATAGAAGGGATGAAATCCGAAGGGCTTCGTGGATGCCGCCGCGATCACTTCCCAGATGTCGATTCCCATACGCAACGATAAGAGTTTCAACTCATTCACCAGCGCGATGTTCACGCAGCGATAAATATTCTCCAGCAGCTTGGTCATTTCCGCTGCTGCGGGTGACGATACTGGCACCACGCGGTTGAAAATCGCCCCGTACAACACCGCCGAGAGATCGGAAGCTTGCGTATCCAGCCCGCCGACGACTTTGGGAATGTCGCGCCGGGCGACGGTCGTGTTGCCCGGATCTTCACGCTCGGGCGAAAAGGCAACATAGAAATGTTGCACGTCATCTTTCGTGCGGGCCGCTTTCAATCCGTGTTTATTGCCTTTTTCGAGAATTGGTACCAGCACTTCTTCGGTGGTGCCGGGATAAGTGGTGCTCTCCAGAATGACTAGGTGTCCGGGGCGCAAATAGGGGGCAATGGATTTCGCCGTGTCCGTGATGTAACTCAGATCGGGCTCGTGATATTCATTCAGCGGCGTGGGCACGCAAATGATGATGGCGTCCATTTCAGTCAACCGCGAATAGTCAGAGGTGGCCTGGAATCCTTGTTTCTTGGCTTGCTGGATTTCCTCGGCCAGAATGCGAACAATATAAGTTCCGCCTTCGGCCAGCGTGGATACCTTGCGTTCGTCGATATCGAACCCGGTGACTTTGAACTTTTCATCGCTGTACAGCAAGGCCAACGGCAGGCCAACGTAGCCCAGTCCGATGATCGCGACTCGCGCCTGGCGTTGCTCGATCTTGCTCTTCAACTCAGAAAACAAAGAAGTGGAAACTGGCGAAATGCTCATGATTGAAGTCTCAGTGCCTTTTAGAATTGCAGTATAAATTCTAACATCCGGTGCTGGTGTTACGGTTCGAAGCTCATGACTAGCCTCGCACAATCGCTTGCGTTCCTGTTGAATATTGAGCGTATGGTTGGTTACCTCCGTCACTCATGCATGCAGCCGAATTCTTGAGAGGCAAAAGAAAGAAGCAATCAATGCGTAAATCCAGGGTCATTTTGATCCTTGCTGGACTGTCGGTGTTGGCGCTGGCGGCGGACTCGGGGCGGTTCTTGATCGTGAACCAGCCCCGCAAGTCGGACGTGATTATGGTGCTGGCAGGCGACACCGACCGGCGACCTGCGCACGCTTTGGAGTTGCTGCGCCAGGGTTATGCGCCGCGACTCATCCTGAATGTTCCAGCAGACGCCATGGTTTTTCAATGGAGCGAACCGGAGTTGGCCCAGAAATACGTAGCAGGATTGCCAGAGGCGCAGTCGATCACAGTTTGCCCGATTCACGGTCTGTCCACCAAGACCGAAGCGCAAGATGCTTCAATGTGTCTGCAACGGGCGGGCGCACGAAATGTTTTGCTGGTGACTTCTGACTTCCACACCCGGCGGGCACTCAGCACTTTTGAAAAAGAAGTGCCGGACTATGCTTACAGTGTCGCGGCCGCAGTGGATGCGAATGAATTCGGCGCACAATGGTGGAAACATCGCCAATGGGCCAAAGTGAATCTGGATGAATGGTTGCGCCTCGGCTGGTGGGAACTGATCGACCGCTGGCGTTAGAATTCGTCCCCCCTTCGGATTACCTCCGGGTGCGCCGTGACCACGGAAGTCAATTGACGGCCTTCCCATCCGCCTCTAGGATCAAGCAAGCGGCCTAAAAATCGACCGGGAATGAGTGTGCCTGCGTCTATGTCTATGTTGAGGATCCTACTTTGCGGGATGATGATTGCGGTCATTCCGGCGTCGCTGTCGGCATCTGATACTGGCGCGGCGATGCTCTATGGCAAAGGTGTGGTCTTATTGAACGGCGCGACTCTTCCCAATTCTTCCGCGATTTATCCCGAGGATGTCATCGAAACCAAGGCAGACTCGGTGGCCAACATCAATGTTACCGGATCGACTGTGATGGTCATGCCGGAATCCATTATTAAATTTAAGGACCATGCCATCGAACTTGAGCATGGGAGCGTGACTGTGTCCACCTCCGATGAGCTGAAGGTCTACGTCAAGTGTGTCACCGTGATTCCGGCCACGAACGTGTCGACGCAATTTGATGTGACCAATACAAATGGGAACGTACATGCCTGGGCGCGCAAGAGCGATGTCAACATCGAGACCGCGGGCAAGCTCAAGATGGCCTCGAAAAAAGCTGCCACCTCACAGAACGCTACCCTTCGCGAGGGTCAGGACACTACCCGGGAAGAGAACAGTTGTGCGGCCCCGCTGGAAGAGGGTGCTTCTCCAACTGCAACCGGTGGACTTCTGAGTTCCCCGTATGCTCAGTACATCGGAGGGGCGGTGGTTGGTGGAGTGTTGCTCTGGGTGTTGCTGCCGGGAGACGGCCCCGCGAGCCCGTCTGGCCCCTAGACTAATATTTATCCTACTTTGAACTCTGCGGGGGCAGTCCTCGCCTGTAGTTGGTGCGGCGGGTCAAGCCGAATCGCGGCTCCAGGGCTGCCAGAGTGCATAGCACGTAGAAAAGCGCTGCATTGGCGGGAATCTGAAGATTGAAATCCAAGAAGCTGTGGACGAGGATTCCAGTGATGCCAAGCATCGCTGCCAGGCCAACAGCGCCATTGGTGTCCACCGGCCAGTTCTTCAATTTTCGGATGGAGCCGTGATAAGCGGTGAATAGAAACCACAGCATCGTGGCAAATCCAAGCCAACCCATTTCAACCAAAAGTTGCAGATAGTCGTTGTGGGCCTTATCGATGAAGAAGTTGGTGTAGAAACTTCGGAACTCAGGATAGACCTCGGCAAACGTCCCCAGACCCCATCCCAGGACCGGTTTTCGCTCGAACATCTTGAGTGCGTCCTTGTCGATGTTCACCCGCATGGCGCCGGAGAGTTCGGTGCGCGTCTCGGAGTGGATGCTGGCGATTCTCTCAACCAACTCTCCCCCGCCCAGCCAGGCGAGTAGCCCGATGGCCAGTACGAGAAAAACTCCCAGCGTCAGAACCATGCGGCCGGCTTTTCTCTGGCGGAGCAGGATGGCGACGAAGAGCGTTATCTGCACTGCGAAGGCCAGCATCCCGCCGCGAGATCCCGAGAGAAAAATTGTGCTGGCCATCAGCGCAGCGGCGAATGCCGCCATGGCCTTGCGCGATCCTGATGCGTAACGAGTGAAAGAGAAGACGAGAGGGATGGGAAGCAGCATTTCCATCAGTCCGGCGTAGTGATTGTGATTCACGTAAGGGCCATAGATCCAGCCGCCAAAGCGGGGCGTGCGCAGCCAATAGAGTTTCCCGTTGGAGGCAAGACTTTGCACCAGGGCAAACCAGGCGAGAGCAAAGCCGTAGATGGAAAATCCCCAGACCAGACTCTTGACTTGCCAGGTCCGGCGCAGGCATTGCACGGCCAGGAAACAAAGCAGACCATAAGCGCCATACAAAAGCGTATGCGAGAAAGTTGCGTAACGATAGGCGGTGAGCTTCATCGCCATTTGAAGTAAAACCAGAACGGCGAAGGCGAGCATGGGCGCAAACAGTGGACTGAAGGAAATTTGCAACTCCGAAGTAAAAGTCTGGCGAACTACCCAGAGCACAAACAGCAAGGCTGCTCCGGCTTCCAGAATGAATGTCGCCCAGGGTTCGACGGCGCCAAAAGCCAATGGCCCAAACATAAGAAGGCCAAAGACGCCATAGAAAAGCGCCAAATCCGGGAGGGAACGGGAAGAACTTCGTTTGAGGATGGGTTCGATATTGCCGGCAGCCATTGGAGAAGGAGTCACTGGCTGTTCTCCCGCTGGCTGGCAACAAGTTTAACGCCATCCACCCAGAGATTCCCACGAATGGGACTCTCGGGTGGTACCCGTTGTACGCGAATGACTAACAACTTTGTGTCGGATCCAGTGGTAACGGTTCCGTTCACCTGCTTCCAGACTTCCGCATTCTTGAGGTCATCACTTTCAAAGAAGTTAGTTCCGCTGTAAAAGTCCTGGACGGAAAATCTTGGGCCTCCAGCGCCCTCTATGGTGGGCGCCTTGAAATAGGCGGAAAAATCGTACCGCGTGTTGGGTTCGACTGGCACCAACTGCCGGATGCCGGCGTCTTCAACGGCGGCGCGGTTGAAAGAAATCAAAAGGGCATGCGTGCCCAGGTGTCTTTCCGTGGGGTCCAGTGCTAAAGAAACTCCCGCCGAATTTTCGTGCAGCCAGTCAAAGCCGGCATTGAGCATGGGCAGGCTGAAATCGCCATTGATCACCAGATTTGCCGGCGATGGCTGATAACTCGAAAGATCGCAAACGGCCGTAGCTTGCTGCCAAACCCTACGAGCCTGGGCAACGTCTCGCTCTTGAATCAGGTAGCGGACATATTCGAAGACGTGCTGCGCTTCAACAGGTTGGTGGAGTTGGACCATCTGCGCCCAAACTTTGGCAGCGGCAGACTGCCTGTTTGCGGGAAATCAGAAAATCCAGGAAAGACGAATAAACACTTGCCGCGGGCGGCACCACGTCTCGCAAAAGAGCATCGACATCCGGGTTCGCCCGCCAACAAAGTTGAAAGGCGGGAAACGCCAAGCTGGGGTCATTCTCGAGGACGATGCGGAATTCCTTCATGGCCCTGGCAGTTTCGCCCTGCACCAAATAAAGATTCGCCGCCTGCCAGGCAACGTCGGGAGTTCTTGGATCGGACTGGATGGCATGCTGCAATGCATTCATTTGATTCGCGGTCTCCCCGAGAACCTGATATGCAGTAGCCAGACCTAACCAATAGCGGGACTTGTGGGGATCCAACGCTACGGCAGGAAGGTATGACTGTGATGCCGCGGCAGGGGATAGTGTCACCAGAGAGAAGTAACGCCCGATGCGGTAGTCGTACTCGGCATTGCCGGGGGACAGCCTGGCCGCTCTTTGCAGGCTGGTCAGATCGGGTTTTTCGGAGAAATAGGCGGCGAGATATTCCGTGGTCGAGAGTCCAATGTAAATCAGAGCCAAAAGCAACGAGGGTGCCAACAAGAGGAGCTTTCTGGTTGGGCTCTGAAGCGGTATGCGCATGGAGTCCTGAAACCGGGCAGCGTAATCAAATGCTGTTTGTGCTAAGTGCCGCTGGAACTTGCCCTGGGTTCGTCTTCCGGGGCCAACTCCTGTTCCTGATAGTAACGCTCGCCATATTTTCCCTGATATTCGTAATAGTAGTGATAATCCGGCGAATTGAGATTCACTGCATTCAGCAGCACGCCGCACACGCGGGCGTTGACCTGCATCAGAATATCGCGCGCCCGCCGTAGGGCTTGTTTCGTAGTTTGCCCGGAGCGGATCACCAGGACCACCGCATCCGCGCGAGTGGACATGATGACGGCGTCCGTTACCGACAGCGTGGGCGGCGTATCCACCACAATATGATCGTATTGCTCGCGCAATTTCGCGAGAACCTCCTTCATTTCGGCGGAAGCCAGCAACTCCGCAGGATTGGGCGGCGGGGTTCCTGCCGGCAGTACATATAGATTGGGCAGAATGGCGGAATGAATCGTTGCTTCCTGAAGAGTGATCGCACCAGTCAGGACATTGCTAAGTCCGGGTCTTGGCCCCATGCCGAGCGTCTTGTGAATGCTGGGGCGGCGCAGGTCAGCGTCAATCAGCAAAACTCGGGTGCCCTTTTGAGCGAGCACAATCGCACAATTGATGCTGGTAGTGGTCTTGCCCTCTTCCGGAAGCGCGCTGGTG
Organism: Terriglobales bacterium; assembly: GCA_963762965.1. GTDB lineage: Bacteria > Acidobacteriota > Terriglobia > Terriglobales > Acidobacteriaceae > DATBAX01. Next base: position 2,667,239 of record CAVXME010000001.1, read on the forward strand.
ATGAGAATGACTTTGGGAGGTGTGCCCAACGAGGTGAGAAGCAGGGAAGTCCGCAGCGCGCGATACGATTCTGCCATTTGCGATTGCGGCCGCGACTGGGTGATCAACTCCACAGCTTCTCTGGATGCGGCCACCGTCAGCCGCTGCCTGGCACTGGCCTCGGTGCGGATGGAAGATCCCAGGGGGATCATGCCCAGTGAGGGCAGTCCGGAAAGTATCTGTGCCTGTTCCGGCGTCCTTACAGTATTGTCAACGCTCTCCAACAGGAAGGCCAGGCCGATCCCGGTGGTGAGGCCGAGTGCCAGGGCAAAAGAAAGATTGCGAGGGAGGTCTGGCTCCGCTGGCGCAGTTGGCACGCGGGCGATATCGACGGGCCTGACATTGTTGGAACGAAGACCCGCAGTTACCCCAGCCTCTTTCAGCTTTTCCAGCAGTCCCTCGTATAGCGCGCGATTGCTGTCTACGTCCCGCTTGAGCAGGCTGTATTCAATTGCGCTCTCATTCAGCTGATTGGCTTCCTGTTTTTGCTTTTCCAGGGCGGCATGCAACATGGTTTCATGCTGCACCGCTGCGAGGTAGTCGCCGCGCAAGCGACCCGCGATCTTTCGTATTTCGATTTGAATCTGCGCATCGATTTCCTTGAGCTGACTATTGAGCTGGGCCAGTTTTGGATACGACGGGCCAAATTGAGTGCTAAGCTGCGCCACCTGGATTTTCAGGTCGGCCTCTTGTTCGCGCAACTTTTCAAGTAAGGAAGACTCGTTGCCGGAACCTTTGGCTTCGCTTTCCACGCTGGAGGCCGAGGCCACCGAGTCAGGATCCCCGGATTGCACCAGACGATAGACGGATTCTTTCTCCATCCGCGCCGATTCCGCGGCAGTGAGCTCCTTATTCAGCTCATCCAGTTTCTCCGTGGTGATGTTCTGCTTCTCGTCGATCCCCAGAATTTCATGGGCCTTCTGATATTGGACCAGTTTTTCCTGCGAAGTTTCGACTTTCATCTGCAAGTCCACCAACTGCTTGGAAAGCCAGTCGGAAGTTTGCATGGTGGACTCGAACCGGGTCTTGAAATTTTGTTCCACGTAGGTATTGACCAGGGTATTCACGACGCGAGCGGTCAGGTTTTTGTCCGGACTGCGAAAGTGAATGTCAATAATGCGCGTATTGGCTTCCAGCGAGACCCGCAGGGCCGCTTTGAATGCGTCCAGCGCTTCCGTTGTGCGGGGAGAATCGGGCTGAAGCGCATCGGTGGTCAACTCCAGAGTTCCCGGGGTGGAAACTTTTCCACTGCCGCCGAATTGCGGTTGCTGGTCGAGGTTCAATTGTCTGACTACTTGCAAGGCCAGCAGGTCGCTGCGCAGAATTCGCACTTCCGTATCCAGGTCGGTGGGATCGTAGTAGTCCATGCCGGCGTTGGTTGAGTCCCTGAAATTGAGCACCGGATCCGGCTTGTTGATGGCAATGCTCCCCACTGCCTCATAGATGGGTGTGCTTCGCAGCGTAGCAATGAGCACGGCGCCGAAGATTAAAGCCACACAACTGAGTATTGCCCACTTGTGCTTGATGAGAATTCGCAGGTATTCACGCAAAGCGGATTCTTGAGGGACTAGTGGAGGATAGCCGCCAGGTCCCGACTGCCGGCTGACCTCGACCGGGAAAACGGACGGGATCTCACGCACAAGCGGTCCATTAGCTTGAATCAGGGGCGCCGAATCCATACTTGTTCCTCGAAGAATGAACCTGCGGACAAAAAAGCTTACGATCACACCAGTTTTCGGGCGCAACCATACCGCAAACATGTATGACACCACTTATTGCTCCCGGAGTCGTGCAAATTCTAGTGCGGAATCGAAACAGTAAACCCGGCTTAATATTGCTGGTTCCAAAGTGTTAACGCGAGGGATGGGGCGGATGCTGCTAGCAATATCCGTTATACTTGGCGCACTCAACATTTTTTTCTCATGCAGAGAAAAAATAATCCATCAATGCCCTGACGCGGGACGATGTCATATGGAGAAGAGGCGCACAGGTGAATTGGTCTGAACAAGTTGTGCTGGTAACCGGTGGCACCGGGTCTTTTGGCAAGAAGTTCGTCGAGCTCATGCTGCGGGAATACCATCCCCAAAAACTCATCGTTTTCAGCCGCGATGAACTGAAGCAGCATGATATGCGGGCGGCCGGCCTTGATCATCCGAGCTTGCGGTATTTTCTTGGGGATGTGCGAGACCCGCAGCGCCTGGAGCGCGCTTTTTCCGGGGTCACGGTGGTGGTGCATGCGGCCGCCCTTAAGCAGGTGCCGGCGTGCGAATACAATCCGTTCGAGGCCATCCAGACCAACATCATGGGCGGACGCAATGTGATCGATGCCGCGATCGACCACGGGGTGCGCCGCATTCTCGCTCTCAGCACCGACAAGGCGGTCAACCCCATCAATATTTATGGAGCCACAAAACTCTGCGCCGAAAAGATGTTTGTGCAGGCGAATGCCTACGCCGGCGCGCGCGACACGCGTTTCAGTTGCGCCCGCTATGGAAATGTAGTGGGCAGCCGGGGCAGTGTGATTCCAATGTTTATGGAACAGCGCAAGCGCGGCAAGGTCACCATCACGGACCCGCGCATGACCCGCTTCTGGATCACCCTTGAACAGGGAGTTCGGTTTGTAGTCCGCTGCATCGAGCAGATGCATGGCGGCGAGATCTTTATTCCCAAAATCCCCAGCATGAAATTAGTGGAAATGGCGGAGGCAGTCGCTCCTGGTTGTGAAGTGGAATGCATTGGAATCCGCCCCGGCGAGAAACTCCACGAAGTGCTGCTGTCGGAAGACGAGTCCCGCAATGCCGTCGAAATGGAAGACATGTTTGTGGTGCAGCCGGCGCACTCCTGGTGGCGCAAGGAAAACTGGGAACAGGCGGTAGCGTTGCCGGAAGGTTTTCGTTACACCAGCGACACCAACCCGCAATGGCTGACCGCCGAAGATTTGTATGAACTGGTCGAAGGATGCGCTCCAAGTTTGACCGTATTGCCTCGGGAAGAAAAGATTCGTGCCCGCGCCTGAAGGGAGTTCATGACGGTAACTCCAGTGAGCAGGGAAGTGCTGGCGATCGCGGGCGGAACGCCTGTCCGGAAGACCCTCCTGCCCTATGGGCGCCAATCCATTGATGAAGCCGATATTCAGGCGGTGGTTGACACGCTGCGTTCCGATTGGCTGACCACTGGGCCGAAGGTCGCGGAGTTCGAGGAAGCGGTTGCCGCCTGGGTGGGAGCGAAGTGCGCGGTCAGTTTCAGTTCGGGGACGGCGGCCTTGCACGGCGCCGCTTTTGCTGCGGGTTTGAAATCTGGCGATGAAGCCATTACCTCTCCACTCACTTTTGCCGCAACTGCGAATTGTGTTTTGTATCAGGGCGCGACTCCTGTCTTCGCGGACGTTCTTCCCGATACCTTGAATCTCGATCCCGCGCAAGCGGCATCACGAGTAACCTCGCGGACCAAGGCGATTTTTCCCATTGACTATGCTGGCCATCCCGCAGACCTCGATCCAATTTTGGAACTGGCGGAACATCATGGCCTGACCGTGATTGAAGATGCCTGCCATGCTTTAGGCGCGGAATATCGTAGCCGCCAGGTGGGCAGCATCGCGCACATGACCGTTTTTAGTTTTCACCCGGTCAAGCATCTGACTACCGGCGAAGGCGGAATGGTCACGACCGACAATCCCGTATTTGCCGAGACACTTCGCCGGTTTCGCAATCATGGAATCAGCAGTGATGCGCGGCAACGCCATCGTGACGGCCAGTCGCACTATGAAATGGTGCTTTTGGGCTACAACTACCGCTTAACCGACATCGCTTGCGCTTTGGGAATCCAGCAGCTCACGAAACTGGACCAGAATCTGGCGCGACGCCGGCAAATCGCATCGCGATATCGCGCAGCGTTCCATGAAATGCCGGGCGTGCTTCCGCCGCAGGTGCGAGACGACGCCAACTCTGCCTGGCACCTATATCCGATCCGGCTCCAGTTGGAGAAACTCTCGGCGGACAGAAGCCAGATTTTTCGCGCGCTGCGCGCGGAGAATATTGGAGTGAATGTGCACTACATCCCGGTCCACCTTCATCCCTACTATCGCGATCGCTTTGGCTACCGCGGTGGCGAGTATCCCGTGGCGGAGGATGCCTATAAGCGCTTGATCAGCCTGCCCATGTTTCACGGAATGAGTGATGAAGATGTCGAAGATGTAATTCACGCGGTGGAAAAAGTGCTGGCGGCGTTTTACCTCTGAAAAGGCAAGAAACCAAATACGATGGAGCCCCATCAGTTTGTCGCTGAAGTTTATCGTCGAATGAGCCAGGACCAATCGGCGAAAAGGCGTGAATCCTGGCAAGAGATGCAGGCGGATCCTACCGTGGTGCAAGCCGAATTTGAATCGGCTCCGCTACTGCCGGAGCGCAAGGACGCGGCCATTCTTGATATTGGTTTCGGCCGGGGTTGGTTCATTGCCGCCTGCCTCAAGCTGGGATACACCAATGTATCCGGGGCCGATTTTGGCATCGCCCACAAGTCGCACGTTAGAGAATGGTCTCCGAACGTTGCGGCCCTCTATGAGATCGAGACGAATATCGGAGATTTTTTGGCTGGCCATGGAGAACGGTTTGATTTTATACACATGTCCCATGTCATCGAGCACATCCCGAAATACTCATTACTTTATGTAGTGGACAGCCTGTATTGGGCGATCCGTCCGGGCGGGAGGCTCCTGCTGAGGACGCCGAACATGGAGAGTCCATGCGCAAATTCCAGCCTGTATGTTACGTTGGCCCACGAATACGGATTCGCCGGCTCGAATCTGAATTCCCTGCTGAGTATTTGCAACTTTGAAAATATAAAGTTCCACCAATTCGGGACTTATCACCCGACCGTCAAACAAAGACTTGGGGAAGCCTTGCGCTGGCCGTTTCTGCGATGGAACGCAGTGCGCCACAGACTGTTCGGAGTGAATTATGGAAGGCAATTCGGCCCGGAACTGATAGTCTCTGGCGAACGCGGTACTCGCCCGCCCTGGTTCGATGCGAAGTATCAATGATGCAAGCATCAATTGATGCAAGTATCAATTAAAGATATGAAGACTACCGCCATCGTTCAGGCCCGCATGGGCAGCAGCCGTTTGCCAGGGAAGGTGCTGATAGACCTCGGCGGCGAAACCGTGCTGGCCCGGGTCGTCAGGCGGCTGCGCCGCTCGGCATTGCTGGACAACATTATGGTTGCCACAACGCATTCAACCATGGATGATGCCATCGTTAACGAATGCCAGCGCCTGGCTGTCAGTTGTTTCCGTGGCTCGGAAGACGACGTCCTGGATCGTTACTACCAGGCAGCGCAGGCTTCCGAGACAGATGTGTTGGTCCGCATTACTTCCGACTGCCCGCTGATCGATCCTGGGCTTGTCGACAAAACCATCCGCGCTTTTCACGATCAGCGAGCCGATTACGCCAGCAATACGCTTGCACTCACCTATCCCCGAGGCCTGGACACCGAGGTCTTCTCTCGCGCTGCTTTGGGCCGGGCATGGGCTGAGGCTCGCAAATCCTATGAGAGAGAACATGTGACGCCGTATTTCTATGAACACCCGGAGCTTTTCCATATCGTGTCAACTTCGGGGTCCACGGACTACAGTCGTTACCGGTGGACGCTCGACACCCCGGAAGATCTGGTGCTTATTCGCAAAATCTTCACCGGTTTTGGCAATAAAGATGACTTCGAATGGCAACAGGTCATCGCTCTCATGGAGAAAAAGCCTGAACTCGCGGAATTGAACTCGCACGTATTGCAGAAATCACTGCATGGAGCCTGATGGCACCCGGTACTCTTCTCGTTCGCGCCGACGCCAGCGTAGCCATGGGGACTGGCCATGTGATGCGCTGTTTGGCGCTGGCCCAGGCTTGGCAAGATGCAGGCGGTGACGTGCTGTTTGCCATGGCACAGTCCACTCGAGCGATGGATGCTCGTCTGCGCACAGAACAAATCGAGACTATCAGTTTGGAAGCCGCTCCCGGTAGCGGCCCGGACGCCATTCAAGTAGGGAAACTGGCACATTCCCGCAATGCAGAGTGGGTGGTCGTGGACGGCTACCAATTTGACGACCGGTATCAGTTCAGTGTGAAGCAAGCTGGGCAGAAGCTTTTGTTCGTGGATGACATCGGCCACTGCGCACACTATTGCGCAGATCTCCTACTGAACCAGAACGGGCACGCCTGCGATGAGGTTTACCGCCACCGGGAAAACTACACGCGAGTTCTCCTGGGTACGCGGTATGCCATGTTGCGACGGGAATTCACGCCCTGGCGGCGATGGCGGCGGGAATTCGATCCGATGGGGCGCAGGGTCCTGGTGACCATGGGGGGAAGCGATCCTCGCAACGTTACCGAACAAGTGATTCAGGCGCTACGGCTGTCGAACATTGGTGGCCTCGAAGCCAGGGTTCTGGTGGGAAGCAGCAATCCCCACTTCGCATCTCTCGAGCGCGCTGCCAATCAAGCTTCTGGCACGGTCTGCTTGATAAAGGATGCACGCAACATTCCCGAGCTGATGGCGTGGGCCGATGTAGCAATTTCGGCGGCAGGATCCACCTGCTGGGAAATGTGCCTGCTCGGGCTCCCCGCTCTGTTGATCGACTTGGCAGAGAACCAGCGGCCTGTGGCCGAAGAGCTCAACCGATTGGGAGCTGCCATCCATCTCGGTTCCACGAAAGACATCACATCCAGCAAGATCGCTGGTAAACTGCAAGCACTGATTTTTTCCAGGGAGCTTCGGACGACGATGTCTGAGCGCGCGCGAGAACTTGTGGACGGCGAAGGTGCACAGCGGGTGGTTTCCGCGATGCGGAGCGAAAGCCTGGGTCTCCGCCGCGCCACGGAAAAAGATTGCCAGCTGTTGTGGGAATGGGCCAACGATCCCGAGGTTCGGATCGTATCTTTTTCCACCGACCCAATTTCATGGGATCGACATCTTCAGTGGTTCAACGCCAAACTCGCCGATCCGAATGCGGTGCTTTATTTGGCGGTCGATCCGGAGGGCACGCCCATTGGACATGTGCGCTACCAGATTGAGGGACTGAGGGCGGCCGTGTCCATCAGTTTGGCGAAGCCATGGCGGGGCAAGGGATTGGGACGCGCAATTCTGGCTAAGGCGACGCAAGATTTATTCCAGACGACGCCGGCCACCATCATTGACGCCTTCGTGAAGCCCGTGAACACAATTTCACTCCAACTCTTCACACGTGCTGGGTACAAGCAAGTCGCCAATGAAACTGTCAGTGGACAGGAAGCGATTCATTTTATCCTGGAGAAGAACGACACCTCCGGATTGGCGGTCTCGGGAACTGGTGCGGTTGCGTGATCGAATGTAAAGGTGTAACCCATTCGACGAACCATAACCGTCAACCCGGAAGTGTAAAGAAACGTAAATTGTGATGTCTTTGCCTTGGAATTCGCGCTGTTCTGATTTTGGAACACGCGGTCAGGCGCCGTGTGCAGCTTGATATTTCGGCGTAACATCGGGGCGAAACCCGATGCGTATGACGCCAAGTTCAGACTGCGCCGTTATAGAAGAGAGAGATGAAGCTGCCCGATTTCCCAAGTGCTTCATCTCGGCGAGCGGGGCGAAATAAAACCGTGAAGGTCGCCATCTCTCAGCCGACGTATCTGCCTTGGTTAGGTTACTTCGACCTAATCGATCAGGTAGATGTGTTTGTACTGTTGGACAACGTGCAGTTTGAGAAACAATCATGGCAGCAACGCAATCGCATTAAGACCCCAACCGGGCTGCAATGGCTCACCGTGCCAGTGATGTACCGGGGCCGGTTTGGCCAACTGATCAAGGATGTCGAAATTCGTGAGGCTGAATTCTGGCGGCATCATCTGCGCTCGATTGAACTAAACTATCGCCGCTCCCGCTTTTTTCATCGTTATTTCGAAGAGCTGAGTTCCCGTTTAAAATACACACCTGGAACCCTCCTTACCGATCTGAATGGGCGTTTGCTGGAATGGTTTATGAATGTGATGGGAATTCATACTCGAGTGGTGCTCTCTTCCCAATTGCAGCAACCCGGCAGGCGGACCCAGTTATTGGCGAACATCTGTGCCTCCTTGGGAGCTGACCAGTACGTTTCTCCCCTTGGATCGGCGGTGTATTTGCTGGAAGAGGGAAATGTTTTGATCGACAAGGGAGTGGAGGTTGTTTTCCAGCATTATGAGCATCCTCGATACTGGCAATTGTTTCCGCCATTCCAGCCCTTCGCTTCTATCCTCGATTTAGTTTTCAATGAAGGTGAGCGTTCGCTGGAAATCCTACGCAGTGGCCGCCGCGCCCCATTTTCCGAGCGTCAGGTCATCGATCAGATTCGCGCCAAACCCCGGGCCTCGTGACCTCTCATTTAAAAATCGGGCAACGGCTGGTCGGGCCAGGCCAACCGGTGTATGTGGTGGCCGAGCTTTCTGCAAATCATCACCAGGAATTTGAGCAGGCGGTGCGTATTCTGCACGCCGCCAAAGCGGTGGGCGCGGATGCCGTCAAGTTGCAGACTTACACCCCGGACACCATCACCATCCGCAGCGACCGGGAATACTTTCGAATCGGCGGCGGCACGCTTTGGGATGGGCGCACGCTTTACGATCTATACGGTGAAGCTCACACCTCCTGGGCCTGGCAGCCCAAGCTAAAAGAAGTGGCGGACGACCTGGGGTTGGATTTATTTTCCTCTCCTTTCGATTCGACGGCCGTCGATTTTCTCGAAGGCATGAACGTTCCTGCGTACAAGCTCGCGTCCTGCGAGCTTGTGGACATTGCCCTCATCCAGAAAATGGCGCGGACCGGGAAGCCGCTTATTATTTCCACCGGCATGGCGACGGTTGAGGAAATCGAAGAAGCCCTGAATGCCGCCAGAGATGCCGGTTGCACACAAATTGCCTTGCTCAAGTGCACGGCTGCCTATCCCGCTTTACCTGAGGAAATGAATCTGCGGACGATTCCGGAGATGGCGAGCAGGTTCCAGGTGCCAGTCGGTTTATCCGACCACAGCACCGGCATCGCCGTGCCAGTGGCGGCGGCCGCTCTTGGCGCCTGCATCATTGAAAAGCACATCACGCTGTCCCGCACCCTGCAAGGGCCAGACAGCGCGTTTTCGCTCGAGCCCCAGGAATTCAAGTCCATGGTGGAGGCCGTGCGCGTCGCAGAAAAGGCTTTGGGGGAAGTGCACTTCGGAGCCAGCCCCCATGAACAAAGCACACGAACGTTCCGGCGCTCGCTTTTCATCGTCGAGGATGTGCGGCAGGGACAAACCCTTACGCCGGAAAATGTGCGTTCCATCCGGCCCGGACATGGCCTGCACACGCGGCATTTGCCGGAAGTGATCGGCAAGCGTGCGGCACGGGACATTGAGCGCGGCACTCCGGTGACCTGGGACCTGATCGCCAAGCCATGAGGCTGGTCAGTCCACTGCTGAAGCATGTCATCTATCCGGGTCTGGCGAAGACTGGATATTTGCGCCGCAATGCCGGTGACGGGCCCGCCATCGTTACCTATCACGGCATTCTGCCGGCCGGATATAAAGGGATTGATTCCGCACTGGACGGTGCGTTGGTGAGTGCCGAGTCCTTCCGCCGGCAACTCCACCTGCTGAAAACGCGATACAACATTGTTTCTCCAGAGCAGTTTTTGCTGTGGTGCGAGTCTAAACAGACATTGCCCCCACGTTCTGTGCTCCTGACCTGCGACGACGGTTTGCACAACACCCTCACCGACATGCTGCCCATCCTTCAGGAAATGGACCTCTCTTGTCTATTCTTTGTCACTGGCGCATCGCTCATCGAAAAGGCTTCAATATTGTGGTATGAGGAACTCTATTTGTTGTTCCTTGCGGCAGGTAATTCGTTCAATCTGGAATTGATGGATGCGGGATTGCTAATTTCGGTCACGTCGCCACAGGAGAAGCGGGGCAAATGGTGGGATCTGGTGAAAAAGCTCTCTCAGTTCGATCAGCGCCGGCGTGCGGAAATTCTTGAGCAAATCAGGCAACAGCTTCGGATTTCCGGAGATTGGATTCAGAAGTATGTTGGCGATCCCAATCTTCGTAGCAGGTTTTTTATGTTGAACCTGGTTGAACTGCGGCAACTGGCGGCGGCCGGCATGTGCATTGGGGCGCATACTCTTTCTCACCCCATGTTGTCTCAGGCGTCGGAGGAATTGGCATGGAGTGAAATTTTTGAGGGCCGCCGCAATCTCGAACAGGCTTTGGATCGGGAGGTCTGGGCTTTGGCGTATCCCTTTGGGGATGCCGGTTCAATCACTCAGCGTGAGCAGGAAATGGCCAAACGTGCCGGGTTTAAATGCGCATTCCTCAATTTTGACGGCGGCCTGGGTGCGAAAAACCCGCTTTTTGCGCTGCCGCGTGTTCATGTTACAACCGGCATGGGTCTGGCTGAATTCGAGGCCCACATCTCGGGTTTTCATCGCTCCATCCGCCGGTATTTTTTGAGCTAACCGAAAAATTCGGTTACGTCGTTGCAAGTTTGAGGGGAAAAGTGGGGGACCTGCACACCGCAAATCGCCGCATCTACCGCGCTCCCGAGGTTGCCGCGCATTATGCGGCCCTGGAATACCTGACTCCTTGCGAACGTTTCCTGTTTGACTGCTACATCACACCTCAAATGGCCATTCTCGATGTTGGAGTTGGAGGCGGCCGAACGACTCCGTATCTTTCGCAGATGGCATCTCACTATGTTGGTGTGGATTATTCGGAAGAGATGGTCAGGGTTTGCCGCAAGAAATTTCCACGACTGGAGTTTCGGGTCGCTGATGCATCGGACTTGCCTGAGTTCCAGGATGCTTCTTTTGATGTGATCGTGATGTCCTTCAACACCATTGACTACTTGCTTCCCGATGAGAAACGGCAGCAATGCCTGAAGGAATGCCGTCGCGTTCTGCGAAACGGAGGAATTTTCATATTTTCTTCCCACAACCCTCGTTCGATTCTGGTTCGTCCAGCATGGAATCGTGCCAGGCTGCGCTCCTTTGCAGGAAGATTTGTTAATCCCCAACGCAGCTTTTTCCCGCTTTTCTTCTGGCTACTCAGCGCAGCCAAAGCGGTGCATGCATTTTGCCGAGCATTCGCATATTCAGCAACGCGGATTTTCCAGCGGATCGTGAGACCAGTCTTCTGGCGTGGAGAGGGTTACCTGTTTGATTCCGCACACGGTGGACTGATGACTCATTACTCCACGCCTGCGCGGGTTGTGGCCGAGTTGGAGCAATTTGATTTTAAGGTGGCGACTCAGCATGGCGATGATTATCCACGGACCAGCCGGACATTTATGACAGACTGGTACTACTACGTGTTTGTTAAGAACAGTTACGAGTCAGTTCGCGGAGAAGCTTGCGCATAGTCCTGCATAGAGCGATACCAGAGGATGACGTCCTACGGCGCCAATGGAACGACTTGGTGCAGCAGATGGAGCGGCCGGAAGTCTTTTATACCTACGAATGGGCGTTGGCGGTGTACCGGGCCTATGGTGCGCAGATGGTTCCGCGGTTGCTACTGGCCTATGAACAGGATTCCCTGGTCGGCCTCGTAGCGCTGGCCATGGACAATTCCCAACAAGAGACGTTTTTCCTCGCCAGTACGACGGCTGACTATTGCGATTTCATTTGTGGCCCCCAGCGTCGTGCAGAGTTTCTGGGTTCAGTTTTTGCCGAATTGAAGAAACTGGATATCGGAATGTTACGCTTGGCCAACCTGCCGGCAGATTCTGCCACTTTGGACGCTCTTAAGCAGTCGGCGCGCAGGCACGGATATTCGGTATTTTCACGCGCTGCATATTCATGCGCGCAAGTTGTGATTGATTCTGCTGAGAATCGACAGACAGTCAAGGAATCCGTGCAACGCCGAATGCGCCGCTACACCAAGGCCATGGGCAAAAAGGCGACTGTGAAGTTCAGTCATTCCAGGTCGATTGCCGAGATCAGGACCGAGTTGCCAACTTTCGCCAAGGCCCATGTGGCCCGATTTCTCGTTACTGGACGGATTAGCAATCTTGCTCGTCCAGAACGCAGAGTTTTCCTCGAGGAACTCGCCAGATCATTGTCCGCGTCCGGCTGGGTCACACTCTCGCGACTCATGGTAGACGAGCAAACCGTGGCGTGGAACTTTGGTTTCCAGTTTGCCGGAAGCTGGTTTTGGTATCAGCCCACGTTTACCAGCAGCTATCAACAGTACTCCCCAGGTTTATGGTTGCTCTCGAAAATTGTTGAAGAATCCTGTGAGAATCCGGAGCTGAGTCGTATCGACCTGGGCCTTGGAGCGGAAGGCTATAAAGACCGGCTGGCCACATCGGGCCGCGAGACGCTTCATGTAACTGTCACGGCGTCGGCGCTTCGCTGCTGGAAGGAGCGCGTTCGATACCATTCGGCGGCGGCGATTCGATCAGCCCCGCGACTGGAAACATGGGCGAGAGCTGGAATGCGCTACGTTTCTTCGCTCAAATCAGGTTATCCCAGGAATTTGTTCCGCCGCTGTCAAAAACTCCTGCGTGATCAGTCGGAGTTCTTGTTCTTGCAATGGTCTCAAGAGGAATTTTTGGGTATGCGGCATTTTGCGCCGCATTCATTCGCGGTCCAGGCTATTGATCTGGATCTGCTGGCGACCGCCGCCATGCACTATATTGAGGACCCGGAGACACTGGCCTATTTGTTGCGTGCCGCGGCCCGGCTCGGCTCCCAGGAAAGTCAAGGGTTCGCACTCGTCGATAACGAAGGGCTGCCACGACATTTTTGCCGAGTGGCCAACTTCGAAAAGTTCGTCACAACGGAATTGAAACATCCAATGAAGACGCCGTCGACGGATTGTGCACTGATTGTCGATTGCTGGACTCCGGTTTCAATACGCGGCCAAGGCCATTACCGTGCGACGATTGCCGCTGTCGCTTCGCAGCTAATGACAGATGGGAAGTCTCCTTGGCTTGTTGTTCCGGCAACCAACGGCACCGCTTTGCGCGGAGCGGAGGAAGTTGGTTTTGTAAAGATGTTCTCCGTGCTCCACAAACGAGTCTTGTTCGCCAACACCATGGTCGAGTCAGGCTTCTCGACTGTCAAAAGGCCCGTGGCAGAAGTCTCTTCCGCCGCGTAAGGGATTTTTAGGAGAAATGCGCCGCAATGAAGGTCTTGCTGCTTCACCCTGAGGACCAACCTTCACGGCGCAATGCGTTGGGCAGATGGGATTTGGTGGTGGATTTTGGACGCGCTCCCATTTCGACCTATGACGAATGGAGCCGTCAAGCAGGGGGCCGGGTAATCAGCCTGTATGACTTCGCGCTTGAAATCGAAGATCTTTATTACACCAGGAAACTTCTTCAGCTCGGTATGGGCAGCCTGGTGGATGAATGGGGGATCGACTGGTGGGATGTTCTCTCACTGGAAGTTGCAGCTCAATTGCAGCAGCTTATGCTGGTCCATCGGCTGGCCAACCACCTGACCCCGAATAGCGAGCTCTACACCACCCGGCCTTTTGCACTGGCGACAGCGTTGCACAAATTGTGTGGTGGGCCGCTGGTCTCCCTGGGAAGCGGTGTGGGATCAGCCCTTCGCAATCTCCGGCACTACTCGGAAGCCTTTTCGAGGCTCAATGCTGCTCAAGTGGCCCAGGTTTTGCAGGACAAATTTGACCCGAACCATGAGCTTCGACGCCGCTTCGCTCCCCGCGAGAATAGTTCGGGATGCCCCGTAGTATTGTTGCCCTCGGCATATGTGAGCGTTTCGCGCATGGCGGTTTCGTACGCGGCTTTGCTGCCCGACACCCATTTTCTTTTGGTATGTGCACGCGGTAGCGGGGAGTTGAAATCTTTGCCCTCGAATGTGCGAATGGTATCGCTGGATTCCTTCTTCGCCCCCGCCGATCAGTCCCAAGCCACGGATCTTTTGGAGCTATGGGGTGATCTGAGAGAAAGACTCATTCGTTCCGCGGGTGAATTCAAGTCTGCGCAGGCAGTTGGTGTGCTGGAACGGATGCCAGCCTTAATCCGTTGGGGGATGGCCCTGCGCTCCGCCTGGAGCCGCGTTTTCGGTTCGGAAAATATTGTGGGATGCCTGTGCACCGACGATAGTAATCCCTACAGCAGAATTCCCCTGATTCTTGCCAAAAAGAATAAGGTCCCCGCGCTGGCCTGCCATCATGGCGCTTTGGATGCGTGGATGGCGGTCAAGACACAACATGCCGATTTCTATCTGGCCAAGGGCGAGATGGAAAAAGACTATCTGGTGCGCACCTGCCGGGTGACGCCGCAGCAAATTGTCATGGGCGCGCCGGCAGTCTCGAATCCTTCTTCTATAGAAACGCCGGAACGAATCTCTGATCGGCCTTGGATGGTTTTCTTCACCGAACCCTATCACGCGGCGGCCTGGCGGACCGACGAAGTGTATCGTGAGCTCTTGCCCAGATTGTCCGCTCTGGCCAATGCGTGTGGACTCGATCTGGTCTTCAAACTCCATCCTTTTGAATCTGTTGAGGCGCATCGGCGATTGTTGAGACGGCACGTGTCAAAGGCAGAAGCCGCTCAGATTCATGTGGTTGCAGGGGCTTCGTCCGCTGAACTTTGGCACAAGGCACAGTTCGCCTTGACCGGACAATCCACCGTCGCCGTGGAATGCACGGCTCGGGGCATTCCCGTTTTCTTATGCGCATGGTTGCGTGATTCGTACACTGGCTATGTTCGGCAATTCGAACGGTTCGGAATTGGCCAGGTGCTGGATTCCGCCGAACAGATAGCCGATATTCCCAGGTTGCTGGCATCACCATCCCCGATGCTACTGCGGAAAAACAAATTGCAGCAACCGATGGACCCGGGAACGCTGCGCGATCTGCTTTGCGGGACCACCGTATTCCCAGTGGCAGCTCACGGTTGACTCCTTAAAATATGCCGACCTCGTCCACTGCGAAGAAAATGCCGCCGGCAGGGCCTCTGCTGGAGTTCTTGCCGAAGGCGGAAGACTCCGGGGACTTTCGGCGGCAAATGGGGCACATCTCGCGGCAGTCGTTTATTTTTTTCGCCGGCACAATTTTCAGCGCGGCCACGGGGTACCTGTTCAAAATTTATCTGGCCCGAGTTCTGGGCGCGGAAGCCCTGGGCATTTACGCGCTGGGCATGACCATCATCGGGTTTCTAGGGATTTTCAACGCTCTGGGATTGCCACAATCCGCGGTGCGTTTTGTCGCGTCTTACTGTGCGACGGGGAAAATGGAACTACTGCGAGGATTCCTCGGCCGCAGCATCCTACTCCTCTTAACTTCTAATTTGTTGCTGGGCGGGGCTGTGTTGCTGGTGGGACCATGGATCGCGCTCCACTTCTATCACACCCGCGCATTGCAAACCTATCTTGGATGGTTCGCGTTCATCATGGTGCTGGGGGCATTGAACACCTTCCTCAGCCAGGTGCTGGCCGGATACAAAGATGTGGCGCGCCGTACGGTCATTACGAATTTTATCGGCAGCCCAACCATGATGGCCTTGACCCTGGGCCTCGCCGCATTAGGATTGGGTCTCCGCGGTTACATCGTTGCTCAGGCTGTTAGTGCGGTGGTCGTGCTCCTGCTGCTGGCCGCGACGGCCTGGAAACTCACGCCCCGCGCGGCTCGTTCCTTCGCTTCCGGGTCCCCGCCACTGGAAAAAGAAGTGATGTCGTTTTCCGTGGTGGTCTTAGGCACAGGGTTTCTGGAATTCCTGATGGCCCAGTCCGATAAAATCCTGATAGGCTTTTACCTGGGCGCGCGTGACGTTGGAATCTATGCCGTCGCTACCACCCTGGTCACGTTTGTGCCCATTCTTCTCCAGTCGGTGAATCAAATATTCTCGCCCAGTATTGCCGACCTTTATGCTCGCGGGCAGCAGGAGTTGTTGGGCCGCATTTTCCAAACTCTCACCAAGTGGATATTGGGTCTTACCCTCCCCCTGGCCGCAGTCATGATCTTCTTTGCCTCTCCCTTGATGCGAATCTTCGGACACGACTTCGAGGCGGGTTGGCCCATCCTGATCATTGGTGCGGTGGGACAACTGGTAAACTGCGGGGTTGGGTCCGTGGGCTATTTATTACTCATGTCAGGGAACCAGCGACGTTTGATCCGGATCGAAGCTGTCATGGCGGGGCTGATGGTGCTGTTGAACCTGGTTCTGATTCCGCGCTGGGGAATCACGGGCGCGGCACTTGGTGCGGCCATCACAAATGTGGTCGGCAACGTGTGGTGCCTCCGCGAGGTCCGGCTCAAGCTTGGCTTGTCCCCGTATAACCGGAGTTATTTGCATCTGGCGCTGCCTCTCGCCGGGACGTTGACAATATTGTTGGGATTACGCCTGGGGTTTGGCGCGGCACGATCAGAGTGGGCAGTGATCGGAGCAGCTTTGCTGCTGGGATATCTGGCGTTCCTAGGTATCGCTTTGGCATTTGGTCTTGACGCCGATGACCAGCTCATTGCGCGGGCAGTCTGGGCGCGAGTCAGCGGCACATTCCGCAGCGCGGAGGTCGACGCCTAATGGCCGATGGCATTCGAGAAGTGCGGCTTCCTTCCGACCTCTGCCAGGCTGCGGAGCAGCGGTATGGCGCAAGATTCGGCAGCCTGGAACAGTTTCTCGAATTCGTGTTGCAGAGACTATTGCAGGAAGACGCGGCTCAAATGGACCAGGCCGAGCAACGGATCATCGAGGAGAGGCTAAAAGATCTCGGTTATATTTGACGGACGCTCATGCCGCGCGGCAGTCTCTGAACTTCATGTCACCCACTGAAACGCCGGAAGCAGTCCGTGAGGCGGGCCGGGAACGGCTTTATCCTTCTCTCACCAACCCCAACTGGTTGATTTTGAGAAGACGGCGCGAGCTTTTCCAACGCTGGCTGGAGAACGTGCCGGGAGAAAAACTTTCGGTCCTCGACGTCGGCGGCCGGGTCCAGCCGTATCGAAGCTTATTGAAAGAAAGATGCGCTCAATATGTTGCCGTTGACATACGCGTAACCCCACTTGTCAACGTAGTAGGACTCGCGCAGCAATTGCCCGTCGGAGATGAAAAATTTGACTTGGTCTTTTGTACCCAGGTATTGGAGTACATTCCCGAACCCAAGCTGGTTTTGAACGAGATCCATCGCACGCTGAAAAAGGGGGGATTTCTCTTCCTGAGCGTTCCCGCCGTTTTCCCCCGTGACGCTGAATTGGAATACTGGCGTTTTTTGCCAGGTGCGCTGAAACACTTACTGTCTGATTTCTCCCGGGTTGAAATAGCGCCAGAAGGAAATAGCCTGGTTGGCTTCATTCGAACCACCAATGTCTGTCTGGTATCGTTTGCCAAGCCCGCATTCTTGAGTTGGCTGATAGGCTGTAGTGTTGTGCCCGTGCTCAACATTTTGGGGGTTCTTTTGGAATTTGTAATCCATAGCAAAGATGATCGATTTACCGCCAATTTCAGTGTTCTTGCTAGAAAGTGACCTTGTCAGCTGGAAGTGGCGGCCACAACATGCTCAAATTTTTCTTTAGCCTTCGGAGTTTTGGCCTGATCCCAACTTTCCTGGGTGATTCACTTGTTTGATTTCCACAAACTCTGGGGCCGTGATAAGGAGCCCAAGGGCCGTTCCTTCTCTTTCGACTGTCCCCTGGTCGTGTTGCAAAGCGATGACTGGGGCCGTGTGGGGGTGCGCGACACGGAGGGATATGAATTGCTTCGGGCCAGCGCGATCCGCTTGGGCGAGAATCCTTACGACTTCTATACCCTGGAAACCGCGGAAGATGTTATTGCACTGCGTGATGTGCTGCAACGACATCGTGATTACACTGGACGATCCGCCTGCCTGGTAATGAATTTCCTGATGTCCAACCTGAATTTCCAGAAGATGATCGCGGGAAATCGCCAGCAAATGGAATTGCTGCCCTTGACCGAAGGATTGCCGGGAAGCTGGAAACGGCCGGGACTCTTCGAGGCTTACCGGCAGGGAATGGCCGACGGCATTTTCTATCCTGCGCTTCATGGGTTGACCCACTTTTGTTCTCTTGCGGCCGAACATGTATTGGCGAAAGGCGGCGAGCGGGCAGATTTGTTGCGCACGTTCTGGAAAGCCGAAACGCCCTATATTTACTGGCGAATGCCCTGGATCGGCTATGAGTATTACAACCCGGAGAAACCCCAGGCAGGGTTTCTCGCTGCTGAAAAACAGGCGAGTTCCATTCGCCGGGCAGCCGAGATCTTTGCAAAGTTCTTTTCGATGAAGCCCATCTCGGCGTGTGCCCCAGGTTACCGGGCGAACCATGACACCCACCTCGCGTGGTCCCAGTGCGGAGTGCGGGTCGCCCAAAACGGCAGTGGCTCGCCGCTGGCTCCCCACATGGATGACTGCGAGATCTTGAATCTGCATCGCACCATTGATATCGAACCCGCCATGCGGGACCTGCCCATCGAAAAGTACGTGCAACTGGCCGAAGGGTGCTTTGCGCGCGGGGTTCCGGCAATCATTTCCGTGCATGCCATCAATTTTCACTCCACCTTGAAAAACTTCCGCACGCCGACTCTGCAAACTCTGGATCTGTTCCTTTCAGCGCTCCAAGCCAAGCATCCGAATTTACTGTATGTGCATGATGCTGACCTCTATGACATTGTGATGCGAGGCAAACTCCGCAACAGTTATGGCCAGATTCCGATCACTGTCAAAGTGAGGAATAACTAGATGGGGGCGGCGAAATCGGTAATTTTGATCACGGTGGATTGCCTGCGTGCTGACCACACCGGATTTCTTGGGTATCCTCGCCCCACTACGCCCTTCCTGGATTCTCTGGCGGAAGAGAGCATTGTGGTGCGGAATGCCATCGTGGCGGGGGCCCCGACTTACTATTCGTTTCCAGCCATAATGGCTTCCCGTTATCCGCTTGCCCTGGGACGGGATGTGATTGGCCTGGCGCCTGGAGAAACCACCATCGCTTCGGTATTAAGCGAATCCGGGTATGCGACGGGTGCATTTCTTGCTGGCAATCCTTACTTGTCGCGCAGGTTTGGTTACGATGCCGGATTTGAAGGCTTCCGCGATTTCCTTGAAACAGGTGCCGATTTGCAGCCGGACGATGGGAACGGCGCTCAAAATCTCCCTCGACTCGGCCGCTTGAACAACATACTGGCAGCAGCTTCACACCGACTCGGCCCGATCGGCCCCGTGTACGACGAGATTTATTTCCAATACTGTCAGCGGCTGGCGAGCCCTCCCGCAGTATCCTTTGACGCTTTACGGCATTTTCCCAGCGCCGATGTGATCGTGAATGAAGCCCGTGCGTGGCTTGCAGAAAATACTGGCCGGCCTTTTTTCCTGTGGCTACATTTCATGGATCCGCATTCGCCGTATTATCCAAAAGAAGAAGCGCTCGATTGGATGGGCAACGCGGGCCTGTCTCCTTCCCGGGCAAGGTACTTGAATTCCTACTGGAACCGCGGGGAAGTCGGAACCAACCGCCTAAAGCGCCATCGGGAAAGAGTCATTGAACTTTACGACGCAGGGGTCCGATGGGTCGATTCGCAGATTGCCGATCTCGTCCGTTCGCTTCAAGAGTCTCGTGTGTGGGACAACTGTGCATTGGTGGTCACCGCGGATCACGGCGAGGAATTTCTGGAGCACGGCGGGCGGTATCACTCACCGTCGGCGCACGAAGAGTTGATTCGCGTGCCACTTCTGCTCCGCGTTCCCGGCGGCGTCAAAGCCGGAGTGTCAGCCAGTCCGTTCAGCCTTGTTCATCTGGCTCCAACGTTATTGGACGCAATCAATATTCCGGTACCAGGAAGTTTTCGAGGTAGCAGCCATTGGGCGAAGTTGCAGAACGGCCAAAGTTGGGAAGCCCCGGCGATCGTCGAATGCATTCACGGTTGTACAAATCCATTCCGCTACAGCGACCGGCTGGGCGCTCGCGTTCTTGCGATCCGAGAGGCCGGCTACAAGCTGGTGCTCGACTGCAATTCCTCGCAAGAGGAGCTTTTTGATTTGCGGGCCGATCCCGGCGAATTGCATCCTCTTAATTCGGATGTGCAGAAGCCAGTGCGCAAACGGCTGTTGGAACGCGCCCGTCAGCATGTGGTGGAATCTGCTCAGTCACGGGATGCCGAGCATACTCTCGATGCGCGCCTTCGGGACCTTCAGCTAGAATGGCCCCATTCACATACCAAGATCTCCGCTTAGAATGACTGCGTTTCTTATACCGCAACTCCGCCTCGCTGTGAGGCCGGCTTGAAGCCTGTGCGCATCCTCGTGGATAGCTTTGCGGACGCGGGCCTTACCAACGCGCAGATGACCAATGCTCGTGAGATCGTCCGTCGCTTGGATCCGTCACAGTTTCATGTGAGCATTTTCCACGTCGATCCACCGGATTTCTGGATACAGGAGCGTCCTAACACCCGGCTGATCCGGTTGCCGCGTAAGCGGCAGACAGTACGGATTCTGCAAGAGTTCCTTCTGGGGCGGCACGAAATCCTCTTTTATGTGAAATCTTCTCCCGCCAGTAGGTTGTACTTACAGCTGCGTCAAAAGTGGAAGGACCACCGCGTAGTGGTGGGGACGGTTGAGTCCCAATCCGATCTGCACCATGAGCCCACGGTCACGCCGCAAGCCATTCGCTTATGGGAGGAGACAATACTCCGCTCCGATTTTTTGTTCAGCAACTCGCAAGCGGTGAAACGCAGCCTGGCAAAAGAATATGGCTTGCCGAGCGACGTGGTGCCCACCGGTGTCGATACGAAATTCTTTACTCCGGTGTGGGACAAGCCGCGCAACACCCGGCCTCGCGTTCTCTTTGTGGGATCTCTGCGTCCTTTCAAGCAACCGCAACTGCTTTTGGACGCCGCCGCAAGATTTCCGCGAGCCGATTTTTTCATCGTGGGAGAAGGTCTCATGGCGGAAGAACTGCACGACCGGGTGCGGCAGGAAAAGTTGACCAATGTTTTTCTTCAGGGGCAGATGGGGGAAGCGCACTTAAAGCAGGAATACCAGAAAGCCGACATTTTTTTATTTCCCTCGGCTTGGGAAGGCTCACCCAAAGTAATTCTTGAAGCAGCCGCTTCTGGCTTGCCGGTCATCGCCCGCAAGAACTACGAACCCGAAACTGTATTAGACGGGCAAACTGGATATTTAGTCGGATCCGATGATGAATTATTTGTCCGGCTGGGACAGTTGCTCGAACACCCGGATCTCCGCCGAAGCCTGGGACTGGCGGGGCGCAGGCATAGTGAGCAGTTCGATTGGGACATCATTACTCGTCGTTGGCAAGAAATCTTTCTCCGCCTGGTGTCGCAAGAGCTGAGTGACCGCGTAGCATGATTGCGAGTCCCGCCATGCCAGCCGTTGCCAACAGCCACCCAACCCAGGCGCTACACGTGCTGACGTTGACCCCGTTTTATGCCACCCAGCAAGATGACACGCAGGGTTGTTTTGTCGCCGAGCCACTGCCAGTCCTGGAGCAACAAGGCATAACGAATACAGTGCTGGCCGTGCGGCCGTTTTATCGGGCTCGATCAAGCCCCAGCACTTCGGTTGTCCCGGCGCACTGGACCCGCTTTCCGGCGCTTCCCGGGGGATTTGGCCTGCCCAGCTCGGGTGCGTTTCTGTTCGCCAGCATTCTCTCGAGAGTGCGCCGGATACATCATTTAAATCCGGTGCATGTGATCCACGCTCATGCCGCCTTGCCCTGCGGACATGCGGCGGTCTTGCTTGGCCGGGAATTGGGCATTCCATTTGTGGTCACCGTGCATGGACTGGACGCATTCTCAACCAATCAAGTCGGCGGATACGCGGGTGCCTGGTGCAAGCGTATTTCACATCTGGTGTATTGCTCAGCGAAAGGCGTGATTTGCGTCAGCGAAAGGGTTCGCGATCAGGTCCTGGAGGGCAGCGCTGCGCCAGTCCGTACGACTGTGATTTACAACGGGGTGGATCCGCAAGTATTTGCTCCAGCGAAAAATGACAATGCTTCACCGGTTATTCTGAGTGTAGGCAGTTTAATCCCCACCAAAGGCCACGAACTGCTGCTGCGAGCGTTTGCTGCCGTCCGGCACCAGTTTTCGGATTACCGTTGCGAAATTATCGGCGAAGGTCCGGAACTGTCACGTCTCCGTGCCCTGGCCAATCAGCTAAACATTTCTGAGAAGGTTCACTTCCTGGGACGCCGGAGTCGAAGCCAGGTTGCGGACGCCATGCGCCGATGCACTGTGTTTGCCCTGCCCAGCAGCTATGAGGGTTTGGGTTGCGTCTACCTGGAAGCGATGTCAGCGGAAAAATCCGTGATCGCCTGCCGCGGGCAGGGGATCGAAGAGATTATCCAGCACCGCAGCAATGGTTGGCTCATTGCCCCTGATAGTCTTGAAGAATTGACGGACGCACTCTCCGTATTGCTTAAAGATGAACAACTTCGGCGACGGCTCGGGGACGACGCGCGGCAAACCATCTTGCAGGGGTTCACCCTCGCCCATCAGGCAGAACACTTGGCCCGATTCTATCGGGAGTGCCTGGAATGAAGCGCAAGCTCGTCATTCTGAGCGAGATTATTGCTCCCTATCGGATCCCGGTCTTCAACGCGCTGGCGCGCCACGAAAGCATTGATCTGCACGTAATTTTCCTGGCGGAAACGGACCCCACTCTGCGCCAGTGGCACATTTACAAAGACGAGATCAGGTTTTCACACCAGGTCCTTCCCTCCTGGAGGCGAAGGCTCGGAAAATACCATATTCTTCTCAACCGCGGCTTGGGCTCGGCGCTACAGCGAGCGTCACCCGACGCGATCCTCTGCGGTGGCTACAATTATGCCGCTTCCTGGCAGGCACTCTTCTGGGCGCACCGCCATCACGTACCCTTTTCGTTATGGGTGGAGAGTACCGTAAGGGACTTCCGCACCGGTTCTCGCTTGGTAGAATCCCTGAAAGTAAGGTTCATGCATGGTTGTGACAAGTTCATCGTCCCGGGGAAAGCAGCGTTCGAGTACGTAATGGGTTATGGGGCGCCGGAGGAAAGCATCTTTACCGCACCGAACGCCGTGGATACCACGTTCTTTGCCGAACGTGCTGAATCCGTATGGAGGGACACGGCCACACACCGCCGGATGTTGCGCCTGCCCTCGCGCTACTTTTTATTTGTGGGAAGACTGACGCGTGAGAAAGGGGTATTCGATCTTCTCCAGGCTTATGCAACACTGGCTCCGGAACTCAGAGCAGCGGTTGGTCTAGTCCTGGTGGGAGAAGGCAATGCGCGTGCAGAGCTTGAACAACGGGCCGGAGCAATCGCGCCGGGAACGGTTCTATTCCCTGGTTTCGCTCAGCGAACGCAGTTGGCAAGTTACTACGCATTGGCGGAAACTTTTTTGTTCCCTACGCATACCGATCCCTGGGGGCTGGTGGTGAATGAAGCCATGGCGTGCAGTCTTCCTATTATTTCCACCGATGTCGCGGGATGTGTTGCCGACCTGGTGGAAGACCGCTGGAATGGCCGGGTCCTGGGCGTGGGGGACATTGAACAATTGGCTGGCGCAATGACGGAGCTGGCGACCAATTCCCAGATGCGTTCCCAGATGGGGCAGAACAGCCGCGAACGTATCCTTCACTACTCGCCGGAAGCATGCGCTGCCGGTATCGCCAACGCGGTCCTCTCCGCTGGGCCCATATTCCATGAATAGCCGTTTCTCCAGATGGTCCCTCTCGATCTCGATTGGTCTGGGCTGCTTGTTCGCCGGTTACCTGGTGGTTTTCCGCGCCAGCAATCTCACCAGCGCCGACGACCTTGGAATGTTGATCTTCCTGCAAGTGCTGCTGGCCGTCCTATGGAAATTCCAACAGAGGTTTTTCCCCTTCCTCATCGCCATTTTTCTGGGCGCTGCCACGGTCGTGCCATTTCAATCCGCATGGATTTCCGGCCGCTGGTTCATCCTCGGGGTGGGCGCGGTTGTCGGTTGCGTCGTCTGCCTGAAAGACCGCTTGTATTCCCTCGGGGCTTTCCACTTCGTGGCTTTATTCTGTGTGTTGGCTGCCTTGCTCTCTGCCACCGCGCCAGAGTATCCGAGTCAGGCAATCCTCAAAGCGCTTAGCTTGCTGCTCCTGTTCCTGTATGGATCGTTCGGAGCACGCGTTGCCGTTTTCGAAAGGGAGCGACGGTTCACCTCGGGATTGTTATGGGGGTGCGAAGCCCTGGTCTATTTACTGGCCGTCACTTATTTCATCTTTCACATCGAGTTCCTGGGCAATCCGAATTCGTTGGGCCTGGTAACCGGCGTGGTGGCCCTGCCGTTGATGTTGTGGGGGATTCTGGTAAGTGATCGTATGCTGGTTCGCCGGCGGAGAGGATTTGCTTTCTGGTTGGCGTTGCTTTTGCTGCTCAGCAGTTATTCCCGTGCCAGCATAGCTGCCGCTGCCTTTTCTTGTGTTTTGTTGTGCCTCGTGATGCGCCGCTACAAGTTGCTGATGAAGGGTTGTGTGTTCACTCTGTTGGCGGCTGTGCTGGTGGTCACGATCGCCCCTCCGAAATCGGAAACCTCAGGACCGGAAACCTCCGGATCGATAACCTCGGCTTTCCTTTACAAAGGGCACCAGGGTACGGGGCTCCTCGATTCCCGCAAGTCGGTGTGGCAAGAAACCATTTCCACGATCCAGGAACACCCCTGGTTAGGGACTGGTTTTGGAACGATTGGGACCAGCTTCGATACCGGGGAAATCTCCGACAAGTTTGCTTCCAGTAGCACGGTCACGCGAGAACACGGCAACAGCTATCTGGCAATTGTCGAGGGCGTCGGGCTATTGGGCGTGGTGCCGTTCTTGACCCTCGTTCTCTTGGTCGCAATCAATGCGACCAGAGTGTTGGTGTGGACTCGGAATACTCGCGATCCCCGTTCCCTCGCATTCCCGATTGCTATTTTTCTTGTCGCGGGCCTGGTTCACGCGGGCTTTGAGGACTGGCTCTTCGCCGTCGGCAACTATCTCTGTGTTTTCTTCTGGAGTCTCGCTTTTATTCTGGGCGATCTCCTTCCTGCCAAGGAATCTCGCCGGGCATCCTTGATTGCATTCCCCGATTCACCGCTGCGCATGGATAGCTTAGGCGTGGTTCCATCTACTCGATGATCCGTCTTTTCCTCAACGGGCTGGCGGCCAGTGCCGGCGGCGGTCTGACCTATCTGCGAAACGTCGTTCCCCAGCTCTCCGCTCGAGCGGATGTCCATGCGACGGTCGCTCTGAGCCCGCAATTGCGGCACGAACTGCAAGATCTGACCAACGTCTCCTTTTTGGAAACCGCGTTGCCCGAGGGTTCGGCCGGGCGGTTTTGGCACGAGCAATCGGTTCTTCCCAGGCTGGTTCGAGAAAGCCAAGCGGATGTGCTGATCTCCGCCGGGAATTTCGCCCTCCGAAAGTCGCCCGTACCACAGATTCTGCTGTCGCGGAACTCGCTTTACACCTCGCGGGATTTTTTCCGCGATCTTCGGGCCCGCCGCGATTATCGGCTCTGGCTGGATACGCGCATGAAGGGCATCCTTGCCAAACGCTCCCTGCAATGGGCAGATTGTACGGTGGCGCCAAGCCGGGCATTCGCGGAAGAGTTGCGGCATTGGGCCGGTGCCGACGTGGTCCCCATCTATCATGGATTCGATCACGAAACGTTCTTCAGCGAGAAAACACCCTTGCCTGAGATACTGCAACAAAAACTCGAGGCCGATGCAGGAACCCTCCGTCTCTTGTTCGTGAGCCATTACAACTACTATCGCAATTTCGAAACCTTGTTTCGCGCTGTGCCGTTGATCCGGGAAGCACTAGGTGGACGAAAAGTAAAATTATTCCTCACCTGCACGCTACATTCGGAAGTGACTCCGGGTGGCTATCGTCCGGAGAAAGCTGCTGCCCTGATCGAGCAGCTTGCCATCCCCGAAAACGTGGTTCAGCTCGGCGCGGTCTCATATTCTCAATTGCACCATCTGTACCGGGCCTGTGACATTTATGTCACGGCTGCATACGCGGAGTCATTCGCTCATCCCGTGGTGGAGGCCATGGCCAGTGGACTTGCTGTCGTAGCCTCCGGCTTGCCCGTACATCGCGAAATATGTGGAGCAGCCGCTCTGTATTTCCCGCCATTCTCCGCCGAAGAACTCGCCCAGGAAGTCTTGCGAATTGCATCATCGGAGCAACTTGCCAGGGACTTATCAGCCCAGGGGAAATTAAGATCGCAAGACTTTTCCTGGCAGCGTCATGTTGACCAGATGATTGGGCTGGCTTGCCGTTTAACTGCTCGGGGATTGCATCCAAATTTAAACTAATGAATACGATCACCATCCGGCTTCGTGGTAGCCGTTACATACAAACTGTCAGCGACATAAGTCAGGGGAGAAAACACTTCGCTGATCTTTCGCAATAATTCCGAAGTGCGGACCAGCGTGCGATACTTCCACGGCAGAAACCGGATATCGCTGATCTGAGCATTCAAGGAAAAAAATCCATCCACCGAAAGTTTGGCGTCGCCGACGGAAGCGCGGAAGATGGAAACCAGTTCTCGAGGACTCCAATAGCGCACGTCAAAGTCCTTGCCTTCCCGAAAGCCGCGGCGGGCCTGATGGTAAAGACATCGCATCCCAAACTTGTTGGGCATTTGTACCTGGCAGTTTCCTGCCGGCCGCAAAACCCGGGAAATCTCCTGCAAGGCTTTGCCGGCATTTTCACGGGAAAGGTGCTGTAGCACGCTATACGAAAAAACCTGGTCAAACAGCCGGTCGGGGAAGGGAAGATGGCGCGCATCTGCCACCAGGAAAAAAGCATCGATACCAAGCTGCCGCGCGACCCGCCTAGCCGCACGGATGCTCTTCAGCGAAGGGTCGATTCCTACCGGACGAAACCCGGATCGCGCGGCTGCGATACACCATCGTCCCCAATTCGACCCGATTTCCAGAAATAACTTGCCGTTACTTCGCGGAAGCCTCAAGTGTGGAATGGGATATTCAGAAAGGTTGCCGACCAGATGTTGATAGAGTGCGCCATTGGTTGCTGAGATTACATTTTTGACAAATGGGTCAATTTCCTGCGGGCCAATGTTGAATTGCGGAAGATTCGCCGCGTCGCCGGCTTCTGCCACGGCCAGCGACCGGGTACCTTCGATATGAGTCTGTTCTGTTTCCGCGACAAGTAGGATGGGAATGCCCTCTACTACCGAGTAACGATGCCCCTTTGCGCAAAATAGTGCGCCTGGTTTCTGGGTCAGAGCTGACTTGTCACGAGGGCAAACGAGAAGCGCGAGTAGACGTGGATCGAGAGTCTTGGATAGGTCCTCAAAATCGATAAATGCACGATTACTCATTCCTGATCTTCGATGCGAAACCGAAACTATCCCGGGATTACGCAGCAAAATATAGCATGCGCATTTCAACTAAACTACTGTCACTGAAGGCGCAGGTATCGGCGGAAAGTCTTGGCGATCCCGCTTATGCGTGATATGAAGGCTTGGACAAGAAATTGTTCTCGGGAGTTTATTGCGAAATACTCTATGAGGTTTGCAGTGGTATCTCAGTCAAGGCCAAAATCACCAAGTCTCGACGATCCGGGAACGGAAGCGGTTGAGCTTTCGGTGGTGATGCCTTGCCTAAACGAGGCAAAAACCCTCGAGGCCTGCATCCTGAAAATCCAGAAAACATTTTGGGAGACCGAGGTCTCGGGTGAAATCATCGTAGCTGACAATGGCAGTTCCGACGGCTCGCCTGAAATCGCCAGCCGCCTGGGTGCCAGGGTTGTCCATGTTCTGAAACCTGGCTACGGGAACGCTTTAATGGGAGGGATTGCGGCCGCGTCCGGCAAATACATCATTATGGGCGATGCCGATGCCAGCTATGATTTCGGGCACATCCCGCGCTTCCTCGAGCAACTGCGGGCAGGCGCTGCTCTAGTCATGGGAAATCGCTTTCAGGGCGGAATCCAACCCCATGCCATGCCGCCACTTCACCAATATCTGGGAAATCCCCTACTCACGAAGATTGGGCGCCTTTTTTTTGGCGGGACTTGTGGAGATTTTTACTGCGGTCTTCGGGGCTTCACGAAAGAGGCGTACACGGGCATGGATCTGCGAACGACCGGAATGGAATTCGCGACAGAAATGGTCGTGAAAGCCACTCTCCTGCAAATGAAGGTCACGGAAGTTCCGACCACGCTCTCGCCCGATGGGCGTACGCGTGCGTCCCATCTTCGCACCTGGCGGGACGGCTGGAGAACTCTGCGTTTCTTTCTGTTGTACAGTCCGCGATGGTTGTTTTTATATCCCGGGATCGCACTGATGCTGGTTGGGGTTCTGCTCGGCTTATGGTTATTGCCGGCGCCGAGAATGGTAGGCAGTATCACTTTTGACGTTCATACCATTCTGTACACAGCCGTTCTTGTGCTCCTCGGGTATCAAGCGGTGGCTTTTGCGGTTTTTACAAAGCTATTCGCGATCTCGGAGGGTTTGCTTCCTCCGGATCCAACCCTGGACAAGCTTTTCCGTTACATCACCCTGGAAGTCGGGCTGTTGCTGGGTGCGGTGTTAGTTCTAGGCGGTTTGGGGACATCGGTTTACGCCGTTAGGATTTGGAAGTCACGTCATTTCGGTGCTCTCGATTATTCCCAAACCATGCGTATCATCATTCCCGCAGTGCTTTTTCTGACCTTGGGAGTGCAAACTGTGTTTGCCAGTTTTTTTGTGAGCGTTTTGGGAATGCGGCGGCGATAGGTCATCCCCTGCATTGTCGACTTCTCATCTGGGATATTCCATGCAATCTGGGCTGCCGGACCAGGACAGGACGCACCGAAACCTTGATACCGGAAAAGGTCTGCGACACCCCTTCAAAGAAATTGTCCGAAGAAGCAGCGATCCTGCCCTGATTGCTGACACTGTTATCCGGACTTTGGTTCGGGCCTGGGACCTCGTTTCCCCGACTGAGTTCTCGGTTCTGTATCGCCAGATTCGGTCCCGAACCATGTGCAGCAATGCACGTCTCCGGGCACTTCACCGGGCAGTAAAATATGTGATTCAGAATGACGTCAAGGGAGGCCTGGTGGAGTGCGGGTGCGCGCGCGGCGGAAGCGCTGCACTGATGGCGTTGAGCCAACGGCGCGTCGGAGGTCGCAGGCCACTCTGGATTTTCGATACGTTTGAAGGCTTGCCGGCGCCCACGGAAGACGATCCCGACTATGAAATCGCCGGCCTTTTTACCGGAACTTGCCAGGGCACCGTCGAAGAAGTTCAGAATCTGTTCAACCGCCTTGAAGTAGCCGAGGAAGTCCACCTTATCAAGGGGCTTTTTCAGGATACCTTGCCCTGCTCTGAAGTCCGGCAGATTGCTCTGCTCCACATCGATGGAGATTGGTACGCCAGCGTAAAGACCTGTCTGGAAAATTTGTACGACAAAGTGACCCCCGGCGGCATCATCCAGTTCGACGACTATGGCTACTGGAAAGGGGCGCGCAAGGCAGTGGACGAGTTCCTTCAAAAACGCGGGATCCGAGCCCCCATGCGACGCATTGATTACTCCGGAAGGCTCTTGCTTAAGCCTATGCCGCTGGAATGAGCGGGGGACATTGGGCCTGGATCATTGCCGAGGGGCGCACGCCTTTAACCTGGCGATGAAGTGCAGTTGCGCTCCAAAGAACCAATCGGCCGGCACAGGATACAAGCGAAGCTGAGAGACCAGTTGCTCAGGCCGGAGCCCGATTTGGCGCCAGGCTGTGTTCCATTGCGCCTCCGTCCAGTAGTTGTAAGGCAGGGCTACGTCAAACCTGGCATTACCTGCCCAGTCCATAAAGCGCAAGCGCTGGGTGGCGGCAAGTCCTTTACGGTAGTGGTCCTTGATGAGGACACACTGACTTGCAACTCTCCGCGCTTCCCGTTGCAGGACCACGGGATCGCCGGTGTGGTGCAATACGTCAGAGAACAGCACGACATCAAACGAGCCTTCTTCAAACGGAATGTGGGCCCCATCAAAAATTTTCACTGGAATGTGGGCCTGCTCGCGTGGGAGCACGTCGATTCCCTGTATGCTGATGTCCGGCCTCTTGGATTGCAGGATGGAAGAGATCAAACCGTCCCCGCATCCGACATCGAGCACTCGGGTGTCCTTTGGAATCAGCTGCGCGAAATAACCTGACAGAATGTCCACTCTTCGGTTTAATACCAGCTTGTCATGCAAGAAGCCGATTCCGCTCAACGGTGTTGCCCCTTTCGCACCCGAGCAGGGGAGTGTGATGCAGCCGGCCCCGGTTGATATGGGGCCGAGCGAATATTAGTCTGAAGACCACCCATGTGCGGCATCGTCGGCATTCTCGCACGTAATGCAGCGGTCGCTCCGGAAATTCTGGAGCGGGCGACAATGTCGCTCGCGCACCGCGGCCCCGACGATTCCGGCACCATCATCATTCGCGAAGAAAGCTCCGAACCGATTGAGATCGGACTGGGCAACCGACGCCTTGCCATTCTTGATCTCTCTCCGCTGGGCCACCAGCCTATGCAGGATCCTGGGACCGGGAACTGGATCGTCTATAACGGCGAGATCTACAACTTTCGCGAAGTCCGCAAAAAGTTGCAAGGCCTCGGGACAAGTTTCCAAAGTGATTCTGATACGGAAGTCTTGCTGAAAGCCTATGGACACTGGGGAGAAGAGTGCTTGCGAGAGTTGCGCGGCATATTCGCATTCGCAATCTGGGACGCGCAGCGGCATCGCTTATTTCTTGCCCGCGATCCCCTGGGCATCAAGCCCCTGTATTACGGTTCCTTCGGCCAGTATTTTCTTTTTGCCTCAGAAATCAGAACTCTGCTTGGAACTGGGCTGGTCCCCCGCCAGCTTGATTCTGCTGGGCTGGCCAATTACCTGGAGTTTGGTTCGCTCTATGACCCCATAACGTTGATCGAAGGCGTCTCGGCTCTGCGTCCAGGTCATTCTCTTGTCTGGGAAAACGGCAATGTGCAGGAGCGCATGTACTGGGATTTGGTGAATCCGCGGAGTAAAGCGGCGATCGAAGCAAACCGTCGTTCCAGTCCGGCTGGACGCCGCACGCTGGAGGAAGAGCTGCATGCCAGCATCGACGAATCCGTACGCATGCAGATGGTCAGCGATGTCCCGGTCGGAGCGTTTCTTTCGGGCGGCATCGATTCCAGCAGCCTGATCGGCCTGTTGAGTCGAAGCGGATTGCAAGTCAGCACATTTTCCATCATCTTTCGGGAAGCGGATTACAGCGAAGCCGAATATTCGCGTCTTGTCGCCAAAAAGTTTGGCACCGAGCACCATGAGATTCTTTGTTCCCAGCACGACGCGCTGGAGGCCTGGCCCGAAGCGGTCAAGGCCATGGACCAGCCTACGATCGATGGTCTCAATACCTACTTCGTTTCGCGGCAGACGCGCGCGGCGGGAATCAAGGTCGCGCTCTCCGGTCTGGGGGGCGACGAGATGTTTGCCGGCTACTCGAGTTTTCGAGCGGTTCCGCGTATGGAGCTGTTCTCCCGCTATTGGCAGCACGTTCCAAGTTTTTTCCGGCAACCTCTGGCGAATTCCTATGCCTGGCTTATGTCCGATACCGACCAAACACGGAAACTAGCTACTCTTGCTCGGGCGAATGGCCGTATCGTTCATCCCTACTTTCTGGCTCGCATGCTTTTCACTCCTGAGCAGAGCGATCGGCTTTTGATCGCCCGCGATTCGGAGTCGGTTGAACGAAGCCAAACGTCTGTTGAAGAAAATCTTGGCCGCACTCGAGATCTCGATCCGGTCAACCGGGTTTCTTACCTTGAGTCTCGCTGTTACATGCTCAATACCCTGTTAAGGGATTCTGACGTGATGAGCATGGCTCACGGACTCGAAGTGCGAGTTCCGCTAATCGACCACAAGCTGGCGGAAAAACTGTTTGCTCTTCCTGGTAACTGGAAACTTGATGCCGGCACGCCGAAGCCGCTGCTGGTCGGCGCACTTCACGGCGAGTTGCCGGACCAGATCGTCCACCGCCGCAAGCGAGGATTCACACTGCCCTTCGAACACTGGTTGCGTGATGAATTGCATGCCGGTGTGGAGGCGACTCTGCGGAATATTCCCGGCGGCCCTTTGGCCTCGGTGTTGAATGCCCCAGCCATTTTAAAAATCTGGCAGGATTTCCATACCGGACACACATCCTGGTCGCGTCCCTGGGCACTCTATGCCCTGCAGCGCTGGTGCGAATTGCATTCCGTAACGGCTTAACTGCTGGTAATGAGCACCGGGCCGGGTTTCCGTCCCGAGATCAGCAGAAACAGCCCCCACCTGCGGCCGAACCTGCGCGCCAGAGTGCGAGGATAGAGCTTCCAGGCCAGGCGATAGATCGGAGATTGGAATCGAGGGGAAGGGAGATTCAGTAGCAGGTCGCCCGGACTGAAAACCTGACGCATCCCAACGTCCTCGAAGCCCTCAAGCAGGGCGCGCGCTTCCGCCTGCCTGTAAGTCTTGGTACCGGGACTTTCGAGATGGTCATATACGGTCTGTCGCACCGACTTGCCGCGGAGGAACCCATATCGCAGCCAGAGCATTACACCCGTCAGCGATGAATGGTGATAAACCATAATCCGGGCCTGACCGCCGGGTTTTAATACCCGCCGGGCTTCACGAAAACATTGGGAAGTATCAGGGCTGTGATGCATGACGCCGTAGGAATAGACCACGTCAAATGTATTGTCAGGAAATGGCAGGCTTTCGGCGTCTGCGACTCGCAGGTCAGGTTTGAACCCAGCCAGTTCGCATCTCCTGCGGGCTCGATCGAGTGACGCCGACGACAAGTCCACTCCTGTCGCTTGCGCCCCAGCCTTCAACCATTCCAGGTAGTCCGCTCCCATGCCTACGCCAACCTCCAGAACTTTCAGGCCACGGGACGAAGCGAACTCGGCAAACTCTGGAATATATGGTTCGAGAGCGTAGCGGGCGCGAGCGTGCGAGTCGAAGCCCTCCGGAGTCTCCAGATAACGCGTGCCACAGGGATCAGAGTTCCAGAACTCGCGGACTTCGTCCTTCAATTCAGGAATGGATCGAGCATGGGCCATGCTTGAGCCGGATATTAACATAGCGATGACGCACTCAGCGGGGTACTGGGGATGCGATTGAGTTCAAGGTAAGATAATTGCAATTCATTGATTCACGAAAATGCTGAAATTAGAGGAAGAAACGAAGGTGCAGCGTTCGGAGCAGGCGACGCTCTTGCCGGTGAGCGTGATCGTGCCCGTGCGCAACGAAGCTCGCAATTTACCTCGCTGCCTGACATCGCTGCGAGCATTCGGTGAGGTCTATGTAATCGATTCATTCAGCACCGACGGGACCGCCGACATCGCTCGTACTTACGACGCCAAGCTCGTACAGTTTCATTACCCAGGCGGCTGGCCGAAGAAGCGCCAGTGGGCCATGGATTCTCTGCCTCTCGCCAATGATTGGCTCTTGCTGCTGGATGCCGACGAAGCGCTGACGCCCGCGCTAACAGAAGAAATCCGGCAGGCCATCCAGGATCCCCGCTTCGACGGCTACCATATCGCGCTGCACATGTTTTTCCTGGGGAAGGCGCTACGCCACAGCGGGGCCAGTTTCGAAAAACTCTCGCTCTTCCGCCGGGGCGAAGGCCGCTTCGAGTGCCGCCTGAAAGATCAGGACACCTCCATGTGCGACATGGAGGTGCATGAGCATGTCGTGGTCGACGGCCGCACCGCGAAGCTAAAGAACCCACTGCTTCATCACAATGTTGAATCGCTCTCGCACTATATCCAGAAGCACGACGAGTACTCGAACTGGGAGGCGCGGGTATGGTTGCAGGGGGAGGCGAGTTCTGGTGATTTGCCGCCTTCGCTTTTCGGAACCCAGGCCCAGCGGCGCCGCTGGCTGCGCAAGAAATTGTTTGGCATCCCGGGATCTCCAATCCTTTTTTTCGTTTACAAGTATATTTTCCGCCTGGGATTTCTGGACGGCATGCCGGGCCTGATTTACTGTGGGTTCCAGGGCATACAGTTTTTTCACATCAAGGCCAAAATCTACGAATTGACGCGTAAGGACTGACGATCTTATATGTGCGGCATTAGTGGCCTGGTGAATTGCGGAGACAGAGAAACGCTGCGGCGAATGACGTCCGTGCAGGCCCACCGCGGGCCTGACGATGCCGGCCTGTGGGAGCAGCTGTTTCCCGATGGAACCTACGTTGGCCTGGGTAGCCGCCGCCTTGCCATTATTGACCTGTCTCCCGGCGGGCACATGCCGATGTGCAATGGGGACCGCACCGTTTGGATCACCTACAACGGCGAAATTTATAACTTTGCGGAACTGCGGCGTGAGCTGCAAAGCAAAGGCCATCGCTTCGCCTCCGATACTGACACCGAAGTTGTGCTTCACCTCTACGAGCAAGAAGGCCCGGAGTGTGTGCAGCGGCTGAATGGCATGTTCGCTTTTGCCATATGCGATCTTCGTTCCGGCAGACCAACGCTATTTCTGGCGCGCGACCACTTTGGGGTGAAGCCGTTCTACTACGCGCAGCGAGGCCGGCGACTGGCTTTTGCCTCGGAGATCAAAGCGCTGCTCGAAGTCCCAGGGATCGAAGCCGAAATGGATCCGGAAGCTCTGCATCAGTATCTGACTTTTCTCTGGGTCCCCGATCCGAAGACAATGTTTCGCGGAATATGCAAGCTCCCGGCCGGACATTATGCAATCTTTCGCGACGGGCAGCTCACGATCACAAAGTATTGGGATTTGACCTTCCCGCCTGCGCACGCTACCTATGCTCGGTCAGAAGATGATTTGGCGGAAGAAATTCGCGAACGCTTCCGGGCTTCAGTTGAATCACAGATGGTAAGCGATGTCCCGATTGGCGCGTTTCTTAGCGCAGGGTTGGATTCCTCGAGCATCGTGGCCATGATGTCCCGTGCTACGCGGCAGCCGGCGCGGACTTACACCATCACGTATCCGCGAAAATATCGTGTCGGCGAAACCACGCTAGACGATCCCGATGTTGCCGCCCGTCTGGCGCGGCATCTGGGATGCGAGAACCAGCAGATCGTAGTGGAACCCGATGTAGTGGATTTGTTGCCCAAACTTACCTGGCACATGGATGAGCCGACGGCCGATCCGGCCATCATTGCTGCCTATCTGGTTTGTCGCGAGGCCAGTAAGCGGTCCACTGTCCTGCTATCCGGTGTGGGAGGGGACGAACTCTTCGCGGGATATCGCAAGCATACAGCCCACTATTGGGCGCAGGCTTATCAGAAAATCCCCGCCGGGCTGCGTCGCTTGCTTGACCCCGCATTAAGTCATGTGCCCAGCCTGCGAAACACTGCGGCGAAGGGAAGCGTTCGCCTGGCCAAGAAGATGGCCCGCAGCGCTTCCTTGCCGCCCGCAGAACGCTTTGTGATGAACTGCACGTATCTCGATGCGGAGCAGAAGGCCGGACTCTACACACCAGCTTTGTGGGATGAAGTGAGTGGATCCGACGCATCCGTCTGCCATCGTGACCGCTTTGCCCAGGTACAGGATGCTGACTTCCTGAACCAGATGCTTTATCTGGACACCAAGATTTTCATGGCCAGTTTGAATCTAACTTACAACGATAAAATGAGTATGGCTTCGTCGGTTGAAATCCGCGTGCCGTTTCTTGACCGCGGACTCGCGGAGTTTGTTGCCTGGAATGTGCCGCCGCGCCTCAAACTCAAAGGCTTCATCCGTCCGACGACAAAATATATCTTTCGCAAAGCCATGCAAGACATGCTGCCCAGGGAAGTGTTAAGACAGCCAAAGGCGGGTTTTGCCGCTCCCGTGGATTACTGGCTGGCGCACGATTTGAAAGAGATGACCGACGATTTGCTTTCGGAATCGCGCCTACGCGACCGCGGGCTTTTTCGTCCGCAAGCCGTCCGCGCGTTTGTAGACGAGCATCGTCGCGGTGAGCAAGACTGGTCCATGCAGATTTGGCAATTCCTGACCCTGGAGCTATGGATGCAAACATTCCTCGATGGTGGAGCAAAACAGATTGCCATCGATATGATTCATCCCCAGCAGGCGGCAACGGCATGAAGCAGGTCCTACAGCACGCGCGCACCGGCGAAATCGCAGTCACAGAGGTCCCCTCGCCCAGGCTGCTTCCGGGATGCATTCTGGTTCGCATAGCAGCCTCGCTGGTTTCCGCAGGGACGGAGCGTGCATCTTCCGAATTTGCCGGCAAGAATCTTTTTCAGAAAGCCAAAGCGCGCCCTGACCTGGTTCGCGAGGTTGTTAGTAAGGTCCGCCGCGATGGTCTTCTTTCCGCCGTTTCTGCCGTTCGCAGCCGTCTCGATCAGCCTGGCGCTCCGGGCTACAGCAGCGCTGGCACCATTGTCGGAATTGGAGAGGGTGTTACCGATCTCAGAGTTGGCGATCACGTTGCCTGCGCAGGAGCCGGCTATGCAGTTCACGCGGAAGTGGCATGCGTGCCTCGCCTGCTAGTCGCCAGAATTCCGTTCGATGCGACGATCAGTTTTGAGGAAGCTGCCTTTACCACGGTGGGAGCGGTGGCATTGCATGGAATCCGCACCGCCGAGGTAAAGCTGGGAGATGTGGTCGCAGTCATCGGGCTTGGTCTGCTCGGCCAACTAACCATACAGATGCTAAAGGCGGCCGGATGCCGTGTCCTGGGAATGGATCTCGTTTCAGAACGGGCGCAGCTTGCGTTGCGCCTAGGCGCCGATGCCGTAAGCACTTCCGCCGGTGAATTCCGCGACCTGTGCTTGCAGCATTCGGCAGGACATGGTGCGGATGAAGTGTTAATCACCGCCGAGACTCCCAGCAGCGGTCCCGTAAATCTGGCCGCTGAATTGGCCCGTGATCGGGGAGTCGTTGTCGCAGTGGGCACGGTGGGCATGGATATTCAGCGGAAACTCTATTACGAGAAAGAACTCGATTTTCGAATTTCGCGTTCCTACGGCCCCGGCCGCTACGATTCTGCCTACGAACAAAAAGGCCGCGATTATCCCATCGGCCATGTGCGTTGGACGGAGACCCGCAACATGGAAGCATTCCTCCAACTCCTGGCCGAAGGCAAACTCGATGTCCAGGCTTTGATCACGCACCGTTTCCCCATAGACAAAGCACTAAGCGCCTACCAGCTGATCAGTGCGAAGAGCGACGAATCTTCACTTGGGGTGCTCATCACATATCCGCAGGAATCGGACGAAACCAAAGACAATCGCCGCCTCGAATTGGTGAAGCTCCATCGGACTGAAGCCGGGGGAGAAAAATCCGTCGCCATCGGCTTGCTGGGCGCCGGCGCTTTCGCGACGAGTACGCTTGTCCCCGCTATGAAGCAAATCAGTGGCGTGCAATTCGTAGGGGTTTGCGCGGCAAACGGGTCCCATTCCCGCCAGGCTGGAGAAAAATTCGGTTTCCAGTATTGTGCGACCGACGAGCGCCAAATTATCGACGATCCCAAGGTGAATACAATTGTGGTCGCGACTCGACATCACTTGCACGCGCCCCAAGTCCTATCAGCTTTGAAAGCTGGCAAGCACGTCTTCTGCGAAAAACCACTTTGTCTTTCCGAAGCAGAACTTTCCGAAATCGTTCATGCCTATTCGAGCTCGGCGAGAGAGTCTCTGCTGATGGTCGGTTTCAATCGGCGGTTTGCCCCGATGGCAGTGCGTATGAAATCTTTCCTGGACGAAATTCACGAACCGCTGGCTTTACATTACCGTGTAAATGCCGGTGCGATTCCACGCGATCACTGGGTGCAAGATGCAGAACAGGGTGGTGGCCGCATCCTCGGCGAAGTCTGCCATTTTGTGGATTTCCTGACATTTCTAGTTGGATCGCCCCCGATTGAAGTTCATACGCGCTCGCTTGCCAATCTAGGTCCATATGCAGACGACAACGTCGTCATCGCACTGCAATTCGCCAACGGATCGCAAGGAACGATCAGCTATCTGGCGAATGGCGACCGCAGCTTTTCGAAAGAGAGATTAGAAGTCTTCGGCGGCGGGGCCGTGGCTGTACTCGATGATTTTCGCCGTCTCGAATTCATTCGTCACGGACGAAAACAGACTTTCCGATCACGTTGGCGTCAGGACAAAGGACATCGCGGCGAGTGGCAGGCATTCGCGGAAGCCATTCAATCAGACGGCGAAGCCCCAATTTCCTTGGAAGACATCGTGTCCGCTACGTTGTCCACGCTTCGCATCGCCGATTCACGTTCTCGCGGAGAATCTGTCGCCGTGGACTCGGCGGCCTTCATCAACTCATCTCTGCAGACTCATGATTGAGTCGAGGATATTTCCCCTCCCATGCTGATTCTGGGCCTCAACATGTTTCACGCCGACGCGTCGGCGGCCATCATCCAGGATGGTGAGATAGCCTTCGCCATCGCTGAAGAACGCTTGAACCGTATCAAACACTTTGCGGGCTTTCCAGCTTTAGCTGTGCAAGCCTGCCTTGATGCAGTCGGTGCAAAGATCAGCGACGTCGACCACGTTGCCGTTGGTCAGGACAGCGATGCGAACTTGGCGAAAAAAGTTCAGTATGCTCTCGCCAATCCGGCCAAGATTCTGAACTTCATCAAGCTCCGGCAACGCAAGGAAGCCATGCGTGACGTGCGATCGCTACTGGCCAAAGCGCTCGATGCCTCGCCTGAGTCCATGCGATTCCAGGAACATCACTTAGAGCATCACATCGCGCACATCGCCAGCGCCTATTACTGCTCCCCCTGGGACAAGGCTGCAGGCTTCAGTTACGACGGTTCCGGCGATTTCGTGTCCACCATGATGGCCCGATGCGAAGGCAACGATATCGAAGTTCTCGATCGAGTTTTCCTGCCGCATTCGCTCGGCAGCTTTTATACCATGATCTGCGAGTTCATCGGATACAACAAATATGGTGACGAAGGCAAAGTCATGGGCCTGGCGCCTTACGGAAAAGACACGTATCTGCGAACAGATTCGTCAAATCATTCGTGCCAAGGATGCCGGTTTTGAACTCGATCTCGACTACTTCATGCCTCTGGGAAGCAATCAGGGGATGGAAGTCAGGCCCGATGGAACCGTCAGTTTAGCTCGTCATTTTTCCGATCGTATGACTGAGCTTTTCGGAGCGCCCCGCGAGCCGCATTCCGAAATCACCCAGCGCGATATGGATTTGGCTTATGCCATGCAATATTGCTTCGAAGAGATTTGCTTCCATCTGTTCAATCAATTGCATCAGCGGGTGCCGATGGAAAATATCGTCATGGCCGGCGGTTGTGCGCTGAACAGTGTAGTCAACGGAAAAATCTTCGACAAGACGCCCTTCCGCCAAACGTGGATACAGCCCGCTGCCGGCGATGAAGGACTTGCCATCGGTGCGGCGCTACACACTTATCATTCTGTCCTAAAGCAGCCACGCCGTCATGTAATGAAGAACTCATATCTCGGCCCGGAATTCTCAGACTCGCGAATTGAATCGGACTTGAAGAAAGCAAACCTGCAATATTGCAAGCTGGAACGTCAACCTCTGCTCGATGCTGTCGCCGAACAGATTGCCGCAGGCAACGTTACTGGCTGGTTTCAGGGCCGTATGGAATGGGGGCCGCGGGCCTTGGGGAACCGTTCCATCGTCGCCCATCCCGGCCTGCCTAACATGAAAGATATTCTGAACGCCCGGATCAAACAGCGCGAGTGGTTTCGGCCTTTTGCGCCTTCGATCCTGGCTGAACGGCAGCATGAATATTTCGAGCACGACCATCCCTCTCCATTCATGCTGCATGTCTATAGAATTCGTCCCGAAAAACGCGAGCAACTCTGTGCCGTGAATCACGTGGACGACACCGGAAGACTGCAAAGTGTAAGCCGTGAAGAAAATCCGCTTTACTATGATTTGATCCAGGCATTCGAGCGCAAAACCGGAATCCCTGTCATTCTTAACACCAGTTTCAACGAGAACGAGCCCATCGTCTGCCAGCCTGCGGAAGCCATCGATTGCTTCAAACGCACGCGGATGGACGTGCTGGCGATTGGTCCATATTTGGTTCTGAAAACTGAGAACTAGCAATTGCGAATTTAGATCAGCATGGCTGCGAATCCCATCCCCGAGTTTGTCGTGCATGAAGAGCATGGCTGGAGTCTCGCCCCAGTCGCTACATTTCCCGGACTACGGGTCCTGGCGTGGGACGGAAATCTCCTCTATGCCTCTCGCGGCTATACCTTGTTGAGGGCAAAGATCACACCGGAAAATCCGATCGAGTGGCGGCAAGTTGGGCGCTATCGTCCGGAAATCTGGCGAAATCTGAGTTCGTCAATTCGCCTCGCCTCGCGTTTCTTTCGCGATGGTTTTCATGCACTCGCCGTCCTCCCCTCCGGACACCTCGTTGGCGCGGTTCCCGGTGCAATCGTTACACTGGCTCCGGGAGAAACTGAATTTCCCGTCTCTCACAATGTCCTGCGCGGAACTCGTCCGTTACATATCACGGCAACGCCCGATGGCCAGGTCTTTTGGGGCGAGTACTTTGACAATCCGCGGCGCGAAGAAGTTCACATCTACGGTTCTTCGGACCACGGCGCCACGTGGAACGTCGCCTATACGTTCCCAAAAGGGGCCATTCGTCATGTACACAACATCGTGCATGATCCCTGGGAGAATTGCCTCTGGATACTGACCGGTGACAACGGCTCCGAATGCCGCATCCTGCGCGCCTCTTACGATTTCAAGCATGTGGATGTGGTTCTGTCCGGCAATCAACAAGCGCGTGCGGTCGCCCTCGTGCCCGCCGAAGATGGACTGTATTTTTCCTCCGACACGCCGCTGGAACGCAATCGCATCTATCGCCTCGATCGCCGGGGAAACGTGAGCACGCTGGCTGATTTGAGCAGTTCTTCTATCTATGGATGCCGTGTTAGCAACGCGATTTTCTTCTCTACCATGGTCGAGCCCAGTGAAGTGAATCCTGAGCGGACAGTCGGCCTGTACGGCACTCTGGACGGACTGCATTGGCGACGGCAACTCAACTGGCGAAAAGACAGTTGGCCGTTGAGCTTTTTTCAATATGGCAACGCATTTCTGCCCGATGGCAAGAACTCCACCGGCCTGCTTGCACTCACCACAATTGCAGTTAAACGAGGCGATCTCGAAACCTCACTCTGGCGCATCGTGGACGGCTCTCATGCTCATCAACATGGATAATCGGCACGGTGGTGGTTCGCTGCGGTGGTTGGTGCAATGGCGTGTTCACAAGAGTTGTATGTGTCTTGCCGGTATGCCCGTTATTCGGACTAATCGATACTTCCTACAAACCGACTTCCCAGTACTAATCGCCGGATGGCGGAACCGGACTACTTGTGGTCTCACGTTGTAAGGGGACCGTCAGATCTTGCGTCTCGTCAGGAGAGAGCGGCCCGACTCGCATCGGCTCGGATGCCCGGTACCCGGGGGAGCGAACCTGCAATATGAAATTCGTGCGCGAGGGGACGAGGAACTCATGAACATCGCGCGGTTCCCCAGTGATCGAACCGCCCTGACGCGTATCCTCCGCATTCCGGAAATTCACCTGAATGCTTTGCAGTGGCTCGTGAGTCGCGTCATCCATTGCGCGGACTCGCATGATCGCCCCGCGTGCTCCCATGTTGAGTCTTACTTCCTGACACGCGCCTCCGGGCGCCACTGTGACTCTTTGGAGCTCGACCTGGCCGTGCCAGCCAGACCAGTTGGTCGAAAAGCCGTCCGATTCTTTCTCGGGCCAGAGGACGTAGTCGCCGGGACGAAGATTGTCGAAGGTGAACTTTCCATTGTCGTCCGCGGTTACGGGCTGTGAGACATCGCCGGCGTACCCACTGCCCATGAATCGCGGACTGATCTTGGCCGCGGCCACTGGAGAATCACTCTCATCCACTGCAACGCCAGTTATGCAGCCTAACCCTTTGGGAGAAAGCTTCGTAACGATTTCGCGGGTTTCTCCCGGCACCAGTGACGGAAATACAAATTCCGACGATGAATAACCGCGGGCCGTCACAACGAGCCGCAATTTGACCAGGGATGGAACCTGCGGCGGGAGGCCATAGCTTAGAAGTGGCTCAACCGTCAGCCAGAGACCGGCCTTCTCTCCAGGAAAAATGTGCAGCAAGAGGTTGGGAATTGGCTTGTTGGTGGTCGCGTCAGTGACGATCAGTTTCAGCTTTGCAGCGCGCGCGTGCACATTGAAGACAATATTCGTACAGAGAGTGGACGCTGCGATGG
Source organism: Terriglobales bacterium (assembly GCA_963762965.1). Classification (GTDB taxonomy): domain Bacteria; phylum Acidobacteriota; class Terriglobia; order Terriglobales; family Acidobacteriaceae; genus DATBAX01. Next base: position 2,709,465 of record CAVXME010000001.1, read on the forward strand.
AAACATCCCGTACTGGCCACCAGATTCCGGGATAGCCGAGCTGATCATCAAAAGCATTCGCTTTGTAGTTGCCGGGAGGGATGCCCTCGATTCTGAATTGTCCAGATTCGTCGGATCGCGGCTCGGGCGAGATTTGTGCCGTAGTCCAAATGTTATCGCCCACGGTAATCCGGATTCCCTTCACGGGTTGGCCTGTGTTATCGACGACACTGCCGCTCAGACAGCCGGTTTGGGCGTGCGCGGCGAGTGGCAAGAAGACAGTCACCACCGCGAAAATAATGGACAGACTGCGATTCGCCATGTTGCTGGAACGCATTTTACACTTTGTCTTGCTCTCTAATTTTGCGATCACCGGAAAATTGAGACATTCCTTACTGTCTCCTTCATCGGCTTCAAGGTCGGCGTCAGAATGAACTAACGAGCCCCTGCGGAATCAAGCTTTCCCATGCTGCCCAACTAGATTCCCCAGGAAAATCCGTATCGACTTGGCTGCTATAGTCCAACTCAGTGAGTAATCCGTTCTCAATACGTCTAAATTACTACCGCCGGATTTTTCGCGCATATCTCGTGCCCGGCCAGAGCCAGCTCCACTTTCTGGCACGAAACCCCGCAAATCAATCCCCGCGCGTGTTTCAATGAACTCGGCGAATACTACATGCCCTTTTCCGCGAAAGCCGACTATCGCGGACAACACGATCCAGCCGGCATTCCGATGCTGAACTATCACGGGCAAATCGGACTGCAATACAACCCGATCGCGATCGCGCAATGGGGATTGGGAAATTACAATTTGTACCGGCAGACTCAAAGCCCCGAGCGCCAACAGAACTTTCTCAAAGCCAGCAACTGGCTTTACACCCATCTCGAACAAAATTCTCACGGACTTTGGGTTTGGAATCATCTTTTCGATTGGGAATACCGCACGACCCTCAAAGCGCCATGGTATTCCGGTCTCGCGCAAGGGCAGGGAATTTCTTTGTTGGTGCGTGCTCATGCCGATACCGGCTTTGCAAAATATCTCGAAACCGCCAATCGCGCCTATCAGACCTTCCTGGCGTCATCGGATCAAGGTGGAGTCAGCTTCACCGACGAGCACGGGGATCTGTGGTTTGAGGAATACATTGTGTCGCCTCCCACCCATATTCTTAATGGCTTCATCTGGGCAATGTGGGGAATTCATGACTACTCGCTGGCGACTCGCAGCGCCTCCGCGCAAGATCTGCTCACGCGAGCAGTCGCAACCTTGCGTGCCAATCTCCATCGCTACGACGCAGGCTTCTGGTCGCTCTACGAGGAATCTGGAACGCGACTCCCCATGCTGGCCAGCGCCTTCTATCATCGCTTGCATATTGTGCAGTTGCGGGTAATGCACCGTCTCACCGGAGACAAAGTTTTTGCCGACTATGCCGACCGCTGGGAAGGGTACGCGCAAAGCCGCAGCCGGCGCACCCGGGCGCTCTGTTACAAGAGCGCATTCAAGCTCTGTTACTACTAGAAGTTCGTGAAAAGATATTCGTGAAAATTCTTTACGTCTCGCAATATTTTCCGCCGGAAATGGGAGCGCCCGCCGCGCGTGCCTCGGAGTTGTCCCGCCACTGGGCGGAAGACGGACATGATGTCACCGTCCTCACCGGATTTCCCAATCATCCCACCGGACGCATTCCAGCCGAGTATTGTGACGAGTTCCGTCAGTTGGTGACACGCGAACAGATCGGCGGCGTGAACGTCGTTCGCACCTGGCTTTGGCCCATGCCCAATCGCAAAGCCTACGAACGCATTCTGAATTACACCTCTTTCTGCTTGTCCAGCGCATTGACCGGCCTTTTTGCTTCCCGCCCGGACGTTGTAATCGCCAGTTCGCCGCAACTTCTCGTCGGGCTTTCTGGATGGTGGCTGGCTTTCTGCAAACGCGTTCCATTTGTTTTCGAAGTACGGGACTTATGGCCGGAATCTCTGTCCGCGGTTGGCGTCGGCAGCCAGGAATCCTTGATGCATCGCACGCTCGCGAAGATCGCGGGATTCCTGTATCGAAAAGCAGACCGCGTCGTGGTGGTCACACCGGCATTCCGTGAGCATTTGATCAAGCACTGGCAAACTCCCGCCGAAAAGATCTCGGTGATTGAGAACGGCGTGGAAACCAGCTTGTTCAGTCCACAAAACTCCGACGCGAATCTTAGAAGGGAACTAGGCGCGGAAGGGAAATTCGTAGTCTCCTACATCGGCACCATCGGGATGGCCCACGGACTCGAATCGATCATCGAAGCTGCCACCCGCATGCAGCAAGCAAACCCGGCGGTTCTGTTCTTGCTGCTGGGTGAAGGCGCAGAGAAAGAGCGCATCCTGACCATGGCGAAGTCTCGCAGACTGACCAATCTGCGATTCGTCGGACAGCAGCCGCGAGAATCCATCCCGCACTACATTGCCGCATCGGACGCGTGTCTCGTCCTGCTCAAGAAGGCCGACATCTTCAAGACGGTCATTCCCACCAAAATGCTCGAATTCATGTCCTGTGCTCGTCCAGTAATTTTGGGAGTAGAAGGCCATGCGCGAAAAATCATCGAGGAAGCACAGGCCGGAATTTGCATCGAACCCGAGAACGCCGCCGATTTGGTGCAAGCCATCACCCGGCTCGCGGCTGACCCGGGATTACGCGAGTCTCTTGGCCGCAATGGCCGCCAGTATATCCAGCGAAAATTTTCCAGGCGCAATACTGCCGTCGCCTACTTGGATATGCTGGAAAGTTTGCTGGAGAGAAAGCTGCCTTATCCCGCTGTGGCCGCCTGAAACCACGGCGTTCTAGTGGACCGCCACAATGCTCAATGCGCTGGCAGTCTGAAAGACAGCGTCCATGGTACGCCCTGCGGCGGCCTTGGCCGCGCTGGTGGGGACAAACAGGATGTCGTCCGCCTCCATCACCATGTCCGGTGACTTCGCTTCCAGGATCTTCTTCAACTCCACCGGAGTCTCGCTGATTCCCGCTGGGCCCTTGCGAAGGATTCGCGCCCCGCTCAGTTTGGCGATTCGGGTCGTCCCGCCGGCCAGAGCAATTGCTTGCAGCACGGTCAAATGTCCACTGTCCATCAGGAATCCGCTCGGCCGTCCGACTTCGCCGACCACATAAACCACGTCAGCCTTGCGCACCACAATGGTGTCGCCAGGGAACACCGCGATGTTGCCCTCAGGACTATCGGTCGCATTGCGGGTCAACGGCACCGTCACCGGTTTGTCGACGTGGTCGCGATGCGTCACCGTAATGCTTTGACCGGCCTTCTCGGTGAATCCACCCGCCGCCGAGATCACGTCGAACAAGCGCTGCTGTCCCAGTACTGGATAAATCCCCGGTCTCGCCACTTCACCCAGCACGCTTGCGCCTTGCGAAGCATATTCCTGCACAAATACGGAAACATGTGGATTCTTGACGAATCCACCGTCCGACAATCGTTTCTGAATCAAAGCCTGCGCCTGGTCGGCGGTCAGGCCACCCACCCGTACGTAATCCACCAGCGGCAAATAAATGTCGCCCTCGCTGCTCACCCGGGCTTTCGTGGAAAGTTCGGGAACGTTGTAAACGCTCACCTCCACCAGGTCACCGGTTCCGAGTCGAAGAGTGTTCGACGAATTTGCGGCACCCGGGATTTCTGAAACTTGAGTTTGTGGGGCCGGGGCCGATGGCTCGGAATCTGCGGGGTTCTTCGGCGCGGAAGGGGACGGGTCTTGCGCCGCAAGGCCTTGCGTCATGACTAATAACAACGCCGCCGTGAAGAGAACTTCAGGAAACCACTTTCGCCGCGGTGACTGCATTTCGAAGCCCGTAAACATTTTGCCAGCAAGTCTAGCACGGTGATCGTGGAGAACAGGAAGTTGATATGCGCTTCGTACATAACTCGCAAACATCGCGAGTTCATGTCCGTCTCGATCGCCCGATCTCCGCCTTGTACTTGGGGCACCAGTACCAAGAAAGAGAATAGTGGCCGGCGTGTACAAGCCTTATATTACTTAGAGAGTTAACAGGATCGAAACCGGATAAACGCGGACAGTCTTCCGGGCTTGGGGCCAAGGGAGGAATCAGTTGACGCTTTTCTACTTGGCGATGTTTGCCGGCTCCCTGCTGCTTTCATTTGTTCTTACCCGGTATGTACGCAATCTGGCGACCGCTCAACGATGGGTTTCTGTTCCCGCATCCGCCCGTCATCTGCACATTGCGCCGCTGCCACGATTGGGTGGCATCGCGATTTTTGCATCGTTTCTGCTCAACGTCATATTGGCAATTCTCGTCAGCCACCACTTTCCCAGCCTGAATTTCGGATTTGTTCCCAGATCTCTACTCAGTATGCTGGCCTCAGGCTCCCTGGTTTTTCTGCTCGGAGTGTATGACGACATCTACGGAGTGGGTCCATACGTAAAGTTTGCCGTACAGGCTGCTGCCGCGACCATTCTCTTCGCCGGCGGTTTGCGAATCGTCGGCCTGCCGGTACTTTTCGGAAATCACCACTTCTCCTGGCTGGTTGGACTTCCCCTGACCATTCTCTGGGTCCTGGCCATCACCAATGCGTTCAATCTGATTGATGGACTCGACGGACTCGCTGCCGGCTCCGCTTTGTTCTCCACTCTGGTAGTTTTCGTCGTCGCACTGCTCAGCCACTCGACTGCGGTATCCCTGATGACGTTGGTGTTGGCGGGAGCGATCCTTGGATTTCTCCGTTTCAATTTCAATCCGGCCACGATTTTCCTGGGAGATAGCGGCAGCCTTTTCATCGGCTTCATGCTGAGTGCGCTGGCTCTGCGGGGCGCGCAGAAATCGCCCACCATTATCGCGGTCGCTATTCCGGTGGTCTCTTTCGGCCTGCCCATCCTGGAAACCACGTTATCCGTCATTCGCCGCTTCATCAGCGGCCGCCCGGTTTTCACTGCCGATCGCGAGCACATTCATCACAAACTGCTGCAACTCGGATTCTCCCATCGCCAGGTGGTCATCACTCTGTATGCCGTTTCCGCTCTCTTTGCCTTGCTCAGCTTGTTCCTCCTTTGGCCAACCGGCAATACTTTGGGATTAGTTCTCGCAGTCGTAGGCACTGGCATTTGGATGGGTGTCCAGCACCTCGGTTATCTCGAGTTCGGTGAACTTCGCCGGGTGGCGCAGCGCACCATGGAGCAGCGGCAAATCGTGATCAACAATCTTGCCATCCGGCGGGCCACCGAAGAGCTTAAGGTCAGCCGCGACTACGATCAGATCTGGCGAATTCTCACCGCAGCTTTTGGCAGCAACGACTTCGACGCTTTCGAATTGCGCCAGCGCCTTCTGCCTTCCGAAGTTCCTGATCTCGGCGGATTGCAAATCGTTTCCGGACGGGTCGAGGATGCCTATCTACGCTGGAAAAAGCCGGGCAGCTATTTCGCCCATCCCGGCGATGCCGCCAGTGGTTGGAAACTGACCCTGGACCTGGTGACCACCGACCATCTCCGCCACGGTTCCATGACTATTTACCGTCGTTACAGTGAGCGTGATTTGCAAATCGATGTCAACTTGCTCACGTCAATTTTCCCCATCGCGCTGGCCGATGCTCTGGATCGCGCATCCAACAGCAATTTGGAATTCCTCCCTACAGTCGAAGAATCCCAGTTCATATCAGCGCAAGTCAGCTAAAAATCTTCTCGGCACTCAAGGGGGCCCCGTTCAAGCTCAGCTTGAGCGGGGATTTTGTGCACCGCCAAACTTTATCCACAGCCCTGAACCACTCCTGTCACTTTCATGACAGCGCATCCCAATTTAGCTTCAACACTCCCCACAGAACTCCGGAGGAACACAGAAAGATGGCAGATCGGCTCACCGGGCAACATATCCACTTCCTGTCCTTGCAAACTTCGGTTTTTTGCGTCGAGTGTGAAGTGATCAGCGAAAACAACACGCCCCATTGTTTCGCCTGCGGCAGCCGGGCCGTGCTCAGTCTTTCTCGCGTCCTGGGGGGATCGCTGCGTGGGCAGCAAACCGCCCACCTGATCGCCGACGCCGAACTCGACCGCCTGGTGCGCGAATTGCTTCGCACCGTTCCCGCGACTTCCACGCCCGTCATCGGCGACCGCATCCCGGCGTCGTTTGCGACCCTGGCGCCATCGCGATCGCACGCCCGCATGGGGCATCATGGTACGAGCCAGCCCGTCGCGAGTCAGCAGGACAACGGAAGCTTCGAGATCTATTCTGGAGAAATTGATTTTGAGCCGGCGATCCACGTAATTGCCGAGCGTGCCCAGGCCCTGACCGGAGCCACTGGCGCCGCCATCGCCCTGCGCACCGGAGACGAAATTGTCTGCCGCGCCCGCACCGGACGCACCGCCCCCGACCTTGGCGTGCGCCTGCAAACGGATTCCGGAATTTCCGCCGAGTGTGTTCGCACCGGCGAAGTCGTTCTCTGCCATGATGCGGAGAGAAATCCCCAGGTGGATCTCGCCAGTTGCCGCCGCCTCGGCGTGCGCTCGATTCTCGCCGCGCCTCTGCGCCATTTCCGCCGCACCCTGGGAGTTTTCGAAGTCCTCTCCGGCGCGCCGCATGCCTTCGACCATCGCGATGTCGCCACCATGCAGCTCTTGTCCAGCATGATGGTGGCAGCGATTTCCCGTCTGTCAAACACACGTCCCGCTCAGCTCCCGCAGTCCGCTTAGGTATTCTTCAAATCCAGACTTGCCGGAGCGAAACCGCCGGACTCATTGCAGCTTGGCGTACTCCGCTTTGGCTTGCTTCAGGATGGGAACATCGGGGTCGGCGTCTTTCCAAATGGAAAGGAAATCCTTGTATGCGGCGAGCGCCCGGACCCGCGCGGCGTCAGCATCGGCCCCTTGCGAGGTCCGCGACTCCATTGTGTTTGCGCGAGCGACCCCCAGATGCGCCAGCGCTCCCGTCCAGCATGTCCCGACAATGCCGCTATGGTCGACAATCTTCTGAAATTCGGCCGCCGCCGCTTTGCCTTGTCCGTCGGCCAGGTACGCCTCTCCGCGCACATACACCGGATAGAGGCAGGAAGTGTTGTTGGAGAACGGAACCAGCCCTAACTCGAAGGCGGAAGCCGCTTCCAAAGCCTTCAAGGCGCGAGAAGGATTTTTGCTGCCCAGCGCCAATTGCGCCCGAATCGTCGGCAGCCAGAGAGATTGCATTTGGGTACCGAGCGGGTAGCGTTTCGCTAAATCCTTGGCCAGCGACTCGGCGCCCGCCGTATCACCCGCGGCGGCAAAAGCCAGCGCCGCCCCAATCGCAGTTCCCGGACTCGCGGGAGCCAGCTTCAAAGCTTCGGCCGCCAACTGCCGGGCTTCCGCAGGATAGCCGTACGCTGCTTCCAGGAAGGCAGAATTCGCCTGATAAACCGCCCCACTCTCTTTGTCGTCCGCGCGTACGGCGGAATCCACCGCCTTTTTCGTCAGTTCCCGTTCTTTGCCCACGTGACCGGCGTACGCTTCGGTGTCGGATGCAAGCGAAAATGCCCAGTTCTCATAATCGGGCTGGGCCGCGAGCCACTGTTGCTGTCCTGTCATCGCCGGGGCATCTGATCCGAGAAAAGCGATCTGATAGAGAGTGACGTGAAATTCGGCGGGATCCAATTTCAGCCCCTGCGCCTGCTGAATAATCTGCCGGGTCTCCTCAAAGCGCTGCAACCCCATGGTGTAGGTGGTGAGATTTTCGTAGAAAACCGCTACGCTCGCTCCCCGCTGCACTGCTTGCCTGGTGAGCCCCAAGGCCTTTTCATAATTTCCCTCCTGGGCATGGATGAGGCCCAGATTGTTGTACCCTGCCGCATCCCGCGGATAGTTTTCGATCTGTTCCTGATATGTTTGGGCCGCTTTATCCAGCTCCCCGGTGACATTCCGGTAGTAGGCCGCGGTGATCGACAGCTTCTCGCGTTCGCTGGCATGGTCGCGCAACTGGAAAGCTTTGGTGTAGTACTCAATCGCCCGTCCCAGCTGGCCGAGAGCGTTGTAGTCGCCGCCCACAATCCGGTAGCACAGGGCAAAATTCGGATCCAGCTCGATGGCCCGTTGATGGTACGGCAGTCCAGCCGCGGCTCCTTTCTCATTGCTGGCCTTTTCGCCAAGGCTGAACGCCTTCAGCGCTTCGAGCGACGAGGTCGTGGCCTGTTCCAGTGGCACATCAAACTTCTGCACCGTCGCCAGCGATTCTCCCAGTTCGCCGCGCAGCTTGGAGGTCGCCCCGCCCAGCGAATCCAGCACCTTCTCCTTCGACGCCGCCGTCATCTGCTCCTGCGCCAACATGTCACCGCTTTGGCAATTCACCGCCTTCAGCTCCAGCACATATTCGCTGCCCAGGCTGCCGATCGATCCCGCAATGTAGGCCTTGCTGCCTTCCCGCTGGCAAAGTTCGCGCGCCACATCAGGCGTGAGTTTTGTATTCGCCGGACGCGTCATCTGTTGCAGGATGTTCGCAATTTCACTGTCCGGCAGCACATTCAGAAAAGGCGACTGCCGCAGGGAGACCGTCAGCGCTGTCTTCAACGTATCGTCGAATACCGCATCGCCCGTGCTGTTTGAAAAATCGGCCACCACGATGGTGTCTTTCTCCGTCAGTTGTTTGTTCTGCGGATGCCAATGATGGTAGAGCCCTCCTGCGATGAGGACAGCTCCCAGGACTGCCGCCGCGATGTAGCCAAGCTTTCCCCTGAACCGGGCCCGGCCTGGACGCGCAAAAGCGCCCGTCCCCACCCGGTCCGTCGAAGCCACCGCCACCGACGCATGCGACTCGGTATCGCGCTTGAGCCGTTGCAGGTCCGCCCGCATCTCGGCCGCATGCTGGTAGCGAAGAGCGCGGTCTTTCTCCAGAGCTTTGCTTACAATCTCATCAATCCTGCCCGGTAGTTGAGGGTTCCACTGACTCGGCAACCCCGGACGCTCGTGCAGAATGGCCCCAAAAGTCGCTCCCGTGGTTTCCCGGTCAAACGGCAAGTGGCCGCTGGCCATCTCGTACAGTGTCACCCCAAACGAAAACAAGTCGGTGCGCGCATCCAGAGGCTTGCCCGCGACCTGTTCGGGAGACATGTAGCTCACCGTGCCCATGGTGATATTTCTGGCGGTGAGATCTTTCTCCCCCATGGTGGGATCGTCCGAGCCCGAGTCCGATTCCCGCTTGGTGCCCGAATCCGTCTTCTTCGCCAGCCCGAAGTCGAGAACTTTGGCGTGTCCCCGCTGGGTGATGAAAATATTCGTCGGCTTGATGTCGCGATGAATAATGCCCGCCGCATGCGCCGCATCCAGCGCATCGGCGATCTCAATGGAAAGTGACAGGAGCAACTCATTGTCCAGCGGACGCCCGGCGATGCGATACTTCAGCATCACGCCGTCCAGATATTCCATGGCGATGAATGCCTGCCCATCCTGCTCGCCAATGTCATAAATGGTGCAGATGTTGGGATGGTTCAGTGCCGACGCAGCTTGCGCTTCCCGTCGAAAGCGGGTGAGTGCCAGCGGATCTCGGGCTACGTCATCGGGCAGGAATTTGAGGGCGACAAACCGTTGCAGCCGTGTGTCTTCCGCTTTGTAGACCACCCCCATGCCCCCGCCCCCGAGCTTCTCGACGATGCGGTAATGCGAGATGATCCGATTGATCATTTAGCGGACTCGCTTCATCTTACGGATGCCCTATCAGCCCGTCAACGAATGCAAGCCACCGAACCCGGAGCTGGCGCCTATCTGAAAGCCATAAGATTTTTCCGGGTGCCCCGGAGCCTGCCCTGAGCGAAGTCGAAGGGTCTCGCCGCTTTTGCGAGACCCGGGAATCCAGCTTCGTATCAGGGCAAGGCTTTCAGCCCTGCCGTAAATCTATCTCTGGATGTTTACGGCATCGCTAAAGCGATGCCCTGATACGAACCACTTCAAAACCGAGGGCAGGTCCCCCAGAGCCTAGAGCCGAGCGCCCAGCGCCCAGAGCCTAGAGCCCAGAGCCCAGAGCCCAGAGCCCAGAGCCCAGAGCCCAGAGCCTAGATCCAGCGCCTAGCGCCCAGAGCCTAGCTCTTTCTCCCCCAAATATTCCCACCTCTGCAACGCAATCGGCACATTCCCATTCAGCCAAAGATAATCATGAAAGGCGCGAAGGCTAAAGGCATCGCCCTTCTGTCTCTTCGCGTCGGCAAGAAATTGGAAGATCTGTAATTTCCCGATCTCGTAGGAAATACCCTGTCCCGGCGTCGAAGCGAAAAATGCCGCTTCGCCTTTCGCCGTTTCCTCATCCATGGGAACGGTGTTCTTCAAATACTCCGCTCCTTGCTCAATAGTGAACTCGCCCAGCGCCAGCTTGACGTCCACTTCCACCCGCAGCGCCCGCAGACGCATGAAGTTCCAAATGATCACCCGGGTCCGCGGGCTGTCGTCGAAAAAGCCGGCATGCAGCATCATTTCCTCGGCATAAAATCCCAGTCCTTCGTTCGCGCCGGAATCGTAATAATGCCGCCGGATCGCATCCGGGCCCGCCCAGGAGAGCGCCATCTGGAAGTAGTGCCCGGGAATGCCTTCATGCACCAGAATGGCCCGCGGATCGGTGGCCATGGTGGCCGCAAAATATCCCAGGCTCGTGCTCGGCGGATCCACGTAACGTGTGCTGTTCTGTTTTTCGCGGCTGGGCCCGGTGAAGTCGTCAATTTCGCCGAAGTCGGCCACTGGCGCAAGGTACGCTGGCGTGGGCAAATAAAGATAATGCGGCAGCCACACCGGCACCGTCAGAATATCTTTCTCTTCGAGAAACTTACGGACGGCTGCTTCGTCTTTCTCCTCACGCGCCGCCTCTTCGTCCTGGTCCTTAAATAACTTCAGCGGCGGCGTGCCGGCATCGCGATGCTCTTCATACATCTGCGAATCCACCGATCGCGCCCACTCCTGCTTTCCCATCGCCAGCAATTGCTCCGGCGTATAGGGCAGCAATCCAACGTTCTTCAGAAAGAACGTGTAAGCATCACGCCCCACCGCTGTTTCCGCGGACATTCCCGGCAGCCGTTGATTCAGCCAGTCACGATAGGATTCGAGCGCGACAATCGCTGGCAGAGTCCTGTCAACAATTCCGCGCGCCGCTTCCGGATCCAGACTCGGTTGCAATTCCGCCACCGACTTGAGTAGAAGCGGGCGAACGTTTTTAAGCTGGTCCAGCGCCAGACGGGCAAAAGGAGCGGCCGGTTGTGTGAGGTTTTTCTTCGCGTCCTCAATCGTTCCTGGGATCGAAGCCAGCGTGGCCACGATTTGCTTGGTGCGCGCCGCATCAAAAGGCGGAGGTGGCAGCAGCAGGCTCTGGTACGCCCCCAGACTCTGCTCCAGATAAAATCCGGGATCGCGCTGCCAACTGCGGTTCAAATCCAATTCCCATCGCACGCGTGCAATTGCCGACCCCACCAGCCGGTAATCCACCTGCCGCGCCACCGGCCATTTGCTGGCGTCCATCTTTTTCCACTGGGCTTCGAATTCATCCCGTTGCCGGCGATAATTCGCAACTGTTTCCGGAGACCAATCCGGCACCCAACCCTCCGGCCGCTCAATGCGGGTGATGTCATCGCCCGTAATCGGCTGCTCCACCGCCCGCCACGTCCAAAACTTCTGGGCAAGATCATCCAGCTCATCCGCCCGCAGCACGGGAACCACGGCCAGAAGCACCACTCCGACTAGCCAGAACGCTCTCACCACTCGCATATCTGCCACCGTCTCCGAACCAGATTCTTAACCGCAAAGTACGCAAAGATATCCGCCAAGAACGCTAAGAAAAGCAACAAGATCTTCTTTGCGGCCTTTGCGCTCTTACTTTGCGATCTTTGCGGTTAAAAAGCTTTTCCTTCTCATCACCGCGCGGCTTCGGCATTCTTCAGCGCATCGTCCAACCCCTGCTCGCTCTTGGGGCTGCCGCCCTCGAGCACGCGCCAGCCGTCATCGTAGTGTCTAAAGCCAACCGTGGACTTGAATTGCACGCCTCCGCTCGCAAGCGCGGCCCCCACTTCATTCGCCGGCACCCACTTCCAGGAAAAATCCACGTCCGCCTGATTGCCGATCTTGCTGATGCCGGTGATTTCGATCAATTCCCGCGTGGCAATCGGGATCGGAAAGTATTGCGAAGGCGGATCGCCGTTGGGAATCAAATCGCGAAACGTTTCCACTCCGATAGGTGTGAAGGTCACGTCCTGACAAGGCGGCGGGGCCACGCCCGTGGGGCACGAAACCAGGCTAGCGGTGATCCAACCGCGCCGCTGCAACACCAGGTACTCGGGCGAAAGATAATCTTTGTTCGGAATGACCCCAATGCGCAGCCAGAATTGCTGCGTGGCCTTGAACGTATCCGAGCCGGCAATGAGATCGGCCGCCAGCCGCCGCGTAAGAAAATCGCGCGGCGAGCAGGCGACGGCGAGACACAACATCGCGGCCAGCAATGGAATCTTCAGTTTAGGCATTCGAGGTTAGCTAAAGGATTGTAACCAAACCCGGGCTATGTTGCGGCAAGAAAGGATGGTCCGCAATCTGTCCATCAAACTTCGCGGCCCAGCGCCCCGGAACATGAGTGTCGCAGGATGGGCAACAACCATTCGGCGTAAGGCAATAGTCCTGAATGAAATAGCTGTGACGCTTGACCAACGTTTTTCCGCAATCGTGACAGCGTGTGTCCTCGTGATCGCCCACCATCCCTGGCAAATTTCCCGCGTAAACATAACGCAGCCCGGCACTTCTCCCAATTTTCACGGCACGCAACAGGTCTTCCGGCCGCGTGTTTTCGGGATAGGACATTTTGTAGTCTTTGTGGAAGGCAGTCACATGCCAGGGAATATCCGGCGAGATGTTGCAAAGAAACTCCGTTAGCTTGCTCAACTCGTCGTCGGAATCGTTGAACCCCGGAATCAGCAGAGTCACGATCTCCAGCCACACGCCCATCTCATACAAACTACGAATAGTTTCGAGAATCGGCTTGAGGCGTCCGCCAAGTTGATGATAGTGACGATCGTCAAAGCTCTTTAAATCCACTTTGTAGAGATCGATCCACGGACGCAAATATTCCAACACTTGCGGCGTGGCGTTGCCATTGGAAACAAAGCCGGTGATCAGTCCCGCGGCTTTGGCTTCTTTGAAAACTGCCACTGCCCACTCGGCGGTGATCAGCGGTTCGTTGTATGTACTTACGAGGACCTTTGCTCCCTGCCGCAATGCATCCTGCACCAAAACTTCGGGCGACGCGCGCAGTGGCGATGAAACGGCGCTCGGATCGCGCAACGCCTGCGAAGTCACCCAGTTCTGGCAGTATCCGCAGTGCAGATCGCATCCCAACATGCCAAAGCTATAAGCCAGCGCGCCCGGGTAAGCGTGAAAGAATGGTTTCTTTTCAATGGGATCGCATTGCACGCCGCCCACGTATCCCCAGGGTACGTAGAGTGTTCCACCCTGGTTGTAGCGCACTTTGCAAACGCCGGGCTGGCCATCGGGGATGGGACAGCAGTGTCCGCAGGCGTAACAGCGCACGCGGTTGCGATCCAGCTTTTCGTAGAGTTCGCCTTCGCGGACGTTTTCGTGGAGGATGTCGCGGAGGGTGGACATGCAGCGCCTCTTGACTCCATTTTACTCTTCAGCGATCTCAGGCGGAGTAAACCTATTGATTGCAATACATAATCTCTAAGTTATTGATAATTGGAAAGGCATTGCTCCAGCATAGCCCAGGAATTAACATCTTAGACATCTCCCACGATGCCTCCAGCAGGGCCACAGATGACTTATAGGCTCGATTGCGGCTTCGGGGCAAGGGAAGGGCCACCAGGACATCTTGGAGGGCTAGAATCGACTGCGGACAAATTGTTATCTTCCAGCTATTGCGGCAGGCGATCAAAATAATCACAAATCATTCCTGCTTCGGGAATCATAGTTCAGGGAATCACTGCGCAGAGGAAGACGAACTCTTGGCTGGCGATTGGTGGGCTTTGATCCACTCCTCGGCTTGTTTCTGTTCCTCCAGTAACTCGGTACGGCTCAAGCGGGAGGCCAACAGGGCCACGCGGTATTTGCTGCTTTCGTCTCCGCCGGCTTCGGCAAGGATCGCCCAGTAGTAGGCCTTGCTCAAATCCTGAGGCACGCCGCGTCCGGCCCAGTAGTAGGCCCCGAGCGTGGCCTGCGCGGGGACGTTGCCCTGCTCGGCGGCTTTCGAAAACCAGGCCAGGGCCTGAGCATAGTCCTGGGGAACGTCTTCGCCGGTGGCATAGCGCGCGCCCACTTCAAACTGGGCCACGGGATCACCTTGTTCGGCGAGGTGCTGCATGGTTTCCGGATCAGCGGCAGATGCTCCGGTCTGAACATGAGCTTTCGCAGCCGGGCTGTTCGAATTCAGTTGCGTTTGGGGACGCGCTGGAGCGAAGGCATGTATCCAACTCTTCACCCAGGGAGTGGCCGCCCATACCATGGCAGCGATTAAGGTTGCCGCGGCCGCAAAGAGAAGAACCCGCCCAAACCATGAGGGCGAGGGTTGAATCGGAGGATCGATCTCGGAGTTCGCCGCCGAGGACGGCTCCGGAGAAGCTGTTGTCGCATTGAGGTCCAAATTCACGAATCCGGATTTCGAAGACCTTGCGGGACCAGGAATCGCGGCGGGCTTTTCTTTAATCGACGCAACGGGAACTGCCGGAATTTGCAGCGTCGGCGTTTTCAGAGGGGCAACGTAAGTCGCGGTTTTTATGGCGCCGGCAATCATTTCCGCCAGGCGCTGCAAGACCATGTCGTCATTCGCGATGAATGCGCCGGGTTGGGGAGAGAACACCTCGAGCAGTCCAAGGACGGCATGATCGTTGCGCACCGGCACCGCCACCATGGAGCGGATGCCCAGCAGGCGGCAACTCTCGCGGTCCACCTGCGGATCGGTCTCAGAGTCTTCGCAACGCACCAGCTTGCCCGAGCGAATGCACTCGCCGGAGAAACTGGATTCGATGTCGAGCTGCGAACCCAGCGGAGGAGCGTCCGAACCGGCGCGGCCGCGGCAGATAATTTCGTCCCACTTGGATTTATCGGCCAGGGCGATGGCGGAGCCGCTGGCGCGGGTGAATGACAGCGCGCGGTCGGCTATCAGCTGCAAAGCTTTCTCGAGATCGCGTCCGGTGGCTTCCACTTCCCGCTTGACGGCGGCCAGCGCGATCAAAAGCGATGTGTAGTCAGGAGGCGTGGATGGTTCAAATTCATCTTCCTCAACTTGAACTACAACCCGCGGGTTGAATTGCTCGGCCCGGTCCAATACTTCATCTTCGACCATGGGCAGCGATGCTTCGGCATGATTCACGCAGGCGGCGATGGCATTGGCAAACAGCCACTCTTTGAGTTGCTGGCGGGATTCACCGGGCATTTCGGGGAATGAGATGCCGGCGCGTCCTGATGAATCCGCCCAGACCACCGTGCCCGTGGTGTGCAGGTAAGACTTGGTTTCAGCAAGATCCAGGACCATGGGCAAGCTAAGATTGCGTGGCAGAGGCGTTGCGGTCTGGATGCACATACCTCTTTCACTGATGTCCAGGATTTCGCTCAGGTCGAGAACCAGTCCACTGGAATTTCCCGTCAGCTTGGCATAAGCGGGAATGTGGATCTTCTGCCGCACGCACTGGCGTCGCTCAGGATAAGCAGACCGCAGCTCCCGGCTGTTGCCAGCCAGTTGATTCCCGGAGGTTTGCATACAGACTGTCCTAATATTACCCCAGCGGAAGGGGATGGAGGACGAGGAAAATCAGGCATGGTGGCAAAATCCCCGCTCACCCTTCGTTTTTTGAAGGGTGGGAGACCACAACTGTATCCCGCTGGAGATTTTGTTTTGTGTGTCCTAAGGAACGATCGGATTCGAGGATTGAAACTAGCTTTCAACGTCCGCGGTGCCCACCCTTGAAAAACCAAGGGTGGGGCAGCCCTCATTTGTTGCGGTGCAAGGGTGGGCCAGCCCCCGAAGATCAGTTCCGGGGTTCCTTTTCCTGCGCCTCTCTCAATCTCGCATACAACGCTCGTTCTGCTTCATTGAGCCCACCACTGCGATCTATCTCGCGCCTCGATTCGGGCAGATACCTCGCTTTCTCCTTGTAGTCGTAATAGAGAGTTCCGTGTATTCCTTTGGCATCATGTTTATATATGGGCCTCTCCCACAGCTTTGACAGTGTCTTGCGTGCCTCATCTTCACCCACGCGCCTGACATAATCCTCGACCACCTCTATGTCCTGCCCAGAGCCGGGAAAAATTTCCGCAAATTCATCATCCGTAGCTTGGAAAAGGTTATAGGTCGCATTGCTTGCACCATCAATGATTTGAATGTTCTTCATAATTGTCTCAACCGCGCGGGTAGCTCTTGGTATTCACCTGGACTGCGATGAGTCCGTATGATGGCGGGCCGTTCACTGTAACTGCTGCCCCGGTCTCACGTTTTGATATCCGCCCCCTGGCATCTGAACATCCCAATGCGGACCGCCGTGAGCAATACCTGGATCTTGGCCTGTTGGAACCCAGACATTCCCTTTCGAATCGACCCAACCACTCTTGCCGTTCGGAGCTTTGCCCCATTTGGGCCCCGTCTTCGGGTCCTTGAATCCCTCCTTCTCACCAGGCTTTCCGGGCGCCTTCGCCCCATTCGGATCAGACGCATCGTGGGGAATATTGTTTCCCTTCAGATAATTGATAACCGGCTGCCAGCAGCGCGTTATGACGCAGGCCGTAGTCAAGGTTGGGGGCTGGCCCATCCTTTCGCGGGAAGTATAACGGAAAAAGTGAGGGCTGCCCCACCCTTCGTTTTTTGAAGGGTGGGAGACCACCACCGTATCCCGCTTGAGATTTTGTTTTGTGTGTCCTAAGGAACGATAGACTCGAGGATTGAAAACCAGCTTGCAACGTCCGTGGTGCCCACCCTTGAAAAGCCAAGGGTGGGGCAGCCCTCAGTTTATTTTGAGGAAAGGGTGGGCCAGGCGGGTGGCCCATCCTTTTATCGCGAGAGTTATATCTCAAGAAACTTCTCCCAAACTGGGCCGGTTGGGGGTGCCCCGTTCCTTGCGCTTTTTGCAAGGGGCGGGTGTGACCGCCATCACAGCTTTCCGGGCCTGTGGGTACTTACACTCTGCCCATGCCCAAGGGTCTCAAGCGACACTACGGCGCTGCCCGCACCCGCCCCTTGCAAAAAACGCAAGGAACGGGGCACCCCCAGTTGAAATAATGCTTACAAGGAAAGGTGAGCCAACCGTCCAAGCGCCGGAGCTGGCGTATGGCATTCGTTGACGGGGTGATGCCGTCTCCGTAAGATGAAGCGACTCGGAAGCTTGGTGTCCTCGAATGATCGACCAGACCATTTCGCACTACCGCATTGTGGAGAAGCTTGGCGGTGGGGGCATGGGCGTGGTCTACAAAGCTGAAGACACTGAGCTTGGGCGTTTCGTCGCCCTGAAGTTCCTGCCTGACGAAATGTCGCGCGATCCGCAGGCGCTGGAACGCTTTCGGCGGGAGGCGCGGGCGGCGTCTGCACTGAACCATCCTAATATTTGCACTATCTACGAAATTGGCAAGCATGGCGAGCAGTCGTTCATTGCCATGGAGTTTTTGGACGGCATCACGCTGAAATATCTGATCGCGGGGAAGCCGCTCGATAACGAAAAACTGCTTTCGCTGGCCATTGATATTGCCGACGGTCTGGACGCCGCGCATTCCCAGGGGATTGTTCATCGCGACATCAAGCCGGCCAACATTTTTGTCACCAAGCGCGGGCACGCCAAGATATTGGATTTCGGGCTGGCGAAAGTCGAGCTAACCGGCGGATCGTCCAGCCGGGTGGCGTCGGCGAACACGATGACGGCTGTGATCGATGAACAGCATCTGACCAGTCCCGGTTCGACGCTCGGCACCATTGCCTATATGTCGCCGGAGCAGGCGCGAGCGAAAGAGTTGGACGCGCGCACGGATTTGTTTTCGTTTGGAGCGGTTCTCTATGAAATGGCGACGGCGCAGTTGCCTTTTCGCGGAGACAGTACGGCGACCATTTTTGAAGCCATCCTGAACCGCGCTCCCGTGGCGCCGGTACGGCTCAATCCCGATGTGCCGCCGGAGTTGGAGCGGATCATCAATAAGGCAATCGAGAAAGACCGGGAGTTGCGCTACCAGCACGCAGCCGACATGCGGGCCGACTTGAAGCGACTGAAACGGGAAACGGAATCGCGGCCTGTCGAAGCGGCGAGTTCGGGTGCGGTAACAGTCGCGTCGGAAGGCAGTTCTTCGGTCACGCAGAGGTCAACACCGGCATCCGGTTCTTCCGCGGCGGGTCCCTCGTTGTCATCGAAATCGGGTATTGCGGCTGAGGAGCAGGTGCCTGCAGCTTTGATACCGAGCCGTCCTTACGCGAAAATTGCCGGGGCACTCGTGGCGGCGATCATCGTGGCGGCTGGTGTTTTTTGGTTTTTGTCCTCCAAACAGCGCTCTGCGCCGGCGGTGGTCACGGCGAGTCAAAGAACGGTTGCGGTTTTGCCTTTGCAGAATTTGGGATCAGATAAAGATGTGGATTTTCTGCGGCTGGCTTTGGCCGACGAGATTGCTACCTCGCTAAGTTACGTTCCTTCGCTATCGATCCGTCCGTTTGCGACCACCAGCAAGTACGATTCTCCCACGGTGGATTTGCAGGAAGCCGGACACGCCATGCATGTGACGGACGTGGTCACGGGACACTATCTGAAAGAAGGCGACCAGTTACAAATTACTCTGGAAGCCGTGGACATCGCGGACAACCGTTCAGTTTGGCGCGATACCATGACCGTCGCTGCGGCGGACCTGCTTGCCATGCGCGGCCAGATCACGGCGAAAGTTCGGCAGGGATTGGTCCCCGCGCTGGGCGCGGGAACGAATTCAGGGGAGGCCGGCACCCATCCCAAGAACGAAGAAGCCTACGATCTTTATTTGCGCAGTATTGCACTGCCACATGATCCGCAGCCGAATAAAGATGCCATCGTCATGCTGGAGCGGGCGGTCGGGCTCGATCCCAGTTACGCGCCCGCCTGGGGCTATCTCGGAGTTCGCTACCATTACGATGGAGCGTATTCGAATGGTGGCGAGGCCATGCGGCAGCGCTCGGATGCGGCGCTGGAACGGGCGATTTCGCTTGATCCCGACTATGTTTTTGCAGTCGCGTGGCTCATTACCAACCGGGTTGAACAGAGTCAGTTGGCCAAGGCGTACCAGGACGCGAAGGCGCTGGTGGAGCGGCATCCGGAGAATTCTCAAGCTCATTTCGCCCTGGCGTATGTGCTGCGTTATGGCGGGGCCGTCGAGGAGTCGGCGCACGAGTGTGACGCCGCGCTGTCCCTGGATTCCGGCGATTTCATGTTGCGGTCGTGCGCGTTTTCCTTCGACGAGCTCGGGAACTACACGCGGGCGAGGGATTTTCTTCAGCTCGACGCAGGATCGGTCTGGGCATCTAACAATCTGATGCGGCACGATATTCGCGATGGAAAATTGAACGAGGCGAAGGATATCGCACAGAAATCCAACGATAACCCGGACTTCCAGATGATGAGTGCATGCCTCGAAAATCAGCCGTCCACCATTGTGCTACCCCTCGTTCGGGACTATTCGACCCATGTACTCACCGATCCCGATCCCGAACCCCGCTACCTTATTGCAGCTGATTTTCTTTTCTGTGGGCAGAAGGACTTAGCCATGCAAATGCTTAAGAGTTCGATCGCAGGGCACTATTGCGCTTACTCCGGTTTGCAGAATGATCCCATGTGGGCGAAGTTGCGAGGCACGCCTGAGTTTGCCGAGTTGGTCTCCAGCGCGAAACAGTGCCGGGATAATTTCCTTTCTGAGAGATCACAAGCCGCGCGTTAGAGGTTCGAGACACTGCGCGAGGAAAATCCCCGCCCAAGCGGAGCTTGGACGGGGCACCCTATGAGTTGTGATGGTGCATCCCGTGTCAGGGACGGGCTTCGTACACGATGTTGAACGGCGTTTCCGTGGCCCGGCGGAATCGGGTGAAGCCAGCCTTGGTTACCACTTCGCGGATGCGGGCTTCTCCGGATTGCGCGCCCAGGCACAATCCTACCTCCTGCGAGCGAGAACAAGGCGTGCATAGCAGGGTGGAGAACGAATAGTACACCCGGCCTACCGGATTCAGGTTGTCCTTCAACTCGTCATTGGCGAACGGCTCGACGATCATCCAGGTGCCGTCTTTGCGTAGGGACTTGAGCACATGGGTAGCGGCGCCGACGGGGTCGCCCATGTCGTGCAGGCAGTCGAAAACCGCGACGAAGTCGTAGTCTTTTCCCGGATACTCTTTCGCCTTGGCCACTTCGAACTTGACCCGGTCGGCGATGCGTTCCCGCTTGGCGGTTTCCCGAGCGCCTTCGATGGATTTGTCGTGGTAATCGAATCCGAAGAAGTGGGATTTTGGGAATGCCTTCGCCATCAGCAGGGTCGAAGCGCCTTTACCGCAGCCGACATCGGCCACGCGGGCCCCGGACTCGAGCTTTTTTTGCACATCATGAAGCGACGGAATCCAGGAGCTCACCAGATTGGCGGCGTAGCCGGGACGGAAGAATTTTTCGCAGCCGTGAAATACGCCGTCATCATGTTCGTGCCAGCCCATCCCGGCGCCATTGCGAAATGAGTCGGCGATGCGGGGGACCGCTGCCAGTGATCCCAGGGCCAACTGGAAGGCTCCCGGCAGATACGCCGGACTGTCTTCCGTCGCCAGCGCGAAGGCCTGTTCCTCGGTGAGACTGAACTTGTTGGTGTTCTCATCGTAAGTGACGTATCCACCGGCGGCCTGCGAGGACAGCCATTCTCGTACGTAACGTTCATCGGTTGCGGTTTTGGCTGCGAGTTCGGTTGAGGTCATGGGATGAGCAGCGAGGGCTTTGTAGAGTCCAAGCCTTTCGCCAATGACCACCATGCCGGTATGGACCGCAGCGCCGAGATCTCCGACGAAGCGGCCGATAAAAGCATTGAGCTTGTCCATGTCGAGTGCCATAAGAATGACCTCCCTAAGTGGCAGGATTTTAACTCACTTGGACCCAAAAAGTCTGCCGGGCGCCCTCGGGATTTCCACGGAGCGTTTTAGGAGTGAGAGCAGGTGGGACGTTTACTCAACCTAGTGGCAAGGGTGGGCTGCGAAACCGGAGTTTCGTCCCACCCTTGTCAAATAAGTTTTACTGCGCGCCAGCCGGCTTTTCGGCGGCGGGTTTCTTGGGCATCATGGGAGCCATGGTCTTGGGCTTCCAGAAGTCTGGATCCTCTTTGATCCACTCGTCCGGCGGATAGCTCATGCGTGGGTTAAACACGAACAAGTTGCTCTGCCGGGCTTCAATCGCTGACGATTCCAGTTCGCCCAACTTTTTCATGCCGTCCTCACCCATGGCTTCCGCGAAAGCCTTGTCTTGCGAGGCAAAAGTGTCAATTTCCGCCGCCGACTTGAGCGCGTGGAATATGACATAGGTGGTATTTGGCTGCTGGCCATAGGCCACTTCATACATGGCCCAATGGGAGTCGGGAACTTTCGTGTAAGCGTCCTTGACCAGCTTGACCAGTTCATCCCATTCGTGGCGGTGCCCGGCGCGGACCTGGTAAAGAGAAATCTCGAAATAGCGCATCTTGGCGATGCTGCCATCCGCATTCAGGCTTTGGTCTTCGCGATAGGAGAGCACGGTGGAGTCCGCATCGCTCAGCAATTCGCCGTCGGCGACGCCGGCGCGGTCGAGCTGGGCGCCCAGCGCGGGATTTTTCTGGCCGGCGAGATAGTCTTTTTCCCAGGCGTCAAACGAATCATAAGGAAAGAGAAAGAGCGAACGCGGCCGGCCGGAGAGAGAATCCACATCGAAGTAGTGTTGCGCCCACTTGGCCTTGGTGACGGCCTGCACGAAGGCGCTCTCGGTTTTTTCATGCGACGCGCCCTGCTTGCCCGGTTTCAGAAACTCGCGATAAAGCACGAGCACCTTGGGTGGCTTCATCGATCCACTCGATGGATCCTGTGCCGCTGCCATGCCAATGCCCCCGACTAAACACGATAATCCCAACAAAAACCCAACTAATTTGTTCATGGATGCTGACCTCCTCGGCCGCAAATAGATTTGATTGGAAATAAGGATGAACCCGAGTGACGCTCAAGAAGTAGGGCGCCCCTGAAGACGAGCGAGCGTACCTGAGAGGATGAAGGGAAGTCAAGGGGAGTAGTTACAGTGGCGTAGTTACATATTGTCATGGTGCGTGACCGCAGTGGTTTCTTAGCGGAACCAGGATGGCGATAGGCGCGGAAATCATTTTGATGGATTTCGAAAGACCCCACCTTCATCGCAAAGAACGTGAAGAAGGGTGGGGCACACAACCATCCGGGGATGTGACCCGGGGTTCATTGATTTTCCCGGTTCTTCATTTACAAGAGTGGGGTTGCCACGGTATACCTCAGGCTCGGCCTTTATGATCACGAAAAAACTTCCTCTCTTTTTCCTGTTTGCAACCCTGAACCTGCTTGTGACCCTCGGTCCGGTTTCCGCTCAAGCGGCGGGCAAGCCCAAGCTCACGCTGGACGAGTTTTTTGATTTCGTCAGCTATGACAGTGTCAAGCTTTCGCCGGATGGGCAGACGGTGTTGATTGCGCTGGAGCGTCCCGACTGGGACCAGAGCATCTTTCGGAAGGAATTGTGGCTTTATCGTGATGACGGACACGGCGGCGGGGCGCTCACTCCGCTCACTCAGTCCGGTCACGATACCGACGCGGAGTGGTCGCCGGATGGACGATGGATAGCGTTTCTTTCCGAGCGCAAAGCGGCGTCCACGAAGGACGACGATGCAAGCGGCGAATCCAAGGACGGCGAAACATCGCAGCTCTATTTGATTTCGCCCAACGGTGGAGAGGCGTTTCCGGTGACGCAGGGCGAAGAGGAAGTCCATGCGTTCAGTTGGTCGGCGGACTCGCGCACGCTTTATTTCGCGACGCGCACGCCCTGGACCAAGGCGCAGAAAGATGCCTACAAAGAGGAATGGAAAGATGTAAACCAGTACCGGGGAGCGGAGCGCGGGGACGAGATCTTCAGTCTGGATGTGGCGGATGCCATCGCCCGCCGCGCCACCGTTGGAAGCAAGCCGACCGACGATTCTGAGGAAGCTTTGGATGCCGCATCTGATGCGACTCCCGGCTCGCACGCTCTGGGAAGCATTCCCTGGCATGTGCAGCAATTGGCGGCTTCACCGGATGGGCACAAGCTGGCGCTGGTGAGCGAGTCGGTTTCCGAGCGTCAGGAAAAAGTGGAAGAGTGCGAGATCTACGAAATCGATCTGGCGAATGCCGCACTGGACCGGCCAGTGCGCCAGATTACCCATAACAACGCGGTGGAACAGAATTTGAAATGGTCGTTTGATAACCGGCATATTTTCTTCGCGGTGGAAGTGGGAGACGTGAGCGGGCCCTATCGCGACCTGCAGCCACATCTTTATTGGGTGGAAGCGGAGACGGGCGAAGTGCAGCAGTGGGGCAAGGACTTCATCGGTTCGGTCAACCATTATGAAGTGCAGGGAAGCGGCGTGGTGGTGGCGGGGCGCGTGGGGACGGAAGTTGCATTGTACTCAGCGACCAAGCCGGGGGATTCCTTCCACAGGCTGAATGGCTGGGATGGTACCTATGAGACTGCGTCGCTGAGCGTGTCTTCCTCGCGGGTCGCGTTTGCGTATTCTTCCCTGGAAAAGCCCACGGAAATTTATCTGGCAGAAAGTGGGGCGGAATTGCAGGCGGCGCGGCCCATCACTTCCTTCAACAAGCTGTTTACCGAGCGTGATCTGCCCAAGGGCAAGCCTTATCGCTGGAGGGCCGATGACGGCACCATGGTGGAAGGCATGCTGATGTATCCGCCGGGAAAGTTTGAGGCCAAGGGCCTGCCGATGTTTGTGTTCATCCACGGTGGCCCGGCGGATGCCGACGGCAATCACTTCGAAGCGGATTGGTACGTGTGGGACCGCCTGGCTGCGGGCCAGGGCTGGCTGGTGTTTGAGCCGAACTATCGCGGGTCCACAGGCTACGGGGACAAGTTTCTTTTGGAGATTGTGCCGCAGATAGTGTCGCGTCCCGGCAACGACATTCTGGAAGGCGTGGATGCGCTGGTCAAGGATGGCATCGCCGATCCGGATCACCTGGCGGTGGGCGGATACAGCTATGGCGGCTACATGACCAACTGGCTCATCACCCAGAGCACCCGCTGGAAAGCCGCTGTCACGGGCGCGGGCGCGGTTGAGCATGTGGGCAACTGGGGCAACGACGATACGACGTTCGATGACGCGTACTTCTTGGGCGGAACCCCATGGGAAGCAGCGCAGCGCTATCACGATGAAGCCGCGATTTTTCAGATGAACAAAGTGCGCACCCCGACCCACCTGGTAGCGGGCGCGGACGATATTCGCGTAGCTGTGGCGGAAGATTACTTGCTCGACCATGCGCTGCACAATCTGGGTGTCCCCAGTGATCTGCTGATTTTTCCGGGAGAAGGCCATTCGCTGGACAAGAACCCCTGGCACGGAAAAATTAAAGTGAGGGAAGAGTTGAAGTGGTTGCACAAGTATGGAGGAGTGGGAGTTGGGAACTGAAGACTACTTGACACAGCATATGTGGACACATATACTGTGCTAGTGAACGTCACTTTGTCGATCGACGAGCAGCTGGTCGCCCGCGCCCGCAAGAAAGCTGAGGCGCTGGGGAAGAGTCTGAACCAGTTGGTTCGCGACTACCTGCTAACACTTGCCGGCGGAGACGACCCCGAACGCAGCATTGCCGAGTTCAAACAGCTCTCGGGCCGGGGACACTCGCGCGGCTGGCGTTTCAATCGAGACGAGATTCATGAGCGCTCGTAGTTTCTTTGATACCAATGTTCTGGTCTATGCGGATGACAAGGCGGCACCGGCGAAACAGCGCCGGGCCCTCGAATTGGTGGCCGAGCATCGACGCGCCCGGACGGGAGTTGTATCGTTGCAGGTGCTCCAGGAGTATTTCGTTACAGTTACGCGGAAACTGCACTTGGATGCAAGCATAGCGCGCCGTAAGATTGAATTACTCGCCGAATTCGACGTTGCCACTCCCGAAGTAGCCGACATCCTTGCCGCCATTGACCTTCACCGGCTCCACGGTTTTTCCTTCTGGGACGCTCTCGTCCTACGTGCGGCAAAACAGGCGGGATGCAGTGTACTCTTCTCAGAAGACATGCAAGAGGCGCGGGAAGTTGATGGAGTTCGCATTGTGGATCCGTTTCGGTAGCTAGCCCCGTCGCTCTACAACTACTTCTTGGCGCTGGCCAGC
The DNA here is from genome assembly GCA_963762965.1 of Terriglobales bacterium. Lineage (GTDB taxonomy): Bacteria > Acidobacteriota > Terriglobia > Terriglobales > Acidobacteriaceae > DATBAX01. The sequence goes on from CAVXME010000001.1 coordinate 2,734,732, forward strand.
TTTACATGACGAGAGGCTTCGGTGTAACGCGAGAGTCCCTGATAGAGGGCCTGGGCAATTTGCTGGCGATATGCGGCGCGTTGCAATTCGCTCTCATCAGTAGGGCTGCTGACGAAGGAAACTTCGGCGAGCACCGCGGGCATGGTGGTGCCGGTCAGCACGACGTACGAGGCTTCCTTAACGCCGCGATCACGCAGGCCGGGATTCCTGGCCGCGAGCGTGGCGTACAGCGAGCGTTGCAGGCTGGCGGCGAAGCGGTGGGATTCCTGGACTTTTTCGCGAATATCCACGTTGGTCCAGTTGATGTTCTGCAAGGCTGCGTCAGTGGAATCGTCCGCAGTGCGCGCCTTCAGCGATGAGTAGGTATTGGTGTAGTAGGTTTCCACTCCGCGGGCCGAAGGATAGTCGCTGTAGTTGGCGTGAATGGAAAGAAACAAGTCGGCGTGGGCAACATTTGCGATTTCAGCCCGCTTCTCCAGCGGGACATAGGTGTCGTCCTGGCGCGTATAAATGACTTCGGCGCCGAGATGCTTCTGCACCAGCTTGCCCAGCCGGTCCACGATGTCCAGCACCAGATCTTTTTCCATCAGGCCCTTGCGCCCAACCGTGCCCAGGTCCCAGCCGCCGTGGCCGGCATCCAGCACCAGGCGAAACTGCGGGACATGCGAACTGGCTGACGAATGATTGAGAGTATTCGCGACAAGGCTCGCCGCAGGCGCACTTTTTGCGGGCGCAGATGCGACCGATGAGCTGGCACTTGGATCGCTCTCGATTTCGATGGTCTCGCTGGGATTTGCCGGGCCAAAAAGATCCACGCGGGCGCGGGGCTGCGGCTTGCTCCCCAGCTTGCGAACTTCCACCACCAGACGATAAGGGTTCTGTTCCAGGCTGACCGAATAGTCCGAGGCTACTTTCGTTTCCAGCACCACGCGAGTGATTCCAGCGACTGGCTGCGCGACGCGCACCCGCACCAGCCAGGCGTCCTGCACCGGGATGGCTTTGTAGGCGAGGCCTGGGGCCAGGGTGGTGTCGTGCAAATCAAAATAGATTCGTTCGGGATCGCTGAGACGATGGGCCTCGTACTGGACCTGGTCCTGGAGATCGACAACCACGGTGCTGGAATCGGAGGAAGACCAATGCCGGATGCCGGTGACAGTCGAAGCCTTTTCCGGAGAACCGGCTTTCTCGGGAAGAGGAGGCGCTGGAGTGTAATCCAGGTCCGATTGGCCGGGAGCGGACGCCGGACCAATCGCCGTTGCCGGTATAGGAGCAATTGGGTGAGGACTTTCCCCCGCGTGGCGAAGGATTTTCCACCACAATCCACCGAGCACTACGAGCACAGTCAGAGCAAGCGGAAGCACAACCCGGACCAGCCGGGATTTTTCCGCAGGCAAGGATTCCGCGAAGACGGCGGGAACTTCACTGGCCTGGAAGTCATGGTTGATGAGCCGCCCAGGTTCGACTCTCTCCACGAGAATGGGCTGAATTGGTTCGGCTGCGGGCTCGGGGATGTGGATTTCGATCTTTTCGGAAGCGACCTCTAGGGCCGCTGCTTGCGGAGCGCTAATCTCTGGAATATGAGCCAGGATTTCAGGAGTTTTTTCTTCGTTGTTTTCTTCAGCGTTCTTGATTGGGTCGGAAACATCGGACGGAGACGGTATGAGCTCCGCAGCGACTGGTGGAGCAGCCTGGGGTGCGGCGCCAGCGACCACGCGCTGCGAAATTTCGGCCAGGCGGTCTTCTTCTTCCGGCTTGAGCGCGGCCAGGATCAATTCCGCGAGCAGATTGAGGCTGCGAACGTCGGTGTCGTTGAATCCGAAGGCTTCACTGGAAAATGCTTCCAACAATCCGACGACGTGTTGCCGCGCCGTGAGTGGGACGGCCACCATGGAACGCGCGCCCAGACGGCGGGAAGTCTCCACGTTTACCCGGGAATCGTGTTCCGAATCATCGCAGCGCACAATCTGGCCGCCGGTAAGGCATGCTCCTGAAAAACCGGCAGTGGGGTCGAGGCGAACCCCAGGGTCCGGCGCAATCGTTCCTGACGATGCCCGGCAAATGATGGCATTGCCTTCAGCGAGCGCGATAGCGACTCCGTCCGCGCCGGTGATGGCGAGGGCGCGATCGGAAACCAATTGTAAAACTTCATCGAGCATGAACTGCTCGAGTTCCCACACGTCCGCCGCCGCGCTGGAATCGTTGCGCTCTTCGCGGGCGCGGCGCTGACGGATTTGTTCGTGCAAGGAAGAGAAAGCCAGAAGGGCCTGAAGGGCTTCGTGACTGGGAACTGCCGGGGACGGAGAAATTTGCGGAGCGCGCGAAGGAGTCGGGTCCGCCGCGGAATTCAGTAAATCCAAACCCGGGTTTTTAGGGTTCGCGCTCACAAATGAAAAAATAGTCTCTGTAATTTCATGGGATGAATTCCGGTCCACCAGCTGGAGCCTCCGAATTCCACCCAGGTTCTTCCGGCAATTAGCCCGGATTCACCTAATGATTCCTTTAAGTTACAGTGGATCAGCCGGGTTCGCAATCAATCCTTCTACACGAAAGTGGGATTCACAGCCCGTTCTTTGGTAAGCTGGTAGAACAATAAATAGTCGTGGTTTTTCCCAGCTTGATCGCCCACTCCGCAAAAATGGGCGTATGTTTAATTCTGTGAGTGAGTTACAGGTTGTGGCAGGTGGGTGAAGAGAAAAAGAAGTCGCGTTGGGGATGGCCTCTGGGCATGATGGCTACCGGGGTGGCAGGCGCTGCTCTGATAGTTTTTCGTGGCTGCTGGCATGGCAGAATGAGCTGGCCGGTACGCCTGCAAAAGCATTCCTACCAGGTCTGCCTGGGTTGCGGCATTAAGCGTTTGTTCGATGAAAACGCCTTTCGTGCCTATGGGCCGTACAGTTACGACCTGAATCGTCTGATTGCCTGGGACCTGGCGCACCAGGACCGGCCCGAAACTGAGACTGAGCCGATCGAACAGCGTCCTGCTTCCTGATTGCCTTCTGTCCGCTTTCCTGAAGTTTTCCATGAATGTTCTATAACGGCCCAGTTTGTCATGGGTACTGCTCGGACATTCTCGCGAACCAGCCCGGTTACTGAGACGCCGCCAACCCCAGGGCTAGAATTTCTGGATGCGGTTTGTGCCGGATGGAATTGCGTCTGTGGAGAGCCCTGTGCTGGCGGCCGAACCCACACGGGAACCTCGTCGCCATCGGCTCCCGATGCAGACCCTCACCTACGTCAACCTGGACCACGCCAATGGCGGCATTATTCGCAACCTCACGCCTAGTGGAATGGCGGTGCAGGCAGTTTCTCCCTTGCGCGCGGACCAGTCGGTGCACGTTCGATTCGAGCTGCTGGGCCCACGATTGCGTATCGAAACCGCTGGGCGTGTGGCTTGGGCCGACTCCGCGGGCCGGGCGGGGATTGAGTTTCTTAATCTTTCGCGGCGTTCGGCGCGACTGTTGAAAGACTGGCTGTTTACCCAGCTTCTCGCCGGGGCGCAGCTGGCTTCGCGGCCGGACTCCATGTTTCGTCGCGATATCAGCCCCGGCGCGCCGGGTTTGCTGTTTTCCGCCGCCGCCCGGCCGGCCATTGCTCTACGTCCGAACGAAATCAAATTGCAGAGTGCGGTGTTTGCGGAAGAGCCGCAACTGTTGCAGATCCCCTGGTGTCCCATTCCCATCGCAGTGTCAATTTTTTCACGATCGGTGGACGGCTTGATCCTGGCGTCGGCCGTATTGTTGTTTTCCTTGGTTTCGCTGGCCATGACGCAGCTTCTTCCGGCATGGCCACTGGCGTTCGCGCTGGTGTTGGTTTCCGGCACGCTCTTCTCGGGTGCTTATTGGATGCTGTTTAGTTTCTGGATGGGCACCACGCCGGGAGCGCACCTGGCGCATCTGGCTGGAGCACAGAGTCAGTCGCAGGAAGAGGAGCAGCCAAGATTCCGGTAGGGCAGCGCTCAGCCATCAGCTGTCAGCCAAATCAAAATCAAAGTCTTTAACCGCAAAGCTCGCTAAGAAAAGCGAAGGGCGCGAAGATAATTCAGGGACTGTTTGTGCTTAGCTAAGAGCTAGAAGCTGACGGCTGAGAGCTAGTTGCTCAGATATTGCCGCTCCAGCCAGAGTTGCAAGTTTCGCTTGGTGGCGAGGTTGGCGTCCAGAAAACGAATTCCGGCTTCGCCCTGTCCATTCTGCCACACCACTTCTCCGGCCAGCTTCAAAGAGCGTTTGGTTCCGGGAAGCGCGAAGTTTATTTTCACAGGGCCGGTCCCCGGCAGCGCTTCTTGCGTATGGACCCGGACGCCGCCCTGGCTCACATTCAAAATGTGGGCCTGAAAATGGCTGTTGCGATTGAAGGTGACGGATACCGGAGAATCCAGGGGTTGGCGGTGATAGCGAAGCCTGCCATTTAAGATCATGTTGCGGGCGGCGGACAGAGTGTGTACCGCTTGCTCGACCGAAATCGGCTTCTGGAAAATGAAAGTGGCATCTTTGGATTCGAAGTCTCGCGTTCCCGATGGCCCCCGAAGAATCACCAGCGGCACCGTGTTCTGAAAGAAACTGTCGCCGAGACCACGCAGCAGACCCGGAGTGCCGGCAAGATCGGAATCAACGATCAAAGCGTCGATCTTTGATTTGGCGATCTTGTCGAGAGCACGCTCCGGTTCGGTTTCCACCTCGACGCCGATATGCAGGCTGCCGAGAATGCATTGCAAGACGCTGACTTCGGCCCAATCGCGGGAAACCACCAGCGAGGAAAGTGTCATGCAGCCACTCTAGTCTGGAGGGTTAGCATGCCCTAGATAACGAAAGTAATAAAGGCCTGGGCTCTGGGCTTTAGGCGCTGGGCCCCGGGGCTGCGTCGAAATTATTTATTCGTTCTCGGAATGGGGGAAACGCCAGCCAAACGATGATCACGCTAAGCGTGGCTCCGTAGATGAGGGGGGCTTGCATTCCCATTCTCCATTCATAAAAGAACCAGTTGGACGCTCCAGTGAAATGGCCGAAAATGAAAGCAAAAATGCAAACCAGTGCGATCATTTTCGGAAGGATCGACGCCAACTGGAATGCAGCCCAGGCGTAGAACAGGTCGTAAAGAAGGAAGGCCATCCAACCGTATCCCAGGAACAACCGGCTCAGCGCGTTGGCCTCATGCACGGTCTCGGGATGGCGCCAATAGCTGCTTGGCTGACCGAGCAGCGTCAGGGTCAAATCGAGAAGGATGGTGCCGACCACGACCCAACGAAGCCGCTTTACGATTGGATCGGCGGGGCCATCTGCGGGGAACGACGAGAACACCACGGCCGCGCTCAGTACTATGCCATAGACAATGGGGCCTTGCACGCCCAAATGCCAGCGAACCGCCAGCCAATTGCATGCGCCAAAGAAATGGCCGAATAAAAGAGAGAAAATTGTGATCAACGCCACCATTCCGGGAAGAACAGACACGGCCAGGAACGCCGCCGACAAATAAACCACGCTAGCGCCAACATAAGCCGGCCACCCATTGCCCAAATAAAACTCAAAAGTGTGATTGGTTTTATCGTGAATGGACAATCCATCGCCGCGAATCGCTGTTTCCGGATGATGCCAAAAACTCTCGGGCTGGCCCGAAAGCGTGTTGACCATGCTGAATAGCATCGCGCCAATCATTACCCAGCGCAGCCGCTTGACGATTCGTTCACTGGTTAATTTGAGCATGGCATGATTTAGCGCTGGCTTATGACTTAGGTCTAAACCCGAGGGCCCATTATTTCTGCGTGCGATACCAATCCACTGTCAGCTTCAGTCCATCTTCAAAATTCACTTGCGGCTTGTATCCCAGATGTTTTTCGGATCGAGCCAGGTCGGCGAGAGAATGCTTTACGTCGCCGGCACGTTCTGGTCCATATTTCACATCACCGTTGAAACCGATGATCTTTTTCAACACGTGGAAGGTCTCATTCAAGTCGATACGAGTTCCCGTCGCCACGTTGAAGACCTGTCCCGCGACCTCACCGGCGGGAGCTTTGCAAGCCAGAAGGTTGGCATGCACAACGTTTGCGATGAAGGTGAAATCGCGGCTCTGGGCGCCGTCCCCGTGGATGAGGGGCGACTCTCCCTTGAGCATTTGCGTGATGAACTTGGCCAGCACGCCGGAGTAGGGCGAAGTGGGGTCCTGGCGAGGGCCGAAGATGTTGAAGTAACGCAGGCTGACGGTTTCCAGGCCGTAACAACGGTAGAACGAAGTCATGTAATTCTCGCTGGCCAGTTTGGCCACGGCGTAAGGAGAGATCGGATTGGGTTTCATGTCCTCATGCTTGGGCAGCGTCGGGGTATCGCCATACGCTGAGGACGAAGCGGCATAGACCACGCGTTTTACCTTGGCGTCGCGCGCCGCGACCAGCACATTTACGGTCGCATCCACGTTGGCACGATTGCTGCCCAGCGGATCAAGGACCGACTTGGGGACGGACGGGATGGCAGCCTCATGGAAAATGTAGTCCACTCCCTGGCAGACTTCCTGGACCGCGGGCATATCGAGCAAGTCGGCTTCGCGAAAATCCACGTGGGCCTGAATTTCGCTGAGGTTCTCTTTCTTCCCCGTGGAAAGATTATCGATTCCGCGGACCTGATCGCCTTGCGCCAGCACGGCGCGGGCGAGCGAGGATCCGATGAAACCGGCGACGCCAGTGATGAGATATAAGGCCATAGGTATTCATCATAATGGAAGAAACTCGCGCATGGAGGGACGCGGCAAACACAAAAGTAATTAGAAGGCTAACGCCGGGTTGGGTTGTGCGGGTTCTGGCTGCTTTCGAGCAGTTCCGTAAACTGACGCCGGGTCAGCGTGTCGTGCACCTGAAAGAACTTCGCCAGATCGGTGAGTGCAGCGTTGGGATTCAGAATGATCGAGAAGCTGTGAGTAGGGGGCGACTCAGCGGGACCAACTGCGATTGCGGAGGGTGTGTCCCCGGCAAGATGAAGCAGCAAACGGTCGAGAGCTTCCGGGTCCTCGACTTCCGTAAAGGCAATCCCCATGCCGAGCAGTGCATAGGACGTTCTCACAATTCCCTTGGCCCGCACCCGGATTCCGTCCACCTCGAGAACCATGTTTACGGCGGAATCAAGGGGAGAGGTTGCCGCCATCTCGATATAGCAACCGCTGCGGCTAATGTCGGCTACGGTGCCCCAGGTGCGCACAGTGCTGGCCTCGGAACAGAATTCCGCGCTGCCTGCGCACTTGTAGCGAGGATCCGCCCGCCGGTTGGCAGGGGAGTCTGGCTGGTTCTCGCCGGATATCGTTACCGGCTGAACCAAAGAGATAGTGTCTGGCTCTGACCGAAGTTCTTTCAGGCTGGGCATGGATTCTGTGCCCGGTGTGGTTGTCCCGGCCCCAGTGTTTCCATCAAGGTTCGGCCAATATTCCATGCTCCGCTCCAGCTCAACTCGAGTGAGAACGCAAGTGTGCAACAAGTCGTTACTTTCGATCTTACGGAAGCTGGTTCACGGAGCGCAGTCGAGGCGGCAAGGTTCCGGTTACGGAAGGCGGATGAATTCCCATTTTGGGATGGAAATGGAGATGCTTAAACAGGAGGGTTTTCAATCGCAGCCCGAATTTCCTGCCAGAGCTGTTCTTTGCCGGCCCCGGTTCGGGCCGAGAAGGGAACAATGCGGGTTCCGGGATTTTCCTGGGTGAAGAGGCGCAAGGCGTTGTGCAGTTGGTTTCCGGAGAGCCGGTCGCTTTTAGTGGCGACGATCAGGTGGGGACGGCCGCTTGTATTGAGGTAGTCGATAAGCTGTTTGTCATTCGGCTGCGGCGGCACACTGATGTCCACGAGCGCGAGGCAGAGCGCCAAAGTGGGGCGGTCATTGAGATACGGATCGATGAAAGTAGGCCATTGGCTGGAAACCTCGCGCGAAATTTTGGCATATCCGTAGCCGGGGAGGTCGGCGAAAATCAGCTCCGGTTGCGGCTTTCCAGCCCAGCGCAATTCGAAGAAATTGATGGCGCGGGTGCGTCCGGGAGTGGAACTGGTTTTTGCCAGCTTGGCGCCCAGCAGGGAATTGATCACGCTGGATTTGCCGACGTTCGATCGTCCTAAGAAGGCGATTTCGGGCAGAGTGGGCGCGGGGAACAGGGCCGCGTCGGTGGCCGACATCATGAATCGAGCTAGGACACGCATAAATCAGTTTGCAGGTTTGAGAGCCAAGTTGCAAGCTTACAGGCCGAGCGGGCGCTTGTTGTCCACGTCAGCCTCTTTGACCGGAATGTACTTGTTGCGGAGATAAAGGATTCCGGCAACCGCAATTCCGATCAACACGCTGATCCCGAAAAACAGGCGGTACGCGGGAAAAGAAATCAGGACGGCCACCACCACCGCGATGGCCACGAGCAGACTGGTGGTGCTCTTCATGCGCATCCGGAAAACGAACGCCATGGGAAACTCCTGGGGCAAATAGCAGAAGATATCTTATGCCGAAAAAAGAAAATGGCCCACAGTTTTGTGGGCCATTTTTACAGGAATTCTGATTTCCTCTTACTGATGCGCCGCCGGCGGATCGGTGGGAGGCGTAAGAGTGATGGGTCGGTCTGCTTCGACAGGAGGCACTTCGGGCAAGGGGTGCTCCAAAGCAATCGCCAGCACCTGGTCCACGGTGTCGACAAAATGCAGCTTCATCGCACTCCGCAGATTTTCCGGCACTTCGGCCACATCTTTCTGATTGTCCTGAGGCAGGATCACTTCAAAAAGTCCGGCACGATGGGCCGCCAGCAGCTTTTCCTTCAGTCCGCCGATGGGCAAGACCTTGCCGCGAAGCGTAATTTCTCCGGTCATGGCGAGATCGCGGCGCACCGCAATCTTGCTCAAGGCGCTGGCAATCGCGGTGGCGATGGTAATGCCTGCCGACGGGCCGTCCTTCGGGATCGCCCCTTCGGGCACGTGGACGTGGATGTCAATGCTGCGATAAAAATCGCGGGCCAATCCCAGGCGATGGGCCCGGGAGCGGATGTACGACATAGCAGCCTGCGCCGATTCCTGCATGACGTCGCCGAGCTGGCCGGTCAAGGTGAGTTTGCCTTTACCGTCAACCACGGTCGCTTCCGTGCTCAGGATGGAGCCGCCGACTTCGGTCCACGCCAAACCTGTGACCAGGCCGATTTCGCTCTTTTCGTGCGCCAGCGTGTCGCGGAACTTGATGACGCCCAGGAAGTCGTTGGCATTTTCGGCGGTGATTGCGATGTTGTAAGTCTCGCCTTCCTTGACCACTTTGCGTGCGATCTTGCGGCAGACATTGCCGATTTCGCGTTCCAGATTGCGCACGCCGGCCTCGCGCGTATAAGAACGAATCAGCGAAGTGATGGCTTCATCGGAAAATTTGACATTCTTGTCCGTGAGGCCCGCTTGCGCCATCTGCTTCTTCACCAGAAACTGCTTGGCGATTTCGACTTTTTCCTGCTCGGTGTAGCCGTGCAGGCGCAACACTTCCATGCGGTCTTGCAGCGCGGGCGGAATGGTGTGCAGCACATTGGCGGTGGCAATGAAAAATACCTGCGACAAGTCGTATTCGACGTCCAGATAATGGTCCTGGAACATGAAATTCTGTTCGGGATCGAGCACTTCGAGCAGCGCTGCCGACGGGTCGCCGCGGAAGTCCATGGACATTTTGTCCACTTCGTCCAGCATGAAGACCGGGTTCTTGGTGCCGGCTTTCTTCATCATTTGGATAACTTGTCCGGGAAGCGCGCCAATGTAGGTGCGACGATGACCGCGAATTTCGGCTTCATCGCGAACCCCGCCCAGCGACAAGCGGACGAACTTGCGGCCGGTGGCCTTGGCGATCGACATTCCTAGCGAAGTCTTGCCGACTCCCGGAGGCCCAACAAAGCACAAGATCGAACCTTTGGGATTCTTGACCAATTGACGGACGGCCAAGAATTCAAGAATGCGCTCTTTGATTTTCTCCAGCCCGTAATGATCTTCGTTCAGGACCTTTTCGGCGCGGCTGAGATTGCGAATTTCCTTGGAACGCTTCTTCCAAGGCACAGCCAGCAGCCAGTCGAGATAATTGCGCGAAACCGTAGACTCGGCCGACATCGGCGGCATGGCTTCAAGCTTCTTCAACTCCTGCATGGCCTTGTCGCGGACTTCTTTCGGCATGCCTGCTGCATCGATCTTTTTCTTTAGTTCGTCGAATTCGCTCTTTTCGCCGCGGCCCAGTTCTTTCTGGATGGCTTTGATCTTTTCGTTGAGGTAATACTCTTTCTGGGCGCGTTCCATCTGCCGCTTGACTCGCGACTGGATGGTGCGGTCCATGTTCAACTTTTCGATTTCGATGTCGAGAACGTCGCCGATGCGAGTGAGACGCTCGGCGGGATCGAAGAGTTCCAGTAACTCCTGTTTTTCTTCGATCGAAAGTTGCAGGTTGGCGGCGATGGTGTCCGTCAGCTTGGCCGGATCTTCCATGCGCACGGCCGCAATCATGGTCTCGTAATTCAGCGACTGGCAGAGTTTTACGTACTGCTCGAACAGCGCAGTCACGCGCTGCATGCCAGTTTCGATCTGGGCGTTAGTTTCAGTGGCGTAGCGGGCTACTCGGACCGAGACCTGCATGAAGCCTTCGGTCTCGCTGATCTGGAGAATTTTGCCGCGCTCGATGCCTTCGACCAGGACCTTAATATTGCCGTCAGGAAGCTTCAGGCTTTGCACGATGTTGACGATAGTGCCGACCTGGTAGATTTCGTTGGCTTTGGGCTCGTCCACACTGGCGTCATGCTGGGTGGCGAGGAAAATTTTCTTGTCCGCTGCCAGCGCCTCTTCCAAAGCGTGGACGCTCGATTCCCGGCCGACCACGAACGGAGTCATCATGTAAGGGAAGATGACCACGTCCCGGATGGGCATCATGGGCAGTTTTTTTGTCTCGAATTTTTCCTTGGGTGTGGTCACTATTTCTCCGAAATCAGCTTCTAGCTACTAGCTCTTAGCTTCTAGCCTTCCCGATTAACTCCTCACAAACGCTAGAAGCTTCCTTACCGAGCTTATCCCGCCTTGTCCATCATGGCCAGCGAAACGTTGCGTTTTTCCACCATGTCCTTGGTGACTTCAAATTCCTTGACTTTCTTCTGGCTGGGCAAATGGTACATCAGATCGAGCATCAATTCTTCCAGAATCATGCGCAGGCCTCGGGCCCCGACTTTGCGCGCCATGGCCTGACGGGCGATGGCTTTGAGCGCTTCGTCGCTGAACTTCAAGCGTACATTCTCGAACTCGAAGAGCCGCACGTATTGCTTGATGATGGCGTTCTTGGGACGAGTCAGAATTTCGATCAGCGCGAATTCGTCGAGATCTTCGAGGACGCCAAGAACCGGCAGCCGGCCGACAAATTCGGGGATCAACCCGAACTTGATGAGGTCTTCCGGTTGCGCATCGCTAAGAAGCTCGTAATTCTCTTTGCGTTTGTTCGCTGCCATGTCCTGGGTCTCGGGTTCTTCTCCGGTCTTGAACCCCAGCGACTTGCGCCCCGCACGGCGCCCAATGATCTTGTCCAGTCCGACGAACGCTCCGCCGCAAATGAAAAGGATGTTGGTCGTATCCACCGGCGTAAATTCCTGGTGGGGATGCTTGCGTCCGCCTTGCGGCGGAACGTTCGCAATCGTACCTTCCAGAATCTTCAGCAAAGCCTGCTGCACACCCTCGCCGGAAACGTCGCGAGTGATGGAGGGGTTCTCGTCCTTGCGGCCAATCTTGTCGACTTCGTCAATATAGATGATGCCGGTTTGGGCGCGTCCCACGTCGCCATCGGCGGCTTGCAGCAGCTTGAGGATAATGTTTTCGACGTCCTCGCCAACGTAGCCGGCTTCGGTCAAAGTAGTCGCGTCCACAATGGCGAAAGGGACATCCAGCATGCGGGCCAGTGTTTGCGCCATCAGCGTTTTGCCGGTGCCGGTCGAGCCGATGAGCATGATGTTCGACTTGCTCAGCTCAATGCCATCACCCACGCGCTGCCGGTTCATGTAAATGCGCTTGTAGTGGTTGTAAACGGCAACAGCGAGTTTCTTCTTGGTCTGTTCCTGGCCGATAACATACTCGTCGAGGAACGCCTTGACCTCTTGCGGCTTAGGAAGCTGGTTCGGAGTGGTGGCGGGAGGCGTCGCAGTCCGGTCGTCTTCCAGGATGGAATTGCAGACAGCTACGCACTCATCGCAAATGTAGGCCCTGGGATAATCGCTGGGAGAAGAAATCAGTTTGGCAACGGCGTCCTGCGATTTGTGGCAGAACGAACAACGCAGAATCTCCTCGGTACCGGTCCGGTTTTTCACTCCGCCTTACTCCTTTGTTGGTCCCGATCCCCGAACTCCAATCCCGCGGGGAGCGATCGTTTCGCGCCGAGACGTTAGGGAAGCGATCGGCGGAAGCCCGATCATACCTTCTCTCTCGTCTTGTAGATGATATCGTCTATGATTCCGTACTCTTTTGCCTGCTGCGCGTTCATGATGAAGTCGCGCTCCACGTCTTTCTCCACTTTATCCAGCTTTTGCCCGCTGTGCTTGGATAGTAACTGATTAGTAATCTCCCTCATACGCAGGATTTCGCGGGCGTGAATGTCAATATCCGTGGCCTGCCCCGACAATCCGCCCATGGAGGGCTGATGTATAAGGATACGTGAATTGGGCAGCGCGAGCCGTTTTTTCGGCTCTCCGGCAGCCAAAAGTAACGCCGCCATGCTGGCCGCCTGGCCAATACAGATGGTGGTAACGTCGTTCTTTACATACTGCATGGTGTCATAAATCGCCATGCCCGCCGTGATGGAGCCGCCCGGCGAGTTGATGTAAAGCTGGATGTCTTTCTCCGGATCTTCCTGCGCCAGAAATAACATCTGTGCTATCACCAGGTTGGCGATGTTGTCATCGATCGGCGTGCCGATAAAAATGATGTTGTCCCGCAGCAGCCGGGAGTAAATGTCGTAAGCCCGCTCACCCCGTCCGGTCTGTTCGATGACCATGGGAACTAACATCATTTGCGGATCTTTCACGTTCACCTTTCACACTCCTACCCAACCTGCCTGGGCTTCTGGGGGGATCGAAAACGGCCCGCCTAAGCGGACTGATGATACAGAAAGTCGAGGGTCTTTTCGGTGCGGATTCTATTTCGGATTCTATCGAGCGCACCATCACGTGTCAAACGAGCGCGGATCGCTTCCGGCGTCTGTTTTGACTGCGTCGCCAGGGCTTGAATCTCGCGGTCGATCTCCTCGTCGCCGACTTCGATTTTCTCCGTGTCCGCTATCTTTTCCAGCAAAAGCGAAGCCTTTACTTCCTGCACAGCCTGGTCTTTCTGGCCGGCGCGCAGTCGGGTCATGTCCATCTTCTTTACGTCTTCCTGCTTCATGCCTTGCGCGATCAAAGCCCGCAGACCGCGCTCGAGACGCAGATCAATCTGCCGGTCGACCATCGACTCGGGCACCTCAAAATCATTCTGCTTTACCAGGTCGGCGACCAGCTTGTCTTTTGCCGCGTGCTCGGCGGTGTGTTTGCGCTCTTCTTCCATGCCCTCGCGGATGCGCTTGCGCACTTCCTCGAGATTGGCAAACTCGCCAAGTTCCTTGGCGAAATCGTCATTCAGTTCAGGCAAAGTCTTTTGCTTGATGGACTGAACTTTCGCGGTGTAATTGAAAACTTTGCCGGCCAGACGCTTGTCAGCCGCATCGGCGGGATAAACAACTTCAAAGCTGCGTTCTTCGCCGGCCGAGGCACCAGTCAAATGCTCGGTAAATTCCGGCATGGTGTTTTTGCCGCCGATTTCCACCAGCACGTCGTCCATGTGGACGGGCTGGCCTTCACCGTCTTTGGGCTGGCCATCGATGGAAGCCTGGGCAAAATCACCTTCGGCGAGAGGACGTCCCTCGACGGCGGTGAAATTCGCGCGCTGCTCTTGCAGGCTTTTCAGCGACTCTTCAACTTCTTCATCCGTGACCGTGATGACCGGCTTGTCGGCGCGCAGTTCCTTGTAGCCTTCCACTTTGACTTCCGGCATGACTTCGAAGCTGGCCTTGAAAGTCAGCGGCGCATTGTCATGCACATGCAGGTCGGTCACTCGCGGTTGCGACACCGGAATCAGGCCCTGCTTCTCGGCCTCTTTATGAAAGTATTTGGGGACGAGCGCATCGACGACATCGTTCTGGATGTCCTGCGAAAAGCGCTGCTTGATGATGGAGGCAGGAACGTGTCCGCGACGAAAGCCGGGGATGCGCACCAGCTTCTGATACTTCTGGATCCGGGCTTCGGTCTCCCGAGTGACTTCCTCGGCCGGTATCTCCACCTGGATTTCCCGCAGGGTGGGGCTCGTAGTTTCTGTAGGGCTCACATCTTTGAGTGTAAAGACTTAGGGAGAGAAGCGTCAAACGGGGAAAAAAGTGGTCATCAATCAAAACGTCATCCCGAAGCAAGCGCGCCTGGGCGTTGAGCTACTGACAAAAGTGTCGGCGGAGGGCGGTGCCTGCGCCAAAAGGGGTTGGGCGGACAGGGCGGCCAGCGAGAGACACCAGAGAGCGATCCGGATTGGGCGACGTGAGGTGGCTTGGGGCATGTTCTTGTTCTCCTGTTGAGTCGTTGGTCACTTGAATCTTCGGCAATTCGTCGTTGCACTTCGGCAACTGGCGAATTGAAATAGAAATCAATTCACCTGCTGGATCAGCGTCGCCGAACTTTCTTCGATGTCGGCACTGCCTGAGTAAGTCGCAGTGATCGTGTTCGCTCCTCGTGGCAACGAACTGGTTGAAATATGTGCCTTACCTCCGGCTAACGTAACCGTTCCCAGCGCAGTAGTGCCGGCGGTGAACGTCGCTGTGCCTGTTGCTGAAACGCCGGTCTCCGTTGTCACGGAAGCTGTGAAAATCACCGACTGACCCAACGTAGAAGGATTTCTCGACGGGCTAAGCGTGGTCGTCGAGGAGGCCGGGTTTATGGTTTCGTCGAGTGCCGACGACGTACTCTTCGCGTTGCGCGAGTCGCCGTTGTACTCAGCGGTGAGTGAAGCAATTCCTGCTGGAAAGTTGTTCACAGCAAATGTTGCCGTGCCGTCACTACTCAGCATCACGGTTCTCAAAACCTTAGCGGCATCGCGGAACGTGACTGTCCCGGTTGGAGCGAGCGGATCCTGCGTCGTAACGGTCGCGGTCAGATTCACCGTCTGTCCAAAGAGCGCGGGGTTCGGATTGGCCGACAGAGTCGTCGTCGTCGGATACGAGTCAACGGTCTGGGTGACCGCCGCCGAGCTTGCGCCGAAGATTCCGTCGCCAAGGTAGTGCGCGGAGATCCTGCTGGCGCCGGCTCGTAGAGCGGAAGTTGTGAACGAGGCACTACCCTGTACGATCACGCCTGTTCCCAGAACTACGGTACCGCGCTTAAACGTGATGAACTCACCGTCTGGCGGGGGAGCGCTCTGGAAGGTCGCGGTAAAAGTGACCCCTTGCCCCACGGGAGAAGGATTGAGCGACGATGTGATGTGTAGCTTAGTTCTAGCTTTCGCGGCGATGACTTCGATCAGCGGAACCGAGGTGCTGCCAGCGTGGTTGACGTCGCCCGAGTAGGTCGCCGTGATGAAGTGATTGCCGTTTGTAGAGAAGGACGTCGTCAGCGACGCCGTATTTCCAGACACGGAGGCGGTTCCCAGCGGCGACCCATCGGCGGAAAACACCACCGAACCTGTTACGGAGTCTCCGACGGACGAGCTAATCGCAGCCGTGAAGGTGACGGGCTGACCGACTAACTGAGGATTGGCTGAAGAGGTCAGCAGCACCGATGTGCTGGCCTGCTTCACGACCAACACAACTTCTGCCGTCGCTGTGGTGTAGTCACCGGTATCGGTTGGGGTGAAGAGCACCGAGAGCGTTTGATTGCCTGCACCCAGAACGGTGCCTGTAGTCGGCGCATAGACGAATGTGCCAGGGACACTTGCTGTGGCGTCGAGTTGGGTCGTGGATAGAGGCGTTCCGTAGGTGATAGGAGTTGGTGTTGGCCAGTTAATCGTCGGCGTGACCTTCGGTACCACAATGGTTGGCGCGTCGGTGATATGGATGCTTTCGTTAACGGCAATCAAGGTGGAAGGTAGAACGAACGGCGCGTCGGTCACATGGATGTTCTCGTTAACGACAATGAGGGCGGACAGCAGAATACTCGGGCTATCCATCACATGGACGGTTTCGGTGACGTTGATTACCGCAGGAGAAGCAGTATTCACCACCTGCTCCAGGACTGGAGACGTGCTCGGGCTGAATTTTGAATCTCCGCTGTAAAGCGCGACGATGGCATGTGTCCCAACCGTCAAATTGGAAACCGTCAGAGCGGCAGTTCCATTCGACAGCGGCACTGTTCCCAGAACCGTAGTGCCGTCGTTAAAAGTAACGCTGCCGGTCGGTGTTCCCTGGCCTGTGGGCGTGACGATGGAAGTGAACGTTACGTCTTGGCCGACCTGGGAAGGATTCAACGAGGATGCAAGAGACGTTGTTGTGCCGATCGCACGGCTGGCAATATTCAGCAAAATCGTCACACCGCCGATCGCCAAATCGGGCTTGCCATCTCCATTGAGATCGCCCACCGCAATGCCGGGGCCCGGCGGAATGAGGCCGGTGGTGGCCGTAAACGTTCCATCGCCATTGCCGAGCAGCAGAGAGCCGTCACTGGAAGCAATGTCGATTTTGCCATCGCCGTCGAAGTCGGCTGCCACGATGTGCCCTTGATAGCCATACGACGCGGGCGTATAGAGCGCGTCCTGGAAAGTGCCATCACCGTTGCCCAGCAATACTCCAACCGAGTCGGAATTCGAAACGATCAAGTCGAGTTTGCCATCTCCGTTCACATCGGCTGCAAGGAGAGAGTGGGCGGTCGTCGAACCGGAGTCATAGATTTGCGCTGGCTGGAACGTGCCGTCTCCATTTCCGAACAGAACCGCGACCTGGCCATTCTCAAAGCAATCGGAAGTGAGACACTTGTCGGCGACCAGCAAATCCGGGATACCGTCCCCGTTCACATCCGCCACCAGGACGGAGTCTCGCGGAGTAGCCTCCGGAACTGAAAGCCTGAGCGCTCTGGAACGTGCCATCGCTCTTGCCCAGCAACACTGTCACTGCGCCGGAAGAACAATCCGCGCTACTCAAACACTGGTTGCCGACCACCAGGTCGAGTTTGCCATCGCCATTCACGTCCGCAACCGCGATGGAATTCGCGAAGCGTCCACCAGAATCGTAGGTCTGCGCAGGCTGGAAACTTCCGTCAGCGTTGCCGAGAAGCACGCCAACCGAGCCATTCGCCGGGGTGTTTGTGCAATCGATATTGCCGGAGCACTGATCGACCACCAGCAGATCGCGAATGCCATCCCGATTGACGTCGGCGAGCATGACCGCCTGAGTACCGTATCCCCCAGAGACATAGGACTGTGGCGGCTGAAACGTACCGTCGCCTTGGCCCAGCAAGACGTCGGCCGATCCAATGCAATTCAGGATAGTCAAACAGAAGCTGGTGACTACCAGGTCGGTCTTGCCATCGCCGTTCAAGTCCGCCATGGCCTCCGAAAGAGCCCCGAAGGCGCCGCCGGGGCTATAGGTAGGGGCTGCCTGAAAGCTGCCGTCGCCACGGCCCAACATTACGGCCACCGAGTCCCCTCCTGAAAAACCGAGACTGTTCGATAGCCA
The DNA here is from genome assembly GCA_963762965.1 of Terriglobales bacterium. Classification (GTDB taxonomy): domain Bacteria; phylum Acidobacteriota; class Terriglobia; order Terriglobales; family Acidobacteriaceae; genus DATBAX01. The sequence continues at coordinate 2,752,395 of CAVXME010000001.1, forward strand.
GTTGGCCACCAGCACGTCGGGCTTGCCATCCCCGTTCACGTCCGCCACGACGACCGTTTGGGCAGCCCAACCCATCGTGTTATAGATGTGGGTCGTGCGGAAGGTGCCATCGCCGTTGCCCAGCAGAACGCTCACGGCACCGTCGACATAGCCGTCGTTGCTCAGCGCCGGGGCTCGGCTTGTCACCAGCACGTCGAGTTTGCCGTCGCCGTTCACGTCCGCCACGCTCATTCCTGTCGACGTTTCGCCACCCGCGTCAAAGGCCTGCGCAGCCTGGAAGGTGCCGTCGCCATTGCCCAGCAGAACGCCCAGCGAACCGGATTCCTGATCGCAAAAATCCGACGAAGCGCACTCATTCACCGCCAGCAAGTCGGGCTTGCCATCGCCGTTGACGTCCGCCAGCGCAACCGAGTCGGCACCACGGCCACCCGACCCAAAGCTTACCGGTGACTGAAACGTACCGTCTCCGTTGCCCAGCAACAAGCCAATATGGCCCGAACCGTTGTCAATCGTCGTGGCATGGTCGGCGACCAGAACATCCGGCTTCCCATCACCGTTCACGTCCCCGACCGCAACATATGCAGCCCCATAACCACCCGAGCTGTAGCTTTGTGCGGGCTGGAACGTGCCATCTCCGTTGCCCAACAGAATGGCAACGAGTCCTGAACAGTCCTCGGCAGTCGTGCACAGGTTGGTCACCACCAAGTCGGGTTTGCCGTCGCCGTTGACATCGGCGACCGCCACCGAGGAGGCGTACAAACCTCCCGTGTCGAAAACCTGCGCGGGCCGGAATGTGCCGTCGCCGTTGCCCAGGAGGACGCTTACTGCGCCGTTCCCACTACAGGCTCCTCCGCTCTGGCCCGCACAACTGTTCGCGATCACTATGTCTGGATTGCCATCCCCATTTACATCGGCCACGGCCAATCCATCTGGCTCAAATCCGCCGAGGCTATACGTTTGGGCCGGTTGGAAGGTGCCATCGCCCTTGCCGAGCAGAACTCCGACGACGCCGCTACAGCTCACGTCACACTCCGCGACTACCATGTCGGGGATGCCGTCCCGATTGACGTCAGTAACAGCGATCACATCGGGAAACGCGCCGCCGGTTTGATAAGTGGGGGCCTGGAGGAAAATCGAACTTACGTCCACGCTGGGCCCTTCGGAAAGCTTCGTCCCGATCCTGCTTCGCTTGCCGTGCCAGCGGTCCGCCTGCGGCTGGAGTTGTGGGCGCCGTCCCAAGATTTGTGCCGGTACGCGCCGTGGCTCCTGCCCCGATGCAGCCGACGCTGACGAACGAATCAGTTCAGCCGAGCCGGCTGAGACCCAGGACTGCGATGACGGCGACAGCGGTTCGACGAAGCATAGCGCGCTCCTCACCTTCCTCAACTCGTTGACCGATGGACGGGATCGTACGGCTGGCAGAGTCTCGCCCCTCATCCCTCGAATGATCTGCACGACGTTTTCATCACCGCCCGGAAGCGAGCAGAATTCACCTTTGACGTCTGCTTGAATAAACGGTCTGGCTCATGAAAAGTTGAAGGTGACGCTTACTTGCACGATTTGACCCTGCGCGAAAGAAACAGGTGTGGAGAGCGTTGCCACACTAAAGCTCTCAGAACTGCTCCCCCCTAGACTGGCACAAGCTGCAGGAGAAACGGTAGCATCGCAGTAGTTAATCTGACTTCGTACGGTTGAGACAGTGTCGGTGCTGGTTGCAGTCCAGGAGCCGCCGATCGAAAGCGGGGTAACCACGCCAACTCCGGTTACCGGCGCGAGTAAGTAATAGGTGGATGCGCCCCCTATCAGTCCTATCGTCCATCCACCCACCGAAACTTGCCCAGCCAAAATAGCTGGTAGATGACCGACATAGCTGTTTTCAAACTCGCGATGCGTAACCAGCATCCCGTCTGGGTTGCGGACATCAATTACCCAGTGACCGTGGATATTGATGCCTTCCTGCGGCCCCCCAGCATGCTCTTTGTTCGCCGACGCGCTTTCCTCTTCGGCTGTCTTGCTACCCGCTCTCGGCGCTTGCGCCTGGGATGAGCCGGACGCTTTGTGGTTCACTTTCTGGTTTTGATTCGAACTCTGCGCCTGCGCGCCAGGCAGCACCAGACCTCCCGCCAGCACGGCCAGCAACGCCGCACGCACACTCAACATCCGGATATTCAGAATTCCTTGCATCGTCGTATTCCTCCATTCACTGGTGGTTGAAATTCGTTAAACTGCTTCGCAACTCGAGAGCCGGCTGCTCTCTTGTCACGTAAATGCTTGCCGTGGCGCTACTTGGGAGTCGAGCTACTGACAAAAGTGCCGGCGCTGGGTGGGGCTTGGGCGAACAGTGGCAGCGTAATGACGGTGGACAAAAGAGACCAGAGGCCGGTTCGGATTGAGCGAGGTGTACTAATGCGAGGCATATTCTTTCTCTCCAATTGAGTTTCTCGGACGGGGTTTCCTGAGGGGTGGGCTCAGAAGCACGAACCGTGGCGGCCCAGTCCGCGAACCTTGCTTATGCCTGTTTCCCGGGCTTGCCGTCAACCTGGCCTTGGCGAGTTTCTGGCGAGTTTTTTGTCAGGACGCTAAACCCCGGAAAGGAAGGGCCTTCCTAAGAGACTGGGATATAATTTCACAACGTTTTGGGGGGCTATTGAGCGTGACTGTTCCGTCCGGGCCGGTTCACTTTGGCAATTTTGAACTCGATCTTGGCACGGGAGAACTGCGCCGCGAGGGTACTCCGGTTAAGCTCCAGCCCCAGCCTGCCAAGGTATTCGTTCTGCTGGTAAGCCGCGCTGGAGAAGTGGTTACACGCGAGGAACTGGCGAAACACGTCTGGGGATCGGAAACCTTCGTCGATTTCGACAAGGGCCTGACCTTCGCCATTCGCCAGATTCGCACTGCTCTGGAAGATGACATCGATCAGCCCAGATTTCTGGAGACATTGCCCAAGCGTGGCTACCGTTTCGTGGCTTCGTTGAGCTATCCTGCCGCGCCCCAGGCACTGGCGCCTTCCGCGACATCCGTATCTCCACCGCGGCCCCATGACGTGGTCGTCCGTTATGGAATGGCCGCCGTGGCTGTCGCCATCATGTTTACCCTTGGCTTGGCAATCTCATGGAAGCGTCTCACCACGCCGAAATCAAACGGGGCGGGCGCTGCCATTTCGTCCGTCGCCGTGCTCCCTCTTCGTAATCTCTCCCGTGATCCGGACCAGGAATACTTCAGCGACGGCATGACCGACGAGTTGATTACCGACCTGGCCAAAGTAGGCGGATTACGAGTGATTTCCCATACTTCCGTACAGCGATACAAAGAATCGAAGCAATCTCTGCCGGAGATTGCGCGGGAACTTGGGGTGGATGCTGTCATCGAGGGTACAGTCATGCGCTCGGGCGATCGCGTCCGCATCACCGCGCAGTTGATCGATGCCCGCACCGACCAGCACCTCTGGGCCGAAGCATATGAGCGCGATTTTCGCGACATACTGGATCTGCAAAGCGAAGTGGCGCAGCAGATCGCGGATCAGGTAGGCGTGAACCTCACAATGGTGGACCGCGCGAATCTGGCGCGCACTACGGTCGTCAATCCGGTGGCGTATGAGGCCTTTCTTCGCGGCCGCTTCTATGAGGACAAGTTGAACTGCACGGGCTTCCGGCAGGGACTTCAGTATTACGAGCGCGCCATAGTCGAGGACCCAACTTTTACGCGCGCGTACGTGGGGGCTTCCGATGTCTACTACAACCTCGGGGACTGGGGCTGTATGCCGCAAGCGGAAGCGTTCACGAAATCCAGAGCTGCTGCGATGAAAGCGATTGAACTCGATCCCAATTCCGCCTCCGCCCGCGCTCACCTGGCCGACCTTGATTTCACCGCGGAGTGGAATTGGCCCAAGGCCGGGCAGGAATACTTGCAGGCGATCAGCCTCGATCCGAACGATGCCGGAATCCACAGCTCCTACGCCGTATTTCTGGTCGCAATGGGAAAGCGGGACCAGGCGATTGCCGAATTGAAGAAGGCGCATTCGATCGATCCGGTCTCGGAAATCACCAATATGCTCAGCACCTACGTACTTTACCTGGCCCATCAATACGATCAGGCGCTGGATCAAGGCAAGAAAACGCTGGAGCTTTACCCCGATTCGCGCGCAACCGATTACTGGATGGGGCACATCTACGAACAAAAAAAGATGCCAGATGAAGCGTTCGCTTCTTACTTGAAGTCAAACAGCGCCAGTCCTACGGAGCTGGCGGCCCTTCACGCCGCGTTCGAGAAAGATGGCTTGCCTGGTTTCTGGCGCAGGGAACTCAAGACGAGCGAGAACAAACCCGATTGGCCGTGCTGGAAAGCAGTCTTCTACGGGCACACCGGAGACCAAGAGCGCGCGATGCAAATTCTCGAGCAGAGCTTTGACCACCACTGCGACGGCTTGCAGTTTCTGAAAACAAATCCTGTCTTCGACCCGCTTCGAGATGACCCCCGCTATCGTGAGCTTATTTCGAAACTGAAATTGTAGGTGGCTGCCCCACCCTCGCCATGGCGAGTTTCAGCGCTTCTCAGGATCAATGGTCGCGTCCTCGAAGGTCTTGATCCAATTCTTTCGCGTGTCCGGATCGAGTTGTTGAACCTTCGCGGCGTAGTGAAGGATAAAAAGGTTATGCTTGCCGAAAATAATCCTGGCGATCTCGTGCTGATCGGGCCAACCGAGGCAGGGCTTTTCCTGCCACTCATATAAAACACTGCTTTCATCCTGTTCGATCACATTCCATTCGGTTGCGCCGGGGCACTCTTTCTCCTTGAGTGCCTTCAGGGCATCGAGTTCAGTCTGGGGAGTGGGAGCATGTTTACCCCGCAGTCCGAAGTTCTGGTAAGTAAATAGCTCCTTCCAGTGATGGATGTCGTCTCCCTGCCGGACATACTCTATGATCACGTATCCATGCTGCTCGGCGTGGTTAGCTATTTTCCAGTCCAGACTTAATCGAAGGTTCAGGCTTTCATTCTCGCCGGCGGACGCCGTAACTCCTGCGCACAGCATGAGATATAAAAAGCCAAAGACGAGCAGTGCTTTCTTCATAATTATGTAGTCCAGAAACTGGGGGCTGGCCCCACCCTTTCGCGTGAAGTATAACGGAGAGCATGAGGGCCGCACCTCGATAAGAACGAATAAGTTGACGAGCCAGCCTTCAAGGCGCTGGTTCGCCGGGCGATCGCCCTCAAACGTTCTGGCAAGTCGAAACTTTCCCAGTGAATCAGTCAATCCGTCGTGTATTTCTATCCGTATTAAATTAAGTAGCATGCGGCGAGGGGAAGAGTGTAATCGAGCCGATGAGTAGCGTTATATGAAGAAACATACTAACTATAGGTAGCACGATTCGAAGAGAACGAAATATGCAAAAGACTGCCGGAAAGCACAAAGACGATGCGAAAACTGGTTTCGCCACCGTCAGAACTCTAGGTCTGTGCTTGCTGCTTATACTTTTATCTTCGTTTTCGGCGATCGCGCAGGAGAAGCCACCGGTCGCCCCCAGCGCTAAGGCTCATCCGCTTCAGCTATCTGGAACTGTCGTCGACACGTCTGGCGCGGTGATTGCCGGGGCTACCGTCGAGGTTCGAAGCGCGAACGGTGCTGCACAAATAACAACACGGTCGGACAAGAACGGCTCCTTCATCATTTCTGGACTCTCGTCAGGTAATTATCGAGTCGTGGTATCCAATCCGGGTTTTGAAACCAAAGAAATCCCCGTCACCATAGCGACTACTGAGGCGTCGGCCCGGCTGCGCATCTCTCTCGCTGTGGGCTCCCTGAGCACCACCATAAACGTGCAGAGCCGAGCGGATGACCTCGTCGGAATTGCCGACTCCGCCACCCAGGGAACAGTAGGCCAAACCGAAATCCAGGATCGCCCACTTCTTCGTTCCGGAGAAGTCTTGGAGGCGGTTCCCGGTGTGATCATTACTCAACACGCCGGCGGCGGCAAGGCCAACCAATACTTTCTTCGCGGCTTCAATCTCGACCACGGCACGGATATCGCCATTTTCATTGACGATATGCCGCTGAACCTGCCGTCGCACGCGCACGGCGAGGGCTACTCGGACATGAACACCGTCATCCCCGAGTTGGTGCAGCGGGTGAATTTCGAGAAAGGTCCTTATTACGCTGATGTCGGCAACTTTAGCTCGGCTGCGTCGGCCCATGTGGAAGTTTTCAAGACACTGCCGCAGAACTTCTTAACGATCGAAGGCGGCGATGATGGCTATGGGCGGGCCGTTTTCGGTGTATCGCAAAAGCTCGGCGAGGGCAGTTTGCTGTACGGCGGAGAGGTGTATCACGATAACGGCCCATGGACGACGCATGAGGATAATTTTTACAAATACAACGGCCTTGTAACCTACAGCCAGGGCGGAGACGCCGATGGCTTCAGCATCACGACCCGCGCTTACCGCGGAACATGGCACTCGAGCGATCAAATCCCCGTTGATGCCATACCCCAGGTGGGTTACTTCGGCGCACTGAACCCGACCGACGGTGGCGAGTCACAGCGTTATAGCTTGCAGTCGGAATGGCATCGCCGCGGCGCAAATTCCGAGACGAAAATCACGGCCTACGGATTTTATTACGACCTCAATCTGTTTTCTGATTTCACCTACTTCCTGGATGACCCTATTAAGGGCGATCAGTTCGAACAGCAGGACAGGCGCTGGGTGGCGGGGCTGGACGCACGCCACACGATTTTCAGCCAATGGTTTGGCCGCAAGGTGGAAAATACGTTCGGCCTGCAAATCCGCAACGATTGGGTCCATAACGGCCTTTTCCGGACGGAAAATCGTGTGCGCACGGACAAGAATGATATCAACGCCTGCAATGACGATCCCATCCCCGAGTGCGTTACCAATCCGAACCTGACAGCAATCTTGCCCGCGGACACGGATTTGAATCAATTTACGGACACGGTAGTAAGTGTTTACGCGGAAAATAAAATCCAGTGGGCGGAGAAAATTCCGCTCGGTCGTGGCCCTGCGCGGCGACGACGCAAAATATGTCGTCACCAGCTTGACTCCCACTTATGTCTCCCCCATCTTTGGTGCGGTCAACTTTGCGGCGCTCAATTCCGGCTCGGCCACCAAGTTCCTGCCCAGCCCCAAAGCAAGTTTGATTTTCGGACCGTGGGCCAATACTGAGTTCTATGTCCAGGGCGGATTCAGTTTCCATAGCAACGACGCGCGTGGCGCAACGCAAAGGGAGGAACCGATTTCGCCGGACAATCCTTTCCCCACGTCCAGCACCCCAATTTCTCCCCTGGTCCAAACCAAAGGCGGGGAGATCGGCGTGCGCACAGTCGGCCGTCCCACATCTGCAAAGCACCCTTTCGCTCTGGTATCTCCACAGTAACTCCGAACTGCAGCAGGATGGCGACACCGGAGGCACGGTTGCTTCAGAACAGTCGAGCAACCGTTATGGCATCGAATTCGCGAACTACTACACACCACGGGAACGTTTGGTCTTTGATTTTGATTTTGCGGACTCCCGCGCCCAATTTACCCAAATAGACCCAGATGATGCGGCGTTCTCCAACGAGGGTGGCGGCCAGTATCCGGTGCAAGGCACGGGTGGCAAGCTTGTGCCCGAAGCGGTTAAGGTGGTGATTTCATCGGGCGTCACGCTGCATGATTACAAACGCTTTTCTTCGACTCTGCGCCTGCGCTACTTTGGTCCGCGCGATTTGACCTCCGACGGAATTAATCGATCAAAGGCAACGGCGTTGCTCAACGCGGAAGTCGGTTATCAAATTGACAAGGCATGGCGCGTTTCGGCCGAATTTTTGAATTTGCTGAACCGCCGCGATAGCGACATTGACTACGCCTACATCTCCCGAATAACGCCAACAGCCGCTCCGGCATTCACAGACGTTTACCACCCCACCGAACCGTTTCAGGTGCGATTGGTGTTCCGAAGGACCTTTTGACAAATGGTGCATGGCCCATTCAATCCTGGTTTTGGCTGGAGTGGGGCAGTTCTCGGGCGGAGATTCCACAAATGCCGGGCTCCATGGCCGGAGCAGCATCATTCCAAAACGGGAATCTTTCGCCAACTTCAAGCACCAAAGCCACTTCATACATTTCTGTACGTACACTTCCATAAGCACAAAATGTTCCACGTGGAACACTTGTGCAAATCGCACCTATGTTCCTCGTGGAACACATCTCCACTCTGAACGACTTTACCGCTTGCCCGATTCCCGGTTTGCCGGCTGCTGTTTCTGCTGTAGCTGTTGTTGCTGCTGTTGGTGTCTTTGCTGCAATTGTTGCGTCTGTTGCTGGTGGCTCTGCTCCATCTGCTGTCTTTGCGAGTCACTTGCCTTCTGTTTATCCATCTTCACGTGCTCCTGGTCCTGCTGCTGCTGGAGTTTGTCGCGCTCCTGTTGCTGCTTTGCGATTTGCTTGTCCTGCTGCTGCTGGTACTTCTTGTCCTGCTTTGCATTGCCCGTATTTGGAGCGGTCCGCGCCAAGGGTGCAAGGTCGTGAGGATGGACGGCGGCTGGAGTATAAGGCGCTCCTGCTTCTTTGGCCGGCACCGCGGCACGGTCGTTAAAATCTCCGGGCCTGGGAGTGGCTGCAACGCCTGGCTTGCCCATGTTCACCGACGCGCGTTGTTGCGGGTTGGCTCGAGCAGCCTGCGCATGTTGAGTTTGAGTTGCCACCGGCCCGATGTGCCGCTCACGCGCTGCTGCTTCTTCGTCAGCGGTAGCACGTGCGGTGATTCCACCATTGCCGCCGTTGTAGCTGACGCGGCTTACGTTGTTGTAAGTCACGTGAGTGTCGTAAACATTGTGAATGTTGGTGACGTCGATGTTAAGTACGGAGCGGTTGTAGAAAAAGTGTCCGTTGTCCCAACGCCCGCCTTCGAATCCGTTGCCGAAATAGCCGAATCCATAGTTGATGCCGCCGTAGAAGCCCACGTGCGGCCCCCAGTAGCCGTCATAGAAGACGAATCCGTCGCCGCCCCAACCCCAATAGGCTGGAGTCCAGAGGAACCCGACTTCCGGCGCCACTACCCAGGTGCCTGGCACCCAGTAGTAATCGGTAACGTCATAATCGTAAGCCCAATAGCCGGGCGCCCAAAGATACCCATCACCTGGACAAATAGGCTGCTCATAGACAGGCAGCGCCGGTGGGCCGATCCTGATGGCTACGCCAATTTGGGCGAATGATGCTGCCGCCATGGACAGCAGGACAAGTGAGAACAACAACGTACGAATAAATCGAATTTGCATAAGATTCCTGTGGCCCTCATCCCTCGTTTGCCCGGTGCTGCTCTACGCCTGCGAGTTTCGGGGATGGAAGGCCGATTCACACTGACTCCGTTTCGCTGCAAACGGTGATACCAAGGACTATCGCATTTCGACGATGTAAAAATCTGAGCAAATAAGCTCATTGTCGTCTGGCCTGGTCTTTGGATGAGGCGCAACAATTAAGGTTGCCCGTCCGCCAGCGGATGACCCACCTTTTCACCAAAACGCCAGGCCCGATTTTTTAACAATCGCCCGGATGAATGAGAGCGTATACTTCGTGCCATCTCAGCCCGATAACGACGACACGTCGGCCCCCTAATTGTTTCCCTGAAGAATCAAAGGCTGGGTAAGAAAAGGAGTCGCTTGCCATGAGCAATGCAGCTCGACCGCTCCCGACACAAGAAGAAATCCCTTCGAAGGTTTCACCAACCAGCACCGCCAGCGCTTACGCGGCAAAAAGCGCAACTTCCGGGATGGCGGCAACCATTATCCCGCGCCGCGCACTGCTGCCACAAGATGTGCAGCTCGAGATTTTGTTCTGCGGCGTGTGTCACACCGATGTGCACTTTGTGCGAAATGAGTTTTCAGACAGCATCCCAACCAGCTATCCGTGCGTGCCGGGACACGAGATCGTTGGCCGCGTGACCAAAGTTGGCAGCGCGGTGAAGAAGTTCAAAGCAGGCGATACGGTGGCTGTGGGTTGCATGGTGGATTCGGACCGCACCTGTGCCAGTTGCCAGGAAGGAGAAGAACAATATTGCGCCAGTATGCCGGTCCTCACCTACAACGCTCCAGACAAGCACCTGGGAGGCATGACCTACGGCGGGTATTCGCAGAACATCGTGGTTGACGAGGCATTTGTGCTGCGAGTGCCGGAGAAGCTGGATCTGGCCGCCGCCGCGCCGTTGCTCTGCGCCGGCATCACAACCTATTCGCCGCTGCGCCGCCGCAATCTGCGCAAAGGCCAGAAGGTGGGCGTGGTGGGGCTTGGCGGATTGGGCCACATGGGTGTGAAATTCGCGGCTGCGTTTGGTTGCGAAGTTGTGCTCTTTACAACTTCTCCTGGCAAAACTGCCGACGCCAAGCGGCTGGGAGCGCACGAAGTGGTCGTCTCGAAAAATGACGCCGAGATGCAGAAACATCTAAACAGCTTCGACTTCATCCTCGATACAGTTCCGGCGCACCATGGACTGGATGCGTACCTCAATCTTCTGAAGCGAGACGGGACCTTGTCGCTGGTGGGAGCGCCATCAGTCCCTCTATCGTTTGGAGTGATGGGTTTGTTATTTGGCCGACGGCAAATTGCAGGTTCCATTATTGGAGGCATTCGTGAGACGCAAGAGATGCTGGATTTCTGCGCCGAGCATGGAGTTAGTGCGGACGTCGAAAGCATTGGCATCCAGCAAGTCAACGAAGCCTTTGATCGCCTGGTCAAGGGTGACGTCAAATACCGCTTCGTCATCGACATGGCCTCGCTGAAGTGAGAGACACGCTTACAGCGTTCGTCGTTCTCACTCTATCGCAAGCGCGATAGGACGGGGCGCCCCTCATTTGTGGTGGCGGAGGGTATGCCTGTTCCCAATATGGTGAATGATGTAGATACCCTGAACGAAACATTTTGGCACGAATGATGACTTAGGTCTATTGTAATGACTGATGGGTAGTGTCCTAATTTGGACTCAGGCTGTCTGTAAGTTGGCATGAATCGTGCTCCGTATCCATTCTGAGACATTCTGCTTACTAGCCTTCGCTGCTGCTTCAACTGCCTTTAGATCGTCCGCCGTGAAGCGTACAGGCACAATCCTGCCCTTTGCTGCACCCTTGGGTAACTTTGGTCGTCCTAGTTTCTTGGCCCGTGTCAATTGATTCCCCTGTGCTCTTGGATGATTGCTGCCCTGACTGCTGTTTCCGGTGACACCACTGGCGGAATGTGCAGAACGGCCACATGCCGCTTGGGATTCTTGGGATCGTCTGTCTCATGCGCCCACGCGTAGGCTTTAATCGCCTTCGGATGCCCGATTAGCTTGAATACTTCCACGACTCCATCCCAAACCGTCTGCCCCTGAAATGTCTCTTTCACAGGTACGCTTTCAACGTGTACCGCGTCCGCGTTGTGCAGGTATCGAATCACTTTCCTTAGCTCCTCGATGTCGTTCAAGCCGATGCCTCCACAAGATCACCCACACTCAGAAAATCTCGCTCGACTCCCGCAGCCATCGCCGGGGTGCATCGCAGCGTATTGTGGCGCTTCACGAAATTGTAATAGGCGAAGTGTAACGCGACTGCTGCATCGAAGTTTTCCAGCTTCTTGCTGAATGCCAGCGTCAAGCGCGTTAGGCGGCGCATGTGAAGGCGCGTAGTCGCATTCAAGCGTTCTACATAGCTGGTAGAGATCAAGTCAATGTCTGGGTTCCCGACAACGATGCGCTTTTCGATACCGACCATATCCGGGGCGCTGTACCGCCGATGCGGGTGCAAGGTTTCATCGTGCGTGTAGGTCTTTACGATCTGGGCATAGTCCACATCGCCGCCGAACGCTCTTTCGATGGCCTCTATGTAGGTATGTAGGGCATCGGTTGAAATCTGTACGCGGTTTTTCATCCGGCTGGCAACGTCCTTCACGAAAAGATTGGCTGTAACCCCATCCCGCTTTCCCACCCGGAAGGCAGGAACTAGCTTGGTATCCGCGTCCACGGCGCAGAACGTCCAAACGTCGCCCACTTCTGGATTGTCATCCACGCGGACATGCTTTTCCTTCTTGCCGATGAATCCCCAGATTTCATCGAACTCTAGGCGATGACAGTCTAGATCGCGCATCTTGGCATCCATGAGCGCTGCGCAGCCCTGACCTACCTTTACGCCAAGTCGCATGATCGTATCCCGGTGAACGCCTGTAATTCGCTCAATCGAGCGGATGCTGGAACCTTCGGCCAGTGCGGAGATAACCGCGATTTTCCTGTCGGTATTGAGTACGTTTGCCATGTCAATTACTGTATTACAATAATCATAGGTTGTCAAGTGTTTTTGTGTTACACTTTCTGCGCTATGAGACTGTTTATCTTGACATTGGTTGTCACAATCTTTACTCAAGTAGGCGCACAAGAAGCTACGCCACATACTGCGCCATCCACTGCTCCCGAACGGGGAAGCAGCATCAGCAAACTCCATACTCAGCAGAAAGCAAGCCAAGCCGAGGCAACAGATCCCGGCACTTCGCCAGTATCGTTCGCCAACAAATGCGCGGATTGCTACTCCGTAGAAAAACCACAGACACAGACCGAGACAGAGAAAGCTAAGGCAGCGTCTCTCGATGACCTCACCCGGCGTTATATGTGGGCAACCATTATTGGTGTCATTGGTGCTTGGGTTGGGCTGGGTATTTTGATCGTTCAAACCATAATCTCTCGGCATACCGCGCAACGTCAATTGAGGGCGTACGTATTTACGAACACTTCTGACATTCTCGAAGGCACAATAATTGACCCACCAAGGATAGACAAGACTAACTTTCCTTTCGTACATGTGACCATAAAAAACTCGGGACAAACTCCCGCTTATGATGTCATTAGCTGGCTGCAAATTGATGTTACTGTCCAGACGGAAGAGCGCACATTGGTTGTTTCTACCCCGATTCAAAGGGGCTCCACTATTAACCTCGGCCCCGGTGGCACCTTCACTAAATTCCTGTGGTTTCACCGCCCAGTTACCGCCCCAGAAATCTCCGAAATAGCCAGCGGAGTTAGGGGTGTCTACGCTTACGGAAGAATAGAGTACATAGACGCCTTTAAAGTGCGGAGGTTTACCAATTTTAGACTTAAATACACTGGGGTTTTCCCCCCGCCCCCGAACTCCATATTCAACTTCTGTGAAAGCGGGAACGACGCGAACTAGGGGATGTGAACTATGAAGTATCTGCCCTTGATTGTCGTGTTTGCGCTCATCCTGCCAATTCACGTGGCCAGTCAGCCAAATCAGACTCCCACTAAGAAACAGCAAAGCGCCCAACCAGAAAGTCCATCTCCGACCATTGGTGAAAATAACTACACAGCCGACGACCATTCCGAGCGCCCCGAGACCAACCCTCCAAAGTGGTACGCGGCCATCGAGCGGCCCGATTGGTGGCTGGTTTTCATCGCTGCTCTGACTGGACTCGCTATTGCTTACCAAGCTAGAGAAATGACCCGCGCCACTGTTGAGATGCGTAAGAGCGCAGAGTCTTTCATTAGTAAGGAACGCGCACGATTGTCGATTGAAGTCGAGACGCTTGTTTATGAGGATGCCGATCTTATCCACGGAGTCCATTACAAAGTTCGCCTTTATGGCCCGACAATAGCTTTGGTTAAACAGTCTTGCGCTACTGCGGAAATGACTGGTTCCAAAGAAACTCCGAACATTGTTTGCGATTTCAGTATCCCGGTCATTCTTCCGAAAATAATTACGGCTCCGGAAACGCGAGTATTCGCGCTCTTGACAGATAACGACATGGAAGCAGTCCAGATTGAGAAAAAGTTCATCCATTTTTGGGGGTGTATTCAGTACGAGGATATCTTTGGAGGTCAGCACACTACTATGTGGAGCTATAGATGGGACGATTCCCTGAGAGCCTATTTCCCCGGCGTGACAGGCAATTGGATTGAAGGCCCAGCAGAGTATAACCAGCAGTCCTAAAATCCAAATTAGGACACTACCGACTGATGGCGCACTCAAAGATCGTGTGGAATTTAAACACCAAGCAGAGTTTCTGCACAACCTGCGGTCGAACTTCCGAAAAGGTCAACCTAGAAGATGCGCGAGCAGAGCTGGATCAATTCGTTTGCCAGCTTCCGTACGTCGAATCCGGCGAGAGCCGGCCGGGTGAGGAAACCGTCCGGCTTATGAAAAAGCCTTTCAAGATGGTGCCGAAGAACGCCGCAGAGTAGGCGGCGTGCTCAAATCGGGCCCGGTCAGCGCATCAGTTCGGTGTAATAGGAGCAGGAATCGCTGGGGCCGACGATCATCCAGCCGTCGCCCACGAACTCGGCCATTTCCCGCCCTCGCGTTATTGGGAGACCCTGGCGGAGGTTTCGGTCTTGGTGTCCTGGCGCGGCGTCATGGATACGACGATGTAGTCACGATCTTTGTCGTCCAGATCTTCGACGCGCAGGACCATTTTGTCTTTGTCCATGCGAAATTGGGCTTTCTCGCCGACCGGCAGAAGTACTGGATGCTTGTCATCTTTGGGGCGGATCCGATAGATCACATGCTCGGCCTGAAGGACATATTCTTGACAAAGCAGTTCATGAGTTTTCTTATGTCCCGAGTCGGTGCCAATCAACTCGCCGGTGATGCTCTTGCCACTATTCTCGTCCACACCGCAGGACACGGAATCCATCTGCAACAGGGTGCCCGCTTTGAAATTGTTTGGCTTCTTGGGCTTGCGCCAGGCCTGCCAGTAGCACGATAAACGCGAGGCTTTTTAGCTTCAGAACAGTCTCCATGGGCGCGGGAGTAACGGCTCCCGGCGATATCCTTATGCCGTATTGTCGTGGTCTAGCCGACCCGGCGGAAGGTAACCCTTGGACTAGTTCTGGCGTAACCGTTCCTGAGGGAGATCGGGAAAAGGGTGGCCAACTGCCAAAACTGGTGGCGGGCGGAGTTTCTGAGTGCGACCGGAATGCCGATTAGGACGATCAAGTGGCCAAGCGGCGTTTGGCCAGCAGCTCGTCAATGATCGGGCTGATCTCTTCAAAACGATTCATTAGCTTCATGGCATCGTGTTCGAAAGTCCTGGCGGCAGTATCAATCCATCCTTCCATCAAGGTGAGAGGCCCGAAGTCCACACTCACGTTTGGCCAATGGCGCTGAACGCCGGCGAACCGGTGGCGGAATTCTTGCGCAAAATTCCGGCTGGTCATCTTGTAGCCACGCAACTGCCTGAGCTTTAGAGCGTGAATGTTGTACTTGACCCTGTTCTTTTGACACGCGTCATCATCCATCCAGATGGAAAAGAAAATCCCGCTCTTATTCGGCACGGTTTGCATATCGTCATTTGTCCAGCCGGTTTTTTGTAACTTCAGAACGTGACAACCACCGTAAGATCCTTGTTTGCAAAGAAGCGGGGGGTGACTGGTGGATTTGGCGTCATAGGCGATCTTGATTTGGTGGAACAGCTTACCGAACGTGTCCATGGAAGCGGAATTTCCCATACCAACCTCGACGCCGAACGGCGTCAGCTATTTTCCCATATAACCGATTCGGTTTGCCGGGTTCGCGGCCGGGGGCTTGCCTCGCTGCTCTAGGGACTTTAACCGCGGCTGCGGCCGGCACTCGCTGACGTTGCGGTGGCCCCGATCCTCCGGGAGAATGCCCGCACGCAGTTTCTGCCACTTCCCTTGGCGCGATAGAGGGCCTCATCCGCCTGTTGCAGCAGGTCTTCAATCGTAAGATGCTGGGTCCCATCACTGACTGTGATCCCCATGCTGATGGTGACGGGGACGGTGGCAAAAGTGGTTACCATCGCGTTCTTGGAAACCAAACCGCGAATCTCATCGGCCCGGCGAGTCCCCGTGGCCAGGTTGCAATTCGGCAGCATGATCAAGAATTCTTCGCCGCCATAGCGCCCCACCAGATCGTAGGCCCGCAGATCGGATTGCAGCCTCTGCGCTACTTCCTTCAGCACGCAATCTCCGGCCGCGTGTCCCAGCGAATCGTTGACCTGTTTGAAGTGGTCGAGATCGGCCAGGATGATGGCGAGTGGCTTGCTCTCGCGTCCATTGCGGGAGAGCTCTCGCTTTAGCGATGCCAGAATTTCGGCGCGGTTTAAGAGGCCGGTCAGAAAATCGTGAGTCGCAGCAAACTTCATCGACTGTTGAAGGTCGAAGATTCGTCTTCCCACCATGATGCGAGCCCTCAATTCCGAGGGATCGACCGGTTTGGCAAGATAATCATCTGCTCCTGCCGCCATGGCCGTCAGCAGATCGCGGGTCTTATCTTTGGCCGTGAGCATTACCGTGTAAATATAGGTTCCGTTGGCCCCGAGGGTCCTGATTCTCCGGCAAAGCTCGATGCCGTCAATTCCCGGAAGCATCCAGTCGAGCAGGACTAAGCTGGGTGGGTCCTCTCCCTGAAGAACACGCCAGGCATCGTCCCCGTTCTCGACGGCGGTGAAGTCGAGGTTCCATTCTTTTAAATAACGGGCTATGCGGCGTCTCTGTACCGGCGAATCCTCGACCAGCAGTATCTTCACAGGTGCAACTCTCCTTCTGGATTCTTACTCGTGAACATGAGCGTGGCAAGATTCCCCGCGTGACCGAATGGCCATGCACTTCCGGCGGGCTGGGCCGACTACCTGCTTCCTGGCGTATCTTGACAAGCCGGAGCGATTCATCAATCCTAGATGCCTTCCCCGGCGCGGCTTCATTTGCAGCATAGGCCCCGTCTTAATTTTGCGAGATCTCCACGGGATGCAATGAAGCAGCGCAGCAAAGCCGAAAGGCTGAGGGGCAAGCGGCCGCGACCGAGCTGGCGCGAGCGATTGCACCAGTCCCGCATTCCGCTGGCGGTGTGCGGGTTGGCGTTGGTGGTTTACGCGCGCTCGTTATTTTGCGGCTTTGTTCGCGACGACTTTCAGCAGATTGTCCGCAACCCGCAGGTGCAGTCATGGCAGTACCTGCCCCAGATTCTGACCTCGCACCTGTGGAACCAGATCGTGGGGCATCGGGCGATCTTTTATCGTCCGCTGTTTTCGTTTTGGATGCTGGTCGTGGACACGCTGGGCGGGCTCTCGCCCTGGTTTTGGCATTTGTCCAGCGTGTTATTGCATGTCGGCTGCACTTATCTCGTCTATCGCTTGAGTAAGCGACTGGTCGGCACCGAAGTTGGCGCGGGTGTGGCAGCCGCACTGTTTGCGGTGCATCCCATTCATGTGGACGCGGTCACTTATATTTCGGCCAGCAATGAGCTTCTTTTCAGCGCTCTGACGCTGGGTGCGATGCTCGTCCTGTTGGCTTCCCCCGAGCGCAACGACCGATGGCGGGTTGTTCTCAGCGCCGCCTTGTATTTCACAGCTCTGTTGGCCAAGGAAACCGGCGTGGCCGTGATGGTTCTTCTCATCGGCATAGCGTGGGTCCAACTCAAAGATCAGGAAAGCAGTTGGAGTAAGCGTCTGGTGCTTGCTGGCAGTCCATACCTGGCAGCGACCGGGGCCTACGTGATCCTCCGCTGGACCGTGATGCACGGAATGGGAGTCGAAAAGGGCGAGCACAGCTGGCGGGAGGTGTTCTTCAGCAGCCCCTCGATCCTGCTGTTTTATTTGCGCAAGCTGATGGTCCCGGTGGGCTTGAGTAGCGGATACGTGAACTCCATTCATTCGTCGCCAACCATGGCTTTCTGGCTCCCGCTGGCGGCGATTCTTTTATGCGTTGTCCTCATGACGTGGCTGGCGTTGCGCGTGAACTGGATCGTTAGTTTTTCAGTAGCCTTGATCCTGCTGCCTTTGTTGCCCGCGCTGGCCACGCCCCGGCTCTACCCGCAAGGAGATATGACGCATGATCGCTACCTCTACCTGCCGTCGGTAGGGCTCTGTCTGCTGTTAGGGCTTTTGGCTCAACGAATGTTGGAAGCGCCGAGAAGTCTGCGCATAACGTGCGCTTCGGTCTTTGCCATCGTACTGGTTACGTTTTCCGTGCTGACTTTCACGCAACAGCGGTTTTATCACGATGACGTCGTATTCCTGCAAAGGGCGATCGATGTGAACCCGGACAACGCCTTTGCCTATGCCTTACTGGCGAACGTTTATATGGACCAGGGCAGGACCGATCTTGGCATCAAAGATTATCGCATTGCTTCTGAGCTGGCCCCGGAGGATCCCAAGATAAGTCTCTTTCTGGCTCGCGGACTTTTCGGCGTCAAGCAGTACGCCGAAGCGGAAGCCATCCTGAACCGTCTGATGTTAAGAACTGACTTTGACGTGGACCGGCAAAATGCGGTCCGTCTCTCGTTGGCCAACGTGGAGATCAGTCTGGGAAATCTGGATTCCGCTCAGCAGTTGCTCCAGCAAGTGGAGCGCTCCAACACAAATTTTCCGGAACTGCATTGGGCGCTCGGAATCCTGTATCACCGGCAAGGGCATATCCCTCAGGCCCAGGCGGAATTCGAAAAGGAATATCAGTTGACGGGAGATGAAGCGGCACAGCGGCAATCCATGATGCTCTCGAAACAGATGCTGTTGACTACAGCGCCGGGGGAGGGAACACGGTAGTGGAGCGCGGACAGATATTAAGGCTCCTGTGTTAACGTCGGATTTGTGACCGTCGATAAACGATCAGCTTCCAACGGCTTGCCTCGCTGGCTCATCCAGCTCAATGCGGAGGTAATCGCCTGCACGCGCTGCACGCGGCTGGTTGAGTATCGGGAGAGGATTGCACGCGAGAAGCGGCGTGCGTATCTCGATTGGGACTACTGGGGCAAGCCGGTGCCGGGATTTGGCGATCCCGAGGCGCGAGTCCTGGTGCTAGGGCTGGCTCCCGGGGCGCATGGATCGAACCGAACGGGGCGTCCGTTTACCGGCGATGCTTCCGGGAAGTTTATGTATCCGGTCTTGTACGAAGCTGGATTCGCCAATCAGCCGGACGCCACTCGCCGCGATGATGGATTGAAGCTGAAAGATCTCTACATCACGGCGGCCGCGCGTTGTGCTCCTCCCGACAACAAGCCCCTGCCGCAGGAGTTGGCCAACTGCTCTTACTACCTTGATCGGGAGATGGAGGGGCTCAAGAATCTACGCGTGATTGTGGCCCTGGGCAAAATTGCTTTTGATGCGTATCTCAATTATCTGAAGCGGCGAGGGCAGCTTACGAGCAGGAAAGGATATGTCTTTCGGCACGGAGCCAAATACGACATGCCGGATGGGAAGATTTTGCTGGCGTCTTATCATCCCTCGAACCAGAACACGCAGACGGGGAAGCTGACGCGGGGGATGTTCATGGAGATATTTAAAGAAGCTGCGCGGCTGGCTGATATAGAAAGCTGAACCGGTGCCGCCGCCAGCGTTTTCGCGGGCGAGGGCGCCCGCGCCACATGATCGGTCAGAAGCCCACGAACACCGGCTCTGGTTCGAGATGAATGCCCCAGATGTCCTTTACTCGCTGTTGGATGTGTTCCTTCAGGGCAAGCACGTCTGCGGCCGTGGCCTCGTCTCGATTTACGATTGCGAGCGCGTGCTTGCTGGAAATGCCGACGCGTCCAGCATCATAGCCGCGGTGAAAACCAGAATGCTCGACCAGCCAGGCGGCCGAGACTTTCCGCTGCGCGTCGAGCGCGGGATAGCTGGGGACTTGCAGGCTCTTGGCGGTTGCTCTCTTGGTCAGGTCGTCATAGGCATCAGCTGAGAGCACAGGATTCTTAAAGAACGAACCGGCGCTGCGGCAATCGTCGTCGCCAGGCGTGATCAGCATGCCTTTGCTGGCACGGATTCTGCGGACGGCTTCGCGAGTGTCGGCCAGGGTCGGAGCTTCGGTCCAGCCGAAGAAATGCTTTTTGAGATCGGCATAGGCGATGTGGGCTGCCCCTCCGAGTTGCAGGGCGTAGCGAACGCGCAAAATGATGTAGCGTCCGCGCTCGGTCGTGTTGAAGATGCTGGTTCGATATTTAAAACCGCAATCATCTTTGGAGAGTTCCCGCTCCTGGCCGTCCCGAAGATCGAGCACGCGGACGGATTCGATGGTATCGGCGACTTCCTGCCCATAAGCGCCGACGTTCTGCACTGGTGTTCCTCCGACACTGCCGGGGATGCCACTCAGGCATTCCACTCCGGCGCAGTCGCGGGACACGGCACGGGCGACAAAATTGTCCCATTCTTCGCCGGCTCCGACTTCGAAGTGCATGCTTCCGTTTTTTTTGTGTTCCGTCATGCCCGGAATGGCGATTTTCAGCACGAGACCTGACCAGCCTGCGTCGGAAACCACCAGATTGCTGCCGCCTCCGAGAACAAAGAGCGGGAGATTCTTGGAGTTGGCCAGCGCAACTGTTTCGTTCACTTCGGCGACAGTTTTCGCCTCGACGAAATATTGCGCCGGTCCGCCGACCTTCAGGGTGGTTAAAGGCGCAAGGGGGATGTCTTTCTGGATCAACATGGCAGATGAGTTCAACTATATATGACGAATCGCGGCGCTGGCGGCAAGACGCAGCAAGCTGCGTCTCTACAGGAAAAACGACCAGCTGTAGAGACGTGGCTTGCCACGTCTCCTGCCGGGAGCGTATCGAATATTGGCGGTCGTATTACAATGATTGTGCAGATCATTCAGGAGCCCAAATGTATCCAGAGATTATGGTGATCCCGATGCGCGAAGAATTGACGCGTGTGGGAGTGAAAGAGTTGCGTACCGTGGAAGAAGTTGACCAGGCACTGACCAATCAGCCGGGCACAACCATGGTGGTGGTGAATTCGATTTGCGGATGCGCCGCCGGCCGCATGCGTCCCGCGGTGCGAGCGGCTTTGCAAAATGCCGTGCGTCCCGAGAATCTATTCACGGTTTTCGCCGGACAGGACCGGGAAGCCACTGACCGGGCCCGATCTTATTTCACGGGATATCCGCCGTCCTCGCCTTCGATTGCTTTGTTGCGTGACGGCCAGCTGGTGCACATGGTGCAGCGCAGCGACATCGAACATCGCGAGGCCGCCGACATTGCCGCTGAACTGAAGAGTGCTTTCGAAAAACATTGCCAGAAATCGGTTACCGCCTAGCCAGCCTCAGGTGCTGAATCGCGTTAGGGAAGAGGAGCTTGATCGCAGCGCTGGGAAGCGCTGCGCCACCCAAAATCCAGCTTCTCTGGTTTTCCTGTCGTTTCTATTTCTCCACTCGAATGAAGATGCCGGTGGTGGCGTCCACTTCCACCGTCAACTTGGGTTCATTGCGGCTTGCGCCGTAGATGACGTGCCAGACCAGGTTGCTGTTGGTGCGGCTCCAGTCGAGCAGGTAGAAAACCGGCGTGTCCGGACTTTTCTCCAGCAGCTTATCGCCGCCATGTTTCTGCGCGACGTCGAGGGCCTGATCGGAATCAGTTTTGAGAAACTGGATATCGAAGACCGTGGTGGAGGAGTTGCTGGGACTATAGCTGTCCTCGATCCCGGGATTCACGCCGCGTGTGCCATCCGGTGAATCAATGCCATACCAGGCAAATGGCTTCAGGCTGTGCTGGAGCGCCGAAGCGAAACCACCCTGCCACACCGCTGACTTGCCGTCGTGTCCGTTGGACTCCGGGGAGGGCTGCGATTCCAGGCGGAACGGCTGCGCGTCGCGGGCCCAGCCATGGGCGGCGATGAATAACTTCTGACAGGCCACGTGCCCGGTCAGGAACTCCGGAGGCTTGGGCGCGGGCTTTTCCGCGGGCTGGGTTGGTTGCGACGAACAGCCTGCCATCAGTGCCACAGCCAGCATCGCCATCAGCAGCTTCTTCATAGCCACCTTCCTTTCTTCATCCCGAGTCCAAGATCCTGGGTCACGATCCTGAACCCAAGGCTTGCATCCCGCAATGTTGGGGTTCATTCTAGCAGTGGTCTATTCTGCGGCACGAGTAGAAAGAGTTGTTCATGGATTCGCATCTCGCACGATTAAAGGAAACCATTGCTTCAGCCACTCACGGCATGAATGAGGAAGACCTGACCCGGCATCCCGAAGGGAAGTGGAGCGTGGCTGAAATATTGGAGCATCTTTATCTCAGCTACACGGGGACGGTGAAGGGTTTCGGGCGCTGTATGGAGGCAGGAAAGCCGCTGGCCACCTCTTCCAGCCTGGGCCAGAGGGTGAAGGCTTTGTATGTGGTGGAAATCGGAAAGTTTCCTCCCGGACGGAAGGCACCTAAAAACACCGAGCCGCGCGGAATTGCGCCCGAAAAGATTTTCGCTGACATTGGCCCGCAGATCGTGGCCATGGATGAAGCGATTACCAAGTGTGAGGAACGCTACGGGAAGAAGATCAAGCTTCTAGACCATCCGATTTTAGGCCCGTTCACCGCGCGACAATGGCGCAAGTTCCATTGGGTACATGGGCGGCATCATGTGAAGCAGATATTGAGGTTGAGGGGGGAAGCTAGCTGCTGCCGTTAGTGGCCATCCCTCAGTTGTCGTAGTGCAAAACTGGCTAAGCCGATTGATCCGATTTGCTGAATCCCTACCGCGGCACTAGAATGGCTGCCGCTCCAATCATTTGACAATTAGCTCTCTCAATCAGGAGGAGAAATGAAAACCAGAAACATTCTATTGACCATGGGTCTTTGCTTTGTTGCCGCGGCGCTGGCTTTTGCCGCCAATCCGAATATGGGCACCTGGAAACTGAACGAGGCCAAGTCCAAGATTCCCGCGGGGGCAACGAAAAACAACACGGTGGTCTACGAGGCGGCGGGCGATAGCATAAAAGTCACGGTCGACGGCGTAGACGGAGACGGCAAGCCACTGCATACCGAGTGGACGGGAATGTTCGACGGCAAAGACTACCCACTTAGCGGGGATCCGACTGCCGACATGCGGTCGTACAAGAAGATTAATGATCGCACCAACGAGTTGACCAACAAGAAAGACGGCAAGGTTACTTCCATGGGACGAATTGTGGTGTCGGCTGACGGCAAGAGCCGCACCGTTACGGTGAGCGGAACCGATGCCAAGGGCAACAAGGTCAAATACACCGCGGCATACGACAAGCAGTAGTTGAATTTTTGTCTAGGTCAGGGTGCAACAATAGTGCCCTTCCGCTCAGTTAAGAACGGAAGGGCATTGGTATTTCCGAAGCAGCGCCTATTCTCGTGACGACGTCGGCGCGCCCGCTTTGCGGGCCTCTTCCTGCAAGTCTTCGAGTTTCTGTTTGGCTTCGTCAACCGCTTTCTGTTTGTCGGCGATTTGCTCTTTGTATTGGGCGTCTTCCTTGTCCCAGTCCTTCGAATCGCGCATGCGGTTGCCGGCGTCGGCGTAGAATGCGGCGGCGCGCAGGCGGTATTCGCGTTGCAGCACGTCGAGTTCGCGGGACACCAGGCTCAGGTCATCTTTCTGTTCGTCAATCTTGCCCTTCCATTCGTCAAATACTCTTTGGCGATCTTCCGCAGAATCTCCCGGCTTGATGGCGGCGGGCTTGTTGGGGTCAGCGGGATTCTGGTCAGCATTGGCGTCCGCTGAAGGCGCCGCAGCCGAAGCTTCGGTCGCATTGCCGACGACGCTCAGCTTGTCCGATGTTGGCAGATTGTCGTTGTCGTACACCTTGGGTGTGGTCGGCTTTTTGTCCTTGCGGACCGCGCGGGCGGAATCGGCCAGCGACGGAGATGAGCTGACCGTGGTCTGGTTGGGTTGCGAGGCCGCCGGTTGCGACTGTGCGCCTGCCAGCGCGGCCGTGAAAACGATCCCTGCGAAACTAACGTATGCAATGCACTTCATGGTTGCTCCATTCTTCTTTAGTCTTTTGCTGCCTGCGACTTCGCAGGCGGCGTTCATTTCGAACTAAGCTCCTGCGGCTTTCGCAGGTCTTGGGCCTGCGAGGAAACCGCCAATTGTGTGATTCAGTTGCGCCGCTTCGGAAGCAATGTCGGCGGCGATTTGCCGCGCTTGGTCCGGATCGCGGCTGGCTGCGAGTTGCTGGGCATAGCCGGAAATCGTGGTGAGCGAGGTGCGTAAGGCCAGCGCCATCTCAGCCGACATTTCCCCGCGCAATGCCTGTTGCTGCTGGATCAAGGTGACTTCGGTCTTGTCGTTGATCAGGCAGGCGACTCCGAGTACTTCGTCCGACGACGAGTTGACCGCGGTGAGCGTGATCTCCAGAAACCGTTTCTCGCCGGACGGAGTTGCATACTCGAGCTCTACGCGCCCCGAAGCGGCGTTGTCCCGCAAGCTGGCTTGTACGGCCTGAGCCACTGACTGGTTCGAACTTGAAGGGGAAACTGATGCAGCCTGACGGAAAATCTCCGTCGCGCTCATTCCCACCAGCGAGGCAAAACCAAGAATCTGTTTGGCGGCCGAATTCGCCTGCCGGATCAAGCCATTCGCGGCAAAGAACATCACGCCGCTCGAAAGATTGGAAAGCACCGCCGCGCTGATATTTTCCGTGCTCTTGGCCCGCTTTCTTTCCACCATCTGCAGGCTTTGCAATTCGTGCTTCTGCTGCTTCAGTTGCTGGATCACGGCATGGTAAGTGTGCAGCGGGAGGCTATCCACCGAGGTCGAGCCTCCGTCCCATGTGGATTCTTCGGTCAAGTTTCTGCGCAAGCGCTTGATGACGATCAAGCCAAATACAAATGCGAAGCCGGAAACCAGCAGCAGCCCCGCCATCCGGAACACAATGGGATTGCTGAGTAGGTTCACAGCAGCCCCCAATACCAGCGCAGAAAAGCATTGCCAAAGAAGGAGGCGATCATCGCCATGCCCGCCAGGAAAACTCCGAACGGCATCTGATAACGGCGGAACGCGATGGTGGCGGACACCCATCCCCGTCGCCGCGATTCCCGTGCGGATTCGCGATGCCGCTTCATGCGGCGGCGGGTGCGTTTCATCCACACTGCAAGAATGGTCCACAATCCGAACGCCGATCCGGCAATCGAGGCGGCAAAAAGGGTGCAGATGGTCAAGCGAATTCCCAGGAACGCTCCCACCATGGCCATCAGCTTCACGTCGCCAAAACCCATGCCTTCGACTCCGCGCGCCCGCAGGTAGATCGCACCAATGCCGTAGATGAACGAAGACCCGACGGCGGCGCCGAAGAACGCATCCAGAAACGAGACCAACTGCCAGGAGACATGCGATCCGTTGTGCAGAGAAAACATGCCGGGCAGCAATTCCGACACCAGGTCATTGATTGGGACCACCAGGCTGAACGCCAATCCCAGAGCCAGGCCGGGCAAAGTCATTTTGTCGGGCAGCAGCATGGTTTCCGCATCGGTGAAGATCAGGCCCAGCAGCAGAAATCCGAAAGCGCAATATTTCGCCAGCGCGGGTGTCAACCCAAACTGCCAATAGCAGGCGAGAAAGATCGCGCCGGTAAGCAGTTCCACGACGAGATACCGGGGCGTGATGGGAGCCTGGCAATTGCGGCAGCGTCCACGCAGAAGCAGCCAGCTCAGGATGGGAACGTTATCGTAGAAGGCGATCGGCTTTTCACACGTCGGACAGGTCGAGCCGGGGCGAACCACGGATAAGTCTCGCGGCAGACGATAGATACACACATTCAGGAAGCTGCCGAAGGCCAGCCCCAATGCGAAAATCGCCAATGCGAAACCAATGTCCACCGTGACCTTTTGCTCACGCGTCGAGAAATAACTGTGAGTTTCGCCTGATTATACGGCGATTCGGACCATCGAACCCAGGTACCAAAGGTACTGTACGGCTGGCGGATAGGACGAGAAATTGGCGGCAAACAGCTACGCTTGTTGGACTTAGCGTGATTCGGCTAATGGATGAACTTGTAATCCAGTATCGAGGCCGCCAACCCCACGCCTTGGGGAGAATCCTGTGCCTTTCGGGTGCGGATGATTCGTCCCTGGCAGAGCACGCTGCTGTTCTTCTGTCCCGAGATCTCTTCCGGCATTTCGAAGACCATTTCCACCAGCGTGTTATCGGGAAACTGCTGCGAACCATGCAACAGCACGCCGGACTGGCTCAGGTTCTCGACGATGCCCTCATACCAAGTACCAAGATTCTTTACGCGATAGCGGACCGGAGCCTGAAGCTTGAGACGGCGTGCCCGCGGCACCCAGGTGGGCTTCTTGGCCGTGGTTCGTCCCCGGCGGCTGGCTGGCGTCTCGGCGGAGCGGTCCACGCGCTCAATGCGGCGCATGGTCTTCCAGTCATACCTGTACTCAACCGCGCACAGCAGGCAGACCTGGTAATACTGATTGTCGGCTGCCCGGCGTGGCCAGGAGAATTCGTGGGAGCAGGTGCGAAGCATGAGAGCGTCCAATAACTTCTGTGCCATGGTATTTTCCCGGGCGGAAACACCGGAAAGGACATCATCTTACGGGCAGTCGAAATTGAATAGGTTACTTTTGTGTAATTTTTGGCTGTGACCCGGACAACCTCATGAAAAAAATCGAGTTGGGCGTTTTGCATCGCGGGAGCATTGCACCCCAAAGTGTGCAGTGTATGATCGCTGCGTGGAAAACGCGACTGCCTTCATTCTGGCGGGTGGAAAAAGCTCGCGTATGGGTGCGGACAAGGCATTTCTGGAACTGGGAGGCCGAACCCTCCTGGCCCGCGCATTGGAATTAGCGAAGACGGTCGCTGCACAGGTCCAGTTGGTTGGAGACAAGGCGAAGTTCGCGCCATTCGGAACGGTAGTCGAAGACATTTATCCTGGGCGTGGTCCCCTTGGCGGGATTCACGCCGCACTGATGAGCACGACAACTGATTTCAATCTGATGCTGGCGGTTGATCTACCATTTATAGGCCCCGAGTTTCTGATGTATTTGCTTTCGGAGGCCCAACGCACCAAGGCAGTGGTGACGGTAGCGCGCACCGGAGGCGGCTTTCAGCCTTTATGTGCGGTGTATCGAAAAGAATTCGCAGATGTTGCGGAACAGGCTTTGCAAGCTGGGAACAACAAGATCGATTCTCTTTTCAGACGAGTGAATACGCGAGTGATTGACGAGGAAGAGTTGGCGAAAGCGGGTTTCGATATCCGGATATTTCAAAACCTGAATACGCCGGAAGATTGGGATCGTGCGAAACTGGAATCCAGGAAAAGAAGTTAAACTAAGCCATGGGCGAGAGCGAACAACAGACGGCGCCGTACATCGAGTTCAAAGGCGTATCCAAGTCTTTTGGCGACAAGAAAGTCCTCGATAATGTCAGCTTTGACGTAATGGCAGGCGAGACGGTCTGCATTCTGGGGCGAAGCGGCGTGGGTAAATCCGTCACCTTACAAAGCATCATGGGATTTCTCAAGCCGGATTCCGGCCGCGTGATCGTCGCCCGCGAAGACATCACCGACTATTCCGAGCACGAGATGGAACGTATTCGCAAGAAAGTCACCATGGTCTTCCAGAATGGCGCGCTGTTCGATTCGCTGACGGTTGGCGAAAATGTTGCCTTCCCTTTACGTGAGCGAAAAGGCTTGAGCGAAGACCAGATTCTTCAGATCGTCAATGGTTTGCTGGAAATGGTGGGCGTGGCGGAAATGCGCGATCTTTTGCCGTCTGACCTGTCGACAGGAATGAAACGTTCGGTGGCGATTGCGCGTGCCCTGGCGGCGCAACCCGAATGCGTGCTCTACGATGAGCCCACCACCATGGTGGACCCGCTCATGGCGCAATTGCTGGGCGATCTGATCAAGCGGCTGAAAATTCAGTTGCACCTGACAAGTGTGGTCGTCACCCATGATATGCGCCTGGCCGAAAAGTTGGCGGAGCGGATCGTTTTTCTGCACGAAGCCAAAGTATTGTTCTTTGGCACTTATGCAGAGATGGAGAAATGCGACGAGCCCATCGTGCAGGAATTCTTGAAGCTGGATGAGCTGAAACTGGAAGCATAGTCGCCGGCTCTGGGCGCTAGGCTTTGGGCTCTGGGGCTGGCTTGCAGTAACTACAAATGCGGGTCTCAAGCCCAGCGCCTAAAGCCTAAAGCCTAGAGCCGGCTCTTAAAATCCTTCTCGCACCAACCTCTCGATGGTGATGGAGCTGCTAGCCGATTCTCCCCGCAGCATTTTCTCTACGTACTTCGCGATCATATCCACTTCCAGATTTACCGGATTGCCAGATTTCAGAGACTTGAGATTCGTCATCTTCACGGTGTGGGGAATAATAGCGACCGTAACTTCCGTTCCTTCGATCGCTGCCACCGTCAAGCTAATGCCTTCTATACAAAGCGATCCCTTGAAGATCACGTAGCGCGCCAGTTCTGGAGGAATTTCCATGCGAAGAGCATAGCCGCCGCCGTTCGAAAGTTTTTTAAGTGCCAGGAATTTACCCGTTCCATCGACGTGGCCTTGCACAATGTGTCCCCCGAAGCGCCCATTCGCCCGCATGGGCAGTTCTAGATTCACCATTGCACCTTGCTTGATCCGCGAAAATGACGTGCGCTTCCAGGTCTCTTCGGCCAGGTCCGCGGTGAAAGACTTGGGAGTGATGTCCACCGCAGTAAGGCAGACGCCGCTTACTGCAATACTGTCTCCTGGGTTCAGTTCCTTCACCAATTGCGAGGAAGAAACGGTCAGGCGCCGATTGCCGTGCTCGTGGGCAATGCGAGTGACGCACCCAACTTCTTCAATGATGCCAGTGAACATAAGTCTCCCGTGCTTGTCATCCTGAGCGCAGTCAGACGGTCACGAAGTGAACGTCTGCAAGTCGAAGGACCCCTACCGCTACGAAACGCTTGATTTTGTTTGTAGTCTTCCTATGAATCCTATTGCTCATAAGGGTCTCGCAAATATCCTTCCACGGCGAAATCTTCTCCGAAGCGATGCAAACGAAAAGATTTCACGTACGCGGCATCGCTCATTCCGTGGAACCCCTCGCCCGCTGCGAACGGTATCGAGCCCGTTCCCGCTAGTATTTTAGGAGCGTAGTAGAAAAATATCTTGTCTACGATGCCCGCCGACAGGGCAGCTCCATTCACCGTGGAGCCTCCCTCAATCATGAGGCTGGTGATTTCCGCCTCGCCCAGATGACGAACAATGCTTTTCATGTCCAGACGGTCGCCGGCATCGACACTGGTTATCTGCTCGACGCGGACGCCGCGATCCATCAGTTCTCGTTTCTTCTTCTCTGCTGCGGAAGAATACAGGACCAGCACGTCGTTCTTGGCAGTTTGTACCAGCCGCGATTGCAGCGGCAGGTGGAGCCGCGAATCGAGCACTACCCGCAACAGCGGCCGGCGGCGTGGACGCCCGCTGCGGTCGGTGAGCAACGGATCATCGGCAATCACCGTTCCTACTCCGACCAGGATGGCGTCATTCTGATGGCGCAGTTCCTGCACATGAGCGCGGGCCGGTTCACCGGTGATCCAGTCCTCAGTCCGGACACCTGATCCCCGAGTGCGCGGGTTCTGATAGGGAGGCCCCGCGATCTTGCCATCAAGCGTCATTGCGGACTTGAGCGTCACCAACGGGATGTGGTCGCGAATATACTTGGCGAAAGATTCGTTCAGCACTCGCGCTTCTTCTTCGAGGCCGCCCGAAGCTACCGTGACCCCTGCATCCCGAAGCCGGTCAAATCCTTTGCCGCCGACTCGAGGGTTGGGGTCCTGCACGGAAGCAACCACACGGCGAATGCCGGCGGCGATGATCGCGTCTGCGCACGGACCCGTGCGGCCCTGGTGCGAGCATGGCTCGAGATTTACATAGAGGGTCGTGCCTCGTGCTTTGTTACCCGCCTGTTCGAGGGCAAGAATTTCAGCGTGTTTCAATCCGTCGTAAGTGTGGGAGCCGGCGCCGATTACCTTGTCCTGGTCGTCCACGATGACCGCGCCCACGCAGGGATTGGGCGAAGCCAAGCCAATGCCTTCCCGCGCTAGTTCAAGCGCCTGGCGGAGAAAGCGTTCGTCAGTTTCGCGGGATGAGTTCACGAAGAAGGTATTTTTCACCACAGAAACACCGAGGCACAGAGACCCCGGCATCTAGTTAAACAAAGAATCCACAAACTCCTTGGGATCGAATCGCAACAGGTCACCAATCTTTTCGCCGACTCCCACGTAGCGTACGGGCAAACCCAGTTCTCGGCAAATGGCGACCACTACGCCACCTTTAGCGGTGCCATCGAGCTTGGTCAGCACAATGCCAGTTACGCCGGCGGCCTCAGTAAATAAGCGCGCTTGTTGCAGGCCGTTCTGGCCGGTGGTGGCGTCCATGACCAGCAAAGTTTCGTGTGGCGCGCCGGGAATGATGCGCTGTGCGGTGCGCCGCATTTTTTCCAGTTCGGCCATGAGATTCGTCTTGGTGTGCAGACGTCCGGCGGTGTCCACGATCACATAATCACTGTGCCGCGCGGAGGCAGCCTGTAGAGCGTCGTAAAGTACGGCCGATGGATCGCCCCCGGGTTTCGTGCGAATGACTTCCGTCCCCGTGCGCTGTCCCCAGACCTCAAGCTGCTCGATGGCCGCCGCGCGGAAAGTATCAGCTGCGCAGAGCAGCACAGTTTTTCCGCTCGCGTGCAGGAACTGGGCGAGCTTTCCGATGGTGGTGGTCTTGCCCGTACCGTTCACCCCGACCACCAGAATCACTTCCGGGCCTCCGTCGACGCGCGTCACCGGCGGCGAATTGGCCATGCTGAGAATGGCGAGCAGTTCTTCTTTTAGAAGCCGCTTGAGTTCACTCACGTCTTTAATCTGCTTGCGGTCCGCCTTGTCCCGCAGCTTCTGCAAAATTTCGTGAGTGGTCGTGCTACCCAGGTCGGCCCCGATGAGCGTGGCCTCCAGGTCGTCCAGCGTGGCCCGGTCAATCTCCTTGCCCAGCGAAACCACCGCTTCGATGCGCTCGCTCAGGTTTTCCCGCGTGCGCGTCACCGCGTCTTTCATGCGCTCGAAAAGAGTAGGTTCCTGCTCGGGACCGCCAAAAAGTGTCTGAATCATGAGAATGAGTACGCTTTACCTGCAAACCATCAATTATAGCGGTCAAGCGTGGACAATCGCCGAGCGCGCGTCTCTTAATCCTTAAGCGCGCGTGGTTTGAAGAGCTGTGGCAGCATCGGCAGGGGCTGGCGTTTCGGCGGGGGGCAGCGCGGGAGCTGCAGGAGGAGCCGGGCGCTGAATGCGGATTTCGCCGCGCTGATAAACCGCGTCCAAAGCGAACACCGCTTTCGGATCCAGCCGTTTGCCGGAAAGCGAGTGAATGATCCGCAGCGCCTCGTTTACCTCGTAGGCATGCTGATAGGGGCGATTGGTAGTCAGTGCATCGAAGGTATCGGCGACGGCAATGATGCGGGGTAACAGCGGGATCTCTTCATCTTTCAATCCATGCGGATAGCCCCGGCCATCGAGTGACTCGTGGTGCAATTCGATTCCCGGGATCATGTCCTTCAATTGCGCCACCGAACGCAGAATATTGGCGCCTTTGGTGGTGTGGGTTTTCATGATGTCGAATTCCGCGGGAGTGAGCGCTCCGGGCTTCTTCAAGATGCGATCTTCAATGCCAATCTTTCCCACGTCGTGGAGTTGGGCCGAGATTCGGACCGTCTCAATAAATTCATCGGGCAGCCCCAACTCGCGGGCAATCATCATCGAATAACGGGTTACGCGGTCGGAGTGTCCACGAGTGTAAGGGTCCTTTTCATCGACCGCGCCAGCCAGCATCTGGATGGATCCCATGAACAATTCACGGTTTTCATTGGCCGCATGCTTGAGATCGAGCACAAAGTGCTCAAGTTCCTCGGACATGGTGTTGAAGGTTGCCGCCAACTCGCCGATTTCGGTGCGGCTTTTGAGGCGCACCCGCTGGGAAAAATCTCCACGGGCGATGGCGCGGCTTGATTCCGTTAGGACTTCCAGAGGGCTGGTGATCCGGTGGGCGGCGAAAATGCTGATACCAATGCTGAGGGCCACCGCCAGCAGCGCCAAAATGCGGGCGCCACGTTGCATTTCGTAAACTCCTCGGTAAGCTTCCGCACGCGGCTTCTGCACGATGACCGCCCAGTCCAGGTTGCTCACCGGGCTATACGTTCCCAGCATCATGGTGCCGTGTTTCCCGCCCGTGGAAAATTCCCGAGTGGCCACCACCATTTGCGCCTTGCTGCCCTGGTCCACAAAATTTCGTACGATCTCCAGACTGGTCATATCCTGACCGGTAGCATAGTCGGAGGTTGCACCCGCAACCATGCGACCCTGGCTGTCGACGACATAGGGAGTGAGCCCGCCACGATTGACTTCCTGTAAGCGGCGGATCAGAAATTGCAGGTCCACGACCGCGCCAATCATGCCCAGAAAACGTCCACCATACATGACCGGTGTGCTGACCAGCATGACGGTACGCGCGGACTTGCCATTGCCGACTACCAGGGCTTGTCCGTTGTAGGCGCGGCCCTCGCGCGATGCGATGTAGGCGCGCTGCAATTCACTTTGCAGGAAATCGTCGGGCGCGATGCGGCCGGCGGAGATTCCTTTGGCTTCCGAGTTCAAAACCGTGGCGTACGCCAGGTCATCCGACGAGGAAACGAAATTTTCCAGCAGCGCCCGCAATTCCGGGGCCTCCACATGTTCGCCGGTAAGATCGCCGCCACTGGCCACCTGCAAGGCTGAGGCCAGGTTCTTCAGCATCATGCGCAGCGATTCCTGGTGCTGCGAAATATCATCTCCCAGGGAACGCGTAACTGTGTTCTGTAGAAGCTGCTCGTTGGTGATCAAGCGCTCACGGTTGATCGATTCCACCTGGGCAGAATAGAAATACATGGGTACCACACTCACCAGGATGAGCACACCTAGGATGACGTACAGAATGGGGATGCGCGATGGCTTGGGTGATTTCAGCGACAAAGTGGCCCTACAGCGCCGCGTCAAACACGGGCTGATTCCTTTAAGAAATTCTACTTTGTTCGCTGCGCGGAAAATACTGAGATTGCGCTGCCAAAACCGTTACGAAAGTACTTTGCGTCGAAGTGATTTTTGGGGGTTTGGCCCTGCAAGTTCATCCCGCATAGTTCCCTGGGTTTAGTCTGTGGAATCATTGCATTAGAATTGCCAGTTGGGAGGGTACACGCGGTGAGCGGGCAACCGGACCGGTGGGGATACCTGGTCATGTGGGAATTCGTGGTCAAGCCGGGCATGGAGGCCCGCTTTGAGCAGATTTACGGGGCCTCAGGCGATTGGGCACGCTTATTCCGGCATGACGAAAATTATCTGGGTACCGAGCTTAACTGCGAACATCCAGGTTCACGCCGATATCTCACTTTGGATTTTTGGGCGTCCGAGGAGGCCTACGAAGGATTCCAGAAGAAACATCTCGCCGAATATCAAGCCATCGATCAATCGTGTGAAGCGCTGACGGAGAGTGAATGTAAACTGGCAACGTTCACGCGAGCGGTTTGAGTTTAGAAGCCGGAAGACAGCCTCTCGCTCTTGGCGCTGCGCGTCATAAGCTCACGAATGGCGTCACTTGGAGATTTTCCATGGTGCAGGATGGCGTGCATTTGTTCGGTGATGGGCATCTCCACTTGGTTTGCCCGGGCCAGGCCGACCGCGGCGTGAGTGGTAAAAACACCTTCCGCGACCGCACCATGCATGCCGGCAATGATTTCCGGCAGTTTTCGCCCCCGGCCCAGCTCGACCCCCACGCTGCGGTTGCGCGAAAGGCCGCCTGTGCAGGTCAGGACGAGATCGCCCAATCCAGCCAGCCCCGCCATGGTTTCCTGTCGCCCGCCGCAAGCCACCACCAGGCGCGTCATCTCCGCCAGGCCACGAGTGATGAGTGCGGCGATGGAGTTGTGCCCCAGTTCGAGCCCGGCGCAGACCCCGGCCGCAATCGCAATAATGTTTTTTAACGCCCCGCCCAGCTCCACTCCTTTGACATCATCGTTGGTGTAGAGGCGGAAGCCTGGATCGCTGAACTCTCGCTGCACGGTTTCCGCCAGCTCAGCGTCATGGGAAGCGATGGTGACAGCCGTCGGATCTCCCCGCGCCACCTCTTTGGCGAACGATGGGCCGCTGAGCGCGCCAACCCGCGGCGCAAATCCCCTGGCAGTTTTTACCACCTGCTCGATGACCTCCGTCATGCGCATGTGGGTTTCGTTCTCCAGCCCTTTGGTGGCGCTGACCAGAAACATTTCTGGCGTGAGATGAGCATTCAGTTTCGCGACGATGTGACGGCAATGATGTGAAGGCACCGCGCTCACCACGATCTCTGCTTCTTGGACCGCCTCCGCTAAATCATTCGTCGGCGCCACGCATTCCGGAATCGCTAGTTCCGGCAAGAAAAGTTCATTGACCCGGCGGGCAGAGATGGAATCGCGGACTTCTCTTTCATGCGCCCACAGGCGAACCTGATGCGTGCCCTTGCGTCCCAGGACAATCGCAATCCCGGTTCCCCAGGCGCCCGCGCCAATGATTGCGACCTTGCTCATCTCTCTTAGCTCTGCCCCAATTGAAACCGCGATTCCGTGCCCGCGATGATTCGCCGGACATTTTCGTGATGTCTGGCGATGATGAGAACCGCCGCAACTCCCATGATAGTGAGCATCTTCGGCGCATGGCGGTAGCCGTCGAGGAAGCATGCCAATATTGGGAACAACGCGACTCCCACAATGGAAGCCAGGGAAATATAACGGAACGCAAATACCAGAATCGCGAAAACGCAAACCATCACCAGAATAGACTTGGGCGCGAGGATTGCAAAAGATCCCAGCCCGGTCGCGACTCCCTTGCCGCCACGAAACTTGAGCCAGACCGGGAACATGTGGCCCAGCACGGCGAAGAGAGCGGCAACTCCGGCCAGCAAGTCTTGTCCCGGGAATAAGGCGCACGTAACCAGAACCGCAGCGAGTCCCTTCAGCGCATCGAGCACGAGCGTCAATATCCCCAATGCGGGTGACGAGCGGGCGACGTTGGTCGCGCCGATATTTCCGCTGCCAGTCTGCCGCACGTCCTGGCCGCGAAAAATCTTGATTAGAATGTATCCGAAGGGAATCGATCCCAGCAGATAACTGAACAAGGCGACAATTAGGAAAGGGGACATAGAGGGTTGAACTCTACTCAGAGCAATGCGAAGCGCGCGATCTTCGTGTACCGCGAGCCGCCGGGTGAAGGGTGACTCTTGTAGAGGCAGAACTCACGGGCGGTCATGGTACCAAACTCGGGCGTGGACATGGCAGCCAATTTCTCCTGCAATCGCGCGAAGCGCTGGTCGGAACGGTCGCTTTTCTCGCGCTTCGGAGCGCCGGATCCGCCTCCGCCCCGAGCCAGCGTCAAATGCGCGCTGAAAGCGTGATCTTCTTTTGGAATCCCCAATCCAGCCATGGCCCCATCCACCAGACTGGCGAGGCTCGCCAGCTGCGGCCCGGCCTCGATCCCCACCCAAAAGACGCGCGCTGCCTTTGCCCCCGGGAAAAAGCCATAGCCGCGAAAGGTCATCGGCAAGCCCCCGGCCTTGACCTCGGAGAGTGCATGCTGAATCTCTTCGACTGCCTCCTCCGGCTTCTCACCAATAAACTTCAGCGTGACATGCAGCGACTCCGGACGCACCCAGCGAGCTTCTGGAGCGAATCCATGCACGCCTTCCAGAAAGCGTGTGATCCGCTCACGAACACCATCGTCAATGTCGAGGGCAATAAAGAGGCGCATGCGGCACGAAAAGTTAGCTTCTAGCCTCTAGCTCCTAGCATATCGACGTCAACAAAAGCTAGAAGCTAGCAGCTAGCAGTTAGAAGCTTGAAGCTTGAAGCTTCTCCTACATCAACTTCCTTCTCACCATATCCAGCGCTTGTTGGCTGGCGAACTGGCGGACGCGCTTGCGGTCGCCGGGAAATTTGCGTTCCACAACTTCGGTGCCCCGCTCACCGGCCAGAGCATGGAAAACCAGGCCTACCGGCTTTTCCGCAGTGCCGCCCGTAGGTCCAGCCACGCCAGTGATGCCGATTCCTAACGTCGCCCCACAGCGTTTGCGAATCCCTTCCGCCAACGCCGCGGCGACTTCACGACTCACCGCCCCATGTTTTGCGATCAACACAGCGGGGACATCGGCGAACGCCGTCTTCAACTCGTTCGAATAGACAACCGCGCCGCCAAGAAAATACCGCGAGCTGCCGCTTACCGAAGTGATCCGTTCCGCGACCAAACCCCCGGTACAGGATTCCGCAACTGCCAGCGTCGCGTTCCGCATTTGCAGGTAGTAGCCCACGATCTGCTCCAGCGAGTCTCCGTTATCGGAGAACACAGAATCGCCCAGCTCTTCTTCGATCTTTTCCACCAATTCATCCACAGTTTGCTGGGCTGCTTCGGAAGAAGTCCCACGCATCTTCAAATGCAACTGGATTTCTCCCGCCCCCGCCAGGATCGTAGTCTGCACATCGGCATAGCGTTTGTAGATCGGAGCCACCCGGGCATCGCACGCCGACTCGCCCATGCCCGTAATTTTCAAGACCCGGGTCGCGATAAACGTTTGCGGGACTTTTGCCCGCAGCCGTTCCAGGCATTGCTGCTCGAACAGCGATTTCATCTCATGCGGCGGCCCCGGCAGCAGGACAACGATTCTTTCCCGCCCTTCGTACTTGCCGCTGATCCACTGTCCCGGCGCGGTGCCCTGTGGATTCGGCAAAGCGATTGCCCCGGCAATCACATCCGCCTGCTTAAGGTTGTTCGCCGTCATCGTGTAGCCACGTTCCGCGAAACGGCGCTCGAGGTCCGCAAGAATCTCGGCATCGCGCCGAATTTCCAGCCCCAGCGCGGTGGCCACTGATTCCCGCGTCAGATCATCTTCCGTCGGCCCCAGGCCGCCAATGAAAAAAACAATCTCCGCCCGCGACAGGGCAAGACATGCGCAGGCTGTCAGGTGTTCGCGATTATCACCCACAATGGTCTTGAAGATGACTTCCACGCCCAGCTCGTTCAGCTTTTCGGTGAGATAAAGGGAGTTGGTGTCCTGACGGAAAGGCGTCAGCAATTCCGAACCGATGGCGATGATTTCCGCGTTCACGCTAGCAGTTTAAACGATCGCGCTGCCGAAGACGCTCACATCGGCTGGTCAGACCTCGCTAGTCAGACTTGCTAATCAGACCAGGGAGAAAATCCTTGAATATTCCACGAGAGACGATGCACCCCGCTGGTGGTGGCAAGAATCACCGATCGGCCCGGGGCAAACGCCAATCCAATCAGACTAGGTCCGGCCACTGCCAGTGCGGCTTTGCCGTCCGGCGTGATCTTCACGATCCCGCGCTGTCCGGTCAGCGACGCCGCTACATAGAGGTTGCCTTCCACGTCAAAAGCCATTCCCTGCGGACGGCCCAGGCCGCGGTAGAAAGTCGATACCTTACCGTGCGGATCGATCTTGTAAACCGAATCGAAGCTCGAGGTCGTGGGGCCGGCGACGAAAAGATCTCCATGCGGGCCGACGGCTAAATGATAGGCGGAAACACTGGGCTCGAGCGTGGCGAAAACAAAAATCTGGCCATCGCGCCCGAC
This sequence comes from Terriglobales bacterium, assembly GCA_963762965.1. GTDB lineage: Bacteria > Acidobacteriota > Terriglobia > Terriglobales > Acidobacteriaceae > DATBAX01. The sequence continues at coordinate 2,789,721 of CAVXME010000001.1, forward strand.
CTTAAAAATTGTGCCGCTGCGGTCGCCCACATACAGGTTCTCGGCGCGATCGAAAGCGATGCCGGTGGCGACGCCCATGCTCTCCGCGTAGGACGACATCGTCCCGTTCGGCGCCACCCGATACACCGCGCCTTCATAGCGCGAAGAAACATACATCTGTCCGGCCCGGTCGAACGCAATCGCCGTGGCATTCATCATGTCCACTAGAAACGGCTTGACGTTGTAGTCAGTATCAATTTTGTAAATCGCCACCGGGACCTTCTGCCCACGGGCGCCGGAGAAAGTGACAAAAATATTCCCTTCCGCATCCAGCGCGGGGTTGGCCACCGGATGCAGGTTCTCCGCGATCGGAACCGCCACATGAATTTCGTGGGGATTGCTGCTGTGTCCGTTGGTCGAGACCACAATCGCGCCCGACGACGCTCCCGCAGGCACGCGGGCGATGAGAAAGTCATCCGAGCTGATCACCACCGCGCCTTCGGTCTCTCCAAAGCGCACCCGCGGCCTGCGCAATTCTTGCGGACGCAAACTGCGTCCTGTGATCCGTACTTCACCGCCGGGCAATGCCGCGCCAGGAGACACCGCCTCGATGTGCGGATTCCCGTTCACGTTTTTCTTGCCCAACAGACGGTCTGAAATTCCCATGGACTACAAACCTTCTCAGAACTACATCAACCGCAAAGCTTATCGCGGCAGCACTCCAAAATGCAGCAGTAACTGCATCACCGCCAAAGCGTAAAGGCCCGCGCCGACATCATCGATCACGATTCCGGCACCTTCCGGCAGTCGCTCCAGTTGCCGTACTGGCGGCGGCTTCACGATATCGAAGCCACGAAAAAGTATAAAGCCCGCGAGCAAACATTTCCATGAGGCGGGAACCGCGATCAAGGCAATCAGCTGTCCCGCAACTTCGTCAATCACAACGAATTGCGGATCTTTGAGAGAAGCCGCTCGTGATACCAGAGTCGCCGCCGGAATTCCAACCGCAATTACAAATAAAGCCAGCGCAATTGCAGTCCAGGGCTGCCACGCCACAGGAACTGCGCGAGTCAGTAGCCACCAAAGGAGAACCGTCGCCGCCGAACCCCACGTCCCCGGCCCCGGCCGCATTCGTCCCGCACTGAAAAATGTAGCGACCAGCGTTGCCCACCGCGGAGCTCGTTCGGGCGTCGCCTCGGACTCAATCTTCATTGTCGGGGTCTCGAATCGAGTCCGGCGTGGTGTCGGAAGTATCCTGCGGCGTGGATGCAATCACATAAGCGCCGCTGGCCCATCTCCCCAGATCAATCGTCCGGCACCGCTCGGTGCAGAAAGGAAACTCAGCGTCGGTGCTCTTCACTTCCTTCTTGCAGATGGGGCAACGGAGCTTGAGATCGCGGTTGCGGGCCATATTTCTAAGCACAGCTCCTACAGAATCTTCGCCACCAGATCATAATCGTGCGACTCGGTGATCTCGCAGCGGTAGAACTCGCCAACCTGCGGAACCATTCCCTCGGGAACGTCGTTGACGAAAACCTTCCCGTCGATTTCAGGCGCATGCATGGCGGTGCGTCCTTCCAGTAGCAAATCGGTTTCTTCCGACATGCCCTCGAGCAACAAATCAACTTCCGTACCAATGAGCACTTTCTTTTTGCGTTTGCTGATGGCTTTTTGCATCTGCATTAAGTGCTTGCGGCGGCGCTCGATTTCGCGGGGCCGAAGTTTTTCTCCGTCGGCGAAGGCCTTCGCGCCTTCCTGATCGGAATAGCCAAACGTGCCCATCCAATCGAATTGAGCTTCGCGCACAAAATCGCAAAGTTCCTCAAACTCTTTCTCGGTTTCGCCCGGAAAGCCAACGATAAAAGAAGTCCGCAAAGTAACCCCCGGAATCGTCCGTCGCATCTTTTCAATAGTCCGCAGAAAAATGTCCGCCCCACCGCCGCGCTTCATGCGCTTCAAGGTTGTCGGCGAAGCATGTTGAAGCGGCACATCAATGTACGAACAAATCTTTTCGTGCCCGGCGATGGTTTCGAGCAGGCGTCCGGTAATCTTATTGGGATACGCATAAAGGAAACGCACCCAGCGCAGCTCATCAATCCCAGCCAGCTTCTCCAGTAGAAGCGGAAGACCATCTTTCAGCCCAAAGTCCTCGCCGTAGCAGGTCGTGTCCTGCCCGATCAGCGTGATCTCGCGCACCCCGGCCTGTGCCAGCCGTTCCGCTTCCGCCACCACAGACTCAAACCGTCGCGAACGGAACTTGCCCCGCAATTGAGGGATAATGCAAAAACTACAGGGATGATCGCACCCTTCCGCGATCTTGATGTAAGCCGTGTGCGACGCCGTCGCCAGAATTCTCGGTGTGGTTTCATCGTAAAGATAATTCGGCAGGTCGGCGATTGCTCCATCCCAGGTTTCCCGGGAAAACCGTCCTTGCAATTCGCGGGCATCGCCCTCGGCGCGTGATCCCAGAATATGAAAAAGAGAATTGGAAGCCGGGGCCGGCGAAACTCCCGCCGCCGCCAGGATCTTTTCCAGCTCGCCTGTACCCACCACAGCATCCACTTCCGGAATGTTCTTGCGAATCTCGTCGCGGTAACGCTCCACCAGGCAGCCGGCGACTACAAGTTTGCGGGCGCGGCCGTCGGTTTTATGCCGCGCCATCTCCAGAATCGTATTCACTGATTCCTGCTGTGCGCTCTCGATGAACGAACAGGTGTTGACCACAATCACGTCAGCATCTTCGGCGCGCCGGGTCAGTTCCGCGCCCGCCTGCGCCAGCATGCCCATCATCACTTCGCTATCCACCAGGTTCTTCGGACACCCCAGGCTGACGAACCCCACTTTGGTGGGCGCGCGTGGGCCAGCCTTGGCCGCCTCGGGGGCATCCAGGACCGCTACAGTTGGGTTCTTGTCAGGCATGCAATCCCTCTATTTTAGCATCCGGGAACCGCAACTCCGGCGCTGACCGAAACGCCGGGGGCATCCGCCCAGCACCACCCGAGGCAATCATCTCCGCCGCCTCTGCATGCTAGGCTGGATTTATTTGCAAGCAATCGCACTGGGAGGGCAAAGTGCCGCAACGGTTTGGATTTACGGTTTTCATCACGCTTGCCATCCTCATCGGATCCGCCGCTGCCCAGGATGAAAATCCCATCCCGGCCAAGAACGAGTTGACCGGAATGCTGGGCCGTACTTTTATCAGCAATCAAGGTGTGGCCAGCACCGGCACGAACATGCACTTTGGCAAAGGTCTCAGCTTTGAAGTGGATTACGGGCGCCGATTGCGGGAGAACGATGTCTATTCCATCACCGCCGAACTTCCCGTACTTTTCAATCTGGATGAAGACTTGAACTTTATTGTGAACGTTACTCCAGAAAGCTACAAATCCTACTTCGTCACGCCCTCGATCCGCGCCAACCTGTTACCCCGCACTTTCATTTCACCGTGGGGAAGTTTCGGCGCAGGCTTTGGTCACTTTCGATCCAGTTCCAATCTTGAGTTCGACGGCGGCCCGAATCCGGGGAGGACCGTCTCCAACGGAGCGGTGATCCAGGCCGGTTTTGGTTTGGATGTGAGGATCACCCACACCTTGAGCATACGCACCGGCGTACGCGATTTTTGGAGCGGCGTGCCGCAGCTCAACGTGGACACGGGAAAGAGTCATCAGAACAACTATTTCGTGGGCAGCGGCGTAATCTGGCACTTCTAATCACGGCGCGAACGGCCCGCAATCTCTGCGTATAGTGCGGGTAGTTGCTCGGCGTCTTCGGCCGATTCTCCAAAGCGGGCGCTCTCATATCTTCGTGTAAACTCCTCGACTCGTTTTCTTATCGCAGGATCGTCAATCGAAACCACGAACTCCCCGGGAGTTTGCCCCGCTGATTTGCGCCAGCCTTGCCGCGCCAGCCGGCGTGTCATGCGTTCGTACCAGATGGTCGCCGCCAATCGCGGAGACTTCTCCGGACGCGCCGCCAATCGAAATCTTCGCACCGCCCGCCACAAGCGGGTAGCATTCGCTCCCAGTAGCAGGAGAACAGCCACCAGAATCCCCGTCACACTCCAACGCGCCGGAGACCGCCCCAGCGTGTCCTGGGCGCGCTGCGCCGAATGCAGCAATGCCTGATATTTTCGCCGCGCCCACGCCTGAACGTTCTGCAACAGCTCCCGTCCACCGTGGGTGGTGCTGAAAGCCAAATGCTCCTGATGACCCAGGTCGTAGTTGATGATCCACTCCCGCCAGAACGAGGCCAGCGCATCGGCATATAACCTGAAACGCCTCCACCCGGTGGACGACTCCGATGCCCCCGCCGGAGTGGGATCAAAACCTACCCAGCCGTACCCAGGAAAATAAGCCTCTACCCACGAGTGCGCATCGCTGGCCCGGATTAAATATTGCGATGTGAGATCGTTGAACTCTCCGGTGCGAAAGCCATTCACGACGCGGGAGGGAATCCGCAGGGTGCGCAGCATGATTGCCATCGAGGATGCAAAGTATTCGCAGTGCCCCTGCTTGCGCTCAAAAAGAAACTCCGCCAACGGATCACGCGGAACCGTGCGGGAAAGTTGTAGCGTGTATCCGAAATGGGTTTGCAGATATCGTTCGATCGCCACCGCCCGGTCGTAATTGTTATCGGCCTGGGCCGTGATCTGTTGTGCCAGCAGAGGAATGCGCGGATCGAGCCTCGGCAATTGCAAATCGTTCGATTGAACTTCTGGGGGATAGCTTACAAACGCTTCGCGCAATTGCCCAGGCTCGGGCCGCGCAAGGTTCGAAGTCGCCTCATAACTGCTCACCGGACGATCGGGATCAAGGTCAAGCACCGCGCCGCCATCGTCGATCGCAATGGAACGATAGTTGCCCGCCAGGGTATTCGCCATGGCCGCGAGGAAAAAGACATTTGTCCCCACCGGTTCCATCAGCACTTTGTAGTGGATCATCCGGCTCGGGCCCGGGGTCCGCAGCACCTCCGATTTCGGATGGGGCGCGATCACCACAAAACTACCGTCCTGCATGCGAGGCCGGTAAAGCTGGTGCGGGTTCGACCACGTCCTGCCGTCAAACACATTGAGCGCAATGCCGCGCCATTTCAAGTCGAAGGCCCCATGCGGATCGCCGTCAATCTGAATATGCATCACCAGCGAGTTCGACTGCTGGATCTGCCCAATGCGTCCCAGTTCCACGCTGTCGCTGAATCCGGTGCTGAGATCGCCGCCGGGAGCATAGGCATTGAGATAGCCTGCCGACACGCGCGGCAGCAGAAAGAAAATTCCCGCCGCCCCCAGCAGAATGCACAGCACAATTCCCGGCGCGACCGCCGCCAGAGAGAAAGCCATCTTGCGATAAGCCCGGTTATCGGGAGAATCTTTGGCCGCGATGGTGGCCTTCGCCGCCGCGCGTCGCATCTCCATCAGAATGAAAGTCGCCACTGCCATCAGCATGAACACGGCAAACGCCAGTAGAAAAATGCTGTTCACCGTGAGCACAGCGGCCGCCAGCACCATGAGAAACGCAATCACAGACAGAAAGTAGTGGTCGCGGTCGCGTTGCGCCGAAAACAACCGCACCACCATGACAAAAAGCACCAGATGCACGGTCGCGCTCAAAAAAGCGCCGGAGATCAGAAAATAATCCGCGAGATAAAAAGCCGCGTAAGTGATGGTGAGAACGGTTGTCCAACGTTCCGGGATCAGCAACCTGCGGCGAGTAGCCAACAGATATCCGCGAAACAGGAGCGCGGTGCTGACTAGCAAAACTGTGACCGTGCCCAGGCCACCCGTTGCTGCCAGCGTTCCGAAGCCGGTGAACACCAGCAGATAAAGCGCGACCTCAAAGTAGCGCTGCACCGCCGCTGGCAACGGAATCTTCGCGGATGAAGGACTGGTCATGAAATGCCGTTTCACTGATTAGTTTGTACTCCATTGTTCCAAGATCCGCGAACCAGGGGAAGGGTACCGACGTGTACGTAGTCGTTAGTGGACTCTCCATAGTTCCTACAGGGTTTTGTCCCTGATGGCTGAAGGCTGATGGCTGACGGCTCTGCAATGCTAAAATCAAACGAGTCAGGCATCGGTCCCGCGCGACGCACTCTCGCCAACCCCGCCAGGTCCGGAAGGAAGCAACGGTAACGAGCTCTTGCGTGTGCAGTGGGTCGCCGGTGCCTGGCTTATTTTGCGAATGGCCCGCACCCGTTAGACTTTCTTCTCTCAATCATTCACAATAATTGGTTTTATTCAGGAGAAATCATTGACTCAGCTCGTGCCGCGCCAAAATCAGCGCCCTTGGTACCTACGTCCCGCCACGCCTTTTGACCAACGCCGACCTGGAAAAAATGATCGATACCAACGATCAGTGGATCCAGGAGCGCGTGGGCATTCGTGAACGGCACATTGTCGATAAAGGCGTTGCCACCAGCGATCTGGCGGTCGAAGCCGCTAAAAAAGCTTTGGCCCAAAGAGGCTTGTTCCGGCTTCGGACATGGACGCGATCCTTGTCGCCACAGTCACTCCTGACATGTTTTTCCCGTCAACCGCTTGTCTGGTGCAGCACAAGCTCGACGCCCAAGGCGCCTGGGGATTCGACCTCTCCGCGGCCTGCTCCGCATTTCTATACGCGTTGCAAACTGGGGCACAGTTCATCGCCACTGGCGCCCATAAGAAAGTCATGGTGATTGGCGCCGATGTAATGTCTTCCATCATCGACTACACCGACCGGGCCACCTGTGTGATCTTTGGCGACGGGGCAGGCGCGGTCATTCTGGAACCGGCGGAAGATGATTCTGTCGGTATCATCGATTTCATCCACGAAGTCGATGGCTCCGGCGGATGTTCTCTCTTTATGCCCGGCGGTGGCAGCCTGAATCCCACCAGCCACGAGACCGTGGACAAGAAAATGCATTACGTTCACCAGGACGGAGGCGCAGTATTCAAGTTTGCCGTGCGCAAGCAACTGGAAGTCTGCGAAAAGCTGCTCGAACGCAACGGCTTCAAAGTCAGCGACATCGACGCCTTCATCCCGCATCAAGCCAACAAACGCATCATCACCGCCACCGCCGAGCGCCTGGGACTGCCGGAGGAAAAGGTCATCATCAACATTGACCGCTTCGGCAACACCACGGCCGGGACCATCCCCCTGGCGATGAATACCGCGATCGAACAAGGAAAATTGAAGAAGGGCAATTTGGTGCTGCTGGCCTCAGTCGGCGCCGGGTTTACGGTGGGGGCGACGTTGCTGCGTTGGGCGTATTAGCCGTTAGATTGTGTCATCCCCCCAGTCGAAGACTTAACTCACGGAGCAAGAAGACGGATCCCGTAGTTCTCCAGTTCGACGGCAACATCTTTGACCAACGCCCCGTCGCTCGTGCGAATCTCTAGCCAGCCATCATGGGATGTTTGGAGCAGTAATCTTCCGTCAATGTCAAAGACTGAGGCGTCCCATGAGAAGAAAAATACCATGCACAGCACGCTGATGAAAGGATCCTCGTCAGTTCGCTCGAACAAGTGAACAGGCGCTTCGATCAGAGGCCGCTTCTCACCGAGGGAACGTCTGTATCCGTCAAATAGATCGAGATGCTCCGTCGCAACACCCCAACCCGTGACATACAGACAGACCAGGGAGCCTCTGAGCACCAGATAGGAGAAGAGCTTCGAAAGCGCAATCTGTGCCCCTGCGTTAAGCGGAGCTGAATACGTGCCTTCCACAAGCTGGAGTCGACTGGAGAGCTGGGTAACGAAATCATCCGGTGATTTTCCGCTCAGCAGTTCGCGTGTATTTTCTTTGGTTAGTATTTTCATTGCTGGCCAACTTTCCGACCGGAGGCAGCCCTCAATCGTGGTGGTGCAAGGGTTGGACAAGCCACGGTTCAATAATCTACTACGCATACACCATCGTCGAAGAGCGGCGCTTAAGCGCCGCGTAAATCGTGCCCGGATCATCACGCGGGCCTGGAAGGCCCGCTCTTCCACGGTGGTGTAAGCAGTATTCTGAACGCACGGTGACAGGCACCGCCGGCAGACAGCGGATTCCTCGTCGCTTCTCTCATCGGAATGACAAGAACTATTGGGGGATCACTAGTTTCCCGAGTCTGTTTTCTTGGGTAGCTCGAACGGGGTCTGGAGATATTTGCGGGCTTCGTCCATGGCGCCCTGGGTGTTGTCGTTGGTTTGCAGGGCCTGGCGATATTCGTTGGTGGCGCGTTCGCGCTGACCGGTGACGTCGAAAATCTTGCCCAGCTGGACATGGCTCCAAACTTCGGTCCAGCGCGGATCGCCATCGCCATTGAGGGATTCGCGATAGGCATTGGCGGAGGCCTGGTAATTCTTCTGCTGGAAAAATACTTCGGCAATGCGATAGTGCGCCAGTGAGCTGTTCTTATTGCTGTCGAGGGCTTTGTTGAATTCGAGCAGCGCGCCCGCCAGATCTCCCTGCTGGGTCAAAGCCTGTCCGCGCTGAAGGGCCGTGCGCAGCTTGATATCGCTGGAGTTCTTGAGCACGCGGTTATCGGGATCGATGGTAATGCGGCGGGGCTTGCCGAAAGTCTCCACGGTGAACGCGGAATCCGTGCCCACGACCTCCAGACGTTTTTCTTCGGTTTTGCCGTCAGTGTCGATTTTCAAATCCACCGGCATGCGAAACAGGTCCAAATCCTGCGTGATCTGACCCACTACGCGAAAACCCGGGGCCTTGTCTTCCTTGGATTTTGCCTTTTCGCTCTGCCGCGTTCCGCCCAGGCGATAGATGGTGTACTTCAATTTGAACTCGGGTGCCCCGGTCGAATCCAGCCATTGGGAAAAGAACCAGGTAAGCTGATCGCCGTAATTTTTCTCGGCGATGGCCTTGAAATCGTCGAGCGACGCGGATTTGCCAGCAAACTGTGAGGCAAAGGTGCGCATGGTTAGGTCGTACTTCTCGTCGCCCTCGACCCAGCGCAGCATGTGCAGAATCATTGCGCCCTTGTCGGTCACCAGCGACTGAAATTCCGGCGAGAACAAATCCAGCTTGCCGGCGCTTGAGAGCGGGACGGTGTCATACGCAAGCGCACCCACGGACATGTCTTTGACCGTCTCTTCGAGGCCCAGAGTTCCAGCCGCCTGTTCCACATATCGGGCTTCGGAATATCGGGAGAATCCGTCACTGATCCACCAGTCGTCGTGTGATGCCGGGCTGACCGAGACTCCCCACCACTGGTGCGCGATGGTATTGGCCAGCAGGCGATAGTTGACTTTCTCCGTAACCGCACGGCTGGCGATACACGCCATCTCGGGGGCCCAGGCTGAGGGCAGCGTGTCATCCGGCAGTTCCACCACCCGTAATGTGGTGGAAGGCGGCGTGCCGTAGAGGGTTACGTAGTAAGTGAATTCTTTGACGGCGGTTTCGGCATACTGGGCGGCCATGGCCTGATGGTTGGGCTTGAAGAAAACGTGCAGATCGAGGCCGGCGTCGTCGCTCTTAAATTCCTGAAAGGATCCGGCAACAATGGTGCCGGGAAAGCTGGGTTTGTCCCAGACGAAAGTGTAAGTCTTGGTGGTGGTTGGAGAGGCGGCAGCGCCTTTTTTTGACGCCGGGGGAGTGCCGATGGTTTCTTTTCCACTTCCAATCACCATCATGTGGCTGGGAACCGTTACATTAATGGTTGCCGTGAAGCGATTGATTCCATAGTTATTTACCGGAAACCAATCTCCGGCATACAGCAGATAGCTGGTGTCATCACCGACGTAGGCCAGCTTGAGTCCCTGCACCGGGCTGTCGTCGGGTGCGTCGAGTATGCCTTCGTAGTCGAAGGTTAAAGTCGTCGAGCTGTCCTTGGGGAGGGTGGCGGCCAGCGGCACGCGCACACTGGAATCCTGGGTAAGACGTTCGGCGGTCAACAACTTGCCGGTCGCATCGGTCACTTTAGTGATGCGCAAATCGTTGTGCAGGTTGAAGGTGGCGATGTTGAGATCTTCGAGAGCGGTGAATTTGACGACCGCATGCGCGGAAATTTTATGGGCATGAGGAGTGAGCTCGATGGAGATCTGATAATCGTCCACGTGGAGACGCGTTTTGTCGGCGGCCCATGCGGGCAGCGAGATCAACAGTGATAAAGCGATGCAGGCGATGAATGCCCGACGCACGCGCCGAGGTTGAAAGAGCATCAAGAACGGTCTCCTGGGAAATGCCCCGCTGGTCTCTGTAGTTACGAAGCTCATGGGTATGATGAAGATTGTTACGCAAAAGATGCTGGTAGGACAAGGCTTAGGGGGAATTGTTGACAATTTTGGCTATTCAGACCCAAGCGCCATGTCATCCTGAGCACAATGCGAACTGCGCGAAAGCGCAGTCCGAATGGAGTCGAAGGACCCCTAGAGACTACCCGCTCCGGCGGTTGAGGGATGTTCCGCATGAAGGATTGGCAAGGTTCGGGGTCGACAACGGTGGAGTGCAGCTTGTAGGGGTCCTTCGACTGTGGGACTGCTCCGCCGCGCGGAGCTGTCCCTTCGCTCAGGATGACAGGGGTTTTAATGATGGGATTGAAGGTTATTTCTCTAATAACCTGAAGATGGCTTCACTAGCGCGGTCTGCGGGATGGAGTTCGTTGCCGTCGGCATGGCTGAGACGGGTTTTCACGTCGGCGAGGCCAGTGATCATTTGGTCGCGGGCTGGGCCGTCGGGGATGAGTTGGTTCAGTCGGGCTACCACCATCTCGGCGGTGAAGTCGTGCTGCACCAGTTCGGGGACGATTTCTTTTTCGGCAATCAAATTGACCATGGCAAAGTGGGGGACTTTGACGGTCCGGCGTCCCAGAAAGTAGGTGAACGGTGTGACCCGATAGACCATCACAAAGGGTGTGCCCATCATGGCGGCTTCTACCGTGGCGGTGCCGCTGGCGATGATTCCGGCGCGGGACTGGGCTAGAGCTGGCAGCGATTCCGGGACTAGATGGATGGGCTGCCCGACTGTCAGAGAGGTAAGGAAGCAGTGGTCCAGTGTGGGCGCGACCGGAAGCAGGAATTCGTACTGCGATCCGAGTTGGGCGGCGGATTCGAGGATCGTCGGCAGGTTCATGCGGACTTCTTTGGGGCGGCTGCCGGGCATGAGTGTGATCCAATTTTTTGCCGGATCGAGGTTGTGCTTGGCGGCGTAATTTTCGCGCGAGATGGCTGGTTTGGGAAGATCCGCGAGGGGGTGGCCGACGAAGAGTGCGTCAACGCCACGGTCGCGGTAGAACTTTTCTTCGAAGGGAAAGATCACCAGCGCTTTGTCCACATATTTTCGCAGCAGGCGGACGCGTCCTTGCCGCCATGCCCAGAATTGCGGGCAGACGTAGTAGACGACCGGGATGCCGCGCTTTTTCATCTGGCGGGCGACGCGCCAGTTGAATGCTGGGGAATCGATGACGATGGCGAGGTCCGGCTTGCGCTTGTCGGCTTCGGCGATCATCTTGTGGAACAGGCCGTAGATTTTTGGCAGATGGCTGAGGATTTCGGTGATGCCGACGACGGAGAGGTCTTTGGCGTCGACAACTGTGTCGCAGCCGGCGGCGCGCATGCGGTCTCCGCCGACGCCGAAGAACTCGAGCCGACTTTTCAAGTCGGCCTGGACGGGCGGGGCGCCCGTCCCCACATCAGCAGTGGCGGTGGCTTGGCGGCGCAGGGCTTCGATGAGCTGCGCGCCGTACATTTCCCCCGAAGCTTCGCCGGCCGAGATCAGGATTCGCAAGAGAGCATTGTATCGCCCCGGAACTGAGTGCGGTGGGAGTGTTCTAAAGGGTCGCTGCGTTCGAAGCAGCATGCTTTGATCGGTGACGGGTCACAGAAATTAGTGCCGCGATTGCCGAACCCCAGATCAGGCTATTCAAAACAAGACAGGCTAATGCCCAAGACGAGGACCAAACGTCAACTCCAAACCAACCCGAGATGGCGGTTAAGGGCTGGGTGAAAAGGTCTGCGAAGAAGGCATTTACACGGTCTGAGTAAGTAACGTATCCCAAAAACCAATCCCTAATCGCAAAGTAAACGCAGATGGGCGTAGCCAAGAGATGAAGTGGCGTGACGATCGCGGTTAGCTTCAAGAAGCGTTTCAGCATTTTCTTGGTGATTCGTCGGACACTATTCTAGCCCCGAATTACTCTAACCAGGAATGTCTTTTTCCAACAGCCCTCAACGTCCAGTCATGATAGCAACTCACTTGATCTCCAGCTGATCAATCTCGAACTCGAACTTGCCGGGTTCCTGGCCGCCGTGGACGAAGGAGAGATTGGTGATGTCCGATCCATCGGTTTGGAAGCTGGCAATGGGATATGAATATTGCTTCCATTCCGAGCCGGCCACGAACATTTGCATGGCGGGCATCTGGTTTTGACGGCTGGCAGTGCCGAGGGCGAGGACGTAGGTCTTGCCGTCTCCCTTGGCCCAGAAGCTGATGGTTTTCTTGCTGGAAAGATTGACTGCATCGATCGGCGATGCTCCGGGCGCGAACAGAGCGCCAGCCCAGAGGAACTGCGCGCCGGAGACGAGCGCGCCCGAGACTTGCAGCGCGCCTTTGGAGTTGTTCGCGCCGCCGTCCACCACTTTTATGGATGCGCTGGATTTGCCGCCCATCATGGAATCGCCGCCAGCCAGCCAGGAGCCGTAATTGGCGGAGACTTTGCCGTCGTCGAAGGTGCTGACCACGCCGGATTCCGATCCTGCGGGCGGCGGTGGCAGTGGCGCAATACCGGTTTCGCCGTAGGGGCCGGTGACGGCGAGCGGAACGGTCTTGGTCTGGTCGGAGCTGGGGCCGACCATGATTTCAAAGACGCCGGGCTCGACGATGCGGTGCATGTCGGTGTCGAGCATGGAAAGCATGTCTGGGGTGATATTGAACTCGACCGTTTTCTTCTCGCCGGGTTTCAAGGTGATGCGTTGAAATCCTTTTAGCTGCATGACCGGGCGGGTGACGGATGCGATCTTCTGATGAATGTAAAGCTGCGGCACTTCGTCACCTTCGCGGGAGCCGGTGTTGGTGACGTCCACCATGGCTTTGGCGGTGCCGCCGAGGGCAATTTGCGTAGGTTCGATGCGGAGATTATCGAAACTGAAAGTGGTGTAGCTCAGGCCGTAGCCAAACGGGTAGAGGGGCTTGCGGGTGCTGAAGGCGTAGCTGCGGTTGGCGGACGGCTTGTGATTGTAGAAGTCCGGGAGATCGCCGACAGAGTGGGGGAAGGTGATGGGCAACTTTCCTCCGGGATTCACGTCGCCGAACAGCACGTTGGCAGCGGCAGTGCCGCCTTCCTGACCGAGATACCAGCCTTCGAGAATTGCTGGGACGTGCTCGGCGGCATAGTTGATCGATAACGGGCGTCCGTTGATCAGGAAGACGATCGTAGGAGTTCCGGTGTCGACGACGGCTTTGATGAGATCGTTCTGCGCGCCCAGGAGTTCGAGTGAATCGCGGTCTCCCAGATGGTTCTCTGACCAGGCTTCACGGTTGGTGCTTTCGTTCTCGCCGACAACCACGATGGCAACATCTGCTTTGCGGGCCAATTCTGCTGCGGCGTGAACGCTGTCCATCTGCGTTGCTGGGTCGATTAGCTTCACATCGTTGGCAAACCAGCCGTGCCAGTTGGGCGGCGCGTCGGTGATTTTGCAACCTTCGGCATAAACAACCTGAGCGCTTGAACCCACGCGATCGCGAATGCCTTGCAGAATGCTTACGCCATGCGACGGGCCGCGGCTGTAGCCGCCGAGGTGAAGGCCATCGGCGTTAGGACCGATGACGGCGATGGTCTTGAGTTTCTTAAGGTCGAGCGGTAGCAAATTCTTGTCGTTCTTGAGCAGCACAACGACTTTCTGTGCGGCTTTCAGGGCGAGTTGACGATGCTCGGGGCTGTTGGTGGTGCGGTCGGCGTAATCGGGATCGACGTACGGATTGTCGAACAGGCCGAGACGGAACTTGGTGGCGAGCACGCGTCCGGCGGCGCGGTCCACTTCGCTTTCCGGAACGATGCCGCGTTTCACCTGATCGATAAGCGTGTGATAGACCGATCCGTCGGACAGGTCGTAATCCACGCCGGCGGCCAGGGCGAGACGAGCGGCGTCGGATTTGTTGGCGGCTACGTGGTGGGTTTCAACCAGCATCTGGAGGCCGTCGCCGTCGGAGGTGACGTAGCCGCCGAATCCCCACTCTTGTCGCAGGACTTTATCGAGCAGCCAGTGGTTGATGTGCGAAGGGATGCCGTCAATCTCATTGTAGGAGGCCATCACGCTTCCGGCGCGGGCTTCCTGAATGGCGGCCTGGAAAGGCACCAGAAAATTCTCGCGAATGATGCGTTCCGAATAATTACCTGGGGCCGTGTTGGTGCCGCCTTCCGGTTGTCCGTGGACGGCGAAGTGCTTGGCGGTGGCGATGACGTGGTGGTGATCGAGGGTGAACGTGTCTCCCTGCAATCCAGTGATGGCCGCCACGCCCATGCGAGAGGCGAGAAAGGGATCTTCGCCGTAGGTTTCTTCGGTGCGGCCCCATCGCGGATCGCGGGCGATATCGAGGACGGGACTGAATACCTGGCCTACGCCCGAGGAACCGGCCTCATCTCCGGCGGCAGTGAATACCTGGTGGACCAAATCGGGGTCCCAGGTGCTGGCCAGGCCAAGCGCTTGCGGGAAACTGGTGCTGGTGTCTTCCATGAAGCCGTGCAGGCTTTCGCCCATGAACAGATTGGGAATGCCGAGGCGGGTTTTCTCGCGAAGATAACGCTGGATGCCATTGCGCAGAATGGCGGCGCGCTTCGCCGGGAAGGAGAGATCGGGCTCGTACCATTTGCTGAGAGTTTCCCGCGCCTGCTGGGTGGTGAATGTTCCGGTGGGATCGAGGATTTCGACATCACCGCCGCCGGAGATTTCCGCAACTTTCTCCTCGAGAGTCATGCGGGGCAACAGATCGGCAACGCGGTCCTCGATGCTGAGGTTCGGGTTGCGATATTTGGGAAGGTCTTGAGCTTTTTGGTTTTGCGCGCTCGCGGCTGCGGTAAGCAGCAGCACGACGAAGAGAAATGAACGGAACGGGAAACTTCGGTTTAGGGTTTTCATGGGAGTCCGGCGGAATTGTAGTCCCTTTCGGCAAGTTTCGCAGCTTGGGTGATGGAAGGTACGAGAGTGGGGCGGTTGTGGTTCCCTGGAACCTCGAGAACCGGGCGGATAGCCGAGGCGGCCGTCACTACGCAATCGACGTTGGATTAGTCGTCGGCGCTGGCGGTGACCGGAGGTTCTGTGGACAAGGGAGCTTCCTGGTCTTTGTATTGCAGTTGATAGAGCTTGTAGTAGATGCCGCGCTGGGCGAGCAGTTGCTGGTGGGTTCCCATTTCGCGGACCTGGCCTTTGTGCATGACGATGATCTGGTCGGCGCGCTGCACGGTGGAGAGCCGATGGGCGATGACCACCGAAGTGCGGCCTTCGATCATGCGACTGAGGGCGTCGCGAACCTTGAATTCGGTTTCCGTATCAACGCTGGAGGTGGCTTCATCGAGGATAAGAATCTTTGGATTGTGGGCCAGAGCGCGGGCGAATGAAATTAGCTGCTTCTGGCCAGTAGAGAGCGTGCTGCCGCGCTCGCGGACTTCTTCCTTGAAACCGTTGGGCAGACTATGAATGAAGTCGGCAAGGTTGACGTCTGCGGCGGCCTGGGTTACTTGTTCGTCGGTGATCCACTTGGAGCCGAGGCGAATATTTCCTTCGATTGTCCCGGTGAATAAGAAGGGATCCTGAAGCACGATGCCGAAACGGCGGCGAAGATCGGGCAAGCTCATTTCTTTGATGTCCACGCCGTCAATTCTGATCGCGCCTTTCTGAACGTCGTAAAACCGCATGAGCAAGGAAATAATCGTGGTCTTGCCTGCGCCGGTGTGGCCGACGATGGCGACGGTTTCGCCGGGTTCGATGGTGAAGGAGACGTCGCGCAGGACCCAATCGGGTTCGGTGGATGGACGGGTGGGGGCACCCCCTACGTGAGCAGGAATGGATCTATAGGCGAACCAGACGTGGTCGAATTGGATGCGGCCAGGGCCATCGGGGGCCTTCGTCACAGCCGGTGAAGTGATTTCCGGCGGCGTGTCGAGCAACTTGAAGATACGCTCGCTCGACGCCATAGCGGCTTGCAGAATGTTGTACTTCTCGCTGAAATCCTGAATGGGCCGGAAGAAGCGCTGCGCGTATTGGATGAAAGCCGCCAGAACGCCGATGGTGGTGATGCTGCGGATGACGTCGTTTCCGCCGAACCAGATCACCGATGCGATGGCGACCGATGAAAGCACTTCGACCACGGGATAGTACACGGCGTGGGCCAGGATCGCATCTTTGAACGCGTCCATGTGCTGGGCGTTGACTGCGGAAAATTTGTCGTAGGCCCGTTTCTCGCGATTGAACAGTTGCAGCACCATCATGCCGCTGATGTGCTCCTGCAAATGGGAGTTGATGCGGGCGATGGCGGTGCGAATGCGGCGGTAGGAGTCGCGAACTCTGTCGCGAAAAATCTTGGTGGCAAAGATAATTAGCGGCATCACGGCAAAAGTAATCAGCGCCAGGCGGCGGTTCATGTGCAGCATGATGGCGACAATTCCCACCAGCACGAACACGTCTTCGAAGAGCGAGACCACGCCGGAGGTGAACATTTCATTCAAGGCGTCGACGTCGCTGGTGACGCGGGTGACCAGGCGGCCGACCGGGTTCTTGTCATAAAAACCGATGTGCATGTCTTGCAGGTGGCGGAAGATTTGCTTGCGCAGATCAAACATCACCTTCTGCCCGGTCCACTGCATAAAGTAAGTCTGAAGGTATTCCAACAGGAAACTGAACAACAGCAGGCTCGCGCCGAGGGCGGCGATCTGCGCGATTCCGACCAGCGGTCGGCTGCTCAGGAACCGGTCAAAGGGCGTGTGCAATCCTTGGATCGGCGCCAGATAGCGGTCAATGGCAACCTTGGTGAGGTAAGGGCCCAGAACGTCGGCGCCCACCTTGAGCAGGATCGAGGCCAGTGCAATCGCGGTCTGCCATTTGTAGGGACGCAGGTAGGTGAGCAGCCGCTTCATCAGGCGGCTGTCATAAGCTTTTCCTAGAACTTCTTCTTCCTGGGCCATGAACTGTTACAAGGTTACCCTAAGTAGATGGAGGAAGCGGGGCAGAAGATGGAAAAGGTTTTACGCGACTTTGCGCAATACCAGGGCCGAATTCTTTGATCCGAAACCCACGCAGTTGCAGATGGCATGCTCGATCGCGGCTTTCCGGCCGATGTCCGGAACGTAATCGAGATCGCATTCGGGATCAGCAACGTCAAGATTGATGGTCGGAGGAAGTTTGCCGTGCTCCATGGCAATCAATGTCGCGGCTAGGCTGGCGGAACCACACGCGCCCTGGGCGTGACCGATCTGCGATTTCAATCCGGACATGGGGATGTGACTGGCATGTTTACCGAGTGCCAGCTTCAGCGCGCGGGTTTCCACGCGATCGTTCATTTCCGTGGACGTGCCGTGGAGATTTACGTACTGAATATCTTGAGGCGCGATATTCGCCTCTTCCAGAGCAAGGGTAATAGCGCGTGCCGGTTCTTCTGGAGAATCGCTCATACGCACGCGGTGGAAGGCTTCGCAAGTGGAGGCATATCCCGTGATTTCGGCATAGATGCGGGCTCCTCGGGCTTTGGCGTGGTCGTAGTCTTCGAGGATGAACATCCAGGAGCCCTCGGCGATCACAAATCCGTCGCGGTCGGCAGAGAATGGACGGGAGGCACGTTCGGGCTCGTTGTTCCAAGACTGCGTCAGAGCGCGCAGCATAGTGTAGCCCTTGATGATTCCGGGAGTAATCGCTGAATCCACGCCGCCTACGAGAAACAGCGGCTGCACTCCCGCCTGAATATGTTGATACGCGTATCCGATAGCGTCGGTGGAAGAAGTGCACCCTGCGGTGACCACATGGCTGTAGCCGCGAAAGCCGAAGCGCATGCTGATTTCGCTGGGGATCGTTCCCATGGTACCGCTGGGAATACAGAACAGGCTGACCTGCTTCACGTGTCCGGAATGCCAGAGCCGGTATTGCTCCTCGGAAAATTCCTGGGCGCCGCCGCCTGTGCCAAGAATTACGCCGATCTCGCGCTTTTCTTCCATGGACATTGCCGCAGGATCGAGGCCGGCGTCTTGAATGGCTTCATGGGATGCGGCAACGGCAAGCGGAACCACGCGGGAAACGTGCTTGCGTTCACGAGCGTCGACCCAGGCAAGTTCGTCGAACTCAGGGATCTCGCCCGCAATATGCACCGGCAGATCCGAGGGATCGAAGCGTGAAATGCGTTTCACTCCGGATTTTCCAGCGAGCAGGGCGCGGCAGAAGGCCTGTTTGCCCATGCCATTCGGACTGACGACGCCCATGCCGGTGATGACGACGCGAGGAACCATGGTTAAGTTAAACGTCCTGGAATTCCGCTGGCCCGCGATCACTGGGAACCGGCAAAGTGGGATAATCGTTCATTCTGTAATCGTTCTGTCGGTTGGCGTTCATTCGGCAATCGGTCGTCAGGTCGTCATTGTTCATGCCACTCGGATTGTACATCTCGGTCCCGTTTTGCCGTACCAAATGCAGTTATTGCAACTTCGCCTCGGATGTCTTCTCCCGCGCCGTTTTCCAGCGTTACGTGGACCGTGTTTGCTCCGATATCGCGTGCGCCGCCGCTACCGCGGAACAGATGGGCGGGCGCTTCGAGCGCACCGTCGACTCTGTGTATCTCGGCGGCGGCACGCCAACGATACTGGATGTTACACAACTGGAGAGACTATTTGTCACCATTCGGCAAAATTTTAATTTACAGGAGGACGCGGAGATCACGGTGGAATGCGCTCCCGGCACGCTGACTCAGCCTGTATTGGATACGTTTCTGCGTTGTGGAGTGAACCGGGTGAGCCTCGGCGTGCAGTCGTTTGTCGATCAGGAATCGGCGTCGGTTGGGCGTTTGCACAAGAGAACAACCGTCTTTGACGACATTGCCCGGCTGCGGGTCGCCGGGATTGCGAATATCAATATTGACTTGATCGCTGGATTGCCCCACCAGACGGCGGAGAGCTGGGAAATCTCGCTCGACGAATTGATCGCGAACGGAGCTCCGCACGCCAGTGTGTACATGTTGGAAGTGGATGAGGACTCCCGTCTGGGACGGGAACTCATTGCCGGCGGTACCAAATATCATGCTCACTTTGTGCCGGATGAAGAACTGACCGCCGATCTGTACGAGAGAGCGTGTGCGCGATTGGAGGCGGCCGGGATCCGACAGTATGAGATCTCGAACTTCGCGCGGGAAGGGCAGGAGTCGCGGCACAACCTGAAATATTGGACGCGGCAGCCTTACTTGGGCTTCGGAGTCGATGCCCACTCGATGCTGCTGGCTTCGCAGGATGGCAGGAAAGCCGTGCGCTTCTCGACGCCCGATTCACTCGAACGGTACGTTGCTGGAGGAGCGTTAATGAGCACTCGTGTTTCTCGTGAAGCGGCTCTGGAGGAGTCGTTCTTTTTGGGATTGCGGCTGAATCGCGGCTTGAATTTATCGCAAGTCGCCCAAGAATTCGGAGAAAGCGCCGTGACTGCTGCCTCTGAAGCGATGGCGGAACTGGTTGAAGTTGGTCTGATGGAACGCCAGGGCGACACGATTCGCTTGACTTCCCGGGGCCGGCTGCTCTCCAACGAAGTGTTCGAGCGATTCATTGCCTCGGTCGAGAATGTGGGATAGGCGACGGGCAGCAATTTCCCGCATTACTTCCGTTACTTTTCCGCGGCCGTGTTCTGCGATGTTATGTCCACTGGTGACTTATGGCGGACGAAGCGGTGGTAGCCCTGTTGCAGGAGATTCGCGACCTGCAAAAGCAGCAGGTCGAAAATTCGAAGATCACATTGGCGAACCAACAGCAGTCTCTTGCCAACCAGCAACTGTCCATCGCCAACCAGCAGCAATCCATCGAAAGGCAAAAGCAGTTGATGGGCCGGTCGAAGGCGGTGTGGATTGTTTTGCTGTTGTTTATTGGCGGCGCGGTTTTCCTTTCGGTTTTCTTCCCCTTACTTTCGATGCTTTTGAGATTCACCCGGCAAAACTGAACGAGCATGCATTTTCTGGCGAACCAACCGGTCGGTTTGCGCATGGCATTTCTCCTCTGCGGCTGTGGTCTAATGAGAAGTTCGGCGCCGAAAATTGATCGTAGTTGATCCCCCCTCTCGATCATGCGGTGCGTGAGTGTGCGGAGGACCCTTGGATTTCCAACTCAACGATGAACAGCTGCAACTGAAAAAAAGCGTGCGGGAATTTGCCGAACGCGAAATCGCTCCTAACGTCATGAAGTGGGACGAAGCCAGCGAGTTTCCATTGTCCACAATTAAAGAATTGGGCAAGCTCGGACTGCTGGGCGTGATCTTTCCAGCCGAGTATGGCGGCGCGGGCATGGGCTACGTCGAGTACGTGACCGCGATCGAGGAACTTTCGCGCGTGGATGGTTCGGTCGGCATCATTGTGGCGGCGCACACTTCACTGTGCTCGAATCACATTTTTCTCGCGGGGAATGAAACGCAGAAAAAGAAATATGTCAGCAAGTTGGCGACTGGTGAGTTCATCGGCGCATGGGGTCTGACCGAACCATCATCAGGGTCGGATGCAGGCAGCGCGCGCATGACGGCTGTCCGCAAGGGAAACAACTGGGTACTGAACGGGACCAAGACCTTTTGCACCAACGGACATTATGCCGACGTGCTGGTGGTGATTGCAGTAACCGACCGCGCGGCCCATACGCATGGGCTCTCGGCGTTCCTAGTCGATAAGGATACCAAGGGATTTCGTCCGGGGAAAAAAGAAAACAAACTGGGACTGCGGGCTAGCGATACGGCGGAATTGATTTTCGAAGATTGCGTTCTGCCAACGGAGAATTTACTGGGAACCGAAGGTCAAGGCTTTGTCGACGCCATGCGCGTGCTTGATGGTGGTCGCATCTCGATTGCGGCGCTATCGCTTGGAATGGCAGAAGGCGCTTACGAAGCTGCGCTGAAATATTCCAAACAGCGCAAGCAGTTTGGCAAAGCCATCAGCGACTTCCAGGCTGTGCAGTGGAAACTGGCGGACATGGCAACGGAGATTGATGCCGCGAAGTTGCTAACCTTCCGCGCGGCGGCGATGAAAGATGCGGGCATGAAGACCACATTGGAATCGTCGATGGCGAAGCTGTATGCCAGTGAAGTGGCCGTCAAGTGCGCCAACGAAGGGGTGCAGATCCACGGTGGCTATGGGTTTATCAAAGATTATCCGGCGGAAAAGTTTTATCGCGACGTGAAGCTGTGCACCATTGGGGAAGGCACGAGCGAGATTCAGAGGCTGGTGATCGCGCGGCAGTTGCTGAAGGACTAGCGTTTTTCCTCTAGAAATTACAGCTACACATGGAGCTATTTTGCTGGACATCCCATGGCGATCCGCACTCTATCGGCGATCTGGCACACCCGTGTGTTGCTAAGAGTGCGCAGAAGGGTTTTCGGTTCGATAAGAAACTCTTTCTTCACTACGGTTAGATCTTCACATCGGATTTTTGATGCCTGTAACCCAGTCTCTCCCGATGAAAGCAGGATGTGGGTTTCGAAGTCGCTTTCGACAGAACCGCTTAATGGTGCAACCAGCACTGTGCTGGCTCCCGGGTGCCGATTCCTGGCGTCCAGAGAAACTATGACCACGGGTCTCGCCGCTTTCTCCGGCGGGTCGGTCGGGAGCTTGACGTACCAGATTTCTCCACGCAAAGGCAATCGCTTCATAGCTAGTCCTCGCTGGGAAATTGTGTTACGGCAAAGTCGCCCCAAGCGCGATCTTCAGCAATCTCCTCAGCACTAAGAGAATCGTAGTAGCGGGTAACCGAGGCCGAGATTCGCTCCATCTCTTTTGCTTGCTGCTGCTCACGGATGATCTCTTCCAGAATTGAAGACACGGATTTGCTTCTTTTTTCCTTGCGGAGAGATTCCAGGTACGTCACCGATTGGCGAGAGAGAGAGAATGTCTTCTTTGCCTTGCGTGCTGCACTCGATCTGGGCATAATGCACTCCGCAAACATTGTCTATTGTAACACTTTTCTTAGTATGAACAAAGTATGAATATTAGTATGACCATAGTACGTCCAAGCGCGGAGCTCGCTTGGCTCCGCACGCGATTTTCGCGGCGGTGGCGGACCACGATTTCTTCCTTTTTCATCATCCTGCTTTACACTGGCTGTTTGAATCAAGACTTCCAATTATTAATTGAGCAGTTGCGTTCCGGCGATGCGCGTGCGCTGGCCCGTGCCATTTCTACGGTTGAAAACCGCGCTCCCGGATGGTCGGAACTTCTCAAAGCTCTCTTTTCACACACGGGACATGCCCGCATCATTGGACTGACCGGAGCGCCTGGGGCGGGGAAGAGTACGCTGGTTGATCAACTGGCCCGGCATTATCGGAAAGACAGCCGCACGGTGGGCATCATCGCGGTTGATCCCACCAGTCCTTACACCGGGGGGGCGATTCTTGGCGACCGCATCCGGATGCAGGAGCATTTTGCTGATCCTGGGATTTACATTCGCAGCATGGCGACGCGCGGCTCTCTCGGCGGATTGGCACGCACGACAGCGGATGTAGCCACCGTACTCGATGCCTCCGGCCGCGATCTGGTGCTGATCGAAACCGTTGGCGTGGGGCAGGATGAAGTCGACATTGTGCGTCTAGCCGATATCACGGTGGTGATTCTGGTGCCGGGAATGGGTGACGACGTGCAGACCATCAAAGCCGGCATCATGGAAATCGCTGACATCTTCGTAATCAATAAAAGCGACTATGCAGGCGCCGAGCGCGTGGAACGCGAAATTCGTGCGCTGCAATCGCTTGCTACTCGTAGCGATAATTGGACGCCACCGATTGTGAAGACGGTGGCCAGTGAAGGGACAGGCACTTCTGAACTAGCCGCTGCAATTTCAGGGTACGAGGCTTTTCTTCAAAAAGAAAATCTGGTTATCAAGCACAAGATTCAGAACTGGCAGGAGCGGCTGATCGAGATGCTACGGGATTCGCTATTGGAAATGGCGCGTGAACAGTTTGGGGATGGCAATTTGACGCGCTACGCCTCCGAGATCGCCGAGCACAAGCGGGACCCGTATACGCTGGTGGAAGAAATTGTCGGCAGGTTGGGAAAGGGTTGAAGAGAAAAATGTTCAGCATTGACCATCTCGGAATCGCGGTCAAGTCTCTTGCTGTGTCAAAAAGCTTTTATGAAAAATTAGGCTTGAGTATTTCTGCGGAAGAAACCGTCGAAGCCGAACAGGTGCGGCTGGTCATGGTGCCCGTGGGCGAGAGCCGCCTGGAACTGCTGGAACCAACATCGGAGAATTCTCCAATCGCAAAGTTCTTAGCCAAACGAGGTGAGGGGCTGCATCATGTATCGTTGCGGGTGCCGGATTTGGCCGCAGTGGTGGAAAAACTTAAGAAAGATGGCGTGCGGCTGGTTTCCAACGAAATTAAAGTGGGCGCGGGCGGACATCGCTATGTATTTGTGCATCCATCGAGTGCGGGTGGCGTGCTGTTGGAGTTAGTGGAAGTGGCGGATTAGTTCAAAATCCGGCCACGGATTTTCGCGGATTTGCACGGATAACCCAAAATACTTTTTTCCCAGTCTCATGCTTCTTCTTGCAGTGGACAGCTCGGACAAGAATGGCAGCATCGCTCTGGCAAAGTGCGGGCCGGGCGAAGCTTGCGACGTGCTGGAAGTGATTCTGCTTGCCGGAGGCACTTTTTCCGCGCAACTGGTTCCGCAGATTGCGGCGCTTCTCAACAAACATGAATTCAGCAAAGAAGATATTGGAGCGTTCGCTGTAGTCTCGGGTCCGGGATCGTTTACCGGGCTTCGCATCGGGCTCGCGGCCGTCAAGGCCCTGGGCGAGATTCTGGAGAAGCCGATCGCCGCTGTCTCTTTGCTGGAAGCAGTGGCGATAGCGGGCAAAACACGCGGACGAGTGATGGCTGCACTCGATGCGGGACGCAACGAAGTCTATGCCGGAGAATATGAAGTTGAATCGGGAGTGGAGCGGATCGATGAAAGACTAGTGACACAGCCTGAATTGATAAAGATTGCAGCCGGTCGAACCGTGGTGACTCCGGACAGGAAATTGGCAGACATCGTGCGCGCGGCGGGTTTGGCCGTGGCAGGGGTCGAGCGGCCAGGGAGCGATGCCATTGCACGCATCGGCTGGAGAAAGATTCTTTCCGGCGAAATCGTTTCTCCGGAAATGTTGGATGCCAATTACATCCGCCGCATGGATGGGGAAATCATGGCAAAGAATAATTCTTGAACTAGAAAACTCGACATCCCGAAACCTTGCTGATCCGTCCCGCCACTGCCGCTGACGTCCCCGCCATCATGGACCTGGCGAACTCTGCGCCTTCAGCAGCGCAATGGTCTGCCGAACAATATCACCAGATCTTCACGAATCCACCTCCACGCCGAATGGTGCTGGTGATAGAAGAGCAATCTGCTTTACAAGCGTTTCTCGTCGGGCATGTTCTTAACCCAGAATGGGAGGTCGAGAACATCGTCGTTGCCAACTCGTCACGTCGCCAAGGCCTGGGAAAACAGCTGCTCGATGAATTTGTTAAGGTGTCTCGGAGAGAGGGCGCGAGAACCATTCTCCTGGAAGTCCGCGAGTCCAATTCGGCGGCCAGAAAACTTTATGAGAAATGCGGATTCGTTGAGAGTGGCCGCCGCCAGCGGTATTACAAGCAACCGGAAGAAGACGCAATCCTGTATGAGCTTTTTCCTGGTTGATTGCACCATTTTCGTTGCAAAACCACTGTCTCATTCTGCAAAACACTATTTTTTCCATGGGCATTGAAGCCAGATTTTTTGTGTGGTAGGTTAGGGGCTCATACGGCAGTCGAATCCCGGTTAAGGGGGGTCTGCTTGAATGCAGGATTCTAAAGACCAACTTATGGCGACTCACGAAGAATTCCGCAAATTAGCGCAAGAACACACGCAATACGAATTACGTCTCGATTCACTCACCCAAAAACGCTTCCTCACCGACGACGAGAAATTAGAAGAAGTCCGGCTGAAGAAGCTCAAGCTGCGGCTCAAGGACCAGATGGAAGGCATTGCCCGGCAGTACCGGCAACAACTTCATCACAATCAGGTCGCATAAGAGTCCACGTCCAATTCAGCGCGGCTTTGGCCGCTGAAGGCATCACCTACTCTTCACCACGGCGCGCGTAAGCGCCTTTTTTATTTGGGTTTAACAGGAAGGGCTGTCTGTTCCCGAAGCCTGCACTATAATCTTACGTATCTCCTCATGGTTCCCGACGGCTACTATTACGCGCTGCCTTTGCTGGGTGCCGGTGCGTTGGTGGGATGGCTCACCAACCCGCTTTGGGCCTTGCCTGCGATTCTGCTCGCCGGTTTTTTTCTCTGGTTCTTTCGCGACCCGCAGCGGGTAATTTCCGATGGAACGGGAGCTGTGGTTTCTCCGGCCGACGGTAAAGTCACCGACCTATCGCCGGTGACCATCGACGGAGTCCGGCGAACCCGAATCAGCATTTTCCTGAATGTTTTCAATGTGCACGTGAATCGCTCTCCCATCGCTGGAGTGATTCGCGACGTCCGCTATCAAAAAGGTAAATATCTCAATGCCATGAACCCGGCCTCTGCGGAGCAGAATGAACAGAACGTTGTGACCGTGGAAGGCGAAGGGCAGATTGTCGTGTTTAAGCAGATTGCGGGCTTGCTGGCGCGGCGAATTGTGTTTAACAAGAAAATCGGCGAGCGCGTGGCGCGTGGCGAACGAGTGGGTCTGATCAAATTCGGATCGCGAGTGGATGTTTTGCTCGACGATTCCGTTAGCCTGCATGTAAAAATTGGCGATCACGTCAAGGGCGGATCGAGCGTGCTGGCGTATGCCCACAGCACCGCAGGTCCGCTAGCAGAGGTTGGTGCTGCGCAAGGCAGGCAAGGAGCACAGTGATGGATCCTGAAGCTGCGGAAATCCCAAAGCGCCGCCAGCAAGACAGGCCTCCGAGAAGGCTACGCAAAGGCATGTATATTCTGCCGTCGTTGTTCACCACGGCGAACATCGCGCTGGGATATTACGCCATCCTGCAAGTGACTCACGGGACGATTGCCGACAGCGCTCACTTTAACAATGCCGCCAAAGCCATTGGATTCGCGGTGCTGTTTGATGGACTCGATGGCCGCATCGCCCGCATGACCGGAACCAGTAGTGAATTTGGGCGGGAACTCGATTCTCTGGCGGATGTGATCACTTTTGGGGTGGCTCCGGCTTTACTCGCTTGGATGTGGGGATTCCGCCAGTTGCCACCGAATATGCTGTCTTCCCAGGAAATGGTCGGCAAAATCGCCCAGTTCGGCGCCATTGCCAGCTTCTTGTTTCTTGTGGCCGGAGCGAGCCGGTTGGCGCGCTTCAATATTGTCGCCAATCCGCAGCCTTCGAATCCCGGGCGCCCCGGCAAGAAATATTTTGTAGGCATGCCCATTCCCGCCGGGGCCGGAGTCATCGCAGCCGTGGTGCACTTTTCCGACGGCGATCCGCTGGTTTGGTGGGGGAGCGCCATCACCTGGATGCTGATCGTGGTGACGGCTGCCTATCTCATGGTTAGCACGTGGCGCTTTTACAGTTTCAAAGACATTGATTTCAACCGAAGGCAACCTTTTCGAGTGATTGTCCTGTTCGCCCTGTTGATCGGCGGAATCTGGTTCTTCTCGCAGTGGGTACTGTTTGTTGTCGCCTTGACTTACATGTTTTCCGGCATCTTCTGGCGTTTGCAGTGGATGTTTCGCCGCAAGCGCAATCCTCCGCCTCCGGCCTACAAGGAGGCTTCGCAAATTTCATGAGTTCGACTTTTAAACCCGTAGCCGTCTCCCATGCGGAGCCGGTGCGTGGAGGCAATTTCTACCGCGTCGCGATCGTCGGGGCGGGATCGCTGAAGGGAAAAGAGGTTGCGGAAGTTCTTAACGACCGCAATTTCCCGTCTCTAGACGTCAAGCTGCTCGACGATGACGAGTCGCTGGGTAAACTTGAAGCCGTGAAGGACGAAGTCACCTTCATTCAGAGCGTCCGCACCGAGCAGTTCAAGAACACTGATTTCACTTTTTTTGCGTCCGATCCCGATTCCACGCGGAAGTACTGGAAGGTTGCGCGCGATGCGGGAAGCGCGATTGTGGATCTTTCTTACGCGCTGGAAGATGAACTCAATGCAGCGGTGCGTTCGCCCTGGGTGGAACGTCAATTGGGGCAACCGAGGCTGCCGGATTTGCAGCCTGGGCCCGCGGTCGCAGCCCATCCCGCGGCTGTCGTACTGGCGCTGCTGCTGCTCCGGGCGCAGAAGATGGGGCCGGTGGAGCGGGCCGTGGCCACCGTGTACGAACCTGCGTCTGAACATGCACAGAAAGGCATGGACGAACTGCACGAGCAGACCGTCAACCTGCTCTCCTTCCAGCCCTTGCCTAAAACTATTTTCGATACTCAGGTGGCCTTCAACATGGTCGCACGCTATGGTGAGCAGTCGGTGCCCGCGCTGGCAACTATAGAACGCCGGGTGTTAAAGCATTACCAGCGAATTGCGGGCAAAGATGCACCGATACCATCGCTGCTGGTGGTACAGGCCCCCATCTTCCACGGACATGCTTTCTCGGTGCACGTGGAGATGCAGCAAGCAGTGGACATTTCCAAAGTATCGCAGGCATTGGTGGGCGAGCATGTGATCATTGCGCTCGCCGCCGAGGACGCTCCCAACAATGTAAACGCCGCTGGACAGGGCAATATTCTGGTTTCGATTGTGCCCGACGCGAATAACGGAAGCAGTTTCTGGTTGTGGGCAGCGTCGGACAATTTGCGAATTGCGGCATCTGGTGCGGTGGAATGCGCGGAATCGATGGCTGCAACCCGGCCTAAGGGAAAAATACAGTGAGGCTCGCGCTGGTTGTGGTCCTCTGCCTGCTTGGCGCAGGATGCGGTTATCACACTGCCGGCCACACGGTTACCATTCCAGACAGTGTCCGCACCATTGCCGTGCCGGCTTTCTCCAGCCAAACTCAGACTTTTAAGATTGAGCAGATCCTGACCAAAGCCGTGGTTCGCGAATTGGTGACCCGCACCCGGTACCACATCATCAACCAGGAAAATGATGACGCGGATGCTACTCTTCATGGGACCGTGCTTTCCACCTACGCCTCGCCGCTCACTTACGATTCAAAGACCGGGCGCGCTGCCAGTGCTTTGGTGGTCGTCACCATGAAGGTCTCGCTGACCGACAAGCACGGCAACGTCCTCTACCAGAATCCCTCGTATTTGTTCCGCGAGCAATACGAAGTTTCGAGCGATCTGGCAACATTCTTTGAGGAAGATTCTCCGGCCTATCAGCGCCTGTCACGTGATTTCGCGCAGACTCTGGTATCGAACATTCTGGAGGGTTTCTAATGCGGGCGTTTGCGCAGGCTGATCGCTTCGTTTCTGAAGTCGAAGCCCGCAAGCTGCGTCCCGCGTATCTTTTTGTTGGCGATGAGGTCTTCTTCCGCAAGCGGTGCCGCGAAGCCATTCTCGAACATTTGGTGCCCGCCGATCTTCGGGATTTCAGCATGTTCGACTTCGATCTCGCTGAGACAGATTTGGCGGAAGTTCTCGATCGTGCCCGCACGCCTTCGCTGATGGCCCCGTTTCAAGTTTTCTTCGTGCGCGGCGTGAAAAGTCTTTTCGGCCGTGGATCGAACGACGAGAAACTTTCAGCCATCGAGCAATATTGTAAGGACCCCAATCCTGACGCGGTGCTGATTTTCGTTGCCGATCACATCAGCATTCCCGCCGACGCGCGCCGCATGGACATGACCGACAAGGAGCGCTACGAGCGCATCCGCGAAACCATGGGCCAGTACTGCGCCATCGTGGAACTGGCGCGAGTCGAAGAAAGTGAAGCGGTGCGCTGGATCGGGGAATACGGAGCGACCCGGGAAGTGAAGATTGACACCGACGCAGCCCGCGAGCTAGTAGACGCACTCGGCGGCGACATGATGATGATCTCCAACGAACTTGAAAAGTTGATGCTCTATGTGGGAGAGAAAAAACGCATCACTCTTGGCGATGTCGAAACCATGGTGCTGGCCGCCAAGCAGCGGTCTTTGTATGAGCTGACCGATGCGATCTCATCCAAAGACCGGGTACGCGCCCTCGAAATGCTCGATTCCATGCTGAACACTGGCGACGGCGATGAGGCTGCCATTGGACATCTCTACATGCTGGCCAAAACGTTCCGGCAAATGCTGGTAATCCTCGAACGCAATGTCCGCGACCAGCGCATGTTGTGGGCCGCGCTATGGCAGGGCTTCCGTGTGCCTCCGTTCGCCGCCGATGACATCATCAAGCAGGCGCGCCGCTACAAATCCAAACGCGAACTGACGCGAGCCATCCGCCTGGTGGCAAAAACCGATCTCGCCCTGCGCTCGAATCCCCCCAGCAAGCGGATGATGCTGGAAAAACTGGTGCTGGATCTGACCGCCGAACCAAGACCCGAAACCGAATGGATGCAGGAAGAATTGCCGGTGTGAGACCTTTCGCTACAAAACAAAAGCGGCAAGCCAATGGCTTGCCGTTGTCTTCATTGGGCTCAAGGGCTAGAAGCTAAGAGCTAGAAGCTACTATTTCAACGCCTTCAGTCGCGCACTCAGCCGGGACTTATAACGCGAGGCGGTGTTCTTGTGGATCACGCCCTTCTGAATCGCTTTATCGAGGGCCGACACGGTCTGCCTAAACACCTGCTCGGCGGTCTTCTTGTCGCCTTTCGCCAGGCCTTCGCGCAGTTCGCGCAATGCACCTCGCAGTTGGGAGGTATTGCTGCGGTTGCGGGCGGTGCGCTTCTCCGTCTGACGGGCGCGTTTGATCGCCGAAAAATGATTTGCCATGTAGGACAGTTACCTTCGTTTCTAAGGGTTTCTCTATTAGAGATATTCCGGTGGGTACCGAATAGGTTATTTTACGGGAGCAGCTTGCCACAGGTCAAACCCATATGCTGGATGCCCTTTCGCGTCTGAAAATCCTGATCGATTCCTCGACGCCCATCGTGGTGGTCGAAACCGTCGAGGAGATGCACGCAGTGCGCCTGGTGCGGGCAGCCTGTAGCTCCCTCAATCTGGCGGCGTTCGAGTGGAGTATCGCTTCCGGCCTGGCCCGCTGTGGAAGTGATGGCCCGGCTCAAGTGCTTACGGATACTTTTAGTGGCTCCACCGGGCACGATTCGACCGATATTGCCGCCAAAGCGATTTACAACAGCCGCGAACCGGTGCAAGTGCTAGGTAATCTGGAAGGAATTTCGGTTGATGCTGCTTTCATCCTGAAGGATTTTCACCGCCACATGGACGATCCCGTGGTGGTGCGGCGTCTCCGCGATGTGGGGCAGAAATTCTCACAGAACCGGCGAACGGTTGTGATCACAGCTCCTTCCATCGTGATCCCGCCCGAGTTGGGCAGCCTGGTGGAATATCTGGAACTGCCACTTCCTGACAAGCAACGCCTGCGCCAGATCATCGACGAAATGATTGTGCGAGTCGGAAGGTCCCGGACGCTCAAGCGCGATCTGGATTCGGCAGGACTGGATGCCATGGCCAACAATCTCCGTGGGCTGAGTGAAGAAGAAGCAGAACGTGCGGTTTCGCAGGCGCTGGTGACCCGGTATGGACTAACTCCAGAGATCGTGACCGATGTCCTGCAAGCCAAGAAAGAATTGTTGCGGCGTTCGGAGATGCTCGACTTCGTGGAAGTCTCTGACACCCTGTGCAACGTGGGCGGCCTTGAGAACCTGAAGACATGGCTTGCCGAGCGGCAGGGCACATGGGAAGACGCTGCGCGGGCTTTTGGCTTGGAGCCTCCCAAGGGCGTGATCATTCTAGGTGTCCAAGGATGCGGCAAGAGCATGTGCGCTCAGGCCATCGCCGGGGAATGGAAGATACCCCTGGTCAAGTTCGATACCGCGGCCATCTTCGACAAATACATCGGTGAAACCGAAAAACGAATTCAGAAAGTCTTCCAAGTGGCGGAAGGACTCGCGCCTTGCGTGCTGTGGATTGATGAACTCGAGAAAGTCTTTGCCGGCAGTGGGGCGGATTCGGCGTCGTCCGATGCGGGCGTTTCGTCGCGGCTCTTGGCGTCGTTTCTTTCCTGGATGCAAGAGCGTAAAACACCCGTATTCGTAGCGGCCACGTGTAACAACGTGAGTGCGTTGCCGCCAGAGTTGATCCGCAAGGGACGGTTCGATGAGCTGTTTTTCGTCGATTTGCCGAACCAGACGGAGCGCAAACAGATATTTGCCATCCAGTTGACGAAACGGAAACGAAATCCAGCGGAGTTCGATCTGGATCAAGTGGCCTTAGTCGCACGAGGGTATTCCGGCGCGGAAATTGAAGCGGCATTACAAACCGCGCTGTACGCGGCGTTCTCCAGCAAGCAGCCCCTGACCACGCAGACTCTGATCCAAGCCTTGAAGGCCACCGTGCCGCTTTCGACGACCCGCGCCGAAGAGATCGATGCACTTAGGGATTGGGCAGGGAAGCGGGCGGTGCCAGCATCGGCGGCGGATGCAACTGGCAGAGGGGCATAGAGTTCTGCCCTTGGCATTGACTCGCTTCATAAGACGGGTTTAACCTTTAGGTAATGGTAGTTGCTTCCTCGGGAGCGCATCTCGGCTGGTTCCATCTCCAGAACAAAGAAAACTTTGTGCGTAAAGCTGGCGGGAGTGTCGCTGCGTGGAGTGGTTGCTTCTTTGAAGCACACATTACTGCATGAAAAAAAGCATCGAAATCAGCCCTAATATTGAGACCCTGTTCGGTACCAGGGACGAAAACGTGCGTCTGCTGGAAGACGGCCTGAACGTGAATATTGACCTGCGCGCCAATTCCATTGCGCTCGAGGGCACGCCCCAGGATGTGGCACGGGCGGAGCAAATCTTTGGCGATTATGACTACCTGCAACGTTCGGGGCACGCGTTCAATAATGGCGACTTGAACAGTATGTTGCGCGTATTGGTTGCCGATCCCAAAGTTACGCTGCGTGGATTGGCAGAGGCCGGGAAGCAGCGCTCGTTGGGACGGCGAACCGTGCAGCCCAAGAGCTTGAACCAGCGGCGATATCTGGAAGCCATCGAAAAGCACGACATGGTCTTTGGCATTGGCCCGGCTGGGACAGGCAAGACTTACCTGGCGGTGGCGATGGCGATTTCCGCGCTGCTGTCGAAGCGGGTGAACCGCATCATATTGGCGCGGCCGGCCGTGGAAGCGGGGGAGCGGCTGGGATTCCTGCCGGGAACCTTGCAGGAGAAGATCGATCCTTACCTGCGGCCTTTGTACGACGCACTCTACGATATGCTCGAGCCAGAAAAAGTGGACCGCTATTTGGAAAAAAATGTGATCGAGATTGCGCCTATTGCATTCATGCGCGGGCGCACTTTGAATGACTCCTTCGTGATTTTGGACGAAGCGCAAAATACCACGTCCGAGCAGATGAAGATGTTCGTCACCCGTCTGGGTTTTAACTCCAAGGCCGTAATTACGGGCGACGTTACCCAAATTGATTTGCCCAATGCGCGCCGCAGCGGTCTGCTGGAGGCCGTCGACATCTTGAAAAATGTCGAAGGGCTGACGTTCTCCTATTTCGACGACACTGATGTGGTTCGGCACCACCTGGTACAACGCATTATTCGCGCGTATGACGAACGCAAGGCCCAGTCGGAACAGCAGCAGATGTCGTTGCTTGAGTCCAAAGCCGCGACCAATGGAAACCGGGATCAGAAGAATATGGGTCTGGAGAAAAGTGCGGTGTCGCAGGAGGAAGTGGAAACCCAGGAATAGACAGAATAGAATTCTTCAGGAGGGCTCCAGGAATTTGGCCCTCCTGTTTCATTTGGGATGGAAAAACAGCGGGGGCTTACAGAAGGCTTGGTCATACTCAAAAAGTCAGTTGCCGGATTGGGCGAGGCGGCACTGTCCCGGTTTCTCAAGCAGGCCATCAGAGCTGCCCGATTGAAGGGTGAGGTCAACGTGCTCGTGACCAGCAGCCATGAATTGCGAAAATTGAATCGCCGCTTCCGCGGCAAAAACCAGCCCACAGATGTGCTCTCGTTCCCGGCGTCCGGTTTGTTGGATGGTTTTGCCGGCGACGTGGCAATTTCCGCGGACATTGCTGCGAAAAACGCGCGGTTACTCGGGCATTCGACCGCCGACGAAGTCAAAATCCTGGCGTTGCACGGTATGCTTCATCTCGCTGGATACGACCACGAAGGCGATCATGGAGAAATGGCGCGTAAAGAAGTGCGATTGCGAAAGTTGCTCGGATTGCCGCCGGGATTGATTGAGAGAAACCAGCGGCGACCGAGCACTGTAACCGCAAAGGACGCAAAGACTGCGCCAAGGACGCAAAGAAATGCTGGCGTCAAACTCTCCGTCAAGGGTAAACGCGCCGCGCGAACAAGTTCATGACTCTTACGATTGCTATCGGATTCGGATTGTTGCTTGGGTTGCTGACCCTGGCTTCCTACGTGGACCGCGTTTATACGGAAATCGGCAGGTTCCTGTCCCGAGAGTTTCAAGACAACATTGACGCCTTCGAACAAAGCGTAGAGCCCAAACTTGGGGTAGGCCGTGAGCGGGCGGCACTTTCCATGGCGGTTCTCACCCAACTCACCACGGCAGCCATCGCGCTGTTGGTGGGTTTTGCGGTGTTTCGCGAGGGCGCCTGGAGCGTGCAGGAGGTTCTCCAGGGCACGTTGAGCTTGGTTCTGGTGGTGATTGTGTGTAATCGGTTTCTGCCGTTTGTATTCTTTTCTCGTACAAAAGGTCAGTGGCTGGTCCGCTGGGTCTTTCTTTTGCGAATCCTGATTTATGTTGTGCTGCCGGTGACTCTGGTGTTGGGGTTCTTACAATCGGTGGCGGCATTGACGAAGGCTCACTCTGAAGAGCAGCCGGAGACCCAGGCCGAGGCCGTGGATGCGCTGATCGAAGCCGGACAGGAAGAAGGCATCCTCGACGAAAGCAATCGCGACCTGATCCAGTCGGTGGTGGAATTCGGCGAAAAAACGGTACGCGATGCGATGAAGCCTCGTCCGGAAATTGTCGCCGTGCCCACCAATACGACCGTCGAGCAGTTCATTGAGCTATTGCGCACAAAACCATTTTCCCGCGTACCGGTGTTTGAGGGCACGATCCACAACATCGTGGGAATTGTGCATGCCCAGGATGTGTTGCAGGTGCCCGATACCGAGGCCCACATCCGCACCTTGGATTCGCTGATGCGCAAAGACGTGTATTTTGTTCCGGAGAGCAAGCTGGGCAGCGATCTTCTGCGCGAAATGCAGAAAAACAATATCCGCATGGCGATTGTGGTGGATGAGTACGGTGGGGTCGCCGGGCTGGTCACGATTGAAGATCTGGTCGAGGAAATTGTCGGCGAAATCGGCGATGAACATGAGAAGGCCGAAGTGTTGCGCGAAAACGACCACTCGTATGTAGTCCCCGGTAACATGGATGTGGACCGGCTGGATGAGCTGTTCGGCATGCGACCGGAAGGCCGGGAATCCGCCACCATCGCGGGTTTGGTGAGCGAGCTGGCAGGACGGATTCCGCAAAAAGGCGATGTGATCGAAGACGACGGACTCCGTTTTGAAGTCCTGGAGTCGACCAAGAGAAAAGTGCAACGCGTTCGGATTTCGGTAATGGAACCGAAGATGACTGAGCAGAAGCAAATGAAGCTGATATAGTCTTTGAGGCGCCTGCTATTTACACCGCCGTTTCTACACGTCATTCATGGCCTTTCACTCCGGATTTGTATGCATCCTCGGTCGTCCAAACGCTGGCAAATCCACGTTGCTCAATGCGCTGGTGGGCGAAAAACTGGCGATTGTCAGCCCCAAGCCGCAGACCACCCGTAATCGCATCCTCGGCATCATCCAGGTCCCCAAGCAAAAAGGCAGAGTCGGCGGTCAGGTCGTCCTCCTAGATACGCCGGGCGTGCACACGCCGGACAGCTCTCTGGGAAAGAAAATGATGGGTGAAGTGCGGGAGGCGATGGATGGCTGCGACCTGGTGTTGCTGATTGTGGATGCGTCCAAGAAGTCCCGCCCTGACGATCAGACAGTCCTCGAAATATTGAAGCGATCGAAGACGCCCGCTTTCCTCCTCCTAAACAAAATAGATCTTCTTCGCGGCGGCAAAGGCAAGCTGCTGCCGATCATTGCCGAATATTCCAAGCTACATAAATTCAAGGAAGTGATTCCGCTTTCGGCCCGCAAGCGTGAAGGCTTGGATCTGCTGATCGACAAGGTCATCCGAACTCTTCCGGAGGGTCCGCACTATTTTCCCGAGGATCAAATTACAGACCAGCCAATGCGTTTCATGGTGCAAGAGATCATCCGCGAGCAAGTGCTCATGGAGACGAGTGAAGAAGTCCCATATGCGACGACTGTGGTGATTGAACAGTTTGAGGAGGGGAAGAGTCTTACTCGCATAGCTGCGGCGATCTATTGTGAACGGGAAGGCCAGAAGGGAATTCTGGTGGGCAAGGGCGGCCAGATGCTGAAGAAGATCGGGACCACCGCCCGGTTACAGGTTGAAGAGATGGTCGGAACCAAGGTTTATCTGGAGCTCTTCGTTAAGGTGAAATCGGATTGGCGGGAGTCGCATGAGTTCGTGGAAGAATTGGATTGGCGCCGGCAACTTGAGCGCTTGACGGGGTCCGCGATAAAAATCACAGACGATGCCCCTCCGGCTCCAGCTTCTGATTTTGACGCCGGCAAATTGGTCCTCAAGCTGAGCGTGAAGCTGGCGGCTGACAAAAATGCCGTCGATCCAGTGGTGCAGCAGGTGATGAAAATTGTGACGCAGATGAAATGCGCCCCCGACAAGGAAGACGCGATTGAGTTGGCGCTGACTGAGGCGCTGGCCAACGCCGTCGTGCATGGCGCCAAAGCCGATCCCTCGAAAGTGATTGAGTGTGACGTGTCCTGCGATCAGAATCAGGGTATGTTGATTGTGGTGCGTGACCCCGGAGTGGGGTTTGATCCCAAGTCGGTTCCCGACCCCGTAGCTGGAGAGAATCTTTACTCGCACCGGGGGCGAGGAATTTATCTGATCAACCAGCTCATGGACGAAGTAAAGTTTCTGAAGAACGGCGCTGAGATTCACATGCTCAAGCGGTAACTCCTACTCCTTCACGGCAATCCCCAGGGCCTTCATCTTGCGATAGAGATGGCTGCGTTCCAGGCCGAGAGCTTCGGCGGTGCGGCTGACGTTGCCGTGGTTGTCGTCGAGTTTCTTCAAAATATAATCGCGCTCGTAAGCGTCGCGGGCCTGGTGCAAAGTTGAGAATTCGGCCCCGGCTGCGCGTCTGGTGCCATCGCGATAAACCAGTGGCGGCAAGTGTTTGCGCTCAAAACGAATGGTGGCGGGATTCATGATGACGATGCGCTCGATCACATTGCGCAATTCCCGCACATTTCCCGGCCAGGTGTAGCGCATCAGGGTATCAATCGAGTCGTCGCTGATTTCGCGCGGGCGGCGGCCATAGGTCGCAGAAAACTCCTTCAGAAAATGGCGCGCCAGCAGCGGGATGTCCTCCTTGCGTTCGCGCACGGGCGGCACCGAGAAGGGAATAACGTTCAAGCGATAGAACAAATCCTCGCGGAAGTTGCCACGGGAGATTTCTTCTTCGAGATCTTTATTGGTCGAAGCGATGATACGAGCATCGACAGTCACAGGCTCGTCGCCGCCGACGGGAATGAATCGTTGCTCATCGAGAGTGCGCAAAACTTTCGACTGTGTTTTTAAGCTCATGTCGCCAATTTCATCCAGAAACAGAGTCCCGCCGTGGGCTTTCTGGAACTTGCCCTCCTTGTCGACGCTCGCGGCGGGAAACGAATTCTTGCGATGACCAAAGAGCTCACTTTCAATCAGGTCTTCGGGAATGGCGGCGCAATTTACTTCGACAAACATTTCGTTTTTGCGCAGGCTCTGCGCGTGGATGGCATGGGAGACCAGCTCTTTCCCGGTGCCCGACTCACCGTAAATAAGCACCCGGCCGTTAGTGGGCGCCATCAGCTGGATCTGCTGCCGCAGAGCCTTCATCGGAATGCTGTCGCCGACGATGATACTTTTGGGAGTGAGTTGCCGTTTGAGTTCGCGATTCTCTTGTCGGAGCCGGCTGGCGTCGATCGCGTGCTTGATCAGGGCGAGGGTCTTATCGATAGAGAGCGGCTTTTCCAGGAAGTCGTAGGCGCCCAGCTTGGTGGCCCGAACGGCTGTTTCAATCGTACCGTGTCCCGAGATCATGATGACTTCGGGAGCGTTCTCAATGTCGCGGATCTTTTGCAGCGTTTCCAACCCGTCGATGCCGGGCAACCAGACATCCAGGAGCGCGACATCGAAAACATGCTTGCGGAGAAGTTCCAGGCAAGTCTCGCCGCTTTCGGCGCACTCCGTCTTGTAGCCTTCGTCCTCCAGTACGCCCTTGAGCGACTGCCGGATCGTGGGTTCATCGTCAACGATGAGAATGTTATGCATGCTGAACGGTGATCGCGCCGACGGCTTCGGGCACAATTGGCAGCTCGACTACAAACCGGGTACCGACCGGATAGTTTTCTTCTACTCGAATGGAACCATGGTGATCTTCAACGATGCGGCTCACGATCGCCAGGCCGAGACCAGTTCCACGCTTCTTGGTGGAAAAATAAGGCAGGAACAGGCGTTCTTTCAATTCCTGGGTCACGCCGTGTCCGGTATCAGAGACGCTGATCTCGACTGCATCGCGACTGGCGACCAGAGAAGTCGTGATCTGAATTTCGCGCAGCAGCGAATCCTGCATGGC
Source organism: Terriglobales bacterium (assembly GCA_963762965.1). GTDB lineage: Bacteria > Acidobacteriota > Terriglobia > Terriglobales > Acidobacteriaceae > DATBAX01. The sequence goes on from CAVXME010000001.1 coordinate 2,827,572, forward strand.
TTCAGCCGCGTTGTCCACTAAATTGGCCAGCGCCCGTTTGACGGCTTCAGCATCGGCCATCACCTTGGGAAGGTCGCCGGCAAGAGTAGTGCGCACCAGAATGCCGTCTAAACGTCCATTGAACATGGACAGGGCGTTCTCCACTATGGGGTTGATGCTGGAAGGCTGAGGTTGAGAAGTGGGGAAGCGGGCCAGGGTGGAAAACTCATCAACCAGAGTTCGCACCGTCTCGACGGCGCCGGCAATGGTCTCGGCGCAACTATCAACAATTTTCAGCGAGGCTGCATCCGGAGGACTGCCGCGTTCGAGGTGCCGGCGAATTCGTTCGGCGGAGAGAGCGATGGGGGTCAACGGATTTTTGATTTCATGGGCTACGCGCCGCGCCACCTCGCGCCAAGCCGCCTGCTTTTGGGCTTTTAACAGATCGGATAAATCCTCAAATACCAGAACATAACCGAGGCGCTGTCCTTCATGATGAAGCGTCGCTACCGTGGCCGCGACGTTCAATGTGGCGCGCTGCACCACCATTTCCATTTGGGTGGTCGTTGTCCCCATGCGGTCGGCCCGCCGCAACAGTGGCTCCAGATCTTCCAGAACTTCGGGCGAAAAAACATCCCGCAGCTGCGCCCCAATCAAAATTGCGGGAGCGCCACTTTCTTCCCGGACCGGGTGGAAAAGTCGAAGCAGGGCCTGGTTGACATGGGTGATGCGGCGTTCCGCATTTAGCGAAAGCACACCCGTCGGGATGCTCTCCAGAATGGTCTCGATGTGGCGGCGGCGCTGTTCCAGAGCCATATTGGCCGCGCCCAGCTCGCGGCTGGATGCTTCAATCTGGCGGCGGCCGAGTTCCAGTTCTTCCGCCATGCGGTTGAATGATCGCACCAGGTCGCCAATTTCGTCGGCGGCCCGCACTTCCACGCGGTAATCGAGCCGTCCGCGGGAAATTTCCTGGGTTGCCTCTGCCAGCGCCGCCACCGGTCGCGTGACCAGCTTCGAAAGAAACAATGCCAGCCAGGTGGTGGCGAAAAGAACCACAACTGTGAGCAAGAGCAGCAATTCCATGTAAATGCGACGCACTTGCTTGCGCTGCCGGCTAAGTTCGAGATAGCGCTGTTGGCTAGCTTCCATCTCCCGTGCGGTCTCGGAAAACTTTTTCGGTAGCGGCATGGCGACCAGGATCAATCCGTGATCGCCGACCGGTGCGCTTGCCAGAATGTATTCGGTTTGATTCAACGTCAAAGATGGCACCGGAGTGTCAGATCCTAGTTTCTCGAACGGAATCCTGGCCTTGAGTTGCGGCCACGGAATGGGGATTCCGAAACTGGCTTCAGCTTCACCATCGTTGACTGCTACTGCAAACCCACCTTGCAGCGTGGGCTCGTGTCTGCGGAATTCCTCCACCACCGGAGAAAAACTATGACCCGCGAAGGCGTACTGCGTATCCGGCGCGGCGGCCATGGAAGCGGCTTCGGCCTGCGCATTCTGCCAGGCATACTTCGAAAGCAAGGATGCCATGGTGGCGGTCTCCTGGCGAACTTCCTCTACCGGACTGGAGAACCATCGTTCGATCGAGCGATTCATTAACCCGTAAGCGAACCAGAACATCACGATCACGGGCAGGAATGAAAGCAGCAGGCTCACCACCACCAAACGAGTGCGGAACTTGGAGCCCAGCACTCCCAGCCTTCGTTCCGCAAAGACTTTTAGCAGGTTTCTTACCAGCACGAACGTCAGCGCCACGAACAGTAGAGAGATTGTGATCGAAAGCGCCACGAAGAACAGGGGTTGCTGGTTGTTCTGCGGATTCAGAAATGGCAGATCAAAAGAAGACTGGGAAATCAGGATCCCCAGAAGCAAGAGAGCTAGCACCGCCAGCGCAATGATAAGTTTCTTCCGGCTGGAAGTTTTTTCCGGCAGGCGGGTTGAATTGAGATCAGCCACTTGATCACCGCTTCTATCCCCTACGATTGCCATGTGGGAGTAGGCGATTCATTATAAATCCGCAGCGGGGCCGAAGCAGGTGCCGTGCAGTGTTCGCACGGAAGCTTCGCGATTTCTACTTCGACGCGGGCCGATCTGCAAACGCCTGCCGGAGCGCGTCATAAGCAGGCTTGGCATGATACTGCTTGTCGAAAATCAGACCGTCCCCCTTGGTCCCGTGCGTGAACCACGGGATCCAGGAATGCTTATCGGTAAAGCCCCAGGTCTGGAAGGCGGTGCAGGAACGATGTTGCAAACAAGCCCTGGCGATCTGGCTGTAGATTTCCGCTTGTCTGGCCAGGTCCTCGGGATGCAAGGGGTTGCCGTCGGCATCGACGGGTAAGGCGACATCCATTTCGGTGATGTGCACCTGCATCCCGAGCTTGGCGAAGCGCGCAATGTTGTCGGAAATGGACTGAACATCTGGATTCATATTAAAGATGTGCATTTGGAAACCCACGCCGTCAATCGGCACGCCGTGTTTCTTGAAGTCTTTCACCATTTTGTAAACCGCGTCCGATTTGCGGTTCACCGCTTCGGCCCCGGTTTCGTTGTAAAAAAGCTGGGCCTGATGATCGGCCGCACGGGCCCAGAGAAACGCCTGCTCAATATAGCCAGTGTTCTTCTTGGCTAAACCAATGCCGGGCTGGTTGTACCAGATGGAATCACGCAGGGCGCCATTCTCATCAAAAGCTTCGTTGACCACGTCCCAGGCGAAGACTCTTCCGCGATAGTGTTCCACCACGCGCCGGATGTGCTCTTGCATCAGGGCAGCCAACTGTTGAGAACTGTAATGACCGTCCGCCAGCCACTTGGGATTGTGGGTCCCCCACAGAAGGTTGTGGCCGCGAACTTTCATATTGTGGGTCTCAGCGAAACCCACCAGGCGATCAGCGGAATCAAAGTTGAATGTCTTCTCGTCCGGGCGGATGGCGGTCCATTTCATGGCGTCTTCGGGCTCAATCATATTGAACTCGCGCGCCAGCGTCGAAGCGTAGGCCTCTTCGGAGAGATAGACAGGATTGACGGCTGTGCCTACGAGCATTCCAACGCGGTCCGCTTCTTGTCGCAGGGTTTGCGCTATGGTGGAAGTGGCAAGCGATGTAAACAGACAAAATATGATTAGCCGAGTATGCGTTGTGGTTTTCATCAGACTTTCTTTGTCCTCGTCTGTTGTTTTTTCTTTTCGAAGAATTCTACTCGACCGTAAACTCCGCCGCCCGCCAGACGGTACTCTTCCCTGCTGAATCGGAGGCCTGCACCTCCAGCCGGTACGAGCCTGCTGGCAACTTTTCGACCGAGAGTTCCTCTGCAATCCGGATTACCGAACTGCCCGGCTGTATCCACGTAGCAGCAGTTCGAGCGCCGGTATCGACTTTGAGTTCGCCGGTTTTGACATTCGTGACTTTCAGTTGACTCTGAACCGTCGCCGCTGGCTGACCGTCAAGCGGAGGTTCATATACCTCGAAGTAGGCAAATAGAGCATCGCCTTTCTTGAACCGTGTGTCCCCTGCAGGAGTGAATTCAACACCGTTGCTCACCAGAGGCACGTACTGGGAAGCAAAATCGTCTACTGAAGCTTCTGGCGTGGACGCAGCCGCGTTGCGGAATCGCTTGCAAAGAACAATTGAGCTAACAGCCAGTTGCTTTCGGTCGTAGCGATCCACGGTAAGTGGCACTCGTACTCGACCGAACTTCGCTCCATCGCTGAGGAGAACCTGCAGATTGTATTCCCCTGGCGGCAGCTGAATTTGAGCTTCATAGGCGGTCGGAATGTACGCCGGATCAAAGTCGGAATAAGCGTAGCCGAGCGAGAGACCACCCCAAAGAAACAGTGGGAGATCAGGGGAACAACACCCGAGACCGCTGAACCGTGCTGCCAGAGTGCCATCCTTCCTATAAACCATTCCCAAAATGCCAATCGTCGCGTAGGCACTGTGCACCGTCCCTACATCACGCCATTCGTGCTTTAGAGTCTTCCAAGGGAATTCCAGTGCGATGTTAACCCGGAGGGCATCCGTATCGGTATAGAAGGAACCGGTTTGCAGGGATAAGTTAATTTTGCCAGCTCGTCTCGACGCTGCGTCACCTTCCATCTGCTGACCGAACTTCGTCCCGTTCAGAGGGTCATTGGGGGAATGCTTGGTGTTGCAGTATTGGCTGCGAGCTAAGACAAACGAGTTAGGGCGATCCACCTTGACTTCGATTAGGTGACAGGATCCCTGGGCTGACGGTGGCGGCGCATAGGCTATGAGGTACAAATGAACTTCAAAAACCGGGCCCCAGTTCGGCCCCAAGTCTGGGCCTTTCCATTTTCCTATCGGCGTGTCTGAATACTCCACATGATTGCTCACGTTATCGTACACATCCATGTGAGCAAACCAGCGTCGGGCTGTGACGTTCTGGATTTTCTGTTCCTTGCCGTCCTCAAAAAGGTGAAAAACCTTCGAGCTCAAATCACTGATTTCACCATGGTTCCAGTTCCATAGGTTTCTAGTGTCCCTGGGTCTCATTTGGGGAAGCAAAGTGATGAGTGTCTTGTCATACACGAAGGTTGGGACCAAAACTTGATCCGACTCGGCGTGGAAAACGAGCTTGTCAGGAGTCTGAGCGAGCGCGCGTGGAATTGGGGTACCGAGAGCTACCCCGCCGAGCACTACCGCAATCATCAGCTTCTTCATCTTCGTAACGCCCAAAGCATAGCACCGGTTACCAAAGTGTTTTCTCAACCCAGCCACAGCTGTCTTAAATCCGCCTTATCTAACTGCGATTCACCCCTGTTTACGCGGTCTCTACGATTGATAAATCTATAAGTTGCTGGGAGTACACCCATGTGTATAGAACCAAAGTTACTGGTGCAGTAACCCATCTGCTGTGACAATTTATGTCAACGCGAAACACGTTGCCTGTCTCCCCTGACAAACAGCCACGATTGCGCGTCAGCCAAGCAAAGTTAACAGAAGTTTCTCTGTCGTTACGACCTAGGAGATTGAAAGTATGTCTCAACGGCTGGGCGATCTTCTCGTAAAAGAGAAGGTCATATCCCCAGAGCAGTTGCAGCAAGCGACGAAGGTGCAGAAGGAAACCAACTGCCGCCTGGGCTCCGCCCTGGTGAAGCTGGGATTCCTGAGTGACGAGGACGTCACCAATTTCCTTTCTCGCCAGTATGGCGTTCCCGCCATCAATCTCTCCTATTTTGAAATTGACGCTTCCGTCGTCAAGCTCATTCCGTTTGAAACCGCCAAGCGCTATCAGATTCTTCCGCTGAGTCGCGTGGGCGCTTCGCTGACCATCGCCATGGTCGATCCCACCAACGTCTTTGCCATGGACGATATCAAGTTCATGACCGGTTTCAACATTGAGCCGGTGGTGGCTTCCGAGAGTTCCATCCTCGAGGGCATCGAAAAGGCTTACGGCACCACCAAGGAAGAAGACCTCGAACAGGTCATGCAGTCGATTACGGACATGGACGAGGCCGACGTCGAACTGCAAGCAGAGCAGGAAGAAATCGGGCTGGCTGATCTGGAACGCGCCGCCGACGAAGCTCCGATCGTCAAGCTGGTGAACCTCATTCTGACCGACTCTGTAAAGCGCGGGGCCAGCGACATTCACATGGAGCCGTACGAAAAAGAATTCCGCGTGCGTTTCCGCATTGACGGCATATTGCAGAGCATCATGTCGCCGCCGCTCAAGTTGAAGGACGCCATCATTTCCCGCGTAAAGATCATGTCCAAGCTGGACATCAGCGAAAAACGGCTGCCGCAAGACGGCCGCATCATGCTGAAAATGCAAATTGGCGGGAAAAAGAAGCAACTCGACTTCCGCGTCAGCACGCTCCCTACGCTCTGGGGAGAAAAGATCGTGATGCGGTTGCTCGACAAAGAGAACCTGCGTCTCGATATGACCAAGCTGGGCTTCGAGCCGGAATCGCTGGTCAAATTTGAAAAAGCCATTCTCAAACCTTACGGCATGGTGCTGGTCACCGGCCCGACCGGTTCCGGTAAAACCAACACTCTCTACTCGTCGATTGCGCGTCTGAACCAGCCGGATACGAACATTATGACCGCCGAAGATCCGGTTGAGTTCCAACTCGCCGGAGTCAACCAGGTACAGATGAAAGAGCAGATCGGCTTGAACTTCGCGGCTGCGCTGCGAGCTTTCCTGCGGCAAGATCCCAACATCATCCTGGTCGGCGAAATCCGCGACTTTGAAACCGCGGAAATTGCGATCAAAGCCGCGCTCACCGGACACTTGGTTCTCTCCACGCTACATACCAACGGCGCACCGGAAACCATTACCCGATTGATGAACATGGGTATTGAACCGTTCCTGGTCGCGACCTCCGTGCACTTGATCTGCGCGCAACGACTGATCCGCCGAATTTGCAAAGACTGCACCGAAGTTGTGGAAGTGCCTCAGCAGACACTGCTTGAAGAGGGATTCACCCCGGAAGAATCCAAGACTGTGAAGATCCAAAAGGGCAAGGGCTGCGCCAACTGCAATAACACCGGATACAAAGGCCGCTGCGGTCTTTACGAAGTCATGGAAGTGGACGATGAGATCAGGGAATTGGTGCTGGTCGGGGCGTCCGCGGTGGAATTGAAAAAGAAAGCCATTGAGCGGGGCATGATCACCTTGCGCCGCAGCGGGCTGATCAAGGTGGCGGCCGGCATGACCACGCTGGAAGAAGTGGCCCGCGAAACCATTCACTAGAGTTTGAGAAGGACAGAAGGGAAGAAAAGGTTATGGGACTGGCACTAAGCGATCTTCTGAAAAGAATGCTGGAGATGAGCGGTAGCGATCTTCACATCACCACCAACTCGCCACCGCAGATCCGTGTCCACGGGCATCTGGTGCCGCTGGACTTGCCGCAGATGACGCCGGCGGAAACCAAGCAACTCGCCTACAGCGTCATGACCGACGCGCAAAAGCACCGCTTTGAAGAGAGCTTTGAGCTGGACTTTTCTTTCGGCCTCAAAGGTTTGGCTCGTTTCCGTGCCAACGTCTTCAATCAGCGTGGCGCGACTTCGGCTGTCTTCCGTCTGATTCCCTTCGAGATCAAGTCGTTCAACCAGCTTGGTTTGCCAGCGGTCGTGAGCAAGATGTGCGACAAACCGCGCGGACTTGTTCTGGTCACGGGACCAACCGGATCCGGCAAATCAACCACCCTGGCCGCTATGATCGACAAGATCAACACGGAAAGGCACGACCACATTCTCACCATTGAAGACCCCATCGAATTCGTGCACATGAACAAGAACTGCGTGGTCAACCAGCGCGAGTTGCATGCTGACACCAAGAGTTTCACTGACGCTCTCCGCGCCGCCCTTCGTGAAGATCCCGACGTGGTGCTCATCGGCGAAATGCGCGACCTGGAAACTATCGAATCCGCACTGCGCATTGCGGAAACCGGCCACTTGACTTTCGGCACGTTGCACACCAACTCGGCATCGTCCACCATCAACCGAATCATTGACGTATTTCCGGCGCACCAGCAACCTCAGATTCGGGCCCAGTTGTCGCTGGTGCTGGAAGGCATCATGTGCCAAAGCCTTCTGCCCAAATCCGACGGCAAAGGCCGCGCCATGGCCATGGAGATACTGGTGCCCAACGCCGCCGTCCGTAACCTGATTCGCGAAGACAAGATCCATCAGGTCTACTCTTCCATGCAATCCGGTCAGGACAAATTCGGCATGCAGACGTTCAACCAATCACTGGCCACGCTGTATTTCCAAAAACAGATTTCGCTGGAAACCGCGATGGCGCGCTCCAGCAACACGGACGAATTGCAGGAAATGATTAACCGCGGTGCTGGACTCTTGAACAAGGGTCAGACGCCGGTGATGGCAAAAGGGGCGACCCTGGGCAAGCGGTAACAGTTTGGAATTGCAGATAGGAACTTAGCAAGCAGAAATCCAGAGAAGTTCAGGAGAGGTCACCATGGCAGTTTTTACATTTTCGGGCAAGGACGCATCCGGGCAAAAAGTCAGCGGTGAACGGAATGCGCCCAATAAACAAATGCTGGCCACGCAGCTGCGGCGCGAGCAGATCACGGCGGGATCGATCCGTGAAAAAGGCAAGGAATTTTCCATGCCGACCTTCGGTACTAGCAAGGTCAAGACCAAGGACATCGCGATCTTCTTCCGCCAGTTCTCGGTCATGATCGACGCCGGTCTCCCCCTGGTGCAATGTCTGGAGATTTTGGCGGCCAACCAGGAGAACATGACTTTCCAGAAGACGCTAAACGGCGTCCGCACCACGGTCGAAGGTGGTGCAACTCTGGCCAATGCCATGCGGCAATTTCCCAAAGTTTTCGACGACCTTACCACCAATATGATGGAAGCCGGTGAAACCGGCGGTATCCTGGACATCATTCTCCAACGCCTGGCTGCGTACGTGGAAAAGGCCGTCAAACTGCGCTCGGCGGTGAAGTCGGCCTTGATCTACCCGGTCGCGGTCGTCAGTCTAGCCGTATTGATCGTAGGCGCCTTGCTGAAGTGGGTGGTTCCCATCTTTGCCAACCTCTTTGTCGGCCTGGGCGTAGCGCTTCCACTGCCCACCCGCATTGTCATTGGACTGAGCGGATTCGTTGGCCAGTTTTGGTGGTTCTTTCTTCTCGGTGGTGTGGGCCTGGTGGTCGGGGTCAAGCAGATCCGAAAAGACCCCAAGGGCCGCTATTACCTGGATTACGCAATGCTCAAAATGCCGATCGTCGGGATATTGCTGCGCAAGATTGCCGTGGCACGCTTTACCCGAACTCTCGGTACGCTGATTACTTCGGGCGTGCCAATTCTTGAAGGCCTGACCATCACTGCGAAAACCTCAGGAAACGCGGTGCTGGAAGAAGCTTTGATGAAAGTCCGCAAAGCCATCGAAGAGGGCCGCACCATTGTCGATCCGCTCCGCGAATCCGGCGTTTTCCCCAACATGGTGACACAGATGATCGGGGTTGGCGAAGCCACCGGCGCCATGGATTCCATGCTACAGAAGATTGCCGATTTCTACGAAGACGAAGTCGACTCTGCCACCAAGGACATGCTGGCCATGCTGGAGCCAGTCATCATCGGCGTACTGGGCGTCGCAGTCGGCGGCATCGTGATTTCGCTGTATATGCCATTGTTCTCGATGATCGCCAAACTGGCAGGCTAGCAAGGGTTTCGGACGAAGCGGCCCGGGAAAAACAAGCCCAGGCCGCGTCGTCCGCTGAAAAGCTTTTCTCACCCGCAATCTACAGTTTCCATAACGTGGATTGTGTTCTTCGGAGAAAGAGCGCGGAATCTGGATTACGCATGCAATCGATGTTCGATGAGCGTCAGTGGCTGGCTTGGCTGGTCAAAGTTCGCATCATCATCCTCACATTTCTGTTAGGAATTGAGCTGGCAATTGCCCGGCTTACTCCGTCGCCTTTGCCGCTGCGACTATTCATCAACACCATTCTGCTGTGGTACACAATATCTGTCTTTTATCTTCTCCTGCTTTCCTTCTGGCAGGACCTCCGCATTCAGTCCGTCTTGCAGGTGCTCACGGACCTGGCCCTGGTCAGCCTGGTGGTCTACGCGACTGGCGGCGAAGACAGTTCACTGAACTTTCTTTATCCCCTGGTCATTATCGTGGCCAGCGTTCTCCTGCCACGGCTGTGGGCCTACCTGAGTGCCGCTCTCGCGTTCATCCTCTATGGGACCGTCCTGGAGCTGGCTTATTTCGGGGTCATTCCGTCCTACTCATCGTCGCATCCCGAGCTTCGCGGATTTCAGGCCATCATTTTCGTAAACCTGTTTGCTTATCTTGCGGTGGCTTATCTCGCTGGAGTATTGTCCGCCAAACTGCGCCAGGTAGACGTAAAGCTAAAGCACACCAGCGGGGAGTTGGAAAACCTCCAGGCTCTGCACGAGAACATCATTCAGTCCATCAGCGGCGGGCTCATCACCACTGGCCTCGATGGACGCATCACTCTGGCCAACACGGCAGCGCAAACTCTATTGGGCCATCCCGAGCGTGAGCTGCTGGGCCAACCAGTGAACCAGTTTTTTCTTGATCCCTTGCCGCTGGTGGGCTCGGAGCCTACCCATGGCGAAGTACGCTTTGTCGCCGCCAACACCTACCGAAAGACATTTCGCGTGATGGTGTCCGCACTTACTGTGCCCAGCGGCGACGATTTCGGCTACGTCTATACGTTTGACGATCTGACGGAAATCCGCCGCCTGGAGCGCGAAGTCCGCATGCAGGACCGCCTGGCCGCGGTGGGACGGCTTGCTGCCGCTATCGCGCATGAGATTCGCAACCCTCTAACTTCCATTGCCGGATCGGTTGGAATGCTCTCCGGCATTTCCGATCTGAGCGACGAGCACCGTCAACTGCTGCAAATAGTGACGCGGGAATCCGAGCGGCTGAATAGCATCATCACCGACTTTCTGGCCTATTCGCGGGGAAAGCAATATCAGTTCGCCAAGGTCGATCTTCTGCCGCTGCTCGATGACACCCTGACTTTGCTGGAGCATCGTCTGGTCGCGCAAAACACGGGTATTCGCATCGAACGCAACTACGCTGTACAGGAAGCGTTGGCATTGGCCGACGGAGACAAGATCAAGCAGGTTTTCTGGAATTTTGCCGAGAATGCAGTACGCGCCATGCAAGGTGGCGGGACTCTGCGCATTTCGGTCGAGGCCGTGGGTGACGACTGGCAGGTCAATTTTGCTGACACCGGCCCCGGCATCAACCCACAGATCATCGACAAGATTTTTGAGCCGTTCCAGTCGCAGTTTGAGGGCGGCACGGGGTTGGGCCTTGCCATCGTTTATCAGATCGTGCAAGCCCACGAAGGTAAGGTCTGGGCGCGGTCCAAGCCCGGACAAGGCAGTGTTTTCGTGCTGCGGTTGCGAAGAATGATCGCGGCGGAGAACCTTGGCCTGGTGCAGATCGCGCGTGATCGGCAATCTCAAGGTCGAACCATTGAAAATATATCGGCTCCAGTCGCCGTGGGAGGAGGAGCGCGTGGGTAACATCCTGGTTTGCGACGACGAGCGCTCCATCTGCGAAATGCTGGACATCGCCTTGCGCCGCGACGGCCACAAGGTAGAAACCGTCAATTCCGGCGATGCCGCGAAGCGAAAACTGGACGGCGCGCTTTACGACGTAGTTGTGACGGACATCAAGATGCCGAACACGGATGGCATCGAAGTACTGCGCCATGCCCACCAGATTTCGCCTGATTCCGCTGTGATTCTCATTACAGCTGTCGACGATTACGAGGCTGCCGTCCAAGCCGTGAAGGCTGGCGGAGCCACAGATTACATCCGCAAATCTCCTGGCTTGGTCGACGAAATCAAGCTGGCGATCAACCGCGCTCTGGAGAAAACCAAGCTCAGCCGCCAGAACTTCGCTTTCAAGCGCGACGCCGCCACCCGAAATTCATTGGACAACATCGTCGGTGTAAGCCCCGCGATGGAGAAGCTGAAGCAAACCATTCGCACCGTCGCTTCCACTCAAAGCACTGTGCTGATTTACGGGGAGAGCGGCACCGGTAAGGAACTGGTTGCTCGAGCCGTTCACGTGTGCTCGCCGCGGGCGACGGAGCCGTTCGTCTCCATCAACTGCGGGGCCTTTCCTGAGACGCTGCTGGAGAGTGAATTATTTGGCTATGTGAAGGGCGCATTCACCGGCGCCAATCAGAACAAGCGTGGTCTGTTCGAGGTTGCTGACCAGGGAACAGTCTTCCTGGATGAAATCAGCGAAATGAGCCTGACCATGCAGGTCAAACTGCTGCGCGTGTTACAGGAACGCTGCGTTCGTCCAGTGGGAGGCACGGACGAGATTGCCATCGACGTTCGTGTGATCGCTGCCACCAACCGCGATTTGGACAAGCAGGTCGCCGAAAATACATTCCGCGAAGACCTCTATTACCGGCTTAGCGTCATCCCAGTTTCCGTGCCACCCTTGCGCGAGCGCCGCGAGGATGTGCCTCTATTGGTGAACCATTTCCTCAAGAAATATGTGTCCGCGGCAGGAAGAAACATCATCCGGGTAAATCCGCAATCGCTGGATGCGCTGTGCGGCTATGAATGGCCGGGCAATGTAAGGCAGCTGGAAAATACCATCGAACGCGCCGTAGCTCTTGAAACCGGAGAAGAACTCCACGTCGAGCTGCCAGCCGAGCGCTCCAAAGCAAGAGCTGCGGCCGCAGGCGTGGGAGTCAACGGCACATTTGCGGCCGGCACCGGCGCGGTCTTGCCGGAAGGCCTGGACATGGAAAAGTACGTCGCCGACATCGAGAAGTCTCTTCTGCAATCCGCTTTGACACAATCCAATGGCGTGCAAACCCGCGCCGCGGAGTTGCTGAAAATTTCCTACCGATCCTTCCGCCATTTGGCGAAGAAGTACGAACTGTAGTCGTTGGTCCTTGGTCGTGCGTCGTCCGCTATTTGGTTGAGCCAACGACGAACGACCTACGACGAAGGACTGCTTTTCTTCAATTGCTGCTTCCACCCCAGCACTCTCGCCTTATTCCCTTCGGCCTCCGCCTCGGGGATCATGCCTTTTTTCTGATAACACACCGAAAGGCTGGTGTGGGCCAGCACGTCATCAGGATCAAGCTCCGCGATTCGATAGGCGACGGCAATGGCTTCATCCAGGCGATTCATGTCCTGCAAAGTCTTGGCCATGCCGTGCATGGCTTCGGTGAACGCAGGATCGATCTCTATGGATTTCCCGTATTCGGCCAAAGCCCGTTCCTGCTCGCCTTCCATCACCAGATCAAGGGCGGCGTAGTAATGGTGCTCGGCCTTCTGACGTGCGTTTTCATCGGACATGAAACAGAAATCCTCGAGCAGAAGCTGGATTTTAGCATGCGCTACTTACCCACCATCGTTCCGGTGATCCCGAAGATCCGGCGCAGTTCAGCCGGGCGAGGGATCTTGCGCGTACTAATAGAAGGTCTCACCGCCTCGGGCTATACTAAAAAAGGCCCATGCGCTACATCCTTCGATTCCTCTGGAACGCCACTCGCGGACACCGCCTCACCCCGTGGCGCAGCCCCTACCTCCTCTGGCGAATCGAAACCTATTGTGGCGTGAAGATGCAGCAGATCGGCTTTCTGGAATTCTGGGAGTTCGCCATCCGCGAGCGCGGCAACCTGTGGCGATTTCTTAAGTGGACAGCCGAGATGGAACGCTACGTCCACCCCCGGCCAAAAAGCTTGTAAAGGCTACTGCCCGTTCCCGGCAGCCACTGCGCCTTCCAGCACGATATTCACTTCACTGCCCTTGCCGGATCCGACAAGTTGCACCGCAGCACCACGATTGGTGGCGATCTCCAGATAACCCATACTCCCCAGAATCGCAAAAACCTCGCCCGGTTTTCCCTCGGCATAAGTCGAATGGATTTCGGTGATCTCGCTCTTGCCCACCAGAATTTTGAAAGGAAGCGGGTCAAGTTGGAACAGCATGGGAGCATCTTGCGGCGTGATGTTGGTGACCAGGTTGCCAAAGCGGTCAACTTTCAGCACCACACCTCGCAAACTCTTCCCGTCCACGGATTTCGGCTTGGGTGCATTGAAGCGTATGAAATCCGTGATCTCGTCCCCGAATTTGTCGGAGTCCATCCGCTTGGACAGATAAGCTGCCACCGGCGCAAAAATGTCGCGGGCATGAAAAGTCTTGCTCACCGGCTGCTGAAAATAATGCTCGGAAGTGATGTGGCGGACATGGATGCCTTCTTCCCGCCCATAAATCAGCGAAAGCACTCCATTGTCGGGAGCAACGAAATGGTGGCGATCGCTCGACGCCAGAATCGGCCGGCGCTCGGTCCCCACTCCGGGGTCAACCACCACCAAGTGGACCGTCGCCGGGGGATAGTAACTGTACGCCTGCGCAATGGTCAGCGCACCGTCCAGCACGTCAAACGGCTGCACCGCATGGCAAATGTCCACGATCTGCGCATCCGGGACAATGTTCAGAATGACCCCCTTCATGGCCCCGATGTAATGATCGTTGAGGCCGAAATCGGTGGTCAGAGTAATGATCGGACGATTCGACAAGTGCTTTCCTCGCAATGAAGACGGAGTCTTCCCAGTAAATCTCGACGGTAAACTCCAGCGCAGGCAGAGTCAAGGCACGTAGGTAATAGGAGAGTCGTTGGTCATGGGTCGTGGTCCTTGGCAAAATCGACCAGGGATTCTGTAATTTCAGTTAGGAGCAAGGCTTTTAGCCAACGACCAACGACGCACGACCAACGACTGTTCTACTCAATCTCTATATTTCCCGATCCCGTTTCCACATCCACCGGCACTCCACCGGCAAGAACCTTCCCGTGGATCTCCTTGCGTCCGATCGACCCTTGCACCGTCAAGGGATGGTTCACGTTGATGGATCCCGAACTGGTATGAGCGCTCAGATCAAAAGCCGCCGTGGAGGGAAACCTCAGTTTGATACCGCCGGAGCCGCTGTGCACCGACCAGGCGCCGGTAGGGTCGCCTTCGGCATGGATGCTTCCACTTCCGGCCCTGGCCTCCAACGAGCCCTGAATACCGCGCAAGTCCAGGCCGCCGGAACCCGTATCCACGTGCACCGATCCCGGAGAAGTCTGTTCCAGGCTCAAGCTCCCGCTACCCGTCGAAGCCTCAAAACCTCCAGCAATCGCGGTAGCGCGGATGGTTCCACTGCCCGCCCTCGCATGCACGCTTCCATGAACGTGGTCGATATCAATACTGCCCGAGCCGGCGTTCGCCCGTACATCTTCACCGATATCTGAAATCTTGAGACTTCCTGACCCAGAACTCACTTCCGCCGGTCCATGAACGCCCGCAATGACCTGGCTGCCCGAACCGCTGTGCGATCGCAACTGCGTGTCGGCAGGGACAACCAGTTCATAGCTGATGGAAACATTGCGCCGCAACTCGGGATCATCAATATGCCCGATGCGAATGTCATTCCCGCTCTGCTGAAGGGGAGGATTGGCTTCCAGCCGTCTTACTTTATCCTCGCCGTTGCTCCCTGCGAACCACTCGTTGATTTTTATGCGTCCGGTGACCTGCACCTGGTTTGAACTACCGGTGCGGATTTCAATGTTGCCCGAGCCGGTTTCCACTTCGAGATTAACCGGTCCGGCAACGTGCAGAGTACGGTCAAACGAGCCATCCGCCGCTGACGCGAGCCCCGGCAACAGGCAGATCGCAGCCACGTAACTCAAGGCTGCCAGTATCGTGAAACGAATTCTTTGGGATCTCATGCTTTTCTCCCCCTTCAGGCTTTGTGCAAAATGTAGGACGAATCAGTTTCCAAAACGAAAGGCACGGTCATATAACCCGTGCCTCGTTCCTTGCCATCAAGAATCCCAAGCGCTTGTCCTCAAGGTTTCTACTGTAGGACGACTTCCTGGCCTTCTTTCAATCCGCTGAGAACTTCCGTCTTGGCCCCGTTCGAGATGCCAATGTTGACGGCAATCTTGTCCTTGCCGTCCTTGGCCTTGGGATTGGGGATTTCGACCGACGCCTTCTTGTCCTTGTCGTAAAGAATCGCGCCTTCCGGAATTTGCAGCACGTTCTTGTGCTCTTCCAGAATGATCTCGGCGTTGGCGGTCATCTCGGCTTTCAGTTCGCCGCCCGGGTTATTAATGGACGCACGAACTTCAAACGTTGTGACGTTGTCTTTTTCCACCCCCATGGGAGAAATCTTGGTCACCACGCCATTGAAGGTCTTGTCTTTGAACGACTCCACCTTGATTCGCGCCGGCTGCCCAAGATAAACCCGGCCAATATCGCTCTCGTCCACTTTGCCTTTGACGTAAACCGAACTGGTATCGCCCAGTGTCATCACCAGTGTTGCCGATGATCCCAACACAAGAATGGAGCTGACCGCATCGCCCAATTCCACGTCGCGCGAAAGCACTACGCCGTCAATCGGTGAAACGATGTCGGTATAGCTAAGCTGCTCTTCGAGCTGATCGAGGTTGGCCCGGCTTTCTGAAATTTGCGCCTGCGATTGCGCAATCTTGGCCAGCAGCACCGTGATCTGCGCTTTGGCCACGTTCTGCTTGTTGAGCGCCATCTTGTATTCCTTTTCGGCGTCGTCCAGTGCCGATTGCGATACCACGCCATCCTTGGCCATGCCTTCGGCGCGATCATAAGCTCGCTTGGTCAGCGGCACGTCCGGCCCCTCGGCATCTACTTTGGCGCGTTCCCAATCCGCCTTCGAACTCGTCAAGTTGGCTTCCGCAGCTTGCAGCGACGCTTTGGACTGTTCCACCTGGGCTTCGATTTCGAGCTTGTCCAACTGGGCCAGCAGTTGCCCCTTCTTGACCTTGTCGCCGGCGTCCACCAGCAACTTCTTCACGATGCCGCTGGCTTTTGACTTCACCTCAACCTTGGTGATGGGCTCGACTTTGCCAGTGGCGACTACGCTTTTCGCCAGGTCGCCTTTTTCTACTTTGGCCAGCTTCGTCGGATCAATCTTGGTCCCACCGTGGCTGAAAGCGTAGAGCACTCCGGCAAACAACAGCACCACCAGCACCACGACGCTGATAATGATGATCCGCTTCTTCCGCTTTTTCTTTCCATTTATATTGCCGTTCACATCTGCCTCCTGGGACTACCTAAAGTTTGGATGACGGAAACTGCGATAAATTGCGATGAATAATTTCGTTTCTTCAACGCTCAACAGTTGATACGAAGGTGCTCCCGAATTTGTTCCTGCCACTCTCGGCAGAATCTATGGGCCTGTCTTCTCTGTGGGTTAGACCGCAGAATCCCAAGAATGGAAGCAAAGAATAGATTAACTTTCGATGAACGAACCGGGAACATAGCCCTGGGATCTTTTCCATTTTACATCCCAAATAATATGGGTGCCCTGTACTTCCCGTGGTTTTCGCTGGAGGGTGGGGCTTTTTGCACGATCTCCACAGCCATACCCCCTTTGGAATGTTAGAATTAGCCATCCATGATCGCCTTTGTGCTCCTCCGGGTGTTCCTGGTTCTGCTGCTGGTGGCGGCCAATGCATTTTTCGCCGCCGCGGAATTCGCCCTGGTAAGCGTCCGCGATACTCGCATTCAGCAGCTCATCGAAGCCCACCGCATCGGCGCCCGCACCGTCCAGAAGCTGCACCGCAATCTCGACGAAGTCGTCAACGGCGTTCAGCTGGGAATCACCATCGTTAGCCTCACTCTGGGCTGGATCGGTGAACCCATCGTGGCCCACATTGTCGAAGGCGTGGGTTTCATCAACCAGGTCCCGCACGCCCTGGTCTACGCCCACGGCATCGCCATCGTTCTGGCCTTCACCATGATCACCTGCCTGCACGTGATCTTGGGCGAACTGGTTCCCAAGTCGCTGGCTTTGCAGCGGGCCGAGCAGGTCGCGCTTACCGTGGCCGCCCCCATGGACGTTTTCCTGACCCTCTCCCGGCCTTTGCTCTACGGGATGAGCCGGGCGGCAGGCACAGTGTTGCGGATTTTTGGTTCACCAAGAACCCAGCAGGGCCCCATCCACTCGCCCGACGAACTCAAGCTGATCGCCACCGCCAGCCGCCAATTCGGCCAAATCCCTCCCTTCCAGGAAGAGATGATCCACCATGCCCTGGAACTGGAAAACATCACGGTGCGCGAAGTCATGGTGCCGCGCCCCGACATTTTTTCCTTGCCCGGCGATTTGTCGCTCGACGACGCTCTGGGACGCGTGGTCGAAGAACAACATTCCCGTATCCCGATCTTTGACCCAAAAGTTGGCCCCGAGCACATCATCGGCGTGCTTTATGCCAAAGACTTGATGCGATGGACCCGCCTGCGGCTGACCGTCACTCCCGGACAGCCGGTTGCCGCCCGCATCGCCGCTATGAAAGTCAGCCAGATCATGCATGATGTGCTGGTCGTGCCCGAGACCAAGATCCTCACTGAACTCCTCGATGAATTTAAAGATCGCAAGCGGCACATGGCTGTGGTGGTGGACGAATTTGGCTCGACCGCCGGCGTGGTTACCGTTGAAGATATTCTGGAGCAGCTGGTGGGCGACATTGAAGACGAGTTCGACGTTCCTCCCCCCGAGCAGCCCCTGCTCGAGGGAAAAATCGCGGTCGTGCTGGAAGGCTCGGTGGGACTCCGTGATCTGGAATCGCAGTATCAGCTAACCTTGCCGCGCGATGCTGGCTTCGAAACCCTGGCGGGCTTTGTGCTGGCCCGCCTGCAACGAGTGCCGGAACTCGGAGACGCTTTCGACTACGAAGGTCATCGCTTCACCGTGGAAGAGATGGAAGGCCGCCGCATCGCCAAAGTAAGGATTGAAAAGCTCGAACCGGCCCACGTAGGATCACATGCGGAATAGATGCATTCGTCTTGTTGCACCCGACCTTCACGGAATTGACTGACTCGGCACCGTACCATTGAAATAGCTTAAAGAGTTCCGGCAGGTTGTATCCTGAGACTGTTTTCGGGGGTGTGGAAATGACTGAGAAGCGCCAACTTATCGCTCGCATTCTGTGTGGCATTTTCGCCTTAACCGCGCTGTTGGGATTCGCAGGATGCGGCGGCACTTCCGGCGGTGGCGGCGGGGGCACCCCCTTCGTGAGCGTAACTCCCAAAATAGCCGCCGTCGTAATCACCACCCAGACCCAGCAATTCACCGCCACTGTGACCGGCGATCCCAAGAATCTTGGCGTCACTTGGTCAGTGGATGATGTGCCAGGTGGCAACTCGACTGTCGGTACCATGTCCGCCGCCGGGGTTTACACTCCGCCCGCGACGGCCGGTATTCATAGCATCACCGCCTTCAGCGTTGCCCAACCCACTGCGAGCGCCGGGGCCAGCGTCGCCGTGAGCGACCTCGCGGGCGTTTTCACCTATCACAATGATCTCTCGCGGGACGGCGCCAACACCCAGGAATACGCCCTCACCACTTCCACCGTGGACCAGTCGGCATTCGGCAAGCTGTTCTCCTGCCCAGTGGATGGCGCGATCTACACTCAGCCGCTTTGGGTGCCGGCTTTGACCATTAACGGCACGATTCACAATGTGATCTTTGTCGCCACCCAGAACGATAGCGCATACGCCTTCGACGCCGATGCGAGTCCTTGCGTTCAACTCTGGAAAGCACCGCTGCTGGACACCATGCACGGCGGTACCACCGGGGAGACGTCCGTGGTTTGGAGCGACGTGGGCTTCTGCTACGGCGACGTCTATCCCGAGGTGGGGGTGACAGGAACGCCCGTCATTGATCCCGCAACCGGCACCATCTACCTGGTCGCCGCGTCGGAGATTCCCGGCACGGGTTCCGGCAATTGCTCACTGCCGCCGCTCACCTTTTACCATCGGCTCCACGCTCTGGACATCACCACCGGCAATGAGAAGTTCAGCGCGCCGGTGACCATTGCGGCGACGATCCCGGGAACCGGGGATGGATCTTCCGGCGGCATGGTCAGCTTCAACTCGCAGCTGCACCACCAGCGCTCGGGCCTGGCCTTGTCGAACGGAGTTGTCTACGTGTCGTTTGCCGCGCACGAGGACCAAACCCCCTACCACGGCTGGTTGATCGGCTACAAAGCCTCCAACGTGCAACAGCAAGTCAGCGTTTTCAACACCACTCCGAACGGGCTGGGCGGCGCAGATGGCGGCATTTGGGCCGGAGGCGGCGCGCCGGCAGTCGACAGCACAGGCGATGTCTACGTCACCACCGGAAACGGCGTCTTCGATCAGAGCTCGGGCATGTCCATGGAGAACGACTACGGTGACAGCGTTCTCCGGCTGACTCCAGCCGCAGGCGTCACGCCCAACGGCCAGAACCTCCAACTTGCCGGCTGGTTCACCCCTTACGACGAACTCACGCTCGAACAAAACGATACCGATCTCGGCTCGGGCGGGCCGGTCCTGCTGCCTGACCAAACCGCGGGGCCCAAGCATGTGTTGGCGGAATTGGGTAAGGACGGCGTCGTATACCTGATTAACCGCGACAGTATGGGGACCTATAACCCCAGCAACAACAATCAGATTCCCCAATACTTCGGCGCCACCGGAGGCTTCTGGGGGACCGCCGCTTTCTGGCAGAACAGTCTTTATTTTGCCGGTGCGGGCGATGTCCTGAAGCAGTTCACATTAGACCCCAACACCGGTCTATTCAGCACCTCTGCTTCTTCGCAATCAAGTCAAGCTTATGGCTTTCCAGATGCTTCGCCCTCAATCTCGTCTCAGGGATCGAGCAACGGCATGGTCTGGGCCATTGACGCGGGCTTGTATGGCTACGCCAGCCCCAATGCGAACGGCACCAATTGCTATCAGTCCCCGGTGCCCGCAGCATGCACGGGCCCGGCCATTCTGCACGCCTACGACGCTACAAATTTGATGATCGAGAAATGGAACAGCACACAAGCCGCCAACAACCGCGACCAGGCGGGCAACGCCGTGAAGTTTGTCCCGCCCACCGTCGCCAACGGTAAGGTATATGTAAGCACCCGCACCGAGGTCGATGTTTATGGCTTGCTGCCCAACTGAGGCACTGTATCCTGCACAGGTGGCGGAAGGGGATTGGCTTTTGCTTGAATCATTCATGGACCCATACCATCTTGTCATTCCGAGGAGGCTTGCCTCCGAGGAATCTGCTTTTGGCAGCGCAACACTCTTAGGTGAGTGGGATTTTGGGTGGCGTAGCGCTTAACCGCTGCGATTAACACTCCGTTCTTCTGCACGCGCTCTAGCGCGCGAGGCCCAGAGCCTAACGCCTAAAGCCCAGAGCCTAATTAATGCTTCGCTATCTCTCCCTCCGCGTGCTCTACACTTTGCCGGTCATCTGGCTGGTCGTCTCGCTGGTCTTTCTGCTCATCCACCTGGTTCCTGGAGATCCCGTTCTCCAGATGCTCGGCGAAGGCGCTCCCCCCGCCGACGTCCAAGCCACCCGCCACACCTACGAACTCGATCAGACCCTGGGACATCAATATCTCCATTACTGGAAAGGTGTTCTGCACGGCGATCTGGGCACTTCGATCCGCTACAACCAAAGCGTTAGCAGCCTGATCGCCCAGCGCTATCCATACACTCTGCAACTGACGCTCGCCGCCCTGCTGGTGGCGATATTGCTTTCTGTCCCCGCGGGCGTTCGCTCCGCCCAACGCCGCAATCGCTGGGACGATCGCCTCCTCAGCGTAGTCAGCCTATTCGGCCTGTCATTCCCAAATTTCGCGCTCGGCCCCATCCTGATTTTATTTTTCGCCATCAAGCTGGGATGGCTCCCCGTCTCCGGCTCCGGCACCTTCGCCAACCTCATTCTCCCGGCGATCACCATGGGAAGCGCACTCGCCGCCATCCTCACCCGCATGGTCCGCACCTCCATGCTCGAAGAACTGGGACAAGACTACATCCGCACCGCCCGCGCCAAAGGCGTGCCCGAACGCACCGTCGTCTACCGCCACGCCCTGCGCAACGCCATGATCCCAGTCATCACCGTTCTCGGCCTGCAATTCGGTGCGCTCCTCGCCGGCGCCATCGTCACCGAAACCATCTTCTCCTGGCCCGGCATCGGACGCCTCACCATCCAGTCCATCGGCAACCGCGATTATTACTTGGTGCAAGGCTGCATCCTGGCCATTGGCTTAACCTACGTCGCCGTAAATTTTCTGACCGACTTTCTGTATTCGGTGGCTAACCCGAGGATCAGACAGTGAGAACCCACAAGAGATTTTCTTTGCGGTCTTTCTTTGCGACCTTTGCGGTTAGAGTCTTTTGACCATGTCCACCACCACCATCTCGTTCCAGCGCCAGGTCGCAGGCCACGCCCGCCACAACGTCCTAGCCACAATCGGTGTTGTCCTGGTCGCCATCTTCATAATCTTCGCCCTCTTCGCCCCGCTGATCGCGCCGCAAGACCCGGCCTACATCGATCTCCCCAATCGTCTGGCAAGCCCGTCGTCAGCCCACTGGTGCGGCACCGACGAGTTGGGACGCGACATCCTCTCCCGCCTCATCTACGGCTCCCGCATTTCCATGCTGGTCGGCAGTTGCGTGGTCGCCGTGTCTTTGTTTCTCGGCCTCATCGTCGGCTCCGCCGCCGGCTACTATGGCGGACGCCTCGATCGCTTCGTCAACATCGTGGTCATGAATGCGTTCCTATCTTTCCCCGGAATTCTCCTGGCAATTGCCTTCGTCGCCTTTCGCGGTCCGGGAATCTTTAATCTGGTACTCGCCCTTTCTCTCGGAGGCTGGGTGGGCTACGCGCGCCTCGTCCGCGCTCAGGTGCTGGCCGCCCGCGAACGCGAATATGTGGAAGCCGCCCGCGCGCTCGGCGCCAGCGATCTGCGCATCATCACCCGCCACATTCTGCCTAACATTATTCAACCAGTGGTTGTGCAATCCGCCATCGGCATGGCCGGTGCCATCCTCGCCGAAGCCACTATGAGCTTTCTAGGTCTAGGCGTTCCTCCTCCGACGGCAAGTTGGGGCGCGATGTTGAATGACGGCCGCGCCCATCTTTTCGACTCTCCGCATCTCGTCCTGTTTCCCGCGCTAGCCGTAATGCTAGCCGTGCTCTCCTTCAACTTCATCGGCGACGCCCTGCGCGACGCCCTCGATCCCCGCTCCCGAATAGAAGCCGGTCTGTAACAACTATTGTTACCCTTGTCATCCCGAAGACCCGGCGTTCTTCAGCCGGGCGAGGGATCCGGCGCGCAGTAACGTTACTCTGGCGATGACACCCCGGAACCATTGCCCCGCAAGGCTTTCCGCCCATGTGCCAATTCCCACCCCCTCCCCCGCAACATTTCTGGACACTCTGTGTTTTGACATTCTGAGCAGCCGATGACACTGAAACCGGCTGACACATACTCAAACGAAAGAGGCGAACTTCTATGAACAAGCAAATCAAGCAACTGTTTCTCGGAGCTGCTCTGGCAGCGTTTTCCTTGCCAGTCATCGCTCAAACTGCGCTGCAAACTCCCAACACCGAAGTCGGCAAACGCGCCGAAAATCAGCAGGACCGCATCGCTCAGGGCGTGAAGAGTGGCCAGTTGACCCCCGGCGAAACCGCGCACCTCGAGCGCAAAGAAGGTGCCGTAAACCGTGAGGTCGCTCGAGACCGCGCTGCCAACGGCGGAAAACTCACTCCGGCGGAAAAAGCCAAAGTGAATCGCCAGGACAACAAAATGTCGCGCCAGATCTATCGCGACAAACACAACGCCCGCAAACAATAAACTTCCATCATCAGTAAGCCAGAAAAGCCCTCGGCTCCAGTCGAGGGCTTTTCATTCCGCCACCACAGCCCATGTGGGGACGGGCGCTCTCGCCCGTCCAGGCCGAGCCTGGCTCGGCTATTTGCAGAGACCGCGCCGAATTGCCTAATCCTCGCCCGTAAACCGCTGAAAACCCGCCAAATCCACTTCTTGACACATATCGCATATTGCAATATAACTATCTCGATACGAAATATGACTCTGGCCGAGAAAATCCGCTACCTGCGTGAAGTCGAAGGTTCCCTTCGCGGACTCGACCGCGCCATGACCCAGCAGGAACTGGTGCGCGCCGTTCACAAAGAGCAGGGCAAGAGCATCAGCCAGTCGTACGTTTCGCAGATCGAAGGTGGATCGCGCCGTCACATGACGCAGTCCTCCCGCACGTTGTTGGCGAAGTTTTTCAAAGTGCACCCAGGGTTTCTTGTAGACGATCCCGAGGGATACCACACCGAGCTGACCTCCGATCTGCGGACCATCGAAGGCAAGCTGGACGTCTGGCTGTTGCAGGGTTCGGAAAGATTCGCCAGTGATCCGGAAGTGAGTGAAGTCATGATCAAAGCGGCGCGCGAGAAAGATACGCGGCGGTGCTTCATTTTGCTGGGCGCCATTCTCGACACGCCCGAACTGGCCGACCGCTTATTGGAGGCGCTCAAACCCGCAGCCCGGGCCCACGCCGTCCGCGCGTCGGAGAGGAGACGATCACGATGACTTGGGGAAATTTCTATTTGATTTGTTTCGTGGTGGGCTTCGGTCTGAGTCTTCTCTCATTCCTGGCCGGCAGTCTGCGCTTGCACTTGCCGCATTTTCCTCACGGTCACGCGCACCTGCCCCACGTCCACGGTGGGGCTGGAAACGGGGGCGCGGGAAAAGCTCAGGTTCACGGACACGGAGGCCAGGTTTCGCCTTTCAACTTTGTGACGCTTACGGCTTTTCTGGCTTGGTTCGGCGGTGCTGGTTATCTGCTCACGCGTTTTTCGGGGATCTGGTTCCTGGCTGGACTGGGCATTGCTCTCCTCTGCGGTTTGATCGGCGGCGGAATCATCTTTGTTTTTCTCAGCCGCGTATTAGTTTCTGAAGATGAGAACCTCGATCCCGCGGACTTCGAAATGGCCGGAGTGCTCGGCCGCGTTTCTGTTCCCATCCGCGAAGGTGGTACGGGAGAAATCATCTATTCGCAGGCCGGTACGCGGAGGACTTGCGGGGCGCGGTCGGAAAATAACACCGCCATCCCCAAAGCCAGCGAGGTGGTCGTGACTCGCTACGAAAAGGGAATTGCCTACGTGCGCCTGTGGAGCGAGATGTCAGGAGAGTCGGCTTCTGCTGATCCGGTCTGAGAGCTTCGCGTGATTTTGGGTGCGCAGCGCTTAAGCGCTGCGATTAAGGCGGGTCTTTGCTGTACGGGCTTTAGCCCCTGAGGTAACGGATTCTATGAATCGAAACTTCAAACTACTGATCGCCGCCATGTGGCTCGCTCTGCCTCTGTTCGCGCTGCGCAACTGGCAGGTCTGGGATCGCCTGCCCGTGCGCATGGCGACCCATTTCAATGCAGCAGGCCAGGCCAACGGCTGGATGTCCCGTGAAACTAATCTCGAATACAGCCTGGGTTTCATGGCATTTATGCTTGCGGTTTTTTCCGTCGTGCTTTGGGTCAGCCACAGAAAAACTGTAGTAGGCACCTTCTCTTGGGCGCTGCTGGCATTTTTCTATCTGCAAGTTGGATTGATCTATCTCCTGGTCGATAGCATCCTGGACTACAACATTTACGGTGCACCGGTAAATCCTGTGCCATTGATCATCATTACCCCAATTTCAGTTCTGATCTTGCTGGCAATTTATCTGGGATCTCATCGCGGCACCTCCATTCCTTCCGGTGCGCTGATTGCTGACGAAGTTCACGCCGGAAAAGGTTGGGGGCTGATCATGTTGCTACCTCTGATCGGGTTTGCCTGGAGCATGAGCACGCCAACTATGTCCGCAGCCCGTCTTCCCCTCGGCCTTGTGAGCCTGATCCTGCTTGGCGCCTGCGTCATGGCATGGAGCGGCTTTCATTATCTGTTCACCAGTTCAGGTGTGGAGATCCGAACATTGGGTTTTCGTCTGCGTACCATTCCCGCCGGCCACATCAAAGAATACGCGCCCGACAGTTGGAGCATCGCTGGTGGTTACGGCATTCGCGGCATTGGCAATCGCCGCGCCTATGTGTGGGGCAACCAGGGAGTTCGCATCAAGATGACCGACGGCGAAGTTTTCCTCGGCCACAACGATCCGGAGCGCATTGTCCATGATCTGGACGCGGTCCGTCAGTCGGCGCACTGAAGAGTTTTGAAAGTTAAGCAGGTTTGAAATAGGAGGCTATATGTTTTTGGGATTAACACTGGAAGTTTGGGTCTTTGTCGGGCTGGGCATGATGGCTCTTGTGTTCCTCATGAGTACGTTGGCCGGACTGTATCGCAAAGCGGGCCCGCATGAGGCGCTGATCGTTTACGGCGTCGGTGGAACGCGGGTGGTGAAGGGGCATGGCACGATCGTTCTCCCCATGGTGCAAATCTGCCGCGGATTGTCATTGGAGTTGATGTCGTTCGACGTCGCTCCGCAACAGGACCTCTATACCAAGCAGGGCGTCGCGGTCACGGTTGAGGCCGTTGCGCAAATCAAAGTCAAGTCGGACATGGAGTCCATCCTGACGGCGGCGGAGCAGTTCCTCACCAAGACTCCACAGGAACGCGAAGGTTTGATTCGCCTCGTCATGGAAGGTCACCTGCGTGGCATCATCGGACAACTCACGGTGGAAGAAATCGTCAAGCAGCCGGAGATGGTCGCCGACCGCATGCGCTCCACTTGCGCCGACGACATGAACAAGATGGGCCTCGAAGTCATTTCGTTCACCATCAAGGAAGTCCGCGACAAGAACGAGTACATCACCAACATGGGCAAGCCGGACGTCGCCCGCATCAAGCGCGACGCCGATGTGGCCACGGCCGAAGCTGACCGTGACACGGCCATCAAGCGCGCATTGGCGCAGCGCGAATCCGCGGTAGCTAAAGCGCAAGCCGACCAGGAGCGCGTGCTGGCAGAGACGCTTTCGCTTGCCAAGCAAGCGGAAGCGCAGCGCGATCTGGAGGTCAAGAAAGCGCAATACGTCGAAGTCACCAAGCGGCAGCAGGCGCAGGCCGATAAAGCCTACGACATCCAAACCAACATCATGCAGCAACAGGTCATCGCCGAGCAGGTGAAGGTGCAACAGGTCGAGAAAGAACAGCAGGTCAAAGTCCAGGAAGCCGAAATCAACCGCCGCGAAAAAGAACTCATCGCGACGGTGTTGAAGGGTGCTGAGATTGAACGTCAACGGATCGAAACTCTGGCCCTCGCCGAAAAGCAACGGCTCATGTCTGAGGCCGATGGTCATGCTTCAGCAATCCGCGCCCAAGGTGAAGCCGAGGCCGAGATCATCTTCAAGAAAGGTGAAGCCGAAGCCAAGGCGATGAACGTCAAAGCCGAAGCTTTCCAGGAGTACAACCAGGCCGCGGTCATCGATAGGTTGTTCGCCAGCATGCCGGAGATCGTGAAGGCGCTGGCCAGCCCATTGGCCAACATCGACAAGATCACGATCGTCTCGACAGGGAACGGGGAGGCGGCGGGGATGAACAAGATCACCGGCGACATCACCAAGATGGCGGCACAAGTTCCGGCCCTGTTCGAAACCCTGTCGGGCATGAGCATGACCGACTTGCTGTCCAAGGTCCGCACCCTCGGTGACAAGCCCGCCAAGGATGCGCTGCCTCCGGCGGCATGAACGTAGCTGAGGGACGAGCTGCGGCTCGTCCCTTTATTTTTCCTCCAGCTGAGAGCTGATGGCTGACAGCTGATAGCAAAAAAACTTAAGGAGTCCATCATGGCATTACTAGAGAGAGTGTCAACGTTAGTCCGCGCGAACCTCAACGATCTCGTCGACAAGGCTGAGCATCCGGAAAAGATGATCAAGCAAGTCATCCTCGACATGCAGAACCAGTTGCTGCAAGTGAAGACGCAGGTGGCCATCGCCATTGCCGATCAGCACCTGCTGGAAAATAAACGCAAAGAGAACGAAGACAAAGTCACCGAGTGGATGCGCAAGGCCGAGCTTGCCGTCGACAAAAAACAGGACGACCTGGCGCGCGCCGCTCTCCAGCGCGTGGAAAGTTATCGCGACCTCACCGAAGGCTATGCCGAGCAGATCATCGATCAAAAAGCGCAGGTGGAAAACTTGAAGACAGCTCTGCGTCAACTGGAACAGAAGCTCACCGAGGCGCAGGCCAAGGCCGACCTGCTCATCGCGCAGCATCGGCGGGCGCGGGCGGTGTCGAAGGCCAGCGACGCGAAGATCGCGTCGGGCAATGGATCCAGTGCCAACGCCTTCGACCGTATGAAGCACAAGGTGGCGCACGCGCAAGCGACCAGCCAGGCCAAGTCCGAGATCGCCGCCGACAACATGGAAGACCGCCTAGCGGCGCTCGAAAAAGAAGACCGCATCGAGCAGTTGCTGGCCGAGTTGAAGAGCAAGCGAGGAGCGTAAATGCGAGTAATGTTCCCCGTGGAACACAATGACGATTTGCACAAATGTTCCACGTGGAACATTTTGTACTAGCGGAAGTGTACGTACAAAGTCCGCATCGTTATGAAAAGAAGCGGGTGTGCCAAAATGGGAAGAAATCTGCCGGCTGCAGTCCTAACCATGTCGAGCGCGTTACGATTTCCGAACAGAGTGGAAGCCAAACCTGCCTCTGTGAAAGCTAAGTTTGTGCCGCCCCTTCGGGGCTGCGGGGGCTTGGATGCCGTGAGAGTGATGGGAGGAAATCTAAAGTCAAAAGCCCCACTCTAACGCCGAAAGAGCTGACGTTAGAATGGGGCACCCTCTAGAGATCAGGTGGGTAAAAGAGCTGAGGCACCCGTGGCCGTGACGGCACGCGGACAAGAGTGTCCGCGCCACACGGGCTGGTCGAGCGGTGCTCGACCGGGAAGCCCCTTCGACTTCGCATCTAGGTCGCGTTCGCGAACTATCCGCTGCGCTCAGGATGACAGGTAGTGGTGCAGTTTGAGTTTCAAACGGTACCACTCAATGAAATGGAGTTGGCGTGGCGTGGCCTGGTGTGCCTAATATTTCATTATGGAGCCATTGGAAGAAGTTCGAGCTGCGGCGTTGTTGGATGCACAGGTAAAGGCCGGTGCGCTTTTTGCGGAAGTCGAAGCGCGGAGTGTGATTCGTCCGGGGCAAAAAGAGACGGAGATCAATGAAAATATCTATGCGCTGGCCGAGCGCATGTATGGGATCTCGAAGTATTGGCATAAACGGATTGTGCGGGCGGGGAGCAATACGCTTGCGCCTTATGACGAGAACCCTCCCGATCTGACGGTTGCGGAAGATGACATTGTGTTTCTTGATCTGGGGCCGGTGTTCGAGGAGTGGGAAGCGGATTTTGGACGAACGTTCGTGGTGGGGAATGATCCGGTGAAACACAAGCTGTGCCGTGATATCGAAGCAGGGTTTGCCAGGGGCAAGGAATATTTTGAGCAACATCCGGATATCACCGGGGCAGAACTTTATGGGTACGCGCATCAGTTGGCGAAGGATGCGGGCTGGGAATACGGCGGGCCGATCGCTGGACATCTGATCGGGGAATTTCCCCACGAAAAAATTTCGGGGGACAAGATCACTTATTATGTGCATCCTGAGAATCCCAACCGGATGCGGACGCTCGATGCTTCCGGACGAAAGCGGCACTGGATTCTTGAGATCCACTTTGTGGACCGGGCGCGGCAGATTGGCGGATTCTACGAAGAACTGCTGACGATTGGTTGAATTTCGCGATTTCTCCCCATGATTTCGAATCTTCCAGAAGTGCGCGGCGTGAATCTTGATCCGCAGACCCGGTGCGAACATTGGCACGGGCCGACCGACATTATTGCCATCAAGATGAAGTGTTGCGGAGTTTATTACGCATGCAAAGATTGCCATGCCGCGCTGGCCGATCATCCGATCGAGGTGTGGCCGAAGAAGGAGTGGGACGGGAAAGCCATACTTTGCGGGGCTTGTGGTACGGAGTTGACCATTCGCGAGTATATGCAGAGTGGCTATTCCTGTCCAACGTGCAAGGCGCAGTTCAATCCTGGATGTCGAAACCACTATCAGTTCTATTTCGAATTCCAGCCTTCGTAAAAAGCGAAAAAAGATAAGGCGTCCGGCGTACAATTGGGCCATTTTCCGGGACGGAAAAGAAATTCTGGGATAGAGGTAGCGACGATGAGCTCTTGGTTCTCCAGAATAACGGACCGCATGGTTGAATCCCAATTCGCGAAAGATGCGAGCGGGCGGCTGGTTTTTGTTCCGTTTACCCGCAAGGGGAAGTGTTACTTCATTGATTCGAAAGCTGACGAAGAAAAAATCAGGGCGTTCGTCAAGATGTACCGGGTTCCAACCGTGCTGATTTCTTTCCTGATAACTCCAATCGTCATGATTCCCGGTTTGGCCCTGGAGGACTTCGGTGGTTTGACTCCCCGCGCCCACAGGTTGGCGATGGCGATGGGGATTTCTGGGTTTTTCTGGCTGTGTATTGTCGCGGTGTTCGTGATGCTTTGGGTGGTCTACAAAACTTCGGTACCGGGCTTAACCGCCTCACTGAGCGAGGTCGGACCTGACATTAAAGCGCAACTAAGCACGATCTCTCCTGAACAACGACGTGTACGACGCATAGCGCTGGTGTGCGGTTTCGCAGGGCTGCTCCTTGTAGGATTGGCCCTGGTTGTATTGACCGGACATCATTTTCCGAGGTGAAGAGGCTTAGTCCGGCTTCCTAAAGCCGCCATTACATACAGTCCTGCCGCGACCAAGAGGAGGGCATGCAGTCCGAAGATGAGCGACGAGTTTTCCAGCAGTCCGCCGGCAACCGCTCCGAGCATGTTGGAGCCCAGTGCTGCGCTGGGTGACTGCACGTTGCGAAACTCCCTGGCGAACAGGAGACCGGCGAAAAATACCGGGACGGCGAAGGCACAGGCGAGAATCCAGCCGACCATCGCGGTTGAGGCTGGAATCCGGTTGAAAGGCGTGAAGTAAACGAGCGCTAGTCCCGCGAGGAGCGCGGCGAAAAGCCAGTGCCTGGGCCAAGGCTTCGACTGTCTTGTGGTCAAAATGTTGGCACCCAGGATGGTGGTGAGCAGGGCCGTGATGACAATCCCATTCACCTGCCAGGTGGTGCCGAAGTACAAAGCCAGACGGCTGATGGCCTGGGTTTCCAGCAGCAAGAATCCGGCTCCCATACTGAAGAAAAATAATGATGGCACCTGATGCCGCGCCTCGGGAATTCGCCAGTAAAGGCCGATGGCAAGAAGCACGACCAGAATGCCCACCCGGAAATAGGTAGCAGGGATCCAATGTCCTTGCTGGTAAAGATAGGGCCAATCGTCGGTGGTGACCGCGACCGGCGGCGAGTCGGAGAAGGCTGGGCGATGCGCAGTGACGAAGGCTGCCAGCCGCGGGTCCGTCGCAAGCTGCTTTTCGATCTCCTCTGAATTGGAAATCACGAAGCAAGTGGCCTGCGCCGTAAAGCTCGAAGGAGCGGTGAAGACCACCGGAGGCTTGCCGAAAGTTTCAGTCAACATCTCAGCCAAACGTTTGCCGACCCAATTCCGATCGACCTGGAACTTGAGGAAGAGGACGCCATCCGGGGTCAACAAATCTCGGGCCTCGCGAAATGCCTCTTCGGTATAAACGAAATTATCGATGCGCATGTTGGAGTAGTCGGACATCTGGGTATGCGAATCCAGCAATCCGAATAGCACCAGGTTGTAGTGCTGGTGAGTGCGCCTCAGGAAAGCGCGCGCGTCGGTTAAATGGACGGAGACGCGAGACGACTGGTAGGGGTGTTCGGGGTGCTCGCGTTGGCCGATGCGAAGCACTTGCGGATCGATTTCTACAGCGTCTATGGTCTGACTTCCGCCGCGCAGGGCCCCGGCAACATCATTGCCGGTTCCTGCTCCGACAACTAATACGTTAGGCGCGGCTGTAGTGAAGCGGAACGGGAGATTGTAGGGATTTTCATCGATCGATTCCTGCAATAGCTTGGGATGACTGAGAAGAAAGGTTGGCGAGAGGTCCACGATCGATTGGTATCCGGTGTGGTTCACGGTGATGCCGATGCGCTCGAAGCCGCCGTCGGGGAAAGTTTGCCGGTACAGTCCGATTTGCTGGTAGGGCGTCCAGACGACGAAATGGGTGGGGGTTGCGGCTTCGTGCAACAGAAGAACGGCGGGAACCACCAAGGCGGCGACGAGGAGTCGCTCTTGGCGGGTTGACTGCAAAAGTCCCAAGCCCAGGAATGCCGCGCCCAGCCAAATGGTGGGAGGAAGACTGGCCCAGGCACACATAAAGAAGACGAGAATCCCGGCGAGACTGGCGGCGACGTTCCATGAATAGGCTTTCAGGGAATCGCTGGCCAGATCCAGCTGGCGACTGACGGTTTGTCCCAGGGGAATGAAAACAAATGTAACCAGCAGCAACAAGGCTCCAGCCACCGCGAACGCGCTGAGAGATCCGGCCCAGTTCCACTTTGTCGAATTCCAGATCTCGGCGTCCGCGCCGGCACCTAGAGATCGAGAAAGTCCTTCGAGGGCCTGGCCTCCATACCACGGCCAGCGGACGATGATTAAGAGTCCTACCAGCGCGTTGGCGGAGCGCAGCCAGCGCACGCGGCTATGAGCCAAAGCACATCCCATACCGAAGCCGAGAAAACAAAGCAGGAGCGCCAGATTTTTGACATAGGCGAAGACCCGGATTTCAACCGCGATCCAGCGAATCAGGGCCAGCTCTAAGAACATCGCGAGGAAGCTGGCCAATATGAGCTGAGGGAGGTCCCACTTTTCCGGGCTGGAAGGCGAGAATAATTTGGGGGTGAGACGCTGTTTTCGTAGCACCGAAAAGCGCCACGCAACGAAAAACAGCATGCCAAGCGTGGGAAGAATCCACGAAAGCCTGGTTGCGCTCATCGCGCCACGAAGTCTCGCACGGTTTGAATGAATTTGTCGGGCTGGTCGACGAAGGTCATGTGGCCGCTCTTGGGGAGGATCACTAGTTTTGATCCGGCGATTTTGGCGTGCATTTCTTGAGACATTTTAGGATCGCACTCGTCATGGTCGCCGACGATGATCAGAGTGGGGACTTTGATTTGCGGAAGGCGATCGAGATATTCCACTTCGGTGAGGTTGCCATCCACTACGAACTCGCCGTGCGAGCCCCACATTTCGCGATAGACGTCCCAGGCGGTGCCGGCGTTCGAGGCTAGAGGATCGTAGCTAGGATCGGGATGGTTTTGATAGAGATAAGGGAAGTAACCGATGCCCCAGGCCAGCTTGGCATATTCGTCGGGATAGCGTCCATGCTCCCAGAGTTCGCCTTTGCCGAAGAGGCCGGCGGTTTCGAGGGCATCGATGCGGGCGAGGTCTGGCGGCGACATGGCGGCTTTCATTTTAGCCAGCACGGCGTTGAGTTCCTTGGTGCTGGCGAAGGTGCTGCCCAGAATGAGGTGAGAGAGATTCTGCTGATATTTCAGTGCGTAGGCCTGGACGAGCGCGCCTCCGTAGGAATGACCGAGCAGACTGATTTTGCCGAGGGCGAGGGCCTGGCGGACGGTCTCGATGTCCTCGACCATATTGGAGATGGTGTACTGGCGAGTGTCTTCGAGCTTCGACGATTTGCCGGAACCGCGCTCGTCAATAAAGACCAGGCGGTTGGTGCGCATGAGCGGCAATAAGTAAGGAAGGAAGTAATCGTGGGATGCGCCCGGGCCGCCGTGCACGATCAGGAGCGGCGCGCCGTGGCCGACGGACATGTAGTAGATCAAGGCGCCGTGGCTGTCGACGAAACCCTCCTGAGTGGCGAAGACGTTGACCTTGGCGTGGGTTTGGGCGTGGGAAATGGAAAAAGCGATCAGCAGCAGGATGAAGGTTAAGCGGGTGCGCATGGTCGGAGATGCTAGCACAATGAGGGTGGTTCGTGAGTGCAGTTGAGGGGGTAGGGTCCTTCGACTCCGCAGCCACTTCGCTTTGCAAAGTGGCTGCTGCGCTCAGGATGACAGTGGTTGGGGTAGAATTTATGGATCCGCATGAAAAAAGTATTTCATTTCGATTCCGAACCTGGGCCGTATGTGGCGGACGCGGCGGTGTTGTGCTGCTTCGATCAGCGCATCCGGCTGGCGGTGCATAAGTTCTTACAGAAGCAGGGGATCTTACGGCCCGACATGATTGTGGTGGCCGGCGGCGCGAAAACCCTGGCATCGCCGCGCAATGATTTTGAGCGCGACTTCATTCTGGAGCAGGTGCGAATGTCCATCCGGCTGCACCAGACCAAGCGTATGTTTCTGATGAGCCATTCGGATTGCGCGACGTACGGTGGACTGGCGGCGTTTGGGGGAGATCGCCAGCGCGAATCCGACCATCATGAACAGGAACTGCGGCGCGCGAAGGAGCTAGTGAAAGCGAACTTTCCTGAGCTTGCCATACAGTGCTTCTTCGTCAACTTTGATGGGGTGAACGCCGCGGAAATTGAAGTGGAAGAACTCGCGTAGAGAATTTCCGAACAAATGAATTGGCTCAAGCACTGGCTTTGTCCTCTAACGGCAGAGGGTCATCGCCGTTCTTGGCATCTAATTCCAGCTGTTCCTGGCCGCTGAGCACGGTGACCCGTCCGCGATAGGTCTTGAGATGCCTCTGAGCGGTTTCGAAAGCTTCCTGCGCTTTGTTCAGGTTCTTGCCGACGTTCTCGAACTGGCCCTGGAAAAAGTCGAAAGACTTCTGAGCCTTGCCGAGCTCCAGGCGGCTCTTTTCGAAGCGGCTGGCGACTTCATACCATTTATGTACCAGAGCAATGGTCTGGAGCGTCATCAACAAGGTATTCGGCGAGACCGGGAAAACGTGTTGCTGGTTGAGCCAGTCGGCTAGATCGCGATTGCGGACGGCCTCCATGTATAGGGTTTCGCTGGGCAGGTACATCAAGGCGATGTCGGTGGTGCCGTTCTCCGGCTGGATGTAGGCCTTGATGCGCCGGGCTTCCACTTTCATCACGCGCACAAATTCGTGACGCGCTTCTGCGATTTCTGCTTGATCGTTACTTTCAAATAAGGCCAGGACCTGCTCGCGGGGAAACTTGGCGTCGATGGGCAGACGGCGATCGGGGAATTGGATGAGGGCGTCGGGGCGTCCGCCGCCTTCGGGAAGCTGGGCCTGGATTTCGAACATATTGGCAGGAAGAAAGTCGGCCAGCAGACGTTCCAGACTGGCTTCGCCAAAGGTCCCACGCAGGTGAGGAAGCTTCAGCAGATTGTTTAGGTCATTGATTGAATGGCCGAGCGCGCCGACTTCGCGCAGTTGCTCTTCCGCAGCTTTCAAATGCTGCTGCACTTTCTCAAATTGCGCAAAACCTTCCTTGATGTTCTGGTCGAGCTTTTGCTGGACCTGGTCGGTGATGGCGAGCAATCGGGCGTCGACACGGTCACGGATGCTTTCCAGGTTCTGGGTTGTTTTCTGATTCAGACCATCGAATTCGGTTTTGAGTTGGGAAGTGGTGAGCGCAAGGGAAGTGGTCAACTCGGTGCGGGCTTCAGCCAACCTCTCCGACTGCTCCTGTCTGCCCGCTTTCATTTGTTGTTCGACTGCGCTGCGTATGCCGGTAAAGCCGTCGCCCAGCCGGTCGGAGACCTGCTGGCGAAGATCGCCTTTCGTCTGTTCAAGACGCGATGCCATGTCGGCGGTGGCGGATGCGAACTGATGCGAAAGAGTCTGGTGGAGGGCTTCGGCCTGGGTTGCAAGTCTTGTGAGTGCTTCAGTTTGTAGGGAAGACTTCGAGGCCCGCTGAAACAGTCGCACGACCATTATGAGAAGCAGAAGGTTGGCAACGCAAAGCAGGCTCAGCAGAATTGTATCCATGATGATGGTGTTGCACCTAATTCTAGAAGGTAATGCTGGGGGAAGAAAGTGGCAAGTTTGAACGGGTATGCCGGTTGTTGTGTTCGAGTCGAACGGCATCTAAGTGTAAGAGCCGGTTGACTTCGGGCCTCGTAGCGCCTAAGATCGCGGCCCTAGGGTGGAATCCCACTTTTCTTTGCTCGACCAGACCATTTCGCATTACCACATCACCGAAAAGCTCGGTGGCGGCGGGATGGGTGTGGTCTATGAAGCCGAAGATACCAAGCTACAACGCCGGGTTGCCCTGAAATTCCTTCCCGAAGAACTGGTCAAAGATTCGCGGGTGCTGGAGCGCTTCCGGCGGGAGGCCCGGGCCGCGTCGCAATTGAATCATCCCAATATCTGCACCATTCACGACATCGAAGATAACGACGGCCGTCCTTTTATTGTCATGGAGCGGTTGGAAGGCGAAAGCCTGAAGCAGCGCATCCGGGGCACTCCGCTGGAGTTGGAAGAGATTCTGGAGATTGCGGTGCAGGTGGCGGATGCGCTGGTGGCTTCGCACGCCAAGGGGATCATTCATCGCGACATCAAGCCCGCGAACATCTTCTTAACGAAGAGCGGGCAGGTCAAGGTCCTTGATTTTGGATTGGCCAAGCTGGCACGGGAACAGGTAGCCAACAGCGAAGGCAATTTCGAAGACTCGCTGACCCAGATGGGCGTGATTCCGGGAACGGCCGTGTACATGTCGCCGGAGCAGGCGCGGAGCGAGGAACTGGATCCGCGCAGCGACCTCTTTTCGTTTGGGGTGGTGCTCTACGAAATGGCCACTGGGAAGAAGCCATTTGCGGGAACCAACGTGGTGACCACGTTGGACGCCGTGCTGCACCAGAA
Organism: Terriglobales bacterium; assembly: GCA_963762965.1. Classification (GTDB taxonomy): domain Bacteria; phylum Acidobacteriota; class Terriglobia; order Terriglobales; family Acidobacteriaceae; genus DATBAX01. Next base: position 2,863,563 of record CAVXME010000001.1, read on the forward strand.
GCCGGCTCCTCCTACCAGTTTGAATCCCGCTTTGCCGCTCGAACTCGAGGCCATCATCGGCAAAGCTATGGAGAAAGACCGCCGGGTCCGATACTTTACCGCCACGGAAATGAAGTCCGACCTGGTGAAGTTGAAAAGAGAAACTGAGTCCGGATTAAGCCGGACTTCGGCAAGCGCACCGCTGCGTGTGGTTACCAACACTTTTCAAACCTCGTCGTACCGGCAAAATTATCTGCTGCTGGGGACGCTGGGACTGCTGATTACGGTGCTGGTTTCGGTCGGGACTTGGTGGTGGAAACACCGGGCGGGCGGCGGCTTCGGCGGAAACAAGAACACCATTGCGGTGCTGCCGCTACAGAACATTAGCAACGATCCCAACATTGACTATCTGCGTTTCGCGCTGGCGGATGAAATCTCCAACGTGCTTTCCTACACCCGCTCCCTGGACGTGCGGCCGGCGGCCACCACCCGTAAGTTTGCCTCTCCGGATGTGGACCCGATGGAAGTTGGTCATCAGTTACACGTCGCGGTGGTGCTGACCGGTCACTATTTGCTGCAAGGCAAGAAGCTTCTAGTGACGCTGGAAGCGATCGATGTGGGCAGCAACCGGCTGCTGTGGCAGGGCACCATCACCAGCGACGCGCAGGATCTGATTGGCATGCAAGCCCAGATTGGCAATCAAGTTCGCCAGGGACTGCTGCCGCAGTTAGGGGCCACGGCCGGCCTGATGGAGGCGAAAACCAAGCCCAAAAACCAGGATGCATACGATCTGTACTTGCGGAGTCTGGCAATTTCTCATGACCCTGAGCCGAATAAAGCCGCCATCTCTATTCTGGAAGAGGCGGCGGAAATGGACCCGAGTTATGCGCCGGCCTGGGAATCGCTGGGACTGCGTTACTACTACGACGGATCGTACTCGAACGGGGGTGCGCCGATGTTCGAAAAGTCAGACGCAGCTTATGAGCGCGCGCTGGCGCTGGATCCGAATCTTGGTGGGGCGGCCGGCAATCTGATTGTCAACCGGGTGGAGCGCGGAGATCTTGGGAAGGCCTATCAAGAGGCAAAAGATCTGGTCGGAAGGCGTCCGCAAAATGCTTTTGCCCATTTTACGTTGTCCTATGTCTACCGCTATGCCGGCATGTATCAGGAATCCAAGCGCGAATGTGACACAGCCATTGCACTGGACCCGGGTAACTATGAATTTCGTTCGTGTGCCTGGGTGTTTCTTGGCTTAGGAGAGAACCAACGGGCGATGGATTTTGTTCATCTGGATGCGGGCTCGGAATGGGAAGCGTACATGATGCCTTCGGTCCTGCTCCGAGAAGGCAAGATTGAGGAAGCGCGACGGTCGGTCAGCAAGATTACCAACAATCCGTATTATCACCGCGACCTGCTGGAGGCTTGTCTGCAACTCCGCCCGGCTGAGGAATTGGATGGCATTGTGCAGAGAACCGAAGCCGCGGTGATTGCCGAAGGCGATCCAGCGCCACGCTATGAAGAGGCGACCATCATGGCGTATTGCGGCAAGTCCGATGCGGCGATGCGCCTGATTCAGAGTGCCATCGAAAAGAATTACTGTTCTACCGCAGGGCTCCGCTCCGATCCCTTGCTGGCGAAATTGCGGGGAAACCCGGCATTCGGTCAGCTGCTCATCGCGGCGGCCGATTGTGAGCAGAAAGCTTTGGGGACCTCGCACTAACCAACTGAGGGTTGGTTTTTATTCCACTGCCTGACCAAACCGTTTCCCATTACCGGCTCATCGAGAAACTCGGTGGCGGAGGAATGGGTGTGGTGTACAAAGCCGAAGACACTCGTCTTGGCCGCTTTGTGGCACTTAAGTTTCTGCCCGACGATGTGGCACTGGATCCCCAGGCCCTGGAACGCTTCCGTCGTGAAGCCCGAGCTGCTTCCGCACTGAACCATCCCAATATCTGCACCATCTACGACATCGGAGAGCACGATGGCAAAGCTTTTATTGCCATGGAATACCTGGAAGGGCTTACCTTGAAGCACAGTATTTCAGGCCGGCCACTGGAGATGGACCCGCTGCTTTCGCTGGCAATCGAGGTCGCGGATGCGCTGGATGCGGCGCACAGCAAGGGTATTGTCCATCGTGACATCAAGCCGGCGAACATTTTTGTGACCGAACGTGGTCATGCCAAAGTTTTGGATTTTGGACTGGCGAAGATCACGGTGAGGGAAAAGGGCCCGGAAGAGTTGACGGCGGGAGCGACGGCCGAGCATCTGACCACTCCCGGTACGGCCATGGGAACGGTCGCGTACATGTCCCCCGAGCAAGCGCGGGGCAAGGAGCTCGACAGCCGCAGCGATGTTTTTTCGTTTGGCGCGGTGATTTATGAGATGGCCACGGGCGCCATGCCATTTCGTGGGGACACGTCCGCTGTGCTTTTCGATTCCATCCTGCACAAAGCGCCGACGGCTCCGGTGCGGCTGAATCCCGATCTCCCCGCCAAGCTGGAAGAAATCATCAATAAGGCGCTGGAGAAAGATCGCGAGTTGCGCTATCAGCATGCTTCCGACATCGGCGCCGACCTGAAACGATTGAAGCGGGACACCGAGTCCAGCCGAAGCGCGATCGCAACCGCGGTGAACAACACCGCAGAAAGCGGAACAGCGTCGGGACTATTGATTAGCCAGCAGGCTGTAACTGGCGCGCAGAAGGCGGGATCGTCTCAGTCGTTGGCCGCGGCTTCGGAACAAAAGCCGCGTAGTCCGTGGAAGATTCTGGTGCCAGTAGTCTTAGTGATCGCCGCTGCCGTGGGTGGCTTCTTTTACTGGCGGTCGCGGCAAGCGGTGAATACGCTTACCGAAAAAGACACCATCGTCCTCGCCGATTTCGCTAATAGTACGGGCGATCCCGTGTTTGATGAGGCCCTCAAGCAAGCGCTCTCGGTGGAGTTGGGACAGTCCCCGTTTCTCAATGTGCTTTCGGATCGAAAAATTGGCGAGACTTTGCGCCTGATGGGCCGCCAGCCCACGGATAAACTGACGCTCGATGTTGCTCGTGAACTCTGCCTTCGCACCGGGAGTAAAGCAATCATTGCGGGGTCGATCTCCAGCCTGGGAAGTCAATACGTGGTGGGGCTGAGCGCATCGAGTTGCCGCACTGGCGATCCACTAGCCGAAGAACAGTCGCAATCGGCCGGCAAGGAAGGCGTACTGAAAGCGCTAAGCCAGGCCGCATCCGCACTGCGCAGCAAGCTGGGCGAGTCACTGGCTTCGATTCAGAAGTTCGATGTGCCGATCGAGGCGACCACGCCGTCACTGGAGGCGTTGAAAGCTTTCAGTCTTGGCGCGACCACCGGAAATCAGCAAGGAGACGCGGAAGCCATTCCGTTTCTGAGGCGGGCCATCGAGCTCGATCCCAACTTTGCCATGGCCTATGCCGGCCTGGGCATTCACTACGCCAACATGGGACAGCCCACTTTGGCTGCGGCGAACATCCAGAAAGCCTATGATCTGCGCGATCACGTCAGCGAGCGGGAAAGACTGCGCATCACGGCAGATTACGCCTTCAGCAATGGAGATTTGGAAAAGGAAGCCCAATCCTACGAATTATGGATCCAGAGCTACCCTCGCGACTATGTGCCACACGGCAACCTGGGCGCGAATTATGCTGCGCTCGGTCAGTGGGACAAGGCCATCACCGAACTTCATGAATCGCTGCGCCTGGAACCGAATTCCATTGTCAGTTATGAAAACCTCGCGGAAGTGTATGTCGCGTTGAACCGTTTTGACGATGCCAAAGCAACCATTGCAGAAGCTCATGAACGCAAGCTCGATAACGCCTTTGTGCATCTCCTGGAATATGCCCTGGCATTTCTAAGCCATGACACCACCGAGATGGAGAAGCAGGTTGCGTGGGGCGCGGGAAAGCCGGGAGATGAAGATCCGCTTTTAAGTGCGCAATCTGACACTGAGGGCTATTACGGGCGGTTAGCCAGGGCGCGTGATTTTTCCCGCCGTGCGTCCGATTCGGCCGTACGCGCCGATTCCAAGGAGACGGCTGCACTATGGCAGGCCAATGGTGCGTTACGGGAGGCAGAATTCGGCAACGCCGACCTGGCCCGTCATGATGCGGAGGCAGCGTTGGCCCTGGCTCCAGGCCGGGACGTGCAAGTTATTGCCGCGTTGGCCGAGGCGCGCGCGGGCAATCCAAATAAAGCGCAGCAATATGTGGAAGAACTGAAAAAGAGCAATCCCTCCAATACCGTGTTGAAGCTTTATTGGTTTCCCACGGTCGAGGCCGCGATCGAAATTGCCCGGGGAAATGCTGCGCAGGCCATCGATTCTTTGCAGGCGGCAGAGCCCTATGAGACCGGGGAAGTGCCACCTAGTCAGGTGGAGAGTCTCTATCCCGCCTTCTTGCGAGGACAGGCTTACCTGTTAGCGCATCAGGGCAGCGCGGCTGCGGCTGAATTTCAGAAAATGGTCGATCATCCGGGGATGGTGCAGAATTTTCCGACGGGAGCTTTGGCCCATCTCGGCCTCGCCCGGGCTTACGTGTTATCCGGAGATACTGCCAAGGCGCGAGCTGCCTTTCAAGACTTCTTTAGCTTGTGGAAGGACGCGGATTCGGACATCCCGCTCCTCAAGGAAGCCAGGGCAGAGTTTGCCAAGCTGCAATAAGTTGTCTTGTGACGCTTTTCGCCGCATAAGCTTTGACTTCATTCGCCGTAGCTCCTAATATCGTGCCCTGGGGGACTCTTACCATTTGGTCGGCCAAACGGTTTCGCACTACCGCATTATTGAAAAGATAGGCGGCGGCGGAATGGGTGTCGTGTATAAGGCTGAAGACACGACGCTGGGCCGCTTTGTTGCCCTGAAATTCCTTTCCGACGATCTTGCCCGGGACCGCCAGGCACTGGGCCGATTTCAAAGGGAAGCCCGCGCCGCATCTGCTCTGAACCATCCCAATATCTGCACCATTTATGAGATAGCCGAGGACCAGGGGCAAGTTTTTATTGCCATGGAATTCCTGGAAGGGATGACTCTCAAACACAAGATTGAAAAGCGTCCCATGAAATTGCGGGACGTGCTCGAGTATGGCATTCAGATCGCCGATGCCCTTGAGGCGGCGCACCTGGCGGGGATTGTGCATCGCGACATCAAGCCCGCCAACATTTTTGTGACCCCGCGCGGCCAGGCGAAAGTCTTGGATTTTGGACTGGCCAAACTCACCAATCAGCACGCCGCAGCCGATACCGTGGGGGTGTCGGCGCAGGAGACGGTTGCGCCCCAAGAGAACCTGACCAACGCCGGCGCGGCGGTGGGGACGGTGGATTACATGTCTCCCGAGCAGGCCATGGGCGAGGATTTGGATGCCCGCACCGATCTCTTTTCATTCGGCGTTGTTCTTTATCAGATGGCGACCGGGGTTCAGCCTTTTGCCGGCAACACTTCGGCGGCGGTTTTTAACGCCATCCTGAACAAACCGCCGATTTCACCCATGCGCATGAATCCCGAAGTGCCGGCAGAACTCGAGCGCATCATCAACAAGGCGCTGGAAAAGAACCGGGAAATGCGCAGCCAGAGCGCCGGGGAAATTCGCTCGGATTTGAAGCGGCTCAAGCGCGATGTGGAGTCCTCGAGTTCCGCGCTGGCAGCGGGCATCAGCGGGGCCGTAGCGGTTTCGCCTGTGGTGGCAAAAGCGCCTGAACCAGGAAAATCAAGATTCACCTCGGCTGTGTTCACCGTGGCCGGACTATTAGTAGGGCTGGCAGTCGGGGCGTGGGCCGGCAGGACCTGGCTACAGAAACCTCCACCTCCGCCTCCGGTTTACCGGCAGCTTACCTTTCGGCGGGGCAGCGTACGTTCGGCGAGATTCGCGCCCGATGGGCAAACCATTCTCTATAGCGCGTCCTGGCAGGGAAATCCGGTGGAGGTTTTCACCGCGCGTCCGGAGAGCTCGGAATCGCGCGCTCTGGGGATGAATCGGACCCAGCTCATGTCGGTTTCTCAGACGGGCGAGATGGCGGTACTACTCGGAAGCCATCCCATTGGTACCTGGGTCAGTGTAGGCACACTGGCGCGGGCGCCGCTGGCGGGAGGCGCGCCGCGAGAAATTGTTGACCAGGTGCAATGGGCGGATTGGGGGCCGGACGGCAACAATGTGGCCATTGTCCGCGACGTGGGCGGACAGAATCGTTTGGAATATCCGGCGGGCAAAGTTCTGTATGAGACCGGCGGGTGGATCGGCCATATGCGGGTTTCTCCCAACGGTGATTACGTTGCGTTCCTGGATCATCCCACGCAGGGCGATGACAGTGGTTCCGTCGCTGTGGTGGATCTCTCCGGCAAGAAAACCGTGTTGTCCACCGGGTGGTACAGCAATCAGGGGCTGGCGTGGTCGCCGGATGGCCGTGAGATTTGGTTTACCGGAAATAAATCCGGCATTGATCGTGCTTTGTATGCCGTCACGCTTTCCGGCAAGGAACGGCTTGTGGCCCGCATGCCGGGGACGCTGATGCTGCTCGATATTTGGAAAGATGGCCGGGCGCTGCTCAATCGAGCCAGTTGGCGGCGCGAGCTGACCGCCGTGTCGAGTGACGGAAAAGAACGCGACCTCACCTGGCTCGATTATTCTTATCCCGCCGATATTTCCGCGGATGGCCAAACCCTCCTTTTCGATGAAGAAGGCGGTGGAGGCAGCCTAGCCTACGGAAAATCCGGCGGGCTCAGCTATGCGGTCTATGTGCGCAAAACCGATGGTTCTCCGGCCGTCCTGTTGGGTGAGGGAGCGGCGATTGCATTGTCTCCCGATCAGAAGTGGGTCATGGCGCAGACCCAGGATTCTCCTGCACAACTGATCCTGCTGCCGACGAAGGCAGGAGACGCAAAACCCCTGACCCATGATGCAATCAACCATGCCTGGGGACATTGGTTTCCGGATGGGAAGAGAGTTTTGTTTTCTGGAAACGAGCCCGATCATGGCGTGCGGCTTTATGTACAGGACATCGACGGCGGCCCGCCCAAGGCGATCAGTCCCGAGGGGGTTCACGCCACTGCCTTCTTCGTTTCGCCGGATGGGCTGTCCGTGGCCGGGATTGGCCCCGATCAGTTGGGATATCTCTATCCCGTGAATGGCGGGGAATCCCATCCTATTCATGGCCTCGAAGCCGGAGAACAGCCCATTGCGTGGGCACAGGACGGGCACTCGCTTTACATTTATCGCCCAGGAGAACTTCCCGCCAAGATTTATCGGCTCGATTTGACCACCGGCCAGAAGAGTTTTGTGAAGCAGCTTATGCCCGGCGATCCGGCTGGGGTCGAAACCATCGGGCCCATTCTGCTGACGCCGGACGCCAAGACCTGCGTCTATGGCTACCATCGCACTCTTTCGGATCTCTACCTGGTGGATGGATTGAGGTAGGCTTGATATTGCGCGGCGCACCGTGGAAGAGCGGCGCTTCAGTGCCGCGTGAGTGATCCTCGCTCCATAACGCGGGCCTGGAAGGCCCGCTCTCCCACGGTGATGCATGCATCTTAGTTCCGGACAGCAACCGTGATAGTGATGGGCGCACACTTCGCTGGGAGTATCAAACCATGAAAAATATCTTCTCTTGCTCGCGCGGATTATTGGTCCTCTCGTCCGCCTGGTTATTGTTGGCTGGCTTTGCCAGCGCGCAAACCTGGAATCTGGCGTGGAGCGACGAATTCAACGGCGCTCTGAATAGTCCGATCGATAGCACCAAGTGGCAATTCGACACCGGCATTCTCAATGTCAACGACGAAGTTGAATACTACTGCGCTCCCGGAAGGTCGACTTCTCCGTGCAGCGCCGGTACGCCGAATGCCTATATCGACGGCAACGGGCATTTAGTGATTCAAGCCATTGAGATCAACTCCAGTGTCGCGCCCTATAGCGGCAGTTGGACGTCGGCGCGGTTGAACACCGCCAACAACCTGGCCAGCTTCAAGTATGGACGGATTGAATCCAGCATGCAGCTTCCGATTGGGCCAGGACTATGGCCGGCTTTCTGGGCGCTCGGTACGGACATCACCACCGTGGGCTGGCCTACTTCTGGCGAGACCGACTATATGGAGAACGTGCCTGCCTCCAGCGGACTGGGGCCGACGGAGATCAAGTCCACGATCCACGGCACGGGATATTCGGGGGCTAACGGACTGGGCCAAAGCTATACTTTTCCTGGCGGCGGGCAGGTGAATACCGCTTTTCATACGTACGGCGCGATCTGGTCGCCAAACATGATTCAGTTCTATGTGGATGCTCCCAGCAATGTTTTCTTTGTGCGCACCGCCAGCGACATTCCCGCCGGAACGCAGTGGCCGTTCAATGCGAATTTCTTTCTGCTGTTGAATCTCGCTGTCGGCGGAACGGGCAGTTGGCCCGGCCCGCCGGACGGTAGCACTCCGAACCCTGCATTGATGGTGGTTGATTATGTTCGTGCTTACACGCCGTCTTCGGTAGCGGGGCCGACCATGAGTGGAACATCCCTTAACCTGACGGCGGGTCAACCGGGGCAGAGTACGGTCACCCTGAATTCGACCGCCGGCACGGGACGGGTTTATTTGTCTTGTAGCACGAACGCACCAAAGGCGAGCTGCTCGATTGCGTCCACAGACTCGCTGAACCCGTATACCGTCGATTTCAGCAACAGCGCGGCCGGAAGTGCCACGGTGAGCGTAACCACTACCGCCAATACCGCGGGATTGATAGGAGTCCAAAAATCTTTCAAAGTGGCGAGCGCTTTGGGGGGAACTCTGGTCGTCTTTGGATTGGTTCTGCTTCCGGCGGGCGCAATGCGAAAGTTGCGACGGGGAATCGCGGGAACCGGGTTGCTTTGCGTCCTGATGATGTTTCCCAACTGCGGGGGAACTTCTGGGGGCGGCGGTGGAGGTGGCGGTGGAGGAGGCACAACTCCGGGTAGCTACAGCATTACGGTAAACGCATACACCGTCAGCAACACCAGTGGAACCCCAGATTCGACGGGCAATATTTCGCTTAAAGTGAACTGAGTCAATTATTTAGCGAGATGGATTCGGCCAGGAAATCCAGGATTCCTGGGTTAGCGGCTCGTCTGCATGGGCATTTTCGATGTTGAACATTCAAATTTTCGATGCAAAATCGCGAGAAGTAATATTGACAGCCCCAGGAGCCTTCTCTAGTATCTAACGAACATGTCAGCTTCCCGAATGATGCGCGGCCAGTTGTGTACTTGTTGTTGTATGTGTACGTCTACTGGCGCGGGAGGTCTGCTGACCTAAGAATCCTCTAGAATCGGCAAAGATCAAGCCCATCGCCAGTGCAACCTACCTGGCGGTGGGCTTTTTATTTTTTATGACAATTCCAACTGAATCGAAGGCACAACGCGCGGAACGGCTGAAGCGAGAGCAGAACCCATGGGAGGGGCTCGAGCAGATTCGCCGCTTTGCGCGCGAAGGGTTTGACTCGATTCCGAAGGAATGGGTCGGCACTTACATGCGGTGGTGGGGCGTTTATACCCAGGGAGATGGGCTCGGCGTTCTGGGCGGCAAGGGTGGAGAAGGCAAGGCGCTGCCGTACTTCATGGTGCGCATCCGCATCCCCGGGGGCCAGCTTCATTCTCACCAGCTGCGCAGCATTGCCGAGATTACCGAACGTTACGCGCGAGGAACGGCCGACATCACCGTTCGGCAAAACATTCAGCTGCACTGGGTCACGATTGAAGATCTGCCTTCAATCTTAGAAGCGCTTTGGAAGGTCGGATTGAATACCATGGGCGCCTGCGGTGACGTTACTCGCAACATCACCGGGTGCCCGGTTGCTGGCGTGGATGCTCATGAAATCTTCGACGCGTCTGGTCTTTTGCAGGAAGCGAATCGCTTGTTTGTCGGCAACAACGAATTTGTGAACCTGCCGCGTAAATTCAAGATCTGCATCAGCGGTTGCTCGGTGTGGTGCGAGTATCCGGAAATTAACGATATTGGTCTGACGGCGATTCGCCGTAGGGTCGGTGGAACTTGGGAGACAGGCTTCTCTCTCCGCATCGGGGGAGGCCTGTCCACTGATCCTCATCTGGCGGTTCGCTTGAATGCGTTCGTGAAGCAGCACCAGGTGCTGCCTGCGCTCAAGGGCATCGCGCAAATTTTCCGCGACAGCGACAACCTGCGCGAAAACCGCGAACGGGCGCGGCTGAAGTTTCTCTTCCTGAAACATGGCTGGACGGCGGAAAGTTTCCAGCACGAACTGGAACAGAGAATCGGATTCAAGCTCGATCCTGCCGCCGATGAACAAGCTCCGGATGATGTTTACCGCGATCACGTTGGCGTTCACCAGCAAAAACAACCCGAACTGAACTATGTGGGCGCGGCAGTATTGCGGGGACGGATCAGTGCCGCGCAACTGCATTCGGCGGCGGACTTGGCCGATAAGTATGCCGGTGGCGACATCCGCCTCACCAACATGCAGAACCTGGTGATTGTGAATGTGCCGAACCACAATACGCATGCGTTAGTCAACGAGTTGGCTGCGATTGGATTGCCCGTAGCTGGGTCTGCATTCTTTCGCGGCATTGTGGCTTGCAGCGGTTCGGAATACTGCAAATTGGCCATTACCGAGACCAAGAACTTTTCTCGCTGGCTGGTTGAGGAACTCGAAGAGCGACTTCCCGGCTTCGAACAACACCTGAAGCTTCATGTGACCGGATGCCCCAACAGCTGTGGCCAGCACTGGATTGCCGACCTCGGGCTCGAAGGCAAGAAAATCAAGGTCGATGGACGCATGCAGGATGCTTATTACTTCTGCGTGGGCGGCGCGGTGGGTCTGCATCAGTCGATTGCGCGTCCGGTGGGCTATCGCTGCCTGGCGACCGACGTTCCGGATGCAATCGAACGGTTGCTTGGCCGTTACATGGACGAGCGTCTGCCGGGAGAAAACCTCCGTAAGTTTTTTGCACGGCACTCGAATGATGAGTTGCGGGAACGTCTGGCCGGCGAATTGGTAGGTGTCGTGGCACGGGATATCCCCTTGGGACGTGTGCCGCAGGGAGTGGAAGGTTAGCAATGAGCCTGTTTCCCATATTTCTGAAACTCGAGGGACGCCGGTGCTTGGTGGTCGGGGCAGGGAACATCGCTGAGTCCAAGATTCGCAGCTTGATTGAAGCTGGCGCTGTCGTGCGGGTGGTCGCACTCGAAGCCCGGAATTCGATTGTGGAGCTAGCTGACGCTGGAGTGATCACTTGGGAGCAGCGAAGCTTCGAGGCCAAAGACCTCGATGGCATGTTTCTGGTGATTGCCGCGACTTCGGTGACTTCTTTGAACCAGACGATTTTTGAAGACGCGCAAGCCCGCGGCGTATTGTGCAATGCCGTCGATGATCCTGACCGGTGCGATTTCTACTACGGCGCAGTAGTGCGACGGGGCGACCTGCAAATCGCGATTTCGACTGCCGGACACAGTCCCGCTCTGGCGCAGCGGCTCCGGCAATTGCTCGAAGCGCAGTTCGGACCGGAGTACGGCGAGTGGCTGGAGCAATTGGGCAGCGTTCGAAAACAACTGTTCGCAACCGAGATTGATCCCGAAGTCCGGCGAAACTTATTGCATGAAATTGCCAGCCAGCATGCGTTTGATGAAATTCACTCACTGGCCGCGAAGGGACAAGAGAGTAACTAATGAAAGGCACAGTCTATCTCGTGGGCGCAGGACCGGGCGATCCTGAATTGCTGACCCTGAAAGCGCTCCGGCTACTGAAGACCGCTGACGTCGTCCTGCATGACGAACTGATCGGACCAGAGATTCTGGAATTCATCCCTGCCACCGCGAAGGTTCACAACGTCGGCAAGCGGAGCGGCAAGAAGAGTACCCCTCAACTGGAAATCCAAACCCTACTGGTGCAATTCGCGCTTATGGGGCTGCAAGTGGTCCGCTTGAAGGGTGGAGATCCGTTGGTCTTCGGACGCGCCGGGGAAGAAATCGAAGCCCTGCGCAAGGCCAACATCGAATTTGAAATTGTTCCCGGCGTGACGGCCGCGCTCGGCGCGGCGGCATCGACCCAGATTCCGTTGACTCACCGGGAACTCGCTTCGTCGTTCCTGGTGCTGACCGGCCATCGTTCGAGTACCTACGGTTCGAACAGCAACGATTCCGATTGGCCTGCGAGCATTCCGCCTAAAACCACGATTGTGGTCTACATGCCGGGCTACGACTACGCCGGCACCGCTGCCCATCTCCAGGCAATCGGGGTGAAGGCGACTACCCCCTGCGCGATTATTTCCCGCGCCACCTTGATCGACCAGCAGATTTATCAAACAAGCTTGCAAGACCTGCCCTCCGCACCGCAACTGCCCTCCCCGACATTGCTGGTGATTGGAGAAGTGGCAGGTCTTGCCAGGAATTTTGCTCAGAAGCAGGAATCGCTCTCGCTGGTTTCGGCGATTCTCGATCTTATCCCGCACAGCCTGCAAGATCAGGAGCGATCCGAGTGACCGAACAGTTGGAACAATTAAAAACTGGGGCCGAAAGTTGGAAGCCCGAAGAAGTATTACGCTGGGCATTTTCGAACTTCGGCGACGATGTGGCGATGGCAACCGGTTTTGGCGTGGAAGGCATGGTGCTATTGGACATCGCCACGCGCGTGAATCCTGATCTGAAAGTTTTCACCGGAGATACCGAGTTCTTGTTTCCCGAAACCTACGATCTGATTGACCGGGTCGAAAAGCGCTATGGCATCAAAGTGGAACGAATTTACTCGGCGCTCACTCCTGAGGAGCAGGAACGGGCCCACGGACCCGCGCTCTGGAAGCGCAATCCCGATCAATGCTGCAGTTTAAGGAAAGTGGAGCCGCTGAAGAACAAGCTTTCAGAATTGCATGCCTGGATCACTGCTATTCGCCGCGACCAGACTTCTGTGCGATCTCATGCGCACAAGATCGAATGGGATTCCAAGTTTCAACTGGTGAAAATCAATCCGATTGCGGATTGGACGAAGCAGATGGTTTGGAATTACGTTCATAAGCATGACGTTCCCTACAATCCGTTGCACGACAGCAATTTCCCCAGCATTGGCTGCACCCATTGCACTCGAGCGGTTCAGCCGGGAGAAGATTCCCGCGCCGGGCGCTGGGCCGGGTTCCAGAAGACCGAATGCGGCTTACACGCGCCGAATTCTCTGACCGTCGCGCCTCTGGTCCGGATTGCCGCCGCTGCCAGTGTGGAAGACTAGCAGTAGCGCTAACTCCACAGGAAAAACGCGCATCCCGTGGCCTCTTGGGATATGGGGTCCCCTCAATTCTGTGCCTTAAGAAAGTTTCGTCTGCGCATATCCCCGCCTCTCCGCTATAATCACGCACAATCCTGTAGCCAACTGGAACCATGGACTTCGATCAACTAGTCACATTTCTGGAAGTTGCCAAGCTAGGCAGCTTTTCGCGCGCCGGACAAAAGGTGTTCCGCTCGCAGTCGGCGGTGAGCGCCCAGATCCGCCAATTGGAGCAGGAGTACGGCGACCGCCTCCTCGACCGTTCCGGCAAAGATGTTACGCTGACCCCGGCAGGGCGGGTGCTCTTCGCCTACGCTGAACGGCTCCTGCAAATGAAAGACGAGTCCCTGCTAGCCGTTGCCGACCAGGGCACGGCCCCCCGCGGTACCATCGTGATTGGCGCCAATGAAGCCACCTGCCTGTACGTTTTGCCGGATGTTTTTGCCAAATATTGCAGCCTGTATCCCGGGGTGCAGATCAGCATCTATCGCAATTTCAGCTATAAGATTGTTGAGAAGCTGGAGAATGGCACCATTGACGTAGGCATCGTCACCCTACCGGTGAAGTCTGCCAGCCTAAAGACCCACGCCATTTTCCGCGATCAACTCATGCTGATGGTGAGCCCGCAGAATCCGCTGGCCAAGCATGATGTAGTGCCGGTCAGCGAAATCGTCAAGCAGCCTCTCCTGCTTCCGAAAACGGGGTACAGCCGCCGGGTCATGGACAAGCTGTTTCGTCCCTATGCCTCGCAGGTGCAGATCAGGATGGAACTGCCAAGCATCGGAATGATCAAGAGCTTCGTTGCTGCCGGCCTGGGAGTCTCGTTGATCAGCGCCAGCTTTGCCCGCGATCAAGTGCTGGCGGGGCGGGTCAAGCTCATCGCCTTACAAGATGGTGAACTGTGGCGCGAACTGGGACTCGCTTATCGTCGCGATCGCACCCTGACGCGAGCGACAACGACCTTCATCAGTACTGTTCGTCAGCTTGCCGCGGCCTCAAAATAGACGCTTCGACCACCGGCTTGTGCATCTGATTTAGCGATACTATTCATTCAAATTTCCAATCTCAGATCAGGTTAGGAATTGTTAACCTACAGAGTAGCCCCACGTGCCTGAAAGCGCCGTGGAGGGTTGCCGCCTCTGTATATGGCGTGAATCCCCTGAGGAGTTTGCCATGACGCAACTTGAAGAGAACCTCAACAAAATCCTCGAAGAACATCAACACGAGAGTGGACTGCACATGATCGGCGGTCGCCGCCGCCTGATGGATCGCCTGGTCGAGTTCTTCCAATCCGCTGAAAAGCCGGATCAGAATGACCCGAATCGGGCCGATCTGCACAACTAATTTTCGCGATCACTGATTGAACGCACGCAGCCCGCCGCCAGTGTGAGACTGGATGGCGGGCTTTTTCCTGCCTTTCGGGCCGCCTGTTATTCCTGCATAATCACCCCACTTTTGCCTTGACACCTCTGCCAAAAGCCTTAAACTATGAATAGTTATTCATTTTGATGAATATAAATGCATGAATAAGCCTTTACGACAACGCGCCATCCTCGAGTCAGTGGACCGGGGGCCGGTCCATAGCCAGGAGGACCTGCAACGCATCCTCAACCGGCGGGGATTTGACGTCGGCCAGGCCACGCTCTCGCGGGACATTCGCGACCTTGGGCTGGTGAAGACTCCAGAAGGCTATGCCATGCCGCAAGGCGAGAACGCCTCTGATCCGGCGTTGCCGCCAGTTTCGCGACTGGTGCGCGAGTTCGTGGCCAGTACTCGTACGGCCCAGAACTTATTGGTCGTCAAGACCAGCGTGGGCAGCGCCCAACCGGTCGCCGCAGCACTAGACGGGGAAGACTGGCCGGAGGCGATTGGCACCATTGCCGGTGATGACACCATCCTGATTGTTTGTCTCGACAAGAAAGCCGCCAAGCGAGTGGAAGGACGTATTCAGGAGCTGCTTGCTTAATGCCGGCCAAACTCAAAACCGCAGTATTGGGTGCGACGGGCTATTCCGGCTCTGGAGTTGACGCGCTTTTGCTGCGCCATCCGCAGGTGGATAAGCCGGTTCTGCTGAGCCGTGCGAATGAAAAGGACGCGGCTTCCTCCGATCAATCTGGCGGATGTGTTCCCAGTTTTTCAGGAAACGGACGATATCCCTTGCAGCCGCTATCCTGGCCAGCTTTGAAGGAGCAAGGTATGGAACTGCTTTTTCTGGCGACTCCGCACGAGGCATCGCGTTCGCTCGTGCCTGAAGCGCTCGCCGCGGGACTTCGCGTAATCGACCTGAGTGGCGCCTGGCGCCTCAAGCAGGAACAGCATCGTGCGGTTTACGGCTTCAAAGATGAGGATTCGGTTGCTGCTGCGGATCTGACGAAGAAAGCGGTCTACGGCCTTCCCGAGCTGAATGCAGATCAGATTCCGGGCGCGGCTTTGGTGGCGAATCCCGGCTGCTATGCGACCTCAGTGATCCTCGCGCTGGCGCCGCTTTTGAAGGCGGGCATCGTGGATCGAGAGCGGGGCATTATTTCCGATTCCAAGTCCGGCGTTTCCGGTGCGGGCAAGGAGCCAACATCCAAGACGCACTTTGTGTCCGTAGCCGACAATTTTTCGGCCTACTCGGTTTTCGGTCATCGGCATGTTGGAGAAATTGTTGAGCAGTTGGGATTGGGCGCGCGTGAGTTGATATTTACACCTCATCTGCTTCCCATCCCAAGAGGCATTCTCTCGACGATCTATTTGCAGTTGAATCGCGAGATGAAAGCCGCTGAAGTGGAATCCTGCTTTCGCGATTTTTACAAGGGAAAGCACTGGGTGCGAGTTTTTGCGACTCCCAATCTGCCGCAGATCCAGTTTTCTTTGCATACAAATTATTGCGATCTTGGCTTTTGTCTGGCGGAAGACGGACGCCGCTTGGTCCTCGTTTCTTGCGTGGACAACCTGCTCAAAGGCGCTGCCGGGCAGGCAGTGCAGAACATGAACCTGATGTACGGATGGAAAGAGGAAGAAGGCTTGCAGTGAAAATTGTGGTCAAAGTCGGAGGCGCGGCGATCGAGGAGAAATCCACGCTGCACAAATGCGCGCACGCGATTGTCGAACTGGCGCGGGATGGTCATCATATTGCCGTGGTGCATGGCGGCGGCGTCGCGCTCACTCGCACTTTGAAGCTGCTTGGCAAAGAGAGCGATTTTGTAAACGGCCTGCGCATCACCGACGCTGAGACTCGCGATGTTGCGCTGATGGTGCTGGCGGGAATCGTAAATAAGACTCTCGTCGCTGGAATCAATGCCGCGGGATATCCAGGCATTGGCCTCTGCGGCGGCGACGGAACTCTGTTTCGTGCGCGCAAGAAGCAGACGCAAGGCTACGACCTCGGTTATGTGGGAGAAATTTCTTCCGTAGAACCCAAATGGCTGGAGGCTATCTGGGGACAGGGCGGCATCCCCGTGCTTTCTTCTTTGGCTCTAGGCTCCGATGGTGAGTACTACAACATCAACGCCGACCAGATGGCTTCTGCCTGCGCGGTAGCCACCCACGCTGACGCTCTGATTTTTCTGACTGATGTGGCCGGAGTGAAAGACGCTCAGGGAACCGTCATCCCTTGGCTTACCACAAAAGAAATCACCGCCCTGATTGCGGATTCCGTCATCGCCGGCGGCATGCTTCCCAAGCTGGAAGCTTGTAGTCAGGCGTTGAAGCGGGGAGTGGGGCGCGTCCGAATTCTGCCTGCGGCGCAAGTCGACATTCTGCCTCAGTTTTATTTCAGCAAGCTGGAATGCGGCACCGAGGTGATCGGAGCATGAGCCTCGCTTCCGTTTCCCAGTCCGAAGATAAGCTGCTGCTGCATACCTATGACCGGCACAAGATCCTGTTCGAGAAGGGTCGTGGCCTCTATCTCTGGGATTCAGAAGGGAACCGCTATCTGGATTTCCTGAGCGGCATCGGCGTGAATGCGCTGGGTCACGGGCATCCTGCGATTCGCAAAACACTGCAAAGGCAGGCCAGCAAGTTGATCCATGTTTCGAATCTGTTCTTCCATGAGTATCAAGCCGAGCTGGCGAAGAAACTGACAAAGATTTCTGGCATGGACCGGGCATTTTTTTGCAACAGTGGTACTGAAGCTTGGGAGGGAGCGTTGAAGCTCGCCCGAGCCTATGCTCGCACCCAGAATAACAACGGGCACAAAGCGAAGTGGCGGCTGTTGGCCCTGGAAAATTCGTTTCATGGACGCACCTTCGGCTCCCTTGCAACCACCGGACAGGAAAAGTATCGTCAGCCTTTTGCGCCCATGATGCCCGGCGTGGGTTTTGTTGCCTTCAACGATGTTGCTGATCTCAAGCGCCAATTTGATGGCAGCGTCTGCGCCATTTGTCTCGAGACTATTCAGGGGGAAGGCGGCATCCGTCCTCTCAGTCCGGAATTTCTCCAGACTGCCCGTGATCTGACGAAGCGTACCGGTGCGCTGCTCATTCTCGATGAGATTCAATGTGGCCTCGGGCGCACCGGAAAATATTTCGCGTACCAGTACTATGGCATCAAGCCGGACGTCATCACTGTCGCCAAGCCGCTGGCGGCGGGATTGCCGCTGGGTGCAATCCTTACCACAAATGAAGTAGCAAGCGGCTTTCATCCCGGCATGCACGGCACAACTTTCGGTGGCGGCCCGCTGGCTTGTGCGGTGGCCATCGAATTTCTGCGCATTCTCGACGGACTTCTCGGCCACGTCAAAGAGGTCGGCGGATATTTTCATGCCAAACTGGAAGGCCTGAAATCCCGGCACGGTTCAATTCGAGAAGTTCGTGGTATGGGGCTGATGCTGGGTCTGGATCTCAGATTCTAGTGATACAGCGAAAGCAGTGGTCGCCCAATTGTTGCAACAGGGAATTCTGATCAATCGTACGCATGAAACCGTGTTGCGGTTTCTTCCTCCGTACATCATCAAAAGAAACATGTAGATCAAGTTGTTCGCGCCCTTGATTCAGCCTTGGTTGCAGCGAAGCCAGAAATGGCGCGGGAAAGTCCAAAAGAAGGAGTACATCACGTTGAGACAGTCACTCAGTACGAAGTCATTCAGTTCACCAGTTCTGCAAACGCCCAGCGCGGAGACTTTGCCGTGCCGCGACTTGATCTCCACCCGTGATCTCGGTCCAGAAGGCGTAAAAGCTGTTCTCGATCTCGCCGGATTGATGAAAGCACGTCCGGCGGATTTTCGTCTGGCACTCGACAACAAGCACATCGTAATGTTCTTCGAGAAGCCCTCGCTTCGAACGCGCCTCACCTTCGAGGCAGGAATCGCCAGCCTCGGCGGATCAGTTTCATTCGTGGACCAGACTTCTGGCCGCCTCGATGCTCGCGAGAAGCTTAGCGACATCGCCCACAACCTCGAGCGCTGGGTGGACGGAATTGTGCTGCGCACCTTCGCGCACGCCACAGTGGAGGGAATGGCTGAGCACGCCTGCGTCCCTGTGATCAATGCACTGAGCGATCTCGAACATCCCTGCCAGGCGCTAGCGGATTATTTTACTTTGCAGGAACGCTTTGGCGATCTGAAGAAAATCACACTCGCCTACGTCGGCGATGGAAACAATGTCGCCCATTCGCTGCTGTTGACTGCAGCCTGCCTCGGGTCGAAGTTCCGAATTGCTACACCGTCTGGTTACGGTCCGAAGGCGGAGATTCTCGCTGCGGCACAGAAGATCGCGCAGGAGACTGGTGCCGTGATCGAGATCTTCACCGATCCGCACCAGGCCGTTGTTGGCGTCGATGCAATCTACACCGATGCCTGGACCAGCATGGGGCGAGAAAAGGAAGAGAACGAACGCGCCCGCATTTTCCCGCCGTATCAGGTGAATGACGCCCTGATCGCAGAAGCCGCACCGCACGCCGTGTTCATGCACTGCCTGCCTGCGCATCGTGGCGAGGAAGTCACCGACGCAGTGATCGACTCGGTGCGTTCAGTAGTGTTTGACCAGGCCGAAAGCCGGTACCACGTGCAAAAAGCCATTATGATGTTACTGCTTGGCGGCGGAGAAGGCCGCCTGTCCATGAGGAGCGCGCATGCCTAATAAAGAGAAAGTAGTTCTGGCCTATTCCGGAGGTCTCGATACCTCGATCATCATTCCATGGCTCAAGGAAAATTATTCCTATGACGTAATCGCCATGGTCGGCGACGTAGGCCAGGGCGATGACATTGACGCCGTCGTCGAAAAGGCCTACAAGACCGGCGCCAGCAAAGTCGTTGTCGAAGACATGCGCGAGGAATTTCTCACGGGATATGTGTTTCCTTCGTTGCGGGCAGGCGCTGTCTACGAGCACAAGTATTTACTGGGGACTTCGATGGCCCGACCGGTGATTGCCAAGCATCAGGTTGAAGTCGCACTGCGGGAAGGCGCGACTGCCGTTTCTCACGGCTGCACCGGCAAAGGAAACGATCAGGTACGTTTCGAGTTGACCTATCAGGCTCTTGCTCCCGAATTGAAAGTAATCGCTCCGTGGCGTGAATGGAAATTGAAGTCCCGTGAAGACTGTCTCGATTATGCGGAGAGTCATGGCATTCAGGTCGAAGCCAGCCGGACAAAGATTCACAGCCGCGATCGCAACCTCTGGCACATCAGCCATGAAGGCGGGGAACTGGAAGATGCGGGCAACGCACCACTCGCCACCACCTGGCAGATCACCCGTTCGCCGCAGGAAGCTCCCGACCGTGAAGAGCAGGTCACGATCGGTTTTGCCAAGGGCACTCCAATTTCAGTGAACGGCATGGGACTCGACCCCGTGCAACTGGTGGAACTGCTGAATGAAATCGGCGCCCGCAACGCGATCGGACGAACCGACATCGTGGAAAACCGCTTCGTCGGGATGAAATCCCGTGGATGCTACGAAACTCCCGGCGGCACTCTGCTGATTGCGGCGCATCGTGAACTTGAGGCTCTGTGCCTGGAGCGCGATCTCTCGCATTTTAAACAGCACGTAGCTTTGAAATATGCCGAGCTGGTTTACTTCGGGCTGTGGTTTACTCCACTGCGTGAAGCCTTAGACGCATTCGTCGATGACACACAAAAGGAACTCACCGGCACAGTCACGCTTGCGCTCTACAAAGGAAACGTGTCGATTGTTAGCCGTCAATCGGATTTCTCGCTTTATCGCACCGATCTTTCGTCCTTCACCATGGGTGACAGCTACGACCAGAAAGATGCGGCCGGATTCATCCGCATCCTCGGCCTGCCTTCCCGCTCACGAGCACTGGTTCGGGCAAAGACGGAAGTCACGAAAGCCGGGGTGGAGAAATGAAGATGTGGTCGGGCCGCTTCCGGCAGCCGCTCGATCCGGCTTTCGAACGCTGGCAGCGCTCCTTCGAGTTCGACAAGCGGTTGTTGAGCCACGAGCTGGCAGCCAGCGGCGCGCACGCGCACGCCTTGAAGGATGTGGCGATTCTCTCGTCGG
Source organism: Terriglobales bacterium (assembly GCA_963762965.1). Classification (GTDB taxonomy): domain Bacteria; phylum Acidobacteriota; class Terriglobia; order Terriglobales; family Acidobacteriaceae; genus DATBAX01. Next base: position 2,884,222 of record CAVXME010000001.1, read on the forward strand.
CTGAACTAATCACTATCCTGCAAGGTCTCCAGCAAATCGCGCAGAAGGCTTTGGAGTCACCTGCATTTCTCCAGGACGACGAAGCCGAGGATGTCCATCATTTTGTCGAGAAGCAATTGGTCGTCTTGATCGGCGATATCGGGTACAAGCTGCACAGCGGCCGCAGCCGCAATGAGCAAATCGCCACCGATCTTCGTTTGTATGTTCGGACTGCGATTGATCAGCTGCAATCGGATCTGGCCAGCTTGGTCAATGTTCTCCTCGCCCGCGCGGAACAGGCCGGAGACGTAGCCATGCCCGCCTACACCCATCTGCAACGCGCGGAACCCGTTCTCGTGGCCCACTGGCTGCTAGCGTATGTCGAAATGTTTCTACGCGATGCTGACCGGCTCGCTGATTGCCAAAAGCGATTGAATCGCTGCCCCTTGGGATCGGGCGCCATTGCCGGAGCCACTCTGCCGCTGGATCGTCGCGCCATGGCCGCGAGCCTCGGTTTCAGCGGGCCCACAGCCAACAGCATCGACGCCACCAGCGACCGCGACTTCGTTCTCGAATTCGTGAATGTACTTTCGTTGCTGGCATTGCATCTAAGCCGCTGGGCCGAGGAGATGATTCTGTTTTCCACGCAGGAGTACAGCTTCGTGCATTTGCCCGAAGCCTACTCAACAGGAAGCAGCGCCATGCCGCAAAAAATGAATGCGGACTTGCTGGAACTGACCCGCGCCAAGTCTGCCCGCATCATCGGCCATGCCACGGCTCTGCAAATCACTCTGAAAGGCCTGCCGCTGGCCTACAACAAAGACTTGCAGGAAACTCAGGAGCCACTATTCCAGGCAACCGAGATCGTGCTCTCCTTGCTACCGCTGATCACGGCCTGGATGAAAGCCGTGGAATTCAATCACGATCGCATGCAGGAAGCCGCACAAACCGGATTCATGAACGCCTGGGCCGCCGCCACTTATCTTGTCCAACGCGGAGTCCCGTTCCGCCTTGCCCATGAGCAGATCGGTAAGGCTGTACAGATTTGTCTGGAAAAAAACTGCGAGCTCTCGGATCTGCCTATCGACGACTTGCGCTCGCTGAATCCCGCATTTGCTCCGGACTTCTACCCCTGCCTGACTTTGCAGTCGGTGCTCGGCATTCATGATGTTCCCGGCGGGACAGCACCGTCACGGGTGCGGCAGGCAATCTCAGACGCGAAGCAGAGAGTTGATTCCATTCGCGGAGGAATCCATGCACACGCGTGAAGCCATCCTGCCGGACGCCGAGAGAATCCACGAACTGATCTCCGCCTATTCCGGAGACGGTACTTTACTCCCGCGCACTTTCGCCGAGATTTGCGAGAATGTACGCGATTTTGTCGTCCTCGAAAAGCGCGGCCGCATCGTCGGCTGCGGTGCTCTTCACCTTTACGGCCAGCATCTCGCCGAAATTCGATCGATTACAGTGAACCCCGAGCAGCAAGGCGCCGGCGGCGGCAAGCTTCTCGTGCGCGCCCTAATGGACGAAGCCGATAAGCACGGCGTCAGTTGTATTTGCCTATTCACTCGCAAGCCGGAGTTCTTCGCACAGATGGGATTTGCCATGGCGCAGCGTGAAGACCTGCCCGACAAAATTCACAAAGACTGTTGTGTTTGCCCGCGTTATCACCAATGCGACGAATTCGCCATGGTACGCGGCGAACTTCCGAAAATCTCCATTCTGCCCGAACCCACGAACTGGTTGGTGAAGCTCCAGGTATGACCATACCTGGGCTTTCAGAAAAATTGCTCCTGCCCAAAGGCTTCAGTTTTTCCGCTATTGCTGCGGGGCTGAAAGCCAGCGGCCGTCTCGATCTCTCCTTCGTGGAAGCTTGCGCGGGTACAACTGCGGCTGCCATGTTCACTAAGAATCGTGTCGTTGCCGCGCCTGTAGAAGTTGGCCGGGCATCTCTAACAAAATCAAAAGGCAAGATACGCGCCGTCATCATTAACTCCGGCAATGCCAACTGTGCAACTGGGAAGGCAGGACTTCAATCCTGCCAACATGTTTGCCGCGAAACCGCCGCCTTGCTGGGAGTACGCCCGGAAGAAGTTTTCCCTTCGTCGACGGGGATCATCGGGGTCCCGCTACCGACAGATAAGATCACCACCAATCTGCCCGCGCTAATCGAGGCCCGCGAAGCCTCCGAACACGGATTCAATCAGCTCACCCAGGCCATCATGACCACCGACACGCGGCCCAAGCAGGCGTCGGCCAGTTTTCGATCGGGACGATCGGAAGTCACAGTAACAGGAGTTGCCAAGGGCTCCGGCATGATTCATCCCCAGCTCGCAACCATGCTGGTGTACGTATTCACCGACATCACCGCCAGCCCGGCCGAATTGCGGCAACTCTTACGCGAAGCCTGCGACCAGAGTTTCAATTGCATGTCGGTAGATGGCGATACCTCCACAAATGATACTGTCTTGCTTCTCGCTTCTGGGCAGAGCGGCGTTTGCCTCAAAGATCCCTCGGTGAAAACCAAGTTCGCCAAAGCTCTGCATGGAGTCTGCCAATCCCTGGCCGATCAAATCATTGCAGACGGCGAGGGCGTGCAACACGTGATTCATCTTTCCATCGAACAGGCGAAAAATCGCGAGGAAGCCCTTCGGGTGGCGCGCGCTATTGCTCACTCTTTACTGGTAAAGACAGCCTGGGCGGGAGCGGACCCAAACTGGGGGCGCATTCTGGCGGCGGTAGGGAACTGTGGTGTGCCGGTCAATCCAGCACACGTGAATATATTTATCGGGAAACAGCAGGTTTGTCGCGATGGCGCGGCTTGCGCGTTTGACGGAGCCCAAGCCCACTCAGATCTCTCGCAGCATGACTGCACCGTCCGCGTGCAACTTCATCGAGGTCAGGGTAAAGTCCTTTTTCAGACCACCGACCTCACCGCCGAATACGTTCGCATCAACGCCGACTATTCCACTTAAAGAGATTCCCCGGCTACTGATCTAAACTTCGCCGATGAAGGCATTCAGCGCATGCTGCGTCTGGAGATCAAGCGCCTCGCCCAACTGCCCCAGATCGTGAATAAGAAAATGGCTGTCCAGTTGTCCGGCATTCTCTTCCGCGAGAGCAAAAACGCAACGCCGGATCAGGTTGTACTCTTCCAGCAGATTGCTGGGTCTGTATCCCTGGGCAAGCCTGGCTCGACCATGTTCCTGGGCGGATTTCATTGGCACGGTGGCCATTTCTTTAAGGCTTAATTTCATTGCCTTCAAGGCTTCATCAATGAGGGGTAACACCGGCGACGTTCGCCTTTGCGTTGTCAGTTTGATGCGTTTAAGGTTTGGGTCGGCTTTACTGTGTTGCAGCCAGTTGTCACGTAGTGCCCGCCGGTTGCGGCTTACAAAGGAGCGCAGTCGCTTCCCGGTGTCTGCAGGACGGGCAGGCTTGGGCGAGAAGCCCAGGCTGCTGGCGTTCAGCTTCTTGTTGATCTGCTCGATTTCGTGGCGGATGGCATGTTCCACAGCTTTCGAATGCCGCTCTCCGCGTGCCACCCGGCTCACATAGGAAGGATCAATCCGCAAACGCCGCGCAATTCTTATGTATAACCCGCGGTAGAGCGTCTGGGGTGGGATGGCCGGTCCCTGAATTGTGCTAGCATTGTCATCTTGCATGACTTCCTTTCGCATAGTGTGTCAAGGATCGTGCCAGCTAACTCAAACGTTAATCATTTAAGTTAGCCAAGTGTAGCAGTGCACAATGGGCAAAACAAGCAATGCCGGGCGGTTGGAATGGGCAGAGCGGATCAACGCTCTCCGCCGCCGGTTGGGTCTGAGCCAGTCGGAACTGGGAAAGCGCCTGGATGCCTCTGCTATGGCGGTTTCGCGCTGGGAGCGTGGCATACAGGAGCCGCCTGCCAATATCAGTATTCAGCTCGGAAACCTGACTGGTGACCCGGAATGCTGGTATTTCTGGGGCCGCGCGGGTTTGCATACTGATGATCTGATGCGCGTCCTGCCCTCGATCCGTACCCGTCTCCGCCGGGACCGCCAGCCCGATCTGCGTGTGGTGCAGGCCGGCGCTCATCGTCTGCCGAAAAAGAAGAGCGAACTGGTGGCCATCCCCGTGCTTCCCGTGGTGGCCGCCGCGCACGGTGGCAAGGGCGATCCCGCTATTTCGCTCCAGCAGGCACGTCCCGAGTCGCTGCTTGCAGCTCCCAATCAATGGTGCCCGAATCCCGCCTACACCAGCTGCCTGCGAGTGCGCGGCCGCTCCATGATGCCGCTGATTCACGACGGCTACATCATTGTCGTGGACACATCCCAAACCAACCGCCGCAAGCTGTATGGACACATTGTTGTCGCCGCTCATAAAGAGCAAGGGCTGGTCGTCTCCCGCTTACAGCGTTTTGATGACACCGAGGTACTGGTGCCGGAAAATCGCGAGTATGACTCCACCGCACTTTCCACCAACTGGCGAATTGTTGCCAAGATTCTCTGGTGGATCGGGCGAGCCGCCTAAGGCTGCGATCCACTTACATCCACCCAAATTGCGCCACGGATCTGCACGGATCACGCGGATCTGTTTTGTCTTGTTAGATCAGCGCAATCTGTGACAATCCGTGGCGCGTTTGTTCCCTGGGTTGACATCCAGCCGAGCCCCTTCTATCGTTGGCCGGGTTACTCATGAATATTGTCAAAGCCACGCGTCATTTCGAACAATGGCTGGGCTCTCACACCACGCTGGTGAAGGCCGACCTTCGCCTGAAACACCAGCGCATGGCGGAAGCGGCTTTTCCATTTCTGCGGGCTACTTTCTATCGCTGGGTGCAAATCTGGCCAGAGGTGTGTCCGGAAATCGCCAAGGCGCCGCATCTGCTGGCCGTCGGCGATCTCCACATCGAGAATTTTGGCACCTGGCGGGACGTGGAAGGCCGCCTGGTCTGGGGCGTCAATGATTTCGACGAAGCTGCCACGTTCCCCTACAACCTTGACCTAGTAAGGCTCGCCGCAAGTACCGCCCTCGCGGTGGAAGCTGGCCATTTGGCGCTAAACGTAAAAAGCGCCTGCGCTGCAATTCTCGACGGCTACCGGAAATCCCTCGACGAGCATGGGCGTCCCTTCGTACTGGAGGAAGAAAACAAGTGGCTGCGAATCATGGCGACCGGGGAGCTACGGGATCCGGTGCATTTTTGGGCCAAGATGGACAGCCTGCCGAGAGTGACCGGCGAGATTCCCGCCAGCGCCCAGGAGGCGCTTGAGCACCTCATGCCCGAGCGGCATCTCACTTACCGGCTGGTGCGGCGGGTCGCCGGCCTGGGAAGCCTCGGCCACGTGCGCCTGGTGGCGATCGGGGAATGTCACGGCGGACGCATCGCCAGGGAAGCCAAAGCTCTGGTGCCTTCTTCCATCTTCTGGGCCCGGGGAACGGAAGGCCCCGGCGAAATCATGTATCAAGCCATCATCAGCCGCGCCGTGCGCAGTCTCGATCCCTTTGTGCAGTTGCGTGGCCGCTGGATCGTCCGCCGCTTGTCGCCCCATTGCTCTCGCATCGAGCTCAGTGTTCTGCCCAGCAATCGGGATGAAATGAAAATGCTCTTTTCCATGGGATGGGAAACCGCCAACATACACCTCGGCAGCCAGCATGCCATCAAGGATGTGCGCCGTCACCTCAACACCCTGAAGCCGAACTGGCTCTACTCCGCCGCCAAGGACATGGTGAAGGCCGTCACTCACGACTGGCGTGTCTGGCGCGAATCCGGCAAGGCCTAGATTACAAAAGACTCTGATTTGGGTGGATCAGCACTCTCGGGGAACAGCACTTTGGGTGGAATGGCACTCTGGGTGGAGCAGCACTTATAGTGCTGCGTTATAGACCTCGTTTCCTCTCCGCGCTTTAGCGCCTGAGGTGGCTTTGCCGCCGTGAGATACCTCACATCTCCTCTGCCGAAGCACAAAGAATCTCATCGTCAACTTCAGCTTCGTTCGAAATCTCTCCAGCCTCCCGCCGCAAGACGCTTAAGAGCTCATCCAGGATGACGTTCAGGGATTGGGGATTCTCGCTCAGCGCCCGTCCCACGCTTTCGCGATGCACTGCCAACTCGCCGATTCTTATGCCGCTGGGTTCCATGTCGGTGTTTTCCGGCAACCGGCTGCCCCATCGCCGCGCTTTCCACGGCAGCGGCGGCACCGTCCACGCAAAGGGATAGTTCAAACTGCCGGTCGTCATCCAATGCACCACTAGCTCCCGCACGTGCGGAGCACTGCACACGCCGTGCACACCCCCCCGGGACGCGAACCGCTCGTTCCAGCGCAGCACTTTCAATTTGTCTTCCCACCGGTTCTCGGTGACCAGAAACCATCGGTCCTCGGCGGTCCGTAGTCCGCCGCAGATCGTACACGCATTCATGCCAATGCCGCTCATGCCGCACCTCGCTTTATGCCATCTCCGGTTGACGATTAGCTTGGGGGGAAAGTAATTCGCTCCGTCGCAAAGAGTTCACCGGTTTTTTCACTGGCGCCGTCGTAAGCTGCGGGGGAAGCAGCGGCACCATAATTAAACCCAGCCCTTTGCTGAAGGTTAGCGTGACCACGGGGAAACAGTCATTGCAAAGCCAGTAGTGTTCCACGCGATGAAGCGGCCTGTTCTTGCGCGTTCCGTTAGTCGGCTCTGGGCCTTGGCTGTCCTGAGATTCGCTCTCCACCACGAAGAGCTTGCCCTGGTGCATGCTGCGAAACAGATTCACGCACGGCGGATTGGCGCATTTGTAAAGCATGGCGGCCTCGGAAGATCCTTGGAGGAAAGACCTAAGCGATGCACGCAGGTGGCCGAAGCAGTCTGGAACGGAGGTTATGGAATGAACGATTTCCAGCGTACGGAAGCACTCAGGATCGCCGCAGTGCCGAGGCTACGTCAGGGTTGCCGAAGCCTCGGCATTCGCAGTGCAATTGGTAGTTCTTAGAGCAGAACGCCGGTAACTGCCAACACCACACCCGCAATCCCAAAAAAGATTCCCAGAAGCCAAAACAGCTTGCGACCGGAAAGCAGTGTGATCGAAGTGATGACTAAAGCGATTTCCAACGTCGCCTCGCCCAGGTCAAAGCGGTCAGCCCGTCTGGCTTCGTGTTTCGTCTCGTCCTCGAGTTCGTGGCCTTTGGCTTCAAGTTCTTTGGCTTCATCCCGATAGCGGTCTGCTTCGGCGGTCAATTTGTCATGCAGCTGGGTCGCCTGGGCTGGATCCTTGGGAGTCATAAGGGACACGATGGCGGCGGAATCCTCGTCGGTATTGCGACGGATGTTTTTCGCCTGGTAATAGCCCCACTGGTCCGTAACCTTGTTCTGGAGAATGACTTCTTCGGTGTGGGCGCGATGGCCCAGCAGAGTCACCCCGGCCACCAGTACCGCGAGGATGGCCATGGTCAGCGAGATGGGTGCCAGACTGGGGTCGTGCTCAGCGGCCTCGGCATGTTCCTTCAATTCCTGAAGTTCGTCGCTCATCGTTTCTCCTATCGCCTTCTCGGGGATGTGTAAGTTGGACGGTAGAATGTAACGGATTGTGAGGTTACGTGCAACCGCTTTGCGGCTTAACCCTACTCTCCCATCACTTTGACAATCACTCGCTTGTCTCGCTGGCCATCAAATTCAGCATAGAAGATCCGCTGCCAGGTTCCCAAGTCGAGTTTTCCCGCAGTGATGGGAACGATGACTTCGTGATGAAGTAAAAGGGCTTTCAGGTGAGAGTCGCCGTTGTCTTCGCCGGTTTGATGATGCTGGTAATTCTTGTTGAACGGCGCCAGCTTCTCCAGCCATTGGTCGATGTCCTCGATCAAGCCAGATTCGTTGTCGTTCACGTAAACTCCCGCGGTAATGTGCATGGCGGAAACTAATACCATGCCTTCTTTTACCCCGCTCTTGCGAACGATGCCCTCCACTTGCGGAGTGATATGAATGTATTCCCGGTGAGACTTCGTGTGAAACTTTAGGTATTCGGTGAGAACTTTCATGGGAGCCTCCAGAAAACAAGTGAAAGCTAGACCAGTTTCGCAGATAATGCCGTGGAAATCAGCAAGGGGTGCTTGTGGATAGCTCGCAAGACGACCTGAAAGAAATCAGACATCTGCTGCGCGAACTCACAACTCGCGTATATCGAATTGAACGGAATTTGGGGAGAGAAGCTGTGCCCGCGCAGCTATCTCCTGCGCAACCCGCCAGCATAACGGCACCCCAATCTCCAGCGGCGCCACCACCTCCGGCTCCGTTGACCCCCATCCAGCCACCACCATTGGTTCCGGCAACGCCAATTTATCCCAGCTCCCCACGGCCTCATCGGACGGCGGGAGCACCTCCGGAAATCAATCTGGAATCGCGCATTGGTTCGCACTGGCTGAACCGGATTGGCATCTCGGCGGTGCTGATCGGAGTTTCCTATTTCCTGAAATACGCCTTTGACAACAACTGGATTGGGCCTGCGGGACGCGTGACCATTGGCTTGCTGGCGGGGATTGGCATCGTGGTCTGGAGCGAGCGCTTTCGCAGCCGGGGATACCAGATATTTTCCTATTCCTTGAAAGCGGTCGGCGTCGGCGTGCTTTATCTTTCCTTGTGGGCCGCGTTTCAGGTTTACAGCCTGGTTCCGGGAGGAGTGGCTTTTGCCGCCATGCTCCTGGTCACTGCGGCTACCGCTGCATTGGCACTCAGCCAGGACGCCGAAATCCTGGCGGCTTTTGCTTTGACCGGTGGCTTTGTCACTCCGGCTTTACTTTCGACCGGCCAGAATCGCGAACTGGCGCTGTTTGCCTATGTGGCCGTGCTTGATCTGGCTTCCCTGGCGATGATGGCGTTCAAGCCCTGGCGGCGATTGCTCGTCCTGAGTTATGCCGGCACCTTGTTGCTTTACGTTGGCTGGTACAGCGAATTTTACGACCGCAGCCAGGTTGGCCTGACGTTGGCGTTCGCGACATTGTTCTTCGCCATCTCTGCTATTGCTCCGCTGGTGGCGCTCGCGCCCGAAAACGAAGCTGGGGTGTTTGCTTCCATCCCGTTCATCCTGGTGTTTGTGAATGCGGTCGTTTACTTCCTGCAAATCTACGCCATGTTCGAGGAGATCAGTAAGACTGAGACGGCATGGTTTGCCCTGGGTTTGGCTGCGGTTTACATCTACTTGAGTTGGCGGGCCGAAGCCAGATTCGGCGGATCGGCCATGGGACAGAAGTTGAAACTGCTTCATCTGGCACTGGCCATTGGCTTTATCACCATCGCAATTCCCATTCGCCTGGATGAGCACTGGATCACGGTTGGCTGGATCGTGGAAGCAGCCATTTTGCTCTGGGTGGCCGACCGGATTCATTCCGATCTGCTCAATGCCTTCGCCGTGGGCGCGCTGGCGTTGGGAGTGGTCCGGCTGCTGGCGTTCGACAATTTTCATTCCACGCAATTAATTTTCAATGCCCGCATGGGGACACATGCGCTGGCCGTTGCGGTGCTTGGAGGGGTTGCCTGGTATGCGTCTAAGCGCGATGACGAAACCGGACGCAGCGCTGCGGCAATCGCGGTCGTTGCCCTCAATGCTTTGGCTCTGATTGCGCTTACCCGCGAAGTTGCCGACTACTATGCGCAGCAACTGGCGGCTCTCCGTCCGCAGCCCGGGGCCTTCAATCTGGCGTACTGGAGCCAGTCTCGAAGCATCGGGATTACCCGTGATTTTACGTACTCCGCGCTGTGGATGGCCTACGGCGCCATGCTCATGGTGGTCGGATTCTGGCGGAATTCGGCGTTTGTGCGCTGGCAGGCGCTGCTACTGATCGCGGCCACGACGGTCAAAGTCTTCGTTTACGACACCTCGCAACTCGACCACATTTACCGCATCCTGAGTTTTATCGTGCTTGGCGTATTGCTGCTGACGGTTTCGTTTGCCTACCAGAAGGATTGGCTCAAGCTCTCGGGCCGGAAGCAATCCGAGTTGGGTCCGAAGGGTGCGGCTTAATGAAGCAGAGCCACTGGTTTCTTCTCGCTTTCATTTTTGTCCAGACGATGTCTCACGAGGCAGCCATTCCATACTTCGGCCATGTCCGAGATGTGGCGATTGCTTCTCCCGGTCGGCAGAACTACGTTGTGGTGGATCAAAGCGTATGGAGGTACAGTCAGCCGGATCTTGCGGACGTCCGGCTCTATGACGGGCAGACGCAGGTGCCTTATGTATTGAAGCAACGACGGGGCGGGGTTTCGAGTGTGGAACAGGAAGCGAAACTGCTGAATCTGGGATCGGTCGCTGGACGCACGGAATTCGACATCGATGTGGGTGACTTGCCGGAATATGATCGCGTCCGCCTGCGGCTGGACGCCAAGAATTTCATCGCCACTGCTGAAGCTGAGGGACGGAACGATCTGCATCAGTCTCCTGGCACAAGACTGGGAAGCAGCACTCTGTACGACTTCACCCGGGAAGATCTGGGCTCAAATTTCGTGCTCAAGCTGCCCACCGCTAATTTTCATTACTTACATATTCGCCTGGCTCCCGGCATCAAGCCAGCGCAGGTGAAAGGCGCGGTTCTTTTCAATTTGCAGGAGGAAAAGGCGGCGTGGAGTAACGCGGGTGCGTGTCAGCCTGCGAATAGCGCACCTTCGAAGAACACGATATTCAGTTGTGAAGATGCAAATGCCACGCCGGTAGATCGTATTGAGTTTCAAATTGCCGCGGCTGCCGTGAACTTTCGACGCAGTGTGACGGCCACGGATGCCAAAGGCAACGAGCTGGCCAGTGGTGAGATCAGCCGCATCCGGATGCTTCGGGCCGGGCAGTCGGTGGTTTCGGAGAGTCTGGCATTCGATCTCCCAGGTACTCGTGAAAAACAGCTTACGATCACCATTGAAAATGGCGACGACGCTCCACTTCCCGTGGAAACCGTGCTGCCGCTGTCGATTGAGCGGCGCCTTTACTTCGATCCCGCAGGGAAGACTGCCGTGAAAGTCTATTACGGAGATGAAAAGCTAGGCGAACCCAGTTACGACTATGCCAAGTTCTTCCAGGAGGATCCCGCAGCGGTTGAGGCGAAGCTGGGAGCTGACATGCCAAATCCTGCGTACACCGGCCGTCCAGACGACCGGCCGTGGTCGGAACAACACAAAGGTGTGCTTTGGGCGGCGATGGTGCTGGCCGTGGCGGTGCTGGCTGGACTGGCTCTGAGGGGATTCAAGACGGGGCCTGGGGCGGGCAAGGGGAGTGCATAGGTCCTTCGTTCGCAAGAGGCGCTCGCTCAGGATGACAAATCTTTCTAAGTGACTGGAAAATGTTTAGCGCAGCGATTCTTCCACTTCATCGATCCAGCCGGGACGCTTCAGGACTTCGCGGGGTTTGGGGCCGTCGGCGGCGCCGACGATGCCGTCGCGCTCCATGAGATCGATCAGATGGGCAGCCCGGCCGTAGCCGACGCGTAAGCGACGCTGGATCAGGGAAGTGGAGGCCTTGCCAAATTCAATCACCAGGCGCACCGCGTCTTCATAGAGGGGATCGTTTTCGGCCTCGCCATCCTCACCATCGCCGCCTGAAAGTCCGCCCTCGCGTTCTTCTTTCGGAGCTTGCAGGAATGCTTCTTCGTACTCGGCGGTGCCTTGCGAGCGCCAGAACTCCACGACGGCAGCAATTTCCTTTTCGGTCACAAACGGTGCGTGGAGCCGATGGACGCGAGCTGAGCCTGAAGGAAGATAGAGCATGTCGCCACGTCCGAGCAAAGCTTCGGCGCCGTTGGCGTCGAGAATGGTGCGCGAATCTACTTTGGTCGCGACGCGGAAAGAAATTCGCGCCGGGAAATTGGCTTTGATCAGGCCGGTGATGACGTCCACGGAAGGCCGTTGCGTGGCCAGAACGAGGTGAATTCCAACCGCGCGTGCCATCTGCGCCAGACGGGTGACAGATTCTTCGACGTTGCCGGAGTCGAGCATCATCAGATCGGCCAACTCGTCGATGATGATGACGATGTAAGGAATTGGACGATCGTCGGCGTTATCGCCAAACAGGCTGGGCGTGACGACGTCATCAAACAATTTGTTGTACTGATCGATATTGCGAACGCCCTTCGCGGCCAGCAACTTCAGACGGCGTTCCATCTCGCGGACGGCATTACGAAGAGCATTCGCCGCCAGCTTGGGCTCGGTGATGATCGGGGTGAACAAGTGCGGCACGCCTTCATAGTTGCCGAGTTCCAGGCGTTTGGGATCGACAAGAATCAATCGCACTTGATCGGGCGTCGCCTTGTACAAGATCGACATGATCATGGCGTTGATGGCCACGCTCTTGCCCGCTCCGGTGGAACCGGCAATTAACAGGTGAGGCATTCCGGCGAGATCGGCGGTGACGATGCGTCCGTTGATGTCTTTTCCCAGCGCCAGCGTGAGCTTCGATTTCGTACCGAAAAATTCCTGGGATTCGATGTTTTCCCGCAGCCAGATGATTTCGCGCTCGCGATTCGGCACCTGGATACCGACCGTCGACTTGCCCGCCATGCGTTCGATCAGGATGCTTTCTGCTTTGAGGGCGAGGCAGAGATCGTCGGTCAGATTGGTGATGCGGCTGTACTTTATGCCGGCTTCCGGTTTGAACTCGAAAGTCGTGACAACCGGGCCGGGATTGATCTGGGTGATTTGTCCGTGGACATCGAATTCGGCGTATTTGTCGGTGAGGACCTGCGCCAGCAGCTTGAGTTCGTCGGCATCAATGGCCTGTTGCTCGTCGGCGCGATGGAGCAGGCTGCTGGGCGGCAGCTTGAATCCACCGGCAATGCGCGGCAGGGTGGTCTTGGGTTTCTGGTCGGCGTCGGCACGCTCGGTCACTTCTGGCGTGACCATCTGGGAGTCGTGATGTGCCACGGGAGCGGAGTGAGGCTCCTCGCTGTGCTCTTCAAATGTGCGGTCAATCCCGGTTCGCACCGGTTCGGCTGCGCGCGCTTGCGGGACGGCTCTGGCGGGAACCATCTGGGCCGTGATCACGGGCTTGGGCGAAGCGCGGCGCTTCTCGAGTTCCTTTTGCATGCGCGTCTTGGCGCGTGCTTCCTGCCAATCTTTCCAGCGATTCCATAACGCGACTACGAAGGCGAACCGCGTCGGAGCCCAGACTTGCATTGCAGAGAAAGAGAATGCCGTCGAGAGATAAAGCGCGACGGCCAAGACGGTGGCACAGACGATGTAAGCGCCGGCCAGATTGAAATAGTGGATGAGGAAATCGCCGACAATTCTGCCTAACAGTCCTTCGATCGGAATCAGGTGCATCCAGCGCATGTGCCCCGGGAACAGGGCCAGCAGGGCGGGAACAAACATCAGTAGCCAGATTCCGCCCAATGACTTGGCCATGGGTGAGGGAACTTTACGCGAGCGGAACCAGCGCATTCCCAGCACGCCCGCGAACACCGGCAGCAGAAACCCTCCGATGCCGAAGAATTGCAGAAGAACGTCGGAAATCAAAGCTCCGACGACGCCGATCCAGTTGCGCGCGGCATGTGATCCGGTGAGGATTGAGGCGCTATTCAATGACGGGTCGAGCGGTGAGTACGAAGCCAGAGCAAGGAAAAGGAGGAGCGCGGAGACACACAACAAGAACCCAATCAGCTCATTGAGCCGCCGGTTGTTGGTCGGAGCGAATATGCGGGAAGCAAACTTCATTGGGCGTATTTCGCAGCACGCAGGAGACACTCTTCCAGCGGTGCCGACCTACGCCAGAGCCTTTTAATTATGCCAACAAGTGGGGACTTCTAACAATGGGGGAATTCACCGGAAGTTATCGAGTTGGTTTCCCGTTCCTGTTGCCCTATCCCGCCAGCCGTGAGGCAAATGCCAGCACCAATGCTCCCACAATGATGCGGTAGACGGCGAAGGGGGCAAATCCGCGCTTACGCACATAGCCCATGAACCAGGCTACGGAAAGATAGGCAACCAGGTAGGAGACGACGAACCCAACGACCAAGACGATCCATCCGTGTTGATCAATCTGAGAAACCCCGATCGGATTCGCGCCTTTTCCTCGGAGCGATTTGAGCAAGTCATAGCAGGTGGCCACGACCATGGTGGGGATCGACAGGAAAAACGAAAATTCCAGCGCCGCTGCCCGCGATATACGAGCCACTTGCCCGGCGGCAATCGTCGACATCGATCGCGACGTCCCCGGAAAAACCGCCGACAATATCTGGCACGCGCCAATCCAGATGGCTTGGGTCAAGCTGATGTCTTCCATCTTCCAGGTGTGAATGCGGCCTTCGCCACCCGGGCCGGCGGCTTCCGATTTCGAGTTCCACGCGTCCACCAGCCACATAACGACTCCGCCCACCAGCAGCGAAGTCCCCATGATGTACAAGCTTTCCAAATGCTTGCCAATGATTTTGGTCAACAGGAACGCGGGAATTGCGGTTACCACGAATGCCACCATGGTCAGGCCCAAGGGATGCGTGAGCGCGGTTTTGTCACCGTTTTCGCCCCGGGGGAAGGTCGAAATGAATTTGGCGATGCGGCTGCGAAAGTAAACCGGCAGACAAAGAATCGCGCCCAGCTGGATCACAATGGTATACATCTTCCAGTAGCCATCGGACAGGCTTATATGGAAGAGCGATTCCGCAATGCGGAGGTGGGCGGTGGAACTGACCGGCAGGAATTCCGTCAGCCCTTCGATAATCCCCAAAATCAGGGACAATAGATAATCGTTCAAGCGTCCTCCGAAGGGTGAGTGCAGAAAGTATCGCAGAAATCAACTGAGAGGTGTACTTGCAACTGTGGTTCGAGGGAACCAGCTACTCCTGCGCATTGCCGTAGGTGGGCACGCCTTGCTCGATCAGGTACAACAGCCGCTGGGCGCGCGCGCCCCAATCACCTTGAGGAAACTGCTCGACCAATCTTTTTGCTAGGCCGACGGCCTTGGATTTCGATTCTTCCGACTTTTTCGCCTGCTCTTCCGTTTTGTAAATCTCGATCAGTGCTGACCAGCGGTAGGCCGCGTCATAAAGCGCCTCGGCCGCGGCGGGAGATTGAGGATGGTCCTTGGCGTAATTCTCGTAGATTTCCGCCTCTTTCATGGGACACTTCGATGCACCCAGCCAATCGCCGCATAATTTATTGTCGATCAAATGAAATGCTGCCAGGTCTGCCCACTTGGTGCCGGGAAACTTCTTCATGACTTCCTTCATGTGGTCTTCGTTCATTCCCTGGCGCAGATAAGCCTCCTGCTCCTTGGCCGAGGGGCGCGTCATCACGTCGACTTTCTCAATCTGCCAGCGAATATCGGCGGAACGATACATGGCTTCGCCAGCCAGCGGCGACTTGGGGAAGTATTCCGCGGCCCGGTAATAGAGACGCAGGGCGTCGTCTGCCGCGCCACGGCGGCCATGCCGTTGGCTGGCCTGGTCCTCGGAATCGACGGCTTCGCCGAAAATAATCTTGTCACCATCCGGGTCCGATGCCTTCACCACTCCTTTGTCCAGGATCCATCCGGTCACGACCTGAGGTTCTTGCTCGTCATAGCTATTGCTGGTCACGACGCCAAGCGTGGCTTCGACGTGCACCCAGTTGGGGATGGTTTCCATCACCACCATGTCCCGGCCGCGCTCGACGTTCCGCAGCTTGGCTGAGTTGGTGTCCGGGGAAACATAAAGCGTAGCTACGCGGACGACGGTGGCGCGCAGCACGTCGGCCGAAGCCGTCGTGCTTAACAACCCGGTGTTCAAAAGGATGAAAAATGGGATGACGAAGTTTCGCTTCATGATTTGATTCGGCTCGTTATTTTATGCTGCTTGTTGGATGCGTGATTTCCTCCAGTACACGCGGATCAATATTTCCGCCGCTGATCACCGCGACATTCAGTTTAGTCCTGGGTAACTGGTCTCGGTGAAATAGGAACGCCGCCACAGAGACCGCGCCACTCGGCTCGGCCACAGTCTTAGGATTCGCCGCCAGCAGGCGCATCGCTTCCTGAATTTCGTCTTCGCTTACAGTCACAATGTCGTCCACATATTTCCGGATGTGCTCGAAGTTAATCGGCCCGATGCTCTGGGTGCGTAGCCCGTCGGCTTGTGTGCGAGAAACCTGATCAGCGGGAAACTCGACGATCTTTCCCGCCCGCAGGCTGGCTTGCGCATCGGCTGCTAGCGCAGGCTCCGCGCCAATTATTTTCACCGATGGCTTGCTCAATTTAACAGCCGTCGCGATTCCGCTGAGCATGCCGCCGCCGCCGACTGGGGCGAGAATGGTTTCGACCTCGGGCAAATCCTCAAGGATTTCCAACCCAATGGTGCCCTGGCCGGCAATAATCTTCTCGTCGTTATAGGGAGGAACAATGACATATCCATGCTGGGACGCCAGTTCTTCGGCCTTGAGTTGGCGTTCAAGGCTGCCAGGGCCAACCAGTATGATCTCCGCACCCAGGGCTTCGGTTGCCTCGCGCTTGATCTTCGGCGCATTATTCGGCATCACGATGACCGCTTTTACCCCCAGCGCCCGCGCCGAGTAGGCAACTCCTTGCGCATGATTGCCGCTGGAATAGGTGATCACGCCACGATTCCGTTCGTCTGTCGACAGGGAAGCGATCTTGTTGTAAGCCCCACGCAGTTTAAAGGCCCCGATGGGTTGCTGGTTCTCAGGCTTCAGGTAAAGCTGCCGGGAGTCTTGCGGCGAATCGCTCCCATGGATGTGCGATTCAATCAAATGAGTGCGAGTCGCCACCCCGTGAAGCCGGGTTTGTGCTGCGTAAATGTCATTCAGTGTGACGATTACAGTTCTCCTCGAGACTGATAGGCAGATTCTGATTTCCAGCCACAGTCGAGGGTGCCTATTTCTTGGATTTTTTGCAAGGGCGAGAGGTGCGGCCTCGGGAGTTGGAAAAGGGCCGCGACGGTTTAATTTTAATAACGATACATGACTGTAAACTGCACGAACGTGGTGAACGACCTGTCTTGGATTCCCGAGTTACCTGGCACGGAAGTCTGGTGAAACTCGTAGACGCCAACTGTTTCCCGGTAGAAAAGGTGAGCGTGGGTTGCAGGCGAAGGCATCCACAGGCTTAGCTCAGGGCCCTGAAGTGCATTCAGGCGGTCTGTACCCGGCAGCACGTACATTAGCTGTGCCCGCGCGGAGAAGCTTTCGCGCATGAAATCTTTTCCTCCGCCGAAGGTTGGGCGCCATCCCTGTTTCGAATAAATCGATGTGGTCAGTTTGCTCCATTGTGCGCCTGCGCCGAAGTATAAGTTCCGTCCTGTGTGACAAAAAAGGCGAGCCTGGCCACCGATCTCATATCCGGTTCCCGAGTCTTGTTTGTGGGCATTTCCAGCCCATATCTCGGCGCCTGCCAACACATGGGTGGTCTCAAGGTTCATCCCGGTTCCGGCAGCCCCTGAGGCCGGGTAGTAGCCTGATCCGTTCAGCGAGAGTCCGCCATACACATAAGGTTGAGGTACCTGCCCCAGGCCTGTGCCGACTGCCAAAAGGAAGAACAAGAAAAGAACTACCGCTCGTTTCGCCATGAATTTGCCCAGGATCAATTCTTAAATAGCGGAGCGGATGTTGAGGTATCACGGAGGTATGGGGTGAGATTTATCTATTCAAATTTGGGAGAGGTGCTATTTCGGGAGCTGAGTTGGAAGTCCCCGCCCAAGCGAAGCTTGGACGGGGCACCCTTGAGAGTTAATTGATTTGCCTGAATGTAATTTATAAGTTACAATGTGCAGGTGATGGAACTCCGCCGCTATCTCACCGGATCAGGTAGAGATGTTTTCGGGGAGTGGCTGGCGGGATTGAAAGACGCGCGTGCCCAGGCGAAGATCGTGGCCCGGATTGATCGGCTGTCATTGGGAAACTTCGGCGATTGCAAAGCCCTACGCGGCGGTTTGTTTGAGCTGCGGATCGACTGGGGGCCCGGTTATCGGGTTTATTACGCGCTGGTGGGCAAAACTTGCGTCTTGCTGCTTTGTGGCGGAGATAAACGCAAACAGTCAGCCGACATTAAACGCGCGCAGGAATATCTCAAAGACTACCGGGAAAGGACACTATGAAACGCAAGGCAAGCATATCCCACGACGAAGCTACCATTCGTGAACTGCGCGACAATCCTGAGTTCGCTGCCGAATACCTTCGCGCCGCCTTGGAAGATGACGACGAACCCAGCGTTCTCCTGATCGCCCTGCGTCGCATCGCGGAAGCGCGCGGCGGCATCGCCAAGGTAGCCAAAGCCGCCGGCATTGAGCGCGAGAGCCTGTACCGCGCATTATCGGTTCGCGGGAACCCTCGGCTTTCTACACTGGTTGCCGTGACCAAGGCGGTGGGGTTGAAGCTCACGGTGGAAACGGCACAGTAGCGAAAAAGCCATAGATCCCTTACCCGTGCTCACCAAGCTCCCGTGGAGGACAGCAACAGCGATACTTTTCCATCTTCGTTGAGCCACGAGTAAACTCCTGGATCATCCGATTCAAGGAAGGGTTGGAGCAGGCCAGCGATGTCAGCCCATCTGTCTCCGCTCAGAACGCATTCGAAACTTGAATGACCAGTCTGGAGAATGCCAAGGTCGCGTTGTCCCAGACATAATTCCATCTTACAACCAGCTAACGGCTCGATCCACGGCTGCTCGTCCAAAGATGCGTTTGCTTTTGCACCGACAGCGAGAGAGTTGACGAGATCCCCGAAACGAACGATCGCGGACTTGTCGAATACGTAACGCCGAATCAGAGGACAGTCCGGTGAGCCGTCGGCGAGAAATTCGAGCTTCATTCGTTCTTCGTTAGATTTCCAAAATCACTGGCATGATCAGCGGACGTTTCTGAGTCTGCTTGGAGATGTAGCGCTTGAGGTCGGTGCGGATCTTTTCTTTGATCACGCCGTAATCGGTTTTTTCTTCGTCGCTGGACTGCTCCAGAGTGTCCATGACGATTTGGCGGGCACCTTCCATCAGGCCGTTGTCGCCGGGATTGAAGCCGCGAGTCACGATTTCTGGAGCGCTCTCGACGCGACCGGTGAGTTTATTAATCGCGATGATGGGGAGCACGATGCCGTCTTCGCTGAGGTGGCGGCGGTCTTTCACGATTAAGTCCTCGACCACGTCGGTGCGGGATCCGGAATCGATGCAGACGCGGCCTACATTGACGCGTCCGGCTTTGCGAGCGCCCTTGTCGTCGAACTCGAGAACGTCGCCGCTTTCGATCAGAATCGCCTGTCCCACCGAGCCCTGCATGGCGCCCGCCATTTCCGCATGCAGTTTCAACTGCCGGTATTCGCCGTGGATGGGAATAAAATATCTCGGCTTCACCAGATTAATAATCAGCTTCAACTCTTCCTGGCTGGCATGTCCGCTGACGTGGATGGGCGGGAAGGATCCATCGTCATAAATGACGTGCGCCTGACGCCGGAAGAGGTGATCGATCATGCGATAGATGCCTTTTTCGTTGCCCGGAATGATGCGCGAGGAGAGTACGACGGTGTCGCCTTTTTCTATCTTGGCGTGTTTGTGGTTGTCCACTGCCGCGCGTGACAGCGCGGACATGGGTTCGCCCTGCGTACCGCTGATCAGCACGCAGACTTTTTCCGGCGGATAGTTTTTCATCTCACCGGGATGAATCAGCAGTCCTTCAGGAATTTCGATGTAGCCCAAATCTTCGGCGATTTCCGCTGAGTTGTTCATGGAGCGGCCGAGAAACGCAATCTTGCGCCCGTGCTCCCATGCCATCTCGACTGCGAGTTTTATGCGATGAATGGAAGAAGAAAAGCACGAAATAAACAGCCGCCGCTTGGTATGCACGAAAACTTCATCAAACTTGCGATGTACGGCACGTTCGCTGGGCGTGTATCCCTTGCGCTCGACGTTGGTCGAATCCTGGAACAACGCGAGCACTCCCTCTTTGCCGTATTCGGCAAAGGCATGCAGATCGAAAAGTTTGTTGTCGGTGGGCGTAGGATCGACTTTGAAATCACCGGTGTGAATGATCACACCCAGCGGCGTGTGCACGGCCAGTGCTACGCAATCCACCAAACTATGAGTGACCTGAATGGGATGAATGGTGAAAGGGCCAAGCTTGAAGCGTTCTCCCGCACGGATTTCGTGCAGAACGGCATCTTCGAGCAGGCCGTGTTCCTCCAGCTTGTCTTCGACGTACGCAAGCGTGAACTCGGTGCCATAAACCGGCACATTCAATTCCGAGAGGACAAAAGGCAAGGCCCCGATGTGATCTTCGTGGCCGTGAGTGAGAACGATGCCCCGCACCTTGCTGCGGTTCTCGATCAGGTAGGAAATATCGGGGACGACAATGTCGACGCCGAGGAGTTCGGCTTCGGGGAACATGAGACCGGCGTCAATGACGATAATGTCATCATTCCAGCGGACGGCCATGCAGTTCATTCCGAATTCGCCCAGGCCGCCCAGGGGCACTACGTGCAATTTTCCAGTTGGCATTGAAGTACTGATGCTAGCACAGGAAGGCCGCTGAGCATGCATCCCGCTGCGGTCATGCAACGTGCCAAACCCTGAAATGAAACTGGCCTTTGCCGCTTTGATGGCGTAACTTCTAAAGAGATGGCGGAGCAACTATCCAAATCGTGGTTTCGGCGGCGCGTAGAAACTGGCCTGCGCCGAGGCTTTCAGCACGCCTACGAAACGGTGCGGGTCGATCCGTCGAAGTTTCTTCTTCAGCTGCGTTCCGCCTATGGATTGCCTGTTGGCAGCTTTCAAGGGCTGTACTCGGTGGACATACGTGTCCTCGATCAGGTTGCGGAAAAAATAGTTCGTGGCGGCATGAAAATCGCGGCGGTCGAGGGAGCAGGTTTCGGGTTGGGCGGCGTGATCACGATTGTCCCCGACCTTGGAATTCTCGCAGGCATCACGTTGCGGACCATCCAGAAGCTCAGCTTGCTTTATGGTTTCGAGTTCAACACCGATGACGAAACTGCCGAGCTTTGGATTGCTGCCGCCACTGCCGCTGGCGTGGACATCAGCCGCGAAATGGTGGAGAAAGAAGTCATCAACAAATTTGTCCCGCGCGTGATCCAGAGAATCGCGGTGAAGGCCAGCACCGAAGTCGTGGAGAAGTGGGCGGGACGGGTGATTCCGCTGGTCAGCTCAGTGATCGGCGCGGGATTAAACTATTATTTCGTCCGCGCTTGGGGGAAGCGGGCTGGATCGCATTTTCGGCAGCGGCATCTGGAAATGCGTGGCAAGATATTGGCGGCACAGAATCGAGTGATTGATGCCGCGCCGATTGCGCGACTGACATCTTGAAAGAAGCTTCTAGCTACTAGCTTCTAGCTTAAACTCCGATTTGATTTAACGCAGCCATTCTTCCAGTTCCGTTCCTTGATCGGTCTTTTCGTCGCGATACTTTACGATTACCGGCGTATACAGCGACAGATTCCATTCTTCGCCCTTTCCCTTTTTCACTGCGCGCGAGCCGGGAACGACCACTGCATTCTCTGGAACTTCAAGCGCGTGATCTTCGGTGGCGCGATACACTTCGCCGCGTACCAGGTCGTAGAGTGGAGTCGAACGGGTGAGGATTGTGCCGGCTCCGAGCACTGCTCGCGTCTTCACCAGCGTTCCTTCATAAACGCCGCAGTTTCCGCCTACCAGAACATCGTCTTCAATCACCACCGGGGACGCGTTGATCGGCTCCAGCACACCACCAATTTGTGCCGCCGCACTGAGATGCACCCGCTTGCCGATTTGCGCGCAGGAACCCACCAGAGCATGGGAATCGACCATGGTGCCTTCGTCCACGTAGGCACCGACGTTGATAAACATTGGCGGCATGCAAATCACCGTGGGCGCGACATAGGCTCCCAGTCGCACCGACGACCCTCCAGGCACGATGCGTACGCGATCGCGGACAGTGAAGCGGCGGGCAGGGAAGGTGTCTTTATCGACGAAGGAGAGGCTGGTGTCCTGTGCGCTCTCGCTGAGTTCGCCCAGGCGGAAGCCCAGCAGGATACCTTGCTTCACCCAAATATTGACGATCCAGCGTCCATTGATTTTTTCGGCGGCGCGAATTTTGCCCTGGGTGAGTTCGTCGCGGAAGTCCATGAAGATCTGGCGCGCGTCCGGATTGCGTTCCACTTCGCCAAGCGAGGCTAGGCGTTCAATCGAAGCTTTGAGAGATTGCATGAGTGGCAAGTATAGAGGAATTTCAGATTGTAGATTTTAGATTGCAGATTTGAAAACCTCGGATTACGGGTTCTTCAATCTGCGATCTAAAATCTACAATCTGAAATCTTCTGTCAAATGCATTTGCATTCGCTGCGGATCAAGACGTTTTGCATGCCATGCGAGGTCTCCCGCGCATCGCTGAGGGTTGAGTACGGGCCATGCCAGCGCGCGTGGTTGGGATCGTGGCCAGCGGGGCGTCCCTTGCCGTGGTTGCATTGTCCGCAAGTGGAACGATGCAGAACAATTTTGTGCGGCCCGGCGAGCCAGTTCTCGTATACGTAAAAACTCGCCGGTTCGTGGGTAGCGGGCTTGGCGATGAGTCCGGCGTCGGCTGCGATCTTCTGCAGCTTCGAACGTGTATCGCGACGCATGGGTAACAGCGGCAGCCGGTAGACTTCCTCAATTTTCCCCATCATTGCCAAAACAGCCTTGACCGGGAGCGGGCTGGATTCAATGAAATTCGCCTGCATGAGGGGCAGAAATTTGCGCATGACTTGGCGGGCTGCATCCCAATCGTCGTTCATGGCCGACCGGATCATGCCCGACATCTCTGCTGGAATTTCGTTCGAAGCAACCGAAATCAGTCCCACGCCGCCCAGCGCAATCACGGGTAAAGTAACGGCATCGTCGCCGGACAAAACCGTAAAGTGTTCCGGCACCAGATTGCACACTTCGGCGATCTGATTCATGATGCCGCTGGCTTCTTTTACCCCGGTAATGTTGGGAATTTCCGTCAATCTCGCGAGCGTTGCCGGCTCCAGATTCGCGCCGGTGCGGCCGGGGACGTTGTAAAGAATGATTGGCTTATCGATGGCCTCAGCGATCGCGCGAAAGTGCTGGTACTGGCCTTCCTGCGTGGGTTTGTTGTAATACGGACTGGCGGTGAGGATGAAATCCACTCCGGGCCGTGCCGCCACTTCTTTGGCTTTTGCGACGGCCTCGCGCGTGGAGTTGGAAGTCGCCCCCGCTACGATGGGGACGCGTCCCGCCACGACTTCAATGGTGATATCGATCACCTGAAGCCACTCGTCGTGCGAAAGCGTGGGAGTCTCACCGGTAGTGCCGCAGGGAACAAGAAAATCAATGCCGGATTCCACCTGCCACGCGACCAGATTGCGCAGGGCGGTCTCGTCGATCGAGCCGTCCTGACGGAAGGGAGTGACTAACGCCGTACCGCATCCACGGAGTTGCATACCACTAAGATAACGCTAATCGGCGGGTGTGCAAAACGAACCTTTTGGAGAGAAACGGCTTACAGCTCCCGCCAGACATCCTTGAAGTCGAAAAATCCCTTTTTGCCGCACAGCCACTCCGCCGCTCGGACGGCGCCTTCGGCGAACCCGCGGCGGGATTTTGCGTCGTGGCACAGATAGATCCTGTCGTGGGAGGAATTCAGAATGAGCTCGTGCATGCCGACGACGTCGCCTTCGCGGAACGAGGTGATTTCTAACTCGGTCCCGGAAGCGTCTCTGACAATTTTCTGCAAAGCAGCTGCGGTTCCTGAGGGGGCATCTTTCTTTTGGGCGTGATGACGCTCGAAAATCTGTCCGGAATATTGGTGTTGCAGCGCGGCGGCGGAGGTGCGGGCGACGTCGTAAAACAGATTTACACCAATCGAGAAATTCGCTCCGTGCAAGAACCCGACCCCGTTCCCATCTACGAGTTGCCGGATTCTTGGCAGCTCGCCATGCCATCCGGTCGTGCCTACTACCATGTTCTTGCGAGCGCCGACGCAGGCCTCAATATGTTCGATGACGGTATGCGGTGTGGTGAAATCCACGACCACATCGACACCGTTGAGTTTCTCTTCGGTCAATGCGGAGGCATGAGGATTGTCCGCCGAGCGCAGGTTGTCCACGCTGTGGCCATGCTCACGGGCGACCTCGGCTACCAAAGAACCGGTCTTCCCGCTGCCTAATAAAAGAATATTCATATTCCTACCTAGGCGAACACTTCCGGATCTAAATCCGAAAAGAAGGCTTTATGTAGACGTTGAATCACGCCGGGCACGGCATCTTCCTCGATCACAAACGTCAGATTAATTTCCGATGCGCCTTGCGAGATCATCCGTATTTTAACGTCTGCCAGCTCGCCAAACACGCGCGCCGCAATGCCGGGGATTTCACGCAAATTTTCTCCAACCAGGCATACGATTGCTTTCCGGCCTTCATATTTTACGTCCGCCAGCTTAGCCAGGTCGGCAGCCAGCGCAGGGATGGATTCATTGGAATCCACGGTCAATGAAACGCTGACTTCGGAGGTGGAGACCACGTCCACTGGAATGTGGTGCCGGTCAAAGGCCTCAAAAATTGACTTCAGGAATCCGTGAGCCAGCAACATGCGGGGAGCAGCCACATCGACGATGGTGATGCGTTTTTTGGCCGCGATCGCTTTGAAAAAGTTACGGCTATGCGCTCCACGAGCGGTGATGCGGGTGCCTTCGCAAGTAGGATTTCGCGAGTTCAGAATGTATACAGGAATATTTTTCTGAATTGCGGGCAGAACCGTCGCCGGATGAAGCACCTTTGCTCCGAAATAAGCCAACTCCGCAGCTTCATCAAAACTGATGACTTTGATCCGTCGAGCATCCGGGCAAATATTCGGATCGGTGGTCATCATGCCGTCCACATCGGTCCAGATTTCGATTTTCTCCGCGTCCAGTCCAGCGCCGACAATCGCCGCTGAGAAATCCGAGCCACCACGGCCAATAGTCGTCGTGACTCCAGTTTTTGTGGCCCCTACAAAACCTCCCATCACCGGTACTCGTCCAGCATCCAGCAGCGGCCGCACTACCGCACGCAGCCGCAAGTTGGTTTCTTCGAACAAGGGCGTGGCCCGGGTATGAGAATTGTCGGTTAGGAGGACTTCTCGGGCATCGACCAGGGCCGACGGAATTCCGTGAGCTGACAGGCAAGCCGTCACCAGCTTTGCCGATAACATTTCGCCGTAAGCCGCCACATGATCGGTGGTGCGCAGAGTCAGTTCGCCGACGGCAGCGATGCCTCGCAACAGTTCGTCCAGCGCTTCCAGATCGGCGCCTAAATCACTATGAAATTGGGTGAAGAGCGCAGTGCCCAGCAGCTCGCCGGCGGTGTTGTAGTGGCGTTCGCGGAGGTCGCGGGAAAGTTCGAGAGCCGTCTTGGAGTCGCCCGATCCAGCCGCTCGGGCCATCGCCAGCAACTGGTCGGTGACCTTGGCCATGGCACTGACCACGACCACCGGTTTCTGCGCCAGCCGCTCTTTGACTATGCTCGCGACCCGCTCGATGGCGCGCGTATCTCCCACCGAAGTGCCGCCGAATTTCATGACGATCATGGGCGCAGCTTCCTCGTATGCGGGTTATCGGTCGCCAACACGCTGTGGTTCTGAACTAATCGAGATATCCCTGCACTTTGAGCAGTTCCGCATTGAGCAGAGCAGCTCCAGCCGCTCCCCGAATAGTGTTGTGGGAAAGCACGGTAAACTTCCAATCCAGCACGCCGCAGGGACGCAGACGTCCTACCGTGGTGGTCATTCCGTGGCCGGATTCCACATCCAGGCGTGGTTGGGGCCGGTCCGCTGAAGTCACATACTGGATAGGTTTTTCCGGAGCGCTGGGCAGTTTCAGTTCCTGCGGCAAGCTGCTGAATTCATTCCAAGCGGCGATGACTTCCTCGGGCTGTGTTTTTTTCTTCAACTTCAGGAAAACGGATTCCGTGTGTCCGTCTTCCACCGCGACGCGGTTGCATTGGGCGCTCATGGCAAAATCAGCGGACACTATGCCTGAACCATCAAGTTTTCCCAGCAATTTGCGCGTTTCCTCTTCCATCTTTTCTTCTTCTTTGGGGATGTAGGGAATCACATTGCCTAAAATATCGAGTGATGGCACTCCGGGATATCCCGCGCCGCTCACCGCCTGCATGGTGACAACGTTGATCGTGTCTATCCCAAATTGCTCTTGCAATGGTTTCAGAGCGATCACTAACCCGATGGCGGAGCAGTTCGGGTTCGTGACGACGAACCCGTTCGACTGCTTGCGCCACGCCTGACACTCCAGCAACTTGACGTGGTCAGGATTGACTTCGGGAATGACCAGCGGCACATCTTTATGCATCCGCAAGGCGCTCGAATTCGTGATCACCGCGTGTCCCGCCTGCGCGAATTTCGGTTCCATTTCCAGAGCAATGGCCGTATCCAGCGCAGCAAAAATGACTTTGGGCGCGCCGTCGGGAGTTGCCGAAGAAACCCGCATCGCGGCGATCTTCGAAGGCAGGGGCGTCTTTAAGCGCCAGCGGGCCGCTTCGCCATACAGCTTGCCCTCCGAACGATCGGAGGCAGCCAGCCACGCCACCTCGAACCAGGGATGATTCTCCAGCAACTGCACAAAGCGCTGCCCGACAACACCGGTAGCGCCCAGGATTCCGATTGGGATTTTCGTCTGCATAAGTCGTATTTAGAATTCTACAACAGCGGTAAAAACGCGCGAAGGTTACTGCCGAGGGCTGATTTCCGTGCCAAAGGAGTATTCATTGAGTGGTCCGAAGCGTTTTTTCTCGGCATACAGACGCCATCTGCGCCACACGATGCGCAGGCTCGCCATGATCGGGATGGACAGATAAACTCCCAGCACGCCGGCAATTTCCGCCCCAGCCAGCACGCCAAAGATGGCGGCCAGCGGATGCAGTTCCGTGCTTCTTCCCATAATCCGTGGCGATGCCACGTAGTCCTGAATGATGCGCCATAATCCCAGAAAAATCAGCAGCCACAGCCAATGCTGATAGCCCGTCAGCAGGGCAACTCCGAGAATCACCACTGCTGCCACCAGTGGTCCCACCACCGGGATGAACTCCATGGTCCCACCCGCGCTGGCCAGCACCAATGCGTACTGCACCCGCATGGGCCCGAGAAATGCGAGATAAGCAACAAATGAGAAGGCCGCCAGGGTCAATTGTGCGCGGATGAACTGGGCCAGCATCTGGTTGAGATCGTCCAGCACCCCTTGCAGAAACTCGCGCTGGGCCTTGGCGTGCAGAAAAGACAGACCAACCTCGGTGAAGCCGCGCCCGTCCTTGAGAAAAAAAGCCGCCAGGACCGGAACCACCACCAGCAGCCACGATTGCTGCGCGACCTGCGCCACCCGGATGCCGACCATTTGGGCGATGTTCGACAGCGTGTCTCGATGGTTGTACAGAAATTTCTGCACCAGCGTGATGGTTGCCTTGTCCCACCCGCGTTCCTGTCCAATTTGCACGGCGATATTTCCGGAACTCACGTTGTCCAGTAGTTTGGGTAATGACTCGGTCAGGCGTTGGGTCTGGCGCGCGATCTGCGGTCCGACGAAGAAGAAAAAGGTCACCAGCAATACCAGCAGTAACAGGTAGATGGCCGCAATGGCCCAACCGCGGCTTTTCGTCCATTTTTCTATGCGGGAAACCGCGGGATCCACAAGGTATGCGAAGAAAACCGCAAACAGAAACGCGACCAACGTGTAATGCGCGATGTACAGGAAGCCCAGCACCAGCACGAACAGCAGCACCGTGATCAGAACGCGCGCCGTGCGTGGGTCGATGAGTGACATTCAGGCAATCGCGCGGAGTTGTAAACCGCGAGGATCAGTCTCGTACCACTTCCGTTCCCGTGCTGTCCCCGACGACGACAATCCGGACTAACTTATTGTGGCCGTCCAGCCATAGCATCCAATCCCCGGAATCGCTCTTCAGATTATATCGGCTGACGTCCTGCTCCGCTCCGTGGATGGTGAGCTTTTCATTACCGGAAAACGCCATGCTGACCGACAGGGAAGATCTGCCATGGGGATTAAGCGCCCCGAAGTGCGTCTTTTGGTCCTTGGGGCATTGGATTTCGCCTTTTTGTTGGCGGCATCCCAGGGCCAGAAACTTCCATGCCAGGACCTCCCGTTGGATGAAGAAATAATCGTCCAGGATGCTGGTGGAGGCCGGGACCATGAAGGGTTGTTCTAGAGCTTTGTTGCCCGGACTATCGGTCACGCTCTCGATCAGGAACTCGTCTTTTGGCATGACCACGGCTTGAGTCTTGCCCGGGCTCAATTCCTTCCATTCATACTTGCGTATGTCGCCGTTGCTGTTGAGTTGCAGTTCTGAGGATTGCACCGCCTGTTCCTGGCCTTGCTCGGCCTTGAACTCGGAGGTGATCACGCTTCCCGTGGAAGTTTGTTGGATGGAGAAGGTTTCGGTGGCCACGCGGCGTCCGTTCATGAAAACGCCAAACGACCCCGAGTCGATGGGAGTGCTGGACTCCTTGCTCGGCTCTTTAGCCGGAGCCGTGGCCGAAGTCAGGACCAGAGAGAACGCCGCCATCACCAATGCCAGCCTTGCTTTCACTTCACCACTCCTGACCATCGAAGCTCCAAACTCGTTGCCAGTTCCGCAGCAACCGTGTCCACGTCCTTACCGCTGGTCTCAAAGCGCAACACCGCGGCCATGTAACTAGGTCGCCGTGCTTCGTGTAGTCGGCGAAACTGCTCGGCATCGCGCCGCAACGGGCGATCCAATGCTTGCTCCTGGCAGCGCCGGAACAGCTCTTCTACCGGTGCGTCCAGAAAGACTGAAAGCACGCCCGCCTGCTCCAGCAAGGCAGTATTTTCAGCCTGCACGAACGCGCCGCCACCCAGGGCGATTACCACCGGGGAAGAATGAATGTCCAGCAGCAGCTCGCGCAACGCGGCATGTTCCGTCCTGCGAAATTCCGCCTCTCCCGATTCCCGGAAAATTTCTTCGATAGACCGCTGCTCGCGGACCTGGATGCGCTCGTCGAGATCCACGAATCGCCAGCCCCATCGTTGACCTAGACTCCGGCCCACACTACTCTTGCCGGCGCCCATAAAGCCCACCAGGCACACCGCTCGCACCACCGGAACACTCTCACCCGCGAGGGAATTTTCCCCCGGAAGCGAACCAGGTCTGGCTTTCATGGCCCCAGCTTGCCGGTGCGGCAATCCATCCGCCCGTCTAGTTTGTTTGGCGTTTCTTGAGGTGAATTTTACCACTGAAGGAAAACAACCGGACCGAAGATGCGGCCTTGCCCACCGTACCTGCGAAGGCACTCCCCGCTCGGATCGGGAAGGATGTGTGTTTGGGTTGGAGTGAAAAGTCACTGACCACTTTCCCCTGTTCGGATCGAGCCGTGACGTCGATGGAAGCGTCGCCAGGGGCCGTGGCTTCGATGTCGCCGGTGTGGCTGGTCAGGGAATACTCGCCCTCCCCACCGAAATCGCCGTCATAGTTAATTTTGCCGGTGTTGGAGTTGACCTCTACCAACGGACCGCTCACAGCATTTAAGACCACATCGCCACTCAGAGAAGTGATTTCCACGTGCCCATCGACAATATTGGTCAGCGTCACCGGGCCGTTCAGCGTCTTTACGTGGACGTGCCCATCACTAAGATCTCTGAGATCCACACTGGCGGTGTTGCCCTCTAGAATTACGTCGCCATGAAGCTTTTCGACGTGCAATGGGCCAGTCGTGGAATGCAAGGTTACGCTTGCATCGGCGGGCACCAGCACCTGGTATTCGACTACTCCTGTAGTCTCGTCAGCTCCCGGAAGCAGGTGAGAGAGCAGAGTCACCCGGCTGCCTCTTTGGTCCTGGTCTACTTCTACTTTGTCGGAATGCAGGATCGCCGTGACGATCACTTGCTTTCGCGCGCCGGCCTTCACAGAAACCGGGCCGTACTGATTCAGAATGGAAATCGTGGCGTGCTTGCCAACTTTGAAGTGATAGTCCTTGCGCGTCTCCGCGGCCGCCAATACCACTCCGACGAGAACCACGACCACGATCAGACTTGCGGCGCGCTGCCTGCTCAGCATATTGACTCTCCCCCAAACCCGGCGATTCCCACAATACTATGGCAGAGTACGATCCAAAGCCATCTCGTAAACCATGGCTTTCTGCTCGTACGCATTCGACAAATACCGTTGCGCTTCCTCGTCATTGGGATTGTTTTTGACCGACGCTTCGGCATCCCGAATATACGAGTCCACATTCTGCAAATTCGCCTCGTAAGAAGCCCTCACGGCCGGCGATTTTTCGGCCAATACCTGTAGCAACTGTTGATCATCGGCGGAGGTGGCGATCTTTACCTGAAGCTCGTCCGGGGCGGTGGAAGTGGCAACCTGGAGCGGCATCGTCGAGCTGGTTCCGCGTTCGTATCGCACAATGCCGGCTGCAACCAGCAGCGCAGCTGCCACGGGCAAAAGCCAGGCCGAGCGCCAGCGGCTGGGGAAGGCATGCACCTTGGCCAACTCACGGGACGAGGGCTGCCGGATCAGTCCTTCTTGCCGTAAAGCGATTTCAATCGAGCTCCACACCCGCGGACTCGGCTCCTCGCAAGCTTGCAAGGAACGCGCTTGCAGCGAAATAGCGTTCAGATCGGATACCAGACTGTTGCAGGCGGGACAGGATCTCAGATGCTGCTCTTGCTCAAAAATCCGGTCGCCCCCAATGATGTCTGGCAGAACCCGTTCAAACTCTTGACAGGTCATACTGCCATTCTCCCCGATACCGCTGTATTTGAACTCCTCACGGCTTGGTGGCCTTTTCGGCTCTGCTCGTTTTGAGGAGCTCGCGTAACTTCATGCGTGCTTTATGCAACTGCGACTTGCTGTTGCCGATGGAACATCCCACCATATCGGCAATCTCATTGTGCTCGTAGCCTTCCACATCATGGAGCACAAAAATCGATCGATATCCCGGTGGCAAGGCCTCGATGACCCGTTGCAACTGCAAACGGTCGATCGAACCGGCCAGCTTCAAATCTGGCGCTCCCAGTTCCTTCCTGGGGGTCTCTTCCTCGGTCTCCAGGGTCTCGTCGATGGGGACCACTGGCAGACTCTTTTTTCGCAACTGCATCAGGACGACGTTCACCGCCATGCGATGCAACCAGGTCGAGAAGGCCGACTCGCCGCGAAAAGTTCCAATCTTGCGGAACAATTGCAGGAAAGCTTCCTGGGTGAGGTCCTCGGCTGCCGCAGTGTTGGCCGTCATGCGAAGGCATAAAGAATACACACGCCGTTTGTGCAGATTATAGAGCGCCTCAAAAGCCAGCGGATCGCCTTGCTTGGCCCGCTCAATCGCGTCCGCTTCAGATAGTTTGTCGCTCTTTACTTTTCTTGCGTCCGTCAAGTCGCCTTTTCGTCCGCACTCAGTCTGATGCGGCATAACTAGCTTTTCGTTGTACTGCTTGCAGCCTCGAGAAGGCGGTTCTGCCGTCCCGGACAATCGCTCAAAGTCTTGCCAGACTGAGGTTTTCCCGGCCCGTTTTTGCCTGGGTGACCTTAGTACCTGCTTGGCAGCCTAATCGGCGAAACCGAATGCGTCAACCGGGGGCGGGCACTCCCTATGAAGCTTGAGCTGCCCGTTGCTGATTCCTGATTATGGGGGTCTATGCACAAGATCAAGACCAGAATCTAAGTCAATGAAAATAATCACCTTATGGCCAACGCCAGTTTCGTCCTCTACTCCGGGCGACGGCGCAAGATCAGATCGCCTTCCGTGGGTGGCAGGCTGAAGGGGAACTCGAAGACTCGATCTTTAAAAGGGACGCGTAATAGAAACTCTTCCCGCTTTTTCCACGAACCGATCCACTTGTTGGTGGTGTCGAAAAATATCCAGCCGCTCATTTCCGGCTCGGCGGGAGTCAGTGTTCCCGGACGCAGGGAATGCGCATTGACGAACTCCGTCATCGCCGACAGTTCCTGCAAATGAACTCGCAGCGCCGCTTCCAGTTCCTCCTTTTTTTCCGGGTGCTTGCGAACTTCGTGTTCAGTTTGATCGGTGATCTCGTCGATATCTTTTTGCAATCGCGCCGCCAGCCCGCCCAGTTGCAGCGCGTTCTGCACCACCTTGGAATGCAGCAGAAATTCCAGTGTCAGTTTGTCCGGATTGATATCCATCGACTTTTGCCCTTGATAATGGAAAGTCGCGAACACTCCCAGGACCGGTACTGGACGACGCCGGATCTCCTGTACCTCCCGCGAATCCACCGCCAGCGTGATTTCCAGGTTGTCCGCCTTTAGATCGTAGCGATACTTGCCATCCTCTCCGCGGCTGAAGCTGCACCCAGGCTTGTCCGCCGCCCAGACCAGCGTGGGAAGGGACGTCTTGTCCTTGGCAGAGACCGGAGACGCGGACGCAACAACAAGAACCACTGCGCACAGTGCGTGGGCAGCGTTCCGGACGAAATGACCAATCATGTGCATCCTGCTCCCAGACTAACCCGTTTTCCCCAGGCCATCCATTCTAAGTTACCCAAGTAATTGGGTAACTGCCGATTCCATACCGACGTGGCCCTGAAGAACACATAACATAAATGTGGACTACTGGGTAACCCACCTTGACCGCATTCCTTGGCCGCTACGAGATCGAATCAGAAATTGGGCGCGGCGCCATGGGCGTTGTGTACAAGGGACGAGACCCCAGGATTGACCGCCTGGTCGCCATCAAAACCATCTCGATTTTCGAGCAGGATTCTGACGAGGAACAGGAATTTCGCAATCGCTTTTTCCAGGAAGCGAAGGCAGCAGGTGGGCTGTCCCATCCCGGTATCGTGACTATTTTTGACGTTGGAGAAGAACCCGGGAGCCGTCTGCCTTACATTGTGATGGAGTTCGTGGAGGGCCGGCCGCTCAGCAGGATTCTCGGCGCGACCAAGCAGCATAAGTTGCCCCTGGGGCCGGCGTTACAACTCGCCCAGGAAATCGCGGAAGCCCTCCATTATGCTCATGGGCGCGGCGTGATTCACCGCGACATCAAGCCCGCCAACATCCTCGTGACCAGGGATGGACACGCCAAGATTGCCGATTTTGGGATCGCCAAAATCAGCGAATCCCAAATGACTTTGCCGGGCTATGTTCTGGGAAGTCCAGCATACATGGCCCCTGAACAATTGTCCGGAGGAGGAGCGGATGCGCGCTCCGACTTGTTTTCGCTGGGCGTGATTTTATACACCATCCTTACCGGACATCGGCCTTTCCAGGGCAATAGCGCGGCCACT
This sequence comes from Terriglobales bacterium, assembly GCA_963762965.1. Taxonomy (GTDB): domain Bacteria; phylum Acidobacteriota; class Terriglobia; order Terriglobales; family Acidobacteriaceae; genus DATBAX01. The sequence continues at coordinate 2,917,350 of CAVXME010000001.1, forward strand.
GTCATGTCCAAGGTGGCACACCACAATCCCGTCCCAGTAACAGTTTTAGAGGCGGGTATGCCGCCGGCGCTGAACCGCATTGTGTCCCGTGCCATCGCCAAGGATCCCGCAGAGCGTTATCAAACCGGGGCGGAGATGGCCGCCGACATCCACCAATTGCGGCTGACGCGCAAGCTGCTCAACGAGACGGCGGGAGCTCTGGCCGTGGTTAGCGACGAATCGCCCGTCGCCACGACTTCTTCGGCATTCCCGATTTCACCTTTCGGCCAACCCGCAAAAACTGCTAGCGATCGCGTCCCGGTGAAGTCAAATGTTCTGCCGATCACGAAATCGCTGGGCCGTCCCATCACGGCAGCTTTGGCCGTGGCCGCCTTGGTGATCATTGCAACCGCCATTGGTTTCTATCTCCACGGTCGCAGGAACCGAACGCCAGCTGAAACCACATCTCTACCCGCGGTCTCGACACCCATGGCAAAATCTGAAGTAAGCAGTGCGCCGGTTGCATTAAAGCCGGCTCGTCCTCAGCCGGCACGTCTCCAGATCGAGATCGAACACCATTTTGTAATCGCGCGAGCTTCGGTATGGATGGATAACAATCTGGTCTATCAAAAAGAACTACAGGGAACCACCCAAAAACACGCCCTCATCCTGCAACGCACGCTCGGCTTTGATGCCGGCATGGTCAAGCTTCCGGCCGGCAACCATATCGTCAAAGTGCGGGTGCAATCAGGTATCGATTCCTACGATCTATCCAAAACGGTTTCCGCGACGCTGGTTTCTGGACGTGAAAGTACCCTGCATGTAACCTGCAACCGGCAGCCCAACCTTTTGCAAGTCGCATTGCAATAATTCGCAACCTGCCGGACTTAGCTTACCGCCCTGTGTTGTCCGACAAACCTTCACACGACATCGCGGGTAGAGTGCGCAATAGCGTGGTTGGGACTTCGTTCACGCTCCTCGCTCTGTGTTAAATTGGAAGAAAGGCGGGCGCGTAGCTCAGTTGGCAGAGCAATGCCCTTTTAAGGCATGGGTCGATGGTTCGAGTCCATCCGCGCTCACCAAATGTTCTTAGGATTCCTCGTGGAACCCCCGCCTTACAGCGCCTCGGCCTGACGCAATAAGCCTTTCATTCCTGCCCAACTCTGGCGCGACGATTTTTCAGGAGTCCCGCCGCCGCCCCAATGGGTTTCGAGGCTCACAGCATAGTGATAACCGTCTCGCTTGAGTGCTTTGAACTGGCCGGCCCAGTCGATGATTCCGCCTCCCATGGGCGCCCAATCGTATTCCGCGCCATGTTTCACCGCATCTTTGCAATGGCAGTGGCCGATCCGCTCTTTGGGTAGAAGATTGTAGCCGTCGGGATAAGGGGTCTCGCCGCTGGCCGCGGCATTGCCGGGGTCCCAATTCAGCATGAGATCTGGTGACTGCACCGCACTCAGAACTTTCGCCGCTTCGGCCCCAGTCGCCGTATTACACGAAGGCTCATTCTCCAGAAGCAGAGTGATTCCTTGCTTGCCTGCTTTGTTGGCTGCATTCAGCAGTTTCTCGTTTATGGCCGCACGATACGGAGCGGGATTGTCCAATCTCCAGAAATCGAAGCAGCGCACCCGGTCCGTCTGAAAGGTCTTTGCCAGTTCAATGGCGTGTTCCAGCACTTCATCCTGCTGCTCGAAAGTGAACCCGGCGTGGAAGTCGGTTCTCTCGCTGAACTTGGATTGCGGCGCGCCCGCCCAATCGGTTTTAAACAGCGGACTGGCAATATCGGTCACGCGCAGTTCATATTTCTTTAGGATGCGCTTTGCCTCGGCGATTTCCCTGGCGTCCAGATTCATAATGTTCTTGTTCCACATGCCGCGCAGTTCGATCCACTCCATCCCAAAGTCGCGCGCAGTGACTTCGCAGGCGTGGTCGAAGTCTTGTGAGATTTCGTCATTGATGACGGCAACCCGAAACGGTGATTTGATCTTTTGAACTGGAGGTTCCTCCGCTGATGCTAGACCGCCTCCGAAAGAGTCAGTCAATGCGGCGGCGGCGATAGCGCCCATCCCTACCAGAAACTCACGGCGTCGTGTGGTCATACCTTCCTCCTAGTTGCCGTTGGCTGCTTTCGCCACGAATCATACGACGAACTGAATCGGCGAACTGAATCCATTTGTGCGCGGGAAGTATAGCGGAAAAATGAGGGCTGCCCCACCCTTCGTTTCTTGAAGGGTGGGCGCCACGAACGTTGCAAGCTAGTTCTCTCAAGACTCGAATCTAGTGTTGCTTAGCGCACCAAACGAAATCCCCAGCGGGATACATTTGTGGTATCCCACCCTTCAAAAAACGAAGGGTGGGGCAGCCCTCAGTTTATTTTGGGGGAAGGATGGGCCAGCCCCCCAAATTGGAAAACATGCCGGTCGAAATTTTAGATAGCTCTAGGCTTTCGTTTCCAGTTCCAGCCGGGCGGCGTAGTGGGAGTCCACGTAGTCATCGAGGATTTGAATGAACTCGGCGACAATCCGGTCGCCTTTCAGCGTAGTAAAGAGGCGTCCGTCAACGTACACCGGAGCTTTGGGTTCTTCGAATGTTCCCGGCAGCGAGATCCCAAGACTGGCGTGCTTGGATTCTCCCGGTCCGTTGACCACACAACCCATTACCGCAACTTTCATTTCTTCCACGCCGGTGTAGCGTTCCTTCCACGCCGGCATTTGTTCGCGCAGGTAAGTTTGAATCTGCTCCGCCATTTCCTGGAAAAACGTACTGGTCGTGCGTCCGCATCCCGGACACGCGGTGACCTGCGGAGTGAAACTGCGAATCCCCAGCGACTGCAAAATCTGTTGCGCCACTCGAACTTCTTCGCTGCGATCGCCGCCCGGAGCGGGAGTGAGTGAAACGCGAATGGTATCGCCAATGCCTTCCTGCAACAGCACGCCCAGCGCGGCGCTCGAAGCGACAACGCCCTTGGCTCCCATCCCGGCTTCGGTCAGACCGAGATGCAACGGATAATTGCAACGCGAAGCTAAAGACCGGTAAACATCAATCAGGTCCTGTACGCCGCTGACTTTCGCACTCAAAATAATTTGATCGGGACGCAAACCATACTTCTCCGCCAAAGCGGCGGAATTCAAAGCGCTCACCACCATGGCTTCCATGGTCACATCGCGCGCTTCCAACGGTTCCGCGAGCTTCGAGTTCTCGTCCATCATGCGGGTGAGCAGCGCTTGGTCGAGTGATCCCCAGTTCACACCGATGCGCACCGGTTTCTGGTTCTCCACCGCTACTTCAATCATAGTGCGGAAGTTGTTGTCATCCTTGCGGCCGATGCCGACGTTGCCGGGATTGATGCGATATTTCGCCAGCGCCCGGGCGCACTCGGGATATTTCTTCAGCAGGATGTGCCCGTTGTAGTGGAAATCGCCAATGATGGGAACATTCACGCCGTGCTTGTCGAGTTGCTCGACGATCGGCGCCAGGGCAGCGGCGGACTCTTCGTTGTTGACCGTGACCCGAACCAGTTCCGATCCCGCTCGTGCCAGAGCCACGACCTGCTTGACGGTCGAAGCCACGTCAGCCGTATCAGTGTTCGTCATGGACTGCACCACAACCGGTGCATCGCTGCCCACGCGAACCCCGTTGATCGAGGCGGTTAAGGACTTCCTGCGTTGAATATTGGCCATCGGGAAGCTCTATTTTAACACGCAGGAGGCTGACTTTTTAGTTCAGCCAGTGGTTCGCTTTGCCCTTAGAAATCAGCACAGAGAGTGTCACCAGCCGCCCACACCCTCCCGCGAACCTCGCAACGCATATCCCGTGGAAGCCGCAGCATGGCCGATCGCGATCATCGGCACCCAGCGTTCCAGTTTGTGGTGCCCGGTGGCATGAAACATGTAGCTCACGAACATGTTGAGCCCTACTCCGCCACCATAGCGATACGTTGCGCCCCAACCGTAACCGTAGGACTCAAAATGCTTTTCAAAGCCATCCCACGTCCGGCCCCGGCTTTCCAGGTACGAACCGTGCGACTGGATCGCGACCAGGGCCGCCGTCTGGGCCGCCGTGTTTTCGCCAATCAGAAGGAGGTTTTTCTTGTCGAAAAACTTATGGCCTACGAGTGGGCGGTCGTCGGGCTCAACCGCAAATGCTGCCGTCGAAAGCAATATCGAACCGAGTAAGATCAGGCAAAATGCCAGAGGCGTTTTCAAGGTATCTCCTCCCCGGTGGAACTCTTCTAGAATCGGCAAAAACAGGCCAAAGACGCACGCTCGGCGGGAGAGCCTGTCGATTGCTCTTGCCGCCAATTAAGCAGCCGGGGTCGTTATGGGAGGGCGGAATCTTCTGGGGGTGGGCGGTCTGGCTGGGCAAGGCCGACAAGACACAAGCCTTTTCGACCAATCTGTGCAACTGCATTGCGACTGCCAGTGCTACGGGCAGAGACGTAATCCACTAACGTCCCTGAAATCAATAGGATATTCAGCGGAGATTACCTGTGGGAATAGCCATTTTCCAAAGGCCCGCGCAAATAATTGCAGGTTTGTTACAAGCCAGGCGCACGAGAAGGGGAAAGTCTCACCGCAAACCGCAGCGTGAGTAATTTAAAAAAGGCTCCCATTTTGGGAGCCTTTAGATAAGAACAAAATTCTGAATGTTTCCTTAGATCGGGTGCAGGGTCTTGACGACGTCGTTGTAGATCACCATCACCGCGAACAGCACCAGGAACACGAACGCTGCCTGATAGATTCTTTCCTTGATGTTCAGGCTGATGTCACGTCCCATCAGACTTTCCAGGAACAGCAGCAGGATCACGCCGCCGTCCAGGATGGGAATCGGCAACAAATTGAACAGGCCCAGGTTTAGGCTGATGCGGCAGGTTGTTTCCAAAAGTGGTGACCAACCCTTTTCCCGCGCTGCCTCTCCCGCCACTTGTCCAATGCCAATCGGTCCCGAAATGGACTTCATCGAAATCTTCCGCTGCACCAGCTTCTTCTCCAGTTCAAGGATGAGAAGCGAATCCTGCTTGTTCTGCTCCCACGAATGCCGAAAAGCATCTGGCAGAGAAAGCTTGGATACTTTGATCGGGTTGCTGGCAATTCCTATTCGATACCGTTTTTCACCGTCGGTATCGGTCAAAACCGGGGTCACGTTGAAATTCATGGGCTGGCCGTCGCGCAAAACCGCGATTTCCAGGGGTTTGTCCTTGGTGTGCTTCAACAAATCAACCATCGCTTCCAGTCCGTAGACTGGCCGGCCGTCGACAGTCTGGACCTGATCGCCAACCAGCAGCCCGGCTTTTTCAGCCGGCATGCCCGATTCCAAGGTCGTGATGGCAAAGTTTGGCTGTTTGGGGAACCAGCCGGCGGAACCCAGCTCATTGGGACCGAAGGCTTCCGGAGTGATGCTCTTTTCAAATGTTTTTCCGCCCCGGTCGAACGTCATCTGGAGCGGTTGATTGGGACTCAGGGCCTCTTTTTCGACGACCTGTTTCCATGTGGGATTGGCAATCCCCTCAATGCTGGCAATACGATCGTTGATCTGGATGCCGGCTTTCGATGCCGGTGTGTCTTGATCAATCCAGCCGATGACCGCAGGTTCATCCAGCACCGCAAGGTATTCATAATGCACCATGAACACAAGCGTGAGCAGGCCAATCGCGAGCAGAATATTCATTGAAGGCCCGGCAATCGCGATCAGAAAACGATGCCAGCGCGGATGCGACAAAAATTCCCCGGGATCGTTGGTCCGCTCGTCCATGGGATTTTCGCCACTCATCTTCACGTAGCCGCCCAGTGGCAAAATGTTCAGCCGGTATTCGGTGTCGCCCTTGCGAAAGCCCAGCAATCGCTTGCCAAACCCGATGGCAAACTGTTCCACGCGCACTCCCAACAGTTTGGCAACGGCAAAGTGACCGAATTCGTGGACCAGGATCAGGAATCCAAGGATCGCCGCGACAGAAATCACCGATATAAAAAAATGCGCCATAAGATTTTGTTTTACTATTTTTCCCGCTGTGCCGCTACCGCACCATTGGGCTTCGCCCGAATTGCCTAACCTTTTCCCGCGCTACCCGGCGTGCTTCCTCATCCACTTCCAATACCTGCATTATAGATTCCAATCGGCCCACTTCCGTTGCAAAGAGCACTTCCTCGATGATTTTCGGAATGTCCTCGAATCCGATGCTGCCTCCCAAAAAGGAAGATACGGCAATTTCATCGGCGGCGTTCAATGCAACTGTTTTCCCACCCCCGGCCTCCACCGCTTCATAGGCCAACCGCAGACAATGGAATTTTTCCATGTCCGGGGGGCAGAAATCGAGGTGCCGTAAGTCCATGACTGACAAGTGCATATCCGACGCTACCCGTTCCGGGAAAGTCAACGCGTACAGGATCGGCAACCGCATGTCGGTCACTGAGAACTGAGCAAGTATGCTGCCATCCACAAATTCCACCATGGAATGAATGGTTGATTGCGGATGCACCATCACTCGCACCTGCTGGGGTGGTAAGTTGAACAAACGACACGCCTCAATCACCTCAAAGCCTTTGTTCATCAGGGTCGCCGAATCAATCGTGATGCGGTTGCCCATCTTCCAGGTGGGATGATTGAGAGCTTCCTCAACTGTAATACGGGAAAAGTCAGCCTTTGGTTTGTTCAGAAATGGGCCACCCGACGCCGTCAGCCAGATGGTTTGCACTTCCGGCATGGTCCCACCACGCAGGCACTGGTGCACCGCATTGTGCTCGCTATCGATGGGCAGCAGCGGTTTACCCTGACGACGCGCCTCAGCCGTGATCAGCTCTCCCGCTGCCACCAGGCATTCTTTATTCGCCAGCCCGACCGTCTTGCCAGCCCGGACCGCTTCATACGTCGCTTCCAGTCCGGCCACACCCACAATCGCGCTAACCACAAAATCCACATGCGGATGGGTGGCAACTCTTACAGCGCCCTCCGATCCAGACGCGACCTCGATGTCCTCAAGCCCCACCGCCTTCAGGCGAGTGCGAAAAACCTCCGCGTCTTTTTCATCGGCCACCGAGACCAGCCGGGGCTTCCAACGCACTGTCTGCTCGAACGCAGCTTCCAGATTCCGCCCAGCGGCCAGGGTCGTGACCTCAAACCGCTCCGGATAAGATTCGACAACACTGAGAGTGCTGCGTCCAATCGAGCCGGTCGAACCGAGAATGGCGATATGTTTCATTAAGATAGTCGGGAGACTAGAAGCCGAGCTTTATTTCGTGCTGGCCAGAACCGCAGCATAGTGGTCAATCCAATTGTGCTGTTCCCCAGTTTCCGGAATCGGAATGCCGCGTGCCGAGGCCACACTCATAATTGCGGCACCTGGGCTTATGCCCTTGGTCACGAGTAGGCACGCTGCAACTAAACCGGTTCTTCCAACACCCTGACGGCAGTGCACTACAACATTCTTACCAGAGGAAAGATCCGTATCGAGTTTTTCCAAAATTGCACTTAGCTCAGATTCAGAATTCGGCACCTGACGATCAGGAATTGGCAGGGATATAAACTTCATCCCTTGACGTTTAACCTGCCTGCTTTCGTCCTTTAGGCCCAAATCCAGTTCTTCTGCCGGTTCCAGCAGAGAGAGTACTGTGTTTATCCCAGCTTGCTGCCAATTCTTGATTTCATCCTCTAACCAATCTTCTCCACGCGGACGCGCTGCCAGAGCCAGTTTGCCTGGCCATGGTCCATTTACCCAATAGAGTGACGTCCACATTTCAGGAATTCTCCCTGGCAACAATTTCTCGGGGAAGAAGATCTACCTTCACTCCTCGTTCTCTTAGAACATAAATGCGATGATGCCCATCTAGCATTGTTCCATCTGGTCTGGTTTTTAGGCAATCTCTTTGTCCGGGCAAGAGGGAGCTTTGTAGAGTGTCAGTGGAGATCTGTCTCATTTCATTCAGCTTTACCAAACTCAGAGAGCTATCTGGATGAAGCGGGACGAGCGTAGAAATATCGGGCATACCTACAACATCCAAGCCTAATGCATCACATGCCAGGCCGCATAGTACCAAAGCACCGGCGCGGCGAAGAGCAGGGCATCGACGCGGTCGAGCATCCCGCCGTGTCCCGGCAGAATCGCTCCTGAATCCTTCACTCCTGCCCCGCGCTTGATCAACGACTCCACCAAATCCCCCAACTGCGCCGCGATATTGAGCGCCGCCGAAATCCAGAATATCGGCCACAGTGGCAGCGGCTCTTGTCCAAAATATGCATCACGCCGTTCGATAAAATGTGCCTGCAATAACCACGAGCTGATCGGATGCGCGTAACGATAAAGCAGCAACCCGACTCCCACACTTGCTACCATCGATGCCGCCGTACCCTCCCAGGTTTTATTTGGACTAATGCGCGGCGACATGCGATGGCGCCCGATCGACTTACCCACAAAGTAGGCAAAGATATCTCCCGCCCAGACTACAAACAGCAAATAAATCACCAGAAACGCGCCCGCCCATTGTTCCCGCAACTGCACCAGAAATCCCAGCGGCAAAGCCACATAGACAAAAGAAAACGCCGAGACCAGGGCGGCAGGAAAAGCCGTCGCCAGGTCTGCACGAGCCATCGCAATCGTCAGAAAAACAAACGGAGCCAGTGCCGCGGCAAAAACTGCGCTATGGCTGAAGCTTCCTGTCTCGAGCAACGGTGTCTCGCCAGGATTGATCGCCAGCAGCAGAAAAAACAGTCCGACATAAATATAGGTAGGCCAGCGTAGCGGCTTGATCCCGTAGGACTCCGACAGTTTCAGCAGTTCATGCACCGCAAGCAGCGCCACTACCGCAGCGATCACCGCCAGCACGGAAACCGGCGCTTTCAGAATCAGCACCAGAACAATTGGAATCAGAACGACTGCAGTGAGAACACGCTTGAGGAGTTGCAAGCCCTTAACTCCGGGCCGCTTTGGCCGGCTGGAAATGGGCCGCATCGTTATTCAGCCCACCGTAACGGCGGTCGCGCTTCTGGAATTCCGCAATCGCTTCCAGCAGATGCACGCCGCGAAACTCGGGCCACAACGTAGGAGTCACATAAATTTCCGCATACGCCAGTTGCCACAGCAGGAAATTACTCAACCGCATTTCGCCGCTGGTGCGAATCACCAGATCCGGATCAGGCAAATGCTTGGTATAAAGATGCCGCGAGACCATCTCTTCATCAATCTGCAAATGTTCCACGCCGCCGTTGCGCGACGCCGCATCGACGAGCGAGCGAAACGCATCCACCAACTCAGTGCGCGCTGAATAATTCAACGCCAGCGTCAGCACCATGCCCGTATTGCGCGACGTCTCCTGACGCGCCCATTCCATTTTTTCCTGCACCACATCCGGCAGCTCGTGCAGCCGCCCAATGTATTGCAGCCTCACATTATTCTTATGCAGCGACGGAACTTCCTGCTTCAGGTAACGGCACAGCAGGCTCATCAAAAAACTAACTTCGCTCTTGGGACGCTTCTTCCAATTCTCCTCCGAGAACGCATACAGCGTGAGCGAAGGGATGCCAATGCGCGACGCCGTCTCCACCGTGAAGCGCACCGACGTGACTCCGGCGCGATGTCCGGCAATGCGCGGCAAGTGGCGCTTGCGCGCCCAGCGGCCGTTGCCGTCCATAATGATGGCAATATGTTTTGGGAGCCGTTCCGGGTCCAGCCGCAGGTAAACTTCCGTCTCCTTGCGGTCGAGTCCGGCGGGAATCGTCGCCTTCACGCTAACCTCTTCTGAATGTTGACGCTAACACAGTGGGGCAGGGCTTGCAATTGTTAGGAAAGAGCCGCTTGGCTTGGTCATGTGGACCCGGGCGACTGGCCCGCGAGAACCGCGTAGAGACAGCCGACTCGGCTGTCAGGCAGAGCGAAGCTGCGCAAGTCGCTCGTTTGAGATGGCGATCGCCACACATTTGCAAAGAAAGCTGAGGAATGAAACAGCTTGGGTTTGTCAGCTATACTTCTGTCGAAGAGGTGGGCCAGCACACCGGTGGCTCTATGATACGGTGGCCTTGGTACGACCTATGAAGCCGATGAACGAAGCACAGGATATTGAGGAGTATAAGAAGCTCGTTGCCGAAATGATGTTGGCAGACGAGTATGAGGAGTGCGACTTTCGTCCTGACTGGATACTTAAGCATTCATGGAAAGTGGTTCCTGTAGAGGATGGGAATCACTTCAGAGAAGATGAGATTGCCACCTTAGTTACTGCATTACAGAATGCCGGATACCATGAATGCGTTGCAGTCGCAACGGAGCCACTCGGTGACTTTCCATCTTGTTTTCAGCTTGCGGTAGCCGCAAGTGATCTTCGCGAGTTCAATCGCGAATGTGGATTATTTCGTTACCTGCTCACAGAGGAAACTAGGTCGTGGGCCATCTCCTGTAACGAGATGTACAACTTATTTGCGGGCGAGCGAGCTTTCGTAGAGGCGCTGCTCGGGATATCCATTGAGGAGGCTCGGAAGAAGTTCTTGTCATTTGTAGTGCCTCAAGGGGGTGGGAATCCAGAATATCCCCCACTCAAAGCGGCACATCACTACGCAGGCTTTTAGACGGGTTCACGTTCACGCTAAGCACTAAACTCCACCCATGAATTCCCCCTCACCCACCTTCCGCGCCCCCACCGCCGCCGAACGCATCTTCAACCACGTCTTCGGATTCCTGGTCGGCATCGGCCTGGGCTTCTCCTATAACTACCTGCTGCTGGTTCGCGGACGCAAAAGCGGCAAGCTCTACTCGACACCCATCAATCTATTGGAGCATGGCGGCAAGCGTTACCTGGTCGCCCCGCGTGGCCAGACGCAGTGGGTGCGCAATGCCGAAGCCAGTGGTGAAATTACGCTCAAGAAGGGAAGCAGACTATCGAAGTTTCGCCTGCGCCCTCTTCAGGACGCAGAAAAGCTCGAAGTCCTGAAAGCCTATCTCGATACCTTCAAGAAAGAAGTACAAACGTATTTCACGGTGCCCGCCGGATCGCCCGTCCAGTCTTTTGCCGGCATCGCCGCCAGCTATCCCGCCTTCGAGCTGATTCCGGCCTAGTGTGATTCTGTCGTCGAACAGGAAATCCCCCAGTAGGAACGTGCAAGCCCCACCCAGTATGCAAACTCTTTCATCTTGATCTTTTGACCGTTCCCTAGCAGAATCAGGGGGCCCGGTAAGACGCGATTTCAGGTTGTCAATTCTCGTCTTATCCCCCCAATAATCACCGCTGTTTTTTTAACTCTCAAACTCAAGCCTGGCGCAGGCCAGCTTGCGAGGTCTCATCATATGGAAACCACTCTTCGGCAGCGTTGTGTGTCCGCCGCCTCTTTTCTTGCCCTGACTTTGCTGGTGGTCATGCCGACCCTGTCAGCGCCAGCCGCCGCTCAAGACGTACTGACCTATCACGGCGATACGCTCCGCACCGGGTGGCTCTCCTCGGAAACCCAGTTGACCACGAGTAACGTGAACGCGCAGTCATTTGGCTTGCTGAACACAGTGGCCGTGGATGGAAGGGTCGACGCCGAGCCGCTCTACGTCTCGCAGCTGACGCTCTCCGGGAAGATCGGCACCCACAACGTCCTTTTCGTGGTCACCGAGAATAACAGCCTGTACTGGATCGACGCTGACACCGGCAAGATTCTGCTGCATCGCAGTTACGGAATGCCTGTTCCTTACCAATACAAGAACTATGACGACAACGTGTTTCCGGTGATGGGCATCCTCGGTACTCCGGTGATTGACCGCACTGCTGGTGTCATCTACTTCGTATCCGATTCTTATAACGGGACGGTGGACTTCTTCCGCCTGCATGCCATCTCGATTACCACCGGCAAAGCCGTAGTGCCCGCTAAACTGATCCGGCTCAGTGGCAAGCTGGCTGACGGCACCACCTGGAAATTCAACTCCAGATATCATCTCCAGCGACCCGGCTTGCTTGAAGCCAATGGCAGCATTTATGTGGCGTTCGGCAGCAACGGCGACACCCAGCCGGACCAGACCCGCGGCAACATTCAGCGCTTCGACGCCACCACGCTCGCATTTCTGGGGAGCGATATCACTGACACCCTGCACAACAGCGATTCTTATTACTTGTCTTCCATCTGGCAATCGGGATACGGCGTGGCCGCCGACTCCAACGGCGACATTTATTTTTCTACCGGCAACAGCGATCCCAATAATCCAAGTTATTCGGCCGCGTTCAACCGGCCCAACAGCGTTGTCCGTCTCTCCTCGGATTTGACCTCGCTGCTCGACAGTTTCACCCCCAGCGATTACTTCAATCTCGATCAGGGCGACACCGACCTGGGATCAGGCGGCGCCATGCTGCTCCCCGACCAGTCCGGCTCGACTCCGCATCTCGTGGTTGCGGGCGGCAAGGATGGACGCGAGTTCCTGCTCAATCGCGACAATCTCGGCGGCTACACCTCAGGCGGCCCCGACCACGTTCTGCAATCCGTCAGTCAGGGTGGATGCTGGTGCGGGCCCGCCTACTTCGTGGGCTCGGACGGCAATCCTTACGTTCTCACCGGGGGAGGGAATGGAGTCACAAAGTGGCAGCTGACTTTTCCTTCCGTGCAACTGGTCGAAAAAAGTTCGACCTCATCCGCTGTCGCTGACGGTCTTCCCGACTATGGCGGCACGATTCCCGTGGTTTCCTCGAACGGGACCACAGCCGGCTCAGCCATCGTCTGGTTCGTGCAGCGGCCGTCTTCCTCCTCGGACTCTGATCCCGGCACGCCGGTCACTTTGTACGCCTTTGATGCCTCGACGCTGAAGCAGTTATTCTCGGTTCAGGCGGGTACCTGGACGCACGCTGAAAACTCCAACGCCAATATCGTCCCTACCGTGGCCAACGGCAAGGTGTACGTTGCCAGCAATGAACAGGTGCAGATTTTCGGTTTGTTGTCCGCGGATGCGCGCGCCAGAGGCTACGTTTTGCCGCGAGCGCTGCAACCCTCTCAGCCGGATGTGATCACCTGTCCTCCCAGCCAATCGGCCCTGGCCGCGGTGGGCGGAATTCAAGCTCCGGGAATTTCCATGCACCACTTCAGTGGAACCGTCTGTCATCTGGAGGGGAGCCAATTGCAGTTGGCCTTGCGCAATGGGCACAGCATTTCCGTTGACATCAGCGCTGCGTTCACCAAACATCGCCAGGTGGTGCTGAGCCCGGGCCGGGCGATTCACCTGCGCGCCAGCATTGATGCGAAAGGCGTGGCCCACGCGGAGAAAATTTCTCCCTCGCACACGCTTTCGCCGCTGACACCCGCGGACCGCTAAAGCTACGGAACACGTAGGGATAGCCGCCTCGTCTGTCCCGTCGAGCAAAGCTCGACCAGTTCCTAGCGTGCCGTGTCGCCGGACGCTCTCACATCCCGTGAGAAAAGCGTCCCCACACCACAAACGCCGCCAGCAGGAAGAGCACGGCCGGCGGAACCGGAGGTTCCTTCCGCCGCAGATGATAACCAATCGCCAGCAGCATGATGGCCGCCAGTCCCACCGCCGCCCACCAACTGAGCCACGGTGAAACGCCGGTCGCCATGGGCAGCACCACCCCAATTCCTCCGGTCATCTCCGCGACGCCGATGAACGTCGCCAGCCCGCGCGGGATGCCGCTCGGCCCGTTCTTTTCCGTCATGGCTTTGTACTTCGGGTAAGCGAACACCTTCAGCCCGCCGATGGTAACGAACGCGAGTGCCAGAATGCCTTGGACGATCCACAGTGCCAAATTCATGCCGTCCTCCTCATTCCCCGAATATACGCGCTAAGAAAGTAAACTTTATGGTGAATCGAGGAGTGAGGAAAATCAGGAGAGTTATACTTTGTGAGACGCAGGCCACCGCCAACGCCCCGAGTGGCATGGTTTCAATCTGTAAGTAGCAATGCTAAGAAGCCTGACGGACCGAGGAAGCACCATGTTGGCGGACAACCACGGCACAAAAGTACTTCCCATGCGAGCTGGGGTATATGTGATCCTGCTCGGCCCGCCCGGCTGCGGCAAAGGCACCCAGGCCCGGGAACTATCGAAGGCCGTTGGATTGCCCCACATTTCTACCGGCGACATCCTGCGTAAGGCGGCCCGCGAAGACACCGAATTGGGCCGCATGATCCAAAACAAAATGACTGCCGGCGAGCTGGTCCCCGACAGCCTGGTTTGCCAGACGGTCGTTTCCCGCACCAGTCAGCCGGATTGCGAACACGGCGCCATTCTCGATGGTTTTCCTCGCACCCTTGACCAGGCTATTTTCCTTTGTCCCGCGCTTCCCCTCAGGCATACGCTGGTGTTGAATCTGCAAATCAGCCCCACTGTCATCATGCAACGCATCCTGGGACGCCGCACCTGTCCCGCCTGCGGAGAGATCTACAACATTCACTTCAAGCCGCCCCGCATGACCGGATTCTGTGATCGCGATTCGGTGCCCTTAGAGCGCCGCACCGATGACAACGAGGCCACCATCCAACAACGGCTGGTCGAATACGAACACCAAATCCAGCCCCTGGCCAGTTTTTTCAAGGACATGAACATCCGCCAGGACATCAACGCCGATATGGAGCAGTCCGAACTCTCCGCCCAGCTCTGCGCCCTGGTGCAAACTGCCATCCGCGCCTCCGCCAAGTAACACTCTCGAGGGTGCCCCGTTCAAGCTCCGCTTGAGCGGGGATTTTCGTGCGGAAATGGAGAAACGTTCCACGTGGAACATAAGTGCGATTCGCACAAGTGTTCCACGTGGAACATTTTGTACTTATTGGAATGTACGTACAAAATGGCGGAAGCTGCCTTGAGTGTTGGAGTTAAGAGAAATTCCCGTTCTGGGAGTTTGCTGTGGAGGGGCTCTGGCCCCGTCGTCCTGGAGGGTTGGGAGCCACGTCAGTTCCCATTTTGGGATTTTGTTTTGGCTCCCCGCCAGGATGGGCACGATCCCGGGGATCAAGACTGGGCAGGGATCAGCAGAAACGTTCCAAGGTCAGATCCAGATCAATCCCAGGAACATCCTTCCGGCGTCCGTGGTTCTCACCCTTCTGCCCCGAAGGGTGGGGTAGCCTCATTTATGGCGCCGCAGAGGTGCGCGAGGCTCCGTTCCAAAGAAAAAGCGACACAAACGTCGCTTACGCAATATATGTATTTACTTCCTATCCAAGTTCCCTTTAAAATCGGATAATTGTGGACACCAAGTCAACCCCGCCGGTCACCGGCCTTACTGAGCAACGAACTGTGCCTGCTGGTCGCGGGCGGGTTCAAGTTCAAATGGATCCGGAAACCAACGCGGAGAGAAAGTGGGGCGAGGAAGTAATCAAATCCGGCTACCAGATGATCCCGGACGTGCTTGTTCGGTGTCAGAAATTCCTAGGTTTGGAAGCGATGGACGTTCTTATCCTGTTGAATATTACGATGCACTGGTGGAATTACGATAACTTGCCTCATCCCCGTCCGTCCGCTATTGCGAACCGCATGTCTGTTAGCACACGAACGGTTGAGAGGCGTATCGCCAGGATGCAGAAGAGCGGCCTCATTGTGAGGATGCCTTCGGAAGATAAAGACGGGAAGACCGTTCGCAGATACGATCTTTCTGGATTGGTGCGGAAGCTAAAGAAGTTTGCGACGAGGTATAACGAAGATTTTCGAGGGCCGTGGTGGGAGGGGCCAACAGCATGACCGAATTGATTGCGGAGATCGTCAAGTATGGTTGGCCGCCTGTGGTCATCGCCGCCGTTATTTATGTTCTTCTGCGTGGCGAATTTAATTTTCGCTACCCGCGCAAATGACGCGAATCCTCCCGGGGGCAAGCTCAAGCCGTTGAGCCTATCTACATACCCACCCCAATATGTGGTATTGAGTGCCCTCCGCTCATAGCCTAATTTGACACCTTATGTATGTTGTGTTAGTCTGAAGTGTATTAGGTCTTCGCGTTGTCTTGCTGTTGCGTGTGCTTCGTCCCCAAGTTAAAGCTCCACACTGCCGGACCACCCTAACCTACAAATCTCTCAGAAGGTGGTCTACGTGTATGTATAACGGGGTAGAAATTGACATGCTTTCATTAGGGGATGCGGACTGCATCCTCGTTTCACTTTGGGAAGGACTAACTGCTCGCCGCGTTCTAATTGATGGGGGCAACAAGGGTGACGCTTCGACCGTGCGTGAATTTTTGCGCGGCCTCGGGATTTCAACTATCCACGACGTTCTATCAACTCACCTGCACGATGACCATTCCGCTGGACTCGTTGGGCTTCTTGCGGACGAAACCCTGACGTTCGGAAAAGTTTGGTGTCACATTCCGCACCGGCATGTAGAAAGCATGGATAGGGTTGAGAAAGCGTTAAAAGCCGCTGGAATGTCGGAAGAAGCTACGACCATAATGAAGTCACTCAAGACCGCTGAATCCATCTTCCACATCGCCCAGCAGCGGCAGATTCCATTGCAAGAACCGTTCACCGGAAGCATGATTGGCTTTTTGGAAGTGCTCAGTCCCTCGGTCGAATTTTATACCGGGCTGGTGTCTGAATTCACCGAAGCCGACAAGATCAGGGCCGAAGATGAAGCTCAGGTGCGTTATGGCATTGAGACCGCGACGGATGAGGCTTTTTACAAAGCTGGGCTCTTAGAAGGCTCCTCGTTGCTAGACGACCCACATACCACGCCAGAGAACGAAAGCAGTGTTGTTACCGGCATGACGTACGACAAGGAAACTTTTCTGTTCACTGCTGATGCCGGAACTTCTGCGTTAACGAATGTTGTCACTGCATACCAAGTTGCGGGTCTCCGTTGGATGCAGATTCCTCACCACGGAAGCCGGAGGAACCTGACCGAATCACTTATCGAAACATTCTCACCGAAAACTGCCTATGTTTCTGCCTCTGGGAATAACAAGCATCCACGCCGCGCTGTCGTAAACGCTTTCAAGAAAATGAAATCAAATGTTTACAGCACGCACTACCCCCACGGTTCAAGTTTGAATCATCATTTCGGGACGGTGCCGACCAGGCAGGGGTACGTAGTGGCCACTCCGCTGTATGAGAAGAACGAATTGGCGAAGGCTGTGAATGGATAAGATCCCGTTCAGCGTCTACGACTTCTTTGCGTACCTCTCGTCCGGCACCGTGGTTCTTGTTACCGTGAACTACATCTGGCAGCTGGGGATTCTGGAACGCAAAGATGCCGGCCCCATGCTGGGCATCGCGTTGGTAATCCTCGCCTATGTGACAGGCCACATTGTCGCGCAGTTTTCATCCTTTCTGTTTGAGCACCTAATCGTAAAACGCATGTTGAGGCGACCTTTGGCTTTGCTGCTCGGAGGTAAACCTCATTGGATTCTGTTTGCCTGGGTGTTCCCAAACTTCCACAGAGCCTTTCCTGAGAATACCCGGCAGAGAATCGTGGAACAGGCAGCCGCCCGCAATTGTGCGCTTGAGGGAGAAGGGTTATTTCTTCATGCCTATTCCTTGGTCACCGTGAGCGACAAATACCAGGCTAGGCTAGATGATTTCCGGAACCAATATGGATTCGCGCGGAATATGTCGTTCGCATTTCTAGCGGCGGCGGTCGCGATCCTTGCGACGCATCTATTTGGTTCCACTCCGGTGCGTTTACGTTGGTTTTTCCTTGCGGTATTCGCTGCGGTGACTCTCTTTTACAGGTACCTCAAGTTTTTCCATCAATACTCTTACGAGTTATTCCTGCGCTACGCAGAGTTGTCGAACAACAGTGAGGCCGATGAGCTTTCTTGATTCATACTCGGAGGGCCCTTCGCCGGTTCCACCCCGACAGCACGAACTCGCCATCCAGATTCTTAGTTTCTTATCGCCCGTGCTCAGCCTCGTTGTGATTGTCGCCGGGCTAACTGGGAAGTATCCGTGGATTTCCAAACCCTGGGTGCTAAGTGTCCTCATAATGCTAAGCACCCTCTTTCTTTTATGGATCGCGAAACCTCGTTTGGCCGTGCTGTTCAGCCGCTTCCAACAAGGAAGAAGGGCTCGGCAGTTCATTTCAACAAGCGGCGGCCGGCTCCGGGAATTGGTGGACCAGTTTGCTGTATTTGCTTCCAACAGCGACAATCGCTCGCTGGTTACTATCATTCGTTCCGCTTACGCGCAGAACCAAGGAGCCGTAGAGCAGCTCATCGTCGCGGATCACATTCGAGTGTGGCTCCAGTGTTACCAGCATCAAATCAGTTTTCCAGTTACTTCTCTCGATCAATTCATGAGTCAATCCCAGGAATTCAGCAGTTTAGTGACCGACTTCAATGATAATTACGCCCTTCATGCTCAAAAAAGGCTTGTCGCCGCTCCACCGATGACAGAAGACTTTATTGCAAAGCTTGAAGAGTTTCGAGAAGAGTACGCGGCGTTCTTGCGAGACGTCGAATTTTGGGCCAAGGGGTTTACAACATACCTGGGATCTCTCGGTATGACTGATCATTCGACTCAATGGCGACTTGCGCCGCTAAAGTCGTTTGTGCGCCCACAGTCATTCAGAATCACCAAGCCTGTTAAAGAGTAGCGTAAACCTAGGGACAGACGGGACGCTCCCTGATTTTCTGAAAAGGTCATTTTGGTGGCAAGAAACCGAGGAACGTCCCGTCTGTCCCCACGCCCCATTGAAGCCGTGCCCTACCCAAAATCTTACGATGTAGACGCGGGACAGGGGACACATCAGCGGCACGAAGTCGAAGGATCCCTTGGGGGGTACCGTGTGCCGGGTATAGGGGTGCTTCGACTCCGTCGTCGTTCACTTCGTGAACGACTCTCTCGCTCAGCATGACAATGGCTCAGCATGACAATTTCTCAGCATGACAAATTGTTCAGTATCACAAATTACTCAGCGTCACAGATGAAAGGCGCTATGCGCGCGCTTCTTCGGGGACGACTTTCAGTTCCAGCTTTTCGGTGTAGCGGAGGACGGTTAGGGTACTGCTGACGCCGACGCGGGCGTCGGTGAGCAGGCGATGGAGGTCGTCCACGCCGGCGACGGGCTTGCCATCGAGGGCGATGATGACGTCGCCTTCGCGCAGGCCGGCCTTGCGTCCGGGGCTGAGGTCTTCGACCGAGATGACGACCACGCCGCTCTCCTGCGGCAGGTCATAGAAGCGCACGAGCCGCCGATGCAGCGGGGTGGTCTGCGCCTCCACGCCAATGTAGCTGCGGCGGATGCGGCCCTCGCGCAGCAGGCGTCCGGCCACAAACTTGGCGGTGTTGATGCCGATGGCAAAGCACAATCCTTGCGCGCCCATGATGGTGGCCGTGTTCACGCCCACCACCTGGCCATCGGAAGTGACCAGCGGGCCGCCGGAATTTCCCGGATTGAGCGACGCGTCGGTTTGAATGACGTCCTCGATCAGGCGGCCGGAGTAGGAACGCAGCGAGCGTCCCAGGGCGCTGACCACGCCGGCGGTGACCGTGTACTGAAAGCCATAAGGATTGCCAATGGCGATGGCGAGTTGTCCCACGCGAAGTTTCTGCGAGTCGCCGAGAGGAGCGGTCACCAGGTTGGAGGCTTCATGGTCGGGCACGTCCATGCGGATGACTGCGAGGTCAGTGGCAGGATCGTCGCCGATGGTGTGGGCAGGGAAGCGACGTCCGTCGGCGAGCGAAACCTGAATGCGTTTGGCGTCGTGGACTACGTGGCTGTTGGTGAGGATCAATCCGTCGGGGGTGAAGACGAATCCTGAGCCGCCGCCCTGGCGATCTGCTGGCTCGCCGGCGCGATTCTTGGTTGCTTGTGTGACGTCGATCTTCACCACCGATGGGCTGAGTTTTTCCGCTGCGCCGACGACGGCTTGTGAGTAGGCGTCGAGCAAGGGAGTGTCGTTGGTGATCTCGTGCGATGACTGAGCGGGTGATTCTGAATAGTCCGCGAGGGGAAGAATGCTTTCCGATTGGTTCATGCTAGCTAGATGAGGTGCGAGGGAATCTGGATTCAGGGCGGGGCGGAGCGACTCGCGCGGACTTCTTTGCGTCCCTGGCGAATCCTTTGCGTTCTTCGCGGTTAAAGCTTTTGATCGCAAAGCTCGCGAAGAAACGCTGCGAAGGTCGCAAAGGAAAGCTTAAAGTATTCCTATTTGGAGGAGTGGCGAGTAGCGTCCTTCGACAACGCGCATTTGTTCGAGCAGTCTTTCATGGCGGCTTCGAGGGCTGCGCCGACGTCGGCTAATTCTTCTGGGCTCATTAAGGATTGCATCTGCTCAAAGAGTTGTCGTTCTTCCTTGCGGATGTGTCCGACTAGAATCTCAGCATAGCTCTCGAGGCTGGTGGCGTCGAGGGTGCGGGCGACGGCGCGGGCGAAGAACTCGCGCAGCACGGCGTGCTCGGCCAGAAGTTCTTTTACCAGCGCGCGCAGTTCAGGAAAGCGCGCAGCTACCGGGAAGATTTTTTTCTCTTCAGCGGTGAGATGGAACTCCACTTCATGCTGGAACGATTCCTGAAGCTCCGCCTGCCATGCTTCCAGATCGACGTTGCCGGCCTGGAAGGCGTGGTCCATCCGCACACATAGCGCGAGTGCGCGCTGATGTTGATGGGATAGCGGAACCAGGTTCTTGTCACGCAGCATAGGGTCTATTTTATCGCTCTATCCGTCCGATGCCGGTGACAATTCTCAATTTGCGGTCGCGGTTTTGGCCGGGGGCGCGCTGCCGGCGGCGCGGAGGGTCAGCCAATCGGTGCGGACGCGCTCCCATTCCTGGATGAGCAATCCGTGAGACTCAAAGAATTCGCGGATGCGGACCCGGTCCCAACCGACGACGTCTTCGAGAATCGGGGCGAGGACGGCGAGAGCGTTGCTGCTCAGGATGGTGCGCTTGGCAATCTGCGAAATGAGCTTGGCTTCGGAAACCGCGATGGTAAAACCGTCGCGCACATTGACGTGCAGCATGACGTGAACATCGGAGCTGCCGTCGCCGACGTAAACAATATGATCGGGGCCGGCTTCGCGCCGGGACTGCAACTGGTCGAGCACGGCGACTTTGCCGTATCCGGCGGTGGCGCGAACGATGGTTTCAATTTCACCGGCATCGTTGTACTTGAACACGGTACCGAAAATGTGGTCCTCAGGGACGACGTCTTCGAGCGCGGACTGAACGATTTCGACCGGCGCGGCGGACAGAATGTAAAAATCAAATTTATAACCGTCGATCTGATTGGAGAGGATCTCGTAGAGCAGGTCGATGTTATCTTTCAATCGAATGCGTTTTCCGACTTCATACAGATGCTCGCGGCGAACTTTGCTGCGGAATTCGGGATCGTGCAACAGCAGGTAGGCGAGCTCCGCCCCTTGCTGGACCAGGTTCAACTTCTGCATCCCCTTAATTTTGCGTTCGAACTCGGCGGTCGGAATGCCCACCATCTCACTGAGGACGTAACCAGAGTCGTTGAAGGTCAGCGTCTGATCAAAGTCACTGGCGAAAATATAGCGTTTTAAGAGTTTGTCACTCATCTGTGTATTAGATTCACCGGGCACTGAAAAGACAAATTAAAAACATTGATCGAAGCTATCGAGGCTAATTGCTTCAATGGTTCTCTCGATGCAAATTAATCGCTTGTTAACATCAACATAGAGCTGATTTGATTGTGCGCTGCGGAGGCGTTTTTGCTGCACAATTTCGGGTGGAGGGCATCACTTAGGTAACGTGTGGAAATGGGAGCGACAGGCGCTTGGTGCTCTGAATCCGGATTTGATCGAATGCAAGATGCAAGGCGCTGAGGAAGTGTGCGAAACGAGTCAGTGCGAACTTACTTTGTAGACGGTTTCATGGCCTGGGATCAGGACTCCGACGACGGCACCCAGCACAGCACCGACCACCGCTCCAACAGCGGCATAGTCGCCCGTGCCAAACCAGCTATCGTTGCCTTTCGACGCCGCACCCACAGCGGCTCCGGCGCCAGCGCCCACGGCCGCGCCGATCGCTGTGTTGCGAAGACGGTGCTTGTTCTTCATGAGCTTCACCATGCGGACATTCTGCTTCGGAATGCTTTGCGGGCTTCCGGACTCCTGGAAAGAGATTGCGTCGTCGGAAACACTTGCGAACAGCCCAGAATGTTTTTTCGAATTGACTTCGACGACTTGAATCTTTTGCCCCGCTTGCAGAGCATTCAGGTTTGCCCAGGATGTTTGATCGGTTTTCGCCAGCGAGGCGCTGGAGATTCCCAGGACGCAAATCAGAAATAAGACTTTTCGCATGTGCGCGTGACCTTTCTTCGCCCGGGGATTCGGGGATGGCGAAACGTTTCAGATCCGGTGCCGGGGTCGGCGCAATAATACGCGCACTTGGGTGGAAAACCTAACATTGCTTACGGCGAGGCAGTGGCTGAATTTGGAAATTTCTTGTCTTAAATTAAAAAGTGTCATCCTGAGCTTGCGAAGGATCTTGCGCGGTGAGAAGCTGCGCTGTCGGCTGGTCCGCGCGAGATCCCTCGCCCGGCTGAAGTGCGCCGGATCTTCGGGATGACCTCGATACCTTCGGTCCTTGGGAGTGGTTCTGTGGTGTCTTTATGCTATCTCGAATGGGACGCCGGCTCTATTTCAGGGTAGGAGTCCTTCGACTGAGTGAGTGCTTCGCTTCGCGAAGCACTCACTCCGCTCAGGATGACAGGGAACTGGAGTTTCGTGTAGCGGTTCTCCTGCCTTTACTAAATCCTTCGCAGCATTGAGAATGAAGAGTGGAGATCGTCGCCCACTGGGGCAACAGGAGTAAGGAATCATTATGGCAGCTACTGGAGAGCTCATTCGGCTGATCAATTACGTGGATGACATTAATACTACTTTGCGGCGCATCACCGCTTTTGTGGCCGGGCTGGAACCGGACGAGCGCAAGCGTCTGGCGGAGAGTCTGAAGGCTGCGGGCAGCAACCTGAATATCGCGGTCGCGGCGCTGGAAAAAGGAGCTTAGTCGTGGCCCGGGTTGCGACCGTCGCCGTCATTGGCGCCGGAACCATGGGCCGGGGCATCGCACAGGTGGCCGCGCTCGGCGGCTATCGCACCATTCTCGAAGATCTGCTTCCCAATGCTCTGCGTAAGGCGGAGAGCGAAATCCGTACCAATCTCGATAAAGCAGTGGAACTGGGAAAAGTCGGCGCGGCGGATGCGGGCGCGGTTTTCACGCGGCTGGAATTTGCCGGGTCGGTGGAAGAAGCGGCGCGCGAAGCTGATCTGGTGATCGAGGCCGTCCCGGAAGAGATGGAGTCGAAGATCGAGATTTTCACTCTGCTCGACAAGATTTGCCGCCCGGAAACGATCTTTGCTTCCAACACTTCGTCATTCAGCATCACGGAAATCGCCAGCGTCACTTATCGCGCGAAGAAATGCGTTGGGATGCACTTCTTTAATCCTGTTCACAAGATGAAGTTGCTGGAGGTGGTGCGGGCGCTGGAGACCGATGACGATACCATTGCCACTGTCGCCGAGGTGGGCAAGCGCATGGGCAAGGAAGTGGTGGTGATCAAGGAATCGCCAGGGTTCATTACCAGCCGGGTCAATGCCATGATCGGCAATGAGGCGTTTTATATGCTTCAGGAAGGCATTGCCTCTGCATCAGATATCGACAAAGCCTTAAAGTTGGGGTTGAACCATCCCATGGGGCCGTTTGAATTGGTGGATCTGGTGGGACTCGACACCCGGCTGCATATTCTGGAGTACCTGCATAAGACGCTGGGGGAGAAATATCGGCCTGCACCATTATTGGTGCAATATGTGAAAGCCGGGCGCTTGGGACGGAAGGCTGGGCGGGGGGTGTATGAGTATCCCGAGGCAGGCGCTGCAAAATAGGTGGGAAAATCCCCGCTCAAGCGGAGCTTGAACGGGGCACCCTCAAGAGTTCAGGCGATCCTCACGCAAGGCGATTCTGGCTATCCTTTTTTCTGCCTGGTACGTCTAAATCATAGAAAATTGCGGGAAGGGAACTACCCTGGTTCGGCTGACGTATCACACAGCAGACTGAGTGCGGGCATTGAGACCACCCGCCTGGGTTAAACCAAGTTCCCCTGCTGTCTCCCCGGCGGCGGGGGGACAAGGCTAGAAATATATGAGAGCGTTGCTCGATATTGTTCGCCAGTCGCTGGCCACTCTGTGGGCGCACAAACTGCGCTCGTTCCTGACCATGTTCGGGATTGCCTGGGGAGTGGGATCGCTGTTGTTGCTGGTAGGTCTGGGAGAAGGTTTCCGCAGCGGGCAGGAAAAAAACATGGCCAACCTGGGAAAGGACATCATGTTCCTTTTTCCGGGACGAATTCCGGCGGTGGAGGGGAGCTTGGTTTCGGGGCGTCCTTATAACTTTACTTATGGGGATTATCTGGCGATCAAAGATGAAGCCCGGTTGCTGCGGACCGTCTCGCCGGTGATTAATCGGGAAGACATTCGCGCGGTGAGCGACTACGGATCGACCAACGGACAAGTGTTTGGCGTAGCGCCGGAATATAACAAAATTCGAACCGTACCGATTAATCCTGGACGCTGGTTCAATGACGCCGACAACAAGGAACATCGCCGCGTGGCCGTGGTGGGATGGGAACTGCTGAAGAATGTTTTTCCGGGGCGGCCGGCGGTGGGCGCGACCATTCTGCTGAATGGAATCGATTTTGATGTGATTGGCGTGGTTGAGAAAGTGGGGCGGGAAGGCAACAACGGCACCAATGCCCGGATTTTCGTTCCGGTGGAGACCATGCGCATGTTGTTTCCGCTGAAGGGAGACAATAACGAGGATGCGGTGTCATTTATCAACTACCAGCCGATCACGCGCGATGACCACTTGCTGGCGCAGGCGGAAGTGCATGGAATTATTGGGAGACGGCACGGGTTTAATCCCAAGCTGGATGACGCGTTTAACGACTGGGACACCATCGACGGGTCGAAGAGAGTAGCCAAGATTTTCGATGCCATGGATTGGTTTCTGGGAGTGGTCGGTGTGGTGACCCTGGGGTTGGGAGCGATTGGGATCATTAACATCATGCTGGTGTCGGTGACCGAGCGCACCCGGGAGATTGGGTTGCGCAAGGCGCTGGGGGCGACCCATCGCAACATCATGACGCAGTTTTTTGTCGAGGGAGCATTTCTGACGGCGTTCAGCGGTGGCATTGGGTTGACCATCTGCGTGATCTTTGTGACTTTACTGGCGCAATTGCCGTCGCCGGAGGGGTTTGATACACCGCGGATTGTGCCGGCGTCGGCGGCAGTGGCGATTCTTTCGTTGACGATTGCTGGGGTTGTTGCCGGGCTGTATCCCGCGCGTAAGGCGGCGCTGCTTCCACCGGTGGAAGCGCTGAGGCAGGAGTAATCATGGTAGGAGAGTTAGGGAAACAGGCGTACAACGCGCTGCGGCACAACAAGAGCCGGAGCCTGCTCACCATGCTGGGCATGGCTTGGGGCATCGCGACCGTGGTCCTGCTCCTAGCCTATGGGTCTGGCTTCGAGCGCGGACTGATGATTGCCTTTGAAACTTTCGGCGGGAATTTTATTGCAGTCTTTCCCGGACGAACTTCGATGCAAGCGGGTGGCAGCAAAGCTGGTGCCGAGATCAAACTCACAACACAGGATGTGGATAACCTGCGGGCGGAAGTGCCATTTCTGAAGCGAGTTTCTCCTGAGATCAATAAGCAGAGCACGGTGGCTTACGGAACCCGGAGCGCCAGCTATGACATTCGCGGCACCTACGCAAACTATCAGCAAATCCGGCACGTGGATGTGGAAACCGGCAGCTTTTTTGGGGAGCAGGAGAATTTTTCACACAGCCGGGTTGCGGTGCTGGGATATGAAGTGAAGAAGAAGCTATTTTCCGGGCAGAATGCGATCGGCGAGGCAGTGCGCATCGACGGCATTTCGTATCAGGTCATTGGCATTTTGAAGCACATGATTTCGGGCGGCGACGATGACATGAACGCCATGATTTATATCCCCTTCAGCGCCATGAGCGATTTGAAGAGCAACTATTATCTCGACGCGATCTGCCTGGAATACGAAGGGCAGCATGAGAAAGTCACCAAGGCAGTGCGGGATTCGCTGGCCTTCCATCATAACTATGATCCCAAAGATGAGCGTGCGACTTTTCTTTTCGATAGCGTGGAAAATCTCGGAGAGCTGAGAATCATTACCACTGGGATTAAAGTTTTGCTCGGCTTTATTGGATTGCTGACGCTGGGGATCGGTGGCGTGGGACTGATGAATATCATGCTGGTTTCGGTGACCCAGCGCACGCGGGAAATTGGAGTGGAGAAGGCGTTGGGTGCGCACCGCTGGCATATTCTGTTTCAATTTCTGGCAGAGGCGCTGGTTATTACCGCCGTCGGCGGATTGCTCGGAGTGGTGCTGGCTTATCTGGTTTCGTGGTCGGTGGGTTCTCTGACCTTGTGGAGTGCATTCATTGACGATGCCAGCGAGGGCGACATTCATCTGAAGATCGATTCGGTAATTTTGATCTGGTCCACGGTGATTCTTAGCTTTGTGGGGATTATTAGCGGGATGCTGCCGGCGATCAAGGCGGCGAGGCTGGATCCGATTGAGGCGTTAAGGTACGAGTAGGGTCGAGCTAGGCTGGTTTAGTGTGTCCTGCATCTGGCTTGCTGATATCCCGTAGAGACGTAGCTTGCTACGTCTTGCACGTGCCGCCACGAAACCTTCATCATTTGGGACGCTGCACACAAGAGACGCAGCAAGCTGCGTCTCTACGGTGCGACCTTTCCGATCCTTACGGCATTGTCATCTTCTCCGGCTTCATCCACTGATCGAACTCTTCGGCGGTGAGATAGCCGAGCTTCAGTGCGGCTTCGCGCAGGCTGGTGTGCTCGACGTGGGCTGTGTGGGCGATTTTGGCGGCCTTGTCGTATCCGACCTTGGGGGCCAGAGCAGTGACCAGCATGAGCGAGTTCTTTACGTACCAATCGACCTTCGCGCGATCGACTTCGATGCCGTTGATCATGAATTCGACGTAACCGCGGCAGGCGTCGGTGATAAGCGTGACGGAGTGCAGGAAGTTGTAAATGATGACCGGCTTAAAAACGTTGAGCTCGAAGTTGCCTTGGGAGCCGGCGAATCCGACTGCCGCGGTCGCGCCGTGGACTTGCACGCAAACCATGGTCATGGCTTCGCACTGGGTGGGATTGACCTTGCCCGGCATGATTGAAGAACCAGGTTCGTTCTCTGGAATAGAGATCTCGCCCAAGCCGCAGCGCGGGCCTGAAGCCAGCCAGCGGATGTCGTTGGAGATTTTCATCAGCGAGGCGGCAAGGGTTTCTAATGCACCCTGCGCAAAAATGATTTCGTCGTGTGCGGAGAGCGCGGCGAATTTGTTGCCGTGCGAGCGGAAGGGAAGGCCGGTGAGTTCGGCAATCTTTTTCGCGGCGCGCTCGGCAAATTCAGGGTGCGCGTTCAATCCGGTACCTACCGCGGTGCCGCCGATGGCGAGATCGTAGAGTCCGCCGAGCGTTTGTTCGAGGCGCTGGATGTCGCGCTCGAGAAGGCTTGCCCAGCCGCCGAATTCCTGGCCGAAAGTTAGGGGCACGGCATCCTGCAAGTGGGTACGGCCGATCTTCACAACATCGTGGAATTCTTTTGCTTTCGCGGCGATCGCGTCGTGAACATGCTTAATCGCCGGAATGAGCGCATTCTTCACCCGATCGGCGGCGGCGATATGCATGGCGGCCGGGAAAGTGTCGTTGGAAGACTGCGACATGTTGACGTCATCATTGGGATGGATCGGCTTCTTCGACCCCATCATTTCTCGTCCATTCGGGCCTCCTGCAATCTCAATGGCGCGGTTGGAGATGACTTCGTTGACGTTCATGTTGGTCTGGGTGCCGCTGCCGGTTTGCCAGATGCGAAGGGGGAACTGATCGTTGAGCTCGCCGGAGATGACTTCGTCGGCGGCCAGCACAATGAGCTTGGCCTTCTCGGCCGAGAGTTTACCGAGGTCCTGATTCACCAGGGCGCAGGCTTTCTTAAGAATGCCGAAGGCACGAATCAACTCCGGCGGCATCACATCCCGGCCAATGTTGAAATGATGGAGCGAACGCTGGGTCTGCGCGCCCCAATAGACGTGGGCTGGGACCTCGATTTGTCCCATGCTGTCGGATTCAGTGCGGGTGAGGACGGGGCGGTTCTCGGAAGTTGCCATGGTTTTTCCTGATAAGTATGTTTACGTGGAAGTTAACCGTGAATTATAGCAAGCGTGCCGCAGGCGGAACGTGCCAGTTTGCAGAGCGGAGAGAGCAATGCGAGAATACCTTATGCAAAAATCATCCACTGCGGTAGTTATCTTGGCGTCCGTCGTTATGTTGCTAGGGAATGCCCTGGCACAGCAGACTCCGGCGCCAGCCACCACGCCGGCACCGGCGGCCAAGACCACTCCAACTCCGGCGAAGAAGGCCGGAACCACACCTGCGACCAAGAGTGCGCCGCTGGCCCTCAAAACGCAGAAAGATAAGGCCAGCTACGCCATCGGATTGAACATCGGGAAGAGCTTGCGCAAGGACTCGGTTGAGGTTGAACCCAGTGTCCTGCTGCGGGGATTAAAAGATGGAGTAGCCGGGAACAAGGCACTTTTAACCGACGACGAAATCAAGTCCACCATGATGGCGCTGCAAGCCGATGTGAATAAGAGGCAGGGAGCAAAACTCCAAGAGATGGGAGCAGCAAACAAGAAGGCGGGCGACGCCTTTCTGGCGGCCAACAAAACGAAAGAAGGCGTGGTCACGCTGCCCAGCGGTCTGCAATATAAAGTCTTGACTCCGGGTACAGGGCCGAAACCCACCGCCAGTGATTCCGTGGTCTGCAATTACAAAGGCACGCTCCTCGATAACAGCGAATTTGACAGCTCCTACAAACGCGGTCAGCCGGCGACTTTCCCCGTAACTGGGGTCATTAAGGGGTGGACAGAAGCGCTGCAATTGATGCCAGTGGGCTCGAAGTGGCAACTGTTTATTCCTTCTGATCTTGCCTACGGACCAGGGGGGCGTCCGGGAATCCCGCCCAGCGCAACCCTTATTTTTGAAGTCGAATTACTCTCGATCCAGGACAAAAAAGAAGACAAGAAATAATCGAAAGAGGGTTTGGAAAATAGCATTGGTGACCAAACAGATCGCCGAGCCGGCCAAGCAGGTTCCCGATGCGCTTCCGCTCGCGCAACTGAAGTCGCGTCCTGAAACGCGAGTGGATGTACTGGTGATCGGCGCCGGGCCCACCGGCTTGGCATGCGGCATTGAGGCGCAGCGGGCCGGCTTCAAGGTGGTGGTCGTTGATAAGGGATGCGTGGTCAATTCCATCTTTAATTATCCGGCGACCATGACGTTTTTCACCACGCCGGAACTGCTGGAAATCGGCGACATTCCCTTCACCACGGCCAACCAGAAGCCCAATCGACAGGAGGCGCTGGAATATTATCGAAAAGTCGCGGAACACTATCACCTGCCGATCTCGCAATATCAGAAAGTCGAGGCGGTGAGCGGGAAGGACGGGAATTTCCACGTCGCGACCAGTGACCGGCTGGGAAGGATTTACGACTACCACACCCGTAAGGTGATCGTCTCGACCGGATATTACGATCTGGCGAACCAGCTGAATATTCCCGGCGAAGAATTGCCAAAGGTGTTTCATTATTACCAGGAGCCGCATCCATTTTTCGACAATGACGTTCTGGTGATTGGCGGCAAGAACTCGGCTGCGATTGCGGCGCTTGATTTGTGGCGGCATGGAGCCCGGGTCACGCTGGTGCATCGCGGCGCGAAACTGCACAATCACATCAAGTATTGGATACTGCCGGACATCGAGAATCGCATCAAGAACCGCGAAATCACTGGCTATTTCAACACTACGGTTGAGGAAATTGCGCCTGACTACGTTTTGCTGAAGACGCCGGAGGGTGCGGTGCGACTCAAGAATGATTTCGTGTTTGCCCTGGTGGGCTACCATCCCGACTACGATTTTCTGCGCGCCATGGGAATCGAACTCTCTTCCGAACAGTGCCGGCCGGTGTGCGATCCGCAGACGCTGGAGAGTAATGTGGCTGGAATCTATGTGGCAGGGGTGATCGTGGCGGGATCGCGGACGAATGAAATTTTCATTGAGAATGGACGATTCCATGGCCAGCAGATCGTTGCGGATCTGAAGAAGAAAATGCCGGTGGGTTAAACCTGCAAATGTTCCTCTGGCGCTAGCGCGTGCACAAAAAACGTACTTTCTAACCCAGCGCTGGGAAACGCTGCTCCACCCAAAATCTACGCCCCAAAATCAGTCCTGTTTTGAGGTTTGTGATAGCCGGATAGCCGAGGCGGCTGCCTCTACGTGAGCGTTACCACCTCTTCACCCAATTGCTGGTTGATCAGACGAGCTACCAGCGGCTTTAGTTTCTCTCCGGTTTTTTGCAGCACAAAATCCCGGGTGGTTTCGGACCAATCCAATTTGAAACTGGTGGAAAGCGCGGAAATCCAGATTTGCCGCACCGGAGCGTTGGGCGAAATGACGAACCGGGCGCCTTCGTCGAAAGAAATGTGCAGCGCGCCGGACTGGTCCTCGACCTCCATGTCCGATGACTCTTCGGCGAGGATGAGAGATTTCTTGAGAGAATCTAAAGCGCTGTCGGAGCACTTGCGGAAATCGTTGTCATCTAGCATGCTGGAATTATAGTCGTTGGCCGATAGCCGTTGGTCGTTGGCAAAATCAAAACCCTGCCCCTCAAGAGCCAAACGACGAACGACCAAGGACCAACGACGGTCTTATGGAACTGCAACTCGAACCCGCGTCCAATTCGATTTCACTGTCCGCCTACTGGCGGCTGGTGCGCGAGAACCGGAATTTCCGCAATTTGTGGTTGGCGCAGATTGTCAGCGAGATCGGGGACTGGTTCTACACTCTGGCCATATATAACCTGCTGCTGCAGCTTACCGGACGCGCCAGTTCGGTGGCGCTGGCTCTGGTGGTGCAAGTGCTGCCGCAGACCTTCATGGGGCCGTTTGCGGGGGTTGTCAATGACCGCATTAGCCGTAAGCGGGTCATGATCACCACTGATCTGTTACGGGCTTTGGTGGTGTTGGCTATGCTGCTGGTGCGGTCGCGTTCCAACGTGTGGATGATTTATCCGCTGCTGCTGCTCGAAAGTTCCATGTGGGCTTTTTTCGAGCCGGCCCGGACGGCGACGATTCCCAACGTTACGAGCGGCGAAGACTTGCTGGTGGCCAACACGCTTTCTTCGACTACGTGGTCACTCAATCTGGTTGCAGGCGCGTCAATTGGCGGGGTTGCGCTGGCGTTGTTGGGGCGCA
Organism: Terriglobales bacterium; assembly: GCA_963762965.1. Taxonomy (GTDB): domain Bacteria; phylum Acidobacteriota; class Terriglobia; order Terriglobales; family Acidobacteriaceae; genus DATBAX01. Next base: position 2,948,533 of record CAVXME010000001.1, read on the forward strand.
ATGCATTGTTTGTTCTGAATACACTGTCATTCCTGGCGTCCGCATATTTTCTCAGCCGGATGCATTTCCGGGAACTGCATGCCGAGGCTGCTGCAAAAATTGCGGCGAGTTATCGAACCGCGTACACATCGATTCTGGATGGCATACGCTATGTGCGGCACGACTCCCGCCGGCTGGCGATGGTGTTCATCAAGACCGGGCTGGCGCAGATGGGCGTGAGCTGGGTGTTGTTTACCGTGATGGGCCAGCGTGTATTCCCATTGCATTGGCCTGGGCTTGATCCTGAGCGTGGTGGTGTTCTCGGCATGAGCATGCTTTTGGGTGCACGCGGAGTGGGCGCGATCGTCGGGCCGCTCTTCTCCGCCAGATGGGCCGGTTCTAGCGAGCGCCGCCTGCGGCTGGGAGTTCTATTGGGCTTTCTCGCAGTAGCTGCGGGCTATTGCACTCTGGGCGCGGCCATGTCGCTTTGGCAGGCGTGCTTCTTTGTGGTACTGGCCCACTCCGGAGGATCGACGGTTTGGGTTTTTTCCACCACCCTTTTGCAGCTCAATACCGAAGACAAGTTCCGCGGCCGCGTCTTCTCGGCGGAGCTGGGATTGGCCATGGTGACCCTGGCCATCGGATCTTACCTTACCGGATTTGTGATCGATCGCGGGGTCGCCCCGCGAACGGTCGCAATTGCAACCGGGGTTTTCATGCTCATCCCAGCCTGCGCGTGGGCACTAGCGATGCGGCTCTGGAAGCAGGAGACGGCTGCGGTCAATCCGCAGCCGTCCATCTGAGGGTATTCAAATTGCCGGATCAAATCACGGTTTCTGCTGCTCGTTGCCGGACGAAGAAGTGAAAAGCTTCAGATTCTCCGCCTTCCATTGCATAGCGTCATGAATGCGATTGCGGCCGCTGGGATGGTCAAAGAAAATCCATTCTTCCACCGGGCCGGGACTCATTTTTCGATACTCTCCCAGGTGGATGGCCGCTTGCGCAAAACCGTCGGGCTGGCGGCTGGCATTCAGTCCAAACATGTCTGCCTCATGCTCCTGGGTGCGGGTCAAAGTGTTATCGATCGGAGTGGTCAGAAAAAAGAAGACTGAAGCGATTAGCAAGACCAGCGGCAGTACCGCCGTGTCGCCGACGCCGCGGATCTGCCATTTTTCGCCCCAGCGCGCCAGCGACCAGTCCAGTGCCCAACGCAGAACCGCGAAGAAGACCACAATTTCCACAAAATCGAACAAAATTCCCTTGTACACATGATTCATTACATAGTGGCCCATCTCATGGCCCATCACGGATTGAATCTCTTCCGGTGAGCCACGGCGCAGAAGATTGTCATTCAAGGTGATACGCATGGTTTTCCCGAACCCGCTCACGTTGGCGCTCATGCGAGTGCTTTGCTTGGAAGCGTCGATCTTATAAACGTCGTGCGCCGGTATCCCGTTGGCCCGGGCCATGCTCAGAATTGGCTGCGTGACGTTCGGATCGTCCAGCACGGTGATCTTGTTAAGGAGGGGAAAGATAAATATGGGTGCAATCAGAGCCGTCACGATGAGGAACAGGGTCGATACCACCGCGCCCCAGATGTGCCAGGTTCGCGGCAAGCGCCGGACGATTCCAAAAAGCACGGTGAGGACGATGGCTCCGAGCACGAGATTCACAGCGAACATCTTCGCTTGATCGCCCATCCATGGGCCAAAGGTCTGGTTGGCGAGTCCGTACTTGTGTTCCCGGAAATAGCCTTCGTAGGCGGTCATGGGAAAGCCGAGAATGGTCGAGACGATCGTGAATTCGATCCAGTAAATCATGGTTTGGAGGGGCTTGAAGCGCGTCAGCCGCTCCGCGAAGTTACGCATGGCGCCCGACCAGCCAAGCTTCAAGATCAGCACCAGGATGATGGCTCCGACCAGGAAATCCCACAGGATGAGCCAGTATCCGCCTTCAAAATAGGTGTCGGATCGCGATTTGGAGGCTGGCGGAATCTGTGCCAGATACGCCTCGGTGGCGGCGTCCACGTTGAAATTTGCCGAGGGTTGTGCTGCGGGTGGAACTGTGAGCACTGACGGCATGGTGGAGTCAGCAGTGGAAGCAGGGGTCGGTTGGGCGAGAACCGTGCCCGAGAGTAGGCAAAAGAATGCAAGAATGCAGAAAATTCGGGCAAGCAAAGTCATAGTTGGCCTTTCACAGATAGCGAACCGCTGAGAAGTATACGTAAGAGCAGGCCGGAGAGTTTCACAAATGTTGAATGTGGTGTCGATGGGCTTTCGGTGGGTTAGCGGGAATAGAGTTGGTCAATCTTCGCGGCCATGATGAAGTCACTCTCGGTCAGGCCGTTGATCTTGTGGGTCCACATGGTGATTTCGGCTTTGCCCCAGGCCAGCAGGATGTCGGGATGATGTCCCTGGGCTTCGGCGACAACGCCCACTCGATTCACAAAGTCCAGCGCCTGCTTGAAGTCGGCAAACCCGAAATTGCGTGTGATGTGATGTTCTTCAATTACATTCCACTGCGGCACTTGTGTATGCAGCGCTTTTAATTCGGATCCGTTGAGCGCAGGCACGCCGCCACGGCAAGGGATGCAGGTTTTGGTCGCCAGATCGGACATGGAGAACTTCAAGATTGCGATTCGTATCCTAGCATGATTCGGAGTGGTCAGGAGCGATGGTAAGTGAGCCTTAAACTAGATGTGACGAGCGTCACAGCGCTGAAGTGTGCAAGGCGGGATAATCGCAGGGAGCCGCAGAGCGGCGCAAGAATGCAGCCCACGGCGCGAGCCGTGGGGATGGAAGCAAAGAGAGAAGCCCCGGAGGGGCGACAGACGCGTGACACATACGGCTGGGAACATCGTGGTCCACCTGATCTTCAGCACTAAGAATCGACAGCCCCGATCATACCGAAACTTCAACCCGACCTTTTCGCCTATCTCGGAGGAATTGTCCGAGAAATGAAGGGAACAGCCTTAATTATTAACGGCACTGAAAATCATGTTCATCTGCTGCTGCGCATTCGTCCCGCCCAATCCGTGGCTGAAATGGCGTGCGTCATCAAGACAAACTCATCGCGCTGGGCGCGTCGAAAATGGAGTTCCGACTTCGCGTGGCAGACGGGATATGGAGTGTTTAGTGTGAGCGAGTCTAACGTGGCGGCGGTTACGAGATATATCGCCAGTCAGGAAGAGCATCACCAGAAGCGTTCATTCCAGGAAGAGTATGTAGCCTTCCTCAAGAAAAACAATGTCATTTATGATGAGAAGCACATTTGGGAGTAAGGTTCTTTCGCCGCTCCGCGGCTTGCTCTGACGGACCGTTACCCACGGCTTGCGCCGTGGGCTATGATCTTGCGCTGCTTCGCAGCTATCTGTGTACCGCTGGGTATCTACGTACGCCCTAGAACGGAATGTCTTCGTCGCTGATCGGGCTTGCTCCGGCTGGCTCGGGTTCGGGGGCGCGCTGGTCGAAGTTGTTTCCCGACGCTGCGCCTTGGGAACGGCCGCCGAGATCGCCGCCACCGCCTTCGCCACGTCCGCCGAGCAGGATTATGTCGCCGGCCACGACTTCGGTCATGTATTTTTTCTGTCCGGAAGTTTTGTCATCCCAGGAGCGGGTTTGCAAGCGTCCCTCGACGTAGACCTTGGAGCCTTTCTTCAGATACTCGCCGGCAATTTCCGCGAGGCGCTGCCACAGGACAACATTGTGCCACTCGGTGCGGTCCTGCCATTCGCCGGCTTTGTCCTTGAAACGCTCGTTGGTGGCGAGGGTGATTTTCGCCACAGCGGTGCCGCTGGGGGTGTACTTGATTTCGGGGTCTTTGCCTAGATTGCCAATGAGTTGAACTTTATTGAGACTTTTGCCTGCCATGAGTGCTGCTCCTTCCGCCCCTTGCTGAAAATTGATTGCGGAGCCTGAAAAACCGGGAGCCGAAACCTGCGTCGCTGTGATTCCCTGGGGCTGGGGTATTGAGTTCGCTGCTCAATATATCAGAAATGAAGGCAGAGAGATGTGATGGCTGAACTTGTCAGTTTATCGAGGAGAAAAGCGGATTGTCTAATGGAATGTCGTGTGAAAGTCTTTAGGCTCTGGATACACGTACAGCGCTTTGCCGACAATTGAATCCCGTGCGACAAACCCATACCCAGAACTGCGGCTGTCCAGGCTAATATCCCGGTTGTCACCGATAACAAAGTAATTGCCTTCGGGCACGAAAACAGAATCGAAGTTGTCTAAGTCAGGATTGCTTCCGGGAAGCGAGGTGTGTTGCGTGTAAGGTTCTTTTAGAGTTGTCCCGTTGACCAGGATTTGCCGATCTTTTTCTTCGATCGTGTCTCGTCCTACGGCAATAATCCGTTTGATCGTATAAAAGCCATCCTTGGTGCGAAAGGCTAGAAGGTCGCCGCGTTCGGGGTTATGCTCACGGTAGTAATGCGTATCGACGATAATCTTTTCTCCCGGAAGGATTGTGGGTTCCATCGATGAGGAAGAGAAATTCAGAGCGAGAAATCCGGACATACGAAACACTGGCAAGACTGTGTAGCGCACGGCGACGAGCGTGAGCGGAATGAACAGGAGAAGCCACCACTTGGATGGCCTGATCGAGGCATATCTAGCACGTGCAACAAGCGCATTACAGTCTGCTGTAGGCATAGAGTGATATCCACAAGAGTGACAGGAACAGGTATCCGGCAAAGACTCGAGGCGCCCGCACCGGCCAGAAACCGAGACAAAGACCCACGAGCACGGCCAGCATGAAGGTCGCTTTTCGTCGCTCCCCGAGAAAGAATTGACCTGTACCAGGAATTACGGACGACAGTAAAGCGGCTACTAAGTGGCGATTCTTTTCACTTGAAGCAGTGGAAAGTTTAGTCGTGTTGCTGTCCAACGAAGCCAGTGGTGAATTCAGGTCCGCCATCAGGCCAGCAATATATCACTTTGGTAATCCAGGGCGAACTAGTTTGCAGCATTCCTATGCCGCGAACCAGTGGTACAGCATAAAGTAGACAATCACGCCGGTCACCGAGACATAAAGCCACAGGGGATAAGTCCACCGGGCGATAGCGCGATGGCGGTCGAAGCGATTGCGCAGAGCGAAAGTCAAGGTGGTTAGGATCATGGGGACGATGATCACGGCAAGGATAGTGTGGGAAATTAGGATCGTGAAGTACACGGGCCGCACCCAGCCCTGTCCCTGGAAATGCTTCGACGCGGAGTGGGCGTAGTAGTAGAGCGTGTAGTGATAGGCGAGATATGAAATCAAGAATAGAGTTGAAGTGGTGAAGGCCGTAATCATGGTGAGACGATGAGCCGCAATGCGGCCCCGGCTGATGAAATAGCGGCCGATCAGAAGCAGAACGGCGCTGGTGGCATTCAGCGTGGCGTTAATCTGAGGGAAGATGGCGTATTGAGGCGGGACTTGCATTTTAAACGGCGGTCTACTTCGTTATGCGTAGCACAATTTAATTAGCACAGTTGGTCTAGCCTTATTGTGGCAATCCACTTGAGCTAGTCGTTTTAAACTAGCCCATTTGGGTTAGTCTTGTTCCCCTAGGAAATTGGGTTCAGCATCATCAGTGCGAACAACAGCGGCAGATAAATCACCGTCGCCTGCAAAAGCTGCCGGGCACGCTGCTTGGACTGGGGTGTATTCGGAGCCAGCTTAAAAGTCGCCAGACGCAATCCCACATAGAAAAGACCAAAGCCCAGGATTGCCGCGCCGAAAAAATAAGCATTGCCCGCCATACCGAGAAATCTGGGCAGCAAGCTGATCGGAATCAGTCCTAGCGAGTAGAGAAGAATCTGGCGGATGGTCGATTTGCCGTCGGGCTCAACCACCGGCAGCATTTGGATTCCGCCGGCCGCGTAGTCGTCACGATACAGCCAGGCGATGGAAAAGAAATGAGGGAACTGCCAGAAGAAGACGATGGCGAACATGACAACTGCGCCCAGTTCCAAACGGCCACGCGCCGCAGTCCAGCCCAGAACCCCCGGCATAGCCCCGGGAAACGCTCCGACCAGTGTGCATAAAGGATGGATTTTCTTCAGCGGAGTGTACGCGCCCAGATAAACCGCGGCGGTGGCGAGCGATAACCATCCGGTTAAGGCATTGAGAGCGAAGCCGAGATAGAGTGCGCCGCCGAACATCATGAGAGCGCCGGCGATGGTGGCGTGAGTCAAGCTCATGCGTCCCGCCGGCAAGGGCCGTTGAATCGTGCGGCGCATTCGACCGTCAATCTCTCGTTCCATTACCTCATTGATGGCCGCCGCTCCGGAGGAAACCAGGAAAATCCCAAACAGTGCATGGAACAAGCCGATGGAAAAGGAAGAGACCCCGTACTGCCGGGCCCCGAAAAAATATCCACACCAGGCGGTTACGACGATCAGGGTGGTCACGCGCAACTTGGTGAGTTCGGTGTAGTCCCGCAACAAAGCGATTGCAGCATTGCGCGGAACAGCCAAAGGTTGGATGGCCGTGCTCATGCGGCGACCGGCTTTCGCGTGCTATCGGGAATTCGTTCTCTCACTACGACTGGAACATGCCGCCAAACTTGAATCGCAAAAATCACCGTAGACGCAAGCAGCAAGGCCCCGACCGCGACGTGCGCAACGGTTGAGACCACCATGGGCAGTTCCGGTTGGGCGGCATCTTTGCCCCACTCCACGCGGGTAAGAAATGCCAGGAAACCGAGACACAATTGCACGATCACCAGAAAAAGGATCGCAATCGCCGGCCGCCGGATAGCTTCGATTTTAGAATACTGCGAGAGGGCGCGAATGGCCGTCCAGGTAAGAATCAGGGCTACCAGCGGAGCATTAAGGACGTGCGGCAGCCAGCCCATGCCGTGATGGCGAAACATGGCGCCGAAAAAGAGTTGCAAATAGATTGCGAAGATCGAAAACAACGCCAGAGTTAGCAAGTGCGGCCGATGAGTATCGTTTGCCCGCGAGACTTCTTCGGCAGGAGCTTCCTGTACCCATTTGCGTCCGGTAAACAGTGCGATGGCGCAGGCGATGCAGAAGAACGTCTGGCCGACGGCAGCGTGAGCGGAAGAAACCAGCGGCGGCAGGAAATAAAGAACGGTGAGTCCGCCAAGAATTCCCTGCGCGATGATCGTGCCCAATGCGCCTAAAGCCAGGGCCTTCATCCACCGTCGGCGGTCGGCAAACCAGGTCCAAACCGTGATCGCGATGGTCAGCGCGCCGGTAGCCTCCGCGATCATGCGATGGCTGTGTTCGTAAACGATGCCGCCTGTCCATGGAGGCAGCTTGTAATACGAACCGAAGGATGTCGGCCAATCGGGCACTGAGAGCCCGGCATCATTGCTCGTGACCAGGGCTCCAGCGATCAGCAGGATAAAAGTCGCGCACGCAATGAACACTGCGAAGCGATGATGCGCGGGATTGTACGGCGTTGAAGCGGCTTTCAAAGGTGCTCCTGCAGAAAACCTAATGCGTCTGTTTCACGAATCGCGAGACTGGTTATTTTAGCAGAGCAGCGAGGGTTTGAAACCAGGCTTTGGACGGGAAATAGAAGGCCCGACAGGTCGTTATTCCCAGCGTAATCCAGACCTAGACTTTTTGTGCGTTGGCTCCGGCTTCCATGGCCTCAATGACCGAATCCGCGAATTTGGAAGTACCGGAACTTCCGCCCACGTCCCGAGTCAGTTTCTCTTTGGTGCGATAGACATGTTCAAGAGCGGAGGTGATTCTTGCCGATGCCTCATGCTCACCAAGATGGTCAAGCATCAGCAGAGCAGAGCGCAGAACTGCGGTGGGATTGGCAATGTCCTTGCCCGCAATGTCCGGGGCCGAGCCGTGGACGGCTTCAAAAATGGCACACTCATCGCCGAAATTAGCTCCAGGGACGAATCCCAGTCCGCCGACAAATGCGGCGCACAAGTCGGAGATGATGTCTCCGTAGAGATTCTCCATGACCAACAGATCGTATTGATAGGGATTCATCACCAACTGCATGCAGGTGTTGTCGACGATGTGCTCGCCATAAGTGATCTCGGGATATTCTTTGGCAATGTTGCGGCAGCAGCGCAGGAACAAGCCATCGGAAAGCTTCATGATGTTGGCCTTGTGGATGGCGTGAATCTTCTTACGTTTGGCCTTGCGGGCATAGGCGAAAGCAAACTTTGCAATACGCGTGGAAGCCTTTTCCGTGATGATCTTAAGACTCTCCACCACACCAGGGACGACTTCGTGTTCGATTCCGGAGTAAAGGCTCTCGGTGTTTTCGCGCACGATGATGAGATCCACGTCGGGATAACGCGTGGGAATATGCGGCAGGTTCTTGATGGGGCGAAAGTTGGCATACAGCTCGAATTGCTTGCGCAGCGCCACGTTGATGCTGGAGAATCCGCCGCCGATGGGGGTTGTGACCGGGCCTTTCAATCCGACGTGGGTGCGTTCAATGGACTCCGTCAGTTCTTTGGGAATGTATTCCTTGTACTTCTCGAAGGCCTCGGCGCCGGCCATGAAAGTTTCCCATTCGAACTTGATGCCGGTGGCTTCCAGGATGCGCACGGCGGCCTTGGTGACTTCAGGGCCAATGCCGTCGCCGGGGATGAGGGTAATTTTGTAAGCCATAGTGAAATTTCTGTAGAGACGTTGCTTGCAACGTCTCTTTGTCCATCGCCAAAGAAGACGTGGCAAGCCACGTCTCTACGAGACTAGTTCTTCAGGGTCGGCTTGCCCTTCACTTCCACCACAACTTCCTTGGTCTTCAACAGGTCTTTCAACTCCGCCATAAATTCCTGCACGTCTTTGAAATCCAGATAAACGGAAGCGAAACGCACATACGCCACTTTATCGTAGCGACGGAGGCGATTCATGATGAGTTCGCCGACTTCGCTGGTCTTGCGCTCCCGCTCGGCTGAGTCGATCACGAAACTTTCCGCTTCGTTCACAATTTGTTCCAGCTTGCTGATGGGGACGGGGCGCTTTTCACAGGCCCGAAGCAGGCCATTCAACACTTTCTGGCGATCGAATTTCTCGCGGCGTCCGTCTTTCTTGACCACCATGTAGGGGATCTCGTCGATGCGCTCATAGGTGGTGAAGCGCTTGCCGCACTTCAGGCATTCGCGGCGGCGGCGGATGGAATCGGCTTCTTTACTCTCGCGCGAATCCACCACTTTGTCATTTGCAAAGGCGCAGAAAGGACACTTCATGGTTTGGATTTGGACTGACAAGATTGTAACAGGCGCCGTCGCGACGCCCGGCCTGCCATGTACCACAGTGACTAAGAGCCGACCGCGATTTTCCTCAGGGAAGTTCAACGTCAGTTTCTGCTTCCTGACTCTCTTGCGAGAGTTCGCGGAGTGAAAGCCGCTGGCGATGGGCCAGAAACAGCCCCACCGGAACGACTGACATGAACGTCACTAGCCAAAGCAGGATTCCGCAGCTGGCGGCCAACTCTTGTGGCACGCCAAATATCTTTTGCAGCGTGGATATTGTCGCAAGCTGAGAGCCGCCTCCGACGCCGGGTAACTGGATAAGAGAGCCAACCATGCTTGTCCCCATCAAGGGGAAAATCTTTGAAAACGTCATAAGTTGGAGGGGAGGGCCGTAGGCGCGGACGACCTCGAGATACGAGAGCGCGATACAACTCCACATACCAATGGATACGCCGCAAATCTCGACAAAAGCTCGGGGATCGTGAATCGTATCCAGTCCGCGATGGAACTCGCGCAGGCGTTGAGCAATGCGGTGCCCTAGGTTTGCGGCGAGGTGTGAAAAACGGCGTTCGACCCAAACTGAAATTGTTTCGCCAAATTTTGCAGTCAGAATCGCGACGAACGCGGTACCCGTAGCCAACGCAATAAAGAGGCAGCCAAACAGTTCTACTGCGTGATATTTGGGTATGTCATGCAGCGAGGTTCCGGGCACAAAGATGGCGCAAACCAGGAGGACCGTGAAACCACCAATGTCAAAAATGCGTTCGACGGTCCAAGCGGCCATTTGCGACGAGAAACTGAGACCCTCATTCCGTGCAATTAAATAGGGACGAATCAATTCTCCAGGCCGGCCCAGCAATGCGAGTCCGGCAAATCCGATGATTGTGGGCGAAACGCTGCGCAGGACAGATGCGTCTTTGCGAACCGGACGCAGAAATATTTTCCAGCGCAAGGCACGAAGAAAATAGGTGAAGTAAATCACCCCGATCGCGATGGCGATGTGCAGAGGATCGAGTTGCTTCGCCTGCGCAAAAAACTTGTCCCAGTCAAAATTCCGCCAGGTGCGGAATTGCAGATAGACGAGAAATGCAAGGACAGCGAAGATCAGCGTATAGATGATGATGCGTTTCTTATTCATTTACAGTAAGCATCCCGAGCCCCGCCGTTGCGCTGTCCAGAGTGAATTCTCAAAGTATATGCCACGGGTCGAGGGGTCAACGAACGGACCTAGTGGGCAGCGTTCTGTGCGACCTTCACTCCCGGTTCGCGCTTTGGAGTTTGAGCAGTAATGTTTGCTGCATTCCTTGGACTGGTTTTTGCCGCGGCCGCCGCGGCCTTGCGTTCAGCCAGTTTCTTGCGGTTGAAGTCTTTGATAATTCGCGCGATGTACGCCTGCGTCTCATAATACGGGGGGACACCGTGATATTGCTGCACGCGCTCCGGACCCGCGTTGTAGGCCGCCAGCGCCTTGACCAGATCAAAGTTGTAGCGTTCCAGGAGCTCCCGAAGATAGCGCGTGCCGCCCTCGACATTCGCTTGTGGGTCGTACGCATTCGCCACTCCCAGCTTTGAGGCCGTACCGGGCATGAGCTGCATCAAGCCCTGAGCGCCTTTCGGCGAACGCGCGTGTTGATTGAAATCACTCTCGGCGTGAATCACGCTGTTTACCAGGTCGGGATCGAGATGATAGCGATCACTGCTGTCGCTGATCACGCCACTCAGCGCCTGCTGACTCAGCGGTTGTGCGGGAACCCGCGCCTTCGGGGAAACATGCGACGGAACTGGGGGATTCGATGGCGCTGAAACCGGGGATCGCAAATTTGCGGATACCGCAGCGGGGGAGGATGCGGCTGGTGAAGGTGCTGGGCTCATGTCTTTTTCGAAGTGGTCGATATCCTTCGTGGGAACATCGACGAAACTCTCATCATCGTTACCGAGAAAAAGACGGGTGACAGGTCCCATAACCCGCCGGTGTTCATGGCGGATTGAGTTGCCGTTGGACAAGATGGCAAGATCCGCGGCCACTGCGACACAGGAGGTCCCAGCGATTGCGAAAAGCAAAACGAACTTGAGCCACGATTTCATGTCCAACGAAGCGCGAACATTACAGAGAAGATCATCTAAACGCCAACCGGGGAACCACCCAGAACCTGTTCAATCGCGGCCGCGACCCCGTTCTGGTCGTTGGCCAAAGTGACCGTCCAGCCCCGGCTACGCAGCTCCGCCGGCGCATTCCCCATGATAAATGGCCGGCCGGCGAAGGCAAGCATTTCCACATCATTATAGTTGTCACCGATGGCCATGACCTGTTCCCGGGGGATGCCGCGATGGTTGGCCCAGCGCTCGAGCGCGTGTCCCTTGGAGCATTCGGTGTTGAGCACGTCCACCATGCACAGGTCACGTGCCGGATATTCGGTGCGCAAGGTTGTGATCTCCTTTTCCAGGCCACTGGTAGCCAGTCCAGCCAGCACTTGCTGCATACGTGCCATGGAACCGCAGAACATGGCTTGCACCGGGTCCTTGGTCAACGACTGTTCGATCGGGATTACAAAATCAATGTACTGAAGGTTCTTTTCCAGCCAGCGCTGAATGACGCTGGTCAGTTCCCCCATGTGTTCGAGCACGATGGCGCCTTTGCTTTCAGTGTCGAACGTGAGCACCGTGTTCCCGCGAAATTCTTTCATGGCAGTGCACAGCTTGCGGCAGGTTTCGGCAGGGAGGAGATCGCGATGGAAAGTTTCCCCGGCGAGCGACCGCGTGACCGCTCCGTTGGAGCTGATGAGCCAAACATCGAAACCAAATTGTTGAGCGATGGGTAAAGCGAACGTATGCCGCCGCCCGGTGACCAGAACGACTTCGATCTCTTCGTCGTGGGCACGACGGATAGCGGCCATGTCGGCATGGGATATGGCAAATTCAGGGTTGAGGATGGTGCCGTCGATATCGATGGCTAACAGCCGGATGGAAGGGGTCTGCACAGAAGATTTTAACACCTGAGCTAGGGCTTCCATGGCCGGAGATGGCCGAATCGAAGGCGATGATTAGGGACTTGATGCACTCTATTCGCCATGGCACTATGACGCACGCCTGCATGGTATAGTGCGCAACAACGCATGGGATCACTGACATTTCTGTTTTATCCATGGGGAATCATTTTGCAGGCGGTGGCGATTGTCCACTTCATCCGCCGCCGCCCTGATTTCTTTTGGCTTTGGGTCATCCTCATTGGTGGGGGGCTGGGGGCGCTGGTCTACATAGCAGTCGAGGTGATCCCCGACGCCGGACTGCTGCGGCAGTCGTTCAAGGTTTTTCCGCGCCGCCGCCGCATTCGAGATTTGGAAGCGATCATCCTCGACAATCCCTCCGCCGGCAACTACGAAGAGCTGGCTGATCTGTATCTGGAAGAAGGCAAGTTCCCCCGCGCCCGCCAATGCTACGACAAGGCGATTTCCTCGCGGACAGATTTGCTGGACCCGTTTTACCGGCGCGCGATTGCTGAAGTCGAAATGGACGATTTTGCAACGGCCGTCCCAGACCTGGAGAGGGTGGTTTCGGAAGATCGCGCTTATGATTTTCATCAGGCCATGGGGCTGCTGGCGCATGCCTATGCCAACACTGGCCACCCCGACAAAGCGGACCTATTATTCAAAGAAGCCACCAAGATCTCAACCTCTTCGCAAACTTATTACAACTACGCCTGCTTCCTGGCTTCGCAGCGGCGCAATTCTGAAGCCCGGCAGTGGGCCCAACAGATACTGGAGAAGAAACGGAACATGCCGGGATATTTGAAGCGCCGGGAACGGCCGTGGTTTCGAAAGGCGAATGCATTGCTGAGAAGTTTGCCGGCAGATAAGTAAGCACCTTAGCGTAGTCGATGGTTTTTCTTTTCGTCCTTAGCGCATCCTTGGCGCTCTTTGCGGTTAAGAGCTTTTGACCGCAAAGGTCGCAACGAAAGGCTGAAAGGCCGCAAAGCAAGGCGCAGTCGACATCCAGCCGAACACGACGACCGCAGAGTCAATGCTAGACTTTTCCGTGGCCCAAATCTCCTATCTCGAATGCACTAAATGCGGCGGGCGTTTTGATGCCAAAGTTCCTCAAACCATCTGCACCAAAGATGGCGGCGTTCTCTATGCTCGCTATGATCTCGACAAACTAAGGAAGACATTCCATAAGGAATCATTAGCTGGACGCACGTCCACCATGTGGCGATACGCCGAAGTCTTGCCTGGATCGGACCCCGTGTCGTTGGGAGAAGGCTTCACACCCATGCTGCCCAGCCGTGTATTTCCCAACGTCTATATCAAAGACGAAGGACTGAATCCCACGGCGTCTTTCAAAGCTCGCGGCATGTCGGCAGCCGTGACCATGGCGAAGGCCTACGAGCTCAAGAAACTCGCAGCGCCCTCCGCTGGAAATGCGGCGAGCGCGCTGGCGGCATATGCCGCTGCCGCGGGTATCGAGGCGCACATCTTCATGCCCCAGGATGTGCCGCTGGCCAACCGTGTCGAGTGCCAAAGCTTCGGCGCACACGTGACCCTGGTGAATGGGTTGATCAGCGATTGCGCGCGAATGGTTGGGGAGCGTAAAGAAAAAGAAGGCTGGTTCGATGTCTCGACCCTGAAAGAACCGTTTCGCGTGGAAGGCAAGAAGACCATGGGCTATGAAGTGGCCGAACAATTGGGATGGAAACTGCCCCAGGGAATCATTTATCCCACCGGCGGCGGCGTTGGTTTGCTGGGGATGTGGAAGGCCTTTGACGAGATGGAAAAACTGGGCTGGATCGGCTCCGAGCGTCCCAAGATGGTTTGTGTACAATCAGTAGGTTGCGCTCCCATCGTTAAAGCATGGGATGAAGGTAGATCGGTCTCGGAAATGTGGCCCAATGCGATGACTTCTGCCGCAGGATTGAGAGTCCCAAAAGCTTACGGTGATTACCTCATCCTCGACATTTTGAAGAAAAGCGGCGGCACCGCAGTAGCGGCGACCGACGAAGAAATCATGAACGCGGTCGGCGAGGGGGCGCGAACGGAGGGAATCTTCGCGGCTCCCGAGGGAGCCGCGGCGCTGGTGGCTTATCAGAAACTTCTAGCCAGCCGGTTCTTTTCGCCGGAGGATCAAGTCGTTTTATTCAATACCGGCTCCGGCCTAAAGTACCTGGAAGTGATCGATGCATACAATCAGCGTGGGACGAAGAAGCCGGCATCCAGACAGATCGGCGGCATCATCGGCCCGTATTAAGTGGCCTGCGCACATCAGGCGTATGCACATGCTCGGGTCGAAATCCCACGCCAATCAGGCGTGCAGGAATCCGGCGCAACACTGGGAATTGCTGTAAGAGTCTTAAGGGAAGGGGGAGCCTAGTAACTGTAGCTGTGCTTCCCAGGGACGGGCGGATGAATCGCTTGTGCGCGAAAACCTGTAGGCGCTGAACCACGCGCGTGGGCAACTCGCGACGCTGTTGCACCTTCGTTAACACGTCCTCCGTGACCGAACCAAGCAGTAATGGCTCTGCGAGAATGTTTGCAGCGGCCACTGCATCCTGAATAGCAAGATTAATACCTACGCCGCCAACCGGAGACATGGCATGCGCCGCGTCCCCGATGCACAATAACCCGGCGCGCGACCATTGGTGCAAGTGATCGACCGCAACCGACAGAAGCTTGATATCGTTCCAGCTTGCCAACTCGTCCAGTCGATCGCGCAGAAAAGGCACTACGCTGGCCAGGTTCTCGCGAAATGCCGGTAAACCCAGTTGCTGGATCTTTTCGAATGCACCTTTCGGAATGACACAAGCACATTGCCAGTAGTCGCCGCGGTTCAGGGTGACCAGAATTCTTCCCGCCCGGAACCGGCCAAGAGTTTGATCAGGATCGCTTGTCTTCCGCGAGATTCGCATCCACAGCACATCGATAGGAGCACCGCGATCGATCACTTTAAGGCCAGCCTTTTCCCGAACAATGGAGCGCCGGCCATCGGCTCCGACTGTCAGGTCGGCGCGGACCGCCAACGTACCTTGCGGAGTCTTCGCGAGTACGCCCACGATGCGATCGTTCTCTTCGACCAAATCTGTGAATTCAGACACCATTTGCAAGTGAAATGTTGGATAAAGCTTGCCTTGTTCAGCAATGAAATTCAGGAAGTCCCATTGCGGCATCAGCGCCACGAATTTGCAGCGCGTCGGAAGATGAGAGAAATCGGCAACGGTTGCGAAGAAGCCATCAATTTGCGCGCCAATTTGGCGTAGTTCCTGATGCGGACTCTGGAGGAACTCGTCAAGCAGTCCCAGTTCATACATCAGTTCGAGGGTGGACGGATGAATGGTGTCCCCGCGAAAATCTCGCAAGAAATCTGCGTGTTTTTCCAGGACAACTATTTCGACTCCTGCCCGGGCGAGGAGAAAGCCAAGCACCATCCCCGCAGGTCCCCCGCCTACAATGCAGCAACCGGTATGGATGCTTTGGGAAGTCCTGTCCACGATTTACAGTTTAATCGAACGAAATCCGGAGAGGCACATGTCTCCTTATTTCCCCGGAGGTCGGCGGGCTTCACACAGCCGGACAGCCGAGGCGGCAGTCACGACGCAAGCCGAACCGTGCTACATTTTGCTACAGGCTTATGGATCAGAGTCTTATCCTCGTCAACTTACTGGTCAAGCTGGGCGTGGCCGCCGCCGTGTCCAGCGCGCTGGTTCGTTCGGTCGAGTTCAAGTCGCTATTGTTCCGGGAAAAGCGGCCCTTAAAGCAGCGAATCTACCTGATTTTGTGGATCAGTGTTCCCATGGCGTTGGGTGTGTGGATTCGCTTTACCGCCAAGAGTTTTGCCGCCGGCGATTTGTCCTTCGAGACTACGATCCTTCTGGGTGTGGTCGCGGGCCGTTTTTCCGGCATGGTCGGCGGATCATTGATCGCTCTTCCGGCGGTGCTGCACGGGCAATGGGCGACGCTCCCGTTTAACCTTTTGTGTGGCTTCATCGCCGGACAACTTCGTAACCTGGCGCCCGACCGGGAAGACATCTGGTCGTTCTCTCCGTTTATTGATCTGAGCGTTTATCGCATGATCCGCCGCAACTTGCCGACGCCCCGCCTTTTCGACTGGCAAGTGATGTTCTTCGTCTCCATTGTGACGTTGCGCTTTATGCAAACCGAGATTGCGCGTTACATGCCGCGTTCGATTTTTAGCCTGGAGAGTCCCAACTGGTGGGTGGAAAGCGCGATTTATGCAACTTCGATCATGGTCATCGGCACCGAGCTAAAAATCTGGAACAGCGTGCGCATCCAGATCAAGCTTGAAGAACAGCAACGTCTATTGCTACAGGCCCGCATGGAAGCGCTGCAAAACCAGATCAATCCGCATTTCCTGTTCAATACCCTGAACTCGGTTTCTTCGCTGGTCCGCTTTGATCCCGATACTGCGCGCGAATTGATTATCAAACTGGCGAACATCCTGCGACGTCTGTTGCACAGCAGTGACGCCTTCGTTCCACTCCAGGAAGAAGTGGAATTCATCGACAATTATCTGGACATTGAAGTGGTCCGCTTCGGCCGCGACAAACTGCGGGTGGTGAAGGAACTGGACCCTCCGTCTCTCGATGTCATGGTACCCAGCATGTTGCTGCAACCGCTGGTGGAGAACTCCATCAAGCACGGGCTTGCATCGAAAATTGAAGGCGGCAGCATTTACCTGCGCAGCCGGCTGACCGATTCCCATCTAACCATTGAAGTCGAGGATGACGGCGTGGGCATGGCCTCGGCACAGTTGCTGGAAAGGCCAACCGGATTTGGCGGAAGCGGGATCGGCATGGCGAATGTGGCCGAGCGCCTGAAAGTTTTGTACGGCGACACCGCCCGCATGACCATCGACAGCCACGACGGGAAGGGAACTTTGGTCCGTTTACGGCTGCCGGTTTTGCCCACGGAAGGCGCGATTCCCGCCGCTCTCTACGAAGAACGCTCCAGCACGCGCCGGTAGAATTCCTCATATTGCGGAATGATCTTGGTGGTGCAGAAACGCGCTTGCGCCACTCCTCTGCACGCTTGCCCCATTTTGGCCAGCGCACTTTCGTCGCTGAGCAAATCAATTGCGTAGCGGGCCATGGTATCGACATCACCCACATCTGCCAGGTATCCACTTTTTCCGTGCTCGATCACTTCTGGAATTCCGCCCACATTGGTTGCGATAGGGACGACCTTGCAGGCCATTCCTTCGAGCGCTGCCAGCCCGAAAGACTCCAGCTGGCTGGGCAGCAGCATCACGTCGGCCAGCGCGAGCTTGGTATGCACATTGTCCTGTTTGCCCAGAAAGATCACATCGCGCTGGATGCCTTTCTTGTTCGCCAGCCATTCCGCCGTGGAGCGATCGGGGCCATCCCCAATCAGCATCAGCTTGGAGGGTATTTTCTTGTGGACGCGGTCAAAGATTTCGATCACATCAGTCAACCGTTTGACCGGACGAAAATTTGATAGATGTACCAGGATGCGCTCACCCTTGGGCGCGTATTCGAGTTTCCGTTGAGCGGCGTCGGCATCGCGTACATACAAATCGCAATTCACAAAGTTATAGATCACCTGAATGTTGTTCTTGATCTCGAACTCACGCAAGGTGCGCTCCCGCAAGTATTCCGAAATTGCGGTGACGCCGTCGCTTTGCTCGATGGAAAAGCGAGTGATTGGCAGATACGATCGGTCCTGGCCCACCAGCGTGATGTCGGTCCCATGCAGCGTGGTGACAAAGGGAAGCTTGCGCGGCTTGGCCGCGGCGGCGAGCATCTGTTTTGCCAGCATCGCACTCACAGAGTGTGGAATGGCATAGTGCACATGCAGCAGATCGAGTCCCTGAAATTCCGCAACTTCCGCCATGCGCGTGGCCAAAGCCAGATCATAAGGAGGATAGTCGAACAGCGGATAACTGGAAACTTCCACTTCATGATAGTGAATGTTCGGATGGGTCCCGGTGAGGCGGATGGGCTGGGCGTAAGAGATGAAATGAATTTCGTGCCCACGCTGGGCCAGCTCCAGGCCGAGCTCGGTGGCAACCACTCCGCTTCCGCCATAGGTCGGATAACACGTGATGCCGATCTTCATGCCCAATCCTCTCCGCGCACGAACGTACAACCCTTCCATTCGATGGTTTGAAGGATACTAGGATTCAGATTCTGCTGGTGGGGATGGCAAGGCGAAAGAGAGAGGCTAGGAGTCCTGGTTGGTGGCGGCTTTAGCAGCCCCGAGTCCGGTATCCATTTTTTCGACAAACTCCTGCAATCGCTGCTGCAGGTTTGTGTCCAGCGCGGTGAACTCGATCCCCATGCCCACGCCTGGATCACTGGCCCGGACAATTCCCGTGGTCCGAACTTTTTCCGAGTCCATCCAGAAAATAATGACCACTTCCGTGCCGATCGTCAGCGGCAGCAGGGTCTCAACATAACATCCACGGCCACCAATGTCAGTGGCATTGGTCTGCATGTGGGCACGGCGGGCATCCGGAAAACCGATTTCGATGGGGAACAGCACTTTGTGGCGAAGAAATTTCCGTTTGTTTTGTCCACGGTGCGCAGTCACCGGCCGATTCTGCGGGAGGGTCAAATCCCCCCAAGGGCTCTGCTGATGTTCGAGAATCTGCACTCCCACTTCGTTCTTCCGCACCGTTCCAGCGTCCACCACCCAGATCACGCGGAACCGGGCTTTCTTCTCGCCGTATTGAATGCCGATGACATCCCCCGGCTTCAGGGTATGGCTAACGCGAGAAAGCAGAGCGCCATCGCTGCTGATGTTGCCGGCGCTGGCAGTCTGAAAGAAGGGATGGCCTTCCGAATCCATGCCCCAAACTCGGACAGGAATATCGGCTTCGACGCGGGATTCCGGTCTATTTTCCATGAAATAAACGCTGCTACATCTCAGCGGCAGCCCAATCATACCTTGGAGCATCCAGACTAGGATTACGAATTTAGCGATTTATGGTTACCAAAGGTACTTGGACCTGGGTGGTTCGAGGCCCGGCGGTTTCCTCAGCCGAGATCGCGATAAGAGATCAGTTCAATGCCGCTACGGGCAAATAAATCAATGGTTTTCGGAGACTTGAGCACTTGCAGTTCCTGCTCACGGGACTCGCGCAGCCGCGTGCGTACGCCCTGTAGCTCGGAATCGTTATAGCCCGGATGGCAAACAAACTCCCAGGTTCCCTCCGGAAGCTTTTCTATAATGAGGCGAAATAAGCGGTCATCCAGAGCGCCCGTGACCACTATACCGACTGTCCCGTCGGGTGTGATCACGCCGGTTTCTTTTGCGGCTTTCCGAAACTTGCCCGCAAGACCACCCAGCAATTTGACCTCGCTGTACCGTCTCCATAATCCCGGACGGCCGGCAGCGATCGAGATGCGAATGACTTCGAACGGATTCCTCACGGCACGAATCCCGCGTGCCTTGGCTGCCCGCAACAGGGGCCGGAAAACTGAAGGAAACATGTGCGTGTGTTTGTGCGAGTCCAGGTGGGAGACCGTAACTCCCGCCGATTGCAACTTGCGGATTTGCGCCGTGATTTCGGCTTCGACTTGATCTGCATTGAGCCGCCCTGTCAATGCTCGCAGAGAAAATTTACCGATGCCATCCTCAAAATGCTCGGGGTTTGCGCTACTAACGAGACTGGAAACCTGGTTGGCCGCAAGCACGGGAGAACCATCCACCAGCACCACATGACATCCGACGCTCAGCCTCGGCACCGATTGCGCCTGGCGAACTGCGTCGTCGAAAGCCGGACCATCTGCCATCAGCGTGGAGGAAGTCACCACACCCTGCTCATGCGCCTCGACGATGGCGCGATTCACGCCACGAGTCAGGCCAAAATCGTCAGCATTAATGATCAGACGCCGCACGCGAGAGTGTAGCTTGAACTGCGGTCAGCTGTCAGCAGTAGCTATCAGCCGTCAGTTGTCAGCCTTCAGCAAAAACCTGAAGCGTAACGTTCGTCATGACAAATACTTGCGAAGAACCGAAAGGGATGCAAAGTTAGAATTCTCTGGGCTCCGAATGCCCGTGCTATGGGTTGAGCTGAGAGCTGACGGCTGACAGCCCTTCCCGTTTGACCGCCATTTCCGCGCCCACGTATACTGACTCATCAGTCCTTCCGAATAGATGCCCCTCATCTTTCGCGAACCTCCCGCAAGGTATTTCTCTGACACGGGAGCGAGGGGCGGTTAGCTCAGCTGGTTAGAGCGCCTGCCTTACAAGCAGGAGGTCGCAGGTTCGAGTCCTGCACTGCCCACCAGTTCGGTAATTCCGGTAACAAAACCGGGATGTAGGTCAACTACACGGAGGGTGACCTAACGCCCGAAATGCGAGACATCAAGCGCCATCTCCAGAGCTGCCCACACTGCCGAGCTGTCTATGAAAGCTCCCGGAACATTGTCCGATTGCTGGGCGACAGAACGTATTCGAACTGCGGCGTGGTTTTAGTCAACAATTGTACGAGCGATTATTCAGGACACGTTGACTTGCAATTCGTGTCACTTCTCACTGCGATCTGAATCATATCGTACGACTCCATGAATATTGCCAAACAAGAACTCTCCGCGGATTCGTCGAAAATTACGTTGGAGCCGAAACTTGGCCCGCTCGCAGCCCTTCGCGCCCACTGGCCTGAGTACCTCATGGAAGCAGGTCTCCTGGGTACGTTCATGGTGGCGGCTTGCGTGTTCGGAGCGCTCTACGAATTTCCGCTCTCCTCCGTGCACCAAGCAATCATGTCCAGCCTCTCGCGACGGCTTCTCATGGGGATCTCCATGGGACTTACCGCTGCTGCGCTCATTTACTCGCCCTGGGGAAAACAATCCGGAGCACACATCAACCCTTCCGTGACAATCACTTTCTTTCGGTTGGGCAAGATCAAGGGATGGGACGTTCTTTTTTATATCGCAGCGCAATTCATGGGTGCTGTGCTGGGCGTGGCGCTGGTAGGACTTCTTCTGGGGAAGGCAGTCTCGGATCCGGCGGTTCGGTACGTCGTCACCATTCCTGGACCCCATGGGCCGTGGGTGGCATTGCTCGCCGAATTCATCATCGCGGCCGGAATGATGTCGCTTGTACTTTATTTTTCTAACCACCACCGGCTGGCCGGATATACAGGCGTTTTCGCCGGCATTCTGGTCGCCACCTACATAACGATTGAAGCGCCGTTCTCCGGTATGAGCATGAATCCCGCGCGGACGCTCGGCTCGGCATTTCCTCCGATGATTTGGGATGGACTCTGGGTCTATTTGACCGCGCCCCCGCTGGGCATGCTGTTTGCCGCCGAACTCTATCTGTGGCGGAACGGACAACAGGCAGTGAAGTGCTGCAAGCTCCACCACAACAACGACAAACGTTGCATCTTCTGCGGAGCCAATGGAGGATTCGCATCATGAGTGACAATCACTACGACGTAATCATCATTGGAACCGGCGCGGGTGGCGGAACGCTCGCCTCTTACCTGGCTCGGTCGGCAAGCGCATCCTGGTCCTTGAGCGCGGCGATTACGTTTCCCGTGAGAAAGCAAATTGGGATACTCAAGTCGTTAACGTTGATGCCCACTACAACACGAAAGAGTCGGGGCTCGACAAGCATGACGGGGCTACCGTCAGTGGAGTTGTGTGAGGACGGCCGTGTGGGGATGGGTCTCCGACCCGTCCGCCGAGCGCAGCAGTCGCTGTGATGGCGTCTCCCCCGAAATCAAAAGGGAATCTGGAGTTTCTCGGTTAAAATGTCGGTTTGTTGTGGAATTCCCAGTCCCAAACCCGACCCAGGGGAGTCACCGCGTAGCCGGAGGCGAGCCATGAAAATTCTCGCGAGTTCTCTGCGACGGGGGACAATCTTCATTGTGACCTCTGCCTTTGTTGTTTCTGGCGCGCTAGCAGGCGGCCAACAGCCGCGTACTCTTTCCGGCTTCGTTGAGACCTTAGATGGCGAGCGGTTACCAGACGTGGCCGTGCAGGTGACCAATGGTGGGAGCGCCACAACTTCCGCTTCGGGTGAGTTCACGATTTCCCTCCCGCCACGTATCCAGCCCGGCGACCCACTGAGACTGTCTCTTGGCGACGAGTGGATCATCACCAGCCCTTGGGAAGGGAATAGCTTCACTCCCCTGAGCGATTCCGACATTATGCGCATCCGCGTCGCGCATAAGGGCGACCCGAAAGTCCTTGCCAATCCGAATCTGGTCAAACAGATCGTTGTAGGCGTTTCAACGCAAATGAACTCGAAACTTGCGCCGGGCGTGGCGCCGGACGAACTAATAGCCGATAAGGCACAGACACTGGGTTTTTCCGCGGATCAGATTAAATTGGCTATCGATGACTGGAGCAAGAAAGTGCAGGTGCCTTATCAGAAAGGATTGGCGGCGCTGTACGCACGGCGCTATTCGGAGGCGAGTGAATTCCTCCAGCAATCGGTCAATTCCACAGACAACGATCAAGTGCAAAAGTACATTTCGCTGGCCAAGGCCGAATACCAATTGGGACGTTTCAGCGAGGCCCAGGCGTCTCTTATAAAGGCGCGCGAAATACAGCCTGCCAACTCAATCGTGTTGAACGATCTCGGCACAGTGTTGACCGAAGAAGCGGCGTACCCTGAAGCAGAAACCACGCTCCAATTGGCTGCGGCGATTGATGAAAGGTCGCTCGGGTCCGACGATCCGCAGGTGGCGACAGAGCACAATAATTTAGGCGCTGTGTTTCAACTGGAGGGCAAGTTCGTTGATGCGGAGTCTCTTTATCGGTTGGCGCTGGCGATCCATGAGAAAACCATCGGATCGGATCACCCGCTCGTTGCTATGGATCTCAATAACATGGCTAGTCTGCTTCAAAAGCAGGGTCGGTATGCAGACGCAGAACCGCTATACATACAATCTTTGGCCATCGTTGAGAAGAAGCTGGGACCAGATCACCGTGAGGTCGCAACCGGCCTCAATAACTTGGCGGACCTTTATCGTATGGAAGGCAAGTACGCCGATGCCATTCCGCTTTATCAACGGTCACTGGCAATCAACGAAAGGGCGCTCGGCCCAGACCATCCGCAGTTTGCCAGCGGGTTAGCCAATCTAGCATTGCTTTACTTCGATCTTCACAGATACAGCGAAGCGGAACCGATTTTAAAGCGGGCACTCGCAATCGACGAAAAAGCGCTCGGGCCTGACCATCCGCAGTTCGCCGCGCACCTCGGTAGATTAGCAGAAATCTATCGTATTCAGGGGCGGTATGCGGAAGCTGAACCACTGTCCCGTCGAGCGTTGACGATTGCCGAAAAGGCACTCGGGCCGGACAACCTCAACGTAGCAGTTGCCCTTGATAGCTTGGCAGACCTATATCGCAACGAGGGCAAATATACTGACGCGGAGCCGCTTTTCCAGCGAGCGTTGTCCATCATTGAAGAGAAGCTGGGGCCAGACCACCCTTCGGTGGCGATGAACCTCAACAATACGGCTCTGCTATACGAGAAGGAGCGAAAGTATCCTGAGGCCGAGCAACTTTACAAGCGGGCGTTGGCGATTTATGAGAAGGCCTTTGGCCCGGATCATCCGAGCGTAGCAACAGTTGACGCAAACCTAGCATCTGTTGTCCGAAAGTTGGGCCGGAACGAAGAAGCCGACCTTTACGAACAGCAGGCTGCCAAGATTCGCGAGAAGAGTGTTCTACAAAATCCGGCCTCGCCCCAGGATAAGAGCAAATAGGACCCGATACCTTTTCGATGAAGTAGCGGCCCTCCCCTTATTCTCCTCTCCGAAATTCCGCGACCAAATTCATTCTTTTGAATCTAACCAACCTATCCCAGCTATCCGAGCGCAGCCAAAATCTGAAATAATCTCTTTCACCCGACTGAGACCGATCATGGCGAAACCAATATTACTAAGCGTGGATGACGATTCCGACGTCTTGCGATCCATTGAGCGCGACTTGCGGTCGCAGTACGGCGCCGAGTATCGCGTCATCGGCAGCGATTCGCCCGAGGGGGCGCTGACTCTTCTAAAGCAGTTAAAGGTCCGCAATGACAGCGTGGCCCTCCTGCTCGCCGACCAGCGCATGCCGCACATGGACGGCGTGGAATTCCTGAAAGAAGCCACCGACCTTTTCCCCAAAGCCAAGAGAGCGTTACTCACCGCCTACGCCGACACCAACGCCGCCATCAGCGCCATTAATCTGGTGAGCATCGATTACTTTTTTCTGAAGCCGTGGGATCCGCCCGCCGAGCACCTGTACCCGCAGTTGGACGACCTGCTCGATGACTGGCAAGCCTCTTATAGACCGGCGTTCGAGGGAATCCGCGTCTTGGGCACGCGCTGGGCGCCGAAGTCGTATGAGCTGCGGGATTTTCTGGCCCGCAACCGCGTGCCATATCAATGGATCGATGTTGAGCAATCCGCAGGTGATCCCGAAACCAAGCGTCTCCTCGAGGCCCTAGGCGACGAAGCCGCCAGCCTCCCCATCGTGCTCTTCCAGGATGGGTCGAAACTTCTCGAAGGCGTCCCTGCCGATGTTGCCCAAAAGGTCGGTCTGCGAACGCGTGCCCAAACCGATTTCTACGATCTGGCGATCATCGGCGGAGGACCGGCTGGTCTGGCTGCTGCTGTTTATGGCGCTTCGGAAGGTCTGCACACGGTGATGATCGAGCGCGAAGCTCCGGGCGGCCAGGCAGGAATGAGTTCGCGCATCGAAAACTATCTGGGATTCCCCGCCGGACTCAGTGGTGGCGATCTTGCCCGTCGCGCAGTCGCCCAAGCTCAGCGTTTTGGCGTAGAAATTCTCGCGCCGCAGGAAGTCGTTGGCCTGCGGACAGAAGGCTCTTATCGCTTCCTCAAATTGGGAGACGGCAGTGAGATCTCCTGCCACGCGCTGATGATCGCCACAGGAGTCCAGTGGCGAAGACTTGACGCTCCAGGCATCGATCGTTTGCAGGGCGCGGGCATCTACTATGGCGGTGGCGCCACGGAGGCATTGTCCTGCAAAGGCGAGATCGTCTATATCGTAGGCGGAGCTAACTCTGCCGGCCAGGCAGCCATGAATTTCGCGAAGTTCGCTGAGCGCGTGGTGATCTTGGTGCGCGGAGATTCTCTCGCCAGTACCATGTCGCAATATCTGATTGACCAGATCAAGGAGACCCCCAACATTCAGCTCTGGGCCCACGCCAGCGTGTCCGAAGCCCATGGCGCTACGCATCTGGAGGAAATCTCGGTCTTGTGCTCAGACACCAACAAGCTCGAGCGCGTCCCTGCCACTTCCATGTTCATCTTTATTGGGGCCTTGCCGCGCACCGATTGGCTGGCAGGCATGGTCGAGCGCGACGACCGCGGGTTTATTCTCACCGGCCCCGATCTTATCCAAAACGGCGAACGCCCCAAGGGATGGACGCTCGACCGCGATCCCTTCCTGCTGGAGACCAATGTCCCCGGCCTTTTTGCGGTCGGCGACGTGCGCCACGGTTCCGTGAAGCGTGTTGCTTCTGGAGTTGGCGAAGGGTCCGTGGCCGTGCAGTTCATCCATCAATATTTGAGCAAGGTATAAATGGCCGACATATCAGAACTAAAGCGTGTTCCTGCATTCGCCGATCTGCCTGACGATCAACTCGTCTGGTTTCTCAGCCAGTCCAAGGAGCTTAACCTCAAGGCAGGGGAAAGCTACTCCCGCCAGGGCGATCCCGCCGACGCCATGTTTGTAATCCTCGAAGGAGAGCTTCAAGGCCGCGGCGAATTCAACGGCGAGACCTTCATATTTAGCACCAAGGCGGGCGACATCACTGGAGTTTTGCCCTTTTCGAGAATGAAAACATTTACCGTCGGCGGACGGGCGGTGATGGACAGCCGTGCCCTCCGCTTCCAGGCCTCCCAATTTCCCGAGCTAGTACAGAAAATGCCGGAGCTGACGCAGCGCCTGGTCGGCATGATGTCCGACCGGATTCGCGAGACCACTCGGGTCGAGCAGCAGCGCGACCGTTTGGCCGGTCTGGGAAAACTTTCCGCCGGCCTGGCGCATGAACTCAACAATCCAGCTTCCGCCGCCAAACGCGCCGCCGGCCTGCTGCGGGAAGTGTTCATGCGCATCAAGCACGCCAGCCAGGATTTGGGAAGGCGTAATCTTACCCCGGAGCAGCGAGCGGAAATCGAGAAGCTGGAAGCCTCTTTCATCCAACCCAGCGAACCTCCGCCCGACACGCTGACCATCACCGACCTGGAAGACCAGATTGATTCTTTGCTGCGCAGTCACGGGCAGAACGACCTTTGGCAACTTGCCGCCGATCTTGCACGCAAGAACGTCAAGCCTGAAGTGCTCGAATCCTTGTTTGCCAATCTCGGTCCTGACATCGCCCGCGCCGCGCTGGTGAGAATTGCCGCGTCCGTCGAGATTGCCAACCTGTTGAACGAAGTGGAAAGCAGTACGTCACGAATATCCGATCTGGTCCGTGCCATCAAGGAGTACACCTACATGGACCAGTCGCAGGCACAAAATGTCGACGTCATCAAAGGCCTGGAAAACACACTGACGATCCTGAACTACAAGCTCAAGCGTGGCGTGACGGTGCACCGCGAGTACGAAAAAATTCCGCTTCTCGTAAATTCCTACGGCAGTGAGCTCAATCAGGTCTGGACCAATATTATTGACAATGCCATCGACGCGATGGGGGCCAAAGGCGACATTCGCATTCGAACTTACCGCGAGGACGACTGCGTGGTGGTTGAAATCGCCGATAACGGCCCCGGCATTTCACCCGAAGTAAAGGCCCACATTTTCGAACCGTTCTTCACCACCAAGGGAGTCGGAGAGGGGACCGGGCTGGGACTCGACACCGTTCAACGCATTGTCCGCAAACACCAGGGGACCATTCAGGTGGATTCAAAGCCCGGGGACACGCGTTTTCGAGTTTACCTTCCGCTGGTGGGCGGCCCCGCCAGGCATACCATTCAGTATAAAAATCCCATGGCCTAAAGCCTAAATCCTAGAGCCCAGAGCCTAAAGCCCAGAGCCTAAAGCCCAGAGCCTGAAGTTCTAATATTTCACAATCGCCGCAAACGATTTCGGATCCAGACTCGCGCCGCCGACCAATGCGCCGTCAATTTCCTCTTCCGCCATTAAAGCTTTAACGTTTTCCGGCTTCACCGAACCGCCATACAGAATCCGCAACTGGTGGGAGAATTCCTCGCCGAAAGCTTTGGCTGCCTCTCCACGAATGAGCAAGTGAGCGTCTGCCGCCATCTGTGGCGTGGCCGTCTTGCCGGTGCCAATGGCCCAGACTGGTTCGTAGGCGACCACCAGCTTGTGTGCTTTTTTCCCTGAGATCGCATGAAACGCCCGCAGGCATTGCCGCCTCAAAACATCCTCGGTAAGATTCGCCTCGCGCTCTTCCAGCACTTCACCTACGCAGCAGATCGGCGTGAGGTCCGCTTCCAGAGCGGCTTTCAGCTTGAAGTTTACGATATCGTCGGTCTCCCCAAAATATTGCCGCCGCTCTGAGTGTCCGACGATGACATGGGTGCACCCGGCTGCCAGCAACATGGCGGGACAAACCTCCCCGGTATAAGCGCCTTCTTTTTCCCAGTGCAGGTCCTGCGCGCCGATGGCTACGTTCGATTCCTTGGCCGCCTCCACCGCGGCGCAAATATCGATGTAAGGCGGACAAACCACAATTTCGTCGCGGCCATGACCCGCCACCAGAGGCAGAAAGCCACCGAAAAAATCACGCGCCTGGTCGGGTGTCTTATACATCTTCCAATTCGCAGCCATTAATTTCTTGCGAGCCATAGAATCCTTTCGACAAAGCTTTTCTTCATAACGGTCGCACGAGGCGGACCGGGTTAGCTGAATGCTGACGGCTGAGTGCTGAATGCTATTTTTTGTCCGTCAGCGCTTCCACTCCCGGCAGTTTCTTACCTTCCAAAAACTCGAGCGACGCTCCGCCCCCGGTGGAAATATGCGTCATCTTGTCGGCGACGTTTGCAGCGTGCACCGCAGCTACGGAGTCGCCACCGCCCACAATTGAGATCGCAGCAGCATTATCGGCAATGGCGTGCGCCAGCTTGAATGTGCCTTTCGAGAATGGGGAGACTTCAAACACTCCCATCGGCCCATTCCAAATAATTGTGCGGGCCGTGGAGAGTTCCTCCGAAAACAGTTCGATCGTTTTGGGTCCGATATCCAACCCCATCATGGTCGGTGGAATCGGCTGGTCACCGCTTACCGTATGCACCACCGCATTCAGATCGATCTTCTCGGCGACGATGTGGTCCACCGGCAGCAGGAATTTCACTTTATGCGCTTTCGCTTCCTGCAAAAGCTGCCGGGCCAGATCGATCTTGTCTTCTTCCACGCGCGATTTGCCCACATCCGCGCCCTGCGCCTTGAGAAACGTGTAGGCCATGGCGCCGCCAATAATCAGCGTGTCTACTTTAGTGATCAAATTCTTGATCACCCCAATCTTGTCGCTGACTTTCGCGCCGCCCAGGATCGCCACAAACGGCTTCTCCGGATGCGACAAAGCCTTGCCCATGTATTCCAGTTCTTTTTCCATGAGCAAACCCGCTGCGGATTTCTGCACAAACTTGGTGATGCCAACGGTGGAGGCATGCGCGCGATGTGCCGTCCCGAACGCATCATTCACGTAGTAGTCCGCGAGATTGGCGAGTTGCTTGGAAAACTTTTCGTCGTTGGCTTCTTCCTGTTCATGAAATCGCAGGTTTTCCAGCAACAGACTCTGCCCCTTCTCGAGCTTGCCCGCCATTTCTTCCGCTTCCACTCCCACGCACTCCGGGCAGAAGCCCACGTTTTCGCCGCGCGCTAACTCCTTGTCCAGCAGCATGCGCAGCCGCTCCGCCACCGGCTTCAGGCTCATCATCGGATTGGGCTTCCCTTTGGGCCGCCCCAGATGTGACGCCAGAATCAGCCGCGCTCCATGCCGCAGAGCGTATTCAATAGTCGGCAGCGTCTCGCGGATGCGGGTATCGTCCATCACCCGGCCGTCTTCGAGCGGAACGTTGAAGTCCACGCGCATGAAAATGCGGTGATCGTTGAGGGGAAGATCGCGGATCGAAAGTTTTGCCATAGGAGTGGGTCCTTGAATGACTGGATCTTCGAAATGTCATGACCCCATTCCAGGGATCATGACATTCGAATGAGACAAGGTTCTAAACGAGCGAAGGGAAGTCTGCGCTCTACAGACCTTTGCTGGCCATGAAGCCGATCAAATCGCGCACGCGGTTCGAGTATCCCCACTCGTTGTCGTACCACGAAAGGACCTTCACGCAGTTGCCCCCGACCACCAGGGTCATGGGTGCGTCCACGATGGAAGAGCGCGGATCGCCCTTGAAGTCGGCCGAGACCAGTTCGCCCTCTTCAAATCCCAGATAACCCTTGAGCGGCCCGGCTTCCGACGCCTTCTTCAGCGCGGAATTCACTTCTTCCTTGGAAGTTTTGTTTTCGACCCACACCACCAAATCCACCACTGAAACGTTCGGCGTGGGCACGCGCATGGAAAATCCGTCCAGCTTTCCAGCCAGTTCAGGCAGCACCAGCTTCAACGCCTTGGCCGCACCCGTCGTGGTCGGAATCATGGAAAGCGCCGCCGCGCGGGCCCTGCGCAAATCTTTGTGCGGGAAGTCGAGAATCACCTGATCGTTGGTGTAGGAGTGGATCGTCGTCATGGTGCCGCTGACGATCTTAAACGTGTCGTTCACCACCTTGGCAATCGGCGCCAGGCAGTTCGTGGTGCAGGACGCATTCGAAATAATGTGGTGCTTCGCTGCATCGTACTTGCCTTCATTTACGCCCAGCACAATGGTGATGTCTTCGCCTTTTGCCGGCGCCGAGATGATCACTTTCTTCACCGTGTCGCGCTTGTGCTTGCTGGCTTCAGAAGCGTCGGTAAAGCGTCCAGTGGATTCAATCACCACCTCCGCTCCCACCGATCCCCACGGCAGTTTGGCCGGATCTTTTTCGGCGAAGACCTTGAAAGTCTTGCCATCGACGGTAATGCTGTCCGCGCCGGCGGAAATCTGATTGGGCAGGTTGCCCAGAATCGAATCGTACTTCAGCAGATGGGCCAGAGTTTTCGTGTCGGCGAGATCGTTGACCGCCACAAATTCAATATTGGGGTCCTTGAGAGATGCCCGCAGCACGTTGCGTCCAATTCGTCCGAACCCGTTGATGCCAACTTTAACCGCCATTTCGCCTCCAGGATGAGATGGTGAAGATACGCTCAACAGAAATGATTGAACCTAAGGGAACTAAAAATCTTAACAGGGGAACGAAGCAGGGGCAAATTCAAGAAAGAAATCGACTCCATGGGCTGGGCTTATATTAAACATTCTTAATCGCTCGCCCATCACTGAGCGACTTCAATCTCCAAATACACGTTGCTCTTGCGCCACCACGGCATCCGCGCCAACCAATATTTTCGCCGGACCGCCGCCCGTCCTCGTGGACTTTCTTCCGGAGGCAAAATCCGCGCCACGGCGTCAAACTCCGGCCCGGTGATTTTGCCGCGGATGGTGCAGGGTGCGACTTTCACCTTGGGATCATTCCGGATCCGTTTGGCCTTTCCCGCGTCGTGGTTGCTCATGACGTAGAGCTTGCCGCCGTCTTCGCCAAACCACACCGGCGTTTGAACTGCCACGCCGCTCTTGCGGAACGTCGTTAGAGAAATATATTTCTGTCCTGCAATCTCAAGTGGAATTGCCATGGGCTTATTGTACGGAAAAGACCCCGCCCACCTTAAAGATTTTCGATGAAAGCAGGGTGACCCAGCTCTCAACCTGACGGAGTTGACGACGCCTCCGCGCGGGTACATAATCTCCTTCTCTTCCCTCCGGCTCCGGGCTCCAGTCCTAAGGTAGTAATCCCACGGGTGTAGTTCAAAATCTTCGATTTAAAGGAGTGCCTATCATGGCTACCAAACCAACCTTTGCAGCATTCGATCAAGGGGTCATACCCACCATCGCTTGTTTTAACAAGGCTACGACCGCGCTGGGAGTGGACTTCGACGCGCTGATCGCCGCCATGCAAGATTACGTCAACAACTTTGTCGTTCCCGTGTGGGGAACGCCGGCCACGCTTATCAAGACCACGGACTTTCAAGCCGGCGCCTGGGCCATGGTATTTCTCGATAACGCCGATCAGCCCGGCGCTTTGGCCTATCACGATCTCACTCCGGATGGGCTGCCGGAAGCGAAAGTCTTCGTGAAGACCACGCTCGATAACGGCGACCTGGTGAGCGTGTCCGCTTCTCACGAACTGGTCGAGATGCTGGTGGATCCGGCCACCAACATGATGACCACGGGCCCCGACCAAAGCTTGATTTACGCCTACGAGAGTGCGGACCCCGTGGAGCAGTTTCACTTCCCGGTGGACGGGATCGAGATGAGTGACTTTGTTTACCCATCTTATTTCGAAACCTTCCGCCAGCCTGGATCGGTGCAGTTCGACTACATGAAGCAGGTCAACCAGCCTTTCCAGGTTCTATCCGGCGGCTATCAGATCATTTTTCAAAATGGAAAATGGACGCAGGTCACCGGTTCGTCTGATAAAGAAAAAGCGTTTGCCAAAGAAGACCGCCGTGGCCATAGGAGTGGGGAAAGAGGAAGGGCACTGGAGCGGGCCGATCCGGCTGAGATAAAACGGCTAACCAATAAAGCCGCCTGAGAGTAGCGATAAATAGAGAGAGGTCGACCCGATCCCCAGAGATCGGCGGCGACCTCTTTCCTAAATTCGGACTCGACAAAATGGAGAAGTGTTCCACGTGGAACATTTTGTACCGGCGGAAGTGTATGTACAAAATCTGTATCTTGGTGAAAAGAAACGGGAGTGCCAAAATGGGAAAAAGTTGAAGGTAGCCGGGTTGGCAGTCGGACCAGGCTGCGACGAAAATCCCCGCCCAAGCAGAGCTTGGACGGGGCACCCTCTGATTCAGATATGGGGTAGACAGCCATTCCCAAAGCTGGCGGTCTTGGTTCGTTTCTGACGGTGCGCATTGCCCGCCAGCCTCACACTGTGTTACAAGCCAAATATGCGGAAATGGATGACCGAGCGCTTAAAGCGCCGCAAAAAAGAGCCGGAGAAAGCCTCCGGTGAAAAAGCTCAAGCTCCTTTGCAGCCGTCTTTCTATGATACGGCCCCTCCTGAGGCGGCCCATGCTGCTGTTGCTCACGAACCCGTTGTCCACGAAAAACACGAAAAAGAAGAGTCCAGACAGGCTGAAGAGGCTTCTCCGGTGCAGTCGCAGCCATCTGCCAGCCGTCAGCCGGGTAACGATACGGCGCGTCCTCCGCTTCGGCGCAGGCGCAGAGGCCGAGGCGGGCGAGGACGTAGTCGCGGGACTTCTGAAGCGGCTTCGCCAGCGGGTCAAGCGCCTGAAGCAGAGGCCATACCCTCAGCCTCGGCGAACCAGGGTGCAATTCCAGCGGCGCCTCCTCGTCCTTCGAAGGGTGTGGTGATTCTGGCGATCGGGCTGCCTGGGTCCGGCAAGAGTTCCTGGTTCAAGCGAAACAAGATCACGCCGCTCTCCACCGATTTGCTGCGTGCGATGCTGTTCGATGATGCCAACGAGCAGCGGTTTCAGGATCTGGTGTTTTCGAATTTGCGTTCGATGCTGAAAGCCCGGCTGATTGCCCGGCGTCCCACGAATTATGTGGACGCCACCAACCTCACGCCGCATGAACGCCAGGGCTGGATCAAGCTGGCCAAGGACTATGGCTACGAAGTGCAGGCCGTCTATTTCGATGTCCCGCTGGAAGTTTGCCTGGAGCGGAATAAGAAACGCGAACGAGTGGTGGCCGAAGATGTGATGCGACGGATGGCGTCCAAATTTAAGGCCCCGACGTTTGAAGAGGGGTTTGCGAAGATTACGGTGGTAAGGGTGAAGGCCAAGGAATAGGCGGTTTCACTGGTTGACCACGACCGGGACTGCCCATAGAATCTAACAGGGTGGTGCTGAAAAAGCGCCACTTTCCATCTGTTGCTGCCCCCTCGTTCAATGGTAGGACATCTGCCTCTGGAGCAGGTTATCGGGGTTCGAATCCCTGGGGGGCAGCCAAATATCCCGGAAATCTGCGTCTGATCCACCCCCTGGAAACTTCATCGAGATGGTTGAGTTCGGTTGGGCGGTAGGGGTCCTTCGACTTTGTGGATGCTTCGCATTCGCGAAGCATCCACTGCGCTCAGGATGACAAGGGTTTGATTGAGATGATAAGGGTTTGATCAGGATGATAGGGGTTGGATCAAGACGACAGGGACTTGATCAATCCGATGTTTCCTCTTCCCGCCGGCTTTTTTGAATATCCACTCCCAGTTGTTCCGCTTTCTTATACAGATGGCTGCGTTCCAGTCCCAATGCCTTGGCCGTGTTTGTAATGTGGTAACTATGGCGTTTCAGCTCGGCGAGTAAAACTTCGCGCTCAAAATTTTGTACACGCTCGGCTAAGGGGCCGGAGTTCGTGGTGAGGCTGTGCGGAGTGTCGAGAGCTTGCGGCAAGGCGGTGCGGACGGTGTCCAGGTCAACCTGGTTGTCGGTCGAGAGCAACATGAGGCGCTCGACCACGTTGCGAAGCTCGCGCACGTTCCCCGGCCAGGGATACGCTTGCAGCGCCTGAATGGCCTCGGCGGTGAAGGGAATTGGCTTCCAGGTATTTTGCGCGCAAACCTGGCGGGCGAAGTGTTCGATGAGCGCGGGAATGTCTTCCCGCCGCTCGCGCAGGGGCGGCAGCACCAGAGGGAAGACATAGACGCGGTGGAAGAGATCCTGACGGAACTTGCCTTCGCGAACCAGCGTTTCCAGAGTGCGATGGGTGGCGACCAGCACGCGGACATCGACGCGTATCGATTTATCCCCGCCGATGCGTTCGACCTCGCCTTCCTCGAGCACGCGCAGGAGCTTGGCTTGCATGGCGAGAGGCATGTCGCCGATTTCATCGAGGAAAATCGTTCCGTGTTCCGCCTGCTCGAATTTTCCCAAGTGGCGGCCGGCGGCGCCGGTGAAGGAACCTTTTTCGTGTCCGAAGAGTTCGGACTCGATGAGCTCCGCCGGAACTGCAGCGCAGTTCAGCGTGACGAATGGACCCGAGGCGCGCGGGCTGCGCTCGTGCAGAGTGCGGGCGACCAGTTCTTTGCCGGTGCCGGTCTCGCCCAGAATGCAAACTCGCGTTTCACTGGCGGCCACCCGTTCCACCTGCGCCATGATTTTCTGCATGGTGGGGCCGGTCCAGATGATTTCGTGCTTCCCGAGCTGCTGGCGAAGTTGACGGTTTTCGCTTTCCAGGTGCCTCAGCTTGAGAATGTTCTCAATAGTGAGCAGCAGCTTTTCGGTGGAGATGGGTTTTTCCAGGAAGTCGAGCGCGCCCAGCCGGGTTGCTCGCACAGCCATTTCAATGTGGGCTTGTCCGGACATCATGACCACCGGCGTGGTGATTCCTTGCGCGCGTAGGTCTTCGAGGAAAGAGAGTCCGTCTTTGCCGGGCATGACTACGTCAGAAAAAATGAGATCGAAGTTTTGCGTCTTGACCAGATCGAGGGCCTTGGCGGCGTTATCACAGACCGTTGCTTCGTGTCCGCCGAGACGAAAGGCGCGGGAAAGGGAAGCCAGCGTGTTGGCTTCATCATCGACGATCAGTAGGTGTGCTTTCTGTGACACTGGTTGTTCCTCACTGTAAAAACTTTGTCATAGCCGCGTACTTGCGGCGGGAGAGTCGAAGCACCCCTATACCCGGCAGACGTTCAGATCGTAGGGGTCCTTCGACTCCGTGACTGCTTCGCTTCGCGAAACAGTCACTGCGCTCAGGATGACAGATTACTTCTTATTTCTTTAATCCTGCTGTTCGGCAGTTCGTCGTTCGGCAATTCAATGATAAAAGTTGAGCCGCTGCCGGGTTCGCTGCGAACGCTGACGCGGCCGCCGTGATCGCTCACTACGGACTGAACAATGGCTAGTCCCAGCCCCGTGCCATGGGCCTTGCTGGTGTAATAAGGAGTAAACAGGCGCTCGCATTCTTCGGGCGTGAGGCCGGACCCTGTGTCGGATACCTCGACAAAAGCGTGGTCGTCATTCTGATGGGTGCGCAGGGTGAGAACGCCGCCTTCGGGCATGGCGTCCATTGCGTTCAGCACGAGATTCGAAAGTACACGGTGCATGAGTTCGGGATCAGCTGCGATGGGTTGCATGGATTCGGCGAGTTCCAGTTTACATTCGATGGGCGGGCGTCCGGGAGTATGCAGTTGTGCCTGGAAAAGGCGGGCGACGTTTTGCGCGATCTCATTCAAGTCGACGTTCTGGAGATGAGGCTGCGGCATGCGGGAAAATTCGCTGAAGCGGGAAATGATGGTCTTGAGATTGGAGATTTCCGCCAGCAAGGTGGAAGAACTTTCCTGGAAGGTTTCTTCGAATTGTTCGGGACTTTGCTGACGCGCTCGCAATAAGTTTTCGACCGTCAGTTGCAGAGGGAAGAGCGGGTTCTTCAGTTCGTGGGCCAGGCGCCGCGCCAGTTCACGCCAGGCAGCGACTCGCTCGGTCTGCACTAATCGCTCTTTTTGTTCCAGCAGCTCGTGAGTCATGCGATTGAAAGATGCGGCGAGTTCCCCTAGTTCGTCGGAGGACTGGATGGTCACCTGGGTGTTCCAGTTTCCGTCGGCGACTTCGCGTGCGGCTTGGGCAAGCTGCTCGACCGGACGGGTGACTCGCGCAGCCGCCCATCCGCTGAGCAGGATGGCGAGAATCATGCCTGCGCCCCCGGCCAGCAACGCCGCCGAACGGATGTGCTGCCGAAGTTCAACATAAGGACGGCGCGAACTTCCCACCAGCAAAATCCCCAGCAACTGATTCGCCTGTCCGGTCAAGGGGATGGCATGGATGGTTTCGTCATTGGCCGGATTGGACGACCAGTGAATGAGTGCCGCGGCTTCCTGTCGTTGTAACTGGACTTGCTCGATCAGTGGCGCGATCTGTTCCGCATGGGTTACTGGGCCGAGGGCGTCGGTCAGCAATTGAGGAGAGAAAGCCTGATTGCCCAGATTTCGGTAAAGCATGGCGCGCATTCCGGCGGGGAGTTCGAGGCCGGCAAGGAAGTCTTTATCGAGGCGGCGGCCGCCAATTACGTAGAGTGGCCGATCGCCGACGTTTACCTGGTGGATTGCCGAGAGCGCCAGCGCTGCGTCATCGGGGAGATCTTCTTGTTTTAGAAAGGCGTCTCTGGGGACGGGCGCAGAAAGCGGGAACGTTTCCTTGTAGCCGAAGGTTGCCGGCGATTGGGCCGAGGAAATGATTGTGCCCTGGCTGTCTACGAATTCCAGAAAGTCCAGTTGCTGACTCTCTGCCAGCGATTTCGCTTCATCGAGATATGCGCCGTAGTCGGGAGCGCCGTGGCTTAATTTGAGGGCCATGCGGGTGGCCGGCTCGCTGGATGCGATGGTCTCCACCCGGCGGGCCACTTCTTCGCCGCGGCGGCTGAACTCGCGGCGGAATTGTGCCACCAATGCGGCGGTGCGCTCGTCATTCTCCTGCTCAAAACTACGGCGGGTGAGGGTGGAGACGATCCATGCCACCGACGCTACGGACAGAAATACGGTCAGAGCAAACACGGCCAGCAGTTTGCGCCGGAACCTCATGGCTTGTCCGTCCCTGGCGTTGCGAGCCAGACGTCGGGCAGGCACCAGCTGCCGTCACCGGCTTCATGCCAATTTTTAACGGTGGTTTGTGCGGCGGAGGCGGTACGGAGATGAAGCAAAGGAATCACGCGTTGCGATTGCAACAGACCGCTTTCCGCCGCGTAGAGATCGTCTTCGGAATTACCATTCAATTTCTGCTGAGGAAGTCCAAGGGAGGTTGCCAGTTCAGCGAGAGCGACGCGAGCGTCGAGCGAAACCAGCGGAACCCGGACAAGGCGCAAATCCGCCGCGCCCGATGTTGGCTGCAGGGTCAGGCCGGCATCATGGGCGTTGAGCGCAATTCTCTCGGCCACGACCCGGGCTCCGGGGTCGGTGGCATCGTATGCAAGAGTCCAGGGGACGGTTTGGTGAAGTCCCGCGAGGTTTTGCCGGGCCCGTGCGAGGTCAACATTGGTGGAAAAAACGAAAGCGTATCCGGTCATCCAATTTGGTAACAAGGCGGCGGAGGGTTCTCCGCCACTTTGCAGGACGACCTGATTGAGCGATTCGCGGTCGATGCTGAGGGCAAGAGCTTCGCGGATGCGGCCATCGTCGGCGGATTGGCGGTCGCGAGCAAAAAGTAATGCCATCAATTCGACTGGTTCAGAATGTTCGACCCGGCTGTTTTCGCCACTGGCACGATGCAGTTGCTCGGGCGTGACTTCAATTAAATCGGTTTTGCCGAGATCCAGCGCGATCATCTGCTCGCGAAAACCTTTGCCCATCTCGATTTCTACTGCGTCCACAAAGGCGCGGCCGCCCCAATAGTCCTCGCGTGAGTTTAGGATAAGTTTCTTTCCGGGGTCCCATTGGGACACGCTGAAAGGCCCGGTTCCGCTGATCTTTCCACTATCCCGCCGGACGATGCTGTTGCGCGGCAATGCCAGTTCCGCAGGAAGATCGGGCGCGGCGGAATCACGTTCGATGATGACGGCTTCGCCTGCGGAGAAAACCTTCCAGGTTGGATTTACCGCCCGTAGCGAGGCCGCGACGACGTCACTGGTGAGGGCGGTTCCATCCTGAAAGGTGATGCCCCGGCGAATCGAGAACTGCCAGCGCTGATTGCTGGGCTCGGATTGCCAGGAAGTGGCGAGAGCGGGCTGCGGTTTGCCGCTGTTATCAAGCGCAACCAAAGTGTCAAACATCAGACACGAAAGATGGCTGGCACCGAACCAGTCCGATGAAATCGAGCTGCCGGGATCAAGGGATGTTGGCGCTCCTCGCATGGTAACTCGCAACGTGCCTCCGTAACGTGGGCGCGTGGCTGCGCTCGCAGTCGTTGCGGAGAGCAAGGCAACGATCAGACTACTGGCCGCAAGTAATGCTGAGGCGATACGCCGCATATTTCCCCGTTTCCGCATCGCGCGTCACTGCGATTGCATTGCTTCCATCAGATTGCGTCCACAACGCCGTGATATTGCCACTGAACTCCGCGGGTTGGGTCACCGCTGCCGGTTCGCGATCAGCTATTTCGAAAGCGCGCACGGCGTCAGTCCCGCGATCGTTAGTGCCAGTGGCCAGCACTTGCCAGCCCGATCCGCATCCGCTGTGCAGGCTGGTGATGTCGCTGCCCCAACCCAGCTTCCCGGAAGTTTGGTCAGAGATACCGTCGAGCATGTGCAGCTGGCCGTCGACCGTGGCAAAGAGCCAGAGAGTATATTTGTCGCGCGGCAACGGAGCGGCGGAATAAAACGCTGGAGTGGTGGTTTGCTTTCCGACACCGGGTGCGAGTGCGCCGGTAAAGAAGTTGCGGGTATGGGCAAAGAAGGCATTCAGCGGGAACGGGTCTGTGCCCACGGGCCAAGGATCGTCACTGTCATAGCAATTTAGGGTTAAGGTCGAGGTCGCGGCGCTACGGCAGTAAACCCCGGGCAGGTAAGCGTCAAAAAGATGGTCTTTGCGCAGCAGCAATCTCCCCCGCAAATCGCGCGGCCAGGGATGCGAATGGGATATGGCGAGAGCTTGTTCCGGCTGCCATTTGCTGTCCTGAAATTTGTATAGCGTGACGTTGTCCGGATCGAGAACGATGATGTGCTGCGGGTTGCCGGGCACCTCAGCCACGTCCAGAATGCGGCTGTCCTGCGTCCAGAGCAGGGTTTTACGGATGGCCAGTGCGGAAAGTTCCTGAGTAGTTGCCTGTGTCTCTGGGCGCGGTGTGGCGATCATTACCACCGAAGGCTCGTTCGTGCCCTGATGGATT
This sequence comes from Terriglobales bacterium, assembly GCA_963762965.1. Taxonomy (GTDB): domain Bacteria; phylum Acidobacteriota; class Terriglobia; order Terriglobales; family Acidobacteriaceae; genus DATBAX01. The sequence goes on from CAVXME010000001.1 coordinate 2,987,527, forward strand.
TCCGCGATCCACACATAATTCTGCAAGTCTTCGGAGAGAGAAACCTGCACCACGGCGGCGGCCTGGTCGGCGTTGACGAAGCGCACTCCCAGGGAAGCCAGGTTGGTGAGGAGGCCGCGGCGGATGCCGTCCGACTCGGCGCGGCTGAGGGACGAACGATTGTCCACTTGCAATGCAACTGCGCCAGGCCCAGTGACGGCGGCAATTTTTTCCGCCAGTTGCTGCTCGGGCGCACGGAAATCGGTTGCTGCCATGACGGGCATACAAAGGAGCAGGAGCAGCAGGGAATAGGCGGCGCGCGGGAAGCGTGAAGGCGCAATCGGCATGTTAGGAATGCGCGCATTATAAACCGCGAGGTGGCGTGTAATTTGCATGGGCCCGGTACTGGTTAGAGTCGTATGTTGGTGACAATCCGGGCGGCCCGTTTTGCTTGCCGACCGCGGGCCGCCCGGAGCGCGCTCACTTTTGTTGCGAATCCGGTTCCGCCGCCTGATCGGCATGGTTGGATACGTTCATGCTGCGCAAGACGTCGTTGGCGAAGAAAAACTTGCCATCGGCCGGCACCATCATGATTTGCAGCTTGTCGGAGAGCCGTTCGGCCACGATTTTGTTGATCAACAGTGGATTCAGTTTCAGCATAGCGCCTTCGCTCTGCATCCTCTCGGCATCGGCGGCGGCCGTGACTCGAATCCGGTCGGCCTCGGCGTTGGACAACATTTTGCGCCGCTCCATCTCAGCTTTGCTGTCTATCACTTTGGCTTCGGCCATGGCTTCGGCATTCTTGACGGTGGCTTCCTTGCGGGCTTCGGCTTCTAGTTTCGATTGCTCAATCTGTTTTTGTTTCAGCGGCAGGGTGTACTGCATGGCGTCAGCTTCACCCTTGGCTTGCAGGACTCTTACTTGGGCCTCGCCTTCAGCCTGCTTTACTTGCTGGGCCTTGGTTGCTTCGGCTTCAAGTTCCGAAATTCTTACCTGCTTTTGATGGATGTCAGTCTCGACGCCCATGCGATCGCTCTCCTGCTCTTTGAGCAGCAGGTCTTCCAACCCTTTGGCGTATTCGGGAGGCAACTGAATGTCCCGCAGCATAACTTCTTTTACGACGATGCCATCCGAGGCGAGCTTCTGAGTAATGACATCCGAAGCCCGCTTGCGGACTTCCTCCCGCTTGGTAGCGAACACTTCGCGGACAGTGTAGTTCGGCACCAGTTCCCGCCAGGCGCTGGCAACGACCGCCGGGACAATCTCTTTTTCGATGGGCTGCGGCAGGTTGCTTTGGATGTAGTCGAGGTGTTTGGGATCGAGGCGATAGCGCACCGTAATCGCGAGTCCTAAGGTCAGGCCTTCTTTGGCCTGCACATTCAGCGGCTCGGGCCCGGATGGTGCCGTTTCTTTCTTGCTGTTGTTTTTGCTGTCTTCGCTTTTGGCATCGTCGTTGTTTTTGCCGTCTTCCAGTTCGCCGGTGGTAAACATCTGGTCGCGAGTATCGAAGAGCACCACGTTTTCTGCCAGCGGCGTGACAAAGTGCGCGCCGGGATAAAGCGTTCCCGGAAGCGTGCCGCTGGTCTGGCTGACTCGGACTCCGGCCATGCCGCTGGGCACCACGATGATGCCCACAGCTAACAGAATGGGACCCCATGCCAGTAACGCAAGGCCCAATGCGCCCCTCCAACGGATGTGTGGAATCGGCGGCAGAGGCGAAGGTCCGGCTGCTGCCAGTGCCCGCCGGTACAGCAGTTCAAGGTAAATGTCATAGGTGAGAATTCCCGCGGCCACCACGATCATTGCGATGCCGCCCGACGTTAGCAAATACTTCAAGAACAGCATAAGCATCTCCTTGCGCGCTTAACGCTCGTGCCCAGATTTGACCTGCACCGCCTGCCGGGCAAAGAACAGGCGGAATACCTTGCCGAAAATCAACTCTTCCACCAGAAGTGCGATCGCCAGTGAAAAGACCATTCCGGCCGTGACTGCTATAGCTGTGATTGCGAGTTGCATGATGTTTCTCCTATGAATTGGTTTTGCTGCCTACTGTCCGCTGATCTGTATCGGAGATGCGGACTTCACCGCTACTGCTGAGGTGTCCGTGTCCGCTACGCCTCCGAAAATTTGCGCGATTTGTTCGTCGCGCTCATTACGAATAGACACCGTGTCACCGATGCTCACCATCTGAAAGAACTGGACGATGTCGCGATTGTTAAGGCGAATGCAGCCGTGCGAGGCGGCGTGTCCGATGGAACGCGGCTGGTTGGTCCCGTGGATGCCGAAACCCTTCTGACTCAGACCGATCCAGCGTGGGCCGATCGGGTTGTCATTTCCGGCAGGAATCACCGTACCGGGGTGGTAGTAGGTGGGGTTGGTGAGGCGATTCACAATCTGGAACTCCCCGGTCGGGCTCGGGCTGTCTGCCGCGCCCACCGAAACGGGAAAAGTTCGGATGACCCTGCCATTTTCGAGAACTGCCAATTTCCGGTCAGAGATGCTCACCAGAACCTGCCGCGGGACGCGCTTGTCTGTTGTGGCGCTGCCCTGCGCCTGAGAAACACTCGGCGAGGCGTATTGCGGGGAATCCTGCGCCACGGCCGCTATGCTGAGGACTACTACGAGCGCCAGTAGAAGCCGCTCGCTTAGATTGCTGGTGGCCAGTTTGCCTAGAGTCGGTCGCATGATTCCACCTCGTGGCGTTGGGTTACGCCTAACCAGATGGCAGGTTTAAAGCCAGACCGTAAGCTATTGATTTAAAGGATGTTGATGCGAGTCGACGGGGTGGATTTTGTGTTCCGTGATGGACGGCGTGTCAGGGGAGACACAATCGAATGCGGATAATTCTTCTGGAGAATCGTTGGTGGTGGAAGTGGCCGAACCCCGGGTGAACTATGACCGGCGGTTCGTGCGCGATGTGGAGAAGGATTGTTGGCCGCCGACCTCACCAAAATCTCGCTTCGGCCAATGTTCTTGACTACCGCGCCCTACTCACCCGGCTCCACCGGCCCCGCCGCCTCTGCCTTCGCATACATCTCATCAATTTCCCGGCGATAGCGTTCTTCGACGACGCGGCGGCGTAGTTTCATGCTGGCGGTGAGGGTGCCGTTCTCGGCGGAAAATTCGTCGGCGACGAGGATCACTTTCTTGAGTTTTTCGAAGCGGGCAAGCTTGTGGTTGAAATCTTCGATGATTCGCTCATACAACCGATGCACTTCGGGCTTGGCAACTAATTCCGGCCGCGAAGAAAAAGTCACCTCATTGTCCCGCGCCCACTCCTCCAGCACCGGGAAGGAAGGCGCGATCAGGACAGCGGGGAACTTGTGCTTATCTCCCAGCACGACCGCTTCGGCGATCAGAGAGTTGTGCTTGAGCGAATTCTCGATGGGCTGGGGCGCAATGAACTTTCCGCCGGAAGTCTTGATCAAGTCTTTCTTGCGGTCGGTGATCGACAGGAAGCCATCGGCGTCCAGGTTGCCGATGTCACCGGTCTTGAACCAGTCGCCGACGAATGCATTCTGGGTTTCTTCCAGCTTGTTCCAATAGCCTTTGAAGACGGACGGCCCGCGCACCAGGATTTCGCCATCCTCGGCGATGCGGACTTCGACGTTCGCCAAAGGCTTGCCCACCGTCCCCAGTTTGTGCGAGGTCGGATTGTTGACCGCGATCACGGGAGAAGTCTCAGTCAGGCCGTAGCCTTCATCAATGCGAATCCCGACGGTGGCATACCATTCGGCCAGCTCGCGGCCCAGAGGCGCGCCTCCGGAGATAAACGTTTCTGCGCGTCCACCCATACCATCCCGCACTTTTGAATACACCAGCCGGTTGGCGATTTTCCAGCTAAGAGCTGTCGGCCTTTTGCCGGAGAGGATCTCTGGCTTGTGGGTTTGTCCCACCGAAAGCGTCCAGTGATAGATCTGTTTCTTGGGGAAGCCTTTGGCTTTCAGATCCACCTGGGTATGGATTTTTTCGTAAACTCGCGGCACTCCGACAAAAGTTGTGGGGCGCACTTCCAACAGTGCTCGCGGGAGCTGGTCCACGAACGGGACATACGCCAACGTGACGCCGTGATACAGCATGGCGAAATCCACATGCCGGGCGGTGACATGCGACAGCGGAAGAAATGAAATGCTGAGCTGGCAAGGATGAATATCAAAGCCATTCAGCGAGTAAACAATATTCGAAGCCATGTTGCCGTGGGTCAGAATGGCGCCCTTGGGAGTGCCCGTCGTGCCGGAGGTATAGATGATCGTAGCGAGGTCATCAGGGGCCACAACGCGAGCAGCAGCTTCGAGTAGAGGGTCACGGTGCTGCGGGGTATTGTGCGTCAGATGGGGCAGGGAAGTCGCGCCGGGGATGTCCACGGCATCCATGATGCTTATGCGTTCGATCGCTGTCTGATTCTGAATGGAGAGTACTTTTTGCAGATGCTTTTCACTGGAAACAAAAATGACACGTGCGCCGGAATCACGCAGGATGTACGCAGTTTGTTCGGCGGTGAGCGTAGTGTAAACCGGAACGACCACCGCACCCAGCAGCAGGGAAGCGAAGTCCGCGATGGTCCACTCGGGGCGGTTCTCGCTGAGGATTGCCACCCGGTCGCCCTTGGAAATGCCCCATTCTCGCAGCGCGCCGGCCAGGCCGAACACCTTGCCAGATAATTCCCGCGAGGAGATAGGGACCCACTGATCGAGTTGACGATGCAACATCACCTGCGAAAGATCACGCTCGATAACGGTAAAAAAAACGTCGTTGAGGGTCTGCAGGCCCATGTGCGCAACAAGCTCTCCGAAAACGAATGTACTGGTTCGCCGCAGGTTAGGCAACGCCAAGGTTCGGCGAGAATTCGGTTGAGCAACCGGGCCTACGCGACCGCGAGATAGATATAACGCAGGATAAATAGCACGGTGAGGATCCAGACCAGTGCATTGATTTCACGAATTTTTCCGACCGCGATTTTTACGACCGTGTAAGAAATCAAGCCCAGGCTCAGACCGGTGGCGATGCTGAAAGTCAGCGGGGTGGCCAGCATGGTGATGAAAGCGGGGACGGCTTCGCTGAAATCTTTCCAGTCAATGTGGGAAATGGATTGGGTCATCAGCGCGCCGACCAGAATCAGGGCCGGGGCGGTGGCGTAGCCGGGAATCGCCGCCGCCAACGGGGAACAGAACATGGCCAACACAAAAAGGCCGGCGACCACGACATTGCTCAGGCCCGTGCGTGCTCCCACCGCGATTCCAGCGACGCTCTCAATGTAACTGGTGACCGTGGAAGTGCCTGCCAGCGAGCCAAAAATCGTTCCCACGGCGTCCGCCATCAACGCGCGACCAACGCGCGGCAGTTTCCCGTCCTTGATGAACCCGGCCTGCTCGCAAACTCCTACGAGAGTACCGACGTTGTCGAAAAGATCCACGAACAGGAAGGCGAATAAGATTTCCAGCAGGCCGAGATGGATAGCGCCGCGCAAATCGAGTTGCAGGAACGTGGAGGAAGGATGGGGCATGGCCACGATGGTCGTTGGCCAAGGCGAGATGCCACGTAACATGCCCAGAAGCGCGGTCCCGAAGATGCCGATAAGAATCGCGCCGTTCAGCTTTCGCGCCATCAGGATGAGCGTCAGGGCGAGACCGAAGCAGGCGGTCTGGACTTCCTTGTCAGCAAAACTTCCCAAGCCAACAAATGTGGCGGCATTGGCTACCACCAGTTTTGCATTCCGCAATCCAACAAAGGCAATGAAGAATCCGATGCCCGTAGCGGTGGAATGTTTCAGGCAATCGGGCATGCCATTGACAATCTGCTCGCGCACGCGGGTGACCGTGAGCAGCAGAAACGCAATGCCTGAAAAGAAGACCACACCCAGCGCGGTCCGCCAGGGAACGTGCATGCTCAAGCAAACGTAATAAGTGAAGTAGGCATTGAGCGACATTCCCGGCGCGAGCGCGATGGGATAGTTGGCATACAGACCCATCACCAGGCAGCCGGCGGCTGCTGCGAGGCAGGTCGCAAATACCACGCCTTCCACGGGCATGCCCGCTTGCGAAAGGATCTGGGGGTTCACCACCACGATGTAAGCCATGGTCAGGAAAGTGGTGAGCCCGCCGAGCACCTCGCGGCCGACTGTCGTTTGATTCTCTGCCAGCTTGAAGTATCGTTCGATCAATCAGTGATCCTCGATTTTATTTGCTGCAAAAACCAGTTCAGTATGCTGTTTTGTGCGGCGTTTCTTCCCAGGCGCGAAAAGCAGCGAGGGCTTCGTCACGCATCATGGGGATCATCGGAATTCCGCGCTGGGCATGGGATTGCGCGATTTCCCGATAGATAAACGAATCATCAAATCCGACCCGGGCTGCGTCCGCTGCGACGTTTCCAAAGTAGATACAAGCCAGGCGCGCCCAGTAAATGGCACCGAGGCACATAGGGCACGGTTCACAGGAGGTATAAATCTGGCACTCTTTCAATTCGAAGAAGCCGAGTTTCTGGCATGCCTGGCGGATGGCGAGCACTTCGGCATGGGCAGTCGGATCGTTCGTTGAGGTCACTTGATTGACGCCTTCGGCAATGATGTGGCCGTCTTTCACGATGACCGCGCCGAAGGGTCCGCCGCGCCCGGAGCGTACGTTCTCGAGGGAGAGCTGAATGGCGCGGGCCATGAAGAGATTGTCCATGTTATGAGTTTCAGCCCCTGCCAAGAGCGGTGATCGACACTCGGCAAGCAGCAAATGTCTGGAGCCACGTCCACATCAATCCGCGAAATGCCTGTGCAGCCGCTTTATTAGGGAGCAAGTATAAGCGGTGCTCCGAAATTCGCGAAACTTTTCTAGGCTCGATTTCTCGATAGCGCTGAGTTGAAAAAGTGAACCTCTCACGATAGGCTGGCCCATCAGTCGCAAATTTAGGATGATGCCTGGTCCATAACCATGCAGGCCTTTATCTCTCAACGGGTAGTAACGCCAGAGGGCATCCGTCCTGCGGCTGTGCTCGTGGAAGGGGAGCAGATTTGTGCGGCCGTTTCTCGAGACCAGGTCCCCACTCATGCTGAGATCCGCGATTTCGGCGAGGCAGCAATTTTGCCGGGTCTGGTCGATTCTCACGTGCACATCAACGCTCCCGGACGGACGGAATGGGAAGGATTCGAGACGGCGACGCGAGCGGCCGCGGCAGGAGGGTACACATTATTGGTCGACATGCCGCTGAATTGTCTTCCAGCAACGACGACCGTCAAAGCTCTGGAGGGGAAGCGGGAGGCCGCCCGGGGCCAGTGCCGGGTGGATTGGGCGGCGTGGGGCGGTGTGGTCAGCGATAATCAGGCAGACATCGAAGGGCTGGCCACTGCGGGTGTGTTGGGCTTCAAGTGCTTTCTCGTTCATCCCGGGATCAATGGCTTCACCATGGTCGCCGAGGAGGAACTGCGAGCGGCTCTTCCTCGCGTCGCACGAACCGGTCTGCCGTTGCTGGTGCACGCCGAACTTCCCGGCCCGGTGGATAGCGCAACCGCCGCGCTCGCCGATGCAGACTGGACTTGCTACTCAACCTATCTGCAATCACGCCCGGACGAAGCGGAACTTTCTGCGATCCGAATGCTGCTCGGATTGTGTCGCGAATACCACTTCCGATTGCATATCGTTCATCTATCGTCCAGTGAGGCTCTTCCAGAACTGGCCGCCGCACGAGCAGAGGGACTCACGGTGAGTGTGGAGACCTGTCCGCACTACCTGCATTTGGCCACCGAAAGCATCGCGAACGGTGCGACTCTCTGCAAATGCGCGCCGCCCATCCGTGGCCGGGACAATCGTGAAAAATTATGGCAGGGCTTGCGGGAAGGAATCATCGATCTGGTGGTCACCGACCATTCTCCCTGTCCGCCAGCCATGAAACGGCTTGAGGAAGGAAATTTCAAGACGGCGTGGGGTGGCATTGCGAGTCTTTCTTTAGCGCTGCCAGTCATGTGGACCGAAGCCAGCAAAAGGGGATTCGCGCTGACGGATATTGCACGTTGGATGGCCGAAAGTCCCGCCCGTCTCGCTGGCTGCCATACCCGTAAAGGCCGAATTGCTGCTGGATACGACGCAGACCTGGTCGTGTTCGATCCCGACTCTGAATTCCTGGTCACCGAAGATCGGCTGCATCACCGGTATCATGTTTCTCCATATATGGGAGAAACTTTGCGTGGAGTGGTGAAGGCCACCTACCTGCGAGCAGAACCAGTATTTGAAGAAGGCAAGTTTGTGGGCGAGCCGCGTGGACGGGAGTGGACGTGTAGCCCACACACGTCGGTGCGATAATCGATTCTCATGAGCAGCGAGCCCATCATCGGTGCATCGGTTCCGCGCAAGGAGGGGCGTGACAAGGTCACCGGGCGTGCGCAATACATCGATGACATGGTTCTGCCCGACATGCTCTTCGGCGCGACGGTACGCAGTCAGATCCCTCGCGGCAAAATCAAGAAAATCACTTTTGGCCTGGGAATCGCCTGGGACGAGTTTGTAATCGTGTCTGCGAAAGATATTCCAGGGAAAAACTGCATCGCCCTGATCATCGACGATCAGCCCTGCCTGGCGGACGGCTTGGTGAATCATCCCGAGGAGCCGATTCTCTTGCTTGCCCATCCCGATCCGCACGTTCTCCACAAAGCAGTCAGGGCGGTCTTGATCGAATACGAGACGCTTCCAGCCATCTTCACTATTGAAGAGAGCGAGAATCATTCCGAAATCATTTGGGGAGCAAACAACACGTTCAAAACCTATTTGGTCGAGAAAGGAGATGTCGACCAAATCTGGGGGAGAGCTGATTACATCGTTGAAGGAGAGTACGCCACCGGAGCCCAGGAACAGCTCTACATCGAGAACAACGGCGTGATTGCGGCCTTCGATCCTGAGCTGGGAGTCACGTTGTGGGGCTCGCTGCAATGTCCCTACTATGTGCACAAGGCTTTGATGGCGCTTTGCAACTTGCCGGCAGAAAAAATTCGCGTGGTGCAAGCGGAAACGGGAGGCGCTTTCGGCGGGAAAGAAGAGTACCCCTCGATGATCGCGGGGCATGCGGTGCTTCTTGCAATGAAGTCTGGCAAGCCGGTGAAAATCGTCTACGACCGCATGGAAGACATGGCAGCCACGACCAAGCGGCATCCCTCGCGGACGCGGCACCGCACAGCGGTGAGCCGGAACGGAAAAATTCTGGGCGGTGAAATCGACTTCACGATTGATGGTGGCGCCTATGCAACTTTGTCCGCCGTCGTTCTTTCACGCGGCACCATCCACGCCGGTGGGCCGTATTACTGGCCCAACATTCGTATTCGCGCGAAAGCAGTTGCCACCAATGTGCCGCCGCACGGGGCTTTCCGCGGCTTCGGCGCGCCGCAATCGCTGTTTGCGATGGAGCGGCACATGGACCGGATCGCGGCGGTCGTCGGACTCTCGCCGCTGGCGATCCGTCGTCGGAATTTCCTCAAGCCGGGGCAGACCACAACGACAGAACAGACGGTGAACGAGCCAATCGATCTGGATCAGCTTCTCGACCGGGCGTTGGAGCTTTCGGAATATCACTCAAAGAGGGAACGGTTCGCGAAAGAAAATGCTAATGGCGCGATCAAGAAAGGAATGGGTGTCGCCGCTTTTCTGCATGGCGCCGGATTCACCGGGTCGGGCGAACGATACCTGGCGTCCGTGGTGGGCGTGGAAGGATGCGCCGATGGCAGCATACGCGTGCTGGTTTCAAGCACCGAATTTGGCCAGGGCACGAATACTGTTCTTTGTCAGGTCGCGGCGGAAGCGCTGGGGCTGCCTTATGAGAATGTACAGATCGCGCAGCCGGATACGAATCAGGTTCCCAACAGTGGTCCGACGGTCGCATCGCGCACCGTCATGGTGGTGGGCAAGTTAGTACAGTCGGCGGCGTTCGGAATTAAGCAGACGCTTACCGGCTGCGGAATGCTTGGCGATTCCTACACGTCGGAAGAATTTCGTGTCGCCTGTCGAGATTATGTGGCAGCAAACGGACCATTCCGCTCGTGGGCGCGTTACGTAGCGCCGAAAGATGTTTTCTGGAACGACGAAAAGTATCGGGGAGAGGCGTATGCCGCGTTTGCCTGGGCGGTTTACATCGCGGAAGTCGCAGTTGATCTGACGACTTATAGCGCAACCGTTAACGATTTCGTCGCGCTCCAGGAAGTTGGCAAAGTGTTGAACCCGGTTCTGGCGGAAGGTCAAATTATCGGAGGCGTGGCGCAGGGGATCGGATTCACTTTGTATGAGAAAGTGATCTGGCAAAATGGCCGCATGCAGAACAATCAGATGACCAACTACATCATGCCGACCTCCGCCGATCTGCCCTCGATTCGGGTGTTCTTCGAGGAGATGGGGAATGTTCACGGAGCGTACGGCGCAAAGGGAATCGGCGAGCTCCCCGTGGATGGTCCAGCCCCGGCCATCGTGAATGCGATCGAAGAGGCCCTCGGGATCAGGTTCGATTCCATCCCAATTCTTCCCGAAGATATTTTTGCAGCGGTCAGCACGGCAGCAACGCCGGAGAACGAAGCCATTCCTACCGGCGGGCCCCGATGAAGAATTCTTCGGAAAACCGCAAGAAGTGCGAAGTGTCTTTCATTGTTAATGGCGAACCGAAGACCGTGCTTGTACATCCCATGGAAAGACTCTTGGATGTGCTGCGACTACAACTGGAATTGACCGGCGCAAAAGAGGGCTGCGGAGAGGGTGAGTGTGGTTCGTGCTCTATATTGCTGGACGGGGCCCTGGTGAACAGCTGCCTGATTCCAGTGCTTCAGGCCACGGACGCCAACATCACCACCATCGAGGGATTAGCCGACGGCCCACGACTGCATGAGTTGCAGCAGACCTTTCTCGAATGCGGAGGCGCGCAGTGTGGAATTTGCACACCGGGAATGATTCTGGCGGCGGTTCATCTGCTGGATAAGACGCCCGCGCCGACGATGGCCGACATTCGCGAGGGCCTTTCTGGAAATCTTTGTCGCTGTACCGGCTATATGCAGATCTTTGAGGCCGTGGCGGAAGCGGCACGGCGAAGTGATACCAGATGAGATCCGATCCTGCCGATTACGAACTGAGTGCGCCGGCGAATTTGCAGGCGGTCGTATCGTTGCTGGCTGAGCAGCCGGGCACGTGGCTCCCCATTGCTGGAGGCACGGATGTGATGGTGCAGTATGCCGCCGGCAAACTTTCGGGACGAAAACTGGTCAGCATTTGGAACCTGCCGGAGCTGCGGCGCGTGGATATCATGGCCGATGAAGTTTCAATTGGTGCGGGTTGCACTTATAGCCAACTGCGCCGGCACGCGATCATTGGACGTGACTTCCCCTTACTGGCGAGCGCCGCGAGTTGGACGGGTGGAATCGCCAATCAGAATCGAGGGACGCTCGGTGGCAACATCGTCAACGCGTCGCCAGCCGCGGATTCCTTGCCTGCACTGTTAGCGTATGAAGCGGAGCTCATTCTACTGTCAGTGCGCGGGGAACGCCGGGTAGCCTACAAGAACTTCCATACTGATTACAAGAAGACAACTCTGGCGCCCGATGAACTGATTCGTGCGATATGTCTGCCCAGCCGATTCTCTGAGCATGTCTCCTACACCCGCAAGGTGGGAGCCCGAAATGCCCAGGCGATTTCTAAAGTTTGCATCGCAGCATTGGGGCGGCTTGCCGGGGGCGTTGTGGAAGATGTGCGCATCGCGCTCGGAAGTGTGGCGCCTTTCCCGGTGCGTTTAAGTGAGACCGAGCGGATGCTGAGAGGAAAGGCGATCGAGCCATCGCTTACCCTTCTGGCCCGCAATACCGCTGCTAAAGAAATCCGGCCGATTGATGACATTCGATCTACGTCCAGATATCGCTCGGCCGTGGTGAGCAATCTGGTTGGCGAATTTCTCGACCAACTGAGTGCGAGCGAGAAGCGGGCATGAATGAGGTGCTGCGAAGGTGGAATTCTCTTCCAAGCGGCAAAGCTGTAATGGAGATTTTGCCTGCTTGCGGCTCCATGGCCTGGTCTCGCGGGATGGCTGCACTGAGACCACTCGCGGACGAGGCATCTCTGCTGATGGCGGGCGACCAAGTCTGGTGCGCCCTGGACGAATCGGATTGGATGGAAGCGTTCCAGAGCCATCCGCGGATTGGCGAGTCGAGCCCACAATCCGCAGCGCAGCAGTCCATGGTTTGGTCGGCGCAGGAGCAGCGAAACGTTTCGACGGCAGATGATATTGTTAAGAGCGCGCTAGCGGAAGCGAATCGGGAATACGAACAAAGGTTCCATCGCATTTTCATCGTCTGCGCTTCGGGTAAATCGACGACGGAGATTCTTGGGATTTTACGGCGGCGGCTACAAAATAACGACGAAGCTGAACTTCACGAAGCGGCAGAACAGCAACGGCAGATCACAAACATTCGGCTGAAGAAATGGCTTTCGGGATGAAACGAATTTCAACTCACGTTCTGGATACCGCGCTCGGCAAGCCGGCGAAGGACGTGCCGGTCAAGCTGGAACGGCTGGAGAAGTCCGGCAATTGGAGGCTCCTGGCTTCCGCACGAACGGACCACGATGGCCGCTGCGCTCAATTGCTTCCCGATGGTGAGGCGTTATCGTCTGGCCTCTACCGTTTGACGTTAGACACGGCGAGCCATTTTGCGGCACAGAAAATTGATGCATTATACCCGGTGGTGGAAATTACATTTCAAGTGCGGAAGGGCGAATCGCATTTTCATATTCCACTGTTGTTGAGTCCGAACGGGTACACGACATACCGGGGAAGCTGAGTCATGATCGTTTTGGGGGAAAATAAATACGGTAAGTCGCGCGTCCGGCTGGTGCAGGTGAAGCGGCGTGCGGACAAGCATGACTTTCGCGAATGGACGGTGGAGGTCTTGCTCCAGGGGGATTTCCTGCCCTGCTTCAAAGATGGAGACAACAGCCAGATTCTTCCCACCGATACGATGAAGAATACCGTGTATTCATTGGCGCGAAATTCCGGGGCGGAATGCATGGAAGAATTTGCCAAGGAACTGGTTGAGTTTCTTCTCGCCCGGAATCCCCAAGTCTCCGAGACGGAAGTTGGGATATCGGAAAAGGCCTGGGAACATCTGCATACGAACGGAAAGCCACATCCCACTACTTTTGTGCAAGCCAGCGGCGAGTGCCAGACCACGAAAGTGTCGCGGACTCAGGCGGGAAAGCTTTCGGTCAGTTCGGGATTTGAAAATCTGGTGATTATGAAAACCGCTGGCTCGGCATTTGCCGGCTTTATCAAGGATTCTCTGACGACGCTTGCTGAAATGAGCGACCGCTTGTTTGGCACCGCGGTTCGAGCCAGTTGGAAGTACGCGACCGCCGACTCGTCCTTCATTCCGTTGCGCGCCAGAATTCGTGAAATCCTGCTAGCGGGGTTCGCCGATCACGAGAGTCGGTCGGTGCAACACACGCTCTACGCGATGGGTGAGGCGGTTCTTGAGAAAGTTGGTGAAGTCGAGGACATTGAATTGACCATGCCGAACCGGCATTGTCTGCTGGTGGACCTCTCGCGATTTGGACAGGACAATCCGAATGAGATTTTTGTGCCAACCGACGAGCCGCACGGTTATATCGAAGCACGCATTCGTCGCCATGGGTGAGCACCTTTGCCGGTAAACGATGCGAGCGCGAAGGAAGTCATTGCCCGTTGCCGGAAGCTGGCTGCTTTCAGCGAAGATGCGGGCAGCACGCGCCGCACCTTTCTTTCTGCACCCATGCGCGATTGCCATCGCGAAATCACCAGCTGGTTGGAGCCGCTGGGAGCCGGGGTCGGGATTGATGCTGCCGGCAATTTACGGGCACTCTACCCTGGCGCTGAACCTAATGCGCCACGGCTGATTTTCGGTTCGCATCTCGACACGGTCCCTAACGCCGGAGCTTACGACGGCGTCCTGGGAGTGGTTTTGGCGGTAGCCTTGCTTCAGGGATTGGATGGGCGAAAGCTGCCTTTCGGGATCGAAGTGGTCGGGTTTTCCGAGGAAGAGGGAGTCCGCTTCGGTGTTCCATTTATCGGCAGCCGTGCTTTGGTGGGCAGGTTTGATGAAGAGTTGCTGAACCCGCTGGATATGCAACGGATTTCGGTGCGAAAAGCAATCGAGAACTTTGGGTTGAATCCTGCAAAGATTATTGAGGCGTCTTTGCAGAATGACACTCTGGGCTACATCGAGTTTCACATCGAGCAAGGGCCGGTCCTGGAGAGCCTAAAGCGGCCGCTCGGCGTCGTCGAAGCCATTGCGGGCCAGAGCCGGTTGGAACTCACGTTTCTCGGCCGCGCCAATCACGCAGGCACGACGCCAATGCATCTGCGCTACGATGCTCTCGCCGGGGCGGCGGAATGGATCACGTCAGTGGAGCGGGGAGCCGCTGATGTTCCGGGACTGGTGGCGACCGTTGGAAAAATAGAAGCCAAGCCCGGGGCGACCAACGTTATCGCCGGCGAGGTTGAACTGACTCTTGATGTACGTCACGCTGAGGATGATTTTCGAGAGCATGCGGTGGAGGGTTTCATTCGCACGGCAGACGACATAGCAAAGAGCCGCGGACTCTCAATGCGGCGGAAAACGTTGCTGGACCAACCATCTGTGGCGATGGATGCGTTTCTGATCGACCAAATTGATGCGGCGATCCGAAAAACGGGATGCGATCCTCATCGGATGGTGAGCGGTGCGGGACACGATGCCATGATTCTCGCCGAGAAAGTTCCTGCCGCTATGATCTTCCTGCGAACTCCCGGGGGGATTAGCCACGATCCTGCGGAATCGGTGAAAATTGAAGATGTAGCGAAGGCGATCGAATGCGGGTTGCATCTGCTCGATGCGCTTGCTTCCTCACCCACATTTCACAAAAGGACGTGCCGTGCATAACCTTGGCCAAACCCGAAGCTCTCACCAACGCAATCATCTGCTACTGACTCCAGACACGTTTGTGCGCACCAGGCTCCCGGGCATGAAAGAAAGTTTTGCGATCGTGCATGTCGGCCCCGCCATGGGCGCGAAGTTCAGCGAGTACACCGCCGAGTTCGAGGTCAACGGCGAACTGGGCGGCACCAGCGCACAACGCTTTATTTTTGTGTTGGAGGGCTTGGTCAAGTTGGAAGTCGCGGGGAAGCAAAGTGAGCTGGGTGCACAGGGGTACGCGTTTTTGCCGGAGGGTTTGCCGCACCGAGTGGTTGCCACAAAGGTAAGCCGGGTTGCCGTGATCGAAAAGCCTTACCAGGCGCTCGATTCGGTCCAGCCTCCCCATTTGATCACGTCGAGTGAAGATGCGGTCCCTTCGCATCCCCTGACCGATGATTCCAGCTTGCAGGTCAAATGTCTGCTTCCGGATACCATGAGTTTTGATTTTGCTGTGAACACCATGGTCTACCAACCCGGTGCCGCGCTCAGCATAGTGGAAATGCATGTGATGGAGCACGGACTGATCATGCTCGAAGGCGGTGGAATCTACCGCCTCGGGGATTCCTGGTATCCAGTTACCGCTGGGGATTTCATCTGGATGGGCCCGTGGTGCCCACAATGGTTCGGAGCGCTCGGCAAAGCGCCTGCGAAATATCTGATCTACAAAGATTCAAATCGACATCCGTTAAGCCCCGCGCAACCATGAAACTCGGAGACCATGAAACTCGAGATTGATACGATCCGGCTGCTTTCCGAAATCGAGGCGCTTGCTTCCATTTCCGAAGCCGAAACTCCTGCTGTCACCCGGATCGTTTTCACCCCAACTGATCTCAAGGCACGGGCCTGGCTGAAAGCGCGATGCGAAGAAGCCGGGCTCGCGGTGCGGCACGATGCGGTTGGAAACACTTTCGCTCGCTGGGTCGGTTCTGACCCGGGAGCTCCGGCGATCGGCACCGGCTCACACATCGACGCCATTCCCAATGCCGGGAAGTACGATGGTGTGGTTGGAGTGCTCGGGGGCCTCGAAGCCATACGAGCACTGCAAAGCGGGGGGCTTCGGCCTAAGCATTCGATTGAATTGCTGGTGTTCACCGCGGAAGAGCCAACGCGCTTTGGCATCGGATGTCTGGGCAGCCGATTGCTCTCCGGAACCTTTTCTCCAGAAGCCGCCCGAAAGCTGACCGACGGCGACGGTCAATCGCTGGAGAATGTCCGTCACGATGCGGGGTTCTCAGGAGAACTCGAAGAAGTAAAGTTGCCCAAGGAGTATTACAAAGCGTTCGTTGAATTGCACATTGAACAAGGCCCGATTCTCGAGCAGCGGAAAATACCTCTCGGAGTAGTTACAAAAATTGCCGCTCCTGCGAGTTTCCGCATTTCCGTCGAAGGCACCGGTGGACACGCGGGCGGAGTTCTGATGCCGGATCGTCGCGACGCCCTTTGCGCGGCGGCAGAATTGATCCTTGCCATCGAAAACGCGGCCCGAACCAGCGGAGCCGTCGACACTGTAGCAACGGTCGGAATTTGCGAGGTGTTTCCGGGCGCCGTCAACAGTATTCCCAGCCGGGTCCGTCTTAGCGTGGATATTCGGGACACCGACCTGGAAAGGCGTGACGCCGCGATACAGGCAATGGCGAACGCGTGTCACGCGATTTCAGCCAAGCGTATGGTCTCGATTCAAACGCAGCTGGTCAACGCCGATGCCCCGGCTGATTGCGCGCCCTCGCTAGTTGCAGCTCTTTCCCAAGCCTGCGAAAACCACGGACTGAAGTTTCTCACCATGCCCAGCCGTGCCTATCATGATTCGCTCTTTATGTCGCGCATCGCTCTCGTGGCCATGTTGTTTATCCCCTGCCGCAACGGATACAGCCATCGCCCCGACGAATACGCTGCCCCCGAAGACATTGCCCGGGGAGCGCTTGTGCTGGCGGAAACCCTTGGAAAGCTTTCCACATGAGGTTCGGATGCCAGTCGATCACTGCCTGTCAATCAACGGCTTATTTGTCAGCTGCTTCCAGGTAGATCCGTAATTGCTCCTGGTCTTCCGGCAGTATCTTGGTGAACTTAATTCCATTTCCCACTTGCGTGTCACAGGTAACGACGGTGGCAAGGGCAAGCACCGGCTGCTCAAGTTGCAGGCTGATTTCCAGTTCGGTCCCTACGGGAAAGGTGAACGTCATCTCCACATAGCAGCCGCTCACGCTGAGATCGGAAGTTGCGCCGCGAATCGGGAACTCGCTGTCTTTGGGGCGCAATTCAATAGGAATGCTAACTTTTAAGCGCGGGAATTGCCTGCGGTCTGGTTCGTCCGGCGACATCACCCATGGTCCTCTTTCAAAGTATCCAGTCTTAGCGCTGCTTTAAATCTCAGTACTAAAATGAATCCAGTAATCCCTGGGCCACGCCCGATGAACGAACGGATCAAATCTTATGGAAGCTATGGTTCCGAATAATATCCTTCTCTGGTCAGCGCGGCTAGAACTTTCTGCTTAGTTTGGAGAAGGATCTTGTGATAGCTCGATGCCTGCTGTGGCATCCGTTTCTTACGGGATACACCCAGGCGTTCTTGAGTTTTCATTCTTCCGGGATGGGATTTGATAATCCGAAAAGATACCGAGGAGAGAATTACGTAACTTTACTCAGATGCTTTTGCGGCACGACTCAGTTCCGGCTCAGTATCGGCTGCGGATTGCGATTTCGTGCTGCTCGTGTTCTTGATCCATTCCATCAGGGCTCGGCGAGACGACGCAGACATGTCCGTAAAATGAATGCCGCACATCCCACCTTTATCGCGCCAGACAAATTCGCCCTGGGCTTTCAGCATTTCGGAGCCATCCGGTAACGAACATTCGAAAGTGAAATGCGGAGCTCCCTGCAAGCGGGTGGTGGAGCGGACGGCAGCCCCGGAGTCACTCAGGTCTTCCACGATGACGGCGACATTGCGGCCCCGTCCGTAGTTCAGCTTGGCGGCGATTTCAACCTGCACTCGTTTCGACCCTCGCCGGCGTTCCTGGGCCATCAGATTGCGGACCGCTCGCAGTCCATGCCGCACTCGTTCAGCGGTAAGGGGCTTGTAGAGAACGATCTGGGTCCCAGTTTGAAATACGGTTCCAATAGCGGTTGGGGTTTCCGCCAAGACAATCCTTACCGATTTCTGGCAAGTCGTGAGCTGACGCGAGCTTTCCAGGACTAGCGCGGAACCTTCCACTTGCTCGTCCACCATAATGGCGTCGAACTTGTGGGCCGTAATCTGGTCAATGGCGCCCTCAAGAGTGGTGCTCGTCTCCACTTCTACTCCGAGGTCTTTGAAGACACGGGTCACGGTTTGAACCGCTGGAGCATCCGTGCAGAGAAGCATGGCCCTGAGCATACATGTGATGCTATGAACTTCCGGGTCACCCCGGCAAGTTACCGAAGTGACTTGCGGTGGCCAAATCTCAGCCCACATCAACCCAGGACCGCGCCTTGGCGGAACGCTCCACACCATCCAGAACCCTCTGGACGAGAACCGCGTCTTCGAAATTCGCGTGGAACTGCTCTCCACGCCCTAGCGCGCTAAGAAAATCTCCCAGGGTGGCGATGAAGGTATGCTCGTAGCCGATGGCGTGACCCGGTTTCCAGAAGTTCTCCGAGTAAGGATGGTCGGGGCCGGTGATCAGCAGGCTGCGTTCGCCCTGCATGTTAGGCGCCTCCGTAGCGTCGTAGAACTGCAAGTGATTCATGTCTTCTAAATTGAAGCGCAACATGCCGCCTGATCCGTGGATCTCAAAGGTATTACGGTTGCGGCAGCCAACGCCGTAGCGGCTGGCTTCAAAACTGCCAATGCTTCCATTGGCAAAATTGACCATGAGCAGCGCGGCATCGTCGACGTCGCGGCCTGGGGCAAAAGTGTGCGTCATCGCGTTCAATTCGGTGATAGGGCCGTTGAGATAAAACGCGAGATCCACGACGTGGGAAAGCAGATCACCGACCACTCCCGAGCCGGCCTGCGCCCGCTGATATCGCCAGCCTGAAGTTTTCGACGGATCATTTCCCGACTGATTCAGATAAACCGCACGATAGTGAAATATCTTTCCCAGGCGTCCTTCTTCGATGAGACGCTTGGCAAAAGCAATCGCGGGAACACGCCGGTAATTGAACCAAACCAGATTAGGAACATCCCGTGCCGCTTGGGCCATGGTTTCAGCTTCTTGCCCGGACACGGCCAGCGGCTTCTCGCACAGTACGATCTTTCCAGCCTGTGCGGCGGCAATCGCCATGGGTGCGTGCAACGCGTTCGGGGTGGCAATATCGACGACTTGAATATCCGGCCGGCGGACCACCTTCTGCCAATCACTCTCGACTTCTTCCCATCCCCACTGTGCAGCCATGGGTTCCAGCTTGGCGCGGTCGCGTCCGCAGATGGCTTTCAAGCGAAGTCGGTAGGGCGTATCGAAGAAATGCCCTACCTGCTGGAAGGCATTGGAATGGGCGCGGCCCATGAAGCCGTGTCCGATCATGGCGACGTTCAGTTCTTGCTTTGGCGCTGGCATGGTTGGCTTGGTTAGAACTCCCAGAAACAAGATACCGCACCAGCCGTAGGCTGCTGCGCAGTAGCCTTGCCGCGGCAAACTGCAACTATTTGCACCCGTTAGACTAAACCACGCATGTTTATCGAGCTAACGACTTTATTATCAATATCTTGGAAGTAGTCGCTGCTGGCATCCCGATTGCCCTTTAAGACGGTACAGCTCGGGAGTGGTGGTTTTTCCTCTTCTCAAACCACCACTTCAAAAATGATTGCTGACTATGTTGCTTCGCAAGCTCTGGCCGCTGCTGGTGATCACCTCATCGCCCTTTCTGTGTTTGGCAGCAACCGATGCCGCGCCGATCCGGGTCTCGGGGCCGCAGGCTCCGCTTTCCGTCCACGAAGGGCAGATTTGGACGTCAGCTGTGCGCGACGCCCGTTTCGCTACGATTCCGCACACCACGGCACGTGCCAGCTGTGAAGAGGCGCAGGCGCCTGAACCACTGGCGACCCCTAATCCGTTGCTGGATATTCCAGATCTAAATGCCAGGATTAGTGTGAGTTTCATTGTTGGTACCGATGGGCGTGTGCATAGCCCGTTGATCCTCGAAAGTGCCGGCCCTACGCCGGACCGCAAAGTGCTCAATGCCGTGCGCTCCTGGCGCTATCGTCCAGCCCTGTGCAACGGTGTGCCCACCGAAGCCGAAGGTAACATTGAGTTTTCCAGCCACTAGCGATATTTTCGAATAGAATAAAGGGTACTGGACATCGCCGTGGACGAGGAAAAATTCCCCAAGCCGGCCAGAAATTCACCCGCGAACGCGCCCGAGGAAGAGCTCGTTCCCGATCCGTCGGTGGACGATTTCTTCAACCGCATGAACTACGACATGCGCCGCCCCAAGCCCCAACAGGAGGCGATTTCAGCGGCAGTGCAGGCCATCCAGCGACTGGGGTTGCAAGCCGACAGCGAGAGTTCCATGGAGGGATTCACCGGGGCCGACATTTCTTGCCAGGCCTGCGGAAGCCCAAATCCCGGCGACAATCGCTTTTGTGCAACCTGCGGAGTGCCGCTGCCAGAAGCCAGCGTCGAAAACCGGCGAGCCACTTCGGGCTCCGGTAATCCGGGGCCGCATCATTACCATCACCATTATCACCACCACTTCTTTTCGTCCGAGGGAGCGACGCAGCAGCCGGGATCTGACCAGCGGCCGTCCAATGGCGGCGCGCCCGCGCCCGTACGGGACTCTGCCCGAACCCGGGCCCCTCTGGGCACACCGGGTCTTAGCCGCTCCGAAGCTGCGGTCCGCAAGGTGACTCAGGACTGGATTCAGGCATGCAACACCAAGCATCTCGACGACCTGGTGGAGATTTATCATCCCGACGCCATTGTGCTGCGCCCCAATGTTCCGACGGTGCGGGGCACGGCGGCCATTCGCGAGTTTTTCTTTTCCGTGTTGGACGCAGGTTTAGGAGAAGTCGAGCTGGAGCCGTTGCGGGTGGAATTGTCGGGGGAAATGGCCTACGAAGCGGGGCGTTGCAAGATGCTGGTACCGCACATGGGCAAGCGGCGTGAAGAGCGCGGCAAGTATTTGGTCACTCTGGCTCGTCAGGCGGGGGAGTGGAAGATCATTGCCGATTGCTGGTCCAGCGATCTGAGTCTCGGGAGTGGGCAGGAATCCGCGGCACCCAACGCCGCAAGTCCTGCGGTACGCCCGCCGCGCAAAGCCTAGCTTTCCTGCTTCAGGCACCCACTCCCAGCTTTTGCAATTCCTGACGCAGTTGCCCGGCGCCCTGCATTTGGATCACGTGCATGCCCAGTTGCTTGGCGCATTCCAGGTTAAGCGCGCGGTCGTCGATAAAGCAGCATTCTTCGGGTGGTTTCTGCGTGATCTCCAGCGCTAATTTGTAAATGCCGGCTTCGGGTTTTCGCAATCCGACAAAGCATGAACTTACGAATAGCTTAAAGATGTGGTTGAGTCCGAACTTCTCAATGCGGAGCAGGTTCAATTCTTTCGACTCGTTGTTGATGGTGGACATCAGATATTTGCCGGATCCCGCCAACTCCCGCGCCAGTACCAGCGATTCAGGGTCCGGCTTCGACAACGCATACATGTAGTCCTTAAAGGCGTCCCTGGTAAAAGGGCGTTCGCGATAGAAGATAGTTCGGTCAAGATACTCGTCGATGCTGATCTTGCCGCGCTCAAATGAAGAAACCACCATTTCATGGCGGTCGTGAAACTCGGCTTCGGCGAGCCGGAAGTGATTCAAAGTGCGCAGCCGTTCGGTATGGTCCCAGGCGTTGGTAAGCAGTACACCACCGACGTCCCAAAAAAGCGCTCTGATTTCAGGCAAGCGTCTCTCCCCGAGCGGTCATTTAGACGCGATCACTCGATCATAAGCATGATACATGGAGCATAAGCAGGGAATCAGAGAGCCGGGATCAGTGCTGATAGACCGTCGTGTCCGCGTGGTAATTTCGCCAGTCGAACCAAAAATCCTTGATGCCATTGAGCCGTTCCAGACATTTTCCCTGAGATGGCCCGCCTACCGCACATCCCTGAAAATTCCATTCACTGCCAGAAGCGGAATCTACCAGGGCCCATTCACTGGTGCTGATCTTGCGGAAAAATTCGACATCTGTCCCGTCGATTCGGCTCACGAAGACGCGAACCGATTTCCCATCGGGGCCGACAACCAAAAGAATCGGTGTTCCACCCAGCCGGTCCTGAATCGGGGATTCTGCCAGGATCGTTTTTAGGGGATAAGCACGGCTTGCACCACCTTGTTCCATCCCAATCAAAACATCCCGAGACTGCAATGCAGAGCCGGGAAAACTAACTGTTACTGGCAGCTTCTGGACTTCGGGCTCCCAATCGTGTTCGTACTTCTTTGCGTACTTCGCAACTGGGGCGAGAACCTGGCCAGCAGGGGATTCCTGCTTCCATAATCCGAAGGTCAATTCGTCGCTCAATACGGGATCGAGATGCTGGCCTTGGAGCGGGCCAAAGATTGCCTTTCCGGTAATCTGTTGCCACCAGCTTCCAGTTTCCTCGTCGCGCATGAGGAAGTTCTGGTTATTGATTCCGGCGAGACGGAAATGGTGAGTCTGCCCGTTTGCAGTTCGTTTCCACACCAGACCGGTGTGACAAAGCGTTCAATAAGTGACCGCGATGGGCACGCCGCCGACCACATCATTCAGGACGTGGTGATACGCCATCTCGAAGATGGGATAGGCACGGGAATCTCCATTGAAGTTCACGGCCATCACCATGTCCGATGGACCTACTTTGGAGCTGCTGGCCGAATCGAAGCCAGCTGCGGTAACCGGATGAAACATCCACTCGAAGTAATCCGCTCGCGCCATGGCCGCCGCGGCGGAAGCAAATAAAAGACCAACCAAGAGTACGCCCCGCTTCCAGCGCGAGATGCGCCGCCAAAGCAGCAGTGCCACCAGGAAAGCCGCGCCGGCAGTCAGCAGAGTCAAGAACGGTGCTTGCTGACGCACTGTCATCGCCAGGATGAGACCTCGCGGCGATTCATAGCGGAATGGCTGAATGATGAACGCTGGAACCAGGAAGAGGGCTAGGGTTACGCACACCATGCCGGCAAATGCCAACCATGGAATCAGATTGCTACGCTTGCGCCAAGCTTCTGCAATTGTGGGCGATGCGGTCACTGCGGCGTTCTCCCCGGAAGCACGATTCTAATTGCGCCGAACCAAAAGCGAAAGCCCCGAACCTGTCTGGCAGGATCGGGGCAAGGTTTTGGTGCGCTACGCGCTTAGTTGGTGCGTGGGGTGAAGCTCTGCTGGTAGCTCAAGTTGTCAATGTCGCGGAACTGCGGTGTTCCTGGCGGCAGGTTTTGTGGCTGCGAAAACAGCGGGTCAAAAATATAGTTTCGCGTCGGCGGTTGATAGACGGAATACGTGCAGCACTTGAATGTACCCGTGTTGTAGGTCGAGTAGTAGAGGCTGACCAGCGAACCCTTGTAGTTCAAGGTTGCACCGCTCCAGTCTTCCAGGAAGCGAATGAAGTTGTGTACGCCGCCATCTGTACCAAAGCCATAGTCAACCGCCGCTGACCAGTTAGGGAAAGGGAAATTGATGCTTTTGCCGGCCGCGATTGCTACCCGGTAGTACGTGGTAGCCGCTGGCCGCTTCGAGGCGTCCGAGGGATTGGCCATGCTTCCCAGGTCCGTCCAGTTGTCGGACAGCACAGTCACTGCGTCGGCGATGACGGCGGCTGCGGCGTGGGCAGGTTCCGTGCCTGTAGTTGGATTGAGCCACATGGGATCCGCGGCGCTGGTGTTGTAGTCGCCCTGAATGTAGACCGGATTCTCCGAACCTACGGTAAACCCGCCGGAGCTGTTATCTGGCCTGACTGGCAGGTTCCCCAGTGAACCATCCACCAGTTTCAGAGCGTGCCGGGCGCCGGACACCCAATTTGCTCGTCCCGTAGCCAGACAGCTTGCCATGCGTACATACTGGTTTCCGGTGGCGGTGTTTATGCCAACGCCATCCCCCAGATTCGCTTCCCCGAAGTTATCGAGAACGCCATTGTTGTTGACGTCCTCCGGAGACTCGGTCTTGCCGACTGGGGTCGGCTCCAACTTGTTGTCTGGCGTACCGGCGGCCGTGGAACTGTTAATGGAGTCTTCCAACCCTGAATCACCAGTCTTGGTGTTTTTCGCATCGATGGCAGTTCCGTTGGGATTGACTAACATGCCTCTGCGATCAGAGAAGAACAGAATGTACCCGTTCTGGTTGGTATAGTTGACCGTCGAGCCGGTGGTGCCGATGGAGCCTGCGAGCCACCGTTTCAAGTTGCCCACATCGATTTCGACAGCGTTCATGACTCCGTTGGAGGTGCAACTATTATTTCCGGCCTTGACGTCGCGTACTTCGCCCTCGCGGGTATCGTAGAAGTTGATGGGATACCAGTTGTTTCGGGTGACACTGGTGGTCTGGTTGCCGTCCCCATAATAGGGGCTGCTGGTGAAAGAGTCGTTCTGTACTTCAGGTGGTTTGCCGTAAACGCAGGAGGATAGCGGATATTTCCCAGCCACCTTGGTGCAAACGGGCGCAACCCCGGTGGCGTCCGAAGCAGAGCCATCGCCGTTGCGATCCGCCAGTTCCTGGAGGATCAGAATCGCGTTGGGATTCACTTGGTTGCTGCCGGCGTTGGTTGCCGGGCCGGGCGAAGTTGGAGGAATCTGTCCGCGCGCAAATCCCAAACTCAACCACTCCTGCGTTACTCCTACCCAGGCCCCACCCTCCAAGGCTTCCACGCGCAAATAACCATCCAGCAGGTTCCAGGTGCTGGTGTTGGCGGCCGCGGGCGCAGTGTAATAGGGATAAGACGGGCATGTGGGATAGGTTGCTGTGCCGGCGTTGCTGCAAATCGGGAGAGTAATGCCGGCCGGGATCGCTGTTCCGGTGCTGAGGAGAGGAGCTTGCAGCGGGCTTGTGGGCTGCAAATCCAGACCAGTGGTCAAAGGTGCTGCCGGCCAATCCGGAGGCAGGCTGTAAGCTCCCGACATAGAAGTGCTAGCCCAAGTTCCGGGATCGATAATTCCGGTTGACCCTTCGGCAAAATATGTCATGCGGGGTTTGCCGGAAGCCAAAGCCGCCAAAGTCGGTGTGGATGCGGCAACGCCATTGCTGTAGTTCGGGCCGCTGTTGAATTGTCCGTTGGCCAGGCGGATGTTGTTTGCGTCCGCTGTTCCCCCGGGAAGTTCTGCGGGATCGTCGGAGAGCAGCACTCGGATCTCGGCCTCGTTGTAAAGCCGCGATGAACCCAACGCCGATGACGCAGGCTCTCCTGTGGGAGGCCTGCGGATGATTTCATACTGTGGCACGGTAGTTCCGGTATTCGATTGCACGAACGGGAGCTGTAGTTGTTTGACTCCGGTATTGATGGGCTGGCCGTAATTTCCGTCGGTAATCCAGCCGTTGTAGGTGCTCTGGGAAATGGTTTGCCAGGAGGGGGGGCCGGCATTGTAAGCCGATTGTGGCGGGTTGCCACCGGCTCCGGTCACACTGCCTTCACTTGCCGCGATGGCCCGGCAGGCCGGTTGGGTTCCATCGCAGCCCTGCGCTGCAGTCAGAATGTCGACCGTGCCGCTGTCATTGTTGGAAGCCGCCGGCAATCCATTCGGTAGTACGGTGCGGATCACGTTGCCGAAGGCGGTGATTTTGTCGTGGAAGGTCAGGGTGGCGCCGTTGGACACGCCCAAATATAAATCGCCGTTGGTATGTACGCGGCCCTGGAAGTCCAGATTGGGGCTGCTGTAGAAACCCAGATCGCTGTCGGAAAAGACGCCAAACTGAAACACCGGGATCAGAGCCACTTCAACGGTGCGAACCATGGTCACTTCTTGTCCCAGTGATCGCAAGGCGGTGGCTTGGAGGGTGATCGGAATCGTGGACGCATACAAGCCTTGGAAAGTTCCGGTCTGGATCTCGGCATAGGTCGCCTTCAAGGTCCCGGACCCATTCACCGCAGGAGTGAAGGTATAGTCCGGGTACGATACGGAGGGGTCGCCAGTGGGGACCAATGAACTCAAACCGGTAATTTGGGTCGGGGTGGGCACGGCGCCGCCTAGGAAGGAATTCGACAAGTCCGAAGTCATCTTCTCGATGGCGCCTTCCGCCGAGCGATAGGCCATGGTGTTCTGCAAATCATCGCCGCCGGCCCTGCCTTCGGTGTTCACCATCATGAGCAAGCCAATTGCGATCCCCGACAACAGGCACAGCAGCAACAACGACGCAATCAGGGTAAATCCCCGGGAGCTAGATTCTGCGCGATCCATGCTTACAACTCCTCTATCCAAAGAAAGAACAAACCCGGCCCTCTGCGGACCGGGCAATCCCTAATTTCACCACCCGCTTAATCGGTGCGCGGCGTGAAGTCCTGGCGGTAACTCAAATTGTCGACGTCCCGGAACATGGGGGTACCCGGGGGCAGATTTTGCGGCTGCGAAAACAGGGGATCAAAAATGTAGTTGCGGGCGGGAGGTTCGTAAACTGTGCCGCCGCCATTCTTGTCGGTTCCGGTGGCATAGGCGGAATAGTAGAGATTAACCAACGATCCTTTGTAGTTCAGGGTCGATCCCCCCCAGTTTTCCAGTAGGCGTAGAAAATTGTGGACACCGCCATCGGTGCCCCAGTCGCCAACTGCCCACGCCAGCCCGACCGATGGGAAATTGATGTTCTTGCCGGCGGCCACAGCGACTCGATAATAAGTGGTAGCGGCGGTGCGTCCCGTGTCATCACTCGGCGAGTTCATGCTGGCCAGGTCGGTCCAGCCGTTCGACAGGGCTGTGACCGAATCCGCAATGACCCCTGCCGCTGCATGGGCAGGCTCAACCGCGTTGGGGTTGGCCCACATGGGATCGGCCGCGCTGGAGTTGTAGTCGCCCAGAATGTAGACGGGATTTTCAGAAGCCACGGTGAACCCGCCGGTGCCGCCCGGTTGCGTCGGTACATTCCCCAGCGAACCGTCCACCAGTTTCACGACATGGCGGGCGCCGGCCACCCAATTCGCACGGCCGGTGGCGAGACAGCTCGCCAACCGCACGTACTGGTTGCCACTCGAAGTGTTGATGCCAAATCCATCGCCGAGATTAGCTTCTCCGAAGCTGTCCAGTTTGCCGTTGTTGTTGACGTCTTCCGGAGACTCCTGTTTGCCGGCCGGAGTGGCTTCCAGCTTATTGTCTGGTGTGCCCGCGGCTGTGGTGCTGTTGATGGAATCCTCCAGGCCGGAGTCGCCGGTCTTGGCGGAAGTAAAGTTGGTGACATAGGTGCCGTTCGGATCGGGAAGCATTCCCCGGCGGTCGGAGAAGTACAGAACGTATCCGTTCTGTAGCGTCGAGTTCACCGAAGCGCCGGTGGTGCCGATGCTGCCGGCCAGCCAGCGTTTCAAATTGCCCACATCGATTTCGACGGCGTTCATAATTCCGTTGGGGGTGCAGCTGGCAACATTGCCGCCCGTTTGCTTGACGTCGCGCACTTCGCCTTCGCGGGCATCGTAGAAGTTAATGGGATACCAGTTATTTCTGCTGACGCTGGTGACCTGCGCGCCATCCCCGTAATACGGAAGGCTGGTTTTGGCATCGTTTTGCACCTCAGGCGGTTTGCCATAGGTGCAAGAGGACAAGGGATATTTCCCTGCCACTTTGGTGCATGTCGGAGCGACGCCGGTTGCATCCGGAGCGCCGCCGTTGCCATTGCGGTCGGCCGGCTCTTGCAGGATCAGAATCGCATTGGGATTAATCTGGTTGCTGCCGGCGTTAGTCGCTGGTCCCGGCGATGTGGGAGGAAGCATACCTCGCGCAAAACCTAAACCCAGCCACTCTTGGGTTACGCCTACCCAGGCCCCACCTTCGTAGGCTTCCACCCGCAAATAACCATCCAACAGGTTCCATGTGCTGGTGTTGGCCGCAGCTGGCGGAGTGTAGTAAGGGTAAGCTGGGCAAGTTGGATAGGTTGCGCCGCCAGCGCCGCTGCATATCGGGAGAGTAAGACTGCCCGGAATCGCCGCTCCCGTAGTCAAAAGCGGGGCTTGGGGAGCAGTGGGTACGATGTCGAGATTGGTGGTCAGCGGAGCAGCCGGCCAATCCACGGGCAGGCTATACGCCGCCGACATGGAAGTAGCCACCCACGTACCAGGGTCTGGTACCCCCGTCGTGCCTTCAGCGAAGTACGTCATATAAGGCTTGCCTGACGCCAAAGCTGGCAGGGTGGGTGTGGATGCCGCGACCCCGTTGCTGTAATTGGGGCCGCTATTAAACTGCCCATTGGCCAGACGGATGTTATTTGCGTCAGCCGAGCCGCCCGGAAGTTCCGCCGGATCGTCGGAAAGCAGCACACGGATTTCCGCCTGGTTATACAGCCGGGCCGAACCCAGAGTGGATCCCGACGACTCACCCGTTGGTGGCCGGCGGACGATTTCATACTGTTGTGGCTGCTGCTGCGTGTTGGGGTTGGTAGTGGTTCCGGGGTTGAAGAAAGGCAGCGACAGCTGCTTGGCGCCGGTGTTGATGGGCTGCCCGTAGTTCCCGTCGATAATCCAACCGTTGTAAAGGCTTTGCGAAATAGTTTGCCAGCTATTGGGCGGGCCGGCGTTGTAGGCGGAAACCGCTGGGTCTCCCCCACCTCCAGTTACACTGCCTTCGGTCGCTAACATCGATCGGCAGGCGGGCTGGGTTCCATCACAGCCCTGGCTGGCGGTCAGAACAAAGATACTGCCCAGGTGACCGGCGCCCGCGGCGTTGGTCTGCCCGTTGGGTTGCAAGGTGCGGATCACGTTTCCGAAGACCGTGATCTTGTCGTGAAAGGTTGCGGACACTCCGTTACCCGCGGACAGGTAAAGATCGCCGTTGGTATGCACGCGGCCCTGAAAATCCAGATTGACGCCGGCGAAAAAACTGAGATCGCTATCCGAGAAAATACCAAACTGAAATACAGGCACCAGTGCCATCTCGACGGTGCGGACCATGGTCACTTCCTGGCCCAGCGAGCGCAGTGCAGTCGCCCTGAGTGTGATCGGCACGGTCTGTGCATACAGACCCTGGTTCGGTCCAGACTGGATCTCGGCGTAAGTGGCGTTCAAAGCGCCGCCCGAGGTAAGAGAGGGAGAGAAGCTGTAGTCCGGATAGCTCACGGAGGGGTCGCCGGTCGGCACCAAAGAAGACAGCCCAGTAATCGTAGCTGGCGACGGGGTGGTACTCTGGAAGGAGTTCGCCAGGTCAGAAGTCATCTTTTCGATTGCGCCTTCGGCCGAACGATAGGCCATGGTGTTTTGCAAATCATCGCCGCCCGCCCTGCCTTCGGTGTTCACCATCATGAGCAAGCCAATGGCGATTCCCGACAACAGGCACAACAGCAACAGCGACGCAATCAGCGTAAATCCTCGCGAGCCGTGTTTGATGTGTTCCATTGTGTGACTCCCCATTTCCAATTCCACCCTCTCTATCTCTTCTGAAAAGCTCGTTCTCCTGAACCTGCGGCTACTGATAGCGCTGCGAGAAACTCAAATTGCGAGCGCTGATCGAAGTCTGCACGTCGTAACCCTGGTACCCAGTTAAGGCCCCAGAAGCCAGGTTGGGCTTGACATTTTGTACGACCATGTTTCCTCCCGCCATCTGGCTGCGCAAGGTCAAGTGCGCAATGTTGATGGTGCGAATCAGGTTGGGCGAAACTCCCAAAGACTCACCCCCATCGCAGGTCGCATGCAGCAAGTTTCCGCTGGTGTCGTAAGTGTCGTAAGTGAATTGCAGGTTCACTACGTTTTCCGCCACCGGAACCGGCGTGCGTCCATTCACCTGACGCATCAATACCGGGGTGCCTGCGCCAACTCCGAGGGGATCGGGCAGGATCTTCAGATAATAGGTAGTCACCCAGATGCGGGTGCCAATCGTCCCCGTGCCGGCCGCAATCTGTTTCATGTCACCCGATGTCGCAGTCGATTGGTTGAACTGAAGAGGGTCCGCAGTGGTGAAATTGACCGTGTAGGAAGGCCCAGTCCCAGTGGGAAGCGGGTTGGTCACTTCGCCGACGGCATAACCAGTCGTGGTCCCGGTGCCGCTGCCCAACTTGGTTTGAAACAAAACCAGGTCGCCTGCCTGTAGCCCGACGGCCGTGCTGTCCACCGGTTGATCTAATGGATTCGGTGCGGGACTCGGCAAGGTGAAGGTGGCCTGGGTCCCCGTGGCATTGAGTGTCACGGTGTAGTCGCTCAGCAGGAAAGCGTTGTCCGCATAGACGACGGTAATCGTGTCCGTCGGTCCCTGCAAAGCACTCACCGTAATCCCCGCCTGGCACCCGGGAATTACGCCGTACATGTAGTTGATGGTGGAAGCCCCCACGGTCTGGGTGGGATACTTGACCGCCGCGGTATTGGCGGCGCCCAGATAGCAGGTGCCGTTGTAGCTACAGCCATAGACCGGCGCAGTGGCGGTGCCGGAGGCCAAGGCGATTCCTCCGGAAGGCATTCCTGCGCCCGCCAGGCTGATGTCTTTGGTCAGCAAATTGGAAGCGGCGCGGGCATCCTCCTGCAATTCCGCTCGCTGGGAAACCAGCCAGGTTGCCGTGACGCTCTTGGAGAATAGCTGTACCGCCGCGCCCAGTACGAGCACGCCCACGGCCAGAGCAATCAACAGCTCGATCAGACTGAAACCGCGATTGGAATTTTTCGTTGCGCTGCGCATTTGTTCCCCTCTATCGGTACTGCGAAATGTAGCTGGTCAAGACGTACTGCTTGGGGAGATTGAACTGGGGGGTGTAGTACTGGATCGTCACCGTAAGCTGACTCAAGTTGGTGTACGGCAGCCCGGGAGTGTTGGGGTTCGGTACGTTGGTGTTGATGACGATGCTGCGCTTGAAGTTGGTTAACGGTATGGTCACATCATCAGTGGTGCCGTAAACTCCGTCCGGTCCAGGCAAAGTCAGTACCTGTGGCGACCCCAGGACATCGTCTGCGGTCCCAAAAATTCCATCCGCCCCAGCTTGATAGATGGGTTGAAACCCGGTGAGAAAGATGCCGGTCGAGCCCACGTTCTGTATTTGGCTCCAGGTGATGTTGGCGGTGTCCCGCGCCGAGTAAATGCTCTCCACCGTCTCTTGCGCCAATTTCTTGGCGATCATGTCTTCCTGAGAAGTTTGGGTCGCCGACATGGCCACGCCGACCACCCCCAACAATGCCACCAGGCCAATGGTCAGCACCACCATGGAGATCATGGTTTCCAGCAGAGTAAAGCCCTGCTGACGGCTATGGTTCCGGCGTTGTCGTGCGGTTCGTTGCTTACCCATCACATCTGCCTCCAATAGTTGCTGGCGCCGTTCTGGTACAACCGCCATCCGCGCAGGCGTCCGGTGGCTCCCCAAACCGTGATCGCGCGCGAACTATACAGGTCTCCCGTCCGGCCCATGTAGATGACCCCATTGTTGATATTGTTATTCACGTCTTGTGCCGAACCGTCGGGGTAGAAATAAATCGCGGTCGTCACGCCACCCGAGACCCCTTGATCGAAATCAATCGGAACCACTCCCAGTCCAAATCCATCGGGCGTTGTGGGCGGAGTGGTTTGCGATACCGGGAACCCCGTCTGGGTTTGGAACTTAACATCGGTGGGCAGTTGGTAGGTCGTCGTAACCACCCCAGTGTCGGATTGAGTGATGGTGATGGTGCTGGGGACGTTGGTGGCCAGACTGGTGGTGAAGGTCACCATGTACACCCGGCGATCGCCCACCGCGTCTTCGCGGGCCTTACGCAGGGCCCCAAGCGTGAAGTTGTACGCACTGGTCACATGGCCTTGCTTCAGAGCCGGCTGCAAGGTCATGAACGAAACCGCGCAGGCGATCAGGAGGACCGTGATCACAATGATCATCTCGATCAGCGAAAAACCGCGCATTCTGCGTGAAGACATTTGCCCTTTCCTCTTCTTCGGGGAGGCCGTGCTGAGGTCTGCCATTACAAGAGTGCTTACGACCTCCGCTCCCGACTCCATCCCGGAATTCAATCCGGTTGCTGCGAACAGTCTTAGATGGGGAGGGCGGCCCTGCGGAAAATACCCGCATGCAGGCTAATCGTATGGAGAGGGGCGGGGAGCGTCAAAGTACCAAAGTCGCGGCCCAAACACGGACTTGCGTAACGTAACTTAGAGGCCTAACTCTGGTAACTTTGGCGATTCGTGGAGCAGGAAAGTGGCTAGGCGCGGGCCTTTGCCGCTAAACCCTTGCCGGGCTTGCTGGCGCCGCGCGTGCTGGGCACGTAGGCGCAGGTACGGAAATCATAATGCAGCGCCAGGCAAGTACCGCACAGATGCAGTTGGTGGACTTTGCACTGAATGACCGGGGCCTCGGTGGCGCACAGCTCGCAACCGCCTCGCGATCTCCGCCCGTTCCCGGCCTCTTTCGCAGCCGGATCCGCTTGCAACACCCGGGCCTTCAGGTAGATTCCCGCTGCAATAGTCAAAGCGCCCGTCGAAAAGAAGCCGGCGCCCGCGAGCAGTTGGTCCGGATCGGCAGTTTTGCCTAAACCCGCCGCCAGCATGCAGAGCCCGACGAACAGAAAGAGAACACCCGCCGCGACCATCCAGTTGCCCGTGCGTGACGACATGATCCTGATCCTTCTTGGGGGTGGAACGAGGTTCCGTTTTGCCCTGGAAAACCCTGAGTAACGGTTATACCCAACAACATATCGGCTTCCCGGCGAGAACTCCAGATGACGAAAGTCATCTTCCCCCAACATCCAGGTTGAAGTAACACCTGTAACTTGCCCTTAGTCCGGATGCCCCCTAACATTTGGTGAATATGGCGTTCACCTCTCTCATGGTTTGTGCGGACGCCGATGCAATTCACGTTCTCGGCCGGATTCTCAAAGACATGGATATCAGCGTGGAGAATTGTGGCGATGCGCCGGCCGCCTCGCTCCGGCTGTCGGAGCAGCGCTACGATGTTCTGGTGGTGGATTGTGAAAATGAAACTGCAGCCCTCGATCTGATCGCGCTGGCTCATGGCACGACCGCGAACCAGTCCGTAGTTGTCATTGCCCTGGTGAATACAAGAAACAACGAGTCTGCCGTGATGGCCGGCGGCGCCAGTTTTGTCCTGCACAAACCCATTTCAGCGGAACGGGCGGGCAGCAGTGTGCAGGCGGCCCGCGGTCTGATCCGTTACGAGCGGCGGCACGGTCGGCGTGTCTCGCTGGACGCGACTGCCTCCATGGCTTACGCGGCCAGCGAAAATGTCAGCGCAAGATTGCTGGACGTCAGTGAGGCGGGGATTGCCGTTCAGTCTCACAGCAAACTTCCGGCTCGCGGCAAAGTCTATTTTCAATTTGCCCTGCCCGGGCAAACTTCCCCGGTGCGGCTCTCCGGCGAAGTTTTGTGGCAGGATGCCTCGGGGCGCGCTGGTATCCGTTTTGTGGACGTGCCCAAGGCCTCGCGGCAGACTCTAAATGAGTGGATGCAGGCCAACTCGTCCCGTCAGCCCGAACTCATTCTTTCTCTGGAGTCGGATTCGGGACAGAAGATACGCCCCGCACAAGTCAATCTCTCCGCCGGGCTTGGTTTACTGTCCAATTCCACCGCTGAGCGTCGAAACCGTTCGCGTCAGGCCTGCTCGATCGGAGCTGAAGTTTACAAGTTGGGAAGCAACGTCCCCAACCGTTGCACTCTGAGTGACCTAAGCAACGGCGGCTGCTACGTGGAAACCAGAGAGCCTTTTCCGGCTGGGACAGAACTTGAAATTGTGGTGCGCGTCCAAGAATCAAAATTACGCATTCACGGCAAGGTCAGGAGCACACACCCCGGTTTCGGCACCGGCGTGCAATTCACCCTCGAAACCGAGGACCAACGGCAACATGTCCAACAACTATTAGCTGGCCAGGTTGCGGCCCCAAGCATTTTCACCTGACGGACTCACGCGCGCGTTGGATTTTCCTCCAGCACTGCCTTGCGAAAATATTCCAGTGATTTCTTGAGTCCGCTCTCCAGATCGATCGTCGGCTGCCATCCCAGCAGACTCTTCGCCTTGGTAATATCCGGACAACGCTGTTTTGGATCATCCTGAGGCAGGGGTTCGTAGCGAATGCTGCTCTTCGATCCCGTGACTGCCAACACCCGCTTGGCACATTCCAGGATGGTGAACTCCGACGGGTTCCCAATGTTGACCGGCAGATGCTCCGACGACTTCGCCAAACGCAGGAAGCCTTCAATCTCATCGCTTACGTAACAGAAGCTGCGGGTCTGGCTGCCATCGCCGTAAACCGTAAGGTCCTCGCCACGCAAGGCCTGCTTAATGAAATTGGGAATCACCCGGCCATCATTCAATTGCATGCGCGGGCCGTAAGTGTTAAAGATTCGCGCAATGCGTGTGTCCACCTTGTAGTAGCGGTGGTAGGCCATGGTCACCGCCTCAGTGAAACGCTTGGCTTCGTCATACACCGAGCGCGGCCCGATCGGGTTCACGTGGCCCCAGTAAGTCTCCTTTTGCGGATGTTCTAGAGGATCGCCGTAGCATTCCGAGGTCGAAGAGACCAGATATTTCGCACCATATTTGCGGGCCACATCCAAAGCATGAAAAGTCCCCAACGAACCGACCTGGAGAGTCTCAATTCCATGCACCGTGTAGTCCACCGGGCTGGCCGGACAAGCGAAGTGGAAAACATAATCAACTTTTCCGCAATCGAAGGGCTGATTGATGTCAATCTCTTGGAACTCAAATCGCGGCTCGTTTCGCAGATGCGCGAAGTTGGCTTCTCGCCCGGTCAGCAGATTGTCAACCGCGATCACGGAATAGTCTTCTGCCAGTAACGCGTCGCAGAGATGCGAGCCCAGAAATCCAGCACCTCCCGTCACCACCGCGCGTTGTTTGCTCATAGAATTTCTAAGTCGTTTCAGGCGATCGGAAAGCAAGCGTTCCGCTTCAAAATTTACTCTATCAGTTTTTTCCGGTGCGAAGGCATGCGCCGCCTAGAATTTCCGGATTTGAATTGCAAAACGGGACGCCATATTTCCAATTATCCGCCCCGCATAAAACTCTTGCCCCTCCGCTCCGAACCCAGCGCGACCACAATAATCAGAAGCACAATATTCGCGGCTTCAAAGACCGCCAGAGCGCGAGAGTATCCCAGCCGGTCGCGAAGAAAATATTCGAAAGAGTTTGTCCTTGCCGCCAGCACGATGCCCAGCTGATAAGCGAATCCTGGCATCAGTCCGCGCGCTGAATCCGGAGAAAGTTCATTCAAGTGCGCTGGAATGATTCCCCACGCGCCTTGCACGCCCGCCTGCATGGCGAAAGCCCCCGCTGTCAGCATCAGCAGGGACGCTCCAAAAGCCCAGAAGGGAATTACCGCCAGGGACAGTATCAGGGCGGCAATCATGCTCCGCCGTCTGCCGAGTCTTTCTGAAAAGTATCCAAACCCGATCGCGCCCAGGATTGCCCCAACGTTATAAAGAATCGCAATGTTTGACACCGTGCCTGCACTGAATCCGTGGGCCGTCTTCAGGAAATCAGGATACAAATCCTGCGTCCCGTGCGAGAGAAACATCATGAGCGTCATCAGCAGCACTAGATACGAAAAGATTTTCCAGTGTCCACTCGCCGTGCGCACAATCGCTCCCACCGTAGGCGCGGCGTGTTGCTTCCATGCCTCCGACTCGCGCACCTTGGACCGAATATAGAACGCCAGCAACGCCGGTGCCCCACCGATCCAGAACATCGCCCGCCATCCCCACAGCGGCAGCACAAAGTGTGCCGCCACCGCCGCCAGCAGATAGCCCGCCGGATACCCGCCTTGCAGGATCCCCGACAGAACTCCCCGCCATTTCCCCGGCGTATTCTCCAGCGCCAGCGACGCGCCCACTCCCCATTCGCCTCCCATACCAATGCCATAAATCGCGCGCAAGATCAGGAAGACGGTGTAGTTGGGAGCAAATCCGCACAACAATTCGACCACCGAGAAAAACACGATGTTCGCCATCAAAGGTTTGCGGCGGCCGTAGCGGTCGGCCAGCAGGCCGAACAATAGCGCTCCGACCGGACGCATGATCAGCGTGGCAAAAATGGTCTCGATAATCCTGCTTTTGTCCACATGGAACTGCGCCGCCAGGGTGTCGATCAGGAAGACCAGTACGAAGAAGTCGAAGGCATCCAGCGTCCAACCCAGAAAGCTGGCGGTGACCGCATGCCATTGGTCGGCGCGCGAAAACGGTGCCACAGAATAATCTTTGCCGGAAGCCGTCATGGAACCCGTGCAGTGTACACCGCCGAAAGCGGGTAACCAGTAACCTATCTGCAACCGCACTTCGTACACGTTGACAACCGGCCGGTTTCGCGGGAAACTCCGCTTAATCAGTCAGACTCGGGGCCGCCGGTTTTTCCGCCGGAAACATGCCCGAGGTCGAGCTCCAGCCAGGTCGGTGTGGTGTGCTGCGGCTATCGCAATGGCTTTTCGTCCTATGACGCGGCTCGGTCTCGTCGGTGATCCAAGGCGGAGCGATGCTCAGGCTGGCCAGGAGCCGGATCGCGAACCATCCGGTAGCGAGCCCGATGATGCCCGCGACATTCGCGAGTCCCTGTCACGCCTGGCAGGCGCCCTCTCCGCCCACAGCGAAGCTCTTCTGTCGCCCGATCTCGCACTCGATCTCCTGCTAAATCAAATCGTCGAACAAGCCCGCCTGGCCACTAACACTACGGGCGCCGCCATCGCATTGCGCCGCGGACACGATATCGTATGCCGGGCCACCACCGGCGCCACCGCTCCTGATCTTGGAGTGCGCCTGAATACGATTTCCGGACTCTCGGCGGCATGTGTCCGGTCCATGCAAGTGCAAATCTGCGATGACACTGAAACCGATCCGCGCGTTGACCCCGTCGCCTGCCGCCGTCTCGGCGTGCGCTCGATTCTCATCGTTCCAGTACTGAACCAACAAGAACTGCTGGGCGTGTTCGAGATCTTCTCTCCGCGGCCGAGCGCATTCGGTGATCGCGACGTCCAGACTTTGCATGCTCTTTCCCAACGCGCGGTCGAAAGCATCAGGCGCAGCACGGAAGCTTTGTCTCCGCGTCGTTCGACTCCATCCGTTGAAGTTGTGGCTGCTACCCTCCGTAGCCGCGATCCGTGGACACTCATCCTCACCGTCTTGGTGGTCGCGCTCGCCGTTCTCTTGGGATGGCTCCTTGGCCACGAGGGCTGGCAGCGAACGCTCCACAGCATGACCACGAAATCACCACAGCCACCGACGACGATCAGTCCGCCAGCCTCGCCCACTCCGCCGGACAATTCGCCCGCTGGGCTTGCCTTGCCGCCGTCGCCGCCAATGAAAAGCGCGCCCGAGGGAGCTTCTCCGGGAGGTTTGGTCGTCTATCAGAATGGCAAAGTAATCTTCCGCGCCAAACCCCAACCACAATCCGGAGAAGAACCTGCCTCAGGCGGAAACTTGCGCACCGACGAAGTGTCCGAAGCCCCAACCCAATTGCCCCCACAAATTGCCGAAAAATATCTCATGCAACGGGTGGAACCGGTTTATCCGGAAGCGGCGAGGGAAGAACACATTCAAGGGCAGGTCTTACTAGATGCGATCATCGGCAAGGATGGTACCGTGCAGGAACTGAAAGCAATCAGCGGCGATCCGCAACTGGCAGCTGCCGCCGCGGATGCGGTCCGGCAATGGCATTTCCTACCATTTCTAAAAGCCGGGCAGCCTGCCGAATTTCAAACCCAGATTACGGTGGATTTCAAACTGCCGTGAAATAGGCGCTCGCTTTAGGCGCTAGGCCTTAGGCGCTGGGCTCTATGCTCCCTCCCGTCAAGTCGTTCCGAGTTGGTCTCGGTGCCGGGCAATTTTGAGGGTGGAGCAGCACTTCAGTGCTGCGTTAAAGGTTTGTCTGCATTGCACGCGCCTCGTCTGGGTTAGAACGAAGTCAAGCCCAGAGCCTAAAGCCTAAAGCCGAGAGCCCAGGCAAGCTACCCATTCGCCAATTCCTTCGCCCTCTGCGCTGCTTTGACCACGGCTTTAATCAAGGTCACCCGCAGCTTGCCTTCCTCGAGTTCCATGATGCCGTCAATGGTGCACCCAGCAGGCGTGGTCACCGCATCCTTCAGCAGTGCAGGATGATCTCCAGTCTCAAGCACCACGGTCGCCGCGCCCAGCGTGGTTTGCGCCGCGAGCAGCGTCGCCACATCGCGCGGCAAGCCAACTTTCACTCCCGCTTCCGCCAGCGATTCCAGAATAATGTAGATATAAGCAGGCCCACTTGCTGAAAGCCCGGTGACGGCGTCCATGTGCTTTTCATCCACCACCACCGTGCGGCCCACCACATCGAAAAGCGCGCATGCAGTTTCCATGTCTTTGGCGCTGGCAAATCTTCCTTTGCACAAGGCCGTCATCCCACAGCCCAGCACGGACGGCGTATTCGGCATGGCCCGCACCACAGCAACATCAATCCCCAACGCCTTCTCGATCTGACTCGTATGCACCGATGCCGCCACCGAAATTATGAGCTGCTTCTTCGAAACATGCGGACGGATTTGCTCCATCACTTCCTGCACCACCTGAGGTTTCACGCACACAAAAATGATGTCCGCGTTGTGCACCGCAGCCAGGTTGTCGGTGCCGACCGGCACGCCGAGCTTTTTCGCCAGCCCGCGCGCCCGCTCTTCATGTGCAACCGTGGCCCGCGTCAACTTCGGAGAGAGCAGTTTCTTTTCCAGCAACGCCTTCAGCAGAATGCCGCCCATTTTTCCCGCGCCCAGCACGGCCACGCGTTTTCCCGAAAAGTCGTACCCCATTGGTGCCTCCGACAGTGATGTTGCAACAACGATAGATGATCCTATCAGAGCCAAAAGACTGCGGGCTCCTCAACTCCCAAGGGTGCCCCGTTCAAGCTCCGCTTGAGCGGGGATTTTCCCTGGAGAGAATTATTCTGCGGGGCAAAGTAAGCGATCTGTGAACGGCACTGATTTTTGGGTGGCGCAGCGCTTCAGCGCTGCGATAGTAGGTTTTGTTTGATTTACGCGCTTCAACGCCCGAGGTCGAGACGCCCAGATAGTGCAAGTTCTTCTCGCCTATTGCACGGTGAGCGCAACTTGAAGCGCGTGATTGATCGACCCCTCGCTCGCATTCACCGTGACCGTGTAGTTTCCTGGAGGAGTGCCCGGTTCTCCACCTCCGCCCCCTTGTAGCCCACCGCCGCAGGCCGCCAGAACCAAAAGAAAAACAGCCAGCACGAACATAGCGAAGCGTGATCGCCGCCGCCGTGCCAGACCGCTTCCGATCAGCAGCAACCCCGGCAACGGCAGCCAGAGCGCATAAAACGCCGGCGTCGATCTCCTCAGCGAAGCGATGGCCGCGGTGGTGGTGACCGTCAGCGTGACATTGGTCTCGGTGCTATTGGCCGCAATCGGAGAAGCCGGACTGAATGAACAACTACTCAACGGAACCGTGGAAACCGAGCAGGTGTAACTCACCAAAGTTGCAAACGTGGCCGCTCCCACAGGAATAAAAGTCAGTACGTATTGCACCGGGGTGCCCGCAGGCGTTGACTGTGGGCCCGAGGTGTTGGAAATCGTGAAATCAGGGTTCGCTCCCGAAGTCGTGCTGAATGAAACCGGCGCCACATGCGAGATCGAGGACGCGTCGGCGCCTTGCCCAACAATACTGAAACTATAATTCTGCACCGTGCCGCTACTCACCGTAACCGTAAACGCAGCTCCACTTGCGGTTGGCGTCACACTGGGTGGACTCGCGGCACATGACGGCGGCGCGCCTCTCCCGCAACTCAAGGTGACTGCGCTGTTGTAACCGTTGAGTGAGGTCAGCGTTCCGTTGAACGTAGCCGTGGTGTTTATCACCGCAGTTAAAGTCGGATTGCTGATTGTCAACGTGTAATCAGGGTTGGCGGCGGCATTCACCACCAAAGTGAAAGCTTGCATCTTGTTCGGTCCGCCAGTTGTGGTCCCCAGGATCCCTATGGAGAATGTTCCGGTCGGTGTGATGGCCGTCGTGGAGACCGTCACATTGATAGTGATCGGATTTGACGAAGTCGGGCTCACGATATTTCCTGGCGTGAAGCTGCATGCCGTTCCCGCCGGTAACCCTAGACAGCTAAGATTGACCACGCCATAGAAAGCTCCCGCAGCCGTGACCTGAAACGTCACCGCGCCAGTGCTATTGGGTGGCGTCACCGCGATGCTGGCCGGTGAAGGCGTGGTCAGGTTAAAGTCCACCACAGACAGTTCCAGCGGCACATCATGCGTCACCGCTGCCGCATCGCTCCCCACTCCATGAAGGCTGAAAAGGTAATTCCCCGCCGGGCCGCTCGCGGTCACCGTGAGCGCCGTGCCGGAGCTCGCAGGCGTCGGACTGGAAGGCGCAACCAGACAATTCGGAGGGGCTACCGTCGCTCCACTGACACAGCTCAATTGCACCGCACTGGCGTAGCCGTTCAGGGCCGTGATGGTGCCGGTGAAAACGGCAGAGTCTCCCACAAACGCAGTCAAAGAATTGTTCGAAACCGAGATCTGAAAGTCCGGCGTGGTAATCAGGTTCAGTTCCCAGATTCCCCGCCCGTAAGTTGACGCGCGTAGTCGCTTGACCCCGCTATAGTTGAAAATCTGCAACGCCGTTACCGCAACGTTCGGCAAATATCCAGCCTTCCCCGAGCCAGACCCCACTTCCGACCAATTTGCACCCCCGGTGCTGCTGGAAAAGACGCCCACATCGGTTCCCACGTAAACCATTCCAGTTGCCGGTGTGGTGCCGGGATCCACAACGATCGTATTGACCGGCGCGTCCGGCAGATTAGCCGTGAAGTCCGTCCACGATGCTCCACCGTCGGTCGTCTGCCACACATGCGAAACATGAAATCCCATGATGGTGACATACGCGGTCAGCCCACTCGTGTCCGAGCTGTCTATTGCAATCCCCGAAATTGGAAAATTATCAGGATTGATTGCGCCCGTCTCATCCGTCCAGGTCAGACTCCCGCCGGCGGCATTGGTGCTCACCCAAACATGTCCGCCGGCGGGGGAAGTGATCAAGTCCGGCCCAAAACCGTCGGTGCCGGCATAGATCACATTGGAAAATCCATTCGCATCGACAGCGCCGCCCGCCGCCATGGAGCGCACCAGATTGGTTTCGCTGCCGCTGCAAATGGCATTGCCGCCGCTTTCGAAATTATTGCTGAGAAGGGTAAAGGCTCCGCCGGCGCTTGCCCCTCGCCACACCCGGCACGTCCCGACCAGCATTTCGGTGGCATTCTGCGGGTCAAGCAGGTAAGGCGGATAAAACGCGCCCGTGTCGCCGCCTAGGGTCGCACTGCTGATCACCTGGTTGTTTATGAAATCGTCGGTGTGGCAGTCAATTCCCGACGCACAACCGAAAATATTGACGCCCGATACAGAATCAGGTGGAGTCGAAACAAACCATTCGTCTTCATCGGCGGGACTGATTGCGGTATAGCCGCCGTCGCCCGCATTCACGTTGAGCCAGCTACTGTTGCCTTCGGCCGCCCCGCTCGCAGGCGCCCCATTTCCGCCCGCGCCGCCAAGAATTACGTTCGGATCCGTCGAGGATTGCGAAAACGACACAAACTGGGTCATCGAACCCAAAGTCTG
This sequence comes from Terriglobales bacterium, assembly GCA_963762965.1. GTDB lineage: Bacteria > Acidobacteriota > Terriglobia > Terriglobales > Acidobacteriaceae > DATBAX01. The sequence goes on from CAVXME010000001.1 coordinate 3,029,057, forward strand.
GTTGAGGCTGTCGAACTGGTTGCTGCCGCCGCAACTGCCGGTGAGCAAATCCGTGTAGCCATCCAGCGCGCGATAAATTCCACCATCGTTCGCAAAATACATCACGTCTTCAGCGTCGTTGTTCACCAGCAGGGAAGCCAGGCCATGCTGGCTGGGATGCACCTTCGCGATCGCGCTGCATCCGTAAACGTGGGTCAGGTTCAGGAACGTGTTCGATCCGGTACCGCTGCAGGTTGGCGAAGCATTGGTGATCGTGCACTTGTAAAGATTGACAGCTCCCGCGTAGAGATCAGTGGCCGTGCCGTCAGGCACGGCGGCGAGTTCCAGATTGTAGCTCCCCTGGGAAGTTCCACATCCGCCGAACGAGTCTCCGCAGTTGGTAATCCCGGCATCGCTGATTTGAGTCCACGAAGCGCCTCCGTTGAGGGATTGCCAAATGCCCTGGTCGGTGTCGTTTGCGTCCACATACCAGACGTACATTTCATTGCGCCCAGGCACCACCGAAATCTCACCGCGATAAATGGGACACTGGCTGTGGGGAACGGTTTGCGCGGGGCAAGCGCCTGCGGTCAGACCGGTGCCGGGTTGACTCGCGAGCCGGGTCCAATGGATTGCGTCGCTCGAGGAATAAAATCCGTGCAGACTGAGCGCGGCAAAAAACTCTCCGGCAACAGCGTTGTAACTCACTGAACTCACGGAACCCGGATCGGTCGCGCTGGCACCGTCGGTTACGCTCGCGTACGTCCACGACATTCCGCCGTCGGTCGAGTAATAAATCCCACGATTCACGGCAACGGGAATTTCCAACCCTTCGGCAATTCCCTCGGAAGCCGCTCCGGCTGCCGCTACCACGAGGTTCGGTGAAGTGCTGCTGAACGCGATCTGGCTGAAACCCAATCCGGCGAACGAACGGGTTTGAGTTGAGTCCTGCGAAATCAAGGTCCAGGTTGTCCCTGCGTCCGGGGAACGCAGGATGCCGAGGCCGTAGTACGAATCGACAGAGCTATCGGTCTCGCCGGTCCCGACCAAAATCACGCTTGCTGTGGGGTTCGGATTCGTCAGTTGTGGCTGAACGGCAATCGATCCCACGGCCAGCGTGGGCTGATTGTCCGTGATCGGGGTCCATACCACGCTTGTAGGGCTGACACTGAGCGGGCCGGCGTTACTTGATTTCCAAACTCCGCCGTAGGCGCCGCCGGCGTAAACGGTGTTTCCACTCGGGTCGGCGGGGTCGATGGCGACTGACGTCGCCCGTCCCGAGACCCAGTTGTAATCTTGCAACCCCACGCCACTTGCATCCGATGCCAGTGGAGCCGGGCCCAGCGGTGTCCAGGGTTCCGTGATTCCTGAAGCTTGTGGTTGGGATGCACGAATTGCTCGCTTCTGCATTTTTTGCAGATGAGCGCGATAGCGCAGCGCCGCCGCCGATTGTCCGGGGACCACGCGGCCGCGCTGGAACCATTGTTCACGCTGCCGGGCGTGGTCGGAAATATTAGCGGGATCGGCCGAGGGACGGAGCGACCCCGCTTGCCCCAAAACCAGCCCCGGGGCAGAAATCAGAAAGCACGAAATGACCAATACCGCGCTGCGGAGAGATTTCATGCAGGCCTAAGCGGCTTTTTCCCGCGCCGGACGCGCATTGATCTTTCCCAGCCTCACCAGCCTGGCGACGATGGAACCCACCGTCCGGTTGTGGGCCTTGGCAATTGCCTGAAAATTCGTCCCCTGGCGCAGGGCATCGCAAATCTTCTGCTCTTCTTCGCGCGTCCACGGTTTGCCGGCATTCTGTGGCAGCATTTGGCGGAAGCGTTCCCGCTCCAGCGCATACTCCAAAGCACCCACGGCTTTGTGCATTGCACAAACGCATTGCGGATTCCGGCACACCGAATCCACAGGCAGTGCCTCGGCAGTCTCTGGATTCAATCCGTCCGACAGTGCCCGCATGATCTTTAGAGCTTCCTGAATCTCCATAAAATCGCTCTGGAACATCGTAGAGATGACTGTAGCCGCTCGTCTGTGACGAGTGAACATTGCGGAAGGTCAGGTCGCCCACGTTGGGAATCGGGCACCCGGCTTAGTGCCTGTCTTTGCAACAATATCTTTAGTCTGCTTTGCGGTTAAACTGTTGCCCGGACTCCCCGAGGCGAAATTCACAGGCGGGGATCGCGTGGGCAAAAACCATGGACTGGCAGGCATTCTGGCTCACAATTCGGCTGGCATTGCTGGTGGCGGCTATTCTCCTTGCCGTCGGCCTGCCGATCGCCTACTGGATCTCCTACTCGCGCTGGCGGTGGAAGTTTCTAGTCGAGGCGGTGGTCGCGCTGCCGATCGTCCTGCCTCCTACTGTGCTTGGTTTCTATGTTCTGGTGGCTCTCGGACCGCGCAGTCCGCTAGGACAAGTCTGGCAAACCCTCACCGGACACACACTGGCGTTCACCTTCGAAGGCCTGCTGGTTGGCTCGATCATTTACAGCCTGCCCTTCGCGGTGCAACCGTTTGCTGCTTCGTTTAGTTCGGTGGATCGGAAGCTCATGGCCGCGTCCGCGACATTGGGAGCGTCGCCGCTGCGAACTTTCTTTCGCGTGATTTTGCCTTTGTCGGTTCCCGGCGTGGTGACCGGGGTGGCGTTGAGTTTTGCTCACACCATGGGCGAATTCGGAGTGGTCTTGATGGTGGGCGGCAATATTCCGGGAGTCACACGGACGGTCTCCATCGATATTTACGACCAGGTGCAGGCGCTCAACTATGCGTCGGCGAATACCACCGCGCTGCTCCTGCTGGCAATTTCATTTGCAGTGCTCTCTCTGGTGTACGGACTCAACCGGAAAGTGTGGGCGATGTGGCCGTGGAGATAGAAAACACGAACCAGGTCCCGCCTGCGCTGTCCGTGGAGATTCGGAAGCGATTTTCCGGCGGGAGTAACTTCGAACTGAACGTTGCGTTCTCGGTTCCGTTCGGCATCAGCATTCTCTTCGGGCCCTCCGGGGCGGGGAAGACCACGCTGCTGGACTGCATTGCTGGCCTGACTGCTCCTGACTTCGGATGGATCAAAGTGGCCGGACGCAGCTTCTTTGATAGTTGCAGCGAGACCAATGTTTCTTCCACGAGCCGAGCAGCCGGCTATGTATTCCAAGACTTAGCGTTATTTCCTCATTTGTCAGTTGAAGGCAATATCCAATACGGCCTTGCGTCGTTGAATGTTAAAGATCGTCGCCAGCGGAGCGATGCGATTCTGGAATCTTTCCGGATTTCGCATTTGCGCAATCGCCGCCCGCGAGAGATTTCCGGTGGCGAGCGCCAGCGGGTAGCATTGGCCCGTGCCTTGGTGACCGATCCATGTGTTCTTCTGCTCGATGAGCCGCTGGGTGGGCTGGATGCGAGTGACTAAATCCAAGATTCTCGATGATTTGCGTTCCTGGAACCAGGCTCATCGCATCCCGATTCTTTATGTGACCCATACCCGCGAGGAAGTCTTTGCCCTGGGAGAACGAGTGCTGGTCCTGGAGAATGGCCGGATCATCGCGGAGGGGACGCCGCATGAAGTGATGTCCGCGCCGCATCAGGAGACGGTGGCGCAACTGGCCGGCTTCGAGAATATTTTCGATGCTACGGTAATTGCCTCACACGAAGATCGCGGAACTATGACCTGCCGTCTCGCCAACAGCAATGTCGAGTTAGAAACTCCGCTGGTGCGCGCCGATGTCGGCGCGACTCTGCGCGTCGGAATTCGTGCTGGTGACATTCTGCTGGGGACCGTGAAGCCCGTCGGACTCAGCGCGCGGAACATTCTGCCGGGGAGAATCGTTTCTCTCACGCAGCGCGATGTGATCGTGGTGGCGAACGTCGATTGCGGCGTGGAGATGTCCGTTCATCTGACACTGGCGGCGCGGGATTCGCTGGAGCTTCAGTCCGGGCGCGAAGTCTGGCTGATTGTGAAAACCCATTCGTGCTATTTGATGGCAGGCGCTTAAACTCTCGAGAAGCCCCGCTCTCCCACAAAAAACGCGGGAAGGACGCGCACCCGCAGCATATAAGAACGCCGTCTTATGATCGGCCTGGCATATACTTTGCTGTGAAAGATTGGGTCATCCGCTGACCATGACAAAGCGTTACAGCGCACGTTTCTGCGTGGTCGTCCTGCTGATGGGTGCCGCTGCCAGTGCTTACGCTGCAGACAAACCTATTCATCCAATTTTGGCTTCTGACACTACGTTGGCAGAGTTCATCAGCATGATTCGCGGGAAAGCCAAGATTCTTGAAAGCAGTTCTGGCATGCGGCTGGGTTTCCAATCTTTTACTGCCGCTTATAAAATTCCGCCGAAAGGTGTCAGCTACTCCGACTTTGTCATAGTGCGTCTGCTGTATGAGGCCACCCGAGACGCTGGCTTTTGGAACATGCATTGGTCCATTACCGACCAGCCGCCGAACTCTGACAGAATCTGGAGCCAGTGGCGAAATGTTAGCAAACCGTCATTGCTGAATCCAACCGCAACTGCGGAATGCGATGAGCTCTCCGCTCTTTATTCATTTCTGGTGGAACGCGCCGGAGTGAAAGGCATGGGATTATTTTGGCCGACTTACAATCACACGGTTGCGGTGTGGGAACTGCATCCAGCGGGAATGGCTGCGGTTCGGGTGGTGGTGCCTACGTCGCAGATATTTCTTGGCATGAACGACATCTTTGGTACCAGGAAATTTAATCCATGGCACCAGAAGACGATTCACGAATACACGCGGCGCGACGTTCCGGACTCATTTGTAATTCCCAAGCCGCTTTTCGATCTTTTTCTTTTGCAGGTGGATCGATATGCAGGTGCTTCCGATTCCACTCTGCAACAGCTAAGGTATTTGCGTGAAGGTGTCTTCCTGAAATATTGGACAGCAGAAGATGCCGCGCGGGATGCGCTCAACCGGCAAAGAGATCTTCGCTCCGGGCCTACCGAAGACCAAGCCGCGTTTTGGAATTTCGCGCAGGATATGAGATCGGAAGCAGTGCCTCCTCGGCAATGAAAATCCCCGCTCAAGCATAGCTTGAACGGGGCACCCTCGAGATTATCTTGATCCCATTCGCGCTTCGTTGATTGCCATCCATCTTGATCACAACCGAAGCCTCGCACTTCGGTTTCCTCTAAGTACCCACGTAACCTTGTTGCTTGCGCACTAAGGGTCGTACCTTCGCCATAGAGGACATGTTTGTTCCGCATGCGATCACGCAGAACTGTTGCCGAGCAATTTCCATCAAGAGACCACTTCGCAGATAACTCCAGATAATTCTTGCCTTCGTGGCTAAGAAATACTGAGTACGGTCTCGGCAAACCTTCGAATTCTGCTTGTTATTGGGCCCCAGTAGTTCAGCAAAGACCCCAGGGATTTATGCCGCTGAAAAGTGGCCGAACGAAATCGATGACCAGAATCTAAGGAGAACCATGAAGAAGTCACAGCTTATTACTCTGCTTATTGTGCTGACTTTGGCGGCCGTGTCCACGGTGGGCTGCGGAGTCGGTGCATCCACCCCGACTGGACCAACTTTCACCAAGCTGGCATTTTATTCGAGCCGCACCGTAAGTCCGGCGACCAACCTGTTTCTGATGAACCTGGATGGTTCGAGCGTGACCCCGGTGCCTTTCACCGGCGGCATCTACTCGCCGTCGACCAGCGCCGATCTTAAGACCATTGGTTTCGATTCATCGAGCAATTATTGGGTCAGTAACGCCGATGGCAGCACCCAAACCCAATTGACGGGCAACGGCACAGGCTTCTCGATCCGGGTTTCCCCGGATGGGAAAAAGCTCATTTCCAATAAGCAGGATTCCGTCACCAATGCTTATCATCTGTGGATCACGAACGTGGACGGTTCGGGAGCACTCGATCTGACGTCCACCATGCCGCCGGGAATGGTTCAGTGCTACGGCGGAAGCTTTTCCGCGGACAGCACCAAGATTGCGATGAATTGCCAGGGCAATTCTTCGTCCGGCATCTTCACCATCAAACCCGACGGAAGCGGCGTGGCAACGGTCGTTACCCAGAACCAATTTGTGGATACGCCGGCGTTCACTCCCGATGGGTCGAAGATTCTGTTCGTCAGCTATAGTCTGACTGGATCGTCGTCGTATGGCATCGTCAGCGTGAACCCGGATGGCAGCAATCTGGTGGTCCTGGTGAATGGTTCGTATGAGTTGGAGGTGCTTAACTCAAATCTCTATTACACGCTTTTCGACTCGACTGCGGGCAGCTATAGAATCTACAAGTCCAATCTGGATGGAACCGCTGCGGTTGCACTCACGGATGGATCGTCGAACAACTACCTAGCTTTGTCCACAGACTAGTGGAATTGCGGGCGGTGCCCCGTCCTTCTCGTACTTTTGCGAGAGGGCGGGGCTTTTTATTTTGCGCTATGGCGCTCGAGCCTCTTCGATCCGATCCATTTCGATTATGCCGATCCATTGGCCGTTGCGGTTGTCCATGTAGACGAGATGGCCGCCGAGAATTTGTGCGGCGGCTGCGGGTGGCAAGTCGCGGTGGTATCCGAAGAAGCGGGTCTTCCACTCCAGCCAGGTGTGCCAGCGCTCGAGAATGGGATGCGGCGGTTCATACTTCTGGGAAAATACCAGCGCCACATCGAACTTTGACCCGAGATCAGCGGCTGACATGAGTTGCTCTGCGGTGAAGTCTTCCATGCGTACCACTTGCATCGGGCGCGGAATGTAGCCGAGAAATGGTTGCGTGAGTTCTTCACTGGCTGGCCAGGCGGTTAGTACGCGCGCGTGTGGATAACGTCCTTGCAGAAAGTTTTCGGCGTGCTGGTGCAGCACGATGTAGTCGCGATAGGCAAGGTTGTCTTCGATGGAGAATCCGTAGGGAGGGTTGACGAAAAGTCCGGCCACAAAGGCCAGCGCTATGATGGCGACGATGCCTTGCCAGAGATGGGCGCGGCGTCTGAGCGTCGAAATGCCAATGATGATGACCAGCGGGACGACCGGGAGCATGTAGCGGGCTAGAACCGCGCCGCCGACGACGGCCATTACTACCACATAAACTTTGATCACCGAGAGAAAGGCCAACTGGGTGTGCGGAGCGATTCTCGGACGCTCTTCACCGTGGTCTCGGCGCGGTGATAGCCACATGGCCAGGATGGTGGCCAGGGTGAGTAGATACATGCTGAAATATCCGAAGACTTGCCAGAGGCGAAGCAATAAGGCTAGAAAAATGCGCAGCGGCTGGACTGTGGCTTGGACGTTATAGCGGAAGAACTCGGGATTGCCGAAGACGAATCCGGTGCGGGAGTAGTGGTAGGCATACCAGAGGGCGAGCGGGACGATGGGAATCAGCAGGGCTGCGGATTTCCAGACCTTGGGGGCTAAAGCCCGCTCGGAAGCTGGAGGCTGAATCGCAGCGCTGAAGCGCTGCGCCACCCAAAATCGCTGTGGTCCCGAAGAACGTCGCGTCTCCCAAAACTCAAGAAACAGCGAAACCAGCTCCCATCCGAACAATGCTAAGGGTGCAAGAATCGCCGTTTCTTTTGCCAGGACCGCCAGCGAAAACCAGATTGCTGCCTTTCCTAGCCGTCGTTCAACATATTCAGACAATCCCCAAAATGCTAGTCCACCTGCGGCCAGGTCCACATGGGCCAGCGAACTTTGCGCGAAGAATACGGGATAGAGCATGGTGCAGACCGTGGAGGCGATCGCCACTTCTTGATTCGCCACGCGTCGTGCCAGACGGAATATTCCGGTCAAGGAAAACGCCGAAATCACAAGCATGGCCGTGCGGGTCACTAGCGGTGAAAATCCTGCGATTTTCCAACACAGTGCAAGCCACGCCATCACCAACGGAGGGTGCGCGTTCGACGGAGTGGAATGTGGAATGAGCGATCCAGAGAGCAGCAGATCGCGGGCGGCGGGGACGTAGTATCCGGCCTCATCCCAGAAGTAGGGCAGGCGCAGCAGGGAAATGTGCAGCAGAAAGACGCAGGCAAAGAGCAGCACGAAAATCAGTGCGAGGGGAAATCTGCGGGGTTCGATGTTTGGGTTGGCCACCGCCGCCTAGTGTACAGGGCCGGGAGGCGTGCTTCGCGGATCCAGTTTGATCTCGCCAAAAGCGCTTTCGTAGTTCACCACATTCTGCTGCAGGATGTTCATCAGCGCCTTGGCCTGTTGCGGGCTCAGGTAAATGCCCTGAAAGTTCTGGATCTCGACCTGGGTCTCCGTCTGCTGCTGCATGGTGCCGAAGACGAGGAAGAAATCCCAGACATTCACTCGCACCTGCACGCTGTTGGCATAATTTTCGCGGTACGCGGGAGTGTTCACCATCTTGATATTGGGCTGCGTAGGATTGTGGGCCATAGGTGGGTAGTGTAGCGGCATCGGCGGGGAGAAGGGAAGCGGGAGCGCTCGCGTAGTGACAGCTGCCTCGGCTGTCCTGCCGGGCATGCACAGAAAAGCCATGAGATAGAATATTACTCAGGCCGGGGTGGCGGAATTGGCAGACGCGCTGGACTTAGGATCCAGTGCCGCAAGGCGTGCAGGTTCAAGTCCTGTCCCCGGCACCAGAATTGTCCTGTACTTGACTCGCCGTGTATAATAAAAGGCGTAGCTAAGTTTGATTCACCACGCAGCTGAAAATCGGTACCGCCAACCAGCGTCACCCCTTCTCACTAGCAAAGCGATTCTTCTCAGCACAATTTCAACAATAGAAAAGGAACATCAACAATGGCAGAACAAGGAACAGTGAAATGGTTTAATGACGCCAAGGGCTACGGCTTTATCAGCCGTCAGAATGGCGAAGACGTTTTCGTGCACTTCTCGGCAATCCAGGCGGGCGGTTTCCGCAGCCTGCAAGAAGGCCAGACCGTGCAGTTCGACGTGACCAAGGGGCCGAAGGGCTGGCAGGCAGAGAACGTTACTGGTGTCTAAGTAACGGCTTGCTCAACTGATTGAAATGCCCGTATCCGAGAGGATGCGGGCATTTTTTTGTTTATAACCCTTGTCATCCTGAGCGAAGCGGAAATTGCGCAGAGCGCAGTTTCCGCGCAGTCGAAGGATCCCTACACCCTCACGGGAACTCGGCGAACTGGTCTCGCTGGTATCAGAACCGGCCGATGAAAAGCATATCGGGAATAGGGGTGCTTCGACTCCGGATGAGCGGTTTTCAACCGCTCATCCTCCGCTCAGCATGACAAGCTTCTATTGTTTTGGGACGACGAACGTTGTAGCTCTTTGCTGGGGATTCATTCCCGATCTCATCCTTCGCTCACACAGAGCGTTCGCTCAGGATGACAGTGGGGTGGGATGCAATGCACTCATCAGAGTTTCCGCAAAAATCCTCGGCATGCGGCGATAGGTCTGACGCTTCAAGTCCTGATATCCCTGGGTTCCGGCGAAAAGACTGCACATCAATTCGCGGAAGCTGGCGCTGTAGGCGGTGAACTGGATCATACGATCGAGGACGCCGCTGCCCAGCCAGCGTCCGCTGTAGAAGCGGTCGGCGATGCGGGCGGCCCGTTCCAGTTCCGGGAGGAAATCCTGGCGGAGCAGAGAAGCGTAGGATTCAGGTCGGTCGGCAAGCAGCGCTTGAGAAATTAACTCCGCCGATCGCATAGCGTAGTAAAGTCCCTCCCCGGTGATAGGATCGACGAAACCCGCCGCGTCGCCAATCATTGCCCAGCCCTCGCCGTTTACCGCCGCTTCCCGCAAAGTTTCCGGACGCAGCGATGGCAACACATGAGCATAGAATTTCGCGCCCTCGAAACTCAATCCCAGCTGCGGCAGCGAGTCTTCTAGGAGACGCCGCAAATCCGCCGTGCTCTTATTCGGAAGTTTGCCGCAGATGCCCGCTGAGAAATGGTCCACGCGGGGGAATATCCAGATGTAGCCTTGCAGGCCACGCAGGAATTGAATTTGGGCGACCTGGCTTTTGCCAGGAATGTAATATCCGGCTGCAACCAGCATGTCTTCGGGAGCAAACGGCTGGCAGAACTGTTTGCGGAAGGCATTGCGCGCGCCGGTGGCAATCACAATGTAGGAAGCATCGAAGGAGTTCGTATTGGACTGCAGCTCCCAATTTCCCGGAGTGCCATCAATACGAGTCACGCGATCATGGATGACTTCTACACCGGCCTCTTGCGCTCTTTGCAGCAGCAATCCATTGAGCACCTGGCGGGAAAAAATAGCGATGGGTTGATCAAGATGGAATGAGACCCGGCGTCCGGAGGGAGCGATCAGTTCGCATTCGTCGATCCATTTGCGTTCGACTTCGGCGTCGCGCAGGAATGGCCACTCGACGAGGGCTTTATGAGTGATGCCGCCGCCGCAGGGTTTTTCCCAGGCAAGCTTTTCATCGAATAGAAGGACTTTGCGTCCGGCGCGGGCGAGATTTGCAGCGGCGAGGGCTCCCGCGGGACCGCCGCCGATGATCGCAATGGAATGTGCAGAAGTCACTTCAGAAGAAGTTTGCGGGAAGGACACGCACTACGCAACAAGAATCAGGAGTGGGGAAATTGATTTGAATACAAGTCCGCTTGGCGGGATTGGTTGCGATCCCGCTCGTCAGCGAACTCACCCGAAGGCCGAGTCTTATTCGGCCTGGCTCAGACCCTGATAGATGGCGATGCCGGCAATGGCCAGGATCAACACGCCTGAGGCAGCGCCCAGCCAGCGAACGTATGGGCTGATCTTGTGCACCTTGTTCAGGAGTTCGGTCTGGTCCTTTTCCATCTGCGACGCGGAGTCGCCGAGGAAGAGCTGATCGTCCTCCTGCATGGTGAGGGTGCTGCGGTAGATGAGAAGAATAACCAGGAGAGTGGTGATCACTCCCCAGACCACTAAAGGCCAAAACAAAATCGTCATCATTGAAGTCACCTCGGCACGAATGAGTGCGGGTCCCGAGGATCCTTGCCTATGAACGCCGGTACAGGCCGAAATCCGGCGACTGGGTAGGGTCCCAATGGCGAATTATAGCGCGGAAATGGCCGGTTTGCGGCCAATGTTTTTGGCCGAACCTTTACCGCTTGGGGACTCATCTAAGTAATGGCAGGGCTTGATAAAACTGGCTCAGGCAAGGTTTTGCTGTCAGAGTTGAACCGGGCTTTGTTATAATTGCAGCATATTAGTTTCAAGGAGATACCAATGGCCACGAGCACCACGATTTCGAACCCCACCACAGCGGCTCCGGAAGTGAAAACCAAGACGGCGCCCATTACCCTGACCTCGAATGCGGTCACCAAGGTACGGGAGATCATGTCGCAGCAGAACCCGGTTCCCGCCGGATTGCGCGTGGGAGTCGTGGGCGGCGGTTGCTCTGGCTTCTCCTATTCCATGTCGTTCGAGAATGCTCCCGGCATGATGGACAAGACTTTTGACATGGACGGATTGAAAGTCTATGTGGATGCGACTTCGGTCATGTATCTCAATGGTTGCATCGTGGACTATGTCGAAACCCTGGAAGGCGCGGGCTTCAAGTTCGAGAATCCGAACGTGAAGAGCACCTGTGGCTGCGGATCTTCGTTTAGCGTGTAAGTCTTCTGGATCGAGTTTTGAAGAATCAAAAGCCCCATCGTTCTGCGATGGGGCTTTTCTGTTTTCGCACCTGCCTTAACTATTGATTATCAGAGTCTGGCGGGGTGGGAGCCGGGGGTGCTGCTGGTGGAGCGGGCTGATTGGAAATTCCACCGTTTCCGTTATTCAAGCCAGAACCCGGTTGCCCCGTCCCCGGTTGACCGGCGCCGGGTTGAGTGGCGACGTTCAATGGCGGTTGATTGGGGGTCATGAGCAAACCACCACGATCGGTGCTGGGATCGTAGATGAATTGCCACTGATTGTAGTGGTCTTTCTTGTTGAAGGACCGGATGCTGGCAGCTTTGCTGGCGCTAGCGACTCCCACGATCGGGCCTCCGCCGAAAACCTGACCGATGGGGTTGCCGGAAGCGCCGCTCTGGGCGCTCGGAATGGCGGGATTCGTGCCAGAGTCCGAGTCTGCGGAGTCGGCATCCGCCGCATTCTGGCCGGCTGGCGAGGATCCCGGTTGAGCGGCAGCTGCTGCGGCGGCTACGGCAGCGCCGATGCTTTGTCCGTTCTGGGGAGTGATGCCGGCACTTGTGGCCAGTGCGTTAAGCGCCGGGCTTCCCCCCTGAAGTCCGGCCCCGAACGACATTTGCACTTCGCCTTGATGCAATAGCTTGAAATCCCGTTCTTGCCCGGTCTTGGGGTCCCGGTTCATGGGGTCTTTGTAGCGTTTGCGCAGGAAGCGAATGGTGTTGGTGCTCTCCAGGTCCTCGATGCGAGTGGGGTATCTGTTGAATTTCTTGTAATAGGCGCGCACCGCGCGGGAATATTGCACGCCGCGGTGGATCAACTCCTCTTCGCGGTCGCGCTTGATTTGTTGCGTCAGGCTGGGGACGATGGCGGCGGCGAAGATGGTCAACAGCGCCACGACCAAAAGAAGGGTAAGCAGAATGTAGCCCTGTTGGGAGCGGTGGCGGTTCAGGCGCGGAGATTGCGATTTGCGGAACATAGGATTAGAGGGGTGAGTGCTAGCACTCAGCATTCAGCACTCGGCACTCAGCCCTTCCGGCTTTGATCGATTTATCACAAATGCCCCAAGGGCTGAATGCTGAATGCTCTTTCATCCTCCCTACTGATTCTGCGTCAACTGTATACTCTGCCGGTTATTGGTTTGCACATCTTCAATCTCCACTGCCATCGCAGAGATACGCATGACCTTATAGCGGCGATCGACAATATCGCCTTCATGCGCAATGAACACGTCGTCATCCTTCTTCAGGAAGACTTTCTTGAGCTCCCCTGGCTTGCTGGCGAAACCGAAAAATATAACGTTGATCGGCGGCGGTGGGGGTGGTGGCGGCGGACCGGTTGCTTCCACGACTTTCGGTTTATCGGTGTTGGGGCGGGCGAGGGCCACCGGAATTTCCGCTTCGGCCCGGAAGATATTTCGTCCCGTGCCGCTGTACTTGGTGTCTTCGCTGATTCTTAGCCAGTCATAACGCAAGCTGGGATCGAGAGACCGCTCTGGCGCGGCTTTCTTGCCGCCGGACTTGGGACGCGCTACCGCTCTTGGGGCAGGGACAACGGTGGCAGCCGCAGGCGTTGAAGCCGCAGCCGAGGACGACGGCGTACCGTTCAAAACCATCACCCAGTAGCCCACCGACGCGGCCGCCAACACCATCAGCACGATGGCGATGATGAGCTTGTTGCGGTCTTCGGCTCCGACTTTCATGGCTATAACCGGTGAATCACTTAAGCGCCCGTTTTCAGATAGGTTTCCAGCTTCATGGTCACGCGGATCGTGCCCGCCTGCTCGCCGCCCAATTCCACGCTGTCGACCAAAAAGAACAATTGGTTTCGCTCCAACGCATTGACGAATTTCATCATGGGAAGGTAGTCGCCCGCCAATTCTGCTTCGATCAGCACTTGCTGCAATCCGACCGCTTCCTCCGGCCTGATCTCGTTGGAGTTCTCGCTGCCTTTTTGGGTGTACCGTATGCCGCCGATTCTCACGCCGGTTTCTTTGGCCAGCCGGTTCAAGTCGCCGGAAATCGCCGAGTCTTCGGCGGGCAGCCGTTCCTTATAAAAGCTGTCGATCTGTTGTTGCGCCAGCGGGATCTTCTTGTCCAGTCCTTGCAGCGGTTCGACGACGCGAGTTTTCCGTTGGAATTCGGTGGCCCGCTGGATCATTTCCTGGGTGCGGGATTGCTGCGACCCAACCAGGGGCGAAAAAAGCAGGACGACGAGAGCCACATCCAGAAGCACGATGCCGGCAATGGCAATCTTGAGTTTGTCACGGGTTTGTCGCAGATCGGGCATTATTGCGATCCTCCATGGCCCACACCGCTCTCCATCGCCGGAACATAAAACGCGCTGATGCTGAACTGGACGGTGTCTGGCTGTCCTTGTCCGAGCTCGGCCCTCTCTTCATCAATCTGGGTGCGATGGAAGCGCTGCGAATTTTCCATCTTGCGCACCAGTTCCAGAGCGTGGTCTCGCGAATCGCCGGCGACGACCAGCTTGATTTCCAATTGGTTGTCCGGGGCCATTTCCGGATGAATAGACACCACGTGCAAATGGGCCGGCATCACCCGTTCCAGATCTTCAAAAACCTTGGTCCAGGAGAATGCTTTACGCTCGAAAAGATCGTTGAGAAACGCGGAGCGGTCACGCGTGCTGCGATTCTGCGGCAGATTTAGCATCGCCTGATCGTTGGCCTGTTCCTGGTCAAGCTTGGCGATCTTCGCCTCATATTTGTGGATGGTCTCGCGGTCTTTGCTGGCGTTCAGCCATCCCATCACGGTATAGCCGAGGAGCAATAAGCTCAGCAAGCTGAGCACGGCCAGCCCTCCGCCCCAGCGCACCCAAAACTGGCGCAAATCCTCATAGGGATGAGTCCCGAGATTGATCTCTACGCGCATATCAGGAAAGCAGGGCCCCCACCACCCCAGCCATTCGCCACTTGGGGATCGAGCCAAAAGTTGATCCCAACTGCGAGGAGTCGACCAGGTCACGTACCGCCGCGCCGGTCTGAGCGCGTAGCGCAGGCGCCGCAGTCCCTGAGTCGGACAAGCCCGCCACGAAAATCTGCTCGATGTTCAAATGATAAGTGTCCTGGAAGAAGACAACCGAGGGATAGACGTCTTCGGCAAGTTGATCCCCGGTGATGGTCACGCCGCGGGTGTTTTCCAGGGTGCGAAACAGCAGCAATTCCTGTTTGTCGAGAATGGCAATGCTGGTGGTGCGCGTGTCCACTTTTACGACCAGCGTCGGCCGGCTGCCTTCGGCTGCACCCAACGCCGCCAGCATGGACGGCATGACCACTCCCGGACTGTAGCCGGCATCGCGAAAGGCGGATTCGTAGTCTTCGATTACGCTGGTCAGCGCCACCGCGGCGATGACTCGAATTCCCGTGCTCGAAGGCTGGGCCTGGTAGGAGACTTGCGCCTTCTCCACGTCAAACGGTAATGACTTCTTCAACCGGAAACGGACCACACTTTCGGCTTCATGCCGTTTTGTGGGAAGAGCTTCGAAGTCAAGCAGAACCACGCGGACCGCGGCGTCCGGCAGTACGGCAATGACATCGCGCGAACGGCCGCTGACGCTGTCCAGAATCTCGCGCAGGGTTGCGAAAACCGATCGGCGTTCCCGCAGGTTCGCTTCCATCAAATCGGGGACCACGCAACCAGGGGGCAATTCGTGGGTGGCGCACATCTCGACGATGCCGCCTTTTTCCGCAATGCGTCCGGCAATGACGCGGTCGGCGGCAATCTCGCAGGCCACTCTTGGCCGGGATCCCGAATTGAAGTTCTGACTCATAAATCAAGGCCGCCGGGCGGCTATGTCTCTAGCTAATTTCGTGGTCACTCTTTAAATCAAACCCTGTATGGCGAAGAAACGCAATACCTGGAAGGGCACCACTTGCCATTGGCCGAAAGTCCGGCGTGGGGCATGAGATCACGGTTCGCGCCGGACGCTTAACGCATGCTCTCGATAAATGTGACCTTGTTGATTTCCTTCAGCGTGGTCAAGCCTAGTCTCACTTTATCCAATGCGGATTCACGCAGGAAACGCATGCCTTCTTCGCGGGCCGCTCGCCGGATTTCGGAAGTCGGCTTCTTCAGCAGAATCATCTCGCGAATACGATCGCTCAAATCCAGCAATTCATGGATGGCAGTCCGCCCGCGGAACCCGGTGCCGGCGCATTCAATGCAGCCCTGTCCCTCATAGAACGCCACTTTGGACCACTGGGTAGGATCAAGGCCGCTGGCTTCCAGCATCTCTGGTGGATAGTGTGTGGCAGTCCGGCAGGATTCGCAAATCAAGCGCACCAACCGCTGCGCCAGAATGCAATTCAGCGCGGAAACGAAGTTATAGGGTTCGACACCCATGTTCAGGAATCGACCGATGACGTCGACTACGTTGTTGGCGTGGACGGTGGTGAATACCAGGTGACCGGTCAGGGCGGACTGTATGGCGATCTGCGCGGTTTCGGTGTCGCGGATTTCGCCGACCATGATCTTGTCCGGGTCATGGCGCAGGATGGAACGCAGCCCGCGAGCAAAGGTCAGCCCTTTTTTCTCGTTGACTGGAATCTGGGTGATGCCGCGGATCTGGTATTCGACCGGATCTTCAATGGTGATGATCTTGTCTTCGTCGGTCTTAATTTCGCTAAGTGCCGCGTAGAGCGTCGTCGTTTTGCCGCTGCCTGTAGGGCCCGTTACCAGCACCATGCCGTAAGGCTCGGCGATGTAGCGGCGGAACCGGCGCAGATCGTCGGGATCGAAACCCACCACGTCGAGGACGAGCTTGTGAAACTTTTCGCTCATCGACTCTTTGTCGAGCACGCGCAACACAGCGTCCTCGCCGTGAATCGAAGGCATGATGGAAACGCGGAAGTCGATAGGGCGCTCGGGCTGTCCATACTTCACGCGGAAACGTCCGTCCTGCGGAACGCGCCGCTCGGAAATGTCGAGCTCGCTCATCACCTTGATGCGCGAAATGATCGTGGAATGGTGCTCTTTCGCGATCGGCGGCATAGCCTGCGTGAGCACGCCGTCAATACGAAACTTGATACAGACAGAATCATCGCGGGTCTCGATGTGAATATCACTGGCGCGCCGCTGGAGCGCGGTGAAAATCGTGGTATCCACCAGACGGATAATCGGGCTGATGTCACCTTGCGCGGTCAGGCGATCGATGGAAATGCTTTCGTCGTTGCCGGCTTCGTCTTCGCGGATCACGTCCAGAGTGAAACCTTCGCTGGCGTCTTCCAAAACGCGCTTGGATTGCTCGGTCTTCTTTAGGATTTCCGTGATCTGGGCCAGCGTGGAAACTTTGGTGACGATGCGCTTGCTCAGCAGCAAGCTGATTTCGTCGATCATCATCAACTGGCTGGGATCGGCGATGGCAATGGCCAGGCGTCCATCCGCGGTTTCTTCCAGAGGGATGAAGTTGTAGCGGAACATCAGGTGGACAGGAATGTTCTTGAACAGATCGTGGTGGAGCTGGAAGTCATGCAGATCCACGAATTCGCAGCGATAGCGCCGCGCCACGTCCTGCGCTTTTGCCAGATCGCTGGTATGGGAAGCCGAAGGCGCAACCTGGCCTCCGTTTCCACCACTCACGACCACCGTTTTTTTATCCGGAACACTTGCCATTTTCCCAGCTACCTATCCAGGGGAGCGAATCTCTTTAGATGAATTTCCTTTAATGAATCGCCGATCCTAAGGTAAAGATCGGCAGGTACAGCGAAATCAATATGCCTCCAACAAATACCGCCATAATGATCAGAATAATCGGCTCGATCAGGGCCATGGCCGCGCCCAGCGCGGTCTGCACATCCTCTTCGTAAAACTCCGCCACCGAATTTAGCATGGCGGGCAAAGCGCCGGTCGATTCTCCCACTTCGATCATCTCGACCGACAAGTCGGGAAACATTTTCTGTTCTTCCAGGCTCCGCGCCAGGGTCTGGCCTTCTCGGACTCGGATCACAGCCTCCGAAATACCGTTCAGAATGCGCCGGCTGCTCATGGAAACGCCAGCGGTTTCCAAGGACGGCACCAGTGGCATGCCTCCCACCAGCAGCGTGGACAGCATGCGGGCGAAGTTGGCAACCTGATACTTCAACCAGATTTCGCCCAGCAACGGCAGCCGAAGGATCACTCGGTCAATCCGGTCCGCACCACGGTCGGTAGCCTTCCATCGCCAAAGAGCAATCACTAGCACCACAAACCCTGCAATCGCGAACGGCGCATACTTTTGCGCGTGATTTCCGATCGTCAGCATGATGAGCGTGATGGTCGGCAACTGCGCGCCCAGGTTCTCATACAGCTTGGCAAACTGCGGCACCACATAAGTGACCAGGAAGACCAGCATGCAAGACACTACCGAGACCAGCAGCGCCGGATAAACCAGCGAAACCGCCAGCTTTTTCTTGAAGGTAAGCGCCAGACGCTGGAATGCAATGTAGCGACCCAGCACCTCTTCCATGTTGCCGCTCTTCTCACCCGCCAGCAAGGTCGCAGTGTAAATCTTCGGAAAAACCCGCTGTGCCGCAAAAGCGTCCGACAGCAATTCACCACCCTTGACCCGGTCCCGCACATTCTGGAGAAGGCTGCGTAGTTGCGCGTCCTTCTGGCGCTTGATCAGCAGATCCAAAGAACTCAGAATCGGCAATCCGGCCTTGATCAGGGTCAGAAACTGCTGATTGTAAATAAGGAACGGGGTCTGCCGGACCTTGGAGTTCCGGCGAAGCTTGAAGTCTCCTCCGGAAAGCATGCCGCGTGGCTTGACCCAATAAACCAGGAAGCCCTGTTGCTCGAAGCGGTCGCGAATCTCGGATTCCGAGAACCCATTCTCGACCTGTTGCACCAGGTGCCCGCGTTCATCGGCTACTTTTACAAGAAATTCGGCCATGCCGTACTCTGGTTACCGTCCTGCCCACCCAAGTCTAACATTGATGAAGGCGGTTCCGATGGGTTCGGTACCCGGTGGGTGTGCCCGCGGTAACCTCACAATCGGGGATGTCTTCGCCTTCCAACATTTCCTATAAGTGCCAGCAATTCATCATAGTTAGTGCTGCTTCCATCCCAGACTATTGACCCAGTTCGCCGTCAATCACCTCGACTCCGGCAGGAGGTGCGAAATGGAAGCGTCGGTCGTCGATTCCTACATTCTCCTTCTGATTCGCGAAGCGATATTCGGTGACCGAGCCGTCCACTGCTTCCATTGAGATGCGGGTAATCTGGTGCTCCGCGGTAACCTCCAGCAAAACCTGGCTGATGCGATCCGCCATCGCTACGGGGACGCCCCTCAGCACGAGGTCGCCAGGAACCAGCGGCGCCACATCTGGAGCGAGAGATAATCCCTGTAACTCCTTCTCTAGTCGTGCTTTACCTAAAAGCAAGCCCAGCGGCGACCGCAGATCGTCCAGTTTGCGCATAGAAGTCTTCCGCACCTGACCATCCCCGGGAACGTAAAACCAGGCATCTTTCCCGTCGCCGAGAAACAGTTTCTCCTTGGGAGAACGGTATTCCCAGCGCATCTTGCCAGGTTTTTTCAGCCAAAGTGTCCCGGATTCCGTCCGCTCCATTCCGGATCCCCGATAAATCTCGGTAAAGTCCGCTTGCAGCGTGCTCAGATGGTTGTAATGGCCGTCTATGGCGCGGGCGATGGTTGGAGCGTCGGAGGCCTGCGATGCTGCCGCCGTCGCCAGCATAAGAACCAAAAAGGCGCGATTCCATACCACGGAATTTAATTTGCCAGCCGGCTTGATGTGATTAACCTCGCGTGAATTCAATGCAGCCATTACACAACTCCATTTTACCCCGCTTAAGATGGCGACTTCTTTCTTTGCGTTCTTTGCGCCGACTTTGCGGCCTTGGCGGTTAAGAGCTTTAACCGCAAAGAGCGCAAAGAAGGGCTGCAAAGTTCGCAAAGTAATGCGCGCCTGAGATTCTGGGATTGCATCACAACTCTCGTTCACGATAGATCGCAAATTGATGTGTCCTGTGGAGCTTCTGCAACGCCGAACTTTGGACGAGAACATGCTCGAGCAGCGGATTGTGATACAGCAAGTACACCGGCCGGGGATCTTCGCGCAGCGTTTTTTCAAGATTCACAATGAATTCCTGCAAGCCTGGTTCCGGTAAAGGATTAAAGAGGTAGAGCACCATCGGTTCTGAAGGGAAGACAAACTTTGCGGCGTCACCGCACACGGATTCCAGTGCGAAGCATTGCTGTGAATCACTGCGGTAGCGGTTTATGTTTTCCTGCGCAATACGGTGCAGCTCAGGCAGTAGTTCGATCCCAAGAATGCGGCGGAAGGGAAAATCCGCGGCCATGAGCAAAGCCCGGCCTTTGCCCGATCCGATATCGATAAATGTAAATTCCTTAAAATCGAGATTGTGACTCTCCAGCATTTCGCGGAACAGCGCCGGCTCTGTGGGTTGGTAGGGAGAATGAAAAAGACCAAGCAAACGGGTTTGCCAACTGATCGTGGCCCCGGTCGTATCGACGCGATTGTCCCAATCGTAGTCCACATCGCCATAGCGCTGCCTTCGCCGTTCGGCGGTTGAATCACGGAGAAATTCCCAGCAGATCGCCAGAAAATCTCGAAGAGTCGATAGGAAGCCGTGTTGCGCCGAATGTTGTTTCCACCATCCCCGGATCGTGGGAAAGAGTTTTGGATTCGTGGGCACTACTCCCATCGTAATGCAACCCCAGGCGCTAAAGCGCGTGTGCTATTGATGGCTTGGCGGCCCGACTGGAAGCCTGGCCCTTCCCGATTTCTCGCGAGGGAGCTTCTTCAGGTCTCTAATCGTAATCAGAAGGCAAGAACTTGGGTACCTTTGGCGGGACGTAGCCTGGCGGAGTGCCTTTCTCAATAAAGGGAAGCCGGTCAGGATCGCGCACTTCAATGCGTCCGTCCGCCACTAGTTTGTAGGGAACACCGAGTGGATCCAGCGGAACGCCGCGTAGGAGGCCTGCCGTCTGGAGATCCGAAAAGCTGACCGGAAAATGTCCCGTCTTTTCTTTGTAAGCCTGAGTGAGCTTTTCCAGGCCGGTGACGTCTTCATCCACTTGAATGGCCCGCAGGTGAGCGGTGGCGTTGGCCCGAATACTGGAATCGTGAGTGGATTGGTAAGCCATAGTCCACATAAGTCTGGCCGTGGCGATGTCTCCGGCGTGCTCCGCCATCTGGCCGGCCAGCACTTTCAGAAATTGATTGGTATTGGGCAGGCGGGAGCCGCGCGCAAAAGCGTCGGCGGCTTTGCCATAATCCTTCAGCTCAACGTAATTAATGAAACCCAACTCGTAATACAGCTGCCATTCATTGGGATTATTGCGAATGCCGTACTCCACCAACTGGATGGCACGATCGGGCATGCCCGCGCCGTTCGGGGGGCGGGGAGCGAGAAAGTTTGCGCCAAACTCATAGGCGACGATCAGGTGCGGGTCGAGCGAGGTGGTGATCTCGAGTAAAGGAGCCAGCAAAGCGTAATGCTCGGCACCTCCGTTGTGCTTAGTGCCAAAATACTGGACCGCGCGGGTCCAGTACACATCGGCCAGCAGCCCATCATAGCCGAGGCTGAGGCGTTTCAATACTTTCGGGGAGGGGATGTAAAGCACTTCTTCGAGGGTGGCCTGGCTTCGAATATGGTCTAGATGATGCAGCAGTACGGCCGATCCCGACAAACAGACCACCAGCAGGAAACTGGCCGCAATCGTAGCTCGTCGGGAGGCGCTCATTTCAGGTTCCGATGTTCAAAAATCAGAACTGCGCCGCATATTGCCATGGTGGTGTACATCAGAGCGTAAGCGGTGTTGTAGAAGATCAATTGCGCAGACACCGGCTGCTCATGCGCCACCAGGCTAATCACGTTGAGTGCGGAAAAATTCGGCAGCAGATAAGCCGCTCCAGTAGCCAGCCAGCGGGTGAACCCCTGGGTCATGGCGGCAAATCCGCGCAAGTCCTCGGCGAAGCTTCCGATCACGAACACACAAAACGCGAACACCGCCGACATGAGTGGCGAAGAATAGCAAGAGAACAACAACGCCAGGGCGGTCATCATCAGAAACTGCAAAACAATGAAATACAGCGCGACCAATACCCAGGCGTCGGTCCTTTGGAAATGGCGGGACACATAGAGCAACGCCGCAAACACCCCGATGGCCATGAAAAATGTATTGACCACCAGCGTTCCCGACAACCCGAAGAACTTGCCGACGATAAACTCCCAGCGCCGCACCGGCCGCGAAAGCACGGTGTAAAGCGTGCGCTTGTCCATTTCCTTCGAGACCAGTCCGATGCCAATGAAAATGGCGATTACCGTCCCGAACAGCGAGACCGCAGTGAGTCCTAAATTGATCACGACCAACCGTTCGATGCCGAACGAAATCTGTCCCACCAGAATGGCGGCGCCGGACATCAGAACTGCAAACGCAATCAGGTTATAGAGCACGCGATCGCGTACTGCTTCCCGGAAAGTATTTGCGGCAATATGCAAAATGCGGCTGTTCATGCCGTTACTCCCGCTGACGGCTGCGCAGGCTTGACTTGGGCCACGAAGTAATCTTCCAGAGACCTGCGGACGGGAATTACCGAAACCAGCCGCAGCCGGTCCCGCCGCAGGGCTTCAATGGCGGCGTCCTGATTTTCCTCCGCCAGCACCGCCCTGACGGTTGAGCCCACGACCTGACACTCCGCGCCGAAGGCCCGCAGGGCTGCCGGCACGCTGGTGCCTTGCCAGACCATCTCCACTTTCCCGTGCACGTTCGAGATCAGGTCGGCCACCGCGCCTACGCCGCGCAATTGTCCCAGGTTCATGATGGCCACCCGGTCACACAAGGCTTCGGCGTCGGACAGGATGTGGGTGGAAAAAAAGACGGTTTTGCCTTCGTGCTTCAATTCCGCCATAAGGTCGCGCACTTCGCGACGGCCGATGGGATCCAGGCCCGACATGGGCTCGTCAAAGAAAACGATCCTGGGATCATGCAGAATGGCTTGCGCGATGCCTACGCGCTGCAACATCCCCTTGGAAAACTTGCGCAGCTGCACTCCGGCGGAATCCGTGAGTCCAACCCGCTGCAAGATATGGCTGACTTTATGAGATCGTTCTTTGGCCGGGACACCCGAAAGCTGGCCATAGTATTCGAGCAGTTCACGCGCCGTCAGATAGTCGTAAAAATATGGCTGTTCCGGAAGAAAACCGATCTGCGCTTTCATGCGGGGATCGTTGACTTCCATCCCCAGGATGCGGGCCGAACCCGCGGTCGGGAACACCAGGCCCATGAGCAGTTTGAGGGTGGTGGTCTTGCCGGCGCCGTTCGGTCCGAGAAAGCCGAAAATCTCGCCCTCCTCCACTTTCAGATGGAGCGGCAGCAAGGCCCGCTTCGGCCGCTTGCGCCAGAAGCCCACGCTATAGGTCTTTTCCAGACCGATGATTTCTATGGCGGACATGGCAGGGAATGCGCTTGGGGCATTTGCCCAAAGAAAATTATATGCAAAATTCCCCTCGCCATGAGATGACCGCCAGGGTACCCGACATTACCAAAGTAAAACGGCCAGGACTTGCGTCCTGGCCGTTGATGGCTCAATACCCTCCCCCAGGTATTTGCCAAAACTGTCCGATTACTGGAGTACCGTGTAAGCGAGGCAGCCTGAATCGGTGGTCTGCTGACTCGGTGCCGCCGTCGGCGAAGTGTAACGGATCACGGTGTCTTCATTGGCGCAAAAGCCGCGTACGCCGGTCTGGTTCCAGTTCTGCGGGATGGAGCTGACCGTCAACAGGGTGTTGATGGTAGCGCCGCTCCCAACGCTCGGTGTGGCCTGAAACAAGTAGCCGCTCTTGCTGCCCAGCGCCAGCGTGTTGTCAATCAAGCAGGCGGTGGTCGAGGACAAAGTGCAAGGCGAACCGCTGCCGCCCAGGGTGACCAGATTGGCGGCATAGCCGACAGTCGGATTGGCCGTCATGTAAGTCACTTCCGCCGTGTTGATGGTTCGAACCGAAGCCACTGCGGACGACTCGTTGGCCGCAATACGTGCACGCAACAGATTCGGAATGGCAATCGCAGCGATAATCAGGATAATCGCCACCACGATAAGCAGTTCGATAAGCGAGAATCCCTTTGTTCTTGGGTGTGGCTCACGAACCAAAGTTGTCTTGTTTTGCATCACCGCCCCCTTGCGCTAGTAATGATTGCAAGTTTCTGGCCACCCCTCCCAGTTTTCACTGGCGGCCAGTCGATATAAAACAAAGTCATTGATATGATAGATTTACGAGGACTAACGATGCAAAAAGAGGGCTTTAGTTTTTGCCATCTGGGCTTGAAACTTGACAGTTCTTGTCAAGCAGCGACAATAAATCTCAATTCGAGAGCCTTCCTCAATTTCGGAAATAGTCCTAGTTGCAAGAGGTTAGCCCCCAAATTCGTCTCAGGATCTGCAAGATTGGGGCGCGTTGGAAGAGAAAGAAAACATAAAGAGTATCGGATATTGCCATCCGATGCTCCCGGCCGGTACCTCTGCGCTCGGGCTACTGGAGCGTCGTATAAGCCGCACAGGTGGAATCGGTCGTTTGCTGGCTGGGTGCCGCGGTTGGCGCAACGTAACGAATCACAGCATCTTCGTTGGAGCAGAAGCCGCGTACCCCGGTTTGATTCCAGTTCTGTGGGACAGCGCTCACCGTCAGCGTGCTATTGACCGTGCCTGCTCCCCCGTTGTGCGGGGTGGTCACAAACACGTAGCCGCTCTTGCTGCCCTGTGCCAGTGTATTGTCAATAAAACAAGATGACGTCGCGGACAAACCGCACGGCGAACCACTGCCGCCCAGGATGGCCAGATTCGCCGCATAGCCGATCGTAGGATTGGCGGCCTGGTAAGCGACTTCCGCCGTATTGATGGTACGAATCGAACCCACGGCCGAGGACTCGTTGGCGGCAATGCGTGCGCGTAACAGGTTAGGAATGGCAATCGCAGCGATAATCAGGATGATCGCCACAACGATGAGCAATTCAATTAGGGAAAAACCTCTTTGTTTCCGTGTCATTTTGCTTTTGCCCCATTCAGTATCGTGATTTCAGAAACGGTAGTTTTCAATGTTTTCGCACGTTTGGCGCCAGATTGGAAGTACCAACCAGGGGTCTTGCATCCACGAACCGCTTTGAATTTTTCGATGGTCGAAACTGCACGAAATGGCGAAACGATGGTCGAACAAGAGTAAAAGAGCATCGGATGTTGCCATCCGATGCTCCTGGCTTGTACCCTCCCCCGGATACTTTGCCCAAACGGTCAAACTACTGGAGTACCGTGTAAGCCGCGCAGGTGGAATCGGTCGTCTGCTGGCTAGGTGCCGCTACCGGTGAAACGAAACGGATGACGGCATCTTCGTTAGAGCAGAAGCCGCGTACGCCCGTCTGGTTCCAGTTCTGCGGGATGCTGCTCACGGTCAGCAGGTTGTTGGTCGGCGAACCGGCACCAACCTGCGGAGTGGCAACGAACAGGTAGCCGCTCTTGCTGCCCAGCGCCAGAGTGTTGTCAATCAAGCAAGCAGTGCTGGCGGACAAGGTGCAAGGCGAACCGCTGCCGCCCAAGGTGGCCAAGTTTGCAGCATAGCCGATGGTCGGGTTGGCGGTCTGGTAAGTGATTTCCGCAGTGTTGATGGTACGGATCGAAGCCACCGAAGACGACTCGTTAGCCGCAATACGCGCACGCAACAGGTTAGGAATGGCGATGGCAGCGATGATCAAAATGATCGCGACCACGATGAGCAACTCGATCAGTGAAAAACCCTTCTGTTTCCGCATCTCGTTTTCCCTCTTCTCCGAATGATTTGAATAGCTTGGTCTCAGTAGACCCAATTGCCGACTATGTTCGCATTTTAGCCGCCACAACCAGAAGTTACTAAGGGGTACGGTGCTCTTCGGCCCGGCACTTTGTTTTCAACGGTTTCGCGATCTTTGGTAACCGCAGTCCCGTATCCCGTATCCCGTAAACCTGGGCTGGCTGTGTCAGATTTTGTCGGAGGCTGACAACTTGTGTCAGTTTGGGACGCTCCCTTGAGACCCCTGCCCCCACCATATACAGGAACGAGGAGGAGGAACCAGCTTGCAAACGAAACCTGGGCCCGACCCCTAGCCTGGTGGCCCGGTCGACCCTTTCTAGGGCTCGGTACCTTACAATGTTCCGATCTTGGTTCCGATCCTCTCCTATGCCAATTCCCCTGGATACGCTTCAAATCGATGCTGACATCTCCCGCGCCTGGTCGCTCCCGGCACCGTTTTACACCGACGCCGAAAGCTACGCTATGGAGAAAGAGAAGATTTTCGCGGCTGCGTGGCAGGTCGTTGGACAGCGGCAACAACTGGCCAGTCCGGGCGATTTCTTCACCACGGAGCTGCAAGGGGAACCACTCCTGTTGGTGCGCGGCGTCCAGGGTGAGTTGCGTGGCTTCTACAACGTTTGCCGGCATCGCGCCGGCCCTCCCGCCGAAGGTTGCGGTTCACGGAAGCTTTTCCGTTGCGGGTACCACGGCTGGACATATGGTCTCGACGGGAAGCTGATCAGCGCTCCGGAGTTCGAAAATGTACAGGAATTTGATCGGTCGTATTTTGCTCTCAAACCGGTACGGGTGGAAGAGTGGTTCAATCTGATCTTCGTCAATCTGGATCCGGACGCTGAGCCACTGATCAAGAGTCTGGGCGAATTGCCCAAGCAGGCGGAGCGTTTCGGATTCGATGGCATGAAATTATTCGAGCGCCGCACCTACGAGATGAAATGCAATTGGAAGACTTATGTAGACAACTATCTCGAGGGCTATCACTTGCCCAGCGTGCATCCCGGGCTGAATCGCGAGCTGGACTATAACGCTTACACCGTCGAGCCTTACGCCCGGCATGTGCGGCAGTTCAGTCCGATTCGCGGCGCGCAATCCGGGGATGCCACGCCTCGCCGCTATCAGGAGGCCAGCGAAGATTTGACCACCGACTATTTCTGGATTTTTCCCAACTGGATGCTGAACTGTTATCCCGACAATGTTTCGTTAAATATTGTCCTGCCATTGGACGCGGAGCGGTCGCTGGCGATCTTTGAATGGTACTTGCCGGAGAAAGACCTGGGCAGTGCGGCCGCAAAAGCAGCGGTGGAATTCAGCGACCAGATCCAGATCGAAGACATCGCCATTTGCGAGACCGTGCAAAAGAACCTACATTCCCGCAGCTACCAGCGCGGACGCTACAGCGTGAAGCAGGAACAGGGCGTGCACGCCTTTCATCGGATGTACGCAGAAATCATGCAGCGGGGAAAGTCTTAGCTCACCTTAAGCAGCAGGCAGGTGATGTCGTCGTGCTGCGGCGTGGCCCCAACGAATGCATCCAGATCGCCCATGATGCGGCGCAGGAGTTCATCGGGCGTAGTGGCAGCGCCGGCAGCCAATACTTGCAGCAGCCGCTCTTCCTCGTACTCTTCGCCACGGATGTTCATGGCTTCGACGACCCCGTCGGTGAAGATCACCAGCCAATCCCCTGGCTGCAAGGTGACGTTTCCCGACTGGTAAGCTGCGTCGGCCATGATTCCCAGGGGCAGGCCGCCGTTGGTCAGACGTTCGATAGCTCCTGACCTGCGCCTCAGGATCGGCGCGTTGTGTCCGGCATTGATATAGGTGAGCATCCTGCTCCCCGGCTCGAATTCGGCGAGAAAGGCCGTGGTAAAACGCAGGCCACTTTGACTATTGCTACAGGCATAGTGATTCATGCCCGCAATCAGTTGAGCCAGAGAACAGGGCGTTGTGGACAGAGTCTTGAGACTGGCCTGGAAAGTGGCCATCAGCAATGCTGCGGGGATGCTTTTGCCGGCAACGTCCGCGACCGCAACCAGAAAGGATGGTTCGCCGGAGGCCGTAGCGGGACGCGCAAACACATCATAGTAATCGCCCGCAACCGTATTGGCGGCCCGTGTGGAAAAAGCTATGGCCAAGCCTGGAACATCGGGCGGAGTGGAGGGCAGAAGCCATTTCTGAATATCGTGCGCAATCTCGAGATCGCGCTTCATGACCACGCGGTCGGCGACTTCCAGCATCAGCAGAATGAATAAAAGCGCTCCCCCATAAAAGCGAAGATCGAATTCGACGACTTCCACATCGTTGGCTTTCCCGTGATAACTGAAGCCACCGCTGGGGAAAATCAAAAGAACGACGCCGAGCAGGAGCAACACACGCCGCGCTGGAGTCAGCTTTTCCAGGATTGCCCACATGAACTCCTGCGCGGTATGCCAGAAGTTGTGCTTGCGCGCTTCTTCGGGCGCGCGGGCGTCGAAATCTTTGCGATAAAACCGGTAGCTGGCGCGGGCGTCGGTATGGAACTGCTTCCACAGTTCACCGATCTCGAGACCATCGGTGACACGCCGCCAGAACCCCTGCAAATGCATCCAGGGCTTGGGTTGGGGCCGGGGCGGCTGGCCTGGCTGTGGGGGATATGCCATGTGCGTGAGCAGTGATTATAGTCGAGCTTGAAGAAAGCGGGATCAGAACAGCCCCAGTTGCACCAGGTCCTCTCCGTCCGGATTTTCCATCCTGCGATAACGCTCGAAGCGATTGCCTATGCCATATTTTTCCCGCAGGTTTTGCATCAGTTCTGCAATGTACTTCCGGTAAGGTTCTTTGACGAATGCCCGGTCCTGGTAGCGCTTTCGATAACTTTCCACCAGTTGCGGAAATTCTTTCTCCAGGAAGGGCATGAAGACCGCCGCGGAACACGGCTTCAGATACAGGGGATTGGCGAAGATGTGCCCGGCACCTGCTTCCGTGGTGGCACGTACCAGGGCGTCCAAATCGCGAGGCGAGTCAGTGATCCCGGGAAGCACGGGAGCACAGCCCACCCCTGCGGGAATCCCAGCGGCATTCAGCTTGCGAAGAGCTTCCAGACGCAGGTCTGGCCGGGGCGCCCTCGGTTCCAGAATGCGCGCGAGGTTGGTGTTCAGGGTGGTGATAGTGATATTCACGAACAGCTGGTTATTCTTGGCAATCTCCGCCAGCACATCCATGTCGCGCACGATGAGGTTGGATTTTGTAATGATGCCCATCTGCAACCCGCTGTGCCGGGCCAGCTCTTCCAGAATTCCCCGGGTCACTTCGAAACGCCGTTCGGCTGGTTGGTAAGGGTCCGTGGCGGCGCCTATGGCGATATCTTCTCCGGGTTTTACCTTGCGCAATTCCTGGCGCAGCAGATGAGCGGCATGTTGCTTTACATAAATTTTGCGCTCGAAATCGAGGCCGTCGCGCATTTCCATGAATTCGTGGGTGTAGCGGGCATAACAATATTTGCAGGCGAATTCGCAGCCACGGTATGGATTAATCGTCCAGCCAAAGCGGACACGCGTGCTGGTGCAACGATTCAAAACCGACCTTACGGGCAGAGTGAAGTATTCGACATCGTGGCCTTCACGCAAAGATTCACCTTGTGCGGCGAGGCGGGCAATGCCGATCAATCGGGTCGGAGAGTCGCCGAATAGGGGAAGAGTAGGCATTGCGTTTTCGCTTTTTGTTCGCTTAGATGGCGCAAGAATAACGCTGTGAGTCAGACCTGTCAAGCGCGATTCTTGGGCGTGCAGAGAAAGGAACTTGGAGCTTGCTGCGGATATCCGGGCGGCAGAGACGTAGCTTTGCTACGTCTCTACGGAGTATGTGGGGGCGGAGGAATGCGGATATCGATGTTGGTCACCGCGCCCAGCGACGAAAGTGGCTTATCGAACTCGGCAGTATTGCCCACGACCAGAACAGAGAGCTGGTCTTTGTGCAGATATTTTGCCGCCGCCCGCGCCACGTCGGCGTCGCTCACTTTTTCGATCCCGGCGCGATAACGCTCCAGAAAATCAGGAGGGTATCCATAAAATTCGTAGGCCATACGCTCGCGCAGGACTTTGTCTGGGGAATCGAAGTTAAAGACGAACGAATTCAGAATCGCATCCTTGGCGCGCTGGATTTCCTCTTGCGAAATGGGATTTTTCGCCAGATCGTCAATCTGCGCGTAGAGGGCCTGGATGGATTCGATCGTGGTCCCGCTCTTCGTCGCCATGGCTAATTGGACCATGCCAGGATGGTCAAATCTTGTGCCCACCCCGCCGCCAACAGAGTACGCAAGACCCTGCGCGGTGCGGATGTTGCGGAACAGACGCGAGGAGAAGCCGCCGCCGAAGGCTTCGTTAAACACTTCGATCGCGTAGTAGTCGGGATTATTTCTGGTTGTGCCCAGACCCATCATGCGAATACTGCTCTGGTTCACGTCGTCTTTGGGAATCTGGTAATAACCCGGCTTGGCAGGCTCGAATTTGATATCGGGTTTCTGCCACGCCGGCCCTTTGGGCCACGCGCCGAAGGCCTGACGCAGTTTGGCTTCCATGGCGGCAGAATCGAAATCCCCGACGATCCCCAAAATTATATTGTTGGGATGAACATACTTACGATGCCAATCCAGCAGGTCCTGCCGGGTTACGGCCGCGATGGTGGCGTACTCCGCTTCGCGGGTGTAAGGATTGTTTGCTCCGTAGGCCAGCTTGGCAGCTTCCCGGCTGGCGATTTCGCTGACTTCATCGTTGCGCCGGGAAATGCCATCGAAGGCTTCTTTCTGGGCGAGATCAACTTTGTCGTCGCGGAATTCGGGCGCGCGGAGTAATTCCGTAAAGACTTTGAAAACATCGTCGAAATCATCTTTGAGGCAGGAGAGCGAAATGTTCGTGGAATCGGTGATATTGCCGGTTTCCACTTTGGCGGCGCGGATTTCCAGAAAGTCGTCAAGTTGATCGCCAGTCTGAGTTTTTGTGCCGCCCGTCCGCCAGACTTCGCCGTAAAGATCCAGCAGCCCGGTTTTGCTGGCGAGCTCCTCGCGTGATCCGCCGCGAATGCGGGCGATTCCATCAATCAAAGGCAATTCGTGATCTTCTTGCAGGAAAATCACCATTCCGTTGGGTAATTCGATTCTCTTGGGTTCCTGCGGGTGGAACGCCGGCAATTGGGGAATTGGGATCTGTTGCCAGGTAGTTTGCGCGAGTAACTGCGGCACACACATTGCGAGCAGTAGCGCGAGAGCAATCAGGATAGGTCGTTTCATTGCGCACCTCCCTGGGCAGCCGGCGCCGATGCAGGCGTGTACTCGATAATGCCTACCGTCCGGTTGGTGGCAACGAAGATTTTCGTGGCTACGCGGCGGATGTCCGCTTTGGTAACTTTGTCGATGCGGTCCACGCTGCGAAAGAGTTCACGCCAGTCGTCATAACGTGTCTGGTAGACCGCTAGCTGCATGGCCAGACCTTCATTGCTGTCCAGACCCCGCAGCAAGTTGGCCTTGGCCCGGGTCTTGATCATTTTGAGCTCTTCGTCGCTGATGTCTTCATTTTTCAAGCGCTCGATTTCCACGTGGATGGCCTCGGCTACTTCGTCCGGTTTGTGGCCGGGCATGGGGAAGGCATAAAAGGCGAAGAGATGGGGATACTTGTTGCCGGGAAGTCCGGTGAAGCCAGCTGAGTCGGAGGCGATTTTCTTGTCGCGCACCAGTGCCCGATAAAGGCGCGAGGTGCGGCCGCTGGACATGAGGTCGGTAATGGCGTCGTAAACCGCATCGTCGGGGTCGCGATAATCGGGCCGGTGATAGCCCTCGAGATACAAAGGCTGGGTAGTCTCGTGCAGCACTACGCGGCGTTCTGAGTTCTGCGGCGGTTCGAGCGTGGTCCTCTCATCGGGCTTTTCGTGCGAGGGGATGCGGCCAAAGTATTTCTCGATGATCGGTATGGCTTCACTGGCTTTTACGTCGCCCGCCACGGCCACGACCATGTTGGAAGGAACGTAGTATTTGTCGAAGAAGTTCTTGGCGTCAGTCGCGGAAAATGTATTGAGGTCCGCGGTCCAGCCAATGGTTGGCTGATGGTATTGATTGGCTTGAAACGCGGCGGAAGTGAACTGTTCCAGTAAACGGCCGGTGGGATTGCTGTCGGTGCGCATGCGCCGTTCCTCGATGACGACGTTGCGCTCCTTGTAAAATTCGCGCATCACTGGATGCAGGAACCGTTCCGACTCCAGATAAGCCCAAAGTTCCAGCCGGTTTTCCGGCAGGGAATAGTGATAGGCGGTTTCATCGTAATCAGTGAAGGCGTTAAGGCCTTCGGCCCCATTGCTCTCGAGTATCTGAGGAAACTGGTTGGGAATCACGTACTGGTTTGCCGCTTTCACGGCGTCCTGCCAGGCCTTTTCCAATTCCTTGGTTTTGGGATCGTCACGGCCGATGCGACGGTCGCGCTCGTAGATGAAGGCCGCATACGCCGTCTCAATTTTTTCCAGAGCAACTTTTTCGGCGGCATAATCCTTGGTGCCGATGGTGTCGGTGCCCTTGAACGCCATGTGCTCAAACATGTGCGCCAGACCAGCGGAGCCGCGAGGGTCCTGGGCGGAACCGGCGTCCACGTGGGTGAAGAAGGAAAAGACCGGCGCTTCCGGACGCTCGCAGATGATGACGGTCAAGCCGTTGGCTAGTTTCTTGACTGTGACCTGCTTCTCGAAAGAAGCCAGGTCTTGAGCGGCGGCGAATGTCGATAGCAGCAGCGCGAGAACCATGGATTGCAGAATGCGACGTTTCATCGGGCCTCCAACAGGTTGGACGGACAAGAAGGGCAAAAGTTTGAAATTACGTGGCGAACGGGGACATTGTCAAACCGGTACACCGAGATTCATAGGTAATATTGCAATATCATGTCCGGGAATGCTAGTGGCAACTTCGGCGAGGCAATGTGAGCAATTCGCAGGTGATTGAAATCGACGGCAGGCAACTTTCGCTTACCAACCTGGATAAAGTTCTATACCCGGCGACCGGTTTTACCAAAGGTCAGGTGATCGACTATTACGCGCGGATCGCACCCGTTCTTGTGCCGCATCTTGCCGGCCACCCACTCACCTTGAAACGCTATCCCGGGGGGGTGGATCAGGAATTTTTCTTCGAAAAGAATGCCACCAAGCATCGCCCTGACTGGATCAAGACCGCGCCCATCTGGAGTGAAGGGAACCAGCGCACCATCCAATACATTCTGGCCAACGATCTGGCGACGGTAGTTTGGATGGCGAATCTAGCTGCGCTTGAACTGCATCCCTCGCTTTCACTCGCGAAAGACATGGAGAATCCTCGCGCGATGGTCTTCGATCTAGATCCGGGGCCGCCGGCGAATATTATTCAATGCTGCCAGGTTGGGATTTGGCTGCGGGAAATTTTCCAGCACTTCGGTTTGCAGAGTTTTCCCAAGACTTCTGGCTCCAAAGGACTACAGATCTATGTACCCCTGAACACTTCCACAAATTACGACGCAACCAAGTCCTTCGCGCATGCACTTGCCCGATTGCTGGAAGATCAGCACCGGGAATTCGTTGTCTCAGACATGAAGAAGCAGTTGCGAGTTGGCAAGGTGTTGGTGGACTGGAGCCAGAACGACGAACATAAAACCACCATCAGTGTTTATTCCTTGCGGGCGCGAGAACACCCCACGGTTTCGACTCCGGTCAAATGGGAAGAAGTCGAGCTAGCACTGAAAAAGAAAGACGCGAACGTGCTGGTTTTCGAGGCCGGACAGGTGCTCAAGCGCGTGGAGAAAATGGGGGATTTATTCGCGCCGTTGCTCGCGCTTAAACAGAAGTTGCCGAAATTTGAGGGAGTTGAGAAGGCCGGGTCCGGCTTGGAAATTGCCGCTCAGGCGGACAAACCGCTGTCAGCCCGCGCGAAAAAGGTAGCCAAAGCGAAGCCGACGCACCGTGTGACGAAGAAAAAAGTTCGTAAGTCATAATTTTCTGATTTTCTGGAGTGATTGATGGCGAAACTGTATGTGGGCACATCCGGATGGGCGTATCCGACCTGGAAGCCCGATTTTTATCCGGCCAAGCTGCCGCAGAAAAACTTTCTACAGCATTACACCACGCAGCTCAATACGGTTGAAGTGAATTTCACCTTTCGCCAGTTGCTCAAGGAAACTACAGCCCAGAAGTGGATTACTGAATCGCCCGCCGGTTTTCTATTCGGTATTAAGGCCCATCAGGTAATCACCCATATCAAGCGGTTGAAGAACACCGCGGACTTCATTCCGCGGTTCCTGGGCACGATTGAGCCGTTGGCGCGGGCGGAAAAGCTTGGGCCCGTGCTCTTTCAGTTGCCACCCAACATGAAGGCTGACCTAAAGGTTCTGGAGGAGTTCCTGACTACGCTGCCTCGCGCCGTGCCTTCAGCATTTGAATTTCGCCATGATTCATGGTTCACCGATGAAGTGTTCAATCTTCTGAAGGCCCATAATCGGGCGCTGTGTGTGGCCGAGAACGAAGAGCGAACGACGCCGGACGTCGTGACTTCCGATTTCGTCTACTATCGCTTTCGCAAACCGACCTACACTCCGCAAGAGCGCCACGCCATGGTCTCGCGACTTCGGGAACATCTGGCCGCTACTAGAAATGTCTTTGCCTACTTCAAGCATGAGGAGACGCCGCAGGGAGCGCTTTATGCCGCGGAAGTGTTGAAAGAAGCGGGGCAAACCTAGCCGCTGGTATGTTCTTGCGCACCCAGTTCATCACTTTTGCCAGCGTCCGATAACGCGCATACTCCATTCTGTGTCTTCCGAAGCCAACTCGCGCCTGGTCTCAGGATTTCTAGACTATCTAAGAGTCGAAAAGGGACTTGCACGGCTCACGATTGCCGCCTACACCACCGATCTCGGTCAGTTCGCTGCATTTCTCGAAAAGCATAAGCGCACCCTTCTAAACGCGCGCCGCAATGATGTGCGCGACTTCATTCAGCAATTATTTGCCAATGCGGTAGATGGACGCTCCGTGGGCCGGAAACTATCGGCGCTACGGCATTTTTATCGCTATCTTTTGCTAGACAAACTTATCGAGCACGATCCCACACTGAACATCGATTCCCCGAAGCAATGGAAAGTGCTGCCCAAGGCCCTCGCGCGGGACGAGATGGAAGCCATGCTGCGCAGCCCGCAGGCTGCGTCTAAGAGCAAAGAATCGGAAGCGATCGCAACAAGAAATCGCGCCATGCTGGAAGTCTTTTACGCTGGCGCGCTGCGCGTCTCTGAAATCACCAGCGTCAAACTGGAAGATTTGAAGCTCGAACTCGGTTACATGCTGGTCCGCGGCAAGGGCGACAAGGAGCGGATTGTTCCTTTAGGGAGATCGGCCCAAGACGCACTGGCGGAATACATGAAGCATGCGCGACCGATTCTGACGACAAGTTCGAAAGCAGATTCGAAGATGCTGAATATTTCGCCGCTCTTATTTGTTGGTCGGGGAGCACGGAAGCTGACACGGCAACGGGTTTGGCAGATGGTGCGAGCCGCGTCATCCTCCATGGGGCGCAATGCCAGCCCTCACATGCTGCGCCACAGTTGCGCCACTCACATGGTGGAAAACGGTGCCGACCTGCGCACCGTGCAAACCATACTTGGTCACGCTGACATTTCGACTACGCAAGCGTATACGCACCTGGCGCTGGACCGGCTCAAGAACGTGTATCAGAAGCATCATCCGAGGGCGAAGGCTAGATGAACCTATTTTTCACCACAGAGGCACAGAGAAAGACGTTTTTTGATTTTCTCCGTGACTCTGTGTCTCTGTGGTGAGATGAACTTGATTTATGCGCGAAAACAAGCAATCTAAAACCGTCGTCGAGAAGGCCGTAGCCCAGTTTCTCCGCAATCTTCTCGCGCGCAACGCCTCGGCCCACACCATCAAGGCCTATACCGGAGATCTGGCAAATTTCTCCGCCTATGCTGGCTCGCGCAGTTGGCAGAGCATTGATCACGTAGCCATTCGCGGATTTCTTTCACATCTGTACGAAAAGGGACTGGGGAAGGCCTCAGTGGCGCGCGCACTGGCCGCAGTACGTTCTCTTTATCACTGGTTGGCTCAGGAAGGCGTGGTGGAGCAGAATCCAGCAGCACTGGTTTCCACGCCTAGGCTGCCGAAGAAACTTCCGCGCGTTCCAACCATCGAAGAAATGAATACCGTGCTCGATGGCCAAATGCCGGAAACGGCTTGGTTCCCGGATCGCGATCGCCTGATGCTCGAACTGCTTTATGGCTGCGGCATCCGTAACTCGGAGCTGATCGGAATCAATCTCGACGACATTCGCCTGAGCGCCGAAGCCATCCTGATTCGCGGCAAGGGAAAGAAGGAACGCTATGTGCCTTTCGGAGATTCAGTGAAGATCGCACTTGCCGTTTATTTGCCAACCCGTCAAAAGCGACTCGCCGACTGCAAGAAAAATATCACGGCTTTACTGATCAACCAGCGCGGTGGCCGCCTCACCACTCGCAGTGTGGGACGCATTATCAAGAAGATCGCCGTCGCCAAAGGAATGTCACCCGACGTGCATCCCCATACTCTGCGTCACGCCTTTGGCACCCATATGCTGGAAGAAGGAGCTGATCTGCGGGCCATCCAGGAAATGTTGGGCCACGAGCGGCTTTCAACCACGCAGCGCTACACCCAGCTCTCCATGAAGCACGTTTTGCAGGTATACGACCAGACGCACCCGCGAGCGAAATAAAGCTAGAAGCTTCGATTACGACTTCCTGAGTTCTTCCCACATCCCAACCACTCGTTCTTTCACTTGCGCGGTGAGCCGTTCGTACTCTGCTTCCGACGCGGCGGTTTCTGGCGGAGGCAGAATCGGGTCACCGAACGTAATCTGCAACGGAGCAAACTTCTGGAAGCCTTTCCCACGCGGCCAGGCTTCGTAGAATCCTTCAATCGCAATCGGCACGATCGGAACCTGTAGGTGGATAGAAAGAATTGCTGCGCCCTTCTTGAAGATCCTAGGCTTGCCATCAATGCTGCGCTCCCCTTCAGGGTAGAGGATCAACACCCGTCCATTTCGCAGGCCGTAAGCCCCTGCCCGCATGGCTGGAATCAGGTTCGCATCCGGGTCCACCACGACCACTCGCAGCCAGCGCGCCAGGATTCGCATGGAGCCTGAACCGAATATTTCGCTGGTGCCCACGGCAAACAAACCACGAAAAATCCTCCAGGGAAGAATGCTGGCCAGGATAAGCGGATCCAGATAACTCTGGTGGTTGGAAGAAAGAATGAAGGGACCGTGAGCAGGAAGCTTTTCCAGGTCTTCGACGCGCAAGCGGAAGAGCAAGTATGAGAAAAGCCGCAGCCCCAGGAATATCGCAAACAACGCGGCTGCGCTGAAACGTTCGGGGCGTTTGAGCGCAAGGGCTTCCGGATCGGTTGGCTCTTCGCGTAGCACCGCCGTCCAGCCGGCAAATTGCCCTCGGGTTGCGGTCTTGCCGCTGGCTGCACTTTCGCGAATCGCATCGACCAGTTCGCGTACGGTATAAATTTCCGCCAATTGTGACTCTTCCACGTCGCCGCCGATTTCCTGTTCGAGCGCGACCAGAAGCTCGACCCGCAGCATCGAATCGAGACCAAGGTCGAGCTCAAGATTGTCCCCAGGGCGAATCAGGGCGGCTGCGGCTTTCGAGTATTCGCGCATCACTTTGAGTGCTCGTTGTACGTCTGGTTGCTCGATCCAGGCGGTTTCGTCAGCGGTTAAGGGCTTTTCTGATTCGGCTTTCTCTTCGCCAGTCTGTCCCGAGGCTTGATTGGCCCGGGCGCGCTTTTCAATTTCGAAACGTTTTAGTTTGCGCGTAGTCGTGCGCGGCAAATCCTCCTGCCAGATTTCGTAACTCCCAATCCGCTTGGTGGAAGCCAGCTGCGCCGACAGGCCCTCAATGTCCCAGCGGATTACTTCCTTTGAGTTAACGATCTTTCTTTCCTTGAGAACGTCGAAATTGGGCACGATCACGGCATGCAGTCGCTCCGCGGTGGGGTCCCCCGGCGGTCCTTCGAGCCCCATGACCGCGATCTCCTTAACGTAGGAAGACTTCAAGTAATGGGCCTCAATTTCTTCCGGATAAATGTTTTTTCCGTTGCTGAGGACGATGACTTCCTTCTTGCGACCGGTGATGAACAGATTGCCGGCTTCGTCAAAACGCCCGAGATCGCCGGTGTAAAACCATCCGTCTTTCAGAACAGCCTCCGTGGCGTCGGGGCGATTCCAATATCCCTTCATCACAATGGCGCCACGAATCGCAATTTCGCCAATGTCCGGACCGTTTTCTTGCGGCTGTGGATCGGCAATCCTGGCTTCCACCCCAGGGAGGGGCTTGCCAACGGAGCCGATGACGTTGTCATGGGGAGAGGTTGCAAAGGCGGCGGCGCTGGTTTCAGTCAGGCCGTAGGCTTGCAGGACATCGATTCCGAGCGCATAAAAGTCACGCCCGATCTGCGGATCAAAGCGCGAGCCTCCGGTTACCAGATAACGCATCCTGGGGCCAAAGGTATTGTGAACCTTGCCGAAGAATAGCTTTCCTGTGTTCCAGCCGAATTGCCGGGCGAAGCGCGTAGCCGACATCATCGCTCGCACTACCCAGCGCGCCAGCTTTCCTCGTTTGGCGACTTCCTTGAAAATACGATCGTGAATCAGATAGAAAAATTGTGGCACCACGGCAAACGCCGTGATCTCGCGCTCTTTCAATGCCCGCAGCAGTTCGGTGGTATTTAACGTCTCCAGGTAGACAACGCGTGCGCCCTTCACCAGTGGCAACAGAAGGTTCGCCATCTGGGAGAGCACATGAAATAGAGGCAGTACGCCGAGCACGGCATCGGTGGGGCCAATGTCCACCCAGGCGAAGACGGCCTCGACTTCACCCAGAATGTTGGCGTGGGTGAGCATCACGCCTTTGGGATCGGCCGTCGTGCCAGAAGTGTAGATCAAGCAGGCGAGATCATCGCTGGTGACGGGCAAGGGAGAGAAGCCGCCGTGCCCGGCCGCGAAAATTCGGTCGAGATCATTTATGACTTGCGCCGGATCGCCAGCTTCATCCGTGAGCACAATCCCGGCTCCGATTTCTTTGAAAGCATCTCGCGCAATCGGCAGGTGCTTCGTATCGCAGAATATGAGAGAACTGCCGCTGTCCTTCAACAGCTTGGCTACCTGGTCCAGATGAAGCGCGGTATCCAGAGGGACCGTCGTGCATCCGGCAGCGATGATCCCGAGATAGGCGGCCACCCAGCGCGGGTGATTGTCCGCCAGGATGGCGATGCGGGTGCCCTGGGGAAATTTGCTTTCGGTGAGCCAATGCCCAATGGATTCCGCCATCTGGAGCACTTCCGCATAGGTGTAGCTTTCCATGCGGTCGCGCCGCTGAATCTCCAGGGCGACATTGCCCGGCCAGTGTTCAGCGCATTCGCGAAAGCGGTCGTAGAAGGTCGGCATCTTCGTCGGGAAATATACCTGAAAAGCTTAACGAGCGCTGAGTCCATCGCGTCGACTGAATCATTGGAATCAATGCCACAGCCAGTGTTTCTCTGACACGAGTAGCGTGCAAAAGGGTTAAACACCCTTCCCGCGACTTACCGCCGCACGCTGCATCTAATATGCTAGGCTTCTAAAGGACGCAGAATTAAGCGATTTGATGCCACTCGATTTGCCCATCAAGGAATCTATAGTTGATTAACACACTGTTAGGCAAGGTTTTCGGGACCAAGAACGAGCGCGAGGTCAAGCGCTTGATGCCCAATGTGGAGGCCATCAATGCGCTCGAGCCCGCCATGCAAAAGCTCAGCGACGAGGAACTGCGCGCCAAAACCGACACCTTCCGCCAGCGCGTCCAGGAGCGTCTGAGCCGGCTTCCTGAAGCTCCCGATGATCCCAGTGATTCCGACGCAATCAAGCAGCTCGACGACGAGAAATATAAAGCGATTCAGGAAGCGCTGGGCGAGATTCTTGTCGAAGCCTTCGCGGTGGTTCGCGAGGCCGGACGCAGAGTCCTAAACATGCGGCACTTTGATGTGCAACTTATCGGCGGCATGGTTTTGCACGATGGCAAGATCGCCGAGATGAAGACCGGCGAAGGCAAAACCCTGGTCGCCACCCTTCCGGTTTATCTCAATGCTCTCAGCGGACGCGGCGTGCACGTGATTACGGTCAACGATTATCTGGCCAAGCGCGACTCGGAATGGATGGGCCGCCTCTACAGCTTTCTCGGCCTGAGTGTTGGCGTCATCGTCCACGATCTCGACGACCAGCAGCGCCGCGACGCCTATGCAGCCGACGTGACCTACGGCACCAACAATGAGTTTGGCTTCGACTACCTGCGCGACAACATGAAGTTCGACGCCAAGGATTGCGTGCAGCGCGGCCACAACTTCTCCATCGTAGACGAAGTGGATTCCATCCTGATTGACGAGGCCCGCACGCCGCTCATCATTTCTGGCGCAAGCGAAGAATCCACCGACAAATATGCCAAGGTCAATCGCATCATCCCCAAACTGGAAAAAGGCAAGGAGATCGACGTTGCACCCGGCGAGCCCGCCCAGCTCACTGGCGACTACGTGGTTGATGAAAAGCACCGCAGCATCACCGTCACCGACGATGGCTGGATAAAAGTGGAAGGACTTTTGGGCATCGGCAACATCGCCGATCCGGAAAACTGGGACCTTAAGCACCACGTCGAGACCGCCATCAAGGCGCATTCTCTTTACCACCGCGATGTGGAATACGTGGTGAAAGACGGCGAAGTCATCATCGTGGACGAGTTCACCGGGCGCCTGATGCCAGGGCGGCGCTGGTCGGATGGTCTGCACCAGTCGGTCGAAGCCAAAGAAAACGTAAAGATCGAACGCGAGAACCAGACGCTCGCCACCATCACTTTTCAAAATTATTTCCGCATGTACAAGAAGCTGGCGGGCATGACCGGTACCGCGGAAACCGAAGCCCCTGAGTTCGACAAAATCTACAAGCTCGAAGTAAATGTGATTCCCACCAACAAGGAAATGCGGCGGCTGGAGAACCCGGACGTCGTTTACCGGACGGAAAAAGAAAAGTACTATGCGGCTTCCGACGAGGTCCAAAAGCTCCATGAAACCGGCCAGCCGGTGCTGGTGGGCACCACGTCGATCGAAAAATCCGAGCGGCTCTCCGAGTTACTGAAGAAAAAAGGCATCAAGCACGTGGTGCTCAATGCCAAGTACCACGAGCGTGAAGCCGAAATCGTGGCCCAAGCGGGACGCAAAGACATGGTCACGATTGCCACCAACATGGCCGGTCGTGGCACCGATATTCTGCTCGGCGGCAATCCCGAGTTCATGGCCAAGCAGGAATGCGTGAAGAAGGGAATCGCCCAGCCTTTGCGCGCTGCGCAGGGCAAAATCCAAATCGAAGTCGACGACTCGAAAAGCACGGTCTGGTACTACAACGGCAATGAATATGTAGTTCCAACCGATCAGTGGACGGAAGCCTTCAATCGTCACAAGCTCCAAACCGACAAGGAGCACGATGAAGTCGTGGCCGCAGGCGGTCTGCACATATTTGGCACCGAACGCCACGAGGCTCGCCGCATTGATAACCAGCTCCGCGGCCGCGCCGGCCGCCAGGGTGATCCCGGTTCATCGCGCTTTTATCTCTCACTCGAAGATGACCTTATGCGCATCTTCGCCAAGGAATGGGTCTCGAATCTGCTACAGCGGCTCGGCATGGAAGAAGGCATACCGATTGAATCCAAGCTGATCAGCCGTCGCATCGAGGCAGCGCAGAAAGCAGTCGAAGGGCAGAACTTTGAAGCTCGCAAACACCTGCTTGAATATGACGACGTAATGAACAAGCAACGCGAGGCGGTCTATGGTCTCCGCCGCCGCTTGCTGCAAGGAGTGGATCAGAAAGACCTGATTCTTGAAGAGTATGTATCTGGCATTCTGGCTGCCCAGCTTGATGAATTCTGTCCGGTCAAGGCCCATCCTGCGGACTGGGACCTCAAGGGTTTAAAAGATGCGATGTTCAGTCGATTCGGAGTGGACATTCTTGCGGAAGGAATCCAGCCAGAGTCGCTCAACCGCCAGGAACTGGGCGATGCAATTTTTGACAAACTCAAATCTCGTTACGACGGCAAGGAATTTCTCATCGGGCCTGATGCCATGCGCTATCACGAGCGCATGATCATGTTGAACGTGATTGATTCGCAGTGGAAAGACCACCTGCGAGACATGGATCACCTGAAGGAAGGCATCGGGTTACGCGGCTACGGCCAGCACGACCCACTGGTCGAATATAAGCGCGAGTCGTTCGACATGTTCGAAGCCATGATGCAGCGTTTCCAGGAAGAAACTGTCCGACTTCTCTACTTGATGCAGATTCTGGAACGGCCCGTCGATACCGCCTCCGCCCCCGACGGCACAGGCACGATCCCAGGTCTACCCCGAGGCGGAGGAGATGGCAACGGCAGCCGTCCGCCCCGAAATGTAGCCACTTCGGTGGATGAAATTGAAGAAGCGTTCCAGCGCAGAAAGCGCCGCGAGCTGGATCAGGCGCGCATGGCTGGTTCTGGCGACCAGCAGACGGTACAACAGGTCGTACGCGGCGGCGATAAAATCGGGCGCAATGATCCCTGTCCCTGCGGGTCAGGGAAGAAATACAAGAAATGCTGCGGAGCCAACGCCTAGCCCTCTGCCCCGCCTTTAGTTGAGCTGGGGAACATCGATTTCCTG
This sequence comes from Terriglobales bacterium, assembly GCA_963762965.1. Lineage (GTDB taxonomy): Bacteria > Acidobacteriota > Terriglobia > Terriglobales > Acidobacteriaceae > DATBAX01. The sequence continues at coordinate 3,071,133 of CAVXME010000001.1, forward strand.
TTCGCTTTTTCTCGCCAGCGATTGAGGATCGAACTCCGCGAGGACGAGATGTCTTTTGCGTTCGTAGAGAACGGTCAACTCGCCACCTGAGAATGCGGCCAATTGAATTGCCCTGACGTTCGTCGCCGCCTCGACAATATTCCGAGCTGTAGGATCGAACAGTAGAAGTCTCCCCCCGGCTTCGGCCGAGTTGGATGCTGGCATCACCAGAACCGCAGTCGCGACTGTCCGCGTCCCTTTGGCATCTCGCTCGTCGTTGATCTCCGTACTATCGGCGATGACGTGATCGTTGTCGGGGAGCAGCCAGCGCCCGCTTTTCTGGCCCGGTTCGATGAACAGGATGTTCCGTGTCTCCGCGTACCCGCCGCTGCTCAAACCTTTTCCTCCGCGATTCAGCGAGAGATCGATTTGGACCACGTTGCTTCCCGGCACTATAACCGCGCGGCCAAGCGATAAGTCAGCGCTCGAGCCGTCAACGGCTACGGGAACGCCTACTGTTTCTTCGCGATGTCGAACCATTTTGTCACCGAATTCCGACACTAGCGCTGCCACGATGCCCACGGTAGCGGCCCCGGCAGCAAGGAGAATGAGTACGGCATTGATGCGCCAGACATAGCGAAAGAATCGTTGAGATTTCGTCATAATCGGAAGTCTCCTTTGCCCCAACCGAAATCAAAACCTGCTAACTATTTCCCCGGCTTCACCAGCACGAACGATTTCACCACAATGTTGTTCGGTTGTGCGCCCACCGGGATCATGGTGAGCAGCGAATACTCTCCGCGTTCGAACTTCTTCTTCGGAATACGCTTTTGGATGACGGTGACATCTCCCGAGGCTGAATCCAAAATCAAAAGATAATTCTGACTCCGCGAGAGTGCCAGCCCATCGGGATGGCTTCCCACCGGCAGTGAGGCAATCATCTTTCCCAGATCAATGTCGTACACCGACACCGCGCTGGCTCCAAAGTCGGAAACATACAGGCGGGAATTATCGTCACTCACGACACCATGCGCGGGGTTCGTGCCGATCAAATAACTGCCGCTGACTTCATTGGTCGTGGTCTCGATAATCGAGATGCTGTCCGAATCAAAGTTGCTCACCATCAATTCGCCGCCGTCGGGCTTCAACGCCAGATGCACCGGCGTCTTTCCGACATCGAGCAGGGCGAGTACCTTCTCGCTCCTCAAATCAATGGATGCGACCTGCGATGAACCCGAGCAAGCCACGAAGGCTTTGCTGCTGTCCGGAAGGATGACGATGTCTTCCGGCTGCTGGCAAACTGGAATCGTGCTCCGTACTTTGAGTTGCGCGGTATCGATCAGGGAAACCGTGTTGTCGCCGCGATTGCTCACCACGACGGTCGTGCCGTCTGGGGAGACTCGGGCGAGCCCAGGTGAAAGTCCGACACGAAGAACACCAAGGACGATGCGCCTATCCAGATCAATGACCGAAACGTTGTTGGAGGCCGAGTTGGCAACGTAGGCGCGCTTCCCGTCCTCCGAGACGTCGATGAAATAAGGCTTGCCGTGTACTCCGATGGTAGCCACCACCAGATTCTGCTCGGCGTCAATCACACTGATGTTGTTCGACGCCGTGTTGACCACATACACTTCGTTCTTCTTGCTATTCGCCGCCACTCCCGTCGGCTCGTTGCCTACTTTGACGGTCTTGGCAGGCTCAAAGCTGCGCAGGTCAATTACGCTGACGGTATTACTTTTTCCATTGGTGATATAGGCATATTCGCGATAAGCAGGCCCGTTCGCCGGTAACGGACGCTCGCCAAAGTACCACCAGCCGAGTCCGCCCAGGACGGGAGCCAGAACAATGATGAGGAGTAGTTTTCTCAAAGTAAATCGAAGGGAAAATTAAAGAGCTAAGACTACCAGAAAGGGTGCCGGAAAATTGGAACGAGCAATGCCATCAATATAAGTGAAAATTGACCTCGACTGCGATCTGCACTGCGACGGGCTGGCCATCTTTCATAGCGGGTTCGAATTTCCATTTGCTTACGGCCATAATAGCGCTCTCGTCCAAGTCAGGACTGAGGCTCTTTTGTACCGTAACGCCACGAGTCGTGCCTTCCGCGGTGACAATGATCTGAAGTATGACCACCCCTTGCAGCTTCTTCTTGCGGGCTTTATCGGTATATGCCGGCTCGGGGCCATAAATCATTTTTGGAATGGAAACTCCGTGACCCGTTCGGTAGACGCCGGGTTCTACTTCCACAGGCTGGCAACAGTCTGCCGTGCCCTCAGCATTGGCGGAATTGTCTGACCTGCCATGCAATCCGCCGCCTTGCAAGATCATGTGATTAGTATGGGTACGAAAGTGGACCCGCAATTCGAGATGCTGCTCCGGGAAGTCGTCTGGCAGAGCCGAAAGGGGGGATGAATTCGTGACCGCGTCCTGCGCTGCCTGGTTAAGCGCTGCATTGCCACTTGCCTCTGCCAGTTTCAACCCGCTCACGGTTCCGTCCCTTTGGATGGAAAACTCGACCGCAACTTGGGTAGGCTCTGTGACCTCAAAGCCTGGCGAACCCACGGTGAGGGCACGCCAATTTTGCATGGTCGCGCGCAGCACTCCACGAATATAGGGATCAAAATCAACGCCCTTGGTATCGCTCAGAATTTCCACAATCCGCCGCGCCCGCATTGCGGGGCTTTGCTCCGGGGAGAGTCGGGTTGAGTCGTCCGTACGGCCAGGCAGTGTGTCGGGCGCGGTCTGCGCCAGCAGAATCGTGCTGCTGAGAAGAATAGTTATGGGTAAGATTCGAAGAGCGATCCTCACGGCGTACCCCCAAACTACGATCTTAGATGCGAAGGCGGGCGAACTTGGGTTGTACCGATGACTGGCTGCGGAACGTGCGCACCGATCGCCGGCACCGTCCTTCCCAGGATCGGCGCAATCAGCCGGACTTGTGTCATCAATTCATCGAACTGGTCCGGATAAAGGGACTGGATGCCGTCAGAAAGCGCTTTGTCAGGGTCATGATGAACCTCGACGATCAATCCGTCCGCGCCCACCGCTACGGCTGCCCGCGACAACGGCGTGACTTTGTTCCGCTTTCCCGTCCCGTGACTGGGATCGACCAGAATCGGCAGATGGCTGAGCCGCTGGACCGCGGGAACGATACTCAGATCGAGCGTGTTGCGGGTGTGGTCGGCGAAAGTGCGCACGCCGCGTTCACACAAGGCCACATTGTAATTGCCTTCACTCATCACATACTCGGCCGCCATGAGGAACTCTTCGAGCGTTGCCGACATACCGCGCTTTAGGAGCACGGGCTTGCGGGCCCGTCCGGCGCGCTTCAGGAGAGAGAAATTCTGCATATTGCGGGCGCCGATCTGGATCACGTCCGCATATTCTTCGACTAGCTCCAAGGACTCGTTGTCAATGGCCTCAGTCACTATCTTCATGCCAAATTTGTCGCGGATTTCGGCCATGATCTGTAGGCCTTTTTCCTCCATGCCCTGAAACGAATAGGGAGAAGTACGCGGCTTGTAAGCCCCGCCGCGAAAGAATTGCGCGCCCGCTTGATGCACCCGTTCGGCGACGGCAAAAGCTTGTTCGCGGCTCTCAATGGCGCAGGGTCCAGCGATGATGGCCAGCCCGGGGCCACCAAGGGTCGCATCCGTGCCGGCAAACCGAATGACGGTGTTTTCCTGCTTCACATCGCGGCTAACCAGCTTATAAGGCTTGGTAACGCGGATGACTTCCTGCACGCCAGACAGTTCATCCAAGGTTCCCGGTTCGACCTCACCCTTATTGCCGGTAATGCCAATGGCGGTGCGCTCCGCGCCAGGAATGGAATGCGCACGATACCCCAGGGACTCAATCTTCTGGCAAACGGCTCGCACCTGCTCGGCCGTGGCGTTTGCCTGCATGACAACCAGCATGGATCCACCTCGAAACCATTAAGTTTATCGTTAGTCGGGGGTGGGGGCAAACCGGGGTCATGCCGCGAGGAAGGCCTGCTCGCTGGCCCGTGGAAGAGCTTGAAGAACTCGTTTTCGCGGAGTCTTACTTGGCGGCCACGACGCTGGCAGTGCCAGGTTTGGTCATCCACTTTCGCAGAAGGAAATACTCGTTCACTGGCCGGTCGTCCTGCATGGCGGGGGCTGCTGGGTCTCCCGCGATCATTCGATCCACAGTGGATTCACGTTGCAGAAGGTAGGTAAACTCCTCTACTGGCGTCGGTTCGTATCTCCATTCCATCATGTCCTGCACCGCGGCTGGGGGCATGTGTTGCAACAGCTGCTCGCCGGTGAAGTTCGGGATGGGATGGCTACTGGCCAGAAAATGAAAACCCCAGTTCGGGCCGTATTGGAACACGCGCACGTACGGGAAAGACTCATTCAAAGCTCGGGCCACAGCGGCCCGAACGGCCATATCGCCGGTAGGCAACCACTGCTGCAAAATGCCGTCTGACCGCAGACGCTGCTTGATGATCGTATAAAACTCCTTCGAATACAGCATGCTCGACCCCGCTGCCTGCACCGGTGGAGGCGGGTCAATGGTGATGACATCAAATTGCTCGGTTGACCGTTCCAGATAACGGCGTCCGTCGTCAATCACTACATGGGATAACGGCGATTGCAGCATCTGCGGGCCATCAGGATGGTAATAACCGAACATACGAGGAACGCTGGGCACCAATTCGACCGCAGTGCTGGGAATGCCCCACGAGAGCAGGGAACGATAGGTCGTGCCCATGCCAAAACACACGGTCAAGGCATTTTTCGGGGGATGGTCCAGAAAAGCCAGCGGCAGATGCGCCATCATCTTGGTGATGGGCGTCAGAGAAGTAATGCCCACGCCATTGACCAGCAGCCGTTTGTTCATCCCTTCGCCGGTCGCAATGATGGTCGCAGTGTTGTCGCGGCGGACTTCGCGATGGCCGAACTGGTCTTCGTATCCCTGCGTGAGGAAAAACAATACCACCGCCGCCGCCGCCACGAAATAGGAAACCGAGCTCTGCCGCAGGGAGTGTTGTCCGGCTCGGTCGCGCTCGGACGACCATCCCGGATAGATGCCAATGATCAGCCACGGCACCGCGAACAAGCAGGAAACCCAGCGCTCGCTCATCAACGGCAACAGCAGAAAGCCGGACACAAGTGGTCCCAGAATGCATCCCACCACGTTGACCGCGTAGGCGCTGCCGGCGCGGTCAGGATCTCCGCCCGACCAGCGGTCCACCAGCATGGGCGTGACGAAGCCCAAAGCTGCGGAAAACGGAATGATCCCCAAGGTCAGCCGCGCCAATGCCGAAAGCTGGCTGCGTGGATCCACGGCCAGCAATGGCAACAGCGCAAATAGTCCGATCAGCACCCAAAGCAGTTGTCCTTCCTGCTTCTGAGTGCGGCTCCATCTTCGGTAGATCTGTGAGCCAATAAAAGTGGATGTCAGATAGAGTCCCAGAATCGAGGCGAATGCGTAAACCATCGTCCCCAGGTAAGGTGTGAATTGCCGGATCCACACCAACTCCAGTCCCATGCTGGTCAGTCCGGTGGCAAAGAGCAGGATCAAAGTCCGACGGGAGCCTTGCGGCACGACGATCGGCGTAACCGTGTCGGCAGAAGTTGCCGCCGCAGTCTTGGCGGCGGGAGCCTTCAGCGAAAGAGCAATCGCAGATGCTGCCAAAACCGCGTTCAGCACCGCGCCAATTCTCAGGGTTCCATGAAAACCGTAGAGTTCGATCAAGACCAAAGGCGCGATGGTTCCAACCGCTGCCCCGATCACATTCGACAGATAGAGGAAGCTAAAGGATTTCTGCGATTCTCCCTGCAAGTTGTTTCGGATCGCCAGCATCGCCACTGGGATCGTCGCTCCCATGCAAGAGCACCAGGGCACCAGGGTGAGTGCAATCCAGGCCCCGGAGAACAAATAGTAAGCTCCTGAAGAAGACAGACCGGCGTGCTCCAGAATGGCGCGTCCCCACAACAATTGGTGCGGCACCAGGATCGCTGAAAGTCCGATCAGCAACTCAAGCCCGGCATAAAGACGCAGCGCCGGAATCCTGAGTTGGTCTCCATATTTCCGGATCAGTCGCCCGCTTCCCCACGACCCCAATCCCAGACCCGCCATGAACATGGACAGCACAATCGACACCAGTGCGCTGGTGACTCCGAACTGTGCCATCGATAGCCTGAGCCAAACAATCTCGTAGAGGATGCTGCACAGTCCCGAGACAAAGAAGAAAAGAAAAAACCAACCCATGAAGGCCTCTTTGCGTGGAGAAAACTAGCTCTGGATGATTACACTTCTGCCAATGTCGATCAGACCACATAATGCCAAGCACAGCAATATCACAGTAACCTGCCGCGATAACTTCAGTACCTTAGGAGATAACGGCGAAAAATGCGCGGGACATCCATGCCTGGATTAGCAAAAGCCCACGTAGGGACAGCCGCCTCGGCTGTCCGGCGGAGCAACGCGATGCCGCTTTCCAGTATGATGAAAAGCTCTTTAAAAGCATGAAGCTCTATCGCACCACTCACGGGTTCTTCGCGGAGGAGGCAGAAAGATTCTTTTCAGTCGCCGGCCCAACCTGGGATCAGTTAATCGCTCGCGAAGATCTTAGTGAACACCTCGATCGCCTAATCGAGAAATCAATGCCCGTCAACCCTCCAAGCCCCGCCGGCCTCCTGCCTCCGATTGAGAGTCAGGAAGTGTGGGCTGCCGGCGTCACCTACTATCGCAGCCGCGATGCCCGCATGGAGGAATCGAAGTCCTCAGGCGGAGGAGATTTCTATGACCGTGTCTATTCGGCGGATCGCCCGGAGTTGTTTTTCAAGGCAACCCCGCACCGGGTGGTTGGCCCCAATGGCAAAGTTGCCATCCGCGATGACGCTTCCTGGTCGGTGCCTGAGCCCGAGTTGGTTCTATTCCTTACTCCCGCAGGAAAAATTGCCGGATACACCATCGGCAACGACATGAGTTCCAGAGATATCGAAGGAGAAAACCCGCTGTATTTGCCGCAGGCAAAAGTCTACGACCGCAGCTGTGCCCTGGGCCCGTGTCTGCTGGTGTCGAAGCAACCCTTGCCTAGCACTACAGAGATCCGCCTGGAAATCCTCCGGGCCGGCAAAGTCGAGTTTACCGGGATGACCAGCCTTAAAGAACTTAAGCGCGATCCCGTCCAACTCGCCCAATATCTATACCGCAATAACAGTTTTCCCAGCGGCAGCTTCCTTTTCACCGGGACGGGCATTGTCCCTCCCGATGCTTTTACTCTGAAGATAAACGATGAAATCCGCATCACCATCCCACCCATCGGGACGCTGACAAACTTCGTCGGCTGATCCGCCGCCGGCAAGATGTGGCAAGCCACGTCTCTACAGCAGAAATTCCCAAATTGAAACTCTATCGTAGAGACGTTGCTCGCAACGTCTCTCCCGGCGGACAGTACAGGTCATAATGTCTATTCTGACGGTGGACAGCAATGACGCTCTATCAAAACAAGTACCGTGTAGAAAGTGCATGGCTTCAGGGTTGGAACTACAGTACGCCGGGTTGGTACTTCGTCACCATGTGTGTGCGCAACCACGCTTGTAGCTTTGGCAAGATTACCAACAGCAACATGCAACTCTCCGCTGCCGGCCGCGTTGCAAAATCAGAATTGCTAAAACTGCAAATCCACTATCAAGACATCTCAATCGACAGATTTGTTGTCATGCCCAATCACGCACATATGATCGTAATGATTGCTGGCGAGCACCGCTTCTCCCCAACACCGCAAATTTCGGCTGACCCCTGCGCGGGCGTTGGCCTGATTGTTCTTTCCCCGAAGTCCGTTTCTCTTTCCACTATCGTCGGATCCTACAAAGCCGGAGTCACTCGTCTATGCCGCGAAAAAGGCCTCGATTTCGCCTGGCAACCCAGATTCCACGATCACATCATTCGAACTGATGCATCGCTCAATGCCATTCGGGATTACATCGAGAACAATCCAGCCAACTGGTCCCAAGATCAAGAAAACCAAAATCGCCTGTAGAGACGCGGCTCGCCGCGTCTTGCCGGCGCCACACGGTAGTCGCCTACCCACCACAGGCCGGGCCGCAGTGGTGGAAGACGTGGCAAGCCACGTCTCTACAGCGGAACTCGTTGTAAAATTAAGGATTAAACGGTACCCGAAGATCCCATCTATGCCACAGGAAGAAAACCAATCGGTCGCCCACAGTCATCGTCCGGATGACCCCAATGAAATTCGTTATGATGCGCAGAGTATTGAAGCCAAGTGGTCTGCGCTCTGGCAGCAGGACGACTCGCTCTACGCTGCCGAACCCAACTCCACCAAGCCGAAATATTACGTCTTGGAAATGTTGCCGTATCCCTCAGGCGTTCTGCACATGGGGCACGTGCGCAATTATGCCATCGGCGACGCACTGGCCCGCTACATGTGGATGAACGGATACAACGTGCTCCATCCCATGGGCTGGGATTCGTTCGGCCTCCCGGCGGAAAACGCCGCCATCAAGAACAACACGCCTCCACGCGAATGGACGCTCCGCAACATCGCCAACATGAAGCAGCAGATGAAGCGCCTCGGCTTCGCCTATGACTGGGCACGAGAGGTCACCACTTGTCTGCCTGACTATTACAGGTGGAACCAGTGGTTCTTCTTGAAGTTCTATGAGCGCGGCCTGGCTTATCGCAAGAAGAGCCGGGTGAACTGGTGTCCCAAATGCGCGACCGTGCTGGCCAACGAACAGGTGGTGAACGGTCGTTGCTGGCGTCACGAGGACACGGTCGTCGAGCAACGTGAATTGGAACAATGGTTCTTGCGCATTACTAAATATGCCGATGAGCTCTTGAATGACCTCGACAAGCTCGACCACTGGCCGGAAAAAGTCCGCACCATGCAGCGCAACTGGATCGGCCGCAGTGAAGGCACACAGGTTGATTTCAAACTCGACGCGCCAGTTGGTTTGCCTGCTCCTGCGATCACCGTGTTCACCACGCGCGTGGATACAATTTATGGCGCGACGTCCATCCAGCTTGCGCCCCAGCATCCGTTGGTTGTTGATTTCATGGCGAACAACGATCTCTTGCGAGGCGAAGTCAATCAGCTCATTGCCGAGCAGCGCAAAGCCAAAGAAGTCGGCGACATTGGCGCCATCGAAAAACACGGCGTCAACACCGGACGCTTCGCCATCAATCCTTATAACGGGGAGCGCGTTCCCATCTGGGTGGCCAACTACATTCTCATGGACTACGGCACTGGCGCCATCATGAGTGTGCCCGCGCACGACGAACGCGATTATGAATTTGCCCAGAAATACAAATTGGAAATCCGGCTGGTCATTCTTCCCCGCGCCACCGACATCGAAGAGACCGTCGCCGAACCCGCACTTCCATTCACCACCATGGATGGTACGCTGGTGAACTCTGGGCCATTCAGCGGTCTTGACTGCGACCAAGCCATCAAGAAGATGTCCGCGCATGCCGAGCAAAATGGTTTCGGCAAGGCCACAGTCACTTATCGCTTGAAAGACTGGGGCATTTCCCGCCAGCGTTACTGGGGCACGCCGATTCCCATGCTGTATTGCGACAAGGACGGCATTGTTCCTGTCCCCGAAAAAGACCTGCCCGTCATTTTGCCGGAGAAGATGGATGTCACACTAACCGGGGGCTCACCTTTGGGCCGGGTGCCAGAGTTTGTGAACACCACCTGTCCGAAGTGCGGCGGCCCCGCGCGGCGTGAAACCGATACCATGGACACTTTTGTCGACTCTTCCTGGTATTTCTATCGCTACGCAGACGCCCACAACGACAAGGCCCCGTTCGACTCGAAGACCATCGCCTATTGGTTTCCCATCGATCAATACATCGGCGGGGTCGAGCATGCGATTCTTCATCTCATCTATTCGCGCTTCTGGAGCAAGGTCATGCGCGACATGGGACTCATCCATCACGACGAGCCCATCGCACGTTTGTTCACCCAGGGCATGGTCACCTATCAGGGAGCGGCCATGTCCAAGAGCCGCGGTAATGTGGTTTCGCCCGATGACATGGTCGCCCGCTTCGGCGCCGACAGCGCGCGCCTCTACATGCTGTTCGCCGGTCCGCCGGATCGTGACGTTGATTGGCAGGACACCGGGATTGAGGGCATTCACCGTTTTCTGGGACGTGTGTACAGGTTTGTAGCCCGCAACACTCGCCCCGTAGAGACGCAGCTAGCTGCGTCTTCCCCTGCGTCAGCCATAACGCCGCAGGCGAACACAGCATCAGCTACGTCCCTGCAACCGCAGGCTCGCCAGATTCAACGCAAGCTGCACCAAACCATTAAGCGCGTGACCGACGATTTTCAGGGACGCTGGCACTTCAACACCTGCATCGCCGCTACCATGGAACTGGTGAACGAACTCTACAGTTTGGAAGACAACGCGACTCATAGTGCTTCGGAGTCGATCCCTGCCCCACTTCTTGCCGAGGTCCAGGGCGATCTCGTTCTCCTTCTGGCGCCTTTCGCTCCCTACCTAGCCCATGAGCTATGGGAAATGTTAGGGGAGAAGGGAAGCCTTCTCCGTGCACCGTGGCCCAAATATGATCCGGCGTTAGCCAAAGAAGACGAAATTGAAGTGCCGGTACAGATCAACGGAAAACTGCGGGGACTGGTTCGCGTTCCTGCCGATTCGGCGCAGGACGTTCTACAGGCAGCCGCTCTGGCCGATGAAAAGATCAAAACTTCAATTGCCGGAAAGCAAATTGTCAAAGTGATCGTGGTGCCAGGCAAGCTGGTGAACATCGTCGTGCGCTGAACGGCAAAAGAAAAAGGCGGGCAAAGTGCGCCCGCCTAAATCCATGTCGCCGTGCTCAATTAATTGGTTGCGAGTTGGCTCTGAGATTCGGTCAGGACCAACGATTGCGAACTATGCGAGAGGTCAATCTCTTCGACCGTCACCTTGTCTCCGGCGGTGCGATAAGTGACCTGAGTTTTTTCCACTGGCTTCGCATTGTCCACCAGTTTGGCCGGAGCGGTCGCTACGACCTTCCCATCCTGCAACACTTTTACCTGCACGTTGTCGCCGGTGCCTTCCCACTGCAGTTTGTAATCGCCCGCAGTCAGTTCGGTCGCTCCAACCTGTGACTTGTAGAGCAGAGTGAACTTGGTGCCGGTTTTGTCCTTGGCAAATGCGCTGGCCGGCAACAGAGACGCGGCCAAAAGAAATGCGGCGGTGTATTTGTGGTTCTTCATATGGTCTTCCTCCTAGAGAAGAGTGGTTTGAGTATGAGCGGCGCCCTGTGCGCTTGCACCGATTAGAAAAACGATTTTTCTAATGATGTACTGAGTTTGACGTATGCTGAGTCGAGAAGGTTTCAACAATCGCCTGCGATTGCAATTGAATGTTTTTATCGAGTCTATTGTGAGTTAACGTTATCGCTAAAAGTTAACGTTACCTTAGCGGACTATTCACACCCGAGGTGCGATACTCTATTCCTATGCCGGGCCGCTCACCCACCTTCGCTGGTTTTCGCATCATGTTTTCGCGGCCATTGTTCGGCCTGGCGGAGATTGCCTGGCGTTGGAGCTTCGGTTTTGCCGCCGCGTCGCTGCTCATATTTTCGGGAATCGAATACCTGGATTCTCTGCCCGTCACCGCCCGTGACCAATTGCTGTTCCGGACTCGCCAGCCAGCCCTGATCTCACGGGCGCTGGCGCATATTTTCCATGGCAGTTCGCCGCGCCTGATCGCCGCGCTGATTTTGCTGGTTGTGACTTTGTCCGTCGCCTGGATCGTGCTTGCTTCCCTGGGCCGCACAGCCACCATACGGGCGCTCTTGGACGAGTTTCACCAGGAGGATGGTCTGCCATCCTCGCAACTCCAAGCCAGCCATTTTCCTCAGCGCTCGCTCATCGGACTTAACTTTCTTCGCGTGGCCGCCGCCCTGGCTGCATTCGTAGGTTGCGTGGCGGCTTTTCTTCTGGGCGGGGCGGCGTCTCCCGAAAGCGATCCTTCTCCCGGAAGCGCGATGCTAATCTTTTTCTTCGTGGTCATGCTGGTCGGTCTGGCCTGGTCAACCCTCAACTGGTTTCTATCTCTCGCGGCGGTGTTTGCGGTTGCGGAGGGCTGCGACACCTTCGGCGCGCTTAACTCCGCTATGGCTCTCTGCCGCCTTCGCATCGGTTCCATACTGGCTGCCAGTACATGGTTTGGACTAGGCCATATAGTCGTTTTCTTTATTGGCACTTCTGCGGTCGCTTTTCCCATGGCCTTCGCCGGATTGCTTCCCGCAGGCGTAGTTCTTGGCGGCGTGCTGCTGGTGACTCTTTTATATTTTGCCGCGGTAGATTTCCTCTACATTGGGCGTCTGGCGTCGTTCATTGCCATCCTCGAACAGCCGGACGTTCTGCCCACGGTTGAAATCACCTCCCCGCCACCGGCGGGAGGTCAGCCCGCAGTCGTTCACCAGCTGGCCAACGAGATGGATCGCGACGAACTCATCCTCAGCGATCTGCCAAACCTGATTCAAGAGACCTGACTCGAAAGCCTAGAGCCTAACGCCCAGCGCCAGAGATGAGCTTTACACTTGCCTTCCGATTTGAGAAACTCATCAGTGGAAACCCAATCCAGCCTTAGCCAGTCGATCGTCGTCCTGGATTTTGGCGCGCAGTACTCTCAGTTGATCGCGCGCCGCATCCGCGAGCAGAATGTTTTCTCCGTAGTTCTCCCCTGCAACGCCACGCTCGAAGAAATTCACAGCTATTCGCCGGTCGGCATCATTTTGTCCGGCGGGCCTTCGTCCGTTTATGACACAGACGCTCCCGTCGCTAACCAGGGCATCTTCAATCTCGGGCTGCCCATTCTCGGTATCTGCTACGGGCTGCAATACATGGTGTACGCCCTCGGCGGCAAGGTGCGTCCGGCGGCAAAACGCGAATATGGTCACGCCAAAGTCGAGTTACAGGACGGATCGCGCCTCTTCGCAGGCCTCCCCAAAGTTCTCGCAGTTTGGATGTCCCACGGCGACGAAGCCGAAGCCCTTCCAGAAGGTTTCCGCTTGACCGCGAAATCACCCAACGCGGTTGCCGCGATCGAAAATTCAGAGAAAAAAATGTGGGCGGTACAATTCCATCCCGAAGTCCATCACACCCCACTCGGCACCGACATCCTACGCAATTTCGCTCTCAACATCTGCGGCGCCAAGCCCAACTGGACCGCGCAGCGCTTCATCGACGAAACCGTCGCTAGCGTTCGCCAGACCGTGGGCCGCGGACGCGCCATTTGCGCTCTTTCCGGCGGGGTGGACTCGGCAGTAGCCGCTGTTCTAGTTGACCGCGCCATGCGCACCGACAAAGAACCCACTCGTTTGACCTGCGTATTCGTGAACAACGGCGTGCTGCGCAAGAACGAATTCGAAAAAGTCCAGCAGAACCTGCGCGACAAGCTTGGACTACATTTAATCGCGGTCGACGCCACCGAGCGTTTTATGAGCAAACTCGCTGGCGTCACCGATCCCGAGACCAAGCGCAAAATTATCGGCAGCGAATTCATCGCCGTGTTCGACGAAGAAGCCCATCGCATCGAGAAAGAAGAGGGAATCGTGGATTGGCTGGTGCAGGGCACGCTCTATCCCGACGTCATCGAATCACGCTCGGTCCGCGGCCCCTCGCAGATCATCAAGTCTCATCACAACGTCGGCGGCCTGCCCGAGAAGATGAAACTCAAACTCATCGAGCCGCTGAAGGAATTATTCAAAGACGAAGTCCGCCGCATCGGACGCGACCTCGGCATGCCCGAGGAAATCCTTCAGCGCCAGCCCTTCCCCGGCCCGGGGCTTGCGGTGAGAATCGTTGGTGAAGTCACGCCCGATCGCACCGCCATCCTGCGCGAATGCGACGAGATCGTCGTCGATGAAATCAAGAAGGCCGGCCTCTATAACAAAATCTGGCAATCATTTGCTGTGTTATTGCCAGTCATGTCGGTAGGTGTGATGGGTGACCAGCGAACCTATGCCTACACCTGCGCCGTCCGCGCCGTTCACTCCGAAGACGGCATGACCGCCGACTGGGTGCCCTTGCCCCATGAACTCCTCAAGACCATGTCCAGCCGGATTGTGAACGAAGTCAAAGGCGTGAACCGCGTCGTGTACGACATCACCTCTAAACCGCCCGGAACCATTGAATGGGAGTAAGAAGCGGGCCTTTCCTACCACGACTCACGTAGGGACAGCCGCCTCGGCTGTCCGGCAAAGAGAAGCGAGGTAGCTGTTTACTTCACCGCCGCCATCCCTTTATCCACATCCGCAAACGAAAACGCCGTGGAAACGTTGGGAAACTCCTTCCCCGCTACTTCCACATAGGGATACACAAAATAATTCAGCGAATCACCCTCCTGCCTGGGGTTTAGCATCAGATCGCGCCCCATGCTGAACTGCACCCGATTGTCATCCTGTGCCCCAAAAAAATATTCCCGCTTTTCCTGATGTTTCCAGGCCTCGGAAATATCCACCGGAATCCATCCATGAGTGGGTTCGAAGAACTCCGCCCAGCAGTGATATCCGGCAATCTCGGCTGCATGCTTGTCCGGAGGCAGCGGAAATCCAATTTCAAACCGCGCCGGAATTCCCTGCGAACGTGCCATGGCAATAAACAAAGAATGAAAGTCGGTGCAGTTGCCTTTCTTCGCATCGCAGGCGTACAGCACATCGCCCCGGCCCCAACCGGTTCCCGTCTTGTCATACCGCATGGTGGTGAAAACGTAGTCGTATATGGCTCGCGCTTTATCCAGAGACGAAGTCTTTCCCTCAGTTACTTTCACTGCCAGGTCCGCCGGTAATCCCGTTACCGGTACCAGCTTGTCCGGTGCCAGATATTCTTTTCTTTCCTTGTCGCTCAATTTGAGCGCCTCCAGGTGCGGGGAATACACCCCGAACGTCAACCGCTCATGCCGCACCACGTCGTAGACAACTTCAAAATGCAGTTCCATCTGCTTTGCCTTCGAGGTTTCGGCGTAGTAAATCTCGTTCCCATTTTTCGATTCGCGGGTTTTCTTCAGCGGTAAATCACCACCGGCTGAAACGACCTTCACTTCCTGAAACTGGTCCGAATGGGCGGCAGGGAACCAGACTCGCACTTTGTCGCCGAGCAGAATGTTCTTCACCGTAAATCCATAGTGAAAGGTAAAATGCCGCGTCTCTTGCGCCCCAGCTAACGACGCTAATGCCAGTGCGCAGGCAAATGACTGCCGAATTTTCCGAAGCATAACCGGGTTCCCTTTCCTGTGACCTGATGGCTGGTGGCTGACGACTGTCTTTCAAACGACGCACGGGCGTTTAGGAGGGCCGCCGTCAAGTGAAGCCGCGTCGCAGCGCGCGCATGGAAGGATGGTTGCGCATTGAGGCTTTAATTCTAAACCAAGATGTTCAACAGATATTCTTCACAATCGCGAGCACAAAAACGTCTCTCTCCGCTAGAATGCCGAAGTGTCCGCCGCCATTCAATGCCGCGACCTGCGCAAGACCTACGACGGCAAAGTCGAAGCCGTTCGTGGCCTCAATCTCGAAATTCAGGGCGGCGAGTGCTTCGGCCTGCTCGGCCCCAATGGCGCGGGCAAGACTACCACCATCGAAATCCTCGAAGGTTTACTCGCTCCCACGGCCGGTCAGGTAACCATTCTCGGTCGCAACTGGCAAACCAATCAGCGTGAGCTACGCGAGCTGCTCGGGGTCTCTTTGCAGGAAACTCGTCTGACGGAAAAGCTCACCGTCCGCGAGACACTGCATCTTTTTGCCAGCTTCTATCGCCAACCCCGTTCGGCGGAGGCAGTATTGGAAGAAATGCAGCTCACCGAAAAGGCGAATGCCCGGGTCGGCACACTATCCGGCGGACAACGCCAACGGCTTGCCGTGGCGACTGCGCTGGTCGGCAATCCGAAAATTCTTTTCCTCGATGAACCCACCACCGGCCTTGACCCGCAGAGCCGCCGCCAGCTTTGGGACATCATTCGCGCCTTTCAAAAGGCCGGCGGAACAGTCTTGCTGACCACACATTACATGGACGAAGCCGAACGTCTCTGCGATCGCCTCGCCATCGTTGATCACGGCCAGATCATCGCCGAAGGCTCACCGGCGGACCTCATTGACCGCCTCGGCGGACACCACGTGGTGGAATTCTCTGTCAGCAACTCCGACGGCGCCACTCTGGAAAGTTGGCGGCCTCTTCCCGGTGTTGAGTCTGTCCGTGACGAGAATGGTCTGATTAGCCTGACTGTGCATGAACCGCATCTCACCATTCCTGCATTGTTGGATGCGGTCGCCAAACGGGGTGAGCAATTGCTTCATCTCACCACCCGCCAGGCCAGCCTGGAGGACGTCTTCGTGCGCCTGACCGGACGCCATCTGAGGGAGGAGTGATGACCACCACCACCGTCGCGCCCACCGCTCCGGCTGCTGAACCGAAGAAACGTCCCGCGCCGCCGAATGGCCGCTGGTCCGGCTACAGGCACCTGTTAATGGCCCGCCTGAGAGAATTACAGCGTGAGCCCGAAGTCATCTTTTGGGTTTTCATGTTTCCCATACTGCTGGCCTTGGGCCTCGGCATCGCTTTTCGCAACAAGCCCGCCGACGCCACGCCGATCGCGATTGTTTCGGGCCCCGGCGCACAAGGTACCTTGGCGCTGATTCAGCGCTCGCCACAAAACTCCTTGATTCGTGCGGAAGTGCTTGAGCAATCGCAGGCCCTGCAAGGCTTCCGCTTGGGGAAATATGATCTTGTGGTCGAAACCGGCCAGGACGGCAGGATTCAATATCGTTACGACCCGGCGCGTCCGGAGAGCGTTCTTTCTCGAGCTGAGGTCGACGCCGCCCTGCAATCTGCCGCCGGCCGCAAGGACGTCATCCCGACCACGGCCGTCACCTCGAGCGAGCCGGGCTCCCGTTACATTGATTTCCTCGTCCCCGGCATGCTCGGCATGAACCTGATGAATGCAGCCATGTGGGGAATCGGCTTCGCCCTGGTTGAAATGCGCCAGCGTAAACTGCTCAAGCGCTTCGTGGCCACTCCCATGCGCCGGATGGACTTCCTGCTCGCTCTGCTCAGCAGCCGCTTAATCTTGATGGTTGTCGAAGTCAGCTTGCTGCTCGGTTTCGGCGCGCTGGTTTTTCACATGCGTATTCTGGGTTCTCTATTCACCATCCTGCTGATCGGAGCCATCGGCGCAGTCTCTTTCGGCGGCCTGGGTCTGCTCACCGCCAGCCGCGCTCAGAAAATCGAAAGCGTCAGCGGTCTCATGAACCTGGTCATGATGCCGATGTGGATTTTCTCCGGCGTCTTCTTCTCCTACCAGCGTTTCCCCGCGGTGATTCAGCCCTTCATTAAGCTGCTTCCTTTAACCGCCCTCAACGACGCACTGCGCGACACCATCCTGCAAGGCGCATCGTTGTTTGCGCAATCTGGACGCATCCTAGTCCTCGTCGTTTGGGGTGGGGTGTCTTTCCTGCTAGCCCTGCGCTGGTTCCGCTGGACCTAAGATGGGTCCCGAAGAGACGGCACAAGCTCACACCTCAGCTCTTGCTCTTCTTCGCTTTCTTCATCGCCCGCGCCCGCCTCCCCAACTCTTTCTCTGAATACATGCTCCCGCGACAACTCGCCGCCCCGCAAAAACACGGAGACTCATCGTCCAGCTCGCCATCGTACAGGTTGTAGTCATAGCTCAACTCCTCGCCCGCCCCGATGTCGCGGATCGAAGTGATCAGCACTCGCCCATCGATTTCATCCGCTTCGCAATTAGGATCGCAGGAGTGATTAATAAATGCCGCCACTCCGTCGCCATCAATTGCATGCTCGCCGTCGGTAAGCCCGAAAAGATAAGTCCGCGGAGATTTCTCATAAATATCATCCGCTTCCTTAATGGTAAGGCGCGGCCCCGTATACTCGATGACCAACTCCTTCTGCTTGATGGGCTCAGTCGTGTAGCAGCCATCCGAGTGAATCTTCGACCGGCGAATCACCAGACTCATAACTGATGTGGCCCTTCCCGCCACCATTCATCATAACGTCTCCGCGTTGCCAGCACGTTCCCCGCGATGTTAATCTCGCCTTAACAAACTATCGAGCGGGAGTAGTTCAGAGGTAGAACGCCAGCTTCCCAAGCTGGATGTCGCCGGTTCGATCCCGGTCTCCCGCTCCATCTTTTCCACCCAGGATGAGACAAGCATGTCGATTCGGCCAGTGAAGCGGGTCATCAAGTCCAAACCGACCATGGAAGGCGCAGGAGTACATTTGCGCCGCGCGTTCGGCTTCGGCAACACCAAAGACTTTGATCCGTTCCTGCTGCTCGATGATTTCCGCAACGATGTCCCGGAAGATTATTTGGCGGGCTTCCCATGGCATCCCCATCGTGGGATCGAGACCATCACGTACGTTCTGGCAGGAACGGTGGAACATGGCGATAGTATGGGGAACCACGGCGCGATCGCGGCCGGCGACGTGCAATGGATGACGGCAGGCAGCGGCATCATCCATCAGGAGATGCCCAAGGGTGATCAAGCCGGCCGCATGCACGGATTTCAATTGTGGGCGAATCTTCCGGCATCGCTCAAGATGACTGATCCGCGTTACCAGGAAGTGAAAGCCCTCGACATCCCTGAAATCAAGGACGACGACGGTACCCACGTGCGCGTGGTGTGCGGATCTTTCTGGGGGAAGACGGGCCCAGTCGATGGAATTGCCGCCGAGCCGATTTATCTGGATGTTTCCGTATCTCCCGGCCGAAGAAAAACGCTCCCGGTGGAAACCACTCGCCACGCCTTCGCCTACGTTTTTGCGGGAAGCGGAAAGTTCTGTAACGCATCCGGTCCGCTCAGGGTGCCCACCGAAGGCGTGAAATGGTTGGACACTGCGCCTCCCGTGGAAGCCGATAATCGTTCGCTCATACTTTTTGATCGCGGCGACGAGGTCACCGTGCAAGCCGGAGACGATGGCATCCGGTTCCTCTTGGTCTCAGGGAAACCGCTCGAAGAACCAGTGGCATGGTACGGACCCATCGTCATGAACACGCAGGAACAACTCCGGCAGGCTTTCGAGCAACTCGAGCAGGGAAAATTCCTGAAACAATCATGATTCGAATTTTGTCTCAGTCGAGGCAGCGCTCGAATTCCTCGAAGGCACAGAGGGTCTCCGGCGCTACTACTTGTTCTTCTTCGCGGTGAAAGTTCCAGCGGCATTCACCGGCTGGACGTCAATCGCACCCGTCATGGCTGAATCGCCGTCCCACGCGCCGGTGTAGGTGGCGGTGAGAGTGCTGCCGTTCCAATCCACGTCGTACTTCCAGGTCACTGTTTTATCTTTTACGTCACCCGTAAATGGAGTCGGTTTTTCGTCAGGCGCGTTGCTATCGCCGTTGTGGCAGGACCCGGTCAATTTATTGCCATCCTGTTTGAAGGTGCAGAGCCGGTCAACGGCATAACCACTGACGTTCCCCTCCACCTTCCAGGTTCCGGAAACCGAGTTGTCGGCCGCAAGCACGGGCAAGGCGGAAAATAACAGCATAATTGCTAGACGCTTCATCGAGAGTGTTCCTTTCGTTGCAGAATTGTATTTCATTTGAGCCGCTCATCCACAAAGGTAAATTTATTCACGCCGGAAGAAAACCTCAAAAGAGAATGCACCATCCTAAGCTCGGTGACCAGTGGAATTTGTCAGCGACGAAAAATGACAATTGTCACACTTGTGCGGTTCACATTCCG
Organism: Terriglobales bacterium; assembly: GCA_963762965.1. GTDB lineage: Bacteria > Acidobacteriota > Terriglobia > Terriglobales > Acidobacteriaceae > DATBAX01. The sequence goes on from CAVXME010000001.1 coordinate 3,090,822, forward strand.
TTCCCAGGGCTTGCACACGCTCAATCTTTCAAGAATATAATAAAGTGTCGTCATAGGAGGCTGAATGAAGAAACTTATTGGTTTTGTGGCAGTGTTGTTGTTTTTTTCAGTGCCAGTTTTTGCACAGCATGGCTCGCATGGTGTTGGCGGTGCGGGACACATCCCTTCTCATGGTCCGGCTCCTGTCCGCGTGGGGCATCCCGCGCCAGCGCCCGGCCCGCACGGATATAGCGATAAGAATGGACACCCCAACGCTCCCCACGTCCACTCCAACGGCAAATGGATCGGGCACGACTCCGGCCGCGACGATCCGCACTACCACATGGACCACCCCTGGGAACATGGACACTTTCCCGGTGGCTTCGGCCGCGGTCACGTTTGGCGGATTGAAGGTGGCGGCCCGGGCCGCTTCTGGTTCGGCGGGTTCTACTTCAGCGTCGCGCCCTACGATGTGGGTTTCTGCGATGGCTGGCTCTGGGACACGGACCAGGTCGTGATTTATGAAGATCCCGACCACGACGGCTGGTACCTGGCCTACAACGTCAGGCTTGGCACCTACGTTCACGTTGAGTTCTTAGGAAACTAAAGACCTAGCAACACCACCACCAGAGCTGGGACAACCCGTGGAAGAGCGGCGCTTTCAGCGCCGCGTGTGGTAACAAGCGATTAACGCGGCGCTGAAAGCGCCGCTCTTCCACTTCCGCTCCCGGTATTTTGTTTCTCAGTTAGCTCACAACGCCGAGCACACCGCCTTCACTTCCGTATACATTTCCAGTGCTTCGCGGCCCATTTCGCGGCCCCAACCTGACTGCTTGTATCCGCCAAAAGGCAAAGCTGCGTCAAAAATGTTATAGCAGTTGATCCAGACCGTCCCCGCACGCAGTTGGGAAGCGAGACGGTGCGCTTTCTGGATGTCTTTCGTCCAGATTCCAGCCGCCAATCCGTAGATGTTGTCATTGGCTTGCGTGACCAACTCGTCGGCGTCGTCAAACGGAATGGCCGTGACCACCGGCCCGAAGATCTCCTCCTGCACGACTTTCATCTTCGGATTCGTGTTGACCAGCACGGTTGGCTTGACGAAGTATCCCTTGTCGCCATGCCGCTCGCCGCCCACCGTGGCCTTGGCTCCCTCGGAACGTCCTGATTCGAGATAACCGCAGACACGATTAAGCTGCTCCTCGGAGACCAGCGGCCCCATGTCCGTAGTCGAATCCATTCCTGGCCCTACTCTGATTTTCGCGGCGCGCTGCGAAACGTTGTCCACCACTTCGTCAAAGATCTTCTTGTCCACATAGAGTCGTGATCCTGCGCAGCAACATTGCCCATGATTGAAGAAGATCGCGCTGGCCGCGCCCGCTGCGGCAGTCTTGACATCCGCATCTCCCAGAACAATGTTCGGGGACTTGCCGCCTAATTCGAGGGAAACTTTCTTCAAGTTCCCGGCTGCCGCGTGAAGGATGAGTTTGCCAACTTCAGTCGATCCGGTGAAGGCGATCTTGTCCACGTCGGAATGCGCAGCCAATGCGGCCCCAGCGGTTTCTCCGTATCCGGGGATAATGTTTACCACTCCGTCCGGAATCCCTGCTTCCTGAATCAACTCACCCAGACGCAGACAGGTAAGCGGTGTCTGCTCTGCCGGCTTCAAGACGACTGTGCATCCCGTAGCCAGCGCAGGCCCCAGTTTCCATGCCGCCATCAACAGCGGAAAATTCCACGGAATGATCTGCCCGACGACGCCTACAGGCTCGCGCACGGTATAAGCCAGATATTTCGCACCCGGGGTGTAAGGCACGGAAATCGGAATCGTGTGTCCTTCGATTTTCGTCGCCCAACCTGCCATGTAGCGGAACAGGTCCACAGCCAAAGGCACGTCTGCCGCCTTCGCGATGGTGAACGGTTTTCCATTATCCAGAGTTTCGAGTTCGGCAAACTCTTCCAGATTTTGTTCCAGCAAATCGGCCAGTTTCCAGATCAGGCGTCCGCGTTCCGAAGGCGTCAGCTTCGACCAGGGGCCGGTTTCAAATGCGGCGCGGGCCGCCTTGACTGCCAGATCAATGTCCTCACGATCGCCTTCGGCCACCTGCGCGAGAATTTCGCCCGTGGCCGGATTAAAGGTGGAGAACGTCTTGCCAGATACCGCTTCCACCCACTTTCCGTTAATCAACATTTTGCGTGTCTTGGAAACAAAGTTCGAAACTTTATCTTCGGTTGGAGCCATGTTCAGGACCGTGGCCATAATTTTCCTCCTCGATGCGATGCGTTAGAGTGCGGCTTCCGCACGTTCGTCGAAAGTTGCTGTAGCGATATGCCTGGGGCTCGGGCTGAAGTCTCAGGATGGACCCATCTGAAATTGCCATCTTCCCTGGGTGCCCTTAGGATGGCGGCTAGGATTTTAGCTCATTTCCTGACCCAAAGAGCAATTCTCGTGTGGCGCGGACACTCCTGTCCGCGAGCCCGCTGAAATGAACCAATGCGCTGATAGGTTGACCCTTTCCTCAATCGCCACTCTAGGATGCATAATGGTTTGCCGAAGCCGCGCGCGCATGCCCGACCAAATCCGCTATCGCCGTCCGCCACCAGGAACGCAGCCTGACTATCTTTATCCCAGCTATGTCTCATCGGTGAAACGCGCCCCCACGAAACCGTTGATCGTACTTCCTTACACCCTGTCAGAAATCACTGGCCCGGAATTCACTGAGAAAGACATCATGGGAAGTGGATGCGATCTCACTCAGCAACCTTCCGGTGAACCTTTAGGCGAGCGGATCATCGTCAGTGGCCGTGTGCTCGGCGAAAATGGCCGAGCAGTGCCGCATACTCTAGTCGAAATGTGGCAAGCCAATGCAGCCGGCCGCTATCTGCACGAGATTGACCAGCACAACGCGCCCCTCGATCCCAATTTCACCGGATGTGGCCACACCCTTACAGACGCCGAAGGCCACTATCGTTTCGTTACCATCAAGCCCGGTTGCTATCCCTGGCGCAATCATAAGAACGCATGGCGGCCTGCACATATTCATTTCTCGCTCTTCGGCCCCGCGTTTGCCACCCGCCTGGTCACCCAAATGTACTTTCCCGGCGATGCGCTGCTACCATACGATCCGATCTTCAACTCGATCGCCGATGAGCCGGCTCGCAACCGGTTAATTTCCGTGTTCGATTGGGAGACGACGATTCCAGAAACCGCTCTCGGTTATCATTTCGACATTGTTCTGCGCGGCCGGGAAGAAACGCCGATGGAAAACGGACGAAAAAAATGACTCTTCTGGCCACCCCGTCCCAAACCGTCGGCCCGTTCTTCCACATCGGATGCAGCAAGTTGCTGATGCCGGATTTAGCGGGTGAGGAAGTCGCAGGAGTTCGCATCACCATCGAAGGGCGCATTCTCGATGGCGACGCCAATCCGGTTCCCGATGCGATGATCGAGATCTGGCAGGCCAATGCCTTCGGCAAGTACGATCATCCAGCAGACACACAAGAGAAGCCGCTCGATCCGGATTTCAAGGGCTTCGGCCGCGTCGCCACCGATCGGAATGGAAAGTTTCGGTTCACGACAATCCAGCCCGGCTCGGTGCCCGGCATCGAGAACACAGTGCAGGCGCCGCATCTCGTGGTATCAATTTTCATGCGCGGTCTTTTGAAGAGACTGGTGACGCGCATTTATTTCCCGGGCGATTCTGAGAACGACAACGATCCGGTCCTGAATTCTGTGGCTCTGCCCCGCCGAAAAACGCTCATTGCTCGGAAGGCCGAGGGACCCGAGGAAGTCTTACTTTGGGACGTCATTCTGCAAGGCGAGGATGAAACTGTGTTCTTCGATGTCTAGGAACAGAGGTATGTAGGTGCAAAAAAGAGCTTAGCTTTTGGGTGGAGCAACGGCTTAAGGTTTTCGGGTGGAGCAGCGCTTAAGCGCTGCGTTAGGATTTGTACTGAGAACGCGCTTCAGCGCCTGGGCACGTGCGAGAAGATACTTGGCAGCTTTCTTCATAATCCCATGACATTGCTGGATCAACTATTCGGCGTGGAAGCAGTGCAGCAAATCTTTTCCGACCACTCGCGCCTGCAACGCATGCTCGACTTCGAAGCCGCGCTGGCCAAAGCCGAAGCCCAGATTGGCGTGATTCCGGCATCTGCCGTAGCTTCTATCCAAGCCAAGTGCCGCGCCGATTTACTCGATCTGAAAGCAATCGCGCAGGATGCGGCGGCAGCAGGCAATCTTGCCGTCCCACTCATCAAGCAATTAACCGCGCTCGTTGCCGCTGATGATGAGAAGGCTGCGGGCTATGTCCACTGGGGAGCCACCAGCCAGGACGCGATCGACACGGGTCTTATTCTGCAATTGAGAGATGCTCTTGCTGTCATCGAAAAAGACCTGGCCGACCTAGGCGAGATTCTTGTCAGCCTGATCGAGCAGCACCGCGATACTCCGATGGTCGCCCGTACCTGGATGCAGCACGCCGTTCCGACTCTGTTCGGCCTGCAAGTCGCCGGTTGGCTCGATGCCTTGGACCGCCATCAAGCGCGTGTACAAGAAATAAAAAAGCGCACACTGGTGTTGCAGTTCGGCGGCGCGGCCGGAACTCTGGCGGCCCTGGGTGATCGGGGATTGGATGTCGCAAAGGCTCTCGCCGAAGAACTCAATCTGGCGTTGCCGGATATGCCTTGGCATTCACACCGCGACCGTATCGCGGAAGTTGCCACCACGCTCGCCCTCTGCGCTGGCACCCTGGGCAAGATTGCGCGCGACATCGCACTGCAAATGCAAACTGAAATTTCTGAACTCGATACCAAATCCCGCGGCGGATCTTCGACCATGCCGCACAAACGTAATCCAGTTTCCGCCGCCGTTGCCCTGGCTGCCGCGATCCGCGTGCCCGGATTGACCAGCACCATGCTCGCGGCCATGGTCCAGGAGCATGAGCGGGGCTTGGGCGGTTGGCACGCAGAGTGGGACACGCTTCCGGAAATCGTTCAACTTACCGCCGGCTCGTTACATCACATGCTCGAAACGGTGAAAGGCCTCAAGGTCAACACCGGCCGCATGCTGGAGAATCTTGAACAAACCCAAGGCCTGATATTTGCCGAGGCAGCGAAGATGGCCCTCGCCAAACAAATCGGTCGTGATGCAGCCCATAAGCTGATCGACGCGGCGTCCCGGCGCGTGGTCGCCGAGCACAAGCATCTTCGCATCGTGCTCACCGGGGATCCGGCCGTGACCACTCACCTCTCGGCGGCCGAGATCGACGCTCTTTTTGATCCATTGCATTACACCGGCACGGCCCATCAGTTCATGGATCGCGTTCTGGCTACGCATCAACAACTCGGTCGAAAAGCGGATCGCAAATAATCCCCATGCCGTTTGCCGATCTAAAAGATACCCGCATTCACTATGACCTCACAGGCCCCGCAAGTTTGCCTGTGCTCGTTTTCTCCAACTCGTTGGGAACGGACTTCACCATGTGGGATGCCCAATTCGAAGCATTTTCCAAACGCTTTCGATTATTGCGTTATGACACTCGCGGCCATGGCAAGTCTGTTGTCACGCCGGGCCCTTACACGATTAAGCAATTGGCGAAGGATGTTCTTGATCTGCTCGATCACTTGCAATTGACGCGCGTCTACTTCTGCGGCTTGTCCATGGGTGGACTGACCGGCATGTGGCTGGGGATGCACGCACCCGAGCGCCTTCATAAAATTGTTCTTTGCAATACAGCGTTGAAAATTGGCACCCCCGAAGGCTGGAATGCCCGCATTGAGAAGGTTCGCCGGAATGGCATGCCCTCGATCGCTCCTTCTGTTCTGGGCATATGGTTCACCCCGGCATTTCGCAGTGGTTTCCCGGAGACCGTACAATTCGCCACGAATATGCTCGTGGCCATACCCGCCGATGGCTACATCGCCTGTTGCGCCGCGATTCGAGACGCCGATTTTCGCGGGGAAACTTCAGGCAATTCGATTGGCTGTATTGGCCTGCCCACGCTGATCATCACTGGTGCTCGCGATTCGGCGACAACTCCATCCGACGGCCGTGCTATCGCGGATCGCGTCCTAGGTGCACAATACCTCGAGCTGCCGGCTGCGCATTTATCGAATATCGAGGCTGCCTCCGCATTTACCATGGAGGTGGGACGTTTCCTAACGGCCTAAGCTGGGTGAAATTATGGATGACCGCAAAAAATACGAAACTGGGATGTCAATACGCCGCGCTGTCCTCGGTGATGCCCACGTGGATCGCTCCCTGACGAAGCTCAGCGACTTCAATAAAGATTTCCAGGATCTCATCACCCGCTATGCCTGGGGAGAAATATGGGCGCGCCCCGGTCTGCCGCGCCACTCCCGCAGCCTGATCACGATGGCCATGATGGTCGCTCTCAACCGCACCGATGAATTTCGCATGCACGTCCGCGCTGCCATCAACAACAACGTCAGCCGTGACGAGATCAAAGAAGTGCTGCTCCAGACCGCAATCTATTGTGGCCTTCCCGCAGCCAATGCCGCATTTCATGCCGCTGAAGAAGTATTTGCGGAAATCGATGCCAGGAAATGACAGACACCACCATGCTAGTGAATCGAAAAACCATCCATATTGAGTGGGGAGATTGCGACCCCGCCGGAATTGTTTACTATCCGCGCTATCTCGAATATTTCGACAGTTGCACCGTCGCTTTGTTCGAACGCGCTGGCCTGCCCAAGCACGAGATGCTCAAGACCCATGGCATTGCGGGCATCCCCATGGTTGATATGAAGGTCCGGTTCCTGGTGCCATCACGCTTCGGAGAGGAAGTTGTCATCGAGTCCTCTGTGACTGAGTGGCGCAACAGCAGCTTTGATGTCCACCACAAATTATTCAAAGGTGATGTCCTCGCGGTAGAGTGCTTTGAGACGAGGGTATGGACCGTCCGCTCCACCGAAGATCCGGAGAAGCTGCAATCGAAACCAGTCCCTTTGGAAATTAGAAATCGTTTCACAAAACCCAGAGCCTAACGCCTATAGCAATGCAATCCCGCACTCAAGTCGGAATCGTAGGCGCCGGCCCCGCCGGTCTAGTCTTGTCCCATCTGTTGCATCTCCAGGGGATTGACTCCGTCGTGCTCGAAGCCCGCAGCCGCCAATATTGTGAGGAACGCATCCGCGCCGGCGTGCTGGAGCAGGGTACTGTAGATCTTCTTACCGAGATGAGGATTGGTGAGCGGCTTAAGCAGGAAGGCCTCGTCCATCACGGCATCGAGCTGCGTTTCTCAGGTCGCGGCCATCGCATCGACTTCCACGATCTCACCAGCGGATCAGGCATCACCATCTACGCCCAACACGAACTCATCAAAGACTTGATCAAGGCGCGGATCGAGGCGGAAGGGCAAGTGCTCTTCGATGTCGAAGATGTGAGCATCTGCGATTTCAACACTACCAGGCCGATGATCCGCTTCCGTAAACAAAACGAAACAGAAGTCCACGAACTCGCCTGCGATTTCATCGCCGGATGCGACGGCTTTCACGGCATCTGCCGCCCCTCAATTCCGGAAGGCGCACTCACCACTTATGACCGCACCTACCCATTCGCCTGGCTGGGAATACTCGCCGAGGCCCCGCCCTCGTCGGACGAGCTCATCTACGCCTATCACCAACGCGGCTTCGCCCTGCTCAGCATGCGTTCTCCCAGCATCAGCCGTCTCTATCTTCAGTGCACGCCTGACGAAGATATCGCCCATTGGCCTGACCAAAAAATCTGGCAGGAACTCCACACCCGGCTCCATTCCGACGACGGATGGAAACTCTCCGAAGGCCCAATCATTCAAAAAGGTATAACCGGAATGCGCAGCGTGGTGGTTGAACCCATGCAGTGTGGCCGGCTCTTTCTCGCCGGGGACGCCGCGCACATCGTTCCCCCCACCGGCGCCAAAGGATTGAACCTCGCCGTCGCGGATGTCCGCGTCCTCGCTCGCGCCCTGAGCGAGTTCTACACTTCCGGCAAAGCTGTGCTCCTCGACGATTACTCCAAGACTTGTTTACGCCGCGTCTGGAAAGTCCAACGCTTTTCCTGGTGGATGACCTCCATGCTCCACCGTTTCAGCGACGACAATCCCTTCGACCAGCGCCGCCAGCTCGCCGAACTCGACTACGTCACCAGTTCCCGCGCCGCCGCCACGACTCTCGCCGAAAACTACGTCGGCCTGCCCTTCGGCTGAAACTCGACGAATCCCGCCGCGATCTCTATCATGGACTCATCCTGTAATCATTCTTTGTCCATCGAGGTCATTCATGTCCGAACCCACATATGAAGAATTGAAAGCCCGTTTAGCCGAACTCGAAAAACAACCCCGGCGCACTGGCAGCCTGGAATTTCGCGTCAGCGAAAAAGGCGGCGTGAGCATCTACGGCCTGGGCCGCTTTCCCGTGACTCTTTATTACGAACAATGGAAACGCCTGCTGGACGTCTCCAGCAAGCTGGCCGAATTCCTCGAAGAAAATAAATCCAAGCTGAAACTCAAAGAACAATAACCGAGAGCCCAACGCCTAGAGCCCAGAGCCTGCTTTTTCATGTCCGACGAAATCCTCACTCTGCCGCCGCCTCCCGCCGATGCCCGTCTCGCCTATGGCACCGACCCCAATCAGTTCGGCGAGCTCCGTCTTCCCAAAGACAGCAAAGGCCCGTTCCCGATCGTCCTGAACATTCATGGAGGCTTCTGGCGTTCCAAATACGATCTGGCGCCCACTGGACATCTATGTGCAGCCTTAACCGCAAAAGGACTCGCCACCTGGAATCTGGAATATCGCCGCGTGGGCAATCACGGCGGGGGATGGCCTGGCACCTTCGAAGACGTCCGCGGCGGCTATCGTTTTCTTTCCACCCTGGCGGCGAAATACAATCTCGATCTCACTAAAACGCTGGCGATGGGACACTCCGCCGGCGGTCAGCTTGCGCTTTGTCTCGCCGGCCATGAGCCTTCGGTCAAACGGGTAATTTCTCTGGCGGGAGTGGTCGATTTACCGCAGGCCCTGGACCTTCATCTCGGTGACAACGCAGTGAGCGAATTTCTCGGCGGGACGCCAAAAGATGTCCCCGAACATTACCACGAAGCCGATCCCATGCAGCTCAGGATTGCCGCAACTCAATGGCTCATCCACGGCGCAGCCGACGATACCGTGCCTTCGTACCTAAGCCGCAATTACACGCAACAGAAGAAAACCCACGGCGAAGACGTTCACTATCTGGAGATTTCCACCGCCGCCCACCTTGATCTCATCGATCCCCACTCCCCGGCTTGGCCCAAAGTGGAGAGCACCGTCCTCCACCTTCTGCAATAAACCTTCCACCCATGTCATCCTGAGCGCAGTCAGACATTCACAAAGTGAATGTCTGACGAAGTCGAAGGACCCCTACAGCACCTCTGATTCAGCAGATCGCTCGGGTGCCCCGTCCTTCTCGCGCACTTTGCGAGAGGGCGGGGCTTACGCGCAATTCCTCAACACCAGCGCCGAATTCTTCGATCCAAACGCAATGCAATTACACACCGCATGCTCAACAGTTTTCATCCGCCCCACATCCGGCACATAATCCAAATCGCACTCCGCGTCCACCGTTTCCAGATTGATCGTCGGAGGAATCTGCCCACGCTGCATGGCCACGATGGCCGTCGCCACGCCCGCCGCTCCGCTGGCCCCTTGCGGATGCCCGATCTGCGACTTGATCGCCGACATCGGCACCCGCACCGCATGCTCGCCCAGTGCCAGCTTGAGTGCCTGGGTTTCGATCCGGTCGTTCAGTTGCGTGGATGTCCCATGCAAACTCACAAACTGCACGTCCTGCGCGCCAATCCCCGCCTGTTTCATCGCCAATCCAATGGCCCGAGCCGGCTCCTCGCCGCATTCCTGCAACCGCACCCGATGAAACGCCTCGCAAGTCGACCCGTAACCCGCAACCTCGGCGAATATTTTCGCGCCACGCGCCCGCGCATGCTCGTATTCTTCGAGCACATACATCCATGCTCCTTCACCCACCACAAATCCGTCACGATCCGCCGAAAAAGGACGTGACCCGCGCTCCGGCTCCTCATTCCACGAATCGGTCAATATTTTCATCAGAATGAATCCCTTGATGATTCCCAACGCAATCGGCGCGTCCGCCCCTCCACTCAGCACCATGTCCAGCCGCCCCGACTGAATCTGCCGCATCGAATATCCGAACGCATCCGTCGACGATGTGCATCCCGTCGTGATCACGTGACTCGCGCCGCGCAATCCAAAGCGCACGCTAAGTTCGCTCGACAGCGTTCCCATCACTCCGGTCGGCACGCAAAACAAACTCATTTGCTTATATTGCTGATGAAAAAATAACCGGTACTGCTCTTCGGTGAACTCCTGCGACCCTCCACCCGACCCCATGATGATCCCGAAGCGCTGTTTTTCCTTCAACGAAAGCTTGTCGCTCTCAATGCCCGCTACCTGCATCGCTTCGGTGGCCGCCGCCAAAGCCAACGGCAATACTCGCGATACATGTTTGCGCTCCCGCTTTTCCACCCAGGCCAGTTCGTCAAAATCACTCACCTGGCCCGCGATCTGCACCTGTATCTCCGACGGATCAAACCGCGAAATCCGTTTCACCCCGCTGCGCCCGGCGAGCGTCGCTTCTGAGAAAGCCTTATAGCCAACTCCATTCGGACTGACAACGCCCATCCCAGTAATCACAACCCGCTTTTTATTGCTGTCAGTCATCGATGCGATCTCGTCCTTCCCAACTCCCAAGGGTGCCCCGTTCAAGCTATGCTTGAGCGGGGATTTTCTCCGGCCCCCGAACTATACAACATGCCATGTCCAACTTGTCATCGCAGATGACCTGATTTTCCTCGGCGATCTCTGCGTCCTCTGCGGTTGATTGTTTAAAGTCAATACCCCGTGCAAAATTGAAAATGCATGCCATCTTTCCTAGCCCCCCTCCAATCGCCGCCCCATTCAAATCCTGAACTGCGGAATACGTCGACCACGCCCGCATCCATGTCGCCCGCCGAACCCTGCTGGTTGCTTTCTGGATTCAGATCCACCGCAATCCCCCAGCAATGCGTGGAAAGTTTGTCACCTGTCCGCTGCGGCCGGAATGCAAAGCATCCGCCGAAACTTGAGATCTTTCCTCGCAGTCCATCGCTGGCAATTTTTGCGAACACATCGGCGAAAATTCCACAGAGCAGTGTATGACAGCTGAAATGCGTAATTGTCTTGGAGTGGTCAAATGAGAGCACTAGCGGGATGGGGAGCTCAACCAATGCCAGAAATTCCGTCTGCCATCGCGGATCCAATGTGCCATCAAGCAGAACGTATTTCTGAATGTCCCCGAAGGTGGCCGTAATCTGTTCCAACCCGTTTGGTGCCGTAACGCTCATGAATGTCACCCAAGATACTCAGCTAGGGACAGCCGCCTCGGCTGTCCAGCCCCGCCTGCCTTATAATCATCAGTCTCGCGAAAGAGGAACTCTTGGCTTACGACGACCTACGCGACTGGATCGCAGCCCTCGACCGTGCTGGTGAACTGAAAAAGATCCGCACCGAAGTTGACCCCATCCTCGAAATCACGGAAATCGCGGATCGCGTTTCCAAAGGCCGCGATCAGAAGGGCAATCCCGGCGGCCCGGCGCTGCTTTTCCAGAACATCAAGGGTCACCCGGGATCGCAAGTACTGATCAATCAGTTCGGTTCCGCCCTGCGCATGAACCTCGCGCTTGAAGTGGACGCACTCGACGAAGTGGCCGATCGCATTCGCCACTTCATGGACGTCAAATCTCCGCAAGGTTTTCTCGACAAAGTAAAAATGCTTCCCATGCTGGCGGAAATGGGAAAGTTCTTCCCCAAGACGGTTCAAACCGGCCCTTGCAAGGAAGTCATCCAGCGCGACAACTTTTCGCTGCTCGATCTCCCCGTACTGCAATGCTGGCCGAACGATGGGGGACGATTCATCACCTTCCCATGCGTAGTGACCAGAGATCCCAAGACCAGCAAGCGCAACATGGGCATGTATCGCATGCAGGTTTACGACGAGCGGACGACCGGCATGCACTGGCAGCGCCAGAAAGTCGGCGCCGAGCATTATCGCGAGGCCCTGCGCAAAGCCGCGGCCGGCGGTGATCCGGCAAGATCATCGGCCGCGGTTGACGTCATGGCTCGCACCTCTGGCGGCTCGGTGCTCATCGAAGGCGAACGCCGCAGCGGAAAAATGGAAGTCGCCGTTGCCATCGGCACCGATCCCGCTCTCACCTTCTCCGCCATCGTGCCTGCCCCGCCCGACGTTGAGGAATATCTCATTGCCGGATTTCTCCGCCAGAAGCCAGTTGAGCTGGTGAAATGCGAAACCGTTGACCTCGAAGTCCCGGCCAACGCGGAAATCATTCTGGAAGGCCACGTGCACCTCGACGAACTTCGCAGCGAGGGCCCCTTCGGCGACCACACCGGATTCTATTCCCTCGAAGATCTCTATCCCGTTTTCCACGTCAGTTGCATCACGCATCGCAAAGACCCCATCTACTCGACCACGATTGTCGGCAAACCTCCGCAGGAAGACGCTTACATGGGCAAGGCGGTCGAGCGCATTTTCCTGCCACTGATGAAGCTCACCATCCCTGAAATCGTGGACATCAACCTTCCGGTGGAAGGCGTCTTTCACAACTTGATGCTGATTTCCATCAAGAAGTCGTATCCGGGACAGGCCCGCAAAGTTATGAACGCAGTCTGGTCGCTGGGGCAGGCGATGTTCACCAAGTGCATCATTGTCGTCGACGAAGATGTGAACGTGCAGGACATCGGCGACGTCACCCTCAAAGTTCTCAATCACATCGATCCCGAGCGCGATATTCAATTCACCCTCGGCCCGATTGACTCGCTCGACCATGCCTCGCGCCTGCCCAATTACGGTTCGAAGATGGGCATCGACGCCACCCGCAAATGGCCGAGCGAAGGCTTCCATCGTCCCTGGCCTGACGAAATCCGCATGGACGAGAAAACAAAAGCGATGGTCGACAGGAAATGGAAAGAACTAGGATTGGATTAAGCTTGGGTTATTTTCCGTTCTTGGCTATGCGCATGCGCTCCTCTGAGGTCATAAGTCCCCAGGCTTCGCGATATTTCTCATATTGTCCGCTTTTGCCGCCGGACGGATGGAGTTGCAAGCTCCGATGTGGTGCGAATGCTTTCACCGGGATCACATACCATGCGTTCTCCTGCACCACGTAAGCCACCAGTATGTCGATTTCTTCGGGAGTGTAGGAAAAGAATCCGGAGTTCGTGCTTCCGTAGGCGTTGATCCGGTAGCCGGTTGGCCCTGAGCCATAAGTCGACTTGACTTGGACTCGCCACAGCCGCTCCCCCGAATCGAGGATGAAATCGTAGCGGCAACTGTCGCCGTATGGTTTGGCCACGCCAAAGCCAAGGCTGGCGGCTTTGAGCATGAATCCCAGCTCCGCCAATTCGCCACGTCGTTTGGGATGGCGGCTGGGGAGGGTATTTTTTCCGATTGGACCAGCGCGCTGCTGGAGGGGAACACGTGATTGTTTTTCCATGGCCCTAATAGAAAAGGCGCCAGCAACAATGCTTGCGCCTGTTCTTTTCCTTTGTGGTCGAGATTCCGCCCGTCGGCCACAACGATTAGGAAGCCGGTGAGCGCGCATCGGAGGAGCCGATGGCCGCGCTTGCACAAACAAAAAAGCGCCGGCCCGAGCCTGCGCTTAATCGCTACTTTACTTTATAGTTATAGGATAGCAGCCCCGATATGCTGAAAGGGACATGCCGGACAAAACTATTTTGTCCACGGAATCAGGAAGTTGCCCGCAATCGAGCCGTACCAGGGCATTGACAAGTTAACGCCCCACGATCTCCAGAACCTGCTCCTCCGAGCCCTTCCACGCTGGGGTCCCATCGTGACTTAGCTTTTGCGCCGCGTCATCCCAGTGCAGATGCGTAGTGCTGCTGTCTCCTTTTTCGTATGCATACGTGGTTCCGTCATCCGAGTAGAGGGTGAAGTCGCTATTGGCTCCGGGATAGACACGTATCTTGGCGATCTCCTGCACTTGCTGCGTGCTCTCGATAGGTGCTCCCAGCGGCACGATCGAACCCGCCCGCACAAATAGTGGCAGGGTGTCGATGGGGGCGGCAACGTGGATGCTCTGTCCGCCGTGCACCCGCTCGTTCGTCCAGTAGTTATACCAATCGGCGCCTGCCGGCAAATAAACTTCGCGGCTGGTTGCGCCCTGCTCGGTAACCGGAGCGACCAGGAAAGCGGGACCAAACATGTACTCGTCTCCAAGGTCGGCGACTTTCGGGTCGTCGGGGAAGTCCATAAACAATGCGCGCATAGACGGCGAGCCATCTTGATACGTCTTGTATCCCAACGAGTAAATGTACGGCAGGAGTTGATAACGCAGCCGCAAATACTTCTCGAGGATCGGTTCAGCCTGCTTCCCGTAAGACCAGACTTCGTTGTAGGTGCGGCTGCCATGGGCGCGGAACACGGGTAGGAACGCCCCGTACTCGAACCAACGGGTGTAGAGCTCGGGATAGTCGTCGTACCCGCCGACATTGTCGCGAGCGTCCGAGGGGTCGAGAAGCGGGGGATGCGCGGGGTGATGCACGGCCGGCAAATATTGCCAGCCGCCGATGTCCTGCGTCCAGTTGGCGATCCCGGACGCGGTGAAGTCGAGTCCAGTGGGAATCTGGCGCTTCAGCGTGTCCCAGGTGGGATAAATATCGGATGACCAGAACATGGTTCCATTGCGCTGTGCTCCGAGGTAGGCATCCCGCGAAAGAATGAGCGCCCGATGTTTAACGTCGCGACGGAAGCCATCATAAATCGCGCCGGTGTGCAACAGCGGATAAATATTGAAGTAACGCGTGCCCGGCCCGACGTGGAAGTAGCTGCCGTCCGGCGGCAGATCAGGCTCGGTTTCATCGGCCCAGATGGAATCGAAGCCTTTGGCGATGATGTTGTCGCGAATGACGTCCCAGTACCAGCGGGCCGCATCCGGATTGGTGGTGTCAATATCGGAGCCGGCGCGATCATAGGGCAGACCGTCGAGAGGTGTGCCGTCGGCTTGATGGATGAACCAGTTATTCTTGGCGAGCGTGTCGTAGTAGCGGGAACCCTTGGTGAAGCGCGGCCACACGCTGATCATGGTTTGGAAGCCCATGTCATGCAGTTGGCGGTTCATCGCCGCCGGATCGGGCCACTTCTCGGGGGCGAAATCCATCTGACCCATTTTGGTGTAATAAAACCAGTCCACCACGATGATGTCGGCGGGGAGGTGGCGCTCACGATAACCATTCGCGACGGCGAGCACTTCGGCCTGGGTCGAATATTTCTGCTTGCATTGCACGTAGCCGTAAGCCCCCTTGGGCATCAGCGGCGTAGCCCCGGTCAGTTGGCGATAGCCGGAATAAATCTCATCGGTATTCGCTCCCGCGATCACGAAAAATGAAACGCGATCCCCAGCCTGGGAAATCCATTTCGTCTTTTCGTTGAAGCCCGGCTCGATGGTGGTCCGCGAGGGGTTGTCCCAGATCATTCCATAGCCATAGTTGGTCACCAGAAATGGGACGCAAACGCTGGGGCCGCCAGTGGCCAGATAGTTTTGCCAGCACTCCACGGTATGGCCGCGATGATCGAGAAAGCCTTCGTGATTCTGGCCCAAACCGTAGTAGTGCTCGTCGTCGGGAGAAACGAAGTCGGCGCCGACCTCGTAGAACGGAGCGTCCGAAGGGCGCTCGTCATGCACAAGGCTGGCGTTGCCATCTTTGTGGTTGGGCACGGACATCGACCAACCAGTCATGTCGAGAAGCACTTTGCCTTTGGGCGTGCTGATGGTGATGTGCGCGGGTGGAGCGGAGCCGTTGAAAAACTTCGCGATGTCGATCTCACTCGGCATGGGATGGCCGGGAAGATTCTTTGCCAGCGTCACCACCAAACGTGACGAGCGATAAACGTCTCCGTCGGCGGTCGCCTGCTGCGTCCAACCGTCGGCGGAGGGAGTGCCAACAAAGCCGAAGCCAGGAGGCGCGAGGGCCGGATCCTTCAGCAGGCTCAGGGTCACGCGAATGATGTTGGGGGCGTAGGCCTCGAGGACAATCGTGCTGCCGTCGCGATCCAAAACGACCTTTGTTTGTTGCGCATTCGCCAACCCGGTGCAGAGTACAACCAGGGCAAAGACCATCGCTGAGCAAATTCGCCGACACGCTAAACTTTTATGCACGCTTATAGGCCTCCGGAATCATCGTTAGTCAACATGAAGATGGTTTGAGTGGTTGGGACGCGCTAGCACTATAGCTTGCTTTTACTTTTGCGGCTAGAGAAACAGTGAAGGACTCACGAAGCAGAGAACGCCAGCAAGTCATGGTGGACCCGGAGAGGCTCGAACTCCCAACCCCTGCGTTCGAAGCGCAGTGCTCTATCCAGTTGAGCTACGGGTCCAACTCAATTCATTCTACCGCGCCGGAACCACCGGCAGATCGATGAAACTGGCTGCGCCAAGCTGATGGTAAATCCGCTGCGTGGCTTTTACGTAGTCGTCCGGCTTGGCGAAGAAAATGTTAGGCACGAAAGTCTGCGGATTGCGGTCATAGAGCGGGAATAATGTGGACTGTATTTGCACCATGATCCGATGTCCGGGCAGGAACACGTGGTCCGCATTCGGCAATGTGAACTTGTAGGTCAGCGGCGTGTTGGCGGCAATCGGTTTCGGAGTCTCGAAGCTTTCCCGGTACCGTCCCCTAAAAATGTCGATGGCGATGCCTAGTTCGTAGCCGCCCATTTCCGGCTGGCTCGGGACTTCATCCGGAAAGACGTCAATCAATTTCACCGCCCAGTCGCTATCGGTGCCACTGGTCGAGGCGACGAGGTTGACGACCGGCGCGCCACTGATGCGCACGGGCTCAGTCAGCACTGGCGTGGAATAGGTGAGCACATCGGGACGTCCGTCCACGAAGCGTTGGTCGGTGACCAGCCAACGCGTCCATGCCGGATGGTCCGCGAAGACCACGGGCCGCGGCAAGTACGGCACCGGCTTGGCCGGGTCGGAAACGTACTCGTCATAGGCGGATGAGCTCTTGCCATCCGCCGGCGCGGTGAAGGACAGGCCAAAACCCGCCGTCAGATAGAGCGGTTTAGATTTCTCCGCGCACCCCGTCTCACAGGCCAGCGGCCAGGATTTCAGGCGGTCCCAGTGGTTCTCGCCAGTGTTGTACACGAGCACCGGAGGCGTGTCGGCCGTGGGTGCGCCGTCTTTCAGATACTGATCGAAGAACGGCTTCAGTACGTCACGGCGAAATTGCAGCGCGGTGTCGCCGTTTAACTTCAGCGGGCCCATCGAAGACGCCTCGTAGTTCACCCCGCTATGCCGCCATGGGCCCATCACCAGAAAATTCATGTTGTTCGCGGTATCTTTGGGTTCTACCGCCTGATAACTGTGATTGGCGCCCCACATGTCTTCCTGGTCCCATAAACCCTGAATCCACATGGTCGGGACTTTCAACGGCTGGGCCGCCATGACTTTGTCGAGAGCCTGCCCCTGCCAGAATGCGTCGTATGCGGGATGCTCACTGACCTTGCGCCACCAGGGGAGCTGATCGAGGCCCGCGGCTTTGGCGAAGTCTCCCGCCGAGCCGGCGCGCAGGAAGTTCGTGTAATCGTCGTAGCCCTGGCGGGGAATGTTTTTGCCTTCGCCTTTCAGCGTGGTCTGATCGGTGAAGTAGTCAAAGTTGGTCTGCCGATAGGCTCCGAAGTGAAACCAATCGTCGCCCATCCAGCCATCCACCATGGGGCTCATGGGTGCGGCAACCTTCAATGCCGGATGCGGATTGACCAGCGCCATGACCACGGTGAAGCCTTCATAGGAACTCCCGAGCATGCCCACCTTGCCGTTCGACTCGGGGACGTTCTTCACCAGCCAGTCGATGGTGTCGTAGGCGTCTGTGGAGTGGTCGGTGTGGGTCGAATTCAATGGGCCAATCAGCGGGCGAGTCATCAGGTAATCGCCTTCCGAGCCATATTTGCCGCGGACATCCTGAAAAACCCGGATGTAGCCATCGGACACAAACACTTCGTCGCCCTGAGGCAAGGTCGCCAGCATGTCCGGCGATACATTTCGCTCAGCGCGTTTCGCGGCGTCGTATGGCGTGCGCGTCAGGATGATGGGCGCATTCTTCGCTCCGCGCGGAATGACGATGACCGTGTAAAGCTTGACGCCGTCGCGCATGGGAATCATGACGACGCGCTTCACGTAATCATAGGATGCGGTCGCTGGCTCATACTTCGGGGGGATGTCCGGGGTGAGCGGGGAAGTCTGTGCATGCATTCCTGGCGTGAACGTAAGAAGAATCGCAGCGAACGTTGAGTAACGGAATGACGAACCCCAGATCATGCGAGTATCTCCAGAATGGAATGAACACAGGCTGCATGTTTCTGCGCAGCAGGGATTTCATTGTAGCGGATTGTAAATTACATAAGTGAAGCTGCGCTGAGCGAAGCCTTTCGGTATACTAATCGGGCATGCCAGTGCTCAAAGACATTGCGGCAATTGCCAAAGGGATGAGCATCACCTTCATGGAGATGTTCCAGCCGACCCAGGTGGAAAACTATCCTGACGGGAAGGGCCCGCTCAAGGGCGCCAAGTTCCAGGAACGCTTTCGGGGCGCACACGTGTTGCAGCGCGACGAGAACGGACTGGAAAAATGTGTAGCCTGTTTTCTGTGCGCGGCCAACTGTCCCTCGAATTGCATTTATATCGAAGCCGCTGAGAATACGGATGAGAAGCGCGTCAGCGGCGCCGAGCGCTACGCCAAGGTCTACAACATCGATTACAACCGCTGCATCTTCTGCGGCTACTGCGTGGAGGCTTGCCCCACGGACGCGATCACACACGGCCACGGCTTCGAGTTGGCGACATTCAACGCCAGTAACCTGATTTACCGCAAAGAGCAGATGCTGGCGGCCCTGCCGGCACATATGGGAGCCAACGCGGTATTCAATCAGGCAGATGCAGACACCGGGACGGCTTCGCTGCCGGTTCCCGGAATTTGAGAACCGTCGTTGGTCGGTCGTCGTTGGTCGTTGGCTGAACCCTCGCAACAAAACCACTGTCATCCTGAGTGAACGATCTTTGGGAACGAAGGACCTATGCATTTGCTCTCTAAGCAAAATACATAGGTCCTTCGTTGGGAGTCCTCGGCTACGCCGGGGACTCTGCTGCCTCATGATGACAAAGGGTTTGGATTTTGGCTTAGCCAACGACGAACGACCAAGGACCAACGACCATTTCCCAGCTATTCCGCGGGATCGTAGTTCAGGTTTTGCCCCAGCCAACGCTCGACTTCTGCCACAGTCATGCCTTTGCGTTCGTGATAATCGGTGACTTGATCGCGGTCAATTTTCCCTAGGCTGAAATATCGCGATTCGGGATGTGCGAAATAGAGGCCACTCACGCTCGAGCCGGGCCACATCGCAAACGATTCAGTGATCAGCATTCCGGTGTTTGCCTGTACATCGAGCAGCCGCCACAGCGGGCCTTTCTCGGTGTGGTCCGGGCATGCCGGATAACCCGCTGCGGGCCGGATCCCCCGATATTTTTCGTGAATGAGATCCTCAATGCTTAAGTCTTCATTGCAACCGTATCCCCATTCGCACCGCACTTGCTTGTGCAGGCATTCGGCGAAGGCTTCCGCCAAGCGATCGGCGAGGGCTTCGGCCATGATGGCGTTGTAGTCGTCGTTCTCGGCCCGATAGCGGTCGCATAGCTCTTTCAACCCGATCCCGCTGGTGACCGCGAATGCTCCGATGTGATCGGACAGCCCAGTTTCTTTGGGCGCGATGAAATCGGCGAGCGACCGGCAGGGCTCGCTGCCTTCTTTATTCGATTGCTGGCGGAGGAAGTGGAATCGCTCGAGAACTTGTTTGCGCGAGGCGTCGGTATATAGCTCGATGTCGTCGCCCACGGCGTTCGTGGGGAAGAAGCCGTATACGCCACGCGCTGTGATCTGGTTCTTTGCAATCATGACGTCCAGCAGAGCGTTCGCATCGGTGAAGATCTGGCGTGCCTGCTCGCCGTGTGTCTCGTGCTCAAGAATTCTCGGGTAAACGCCTTTCAACCCCCAGGTGTGAAATAACGGCGACCAGTCGATGAACTCGCGCAACGCGGCCAGAGGAAAATTGTCCAATACGCGCACGCCGGTGAACACGGGTGCGGGCAGGTCCTCAGCACGCCACACGATCGGAGTCCGCCGGGCGCGTGCCGTCTCTAGCGAGACGACTGCTAGCTTTGGCGCAGCGTGGGCTTTGCGGAGCGCCTCGTAGTCGGCGCGATGCTGCACGACGAATGCCGTTTTGCCTTCGTCGCTCAGAAGGCTGGTTGTCACCGGCACAGCGCGGCTGGCGTCCAGAATATGAACTACTGGCTCGCTGTAGTGCGGCGCAATCTTGACGGCGGTATGTCTGCGGCTGGTGGTGGCCCCGCCGATGAGCAACGGCAGCTTGAAACCCTGACGTTCCATCTCGCGTGCAACATGCACCATCTCGTCGAGCGACGGCGTGATCAGGCCGCTCAAGCCGATCAAATCCACCTTCTCGGCTTTGGCGCGTTCGAGGATCTTTTCGCAGGAGACCATCACTCCCATGTCGATGACTTCGTAGTTGTTGCAGGCGAGGACCACGCCGACGATATTTTTGCCGATATCGTGAACATCGCCTTTGACGGTGGCCAGCAGAATTTTCCCCTGAGCTTTGACTTCTTCGCCTGCGGCAACCCTCTCAGCCTTCTCGGCTTCCATAAGTGGCGTCAAGTGCGCGACAGCTTTCTTCATCACGCGGGCAGACTTCACTACCTGGGGCAAAAACATTTTGCCGGATCCAAACAGATCGCCGACAACGCTCATGCCGGCCATCAGCGGACCTTCAATCACCAACAGTGGACGGCCGAGCTTTACGCGGGCTTCCTCGGCGTCGATTTCGATGTAGGTGTCGATGCCTTTGACCAGCGCGTGAGAAAGGCGCTCCTCGACCGTGCCGTGACGCCATTCTTCGGCTTTCTTTTCGCTGACGACCTTGCCAACGTGCTTCAGTTTCTCGCCGTAATCGACCAGGCGCTCGGTGGCCTCGGGACTTCGATTTAGCAGTACATCTTCAACCAATACTTTAAGTTCGGGTTCGATCTCTTCGTACACTTCCAACATGCCGGCGTTCACAATGCCCATGTCCATACCGGCCGCGATGGCGTGATAAAGAAATGCGGAGTGCATGGCCTCGCGGACCTTGTCGTTGCCGCGAAAGCTGAACGAGACGTTCGACACGCCGCCGCTTACCTTGGCGTGCGGCAAGTTGGCCTTGATCCAGCGCGTGGCGTTGAAGTAGTCAACGGCGTAGTTGTTGTGCTCCTCCATGCCGGTCGCAACCGTGAGGATGTTGGGATCGAAGATGATGTCTTCGGGAGGAAAACCGACTTCGTCCACCAGGATGAGGTAGGCGCGCTCGCAGATGCGGATTTTGTCTTCGTAAGTTGCAGCCTGGCCCTGTTCATCGAAGGCCATGACGACAGTCGCTGCGCCATATTTCAGAACTTTGGCCGCGTTCCGGCGAAATTTTTCTTCGCCTTCTTTCAGCGAGATGGAATTAACGATGCCTTTGCCCTGAAGGCACTTGAGTCCGGCTTCGATGACCTCCCATTTCGAGGAGTCCACCATGAAGGGGACTTTGGCAACTTCGGGCTCGCTGCCCAGCAACTGCAAGAAGCGCGTCATGGCCACGACGCCGTCGATCATGCCCTCGTCCATGCAGATGTCGAGGACGTTTGCGCCGTTCTCCACTTGCTGCCGGGCTACGCTGACTGCTTCTTCGTATTTGCCCGCCTTGATCAGCTTTGCGAACTTGGGCGAACCGGCCACGTTGGTGCGCTCGCCGATCATGATGAAGACGCCGGCCTGCTGGGTGAAGGGCTGTGATCCGGAGAGGCGAAGCGGTTTCGTGTCTCTTATATGCAGACTCGACAGCCTTGGGCACACTTATGTTTTCGGACTCGCTCAAGCTTTACTCTCGATCTGGTCGGCGAAGGATTCCTCGGCGTGATCATGCCCCCATTTTCGTGGAGGTGCGCCGTCGAGCGCTTTGGCGATGGCCGCAATGTGATCGGGAGTGTTGCCGCAGCAACCGCCGGCAATATTGATCAAGCCGCCGCGCGCGAAGTCGCCAAGATAACGCGCCATGTCTTGCGGCCCCAGATCGAATCCGGTCGGCGAAAGAGGATTCGGCAAACCGGCGTTGGGATAGCAGGAGATTGCCACGTCCGCCTTCACCGAGAGCTCTTCCAGGAACGGATACATTAAGTCGGGGCCGAGAGAACAGTTGAGCCCGACCGACAGTGGTTTCACGTGCCGCACCGCATTCCAAAACGCCTCGGTGGTCTGGGCAGAGATCATCGTCTCGCCGCCGCGACCCACTGCGGCCGAGATCATCACCGGCAACTCTTTGCTGTCTTCGTCATCATCAAACACTTCGCGAATGGCGACCAGCGCCGCTTTAGCGTTGAGCGAATCAAAGATGGTTTCGACCAGCAGCAGGTCTACGCCGCCCGCGATGAGCGCGCGCACCTGCTCAGCATAGGCGGCTTTTACCTGATCAAAGATGACCACGCGGAAGCCTGCATCGTCCGCGTCGGGCGAATTCGAAAGCGAAACCGTCAGCGGCCCGATCGCGCCCGCCACGAACCGTTGCCGCGAGGTTGCGCTCCCGACTCGATCCGCCCATTCCCGGCACTGCCGCGCCGATTGCTCATTGATGTCCCAAGCTAAGTCCTTGAGGAATGAATCCTCGATGACCTTCTGATAGAACGCAGGATCTTTTCGGCCGCCGTGCTCGCGAGGATCGTCCACAAAAAATTCACTCTGGGTGATACTGGTGGCGCCGAAGGTGTTGGTCTCGATGATGTCCGCGCCGGCCTCCAGAAAACGGCGATGGATGTCGCCAATCATTTCCGGTTTCGTCAACGAGAACAGGTCACCGTTGTTCAACAGGCTCTTGGCCGAGTCCTTGAAGCGCTCACCCCGGATATCCGTTTCCGTCATCCCATAGGCACGGATCGTCGTGCCCATCGCACCGTCAATGATGGCGATGCGACTGGCGAGGATCTTTTCCAGCGGATGTGGGTAAGGTCTTTTCATTTCTATCGGTTGCCTTCGCCGGCTTCGATTTATCCTTGATTTTCCAGTTTCCGTGTCAAAGTACGTCTTCTTTAGATTATAGCGATTAGTAAAAGCTCCAACTGCTGCCAGGTGGGATCACGCATGTAATTGATATGGGTTGAAGTGCTTTGAGTCTGAAAGTGCCTTTCAGAGAGGACTTTACGAGGGGCATGGTATGCTTTGTGCTGCTTTGTAATGTTGCACCAGAAGGAGACTGCCATGTCCAAGAAAATGAACGATCAGGAGTTTTTTCGAGCCAACCAGTAAACGCCGCCGAGGGTTCCCCTCAGAGACTAAAGTCCGTCGCGGCTTTCCGAGTGGTTCACGGCGACAAGGAATTGTTAGAGAAACTCGGAAGGAACGACCTCTGTCCTTGCGGTTCGGGACGTAAATTTCAAGAAATGTTGTTTAGGAAGCGGGCGCTTTGACGGAGTGCTACGCGACTACTATTTCCGCTAGACACCAAGAGGGGCGCTTAGGCGTCCCTCTTTTTAATGTCCATCACCCTTCCCAGGGATTGAAAAATGTCACGCCTGTGCCAATGAGATGCTTAGTGTCCCGGGTGACCAATGTGAGGTCGAAATGAACAGCGGTGGCGGCGAGCAGGCCGTCGATGACTGGCAAAGGTGATTTCCTGGCCGCAGCGGTTCCAGTGAGCCGTCCCCAGCGGTCGGCGATAGCGAGATCAATCGGCAAAATGCGGTCACTAAAGCGAAGCACGAGTTCGCGATCGAGCCAGGTTTCCAGCTTGACCCGTCGTGCGGCATCCGGCAGGGAAGCGATTCCCCGTCGAATTTCGCCCAGGGTCAGAACGCTCAGGTAAAGCAGCTCTTCGCCGGTGGCATCAATCCAGATTGTGACATTCGGATTGGGTTTGGGCTTCACCAACTCGGAGATCACATTGGTATCGAGCAGGAACCCGCTCATAGGTCAATCTTCCGCCCGTAATCGGGTTTGCGCTCCAGATCGATGTCACTATTCACCAAGGGAGATTGGGCGAAGAACTTTACTAAGTTGCGAGGTTGACGTGCGCGTTCATGGAGCCGCTCGAATTCCTCGGCCGGCAGCACCACGACTGCCTCCTTACCCTGGCGCGTGACATATTGCGGCCCCTCCGACCGGGCACGGCGGAAAAGCTCGCTGAACTGGGCTTTGGCGGTTTGAAGCTGCCAGGGGGCGCGCGGATTGGGTTTAGGTTTGGTCATAAAACGACTAGTCTGACTAGATTGTTAGTATAACGCGTTTTGCAGCGCGTTGCAATCCCGAAAAGCACAGCCCTCCCGCCAAAACCGCGGGAAAGACGGGGCCCCCGATTGGAATCGACGCGGGACGCATCTAACCAATTTCGGATTTGGGGTTAATTCCGAAAATCTCATCCAAAGGGAAATCGACCGAACATGAGGAATCGCTGGGTATGGATGCTCTTGCTGTGCACCCTGCCGGCTTTTGCGGACAAGAACAAGCGGGAGGCGGAGCAAATTGTCACCGGTATTCAAGATTCTCTGAAGCGGGTGGGGACAGTGCAACAGTTTTCCGGGGGACGCCGCGATGACCTGACCTGCAATGTGGGCTGGACGGAGAGTGCGCTGATTAGCGACACCCTGGGTTGCAAAGTCACCTTCTCGCAGATCGGTGCCAACGTCCAAACCTGCGCTAAAGACGGGACGAACCAAAAATCGATCGTGTCGAATGAATGGGAAAATAAAATCAGTTTTGATCTGAGCGCTATGGATCTCGCAGTGGGGTTGAAGGAGAGAAAGAACGAGACGCTGAACGATTTCCCCAATACGAGCGCCGGCAAGATCTATGAGCTTTCTCTTGTGGCCAAGCGGCAGTATCGAGTGATTTCGTGGTCGTCGAAACTGAAATATAGCAGCCATGGGTCGAAGAGCCTGGAGGCTGACGACGTCCGCAGCGACCACCAGGAGGGAGTTTGGGACCGCTTCGCCTTTATGGTGAACAATGAAGGAGAAGGCCAGAGGCTAGCGGAAGAATTTTCCCAGGCGATTGCCTTGTGCTCCGCAACCAAAAAATAGGTAGCGCCGCGAGGTGCGTGCCGGGGTAGCCGATTTCTACTTGAGCGCGGACGTAGTCTGGGCCGGAATCGTGTCCGGCCAGCGATTGTGCCCCGGCAGGGAATTCAGTCGAGTTTGCAGCAGGTGCTCCCGGGCCAGGGTTTCCGCGAGCGTTGCCGATTTGGCGTCCATGGTTTCCTGCATTTCGAGAATCCGGCGTCCCAGCCGGACCCTGGCGAGTAGTTCTTCTGCCTGAAAGGGTTTAGTGACGTAGTCGTCAGCTCCGGCGCGAAGTCCGGCAACGATGTCAGCGGCGCTGTTTCTTGCCGTCAACAGAATTATGTAGATGCCGGCTGAGGCGGGATTGGCACGCAGTTCGCGGCACACTTGCGGGCCGGTCAAGCCTGGCATCACCCAGTCGAGAAGCGCCAGAGCGGGGTGGCCTTCCTGTTGCAATAGCGTCGCTGCGGCATGGCCATCCTGCACCGCTGTAATTTCGAATTCCGTGGACAATAAATGCCACAGGGCTTTGCGGAAAAGCGCGTCGTCTTCGGCGATCAGGACTTTCACGGCTCACCTTAGTTCTTGCTCATAGCTATGGCTGTGGCGGAAAGCTGGAAGCGCAGCAAGACTGCCATCTCGGTAGCCTTCAGAAAGTCGGGTTGGTTTGCGGTCACTCCCAGTTGGCGCGCCGTTTCGGAAACTTCAGAAGCCCCCAGGTAGGTCAGTTCTTCCTGAAGACCGCGGGCGACTTGTTGCAGCAACTCGGGCCGCTGCTCGAGCAGAGCGCGATCCATCTGGCCAAGGAGCCGAGATTTTTCTCCCGCGAACGTTGCGATTAACTCGGCGAGAAGACTTTCATCACCGCCGACACGCTCCAGAGCTTTCGCCCGGTTCCACTTGGGTGGTGCTTCGGTGGATGACAGAGAATCGGGATTAGCGAAAGCGAGAAGCGCCATTTGAAGTTCGCTGAGGCGGGTGGGCTTTTCCATGTAACCATCCATGCCGGCTGCCAGACAACGTTCGCGCTCGGTGCTGCTAGCGAGGGTTGTCATTGCAATAATGGGAATATGAGCGTCATCGTCGAATGCATTTTCCTGACGACGAATGGCAGCGCTCGCGGCGAAGCTGTTCATTTTCCGCAGCTCAAGCCCCATGAAAATTAGATCGAAATGGTCAGCGGCGAAGCGTGCCAGCGCCTCCTTGCCATGGCTGGCGAGGACAACCGCCATGCCCATCTCTTCCAGCATGCGGGCGATCAACTTCTGACGGACGCCGCCATTTTCGGCGACGAGAATCCGCAATTGGCAGAAGGGAAGTGTCATCCACTCAAATATCGCCTGGAAAAAGGAAAACTTTAGAGGGCCAGAGTGGCCCGGGAATGATCCGATTGGGATGCAAGTGTGCAAACAATTTCATACCCACTTACGAATCTAAAGAAGCAGAGTAAGAAACTCTTAATGTAAGTAGCTTTCCGGGTCGGATTGTGGAAAGATAGCGGTACGAAGTTTTTAGTGACCCTCCCTCTTTAATTCCCCCATACCCAGTTCTGTTGTAGGAGAGCAATTTGAGTCATCCAGCGGAGCGTGTGCGCCGCCGCAGGCCCAGTCGACGCAGGCACCCTATGCGATGGGCTGCCGGTGGAATGACGTTGCTGATGTTGATGGCTCTCGGGGCATGGTCGGTCCAGCGGTATTCTTCTGCGACAGTTTCGTCCAGCGTTGCCCTGCGCCAGGATCTGGTGACGCGGGCACGGCAGGCGTCTCCACCAATTGCATTCAGCCGGCAACAGCGGGCGGTCTATCCGTATTCGGTGGTGCCGGGAGGAGTTCGAACGGCGCGAGAGTTACTCGAGGCGAGCCAGCACGATGGCGTAGTTGCCGCCCACTATGCCAGCTTCGACTTCCGCAAGGCCAGGCTCATTCAGGTCAAGCAAGCCAGGAAGGTTTATGTTTCCTACCGCATCGGCGACAAGGTTTTCTGGACTCGGAAACAGCTGAGTCTTCACATCGGCGAGAACCTGATTACAGATGGCCGGATCATAGCGCGTTCTCGGTGTGGCAACCAGGTTTCAGAAATCCGGCATATCGCTACTTCACCCGCGGAACCTTCGGTAGAAACGCTCGATCAATTGATTCCGGAACCAGCCGCGCCGCCAGTTCCGTTTGAGTCCGCATTGCTCCAGCCCCCAGGTTTCGCGGTGACGGCGCTCCCGCCGCTGGGCGAACTCCCACCAGGTTTGACTGTGCCTCCTCCCATTGGTGGCGGTGGATGCACTCCGACGAAGCGACATCCCTGTTATCCTTCTACTCCGCCAGGCACGCCGCCTGTGAGTATGGATGAGCCGGATGAGCCATCCCTGCTAGGTTCACTTGCGTTGTTCTGGTTGGGAGTGGCGGGGATCTATGTGCATCGTCGAAGACTGCGATCCAAGATCTTCTGATTTTGTAGTAGTGCAGTTTAAAATCGCGACTCGTGTCAGGGCACGGCTTTCAGCCGTGCCGAAATCCACAGCGAGACAGGCTTTAGCCCCTGCGCCGCCACGAGCGGGCCTCAGCGGCTGAAGCCGTTCAGAACTGCCCTTGACGGCATCGCTAAAGCGATGCCCCGATACGAATCTTTTCTCAAACTGCACCGCGACCTGATTTGTTCTTCAAGTTGCGCTGGATACTGTCCCTCCTTTAAGCTCACCAAGCTCAAGTTTTGGCCAAGTTTGGGAGAACCCTCATCGTGCGCCGTTTGCTGCTGGTAACTTGCTGCCTCTTTCTCAACTTTTCTTTTCCCATCAATTTTGCTGGCGCTCAAGCGATCCGGTTGTCGGTGGACTTGAGTGATGCCCCCCGCAATATTTTTCATGCGCATCTTGCCATTCCGGTGAAGCCGGGGCCTGCGACCTTGGTCTATCCCGAATGGATTCCTGGAAATCACCGTCCCAGCGGGCCGATTGCCAACTTAACCGGGCTGGTGATCAAGGCTGGCGGCGAAACTTTGGCCTGGAACCGCGATTCGGTGGATATGTATGCTTTCCATGTCGAAGTGCCTGCGGGTGTGACTGAACTGCAAGTTTCGCTCGATGACATCACTTCGAGCGGAAGTGCGGGAGCAACCGGCGGAGCGGCTTCGTCGAATGTGCTGGACTTGAATTGGAACCAGGTCGTGCTTTATCCGCAGGGAGCGAGTTCGGATGATGTGCAAGTCATTCCAACTATGCTTTTGCCCGTGGGATGGAAGTTTGGCACAGCACTTTCTGTGGCGAGGGTATCCGGAGAGATAGTCGATTTCAAGCAAGTCTCACTAACTACGCTGGTAGATTCGCCGCTGATCGCCGGAGATCACTACCGGCAAATTGCACTCACGAAACCGGGAGAAATTCCCGCCCACGTGATTGACATGGTCAGCGAGAGTGATGCGGGATTGGCGATGACGCCGGCGGATGAGGCCGCATACCGCAAGCTGGTGGCTGAGACGGGCGCATTGTTCGGGGCACGGCATTACACGCAATATCACTTTCTATACACCTTGAGCGACGAGGTGGGGCACCACGGGCTGGAGCACCACGAATCCAGCGACAATGCCACGGAAGAACAGACGCTCACGGACGAAGACGAGCATTTACTGGAGGGAGACTTGCTGCCGCATGAGTTTGTCCATTCATGGAACGGCAAGTACCGGCGTCCGGCGGGATTGGCGACGCGCAATTATCAGGACCCCATGCTGGGTGATCTGTTGTGGGTATATGAAGGGCTGACGGAATATCTGGGCGATGTGTTGACGGCGCGCTCCGGGCTTCGTTCGCCGGAGCAGTACCGGGAGGCTCTGGCGGAAACCGCTGCGATGCTAGACCATCGAGCGGGGCGGACGTGGCGTCCCCTCGAGGACACAGCGCGGTCGGTGCAGATATTGCGTCTGGGAGGACCGGGGTGGGGAAGCTGGCGTCGTGGGCTTGACTACTATCCCGAGGGAGAACTGATCTGGCTCGAAGTGGATACCACGATCCGGCAGCAAACTCAGGGGAAGAAATCATTGGACGATTTTTGCCGGCTGTTTCATGGGGGAGAAACTGGGCCTCCGAAAGTGGTGCCATACACGTTTGACGATCTGGTGAAAGCGCTTAACGCAGTAACTCCCTTTGACTGGGCGGGGCTGTTAAACGAACGATTGAACTCGACTGCGGCCCGTGCACCATTAGGCGGCATTGAACGCGGCGGATGGAAGCTGGTGTATGACGAAAAGCCGAATGTGTTTATTCACGCCGGCGAAAAGCTCGATAAACAAGTGAACGTCGCCTATTCGTTGGGTTTTGTGGTCAAAGATAACGGGGAACTCCAGGATGTGATTCCGGGCTCGCCCGCGTACGTGGCGGGGATTGGTCCGGGAATGAAACTGGTGGCAGTGAATGGAAGGAAATGGTCGAAGTCGGTGCTGAGGGATGCTTTGAAAGCGTCGCAAGGGAACGATCAGCCCATTGATCTATTGATCGAAAACGCGCATTTCTTCAAAACCTATTCGATTTCCTATCATGACGGAGAGAAAAATCCCCATTTGGAACGGGCCGATGGGCCGGATGTGTTGGATGAAATTCTGAAGCCGCTAACAAAGTAGGGATGAAGCGACGCTGTACCATTCCTGTTTTGGTATAGCTTTTGGTACTACAACTGAAGTTTCTGATTGTGCTTTCTCAACGCTGCTAGAATCCATCTTAATGCACCATTTCCCTAAAGCAGCGCTCGGAACATTCGTGTGCGCGTGGTTTGCGTGCAGCGCAGGGATGTTTCCTACGGACTCGGCGGCACAGATATCGCGCATCCCGGTGGCGACGGTTCGCACCGTTTCGATCCGCAACCTTGAAAATATCGCCGGAAAAGATGCGGTCGGCGATTTGGAACTTCAGATCACGACCAGCCAGCCCGTGACCCCGCAGGCCCAGATCCTGATCAGCCCATACCGGCTGGTGATTGATTTTCCCAATTCCTCGCCCGGCGCTGAGCTGCACAATCTCATGGTGAACCGCGGCGACGTGAAGGGGATTCGCGTGGGCCTGTTTGCCAGGAATCCTCCGGTCACGCGTGTGGTTTTGGATCTGAAAGCGCCGATCGTGTATCAGATTTCTTCTTCCGGA
Source organism: Terriglobales bacterium (assembly GCA_963762965.1). Taxonomy (GTDB): domain Bacteria; phylum Acidobacteriota; class Terriglobia; order Terriglobales; family Acidobacteriaceae; genus DATBAX01. The sequence continues at coordinate 3,121,146 of CAVXME010000001.1, forward strand.
CAGAGTTCGGTCTTCAGGCTAAGCTCGGCTGCTCGGGCGACTGCCATGCCCGAGAATGTTCCGCCCACAGCCGCCGCGCCGCCCCCGCCTGCACCTCGCGTGGAAGTGCACTTCAAGCGGGGAATGATGAGCATTCATGCCGACAAAGCTTCGCTGGCGGAAGTGCTGGTCGCAGTGCGCCGCCAGACCGGTGCGGAGATCGAAATTCCGCCCGGGGCCGATCAGGACCAGGTGTTCTTTGACCTGGGCCCGGCACCCGTCCAGGATGTGATGGCGGCGTTGCTGAATGGTTCGCGTTTTAATTTCGTTCTGGCGGGTTCGGACAGCGATCCCAACGCTTTGCGCAGCGTCATCCTGACCGCAAGGACGGGGGGAGTGTCCATGCCGGCGAATACCGCTTCGCCGCAGGTTGACTCTACGCCTGTGCAACAATTCCCACCCAACATGCAATCGGATGCAGCCCGGCAGGACATGCGCAGACCACCGGAAGCCGTTGAACCGCAAATGCCCGTCGACCAGGAAGATCCGGGAGACACTCCGCCGCCTCCGCCTTCAATGTAACTTCTGAAAACCGTCCGCGAATCGACCATTAATTGACCAGACGCACCGGGACGGCGGAAACGCCGCCGCCTGAGACTGCGTTGCCGACCGGAGTGGGATTGCAGCCGGACGCATTCATCACCACCGCGTGAATATGGCCGGTGTTGGTGATATAGCGAATACCCAATTCCAGAAAACCAATGATCTTGACATTATTCTGACAGGTGCCCGCTCCGTTACATAAGTCGGTCAGGCCGTCGTAAACCGGGACAGTGACAACGGAGTCGCTGCGACTTATATTTTGAACCGTCCGCAGACTTGGGTTTGGGTTTTCCGTGCCCCCGGTAATCATGACTGGAGGAGTATTGGCCCCATTTGGCTCGGTGAACTCATCTTGCTCAGAGGGTATTGCCGGTCCGCCCGTGGTGGTGGTGTGAATTAGACACTGGGTCCCACCAATGGTGTCGGTGATGATGCCAGGTTGCCCGGTGTTGTTATCGACCGCGACGGTGTCCCCACAGCTGAGCTCGTTCGCCTGACTCGCCTGAGAACAGGCGATATTGTCGTACGCCGCATCGCTGGTTACCTGGCTGCACGAGTTTGCCGGTTGCGCGGAAGGAGACGGACACACCGTGGCTGCCGGCAGACTCCCGATTACGTAGTACATTCCAGCCGCCACCGCCCCGGTTGAAACCCTCTGCCGGAGCGTAAACAGGCGACCAATGTATGTGTTGGCAGGATCCTTAAGTTCATTGTTGTTTGCGGGATCGAAGAAATAAGACGTAGCCGCAGTGCAGGGTGGTGCGTTCGCCGGGTTGCAGTTGGGCAGCAGCCATGGCTTCACTGCCACCTGGATAGGGGCGGGTTGGGGAGCGGGGGTGGTGGAGTCGTAGGAAGGGTTGTAGGCCTCGGCGGTGGCGGTGGCAGATATCGAGTTCGAGGCCCGTCTCCAAATTCTGGCGAAGAACGTGGGCAGGCCGGTGCGTGTCACGGAGACGGTAATTTGGGGATTCAGCAAAGAAGCTTGCGCTGTGCAGGGCGGCGTGATGATCGCTGCCGCGGCCTGACCGGCAACGGTGTTCTGGAGTGCCACTGCCTGGGCTTGAGCCGTGGCAGCGTTACAGGCCTCGACCAGCGATATCGTTGCCGGAGCGCCCTGGACCGAAGTGAACCCGGAAGTGACGAACATCTTGGCGCCCGCGATCGCCGCTGCATTGGCGGCGGCCTGGGCCTGGCTGCGGGCCACGTAGAGGGTGACGACATCGATGGCTAGGGCGGCCATCGATAACAAGGCCAGCAGCGCAACCGCAACCAGGATGATCGTCTGCCCACGTTCAGGTTTGCGCGTATTGGAAATTGATTTGTCCATGGTGCATTCCTCTAATTCAAATTCTGCATGACGGCCACGGTAGTAAGTTGCGAAGATGCCGGGTAGTTCGCGCCTGAAACCAGCAACTGGATCACGCGGTTGAAAGTCCACTGGTAAGGGTAGGTGAGCGTGACCCGAGTCGCTTCAATCCGGTAAAAAGTGGGTGGAAACGGGGGGTTGGGCAGAGCGATGGCAGGCAGCACGACCCCACGTTCAATTTTTAACGTCATCGGGCCGACGCAACCGGCGGGACTGAATGTCCAGGCCAGGGGCCCGGCGGAAACCGCGCCTGCGCTGGAGAGTCCACAATCCTTCACTTTGCTAGTCACCAGTACATTGTCGACGGCGTCGCGAATGGCACAGACCGAGGTCGGGGCAGCGCAAGCGCCCGCGAGAGAAAGGTCTCTTGTGGGCTGATTGGAGGCCACTCTGGCCCCCTCGAGCGAGGCATTGACCAGCTTCTGCTTTATGTTGAACGCGGTTCCAAAGTCGAAAATGCCTACCACCAACACCATCAACAGAGGCAGGGCGATGGCGAACTCGACAATCTGCGATCCCGTGGCGTCGCCCATGAGATGCAGTGGTCGTCGAAACCTCGGCCGCGGAACCAATGGAGAAGGACGCTGCAAGTTTAGTCCTCCACTCGTGCCTCGGCGGACGCCGGAAGATTGATAAGCTGAAAATTCAGTACGAGAAACTGATAGGGATACTTGAAGCTCACCATGGTGCCACACGCCTGTGGCGAGCTCACCGTTGGATCGTTCATTTCCACGCCGCGGCAGATGCGCACGTTGCTGTTGGTGGTGCAGGCTCCGGGCGGAGTCAATCCGGGACAGAATGTTGGTATGGGATCGCTAGTAACGACAATCTGACTGGGGTTGAGTTTGGATGCTCCCAGGATGGCGTCTACCGCGCTTACCACCGAAGCATCGCTGGGAAATGCATTGGTGCAAGTGGCGCAAGTGGGCGTAGCGGCAACCCGGGCGCCTTCCGCCGCCGCGTGGGTCACAGTGGCATAAATGTTGTAGGCGCGTCCGAACCAGAAAACACCCAGCAGGATTAAGAAAGCAATGGGCAGCACCAGCGCGGCCTCGGCGACTTCCTGGCCGCTGGTTTCCGTGGCCAGCCGTTTCAGGCGAGTTTGCATGTGCAAAAGCACGTTACGACAGTCCCCAGGCGTGCCTCGCCGTGTAAAGCACCACAGCGATCGCAGCTGCCACCCCAAATGGTACCTTTACGGAGTCCGGATTATCCAGTGTGAGCGCTGGTCCGGGAAGATGCAGGGTGAAAACGGCTGCCAGCATGTGTGCGAAGTTGCGCAGGGTCTGGAGCACCCGCCTTTTCCAAATAATCATTCCCAGAGCTATCAAGCCGTTCACCAGAACCGTGACCACCAGGACCGCCGGCAGATGCCGGAGACCGAGGCAAGCCCCCAAAGCCCCGACCAGCTTCCAATCCCCGGCCCCGAGGGCCCGGATCATCACGAAGGGTAGCAGTAGAGCCAGCCCTAATCCAGCCCCCAGCAGCGAATCTTTGGTACCCGGCCAGCCTCCGGCAAGGGCATTGGCGGCGATGCCCAAGAATAACCCTGGGACGGTCAGCCAGTTGGGGATGCGGCGAGTGCGCCAGTCAGTATATCCAGCAACTAGAGCGATGGTGGCGGCCGCGATCCACGGCGCTTCTTTCATCACGAGCGGGAACCGGGTTGATGGGAATGAAGAATGGTCATGCGAAACTGAATTCTTGGCGGATTCTCACATAGAGGGGAAGGCAAGTCAATGTGAAGAAAGGTGTTATTGCCGCTGCGAAACCCCGCGGAGCGGCGCTCCCGGACAGGCGAGGGCACCTGTCCCTACGTGAGCGTCTTTAGCGGTTCAAGGCGCTGGCACTGGTGCGCTGGGCAATTACTTTCCGCGCGCTTTCCGCCAGTTGCTTGGCCTGGGGCAGAAGGTCCAGAGCTTTGACGACTTCGGGATCACCTTCGGCCCGCACTTTCAATCCCTCTTCCTGGCCGAACGAATCAATGAAAATTTCGCTCTTGATGTTGTTGCGAATCCAGTCGTTGTCCTGCATCAACTCGGCTTCGGTGTAGGGGACCTTCTCGCTGTCGAGGAATTTGCGGAACTCCTGGAGAGTGACGTCATCGACTTCAAAGCTCTTGGTGGGATGATGGGTCACGACGTAATGCTGGGCGAAATTGAAAAACGCGTAATGCTGCAAAAGCGAATCCTGGAAGTGATCGCTCTTGGGCGTATCGATTTTTACGTCGGGCGTGATGCCGCCGCCGCCGTAAACTGTACGGCCGCTGTCGGTGAGTTTCACTTCCTTGTTGGCGGTGTCGTCCTCTTTGGGACGCTCGAAGTAATAGTCATAGAGCGACACGTTGGCGTAATCGCGCTGGATCAGGCGTCCGCTGGGCGTGTAGTAGTGAGCCGTGGTCAGGGCGAGTCCGGTGTTTTCCGATAGCGGATAAACCGTCTGCACCAGACCTTTGCCGAAAGTGATTTCTCCGGCAATGAGACCGCGGTCATGATCCTGAATTGCACCCGCTACGATTTCGGCGGCGGAAGCGGTGCCGCGGTTGACCAGCACAACCAGCGGATAATCCTTGCCGCCATTGCCATGAGCAGCGGTGTAACGTTTTTCCGGTGACGACCGGCCGTGGTGGGAAACGATGAGTTGTCCCTTGTGCAGGAACTTGTCAGCTACGCCCACGCCTTCATTCAGCAATCCGCCGGGATTCTGACGAAGATCGAGGATCAAGCCTTTCAAGTCGCCCATTTCGTCGAGCGCGTCGGCAACTTCGTGCTCAGTGGTCTCCTGAAATCCGGAAACGTGGATGTAGCCGATGCCGGGTTTGATTAAGAAGTGCAGATCGACGCTGTAACGCGGAATTTCGTCACGCACAACGGCGAAGTCGAGCGGCTTGTCCGCGCCTTCACGCATGATGGTGATGTGGACCGTGGTGCCTTTGGGGCCCTTGAGCAGATCGGCGACATCGCCGGTGGTCATGTTGTCGGTGGGTTTGCCATCGACGGCGATGATGATGTCTCCGGGATGAATGCCGGCGCGGTAAGCAGGTGTGCCTACGAACGGCGCAATGACTATGACTTTATTGTTGCGCGGACCGACCGTCATGCCCACGCCGTAGTATTTGCCGCGCTGATCTTCGCGCAGCAGGGCATAAGCCTTGGGATCAAAGAAATTGGAGTGCGGATCGAGCACGTGCAGCATGCCGGGAATGGCGCCGTTGTAGATGGCTTTATCGGCGTTGACCGGCTCGGCATAGTTCTGCTCCACCATGTCGTAAACCGTGGCGAATTGCTGCAAGCTCTGGCTGACGTCAGAATCGGCGCTGGGGGCCACGTCAGGGTTCTTCTGGGCGAACAGCACACCCAGGAAACCGCAGATTGCAAGGAAGAAAACGATCACGAAGAGAGAACGACGAGAACTGCTAGCCATCTTCAGTTTCCTTGGGCGGGGCTGCTTTGATCGACAGAAATTGCCCGCACACCGCTAATGAGCGCAGTATAGCATGCGATGCGGCATCTTTTAGACGGTTTCCCGGCCAGAAGGTAACCAAAAGGCTATCTGTCTCAATTACATAGGATGCACTGACTTTGGTAAGCGATGTATCCGGAAGAACCGGGTTTGGCGCGATCTTTATGCGAGAATGAAGTCGGAAGATGGGTAAGCACGGAGTCTGGATTGGCAAAACGCGGAAGATACACGATTGGGAAATACCTTGCCTTTGTATCCCTCTTTGCCATTCCCTTGATTGGTCAAAGCAACAGCGGGGAGTTGCTCCTGAAGGTGACCGATCCGGCGGGCCTGGGTGTGAAGACAACCATTCAGATCAGGAGCGCGGCGAATCAGTATCGAAGTAATCTGACGACCAGTGAGCAGGGCAACCTGGACGTGCAGCGCCTGCCGTACGGCATTTATCAGCTTGAAAGTGAGCGGCCTGGCTTTGCGCCCATCTCCGAATCGGTCGAGATTCGTTCTTCCATTCCGACCCAACACACGTTGCAATTCAAGCTGTCTACAGTAAATCAATCTGTAACCGTTACCGCAGCCAATACCCTGATCGACCCCGATCAAGCGGGCGCGGTGAGTCAGATTGGTTCTGACCTCATCCAAGTAAGGCTCGGCTCCATTCCGGGGCGTTCGTTGCAGGACTTGGTGAATTCACAGCCGGGGTGGTTATACGAAGGCAATGCCGTGCTGCATCCGCGCGGTTCGGAATACCAGACGCAGTTTGTGGTGGATGGCATCCCGCTCACGGACAACCGCTCGCCCAGCTTTGGCCCGGCCATTGACGCCGACGACGTGCAATCGTTGACCGTCTATACCGCGGGTATCCCCGCAGAGTATGGCCGAAAAATGGGAGGCGTGGTCGAAGTCAACACGCTACAGGATTCACAGTCGGGCATGCATGGCCAGGTGGTGCTTTCCGGAGGCAGCTTCGATTCAGCGGGCGCTGCGGCCGACGGGCAATACACCTGGGACAAGAATACGATTGGCGCCAGCGCCAGCGGCAGCATGACGGACCATTATTTGAATCCGGTCGTCCCGCAAAACTTTACGAATGCGGGAACGTTGGGAGATTTTTCGGTCAACTATGAACGCGACTTAACGCCGAAAGATCGCCTGCGATTTATTGTTCGCCACGAGTTGTCGCGCTATGAGCTTCCCAACGAACAGGTTCAAGAGGCAAACGGCCAGCTGCAAACCGCCGATAACATTGAGACCATGGGGATTGCCTCCTATGAGCACACTTTTTCGTCCCATGCGGTCGCCGATTTTCGGACCATGGTCCGCGACAACGAGATTGGTTTCGATTCCAACACTGATTCAACTCCGATCGAGGTCTTCCAGCGGAATTTCTTTCGCGAAACATACTTCAAAGGGAGTGCAACCGTTGATCATGGCCGGAACGAATGGAAATTCGGATTTGAGTCGGACAATCTATTTCTGAACGAAAACCTGCGCTACCACATTACCGATCCGACCCAATTTGACCCTGACACTCCGATCGACTTTAGCTTCCTGGCAAACCGGCCAGATCTCGAGCAATCCCTATTCGTCCAGGACCAGATCCGGCTCAAGAACTGGACCATCAATGCCGGGCTGCGCTGGGACCACTATCAGCTTTTGTTGAACCGTCACGCAGTGGACCCGCGCTTCTCGATTTCACGTTATTTCCCGTCCGCAGATCTTCTCGCGCATTTCTCCTATGACCGGGTGTTTCAGACGCCGTCTTTCGAAAACATCCTGCTTTCGAGTTCACTCGCAGTTGAATCCATCGACCCAACGAGTTTTCTGCGGCTGCCAGTCGAACCCTCGGAAGGGAATTATTACGAAGCGGGATTGACCAAGGTGTTCTACGGAAAAATCAAGCTGGATACCAACTACTTCCGTCGGCTCGTGTCTAACTATGCAGATGACGATCAGATCGATAACACCACCATCAGCTTTCCGATTGCCTTTCAAAAAGCCGTCATCTACGGCGCGGAAGCAAAACTCGATCTCCCCGATTGGCGCCGTTTTTCGGGTTTTCTGAGCTATTCCTACACCGTTGGCCAGGCGTGGTATCCGGTCACCGGCGGTTTATTCCTGGGGGATGACGCTCAGGGAATACCGACCAGCGGCCATTTCCCAGATTCGCAGGACCAGCGCAACACGGTCCGCGGGCGCCTGCGCTACCAGGTCCACCCCCGTTTCTGGATTGCAGGCGGAATTCAATACGACACCGGGCTGCCTTTTGAATTCGATGGCGATCCGTCCCAGGTACTCGCTCAATACGGCCAACAGGTCTTGAATCGGATTAACTTTGCTCGCGGACGCATTTATCCGGCGTTTCAGGTCAATGCCTCGGCGGGCGCGGATGTCTATAGGTCGGACCGGGTGACTACGCGGTTTCAGATTGACGGACAGAATCTTAGCAATGTTCTCAACGTGATCGACTTCGGTGGTCTTTTCTCCGGCAATGCCATCGGGCCGTCGCGCAGTTATAGCCTGCGCTTGACGACGACCTTCTAGAACCTGATCAACCACAGAGGGCACTGGGGATCACAGAGGCAACTCTATGAATCCGTGTGCGCACTCTCGTACTTCGATTGTTGCCGGCCCGCATGATTGCCGCTAATCGGCTCCGGCAGTATCATGCCAAGATATGAGTTTTGGGGACACAGTCGTCATTTTCATTCTTGCACTACTCTTCTTCGGGCCGAAGAAGCTGCCGGAACTGGCGCGGCAAATCGGGAAAGTTTTGAACGAATTCAAACGCGCTTCGAACGAGTTTCGCTCGCAGATCGAGGCGGAAGTCTCGCAACTGGATGTGCAGGAGAGAAATAAAACCATCATGACGCCGATTGCTCCGCCGGAGGGGTCGGTGATTGCGCATTCTCCTCGCGCCGAACTGAGCGTGGGGCCGCAACCGGTGATCGAGCAGAGTACAGAACCGGCTCCGCAGCCCACTTTAGAGCCTACCAGGGAAGTAATTCTGGAACCGACCCACCAAACCGAACCCGAAACTGCGACCGCCAAGGCACCCGATGCCTGAAAACACTGCGGAACAAGATTCGAACGAAACCTCGCGTTTTCTTCCGGCCATGAGTTTCCTGGAACACCTGGAGGAACTGCGCAAGCGCCTGGTTTATTCCATCATTGCGATTGCGATTGGATGCGGTGCGTGCTGGGGATTTCACGAGCGAATTTTCAACGTCATGCAACGTCCCATTGTCGAGGCGCTGCACCGCAATGGGATGGCGGAGAAACTGGTTTATCTGAACCCGATCGAGCCATTCAATCTGTATCTGAAGATTGCCCTGGTGGCTGGGATCTTTGTAGCATCGCCAGTCGTTCTGTATCAGGTATGGCTTTTTATCTCCCCTGGGCTTTACCGCAACGAGAAACAGTATGTATTTCCCTTCATGTTCTCGACCATCGCACTGTTTGTGTCGGGCGGCTACTTTGGTTTCAAGCTGGTTTATCCACAGGCGCTTAAATTCCTGATCGATTTTGGCAGTCAATTTACGCCCATGATCACGATCAAGGAATATACGGATTTATTTCTGACCGTGATCCTGGGACTGGGATTGATTTTCGAGCTGCCTATCCTGATTTTTTTCCTGGCGCTGATGGGAGTGGTGAGTGCCGGATGGATGTGGAAAAATTTGCGCTATGCGATTCTCGCGATCTTTGTGGTGGCGGGCGCCATTGCTCCCACGCCGGACATTACCAGCATGTGCATTTTTGCCGCCCCCATGGTCGTACTGTATGTGTTAAGCATTGCGATTGCGTGGTTTGTGCATCCCAAGCAACGCTCGGCGCGGCAGGCGCGAAAGGGGCAGGCATGATGCAGAAAAGGAAGAGACTTCTGCTCTTGTTCCTGGGGACTTTGCTGCTAAGTCTCACCGCCTGCGCACAGAAGTCAGGAGAAGCGGCCAAGCAGTCTCCACCGTCGACCGAAGAGACTTCTGCGATGGCGGCAGCCGGGCCAGCGGCGCTGCCGGATTCAGCACCGCCGCCACTGTTCAATTCTGCGCGAGCCATGCAGTACGTAAAGGAAATTGTGGCGTTGGGGCCGAGGCCGATTGGCAGCGCCAACCACAAAAAAGTTGAAGATTACATCTACGCACACCTCAAGGGCGATTCAGTAGAGGACGACGCCTTTATCACGGACACGCCTGAGGGCAAGTTCCCGGTCAGAAACATTATTGCTAAGTTTCCCGGGACGAAAGATGGCATTATCGTGATCGCCAGCCACTACGATACGAATTATCCCTTGCGAAACACCTCATTCATCGGCGCGAATGACGGTGCCTCTTCCAGTGCATTGCTGCTCGAGATCGCGAACCAATTGCGCGTCCAGATGAAAGGGAAGCCGCGCGATGGCTACAGCGTGTGGCTGTTGTGGGACGACGCGGAAGAAGCCATGAAGCAGTGGAGCAACACCGACAGCCTCTACGGGGTGCGTCATGTGGAGCAGAAGTGGCAGGATGATGGAACTCTGAAGAAGATCAAGGCATTCCTGCTGGCGGACATGATCGGCGATGCCGACCTCAACATTGAACATGACCAATACTCCACACCGTGGCTCGAGGATATGGTCTACCAATCGGCTACGCGGCTGGGCTATCAGTCCCACTTTTTCGGGCGCACGATTTCCGTCGAAGACGACCACCTTCCATTCGTGCAACACGGCGTTCCCAGTGCAGACATCATCGATCTGGACTACGGGTACAACAATGTGTTTCACCACACCATCGAGGATACGGTTGACAAACTGAGCCCGAAGAGCCTGGAGATTGTTGGCGAGGTGATCTTAGACACGGTGCAGATGGTGGATCAGAAATAGCTGCTTTGAACGACCATCCATAGAAGCCCTTTTGCTCTTTTCAGAATTTTGAATTCTAATTTCGTCCGGAAGCTTGTGGCCTCCCGGGGCGGGCTGTGAATTGAACCATCTACTCTTCTGGATTGTCTTTAATTTGTTCGTGGCATCGGTACTGGCCCTCGATCTCGGGGTCTTCCATCGGCGTCCGAACGTGGTTAAATTTCGCGAGGCGCTGGTCTGGAGCCTGGTGTGGATCGCTTTGGCCGGCGGGTTTACGGTGCTGCTTTATTTCTGGCGTGGTCACACTCCTGCGCTGGAATTTGTGACTGGCTATGTGGTTGAACTCTCGCTCAGCGTGGACAACCTTTTTATTTTTCTGCTGGTCTTCCACTATTTTCGCGTCCCGCCGGAATATCAATACAAGGTTCTGTTCTGGGGAATCCTGGGCGCAGTGATCATGCGCGCGGTGTTTATTCTCGCCGGTGTGGGCCTGATACAGAGGTTCCACTGGATCACCTATTTATTCGGCGCGTTCCTGGTTTTTAGTGGGGTCCAGTTATTTGGTGAGGGAAAGGCGTCGATTCATCCGGAAAAGAACCTTGCCCTACGCCTGTTCCGGCGATGGATCCCGGTGACCGAGGATTACGCGGGAAGCAGGTTCTTTGTGCGGCGCCCGGTTTTGTACGCCACGCCCCTGCTGGTAGTGCTGCTGGTTGTCGAGACTGCGGATCTGCTTCTCGCTGTCGATTCTATTCCAGCGGTGCTGGCGATCACGCTCGATGTGATGGTCGTCTACACGTCCAATATTTTTGCCATTCTGGGATTGCGTTCCATGTATTTTGCGCTCGCGGGCATGATGGAGAGGTTCGAGTATTTGCATTATGGCCTGGCGACAATTTTGGTTTTCATCGGAGGCAAGATGGTGGCCGCGCACTATTACGAGATGCCAACTCTGCTGGCATTGGTAGTGGTGGCGGGGATTCTGGTGATTGCGGTGCTGGCTTCAGTGATCTTTCCGAAGAAAACGGCTTAACCGCGGAGAACGCCGAGCACGCAGAGAAGTTCTCAGGCAAATCGAATGGAGCTGTTCTGAAGAATGGAATGTTTCCGGAACCTGGCGTCGTCATGGTCAGGATAGTCGGTGCGATAGTGGGCGCCGCGGCTCTCCTCGCGTTTCAATGCCGACCGGGCCACGAGCAGACCGGCTAGGTGCAGATTCTGGGCCTCGTGAGCTCGGCGGGTTTGAGGATTCGAGACCCGCGCGGCGATTTCGTCGAGATGCAGAATTGCCCGCTTCAATCCGACTCCATCACGGATGATTCCCACATCCTTCCACATTAAATCCTGAATCTCGCGAATGGTTTCTTCGTGGGACTCATCGCTGGCGACACCACTGCGAACTGGCGCTGCATTCGCGACAGACGGTTGGGTAGTTTGCCGGAGTTCGTTGCGCATCGCTTGGCCGGCGCGGGCGCCGAAAACCAATCCTTCCAACAGAGAATTGCTGGCCAGGCGATTGGCTCCATGCACGCCGGTCGCGGCAGCTTCCCCTGCGGCGTAAAGGCCCGCGATGGTGGCGCGGCCGTCCAGATCAGTACGCACTCCACCCATGGCATAGTGGGCGGCAGGACGGACGGGAATCAAGTCCACCGTGATATCGATGTTGTATTGCAGGCAGGTGGCGTAGATGCGGGGGAAGCGCGCCTTGATTTTGTCGGGATACAAATGAGTGAGATCGAGATAGGCGACAGGATCTTTGACGTGGCTAACTTCCAACTCGTGCATGATGGCGCGAGCCACGACGTCGCGCGGAGCCAGTTCACCCATGGGATGGTACTTGGGCATGAAGCGGTCGAGTTCGAGATTGCGCAAGTATGCGCCTTCGCCACGCAGGGCTTCAGAGAGCAGAAAGCGGGGAGCGTTTTTCAAATAAAGCGCTGTGGGATGAAACTGAATGAATTCCATGTCACTGACTTCTGCGCCGGCGCGAAAGGCCATGGCGACGCCGTCTCCGGTGGCGACGCCGGGATTGGTGGTGTTGCGATAGAGCTGTCCCATGCCGCCCGTAGCCAGAAGCACGGCGGGAGCCGTGAGTTGACGACGTTGGCCGTGTTCGTCGATCAGATGGATGCCATGCACGCGTCCGTTTTCCACTTGTAGATCGGTCGAGAATTCGAACTCGCGAACGGAGATATTCTTTAAGGTTTTGGCTTTGGCGTAGAGAGCGCGCAAGATTTCGCGTCCGGTGGAGTCACCGTGGGCGTGAAGAATGCGGTTACGGCTATGAGCGCCTTCGCGGCCGAAGGTCAGTTTGGTGCCCTGGCGATCAAATTCCGTACCCCATTGAATGAGTTCTTCGATGCGTTCGGGAGCTTCTTCGACGAGGACTTTGGCGGCTTCCGGATTGCAAAGACCGTCACCGGCGTTCAGCGTGTCTTGAAGATGCAGGCTGATTTCGTCTTCATCGCTGAGAGCGGCGGCGATTCCGCCTTGGGCCCACTGGGTGTTGGAGTCGGTGACTTCGCGTTTTGCCAACACCACAACCCGGCCCGCAGACGCCAGCTCGATGGCTGCGCGCAATCCGGCTACGCCGGCTCCAATGACCAGGAAATCGGTTTCGGCTGGCACAGGCTGCATTTAAAAAATGGTAACACGTACCCACCGCGGCAGCGGCGATGGGTACGCTATGATGGAAAGCCATGACTCGTGTGACCCTCCATGTGCCACCTCGTCCGTATGACGCGGTGATTGAAAGCGGCTCGCTGGGCCGGGCCGGCGCGTATCTTCGCGAAGTGCTGCCGGTGCACGAGCGGCTGTTCGTCATTACGGTGGCTCCGGTGCGTCGCAAGTGGGGCAAGAAATTGCTAACGGCGCTGACGGCGGCGGGGTTTAAAGCGAGCCTGGTCGAGATGAAAGATGGGGAGCGCTATAAGAGGCTTGCTACGGTGGAAGAGTTGGCGGAGAAACTCACCAAGCTTGGTGCGGATCGCAGTGCTGCCATCGTAGCTTTTGGCGGTGGAGTGGTCGGCGACGTGGCCGGGATGGTGGCGTCGGTGTATATGCGGGGCGTTCCGTTGGCACAGATTCCCACCACTCTACAGGCGCAGGTGGATGCGGCGATCGGCGGCAAAACGGGGGTCAATCTGCGGACCGGCAAGAATCTGGTGGGAACATTCCATCAGCCTCGCCTGGTTTTGATCGATCCTTCTGTTCTTTCCACGCTCCCTGATCGGGAGTTTCGCGCCGGGCTCTACGAATCGTGGAAAGCCGGAGTGATCGGACGTCCGGAATTGTTTGAGAGGCTGGAGAAAACTTCCGGCAAAGCATTGCGCCGGGACGCGGCAGCTTTGGAATGGGTAATCGCGGAATCGGTGAAATTGAAAGCCGAGGTGGTCTCGCAGGACGAACGCGAAGGCGGGCTGCGGCGCGTGTTGAACTATGGCCATACCATTGGACATGCGCTGGAGGCGGCCACCGATTACAGGCATTTCCTGCATGGCGAGGCGGTCGCGTGGGGAATGATTGCGGCGAATCATATCGCGGGGGCGTCTGGGCATCTTCCGTTCGAGGTCGCGCAGAGAATCAACGACGCGGTGTTGAAGGCAGGACCGCTGCCCAAGGTCACGTCGCAAAGCCGGAGTATTTTGCGGCTCCTGCAAACGGATAAGAAGACGAGTGCCGGGGTGGTTCACTTCGTCCTGCCGAAGGAAATTGGCCGGGTCGAAATCGCCAGGGATGTTCCAGATAACGTTGTGATTCGCGCGGTGGACGAGTTGCGGCGGCTGTCTGGTAAAGCTTTCTCGCGTAAAGGTTGAGCTTAGTAGAGTTATAGGGGTTCTTCGACTGTGTGGAAACTGTGCTTCGCGCGCTTTCCGCTTCGCTCAGGATGACAGGGGTTTCGGATTGAATCATGTTCCTAAAACTGTTGTTGTAGGCGCTGCTCCGGACGGGCCGGGCGATCCGCAGTCGGCTGCCCGCGCGGTGCGGCAGATGTTCACTTCGATCGCGCCCCGCTACGATCTGCTGAATCACCTGCTGTCGATGAACATTGACCGCCTCTGGTGGAAGCGGACGGCGTGCAGTTTTGCTGCGATTCTGGCGAGACCGGAGGCGCGAGTTTTGGATCTTTGCTGCGGCACCGGCGATATGGCGTTCGCATTGCGCCGCAAGGCAGGCAAGTCATCGGCTAGAATTTTGGGGGCGGATTTTTCGCATGCGATGTTGCAGCGCGCCAACGAGAAATCCAAGGGGACCGATCTGGGTTGGGTAGAAGCCGACGCATTAAATCTGCCCTTTCCGGACGCATATTTTGATCTGGTGACCTCGGCGTTCGGCTTCCGCAACCTCACCGACTACGATGCCGGCTTGCGCGAGATCTTGCGGGTGCTGCGTCCGGGCGGGGAGTGCGGCATTCTGGACTTCAGCGAGCCGACTGGCGTGATGGGGCCTTTGTATCGAATTTATTTCAAACACCTGCTGCCCAGGATTGGCACGATGATTTCCGGTGTCCGCGGGCCCTATGCCTACTTGCCGGCATCAGTGGAAAGGTTTCCTGCTCCGGAACAGATGATCGAGCGCATGCGCAACGCCGGCTTCCGCGAAGCTTCATGGGCACCCTATACGTTTGGGATCGCCGGATTGTATCGGGGCAAGAAGTAAATTTTGCGGGATTTATTCCGCAGTGAAATGTTAGGCGGTTGGCTCCGGTCCTTTTGCGAAGCAATCGGCGAAAGCATCGGCGATCGTGTATTGGATCACGTCCTGGTAGTTACCGCCGAGGAACTTACGCAAGCGGTCCGTATTCATGATGTATTCGCCGGTCATGTAAGGGGTTGCGTCCGGTGGAATGGCCGAAATGCGCAATTTCCAAAGAAGCTGCAATATTGAGCGAAACGCGCGTTTCCCAGGGACACGCACCAGCTTGGCCCTTGCCATCTCGATGCAGCGCTCATAGGTCAGTGGCTCGCCGCGACCGGCGACGTTCAATATCGTCAAACGCTGGGATTCCGGGTCAGTTTTGCGCAAGATATGCGCGATCAGCCGGGCCACGTCATCCACGTGGACGAACTGGAGACGTTTTTCGGGATAGAGCTTTCCGAAAGGCAGCATGCAGGGAAGGCGTCTCCCTTTGCTCCGCATTTTTTCCGCACGTTGGCTGCGGCCGTTCGGCGTGCCGCGGAACGCTCCCAAAATATAATTCTCCACGCTGGCCCCAGCGAAAATGTGGGGCCGCAGCAGGTAGACGCTGCATCCACGAAGAGCGGGGGCGCGCTGCTGCACGACCTTGTCAGCTTCCATTTTGTGGATCGCGTAGGGAAGGGTGTGTCCTGCCAGCGGGAAGTCTTCCGTAACAGGTTCCGGCAGATCGGAACCGTAGGCGGCAACGCTGCTGAGGACGATGAATTTTTGCACGATGGAGTCCTCGCGGTTGGCCTCGGTCACTGCCTCCATGACGCGTGCGGTGCCGGCCACATTCACCTGCCACATGGCGTCGAGATCGAGAATTCCGGTGCGCACCGGATCAATCACGAATGCCAAGTGAATGACCGCGACCGGCCGCGATTCCCGCAGCAGCAAGTACAGCTCCCGGCACGATTCTTCTTTGCCCAGATCCATGGAAATAAACTGAGCTAGACGATCAGTCTCCGGAGGTTTCAGGTCGATGCCAATGACCTGGAATCCCGCCAGGTGGGGCAGCAAACGTAGTCCGAGATTCCCGGAGATCCCGGTGACAACGATCGTGGGTCTTGCTTCCTCCATTACTTTGGTCCGAGCGTCGGGGGCTTGGGGCCTGGGCGAGGTGGAAGCGACGGCATGCCCTGCGGCCCGGACGGGGTCGCAGGACCGAAGTACTCATCGTTGAGCTGGGGAGTACCAGAGTTCTGTAGGGCCTGCATGGCGTCTTTGACCTGCTCGGTTTTCAACGAGCCCAAAATTTCCTCGTGCACCTGAGTGAGCGGGATGGTGTCTTTGTCCACGACCTTGTACACAAAGTATCCACTCATGTCAGCGATCACGGGTGAGACTTCGCCGGGCTTGAGATCAAAAACCGAAGCTTGGGCGGGAGGCAGACTATTGCGCCGGGCTTTGTTCAATTTCTGAGCAGGCGGCGCGCTCTTGAGCCCTGCAAACGAGTAGGCCTCGGCCTGCAACTTGGCAAAATCCTCGCCGGCAACGGCACGCGCCTGGAGCGCGTCAGCCTCTTTTTTCATGACGGCGTTGGCATCTTCCAGCCGTTTTGCACTTTCGGCATCGGTCAGTTTTTCTTTGGGTGGGTCCAGTTGTTTGTTGTGGGGAATGAAGAGCCGCTCAAAAGTTGCTTCCTGATAAGAGGCGAGGTTCTTGTTGTAATAATCTTCGATACCTTTATCAGAAACTTCGGAGGCTTTTTGCTGCACCGCCTGGCTGACCAGGCTGGCGGCGACCGTGAGCCGCTGAAGGTTGACAAGTTGCTCATACTTGGGACCCTTGTCCAAGCCCATTTCGTGCGCTTTGCTGGACATCACCAGCACGCTGGCATAGCGACTGGCGAGCTGCCTGCGAGCGGCCGGCGGCATGTTCGGCCCGAGGGCATTGATAATTTCGTCGAATTCCGCACGTGTGATCACGGTTTTGCAGTCTGAGGTCTTGTCGGTCGCGGAATGATCACATAGTCCTGCGATAGTGATCACCGCCGCGTCGGGGGGAAGGCTCGAGGCTTCGGTCGCTTTTGCGTCAGCTGCGGCGACCGGTTTCTGCGGCGGCGCCGCGGGCGCGGGACTTGCTGCCTGTCCCCAGGCCAAGCTACCAAGAAGCATACTTAGGAACACACGTTGAAACATACTTGATGATTCCTCCAGATAAAGTCAAAGTGACAGGGAAAATCCTAGCACACAGTCTGGCTGTAGACCGGGACAGATGTGTTTCTGACGAACTAGAGAAGAGATGCCGCTTGGCGGAACTCCGGCGGACGGCGATAATGCAATCATGTCCGTAGCCCCGGCGGCCTATAGCTCGAATTCCATGCGCGCAGAGAAGCGTGCGGTGGCGTGGAATTCGGTGATGGCGGCGCTGGCCATTACCACGCTCAAAATTGTCGTCGGATATACCACGCGGAGTTTGGGATTACGCTCGGAAGCAGCCCACTCCGGACTCGATCTGATTGCTGCGATTGTCACTTTGCTTTCGATCCGCGTTTCCGACAAGCCGGCGGATGCCGACCATCAGTACGGGCATGGCAAGGTGGAAAACTTTTCTGCATTTATTGAAACCGGTTTGCTGCTCCTGACCTGTGTCTGGATCGTCTACGAAGCGGTCAAGCGGCTATTTTTCCATCACGTGGAGATCGAGCCCAGCGCGGCGGCATTTCTGGTGATCTTTGTTTCCATGGCGGTCGACTGGTGGCGTTCGAGGGCCCTGGGAAAGATCGCCAAGAAGTATGACAGTCAAGCGCTGGAGGCCGATGCTCTGCATTTTTCCACGGACATTTGGTCCAGCGGCGTAGTGGTGCTTGGTTTGACGCTGGTGCTGGTCGGACGTTCTTCACTGGGGCAAGCCTACGGAATTGGCTGGTTGCGCGATGCTGATCCGGTGGCCGCACTCTTCGTGGCCGGAGTGGTGGTGTATGTAAGTTCACGGCTGGCCTTCAAAACGGTTGATGCGCTTCTCGATGCGGCTCCCGCCGGGGTGCGGAACAAAATTGTGGCCGCGGTCCGGAATGTGGATGGACTGCTCGAAGTGGACCGGGTGCGGATCCGCCGCGCCGGGAACCGTTATTTTGCCGATCTCTCGGTCGGGCTGGCCCGTAATGTCACGTTCCAGCGCTCCGAACAACTGGCGGACGCTGTCACCGAGGCCGTCCAGCATGTGCTGCCTAATGCCGATGTCGTGGTTCATTCCGTGCCGCGTGCATCTTTCAGCGAAAATATTTTCGACCGCGTGCGGGCGGTTGCCACACGCCATAATTTCAACGTGCATGATGTCAGTGTGCAGGACTTGCAGGGGCGCCTGCATGTGGAGCAGCATCTGGAGCTCGATGAGCGTCTGAGCCTGAAGGAGGCGCACGACCACGTAAGCCTGCTTGAATCTGAAATACGGCATGACGTACCGGAGATTTCTTCGATTCTCACGCACATTGAAAGTGAGCCGTCGACCATCGAGACTGGTGACGAGATCGTTCGCGACGCCAAATTGGAGAAGGATTTAAAAGCGGTCGCGGCGGAATTTCCGGAAATCCTCGATATCCATGACATCGAAATCAAGCGGGTCCGGGACCGGCTTTACGTTTCCTGTCACTGCACTTTCGGAGACGAGCTGCCACTTTCGCGGGTCCACGATGTTCAGACCGAACTTGAGATTCGTATCAAGCAAACCGCGCCAGAACTGTTCAGAGTGTTGATTCATCCTGAACCTCGGACGGACAATAAGAGGTGAATGTGATCACCGCGCGTGCCACCTGGAAAGAGAAGCAACGCTTTGACGCCATCGCCGCCTCAGGCCACGCCATTGTGGTGGATGGCGACAGTCAAGCTGGCAACAGTCCCGTGGAACTGGTCCTGATCGGCTTGTGCGGATGCACGGGATACGATGTGGTCAGCATTCTGACCAAGAAGAGAGAGCCTTTCACGAGCGTGGAAGTGTCGGCACGGGCGGAACGCGCTGCGAAACCGCCCACTGTTTTCACCGAAATCCGGCTGACCTACAAAGTGGGCGGCAAAGTTTCGCACAAGGCTGTCGAAGATGCGGTGCGCCTCTCCAAAGAAAAGTACTGCTCGGTCTCAGCCATGCTGCAAAAGACCGCGAAGATCACTTACGAGATTGAATACACAGGCTAGACTTTTCGCCTACATATCTAAGTTGCCAAATCAAGCGCATCCCGTCCGTGGATATCTCTACATCGGCACCGCCGCATTGTTTTGGGGGATATCGGCAACGCTCGGCCGGGCTGCATTTACGGGACGCCTGCATCCGGGTGGGCAGACGCTCGGCCCCATCGATCCATTGATTCTGGCTCAGACCCGCACCACGTTTTCATTTGTTGCGCTTTCTCTTGTCCTGGTTCCGTTCCGGGGCTGGAAGAAATTGCGTTTACCCGCCCCCGACTACGTACGACTGCTGGTACTGGGAGTGTTGGGAGTGGCGGCGTCTAACTATTTTTATTATCTGGCCATCCAGAAAACCAACGTGGCGACCGCCATCATTATTCAATACACGGCGCCAGTGTGGGTCCTGCTGTACATGGTGTTGCGCGGCAGGCAGAAACCAACCCTACAGCGACTGACGGGAGTGGCTTTGGCGATCAGCGGAATCGCCATGGTCATTGGAATATTTGGAACTGGAGGCCTGCGATTGAACGTGATTGGAGTCGGGGCAGCTCTGGTGGCGGCGTTTTCGTTTTCTTTCTACAACGTTGGCGGGCATGAAATCCTGGCGCGATACGATCGCTGGACGGTATTGCTGTACACGACGTGTGCGGCGGCTCTGTTTTGGATTTTGATCAATCCGCCCGGGAAAATTATGGCCGCACATTATTCGGGCCCCCAATGGGGCTTTCTCTTTGTGTTTTCAATGCTCTCCGTACTCGCTCCCTTTTCGTTCTACTTCGCAGGTCTGCAACATCTGGAACCGACGCGGGCAATCATCGTCAGTTGTCTGGAGCCGGTGTTTTCGATTGTGATCGCCGCCATCGTTCTGGGGGAAGTGCTTCGTCCGTTGCAGACTGTTGGAATTCTGATGGTGCTAGCGGCCATTCTGGTGGTGCAGATGCCGGATCGGGGATCGGACCAACCAATCACGCTGGAACCGGAGTGAGTTACTAAAGATGTTCCGTTTTGACAAACAGTTTACTTTTGGGCGTCGTTTTCGCTAGTTCACCTTGCGATTCTTTGTTAGCTTGAAGTTACGATCAATCGCTCTCAAGCAGAGGTAGGGTTTGCTTATGAAACTCTCTCGCCTGTCCCTTCTATTTGTCTTCCTGGTGTCTTTTCTGACTCCTTGCTTCGCTCACCACCTGGCAGTGGTGGTGGATAAAGACAATCACATTGAAAACATAACCTCCGTCCACCTGGCGAAGATCATTCGCGCGGATGTAAAGAAATGGCCAGATGGGAAAGATATTCTGATCGTACTCCGGAAAGACTTAACCGGAGAAACGCTTACTCTGCAACGGCTGACTAAAATGTCGGCGAGTGAATTGCAGGCCCACTTTGCCGCGCACAGCGGCACGATTACCTTGGTGGACTCCGATGCCGAGGTGCTGAAACTTGTTGGATCCATGCCCGGCGCCATGGGGTTTGTTGAGGTCCGAGGAATCAACGACCAGGTCAATGTGGTGAAAGTGGATGGAAAGCTGCCCATGGAATCCGGCTACTTGCCACATCAGTGAACGCGCACGAACGTGTCTAGTCGACAGCCAGTTTCAATAAGTGGAAGTAACGCTGGGCCTTCTTCACATCGCGGCCGATTTGTTCGCGCAGTACGTCCACGGATGGGAACTTAATTTCGTCCCGCAAGCGATGCAGGAAGTGAAGCTCAACCTGCGTGTCTGGCGCTAGCTCGATGGGATGGAAATCCAGCAGATGAGTTTCTATAGCGAAAGAATCGGCCCCGAAGGTGGGGCGATTGCCAATATTGGTCACCGAATTGAAGCATTCTTGTCCAACCCGGGTGCGCGTGATGTATACCCCGTCTTTGGGCACGAGTTCTTCATAGCGGCTGAGATTGATGGTCGGGACAGTATATTTAGACCCGAACCCGCGGCCCCGGCCTGGCGTCGAGAGAATGCTAAAAGGTCGCGCCAACAGATGCCGCGCCCGGCTTACCCGTCCGTCCCTGAGCAGCTTGCGGATGTGGCGGCTGGAGACGGGTTCTCTGCGTAGCTGCATCTCGGGATACACCTTTACCTCGAATCCCATCTCTCGTCCAAATTCGGCCAGCCGCTGCACATCTCCCTCGGCCTTGTGGCCGAAATGAAAGTTGTAGCCCTCGTGGACCTCGCGGGCGTGCAACCGCTTCAGAACGTCATGGGCAAACTCCCGCGGCGTCATCAAAGATAAATCGCGGGTAAAGGGCAGCAGTAAGACCGCATCGACGCCGCTGCTTTGAAGCAGGCGCAGTCGTTCGGGAGTGGGCGTTAGCAGTTTCAGGCCAGAGTCCGGCCGCAAGATGCGGATGGGATGCGGTTCGAAGCTGATCGCCAGCGACTTCAAACCCTGTTCTCTCGCGCGGCCAACGATTTCCGCGAGCACATGCGCGTGCGCACGATGCACGCCGTCAAAATTACCGACACTAACCAGCGTGGGCCCGAAGCCGGCTGGAACGTCAGCGAGTTTATGGAAGACTTGCATGAAAAAAGTCTGTGTCAAATCTCAAAATCAAGTTTCATTCCATCATAGGAAAGCCGCACGTTCGGCGGCAGGGTTGCATTGGTCGCTGCGTGAGGCAAGTCGTGACAAATGTGAGTGAAAAACGCACGCTTGGGTTTCACTCGTTCCACGATTTGCAGCGAGTTCTCAACCGTGGAATGAGTGGGATGCGGTTTGTGCCGCAAAGCGTCAAGAAAAAGAATGTCGAGGCCTTGCAGCATGGCGAAGGAGCGATCGGGAATTTCACTGTGATCGGTCAGATACGCAGCCGATCCGAAGCGGAATCCGTAAATCTCCATCTCTCCATGGATTAAAGGTACGGGATCAAAGTGTGCGCCAAAGAGGTCCAGGGTTCCCTCCATGGGCCGGAGCTCCACTTCTGGAAGGCTGCCGAATTTATAAGTCGCTTCAAAAATATAGCGAAACATATTGCGGATGAATTCGGCCGCGTCCGGGCGGGCATACAAAGGCAGCTTGTTCGGCATGTGCAGGAAACTGATGGGACGCAGGTCGTCGATTCCGAGAATATGGTCGGCATGGGTATGGGTGTAAAGCACGGCATCGAGCTTGCGGATATTTTCGCGAATGGCTTGTTCGCGAAAATCAGGCGTGGTGTCGATGAGTACAGCATGTCCGTCATACTTGATCAGCACGGACGGTCGCGTGCGGCGGTCATGCGGATCACCAGACCGGCACACAGCGCAATCACAGCCGATGGTGGGCACGCCCATCGACGTGCCGCTGCCCAGCACGGTGAGCGTTGCTTTCATTGTTTCGCGGTTCCGATTCCGGGCGCGACAGCCAGTGGCGGACGCGAAAGTGCGTTGGTGACCTCCACGTAGGCCATGCGCAGCTCATAAAGACAATTCTGGATGAAGCCTTCTTCCGCGGCGGTGAGGTTGCCTTTGGTTTTCACGGCCAGCAAACTCAGCGTGTCAATGGTCTGGCGTGCGCCGATGAGATCAAGGCGTGGCTCACCCCCCGGCTCGTGCATCAGGCCGAGCTGCACCATTGCGGTCATGTAGAGCGAAGCCATGAACCGCTCGAAGGTAATCTCCAGCTCTTTGGCGGAATGACCGCTCTTTTCCACCTGGGCATCCATCTCTTTGGCGGAAATTCGATAGGCGTCGGCTTGCTCCTGCTGTTCCGCGGCGGATGGCGCGGGAGGAATTTCCTGTCGAGATGCCTCCGAGCCTGGCTCGGAAACGGCCGCCGGTGGAGCGGCTGCCGGAATGGGCGTCGACGTGGAAATTTCCTCGGACACTTCTTTGCGGGCCTCGCCATCAGAAGTGAACATGCGGCGGTCGGTTACGGTGAAGCTTTCCTGTTTCTTTTCAGACATTGACATTCCTTCGGTGCTTAAAGATTCCGGTAATTCAAAGTTGGATGAACGGCAGCCGGGCGACGGCAAGTACTGTATCGCCTGCATGAACTTGCCTGCCAGGGTTACCAACTTCGCGACGGATGTAGCCGAGCGCTACCGCATGCTCGCCGTTTTCGCTGGGCAGGGAAGCGACACTCGTGATCTCGCCGACATCTTTGCCCTCCACCTGGATTTTGCTGCCGGGTGCGGGCAGCCCTGAATTGTCGAGTGAATGAATTTCAAATCCCGTGAACTGGCGGTGGACGGCGCCGCGCGAACGAATGCGTTCCACAATTTCCTGGCCGACGTAGCACCCCTTGGTGAAATGCAAAGCGCGGTCCTGGCTGGTTTCCTGCGGCAGATCGCGTTCGCGAATATCCTGCCCGTAGCGCGGTACTCCAGCCGCCACGCGGAGCCATTCAACTGCGGCCGCACCTGCGGGGCTCGCTCCAGCTTTTACAATCGCGTTCCAAACCGGGGAAACATTTTCCGGAGCCAGCCAGAGTTCATAGGATTCCACAACAGGGTTGTCGCTGCGCAACAGCGTTAATTTGGCGTTCTGCCAGGTCAGATCCACAAACTGCAAGGGCTCGAGTTCGGGCAGCTCGATCCCTACGGCTTGCAACACTTCTCTGGTTCTCGGTCCGGCCATGCCGATCGCAGTCATCTGGCCGCTGATATTCGCGACTTCCACATCATCCATGATGATGTACTTGTCGAAGATCGCCAGCAGCTTTTCGAGCTGGGATTGATCGCTATCAATCAATAACGCCCCGCCCTGATTGTAGGCATAAAGATCACCAAGAATCCGGCCTTGCGGATTGAGCAGGAAGGCATAAACCCCATGATTCGCCGCCAGATCGCGAATATTGTTGGTGACCATGCCGTTGAGCCAGCGCACGCGGTCGCTTCCGGTCAGCTTGATCTTGGAGCGTGCACCAAGGTCGTAGACAGCGGAGCCTGAGATCAATGCTGCGAATTCAGCGCGGGCGTCACCGTAATCGGCCACGACTTGCGCCTGGGAATGCTCTGCCAAAGCCAGAGCTTCCGAACTCGAATTTATCGGTGTCGCACACATATTTCGCTTCATTGATTATAGCGGAGCAAGCGAAGAAATATCCGGTATCGAGGTAAGCATGACAACGCTTCAAGTTAGTTGATAAGCTCTGTTCGTGAGTCAGAAGAAGCGTATCGCGGTTATTCCCGGCGACGGAATTGGGAAGGAAGTCACTCCGCAGGCGGTCAAAGTCATTGCCGCGTCCGGGGCCAATGTTGAGTTTGGCCACTTTGATTGGAGCGCGGACCGTTACCTCGCCGACGGTGTCACTGTTCCTCCCGAGGGATTCGCCATGTTGGGCCGCGACTACGACGCCATTCTGGTGGGCGCGTTCGGCGATCCGCGCGTGACTAGCAACATCCATGCGAAAGAAATTCTGCTGGGCATGCGGTTCCAGATGGATCTTTATGCCAACGTCCGGCCGGTGCGGCTGCTTGATGCGGCGTTGTGCCCCCTGAAAGGGGTTGAGCCCAAGGACGTCGATTTCGTCGTGATCCGGGAAAACACCGAAGGTGTTTATACCGATGCTGGCGGCGTATTCAAGCAAGGAACTCCGGATGAAGTTGCCATTCAGGAAGACATCAACACGCGCAAGGGCGTGGAACGTGTGATTCGCTATGCCTTCGAATACTGCGAGCGGCATACGAAAATTGATGGCTCGCCACGCAAGCGCGTACTGATATGCGACAAATCGAATGCCATGACTCATGCCGGAGGTTTGTGGCAGCGAGTGTTCAAGGAAGTGGCTCAGGAGTATCCGCAAATTACAACGCAGCACATGTACGTAGACGCCCTCTGCATGCAGATGGTGCGCGATCCGCGGCAGTTCGATGTAATCGTCACCAATAATATGTTCGGCGACATCATCACAGATTTAGCGGCAGGCTTGCAGGGTGGTCTGGGGATGGCGGCCAGCGGAAATATTCATCCGGGAAAGACTTCCATGTTTGAGCCGGTGCACGGGTCGGCTCCTCCGATTGCAGGCAAGAACGTGGCTAATCCTATGGGCGCGATTTTGACGGCAGCCATGATGCTGGGGCATTTGGGGTTTGCCGAACAAGCACAGAAGATCGAGGTCGCCATACTGGAAGCGGTGCAGCAGAAGCGGACCACTAACGACGTTGGCGGGGCCATGGGCACGAGTGAGGTGGGGGAGTGGGTGGCTGGAAGAGTTGGCCAATAAAACACCTTGGCGCTCAGGATTGCGAAGCTGTCAAAGTGAAACACCCGACCAACTGATTTCCGTCGCGATAGCCCCAATCGCCAATTTCGGAAGCTCGAACTTTGACCCGGTCTCCTTCGCGAATATTCTTAACCTCGACAGGTTCATTCCCAAGAGTTCCCTCGATCATTTCGCCGTTGATTGACGACACGACGATCCACATCCATTCTCCGTGGTCTCCATCGGTGAAAAGAGCCTTCACCGAGAAACTTTGATTTGGATGTTGACGCTGGAAGGCCTGGACAAATTCTGGCCAGCGTCGCCGTGCTTCCGCCACGAGTGCCATCAGTCGCGGATCGTCCTCTTCAATCATCATGACTGGGCCTTCGCCCCACTTCTGGATCTCCTCCAATGGCTTATCACTTCTAAGGGCTGAGATAACATCAGCATCGAAGGGACGCATGTGGTCAATTTCGGGGAGATAGATACCCATGCAATTGTCGTCCACGAAATCGGCCGCCAGAAGACACATGCGGCGATAGCATTCCTGTTTCATTGTTTTCGTGGGATTTTCAGGATACAGAAGGTCTATGGCGAGAAATGCTCTGTGTTCACGAATAATCTTCTTTTGTCGCATTTCTGGAAATTCAGCCAGAGCCTGATCCAAATTCTCAACAGGACAATAGGGCTTGTGAACGCTTGATAGCATCACCATCATTCCATCAAACTTCACAAAACATATAGGTGGTTTGTTAACCACATGTTCGTTCAGATCTTCGCGGATATCCCGTTTCCAGGCATGCTCAATGGCTGAATGAATGGCTTCGTCAGACAGATTCATTGGTCTGCGAAAATGTAAAACGACTGAGATGAGTGGAGAGACCTTCGGCGGAAGGCGGAGAAACAATCGGATTTTCTCAGCTAAATAAGACAACATGCCGGAAAGGCCTAAAAGCCAGGCGTCATTTTCACATACGATTGAAGGACTTGTACAACAAACTACATCAGTGACGTCTACGGCCAGCCCCAACTTCCGTCCGTCCGGTATAAACTCAAATTAATGGATCATTTACAGAGCAGTCATGAGAAAGCTCCGGCACGGATTGCTGGGTCAGTTCTAATTTTTCTGCTCCTAGTTAGCGCGGGGTGGGCGCAAGAGACAAATCAACCACCACAGGTCCCGCAGAAAGTCCCAGATCAGAAAACTGCCGTTGGTAATGATCCTAAGCCCGAACAGAAAATTTCCCCCAAGGATGCCGAGGAACTTTTCCAGGAAGTGGATCAAATCCTGCAATTTGTCAGCAAGGACACGGCGTTTCCCGTCAAACATGAAGTCAAACGGCATCTCGCCAGCCGGGATGAAGTGTCAGCTTATCTGGAAAAGAGTCTGCGCGATGACAAGGATGCCAAGCGCCTGCGACGCACCGAACTGGTGCTAAAGAAGTTTGGCCTGTTGCCGCATGACTTCGATTTTGAAAGTTCGATCGTGGCACTGCTCCGCGAACAGGTTGCCGGGTATTACGATCAGAAGACCAAAACCATGAATCTGCTCGACTGGGTTCCGGCCGAGCAGCAGCGTCCGGTGCTGGCGCACGAGTTGACGCATGCTTTGCAGGACCAGTCGTTTGCACTGGGAAAATGGCTGAAGCGCAACTCTGAGGACCTCGACAAGAAGAAAGACATCACTCCCGCCGACATCGAAGAAGATGAAGCCGATGAAACCCTGGAGGCTGTGGTAGAAGGGCAGGCCGAGGCGGTCATGGTCGACTACCTGCTCGAGCCTACGGGACGTTCCGTGTGGAATGCACCGGAGGTGCTGGCCGAACTCGATGCCGACATGCTCAAGGGCGACCCAGATTCGGTGGTGTTCAAGAATGCTCCGATCTTTCTCAAGGAGTCGTTGACTTTCCCTTATCGCTACGGCGTTGATTTCGTTGCGGCGCTGGGGCAGGACGGCGGCAAAGCGCGAGCATTTGCCGGGCTGTTCAAGAATCCGCCGCGCACTACGCGCCAGATTATGGAACCGAAGACGTATCTGTCGGGAGAGCGCATCGATCCTCTGCCGATGCCGAACCTGCGAAAGATTTTCAAGGATTACGAGCGGTTTGATGTAGGAGCAATGGGTGAGTTCGATGTTTCCATGCTGATCGATCAGTATGCCGGGACCGAAGTCTCACACGGTCTGTATCCCCACTGGCGCGGCGGCTATTACTATGCGGCGCGTCCCAAAGGAGATGCCAACGCCCCGTTGGGTCTTCTCTATGTTTCGCGGTGGTCGACTGCGGAGAAGGCGGCGCAGTTCGCGGTGATTTATGCAAACTCGCTGGCGAAGCGATATCGCGATGTTCAATTTGTCGCCGGTGGCAAATCTGTTCCTGTACCCGGCAAGCCGATGGCCTGGACTGGAACACGGCAATGGCAGACTGAAGAGGGCACAGTCACGATTGAGGTCGAAGGCGACGAAGTCCTGGTAACGGAGAGCCTGGACAATGACACGACAACGCGGTTGGCCCATGATGTGTTCCCGGCGAACGTTCTCGCCGCGAAGTAAATCCTCGTTTTGTATAATCAAAGATTCAGTACGATCCATCGCACATTTCAGGGGGATTCTTGGCGCAGGCGGAAATCGGGATCATCGGCGGCAGCGGACTGTATTCCATGCCCGGATTGAGCGATGTGCAGGAAGTTTCGCTGAAAACCCCATTTGGTGATCCTTCCGACGCCTATGTTTTGGGCACGCTGGAAGGCCGCAAGGTGGCTTTTCTGGCGCGGCATGGGCGCGGACATCGCATCCTTCCCAGCGAATTGAACTTTCGCGCCAATATATACGGATTCAAGCAACTGGACGTCGAACGCATCGTTTCGGTTTCAGCGGTGGGGTCGCTGAAGGAAGAGCATAAGCCTCTTGATTTCGTGATTCCTGATCAGTTCTTCGATCGAACCCGGCATCGAGTCGACACATTTTTCGGCGACGGCATTGTGGCGCACATTTCTTTTGCCGATCCGGTCTGTGGAGAGCTGGCGAGCGTCGTGGAAAGTGCATGTAAGAAAGCAAGTGTGACCGGCAAGCGTGGTGGAACTTATCTGTGCATGGAAGGGCCGCAGTTTTCGACCAAAGCAGAATCGAATGTCTATCGCAGTTGGGGCATGGACGTCATCGGCATGACCAACCTACAGGAAGCTAAACTCGCGCGCGAAGCTGAGATTTGCTATGCAACGGTTGCGATGGTGACCGATTACGACTGCTGGCATCCTCATCATGATTCCGTTACGGTTGACCAGATTGTGGCGGTGCTTACGAAGAATGCCGAGAACGCGACGAAGGTCGTACGGGAGACGGTTGGGGCGATGCCGAAAAACCGAAAATGTAAATGCGGGTCGGCGTTGGCGCATGCGATCCTCACCGACCGCGACAAAATTCCCGCGGCCACAAAGCAGAAATTGTCGCTCATCATTGGCAAATATCTGGGAAGTTAGGACTCTTATTTCATGAGCATTCTTGTGGTTGGGTCGGTAGCGTTCGATGATGTCACTTCGCCTTCGGGAACCGTGAAGAACATTCTTGGGGGCGCTGCCACATATTTCTCGCTGGCGGCCAGCTATTTCACGCAGGTGCGCGTGGTCGCCGTAGTCGGCGAGGACTTCGGGGCCGAACATGAAGCGGTTTTTACCAAACGCAACATCGATGTCCGTGGCATTGAACACGCCTCTGGGAAGACTTTTCGCTGGGGAGGCAACTACAGCGACAACCTGAACGAAGCCAGGACGACCTTTACCGACTTGAATGTTTTTGAAAGCTTCCATCCCCAAATTCCGAAGGAGTATGAAGATACGCAGTTCCTGTTTCTGGCCAACATTCAGCCAACGTTGCAGGCCAATGTACGGCGCACTATGAATGGCGTCCGGCTCACCGGCTGTGACACCATGAATTACTGGATCAAGGGTGAACGGAAAGAGCTGACGGAAACCTTGAAGCTGGTGAACGTGTTGTTGATCAATGACACCGAAGTCAAAATGCTTGCCGATGAAACTAACCTGCCGCGGGCCGCACAAAAAGTGCTAGCCATGGGCCCGCAGGCGCTGGTGGTTAAGCACGGCGAGTATGGAGCGACCATCTTCTTTCGTGAGGGCGCATTCGGAATCGGGCGGCATCCGTTTCGCGCGCCAACCCTTCCGATCGAAGAAGTGAAAGATCCAACCGGAGCAGGTGATTCCTTCGCCGGAGGATTCATGGGATACATCGCTTCGCAGGAGCAATTGAACCGCGAGGTTTTAAAGCGGGCATTGTTTTACGGCGGCGTGATGGGATCGTTTGCCGTGGAGCGGTTCGGCACCGAGCGCCTGCAATCATTGACGCGCGATGAAATTGAAGAGCGCTTTCAGATCTTCCGCGAACTTACCCACCTGGAATGAGCACACCCGCCATGAGCCGCTGGGACCGCGAGACCGTACTCGTGGCGCAAGTCGCGGCCTTTATTTCGTTCCTGGCCTTCCTGTTCTACTTTCGTCATGGAGATCTCCTGCTCTATGGCGACGCGGTTGCACACACCAACATCGCGCGCCGCGTCTTCGATTCGCGCACCCCTGGATTATTGCAACTTGGCACGGTCTGGCTTCCCCTGCCTCACTTGCTGATGATTCCTTTTGTGATCAATGACTGGATGTGGCAGAGCGGGATTGGCGCGTCGATTCCGTCTTTAATTTCGTACGTTCTGGGGACAGTCGGCATTTTTCGTTTGGTGCGTGGCTCATTGAGTGCTTACCTAGTGAGTGGTTTCCCGGCGAGGGTCGCCGCTTGGTTTGCGGCCGGCATTTATGCTGCGAATCCCAATCTGATATACATGCAGGCCACCGCCATGACGGAGTTATTGTATTTAGTTCTGTTCATTTGGGCGGTGGTGCATTTCAGTGAATTTGCGAAAGAGGCCTTGGTCCGCGAGCGGCCCGTGCGACCCACGGCTGCACCATCGCTGGTGAAGTGCGGTCTCTGCGTAGCCGGAGCCTGTCTCACGCGCTATGACGGATGGTTTCTTGCGGCGATTTTGTGCATGGCTGCTCTGGCAGTTGCGGTCATTTCCAAGAACGCGAGAACATTACGCGGAAGTCTGGTGAAATTCGTACTTCTGGCTGCTGCCGTACCCGTCCTGTGGATCGCCTACAATGCCATCGTCTACAAGAATCCGCTGGAGTTTTCCAATGGCCCGTATTCGGCCAAAGGCATCGAACTGAAAACTTCCGTTGCCGGATCTCCACCCCACCCCGGCACGGGCAACTTGATTGAGGCGGGGGATTATTTCTTAAAGTCAGCCGAGCTAAACCTCGCAAACGGAAATTGGGGAAGAGTCTGGGTGCTGGTAGTACTCACCGGAATCGTGCTCCCCATCATTTCTGATCGGAAGCTGTGGCCGCTATTCCTGCTCGGGATCCCCATACCGTTCTACATGCTTTCGATCGCCTACGGAGGCGTACCCATCTTTATTCCCACGTGGTGGCCATTTACTCGATACAACGTGCGCTATGGGTTGGAGCTGCTTCCGGCATTCGCCGTGTTTACCGCGCTCGCAGCGTATTTCATCGCCAATTGGTTCGGTAAAACCAAAGCTAAACTCGCCGTTGTGATTGCGTTCGCCATCCTGGTAGTCGCGAGTTATGGATTCATTTGGCGCGACCCGGTTTGCTATCAAGAAGCTTGGATCAATTCCCGAACTCGAATTGCTCTGGAAACCGAACTGGCGTCCAACCTGAAAAAACTTCCCCGCGACGCCGGCATTCTCATGTATCTGGGGGATCACGTTGGCGCATTGCAGCGGGCAGGAATTCCGTTGCGCCAGGTGATCAACGAAGGAAACCATCGTACCTGGATACAACCTTCCGACCCCGAGGGCTTATGGGAACGGGCCTTGGAAAATCCTGGCCAGTATGCCGATTTTGTCATCGCCTCAGATAAGGATCAGGTCGCCCAACAGGTGCGGAGGCAAGATCTCTCCGCCATCGCGGTAATCCATGTATCCGGTCAGCCGCCAGTCACGATCTATTGGACCCATCCGCCGCACGATTCCCCTCTGCAACGGTAATCACATACGTTAACCGGTTCGGTGAGGAAGCCCTCAGACGCAACTTTTCCGGTGATAAAATCCACCCAACTCACGCTTTCATGCCCAACCTGCACCATATTTACGATGTACTAAGTGGAGAGATGAACTCCGTGGTCGGAGTCTCGTTGGCGCGTTTAATCCTGGCAACGATTCTCGGCGGGCTGATCGGGTTGGAACGAGAGATCAAACACCGGCCAGCTGGACTGCGCACAAACATCTTTATCTGCATGGGCGCGGCCATGTTCACGCTGCTCTCGGATGAACTCGCCGTCATGCATATTGGGGACCACACCCGCATCGCCGCCCAAATCATTCCGGGGATCGGTTTTATCGGCGCCGGTTCGATTCTCCACAATCGAGGAGATCTGATCACCGGCATTACCTCGGCGGCGACGTTGTTTGTGGTGGCGTCGGTCGGCATGGCGGTTGGCGGCGGGCTCTATCTCACATCGATTTTTGCCACGGGATTGATTTTGCTTTGCCTTTTTCTGCTGGGACGTGCCGAGCAGACCTTCAGTCTTAAAGTGCAGTTTTTTACCTACGAAGTGATTGGCAGCAGCGCCACCGACGTTAACGCCGAGGTCAACCGGATTCTGGAGTGCATCCACTCGATCCCGCAGAATGTGCAGGTGGCGGCGACCAAGGAGCATGTACGGGTGCAGTTCGATGTTGAGGGGACCAACAAGGAACAGCGCGAGTTTCTACACGGGTTGCATCAATCTTCGTTACTCCAAGCCATCACCCCGCTGGGCCCGGTGCAGGCGGAATGAGCCCTCCGGCGACCGTGATTCCCTTTGTCAAGGCGAGCGCCTGCGGCAACGACTTTCTGATCATCGACGGCAAGGTCATGGATGACGAATATTCTTCCGCCGACTTTGCGAACTTTAGCCGCAAGATTTGCGACCGGCACCAGGGCGTGGGAGCGGACGGCGTGGAGTGGCTGTTTCCCACGTCAGACGCCGATGTGCATGCGCGTCTATTCAATGCAGACGGCTCGGAAGCAGAAATCTCTGGCAACGGCACCCGTTGCGTCGCGGCTTATGTTTGCTCCGAACAAAAAAAAGAAAAGATCGCAATCCTGACTGGAGCCGGGCGGAAATCTTGTACGCTCACTTCGCATCATGAAATGCAGTATGAGTTCGAGACCAACATGGGTGAGCCTGAGGTTGGCGATGAGTTTTCGCTGAAATTGGCGAAGAGTGAGATTCGCGGGATCCCGGTTTCGATGGGAAATCCGCACTATGTGATCTTCGTGAAGGGATTTGTTCCCGGCTGGCAATCCGAAGCGGCCGAGATTCAACGGTTCTCACACTTCAAGCAAGGGATGAATGTTGAGGTGGTAGTTGTTAAGGATAAATATAATATCGAGGCACGGTTCTTTGAACGCGGAGTTGGAGAGACGCAGTCGTCGGGAACCGGATCGTGCGCTTCCGCAGTGGCGGCAATTTTCACCAAGCAGACCGAATCCTCGGTGCAAGTGCATGCACCCGGGGGGGTCCAGACCGTGCGGTGGGAGCAAGGCAAAGTGTTTTTGCGGGGCCCGGCACAGCTCGTCTGCCGGGGAGAGTTTTTCGTCTAGCACTACTGTTAACTATTTGTTAACCGTTCTCGTCTAAGATTGAATTCTGATGCCAGCCATCCCCGCGAACTCGCGCATCAAGCCCCCGGCCCTCCAGCGGGGTGACACCATTGGGATCGTCGCCCCAGCCAGCAATATCAAGCGGGAGCTGCTGGAAGCAGGATGCGAAAGGCTGCGTCAGTTGGGCTATGAGCCGTTCTACTTCGATTCCATCTTTGAGCAGGACCTGTATTTTGCCGGGTCAGTTGAGCGACGCGCGCGAGAACTGGAAGAGATGTTCGTTCGCGACGAGGTGCGGGCAATCATTTGTGCTCGCGGCGGGTACGGGTCGAATTACCTTCTGGAAGCGCTCGACATCAAGAAGATTGCGGCCCATCCGAAAATTTTTACCGGTTACAGCGATATCACGACGTTGCTGACTTACTTTGCCGATGCCGCCGGGCTTGTGACTTTCCACGCTCCCATGGTGACCAAAGATTTCGCGAACCCTGATGGCATGGATATGGCTTCGTGGGAAGCCGCTCTGAGCGGGCGATCCGGCTGGACGATTCATACCGGTGCTGACTCCGGCGTAAAGCCGCTGGCCGATGGTTCCGGTGAAGGCATTCTCTACGGCGGGTGCCTTTCCATGCTGGTAGCTTCTTTAGGAACGCCCTACGAGATTCGATCTGCGGGTACGATTCTTTTTATCGAAGATGTCGCAGCGAAGCCGTTTCAGATCGACCGCATGCTCATGCAGTTGAAGTTGGCGGGAAAATTGGCGGACGCCCGCGGCTTGATCTTTGGCGAAATGCTGGATTGCATCCAGCATCCGAACCAGAGCTACACGCTGGAAGAAGTCATAAAGCGCATCGTTGTAGAGTTGGGTGTGCCGGTCGCCTATGGTCTGCGGTCCGGGCATGTTTCCCGACAGAATGTCACGCTGCCAATTGGCGTGCGGGCTGCGTTGGAAGTGAAGAATGGGAACGTGAGTCTCAACATACTCGAAGCCGCGACGTCATAATTTACGATGACCCAGAAAAAACACATCCACCTGATCGGCATCTGCGGCACGGCGATGGCGTCGTTGGCCGGAATGCTCCAGCAGCGCGGGTTTCGCGTGACTGGATCGGATGCCGCAGCCTATCCGCCGATGTCCGACTTTCTGGCGTCGCTGGGTGTCCCCGTAGCGCAGCCGTTTGCGGTGCAGAATCTGCAACCGCAGCCCGACCTGATAGTCGTGGGCAATGCCATCTCGCGGGGGAATCCCGAACTTGAGCATGTGCTCGACCAGCGCATTCCGTTTTGTTCGTTGCCGCAAATTCTTCATGACGAATTTCTCGTAGGCAAAGAAGTGTTGGTGGTGGCAGGTACGCACGGCAAAACCACCACGACTTCCATGCTGTCCTGGATCTTTGATTCGGCAGGGCTGCAACCGTCATTCTTGATTGGCGGCATCGCGGAAAACTTTGGAAGCAGCTTTCAACTGGGACAGGGGAAGCATTTCATCCTGGAAGGCGACGAATACGACACAGCTTTCTTCGACAAAGGCCCGAAATTTCTGCATTACTTTCCAGACGCAGTCATTCTTACTTCTGTTGAATTCGACCATGCCGACATCTACAAAGACCTCGATGCAGTGGAAACAGCATTCAAGCGCCTGGTAAATCTCGTGCCCCGCCGTGGCCGCATCATCGGCTTCGATAGAGGAGACAGTATCGAGCGCTGCCTGGCAAAAGCATTTTGCCCTGTAGAACGCTACGGTTTCAGCTCGAAGGCGACATGGCAGATCGCCAATCTCCGGCTGCAGCCTGAGCGTACCAGTTGGTCGGTGATTCACGACGGCAAGTCCTGGGCTGATTTTGAATTCGCTCTGGGTGGTGAATACAACGTTTGCAACGCCACGGCGGCTGCGGCCCTGGCCGCTGCATACGGGATTCCTAAAGAAAAGATCGTGGCCGCGCTAAAGAGTTTCAAGAGTGTAAAGCGGCGACTGGAAGTCCGTGCCCAGGTGAACGGCGTCACCGTGATTGACGATTTTGCGCATCATCCGACTGCGATCTCAGGGACTTTGAGGGCGCTACGGTCACTCTATCCAGGAGCAAGACTCTGGGTGATTCTTGAACCACGGTCGAATACTCTGCGGCGAAATGTATTTCAGAATGCGCTGGCGGAAAGCCTCGCACTAGCCGATGAAATTATCGTAGCCAACGTGTTTAAGTCGGAGGCGATTCCTGAAGCCGAGCGATTGGATTTGATCGCGGTCACGAAGCAGATCGAGAAAAGTGACCGCCGCGCCCGAATCGTCGCCGATGCGGACGCCATTGTGCAATTAGTCGCACCCGAGATGAGGCCGGGAGATGTGGTCGCAATCCTCTCCAACGGCGGCTTCGATGGAATCTATGAAAAGCTGCCCCAGCGGCTGCGAAGCTTGGCCGCCAGCAAATCCGCTAAAGATACGATCGAGGCTCGCCCGTGATCCGGACGATCGTAATGCTCGGCTTCTGGGCCATGTTGCTGCCAGTGGCTGCACTTGTGGGTTTCCCTTGGACGCTGCTTGCCGGCAACATAAACTTTCTTTACCGCATGGGGATGTGGGGAGCATGGACCGGGGTTCGCATTGCAGGAATCCGGGTGCAGACCATCGGCTTGGACAAACTCGATTCAACCCGCAGCTATATTTTCATGTCCAACCATGTCTCGAATGTTGATCCACCGATATTGTTGCCGCTGATTCCGCGCCGTACCTCGGTCATGGTCAAGAAAGAGCTGTTCAAGGTTCCGATCCTGGCGCAGGTGATGCGGTTCGGTTCCTTGGTGCCCGTGGATCGGGGAAATCGCGATGCCGGGGTAGCTGCGGTGCGGGCCGCTGCGGACGTCATCCGCCAGGGCGTCAACATGACCATCTATATCGAAGGCCACCGTTCCTTCGATGGCAAGCTGCTGCCTTTCAAGAAGGGCCCGTTTTATTTGGCAGAGGAATGCGCGGTGCCGGTGGTGCCGGTCACCATCGTGGGCACGCACTACGTCATGCCCAAAGGAAGGTTCTCGATCAAGCCTGGGACCGTTACCGTGATTTTTCACGATCCCATCGAGCCCAAGGGCTTCGGCAGTCGCGATTGTCTGATGGCGAGGGTGCGGGCGGTTATTAATGGCGGATTGCCGGCGGAGTATCAAGAAGCTAAAGTTTTAACCGCCGAGGTCGCAGAGAAAAACTGAGGCGCGTTGAAAGCGCGCTCCAGTTAAAGGTTATTTCTTGGCTCGCACCGCCCGGGCAATCTCCGGCAGCTTGCTCAGGATCGCCGAATACTTCAGCCAGAGCTTGTGATCCACTGCGGGTGCACCGCTGACGATCGCACCGGCCGGAATATCTCCAGCCACTCCACTCTGCGGCGTCACTATTGCGCCATCGCCCACCTTGCAGTGACCGACAACGCCCACCTGACCGGTGAGAATTACGTTCTTGCCGATCTCAGTTGAGCCGGCGAGGCCGACCTGCGAGGCCAGCAGCGAGTCTTCGCCGATATGTGATCCGTGACCGACTTGGACAAGATTGTCGATTTTGGTGCCGCGGCTGATGCGAGTTTCGCCCACACTGCAGCGGTCGATGCAGGAATTGCTCTGAATCTCGACATCGTCTTCGATGACGACCGGTTGAGGCTGGGGAATCTTGTGCCAGCGGCCAGCGTTGTCCTTGGCAAAGCCGAAGCCGTCGGCGCCGATTACTACGCCATTCTGCAACAGGACGTTGTGACCGATCCGGCAGTTTTCTCGGATTATGCAATGAGCGTGCGCAAAGAAATTGTCGCCAATCTTCACTCCGCGATAAATCACTACATGGGCCAGCAGCACGGTATTCTCGCCGATCTCGACATTTTCGCCGATTACGACGTAGGGGCCGATGTGAGCATTCGCGCCGACCCTGGCCGACGAATGCACGACTGCCGTGGGATGAACGCCGGGCGCATATTGAGGCGGTTTGTAAAAGAGTCCAATGGCCTGTGCGAAGGCCAGATAAGGATTCTTGCTGCGCAGCAAAGCCGACGAGATGGCAGGGAACTCCTCCGTGACGATCACAGCCGACGCTTTCGTCGTCCGTGCCGCTGCGCCGTATTTCGGGTTGGCCACAAAGGTGATCTGGCCGGGACCGGCGTCTTCAATGCCAGCTACACCTGTGATCTCGGTATCAGGCGATCCGTTTTCCAGGCGTGCGCCTAACGTAGAAGCAATCTGTGCAAGTTTCATAAGAGGTTTTCCGCGAGAGTGATTGTAATGGAGTTTGGCGCTCTCTAGCGGCTGGCGCAAACCGGACAGCCGAGGCGGCTGTCCCTACGTGACCGATAACCCCGGGCGCCCCGTCCTTCTGGCACCTAAACAATCGGGACGCTGATCAAGCTGAAAAGCAACCCTGGGACCCTCCCCGGTCTCTTAGTTTGACCGAATCGAAAGCATTCATCGGGATTCAAGCCGCGATTCGCCGTATGATTGGCTTCACGGGCAATGCCCTTCCTATGCTTATACGTTTGGGATACGACATTCAATTCGACGTTCCGGCACCGGTGGCGATGGTCGGGGTCTTGCATGTCCATCCCTCGCGCGTGAAAGACTTACGGGAGCCGGACGAGCTGACGATCGACCCGGAGTTGAAAGTCGACAGCTATTTGGACAGCTACGGAAATCGTTGCGCCCGTTTCCTGGCTCCAGCGGGGCCGCTCAAAATCACTAACTCCACTTTGATCGAAGATCCCGGAACTCCCGATCCCGTTTCTCCCGACGCCCGGGAACATCCCGTGAACGAATTGCCGCCCGAGACGCTTCGCTATCTTCTGAACAGCCGCTACTGTGAGGTGGACCGGTTATCGAATATCGCCGTGGAATTGTTCGGCTGGCAGCCGCCGGGTTGGAATCGCGTCCAGGCCATCTGTAACTGGGTGAATGCTAAAGTTGCCTTCGGATACCATCACGCGCGCTCTTCGAAGACGGCGCTTGATGTCTTCACCGAGCGCACCGGCGTTTGCCGGGATTTCCAGCATCTCGCGGTCACCTTTTGCCGCGCACTCAATATTCCCGCACGCTATGCCACCGGCTATCTGGGCGACATCGGCGTCCCTGCCTCCGGGACTCCCATGGATTTTAGCGCCTGGTTCGAAGTCTATCTGGACAATCGCTGGTGGGCCTTCGATGCGCGCAACAATCAGCCGCGCATTGGCCGGATCCTTATGGCAACCGGCCGGGATGCATCCGACGTCGCCATCACGACATCGTTCGGTATTGCGAACCTCACAAATTTTACCGTGGTGACGGAAGAAGTGTCATTGAGCTCTTAGCTGCTAGCTCCTAGCTTACAACCCTCACAACCTTGTCATTCCGAGCGGCGCTAGCCGCGAGGAATCTGCTTGTCGCATGCGCCACCGTGGAAGAGCGGCCCTTAAGGGCCGCGTTGTAAGTCGAGACGGTTCACGCGGCGCTGGAAGCGCCGCTCTTCCACGGTACCCGCTGATTTCTACTGCTCAAACAAAGTCACTTGCCGCGTATCGCCCAGATCTCTGCGCTGACGCCTCGTGGCCCCTATGACTGCGAGCACAGTGAGCGACTCCAGCGCGCTGCGGGGAACAAAAATGCGCTGGGTGTTCGAACGCAGATCGGGAGGATTGACCAGAAAACCCTCGGCTATGGTCAGGCTGAGGTCGTTAGGCATCATGCCTTCGAGGACTTCGCCGTCTTTGAACTTGAGGCGCACCCAAAGTCCTTCAGTCCGCGGGCGGGTGGTGAAAGTCTTGCGAGTCGGAGCCTCGGCATCGGTGAACTCGCGAACGAAGTACACGACCTTGATGTCTTTCAGATCCATAGCCACCACCGTGCCAGCGGTATTCAGCAGCTCCAGCTTGCCATCGTGGACAAAATGGGAAGGAGAAACGTGTCCGTTGATGGTGTCGCGGTCCATTTTTCGGACAATGACCTTTTTATGGGTGGAAGGCATGGGTTCAGCGGATCTGGCGTGGAGTGCGGCATTCCGCAGTCCGTCTGTATCCGATTCTCGCACTTTTCCAGCTAAAACGATTGAGTATCACGTTCTTAGTAGCCAAACTGTCAACGTTGTGTTATTTTCGGTAGTCCGCCGTCATCGCTCGTGACATGCCTAAGCCTAATGAATAGAGTGATTTGCATGGAAACGACCGGGATTCCGGAGGGGGCACAGTTACGCCCTGTGGAAATCTTGGATGGCTGGGCGATGACCAGTACCACGGCTCGGAACGCGCACAGAACGAATGGCTGATTACATCTACACCATGGAAATCCGGCTGACGCCGGACCAGCAACGCGGCGTGACCCTGGTACAGGACATCGCGCGAGCGGCTGGCATGAATATTTATCTCACCGGAGGCGCCGTCCGCGACATCATCAGCGGATTCCCCATTCGTGACCTCGATTTCACCGTCCAGGGCAACCCTCTCAAGTTGCAGAAAGAATTGGAGCGGGCGGGTGCCACCATAGCCGCCGCAGATGACGAGCTGAAAGCGTTGTACCTGACACTTCCCGGCAACGTGCGCGCGGAAATCAGTTCGGCCCGTACCGAGACCTACCAGAAAGCTGGCAAGCCTCCGCTCATCGCGCCGGCCACCATCATCGAAGATTTGCGCCGCCGCGATTTCACCGTCAATGCCATGGCATTGTCGCTGAATCCTGGATCGCGCGGGCTACTGATGGATCCTTTCAACGGCGCTGCCGATATTGAAACGAAAGTTCTGCGCATCCTGCACAACTACGCTTTCGTCGAGGATCCCTCGCGCCTGATTCGCGCCGTCCGCTTTGCGGCGCGCTTTAAATGGCCATTGGAAGAACGCACCCAAGCCCGGTTCGAGTCGGCGAAGGAAAATAGTTACATCGAGTACATCACCGACCGTGCGATTGGACATGAGATTGAGCAGCTGGCCTACGAGGACGATCCGCTGCAAGTCATCAAAATGCTGGAGAAGGAAAACTGGCTCAAGGTGCTGAATGCGCATTGGACCACCGCGAAAGTGGACACGCCAGGTCTGGGCCAATTATTGAAAACGCGCCAGCAGATGAATGAATTGGGCTATGCCCCCGATCCGGCGCCAGCCGTGCTGCACTTCTTCACCGCAAAGCTCGCCGATAAAGACATCGCCGACATGCGCAAGCTGATTCCACGCAAGACGCTGGTGGAAGCCTGGCGCGACCTCGAAGACCATGCTAAGGCCCTGGCCAAGCGGCTCATCGGCAAGGAAGCTGCTACCCCCTCGCGGACATGGAAACTGCTGACCGAAGAACGTCCCGAGATGATCTTGTTTTTAGCGGTCACGTCGAAACAGCAAGCAGTGACCGGGAAGATCAAGAATTTCTTTACCAAGTGGAGGCAAGTACGGCAGAAAGTTCCGTTGATCGAAATGACGGAACTGCGCATCACGCCGGAGATGCCTGAATATCCCAAGATTGCGCATGAAGTTTTCATGTTGTTGCTGGACGGCAAGCTGCGCTCGCACACTGAGATTCTGAAATTCCTGAAGCCTCTCGCGCCACCTCCACCACCACCTCCGCCTCCACCCCCACCCAAACGGGGACGTGCGGCCAAGGCAGCCGCAGCCGCTGTTGTGCCACCGGTTCCTGTGGCAGGCAAGAAAAAGGGCAAGACCGAGGTTCAAGCGGTCGCTCCGGCACCCAAGTCCGCGAAGCTGGTCGAAGCGGCAAAACCGGCGGCTGCTCCTAAGCCAGAGAAGAAGGCCGAGAAAAAACAGCCCGCCAAACCCCAGCCCGCCAAGAAGCCCACGAAAGTTCCGGCGAAGAAGGCTAAAGGTAAGAAGCGATAGAGGTTATCAACTGTCGGCATTTCGAGCCCTTGCCAGCGGGGTTATAATGTTCTGATGCGTGGCTGGATGGCCAGTCCGGCGCTGGTTGTAGCCCTCTTGGCGGTCCCGTCGTTGGCACAACGACACGGCGCCTCAGGAGGTTTCGCGGGACATGCCGGATTTTCCGGCCCCGTAATGGGACATGGCCCAGTAATGAGCCGTGGGCCGTCGTTTTCTGGTTCTACTACACGGTCTGGCGGGGGCCACTTCGCAGGTTCCCTTCGGCCAAGTTATCGATCCCCGTACTACTCTTCTCGGAACCGTTCCTATCACCGGCGTTACTACAATAGCTATGCGCCGCATTATTACGGGTACGCAGGCGGACTTTACGCCTATCCCTGGTATTACGGAGACTACGGGTTTGGATACCCTGAGACCGACCCTGATCCGCAGTACGATTATTCTGGTGCGTATGACAGTCAGTCGGGAGAAATGGAACAGGGCAAAATTGATCGTCTTGAAGATGAAGTGGCCCAGTTACGGCAAGAACGGAATTCCGCAGGATCCGCTTCGCCAACCAAAACGGAAATCCGCGCCTCGACCTTGCTGGTCTTTCGTGATCAACATACCCAGGACGTTCAGAACTACGCCATCGTAGGAGAAACTCTGTGGGTGTTCGACGCACAGAAAGCCAGCAAGATTCCAGTGGACGATCTCGATATTCCCGCCACCACCAAAGCCAATGACGACCGCGGTGTTGATTTTCGACTGCCAATCCAGCAGTAATCCAGCCCACGAAGACTGAAGGCCAGATCATTCCTGTGTGGGGAATAATCTGGCCTCGGCAGTTTTACTTCTACTTCTGTGGCGTTCTACTGAACGACCAGACCCGTCGTAGGATCCAGCTTCAGTTTTGGTGCTTTCTTTCCGCTGGTGAAGTCGAACAGACCATTCAGCGTGCCGGCAATGGCATCGGTCGAACCGTTACCCAGTCGTCCCAGCCCCCAATTATCTTCGATGAAACGAAGAACCGAGGATTGGTCGGTGATCTGGTGGTCCACGTAGTTCTGCTTGGCGTATGGCGAAATCACCAGCAGGGGTTGCCGCATACCGTAACCGCAGCGTCCAGGATTGCCGTTGCCAGGCGTGACGCCGCAAGCCCCAGGCCCGGTCAGGTTATCGTCAGCCGCACTGGACTGGTTGACGACCAAATCGCGGGCATGGTCATACCAGCCGTCGGAATCATCGTACAAGAGCACAATTGCGGTGCTCTTCCATTCCGGGGTCGCCTGCAAACGGTTGACAAGATTCACCAGCCCCGTCTGCTCGTCCAGAGGATCGGAGTTGCCCGGGTGTCCGTCATAAAGAGCTTTCTCTTTGATGTAGCTGACAGCCGGCATCTGGCCGGCATCGACGGCGGTCCAGAAGTCGTTGAGGTCATACTGATGGAAGGTCACGGTGTCGGCCGCGGTTCCGATCAAGCTCGGAGCCGCTGGACGAAGGTGATGCTGGTTGGCGGTTTGAGGGTAATACAGGAAAGGCTCGTGGTGAGAAACGTAGTCGGTGATCGTTCCTGGCAGCCCAAAGCTCTGGGCTCCACAGACCGCTACTCCATTGACCACGCTGGTAGGTGCGAAGCCGCCTTGGAACCATCCCCAGCTGTAACCCTTGGCGTTGAGTAAATCGCCAACATTCAAGTTGCCGTTGGTGATGGTGACGTAGGTTTTGCCGGAAGGGTGGCAATCATCCAGAGTCGGCCGTGGATCCCCGATAATCGTGGCGTTGGTGGTGGCGCCATTCGCGGTTTCTCCTGCTGCACTTCCGCTGTCGACGTTAGCGCCGGTGGTGTAGCCGCCGATCAGGTTCAAGGCGCCCACCGTGGAGGGTCCGAACATGGTGCTGAAGTGGTTGTCACTCATGGCATAGTGTTGGGCGTAGTTCCAGATGCCCGTCACGGTGTTGCCATCGTAGTAGCCCATGGTGAGTCCGGTACCCATGCCCGCGTCAAAGCAACCGGGACCGCCGGAGCCAACTTTCTCGGGAAATTTGTCCATCAAGCCCAAATCGAAGGCGGCTTGTTCATCGCCGTAGTCGTGGTCTTCATCGCAAGTCACCGCTCCGGAACGATCCAGACGGAAGGGCTGCGTGGAGTTGGGATTCTCATCCAGCAACCCGCTGCTTAACAAATTGTCCGCCCGCGGCGTATTGGGAAGAGCCACGAACGGAGATTCGTTGGCGGGGTTGGTGGCGTAAGGATAGGTTGCAAAATAGTGGTCAAACGAAATGTTTTCGTTGAAAACCACTACTATATGCTTGATGGGAGTGGCGGTTGGATAGCTGTCAGCAGGGTTAGGTTGCTTGGCTGCGAACGCATCGCCCATGGAGCCCAACACCAGGCATGCGGAAGTCAGCACAGTAGCTACGCTGCGAAGATGTT
Source organism: Terriglobales bacterium (assembly GCA_963762965.1). Lineage (GTDB taxonomy): Bacteria > Acidobacteriota > Terriglobia > Terriglobales > Acidobacteriaceae > DATBAX01. Next base: position 3,164,218 of record CAVXME010000001.1, read on the forward strand.
TCTGGATCATCCGATTCTCCTCGTTACAGAAGACGATTCTGTAGCTGGGAGGAGAGTACCGTTCGTTTATTAAAGCGATGTGAATGAGAAATGAAATTCTGGTTGCAAGATTGAAACTGGAGCGGGAAATAGTTGCACACCAGTGGAAAACTACTTGGAAGCAACCGGGATCGCGGTTGATTTTTCCACAGACGTCACCGCAGGTTCGACGCGAATGGTGCCCATCATTCCGCCATCTTCGTGCTGCAAGATATGACAGTGATAAGGAAACGTCCCAACGATATTGGGATCGCGGAAGTCCATGCGCAGTTTGACGCTGGGATACTGCGATGAATAGCCGTTCCAGAACGGCACGTTGATGGTGTCGCGCAGGTAGGGTTCGTTGATCGGGACACCATGGCTCTCCACCACCATGAAGTGGGTTTGATGAATGTGGAAATTGTGGCTCTCGGTGCTGCGATTTTCGATGGTCCAGTCTTCCACGTCGCCCTGATGCACCACGATATCCGGTACGGTTGAAGCAGGGTCGAAAGCCTTTGGAGTCTTACCTTCTTCCGTGATGTAAAAAATCGTCGGGCTGTTCGGGTCTTTGGGGTCCTGCAACTCTTCGGAAAAGTAGAGCTTTCTTTCCCGAACCGGAGTCACGGATGCCAGCGGAGGAATGCTCGGCGTTGGCAGCGGCACGGGAGAGGACGGCAAAGTGGACGGGAGCGCCGGCGTCGAGGCGGACACCACGATCGTCGCCAGCGGTCGGGGCGGGGTATTGTCATCGTCGCCACCAGCCGCGCTTGGGATCGCGGAAGGTGCGTTTGGCCCCGTGACCGGGCCGGTTGTAATGGCTTGAGCCGCCAACATGGCTGAGACGCCTTCCGATGGTCCGTTCACTACAAACTCAGCCCGCCCCGCCGGCGGCAGCGCGATGTGGCTTTCCCAAAGGACGCGGTTGCGCGGGCGCCCATCTTCATAGCCAATGGGAACGCCATCCAGGGCAATCACGCCCAGGAATTGCGGCTTTCCGTTGAACAAAAGCTTGAGATCCACGTAAGTATCGGCCGACGCATTCAGTACACGCCAGAACTGCCGCTCGGATGGTTTCATCTGGAAGACGGCCAGGGTGTAGTCCGGGTAAGTCACTGGGACAAAATTGAGCGAGAGGTCTTTGCCGGGCTTCTTAGGGTCTGGGCGTGGATCGGTGACGCGCTGGTCGCGGATTACAATCACCCGCTCCGGCAAACCAGCAATCAGACTATTTGCCTGCTCGATGCCTTCCACAATGAAAGCCCCGGACGCGCCCCCCAGCACTTGAGCTTCACTTAAGCCATGAGCGTGCGGGTGATACCAGTAGAGCCCCGGTGGCTGGCTCTGCGGGATGCGCACCCGATATTCAAAAGCCGGATCAGCGGGCTGGATCAGCGTTTTCAGGCTGTCATCCTGATGGCAAGTGGGAGGGATCTCCAGTCCATGAAAATGCAGGTTGGTGGAAGCTTCTGTCATCATTCCGCCAGCGCAGGCATCCGGCATGGCGTGACCGTGCGCAAGCATGGGCTGAGAGGGAAGCGAAAGATCATTCTTCAAGTGCAGGATCAGCAGATCACCCGGATGCACCCGCAGAGTCGGTGACTGGGTCCCGTTGTCGGTCACGTAGCAATAGCGCATTTGACCGCTGGCATCGAGAAAGTTGCGGAAAGAAAGATTAACTTTCAGTACGCCGCCCTGACTGCGCAAATCCTGTGGTGAAGATAAGACGGCTCCTGCTGTAGCGCGGGAGCACACTTCGATGGGAGGCTTCTGACAGAATGCGGGAACCGTCAAAATTGCGAGGGCCGCAGTTGCCGCGAACCGACGGTGCACTTTGACCAACAAAGATCTGAGAAGAAATTGGATAAGAAAGCGCGAGGTCACGACCGCCAAATCTATCAAACCACGCTCGCCGCCATGTTAACCGGATGTGAATTTGCGCTGGCGCTTGCGGCATCGGCTATCCCTTGCTGTTGCACTGTTTACGGGCGTATGCATGATCCGGAACAGCAGATAGAATGACACTAGGGCGTTTGCTCACTTCAATCCCAACTATGTCTCAATTCGTTCACCTGCACTTACATACTGACTACTCGATGCTCGACGGCGCCTGCGACGTTGACAAGCTTGTGCATCGCGCGAAAGAGCTGGGTATGCCGGCCGTGGCCATGACCGATCATGGCAACATCTTTGGTGCGGTTCATTTTGTTAACGCGGCCAAGCAAGTGGGAATCAAGCCGATCGTCGGTTGTGAGCTGTATGTCTGCAAAAAAGATGATCACCGGATTGAGCGAACACCACCCGAGGGCGATACCTACAACCATCTTCTTGTTCTTGCGCAAAACGACGAAGGCTACCGCAATCTGACCAAGATCACTTCCGAAGCCTCGCTGCATGGCTTCTACTACAAGCCGCGCGTGAGCAAGAAGTTTCTGGCCGAGCATTCCAAAGGACTGATTGGACTTTCCGGTTGCCTGAAGGGTGAAGTCGCGGAATTCCTGGTGGAAGAAAAGTACGATGCAGCCCGAAATGCGGCGGCCACTTACGCCGATATCTTCGGCAAGGAGAACTTCTTTCTCGAGATTCAGGACCAGGGATTGGAGCAGGAGCACCGCATTCATCCCGGCCTTTTCCAGTTGGAGAAAGACCTCGGCTTACCGCTGGTAGCCACGAATGACAGCCACTATCTCTGCGAAGACGACGCTCACGCCCAGGACGTGATGCTCTGCATTCAGACCGGCAAATCGATCCAGGACACTAATCGCATGAAGTTCCATGGCACGGACTTCTTCGTTAAGAGCCATGACGAAATGCTACGAGTGTTCAAAGATTCTCCGCAGGTGTTGAGCCGTACGCTGGACATTGCGGAACGCTGCAACATGAAGCTGGAGAAAGTCAGTAATCCGTTTCCGCATTTCGATGTTCCACCCGGCTTTACCTTGGATAGTTATTTTGAGCACATCACGCGCGAAGGTTTTGCCCGCCGCCTGGACACGCTGCGATCACTGCAAGATCAGGGCCGCCTGAAACACAGTCTGGATGAATACGAGAAGCGCTTAGCTGAAGAATTAGGCATCATCCAGCAGATGAAGTTTTCCGGCTACTTCCTTATTGTTTGGGACTTTATTCGCTATGCCCGCGAGCACAATATTCCCGTGGGCCCGGGCCGTGGTTCTGCTGCAGGATCGCTGGTGTCGTTTTCCATGGCGATCACCGATCTCGATCCCCTACAGCATGAGTTGCTGTTTGAGCGTTTTCTGAATCCCGAACGTATTTCGATGCCCGACATCGATATCGATTTCTGCATGAACCGCCGCGGCGAGGTCATTCAGTACGTCACCCAAAAATACGGCCGAGAAAATGTAGCGCAGATCATCACCTTCGGCACCATGGCCGCCAAGGCAGCGATCAAGGACGTAGGCCGCGCCATGGACATCCCCTACGCCGACGTGGATCGAATCGCCAAGATGGTTCCGACCACGCTGAACATTAAGCTGGCGCAGGCGCTCACCGATTCTCCAGCGCTCAAGCTGGCTTATGAGAGCGAGCCACAGGTTAAGCAGTTGATGGACACAGCACTTCGCCTCGAAGGCTTAGTGCGGAATGCGGGTGTTCATGCGGCTGGAGTTGTGATATCGCCGCGTCCGCTCACCGATCTGGTTCCCCTGCACAAGACCAAGAACGATGAAATCGTGACCGCCTTCGACATGACGGCAATCGAGAAACTGGGCCTCCTCAAGATGGACTTCCTGGGGCTGACCACGCTGACCATTCTCGATGACTCGTTAAAGCTGATCGCACAAACTAAGAACGAAAAGGTCGTGCTCGAAACCATTACGCTCGACGATCCCACGACCTACGAAAAAGTCTTCCACAGCGGACTCACTTCCGGTGTTTTCCAGTTTGAATCGCACGGCATGCGCGACGTGCTGCGCCGCTACAAGCCAAGCTCCATCGAGGGCTTGACCGCTCTCAATGCGCTCTACCGTCCGGGGCCGATTCAAGGTGGCATGATCGACGACTTTATCGATCGCAAGCATGGCCGCAAGAAGATCGAGTATGAGCTGCCCGAACTGAAGGAAGTTCTGGAAGAGACGCTGGGCGTGATCGTCTACCAGGAACAGGTGATGCAGATCGCCAACAAGCTGGCGGGCTATTCACTCGGCGAAGCCGATCTATTGCGCCGAGCCATGGGTAAAAAGATCGCGTCGGAAATGGCAGCCCAGCGCGAACGTTTTGTCAGTGGCGCCACGCAGCGAGGCTTCCCGCCGAAAAAGATCGAGAAAATATTCGACTTGATGGCGCAGTTCGCAGGATACGGTTTCAACAAATCGCACTCCGCTGCTTATGCGTTGCTGGCCTATCACACGGCCTATCTCAAGACACACTATCCCGTGGAATTCATGGCGGCGTTGTTGACTTCGGTTACCGGCAATACCGACGACGTAGTGAAGTACATCAATGAATGCCGCGAAATGGGCATTGCCGTCGAGCCGCCCGATATTAACGTCAGTGCTGCGAACTTCACGCCACATGGAGAAGCGATCCGCTTTGGATTGGCAGCGGTGAAGAATGTCGGGCATAATGCCATCGATTCGATTGTTGCAGGCCGCAAAAAGCTGGGCAAGTATTCGTCTATTTACGAATTTTGCGAGAACGTCGACTTGCGGCTGCTCAACAAAAGAGTGCTGGAGTCGCTGATCAAAAGCGGCGCCATGGACTCACTCGGACGCCGTGCTCAATTGATGGCCGTCCTCGACAAGAGCATGGAGCATGCGCAGAAAACCCAGCGTGACGCCGAGTCCGGACAACACGGATTGTTCGGGGTTTTCGAGCAGGAAGAGACGCACGCCAATGGTGAACAGCTGCCCGACACTCCCGATTGGGACGAACACCAACGCCTCGCCAGCGAAAAAGAAATTCTAGGCTTCTTTATCACCGGCCATCCTCTGGAAAAATACGGGGACAAATTGAAAGACCTCAGCGCTCTCTCCACAGCAGAAATCGCCGCAATCAAGTCCTCGACCGGCAAAGATGAAAACATCTCGACTGCGGGTATCATCACCAACATTCGAGTGCTGAAGTCCAAGAAAGGCGATTTCTACGCACAAGGTACTTTGGAAGACATGCTTGGGACGGTCGAAATGGTCGTATTCCCCGATGCCTACCGGAAACTTGGCGACAAAGTAAAACTCGAGGTTCCCGTTCTCGTCCGCGGCGGCTTGCGCGTCGAAGAAGGTTCGAATCCCAAGCTGATGGTGAATGACATCCAACCGCTTGAGGAGGCTAAGGTTCCGCTGCCGCGATCGCTCCGCATCCGCATTCCGGTCGAAGCCGCCAACGAGGCCACCGTGGACGATCTCCACCAGTTATTCGCCCAGCGCAAAGGCGACGCCAAGGTGTTGTTTGACGTGGAACGTAAGGACGATTTCATGGTGGTCATGGAAGCGGAAGGCTATAATGTGCTTCCAGACCGCAACTTCATTGCGCGGGTCGAGGAATTGTGTGGGCGGGGAGCGGTGCGAATCATTGACTGAAATCTGCGGCGGATGACGGCTTTCATCAACAGGCGTGCGAGCGCTCCAGCGGCGGCGGTTCCGGCCAATGGCAATGCCATACTAGTCGTAACCGGCGCGGAGTTTCTCGTATCGATGGTGGAAGCGCGGTGGACCGCCAGGAATGGTGACAGCCGGAAGATGGAATCGGGACCAAAGGCAAAGCAGGAGTTGGAACGAATTGCGCAGCAGATGGTCAAGCTGGAGTCGGTCGACGGGCACGACGAAGACACTCGTCGCCAGATCCAGGCGCTGCATGACCGCGTCCAGGCTTTGCAAAAGCAAGTGACCGCCCCGCGCGGCGCTTGGGAAAAGACGGAATTGGCCAGGCATCCACAGCGTCCTTACACGCTCGATTACATTGAGCGCATTTTTACCGACTGGAGCGAAATCCACGGCGACCGCGGATTCGCCGACGATCCCGCCATCATCTGCGGCATGGCCCGTTTCCATGGCGCGGAAGTCATGGTCATCGGCCATCAGAAAGCCCGCGACACCAAGCAGAAAGTCTATCGCAACTTCGGCATGCCCAATCCCGAGGGCTACAGAAAAGCGCTGCGTGCCATGAAGATTGCGGAAAAATTCAGCCGCCCCGTATTTACTTTTGTCGACACTCCAGGCGCCTACCCCGGTCTGGGTGCGGAAGAGCGTGGCCAGTCGGAAGCCATTGCTCGCAATCTGCGTGAGATGTCCCGCTTGCAGGTTCCCATCATCACGACGATTGCCGGAGAAGGTGGCAGCGGCGGCGCCCTCGCCATCGCCGTCGCCGACCGCGTTCTTATGATGGAAAACGCAGTCTATTCGGTGATCTCGCCCGAAGGATGTGCCGCCATCCGCTGGAATGACGCGACGAAGAAAGAGCTGGCAGCCCAAGCCATGCGCATCACCGCGCCAGACTTGAAGGAATTAGGCTGCATCGACGACACCGTCCCCGAACCCGAAGGCGGAGCCCACACCGACCACGAAGCCGCCGCCGCACTGCTGGATGCAGCATTGACCAGGCATCTCGCTGAGCTGAAGAAGTTGTCCATCTCAGAATTGCTGGCGACGCGCTACGACAAGTTCCGCAAGATGGCGCAGTTTCTGGTCATTGCCTAAGCTCTCTGTAGAGACGTGGCTTGCCACGTCTTCCCTCCAGCGTCGATAAGCTCACGGGGCAAGACGCAGCAACCTACGTCTCTACAACTCGCTTACCCGTGCCGTTCCCGCCTCGTCAACGCCGCTGTCCGCCGTTCACGTATAATAAAAAGTTCGGCTTCACCATCATTTCAGCACTGTTTGAGCGGACGATCCGCTCCAACTCCAGGAAGGATTGGGAATGGCAACCACGGATGTCGCGTTCCAGGAAGCCTCTGGCTCGGCGGAACGCAAACCTGTCGTCAACGACATGAGTATTCAGGTGGCGACGGTCAACGGCAGCGGCTCGCAGAGTTCGAACACTGTCCTTTTGCGGACGATTTTTCAGATGGGCGTCCCGGTTTCCGGCAAGAATCTTTTTCCGTCGAACATCGCGGGGCTGCCCACCTGGTACACCATTCGCGCCAATAAAGATGGCTACATAGCCCGTAAAAAAGAAATCGACTTTGTGATCGCGATGAACCCGGAGACGGCGCAGGAAGACGTCAAATCGCTGGCGCCCGGCGCGGCCGTGCTCTATGACGAACCGTTGAAGTTGAACACTCTGCGCGATGATCTGACTTTTTATCCTGTCCCTTACGACAAACTGGTCGGCCCCGTTTGCCCCGACGCCAAGCTGCGCAAGCTGGTCAAGAACATGATTTACGTGGGCGTCGCCGCTAAACTGCTCGAGCTGGAAATGGCCGAAGTGGAGAAAGCCATCCGCCGGCATTTTGCGAAAAAGGTCAAAGCGGCAAACCTGAATATGGCCGCAGTCCAGGCGGGATTCGACTACGCAACCACGACCCTCACCAAGCAAGATCCCTACATCATCCGCCGCCTCGACAAGAACCAGGGCAAAATCATCATCGATGGCAACTCCGCCGCCGCCCTCGGCTGCATGTTCGCCGGCGTGACTTTTGTGAGTTGGTATCCCATCACGCCGTCGTCGTCCTTGCCGGAAACGATCATCGAATATTTCAAGCGCTTTCGCGTCGGCGCTGATGGCAAGGCCACGTTTGCCATCATCCAGGCCGAAGACGAACTGGCCGCGATCGGCATGGTCGTCGGCGCCGGATGGGCCGGAGCACGAGCCATGACGGCGACGGCAGGGCCGGGAATTTCGCTGATGGCCGAGTTCACGGGCCTTGCGTACTACGCGGAAGTTCCGGGCGTAGTCTGGGATATCCAGCGCGTCGGCCCTTCGACTGGATTGCCCACCCGCACCTCGCAAGGCGACATTCTTTCCACCGCATTCCTGTCCCACGGCGACACCAAACATATCCTGATGCTCCCGAGTTCGCCGGAAGAGTGCTACACCATGGCGGCCGATGCTTTCGATTTGGCGGAGAAGTTCCAGACCATCGTTTTCGTCATGTCCGATCTCGATCTCGGGTATGAACAACTGGATGGCGGATCCCTTCAAGTATCCGGAGAAAGCCGATTGATCGAGGCAAGGTTCTCGGCAAAGAAGATTTGGATCGACTGGGAGGTTTTGCCCGCTACAAAGACGTCGACGGCGACGGCATCGGCTATCGCACTCTGCCCGGCACCGACCATCCCGCAGCCGCCTACTTCACTCGCGGCAGCGGACACAACGAGAAAGCCCAATACAGCGAACGCGCCGACGACTTCGAACGGAACATGGAACGCCTCAACCGCAAGTTCGACACCGCGCGTTCGTTTGTGCCGCGTCCGGAAATATATTCAAACGGAAAATCGAAGATTGGAATCATCGGCTACGGCACTTCGCACTGGGCGCTGACCGAGGCACGTGACCAGCTTCGCAACGAATACAACATCGAAACCGATTACCTGCGGCTGAAGGCGTATCCGTTCACGCGGGAAGTCCATGACTTTGTGAAATCGCATGATCGCATTTATCTCGTAGAACAGAACCGCGACGCTCAAATGCTAAGCCTGCTGAAGCTCGATGTAGACCCGGCGCTTGTGGTTCGTCTCCGCAGCATCGCCCACATTCATGGCCTGCCGCTGGATGCGCGCTCGGTAACCGACGAATTGATGACCATGGAGGGCAAGTAAATGGCAACCACCACTCCACCGACTCCGAAGACGAATCACATCGGTTTAACCGTAATCGACTACAAGGGCGGGAAGACCACGCTCTGCGCGGGATGCGGCCACAACGCCATCTCTGAGCGCATTGTCGAAGCCATGTATGAGATGGGCGTGCAACCCGAACGCCTGCTTAAGCTGAGCGGTATCGGCTGTTCTTCCAAAACTCCGGCATACTTTATGAGCCGGTCGCACAGCTTCAATACCGTCCACGGCCGTATGCCTTCGGTGGCCACGGGCGCAGTGATGGCGAATCGTAGTCTGCTGGCGCTGGGCGTCAGCGGCGACGGCGACACCGCCTCCATCGGCATTGGCCAATTCATCCATCTGATGCGGCGCAATCTGCCGCTCATCTACATCATCGAGGACAACGGCGTTTACGGATTGACCAAGGGCCAGTTCTCGGCCACAGCCGATCTCGGGTCCACGCTAAAGACCGGAGTGATCAATGATCTGCCGCCAATCGACACCTGCGCCATGGCCGTCACGTTGGGCGCAACGTTCGTGGGCCGGTCGTTTTCCGGAGATAAGCGGCAACTGCTCGGCATGCTGAAAGCAGCGATTGCCCATCGCGGCACGGTTATGCTTGATGTGGTTTCACCGTGCGTCACCTTCAACGATCACGAAGGTTCGACTAAATCCTACAAATATGTGAAAGACCACGAAGAGCCGTTGCAGGACATCAATTTCGTGCCAGCCTTCGAAGACATTTCGGTCGAGTACGATGCGGGCACCACGGTGGAAGTCACCATGCACGACGGCTCGCGTCTCCGCCTGCGCAAACTGGAGGAAGACTACGATCCCACCGACCGGATTAAAGCCATCACGCGGCTGCATGAAGCCAGCGAAAAAGGAGAAGTCCTCACCGGCGTGCTTTACGTCAACACCAAAGCCCCCAGCTTCGTCGATATGCTGAACATTACCGAGCATCCTCTGGCCACGCTGCCCGAGTCGGTGGTGCGTCCTGGAAGGGAAGTTCTGCAACAGGCTATGGAAGAACTACAATAATTTCTTCTCGGGAACGTCGTCCCAACTGCTGGTCTTGATTTCCTGCCGTTCGCCGCTGTGCTCGGGATTGCCTCCCGGTTCTGGGAAGTCGGTGTCGGAAAACTTCAGCAACCAATTCTCGTCACGATGTCCGAGTTGGCCACACATGGAGTTATTGCCGGCTTGGCCTTGTTCATCTTGTTCCATTGCGCCTTTGCCGGAATCCTGGTCGAAGGAAAATGCAGTTCGGTGGGCCATCATTGATGCTCCGTACCGGGCGGAGGGGATCACGCCAGCCTGAAGCTTACGCCGAAACTTTTTGTCCAGGGTAGAGTTAATATTCTATTCAGGCAATAAGAATCCTTTATCGCAAGGCATGGGGGAGTCGACATGAAACGCTTGCTGTTGAGTATCTTAGCGATGTTCTTCTTCGCATTGGGCGCGTTTGCGCAGTCCAACCCAGCGAAATTTGATGGAGCGCACTATCAGTTGGCCGCGCATCATCGCCATCATCACCGCAGGCATCATCATCACCACAATCGGTCGCGGGCATAACTTTTGGACGTTGCAAGGTGGCCCGCCATCTCCGGCGTACAGCCACCTTCGTTTCTTCGTCCCCGCGATACGCTGGCTTTAAAATGCGTTAGATGACCGTGCCTTCCAGTCTCTACCGGCCATACGACCGTCTGGTCAAAATCAATATCCTCGGCAGGGACTTCGAAGTCCCGGAGAACAATCCGCTGCTGCGTTGTTTTCAATATCTCGCGCCGGAAACGCTGTCTTACGGAAGGTTCTGCTGGAATGAGGATTGCCAGTATTGCCGCGTAACATACGATCTGGGCGAAGGAACCAAGGTTCGTGCGGCCATATCTTGCAAACTGATGGTTCAGGAAGGTATGCGGGTAAAAGAGGCAGCGACAGAGATCAAGTATTGCTTGAGGAACTTAGATCCAACTAAATAAAAACTAACCCTTGCATCGAATCTGCTTTTGGGTGGCGCAGCGCTTAAGCGCTGCGATAAAGGGTTGCCCGGTCAGTACGCGCTTCAGCGCCTGAGGTCGAGCAACTCTCCCTCTACCGAGCAGTCCCAGTGGCAGACACACCTTGTTTCTTCAGCCGCTCCCGCGCCTGAATCGCCTCATTCGTCCGCGGAAAACGCTGGATCACATGCCGCAGTGCCGCAACCCCTTCGTCTTTCTGCCCCAGTTCGATCAAGGCAAATCCTTTCTTCAATTCCGCCGACGCGGCCTTGTTCCCATCCGGAAAACTCTGCATAACCAGATCATAATTCTTAACCGCAACCGGATAATTGCCCTGGCGATAGGCAATTTCCGCCAGATAGAAGTAAGAATTTCCGGCCAGATCGGTGTTGGGATAATACTTAATGTAATCGCCAAACTCCTGCGATGACAGGTCGTTGTTGTTCGCGTTGTAATCGCGCAGCGCGTTGTTGTAAAGAACATCCGGCGGAGGCGCCGCGGCCGCCTGTTGTGCCGCCTGCGCCTGCTGGCTCTGCTGCGCTGCCAAAGTTTGTTGCGCCGATTGCATATCTTCCAGCTGCTTGCTGACTTTGGCCAGCCGCGCCTTTAGTTCGTCCAGGCTGTCATTCAATGACTGGATCTGCCCGGACAACTGGTCCACATGCGCGCCACTGTCACCCTGCTGCTTCTGCAAAAAGGCCTGGAGATTCGCCACCGCCGTGGCCGTCTTGTTCATGCTATCGGTGTTCTGGTCGAGCAGGTTCTTCATGACGCCCATACGCTCATCGAAGGACTGCTTCATGTGCGTCATCTGATCTTGCAGCGCCTGCACCTGGGTCTGGAGCTCGATGATTTCCTTGCTCACGCCCCAGGCCGGCGTCTGATAAACCAATAGGCCCGTAAACAAAACCAGAAGAACCGCAAATCGTTGAGTTTTCATAATGTTCTCTGCTTCACAAGTACGGCGCGCGGCGAAGGCAGCCCCACCTACACAATTGTCCCACCGAATTCACATGCGGCGGCCATCGAGCAACTCGCACGCCAGATTTCCCGCCGGAAAACTACGCAGGAGCGGCGGCGCTCGCCTCCGCCCCTGCCAGTTTGCTATTTCTGATATACGAAGTGCCCGACCCGGTTCTGCTGCCAGCACGCTTCATTTGATTCCGTGCAGAACGGCTTTTCCTTGCCGTAGCTGATGGTCTTGACGCTATCGGCAGGGACGCCGGCTTGCACCAGTGCGTTCTTCACGGAGCTGGCGCGCGAATCGCCCAGCGCCAGATTGTATTCCGTCGATCCGCGTTCGTCGCAGTGTCCCTCGATCGTGAAATGAATGCTGGGATGCTGCTTCAGGAACTCCACATCGCCCGCCAGTGCGGATTGCTGATCGGCGCGAATATCTCCCTTGTCATACTCGAAGTAGATGTCCTTTACATTCTGTGAGAACAATTCTTCTTCGGTCGCCGAAGCTACCGGCGGCGGTGGAGGCGGTGGCGGAGGCATGGTCACGGTGACCCGCGCCGTCGCCGTTTGCGTCCCGCCGGCTCCTTTGGCCGTCAAGGTGTAGGTTGTCGAATCGGTCGGCGTGACCTGCTGCGTGCCGCTGGGCTGTACGCCGCCAATCCCATCAATACTCACATCCGTGGCATTCGTCGTCTGCCAGGTCAGTGTGGTTGAGCCGCCCTTATCCACCGTTTCCGGATTCGCCGTGAGTGACGCCGTGGGTGCAGCCGGGGCCGGTGGTGGTGGCGGCGGGGGTGGCGCTACTTTCTTACCGCAGGCGCCCAACATCATAACGACCGCCAAAGTAAATACCAGTGTGGTCCACTTCATTGTCAGTTGCTTCACTTTCTCCTCCGAGCTTATTGCGCGTCTTCGGCCTGAACGCGCGGTTCAAGTCCACCCAGCGAGCCTGATGTTCTCACCGGGCATTGGACTTCATGGAATACCCTCAACCGCAAAATGTTCGACATTGAAATCTAATTCTTAAAGATAACGCCATAATGCCAGAATAAGTGTTCAACTTCGCTCACTCCCTACTTCCAACTCCAGTTCGGCTGCGTATTCCCACCCGAAGTGGTCAACGGCTTCTGGTTGGTTCCATCCGCCAGCATCGTCCAAATCTGCTCGCCTCCGGCCCGGCTGGTTTGGAAAACAATGTGCCGTCCGTCCGGTGACCACGATGGGAAATCATTGCGTCCGCCATCGTGCGTCAACTGAACCCATTGCTTGCTGGCCACATCCATCATATAGATGTCCGCCGCTCCCGGCGCCCCCGGCCCATAACGCCGCACCCACGAGATCGCCAGAAACTGTCCATTCGGCGACCAAGCCGGAGACACTGCATAACCCTGATCGGTAATTTGCTGCACATTTGTTCCATCGGCTTCCATGGTGAAAACCTGCGGCAGCCCGGTCCGTCCGCTCACCCACGCGATCTGGGCCCCGGTCTTGCGGTTCCACACCGGAGAAACATCCGGGCCTTTATAGGAAGTCACCCGTTTCAGGTTCCCACCCGAGGCATCCACAGTATAAATTTCCGGATCGCCGCTGCGCGACGAAGAAAAGGCCAGCTTGGTCCCGTCCGCCGACCACGCCGGAGAAAGATTGGTGCCGCCATACCTGGGGAATGCCACCAGCCGGTTGAGATCGAGAGAATACATCTCAATGTCCCACCCGGATTTCGTCAGCGCACTGAAAGCCAGCCGCGATCCGTCCGGCGAGATCCGCGGCGATAAGGAAATCGTTCCCAGGTGCGTCACTTGCCTCTGGTTCGCCCCGTCATAATCCATCGCCCATATTTCTTTATGACCACCACCACCTCGAACGAAATAAATCGTACTCTCTGCAATTCCGGGAATGCCGCCGCCTAAGCGAAATATAATTTCGTCCGCAAACTTGTGCGCGATAATGCGCACCGCTGAACTGCTCGCCGCATCCGAATATTGTTTGCCGAGAATTTGCGGCGAGGTGATGTTCTTAACGTCATACAGCCAGCCTTGGACAGTAACGTTCGTTCCCGAAACTCCCAGGTTCCCGAACGCCAGCATGGCTGCATTTACCGGAGCCGAACTCCACAATTCAAACTTCACGTCGGGAGGCGTTCCCACCAGCCCTGTGGGATAGAAACTCTTCGACGCCATATCGAAAATCCCCGCGCTGTCCAGATCATTCCACAGAGTGTCATTGAAAGTCTTCAGCAAGTCAGGATTCTTGGCGTCCTGCGTGGAGGCCTTGAAGTCCGGCACTGCCATGCGAATCTTCTCCACGCCCAGGCCCGTACCGGTCTTCACCCAGTCCTGCGCCGCCGCACCAGCAGTCAACAACAGCACGGGAATAAACCAACTTAATAATCGCTTCATGGACCGCCGTTTCTTCAAGCCTCAATGCATTTCAGATTGTAGATTTCAGATCTCAGATTTTGATCAGCAGCTTTGCTGGTCTTCTGTTCTTCAATCTGCAATCTTAAATCTACAATTTCAAATTTCTGCCTTGCTATCTTTTGTAATCGAACCAAAACTCAACCGAAACCTTATTCCCCGAATAATCCGAAGGCAGCGGACCAAATGTGTCAATGCGTTGAAGGGCCCGGGTTGCCGACTGGTCCAGCGAAGGCACGCCGCTCGACTGCTCCACCTGTATGTTGGTGGGATGCCCATCACGGGTCACATCAAACGTGACATACACCCGCTCCGCCTGGCTGACATTGGGATCAACTTCATATTTCAACCAGTTCTCGGAAACCTTTCGTTGTATCTGCTGCACGTAATAAGCGAAACGCGTGCCAAAATCACCCCCGCCGCCGGTGACGCCGAAGCCGCCTTTTGCACCCCCGGCGTTGAATACTCCATACGGCCCACTGACCGGGCCGCCTTCGCCAAAGGGAACTACGTTGCTGGCTTCATCTTCGGGCTGCGGTTGTGGTTTCTGATGACTTTCCGAAGCCAGGGGTTTCGGCTTTTTCTTGAAATTCTTGTCAGGAATCGGGATCGCATCCGGCTCCTTCACCACCGGCTTCGGTTCCGAGTGCGTCAATCCCTTGGATTCATTGGCCAGAACGTTCTGTGTCTGCGTCGGATTTGCCGGCAAGGGAACCGTACTTACCAGCGTGACGCCCATGGCATCCCCGCCGCCACCCGTGCCCCAGGTCCCACCCCCGCTGTTATGAATGACCACGGCATACAAAATGATGCAAGCCGCGATCGCGGCATGGAACCCAGCCGACCACGCCAGATTGCGTCCCCACCGTTCGTGTTCAAAAAAAATCTCAGCGCTGGCTGCCATGTTGGTCCAGTGGCTGGGTAACAATGCTCACGTTTGTGATTCCAGTTTGTTTGACTGCATCCATCACGGTCGCGAACGCACCGAAGGGAACGTCTTCATCGGAGCGAATGAATATGGATTGATGCTTCGGATCGCGAATCTTTTGTTTAATCTTCGCCGCGATTTCATTGATATTGACGGGATCGTTGCCCAGAAAAACCCGCTGCTCTTTGTTGATGCTGATCACCAGCCGCTCTTCGGTGATTTCTTTCACACTGCGCGTTTTGGGCACGTTGACTTCAATGCCCGACTGCAAAACCGGAGCCGTCACCATAAAAATGATGAGCAGCACCAGGACAACGTCCACCAGCGGCGTGATATTGATATCGGAAAGGGAAGTTTGCGTGCGCCCATTGGAAGCCGTGAAGGCCATTAGCGACGCACCTCTGTGGCTTCCGCCGCCCGCGCCAGTTGCGGCTGCTGGCGCTCCACCGCGTTCAGCATTTCCAGCGAAAAGTCATCGCCGCGCGAAGCAAATTCACGGATCGAGCCGCCAATCAAATTGTAGGCAATCACCGCCGGAATCGCGGCGGCGAGACCGGCAGCCGTAGTGATCAAAGCTTCCGAGATGCCGGGCGCCACTGCCCGCAAAGTTGCCGCACCCGCCGTGCCCAGACCGTGGAATGCGTCAATGATGCCCCACACCGTTCCGAACAGTCCGATGAACGGAGTCACCGCCGCAGTGATTGCGAGCCATGGCAGATTCCGTTCAAAGCGCGTCAGCTCTTCTGAGTTCGCGATCTGCATGGCGCGCTGCACCGCCGTGGGATTCTTGATCGCGCCATTCGAAACCCCGCCCTGCCGCCGGTATTCTTCGAAGCCGCCTTCGAACACTCCCACCAGCGGGCTCGGCCTGAACTGCTCAGCCACCGCGCCTACATCCTGCAAGCGTTGCGCCTTGCGAAACGCGCGCACAAAGCGTCCACTCTGCACCCGTGCCCGCCGCAGCAAGCTCCATTTGGAAAGAATGATCGACCACGAGACCAGGCTAAATAGCAGGAGGACGAAGAGGACCGCTTTGGCCACAGGCCCGGTTTCGCCCACCAGATCTACGATTTCGCCGCCGACTACAAACGCCAACAAGAAAGGAAAATGCATTGTTTTGGGGAGAGTCCTTAGCCTTCGATTATAGACCAGGGTTGCGGGTTGCTCCGGCAGGCGCATCCGATGCATTAACAACAAATAATCGCGTAGGGACGGACGCCCCGTCGGTCCCGCGAGCGTAGAGAGCCCCACATCAACAGTCCATCCACCTTGTCATTCCGAGAAGCGCAGCGTCGAGCAATCCGCTGTCTGCCGGCGCTCAAATGACAATCGCGGTAGAATGTCGGCCATGAACCGACGCACCCTATTACAATCCATCCCAGCCCTCGCCCTTCTCGCCAAAACCGCCGCAGCCGACACTGCGAAATCAACCTCGGTATACGAACTGCGGATCTATCACACTTACGAAGGCAAGCTGGACGACCTGCTAGCCCGTTTTCGCGACCACACCACGCGCCTGTTCGAAAAACACGGAATGAAAAACATCGCCTACTGGACTCCCACCGACGATCCCTTGAAAGGCAAAACCCTCATCTACGTGATTGCCCACGCTAGCCGGGACGCGGCCACCGCCAACTGGAAAGCCTTCGGCGACGACCCGGAATGGCAAACCGTCCGCGACAAATCCGAGGCCCACGGAAAGCTGGTAGAGAAGGTTGATTCCACTTTCATGGTACTCACCGATTTCTCGCCGTCAGTGTGAGAGCCGAACGCTGAAGCGGACTGCTGAGTTGGGCTTCTCAACTCTCGAGGGTGCCCCGTTCAAGCTCTGCTTGAGCGGGGATTCTTGCTGGACGCGTTCAATCGAGTTCAATACTCATTGCCGCCTGTGCTATTCTGCGCTCATTCCTTCTTCCCAGGACACCCGTGCTCGTCGAACTGCGGCTGGAAAATTACGCGGTCATCGATAACCTGGCGGTCGAGTTCGCCCCCGGCCTGAACCTGCTGACCGGCGAAACCGGCGCGGGAAAATCCATCCTGATTGACGCCCTTGCTCTTCTCCTCGGTGACAAAGCTTCCTCTGACGTGATCCGTTCGGGCGCTGATCGCGCCATGATTTCCGCTGTCTTTGAAATCGAAGGCGGTTCGGAGAAAGCAGTCGCGCAGCTCTTCGAAACCAACGGCATTGATCGGGAAGACGAGTCGATCATCCTGCGCCGAGAGATCGCCATTGGCGGTAAGGGACGAGTCTTCGTCAACAATCAGCCGGCCACGGTCGCGGTGTTGCGCCTGCTTGCACCTCACCTCGCCAACATTCACGCGCAGAGCGAGTCCATTCTTTCTTTCGATGCCGCCGCCAGATTAGGCTTGCTGGACGCCTACGCAGGAACGCAGCTTGACGCCACCAGCGAAGCTTTTACCCGCTGGAAGAATATCGCGAATCGCATCGACGAGTTGGAACACGGCGAGCAAGACCGCCTGCGTCTACTCGATCTGTGGACGTTTCAGGAAAAAGAGATCGAAGAGGCCAAGCTGCAAGCTGGCGAAGACGAGCGTCTGGAGACCGAGAAGCGCGTCCTCGCCAACGCCGAAAAAATTTACAGCGCTGCCATGAACGCCTTTGATCTTCTTTATGAAGGCAACGCTTCTACTTCAGCTTCGTTGCGCACTGCGCAGAAGCATCTCGAAGAGCTCACCCGCTACGAACCAAAATTCCAGGAGGCGCTGGCCGCGCTCGATACTGCCCGCATCAGCGTGGAAGATGTCGGGGCCACGCTGCGCGATTATGCCGGAGGCATCCAGGCTTCACCCGAGCATCTCGCGGAAGTTGAAGACCGATTGGCCGCACTGGATCGCCTGAAGCGTAAGTATGGGGCGACTTTGCAGGATGTCATCGACTACGGCGCTGAAGTCTCACGCAAGCTTTCTGAGATGGAGAATAAAGACGAAGTCCTCAAGCAACTCCGAGGCGAGCTGGCGCAGGCTGCTGAAGAATATTTGCGAGCGGCACGTGCCATCTCAAAGAAGCGTTATGAAGCCGCCAAGAAACTAGAGAAGTTAGTTGAGAGCGAAATCAACGACCTGGCGATGAAGTCGAATTTCAAGATCGAAGTCAGCGGCACCGACGAGGAAGGGAACTGGACCGCCTCAGGATTCGATCAGGTGGTCTACATGATCTCGACCAATCCTGGCGAGCCGCTGCGGCAGTTGGAGCACATTGCATCCGGCGGAGAATTGTCTCGGGTGATGCTGGCGTTGAAGGCCAGCGTGGAAGCGGGCGCGTCGCAAGGCAGGAAGAAAAGTTCTGGCGCGCAACGGACGCTTGTCTTCGACGAGATCGACACCGGCATCGGCGGGCGGGCGGCGGAGGCTGTGGGGAAGAAGCTGAAAGCTTTGTCGCGAGCGAATCAGGTTTTGTGTGTGACCCACCTGCCACAGATCGCGACCTTCGCTGACCATCATTACCTGATCGAGAAGAAAAACTCCGGCGGACGCACCCGGACTACGGTCCGTCCCATCACTGGCGAGGAGCGCACCGAAGAGGTGGCCCGCATGTTGAGCGGGGCCAAGCTGACCGAGACCTCTCTCAAGCACGCCGAGCAGATGCTCAAGACCAACGCCTGAGCCACTACTTCTGCTCGCGAATCGTGTCGGGGTTCATTCCTCTTTCAATCATCGCCATCCGCTCGCGGTGGTGGATGATGGCCATGGTGATCGCATATCCAATGCCACAGATGATGGCCACGATCGGGATCAGCATCGCCAAGACCCCTGGGTTCAACTCTCTAAGCCAATCCATCAGACAGTCCTCCTCACAGGAAGGGCGCGGCCTGGCTTGCGAAACGGCCTGTCCCTTCGAGGCCCAAAGTATACCTGAGAAGCTAGGCGGGTGATGTCAGGAAGATTTCCGGCTGGCAAATTGGAGAAGTGTTCCACGTGGAACATTTTGTTAGTGCAGAAATGTATGTACGGAAATGTATGAAGTGGTGCGGTGTGTTGAAGTTAGTGGAATGTCCCCGTTTTGGGAAGGAGTTACCGCCCTGTCTCTCTGAAATCCCGTGATGGGGCTGTTTTATAGCTTCCAGTCAGCTGGGAATGGATACTCCTCTTCACAATACTGACAGCGTTCAAACTTCGAGACCTGAACTGCCCCGCTTATCTCAAGAGTGACGCGGAGGTTTGCAAATCCTACAGCTTTCCACGGCACCAATCGCCCTGCAATCCTGACACCGTGCAGAATGCTGGCTTTGTTGAGAGCGCTCTCTCGGTGCCGATCCTTATTGGGAATGATTACTAATCCCCAGCAGTCTTCGCAGGATTTGCGGTTATCCTTCTTCTGCGCGTCACGCATGAAGCGCACAAAGTCAGTGCCGTTTGATGTCACGATGGTACGGCATTCATCATGGGCCTCAATTACTGTTTGTCGATCATGTGGGTATTCGGTGAGCTTTCCAGGCTTGAAGAACCGATGAACTATCTCCGAGCAGGAATCTTTGTCATAGAGGAAGCCGGACCATCGGTTCTCATCTTCGTGCAGGAATGACGACTTTTGACTCATAAACTTACCTTTAATCATCTCAGAATAACACCACCTATATACGAAGAAAAGACGAATAGGTAGTCTTCACTTTAACGACGAAGGAGTTTTCTGATGATCGCAGCACACTTTGACGCGGGTGGCCCCATTCTTGCTTTCGTTGCAAGGATGTCGCGATGCCGCTGGCAGCAAATCGGGATTGTGTTTCTCGCGACCTAGGAATCAGTGCCTACGACGCAATGCTGGCGCGCACGGTGCCTCTCATTTTGGTTTTAAACTTCAGCAGAGAGTCCGGTAGCTTTGTACTTGGCAGGGCGAAAGGGTTATCGAATAAATGGAACTCATATTCGATGCCATTTGAACGCACTTCGGAAAAAGCGCGGAATAACGCTACACCGCCAATGTTTTCAAAACGTGGCGTAGTGAAATATCCTACTTCTCCATGCAGCGTGTCGTTAGCGTACAGAGCAACTTCGATGTGCTCGGGTATTTCGAACAAATCCACATGCAGGTCGTCAGCCACTACCAGCAAGTTTGGCTGCGTGGGAGCAAACTTAGGATAAGTTTTTTCTGAAGATATGCATCTCTGCAAGGGCTGCCAGTTACCGATAGCGCCTCCTTCCGCTTGCGGAATAAATTTTGGTAGGTGCGCCCGCCCAGCCTTGCGTGCTGCTTCGGTAAGCGCCCCTTCCCATCCGGGGCTCTTTACCTCCACAAAAACGTTTTGTCCCTCTTGGGTTCCAAGAAGATATTCGCCAACCTTGCTGTTTAATCCGGGTGGCTCCCACTGGATTATTGGAAAACGGCTTTCATCAAGCAAGTAGGCAATACGCAATTCGCTGAGGGCTTCGTCTCGTTGCGTATTTCTTGCTTCAAGCCTTGGAACGAAATGCGGCAACCTACCTTGCCTGTCGGCAAATCGCAACAATTCATCCAGTTCCCTTGCCAACGCCGGAAATGCTGGATATTGGTCGGTCCAGCGATCAGCAGAAATATGCCGCCGCGCAACAGGTCCAAAAAGCTGTGCCCCTGATAAACGCATCTTTCTAAGATTATCACTTGGGGCTGGCCCCCTTGCATTTTTGCATTGAGGGACACCACGAACTGTGAAAGCTAGTTCTTTCGATCCTCGAATCTGATCGTTAACATTAGGCCACAAAACGAAATCTCCAGCGGGATGCATTTGTGGTTCCCACCCTTCAAAATCGAAGGGTGGGCCAGCCTTTTTTGTGGTGGTGCGATGGTGGGCCAGTCACTTGAATTACAGTCCGATGAATTTTCTGGGAACGCTGATCGCGGACGAGCTTCCCTAATGGTTTGAGTGTTCGTGGAAGAGCGGCGCTTCCAGCGCCGCGTAAGTCAACTGCTCTAGATAACGCGGCCCTGGAAGGGCCGCTCTTCCACGGTGCTTCAACCAAAATCCCATTCGGGACGGGTTCGTGGCATCCCACGTCTCGCAAATGCGGCGAGACCCTTCGACTCCGCTCAGGGCAGGCTATGGGGCACCCTCGGTCTGCTGGTTGCGGGAGATCAAAAGCCCATTAAGCAGCGGCGCCTGGGGACGATCAGGAGAGTGCGCGTAGATTGTTGCGGAGGCGGTCGGGGTCGCGATCGCAAAGGAGATCCTCAACCGCGAGATGGGTACTCTTCCAGATGGGAACGGCGCGCGCCAGCAATCTTCGTCCTTTTGGGGTCAGGGTCATCAGACGGGCGCGACGATCGGCTGAGTCCGCGGTGATGTTGAGCAGAGCGCGGCGGCGTAAGGGCTTGAGAGCGGCCGTCAAGGTGGTCCGATCCATGGCGAGGAGCGATGCCACAGACGCCATCGATGGTGGTTCCGGGCGGTTCAAGGACATCATTAGCGAGAATTGCCCGTTGGTGAGGCCCAGGGGGCGGAACGCGTCGTCGAATCGCCGGGCCAGCGCCCTTGCGGCCCGCTGCACGTGAAGACAGAGGCAGGAATCCCGGACCAGGAGCGTAGTCGCAAAAGCAGGCTTGTCATCCTTTGACCTCGCAACTCTTGATTTTGCAACCCTTGACATACGTCAATTATATTGATATCAACGTATCTTGCAAGCGGACCTGTACAACAGGTAGGGGCTGAATTTGAATTTCTTCTTATATTTATTTATGAAGAGTCATCCTGAGCTTGCGAAGGATCTTGCGTGGAGTTGAATTGGCCGTCTGCTCGTCCACGCCGGATCCCTCGCCCGGCTGAAATGCGCCGGATCTTCGGGATGACTTGAATGGATGCTTCGAATTGAGCCACTACCTACACAGCAACGATTAGCGTTTCTCAGGAGAAATCAATGAAGCGAAAAGCTCTCAGGACAATTGCACTCACAAGCTTCGCGCTGGTTGCCGTATTGGCCGCGGCGGGGAAGGTGCAAACACAGGACTCCAAAGCACCGTATCCGAACATGGCTCCGCTTGCCCAATACATGATGGAACGGGATGCCGAGATCGCGCTGGCGCGGAGCGCTGCGCCGGAATCCATTTCACAGGATGCCGGAGTGATGGTCCTCGGGCAACATGGTTACGAAACTGCGGTCAAAGGCAAGAACGGTTTCTTGTGCATGGTGGAACGAGGCTGGACCGCTGCGACCGACGATCCCGATTTTTGGAATCCCAAGCTGCGGGGCCCCATCTGCTTTAATCCGACGGCGGTGCGGTCTCAAGTTCCAATCACTGTAAAGAAGACCGAGGTGATCCTGGCTTCGCGATCCAAAGACCAGATGTCGGCGGCGGTCAAAGCGGGTTTCGACAGGAAAGAATTGTCGACGCCGGAACCCGGCGCGATGTGCTACATGTTGTCCAAGCAACAGTACCTCGGCGACGCGGGTGGGCACT
This sequence comes from Terriglobales bacterium, assembly GCA_963762965.1. Classification (GTDB taxonomy): domain Bacteria; phylum Acidobacteriota; class Terriglobia; order Terriglobales; family Acidobacteriaceae; genus DATBAX01. The sequence goes on from CAVXME010000001.1 coordinate 3,186,642, forward strand.
GGCATCCCCACCTGATGTTTTTCCTTCCCGTCACCGAACCTGCAACCTGGGGCGCAGGCCTGGCTGGCTCCCCGGTTATGGCAATTAAGGATCCTCTCGATCACCTGACACTGTTTCTGATTCCGGTCGGTCACTGGTCAGACGGGACGCCTGCTGTCAAGGAATGAGAGCCTGAACTTGTGATTTGAAACGGGTCTCGATTTCTGCTTGAATAGCCCACGGAGATCATCATGAAAACCTACAATCTCATCGGCTATTTGATTATTTTTTCTTATGTGCTGGCTTCGGTGTATTTCGCACCGGCGCATTTAGGGCCCTGGATGGGATTGTTGATTGGCGCGGTTTATTTTATTTTTTGCTGGTTTCTTGGCGGGTTGTATCTGGCCGATGTGCTTCATTTGGGGATCGCTCATCGTTCACTCGACTATAAGGTGTGGTTCATTAAAGTCGTCACTGTGGTGAACAGCGTATTCGGGCTTTATGTCGGCCCGATTGCCTGGGTGAATCGCCATCGCTTGCATCATAAGCATTCGGACCAGGACGGGACCCCAATAAAGTTTCAGGCGATGGTTTTTGGCGGACCTTCTATCTCTGTGTGATGCCGTATCGCTGCAACGACAATCTGGCTGTCGATGAGATATTAAGGTCGCGGACTTTTCGGGTGGCTGAGAATCCGGTTTTTGCCATAGTGGCACAAGCTTTTAGTTTTTATTTGTTCTGGAAGTTGGTGGGAGATCTGAAGTTTGTGCTAGCGATGTGGATTGGAATTCGAATTTTTGCGCAGTGGGTCAATATGGTGCAGAACTATTGGACCCACACCCGAGAATTTGGATACCGGCGGTATCACGATGAAGACGACAACGCCATGAACATTGGCGAGTGGCTACCGGTAACGGCGACTTTCAGCGCTTGTTTTCAAAATAATCATCATCACTATCCGGGTATTTTGCGGCTCAGCCACGACAAATCCGAATACGACTTTGGATTTCTCACTGTCAAAGTTATGAAAGCTCTTGGCTTGGTGAAGGCGACGAGAACGGGTCAGGAAGTGCCCAAGGATGTTCCGCTGGGCGCGCTGGAGTTTTAAGGTGTTCGTTTTCTTTTTGTAAATGGTTCGATGGTCTGCGCAAAAAAGCCGGGCGCGATTTCTTCGCCGTCCAGGCCGTAACGTTCTGGCCACTCCTCCGGGTAGTAGTAAGTTCCGAAAATCCTATCAATCCACGGAAAATGAATGGCAAAGTTCTTGTCGATGCCCTCTTTTTGAGAGGTATGGTGCCAATGATGATATCGGGGCATCACTAAGAACTTTTCGATCCATTTAGCACTGGGGCTGAAATTGCAATGAGTCCAAGTGGCGTGAAGGGTAACAAAAATCAAATACGCCAGGATGATCGATTGCGAAAATCCAAACAATAGAGGAACGAGAATAAAGCCGCGCACAAGGGTGTCGTCTACAAAGTGGGAGCGTGAGCCGGCGATCCAATCGAGCGCCTTCGAAGAATGGTGAATGGAATGGAAACGCCATAGAAAAGGCACTTTATGCAAAGCCAGATGAATGAAATATTCAGCGATGTCCGCAACCACAACGGCCAGGAAAAATTGCAGCAACCAAGGCATTCGAGCGATTAGTTGTTGCAGAGCCGGAACACCTAAATATTTGGTGGCCTGGGTAGCGGGCAATAAAACCAGAAAAGATAAAATTTGGATGGGAAAGTGAGTGGACATGAAATAGACCACGTCCAATGTCCACTGGTTCCTGAAGGTTCCTTGTTTCGGATATTGGGGCCAGAGTCTTTCGAGGGGCACGTAGATGAGTGCCATCAAAAGCAAATCGAGCAAGAACCAGTCCAGGCCGATGGCCGGCCCATTGGGTAAAGTATCGTTAATACGGACGCTTGATCCGCCCCAAGCTGTTGCCGCGATGGCAAGCAACATTCCCGTCAATGCCAAAGTCTTTTTCTTGCGCAGAATCGAAGAAATGACTCCGAATAAAATTGCTCCCACGATGAGGCATTGAATCAAAACGCGCATGGTGTGCATGGGATAATGCACACGCAGTTCAGGAGACGTCAGTAGTTGAGGGAAATGCAGGCACAAAACCGCTCCGAACGAGAGAAACCCAAAGAAGGCTGACAATATCCCGCTCCACCAGCCCGTTCCAAAGCCGGTGGACTCGGTGTCGCCAAAGAATTCATTGATCTTTTGCTCGATCACGATGTCTGCTAGTTTACGTTCCTCGATTCCTGCAATCTAGTAGAAAGATCGCCTTGAGAAACGAAAGTGACTGCCTGGTTTTCTAGCTAATCGTTACCAGATGATGCGCAAGAGGGGACTGTTACTGATGCCCTCGTCGCGGGTGACCAGCGGGAGGCCTTCGGCACGGGCGGTGGCGCCGATCAGGCGGTCGGCGGGATCGTGAGGGAAGTCGTCGGGGAATTGCGTGGCCAGGGCGGCGATTTCCGGGGTGATGGGTTTGACGGCGACGCCCTCGGTTAGCAATCGAACCGAGGCGTCCACGGTGCCATAGGCCTGGATCCTGCCCCGCGCCACCAGAGAAGCCAGTTCCCAAAGCGTGATGGCGGAAACGGCCAGGCCGCCTTCCTGCTGGGCCTCGCGAATGGCTGCGGTAGCGGCGCGTGACAACCGATTGGGATCGGCCACGGCCCAGACCAGCGCATGGGTGTCGAGCAGGATCACCGCAGAGCTTCCCAGGCTTCGGGCAGCTCGATGGGCGATTCGATGTCTCCGGTGATGCGGACGATGCCCTCGAGGCGGCCGAGGAAGGTCGAGTCTGCTTTGTCGGCAGGGACAAGCTTGGCCACGGGCTTTCCCCGCTTGGTAATCAGAACGGGTTCGCGGGTTTTGCGGACATCATCCATGATGGTGAGGCAGCGGGATTTGAACTCTCCGGCGGGCATTTTCTTCATTGTAACTCCAGATGTCTATGGTCATTCTAATATGACTATAAGGGGCTGGCAAGACCACTTGGTTCGTGGCGGGGTTCCCGCTTCTCGCAAAAGAAGCGAGAAATGGGCACCCGGCTTACGTCGCGACAGAGGGCGGTATTCCAGCTAAATCCCGCGGTCCCCATACATTGAGGTGGTTTTGGGCACGCGGACAGGAGTGTCCGCGCCACACAGGCAGAGGTAGATTCCCCGTTCAGCCCTTAAAATCGTCCAATCAGTGCTAATCCTCGATGTTTCTTGGGCTTACGTTGACCAAATGGGTTCTTTCCGATAGCTTATATAGATCAATCCATAGTGGGAAAGTGTATCTTTAAGACAGAAAAATGAGACCAGAAACCCATTCGCCGAACGGTTCGAGTGACGAGAAGACCTTGTTGCTGTTGAAGCCCCGGGGCTTTTGCGCCGGCGTGGTGCGGGCGATTGATATTGTCCGCATTGCTTTGGAGGCGTTTGGGCCGCCGATTTATGTGCGCAAGGAGATCGTCCACAACCGCTTTGTGGTCGAGGAGCTGCAGGGCAAGGGCGCCATTTTCGTCGATAGCGTCGAGGAAGTGCCGAATGGCGAGCGCGTGATTTACAGCGCCCATGGAGTTTCTCCAGAGGTGCGTGAGGCCAGCGAGCAGCGTGGGTTGCGCGTGATTGATGCGACCTGTCCGCTGGTCACGAAAGTTCACGTGGAAGCTGTCAAGTTTGCCCGAGAAGGCTATTCGTTAGTCTTGATAGGCCATCGCGATCATGACGAAGTGATTGGGACCTTGGGCGAGGCACCCATGGTGACCCAGGTGGTGGGATCGCCGGCGGAAGTGGAGTCGCTGACGGTGCCTGATCCGAACCGGGTTGCTTATCTCACGCAGACGACGCTTAGCCTGGATGAAACCAAGGACATTATTGCCGCACTAAAGCGGAAGTTTCCCAATATGACCGGACCGCATGCGCAGGACATCTGCTATGCGACTGAAAACCGGCAGGTTGCGGTGAAGCAGGTGGCTTCGGACGCTGACCTGTTGCTGGTGGTCGGCTCCGATAATAGCTCTAATTCCAATCGGTTAGTCGAAGTGGCGCGCAATTTGGGGACTAGCTCGCATCTAATCGATAGCTATCGCGATATCCAGCCGAAATGGTTGGAGGGCGTGAAGACGATTGCCTTGACGGCGGGGGCTTCGGCTCCTGAGTGTCTGGTGGAAGAAGTGGTGAAATTTTTGGGCGAAACGGGCTTCAATAATGTGCAGGAGCTCGAAGTCATGCCCGAGAATGTGCGTTTTGGTTTGCCGCCTGAGATTGTGCAGGCGATTGCCAGTGCACCGGCAGCGACCGCAAGCGCCGATTAGTAATAAGTAAATTATGGACGAAACCTCCCCTCTCAGTCCTCTGGCGTCGGCTGGGCCGCAGTTGCGTCTCGGCAAAATTGACGATCTTGCCAGCCGTGTGGCGGCCGCGATTGATGGCGCCCGCCAATTCCTGTTCTCCCAGCAACACGAAGAAGGCTACTGGTGCGGCGAGCTGGAAGCCGACACTACGCTGGAATCCGATTACATCGTGTTGCACACGCTGCTGGGGACAGGCGATCCCGTACGCTTCCAGAAGGCCGCGAATTACATTCTGCAAAATCAAAATGAGGACGGCGGCTGGAGCATTTATGGCGGAGGGCCGTCGAATATCAGTGCGTCGGTGAAGGCGTATTTTGGGTTGAAGCTGGCTGGCTATACCGCGGACCATCCGGCGCTAGCGCGCGCGCGTAAGAAGATTTTGGAAATGGGTGGGGTCACGGAAGTTAATACTTTTACCAAGATTTATCTCTGCTTTTTTGGGCAATACGACTATGACGCGGTGCCGGCCATTCCACCGGAGATTGTGCTGTTTCCCAACTGGTTCTGGTTCAACATCTACGAAATTTCGTCGTGGTCGCGGGCGATCCTAGTGCCGCTGTCAATCGCTTATGCAAAGAAGCCCTTCAAGAAAATCCCCGATGAAATGGGTGTGGACGAATTATTTGTCGGTGGCCGCGATAAGTCGCGCATGCGGCTGCGTTGGGACAGAAAGAATCTTTTTTCATGGCGGAATTTTTTCCTTGGTCTCGACCGGCTGACGCATTGGTTTGAGCGGGTACATATCCGGCCGCTGCGTTCGGTTGCGTTGCGCAAAGCTGAAGAATGGATGCTGGAACGCTTTGAGATGAGCGATGGCCTGGGCGCGATTTATCCGTCGATGATGAATGCCATCATCGCGCTACGCTGCCAGGGATATTCGGTGGACGATCCGCAGGTGATTCGCGCGCTGGATGAGTTTGAAAAGCTGGGGATTGAAGAAGGCGACACTTTCCGTATGCAGCCTTGCAAGTCGCCATTGTGGGACACCGCCTATGCTTTGTTTGCGCTTGGTGAGAGTGGGGTTCCTGCCGACGATCCACGGATGGTGAAATGCGCGGATTGGGTGCTACAGAAGCAAGTCCGCACAGTGGGAGACTGGAAAGTTAAGAATCCCAAGGGCCAGCCTGGCGGCTGGTATTTCGAATTCAATAACGAGTTTTATCCCGACGTGGATGACAGTGCGATGTTGTGCCTGGCGCTGGGACACGTGGACCATCCGAACGGGCGTTATCAGCGGGAGTCGGTACAGCGGGCCATGGATTGGGTTTTGTCCATGCAGTGCAAGAACGGCGGTTGGGCGTCGTTTGATAAAGATAATGACCGCATGGTGTTCCAGTACGTGCCGTTCGCTGACCACAACGCCATGCTGGATCCGGCGACCGTGGACATTACCGGGCGCATTCTGGAAATGCTGGCTGCGTACGGATACAACAAGCAACATCCGGTGGTGAAGCGGGCTCTGCAATTTATTCGCGATGAGCAGGAACCAGACGGCTCGTGGTTCGGCCGCTGGGGAGTGAACTACATCTACGGCACCATGCAGGTGCTGCGCGGGCTTCAGGCTATGGACGTGGATGACCATGAGCCATACGTGCAATCGGCTGCAGAGTGGTTGCGGATGATGCAGAATCCCGACGGCGGCTGGGGAGAAACTTGCGGCTCTTACGATGATCCCAATACCAAAGGCGTGGGGCCGAGCACGCCGTCGCAAACTGCCTGGGCAATTATGGGGCTGCTGGCCGCGAATGACACTCGCAGCGATTGCGTGGCGCGGGGGATTGCGTATTTGTTGCGGACCCAGAAAAAGAGCGGATCATGGGACGAACCCCATTTCACCGGCACCGGTTTCCCGCGCGTGTTCTATCTGAAATACCACATGTATCGGCAATACTTTCCGTTGATCGCGCTGACTGCGTATAAGAAGGTGATGGCGGAGAAGAGCGGTGGATAGCGTGTCGCTATCAGCTGTCAGCTCTCAGCTTTCAGCCAAATCCCGTCAATCCTAGATGCTGGCCTTCGTCACAGGTGCTACGGGTTTCGTCGGCAGTCATGTGGCTGCTGCGCTGGCCGGGCAGGGAGCTGATCTGCGGTTGCTGGTGCGGGCCAACAGCGATCTGAAGAACCTGCAAGGGTTGAAAGCGGATCGAGCTGTGGGTGATCTACGTGATCCCGCGTCGATTGAGAAAGCGATGGTCGGCTGCGAGGTGGTATTTCATGTAGCCGCTGATTACCGGCTGTGGGTGTGCGATCCCGAGCAGATGTACCGGGCAAACGTTGAGGGGACGCGGGCGATTTTAGAAGCTGCCCGTAAGAATGGTGTCCGGCGGGTAGTCTATACATCCAGCGTGGCTACGATGGGATTCGCCGCGCATGGCGATCACAACGGTCAGCCCGCGGATGAGGCGTCTCCGGTTTCGCTGGAGAATATGATTGGGCACTACAAGCGGTCGAAATTCATGGCCGAAGAAGTGGCGCTGGAAGCTGGTTGCGGTGGGATGGACGTTGTGGTGGTGAATCCCACGACTCCGGTGGGAGAGCAGGACATTAAGCCGACGCCTACTGGGCGCATCATCCTGGATTTCCTGAAGAAGAAGTTTCCGGCCTACGTGGATACGGGCTTGAACTTGGTGGATGTGCGGGAATGCGCTCGGGGACATTTGCTGGCGCTGGAAAAAGGGAAGAGTGGCGAGCGTTACATTCTGGGCGGAAAGAACCTGACGCTCAAACAAATTCTGGACAAACTGGCGGCCATCACCGGTTTGCCTTCTCCGAATATTCGAGTTCCGTATTTCGTAGCGTTGGCGACCGGGGTGGTGGACGAAGTTGTTACGGGCCGTATCCTTGGGCGAGAGCCGCGTGCAACCATCGACGCGGTTCGTATGGGGCGCAAAAAAATGTTTGTGTCGTCAGCCAAGGCGGAGCGGGAATTGGGATGGAAAGTCGTTCCCGTCGATGATGCATTGCGACGCGCGGCGGAGTGGTTCCAGGCGAACGGATACGTACATGCCTAGAGTAGCAATCGTGGCCGCGCTGGAGCGGGAAGTCTGGCCGCTGGTCAAGGATTGGCGAGTTTCCGAACGGGAATACGAAGGGAAGCGATTCAAGTTCTTTGAGAGTGGGGATGAAGTTTTGGTTTGCGGCGGGATCGGAGCGGAAGCCGCGCGGCGCGCTACGGAGGCAGTGATCGCTTTGTATCAGCCGGGAGTTGCGCAGTCCGTCGGATTTGCCGGAGCGCTGGATCCTGAGTTAAGAGTATGCGCGGTTCTCGTTCCCAGCATGGTGATCGATGCGCAGGACGGCAGTAGCGTGCAGACTGGCAACGGACAAGGTGTTCTGGTGAGTGTTGTGGCAGTTGCGAGCATCGAGCAGAAAAGAAAGCTGGCGAAAGCTTATGGCGCGCAGGCGGTCGATATGGAAGCGGCAGCAGTGGCGCGGGGAGCACAGGCACGAGGAGTCAGGTTTTCAGCGGTAAAGGTAATTTCCGACGAAATGGATTTTGAAATGCCGTCGATGGAGAAGTTTATCGGCAGTGACGCTACGTTCAAGACTGGGAGGTTTGCGGCGTTTGTGGCGGTCCGTCCCTGGCTATGGGCGCGAGTGATGAAGTTGCAGAGGAACAGCGCCATCGCTGCCAACGCTCTCTGCAAGTTTCTACAGGACAGATCGAAAGAAGTGGCAGAAGATTTGGAGAATTCAGCGCCTGTGGTGCATCCAATCTCTGGAGCGCGGGTCTCGTAGCATGGCGATAGCTGGACAATTCGCGATCGAAGAAAACCGGCAGAAGGTTCCCACCACCATGCTGGCGGCGGTGTATCACGGGCAGAACGACGTTCGCCTGGAGACGGTGCCGGTGCCGGAAATTGGATCTGGTGAGCTGCTGGTTCGGGTGCATACCTGCGGCATCTGCGGAACGGATTTGAAGAAAATCGCTACCGGATCGCATTCAGCGCCCCGTATCTTTGGGCACGAAACCTCAGGCACGATCTCAGCTGTCGGAAAAGACGTTGTGAGTTTCAAGCCGGGCGACCGGGTGATCTTCTTTCACCACATTCCGTGCGGTGAATGTTATTACTGCCAGCACAAAACTTTCGCTCAATGCGAGACCTACAAAAAGGTGGGAGTTACGGCGGGATTTGAGCCGTCGGGCGGCGGATTTGCAGAATACGTGCGGGTGATGGACTGGATCGTGGATCGGGGAACCGTGCGCATCCCAGACGGCGTTTCTTTCGAACAGGCCTGCTTCGTCGAACCGGTCAATACCTGCATGAAGGGGATTGAGGCTTTGCGGCTCAGCCGGGGGGAAACCGTCCTTGTGATCGGACAGGGGCCTATCGGTATCATATTGAGCGCATTGGCCCAACGGGCAGGGGCCACGGTAATAACTTCCGATTTATACGAGCAGAGGCTTACAATATCAGTAACACTCGGGTTAAAGAATGCGGTGAATGCTTCGCGCACCGACGTGGTGCAGGAAGTGCGCAGGCAGACCGAAGGCCGGGGCGCCGATGCAGCCATTTTGGCGGTCGGGGGCAATGGCCTGATTCGTACTGCGATGGATGCGGTTCGTCCGGGCGGGCGGGTTTTGCTATTTGCACAGACGGTGCACGGGGAAGCTACGATTGATCCCGCGGCGGTCTGTGTGGACGAGAAGACATTGCTAGGTTCTTATAGCGCTTCTGTGGATTTGCAGGACGCGGCGGTAAAGTTTGTGATGGATCGTGAAATGGACTTGGAACGATTGATCAGTCATCGCTTCTCTTTATCCAGCGGCCTGGAAGCGCTGGATCTGGCTGCCCATCCTAAGGCGGATTCCATGAAGATTGTGGTCCAACCAGGTATGTCTTCTCAGCGGACTCGGGAAGGAAACCCAGAGTGAACGGAAAAATGACAGCAGCTGTCCTCTACGGTAAAGAGGACGTAAAGATCGAACGAGTGCCGATCCCCCGGGTTGGCGAAGGCGAAGTGTTGGTCAAAGTGCAAGTCGCACTGACTTGCGGCACGGACCTGAAGGTCTATCAGCGCGGCTACCATGCGCGCATGATCGTGCCTCCTGCATTGTTTGGCCATGAACTGGCCGGCGTGATTGAAGAAGTTGGCCCCGGCGTGCGCGGATTTCGCAAGGGGATGCGAGTTGTAGCGCTGAACTCTGCGCCCTGCCAGATGTGTTTCTACTGCTCTAAACATCAGGCCAATCTTTGCGAAGATTTGTTATTCAATAACGGAGCTTATGCCGAGTACATTAAGATTCCGCGGAGAATCGTTGAGCTCAACATGTTGGCGATTCCTGATCATGTGAGCTACGAAGAAGCTGCGATTACCGAGCCGCTGGCTTGTGTGCTGCGAGGATTGCATGAAACCGGCGTGCAGATCGGCGACACGGTCACCGTGATTGGCGGTGGGCCGATTGGATTGATGTTCGTGCAGGTGGCCAAGGCTGTCGGCTGCAATGTGATCGCGGTAGTCAAGCGTGATTCTCAGGTTACGGCTGCGAAGCACATGGGTGCGCATGATGTGGTGCAAATCACCAAAGTGAAAGATCCGGTCGAGGCGGTACGAATGCTTTCGCCCGAGAAGCGTGGCAGCGATGTGGCCATTGAAGCGGTGGGCCGTACTGAAGCCTGGGAGTGGGCCATCGACATGGTGCGCAAGGGCGGCACGGTCAACTTCTTTGGTGGATGCGCCAGTGGAACCAAGGTGCAATTGGACACCAATCGCCTGCATTATTCGGAAGTCACCTTGAAAGCAACGTTCCACCACACACCGGAGACGGTGCGCAGGGCGTTTGCACTGATCGCGGAAAAGAAAATTCGCTCGACTGATTACATTACTGGCGAAGCGCCACTCTCGCGGTTGCAGCAGGTCCTCAGCCACATGCTGAACCGCAATGGCGATATCAAGACCGCCATCATCCCGGGTCATTGAGAGACTGGGCAAGCGCGGAGACGGGACTGACCATGTCATCCATTGCCAGCAACGACTCCCGGCTTGCGACGTTCGCTGCCAACGCGGCCGCCTGGAATAATCTTCCGCCTGAGTACGCGATTCCGGCGAACGCCCCATCCTTGGCCGAAGCGCAGGAATACTGCCAGCGTCTGGCCCGTACCCATTACGAAAACTTTTCTGTGGCTACTTGGTTTCTGCCGCAACGGCTGCGGCAACATTTCTTCAATGTTTACGCATACTGCCGCATTTCGGACGATCTCGGCGATGAAGTCGGCGATCCGGTTGCGTCGTTGCGGTTGCTCGACCAGTGGGAAGCGGAGTTAGATGCCTGTTATGCTGCATCCCCGCGGCATCCGGTGTTTGTTGCGCTGGCAGAGACCGTCCGTCAGTTTGATATTCCCAAGCAGCCCTTTGCCGATTTGCTGAAGGCCTTTCGTCAGGATCAGACAGTTACTCGATATCCCAGGTTCGACGATGTGGTCGGCTACTGCCGCTACTCTGCCAATCCCGTGGGTCATCTGGTGCTTTATCTGTGTGGGTATCGCGACGCCGAGCGGCAGACGCTTTCGGATTTCACCTGCACCGCGCTACAGTTGGCGAATTTCTGGCAGGACGTGAGCGATGACTACGGCAAGGGCCGCATATACCTTCCTCTTGAGGACCTGAAGCGTTTTGCAGTTAGCGAAGAAGATATCGCGAAGCGGCGCAACACGGCGGCGTTCTGCGAGCTGATGCAGTTCGAAGTCGGACGTGCGCGCGAATGGTTCGCACAAGGCCTGCCGTTGATCAAGAAAGTGGACAAAGAATTAGCGGTCGATCTCGAATTGTTCAGCCGCGGCGGACAGGAAATATTGAACGCGATCGAGCGTCAAGGGTTTGCAGTGCTGGGGCGCCGTCCGGCGATCTCCAAGGGACGCAAGCTGGCCCTGGTCGTGCGCGCCGCGCTGGGGAAGTTGCTATGAGCACTGCCGTTCAGCCGGTCCCGGCCCAATTCGCGCCTACGGAATCGCAGCTTGCGGTCGCCTATTCGGTATGCCGCGGGATCACGCGGCGGGCGGCGAAGAATTTCTACTATGCCTTCCAGGTGCTGCCGCGGCCCAAACGTCAGGCTTTGTGCGCGGTTTACGCATTCATGCGTAAATGCGATGACATCGCGGATGACGCCACCCTGCCGTTGCAGGAACGCCGTCAAAAACTGGAAGCTTGGCTGGATGCATTCCATCGCGCGCGCTCGGGCCAGCCCACTGACGATCCTGTACTGCTCGCGCTAACCGATGCACAGCGGCGATTCAACATCGTGGTCGGGTTGCTCGACCACCTGGCGTACGGCACGGCGGTGGACGTTCTGGAGCCGACGGCAGAGGCGGGGGAAACCGGGCTGACGGTGCAGTACCGGACGTTCGAAGATCTGAGCAAGTATTGCTATGGAGTGGCATCGGTCGTAGGGCTGGTTTGCATTCGCATTTTCGGATATCACGAACAAGCGGCCGAGCCGCTGGCAGAACGCCTTGGACTGGCTTTCCAGCTCACCAACATCCTTCGTGACGTGAAGGAGGATGCGGCCATGGGGCGAGTCTATTTGCCTGAAGAAGACCTCGCGAAGTTTGGAATTTCAGTTTCGGAGTTACAGACGGCCTCAGACCCGGCGCGCTTTCGTCCTCTTTTGGCGATGGAAGCGGATCGTGCGCGCGAATGCTATGAGGCCGGCAAGGAACTCATCCCCATGATCGACGAAGACAGCCAGCCGGCTTTGTGGGTGCTGATGACCATTTATCGCAGCCTGCTGGAGAAGATTGCCGCCCGCGAATATGACGTCTTCAACGGGAGAGTCAGCCTGACCGTGACCGAAAAACTTACGATTCTGGGAAAGGGTTTTCTGCAACGCCTCACCTGATGCACCGTCCTTATTGCCTCCGCACCCCTGCAAAGGCGCCACGGATTACACGGATCTTTAACGGAACGACTGCACGCGCATGAATACTCGCTTAGGCCAAACTCCAAAGGTCGCGGTGATCGGAGGCGGGTTGGCGGGGCTGTCCGGTGGCTGCGCCCTGGCGGAAAGCGGAGCACAGGTTACGCTGTTTGAGCGGCGTCCTTATCTCGGCGGTCGCGCTTCGTCTTACCAGCACCCCGCTACCGGCGAGATCATCGACAATTGCCAGCATGTGCTTTTTGGGTCATGTACAAATCTCATCGAGTTTTATGGGCGGATCGGCGTCAAAGGCAAGATTCGCTGGTCGGAAGAGATGACTTTTATCGAGCCTGGCGGCCGGACATCGTTCCTACGTCCCAGCTTTCTTCCGGCGCCGTTCCATACTGCACCCTCATTCCTAAGTTTTCCTTTCCTGGATTTCCGCGACAAGCTTGCCATTGCTCGTGCCATGGCGTCCCTGGTGCCGTCTGCGCTCCCCGACAATGGTGAGTCATTCATGAACTGGCTGCAAAAGCACGGCCAAACGGAAAGGGCAATTGAGCGCTTTTGGAAGCCTGTGCTGGTGAGCGCTTTGAGCGAAGATCTGGACCGAGTGTCGGTTTCGGCCGCGGCTCAGGTGGTGCGGGAGTCGATGAAGTCGGTGGAATCCGGACGAATGGGTATTCCCACGATTCCGCTGACTGAACTCTATTCTGCCGCGCAGGATTACATCATCAAGCGGGGAGGGGAAGTTCGCTTGCGCTGTGGGGTGGAGAGTGTGCGGCTCGAAAATGTCGAGCCGGTGCTCAGCCTCGCGGATGGAGCTTCGAAGTTCGATTTTGTGGTTTTGGCGGTCCCTTATTTCGCGATGGCACCGCTCCTGCCTCAAACCGAAAATGCTCAGCCGTTAAGAGAGCAGATCTCGCATTTTGAAAGCGCTCCTATTACCGGGATTCATCTTTGGTTCGATCGGAAGGTAACTGATCTGCCGCACGCAGTTTTGCTCGATCGCACCATCCAATGGATGTTTCACAAGTCAGAACTGCAGGATCGTAGCGGTGAAGGTAGCTATATTGAGCTGGTGGTGAGTTCGTCGAAAGAGCTGATTGAAAAGTCGCGCCAGGAGATTATTGATCTGGTCTTAAGCGAAGTGCGTGAGTTTTTTCCGGAAGCCCGGGCCGCGAATCTGCTGAAATCGACGGTGATTAAGGAACTCAATGCGACGTATTCACCGCGGCCGGGAATTGATCAGTATCGGCCGGAGCAGAAGACGATCTGGCCGCATATTTTTCTGGCTGGGGATTGGACGGCTACCGGCTGGCCCGCCACCATGGAAGGCGCGGTGAGAAGTGGATATCGGGCGGCAGAGGCCTTGCTTCATTCGCTGGGGCAGGAGAAGAAATTTCTAGTGGCGGATTTGCCGGCTGCGGGGTTGATGAGATTGTTCGGTTAAGATTGCCGGTGTTCGATGAGGGTTTAGGGGTCCTTCGACTTCGCAGAATTGTTCGCTCGCGAACAATTCTGCTGCGCTCAGGATGACAAATAAGTGAGAGCTTCTAGCCTGCCAGCAAAACCACCCCACCTGCCACCAATAACGCAGCGATCCAGCGGCGATGGTCCACGCGCTCATGCAGAAAAATTTTGGCGGCGACGGCGTTGGCCACGAAGGTCAGAGCGGCGGCGGCGGGGCCTACCAGGCTGACGTCGGCCCAGGATAAGGCGAAGAGCAAGCTGTAGAAGGCCAGGGTCATGCAGAGAATCCCCAGCAGAAATTGGGGATTGCGCAAGATGCGTCCGGCCACCGTGAGTAAGTTGGTGCGACGCCAGAGTGCGCCTACATCGCCGACCTGCTTCATGGCATGAGAAAGCAGAACGTCGCCTGCCGAAGAGGCCACGACAATGGCCAGAATTGCACTCCAGGTGTAGAGCTGCTTCATCGCTTTTCCTCGAGCGCGGCAATTTCGGAGGCGGTTGACTTGTCCGCCGTCGGAAGGCCGTCGTGCGTCAAGACCGGTCCCTGCGTGACAAATCCAACTCCAGCTGAGATCAAAGCAATGCCCAGCCAGCGCATGGGAGAAATCTGTTCGTGAAGGAAAAACTTTGCGATCAGGGCGAGCAAAACATATCCCAATGAGGTAGCCGGCAGAACATAAGTCAGATCAGCCCAGGAAAGGGCGGTCATGTAGGACGCGAAAAATCCCAACAAAAACAAAATCCCCAGGGCGACCCAGGGATTCATGATGCACAAAATGATGCTGGAAAGCTGATGCAGGGAAATGCTGCCCACCTGCTTCATACCGCGGGAAAGTAATGAATCTCCTACGGATGCACAAATGGTAACACCCGCTAACACCAGATACTTGCGAAAAGTCACACTGTGTTCCGTTTAAACGTTCACTGGCTCAGGGGTAACCGCCGCATCTTTCTCCCGCTTGGCTTTCACCCACTTGTGCCGCATGGCGCGCACTTTGAGAAAAGACTTGGCTTCCTTGTAGAGGCGTTTGCGATCGGCAGTATTGAAAATCGCTTTGCGGACAATGCGGTAGGCCGCCTTGGGCCGAAAGTAGTATTCATCGTAAAAGCGGTGCACAGAGTCGAGAATTTCGTCAGCCGGCAGCCCCGGATATTGGATGTGGGCAAGCTGGTGGCCGCCTTCATCCACCATCTTGGTGTCCTTCACCATAAAGCCATTGCTTACCGCGTAATCGTAAAGCTCGGTTCCTGGGTAGGCGTGGGCAACTGAAACCTGGATGGTCTCGACATCCAATTCCTTGGCGAAAGCGATGGTGTTATTAATGGTCTCGCGAGTTTCGCCGGGCAGACCCAGAATGAAGTCGCCGTGGATGACCAGCCCGAGTTTGTGGCAGTCCTTGGTGAATTGGCGAGCACGTTCGATGGTTGCGCCTTTTTTGATGTTCTTCAGAATCTGTTGATCGCCGGATTCGTAGCCGACAATCAATAAGCGGCAGCCAGCTTCCTTCATGGCCTTGAGCGTTTCGAAGTTCGTGGTAACGCGCGAGGTGCAGGACCAGGTCAGATTCAGCGGTTTCAGCTTGGCGCAGAGTTCGATGGTGCGTGCCTGCTGAATGTTGAAAGTGTCGTCGTCAAAGAAAAATTCGCGGACGTTCGGCCAATACGCTTTCGCCTTGGCCATCTCCGCCGCTACATCGTCGCTGGAGCGCTTGCGCCAGGCATGCCCGCTGGTGGTTTGCGGCCAGAGGCAGAACGTGCACTGCGCGGGGCATCCGCGAGTAGTGTACAGCGAAACAAAGGGGTTGAGAAGAAACGGAACGTTATAGCGGGTCACGTCCAAGTCACGCTTGTACACGTCGGTGACGTGCGGCATGGCGTCGAGGTCCTGCATTTGCGGACGATCGGGATTGTGCACGATCGCTCCGTCTTTCAGATACGAAATACCCAGGATTTCTTCCAGTGGTTTACCTTGTGCGAACTCCACCACTGAGTAATCAAATTCTTTACGGCAAATAAAATCGAGCACCGGGCAATCGCGCAACGACCTTTCAGGAAGCACGGTCACATGCGGGCCAACGAAGGCAATTTTCATCTTCGGATTGGCGTCCTTGATTTTCTGCACCAGCCGAATGTCGCCGGGGAAACCGGGAGTGCTGGTATAGAGAACCAGGAACTCGTACTCCTTGGCGATGTTAATGGTCTCTTCCGCCGAGACGTAGTGAGGCGGCGCATCCAGGAGCCGCGCACCCTCCAGCATGCCAGCCGGATAAGCCAGCCAGACGGGGTACCAGTAAGATTCAATTTCGCGGGTAGCTGGCCAACGTGAGCCAGCCCCACCGTCGAAATTCTCAAAGGAGGGCGGATTCAGGAACAGTGTTTTTAAAGGCATAAGGTTGAATGACTTATCTTAACATTTGCGACGGCATTCAGGGGTCTTCTGTGTATCTTTCAGGTACACAAAAGTGCAGCCCAGATTCGCGTCCTGCAAGCTTGCAAGCCTCTAATTTAGAGGCACATCCGGCCAAGCCGCAATGCCTTTACGCCGGATGTAGGTTTTGATGCAGTGAAGAGCGAAAAAGACCCTCAAATCGTGACGACTCTCGGTTACTCTTTGCCGCCCTCCACCCAAGACTCCAAATCTCCCGTGGCCCGCAGAAGTTCAATGCGTCCGCGCTCCAGTTCGAAATTAGCATCCTGAAGCTGGTTGTAACGGTCGCTGGCCTGGATGCGGGCATCCTCGGCATCGTGCAAAGTTGCCGAGCTGGCGTCTACGCGTACTTTTACCGCATCGGAATTCGCCTGCGCGATCTGATATTCGAGGTCAGCAACTTCTTGCGCGGCTGCGAGTTGTTCGACCGCGCGTTGTAGCTTCAGCGTCTCTTCGGAAACTTTGTCTTTGGCGGTGATGACATCCTGCCTGGCATGCATTGCCTCGGCGTCGGCCGCCTGGGCATGGGCGTGTTGCGATGGGTTAAAGAAAGGGAAGCGCATCACGATGCCGATGGTGGCATTGTGCTGCTGAAAACTTCCCACCCGAAAGTAGTTTTCGTAGTTATTGAAACTTGCCAGCAGAGCATACTGCGCCGCGAAATCGATGGTTGGCCACAGCGCCCTGTGTTCACCACGAGCGCGGAAATCCAACGCGCTGGCATGAATCTGCGTGAACTGGATGGCCGGACTGCTTTGCACCGCCCTGGTCACAAGATCGTCCTCCCGTTTGATCTCAGGTAACACAGGCATGGAATCGGGCTCGGTTTCGATGGTATCGGCGGAAAGTCCGGTCAACTGCGAGAGCCGATTTCTGAGCACGTCGATGGCGCCCCGGGCCTGCGACATTTGAAGACGAGCGCGGGCTGTGGTTAGCTTCGCCTGTGTACGCAACAGCGGATTGTCCACGCCTGCCTGAATCCGCTGGTTGACGATCCCCTCCATCTTTACTCCCTGGGCCTGTTCGTCTGCGAGGTGAGCAAGAAGGCCCTCCCATTTGGCCAGCTCGGCATAGGTCAGCACTGTTTCCTGAATGACCTGATTGCGCTGGTCTTTCGACAGTGCGGCGCTGGCTTGCCACTCGGTTTTCGCCGCCCGGACATAATCGCGCAAAGCTGGATTCACCAAGGCCGATTGGGTGGCAAGATTTACGATCGATGGCGCCGAGCCTTCCAGACTCAGCGGATAGCCCCAAGTTTTGCCCAATCCCGAACCAATCACCGCTTGCGGCAGGTATTGGTCGCGGGCTTCCAGATAACTGGAGAAGGCCCGCTGTTCGTCCGCGCTGGCAGCCGCCGCAAGGGCACTATGCTTAAGCGCGAGTTCAACAGCTCGCTTGAGAGGCAGAGGCTCGGCGAACAAGCTGGCAATGGGGGAAAAGAGAAAGAAAAACACCAGCAATGGGATGGGCAAGCGTACGTTACGCAAAAGGCCATTCATCACGTCACCTGTTTTTGAGAGAAGTCGGAAACTAGCGATTGACACGATTCAGCGCTTCCTGAGCGGCCGAGAAACTTCTGGCCAGGGTCAGGGCCGCCCGGAACTCTACTGCTGCGGCCTCCTTGTCTCCCTGCTTTTCTAGCACGATCCCCAGCAGATAGTGGGCCTTGAAGACGGGCGCCTGTTCCACCGTGGATGCCGACGAAACATAGCGGCGCAGCAACTGGTTCGCCTCAGGAAGATTGCGATTGGTATCCAGCAGAAGATGAGCCGCATCGACCAGAGCATCCGGTTGATCAAGCGGCGCCGAGGCGACATGGTGGACGGCATCTTCCATCTCATCCATGTGTCCGACATGTTTGTAAAACTGCGCTAGATGCAACCACGCGCTGGCGCTGCCGTGACTGGTTTGGATGGCGGCGCGGTATTCCTTTTCCGCGCCCTCGTGGTCTTTCTGCTTTTCGGCAATGCGGGCGTTCACCCAATGGGCTTTGGCGGGATCGAGAGTGACGAGTGATTGCGCCTGGGCTTCCGCTTTGTCGCGCCCCCCGCCAACAATTCCCGGAGCTTCGAGATAGAATTCCGCGAGATCGGTGCGCGCGTCAATATTATTGGGGTTCAATTGCACAGCGGTTTCAAATTCGGTGTGAACTTTTTTGGCCAGCCCGGCCGCGGTCATGAAATTGGCTTTGTCAGCTTTCTCGCCATACACACGGCCCAGCCACAAGTGATAGCGGCTGTTATTGGGATCAAGCGATACCGCCTGTTCACAATTCGAAATTCCCCGGTCCCATTCACCCAAAGTGAAATAGGCCCGGCATAGGAGGTTGTGGGCCTCGGGATCATTGGGAGATGCGCTGATTTGCCCGCGCAGAGTAGCGATGGCATCATCAACACGGCCCTGTGCCAACAGGGAGGGCGCGGAATTGTCAGCGCCGGCGATTGCGGTCACGGATGTTATCACCGCTAGAAACAGGATTCTGTGCGCGAACCGTATGATCGCTACCTGCATCATCAACGAACCACCTTTACGGCAAGGCCGTTGTGTAACGGTTTCGAGTTAATGGAAGTAAGGGCCACCAGCGCGTGTTCCGGAATTCCGTTGCTGACTTCCACCTCGGTAAGATTGAAAATGGAGGTCTCTACGTCGCGGCGTTGCAATTCTTCGTTCACAATCTGGAAAACGTAGGGCTTGCTGTCGTCCTGACGAATGGCTTCACGGGGAACGGTCAATACTTGATGATGCTCGGCGGTAACGATGGTGACTCCTACGTTAATATTTGGCAACAGCTTAAGATCCTGATTGTCCACCACGCAGGTGGTTTCGCCGACATTGCGAGCACCGCGAAGTTTGACGGTCGAAGGGACGACACTCAGAGAACCATCCCAGTTGCGGCCGGGAATTGCATCCCAAGTGATTTCAATTTTGTCTCCTGGCGCAAGCCGGGCCACGTCGGGTTCATCGACAAACGCACGCACCAGGACTTTCGAAAGATTGGCTTCCTGTAACACCAAGTCGCCCGGATTCACATAATTTCCCAGGCGCACTGGAAGCGAATAGACCACACCGGCAAACGGAGCGCGAACATTGAGCTGATTCAGGATGTCTTCCGCGGCCGCATAGGCACTCTGGGCTTCATCCTTTTGGGCTTCCACGCGCGCGATTTCGGGTTTGGAGTAACGTTGCTTCTGCTTTTGTTGCAGCAGCCTGAAATCGGCATTGGTCCGGGCGAACTGGTCTTCAGCAGCTTTAACCTCGCCGGGAGATGCCGCCCCGCTCCGCTGCAAGCGGCGAAGAGCGTCTAAATTGCGTTGTGCCGCCATCCGCGCGGTCGTGGCCTTCATCAGTTCGGTCTTCAGGGTCAGGACCTCTTCCTGGCTGCCGCCGCTCTGTATTTCACTCATGTCGGCATCGGAAGTTCGCATCTCAGCTAACGCATGGGCAGCCTGGCTGCGGGCTTCCGCGTCATCCAGGACAACCAGCAGTTGTCCTTTCTTGACGTGATCGCCTTCCTTTATGAGCAGCTTCTTTACCGTGGTGCCGACCGGGGCATGGGCTTCAAAACTCTGCAAAGGTTCGACTTTTCCATTGGTCGAAACCACACTGCGAATCGTGCTGCGGGTCACCGTGGCGGACCGCACCGGCACCGGATCATCGTGCAGACGAAAAGATGCCAGCAACACGATGGCAACGACGATGCCGATCGTCCATAAGAGCCAGCGGCGTCGTGCCCAAAATCCGTTGTTGGAGTCGGTCAAAGCCATATTGGGGGCCGAACACAGTAATGTATCACTTGTGTCCTGGCTCGAATGGTATAGAAGCTTAACCGATTAGATGCAGGTGGCATCGCTTAAAGTGCGGTTTTGTTAACCACTTGCCGGTTCTGCCAGTGGGCTGGTTACAATGGAACCATGCCTAAGCCGCCACGCTACACGCCGGACCATGCCAAGGCCGGTCTCGATGAGAAGTTTCCCGAGATCGAAACCTGGCCTAATCAGTTTCCAGGATATGAGATCGTGGTCGATGACCCAGAGTTTACCTCTGTTTGCCCCAAGACCGGCCTGCCGGATTTTGGGGTTCTGACCATTCGCTACACGCCTCACAAACACTGTTTGGAACTGAAGTCGTTGAAAGAGTATCTCCAGTCCTATCGCAACTTGGGAATCTTTCAGGAAAACATCGTGAACCAGGTTCTGGAAGATGTGGTGCGCTGGGCGCGTCCGGTGTGGGCCGAGGTGAAGGGCGACTTCCGTCCCCGAGGCGGGATCTCAACCGTGGTAGTGGCCCGATGGCCGCGGCCGAAGACGGGTCAAAAACGGAAATGATATAGTCACTCGTCAAGTGACCCAAACCAAACTCTATCCCTGGACTGCGCTGTTTGTTCTCACGGCGCTGAACCTGCTCAACTACATTGACCGATCAGTCTTGTTCGCGGTGCAGCCGCTGGTTCAAAGTGAATTCCATCTCACTTACGCCAAGGTGGGCTATCTCACCAGTGCTTTCTTGGGTTTTTATATGGTGGCTGCGCCTCTAGCCGGGCCACTGGCAGACCGTTATTCCCGCAAAATGATCATCATGCTGGGGGCCATCTTCTGGAGCGCGCTCACTTTGCTAACCGCGGTTACTCACACCTATTGGGAACTGCTGGTTCGCCACACGTTAGTTGGGATTGGTGAAGCGACATTCGTCATCGTTGCGCCAACTTTCGTCGCTGATCTTTTTCCGGAGAAACAACGTGGACGTATCTTCGGTGTGTTCTATCTGGCGATTCCCGTAGGTACAGCAGCGGGCTATCTGCTGGGAGGCAGTCTAAGCCACTCACATGGATGGCGTTTCCCGTTTTACATCGCCGCATTCCCCGGTTTTTTGTTGGCACTAGCGATTTGGTTTATTCCCGAGCCGCCACGCGGCCAATTCGATTCGCAGAAAAAGAATCAAAAACGAGAAACGTTTTGGGGTTTGGTTTTGGGATTGACGCGCAATCCAGCATTTTGGTTCGTAACGCTAGGCATGGCGGCAGGCACGTTTTCGCTGGGTGGAATACAAGTCTGGATGCCCACCTTCCTGTCCGTTGCGCGCGGTTACACACTGGAATCAGCCAACTTCATGTTTGGACTGATCGTGGTGGTGGCTGGAATTCTGGCATCGCTGATTGGTGGATGGCTCGGAGACTTGCTGCTGCCTCGAATGAAAAGCTCCTACTACTTTGTTTCCGCAGTCAGCATGGGTCTTGGAATACCGGTGATGATTGTCGCCCTGTTCAGCCAGGGACGGTTTATGCTGCCGGCCATTGCGGTGGCGTCATTTCTTCTTCTCCTGAACACTTCGCCTCTCAACGCGGCTCTGGTCAACTCTGTGGGCTCACACATTCGGGCAACTGCCATCGCGATTAATATTTTCATCTTCCATCTCTTAGGCGACGTACCCTCGCCCACCATGATGGGATGGGTTGCCGACAAACATTCGCTACAGGCCGCATTTATTCTGCCGATCATTGCTATGGGAGTGTCCTCTGCCATACTGTTTTACGGGATGAGATTCGCTCCGGCAGTTGGCTTGGAGACTCCGACTCAGGCGAAGGCAGAAGCTGGATGAGTGTTTTCCATTGGATTGCGGGATGCATTCTTGCCCTGGCCTGGTTCTCGCGAATCATCGACGCTGCCATCGGGATGCCCAAAGTTCAGGACATCTCGCTCCCGGAATGGAATCTCAATCCAGTCATTGCGGCAGGGAGTCCGCGCGTCAGCATCATTGTTCCCGCCCGCAATGAGCAGCAGGACATCTCCCAGACTCTGACCCAACTGATGGTCCTCGATTACGACAACTACGAAGTGATTGCGGTGAACGATCGTTCGACTGATCAAACAGGGGAGCTCATGGATCGAGTAGCAGCGGATCCGGCGACCCACGAGCGGCTGAAGATTGTCCATATCACAGAGTTGCCGGCCGGATGGATGGGGAAGACCCATGCCATGTGGATCGCGGGCAAACAAGCCACTGGCGACTGGCTGTTGTTCACCGACGCAGACGTGCTATTCAAGCCCGATTCGGTGCGGCGTGCACTAGCTTACGGCGAAGCGGAGCACGCTGACCACGTCGTACTTTTCCCTCAGATGATCATGAAGCGACCCGGCGAAAAAATGATGGTTGCTTTCTTCCAAACGCTGTTTGTGTTTGGTCATCGGCCCTGGAGAGTAGCCGATCCGAAAAGTAAAGACCATATGGGGGTCGGCGCGTTCAACATGGTGCGCCGGAGTGTGTATGAGCAAGTCGGAACCTTTGAACGTCTGCGCATGGATGTGCTCGACGACATGAAACTTGGCAAAGTGGTCAAGGAGTCGGGGTACGCCCAACGCAACGTCTTTGGAGAAGACTTAATTTCGCTCCGCTGGGCGAACGGCGCAATGGGGATGGTGAACAATCTCACCAAGAACTTCTTTGCTGTCCTGTCTTTTCAGTGGTGGCGGACGATCATTACGTGTTTTGGGATCGCTTTCCTCAACCTGGGGCCATTTCTCGGGATTTGGCTGGCGCATGGCTGGGCGAGGTTGCCTTATGGGATCGCGCTCTTCTCCATGTTCTCCATTTATGTGGGAATGTCGCGAAAATCCCCCGTACCGCCTTATTATTTCTTCCTCCATCCCATCAGCACCGTTCTGTTTGTCTACACGCTGCTGCGTTCGATGTTCCTGACCTTGACTCAGGACGGCGTGGTATGGCGAGGGACAAAGTATCCATTGGACGAGTTGAGGAAAGGAATGGTGTAGTGACCCCCTCATTTGCTGGGCCCCCTATTCCGGCGGGTCGTCACCCACTTCGATCGGCAAGGTTGCTGGAACTTTCTTGGCGTACGTCTTCCGCGTTTTGGGGCGACTGATGTTTCCTGCGCTGTAATGACCGGCTTTTTCCACGTCATAACTCTTGGGCAGGGGAGGAATGCGGGCGGAATCGCCGCTGAGTTGCCGTGCTTCGGCGAGCACAATCTGGGCGCGTCCGTCGTATCCTTTCACTGGGCCGTGAACTTCGATAGTCCTGCCTTGCAACTGGCGCACATCGCCAATGCTTTTCAAATCCCGCGGGAAAATAACTACCGTAAAAGGACACAAACGGTAGTCCTCGCAGAAGTCCAGGTAGTGGACGCCGCCACTTCCTTGTTTCACATTCAAAACCTTGCCAGTGACGCAATGGATTTCCCCGATGTGATTCAACGCTTCGGTAAATGGGATGCACTCGGCTGCACGGCAGAGTGTCGAGAAAGACAGAAGGAACGTCAAAAGAAAACAAGATGATGATGGAACAGGCTGCATAATGATCTCCCTACAGACAGCTAAATTGTAGGGCGAGGGCAGAGGGAAAGGTGGAAGTCAGAATAAGAAACAGGGGAATTGTCCCGAAGCGGGAACGTAGATAAGCACGTGCGGCCGGTCATGAGCGACCGGCCCTCGCCACCTAAAGAGTAAAGATGTCTAGCTGAACGACTTGACGGCGCTTGCTTCGTCTTCTTTTACGTCGAAAACGGTATACAGCTTGGTGATCTGTAGCAGATCATGGACTTTCTTGGTCAGGTTGAGCAGCTTGAGTTCTCCGCCCTGATTGCGGACGGTGGTGAAGGCACTGACCAATTCACCGATCCCCGAGCTGTCGATGTAGCTGACGTCGCCGAGGTTGAGCAGAATCTTCTTTTGGCCTTTGGAAAGAAGTTCGCGAACCGCATCACGGATGGTTACACTGCCCTCGCCGAGGGTGATACGGCCGCTGCAATCCATAATGGTAATGCCATCAACCTGCCGATTACTGACTTTCATGCTCACTGGGAAGCCTCCTTGCCGTCCGCGGTTGGTCCGTGGACGTGCTTAACGAGTTTGATTTCAGTGCCCGTCTGGGAAGGGTGAATTTGCACCTCGTCCATAAACGAGCGAATTAAAAAGATCCCCCGGCCCGACGTCTTCAAAAGATTCTCCGGCGCCAGCGGGTCGGGAATCTTGGCCGGATCCAGGCCTGCACCCTGGTCGCGGATCGTGATCACTAAATCACGACCGGTTCTTTCAAAATCGAGCGTTACTTTCTTGCCTGGGTCATAGGCATTGCCATGCAGGACCGCATTCACCGCCGCTTCACGGACGGCCATGGCGATCTGCATGACCTCATCTTCGTCGAAGCCGTTGTCGGCCGCGATCCGGGTGGCTGCTTGCTCCGCACTATCGACGGTCTCCAGCGTCGAATCGAGCGTATAGGAGACCCGCTGTTCGGTCATGGCAAAATGTCTATGAAATTCGCAGACCCGGAACCCCACCGGACGGCTCCCGACCCCACAAAACCTTACTGGGTGTGACTAGAAGCCCCAAAATTGGGGAATCGGTAGTTTGCCTTGACCTTGTGGAAATGTCAACGCGGGAACGATCCTACCGGGAAGATTGCCGCGCCGGTTCCAACCGTAGTTAGACACCGCCGCGATCAAAAACTGATCAGTACTTCTACATTCTCTGTTGACACTTGCAGATTCTCGGCACATTCTCAGAGCTATGACCATGTTTGCGCTTACGGAACTGCTGGGGCTGCCGGTATTCGACAGCTCCGGAAGCCAATCCGGACGGGTGCGCGAACTGGCTCTTACTCCGACTGCGGACCGGGCGCATGTCGCACTATTTATTGTGCGCACCAAGACCGGCGATCTGATCCTGCCTTGTGCGTCCGTGACTTCGATTAACGGCGGCATCCGCGCCGCAACGGCTGCTTCCACATGGCAGGCCGCGGACGCTTCGGAAGGACTGTTCCTGCTGGCCCGCGACCTGCTTGATCAGCAGATCATCGATGTGCATGGCCGTAAGGTGGTGCGGGTGAACGATGTAGACCTGCATCAGGAGACCGGAAATAGCCATCCGTCGCTCAAAGTCGGCTCGGTGGACGTCGGCGCGCGCGGGGCCATCCGGCGCCTCCTGAAAGGGGTGGTGCCCATGACAGCTCTGCGGGCCCTTCTGGGACAGATCCCGGGCAGGCCGATTCCCTGGGAGTTCGTCGATTTGATCGAAACCGACCCGGCGCGGCGAGTGAAACTCAAAATTTCTCACGAACGCCTAGCTCGCCTGCATCCCGCGGATATCGCCGACATTGTCGAGGAACTGGCTCCCGACGAGCGCGAAGCCGTCTTTGAATCGTTAGACGAAGGCGTGGCCGCTGAAGCCCTGGAAGAAGTGAGTCTAAAGGTGCAGAAGTCGATCGTCGAGTCGTTGGATTCCGACCGGGCAGCGGAAATTGTCGAAGAAATGGATCCCGATGCGGCCGCCGACCTGCTCGGCGACCTGCCGGAAGAGCGAACTTCGCAAATCCTTCAGGAAATGGCCCCTCAGGAACGCGAGGAAATGGTCGAACTCCTCGAGCATGGCGAGAAGACGGCTGCCGGCCGCATGAATACCGAGTATTTGGAGTTGGCCGTAGGCGCGCTTGCCGAGGATGCGGTGGATGCACTGCGGCATTTCGAAGGTGGTATTGAGACCGTGAGCACGGTTTATCTGGTCGACTCCCATGGGACGCTTGCCGGCGCCGTGCCGCTCGCCAAGTTGGTCCTGGCTGAGTCCGATACGCCTTTGCTGTCGCTGACTCAGGAGCCGTTGATCTCCGCTCCGAACGATGCCCGGGATGCAGAAGTGGCAGAATTGTTTGATAAGTACAATTTAATGACTCTACCCGTGGTGGATGAGCATAAAAAGCTCATCGGAGTCATCACTTCGGACGATGTGATCAGTGTCCTGAGATCGAAACTATAGGCGCTACTGATAGTTTCTTCCGCAATCGCGCTTTCCTCCTGTTCAGATTCGACAACTGCGTTTATTCTGTTCCAGCGCTTGCCAAGAATCTCGACGACGTCCGCGAAGTTGTGCACATGAAATTTCTGAAACGTTGGAAAATCCAGCTCCTGATCCTTTTTGCGGTCATTGGGCCGGGCTTCATCACCGCGAACGTCGACAACGATGCCAATGGCATCCTGACTTATTCGCAGGCCGGGGCGCAGTTCGGGAACATGATTCTATGGACCCTGATCCCCATCACCATTGCATTGATTGTGGTGCAGGAAATATCGGCCCGCATGGGGGCGGTGACGGGCAAGGGCCTCAGCGACCTGATTCGCGAAGAGTTTGGATTTCGCATCACGTTCTTCATGATGATCGCAATCCTGCTGCTCAACTACTTCAACATCGTTGGAGAGTTCGCCGGCATTGCAGAGAGTCTGGGACTCTTCGGTGTTTCGAAATACATCAGCGTTCCTATCTGCGCGGTGATCGTGTGGTTAATTCCGGTGAAAGGCCAGTACAAAAGCGTTGAGAAGGTTTTTGTTGTGGCCTCATTCATTTATTTCGCGTACATTTTTGCGGGTCTATTTGCCAAACCGGCATGGATAGAAGCGCTGGTGGCTACAGTGAAACTCCCACCCAAAGGCACTTTCCTGGAGCATGGCTATCTGTTCATGGTGATCGGAGTCTTCGGTACCACCATCGCGCCCTGGATGCAGTTTTACTTGCAGTCTTCCATCGTGGAAAAAGGTGTGAGCAAGCGCCAATATAAGGCTTCACGTCTGGACGTGATTATCGGATGTATTTTCACCGATGTAGTGGCTTGGTTCATTATCGTGGCCTGTGCAGCGACTCTTTATGTGCACGGATTTCATAATATCGACACTGCAAAGGACGCAGCTGAAGCTCTACATCCCCTGGCTGGCGATTATGCCTACATTCTTTTTGCCCTGGGACTGTTCAATGCGTCTTTGTTCGCAGCTTCGATCCTGCCACTCTCGACCGCCTATACGGTCTGCGAAGGTCTGGGATTCGAATCGGGAGTGGGGAAAAAATTTAGCGAAGCGCCAGTATTTTATTGGCTCTACACCATCCTGATTGTTACCGGCGGCGGGGTAATTCTCATTCCTAACCTGCCCTTGATCCGGATTTCCATCTGGTCACAGGTCATCAACGGAGTGGCGGTGCCACCGCTGCTGGTCTTCATGCTCTTGCTGGTAAACAATAAGGGCTTGATGGGAGAGTATGTGAATACTCGCCTGTTTAATGTAATTGCATGGTCCACCACCATCATCATGACCGTGCTCAACGTCGTCTGGTTCTGGATGTATGGGACGGGTAGAGGTTAGAAGTCCGATTGTTTCCTAAGCGAATTTCCCGCTTGCCAAGTCCTTGACCAGTCCCAAATCTGCTTCCAGGAAGTCGTATGAAGGCAAGTCGGAGCGTTCCGCCCACTGTACGTCCTTGAAAATCAGGTTCTCGATTTCGCCTTTGTATTCATGCACGGCGAAGAAGCGCAATTCCACCGAGCCGCCACCCGAGTAAGTATGAAGAATGCGAGTCACTTCGTCGCCGATGGTGGCGTCGATCCCGAGTTCCTCGTCGAGTTCTCGATGCAGAGCGTCGCGAGGCTGCTCGCCTTCCTCGATTTTCCCGCCGGGAAACTCCCATTTCAACGGCATGACTTGATGGCGGGTGCGTTGGCAGACCAGAATTTTCCCGTCCTTGAAGATCAAGGCCGCAACCACGCGCTTCATGGATGGCCCGGCTCTCCGGCGGGAATCGTTTTTCATGCTGGGGATTTTTCCAGTTGCTTGCCCACCAGTGCTGCGCAATATTCGACGAACGCTTGATCTTCGTCTCCGAAGGCGGCCGGGAAGTGACTGTCAATATCAAGCTCGCCCGCGACCTTGCCTTTCACAAACACTGGCACCACGATCTCGGACTTCGTTTCAATCGAACAGGCCAGATAACGAGGATCTTTGTTGACGTCATCCACCCGAATCGTCTTGCCGGTCGAAGCCGCAGCCCCGCAGATGCCCTGATGCAGAGGAATGCGCGTATGCGGCGTCATCGCCCCCTGAAACGAACCCAGCACCAGCATGGGAGGCTGACTGCCGGGCTCCAGCATATAAAAGCCCACCCAGTTATATTTCAACATGCGGTCATGCAGAAGGTTGGTCATTTGGGCCATAAAATCGGCGGCGGACTTGGCATCGCGGCCCATTTGGTCGAGCTCTTTCTTTACATCCGCAATCGTGGAGGCAGTGGACATAGGGAAATCCTAAATTACTCCGTTGATGTTACGACACATTCGCCCGCACGCTAGTAACACATCTTAGACCCGGCGGGTGTGGAAAACGGTCGGGATGAATAGCCGCCGCGAGAGCGCACAATCCGTGGACCACCGTCGGCGCCGGCGTATTGAGAAATTCGTCGTTTATGCAGTAAACGCGGCGTTGTTTCACGGCCCGCATTTCAGCCCAGCCACGGTCTCGAATAATCTTTTCCAGCGGGACTCGGTCACCCGCCCCACACCATGCCGCGATAACCACGTCTGGATTCTCGGATAACACAGACTCACTGGAGACTTTTGCACCCGGGGTTCCGATAAACTCTCCACCCGCTGCCTCAACCAACTCGGCAACCCAAAACTGCGACGTGATCAGGGGCTTGCCCCATTCTTCACAATAAACCCGCGGGCGAATTGTGCCATTCGCCTGTGCCCGTACCGCCTCAATCTCCTCCTGCATCTCGGCGATCACTTGCTGCCCGCGTTCTGGAACACCCGTGATCCCGGAGATGGCCGCAATGTCCATGTAAATGTCAGCCAGGTTCGACGGTGCCAAGCCTAGGAAACGCGCGCCCGATTTCAAGATTTCCGATACCGCTTTTTCTTGATAAGGCACCGCGGCGATAACCAGGTCCGGCCGGGCCGCGACAATCTGTTCACACTGCGCCGTCCAGGAATCCGCAACGATGGTTCGCCCACCGGAAGCGGCTTCGGGGCAAACCTCGACGCAGTATTTTGTGCAAGCAACCAGGCGATCAAGCTTTCCGACCGCCGCAAGAATCACCGTCGCGCTCGGCTGTAAGGAAACGATCCGCTTCGGAGTATGGTCGTCGGACATGGAAGGTCTCATCTTACAGCGGACGCCACGCTACAATTGCCTCAATGTATTCGTCCCTGCTGCTCGATCATTTTCAGAATCCGCGCAATCCCGGCACGATCGCTCGTCCGGATGCATACGCCAGAGTCGAGAATCCCGCCTGTGGCGACATCCTTGAGTTGTCCATGAAGATCAGCGCCGGCTGCATCTCGGAAATCCGTTTTCGCGCCAAGGGATGCGTTCCCGCGATGGCCTGTGGGTCAGCGCTTACGGAACTGGTAAAAGGAAAAATGGTGGAGGAAGCACGGAGAGTAAGCAGGGAAGGAGTCGTACAGGCGGTTGGAGGTGTTCCCGAGACTTCGATCCACGCCAGCCAGCTGGCGATCGACGCGTTGACAGCGGCACTTCAAGGACGCGGAATCGAATCCGGAAAATAAATGGTCCACCCCTGTGCGCGGGCCGTCTCTTCCAGGTCGGGATTCGGATTTACCGCAAAGGCGTGGCGGGCGATGCCTAGCATCGCGGCATCCCAACGAGAATTGCCGAAAGCCGCATGAGGGTCGCGACCGACGACCTCGCGAATCGCCCGCGGTTTACCTTCACCACTCGGCACTCGTACCAGCCGATCCGTGATGATGCCGTTTTCAATCTTGACGGCAGCCGCGAGAATTCTGTTATGGGGAATACCAAATTTACGCATGCCCGCCTGAATCACCCATTCATTGGTCGAGGAAACGGCCCAGATTTCGCATCCGTTGTTATGCAATCGGTCCACTAATTCGTGCATCTCCGAAAAAATCTGGCCGGAGAAAGTTTCATCGAAAAACTGCTTGGCAGCCGCCTGTATATCGGATTCAACGAGCCCGCTATGTAGCGTCACCATCTCGCCGCACATGTCGTCTTCGCTGACCAGGCCCCTTTTGTAATCCGCGTATCGGGCGCGTATGCGGCGCGCAGTTTCCTGCGAAACCAACCCACGCTTCAGTTCCCAGTCGAAAAAGCGTTCCCCGGCATCGCCTGCCCAAAGCGTGCCGTCGCAATCAAAAACCGCGAGCGTAGGTTGCAACTGGAGAACCGAGGCAATAAACTCGGCAGATTTAGCGGATAACTTTGCAGTCACGAGTGCAGGGGTCCCTTTCGATGGGTCACTTTGGCCGAGTTGAATTCTGCGATAGCAGCATTTGATAATCTTGCGGCGTATCCACGTTCCACGCGACAAACGCGTCGTCCACGGATGCATATTCAATATGCTCCTGATATTGACGTTGGATGTCCCGCGCGGATGCTGTAGCCGGAGCTCTCAAGAATACTTCGATCATCTCCCGGCCGACAATAATCGGATGACCGTGTTTCCCTTTGTATTCAGGGACGACAGCCCAGATGGCATCGGCCGCGGCCTCAAATGTAGAGCGCAGGGACTCCAGAGTCTCGGCCTTTACCGAAGGGCGATCGACCAGTGTGACCATGGCGGCGTCGCGTCCGCGGTTCAGAACTTCGCGCAATCCCACCTGCAACGAACTGAACTGTCCCTGTTCGGGGGCGGGGTTTCGCACCAGGGAGGCGCCGGTCGCATAAATCACCGGAGCCAGGTTGGGCTCATTCTTGCCAACCACGACGATCACCATGTCGTTATATGCGTTGAGTGCCTGGATGGTAGTGGAGAGGAAAGTTCGCCGCAAAGAACCCATCGCTGCCGCATCGGAGGAAGGCGGTGGCCAAACCAGCAGCGCCTTGTCACTGCCCATGCGCGAGGACTCGCCAGCTGCTAGAATCACTCCGCAAAAACTCAACGACCGGCTCATGTTGGGAAGATAACAGAAAGAATGACTTGAAGTCAGTGATCTGCGCTTACTCCTTCGTCAGTTCACTCTTGGGCAACTCCCCGTTCAGCCATTTCCCCAATCCCGCGGCTGGACAACGCAATCCCACATAAAACTGTCCGAAGAGCGCATAGACCGCGCTCACTTCATCGAAGCGCATCTCGTAGATAAGTTTCTTAAAGACCAGGGGATCGTCGGCAAACAAATCCACGCCCCATTCCCAGTCATCGAAGCCGATGGAGCCCGTGATAATCTGCTTCACCTCGCCTGCATAGCGCCGGCCAACCAGACCATGCTCGTGCATCTGGCGCGCGCGTTCTTCAATAGGGACGGTGTACCAGTTCTTGTCCTCACCGCGCCGCCGATCCATGGGATAAAAGCAGGCATAACGGTGTTTGGGAATTTCTGGAAACAGCCGTGGCCGCATGGCTTCTGTCTGGCGGGCGATGGTCGTCTTGATCTCCCGGTTCCACTCTTCCGAATGCGGCTCCAGGCCACGTTCCGACAGGTCGTTATAAACCCTGACTGTGGACTCATAGAGTCCCAATTCGATGATTGATAGGTAGGATGACGCTGGCTCCAGATAATCGCTGATTCGCAACCTCGCCAATTGCAACTCTGCTTGATTCAATTCATCAAAAGACTGGCGGAAGTGAATCAGCATCAGGTCGCCCTTGTGGCCGAGCAGGGAATAGAGGGCCGATCCACCCATGGAGTTCTGCTCCATCGTGGTCAGTTGGCTGCTGGCCTCGCGAACGATATCAATCTTCTCAGTCGCATCCAATTGTCGCCACGCCGGCCAGCGAAAACGAAACATCTGGTGCAGGACGCTATAGCCTTCCAAAGTTAAAGGAACAGCCGGAATCTCTGCGGAAGCGATTTGCGGACGGGCACTCGGTGTCCGAGCCGTACGGGAAGTGGACATGATTGTTCTTAGTTTACTTCAGACTTATTGTACTCGGGAGAGAGGAACTTGAACGGAATGCGGCCTGAAAACATCGGGGCAGCAAGAAGCTTGCCTTCTCGCCGCCCGCTTTCACATCCTCCGATGACTAGTGATGGTCACCGTGGCTGTGACGCCAATCCCAATATTGCTTTTGCTCGTCTTTATTGAGGTGCTTATAGTCGCGATGAGGATCTCTGTGGTTTTCGACGATCCATTGCTGGTAATACACATTTTCGTTCCTATCCCACGTGTGATAGTCACTGTAGTACGGGTCGTACACTCGGTGAGTGGCACATCCGGTCGTCACCAGTGGCGTGGCTAGAGCGCTGGCCAGAAATATCAGGCTAAGGTATCGTGATCCACGGTGCATATTCTTTTCCCTCCATAGACTGCATGCGACTTTATCTTGGTTGCCATACCTGAGTTCAGGGTTGTCAGGGATTTTAAGAAAACGGCTCCCCCATTGGCCGAATTATTTTGCGACCGCATCCCGTTTTGTTTTGGCAATTAATTCATCGAGCGACGGATAAGACGCAAGTTCGGTCAATGTTCGCAGTGGTGGCTGCGTGCCTCCATTGATCGCTCTGGCCAGGAGCTCGATCGCGATTGGAGTGGTTGTTGGTGCGACCACCGTGGCCGATAATATTCCCCGATCCACCCAGGCTTTTCCTTCGCGCGCAAGGCCATCGACACCAGTAAACGGCAAGCCCAGCCAGCGCGTGCGTTCGGCCGAGTCGGCCAGGCCCTCGAAGGCCTTCCTCGCCCCCATGGCAATGCCATCGTACTGGCAGCCGACCACTCCGATAGAACCAGCGCGGTTGGTGGAAAGACGCAGCCAGGAACTCACCGATTGTTGAG
The DNA here is from genome assembly GCA_963762965.1 of Terriglobales bacterium. Lineage (GTDB taxonomy): Bacteria > Acidobacteriota > Terriglobia > Terriglobales > Acidobacteriaceae > DATBAX01. The sequence goes on from CAVXME010000001.1 coordinate 3,219,253, forward strand.
CACTAGCTTCCTCCCAGTCACTGCGGATGGCTTTAATCTGAATGTTTGCAGGTTTGGTGCTTTCCATCCCGATTGTTCGTTGTACGGCGGCCGAATTAGTTGCTGGCCCTTGGATGTACAACACGGTCCCACCGCCAGGCAGGAGCGCCTCAAACTGCCGTCCCTGAATGCGTCCAATTTCGGTGTGGTCACGGGTCACGCCGAAGACCGGCGCACTCGTTGTCTGCCGCAGTCTTTCAAGATAATCAACGTCGCTATTCAGAACCACCCACCCAATTCCGGCATTGACGGCAGCCTCTCCCACGCGGACCAGCCCGGTCGATGTGAGCGGTTCGAATAGAATCGCATCGGGCCGGCGGCCGGAGCGCGATTGAAGAATCTCAAGCACTTGTTGGCTTTGCGTTACTGCATCATTGTCGGCCTGAAGAACTTGCACTTCCGCTCCGTATTTCTGCGCCGCTTCCTTTGCCGCTACTGCCTGTTCATTCTGGTAACTGTTGTTGTTTGGAAGGGATACAACGAAGAAGAGTGTTTTCAATGGGCCTCCCTGGGGACCTGGCGAGCCTAACTATACCGCCGGCTCGGACAGACCAGAAAAAACTAAACCTTGGAATATAGTTGGTTAACCTGACAGTGGTTCATTCTCGATTCAGGCCGCCAGCATCATTGTCCAACCGTGGCTCCTTTTTGCCCAATCATGACGGCATCCTGCATCTGCCGGAACAGGTCTCCGATTGCCGCCGGGGAATGGGACACAAAGATCGTATTGCTTCTGTCGTTGGCCCCGATATCTTTCATGGTATCGAGATACTGCGTCACCAGCACCAGCATCATCACGTCCTTGGGCGTCGTCCCTTCCACTGCCTTTGAGAAAGCCTCGACCGATTCCTTAAGCCCCTCGATAATTGCCTTGCGCTGGTTGGCGATACCCTGGCCTTGCAGCGCCTTGCTCTCGGCTTCGGCTTCTGCCTGCTTCACTTTTAAAATCTTTTCCGCTTCGCCGCGCGCCTGCGCGGCCACCTGCTCGCGTTGCGCCGCGTTAATCTCGTTCATTGCGGCTTTAACTTTTTCGTCGGGCTCGATGTCGGTCACCAGCGCCTGGTCAATGGCGTATCCGTAGGTCCGCATCACGTCGTCCAGACCTTCTTTTATTGCGACCGCGATATCAGATTGCTGCAAAAACGCGTCATCGAGGATCATTTTGGGTACGTGCCCAAGAATAACGTTGAACACATAAGAAGAAATTTGTTGCTTGGGATTCGCCAGCTTATAGAACGCCTCATACACCTTCTCCGGGATGACGTGATACTGCACCGAAACCGGGATCTTCACGAACACGTTGTCTTTCGTCTTGGTTTCCACATCGAGCGCCAGTTGTTGCACCCGCAAGTCGATGCGGCCCGCGATCTGGTCGAGCCATGGCAATTTGAAGTTGATGCCGGCATTGGCCACGCCATTGAACTTTCCCATGCGTTGGATCACCACCGCCTCCGCCGTTCTCACCTGGAAGAAGCCGCTGAAGATGGTGCCGATTACAAATAGAACCACCACGCCGTAGATCACGAACATCAGGCCCTGCGATGCGTCCATATACGGTTCTCCTCTTCGTCTTCCCGGTCAAATGTTTCTCAGGATCGGCGTGACTGCGCCGGCAAAAAGCTGAAACGCAGGCATGATAGCGGTTGGGGGAGCTTCCTACAATTGATTACTGAGTGCCGGGTCAGACCTGCGGAAACGGGCCAAATCCGGGGAACTTTTCATCACCCCGTTCCGTATCTTTAGAAGGACGCACGGTCAGCCACGCCCGGTTCATGTCATCATGTAGGGCGATTGCGGTTCGCAAGGAGGAATCTCATGCGCAATGTTTTCGGAGTAGTTTGTGCTCTTGGAATGCTAACGCTGGCAGCCTTCGGTGCCAGTCCGAAAGGCTCCACATCATCTGACCGAAACTCAATGGTGATTGTTTTCAAGGACGGACATAGGGAGACCATTGCCTTGGCCGACATCGCCAGCATTGAATTCAAAACTCCCGTAGCCGCGACCATTCCCGCAGCGAACCCGCTTATTCCAAGCCACAACCACTTCGTGGGCAAATGGGAGGTGGGTGAGGGCAATGGCGATTCAACCTTCTTCATCACCCTGGAAGCCGACGGCACCGCGGAAAAATCACTCGGAGCGGCGCACGGGACCTGGACCCTCGTCGACGGCGAGGCCCGTATTTCCTGGGACGACGGCTGGCATGATGCCATTCGCAAGGTAGGGACAAAGCACGAGAAGCTGGCTTTTGAACCGGGCAAGTCGTTTTCCGACGAACCCTCCAACGTTACAGCCGCCCGAAATACTCAACCCAAGCCGCTCTAATGCGCACGGGCGACGGCCAGCTAGTATTTATCAGGCATGCTCGAGGAATACGGTTCACCGTACTTATTCAGGTGCTCTTGGGGGGCATCGGAAGAATGTAGCGTGATCACCCCCAGAATATTCTCGCCAGCGGCGATCTGGAGAGTCTGTGATAACGCTGCCAACTCTGATTCCGGCGAAAACTCATACCAAACTTCAAGTTTGTACTGCCCCGGCGTCAGCTGGTTGATCCGGAAGCTCCCATCGTCTCCCGTGACCGCGAAATAAGGCGTCCGCAATACCAAGACTGCCGCGCTCATTTCAGGGTGAATGTTGCAGAAGATGTACGAGACCCCCGGCTGGGTGAACTTTATCTTGCGGATGGAGCCACTTTCATAGAGCCCTAGATCGAAAGGCTTGCCATGGTAAATGGAAAAAACGTCATGAAAGAATGGGTCCTGGTTAGGAAATTCGATTTCCGTCCCCAGGGTCACGGCTTGCACATGCGGTATGAATCGTTTGTTCTTTTGCACTAACCGCACCGTAGCTCCTGGCGGAACCGTCTCACTGGAGTGCGCCGGAGTCAGCCACACAATCACATCGGAACTACTCGATTCATTCCTGGCCCGATGGACCAGGCTGACCGTCCCTCGAACGGTTGCGTCTTGAGCCCCGAGCAGGCTGCTCAAAGCGAACATCAGCGCAGCCAGGTGTGATCGCGACATCAGAAGCGCACTCCCGCCGCGGCGTTGACCTGATCGCCGGAAGCGCTCTTACCGATCGCCGGAGCAGTAAACAGACGGCGATATTCAATCGCAAAGAGTAAGACCGAGTTCGGCTTATAGATAAAATTCGCAATCTCTGTGCGATTCTTCTCGAAAACGCCGAATCCATAATCCGTATAGGGGACGGGAAAGAAATGTACGTCTCGCCCAAAGTTCTCGTCCTGTCCAATGGCACCGTTGATCTCAAAGCGTGTCGCCGGAATCACCTTCAACTGTGCCCATCCTCCAGTGGAACGAAGCGGATGGATGGCACTGTGGGGGTCGGTGGACTCTGGAAAAACCCAACTGGTCCAAATCCCGCCGCCCAGTCCACCAACCGCATCTCCCCGGTACCACTCACCCGAGACCTCAAGATGGTTTCCCAGCGGAGCTTTGAGATCGGTGTTCAAGGTCCAGCTATCGTTCTCACGGAATGCATCGTATTTCTGGCGCGCGCGATAACCTCCAAATCCCAGGCTGAATGGATGCTGCGCAGCTTTCATTCGGTCAATCGCAATTCGCCCCGCTGCCGCCGGTACGCGACTCGCTTCGCCCGCGGTTGCCGTTCGCAGCTGGAAAGGCGGGGCTTCCTCGGTAAGCGGGTCCAGCAATCCACCCTCCAGCACCAGCGTACTAGCGACGTCCAATGGGAAGCGCCGCTCAATCTCAATCTGAGGCGTCCAGACCCACAAGTTGCCCGCCCATGCCAGCGCAGGTTCTCGTAACGTCGCATAGGAAGTGGGCGACAACGGCGAGAAGAAAAGTCCATCCTGCCCGATCTTCAGCGTCGTGTCTTCCCAGTCCAGACGTGCCGTCGCGGTACGCAGCCGAATGATTCCGGACGTAACCCCAAATGCAGTCGTCGGACTCCCTCCGGCGAAATCAATGCTCACATCCGCCGAAGTTCGCGCGCCGAACAGCTTCGGCCCGGTCACGTCCACGCCCAGCAGCGTTTGGTTCATGGTCGCCCCCAGGCTGCCGTTGGTTATGCCCGGAACTCTCGGAAACGCCAGGCTAGGGATATCTTCGGTATCCAGATTCCCATTGTTCAAGTAAGAATTGAACAAGATCAATCCCGAGAGCTTCACCGGGTACTTGCTCACACTCTCCACTTTATCTTGGTGAAGTTCAGTGACTTTGGCAGCCAGAAAACTTACGTCCTGGTCCGCCGCTGCGACCGACGGTGCAGCCGCAGCCGGCGCCTCAGTTCCAGAAGGCTGGGTACCCTGCACCTGGTTGCGCAGCTCTTCCAGACTTTGGCGAAGCTCCTCGATCTTTCGATTGGATTCGGCCAGCTCGGAACGTGTTTCCTGCAACTCGCGGCTCACGCGAGCGAGTTCCTGCGCGCTATTGGGGGCGTCTTGGGTGACGCCATCAATCGCGCCAATACACAGCACGGCGCAGATAAGAACCGCTCGCATTTAGCTTTAGATTGATTGTCGAGACCGGATGGTCACTGGCGCAAGGTTACTTGCGTGTCCCACCTGCGCCGATGCGTTACTACAGTGTCCAATAAAAGTTGACAGGGTCTCTCGGAGATCGTCCAACCCCGTGAGTCAGATTTTCTTGGCAGCTTTTTCCCGCGCCAATTGTTTCGACGTTTCCCTCAGACGCCGGGCCAGAACCACCGCCAGCGAACGATAGAATCGCGCACCCAGTCCGGGAAAGGACTCAAAGAGGTGGCGCAAGTCCTCGGCCTTGATTGCGTCCACCTCGACCTTTTGATCGCTAGCGATCACGGCCGCCGTGGCCGTGGACTTTTCCAGAAAAGCCATATCGCCGCAAATATCTTCCCGCTCCAGCTTGGCCACCACCGTCTTGGATTCTGGTGCGGCTAATTCGACGGAAGCCTGCCCGGAGCGGATCACATAAATGGTGTCGCCGACAGCGCCCTGCTTGATGATCTCCTCTCCCAATCCAAAAGTCAGTCTTTTGGCTTTTGCGCTGATCAGGACCCAGTCGTTCGCCGTCAGATATTGCAGTCGATTATTGGCCATGCACTCCCATGCCTGAGAGAGTCAATTTAGCACGCGCCCTGGCCGCCGCCTGTTTGGTCTTGGGGATACCCGGAATTCCGAAAATTACCTGGCCCTCGCATCACGAATTCCAGACAACTTGAAGAAGAAATCGTTGATGGTGTCGCGCCATACGATGGCATGTGCAGCCTGTCCCTCAAGCCTCGCCAGTACCGCCTGATAGCGCTCGTCATCGATATAACCGCGCAATTCTTTCCAACGCGCCGGAAATGTTTGCGCTTCTTCCGCGCCGTCGTAATGTGAATCATAGATCGTTTGAATGACTGTCTTTCCCGAATGAAGCACGTAGGTATAAGGAACGTGATGAAAAAACAGCAGCAGATTGTCGGGACAGGTTTGCAATGACTCATACTCAGCAGCCACCATCGGCGCGTACTGCCCGGTGAATCCGGTCCCAGTTGCTACCGTACGATCCATGCCGACCCCCGCATGGTCAGCTCGTATCCATTGCCCCCATCCGTTCCCATCCGCCGACTGCGGCCCCGGATCATAATGATTCCCCACAATATTGGTGAGCGTCTGCAATCCCAGCGGAGCGCCCGTATATTTTTCGTAGACCGGCCACGATTCCATCTGCATCTTCGCGATGATCTTGACGACCGCAGGATCCTCTCCAAAAGTTAACCGCGTCCATTCCTCGACAATTTCCCGCGCCGAAAGATCAGAATCCCACGCCAACCGTCCAAACGCATACAGATTCGCCTGCGCCAGATCGAATCCCAGCCAGTTCCCATCCAGCCCTACATTCGACACCCCGACAAACCCTCCCAAAGGCCGATGAAAACTCTCCCCCGACACAATTTCTTTCACCGGACTGCTGCCGCCATTCGCATGAAAACCGGCATGCATATCAAAATCCAGAACTTCCTTCCACATAGGCGCCAGATAACACAAATGCCGCTGCTGCCCGGTATATTCCTGCGTGATCTGTAACTCCAAAACCTGATTCGTATGCCGCAGCGCTCCAATCAACGGCGAGACCGGCTCGCGCACCTGAAAATCAATCGGCCCATACTTGATTTGCACCAGCGCATTGTCGTCAAACTGCCCATCGAGTGGCGCAAAGTTCTCATACGCCGCCCGCGCCCGATCCGCCTTGAGATCGTTGAAGTCGAGGTGATGGTTATAAACAAACGCCCGATAAATCAGAACGCCGCCATGCGGCTTCAGCGCCCGCGCAATCACGTTGGCCGCCTCGGCATGCGTCCGTCCATAAGCCGACGGCCCCTGGCGTCCCTCCGAATCGGCCTTCATCAAAAATCCGCCCAGGTCCGGGACAGCCTGATAAACCTCATCCGCCTTCTGCCGCCACCACTCCGCCACCCGCGCATCCAGCGGATCAAACGTATTCAACCCGCCCATCTTTTGCGGGCTCGCAAAATCCACAGCCACAGAAATCCGAATTCCCCACGGCCGAAACGCCGCCGCCAGCCGCGCCAACTGCGGCAGGAAGTCCCCGGAGATCACGCGCGTGTCGGCGTTCACGTTGTTGACCACGCACCCGTTGATCCCCACCGACGCCAGCAGCCGCGCGTAATCCCGGACGCGGCTCAAGTCCGCCAGCACATTGCCGCCGGCAAAAAAGATCGAGTGCCCGCCATAGCCGCGTTCAATGCTGCCGTCCAAATTGTCCCACTCGTTGGTCCAGCGGATGGGCGCCGAGGGATTGTGCCTTTCGTTAATATTTTCCAGCGGCTGCCCCAACCCCACCCGCCGCAGCAAGGCAAACACTCCATAGAGAACGCCGCGATCATTGCTGCCCGCGACCACCAGCACCGGCCGTCCGCGAAAAATACTGTTGCGGACCAGGTATCCATCCGGTTTGAGATTCCGTGTCTTTAACAGGGCAGGGAATTGCGGTTTGAGCGACGTCACCGTCCCCAGCACAATCACGCCGTCGGACGTCAGGTTCTTATGCCGAAAAACTGCCGGCTTCTCCTGCGGAAAGCTCCGCCCCAACATGCCTTGCAGGCCCCGCAGCAATTCCGTCTCCGCCGTCCGCAGCACCTCCGATTCCCCAAACACCACCACGCGATCATAGCGCCGCAGAATGGACGGATCATGCACCGCCGCATAGCGCAGCCACGCCGCGTGTGCATCGTTCTCCACTCCCAAGGGTGCCCCGTCCTTCCCGCGTTCTGTGCGGCGGGGCGGGGCTTTCTCCTCAACCCCAGCGGGTGCCCCGTTCAAGCTCTGCTTGAGCGAGGATTTTCCCTCAGCGTAGGCTGCGCAGGTGGTCAGCAGCAGAACCACGGCGGCAACCCTGTCCCAGCGGAATCTGGAGTGCGATGGCGTTGTCTTCATGAGGACGTGGAGAGATCGGATGGAATGATAGTCGGTGGTAGGGAAAATCCCAAGCCGTGAGGGATCCTTGGAATCCCACTTTTGCACACTGGATGCACAGGGATGGGGAACCCAGCCAGTCTCCCCTTCAAAGAACCTAGAATGTGAGGTCTATCGCTGTTAGAATCCCGGTCGTACATACCCTCATTCGTTTCGGAGCGACCATGAGTCTAGAAGTTGTGCGCATGAGCGTTGACAAAATCCTCGAGAAGCTGCGCCAGGGCGAATGGCAGGTCCCGAAGTTCCAGCGCGAATTTGTTTGGGTTCCGGAGCAAGTGTTTGGTCTCTTAGATTCTATCTTCAAGTCTAGGCCGATCGGACTCGTAACGCTTTGGGGCCAGCCCCAGGGGGCTCCGCACACGACTTGCGAACCGATTACTCTCCGCAACGCGCAGTTTAAACACTTCACAAAAGACCCGGCGGTAATGAAGCTGATTCTAGATGGTCGCCAGCGACTTACCGTTATTACAATGGCCTTCGGCGGACTGAAAGAATCAGATGCCAGAAGGAACTATTCGGGCCGGTGGTTCCTAAACATCGACGCAGAGCCCGAAGGCGAGCAATTCATTGTTTACAAGACGCCCAAGCAGGTCGATGCCGAGCAACTGCTCACCCCCGCCGTCTGCCTAGCGAAGGCCCTGGTTCCCCTCGATGAATACGAAAAGTTCAAGGTGTACAGCGGGAACGTGAACAATCCGGACTTCTACCCGAGTGGCCTGCTTCCCTCGTCGGACGTCCGGACGCGACGCAGCAACCTATTGGGCGACTTTCACGAGCGGTTCCTAACATTCCAAGTCCCTATAGCCGAGCTACCCGACAGCGTCTCCCTAGCTGAAGTCTGTGAGATTTTCGACGTACTGAACACGACCGGCACGAAAGTATCGACGTTTGACTTAATCCACAATTTAAACTTCGCGATTACAAAAGGGGCTTTCGATCTGAGGGGCCGGTTCGAGTCATGCCAGGAAGAATATGGCCAGCTCTCCATGCTGTGCGACCCGAATCGCCAAGAGTTCTTCTGCCAAATGGTGACGGGGTGCTACCTCACTGAGCCGGAGCCAAGGAGCAGAAAAGCCGTGGAGGGAAAGTCGGCGGGGAACGGCAGCGGAACTGAGAAGCCTACTGGCGAGGACCTCATTAGGAATATCCGGGGAGGCGACCTTCTCGCCACTCCCACAACGTACTACGAGACATTCTCGAAGAACCTTCCGAAGGTCGATAGCTACTGCTCCACTTTGTTCTCCCCGGAAGTCCTTGGGGCTAAGGTCTCGCTGAAAGAACTGCCATATCCCGCCAGTGTTATCCACTACATTGCGTTGCGATGGGCGCAGGAAAAGCCAGCTTCTAATAATGAACTGTTCACGGTCTCCCGATTAAACGAACTGTTCCGGGCTTTCTTCTGGGCCAACGCGTTGTCTGGACGATACGACCAGGGATTCTTGACAAAGTTTGCCGTCGATCTCAAGAACCTGCGAAACCTACTTTCGACGACTTCAGAATTAGAGGAGGCCGATTGGCGCGACCGATGTAACAAGGAAATCGAGGAGTCTTTTTTTACGGTCCAGAATCGACGACAGAGCAAGGACGAGATCAAGGCGCTTCTCCTCGAAGGGGAACTGAGAGGCGCCGCGAAACAAGCCCTTGCGCTGTTCATGTTCGGCAGGATCACGGCTGACCTTATTGAAGGAACGCCACTGGATCGCTTCAGTGAGGATCAAGCGGAGAAGGTGCAGTTGCACCACATTTATCCGAAGGACTGGTGCAAAAACAACCTGGCTCATCACGCGATTCTGCAGAACAACGATGTTATCGTTAACGCCTTTGCCAACCTTGTACCGCTGAAGGCTCGGTCCAACAATTCCTGGAAAACAAAATCTCCATCGACGGCTATCAACGAGTTTGGATTGAGTTACGCGAACGATCCCGCACGTTTCGACCGGGCATTTCTGGACGCAGAATGCTTCGCCATCTTGGAGCGGAGCAACCCGGACCCTGGGGAGTTCTGGAATCGAAGGGCTACGCTCCTGGCGGCAGACCTTTACAAGCTCCAGTTTGTGTAGAGAATTTCGTGATTGAAGGGAACCCCTGACGTCTAAAGCTCGTTCTTTCCCACCTCAAAAATCCCAAGCGGGTGGCATTAATGGAATCCCACCCTAGCGTACGAGACTCGCCTAGGTTTCACGATCTATGGAACGCGCTAGGATGGGGCACTCGCCCGATCATGTAGAATTTGTCGCAATTCTCGCATCAACCCATGGAGTGGATATGCCGGACACACCAGACTCACGCCTGCTTGACGCTCTGCTGGACTCGTGGGAGCGGAGCAACACCATCCTGCTCAACTTTCTCCGCGCGCTGCCGGAGGGCGGGCTGGAGGCCAGGGCAATGCCGGGCAGTCCATCGGTCGCGGAGATGTTTACCCACATCCACTCTCGGCTTTGAAGTTCCCAAAACGGGACACTTTCCCTAACTCCAACCAGCCGAGCGACTTCATACATTCCCGTACGTACACTTCCGCCGGTACAAAATGTTCCACGTGGAACACTTCTCCATTTTGTCGAGTCTAAGGCTGGGGGTCAGGCTGGCGGACGGCGTCACTATCCGCCCAATAACTTCGCCGCGCGGTCACCACCAGGTTGGGATACTCCGGCAGTCGTAACTCAAGCGAGTGCAGCCCCGGATGCGGAGACGGCGGCTGAAAGCTCAACACATATCGGTTGGGCACATGGTTCGATATGGTGAGTAAGTCGCTTTCCAAATTACGCGCATTGCTAAACGAAAAATATTCGCCGCCGGTCAGATGTGCCACGCTCTCCGGAACATTGCGGCGCACTCCGTTCATGCCCAACAGCACCGCGATCTTCGCCGCCCGCAACGGAGGTGCGAGCTGGCTCAGGCATTCCCAGGTCTGTGCCAGCCGGTTGTGGCTAGCGCTGGGGTCGCCGCTTGGGTCCTGGCTCATGCATCCTCCCGCAGGCCCAGGGTCTTTGGAGTTGAGCTTCGAGGTCTCATGTTTGGCCTCCGACCTCGAGCTGGAGAACCCCAAACTGTAGATCGCGGTATTGGTGTCGCTGATTTCCCGCAGCGCGTCGTCCATGGTGATGAGGCTGCCATGGTCGATGGTCTCACTGATCAATAGAATGGCCCGCCGGTATTCAGGCGGCTGCTGGCGCAACATGTAAAGCGCGAACCCAAGGCCGTCGAGGATCGCGCCGCCGCCATTGCCGGGACTCAGGCCATGAATCGCGCTGGCTAACTGATCTTCATCGGAAGTGAAATCCTGCAACAGTCTCGGCGAGCTGTCGAAACCCACCACCGCAATCCGGTGCGGGACGCCCCCCGCCACGGCCTCAATCAGCGTCGCCAGGTGCTGGTATTTGTCGAGTTGACGGCTGCCCGAGCCGCCGGTTTCAACCACCACCACCAGGGCCAGCGGTTCGCTGTCGGTGTCCTCCTCCAGCCGGACCTTCTGCTCAATGCCATCATCGGTGACGGTAAAGTCCTTGGCCGCGAGGGTGAAGACCAGCTCTCCTGCCCTGGTCCTCACCAGAGCGGGAACGATCACCAGGGTTGAATGGGCGCTGAGGGTAGGGGGTGCGGCGGGCTCGGGTGAGGTCTGGGCCAGTGCGAGCGGGATCCATGCGAAGACGATGAGCAGGGTGAACTTCATGATCGAATGCCCTTATTCTAATAGAAATTCGCCGGAGGGAATTTGCTGCTTGTGCTTCCACGCGGTCATTCTGTGGTCGTCAGTCGTGCTATTCGATGCCCAGTTGCCTCTGGATTTGCTCCAGCGGCACGCCCTTGGTTTCCGGCACCATCGTTTTCACCCAGATGAGTTGCAGGACCATCATGCAGGCAAAGAACGAGAACACGTAGCCGGGCGGGAAGGCCGAAACCATCTTGGGGAAGAAAGTGGTGAGTAGGGCGGCGAAGGTCCAGTGGGTAAAGCTGCCGAGGGCCTGGCCCTGGGCACGATGGCGGTTGGGGAATATCTCGGAGATGAAAACCCAGATCACCGCGCCCTGTCCGATGGCATGTGCGGCGATGAAGGCAAAGATGCACACCGGCACGATGCTGTAATGCGCGGTGAAGAAAGCCCACGCCACCAGTCCAAGCGACGCGATATAGCCAAATGAGCCAATCAAGAGAAGCGTGCGGCGTCCCAGCCGGTCGATGAGCCAGAGTCCAACAAAGGTAAACACAAGATTGGTGACTCCGATGCCGACCGACTGGAGCAGTGCCGCTTTCGCACCCAATCCGGTGAGTTCGAATATGCGCGGCGCGAAATAGAGGATCGCATTGATGCCGGAGAGCTGATTGAAGAATGCAATGAGAATCGCCAGCAGGATGGGCTTGCGCAGACGGAGCGTCCAGAAACTTGCTGATGCTGGTTCTTGCGAAGACGCGGACAGGATCTCGTTGGCCTCGGCTTCGACCTCGGTTGGGGATGCATGGGGCTGGATGCGTTGCAGAACGTTCAGGGCAGCGGCTCGATCCCCCTTCCTGCCCAGCAGCCAGCGCGGGCTCTCGGGAAGGCCGAAGCAGAGTAGAGCGTAGAGAAGCGAGGGGAACGCCGCCACGCCGAGCATCCAGCGCCAGGCATTGGCTCCGATGCCTGCCAGCAGCGCGTTGGACACGAAAGCGATCAGGATGCCGAAAACAATATTGAACTGAAACATTCCGGCCAGGCGTCCCCGGAACTTTGGCGGAGCAATTTCGGAGATGTACAAGGGAGCCGCCACCGTGGAGATGCCAATGCCCAGACCACCGATGACCCGAGCGAGGATGAATGTGGAAACATTGGGCGCTAGCCCCGACCCTACTGCCCCGGCAAAGTAAAGGACGCCGATCCAAAGTAGTGTGGCTTTACGTCCGAAGCGGTCGGCGGGCCAGCCGCCAATCAGCGAACCTACGACGGTGCCGTAGAGGGCGGAGGCCATGGCGATCCCGTGGAGTCCGGGACTCAATCCCCAAAGTGCCTGGATGGTTTTTTCCGCGCCGGAGATTACGACGGTGTCAAAGCCGAAAAGAAATCCGGCCAGTGCGGCGGTGAGTGACCAGAAGAAGACACGTACGTTCATAGGGGAGTGCCGTCGAACGCATCTCACGATAGACGCATTGTTGACGGGGCGCAAATGGGAAGGTCGTGGATGCGCAGACCGCGAGATGAAAAGTTCCCGTCCTGTCTCTCCCCAAAAAACCGGAGAGACGCGGACTGGGAACTTACGCGATGCTCGATCTTTAATTGACCCGGCTGGAGAGCATGGCATCCACGTAGGCCACCAGATGGGAAACTTCCAGCCCGGAAGCGACGAGGTCCCAGATGTCGTCTTCCGACAGGCCTACTTGAGCAGATCGTTCGTGGAACCTTTCCACATCATTGAAGAGAAACATACGGCATTTGTAGTCCATGATTCCGCCATCCTTTATGGCGCTGTAGGGAAAGAGGAATGTGCAAACGGTAATGGGGGCAGCGCAAGAAAACCCGGGGCCCTCCCCAGAGCCCACGCCCCTTTTCTGACTGCCCCCGTTGCTCCCCGAACATCTGGAGCAAACTTGAACGCAGCTAGGCGGAAGCTTTAACAGCGAAGAGATCGGTAAAGAATTGGAAGTGAATCGACAGGGGTAGGGAGAAACAGTGCAGGGTGAGAATAGCGGTGTCCCGAACTCTCGGAGGACAAAATAAGCTGAGTGAAAGCAGCCACCGTGACCGGACTTGGCGCTTTGACGCTGCGCGCATGGATGGTTACAGGAGCAGTGCCTCCATGAAAAGCCACATCCGGCAGGTCGACGTCGGGCAGGACGAGGATCAAGAAAAACAGAAACAGCATGCCCAGTAATGCTGCCAGAACCGACGGCTTAATCGTCCAGCGATGCATATTGATTTGGAAAGTAGATGATTCCGGGGGCCATGTCAACCTATCCGAAGGTATGGGGTGAAGCCTCGGATGCCCCGTCCAGAAGGCGATTTACAGCCAGCCCTTGGTGCGAGCGATGCGCGCGGCTTCGACGCGATTGCTGGCGCCCAGTTTGCTGATGGCTTCTGAAAGATAATTGCGGACAGTGCCTTCGGAAAGGTTGAGATCGATGGCGATGTCGCCGCTGGCCTTGCCGTCGCCAGCAAGGCGTAGAACCTGGCGCTCGCGATCGGTCAGGGGATCGGGTTCTCCCCAGGCTTCGGTGGCTAGTTCCGGATCGATGACGCGCAATCCTTGTTGTACGCGCCTCACCGCGTCGGCGAGCTCTTCCGCGCGCATATCTTTGAGCAAATATCCGGAGGCGCCTGCGTCCAATGCGCGGCGGAGATAGCCGGCGCGGGCGAAGGTGGTCAAGATGATGACGCGAGTTCCGGTGCGACGGCGCTTGAGTTCGGCCGCCACATCCAGCCCGGTCATTTCCGGCATTTCGATGTCGGTAATAAAAACGTCTGGCTTCTGCGCGAGGACTTCGCGGAGAGCGTCTTTGCCGTTCCGAGCTCGTCCGACCACCGAGATATCGCCTTCGATTTCGAGAAGCGCGGCGAGCGCTCCCAGGACCATGCCTTGATCTTCGGCAATGATCACGCGGATAGTTTTGCGAGCGTCTTTTACGGATGGATTCACTGGTTGCCAGTGACTTTCATTGGCGTCAAAGGAAATTGGATCGTTAGACGGGTGCCCCTGCTGGTTTCGCGGGCGAGAGTTCCTCCCAGCGCCTCGATGCGTTCGCGCATTCCGCGCAGGCCGTTACCTTCGACCTGGTGGCCACCTTGTCCATCGTCTAGTATTTCGAGAAGACAACTCCCGTTCAACGGCGCCAGCCGCAGATGGCAATTGCGAGCATGGGCATGGCGTACGACGTTGGTGACGGCCTCCCGCACCACCATGGCAACCACGCTTTCCTGAGCCGCGCTGAGGCTTACATCCGTTGCTTCGGACTGCACCGCGACCCCGGCGGTTTCGAGCATGGCCTTGGCCTGCTTGAGTTCTGCGTCTAGGCTGTGGGCACGGTATCCGCGAATGGTGGAGCGGACTTCCGCCAGAGCCTGGCGGGAAGTTTGTTCGACGTCGGCGATTTCCGCTTTCGCCCGTGCTGGATCGCGGTCGATTAATTTTCCTGCAAGCTCGGATTTTAAGATGATGACCGAAAGGGTATGGCCCAGGACATCGTGAAGATCGCGCGCGATGCGCTCCCGCTCCGCGATTTTTGCTAGATGCTCAATCTCATTGTGTGCAAGACGTAATTTGCAGTTGGCGCGGGCTTTTTGGGCAAAGAAGATATTCCCGCCGCCCACTAGAAGAGTAAACAATGCTGCGGGAATGCCAAACCCCCACGCGAGATGCAGGAGCCATGTTTCCAGCAGGGCAATCCCTGCGATGAAAACCAGAAATATAACCGCGGAGACTTCAGTTTCGATCGCGAAGGGAACGAAGGCCGCAGCGTAAATGAAAAACCCCGCAGCTCCCGCATTCGAAGGCGCAAAGCTTATGCCCAGGAGGAGGATGCCGGCAATCGGCCACATGTTCCTGGGAGCCTTCAGCCAAAAGAAACCGAAGTAAAGCACCAGGAAAACGGCCACGCCGGCAACGGTGAGCACCCACTCTATCCATCGCACATGATCGAAGACTGGATGAATGAAGAAGAACCCGAGATAGACCAGCCAGAGAAATGGCACCCAGCCCTGCTCGCGAATTGGAGGCAGAATCCGCATGGTTCTCTTCTAGGCTACCCCTTTTTGATGCGGTTCGTCAGCCCTGTTTTATTGCCTCCGAGCCACAAGAGTCCATAGCCCAGCAGGAGGGATAAGGGAATTAGGACTACAAGAAGGTCCAGTTTTCCCGTCACAATCAGCAACAGGAATGCGCTAATCATTAATGCCCAGCCTGCCGCTTTGGAGTTGTTATTCATTAGGGAGCCTCTATTCGTTCTCAAGAAATCGCTTAGCCGTACATTTTTCCTTCGTCGCGGTGGAATCCGATGCGGGCGATGCCCAGGCAGAGCAATCCAAAGCCGATCAGGGCTTCCCAATGAGACCAGTTGGATTCACCGCGTCCCGCGCCCACAACTCCCAGACCCAGTTGTGCCAGATGATAGGGCGGCAGGTGGACCGCGATGGACTGTAGAAATTTCGGCAAGGCTTCAATGGGAAACCACAGTCCGGAGGCAAACGACAGGGGTAGGTAAATCAGGTTGACTATTCCGGGCGCGGAATTCGGGCCGGCGAAATAGCCGATGGCCAGTCCCATGGCGCAGAACGGAAGCGCGCCAAGGTCCAGCGTCACAATTAATTTCGCCGCCATGGCAGGCGTAATGTGGACTCCGCCAAACAGAATTCCCAAAGCAATCAGGGCCAGCAAAATGATGGCGCTGAAGATCATGCAAGTGATTAACTTGGCGGTGAAATAGGAGAAGGGAGGCATGGGGCTGGCGCGCTTCACCTGCATCCAACCCAATCCCCGGTCCATGGCGACACCCACGCCGTTGGCGAAAAGGGAAGCGGCAAGTACGCCGAAGGTGCCGTAAGTGGCGATCAGGTAGGTACTCACTCCCACGCCCGACATTCTGCCCCCACGATTCATGAGCAGTCCAAACAGAACGTAGAACATCAGCGGAAACACGGTGATCGAGACCGCATACATGGGGATCCGCAAGTATTTGAGGAACTCGTATTTCGCTTCTTTTAAGAAGCTCACCACGGTTCGGCTCAGGGGTTGGGTCAATGCGGCTTGCGTCAATGAGTTCGAAGCGGTAGCCATTTCTTACCTCCGTGCCAATTCAGTTTCAGAGTTGTTGTCCTGGGTTAGAGCCAGGAAGGCGTCTTCCAGCCCGGCGCTGGTGACTTCGATTCCGGAAAGCTGCGAATCCTGTTGCAGTAACTCGCGCAGGACCGGCTCGGCCTGGGATACCTGAATCTCCAGCGCTTCGCGGTCCTGACAAACTTTTAAAACTCCGGGCAGCCCACAAATGAATTCGATGGGAATCTGAGTCACACAGCGAATTTTCTTGCCTCCTGTTTTCGCCTTGATCTCCGAAGGTGTGCCTTCGGCGATGATCGAGCCTTGATTGATCACCACGACCCGGTCTGCCAGCTCATCTGCTTCTTGCAGGTAATGCGTGGTCAGTAGAACGGTCTTGCCACGGGCCACCAACTTGCGGATTTCATCCCACAAGAGCCTGCGGGCTTCCACGTCGAGTCCAACGGTGGGTTCGTCGAGAAATAAAAGATCAGGATCGCCGCAAATGGCCAAGGCAAACAAGACCCGCTGTTTTTGACCTCCTGAGAGCTCGCCGAATTTGCGGTTCTTGATATCCGCGATTCCGGCAATCGCGAGGATCTCAGCGAGTGGCAGCGGTTTGGGGTAGTAAGAAGAGAACAGGTCAATGTGTTCCCGGACTCGCAAGGTCTCAGGAACTTTGGCGACCTGCAACATGGCGCCGGTGCGCATGCGGACATCGGCGTTGACGGGATTGCCGCCGAAAACATTTACGCTGCCGCTCACTGGCTTGGCCACGCCGAGAAACAACTTGACGGCTGTGGTCTTGCCGGCGCCGTTCGGCCCCAGAAGAGCGACAAGCTCTCCGGCACGGACAGAAAAGTCGACGTTGCGCAGCGCGGTCACGGGACCATACGTCTTGCTCACTCCTTGCAGCCGCGCGACGACGGGACCAGCGGTCTGCGGGATTTTGCGCTGTAGACTCGGGGAGGCTTCATTCAAAGTTGCAATCATGGTTTATTTCCTCAACGTCCCGGACCAATCTCTGATCCAGCAGTGAATCTATAGTCGGGGATGGGGAAGAATCGCACCAGTGGAGATCATCACGAACTGGTGGTGACAAATGTCATGCTGGATAAAGCGCACCAAGGGGGATTGAAAAGGCTTGATTGCCGCCAGTTACAGCCCTTTGGTTATATAATCCAGTGCGCCTAAGAGCGCGTACGAGGTGGGATTGCAGATTCGAGCAGGAATTGAGTTGGCCAGCCTCACGGACCTCGGCTGCCAGCGCAGCAACAATGAAGACCGTTATTCCTATTGGGAACCTGTCAGCGACGAGGAATTCGAGCGCAAAGGCAGGCTGGCGATTGTGGCCGATGGCATGGGCGGATACGAGGGTGGGCAGGAAGCCAGCCGCATTGCCGTGGAAACGGTTGTGGAACATTACTCCAGCACCGCAGGCGACGATCCCCAAGCACTTCTTATTGGCGGATTACGCGCGGCCCACCAGCAAATCCACGATTATGCGGCGGCCCATGACGAGCTGCTGGGCATGGGAACGACCTGCACCGCGATAGCGGTGGTCGGCAAGCGTCTTTACTACGCGCACATCGGGGACAGCCGTTTGTACCTGGTGCGTGGATCGAATATTTCCCGCTTGACCCACGACCATTCCTACGTGGGACGACTGATTGAGAACGGCTTGATTAGCGCGGAGGAAGCCGAGACCCATCCCCAGAGGCACATCCTCACGGCAGCGCTGGGATCGGGAGCGGAGATTTCGCCGGATTGTCCGGAGTCGCCGATCGCGCTGGAAAAAGACGATGTCCTGATCCTTTGCAGCGATGGACTATGGAGCATGGTCAATGAGGGCGAGTTGCACGATGTTGTCCGCATGGACTTGCCGCAAGCTTGTGAGAAGTTGATTGAGCTGGCGAAAGAACGCGGCGGTCCGGACAACATTACGGTGCAATTGGTGAGAGTGAATTAAGCCATCCTGCGCGTCGTCCGCCAGGACGGGATTCCTCAAATGCAACATTCAGCTGGGCGGAGTGCAAGAGTTTTGCACAATCCCTAGTAGCGAATCCCTCCCGATATTGTGCAAATCTGTTCACTCCGCCCCCTCTACTAAGACGTTAGTATCCAGCGATAACTAATTGAAAAGAATATCTTTGTGCCAGCATTGGTTGCTGGCCCAGGGTGGCATCCAGATTGCAATGTCCCTTATGTCAATAAACTCTATTGAATCTATAGGGTTTTATGGCAGAATAGCAAAACTATGAAGATCTCGCAAAAGGGACTCTACGCACTGCAAGCCATGATGATGCTGGCGCGGCACTATAACCAGGGCGCCATCCGCATCCGCGACATCGCTTACGAAGAAGTGCTGCCGGAAAAATTTCTGGAACTGATCCTGCTCGAACTCAAGAACGCCCGCATGGTGGAGAGTGTGCGCGGCGCCAAGGGCGGCTATCAGTTGCGGCGGGCGCCGGCAGAAATTCACTTGAGCGAAATCATCCGGCTGATTGACGGGCCGCTGGCGCCGTTTGGCGACGCCGAGCAACTGCGCAGCCTGATTGATCGCGACGCCGAGCACCGGTCTCTCTACAAAGTATTTCTCGAAGTGCGCGACGCCGCCGCGAAGATTCTTGAGAACACGACGCTGGCAGACATCATGGGCGGCGGCCGGTCCTCAAAGGCAAGAATCAAGCGCAAGAAGAAAGAAGAGTCCGGGACCGTTCTTCCCATGGTGGTCCACGGGAACCCAGGCAGGGGAGAACGATGAAGAAGGTTTTGATACTGGGTTTGATTTTGGGGTTTTCTTTGCCCGGCCTGGCGCAGGGCGGGGAAGTGACGCTGCTCAACGTTTCCTACGATCCCACGCGGGAACTTTATCAGGATTACAACGTTGCCTTTGCCAAGTACTGGAAGGCCAAGACCGGACAAACGGTAAACATCCAACAATCGCACGGCGGATCGAGCAAGCAGGCGCGGGCGGTCATTGATGGACTGCAAGCCGATGTCGTGACGCTGGCACTGGCTTATGACATCGACGCTATTTCCGAAAATGCAGGATTGCTTCCGGCCAACTGGCAGAAGCGGTTGCCGCAGAACAGCACGCCCTACACATCGACGATTGTTTTTCTGGTTCGCAAAGGCAATCCCAAGCACATTAAAGATTGGGACGATCTGGTGAAGCCGGGGATTTCGGTCATTACCCCGAGTCCTAAGACGTCTGGCGGCGCGCGCTGGAACTACCTTGCGGCGTGGGCTTATGCGCTCAAGCAACCGGGCGGGAACGAAGCGAAAGCCCAGGATTTTGTGAAACGACTTTACAAGAACGTCCCGGTTTTGGACTCAGGAGCGCGTGGCGCCACTACAACTTTCGCGCAACGTGAGATTGGCGACGTGCTGATCGCGTGGGAGAACGAAGCCTTTCTTTCGCTTAAAGAGTTGGGACCCGACAAAGTTGAAATCGTGGTTCCGTCGCTGAGCATTCTGGCCGAACCGCCGGTGTCGATTGTGGACAAAGTGGTGGACAAGAAAGGCACGCGCGCGGTGGCCCAGGCCTATCTCGAGTATCTCTATACGCCCGAGGGGCAGGAGATCGTGGCCCGCAACTACTATCGTCCTCGTCTTGAAGCCGTCGCGAAAAAATATGCGTCGACCTTCCCGAAAATCAAGCTGGTGACCATTGATGAGGTTTTCGGAGGATGGCAGACAGCACAGAAGACACATTTTGCCGATGGCGGCATCTTTGACCAGATTTACCAGCCGGGGAACTAAAGCACGAGCGAAACCAGAATGGCAATTACTTTCAAAAAGCGCAGCATCATCCCTGGATTTGGCTTGACCCTGGGGTTCACGCTGACTTATTTGAGCTTGATCGTATTGATCCCGCTGTCGGCCACGTTTCTGAAAGCGGCCACGCTGACCTGGGCTCGATTCTGGCACATCATTGCAGATCCGCGGGCGTTGGCTTCTTACCGGATTACGTTTGGAGCTTCGCTTATCGCTGCGCTGATCAATCTGGTGTTTGGGCTTCTGGTGGCGTGGGTGCTGGTGCGCTATACGTTTCCGGGCAGACGGCTCGTCGATTCGCTGGTTGATCTTCCCTTTGCGCTGCCCACCGCGGTTGCGGGCATCGCGTTGACGGCAATTTATTCCAGTCATGGATGGGTAGGCCAGTATCTGGAATTGGTCGGCATCAAAGCGGCGTATTCGCGGTTGGGCATCGTCATCGCTCTTACTTTTATTGGGCTGCCTTTTGTGGTGCGCACCGTTCAACCGGTGCTCGAAGATCTCGATAAGGACATGGAGGAAGCGGCCGCCAGTCTGGGGGCCAATCGGTTGCAGGTTTTCACCCGCGTGATTCTTCCGGCGATTTGGCCGGCGGCGTTGACTGGTTTCACCATGGCGTTTGCTCGCGCCATCGGCGAGTACGGTTCGGTGGTCTTTATCTCAGGGAACATGCCGATGCGCACGGAGATTACGCCGCTGCTCATCATTACCAAGCTGGATCAATACGACTATGCCGGGGCGACGGCCATTGCGGTGGTGATGCTGGTGGCTTCTTTTGTGCTGTTGCTGGCGATCAACCTGTTGCAAAAGTGGAGTAGCAAGGCGCACCGGGCGCAATCGTCGGCGGATGCAATGTCTCCTGAGATATTGATCGAGCCAGTTTACGTTCAGTAACGGAATCCAAGTTGTAGTCGGGAAATATATGGCTGGAACAATAACGCTAAACACGAGAGGGAAAGCAGTCCGCGTCGGCGAGCGGGCGGGCCACGCTGGAATCGCCGGTGGTGCGTTGGACGCTGATCGCCGTCGCCGTGGCGTTCCTCGGGCTGTTTCTTTTCATGCCGCTGGCAATGGTTTTTGTTTCGGCATTTTCTAAAGGAATCCGGCTCTATCTCGCGGCTTTTCAGGAACCGGACGCATTGGCGGCCATCCGTCTGACTTTGCTCACGGCGGCCATTGCGGTGCCTATGAACCTGGTGTTCGGAATCGCCGCGGCGTGGGCAATTGCCAAGTTTGAATTCATGGGAAAGAGTTTGCTGATTACGCTTGTGGATCTGCCTTTTTCGGTGTCGCCAGTGGTCTCCGGACTGATTTACGTTTTGATCTTTGGCTTGCAGGGTCTGCTGGGGCCTTGGCTCAGGGCGCATGACATCAAGATCATTTTTGCCGTGCCCGGAATCGTGCTGGCGACGATCTTTGTGACCTTCCCGTTTGTGGCGCGCGAATTGATCCCGCTGATTCAGGCCCAGGGCAACGATGAAGAGGAAGCCGCTTTAACGCTGGGTGCAAGTGGTTGGCAAACGTTTTTCCGCGTGACCCTGCCCAACGTCAAGTGGGGATTGTTATACGGCGTGATTATTTGCAACGCACGCGCCATGGGCGAGTTCGGGGCAGTGTCGGTGGTCTCGGGACATATTCGCGGGTTGACCAACACCATGCCGTTGCACATTGAGATTCTTTACAACGAATATCAATTTGTCCCCGCCTTCGCGATTGCATCGTTGCTGGCGATGCTGGCCTTGCTCACGCTGTTGATCAAGAGCCTGGTGGAATGGCAGTCGAAGCGGCAATTTGCCGAGGACGAGAAGAACTGGAGCCTGGAAACCGCATGAGCATCGAAGCGCTAAATATCAGCAAGAAATTCGGCAGCTTTAACGCTTTGCAAAATGTCACGCTGGAGATTCCGACAGGCGAGCTGGTGGCTTTGCTGGGACCGTCCGGCTCGGGGAAGACCACGCTGTTGCGGATCATCGCGGGGTTGGAGTTTGCGGATTCCGGCAAGGTGCGGTTTGATGGCAAGGACATTAGCGATCGAACCGCAAGGGAACGGCGCGTGGGATTCGTATTTCAGCACTATGCGTTGTTCCGGCACATGACGGTGTTTGAAAACATTGCATTTGGATTGAAAGTAAGGCCGCGGCAGACGCGGCCTTCGGCGGCGAAGATTCGCGCCAAAGTGCAAGAGTTGCTGAAGCTGATTCAGTTGGACAAGTTGGCGAACCGCTATCCGTCACAGCTTTCGGGAGGACAGCGCCAACGCGTAGCCCTGGCTCGCGCCCTGGCAGTGGAACCCAGTGTTCTGCTGCTCGATGAACCATTTGGCGCATTGGACGCCAAAGTCCGGCAGGAATTGCGGCGCTGGTTGCGACAATTACACGACGAGATTCACATCACCAGCGTGTTCGTGACCCACGATCAGGAAGAGGCTCTGGAGCTTGCCAACCGCGTAGTGGTCATGAACGAGGGTCAGATCGAGCAGATCGGTTCTCCCGACGACGTTTATAACTATCCGGCAACACCGTTCGTTTACAACTTTCTGGGCAATGTGAATTTATTTCACGGCAGAATTGACGAGGGTAAGGCATACATTCACGAACGGGAAACCGGGCACGTTGTTTATGTGCGTCCGCACTTGCTGGACATCGATCGACGCCCGAACGGCGGAGATCATTTCCGCGCCCGGATCAAGCACATCAATTCTGCCGGCCCCCTGGTCAAAGTGGAAGCAGTGACGGAATGGGGCGCCCTGGTCCATGTCGAGATGTCGCAAGACCGGTTTCGCAATCTTCATCTGCTGAAGGATGAAGCGGTATTCGTAATTCCGAAAGACGTGAAGGTCTTTGAAGTCCGTGAGGCTCAGGCGAAGGTTGTATGAAACTGACAATCGGAGTTGGATGTTGTGGTTCTCGCTGTTGGCTGCAATCACGGCCGATAGGACCGGATATTCCATTGTTCGAGTAATCCCCCCAATTGCAGGATGAGCTGGTTAGGCGACATGCCGAGGCTTTTTCTTAATACAAGTTAGTAGATCGAAATAGTTGTGATTTGACCCTAGCTTATCTGTTCTCAGGCCAATCGGTGGCAAAGGCGGATGAGTGAGTAAACAAAACTTAAGGAGCCGATTTACATGCAACCCAGTGCAAAGTGGTTAAAAAGTGCGGTCCTGCTATTCGCCATGACCGCAACACTCTTCGCCCAAACGTCTTCGCCAGCCAAGAAGACCACTAAGAAACCAGTTCCCGATCCTACGCTGCAGGAAATTGAGGAACTCAAAGCTTTGGTTCAGGCACAGCAGCAGCAGATCAACCAGCAGGGCCAGCAGGTCGATCAGTTGAAGACGCAACTTCAACAGGTGTTGGACGCCACCCAGCAAGCCAATGCGGCCGCGCAAAAAGCGCAATCCAATGTCGATCAGGTGCAGACTGCGGCTTCGCAAGCACAGCAGTCCGCCACCGAAGCCCAACATGTCGCGGACCAGGCCCAAGCCAGTGCGGCGGACACCAAGACGGCTTTGGCGGTGGTCAACACCAGGAACGGCGATGCAGACAAAAGATTTGCCGCGCTGGAAGCTCTGACCGGACGCTTCCGCCTTACCGGCGACATTCGTATCCGAGGCGAGGCGTTCAAGCAGGATGAGACCGTCGACCGCAACCGGGCGCGGGTGCGGGTGCGTTTCGGAGTCGACGGCCAGTTGAATGACGATTTCACTGGCGGATTCGCCATCGCCACCGGCTCGCAGAGCGATCCCACCACCACCAATGAGAGTCTGTCGAGCTTCTTCGAACGCAAGACCATTGCCCTGGACAAGGGTTACATCACTTACAACCCGACCAGCTTCAAGCCCTTCTCGGTCACGGCCGGCAAATGGGCCTACTTGTGGCAGCGTACTTCCGTCACCGGCGATCCGGATCTCAATCCTGAAGGCTTTGACGAGAAGCTTTCCTTTGACCTGCACGCTCCGGTGGTCAAGAACTTCACATTCCAGTTGATCCAGTTGCTGTACAACGAATCCAGCGCCGGCACCGACTCCTACGCGCTGGGCGGACAGGTGTCCACCAAGCTGCAATTTGGGCCTTGGACCACCACGCCATCGTTCCTGGTCTTGAACTGGAACAATCCAGGGGCGCTACTGAACGTGAGTGCGTCGCAGTTAACGGCAGAAGGGCCGGGTTGCGTGACCCCGACCGGTACGCCGAGCGGTACTTGCGGCTTCGGGCCGAACGGCATCACCAATGCCACCTACACCAACGGTGCGGGCAAGGCGGCGTTCTACTCCGGCTTCGACTATGCTGATTTCATCTGGAACAACCAGGTGAAAACGGGAGTCAGCCGGCTGCCGTTCAATCTGCTGGCGGAGTACGAACATAACCTGAAAGCGGCCGATCACCCGCTAGGCACGACGGGTGCGGTGCTGACCAACCTGGGCAGCCAGGCCAACGAATACGGGGCTGATTTCAGCTTCGGTCAGACCAAGAACAAGAACGACGTGCAATTTGGCTATGCGTGGTTGCGGCAGGAGCAGGACTCGGTGCTGTCGGCATTTGCTGAGAGCGACCAGAGGGCCCCGACCAACATTCTCCAGAACCGCATCTATGCTCTGTGGAAGCTGCGAACCAACACTGTTGCCAGTTTCACCTGGTGGCATGGCCGAACCCTTAACACGTATCTGGAGAATGCCAAACGTGCCAGCAGCGCGGTGGCTCCAGGGGACATCGAACCCTACCTCAACCGCTTCCAGTTCGACCTGATCTATTCGTTCTAGGTCGAGGTTGCTTGAACCAAGAGAAGGGACAGCCACTCGCGGGCTGTCCCTTTTTCTTTATTTGTTGATGATCGGCTGAGCCGGCCGTTCTCCGAATTTCTCTGACCAGCGGATCCTTCCCGTGGCTTGCATCACCACAAACAGCGTGACCACGGAAATAATCGTGATGGCCAGTCCGGTGAATCCTTTCCAGAAGAACGCGTAGGAGAAAATCACCAGGTAGATGAGCTGCGCGCCCCCGGCCTCGAGGGCGGCGAAGCGAATGCCAACCACCAGCCGGAGATAGCTGACCACAAGTCCGACGGAAACCACGGACGCAATCACCATGGCGACATGAATGGAGACGTGATCCACCAGATAGGCCAGCATCAGGTGGAAGGCGAAGAACGCTCCTGCCAGAAAGAAATAATTCATGGGGTGCAGATCGATGTTGCGGAGCGTGGTGATAATCATCATCAGGAAAAAGAAGAAAAACAGGGACACGGGCGCGGCGTAACTGATTTCGCCGGCGAGCGGCCCCGGTTGCAGCTTCTCCGGCATGGTCATGCCGATCTGAAATCCGGAAACCAGGTTGGCATAACGCCAGGTCAGGTCCCATCCGTCGGGTGTGGGCTGCTTGGAGGTGGGAGAAAGGGTGTCATCGGCAAAGTCGATGTCTTTGAAGTTAGCGTGCATGTTGAGGGTGAAGTCGCGGGATTGCGCCACGCCGTCCGCCAGCTTGTAGCGCCAACTGGTGAGACCCTGGGAGTGATAGGCGACGTGCAAGGCCGAAGCCTCATTGGGGGCCACAGTGGCGTTTATGCAGATGCCCTGATCATCCATGTTCACCGGCAGTACGTGGCCATTTAATTCCATGGTGAGCCCGTCGTAGAGGGCCTTCTGCGCCGGGAAGTTGAAGCGGAAGGTTACGTTTTTGGATTCTGCCGTCTGGTTGAGGAAACTGTAATCGCCGGCGAAATCAACTGCATAGGTGCTGTACCAGAGCAGTCCCTTTTGCCGCGGGTCGAGATGAAGATTCACCTGAACGTGGCTGGAGTTGAGTGGGAGGAAGACGTTGTTTTCAACCGTCTTATTGTGGACGATCGTCTTGCCATCTTCGACGGTCGTAGAAGATGTGATGTGTGTCTCTTTATAGCTTGCGCTGGGCGGGGATTGCTCCTGGGGACTGCCCCAGGTCGAGGCTACGTGTCCGTCGAGTTGCTCGTTGCTTGAGCCGGTACGGGAAAAGAGCGTAGTCCCCAGGATGATCCAGGCGAGGGTGGCGCAGGTGAAGATGAAGGCAATGGCAGCAATTTTGCGAACGGTAATTTTTGCAGTCGCGGAGTCGGATGTCACTGAATGGCCTCCTGAATATGGTGTCAGTGGTTCCACAGCACGAGGCATTCCGCGTGCAAGCTGGTTGAAAATAGGTGGTTTGTGGCCGAGAGAAGGCGATTAGCGTGTCAGGAGAGACACGTGTGTGTCAGCGGGGATACGGGCGAACGTAGCTTGACGGACAGCCGAGGCGGCTGTTCCTACTTGAATCGTGCTCCTTTAATTAAAAAGACTACGCAATTCTCGGCGGAGAATTTTCCCTGAAGGCGTACGTGGAACCGCGTCCACAAAGCGAATCTCCCGTGGTTGCTTGTGGTGGGCCAGACGATCAGCGACAAAGGCGCAGAGTTCCTCTTCTAATTTCCTGGAGGTGGGAAATCCCTCTCGCAGAACGACGAAGGCGACAGGGATTTCGCCGGCGTCGCCATCCGGACGTCCCACAACACCGCAATCGCGCACTGCCGGATGCTCCAGCAGCAAAGCTTCCACTTCGGCAGGCGCGACCGGGAAACCTTTGTACTTGATCATCTCTTTGCGGCGGTCGAGCACGTAAAAGAAGTCTTGTTCGTCGCGCATCACGATGTCGCCTGACCAGTACCATCCGTCGCGCAGGACGGCGGCCGTGGCCTGCGGCTCTTTCCAGTAACCGAGCATAAACTGCGGGCCCCGCATGACCAGTTCACCCGGCTGACCCGGCGCCACTTCCTGGCCTTCGCTGCCGTCTGGGTTGAGCTCACCGAGAACGCGGCATTCGGTCTGAACCAGCGGCTGGCCGATGGAGTCCGGACGATAGAGCTCCGGTTGCAGATAGCCGATGTGAGTAACAGGTGAGGCCTCCGTCATGCCGTATCCCTGGCAAACCAGAATTCCCGTCGAAGTGGTAAAGCTACGAGCTAATTCAGGAGCCATCGGCGCGGCCCCGGTCTTCACCCAGCGCAAGTGATGCTCTTTAGGAAATTGCCCAGCGGCGGCGCCCTGGCATAGCGCATTCAACGCCGGCGGGACAACTGGCATCATAGTGACGCCTTCGGAGACCAGCAGCTCCAGAAGGTGCGGGAGATTGAACCGTGGCATGAGGACGAGCGTGGCTCCCAGGATAAGCCCGGGGTTCAGCACCACGTTCAGGCCATAGATGTGGTAGAGAGGAAGAAAGCAGAGAATCACGTCGTCCGTGACAAGCTGGGTGCCGTTGGGGGCAATGAATTGGTAAACATTCGCAACCAGATTGAAGTGGGAGAGCATGACGCCCTTGGGGAGTCCCGTGGTGCCGCTGGAGTAGGGAAGCGCGGCGAGAGTTTGATCGGAAGCGTTCTCGGGCTCGGGCAGCGTTGCCGATGCCGGGTTGAACAGGCTGGCAAAGGGTGAAGTTCCACTTGCCATCTCACGAGTCGTATAGACCCGCCGCAGATGGGGAAGTCCGGAGAGATTGATGGCCTGAATGCAGGGTCCGTCAGTGATGAGCATCGCAGCGCCGGAGTTTTCCAACTGATAGCGAACTTCGCGTTCGCGATACGAAGGATTCAGCAGGGTGGGAATTGCTCCGGCGAGGGTGGCAGCATGGTAGGTAGCGCAAAATTCCCAACAGTTGGCAAGGTAGATGGCGACCACTTCTCCGGGCCTCAGCCCGGCGGACACGAATCCGCGGGCCAGGGATTCGACCAGCTCTCCGTATTCCGCGTAAGTGAGGCGGCGATTGCAGGAGGGATCCACGATGGCGGTTTTGCGCGGCGTGCGCCGACAGGCCGCGAGAACAACGTCATGCACGAAGCAGCCATGAGGGTCGGCGTAGAGTTGGGTGCGGAGCATGCCGGGAAGGATTGTAGCGTAACTGCGAGGAGTCTGAGGCCCGGTCGGCTAGGAATTACTTCCCTGGTGAATGCTAGACTCAGCCCATGCGGACCGACATTCTGCCTCTCTGCGATAAGCACTACCGCACCATGGAGGCCTGCATCGCGCCCTTTAGCGCCGATTACTCCATTGAGTTCTTTCGTTGTACCGCACAGTTTTGCCATCGCTGCTTCAGCGAGCGGTTGGGATATGTGACCCCACAGCGCGGTCAGGCGCCACTTTTTTCCGACGATCAGCCCCGGTGCGATCAGCACAATCGTCCCATGTTCATTTCTAATCTTGATCGTCAGCACAACGTCGTCAGATATGCCTGCCCTGAGCCCGATTGCACGGACAGCGGGAGCGAGCCGGTAGGGAGCGGGGGACGGGTGGGCCGGTGACACATTGGGGTGGCGTATAGGCCAGCAGATTCTTCCGGGCTGGCGCCCTTTCGGAATGACAAGGGTGGAGACTTTTTTCTAGCTGGCTAATTTTCTGAGGAATTCACGTTCGTCCATGCGATATTTGAAGGCTTTGCGGCCGTCGATGAAGACCACGGGAACTTCGTCGGTGAAGCGGTGGCGCAGCTCGTCGTCGCTGTCGACGTCGATCTCGCGCCAGGAGAATCCGCCGCGACGGTGCAATTTGTGCAGCGTCTCCTTGACGATCTCGCAGAGGTGACAGCCCTTGCGAGAGTAGATCACCACTTCGCGGGGGGTGGGCATGAAAAGGATTTTACCGTTTCCGGGGGCGGCTTGCCACTTCGTATTTTAGGGTCGCGGCACAGTACAATCGAGAGGATGAAAGATGGGAATGGCAAGCCCCTTTTGGGAAAGTCGGCTCTGATTACCGGCGGAGCGCGCCGTTTGGGGCGAGCGACCGCTTTGGCCATGGCTCAGGCTGGGGCGGATGTAGCGATTACTTTTCGAAACTCGGCCAGCGACGCCCAGCACACCGTCATTGATCTGGCCAGCTTCGGCGTGCGGGCGGTCGCCATACGGTGTGATGTGACGGATCAGAAAAGTGTTCGCGCTGCCATCAAGGAGACCGCAAGGGAGTTGGGTGGCCTCGACATCCTGGTCAATAACGCGGCTAACTACGAGACCGCGGAGTTTGACAAAATAACCCTGAAGCAATGGGACGCGATTTTCGCCTCGAATACTCGGGGGCCATTCCTGGTTTCGCAGGAAGCTTTGAAGCTGTTGCGCAAACGGCGCGGCAAGATCATCAACATGGGGTCCCTCGGAGGACTGCGGCCGTGGGCGGACCATGCTCATTATTGCTCCTCGAAAGCCGCCGTGCACATGTTGACCAAAGTGATGGCCAAGGCGCTGGCGCCGGAGATTGCCGTAAATTGCGTGGCGCCAGGAATGATTGACCTGGGCGAAAAAGCGGCGGCGGGATTTATGCGGAAGATGGCGAAACAGACCCCGATGCAGCGCAACGGAACCGGCGAAGAAATTGCCGCGGCGGTCCTCTTTTTCGCCACCGCGCCGCATTTTATTACCGGGCAAATACTTGCGGTGGACGGCGGACTTGGGCTGTAGCCTGTGATTCTAAGTTGGCCCAAGCTTTTCTTTGCGGCCTTTGCGAATCCTTGGCGCACTTTGCGGTTAAAAGCTTTAACCGCAAAGATCGCAAAGAAGAGCCGCTAAGCAACAAAGAAAAGCTCTATAAAATTCGACCGCGACTTGTGAGGCTCAAAGATATCTTGTATCGTGACAAGCTTCTGAGCATCCATTTCAAACTTATGAGGACATTTTTCGCAGCGGTCGCGCTGTTGTGTATCTCTTTATTTGCAGCTCCCTTCGCGGGGGCACAATCCCGCCCCGAAGACGGCGGACACGAGCTCGAGGTTTGGACCGGTGGAGGGCATTCAGCGGGCGGCGGCAGGTCGGATATTGGGGCCTGGAATGCCGGGTTGCGTTATGGATGGATACTGACTCGTCCGCATGGCCCAGGCTTTCTTAAAGGACGGTTCGAATATGCCCTCGATGCCGTGCCCGTTTTCATGGTGTTCCAGCCTGCCAATACAGCGTATGGGGTGGGCTTCAATCCGCTGGTGCTGAAGTGGAATTTTGCCACGCGCGGACGGATGGTCCCGTATTTCGAACTCAGTGGCGGAGTTCTCTACACCAATCACGACGTGCCAACAGGAACGAATAGTTTGAACTTCACGCCTTCCGCGGCCGTGGGCACCCACTTTCTGAAAGAAAAATATAATTGGAGCCTCGAATTGCGCTACCTGCATATTTCAAATGCAGGCCTGGACGTGCACAACTCGGGGATCAACACGGTGCAGGTGCGGCTGGGGATCGGGAAGTTTTTCAGTCACCACTGAGGTCACTGGTCTCAGGTTTTAGCAAAATCCTGCGACCCAAGACTTGAGACCCAGGACCTGAGTCCGGAGTCATTCCGACCCACTCTCGTTACCGCCGAAATCTTTAAGCTGTTCCTGCCGATAGGATATTCTTCTCGCGTATGTCAACTCTGGTGGAATGCGTTCCTAATTTTTCCGAAGGCCGAGACCAGGCGAAAGTCGATGCCATCGTCGAGGCCATGAAGATCGAGGGTGTCTATCTACTCGACCGCGAGATGGACAGTGATCATAATCGCTGCGTGATCACGCTGGTGGGAAACCGCGAGGCCATCCAGGAAGCGGCCATTCGTGGCGTGGGAAAAGCCGCTGAACTCATTGATTTGAATCATCATCAAGGGGCGCATCCCCGCATGGGCGCGGCGGACGTGGTGCCGTTCATTCCTATCGATGGGGTCACGCTGGAAGATTGCGTCGCCATGGCGCGGCATGTGGGTGAGCAGATATGGATGCGGCATCAAATCCCGGTTTACTTGTATGAAGCCGCCGCGACTTCGCCCGAACGGCAGGGCCTGGAGAACATCCGGCGGGGACAGTTTGAAGGCATAAGGGCAGAAATTGCGACCAATCCCGCAAGAAAACCAGACTTCGGCGATCCCAAAGTGCATCCGACCGCAGGCGCAACCGTTGTAGGCGCGCGTAAGGCGCTCATTGCCTACAACGTCTTTCTCAATACCGCGGATGTGGATGTCGCGAAGAAGATCGCGAAAGCTGTGCGCTTTTCGAGTGGCGGCCTCAGGTTTGTGAAGGGTGCAGGATTTCTGGTTCGCGGACAGGCCCAGGTTTCCATGAATCTGACGGACTTTGAGCAGACGCCCGTTCATCGAGTGTTCGAACTGGTGAAATCCGAAGCTGCGCGTTACGGAGCTAAGCCGTCGAGCAGCGAAATTGTGGGACTGATTCCCAAGAAAGCTCTGGAGTCGGCGGCGGAGTGGTTTCTACAGGTGGAGAATTTTGATTCGTCGTTGATTTTGGAGAACCGACTGGCATCGGTGATGAGCGGAAAAATGGCGGTGGGCGGGTTACGTGCCGGAGTGGAACCATTTATCGAACAACTCGCCGCTCCCACGGCCACGCCCGGAGGCGGAAGCGCCGCAGCTGCCAGCGGGGCCATGGCGGCTGGGCTCGCGGGAATGGTGGCTTCGATGTCCCGTGGGAAGAAGGCTTACCTGCAATATGAGCGTGAGTTGGGTGAAGCCATTGCGCGGTTATCTCAATTAAGGGAAGAGCTCAAGGCTGCGATCGACGCCGATGCTGAGTCTTATAACGCGGTGATGAAAGCCTATAAGCAGGTGAAAGAATCGGCCAATGCAGACGGCATTATCGACGCCGCGCTGAAGCAAGCGACCAGCGTGCCGTTGCGGGTGGCCGAACAGGCAAGGGAAGTGGCAGGGATTGCAGAAAAACTAAGGCTAATCACGAATCCGAATATGAAGTCCGATCTAACCACGGCGTTGGCCCTGGCACGGGCCGCAATGGAAGGGGCATTGGCGAATGTGGAGATCAATCTCGAGTCGCTAAAAGACCAATCGTTCATAGCCGAGACGCGAATTCGGACATCGGCCTTAAAGGTCTGACAATGCGTACCTTCCCGGTTACAGTGCGTTACCTTCGGGTTCGGTTTCCAGAGCGTGACTGGCATACAATGATCTAACGATCTGAGTATGCGGGTTACGGAATACACGCAACCCGCATCTCACTATTTAAGTGCAAGAATCCAAGACGGTTATTTTTGAGGTGGGGAATCATGAAAGCGATGAGCAGTGTTTTTGTCCTGGTAATTCTTAGTTCGGCAGCATGGGCGGGCCCGATCGGGTCATCGGCCCGGACGGCGATTCCCTCCGATGTGCAGCAGATCATCACCGTGGACTATCGGGCGCTCAAGGGTTCGGACACGGCCATGGCATTGAAAGCACAGGTCTTGCCGCCTAGCATGAAGGAGTTTGAAACGGCCCTCAAAGGCGTGGGCATTGATCCTGACAAGGATGTTGATCAACTGACTTTCGCCGCTTACCGCAAAGGCAAGCAGGGCATAAAAGTCGTGGGCGCAGCGCAGGGCAGCTTTTCCGAGAAGGTGGTTCTGAAGAAGATCCGATTGAACAAGATACGGCCGGTCAAATACCACGATACCGATGTTTATCCCATGTCGAGTGGAATGCAGATGACGTTCCTGGATGAAAACTCGCTGTTGTTTGGCGACAGCAGTGCCTTGCAAGGAGCGCTGGACGCTCGCGACGGCTATGCACCGACCCTGGATTCGAATCCCGCCTTCGCTGACATGATTGGCTCGGTAGATTCCGGCACGGTGTGGAGCGTGCTCGATCAGCAGGGAACCCAGAACATGCTGCTTTCTGCCTTGGGCGACGCCGGCAAGTTAGCGGATTTCGACACCCTCAAAAAGCGCGTGGTGGGTTCGCGTTACACCATGAACTTTACCAACGGAGTGAATTTCGACCTGGACGTCGTGACCTCAGACTCCGTGACTGCGGCTACGTTGTCGTCTCTGGTGAAAGCCGGCGTACTTTACCGCAAGATGACGGCCAGCCCGATTGAGAAGGCAGCGTTGGAGGAAGTCACTGTCAATTCGGACAGCTCGGTTTTGCAAATGCATTTCAAAGCTGAAGACAAACAGTTCCAGTCGCTCATCCACTCCGATCTGTTTGCGGCAGTTTCGAAGTAGTCTTGCGCAGCAGCGGAAATCGCTAGGATTTGGCCTTCTCGCGTTTCGCCCTGGCCCAGCCTTCTTTCACAATCTGATGGGCCCGTCCCAGGGCCAGGGAATCTTCCGCAACATCTTTGGTGATACATGATGCCGCGGCTACGTAGGCGCCCTTCTTGATGGTCACGGGCGCAACCAGCGTGGAATCGCTGCCGATGAAAACGCCATCTTCGATAACGGTCTTGAACTTGTTGGTGCCATCGTAGTTGCAGGTGATGGTGCCCGCGCCGACGTTCACGCCTTCGCCGATTTCGGCGTCTCCCAGATAGCTCAGGTGATTGGCCTTCGAGCCCCTGCCGAGCTTGATCTTCTTGGTTTCCACGAAATTTCCCACGTGAGCGCCTTCCCCGATTTCACTTCCCGGACGCAGATGGGAATACGGGCCGATCAAAGCGCCTGACTTCACGATGGCATTATCGAGGATGCAGCCGGGGCGAATCGTGACTCCATCCCCGATTTCTGAACTTTGGATGATGGAATAAGAACGAATCAAGCAGTCACTTCCAATCTTTGTTTTGCCGAGAATCTGTACGAACGGTTCGACGACAGTGTCGGCTGAGATCTCCACGTCGTTGTCGATGACGCAGGTTTGGGGGTAGAAAATGGTGACGCCGTCGGCCATCAGCTTCTGACACTTGGCGGCCCGCATGTGCTGGTCGATCTCCGCGAGTTCAGCGCGAGTGTTGCTGCCCAGAATCTCGTGAGGATGCGCTGTCTGGACGGCCACTACTCGGGCTTTTGCTTTGGCCAGCACGGCAGCCATATCGGTGAGGTAATACTCGGCGTGGGGATTGTCGGTACTGAGCTTGTCAATGTTCCCGAACAATGTTTTCACATCGAAAGCGTAGAAACCGGAATTGATCTCGCGAATCTTGCGTTGGGCGGGAGTTGCTGACTTCTCCTCAACGATGGCTTTCACGTCGCTACCCGAACCCTTGCGAATAACTCTGCCGTAGCCGGTTGGATGGGTAAGCTGGGCGGTGAGCAGGGTCATCGCAGCTTTCTTCGAAAGATGAAAATCCCCCAGCTTCGTTATGGTCTCCGAAGTGATGAGTGGTGCGTCGCCGGAAAGGACGATGACCACATCGTAAGAACTCAAAGCATTACGCATCACCATCAACGCATGCCCAGTACCGCGCTGAGGTTCTTGCAGCACGAAGCCAATCCCAGTATCGGCGACGGTTTTGCGGACTAGCCCGGCTTCATGGCCGATGATGGCGTAAACGTCTTTCGCGGGAACGACCTTGCCGGCAGCTGCGATCACGTGGGCAAGCAGGGGCTTGCCGCCTACCTGGTGAAGCACCTTGGGATGTTTCGATTTCAGGCGCGTGCCTTTACCCGCCGCCATAATCGCAATGGCCACGCGAGGAGCTCGATCAGAACGGGTCGTCTGTGCTTTGGGCTTGGAGGTAGTTTTTGCCATTCAACTCAATATACCGCGAGGCGGTTAGGCGCGGTGAGTAGGGGTAGCCGATTCGGTTACCTTACGGTGTGTCGGTTCTTGCGAAGCGAGTTGGAGCAAATCCCGCGCCACCCAGTCAGTGGCATGGCGGGCAACGTTGCCTCCTTCCAGATAATCGCCCAAAACGGGGATGACCCCCAGGGCTTCGATCGCCTCCAGATCAGCCACTACTTGCGCCTGACCTTCGTGCACATACTTGGCTTTCATTTCCGGGGAAGCTGCCTTGCGATTGATCAACGCGTAATCGAAAATATTGGCTTCCGCGTGCTCATTGAGAGCCCGGATGTGATCGGCGGCGGTACGTCCCAAACTCTCGTTGGCCTGGGTCATCAAGTTGCAAACGTACACTTTTACCGCTGACGATTTGATGATCGCTTGCGCGATGCCGCGAACCAGCAGGTTTGGAATTAAGCTGGTAAACAAAGATCCGGGGCCAATGGTGATGATGTCCGCGCGTTCGATTGCGCTCAAGGTCTGGGGCAGAGGTTCCGCATCGGCGGGGACCAGAAAGAGCTCATGCACTCTCTCCTTGCTGGCGGTAATGTTGGTTTCGCCCCGGACCCGAGTCCCATCTTCCATCAAAGCTTCAAGCTCGACGTTGGAAGTGGTTGCTGGATAAATGTGTCCCCGAGTAAGAAGAATCTCTGAGGACAGGCGGACGGCTTCGCTGAAATCGCTGGTGAGCGATGTTAATGCCGCCAGGAATAGATTGCCAAAGGTGTGTCCTTCCAGTCCGGAACCCTTTTCAAAGCGATGTTGAAACAAGCGGGAGAGCAGTGCCTCATCTTCCGAAAGCGCGACGATGCAGTTGCGGATGTCGCCGGGGGGAAGCATATTGAACTCCTTACGCAGGCGGCCGCTGGAGCCGCCGTCGTCGCTGACGGTGACTACGGCGGAGAGTTCGCTGATTACAGGTTTGTCGGGCGTCAGGAACGAAAGCCCGCCGGACGGAACAACGTACTGTTTGAGGCCTTTGAGGAGCGTGGAAAGGCCGGTGCCGCCCCCAATCGCGACCACACGCAAACCACCAGCAATCCGTGCCCGAGGCGAGGATGCCGGGCGTTGCTGTGTTTCCTTCATGGCTGCTGCTAATTGACCTCTTCGGTGCCGTCGCCAGAAGGCAGGTCAGCTCCTGGATCCGGATACAGCAGTTCGGTGAAGCGGGGGTCTTCCGCGAGGTTCTGGAAATCGGAGTCGTTGCGGGCCTGGAAGCGGAGCGCAGGATTCAGGCGAATGGCTTGATCCAGAGTGCGCAACGAATCTTCCACATGCCCGGTCAGGCAATTCAGGGCCGCCAGACCATAAGCCACGTAGTCCGCCTTGGGCACCTGCCTGGAAAGAGCGTCCAAGTGCTCACGGGCGGTCACGTAGTCGCCGACGTTCATGAGAGAAATCGCGTAGTCATAGTGCTCTTCCGGAGTTTTAAAGTGATTCGTGGATCGTTCCAACTGCTGATTGCAGTTGTTTAGATAGACGCCAGCGCGGTCCGCCAGCTCTTTACTGGGGCCGGAAACGACTTTCAGCAAGTGGGTCTTCGCCTTATCGAATTTGCGCTCTTGCATAGCGCGCAGACCAGCTTCATAGTTTTGCACAGCCTGTGCAAAACGCGGGTCATCGCCCACGGACTTCTTGGGGGTGGTCTTCTGGGCCATGTGCAGAACTCTTCCCGTGCTCTTCGTAAGTGCTCCTTTTTTGTTAGGCTTGGACGGTGAAGCCTTAACTCTTGCTGGTGGTTTTCTCTTCATCCCGCTGCACTCTCGCGTCCAACCTTGGCCTTTTGTCCGTGGCCAATTGTGGAAAAATCTCTTACAACTGGTGCGAGCAGTTTATACGCGGGTTTCGCGCGGGCGTCAACTCGGCCACCCTAGTAGATTCTCGCTCCGAGGCTAATTGATCGACGCTGCCGTCTTCAGGTCGATCTGTCTCCATTCTCCCCGGATGATTCCTTGACGAATTTCGGCGGCCGTCTTGCCCCGCTTATGCATGGAGTAAGAGTAATACAACTCCTTCATGCAGGTGGAACACTCGGCCGCGTGCTTGCCTTCAAAGCAGCTATGTAAGCTCTTGTGACCCATATTCCGGTCGCAATAGCAGTAACAGGGCTGCTGATGGATGACTTCCGGAATTTTCGCCGCCAACTCGTAGGCGTGGGTCTGGTATGCCTCCGGGGCTTCGTCAATTCCGAGCTGGTCCTTGCTCAGGATGGCCGGAAGCTTGGCGTCCTTGGACGGCGGATCCTCGTTATACGCGGGTACATCCGCATCCTGCTGAGACTTAGCCCAAGGAGTGGACATGGTCAAAGTCATCAGGAACAGACAGGCCAGCGTCAAGCCGCGTTTCAACATGGATCGGGTCCCTCCCAACAATTATTGTAACGCGAATAGTGGTCTGGCAGTGGGCCCGACACCCAGGCCGTACCTTCGCGGGCAGTCCCCAAATCTGTTCGGTGGCCCGCCGATCCATATAGAATTGAATGCGGGATGCCTGATTCCATCGAGATCGTTCGGCCAAGCCTTGCCCCTAAACCGGGGGAAGCTGCACCGGCTCATGCGCGTGGTTTGAATGTTTTAACTTTGTGGCTTCGCGATCTTCTCATCTCATTGGCGATTTTGGCGTTCATCGTGATCTTTCTGTACCTGCCTATGAAGGTCGAGGGCACGAGCATGATGCCTTCGTTGAACGACCAGGAGCGCATCTTCGTCAACAAGTTCGTGTACCGGCTGGAGCCGATCCAGCGCGGGGACATCGTGGTATTTCGCTATCCCCGAGATCCTTCAAAGAGCTTTATCAAACGGGTGATCGGGGTTGGGGGTGACCGCATCCGCATTGAGGATGGTCAAACCTTCGTGAATGGCAAACCAATTCGCGAAGACTACGTTCCGGGCATCTACTTAGACGAGCGTCCATACCGGGAAATTACAGTGCCGCCGAATTCCTACTTCGTGATGGGAGACCATCGCAGCATGTCAGACGATAGTCGCGACTTCGGGCCGGTGAAATCCAGCTACATCTATGGCAAGGCCGTGCTCGGATATTGGCCGGTCGAGAAGATGGGGCTGCTGCGATAGAAGAAGAGTCTCGCTCGAGCGAAAGAAATCCACAGCAACTCCGCTTAAATTCTTGGCCGAACCCTCGTTCGGCCTGTTAGAATTTATAAAATCCACTCCCTGGAGCGAGAATGCAGGCTATGCTTGCGCTGGAAGACGGCAGAGTCTTCCGAGGCAAAGGCTACGGAGCCAAAGGCGAATGTCATGGGGAAGTAGTTTTTAATACTTCCATCACCGGCTATCAGGAAATTTTCACCGATCCTTCCTATTCAGGCCAAATCGTAGTTCTCACCAACCCGGAAATTGGCAACTACGGCACCAACTCAGACGACAACGAAGCCACGCGGCCTTATATCGAAGGGCTGATCGTACGTGAGTTTTCGCGCGTCAGCTCGAACTGGCGTTCGCAGCAGGTCGCCGAAGAATATCTCGAACAATTCAAAGTTCCAGTGCTGGCCGATATTGACACACGGGCCCTGGTGCGTCACTTACGCGACAACGGCGTTATGCGCGGCGTGATTTCATCTCTGGAAACGGATGCCGACAAGCTCATCGCTAAAGCCAGATCGATCCCGAAGATGGATGGCATGGATCTGGCCAAGGTGGTGAGCACGAAAAGCATGTACGTTTGGGAAACCGGTGAGCGTTCTCATCTGCCAGACGAAATTGTCGGCGTGAAAGACGAGCCGGCGCGTTTTCATGTGGTGGCTTACGACTACGGGATCAAGCACAACATCCTGCGCAAGCTGCGCGGCGAAGGCTGCAAAGTCACGGTGGTTCCAGCTCAAACTCCCGCGGAGGATGTCTTGGCGCTTAAGCCGGACGGCGTA
The DNA here is from genome assembly GCA_963762965.1 of Terriglobales bacterium. Classification (GTDB taxonomy): domain Bacteria; phylum Acidobacteriota; class Terriglobia; order Terriglobales; family Acidobacteriaceae; genus DATBAX01. Next base: position 3,257,571 of record CAVXME010000001.1, read on the forward strand.
TTCCTATCGAACGGGCCCGGCGATCCGGAGCCTTGTTCTTATGCGGTGGACAACATTCGCCGACTCATGGGGCGACAGCCGATCTTCGGAATTTGCCTGGGGCATCAGCTGGTTGGAATTGCGTTGGGCGGAAAAACATTCAAATTGAAATTTGGCCACCACGGCGGGAACCATCCCGTGAAACAGCTGCATACAGGGAAGATTGAGATCACGGCTCACAATCATAATTTTGCCGTTGATCCGGATTCGCTGCCGCAAAGCGAAGTGGATCTGACTCACATCGACTTGAACGACAACACGCTGGAAGGACTGCGGCATAGGAATCTGCCATTATTCAGCGTTCAGTATCACCCGGAGGCAGCTCCCGGACCGCATGATTCGCATTATCTGTTTAAGGATTTCGTGAAGATGATGGAGGAGTGGAAAGGGTGAAGCTTTCTTGGATTGCCGCGTTGTGCTTCACCGTGGTCAATATTTCCGCGGCTGAGACCGTGGTCCTGGAAGAACCCTTTTGTGGCTCTTCGCAACACCCCGTCATCTCTACGACCCTATCTAACCGTACCTTGGAAGGTGCGCGCATAGAAATTTATCGACAAATTGACAACGGCGAGAAGCTGACCTGGACCGGGTCGGCTGATCAGCAAGGCCTAGCAAGACCGGGTGAATTGGAACCTGGGAGCTATCGCGTCCTCGCATACTCGGGGAAACTATTCACAACTCTCCGACTAGGCGTCAGCAACAATGGTAGCGGTGCGGACGCCTGCGAACTGAAGTTTGTCCCTCCAATTAGCGAGGAACAACAGCGAAAAGAGATGCTAGAGATGCTCGCCAGAAACGCCCCAAATGTTCAGTTGAAAGAGTTTCGCGGCATGGTGCAGGACGCGAGTGAAGCGGTAATCCCGCGCCTAAAAATTGAGGTGTTGAGCAAAGGAGCTCTTGAAAAAGGAGACGTAGCAGAAGCGCTGTCGAATGAGAAGGGGCAGTTTGCACTGTCGCTAGAGCAAGGGTCTTATCTAGCAATCTTCACTTATTTGGGATTTAAGACGCGTGCCATCGCGTTCGAACTCGGCAACGAGGGTTGGCAGGGCATCAGGGTCGCGATGACTGTTGGTGGGTCCCCCAGTTCTCCGAATGCGCCGCCGCAGGAGTGGAATCCAGAACATTGAGTATGGCGAGAAAGTTATGATCAAAATACTCGTATGGACGTTAATTCTGTCGGGATTGGCCTCGGCGCAATCCGTCAAGATTGAATTAAGTCACAATACCGAGCGCGAGCAACGAACGAGAGCGATGCTGGAGAAAGTGCTTCACGACTACGATTTGAGCAAATACACGTTCACGCGCAAGGTGATCATCGAAGAACGCGCCATGAATCATGCCTTTCCGGAGCTCACTCTGAATGTCCGCTTCGCCGATTCAGAAGACGAGTTGCTTTCATCATTCGTCCACGAGCAGTTGCACTGGTATTTGCGGGACCATGACGGCCCGCAGCATCATGCGGTACAGGAACTGCGGGAGATGTATCCCAACGCGCCGGTCGGTCTGCCGGAAGGTGCTGAAAACGAGTACAGCACCTACGGTCATCTGGTTGATTGCTATCTGGAAATCGAAGCTGATCGCCAGTTGATTGGGCCTGAACGCACCATGGCTGTCATCAAGGACAAAGGCCACTACACCTGGATTTACAGCACGATTCTTCGCGACGAGCCGAGGATTGCCGCTGTTGTTGACGAGAATCATCTACGACTGAAATAAATGCCCAAACGCACAGACATCTCGAAAATACTGATCCTCGGCTCCGGCCCCATCGTTATTGGCCAGTCGGCGGAGTTCGACTATTCCGGCACGCAAGCCTGCAAGGCGCTCAAATCGGAAGGTTTCGAAGTGATATTGGCGAATTCCAATCCCGCCACCATCATGACCGATCCCGAACTTGCCGACCGCACTTATATCGAACCGCTCACCAAGGAGTATCTCGAAGAAATAATTCGTATTGAACGCGAGATGTCCCCGGGAGCTGGATTCGCGGTCCTTCCGACGGTCGGCGGCCAAACCGCGCTTAATCTTGCCATCGAACTTTCCGACGGCGGGATCCTCGACAAGTACAACGTGAAGCTGATCGGCGCCAACGTGGACGCCATCAAGAAAGCCGAAGATCGCCTCTACTTTAAAGATGCGATGCTCAAGATCGGCCTCGACGTTCCGAAGTCGGCGCTGGTCAACAATCTGAAAGACGGGTTGGAGTTTGCCGGCAAGATCGGGCTGCCGGTAATCGTTCGCCCGTCGTTCACCCTCGGCGGCAGCGGCGGCGGCATCGCCTACAACCGCGAAGAATTGATGGAAGTGCTGGCCCGTGGTCTCGATTTTTCTCCTGTGCATGAAGCCTTGATTGAAGAGTCGGTGCTGGGATGGAAAGAATACGAGCTGGAAGTGATCCGTGACGTGAAGGACAACGTCATCATCATCTGCTCGATTGAGAACTTCGATCCCATGGGTGTGCATACAGGCGACTCGATCACGGTGGCTCCCGCGCAAACCCTCAGCGACCGTGAATACCAGGCCATGCGCGATGCTTCGATTGCCGTGATTCGCGAGATTGGCGTGGAAACCGGCGGATCGAATATTCAATTTGGAGTCCACCCGACCACCGGCCGGATGGTCGTGATTGAGATGAATCCGCGGGTTTCGCGATCTTCCGCTCTGGCATCGAAGGCCACAGGGTTTCCGATCGCGAAGATCGCCGCCAAGCTCGCTGTCGGCTATACGCTGGACGAAATCCCCAACGACATTACGCGTAAAACTCCAGCCTGCTTCGAACCCACTCTTGATTATGTAGTGGTCAAGATTCCCAAATGGCAGTTCGAGAAATTTCCCGGTGCCGACGAAAGCCTCGGACCACAGATGAAATCCGTGGGTGAAGTGATGGCCATTGGCCGCACTTTCAAGGAAGCTCTCATGAAGGGCGTTCGCGCGCTGGATACGGGCAAACGCATCGGTGGTGAGAAGATCGAACCCAAGATTCTCACCCAGCGCCTGGTAACGCCGCATCCGGAGCGGCTTTCTTATATCCGTTACGCGTTGCGCCAGGGCCACACGGTAAAGCAAATTGCGAAGATGACGTCGATGGATCCGTGGTTTCTCTACCAGCTTAAAGAAATTAATGACATGCAGTTGGAGCTGGAGAAACACCCCATGGAGTCGATTCCGACTTCTGTGCTGCGCGATGCCAAGCGCATGGGCTTCTCCGATGGGCGTCTCGCGGGAACCTGGCGGCTCAGCGGCAAAGGCGACCAGGAAAAAGTCCGGCATCTGCGCAAAAAACATGGCGTCAAGCCGGTGTACAAGCGGGTCGATACCTGCGCTGCGGAATTTGAAAGTTTCACGCCTTATCTGTACTCCACCTACGAAGAAGAAGACGAGGCTGCGCCAACCTCGAAAAAGAAGGTGATCATCCTGGGCAGCGGACCCAATCGCATTGGGCAGGGAATTGAGTTTGATTATTGTTGCTGCCACGCGTCATTCGCGCTGCGCGACGACGGTTACGAGACGATCATGATCAACTGCAATCCCGAGACCGTCTCAACCGACTACGACACCAGCGATCGCCTCTACTTTGAGCCGCTCACCCTGGAAGATGTGCTTGCTATTTGCGAGCACGAGGCGTCAGCGGGCGCAGAAGTCGGCGTAATCGTGCAGTTCGGCGGGCAGACGCCGCTGAATCTTGCGCTGCCACTGAAAGCCGCTGGAGTAAAGATTATCGGCACATCCCCCGAGTGCATTGATCTGGCGGAAGATCGCAAGCGCTTCGGAAAGCTGCTCGACGAGTTAGAAATCCCACAGGCTCCCGGCGCGATGGCGGCTTCCATCGAAGAAGCGGTTGAAGGTGCTAAACGAGTTGGATATCCCGTGCTCGTGCGTCCCTCCTACGTGCTTGGCGGACGTGCCATGGTCATTGCCTACGACGAAGAAACCGTCATCCGCTACATGAAAGAAGCGGTCGAATATTCCCAGGACCGCCCTGTACTCATCGATCATTTCCTCGAAGATGCGATCGAAGTTGACGTGGACGCGCTCTCCGACGGAGAAGACGTGGTCATCGGCGGCATTATGCAGCACATCGAAGAGGCTGGTATTCATTCCGGCGATTCTTCGTGTGTCCTGCCCGCTGTCGACATTCCGCAATACTTGCTTGACCGCATGCGCGAGTACACGTTCAAGTTAGCGCGGGCCCTCAAGGTTATCGGACTAATGAATATTCAGTTTGCTATTCCACGAATACCCGCCAACGCTGACAAAGGAAATGGTGCGGATGGCGGAAAAGTCTACGTCCTCGAAGTGAATCCGCGGGCTTCGCGGACGGTGCCCTATGTTTCGAAGGCAACTGGAGTACCGCTGGCCAAGATTGCCGCGCGTCTGATGACGGGACGCAAGCTGCGCGAGTTTCTGCCGGAATTCATCGACCGCAAGGCTGATCTCGACACCGGAGAGTGCTATTACGTGAAGTCTCCGGTGTTTCCGTGGAATAAATTTCCTGGCGTGGACACCGTGCTGGGCCCGGAAATGAAGTCCACGGGCGAAGTCATGGGAGTTGCTGACAACTTCGGCGAAGCCTTCGCCAAGGCACAGATCGCGGCCGGACAAAAGCTGCCGACGGCTGGCACGGTATTCATCAGCGTCACCGACCACGATAAACCGCACGTCGCCGAACTGGCGCGCAAGTTTGTAGACATGGGGTTCAAGCTGGTCGCAACCGCAGGCACAGCTGACATTCTGGAAAGCATCGGCTTGAACGTCGAGCGCGTTTACAAAGTAAAAGAAGGCCGCCCGAATGTCGTGGATTTGATCAAGGGCGACCGCATTCAGCTCATCATTAATACGCCACATGGCCAGGACCCATTTTTCGACGAAAAGGCCATTCGCCGCGCCGCTGTTCACGGCCGCATTACTTCGATAACGACTCTGTCCGCCGCTCGCGCCGCTGCGGAGGGTATTGCCGCACTTCAACGCGGAGAGATCAAAGTGCAGGCACTACAACATTTGCACGCGGAGCGACGCGAATCAGTCAAACGCTGAAAAGCGGGAATTCACGCAACGCACGAGTCCACGATGCTACTTCAAGGTATTTTCCCTCCCATCACGACGCCCTTTTATGCCGACGGCAACGTGTATTTCAAGAAGCTGGAACATAACGTCGAACGCTACTCGAAGACTCCGGTCGCGGGAATTGTTGTTCTGGGATCAACTGGCGAAGCGATTCTGCTGTCGGACCAGGAGCGGCGAGATGTGCTCAAGTCCGCCCGCGAAGCCGCCGCGCCAAACAAAGTGCTCATCGCGGGGACAGGTGTTGAATCCGCCATCGAGACCTTGCGGTTGAGCGAATATGCGGCCGAACTCGGCTACGACGTTGCTTTGGTTCGCACTCCGCATTTCTACAAGAAGCAGATGCAGCCCGCCAATCTGTTGGCGTTCTATCGCATGGTTGCTGACCGGTCACCGCTTCCGGTGATGCTTTACAACGTCCCTCCATTCACCGGGTATGACCTGCCGGTAGAGTTGGTCATCGAGTTGTCCCATCATCCCAACATTATCGGAATCAAGGAATCAACCGGCGATCCTGACAAAATCCGCCGGATGGTCGAAGGCACACGCCATGTAAAACGCTCAGCTACGGTGACGGATACGTTTGACGCAGCCACGCCTCGCATGCTGAAGGCAGCGATGGAAGAAAATAACCGGGGCGGGGAACTGGTCACAATCGGCGGGACCGAGGACGCGTCAAAGCCGTCGTCTTCGGCGCTGACCGTGGTCGGCGGATTGAAGACGCGCCCGAAGCAAGTGGGATTTCAGGTGCTGTCGGGCCTGGCTCAACAATTGGAACCTTGCCTGCAAGCCGGTGCAGTGGGAGCGGTTATTGCTTTTGCCTCTCCGGCACCAACGGCTTGCTACGAAATCTACGCCGCGTGGAAAGAGGGCGACAGCGCACTCGCTGGAGTAAAACAAGACCGTGTGACCGCCGCAGCCCGGCGCGTAGGGGGCGAGTTGGGCATCCCCGGCCTGAAATATGCCATGGACTTAAACGGCTACTTCGGAGGCCAGTCGCGCCTTCCGCTATTGCCGCTGACCGCCGCTCTCAAGGCCGAAGTGGAACTTCTGATGGCGGACATCCGCAACTGAATCGCCTGCTTGTGTCGGTTCCAGCCATTGCTGTATACTTCGAACGAACGTTCGAATAATATGGTCAGCGCGTCCCCACAGGTCGGTGTTGCTGCTTCCTCCCGCAGGCGAGCCCCGATTCCCGCTTGCTCGGAAACCCGGTTTGACCGCCGACTGGGCAAGATCCTGGCCCACGCCACCGAAGTTTTCTATGAAAAGGGATACGAAGGCGCCTCCATGCGCGATCTTTCGCGGGCGACCGGTATGTCGCTGGCCGGCCTTTATTATTATTTCGAATCTAAGGAAAAGCTGTTGTACCTGATTCAGAAACATACGTTCACAACCGTCGTAGAGCGGCTTCAGGAGCGATTAAATAAAGTAGACGATCCAGAAGCCCGCATTCGCCTTTTCATCCTGAATCACCTGGAATATTTCCTAGCCAATCAGAAAGCCATGACCGTGCTTTCCCACGAGGATGACGTGCTGAAGAACGGTCTTGGGCAGGAAGTTGCCGCCATCAAGCGTGAGTATTACCGGATTTGCACAGATTTACTACACGACTTCAAGCGGGCACGAAGACTACAATTTTCCAACAGGGTCGCAGTGCTAAGCCTGTTTGGCATGATCAATTGGATCTATACCTGGTACAACCCGCGCGTGGATGCCAACGCCCGGGAATTGGCGCGGGAAATGGGCGACACTTTTTTGTGCGGCATTTGCGGTGCCCCTTCAGCAAAGAGTTCAAGAAAAAAGAAATCTGTTGTATCGAACTAATACATTTCTCCAGAGAAGGAGTCTTACATGGCGACCACATTGCAGCCAACTACTAGCGAAAGCGCAAAACAACTGATCAATTATCGGCCTGAGGGCGGGGTCGCGGTGATCGAGATGTTCGATCCGCCGGCCAATACCTATACCTATGAAATGAACCGTCAGCTCGATGAAGCCATCCTGCGGGCGCGCATGGATAACGACGTCCATGTGATTGTTCTAACCGGGTCAGGGGACAAGTTCTTCTCGGCTGGGGCCAACATCAAAATGCTGGCCAGCGTGGATCCCACCTTTAAGTATTATTTTTGCTTGCACGCAAACGAAACTCTGCTCCGTCTCGAACACACGCCCAAGCTGGTAATTGCTGCTCTGAATGGTCACACTGTAGGCGGCGGGCTTGAAATTGCCATGGCTGCCGACATTCGCATTGCACGCAAAGACGCGGGCAAGATCGGCCTACCGGAAGTCAACCTGGGGGTTCTGCCTGGCACCGGCGGCACGCAGCGCCTTTCCCGCATGGTGGGCAAGAGTAAAGCCATCGAGTTGATGGTCACCGGAAACACCTTCTCGTTTGAAGAAGCGCTCGAACTGGGAATCATCAATGATATTTTCGAGCGCGACGGCTTTATGGAGAACATCATGGAGTACGCCCGCCAGTTCTGTCCGCCGAACAAGGCCGCTAAGGCCGTAGGACGCATAAAGCGTGCGGTGCAGACCGGCTGGGAAATCCCCATGGAATCGGCGCTGGCGGTTGAACGCGAGAACCAGCAAATCCTTTTCCAGAGTGAAGACGCGAAAGAAGGCCTGGCGGCTTACGTGGAGAAGCGGCCCGCGGAGTTCAAGGCCAGGTGAGCGCGGCGCTCATTCTGAACCCAGCGAAGGGATCTCCTGAAGTGAGGTGTTATGCCGGGAAAAGTCGCAAAGATCGGTACATTCAGTGATTGGGTAGGTCTGTTCGATGATTGGCGCAAAGAGATTGGCGTCAATCACGATGAGATTGCCAGCTTTAAATTCGACACGCTTTACGGCGCGATTGAAACCGAGGAAGTCCAGTTTGGATCCTTCAAAGGCCGCCGCAAGTGGGAGAATCTGCGGCAGGTGCCAACCCAACAGATGCGCGACGCACTCATCAATCTCATCGTGTATCAGGGTGATACCGAATTCGCCAGCGTCGAGCAGCAACGGAATCTCTTCGAGAGCGCTCCCACCGACTGGGACCGCCGCGCCATTACCCGCGTCATGATTGAAGAAATGCGCCACGGCTGGCAGATGTGCGCCTTGTTGGTCGATCATTTCGGTTACTCCGGCAAAGTCGAAGCGCAGAAGATGCTGGAGCGCCGGGCGTTTGAGAACAAGCGCCTGCTCGGCGCGTTCAACGTCGAAGTGGACAACTGGATGGATTTCTTTACCTACACCGATTTCGTTGACCGCGACGGTAAATTCCAGTTGCAAATGCTCAAGTATTCCGCTTTCGCTCCGCTCGGCCGCTCCATGTCTTACATGCTGCGGGAAGAAGCTTTCCACATGGGCACTGGCAATGACGGTCTGCGCCGGATTGTGCAAGCCGGCGTCGTTCCCGCCTGGCTCATACAGAAATATCTCAACAAATGGATTTCAAGCTCTTACGACCTCTTTGGTACCGATAATTCATCTTCGGCGCACTGGTCTTATGTGTGGGGAATCAAGGGACGTTACGACGAACCCAAGAATGAGCAGGCCGCCAAGCTCGACGATCTCAACGATTACAACCGGCATCTTTATCGCGACGAAGTGGCCGGGCTCATCGATCGTCTCAACCATGTGTTGCAACCTGGCCAGCCGAAACTTTATGCTCCCCACATTCAGTTCAACCGGGCCATCGGACGCTGGGCCGGACAGAAATTTCATGCTGAGAGCGGCGAGCCACTCGACGATGCAGCTTACGAGCAGCATTTGACGGAATTTATGCCGGGAGTGAATGACAAGAAGTTGCTCCTGGACATCATCAGCAACGAGAAGAAATGGATCGCGCCGAAAGAAGGTGCGCGTGATCCGCTGGCCAGCATCGGCGAAGTGCGCAAGTCGGCAATCAATCTATAAGCCACACGTTGCGGAACGACTCAATGGCAACAAAATTATCTCGCATCTCGATTGCTCTGAATCCGCCGCTGGCTCGTATCTCCTTGCACAATCCCCCTCTGAACATCATCGATATCCCGATGATGGAGGAACTTGAAGACGCGCTGAAGAACATCGACAATAATCGCGAGATTTCTGTGTTACTCCTGACCGGCTCCCAGAAGGACTTCTCGGCAGGAGTGGATATTGCCGCTCATACTCCAGACAAGATTCATGAAGTGCTCGCCAAATTCCACGGCGTGATTCACATGCTGATCAACACCAGGAAGGTGAGCCTGGCTTCAATACAGGGAAATTGTCTGGGAGGAGGCGCGGAGCTGGCGGCCGTCTGTGACTTGGCCTACACTTCGGAGTCGGCGGTGTGGGGATTTCCTGAAATCAAGCTGGGGAGTTATCCGCCGGTTGCCGCGACCATGCTCTCCGCGCTCGTGGGTCAGAAGCATGCCGCCGAGCTCATTCTGACCGGACGCAGCATCAGCGGCAGGGAAGCAGCCAACATCGGCCTGGCAAATCGCGCGGTGCCGGAAGGCGAAGTTGAGGCGGTGGTACAGGAAACCGTGGATCGTCTGGTGAAACTCAGTCCGGTCGCACTTGCCCTGGCCAAGAAAGCGATCTATGTTTGGGATGCCATGCATTTTCACAAAGGCCTGGCGCGCGCGGAGCAAATCTATCTTGACGAATTGATGAACACCGAAGACGCCCGCGAGGGGATCACCGCTTTTCTGGAGAAACGGGAGCCGGTATGGAAGGGCAAATAGCGCCCGCAGAAACCGTTCGCAGCAAGTCGGCGCACCTTATGTGCGGTACGCCGGTCTGGGGTATCGCTGGCGTAACGGCCTGCTCATACCTGGCTTACTTGTCGTATTCTCACGTGCGACGGGCGGAATTCTATTGGCCGCATGATGCCTGGTCCATCGCGACCTACGCGGTCTGGGTGCTTTTGATGCTGGGGCTCCTGACCGAAACTCGCTGCTGGCGCGAGCGAATTTTCTTCTCCTTGGTGCTGGCAAACTTCACTCTCGGTTTTGCTTTGGCAGGATGGATCAATGCCCCCAAAGAAGCGGTCTATGACCTGCGTGTGATCTCCGTGGGATTCTGGGGACTGGCGGCGGTAGCGAGCTTGTTCTTAACTTTTGCTCCCGGAAAAAGCGCGAGCACCTGATCCTAATGATGGATTACGAGATCGATCCCGAAGCAGTAAAAGCCGAATTCGATCGTGGCGAATTATTCATCCTGCTCGATGTCCGCGAACCCTGGGAGTTCGAGGCCGCGAGCATTGCCGGCAGCAAGCACATGCCCATGGGAGACGTCCCCAGCCGCGCCCATCAGGAACTCGATCCCGAGGAACACATCATCGTGGTGTGCCATCACGGTGTGCGTTCTCTAAACGTAACCAACTGGCTGCGGCAGCAAGGATTTGAGAAGGCTCAATCGATGAGCGGTGGAATTGATGCGTGGTCGCGTCAGATCGACGGAAAAGTCCCACTGTATTAAGAACGACTAGCGCGAAGTGAACAGGTGTCCCAGCTTGTCTTTCTTGGTCTGCATGTAGTCTTCCGAGTGGCTGCTGGGAGCGACTTCGCAGGGAACGCGCTCAGTTACCTTGATCCCGCCCCGTTCCAGCGCGGCAACTTTGTCAGGATTATTCGAGAGCAATCGCACTTGCGAGACTCCCAGCGCCTTCAGCATTTCCGCCGGCAAGCCGAACTCCCGCTGATCAGCTTTAAATCCCAGGCGCTCGTTGGCCTCCACGGTGTCCAACCCGGAATCCTGCAACTCATAAGCTTGCAGCTTCGGCATCAAGCCAATGCCGCGTCCTTCTTGTAATTCATACAGGATGATTCCGGCGCCCTGCTCGGCGATCAGAGCAAAGGCCATCTCCAGTTGCTGACGGCAATCGCAGCGCAGCGAGCCGAAGACGTCTCCCGTAAGACACTGGGAATGGATACGTATCAAAGGCGGCTGAGAATGGATGTCACCCATAACCAAAGCAACAGCTTCCTCTTTGCGCGGGGTATCGCTTTGCGTGTCAAATTCGCCTTGAAATCCGTGGATGCGAAACTTGCCCCAGCGGGTAGGGAAGTCGGCGGTAGCGACTTGCTTCACAGAATGAGCGCTCACTTCACTATTATAGCGGCCCGCGCTACCAGGTCCCGTAGCGATACCGCTGCTGCCGTTCGGGCAGAAGTTTCACCAGCACGATGCCGGCAATAAATCCGCCGACGTGGGCCCAGAAGGCAATCCCTCCGGCCTGGTTATACGAACCTGCACGAGTCGCTGCGCCGCTAAGGAACTGCATCACAAACCAGAAACCCAGAAATACCCAGGCGGGCAGATAGAACGGGACAAACAACCATGTCAGAACCCTCGCCCGGGGATACAAAATAAAGTACGCCCCCAGCACCCCCGCGATGGCGCCGCTGGCCCCGACAGTCGGGACGCGAACATTCGGAGTCAGTAGCACCTGCGTCACCGCGGCCGCGATCCCGCTTAATAAATAAAATCCCAGATACGGGGCGTGTCCCATGTGGTCTTCAATGTTGTCGCCAAAAATCCACAAGAACCACATGTTGCCAATGACATGCAACCAGGAGCCGTGCAGGAACATTGAGGTCAGGAAGGGAAGAAATACTGAGACGAAATCCAGCCTGCCACTCCCCGCCAAAAACCTGGTCACGTGCGCCGGCACAAAACCAAGTTGTTGAGCTAAAGCATTCGAGCTCTCCGGATCCAGCGTAGACTGGAAAAGATAAATAAGCAGATTCAGCGCGATCAGGAAATAATTCACGTACGGCGTGCTGAAGCGGGGCTGATCGTCGCGTAGGGGAATCATGCGGGATAATGTAAGTTAACAGATTTTCTCTGCCCTCACTATGAACGGTGTTCTCATCATCGACAAGCCGCCCGGCCTCACTTCGCATGACGTGGTCCAGCGAGTACGGCGCATTCTGCGTGAACGGTCCGTCGGCCATCTCGGTACTCTGGATCCGTTGGCCAGAGGCGTCCTGCCCCTGGTCATAGGAAGTTTTACCCGCCTGGCACAGTTCTACACTTCGTCGGAAAAAACCTACGAGGGCGTGATCCGCTTCGGCTTTGCCACTGATACCTATGATGCCGACGGCGAAGCGACCAGCGCTCCTCAAGTCGCTACTATTTCTCTTGAGCAATTGCAGAAGTTATCGCAGCGATTCCAGGGTGTGATCGAACAAATGCCGCCGGCATTTTCGGCCAAGAAGATCCATGGCGTGCCGGCCTACAAACTGGCGCGCAAGCATCAGGATGTCCCACTCACGCCGGTGCAAGTGGAAATCAAAGAGTTCGAGGTCCTCACCGTGGACGGCGACCGTGCCAGCTTCCGTGCGCGCGTGGCTTCAGGGACTTATATGCGTTCCGTGGCTCACGACATGGGGCAGCAACTCGGATGCGGCGCCCACCTGCAAGCTCTACGCAGAACCAGTGTTGGCGAATTCAAAGTAACCGAGGCCCACACCCTGGAGGCATTGGAGGCCGCTGCCACCTCGGATCAGTTGGAAGAGATCTTCATTCATCCCCGGATGCTCCTGCCTCAATTTCCCGCAGTGACCGCGAATGAGGAGATGGCTGCCCGCATCCGCAACGGGCGTGCCGTGAATCTGCCGGAACTTTCCAGCGCCCGCCAGGTGAAAGTGTTTTGCGGGCAAAGGGAACTGATCGCCATCGCCACCCGCGTAGCTGGAACCTTGTTCCACGCCAAGATTGTGCTGGCAGGGGAGCCGGCCCCACAGCTAACCAATAGCCATCGCGGCTGATCGGCGCCTGATGGGCTTAGGCCCAATGCTTCGAACCACAATGGTCATCCCGAACATCCGCGCATTTCAGCCGTTGACACGGCCCAGTTCCAATGATATTTTTCTCCCGCCTTCCCCTTCGATGGTTCCTGTAATAGCCTGCAAATAGCCCGGTTAGAAGCCTGTGAGCGGCTGATCTGTCGATTTCAAACGGAGCCCCGGCCACTCCAAGGAGATTCTGTGATGGCGACGAACCGTATTCCCCGCTCTTGCATCGTCGGTCTTTGCCTGTTTTTTCTGGCCTCAACCCTGCCCGCCCAGAATATTCCGCAAACCACCTATCTTTTTCGCCCCACCAAGGGAATATTTCCCGGCAGATTAGCTTTGCCCGGCCCCCAGTTGCTGGAAGGTATCGGCACACTGGACGCGGGAGATCCCATTCTGGTCGCACCCCTGGTTTATGGCTCGGGAGGGTACATCCCGTCTTCAGTCTGGATTGCGGATCTAAACCACGACGGCAAGCTCGATCTGGTACTCGCCAACGCGTGTAACAGCGTAGATGAATGTGGACAAGGCAACGTAAGCGTGTTGTTGGGCAATGGCGATGGTACCTTCCAGACGGCGGTGGCCTACAACGCAGGGAGTACTCCGAGCTCCGTGACTGTCGCAGATGTAAACCGCGATGGCAAACCGGACCTGATCGTGTCCGACAACGGCGGCGGAAATAACGGCGACGGTGCAGTGGCAATTCTGCTGGGGAATGGTGACGGTACCTTCCAACCCCCCGTGACTTATGACGCAGGCGGTTGTTACACCTCTTCGGTCGCGGTTGCGGATTTAAATCGTGACGGCAAACTCGACATCGTGCTCGATAGCCCGGCTTGCGCTACGAATTACGACGGCATTGTCGGAGTTTTGCTGGGCAAAGGCGATGGCACCTTCCAGCCCGTGGTCACTTACGATTCAGGTGGCGATGATCAGGGTGCGTTGTCTTCCGTAGCAGTCGCGGATTTTAACGGCGATGGCAAACCCGATGTAGCGATTTCTAACACCTGCGGAACCGCGGCTTGTGAGTTCTCGACTATGGGCGTGTTGTTAGGCAACGGCGATGGAACCCTTCAAACGGCAGTATCCTATAGTTTGCCAATGGAAGGGGCAACCTCGATCGCCGTAGCCGACGTAAACGCCGACGGCAAACTGGACTTAGCCGTGGCCGGTTCCCAACAGGCCGTGTTGTTGGGCAATGGCGATGGCACCTTTCGGACCGGTGGGACCTACGGCAGCTCTGGCGTTTCTGTAAAAATCGCGGATATCAATGGCGATGGGAAACCAGATCTCGTGTACAGCAGTAGTCCCAGCTACGGTGGGGTGAGCGTGCTATTGGGCAACGGAGACGGTACCTTTCAAAGTCCTAGTGGCGTCAATGTTCCGTATGCCGGCCAATTGAATTCTTTGGCAGTCGCCGATCTGAATGGCGACGGCAGACCCGACGTGGTAGTGACCAACGACAGCGGCCTCGGCATTCCGCCATGTTACTACAGCTGCGTGGATGTGCTTTTCAATAACCTGGGTCCCCACACTCCTTCGACCACGGCCTTGGCTTCAGACGCGAATCCGACCATTCTCAAATACACCCTGACCTATACCGCCACGGTCACGCCCCAATCGGGAACCGCTACCGGGACGGTGACATTCATGAATGTGGACCTCAAAGGCGGAGGTTCTTCAACCATCGCTACCGTTCCCCTGGTCAACAATCAAGCTGCATACGATGACCTGCCAGTGGTCGGGATCCACTACATCATGGCTTTGTACTCCGGTGATCTGCACAATTCTTCCAGCAACTCTCCTGTTCTGGAGGAGCGGGTGGAGAAGGCCACCACTACGACCACCGTGTCCACCAGTTCAAATCCTTCAAACATCGGCGTGCCAGTGAATATCGTCGCCACCGTAACCGCCAATTCCGGGGATCCGCTGACCGGGTCCGTAACCTTTAGGCTAAAGTCACAGTACGGTGTATTGGGAACCACGGCGCTGGTCAACGGGCAGGCCACGTTCCAGTATGCATTTACCACCAAGGGCAAAAACCCCATCGTTGCCTACTACAATGGCGATAACGACGAGACCCCAAGCGTCTCCGCCACGTTGAGTCAGATCGTAGACCCGGCGCCGACAACCACGGGGCTAAGTTCGAGCCTGAATCCTTCGCTCGATCACCAGGCGGTGACCTTCACCGCATCTGTGAGCAGTTCGGCATCGCTCGTACCCACCGGGCGGGTGACGTTTAGGGACGGAACAAAAATTATTGGCAGTGGTACCTTAAGCGGGGGAATTGCTACTCTGACGAAATCAACGCTGCTTCCAGGCTCACATTCCATCACCGCGGCCTACGACGGCGATACATCCTCAGCGAAAAGTACTTCTACCGCACTGACCCAGGTGGTGGACTAAACCTAGGGCAGCATCGGCGAGCAGCAAGGCTTTTCCACCGGCTTCGGCTCCATGAGCTCTACCCGGGTGAAATTGGGATCATACAAATTGAACTGCCATTTGCCGTCGCGGCCGATCTGGGGCTTTTCCGTGGCCTTGTATCCATTCTTGATGGCAATCTCGTAGCCCGCCTTTACGTCGGGCACCCCCAAAGCAAAATGGTTCATCACTCCCCGCAGATGTGGATCGGGATTATGCACGTTGAGCATATATTCCAGCCAGTCCGTGCCGTCAGGGACACGCATGTCGATCCAGTCGGCGCGCGTGTCTTTCATCCCACCATGCCAAAATTCCTTGAAACCAAGAATGTCTTTGTAGAACCTGTCCGCCGCCGCCTGGTCCTGGATGATCAACCCCACATGAATGATGTGTTGCGAGATGCGCGTGTTGGGAAGAAATTTGCCAAAATTACGACTGTGCAGTGATCCCGGCATGTACTGCACAAATTCGATGTCATACCCATCCGGATCAGTGACATCGAAGCCGCGATTGCCGTCCTCCATGGGCTCAAGTTTGTCCGGCACCTTGACGCCTTTGCTGGCCAGATAAGCTCGCAGTTGCTCGGCATCCGTGGTTTCAAAAGAAATGTGGGACAGGCGGTCCATCTTCGGATCGGTCAGCTCAGGAAACATCTCTACATACTGGTGGTCATTGACCTTGAAATACGTCAGCAGCAGACCGCCGCCCTCGGACGCAGGCTTATCCAGACTGAATGGCTCCTGAAATCCCAAAACTCCGGTATAGAACTTTCGCGCCGCCGCCATGTCGTCCGTCCTCAAGCCAATGTGCGACACACCAACAATCGGCGGCCGAGTGATTGCCGGTGCGGACGTGGATTGGGACATTGCCGGCAAACCGAAACCAAGCAGCAGGGCAGCGAGCCCGAATTGCGCTGAATATTTCATGGTTGAGGATAGTGCTTGGCGGGGAAACCGCTTGTCAAGCGATGGCGCAGGCAAGGCCAGACCTTATATGCAATGTCCGATAACAGGTATTATGTAAAGTAGAGACCGGGTGCCCCGTGTCTCGCCGCCTTTGCGAGACGCGGGTGTCACTAAATTGTCGTTCTAAGGGGCTTTCGGGGGGTGTTGAGGAATCCAGAGGCTACATCTTGTAACGGCCCAAATCTTCATCATTCAGGCCTTCCAGCCACTTACGCAGCTCCTCACTGGTCACACGGTCGGACACATTCGTAGCCAGCTTGGAGTTTTTCAATACTTCATCTTCCACAAAGATCGGACAATCCACTCTCAGCGCCAGGGCCAGCGCATCCGACGGGCGCGAGTCGATGCTGATAATCCGGCCTTCCCGCTCGATCCAAATCACCGCGTAGAACGTATCTTCGCGCAGTTCGGTCACTACAACCTTATGAACCTGGGTATCCAGGCCCACGAGCACGTTCTTGATCAGATCATGGGTCATGGGACGCGGCGTGGAAACCTTCTCAATCTCCAGCGCAATCGCATTCGCCTCATAAATCCCCACCCAGATCGGCAACACGGTCTCGCTCGACGCTTCCTTGAGAATCACGATGGGCATGTTGGTCACCGGATCCATCATCAGCCCGCGAATTTTCATTTCCACTTCCATCGTAATCTCCCAAAAGCCCCAATTCCGCTCTTATATCACCATTTCGCCCGCAAGGCTGTTGGGAAAACAACCTGTAATAACCACAGTTACATAGCTGCCAAGGGCAGGCGTAACCCCTTCGGGTACCTTGAAGTTCAGGACCTTATTCTGGGACGTCCGCGCGATCCACTGTTCCTTAGCGTCGTTCTTCCCTTCAACCATTACTTCAACTCTTTGCCCCATGTGCCGCTGATAAGTGCGCCTCTGTATCTCACGCTGCTTGTCGAGCAGCACATTCAACCGCCGCGCTTTCTCTTCGTCCGGAATCGCGTCTTCCAGCTTCAGTGACGGTGTATTGGGACGCGGAGAATACTTGAACCCAAAAATCGCATCGAATTCGACCTCTTCAAGCAATGAAAGCGTGTCCTCGAAGTCAGCCTCGGTCTCCCCAGGAAACCCCACAATCATGTCACTGCTAAGGCTGATCTCTCGCTTGGCGGCCCGCATCCACGAGACCCGCTCCAGATACTGCTCGCGGCTGTACAGACGTTGCATGGCATCCAGTACGCGGTTCGACCCGCTCTGCACCGGAAGATGGACGTGGTCACAAAGCGTAGGCACAGCATCGATGGCCTCCACAATGTCGCGCCCGAAGTCGCGAGGATGCGAAGTAGTGAACCGTACCCGCTTCATCCCCGGGATCTCGCCGACGGCCGCGAGAAGCTCAGCAAAGGTCTTCTTCCCCGCCGAATCCTTGTAGGAATTTACGTTCTGTCCCAGCAACTGGATTTCGCTATACCCAAGATCAGCCATCTGCCGCGCCTCAGCCAGGACAGAGTCCGACGTCCGACTGCGCTCTTTGCCGCGAGTGTAGGGCACTACGCAATAGGCGCAAAACTTGTCGCAACCTTCAATGATGGTAATGTAGCCGCGGTAGGGATTGGTGCGGGCAGTAAATTCGGTCTCAAAGCATTCGTCCGTCTCGCGATCGTCGAGCCCGGTGACGCGGTTGTTCCCTGCTTCAAGCTGCACCAGCATCTGCGGCAGATGGCGATACGACGCCGATCCCGCCACCAGCGAAACATACGGCGCGCGCTCGAAAATCTTCTCGCCTTCCTGCTGCGCCACGCACCCCAGCACCGCGAACTTCTTCCCCTGCTTGTGCAACTTCTTGTAATCGTTCAGCCGATGAAAGACCTTCTGCTCGGCTTTGTCGCGAATGGAGCAGGTGTTGTAGAGCACCAACCCAGCCTCTTCGACGGTCTCTACCTGGCGATAGCCCTCAGAGAGAAGCGTCCCCACAACTTTTTCGGAGTCATGGGCATTCATCTGACAGCCAAAGGTCTGCAGAAAGAACGTTTTCTGGGGCTCACTCGCCATAGAAACCCAGTATAACGCGGGACGCCAACATTTCCTCATGTAGGGCGGACACTCGCCTTTTCCCAATCTGGGGTCTCACGGCCACATTGGCGCATTTTAAGGAATACAGTCTCGTCCTCCCTTGCCGATAGATGCTTATGGGAAAGCCAGACTTCCGGCTACATCCCCAGACATCAACCGGAGGTGGTCATGACGATCGCCAAATGGAACCTGCAAGTTGCCGCGAGCGTATCCTTGCTCTTCATTCTCGCGGTGAATGCGGCCTCGCAACAAACCCAACCGTCACCGAATTCGCCAGCCTCCACCGCCGACTTGGCCGCCATGGATTTGGAGCAACTGATGGACGTCAAAGTCACCACCGCATCTCTGTTCAGTGACAAACTCTCCGAAGCTCCCAGCATCATGTCGGTCGTCACCAGCGACGAGCTGCGCCGCTTCGGAGGCATCACCCTCGGCGAAATCCTCGAGCGCGTCCCCGGCCTCACCCAATCCAGCCAGTATTTCACCGATCGCAGCCTGGTGGCCGCCGACGGCGACCAGACCAAAACCTCCGGCGCTCATATCCTGTTTCTCATCAACGGCCGCCCCACTCGCGAGGTCATGGAAGGAGGAATCATTTCCGATCTCCTGGAATCCTTCCCCGTCGAGATCCTCGAGCGCATTGAAATCATCCGCGGCCCCGGTTCGGTCCTGTACGGCTCCAACGCTTTTTCTGCCGTGGTAAACCTGATTACCCGCAAAGCCGACGCCGACCAGTACAGCGTCAAGAGTCTGGTGGGACCCAATGGCGCTTTGTCCTCATCCGGACACTTTCTCTATAAGCGTGGCGATTTCAACCTGGTCGGCGCCTCCCAGATTCACGAGTCCCCCGATTGGCCCCTGGTCTATCTTGTCCCGCCTCCGCTTCA
Source organism: Terriglobales bacterium (assembly GCA_963762965.1). GTDB lineage: Bacteria > Acidobacteriota > Terriglobia > Terriglobales > Acidobacteriaceae > DATBAX01. The sequence goes on from CAVXME010000001.1 coordinate 3,276,727, forward strand.
ACACAATCCCCAAGCTCCGCCCGAGCCGCCGTTCCACGACGTTAGTGTGGTCGATCGCGGCATTGGCGATTATCTCGGCGTCAACTACAAAGGACTAAGTTTCATGTCCGCCTTCACCGAGTCGCAAGCCACCGCCTTTGTGCAAGGCGCAGTCGGCGAGACTCGTACCACACGCGACTTCGCCAATCTCGGCTACCGATACAAGGCCCGCGACAACTGGGATATGGATTTCAACGGGACCTACACTCGCACAACTTTTGTGACCTTTGCCTATCCCTACACCGACCGCGATGCCTACGAATTTGTTGCCGAATGGACCAACCTGATTACCCTGACCTCCAAAGACCGCCTCACCGCCGGCATGCTGTTCGACCGCATTGCTGGCACCGAGGTGGCCAGCATCGACCACAGTCTGATGCTCGCAGGAAATACCCGCCCCGCCGGCGGCTTCTACGCCCAACTTGATCACCAGCTACTGTCGAGCCTGAAACTGATCGCCGGTTTCCAATCCAACAAGTTCGCCGGCATTCCCTTCTCTACCGTCCCCCGCGTCGGCGGCATCTGGAGCCCATCGCACTGGGCCAGCATCAAAGTGCTCTATGGCAAGGCCTTTCGTCCGCCCAGCATAGACGAAACCACACTCAACCTGCCGGACATCCAGGGCAATCGCAACCTGCTGCCCGAGACCGTCGGCACTTTCGACCTGGGCTTGAATTTGCAGTTCGCGCGCCTCCAGCTCGGAACCGACTACTTCCACAGCCAGCAAACCAACAGCATCGTTACCGTGGGCCACGCTCCCATTCACTACGAGAATCTTGGTGGGGTGACATTTAATGGCGTTGAGTTCGAAGGCAAATACTATTTTCGACGCGACTTCTTCGCGCAAGGCTCGTTTCTCTATCAAACCAATCAAGATCAGAACGGCGTCAGCAATGTCACGCCCATCCCGAACTTTGGATTTAAGACCGGCATGAGTTATGAGAGCAGCCGCGGCCTCATCGTCGGCCTGTTCGATGTCTCCGACGGGAACCCCAAGCCCTACGCCTTCAACGTGAATCCGCTCACCGGCTGGCGTCACAGCCTGAACGCCGAACTCCGTCAGGACATCTCCCGCTATCTCCGTCTGCCGGAAAAAAATCAGGTCGCGATCACCGCCCACGCCAGCGATCTCCTGGACCAAACCGTCTGGCTGCCCGGCTTTGGTTTTTCTAACATCGACAGTATCCCCGTCCAGCAAGGCCGCACCTTCTACGCCGGCCTGGAATTCTCCCGCGGCAAACCCTAAGACCGCTGACCGTGAAACATTTGCGCAAATCGCACTTATGTTCCACGTGGAACATTCCGTACTTACCGGAATGTATGTACAAAACAGCGGAAGTCACATCCGGAGTTGGAGTTAGGAGAAATTCCCATTTTGGGAAGTTAGCGGGCGGTGGCGAGGCGCCTTGCCTTCTCCCGGAGTCAAGAAACAGCCATGGCCGACCCCTCCCTACTCAATGGGTCTTGATTTCGCTGAAACCGCCACAACCGAGTGTGCCCCATGTCTCGCCGCCTTTGCGAGACGTGGGAACCACGGGCCCAGAAGGCTACGTCTTTTGACGGGGTCAGAACTAAAACCGCCAGCATCACCGTGGAAGAGCGGCACCTTCAGGGCCGCGATACAAGAAACGACGACTCGCGCGGCGCTAAAGCGCCGCTCTTCCACGGTACTCCCAACGTTTGCCAACATTTCCATTTTCGCTTTGAACTGGGAGTCACTGGGCTTACGATTTGCCGGATACTGATCTCTATGCGATCCTGAAAACTCTGGGGGGCGAGCATGAAAAAGTCATTGTGGCTGCGGGGGCTGGTTTTGTGGGGGCTGGTGTTGTTGATTTCTCTGGGCATGGGGTTGCCTGCGAGTTTTGCGCAAGGTCTGGGAGCGACGCAAATCGGGCCCGGTCTGCAGAATCTTGCCGACTGCCAGAATCGGACGCTGGGCCACCGCGAACACCTCATGGCCGATCGTCTGCAAGCCAAACTCGACAAAACCACCACGCTCGCGCCCGAGGACCACGACATCTGGGTGGCTGAAATCCGCGCCCTGCGCCAGGTAACACCCTCGCAGCCCTTCAAGGCGCCCGATCCGAAAAACCCGCAGCGCTATCTTCTGGGACTGACCAACAACGAACAAATGGCCATCAATTCCATGCACAACCGCTTCGTGCAGGAAAATACTCTGGCCTGCGAGAAAAAATACGGTGGCATGTCGCGCTACTCGCCGGGCTCGGACCAGTCCGGCCAGGCTAACTACGAGAAGCAATTGAAGGACAACATCGGCACGGCCACCGACATTGCGACCATCCCCGTGGGCGAAATTCCCAGCCCGCATCCCAAAACAATGGAGCAGATGCACGCCGAGCGGAGAGCGACGCAGCAGGCGAACCGGCAGGCGGCGACGCAAACCATCAGCGGCTGCACCGACTCGTCCAAGGGACTGCGCTTGAGCATCCTGGCGGACAAAATGCAGCAAAAACTCGACGCCAGCAAGGGACTGTCGGCCAAAGAGCACGCCGATTTCGAAGCCGACATAAAAGCCACACGCGATGCCGCCGACCAGAACCTGACTTCCGCCCCGCCGGTGGATCCGAAAAATCCCACCCGCGCCATGATGCGCCTGACTGCGCAGGAGCAAATGGAAGTCACGACGGAATTCTCCAAGCGCTATCTGGCGGCGATACAGAACTGCATGCATGCCGGGACGCCGGCGCGGAGCTCGGCGCAGTAAGAACCCGATCCAAATGATATCGGTCGATTTGGCCGCACGCGCCACCGTGAAAGAGCGGCCCTTCCAGGGCCGCGTTATAAGGAGCGACAATTTACGCGGCGCTGAAGCGCCACTCTTCCACGGCACTCCCTACGGTACTCCCCAGGTTGGTGAAGAGGGCATTCTCCCGGTCGCCGACCTCATCAGCCGGCGGTAACTGACGGACGTGTGTCCACGGTCGCGTCCTGTTCGACAAACTCTTGCAGCCAGCCCAGCACTCTCTTCCATCCGTCGGTGTGGCCGGCGATGGCATGCGGGGCTGAGGCAAATCCTTGATGACGAATCTTCACCAGCGTGCCTGTCCCCGCCTTCTGCGGGCCGCGGGCGTGCAGGTTGTGCACTTCCTGGGGCTGGAACTCCCAACGCACCGTGCTCCGCAGCATGGTGGCAAAAGTTGGTTGCCAGGTATAAACCAGCAGACGCGGCGGATCGACTTCCAGATACTCGCCGGTCACGTTGAACTCTTCACCGTTTTGGCTCACGCCTTTGCTCTCCCACTTGCCACCGGGACGCACGTCGCCAGTCCATTCCTTGATGCGGTACATGCCTTTTTGCCCCCACCATTGCATCTGCTGCGCCGGCGTGGTGATGGCCTCAAAGACGCGTTCTGGTGGTGCAGCAATAAAAATCTCCGCCAGGATCTGGTCCTGGTCGGGAGTGATGGTAGCAGTTGCCATGGCAGTCGTCTCCTAAAGTTATTTTGAAAGTTGTTCGGTAAAAGTTTTGAGGCTGTCGAGCACGCCCACCCAGCCACCGGCGTAATCCCCGCGAGCCTGCTTCTCGCTGGACAGGTTGCTATGGATGACCTTCACATGCGTGCCGTCCTTCGTAGGCTGCAATTCCCAACGCACCACGGCGGGCAGCGAGGGATCATCATGCCAGTTGGCATGCCAGCTGTAAACCAGAAGCCGCGGAGGATCGATCTCCAGAATTTCTCCGCCGGAGCGAAACTCGATGACGCCATTCATCGGCTTGGCAGCAGCGGCGGAGGCGAACTTCCAGCGGCCGCCCTTGCGCGCGTCCATTTGCCAAACCTTGGCCGGACACGATGGATCGGTGAACCAGCGTAACAGTTCTTCAGGCCGGGTAATGGCCTGAAACACACGCTCCGGCGGCGCGGCAATGTGAATCTCCGCCAGTACAGAATCTTCCGTGACATTGGTTGTTGTCATGACATTGTCCTTGTCTTTGTTCTTGTCTTTGTCAGTGCGTGTGTTTCAGTCCATGTTTAGGAGGCCGCATCAGTTCTTGCGGGTCAGGTCGAACAGCTCGACGATTTCTTTTCCGTCCTGAATGAAGCGCCATTCTTCGGTGTGATGATTGGCGTCCACGACGGTAAAGACCACCCGATGCATGTGTCCGGTGTGCTCAGTCAGGTTGGTGGCGTCGACGAAATCGAACATGACGCTCTTGCCATCCGGAGAAAGTGTGGCCACCATGCGTGGCTGGTTGCCGGCAGCGCAGTAGTGAGTGAGGAGCAGGCGGTCGCCGTCCATGTGGAACATGGAAATCATGTCTTGCTGTTTCTCCATTTCGGTGGCGAGGATTTCGCTCATCAGCGCCGAGCCTCCGGCCGTCATGCGATAGGAGACCTCCACGGGCTTGCCCTGCGTGTTCTTCCCTTCCCAGGAGCCGGTGAGGGTCTTGAGCATGTCGAAAGATTTTTGTGAGTTGGGTTCGGCCACGGCTGCCAGAGTGGTCAGGATCATGGCGAAAGAGATTGCGGTGCGTAGGGTTTTCATTTGTTTCCTCCTTAAGGTATGAACAGCAAAACTCGTGAAGCCTTCAACTGGCGGTGACCAACCACGCGGCCCAGCCCAGGACGATGACCAACACCGCCGAAAATGCCGCCGGGGCCACCGAAAAATAAAGATAGCTAAGAACTACTCCTACGACCTGGACCGCGACAAAAACCCAGGCTAGAGACTGAATCGCGTGCGGGTTGCTGCGGGCCATCCCGCCCAGATACCAGGCCACAAAAGCCGAGAACAGCATGCTCACGGTCGCGGACAGTCCGAATCCCATGTAGAAGTGGCCGTAAGAAAAGCTGGCGTTGCCCACCTTGAAGTACACCTGGTTCATGGCGTCGCGCACCGCGAGTCCCTCGGGCGTAGGCGGTTTGAAGCTCAGAAAACCGAAAGTGTGCCCCGCCGCAAACAGAACGAACACCACGGCTGCGATTCGATAGAGTACGGTTGCTTTCACGATGCTTACCTCTCCTCGTTATTATTTGTGAGTCTTCGGCGACGCTTTCTCGTTCTTTCTGGCGTACTCGGTCTCTTTGGCGTATTCGGTTTCTACAAAAGCTTTCAAGTTGTTGAGATTGGTCTCCCAGAAGACTCGGTAATGTTCCAGCCAATGGTCCACCGCTTTGAGCGGGCCGGGGCTCAACTGATAGACCCGGTTGCGTCCCTCGCGACGCTCCTCGACCAGATGAGCGCGACGCAGCAGCCGCAGATGCTTGGAAATCGCCGGACGGGAGACCGGGAACGCTCGGGCAATTTGCCCAGCGGGCTGGCTTCCCTTCCGCAGCAGGTCAAGCACGGCGCGGCGGGTGGGATCGGCCAGGGCGCTGAAGGCCGTCTCCGTGGAATATGTAACCGAACGGTTCCGCATAATGCGTAACTATAGGGTTACGCAATTGCGTTGTCAAGCAATATTTTCGATTAAGACTAAAATCAACTCATCGTCGACCACTTTTAGTGTTTGGAACCAGGCGAAATGGTGCGAAACGAGAAATCTGAGAGGTTTGAGGTTTTCTCTCCTAGATCAGTACGAATTGCCAGGATGATCTTGCGTATGGTTTCATTCTGTTTGTTGACGGAGTACGAATCACCTTGGTGACCGCTGACATAATCCAGCAACATGTAGACATGTTCCAGAACCTCGCGGCTTGAAAAAAAGTTCATCAGGTTGACAGCATTTGCAATTCTTAGATGAGCTTCATGCGTCTTGTTTTCGCTGCCGATTTCCGCAAATCCGCCAAGAAACTCAGCATATCTATCAATCTTAACTTGGAGATTCTTTAGTTGGTGTTCGCGCTTGCGGGAAAAATAATGAGAAAGTGTCGCGGCAACGAGAGTTGCCCATGCACAAATTATTGCTGTCCAGATTGCGGCATTCATAGGTAACCTCGTTCGCACGGTGATGGATTCCCAGGTCTCGCAAAAGCGGCGAGACCTGGGGCACCCGGTCCCACACTTACCACTTATCCTTCTCTTGCCGGTCTTGCTTGAGTTCCTTGGACAGAGAAGGCTTGCCAGAAAAGAGTCCTCGTGTCTCCTCGACGAGCTTTAAGTTGCTGACTAAATCCAGGAATGCCTGATGGATGCGCGTGTCGTCTGAAAGTTCGGGATGGAAGGTTGCTGCCATTACCCTTCCCTGGCGGACGGCGACGGGGTCTTTGTTATTGCCTTCGGTGGCGAGGACTTCGACGTTCGGGCCGACGCGGGAGATTTTTGGGGCGCGGATGAAGACCATTTCGATCGGAGAACTGCACGCTTTGTCCTGAATAAGCTGGCCTTGGCGGATGGAGCTGTCGATCTGGCGTCCGTAGGCATTGCGGCGGATGCCGATGTCGAGTGCGCCTAAGCCTGCCTGGGTGGGATTCTCTACTTCTTTCGCCAGCAGGATGGCGCCAGCGCATGTGCCGAACGTGGGCTTGGCGTGGACGAATTGTTTGAGTTTTTCGAATCCGGCCTCGCCTAGAAGTTTTAGGAATGTGCCGGATTCGCCGCCCGGGATGACCAGGCCGTCGATTTCGTCGAACTGCTCGGGCCTTTTGACCAGCACGACTTTGGCTCCCAGCTCTTCGAGCCGTTGGCGATGCGCGTCGAAATCGCCTTGCAGAGCCAGGACACCGATGGTTGGGACAGCCATTAGTCGATTCTACTGGAAGCGTGCGGATGGGCGCTGCTGGGCCAACAAGCCCCACCCTCCTTCGCAAAGAACGCGAAAGAAGGATGGGGCACCCGGCAAAAGATCTGATGACGCTTCTACGGGTAGCGCGCTATATTGCATTCTGCGCGGCGGTCGGGGCCGAAAATCCCCGCTCAAGCAAAGCTTGAACGAGGCACCCTCGAAAGTGTCTATTAGGGGCGGGAGGTGGTTATGGCATCAGACAGCAAGAGTTTCAAGGTTGGCGACATCGAATGTGTTGCGGTCAATGATGGAACGTTTTCGTATCCCATTGGCTGGCTCTTTTCCAATGTCCCGGCGGAACAAGTGGAGAATAGTCTGCGAGAGCGCAAACTTCCTGAGACCCATGTCGAGAGTCCATTTACGTGTCTATTGGTGAAAACCGGGAAACACAAGGTGTTGATCGATACCGGGGCGGAAGGATTGGCGCCAACGGCGGGCAATCTACTGAAAAATCTGGCTGCTGAACGCATTTCTCCGGAAGAAATTACAGATGTGGTTTTGACCCACGGCCATCCTGATCATATTGGCGGAGTGCTTAACGGGAGCGGCCCTGCGTTTCCCAACGCGCGCTACCTGATGTCGAGAACAGAATGGGATTTCTGGAACGATCCTTCGGTCTTGCATGACTCAGCCATGGGTGAGCACATGAAGCAGATGCTGGTCGGCTGCGCGCAGAAAAACCTGCCACCTCTCAAAGATCGCATCGAGTTACTGGATGGCGAGAAAGAAGTTGTGCCGGGAATTCTGGCGATTCCTGCGCCTGGGCACACGCCGGGGCATATCGCTTTGCTGATTGTTTCGTCCGGCGCGCAGTTGCTGCACATGTCGGATGCCGTACTGAATCCGCTGCACATGGAGAATCCGGATTGGCGGAACGTGTTCGATCTCGATCCCGCCGATGCTGTGAGCACACGGCAGCGGTTGCTCGATCGCGCCGCTGCCGACAAAGTGAGTGTCCTCGCCTATCATTTTCCGTTTCCCGGTATGGGGAGGGTCACCAGCAAAGGCCATGCGTGGGCGTGGCAAGCCGGCGTCGATGCCGACTTTCGCGCGGCCTGAACCCACTGATGGCAGGGCGTTTCGATTGGCTTTAATGCGGGATCTTTACCCCGAGCGCAATGCTTGCCAGCCCGGCAATCACCAGCAAGAGGAATCCCGCGGAGTAGATGTAATACACAATCCTCACTTTAGGCCAGAGCCAGGGAGGAAGCTGGTCGGCCAGCTTGTCGGTGAAAGTTTCGTTGAGGCGGGGAGGAAGGACGGCTTCTTCCGACTCGGGCCGCCAACTCGCGGCGATCCAGGTAGCTCGCAGGTTGGATAGCAGCAGAGCGGAGAGAATGATGCGGATGACTCCCGGCAAGAGCAGCGTATCCAGAAGGTACATGATGAATACGGCGAGCGCGGCATAGCGGCTGCGTTCGCGCACTCCCACGCCACCCAGATAATAGTAGAAAAAGATGGCGACGCCCGTAAGTGGCTGACCCTGAATCGCCAGAAATACGAAAGATCCGATCGCCACCAGGGTGCAAACCCAATATCCCTGGGACCCGAGATAGTCCACGTCGGTTCCGTTCCGGATGGATGGCCAGAACAAACTCTTGAGGCGTCCTTCGCTGCGCTCGTCGGACCCTGACAGGCCTAGGGTTTCCATGACGCGGGATTAGACACCAGCCGGGCAGTAGGTGTCTAGAGAAAAGATAGGCGAGGAAGCGGCGGGAAAATCCCCTCCCAAAGCCTGCCCTGAGCGAAGTCGAACGGGCGGAACTTGGACGGGCACCCTTAAGAGTTAGCAACGCCTTTAGGGCTGCTTTGGGTCCGGGGCTGATCCATTATCGGTCTCGTTCAAGATTTTGAACTCCTGCTCTGCGCCCGAGCTTCCCGAATTAGACGACAGGTAAGCGTGCTTTTTGTCGACTCGCAGCGAGAGCGTGTCACCGAGTGCGATTTCTTTGTCGGCCAGCGCGCAAGGCTTGCCGGAACATTCCAGTTGGTAGATCTTGCCAGCAGTTTGGATGCGCAGAACGTGCACCCACTGCGGCGCGCTGCCTCCCATCATGACCATGCCGCCGCCGGCGGGTGCGCCGGCGACGGGAACTCCCATCACGGGCGCGGTTGGAATTGCCGTTATCGGCGCGCCACCTGTAACTGGAATGCCCGTCACCACGCCACCCGTAGTGGGCCCGGTGGGCGTGACGAGGACGGGTGCGCCTCCTGTGACTGGTACAGCCATTACCGGCGCTGTTGCCATCACTGGGGTTGCGGCGCTGGCTGTCGTCACCCCAGACGATGGCAAGCCTGGAGCGGTGGACCAGCCGACCCCATGCTGTCCTTTCACATGAACGCCGGTGCCAATGACGATGCCTGGCTCGGGGGGTGGGGTCGAGCCCTTGGCGTTAGCGGCGGGAGCGGGGGCCGGAGGCGCAGAGGCTGGCAATGCCGGAATGACTTTCAGCTCGGTGGTTAGAATGCGAAGCTTTTCTTCGTCTCCCTGTGAAATGGGAGGCATGTAGGCCCAGTCGCCATCGATTCGAAAATGGACCGTGTCGCCAGTGGCAATCGGCTTGTCGCCGATTTTGCACTCCGGCTCGCCCAGCTGGAAGGTCTTTACCTTGGTGCACATCAACAGATAAATCCTGCTGTCGGTCGCGACCTGATAAAAGTGTCCATGCTTGGAGAGGGCGGAGAGCACGCTCCCGCTTACGTTGTACTTGTCGGCAGGCTGGGCCTCTGCGGGGGCCTGGGCGACAGCCGACATCGTCGCCAGTAATGCAATTCCGCCGAATAGAGATTTCAGGAGTGTGCACGACATACGGAACCTCCGGTGGGGATTCTACACTTTGGCGGCTCCTACACTGCGGAGCCTTTCAGGAGGCCAGCTTCGTGGGCTTCTTGGTGGCGATGCTTTGGGCCACAACCCATGCTGCGGACGCGATGGCCCAGGAGATAAAAAATGCTGTCCACGGCAGCCGCGTTTTCGGGGCGGCCACGATAGCGGGCACCCAAACCAGAATGGTAAACACGCCGATCATGGCGGCTTCGGCAAAAGCGGCTACACGCGGAGAGATGGAGAACAGCACGCCGAGGCCGGCAGCGATGTGTCCGGCGCCCGTCAGGTACGCCCAGCCCGTGCGATAAGGCAGCCACGCCGGCACCAGGTCCACGGTCGCTTGCACATACACGATGTGTGAGAGTCCGATCGGGATAAGCCAAACCGCAAAAAACATCTGCGCGATGCGTATGCTTCGGTCGCTGGTCAACCCTCGCAACGGCGACCCCTCGGGCAGCTCAGCCAGGTTGGCGAACAAAATCCAGCCTCCGGCGAAAAGGACAGCGAGTTCGCCAAATCCGAGCCAGACAGCTTCCATTTTCGGGGCTACGAATATGGCCGGCAATTTGAGCGCGAGCCACACGATGAGATACGGAAACAGGATGCGGGCCGACCATGTCGCCGCAGCTCTCACCAGCAATCCCACACCACCCAGCAGCATGAGGACGCCCGAAGCGTAGGCCAGAGCCGCGCGCCCCGGCACCCATTCGGGGACCGGCTGCCACACCATGGCAAAATCGCCGTAGATCAGGGCGAGGATACCGAGTCCGATCATCCCGATGGCAAATGCCGTCAATGCAGGCTGCTGGCTTCGCGTCATAGGCGTTAAAACTATTGAAGAGGATGAGTGGGTGTCAACCAATCGTCGTCGATTTTCATGGGTTAGTGACCGGGTGCCCCGTGTCTCGCCGTTTTTGCGAGACGCGGGAGCCTACCACTCGGATGTTCACCCATCACAGACGCCTATCCCCGGCATAGCTACTCTTAGCGCATGCCTCAAACTCTGCATCGGTTCTATGGAGCCAATGATTTGCATTTCGTCACGTTCAGTTGTTATCAACGTCGGCCATTGCTCGACAGCGAAGTCCGCCGTAATTTGCTTCTGAAAATTCTAGAGCGGGTGCGCCGCCGGTATCGTCTGGTGGTGCTGGCGTATGTTGTCATGCCGGAGCACGTTCATTTGTTATTGAGCGAACCGCAGCGGGAGACGTTGTCCACCGTCATCCAGGCGTTGAAGCTCGGGTTCGTCCGCAGCTTATATGGGTCTGGAGCCAACTTGAATCCCGGGTCTCGCAAAAGCGGCGAGACCGGGGGCACCCGGTCTGTTCCTCGGAGATTCTGGGAGCAGCGGTTTTATGACTTTAATGTTCGGACGGAACGTAAACGAGTGGAGAAGCTACGTTACATCCATCGTAATCCGGTGAAGCGGGGATTGGTGGAATCACCTGAATTGTGGCGTTGGAGCAGCTTTCATTGGTATATGTCTGGCGAGGTGGGGCCGGTGCGCATCAACGACACTGAGATTTTAGTGATGAAAATCAGGCCGCCTGCAGCTTGATCGAAAAGGTTTCTACTCTCATTATCATCGAATGCGGGTGCCCCGTGTCTCGCCGTTTTTGCGAGACGCGGGAGTCACGGCAGTGTCGTTCTAGGCTTTTGTCCGAAGTACGGTTCCCAAGTTTCACAAAAGCAGTGCAAGGGACGCGTCGGATGCGGATTGATGGGTCAGTGGTGGATTCCCAGGTCTCGCAAATGCGGCGAGACCTGGGGCACCCGGTAGGTGAATCATTCCATGTATTGCTTCACCAGCGTATCGAACTCCTCAGAAGAAGTGCAGGTTTTCTCCTCTGCTGATGGGAGCGTCACCGTGCATTGCACTGGTGCTACCTCCCAGTACTTTTTGACCTTATCAGAGTGCCACATGTATTGAGCGTAGACCTTGCCTTCGAAAGCGTCAGACACCACTTTGTTTACAAAGATCGTTCCCGAGGACGTTTTTGCATCAGTGCTGTCATACTGCACGAAGCATTTGTTCAGTTTTTCGTTGTAGTGGTTTGAGAATGACGCTAACTGCTGGTTCTCGAAACCATCGCGCTTGAATGCTTCTTGCGCCCACTTCGAACACTTTTCCTGAAGCTCAAGGCTGACCGCGTTCGGTTGGGCTTCTTGGCTTCCTTGGTTTTGCTGAGCGCTCTGATGCCTTCCTCGTGCGACAGGTAACACGATCAGCCCAACTTGGGCTAGCGTGGCGAATAGAATAACCCAAGTGGCATACTCGACTCGTTTTCCAGACTTCTCAGCGCGTGCGCTGAAGTCGGCAAGTCGTTTGCTGGATTCAATCAGCCGCTTCGTGTGGCGAAGCTCAAGCTCCGTTTTAGCAGCTTCCCGGGAGGCGTTACCCGGTGAGTTCATCCGCACCCTGCTCAGTAATTCATCGTCGGGCACTTGGTCAATTTGTGAGGTGTCACCCATGATGCCATCAAATCCCTTTAAGCTATCGCAGCTTCTTCGCCGGATTGCTTTTCTGTATCTGCTTCCTCCCTTTGCTCAGTCCTACTAGAGCTTGGAGGGCGCGTTTTGCAGTCTTAAGTTCAATTTGCCATTTTCCGGCTACGCCGCGGACGACTGGCCTCCCATCGCGAGGCTCGTGGACAAAAGTCTTCAACTGCTTTATCAGAGTTTCCAGTTTCTTAATATCTGACTTTAGGGTCATTTAGAGGAGAGTATATCGGTGTGCGGTCGGTGTCTATGGTCCGCACCCGAGAGCTTCCAGTTTGGTGTAGAGTGTGAAACGTGTGGGTAGTTCTTCTACACCTCACGTTTAGCATCTGACCGAGCAATAGTCGATGGCGCGAACGAAAGCAATTTCGGTAGCACTCGCTGCCGTTGTGGCAGTCAGCACGATTGGGTTGTATTTTGCCCACAAGCAGGTACACAGTCAGATTATTACTGTTTATTACGGCACCGACCCTAAAGACAATGAAACGTTCGTCGCAAAAGGGCGATGTGCTATCACACAAAACGGAGATCTCTACTCAGTAGTATTCACCGAGCAAGATGGCACCCACCGCGAGATACACGGTGCCACTCGTGTATTTGTAGAAGATCTGAAGTGATGGTTACAACCTCCTACCAACCCCTAGTCTGCAGCATGTGCGCTTCATCCAGCGCTGCTATGGCCAATCCCTTCATCGCCCCCGTCAGATCCTCGCTGACTTCAAGTAATACTTTAGGGTCGTTGAAGTGGGTGGCGGCTTTGACGATGGCGCGGGCGCGCTTGGCGGCTTCGGCGGGTTCGGCGAAAGTGGTGGAATCTTTCATGAAGATGCCGGAGCCGACGAAGACGGCTTCGGCGCCGAGTTGCATGACCAGGGCGGCGTCGGCGGGGGTGGCGATGCCTCCGGCGGAGAAATTCGGGACGGGCAGCTTCCCTGCCTTGGCGACCATCTTGATCAGTTCATACGGCGCGCCGTGTTCTTTGGCTTTGGCGTAGAGTTCTTCTTCGCCGAGCACGGTGAGAATTTTCATCTCCTGCACGATCTGGCGGATGTGCTTGACGGCGTGGACCACGTCTCCGGTGCCGGCTTCGCCTTTGGTGCGGATCATGGCTGCGCCTTCGGCGATGCGGCGCAGGGCTTCTCCCAGATTGCGAGCGCCGCAGACGAATGGGACTTTGTAGGCGTGCTTATCGACGTGATGGGCTTCGTCGGCGGGAGTGAGAACCTCGGATTCGTCGATGTAGTCCACACCCAGCTCTTGAAGTATTTGGGCTTCCGCAAAATGGCCGATGCGGCACTTGGCCATGACCGGGATCGACACGACGGCCATAATCTCGCGGATCTTTTTCGGAGAGGCCATGCGGGCCACGCCGCCTTCGGCGCGGATTTGGGCAGGCACGCGCTCGAGCGCCATGACGGCCACGGCTCCGGCCTTTTCGGCGATTTCCGCCTGTTCGGCGTTGGTGACGTCCATGATGACGCCGCCTTTGAGCATTTCGGCGAGGCCGGTCTTGAGGCGAAGGCTGGTGGAGCTGCCGTTGTTTTGGGACATGGTGGGCTCTTTTCTGGGGGTTGGCTTTCGGAAGCGGCTATCAGCTCTCAGCCGTCAGCTATCAGCTAACCCTTTGTTTATTTTACATGCCGGGGCTGGGTTTCACCATGTTGGGCTGGAGTTGTGGCGGCGTTGGCAAACAGCAGATTCCTCGCTTTGCTCGGAATGACAATTGGTGGGGATTGATGTGGGTTGCGCTCGCTTTGCTCGCTGGACAGCCGAGGCGGCTGTCCCTACGTGGGCATTGCTGGTTTCTTACTTCTTTACATACTTAGCGAACATTTTTTCTGGGTCTATGGCGATGAATGTTCCCTGGCTGCGGGCCAGGACCTCGTTCTTTTTGTTGAGAATTTCGGCGGCATTGATGTGGATGCGGCCTTCCACGCTGACTTCCCGGCCTTCGGCGCGAAGTGGCTGGTGCAAGGGTACAGGTTTGAGATATTCCACGGTCATCTCCCGGGTCAGGGCGACCACGTCGCGGAGTTTGTTGACCTTGCCCATGGCGTCGTCGAGGATGGTGGCGATGATGCCGCCGTGGCAGTGCCCGGGAGGGCCGGTGTAGCGTTTGCTGAGGCGAAAATGGCAGACAAAGCGCTTGCTGTCTTCGTCATAAACAAACTTCAGGCGCATGCCTTGGGGATTGTCCTGGCCGCAGGCAAAACAGTAGTTCTTTCGCTGGCGGTCGTAGCGTGCATGGTGCCCGCGGCCGGGGGTCTTCTTCTTCGCCATTCCGTGTTCCTCTGCTAAACGTTATCATTAACGCTTTGAGTTTGTGGTAAAGGTAGTTGGCAGGCCATACAAATCATGAACCGGGACCACCGGGATAGGAGCCATGCTAGTGAAATTCGAGAACGTATTCTCATACAGGAAAGCGTTACTGGTGTTACTGGCAGTGTGCGGTTCGTTTACTTTGTTGTCCGCCGAGACCGCCTCGAAAACCGCGGCTGGCGAGGCGGTTTACAAATCGCACTGCGTGCTTTGCCACGGCGTGGATGGCATGGGAAAAACCACGCTGGGCTTGCAGCTCAAAGCCTTTGACCTGCATGGCAAAGACGTCCAGAAACTGACGGACGCCCAACTGAAACAGGTGATTTCCGAGGGCAAGGACAACATGCCTCCGTTCAGTGAGCAACTCACCGGGGCTGAGATCGATGATCTGATTAAGTACGTGCGCACGTTTGGGAAAGCGGCGAAATAGGTGGGACCGAGAATCTTAAAATTTGCAGTCGCTCCCTGAGCTTCCGTCCTGCTTTATAATAGAGAGATTCGCTCGCGCTTTTGGGGCCATCTGAGGGCCCGGCGACGCGGAAACTCTTACCGATGTCCACGGAAAACATTGTTGTTCGCGGGGCGCGGGTCCACAACCTCAAGAACATTGACTTTGAGATTCCACACAACTCGCTGACGGTAGTCACGGGTGTGTCGGGATCGGGCAAGTCTTCGCTCGCCTTCGATACCATTTATGCGGAGGGGCAGCGCCGATACGTCGAATCGCTTTCGGCCTACGCCCGCCAATTTCTGGAACGGATTGAGAAGCCTGATGTCGATTTGATTGATGGCATCGCTCCGGCAGTGGCCATCCGGCAGAAGAATACCACCCGCAACCCACGTTCTACGGTCGGGACAGCCACTGAAATTTACGACTACCTGCGATTGCTCTTCGCCCGCGTAGGCCGGACTTATTGCTTGCGCTGCGGCGAGGAAGTGAAGAAGGACACGGTCGATGAAGTTGCCGAGGCCGTGCTCGCACTGGGCGAAGGCGCGCGATTAAACGTTCTCTTCCCTTTGCAGGGTCAGAGTACTCGTCCTGCCGAGCTGGAGAAGAAGAAAGCGCGAGGCAGCAAAAAGAAATCGATCCCGGCTGCGGATCCGCAGTCTGATCTGCTCAAAGCGCGATTGCTCGATTTGCGTACCCGGGGTTTCAATCGGCTTTATCAGAATGGCCAGATTTTCGAGTTTTCCACGCCTGAGTCTTTGCTGGATGTGAACTTTTCCGAGCCGGTGTTCTTGTTGGTGGATCGCCTGGTTGTTTCCGCGGACGGACGTGCCCGCATCGTGGATGCCGTGGAGAGCAGCTATCGCGAATCCGGCGAGGTGATTTTTGAAACTGCGCCTCGCGATGGTGAACCAGCCAAGCGACTCCGCTTCTCGCAGCGATTCGAGTGCAAGCACTGCGATCTTCGTTACGAAGAACCAGAGCCGCGGTTGTTCTCGTTCAACAACCCTTACGGAGCCTGCCCGCGATGCCAGGGATTCGGAAACACCATTGATTTCGATCTGAATCTGGTGATTCCCGACCATTCGAAGACATTGAATGACGGCGCCATCGAGCCCTGGACAAAGCCGAAATACCGTCCGTTATTTACTGAGCTGAAGCGTTTTGCCCGCCAGGCCAAGATTCCGCTCGATGTGCCCTGGGCGGAACTCGAGCCTGGACAGCAAAGGCTGGTGATTGAAGGCGAGGGCGATTTCTCTGGGGTGCGTGGTTTCTTCAATCATCTGGAACGAAAAAAATACAAGCTGCATGTTCGAGTATTTCTAAGCCGCTATCGAGGATATTCTCTGTGCTCAGCCTGCAATGGCGAACGTTTGCGGGTGGAAGCCCGGCAGGTGCGGATCAAAGACAAGAACATCTGTGAAGTCTGCCGCATGACGGTTGAGGAAGCTCTGAAATTCTTCAGCGAGCTGCAATTGACCGAGCAGGAGGCAGGCATCGCGGAAAAGCTTTTGCAGGAAATCCAGGAGCGACTTAGGTTTCTAAACGACGTTGGACTGGAATACCTGACGTTAGATCGGCTTTCATCTACGCTCTCCGGCGGTGAAGCGCAGCGAATCCAGCTGGCGACGTCGCTGGGATCGCGGCTGGTAGGAACGTTATATGTGCTGGATGAGCCTTCGATCGGACTGCATCCTCGAGATACGCACCGGCTGATCAAGATTCTGCATGACTTGCGCGATCTGGGAAACACCATCCTGGTGGTGGAACATGACTCCGATGTGATGGGAGCTTCCGATACGATTCTCGATCTAGGGCCGGGAGCGGGAGAAAACGGCGGAAGAGTCATTGCTGCGGGGACATACGAACAAATTCAAAAGATGCCAGGGTCTCTGACAGGGCGATACCTTTCTCACGAACTACGCATTCAGCTACCCACCGCACGTCGGAAACCGGGACCGCAGCAAATCAAGATCTCGGGCGCCCGGGCACACAATCTTAAGAACGTGGATTTCACCGTGCCGTTAGGAATGATCGTGGCGATCACCGGGGTTTCGGGATCCGGAAAATCTACTCTGCTGCATGATGTTCTGTACCAGGCGCTGGCCGCTGCCAAGAGACAGACCAACGGAATGCCTCCGCCTCCCAATTCTTCATGGACGCAATTGGAAGGTGACGAGTTCATCGATGAAGTAGTACTGGTGGATCAATCTCCGGTGGGGCGTACGCCGCGCTCCAACCCGGTGACCTACATCAAAGCATTCGACGGAATTCGGGAACTGTTTGCTTCCCTGCCCGAAGCCCACAAGCGAGGATTCACTGCCGGACATTTCTCCTTCAACATTCCGGGAGGGCGCTGCGAAACCTGCCAGGGAGACGGCACGGTCACAGTCGAAATGCAATTTCTGGCGGATGTGGAACTGATTTGCGAAGAGTGCAAAGGCGCGCGCTACAAGCCGCAGGTGCTCGAAATTCGCTATCGCGGCAAGAATATCCATGAAGTTCTTGCCCTAACTGTGAAGGAAGCGCTGGGGTTCTTTGCCGGAGTTCCGAAGATCGTGGAGAAATTGCGAGTGCTCGAAGAAGTGGGCTTGGGGTATCTGCGCTTGGGGCAATCGGCCACGACGCTTTCAGGCGGTGAAGCGCAGCGCATGAAGCTGGCGGCTCACCTGCAACCGGCGGCGCGGGAAATCGGCAGGCCGGTGAACGGCGATACGCCCCGGCGCAAGCGGCGCATTCTGTACATCCTGGACGAACCCACGACGGGGCTTCATTTTGACGATGTCAGCAAACTACTTTCCGTGTTTCGCCGTCTAATCGATGCAGGGGGCTCGATTCTGGTGATCGAGCACAATCTGGAAGTGATCAAGACGGCAGACTGGGTGATCGACTTGGGGCCGGAGGGCGGCCAGCGCGGCGGCCAGATTGTTGGTGCAGGAACGCCGGAAACAATCGCCAAGCTGCCGAATTCTCATACCGGAAAATTTCTAGCGCGTATCCTGAGCGGAAATGGGGCTTCGCGTTCCAATGGCCGGAAGTAGAAAAACGCAAGCGACCCAACGGGCTGCCCTTTTTGCCCCGCTCGTGGTCATAGCTTTGTGTGCCGCACTTTTTGGCGTGTCCCAGGCCCAGAACAGCGGCAAGACGATTCGGCATCATAAAGTGGCTGAACAAGATCCGAATTTTCCTCCGGAGCTGGCCCATGCCGAGGCGTCCATCGAAGCAAAAGATTATGCGACTGCCGAGCCGCTGTTGCAAACCGTGGTAACGGCAAACCCCAATAATTATCAAGCCTGGTTCGATCTCGGATTTGTTTACCATGCGCTGGAAAAGCCTGACGAATCCATTGCCGCGTATCGCAAGTCCGTGACCGGGAAGCCTGAGGTTTTTGAATCGAACCTGAATCTTGGCCTATCTCTAGCTGCTGCGCATCAGCCCGACGCGGAGGTCTATCTCCGGGCTGCGACCAAATTGAAGCCGACCTCTCATGTGGACGAGGGCAAGGCTCGGGCCTGGCTGTCGCTTGCACACGTGCTGGAGGCCAGCAAGCCGGAAGAAGCGGTCGAGGCCTATCATCAGGCGGCGCTGCTGCAGCCCAAGGACATCGAGCCTCATCTCTCGGCTGGGCCTTTGCTGGAAAAGCAGAATCGCTTCGCCGATGCGGAACAGGAATACAAACAGGCGCTGGCACTTGATCCAAAATCGAGCGACGCTCTCACTGGGCTGGTCAATCTCTACATGCGCGGGCAGCGTTTTGCCGAAGCCGAAGATCTTTTGCGCAAACTGCTGGTGCTGCATCCGAATGATGCTTCCGCGCATATGCAGCTGGGCCGGATGCTGGCTGTCGCGGGCAAGAATGATGACGCCATCGCCGAATTGCAAGCAGGGTTAAAACTGGCTCCGGGCGATAGCGGCTTGCAAGGAGACCTGGCGGATCTTTATGCCAAGGCCGGGAAATATGATCAGGCGCAGGCCATGTATCAGTCTTTATTATCGGTAAATCCGAATGACGCTGATCTCCATGAAGGCCTGGGCAAGTCATATTTGCAGCAGCGCAAATTCCCCGAAGCCGAAAAAGAATTCCTGGCAGCGGTGAAACTGAAGCCGGATTTTGGTGCAGCTTATGGCGATCTGGCCGTGGCGGCGGAAGAAAACAAGGAATATGAACTTGCGATCCGGGCCGCCGATGCCCGGGCAAAGTTCCTGCCGGAAATCCCAATGAGCTATTTCCTGCGGGCCAGCGCCTATGACCACTTACGGGATTACAAAGACGCGGCGACGAATTATCATCGTTTTCTAGAGGTCGCGAACGGAAAGTATCCCGATCAGGAGTGGCAGGCCCGGCATCGGTTGGTCGCGATCGAACCCAAGAAGTGAAGTACAGAAGTGAAGCTAGAAGAAGTGAAATGTCATGCGCTCAAGAGTATTCATTCTTAGCCTGCTCCTGGTTGCGTCCGCTGGATGGTGCGCCGAGAAAGATCCGGTGCTCCAGCAGTTGTTGACGCGGGCCGCGGCCGCGCGCATCGAGGATCAACCAGCTCTATATACCGAAGCGGCCCAGCGTGAGCTCCGGTCGGCTGACCAGTTCTATACCTCCGGCAACGTGGATGATGCGCGCGAGGCGGTGAAAGATTTGCTGACCTATTCGGACAAGGCCCACGATGCTTCCACGAAGTCGGGGAAGAAACTGAAGGACACGGAGATTGCCATGCGCAAGATGGCGGAGAAGCTGCGTGATATAAAACGCGCCGTCGCCTTTGACGAGCAGGGTCCACTGCAAGCGGCTGCCGATCATCTGGAAAGTTTGCGCACTGACCTGTTGTCGCACATGTTTGGCAAAGGCAAGAAATGAGGAGCTCTCCCGTCAAGGTCGCCTGCCTTGGATTAGCTTTGCTCTTGTGCTCTTCGTTATGGGCCGATCGCCGGCGCGATCCGCTGAATCAGCTGGAGGTTGACCAGCTCCGGGACACGGCACAGGAGCCGGATCTGCGCCTCAGGCTTTATATCAAGTTTGCTCGCACTCGTCTGGATGCGATTGCGCAGGCCCGATCCGATCCCAAGGTGACCGATCGCGGGCAGCAGACGCACGACCACTTGCAGGATTTCCTGGATGTCTATGATGAACTCAACGACAACGTCGACACTTATGCAGACCGGAAGTCCGATTTACGGGAAGCCTTAAAAGAGGTGATTGACGCGGACACGGAATTCCAGGCGAAGCTGCGGGCTTTGAAAGATTCGGCCAACGCCGTTCCCGCCGAAACCAAAAAATACGATTTCCTGCTGAATAGCGCGCTTGATACCGTGGATTCCAGCGCGCAGGACCATCGCCAGTTGCTGGCCGAGCAGGAAGAAGCCGCCAAACATAAGAAGCCGGCCAAAGCCGCTCCAGCGGAGGAGCGTTGAACAGCTTCGTTCTCCCTGCCAACTCCGCCGCAAGTCACGAACTGATCGAAATCTTTCAGGCGGCACATCGCGAGCTGCGTCCGGATGCGCTCATGCCAGGGTTGTCGGTCCGATTCTTTGCTTACGCCAATATCAACAATACGATTCGCCTACGGCAGGGGAAGCTTTTTGTCCGGCTCTCGGATTTGTTGGAAGGCGCTCCCGAACCGGTGCTGCGGGCCATCGCCCACATTTTGTTGGCCAAGATGTACCGCAGACCCATTGACCCGGGACACACCACGCGCTACCGCCGCTATGTTTCCAGCCATGACCTTAGAAAGAAGGCGCATCTGGCAAGGCAAACCCGTGGGCGGAAACGGATCGTTTCCGCACAGGGCCATGCTTACAATCTGGAAGCGATCTTCGACGACTTGAATGCACGATTTTTTCACGGTTTGCTGGCTCGTCCGCTCATGACCTGGAGCCGCGACCGGGCCCGCAATAGGCTCGGGCATTATGATCCCGCCCACAATGCCATCGTGGTCAGCCGCATCTTCGACGATCCCCGAGTTCCCGGCTACGCTGTGGAGTACATCGTTTACCACGAAATGCTGCACCTCAGGCATCCCGTCAAGTTGCGCGGGAGCCGGCGGTGTGTGCATCCGGTGGAGTTTCAGGCAGATGAAAAACTGTTCCCTGATTTGCAGAAAGCTCAACAGTTTTTGAAGCGCCTGTAAATGAAAATCCTGTGAGGGTGGATTCCATGCAATTCAAAGCCAAAGCACTGCCATTGGGCCCTCTGCGCGTTGACGCCGTTCCAGCGGGAGACTATCCTAGTAATTGAAATTGAAATTCATTTTCAAAATGGCAGGAGCCCCTTTTTAGATGTTGCAGGCCTTTATTGTTACCCTCCGCGAAGGCGTGGAAGCCGCCCTGATTGTTGGAATCACGCTGGCCTATCTGACCAAAATCGGCCGGCCAGATCTGCGCAAAACGGTTTATGCAGCCCTGGTTTCGGCG
The DNA here is from genome assembly GCA_963762965.1 of Terriglobales bacterium. GTDB lineage: Bacteria > Acidobacteriota > Terriglobia > Terriglobales > Acidobacteriaceae > DATBAX01. Next base: position 3,297,952 of record CAVXME010000001.1, read on the forward strand.
TTTTTGGGAAGCATTGGCGTCGCCATAATTCTCTCTCGCACCCACTGGAACGAGGATGTCTTCGAAGGCTGGATCATGCTGGCCGCGGCCTTTTTTGTCATCAGCATGATTATTTTCATGATGAGGACGGGCCGCAAGCTCAAAGGTCAGATTGAAGGCAAACTAGGAACCCTGGCGGGCCAAGGTTCGTCGGTGGGAGTGTTTCTTTTTGTATTCTTGATGGTGCTGCGTGAAGGCGCCGAGACGGTGCTGATCCTTTCGGCAGTGTCCTTGAATTCCAGCGAACTGCTCAGCTTCATTGGCACGGTATCAGGCGTGATCGTGGCTGTGCTGTTTGGCGTGATGTTCGTCAAGGGCAGCGTGCGGATCAACCTGCAAAAGTTCTTCCGCGTGACCACCGGAATTTTATTCTTTGTGGCGGCCCAGCTTTTGGTTTCGGGACTTCATGAGCTTTCGGAGAGTGGCGTGCTTTGGTCTTCCAAGCGGGAAATGGCGATCATCGGGCCGATTGTCCGCAACGATTTGTTTTTCTTCATAACCATTCTGGCGCTGGCTGCGTTGATGGTGCTGTTGGAAGTCAAGCGGCGGGAGCCCACTTCCCTGCCCGAATCTCCGGCGGCGCGACGCAAAGTCTTGTGGAGTGCACGGCGCGAACGCTGGTGGATGGCGTCGGTTTACGTCAGCTCGTTTGTTTTTATTTTCCTGGTCACTGCTGAATTCGTTTACACCAAGAGCGTAAGTGCCTTGTCGCCCGCGACCGAAGTCACATTCCAGAATGGCCAGGTCAGTATTCCCCTCACCCAGGTTTCCGATGGCGATCTGCATCGCTTTGCAGCCAACGAAAATGGCACCACCGTGCGTTTCTGGCTCTACCAGAAGCCTGACGGAACGGTTGCCACGGTGTTCGATGCCTGCGAAATCTGCGGCGGCGTTGGTTTCTACAAGGGCACGAACGGCGTGGTTTGCAAGAATTGCGCATCTCCGATTAATGCCCAATCCATAGGCACGAAGGGCGGTTGCAATCCGGTGCCGCTCAACGCGGAAATCGTCTCCAATGAGGTCATCATCAAGGAGGCGGACGTCGCGGCCGGAGCGCGCATGTTCCAGCAATAATTCATGTTTGTTCGCCTGGTTTACGAATCCTTCCGGCGGCAAAAACAGCGCAAGCTCCTGGCTGGGGTGGCGATTGCTCTGGGCGCGGGCGTGGCCACGGCGATGATTGGGGTAGCCACCGACGTCGGTGACAAGATTAGCCTTGAGCTGCGCCGGAACCACGCGAATATCGTGGTCACTCCCCAGGAAGACACGCTGGATTTGGAAATCGGCGGCGTGGACCTCAAACCTCCTTCCGATGGGGCTTTTCTAAATGAAGCGGATTTGCCCAAAATCAAGAGTATGTTCTGGCGGAATGCTGTCCTCGGCTTCGCGCCCCAGTTACCCGTCAAAGTGAAGCTGGGCGGCGCGAGTGATTCGCAAGAAGTGACTCTGCTCGGCACTTACTTTTCAAAACCATACAGTTACGGCAAAGACAATTTTGTCACGGGCGTACGCACCACAAACGGCTCGTGGCGAGTCGCCGGTGACTGGCCCGCGGATGATTCGCAAAATGTCTTGCTGGGCGAACGGCTCGCGGCGAAAACCGGCAAGAAACCAGGAGATACCGTCATAATTGCCGGACAGCCGCATCTTGTTTCGGGCATCCTTTCGACAGGCAGCGCCGAGGATGATCAGATCGTGGCTCCGATCGCGATGGCGCAGCAGATTCTCGGCAAGCCTGGAGCGGTGCGCCGCGTCTACGTCAGCGCGCTGACCAAGCCAGAAGACGCCTTCGCGCGCCGCGATCCCAAGACTCTTTCGGGAGCGATGTACGACCGCTGGTATTGTTCGCCCTACGCGCAATCGATCGCCTATCAATTGCAGGAAGTGATTCCCTTCTCGCACGCGGAGCAAATCCGCCAAGTGGAGCAGACCGAGGGCGCGGTGCTTTCGCGCATCAAGGGACTGATGCTGTTGATTACTCTGGCCGCGCTGTTCGCATCCGCCCTGGCGGTTTCGGCAGCCATGGCCACCGCGATCTTCGAGCGGCGGCATGAAGTCGGCCTGATGAAGGCCCTGGGCGCGGGCAAAGCCGCTGTCGCCGTAATTTTCTTTGCGGAAGCTGCGCTGCTGGCCGTGATCGGCGGCATGGTGGGTTTCGCAGGAGGTTCCTGGTTGGCGCACCAGATTGGGCTTTCGATCTTTGATTCTCAGATTACGATTCAACCTGTGCTGCTTCCGTTGATTCTGGCGATTGCGATCTTGGTGACTTTCGCCGGCAGCGCGGTAGCCATCCGGCGTGCGGTGATGTTCGATCCTGTTTATGCGCTGCGGGGGCAGGCATGAGTTTGCAAGCACAGGATTCAGCGGATCAAGTGGCGAAGCGGCGGTCGACCGCACCGCATACTTCCATGTTCATGCGCATGCTGCTGCGCGCCGCGGTGCTTCGCCGGGGACGTGCTGCCTCTGCCCTGCTTGCCATGACGGTCGCTGCCGCGGTTGCCACCGCCATGCTTAATCTTTATGTGGAAGTACAGGTAAAGCTGCGCAAGGAATTCCGCAACTACGGCGCCAACATCGTAATCGTCGCGAAGGATGGTCAGGCGCTGCAAGCCGATGCGTTGAAAACCGTGGACACTGCACTTGCTGGCCGTGGCCTGGCAGCGCCTTTTGCGTATGTTGTGGCCCGGACCTCCGACGGAAGATCCGTGGTGGTTTCTGGTACGGATTTTGACCTGGTACGCAAGCTGAATTCCTGGTGGTCGGTGAGTCATTGGCCGGATGCGACGAACCAATCGCTAATCGGTGCGAGGGCAGCTTCAGTTGTCAGCCCGCAAGGCCAACCCTTTGACTTGAGCTTCCAGGGAAAAACGATCTCCCTCGCACCGGCTGGAATCCTGAAGACGGGTGCTGCCGAAGAGAGCCGCATCTATCTTTCGATGAACGAGTTTGAAGCTTGGACGGGCGTCGCTCCGAGCACCATCGAAGTGGCGGCATCCGGTTCCCCGGAAGAAGTTAGCGCCATGGTCAGCCAGCTTGCACAAGCGCTGCCGGCCTCTGAAATTCACCCCGTGCGTCAGATCATGGAGAGCGAAGCCCAGGTGCTTGGCAAGACCCGCTCCACGCTGCTGGCGGCGGCGATTCTCATCATTCTCACAGCGTCCGTATGTGTGCTGGCAACATTGATGGGATGGGTGTTCGACCGCAGACGCGATTTTGCGATTATGAAGGCCTTGGGGGCCTCCGAACGCCTAATCAGCGGGTTCTTTGCCGGCGAGGCGGCTGCGCTGGGCGCGGTGGGAGCGATCGCTGGATTCGTGATCGGGATCGGGGTCGCGGCGTGGATTGGCCGGGCGAACTTCAATGCCCCGGTGATGCCCCGATTCGGCGTATTCCCTGTGGTCCTGGCGGGCAGCGTGGCGGTTGCGCTTATCGCCGCCGTGGTACCAATTGTTTTGCTGCGGCGGGTCCAGCCAGCTATGATCCTGAAGGGCGAATAGTGTGATCCAACTGAAAGAGGTAACCCGGGGTTACCCCGCGCGAGCGGAGGCCAGTGGCGGAACCATCCGCGCACTCGACAGTTTCTCGCTCAGCGTGGTCCCCGGCGAATGGATTGCGATCATGGGCCCGTCTGGTTCGGGCAAGTCCACACTGGTCAATCTGATTGGTTGTCTCGACCGTCCGACTTCGGGCGAAATTTGGCTCGATGGCGAGAACGTCGCTAACATTTCCAACGCTGAATTGAATCGGGTGCGGGCCGAGAAAGTCGGTTTCATTTTTCAGCAGTTTCATTTGATCCCCTACCTCACGGCACTCGAAAATGTCATGTTGGCGCAATATTTTCACAGCATGACCGACGAGCAGGAAGCGCTGGAAGCCTTGCAGCGCGTGGGATTGAAGGAGCGGGCGCATCACCTGCCTTCGCAACTCTCCGGCGGCGAACAGCAACGGGTTTGCATCGCCCGGGCGCTGATCAACGATCCCAAGATTGTTCTGGCCGATGAGCCCACGGGAAATCTGGACGCCCTCAACGAAGAAATCGTGCTGCGCCTTCTCCGCGACTTGCATCGCCAGGGACGCACCATCGTGATGGTCACGCATGATCCCGTGGTCGCGCGCCTGGCCGACCGCCGCATCGAACTGCATCATGGCAAGATCGCCGCGCAGGAAGTCTTCGCCATGGCGGACGAAGAGCAATTCGACGAGGTGCTGGAAGAGCTTTGGGCGCTTGAAGAGCACGGCGAGATTGCCGAAATCGAACATATGGAAGTCCACGGCGCTTTGCCCGTGAGCATCGCCGTCGAAAAGATGGCTGACCTTGGGTTTCTTACCACGCGGCCACATCCTCCCGAGCCGCATCATCACAAGGTTTTCGTCAATCCCTGCCACGATGCGCTCAAGCCCACCGGAGTTTCGATTGGCGATGGCAGCATGATCGTGGAATTGACGCCCCGCGGACGGCAGCGTGCTGCGGACATCATTCGCCGCCATCGGCTGGCGGAGCGCCTGTTCACTGACAGCCTGGCTTTGGATAGCGAATCTGAAATTGAACAGCAAGCCTGCAAGTTCGAGCATATTCTTTCCCCGGAAGCTACGGATAAAATCTGCACGTTCCTCGGACATCCCCGTACTTGCCCGCATGGTGCGCCGATCCCACCGGGGCCGTGCTGTGGCAGGGCAACGGAATTCGCGGGCGTCTCCGTATCGAAAACAGACCGGGTAAGCTGACCGATGTCCACCCGCAGACCTTGCATCGGTGTGTTCGATTCCGGCTTCGGCGGCCTCACCGTTCTTAAAGCTTTACTTGAGCTTATCCCGGAAGCAGACTATCTCTACTTCGGCGACACCGCCCGGCTTCCCTACGGATCGAAATCTGCGGAGACGGTCGCAAAATACGCCGTTGAAGCCGCACATTTTCTGGAACAGCGCGGCGCTCAATTCTTGGTGATCGCCTGCAACACCGCGACTGCGCTGGCGTTGGACAAAATCACCGCCGCATCGAGTGTGCCGGTAGTGGGCGTGGTGGAGCCTGGGGCTGAAAGCGCCTCGGCTGCGAGCAAGAACCGGAAAGTTGCGGTCATTGGCACGGAAGCCACTGTCAGCAGCCATGCTTATTTGAAAGCTTTAGAAGCTCGCGGGATTCAGGCCAGAGAAAAAGCCTGTCCGTTGCTGGTTCCGTTAGTCGAAGAAGGATGGGTGGAGCATCCGGTCACGGAGCAAGTCGCCAAGATTTATCTCGAGGAAGTATTCGGCGATGGTTTTCAATCGGCTGACGTTCTTGTTCTTGGCTGCACTCATTATCCGCTCATTAAGCCGGTGTTGCGGCGCGTGGCTCCGGCCCAGGTCGCGATCATCGACTCCGCGGAATCAACCGCGCAGGTAGTTAAGGATCTGCTGCGAAGTTCTCCTCTGCCAGTCACAACTGAAGAAGAGCGGCGCAGATCACCGCGACTCAAGTTCTTTGCCACGGATTCCGTGGAGAAGTTTCGCCGGCTCGGAGCACGGTTTCTCGGCCGTCCGATCGAGGATGTGGAGCATGTGGATTTGAAGGAGTAGATCCGAGCATTCGTGCAATTTAAACGCAAGTTTCGGATAGCCGCGAACGCAATCACCAGTTAATCTGAGTCTCGATCCCATGCATCCCCTCGACAATGTCATCTGGAAGGCACTGACTACGACCGATGCGCACTTCGCGGAATCCTATGGCTCGGCCCGAAGATTTCCCCATGAAGTCACAGCCCTCGGGGCCTTCTCCGGGCCGGAAGCGGAAGGCTTTGAATCATTGAAGGGCTTGCTGCCTCCGAGCGGTGTAGTGGCACTCTTTCTTGATGCGCCTACCGAACCGGCATCGGGTTTGGAAGTGGTTCGGGCCATCCCGCTGGTGCAAATGCTGCACGACGATCGTAAGTTGGATTTCGCAGCGCGGAATCATGTCGAGTTGGGTGAGAAAGATGTGCCAGAGATGGTGGCCCTCGCCGAGCTGACCAAGCCTGGCCCGTTCGGCAAACGGACCCGCGAGTTGGGCACCTATCTCGGAATTCGCCGTCAAGACCAGCTGGTCGCCATGGCAGGTGAACGCATGCGTCTCCCGGGATACACCGAGGTCAGCGCCGTTTGCACCCACCCGGACCACACCGGCCACGGATACGCCGCATCACTCATTAGCGCGGTGGTCGGCAAAATCCAGGATCGTGGGGAAACCGCATTTCTTCACGCCGCAGGGGAAAACCAACGCGCAATTGATCTGTATAAACGATTGGGATTCAAAACACGAGTAGTGCTGCACCTGCTGGTGGTGCGCAGAACGGACCAGAGCTAGTAAAGGCGGAACTCCACTTCCACGTTGATGGCAACCGCGACCGGCTTGCCGTCTTTCATGGCGGGCTCAAATTTCCAGGTCTTGACGGCTTCGATGGCTTTCTCATCCAGGCCCAATCCCAGAGTACGGGCCACTTTAATGTCTCGAGGATGCCCATCCGCTCCCACAATCAGCAGGAGCACACAGGTGCCCTGGTATTTGGCTTTGCGGGCTTCCTCAGAGTACTCGGGGTCCGGTTGGAAAACAGCCTTAGGGGCCGACACGCCACCGCCCACATGGAATACGCCGCCACCAATCCCACCGCCGCGGCCGTCCCCGACGCCGGGGCCAGCGCCAACCCCCACCCCACCACCGGAGCCAGAGCCAATCCCGCCGCCGGATCCAGTTCCATTGGAGGGTGGGCCCGAGGGTAAATGCGACATCGGATCTCCCAGGTTCGGCATGTTGCTGGCGATCTTGATCTGTGGAGGCAGAACCACGGTGGGTTCCACTGCCAGCTTGGGATGATCGTTTCTGACGATCACCGCAGGCGGAGTGATCTGCTGCATCGCGGCTTTAGGCAGCTTCCCTTTCACTGCCTGTAACTTGTCGCGGTCACCGCCGCCGCCGCCGCCACCGACCTTGGTCTTCGACACCGGCAATGCGGGAACGTCGTCAGGCCGGATCAGGGTCATGACAGCGGTGGGCTGTTCAATCGCTTTGACTAGCCGGCGGGCAATGATCGTACCGACAATAATTAACGCAACAATCAGAACGTGTACTACGGTTGAGCCCAGTGCGCCATTCTTCTTGTAGTTGTAGAAGCCCCAGATATCTTTTACCGGAATCGGCTGCGAAGTGAGGACTAGCGGCGGCAGTTTCTTGGGAAAGAAAAAGTCGTTCAGATTTTGAGCCAGCGATTTCCACAACGACTCTTCAAATGTGCTCGAAGGCAGCAATAGATTGAATTCGGGCTGGTTCTCAACCTGGGGTTCGACAGTGTCAGTGGTTCCCATAATTGACTCGACCGTGCGACCGGGGTGAGGCTTACTTCTCGCCCCTCATAGTGTTGATGAGTGGTCCTGCCGCCAAGTTGCATGAACGGCACAAGTTAGCCACTCACTAAGATGCTCGTCCGCCGAAAAACGAACTTCCGACTCAAATTGTACACTTGTTTTCTCGATTTACGACATTGCTTTTACGGTTCCCTGGCGAGCCTGGACCCCCTGTCTACATGGGTTAATGGACGATCGCTCACGCACTCCCTATAATGAAGAAAATCAATTGTTTGGGAGAAAACAAGCGCGTGCCGCTCGATCTGAAATCCACCATTAATTTGCCCAAAACCGACTTTCCCATGAAGGCCAACCTGCCCCAGAATGAGCCCAAAATCCTGGCTCGCTGGGAGGAAATGGGCATTTACGAGCGGATTCGCAGGGAAAGGAAAGGCGCGCCGCTTTATGTTTTGCACGACGGGCCGCCCTACGCCAATGGGCCGATTCACCTGGGAACCGCCCTGAACAAGTGTTTAAAGGATTTCGTGGTCAAATCCAAGACCATGGCTGGGTTTGACGCCCCTTACGTCCCCGGATGGGACTGCCACGGCCTGCCCATTGAAATTAAAGTAGATAAGGAACTGGGCGGCAAAAAGTTGCAGATGCGGCCCACGGATGTTCGCTTGGAATGCCGCAAGTATGCCGAGAAATATCTCGATTTACAGCGCGGGCAGTTTAGGCGCATCGGGGTTTTCGGGCGCTGGGACAAGCCATACTCCACCATGACTCCGCAGTACGAGTCTGTGGTGCTGGATACATTCTTTGCCTTTTACGAGAAACCAGGTTTTGTGTACAAGGGCTTGCGCGCTGTGTACTGGTGCATGCAAGACAAAACAGCCTTGGCAGAAGCCGAGGTTGAGTACGAGAACAAGACCAGCCCGACGATTTGGGTGAAGTACACATCGCTCGACGATCTGGGGGAGCTCGCTCCGGCGCTGAAGGGCAGGAAGGTTTCGACCATTATCTACACCACTACTCCATGGACTATGCCAGCCTCCATGGCGGTGGCGTTTCACCCTCTTGAAGAGTATGTGGTGCTGGCGGATAGAAATAATCCCAATGAGCTTTACATCGTTGCGGAACGTCTAAAGGAAAATGTTCGAGCCGATATCAAAGACACAGTCAACCTGGATGTAGAAAAGCCTTTGGCTCAGTTTGAAGGACACAGGCTCGAGAACCTCCGTTTCCAGCATCCATTTCTCGATCGCGTGATTTTAGGCGTCCTTGCTGATTACGTCACTATGGACACTGGCACCGGCGTGGTCCACACTGCACCGGCGCACGGCGCGGAGGACTTTGCGACGGGCACAAAGTATGGTCTCGACGCCACCAGCAACGTAGACGAGCGCGGCATCCTACGCAATGGGCTGCCGGAATACGACGGCCTGAAAGTTTGGGATGCCAATCCGGTCATCATCGAGTTGCTAAAGAAGCGTGGCGCGCTACTTGCGTCGGGCAAGCTCGAGCATTCTTACCCCTGCTGCTGGCGCTGCCACAGTCCCATCATCTTCCGAGCTACCGAGCAGTGGTTTATTCGGATGGGGGCCCTGATGGACATCGAGGCCACGCTGCGCAGCCGGACGCTTGAAGACATTAAGAAAGTGAAGTGGGACCCGTCCTGGGGCGAGGAGCGCATGAACAACATGATCGCTGGACGTCCCGATTGGTGCATTTCGCGGCAGCGGGTATGGGGCGTGCCGATTGCTGTTTTCCTGTGCGAGAGCTGCGGCAAGCCGCTGAACGATCATGCGGTGAATCGCAAGGTCGTCGAACTCTTTTCACGCGCCGGTGCAGACTCCTGGTACACACCGGAGGCTGATGCGATTCTGCCTGCCGGTACAAAGTGCCCGCATTGCTCGGAAACCAAATTCAAAAAAGAGATGGACATTTTTGATGTCTGGTTGGAATCGGGTGCGAGCTATTTGTCTTTGAGAGCCGGCGAGCCGGATTATCCGTGGCCTTCCGATCTCTACCTTGAAGGCGCAGACCAGTTCCGCGGATGGTTCCAGTCTTCCCTGCTCTGCGCCATGGGAAAACAAGGCAGCCCGCCGTACGCTGGCGTCGTCACTCCCGGTTGGACGCTCGACGAAAAAGGGCAGGCCATGTCGAAGTCGCGGGGAAATGATGTTGATCCAGTGGACATCGCTAAGCGTTTCGGTGGCGAAGTGGTGCGCATGTGGGTGGCGTCGGTGGACTTTCGGGAAGACATGGTGGGCTCGGAAGCGTTAATGCAGCGAGCCGCGGACAACTACAGGACCATCCGCAATAACCTGTTCCGCTATGTGCTCAGCAATCTTTACGATTTCGAGCCGAAACGCGATGCAGTGGCATTCGACAAATTAGAAGCCATTGATCAGTACATGCTGCGCGAAACCTGCACGCTGGCGAACGACGTCACACGTTGGTACGACGAGTTTGCCTTCCATAAGATTTATCAGCGGACCAATCATTTCTGCGTAGTGGAACTGAGTGCCTTTTACTTCGACATATTGAAAGACCGGCTCTACACCTATGCTCCCAATTCGCCAGGACGCAGGTCGGCGCAAACCGCGCTCTGGCACATTGGCGAGGCATTGGTCCGTTTGCTAGCTCCCATTCTCAGCTTCACTTGCGAGGAAGTCTGGCAATACTTGCCCGCGGTTGGATCGCGTGGTGAGAGTGTGCATTTGGAGAAATTTCCAACTGCTTCGGACATTCTGGGCGACAGCAAGACTGCCGCGGAAGATACCGTACAACGAGAAGACTGGAAAACACTACGGGCCGTCCGGGAGCAAGTGCTGAAAGTCTTGGAGGATGCACGAGCGCAAAAGCTGATCGGCAAGGGCATCGAAGCGCAGCTCACCATCACGGCAGCGGACCCCGTCTATTCTGTGCTTGCGCGGTACCAGGGCCAGCTTCGCTATTTGTTCATCGTGTCAGCGGTCAGGCTGGAACAAGGCGTTTCAGGAAACGGGGCCGGAGGAGTAAGCGTGCAGGTAAGCAAAGCCGACGGGCAGAAGTGCGAACGCTGCTGGAATTATTCAACTCATGTCGGTGAAGATGCATCTTATCCAACTGTGTGCGAACGCTGTAGCGCGGCACTAAAGGAAATCGAGGCGGGGAAACCAACGGCGTAATCCAACGATCAGTCGAATGACCAATCCTCAACCCATGCGAAAGTATCATTTTTTAATCGCGCTGTTTATTGTGGCACTCGACCGGGCAACCAAGTTGCTTGTCGCCAAAGACATTGGGCTGCACAACAGCATCCCGATTATTCCCCGTTTTTTCTATCTGACCCACTTCGAGAATCGCGGCGCGGCGTTTGGCTTGTTCGACGATTCGCATTCCCAATGGAAAGCCAGCCTGCTGGTTTTGTTTTCCATCGCGGCACTGATCATCGTTTCCACGATGTTATGGCGCAGTCGACACTCGATGGCCACCACTGGGATAGGGCTGGCTATGATCATGGGCGGCGCCATCGGCAATCTATGGGACCGGTTGTTCAGCGGAAAAGTTGTGGATTTTCTGCTGGTCTATATCGGTTCGTACGAATGGCCGGCATTCAATGTTGCGGACAGCGCCATCGTAATCGGCGCCGGATTGTTGTTGGTGGAAATTCTGTTTGCGAAGTCGCCCACCCCCCAACAATCGGTATAGTGTTTTATGGCGCTCCATACAATTGCCGATAGACATTGGCATTGCGCAGAATGGCTTGCACATATTCCCGTGTCTCGGTGAATGGGATGGATTCCACAAACTCCGCGGGATCGCGATATTTCCCCAGGCCCTGCCAATCGTCCACCCGGTTGGTTCCGGCATTGTAAGCAGCGAGCGCGTATTCGAAAGCCCCGTACTGGTCTACCATGCCGCGGAAATAATGTGTTCCCAACTGGAGATTTATGGCCGGCGTGAATAACTGCGTGGCGGAGAAATGCTTTAGCTTGACTTGCTTGGCGACGCCTTTGCCGACCTTGGGAAGTAGTTGCATCAAGCCCACGGCATTGGCGTGCGACACCGCATTGGGATTGAATTCCGATTCCTGGCGGATCAAAGAGGCCACCAGATAAGGGTCCAGATTGTTGCTTTCGGAAAATTTCTTAAGATCGGGCCAATAGGGCTTGGGAAACAATGCTTCCCAGTAAGAACGGGGCAGGCTGGCGAAATCGAGAGCGAAATAATCGGGGACTGACTTTTTGAGAACTTCGATAGCGGCATCGTAGCGGCCGGCGTCGTCGTACATGCGAATGATTTCGGCAGTGTCCCAGTTCCCTTTGTCTTCCGCCGCCGCGGCCCGCAATTCGCTGGCTGCCAAATCCAAGAGCGCGCCATTTTCGAGCAAATGCGCTTTTTGCACACGCAGGTCGTCGTCGGGAAGAGCGTCCTCGGCAACTTTGGTGGAGGAGGCCAACGGAGGCACCCGATCCAGCACCGCATAGTGCGGCGGATCGTCGTCAAGCTTTATCTTCGACAGCCGCTGCTGGGCCAATACCCCATAGTAGTAGTTCCGAAACCGGGCAGTGAGTTTGTGGTAGTAAGCGGCCGCCATGCCCGGATCGTTGTCCTCTTCGGCCAGCCGCGCCCGCCAATAGAGGGCCGCTGGGGTCTCCGCAAATGCGGGATAGAGCGCGACCTGCTGTTCGAAGCCGGTCTCGGCTTCGGCATTCCGGCCGATGCGCAGAGTCAGCCAGGCCGCCTTCCAATGGGCATACGAAGCATGGCTTCCATCGGGAAAGCGTTGTTGCAATTCGCGGTAGGCATCGATGGCGTGCTCGTAATCACGCCGAAGAAGGTAGATGTTTCCTGCTTCCAGTAGCGCCTGTTCCAGCCACAGGCTGGTGGGAGCAACCTGCCGGAGGTCAGCCACCGTTCTGAGAAATCCGTCGTCATCGTTGGCGGCACGCGCGATCTCACCCATGGCGAGCATGCGCTCGGCGTTGATCTCTGGAGTGGAATTCGGGATCGCCGCCAAAGCCAGTCTGGCTTCCCTGGTACGATCGGCCCGCCGCAGGGCATCGGCCATGGCGATCTGGATGGCGGGACGATCACTGGCAGCTACTTCGCCCAGGATATTCCGGTATTCATCCGCCGCGTCGCTGAAGCGTTTGCCCTTGATCAACAGCGCAGCACGGATTTGCCGCTCACCGGTCGCTGGCTTTGTGGCTGCGGACGCGGGCAGTTTTCTTAGCTCGAGGTCAGCCTGGCTCGCCTCCGTGCTGAGCGGCATGGTGAAATAAAGATTGCGAAATATAGTGGCGGCCTTGGCGCTCTGTCCGGTGGCGGCGTAGGCGCGACCGAGTGTCAGTTCCAGGTCGGAGCGAGTGGGCAGACGGTCTTTTTCCAGAAGGACGATTGCTTCTTGTGATCGGCCAGCAGCAACCAAAGCCGTGCCATACACAACGTGCGCGTCGCGGGTCAGAAATGAATCAGGAAAGTTCCCTTCAAAATTATTCAGTATTGCGATGGCTTCGGTGGCTCGTCCCGTCTGCAAGTAGGCAGTTCCCAGATAATAGGTGACGTAATCTCCAAGATCGCCCGCCAGAGGCTTGGCATGGGTCAATGGGTCAATGGCCTTGGCGTAATCATGGTCCATGACCCGGGAATAGCCCACCACCAGCCAGGCCAGTGCACCCGCGTCTTCCTTGGCATGACGCCGGGCATAAGCCTCCACGCCGGCGTAGGCGGCCGGGGTGCGGTCCTGGAGTAATTGTCGGGCCATGGGTTTCAGCGTGGCCGACCCTACAAATGCCTGGCGCATCCGCTTGAGCCGCGGCGAATTGTGGTTGCGTTTTTTCCGGGCGGCGGTTGCAGGTGCTTTCCTCCTGGCCTTCGCCGGGGGCGCGTCTGGCTTTTTTGTTGTGCTGGACGAATGGGCAGGTGAAGGCTGGGGGGCCGAGGGCGTAGTGGTGGAGGATTGCGCGAAGACACGCCAAGCGCGCGCAGAAAAATCACTGCTCAGCACTGCAAACCACGCCACGAAAATTATGAAAAACCGCCGAAGATATGAGACCACTTTATCTAATTATCTTAGCTTTATGGTCGATGCGCAATTAACGGCGGAAGTTCGGGCCCATGAGAGAGATGTCATCCTCGGCCAGGCTGCGAAGCAGTTCCTGGTTCAGATAATCGCCGCCGGCGGCGGCCGTGTTGCCGTAGCGCTTCTGATAGGTCATCCGGCTCTTGTCGATGTCTTCCTTCAACCGATCATATAAATCTTTGTGTTTGCGGCCCTCGGTTACTTTGACCTGATTGTAGAGCTTGATTTCGTCCAGCAGCAGGCGGGCGAAACGCTGGGCCTTGCGATGAATTTCGGCGTCTTCCTGGGAGGCTTGCAGAGGCGGTTCCGCTGCGGATGAACGATGGGCCACGGGCAGAGGGGCGGATTCGTTGTCGGTCGTTGCCGCTGCTGCCATCGCCTGTTCGACGACCGGAGCGGGTGCCGCAGGAGCATGCATCGGAGCATGGGATGCGAATGGATCCGAGAAAGAGGAAACGCTCTGGACCGGCAGCGCTTCAGATTTCTCGCTGGCCCCAGCCTCCGCTGGGCCCTCTTTTTGTGCCTGCTTGCGCAGCGAGGCCACTTCGAGCCATGCACTGGTTGCCACAACCAACAGTTCCAGGGCAGCGATGTCCATGCTTGCGCCCGCTTGAGTGCCTGCATCGGCATAAACCAGCGCGGCCAACTTGTCCTTCAGCAGAAGAGGAAGTAACAAGATCTGATTGTCAGCGGGTGCGCCAAAGCGCGAAACAAACTTCGTATCGAATTCCCCGGAGTTTCCCTGGGAGGCCTTCCGCGATCGCATCACAGTGGCGGCCACACCCGAACTAACGTCCAGAGGAAAATCTTTGATGTCGTCGCTATTGCTGAAGGCGCGGCCCTGCCATCCCGTGGCCGTGCCGGCTTTAATCACAAACAGCGCCGCCCGGCCGCAGTAAAGAACCGTACTATCCAAAAGCGAGCGCAGGATTTCCTTCTGCGTCGTACCCGCATGAATCGAAGAGATAGCTTTCAGCAGGTGGGCCGGGTTGGCTCCGCTACTGCTGCTCGGGTCGCCCTTCCCGGACTGTGCTTTTTCCAGAGCAGGCTGTAGTTCTTGCAGGACCTGCTGCACCAGCTCTTCCTTCAACCGGGGAATATGGCTGTCCAGCACCTGAGACACAGTCTTGGCAACGATTTGTTCAATCCGGGCTTTCTCTGGCATGGTTCCCTAAGCTCGCTGGCCTTCCCGCTAAGCCCTGATTATAGGGCCACTTCGAGTTGGTGGAAGGCCCCTCCGCGTCAGTCATCGGTCGTAAGACAAAAGGTACTTGCTGGCCAACACAGACGAATGCAATCGACCAACGATTTAAGCAACGTCCGAATTTAACGCAAACCTACCATTTGAGGATACGTCAAAACAGTTAGCACGCGAGCAGGTTACCAAGTAGAATAACAGCTTCGTCTCCGGCTCACGCAGCCTGAAAATTGTTGCATCGAAGGAACCATGGGCACCATCCAACCAAAGGTAGAGCCGGTCAGTGACGAGCTAGCGCTGGTACAGGCGGCCAAGGGCGGCGATGTTGGTGCGTTCGAAGATCTGGTCAAGCGCTACGACCGCAACGTATTCCGGATCGCCCAGCACATCACGCAAAACCGCGAAGATGCGGAAGACGTGGTGCAGGACGCCTTTTTAAAGGCGTATCGGAATCTGCAACAGTTCCAGGGCCAGTCGAAGTTTTACACCTGGCTGGTGCGGATTGCGGTCAACGAAGCGCTGATGAAGCTGCGTCGGCGCCGGCCCGAGCGCACGGTTTCACTGGACGAAGAGGTCAAGACCGAGGAAGACTCGGTGCCGCGTGAAGTCGCGGATTGGAGCCCGAATCCAGAGCAGCAATATAGTCAGGCGGAATTGCGCGAGATACTGACTAAGACCATTCAGGGGCTGCCGGCGAGCTTTAGGACGGTGTTTGTTTTGCGGGACGTGGAAGGTTTGTCCACGGAAGAGACCGCCGAAGCGCTGGAACTGAGCATTCCGGCGGTAAAGTCGCGGCTGCTTCGCGCCCGGCTACAGTTGCGGGAACGGCTCAGCCGTTTCTTTCAAAAGCGGGAGAGTGGAAATGGGAAACCGAAACTTGACGGCGGAGATGACGACCAGTGAAATGCTCTGAATTCCTGCAAGAGCTGACCAATTATTTGGACGGCGTCATCGATGACCGCACTAAGTCGGAACTGGAAAACCATCTCTCTTGGTGCCACAACTGCTACGTCGTCTGCGACACCACCAAGAAAACCATCGAGATTTACCGCGACTCCCAGCTTTATGAGCTTCCCGAGGATCTCCGCAGCCGTCTCCGCTCCGCAATCGTATCCAAATGCCAGGGACACAAGAAAGCTGATCCTGAGAGCGTCTGACCTGTTTTTTCTCCTGCTTTTGAACTAGTTATTCTGGGGAAAGCATTCCCACTCCGGGAATTTATCTTCGTGCCCAGCACATATCTCGGTGGAACCCTTTTGCTCAGAATTGAATCTAACTAGAGGGTGAGATTGGGTTCTGAGAAATTTCAGGCATGGGCCAGTTTAGAGCCCACTGTGGAGAGGTTTTATCATGATGGCAAAATTATTCGACGCATTTTTCGGCTGCTGGCACAGCCATTACAGCTTTCCTATGACGATTCGTAAGAACTCCCGCCGCAGTCAGGCGGCTTCGGTCACTGGCACGTACGTGGTGTGTCTGGATTGCGGCAAGGAATTGCCCTATGACTGGGATGAGATGAAAATTATGGATCCGGCGGTACGGGACCACACTCCCGTGGTGGCATCGTTGGCTGCGAAACAGGCGGCGTAGCTTGCAGCTGTTCTAAAGAAAAACCACACCGCCCATTGTTATTTCGAGCGAAGCGAGAAATCTGCTTTCCCTTGGGCGCCGGCAGACAGCGGATTCCTCGTCGCTGTGCTCCTCGGAATGACAAGATCGAGAATTTAAAAGAAAAGCCGCGACTTGAGTCGCGGCTTTTTGTTTCTAAGTAGTGCTGCAAGCCTAGTTGCTGTCGTCTCTCCGTTTGAGAGTTGGCCTGCCGTCGTCGGTGCTATCCGTACCGCTCTTGTCCGCGGTGGACGTGCGTCGCAGGCTGGGCTTCTTGCCGTCTTTGTCGTCGAGCACTTTGTGCTTGTTCTCGATGGCTGCCAGGCGGGCTTTCACGTCGTCAAACTCCGAGGTGCTGACCATGTATTCCGCTTTAGCGGGAAGGATGGTGGCAATTTCCTCCTGCGACTTCTCAATCCTGTCCGGCGTCTGCGGATGCGTTGAAAAAGCCTTGGACAGCGTACCTGGCTTTTTCTTTTCCAGCGCCTGCACCTTTTCGAAAAATGCCACGAAGGCTTGCGGGTCGTATCCCGATTTGTACATATACTGCAATCCGAGATAGTCAGCCTCAGCTTCAAATCCACGTGAGAACTTCAGGAACGTCAAAGGCAGCGCCAGTCCTGCTGCTTCATAACCGGCGTAGCCGATAGGGCCACCGATAAAAATTAGTGGAATGGAGGCAATATTCATGAGATTCCCGCGGGTATTTTCGCGAGCGGCATGGCAAGCGGCAACGTGAGCGATTTCGTGGGCCATCACGCCGGCGAGTTCCGCTTCTTCGTCCGCTGCCAGGATTAGGCCGGAGTTTACGTAGAAAAACCCGCCGGGCAGGGCGAAGGCATTGATGTCATCCGCGTCAATCACTTTGATCGTGAACGGGACCTGCGCGTCCGAGTTGCGCACCAGATTCTGCCCTATACGATTCACATACTCGGTGACTACAGGATCGTTCACCATCTTCGACTGGGACTCGACCTGCATGGCATACGACTTACCCATGGCAATCTGTTTTTCGATGCTGTACCAGTTGCCCATGCCGCGTTCGCAACCTACGTTACGATTGCCGATGGCGTCGACGTCTGCACGTCCGCCGTCATGATCAACCTTGCTGGGATCAGCGCCTTGCACCGGTGCTTTCGCCTCGGGAGCGTCTTTCGGTGACGCATCCGGAGCGGACGCTTTGGCGTCGGGAGGGAAAGTGTCAGGAGTGCTGGGTGCGGTGGGAGAATTCTGGCCTCCCGACGCGGTGGTGCTCGGAGATGCGGTTCCGGGCGCTGGTTGACTGGTTGGGGTCGAAGTGCCTTGCGCCTGTGCCAACGTGTAGGTCAACGCCAGCAGCGCCGTAATCAGAGCCATTCGCTGAAACTTCATAAAATCACCCATTTCCGGCCAGATCGGGCTTTCCAAGTCTCATTATACGCCCGCGAAGGCGCACCTTTACCCAGATCTCTCTATGGTTGGACGCACGAAGGACACGGATGGTTATCCGTCGCAAATAGAACCAAAAACGAGGTTAAAGGGGAATGGAGGGATTTGATACGGGAACCAATCTTCCTTGGCGAACTTGGCGGCTTTCTTAGCGATCTTTGCGGTTAAAGACTCTTAACCGCAAAGATCGCTAATCACTCGCCAAGGTCGCCAAGAAAACCTCTAGTCGTAATACTCCAAACCGAGATGAGTGATGAGTTCCTCGCCCTTTAAATGCCGCAGGGTGTTCTTGAGCTTCATCAATTGAATGAACAAATCGTGCTCGGGATAGAGTCCCGGAGGAGTGATGGGGGACTTGAAATAGAAGCTCAACCACTCCTGAATGCCGATGCCACGCAATTCAGAACAGCGCTGCGCCAGATCCATGAACAGGACCAGGTCGAGAACCAGCGGGGCGGCGAGGATGGAATCGCGGCAAAGGAAATCCACCTTGATCTGCATGGGATATCCCAGCCAGCCAAAGATGTCGATGTTGTCCCAACCCTCTTTGTTGTCACCACGAGGCGGATAATAGTTAATGCGAACCTTGTGGGTGAAGTTGCCATATAGTTCAGGATAAAGTTCGGGCTGAAGAATGTGCTCCAGCACAGAGAGCTTGGATTCCTCTTTGGTCTTGAAAGACCCTGGATCTTCCAGCACTTCCCCGTCGCGATTCCCGAGAATGTTGGTCGAGAACCAGCCGTTCAGCCCCAGCAGCCGCGCCTTGAATCCGGGAGCGAGGATGGTTTTCATCAAAGTCTGACCGGTTTTGAAGTCCTTGCCACAGATGGGGGCGTGGTTCTGGCGGGAGAGCTCGTGCATCGCCGGAATGTCGTTGGTTAGATTTGGTGCGCCGTTGGCGAACGGCACGCCTTCTTTCAACGAGGCATAGGCGTAAATCATGGAAGGCGCGATAGTCGGGTCGTTTTTAAGCAGGCCCTTCTCGAAAGCCTTCACACTTTGATGAACGGCGTTCGGCTCCAGATAGCTTTCGGTCGAGCCGCACCAGATGGTGACCAGGCGGCTCGCCTTCGAACTCTTCTTAAACTGGCGGATATCATCGATCACTTGCTCGGCAAGATCCATCTTGTTCTTGCCCTTCTTGACATTGGGTCCGTCGATCAGCCTGACGTAATTGCGGTCAAACACCGCTTTCATGGGCTTGATGGACTTGAGCAGCGGCTTCACTTTGTCGAGTAAATCGCGTTCGAGCACGCCGGCTTTGGTGGCTGCGGTGTGCATGTCGTCTTCGAAGATGTCCCAGCCGGTGAATACCAGGTCGTCAAGCCCGGCCAGCGGCATGAATTCTTTGATTTTGGGCGACCGTGCATCGGTGCGTTTTCCCAGCCGGATAGTTCCCATCTGGGTGAGTGAGCCGATCGGCTTGGCAATTCCCTTGCGTACGGCCTCTACGCCAGCCACAAAGGTCGTGGCTACGGCACCCATGCCGGGGATCATGACACCTAACTTGCCTTTGGCCGGCTGGATTTCGCTGCCATGAGATTGTCTGACTTCCACGCGAGCTTGCTTTAGCTTTTTCTTTTTCGCCATGTGCTGCAACGTCCTTCTATGAGAGCTCCGATGACTGATGAGAGCTGGAGATGTAAGGCAAACCCGTTATGTTCTCGCATGCAGAGTGAATTTGCAACCGAGCGAGGCCGAATGAGCAGGATAGGAGTTCAACGGCGAGTTCTTACATTCACTGGCATCCACGGGAAAGATCGAAGATGCTATTGCGAAACCTTGATCCGGTTTTGCCAGTGCGTCCAGGCGAACCAGAGGATTCCGACAACGAGCACGGCGAGAATGACGGCGTCGAACTTATGAAAGTATTTGCCGAGCTGACGCCAGTTTTCGCCCAGCTTCATGCCCAAGTACGCGAGGCCAAAACACCACGGCCACGATCCCAGAAAAGTGTAGATGTGAAACCGGCCACGTGGCATGCGGGCGATGCCGGCGGGCAGCGCGATGAAGGTGCGGATCACGGGCAACAGCCGTCCAATAAACACTGCCAGATATCCCCAGCGAGCGAAGAAGCGGTCGGCCCAATCGAGTTCGCGATGACTCAATAGAATCCAGCTGCCATATTTTTCCACCAGCGGCCGGCCGCCGTAGCAGCCTATTTCGTAGGCAACGAGCGATCCCAGATTGCATCCTATGGCTCCTGCTGTGGCCACCCATACCAGCTTCATGGTGCCCTCAAATACCAGGTAACCGGCGAACGGCATGATCAATTCAGACGGGAGCGGAATGCAGGCCGACTCGATCGCCATAAGAATGGCCACGCCGCCATAACCTGTGGCCGCGATGACCGATTTGATAAACAGAAACAGAACGCCGAGGATTTTTTCAGTCATGCAGGTTCAAGAGACACGGCGAAAATCTTAGAATGAACCTTCCTGAGTAAAGGTGAATCCAGGCAGTGAGGCGCCGTCCGGGCTCTTGGCTACCTTAACACGTACCGTGGGTGCATCCGGGGCCGTGACTTCGGCGGGACGCAGCACTGCAAATTGCGAAAACACCTCGCTGTAAACCTTGGTTACCAGATAATCATGGCCGTCGCCGTCATTGCGCCAGACTTGCCCGAGTTGGATGGATTTCACTGCCACGCATTTTCCTCGATTGGGTAGAACCAGTTTCAGACTACTGGGGTGCGCAAGGATGCGTCAATTGCGGGCTATGGTTCGTGGGATTACGAAAGGCTATATGGGGCCGGGATGGCCGGAGCTCTCTTTGTTGTTAAAGTGGAGTGGTGGCCTGCCTCTGCTAACATCGGGAAGGTTTGGCAACTTCTCAAGAGAGCAACAAGTATGGCTGGAAAGACCACTCATCGAAAGACGACCAACAAGAAGTCAGTCCGGAAAAAGGTATATAACCCACTCGCTCCCGACCGTATCCACGAAATTCTTGCCCGACTCAATCAGCGCTATCCAGATGTGACCTGCGCATTGATCCACCATAGCGCCTGGGAGTTGCTGGTCGCAACCATCCTCTCGGCCCAATCCACCGACGTGGGCGTAAACAAAGTTACTCCGGAGCTCTTCAAGAAATATCCCACGGTTCAGGATTTTGCCGCCTTGAAGCCGGAACAGCTTGAGCCCGACCTTCGCACCACGGGCTTTTTCCGCAACAAGGCGAAGTCCGTGGTGGGAGCGGCAAAGATGCTGATTAGCGATTTTGGCGGGCAGGTTCCGGATGATATGGAAAAACTGCTGACTCTGCCGGGAGTCGCGCGCAAGACAGCCAACGTAGTCCTGGGGACCTGGTTCCATAAGAATGAAGGTGTGGTCGTGGACACGCATGTCCACCGAATCTCGCGGCGGCTTGAACTAACCAGGCAAGATGATCCGAAGAAGATCGAACAGGATTTGATGCAGGTGATCCCACGCGAAAACTGGACGCTGTTTTCCCACCAGATTATTTGGCATGGGCGTACGCTGTGCATGGCGCGCAATCCAAAATGTGCGGATTGTCCGATAGAAAATCTTTGTCACGCCGCCGACAAGACCTGGAGTACGGTCGAGGTTCATGCGGGCGCGAAAGCTATTAAGTAGCGTACTGCGGGATCAGGTTGGCACCTTCAAAATCAGATAGCCGCCGACGAGGGCGAAGATCAAATCTGGCGACCAGGCTGCCAGAATCGGCGGCAGCCGGCTGAGATTGCCCATGTCTTCGAACAAGCGGGACACAATGACATATACCGTGGCAATGCCAACCGCCACAGCCACGCCCGTCACCGCCCCGCGTTTACCAGCAGACAAGGCAAACGGGATCGCCAGCAAGGCCATGATCCAGGTAATGGTAGGTATGGCGAACTTCTCGTATAACTGCACCTTGAGCCGCACCACGTCGAAACCACTCTGCTCCAGATCGCGAATGTAACGTTGCAGCTCCCCGTAGTTCATCTCCGAAGATTGCTTCACTTCTTTCTTGAAATAAGTCGGAGGCTCCGCAATGTTGGCGAATGTGGACACATCGAAAGTGCGATAACTGTCCATGGCGGGGCCGCGGAAATCGCGCTCCCAACCCTGGGTGCAAACCCAACGTTGCAGGCTCTCTTCCCAGTGGGCGCGCTCTGCATACACCCGGCGTTTCAGTTGAAAAGTGGCAGGATCAAACTGAAACGCCGCAAGGCTGGCAAACTGGTTCCGGTCGGGATCAAACAGCTGGTAGTAGTAAATGGTGGATTGCTGTCCGAAAATCCACCTGCGGTCCGGATTGAGATAGGTTTGCGCAGGCTTGCCTTTGATCAGGTTGCGTAGAGCGTCTTGGCGCTTGTTGGCGTGCGGCAAATAGAATTGGTCGAAGAAAAAAAGTCCCGTGGATAGCACTGCCGCAGCCAGCAAAATAGGCAGGATTATCCGATAAATGCTGGTTCCGGTCGCCTTGATAGCGGTAATTTCGTTGCTGCGCTGCAATAATCCCAGCGTGATGAGCACGGCCAGCAGAATGCTATAGGGGACCATGCTGTCGAGAAAATACGGTATGACATTGAACAAGTACTCTGCCACCACGAGTGGAGATATCTGGTTGCGGAGAATGTCGTTCAACAACTCAAACACGGTGAAAACCAGCAGCAGCATGAGAAATGTGGAGAGTACCAACGCCAGATTGATGCTGAAATCCTTGAGGACGTAGTCGTCGAGGATCATGGGAAAGCGGGCACTGAACATGCGCCGCCGGGAGACTGCCCGCTGGAATGCATTGTCGCGACTGCCAAACGCGGGCATAATTCGCTTCGCTTCCTGCCAGCCCTTGGTAAAGGGACTCCACAAAACTCGCAGTGAGCCCACCTCGAAGGGCCGGCGTTCCGCCCGCCATAACAGAAATGCTCCTCCCAGAAAGAAAACGATGTCCGCCAGCCACACCCCCAATCCGGGAGAGACTTTCCCTTGCCGCGCCAGCGAAACCCCCAGCAAAGACGCAAAGTAGTAGGCAAAGACCAATACGATGGTGAGAACGAATCCCGTCGACTTCCCTCCCTTTTTCGACGAAAGTCCGAGCGGTATTCCCACCAGAGCCAATACCACGCAGGCGGTGGGCAAAGCGAAACGCCGATGAAACTCGATGTAGTACCAGCGGGCGATTCCTGGATTTTTCTTATGGGCCGCCTCCCTAAGCAACGCTGGCGTGGGCAATTCCCCTAGAGGCGCTGGTTCCTGTTCCTTGGCCGTGTCCGTCTGCGGGACCGGGATCGGCATGTCGGTCTGCTGAAAAGTCGAGATTTGGTAGTGGTCGGGGGCGGTCGGATCGGTCTCGTGAGTCGAGCCGTCGGTGAGGTGCAGGTGGAGGGTGTCCGGGCCCTCACTCACCAGGATGCCTTGCTGCGCCAAAGTAATTTTTGGCTGAGCAGGGTCGCTGATATCGGCAATAAAAACTCCCTTCCAGATCGCCGCCCCCTTTGCGCTCTTCACGTCCTGAACGTAGAGCACCAGCTTGGGGAATCCTTCATAGAAGACCCGGGGTTGCACTTCGAACGAGACTTGCGACCCCTTGAGGCGGTCCTGCAACCTCCCCAGCGCGGCCTGGGATGCGGGAGCAACGTAGAGTCCATTGATCAATGCCAGCGCCCATCCGCACACTACGAAGATAGAAATGATCCGCAGGAAAGTCCATATCCCGATGCCGCTGGCGCGCATGGCGGTAATCTCGCTGTCCGCAGCCAGGCGGCTGAGCCCGATCAGTATGCCAACCAGCACGCCCATGGGAATGGTGTAGGTGAGCGCGGCGGGAACGGTGAAAAAGAAAATTTCAGCGACGCTGGGCAGCGGCGCACTGTTGCGGACCACAAGTTCGAGAATGTGCCCCAGGTCGCGGGTGAAAAGGACAAAGGTAAACACCGCAATCCCGATCAGGGCATGCGAGGTAACTTCCCTCAGAATGTAGCGGGTAAGAATCCGCATGGGCGTTCGCTTAGCTGGAGTCTAGCACGGCAGACTCCAGCGCTGGTTACCGGCGGAAGTACTGGTCACTCGAGTTATGGTTCGATTTTCGCTTCGCGCAAACGCTTAACAGCCGTCTCTGAACTCACAGGCGAGTAATAAACCTCTTTGAAGGTATACGACTTGGCTCGGGCTGAGAGAATCGGCAGAATCTCAATGTGCCAGTGGTAGTCGTCATCAATGGTCTTCCAATAATCCAGGCTTTCGGAGCGATGCTGGGTGTTGGGCGACGAGTGCAGGACGAGATGAAAATCGCCGGTGATGGTTCGAATGCGCTGGAGCGTGCGCCGCAACAATGCCCCGAGATCGCGCGCTGCGCCCGGACGGCCCAGGGCGAAACGTTCAAAAGCCGCTTCATGAGTGCGCGGCAGGATCCAGGTTTCGTAGGGTACTCGCGGAGCATAAGGGCAGAGCGCAATAAAATCGCCGCGAGTTTCTATCACACGTTGTTCCTGCTTCAACTCTTGGGAAATAATGTCGCAAAAAACGCAACGTTCTTTGCTGGCAAAATAATCGCGGCCTGCCCGCAATTCGTAGAGCACGCGGCGTGGAACGAAAGTCGTTGCCACCAGTTGCGAGTTGGGGTGTTCAAATTCCTGTCCCGCGCTGCTTCCATGGTTCTTGAACATGCTGACGTATTTGAAGCGGGGGTCTCGTTTCAAATCTTGCATACGGTGAGCCGCCAGAATCAAGAACTGTTCGATTTCCAGGTCATTGGCATTCCACAAATTCCGCTCGTGGCGGGGGTTTTCTACCAGAACCTCATGGGCGCCCACCGGCCGCATGCGATCATAAAGTCCCTCGCCCCGCCGTCCCGCTTCGCCTTCGATGTGATACAGGGGTGTGGGATGCACCACTGCCCGCGCCGACCAGGAACCACCCGACACTCCAGACGCGCGGGAGACCACCTGCAACGGTTGGGGAGAATCGGCACAGAAGCGGCAGAAGGTTTCGGCGCGCGGCGTGCTGTCCGGCACGTCGTCACCGGTGATTACCCAGGAACGGGTGATGGGATCCTTGCGAAGCTCCATAATTTAAATAAGCTCCATGTTTAACTAGGCTCGATGCGAATTAGGCTCATGCGAAGTAGAAGATCATTGCGATGGCAAGCACGTCAACTGTGATGGTCGCATGTGATCTGTGCCACAGAAACGAAGCGTCCCTGTTTGTTATAATCCGCCCACGAATCCCCCAGCAATGACCGAGGCGTCCACACCGTTGATGCGGCAGTATGCCGCCATCAAGAAAGAGCATCCTACTGCTCTTCTGTTTTTCCGATTGGGCGATTTTTATGAACTTTTCTTCGATGACGCCATCCTGGCCGCCAAGGAATTGCAGATCACGCTGACCTCGCGCAATAAAGAAAAAGGGCTTGCCGTGCCGATGTGCGGCGTGCCTTATCACGCGGCTGAGGGTTACATTGCGAAATTGATCCGCAAGGGCTACAAAGTCGCAATCTGCGAACAAATGGAAGACGCCAGTCTTGCCCGCAAGCTGGTGAGGCGCGAAGTGACCCGGGTGGTGACGCCGGGCACGGCGGCGGACTCGTCCCTCAGCTCTGAAGAAAACAATTTTCTCGCAGCGGTAGCGAGTAGTTGTGATCGGGTGGGGTTTGCTGCTTTAGATCTCTCCACCGGCGAGTTTCGTGCAACGGAATTCCAAGGCAGCGACGCTGGCCGCAGGGTCCAGGAAGAGCTGCAACAGTTGCGGCCCAGAGAAGTTTTGTATGGATCGTCGGCGCCGCTGTTTGAGACGGGAAAACGGGAAGATGGCCCGATGCCGCGTCCGGAACCCTCAGGCGGCAACGCTGCATTCGCTGAAACTCCACTCGATGATTGGATCTTCGCGCCCGATCATGCCATTCCTTTGCTCGAAAATCACTTCGGCGTTTTGTCGCTGGAAGGATTCGGGCTGGCCGGTAAGCCAGCTGCGGCCGCGGCGGCAGGAGCGATTCTGTATTACGTTCGTTCCACGCAACGAGGGACATTGGAGCATGTGGATCGAATCGGTTTCTACGAACGTCAGGACTGCCTGGTGCTTGACGCCGTCACCGTACGCAATCTGGAATTGATCGAGCCGTTGTTTGCTGGGAATGATGCCGGGATTACGCTGTTTCGTTCTATCGATGCCACGGTCACGCCCATGGGCAAGCGGCTATTGCGATCGTGGACGCTGCGTCCCTCGATTGAACCGCCAGAGATCAATACGCGTTTGGATGCAGTCGAAGCGCAGGTGAAGAAGACGGTAGCGCGCGAAGAACTGCGGCGATCGCTGGATGGCATTCTCGATCTCGAACGCCTGCTCAGCCGGGTCACACTCGAAACCGCGAATCCGAGAGATGTTCTCGCACTGGCGGCTTCATTGGCAAAGATTCCGGCGGTTCGTATCGCTCTCGGACACTTTGAAACCGCGCGAATAAAGAAGCTGCATGAAGCCGTGGACGAACTGGGCGACCTTCGACAACGAATTGACCAGACCATCGTTCCTGAGCCACCTATCTCACTCAGTGACGGCGGCGTAATCCAAACAGGCCTTGACAAAGAACTGGACGAACTCCGCGACCTAAGCCGCAACAGCAAGCAATTCCTGGCGCAGATCGAACAACGCGAACGGAAGAGGACCGGCATCGGTTCCCTGAAAGTTAAGTTCAATTCCATTTTCGGCTACTACCTCGAAGTCTCGAAGCCCAACGTGCACCTGGTGCCCGCAGACTATGAACGGAAGCAGACGCTGGTCAACGCCGAGCGCTATACCACGCCGGAGCTAAAGGAGTACGAATCAAAGATTCTCGATGCCCAGGAAAAGATTGTCGAGATCGAGAGGCGGCTCTTTGCCGAATTGCGAACCACCATCGCAGGGGAAGCCCGGCGTATCCGGCAAACCGCGCTGGCTTTGGCTGAAGTGGATGTACTGGCGTCACTGGCGCACATAGCCGCACTGCGCAATTATTGCCGGCCGCAATTCGACGACTCATCGGACATCGAAATCGTCGCAGGACGGCACGCCGTCATCGAGCAGCAAGATACCCAACAAGTGGCCAGCGCCGGAGATCGCTTCGTCCCCAACGATTTGTATTTGAATTCGACGACGCATACCGTCCTGGTACTGACCGGACCGAACATGGGCGGCAAGTCTACTTACCTGCGGCAGACTGCGCTCACCGTGATTCTTGCCCAAATGGGATCGTTTGTACCAGCCCGGTCGGCGCGGCTGGGTATTGTGGACCGAGTGTTCACCCGCATCGGGGCCAGCGATAATCTGGCACGCGGACGCTCCACCTTCATGGTGGAGATGAGCGAGACGGCAGCGATTCTGCATACCGCCACTCCGCGATCATTGATCCTTCTCGACGAAGTGGGCCGCGGGACCTCCACTTACGATGGACTGGCGATTGCCTGGGCTGCCGTCGAATACATT
The DNA here is from genome assembly GCA_963762965.1 of Terriglobales bacterium. Taxonomy (GTDB): domain Bacteria; phylum Acidobacteriota; class Terriglobia; order Terriglobales; family Acidobacteriaceae; genus DATBAX01. The sequence continues at coordinate 3,324,989 of CAVXME010000001.1, forward strand.
CATGCGCGCACCCAGGCGAAGACATTGTTCGCCACACACTATTTCGAGCTCACGGAACTGGCTGAACAACTTTCGGGAGTCAAGAACTATCACGTTTCCGTGAAAGAAACCGGCGGTGGGATTGTTTTTCTCCGTAAAGTCGAACCCGGTGCGGCCGATCGCAGTTATGGAATTGAAGTGGCCAAGCTGGCGGGATTGCCCAATGAAGTTATCGAAAGGGCTCGGGAAGTATTGGCGGAACACGAAAGCGCCGAGCGCCAGGTAACGGGACATCTTTCGCCGGGGGCGAACCCGCCACCAGCCCAGCTCACAATCTTCACTCCACTTTCGCAGCCGGTGCTGGAGAAGTTACGCGAAGTGGATTTGAATCGCATGTCTCCCTTGGAGGCTCTTAATCTGTTGGCTGAGTTGAAAAAACAGATCAACTCATGACGACCAAAACAAGAACCAGGATTCGCGAACAAATCGGCCAGTTGCTAATTATTGGCTTCGATGGCACGGAAATGTCGCCGCCACTCAGTTCCCTGCTGACGCGAATCCAACCGGCGGGCGTCATTCTCTTTGCCCGCAATATCACCGGTGCTGCGCAGACGTACAAGCTGCTCAAAGATTGTCAGGCCTGTGTTTCGACGTCATTGTTTACTTGCGTTGATATGGAAGGGGGCACGGTTGACCGCTTCCGTAACGTCTTCGGGCAATCGCCTTCCGCGGCAGAGGTTTTCGCCTCGGGGGACCGAAAACTTTTCCGCCGGCATGGCAAAGTGATTGGCGAGTCCTGCCGGGCGCTCGGCTTCAACACGGATTTCGCGCCCGTCGTTGACCTGGCATTCCCGGCGTCGCGAGCCGTGATGAGCTCGCGGGCGGTTTCGGCTGATCCCAAACAAGTTGTGATTTATGCGCGAGAGTTTCTCGCAGGTTTACGTTCTGCTGGCGTGTTAGGTGCGGCCAAGCACTTTCCCGGCCTTGGCGAGGCCAACCTGGATACACATCATGAATTGCCCAATGTTGACAAATCATGGAAGAGGCTCTGGGAGGAAGACATCTATCCGTATCGCGCCATGAAGCGTGAGTTGCCGATGGTGCTGGTCGGGCACGCCAGCTATCCTCGCGTGACCCCAGCTGGTATGCCCGCTTCTCTGTCGAAGAAATGGATCAGTGACGTTCTGCGCCGCAAAATTGGCTACCGTGGATTGGTCGTTTCTGACGATCTGGAAATGGGTGGCGTGCTCAAAGCCGCACCGATAGAACAGGCTGCGATACAACATATTCGCGCCGGCGGCGATCTGTGTTTGATTTGCCATATTGAGGAGCACGTCACGCGTTCCTATGAAGCTCTGATCCATGAAGCCGAACAAGACCGTAAGTTCGCCCGGCGCGTGGCGGAATCAGCGGCACAGGTGACAGTCTTCAAGAAGAAATCGAAAGAGCTCAAGATACGCATTTCTCCTCCGACGCAAGCGAGAATGGAAAAGCTTTCGCAACAACTGCGGGAATTCGGCGAGCAGATGCGGCTGGAGAATATCAAGTTGCCGAGCGCCGGCGGCCAGGAAGACGAATGATCGTCGCGGGAGTGATGAGCGGGACCTCGGCCGACGGGATCAATGTCGCGCTGGTGCGGATTTCTTCTGCACCACGAGGATCTGGCGATCCGAAAATCAAAATGCTCGGCTACGCAGAATTTCCCTATCCACCCAGAGTCCGCAGCGCCGTGCTGGCGGCGATGAATTCAACCCGGGCGAGCGTCGCTGATCTGGCCCGCTTGAACTTCCTGCTTGCGGAGTTGTACGCCGAGGCGGTACTGGCAACGCAGCGCCAACTTCGCATGAAGGCCTCGCTCATCGGATGCCATGGGCAGACTCTCTATCACCAAGGCGAGCCCGCCGATTTTCTGGGACGCAAGCTCGCCGTTACCTGGCAAACCGGCGAAGGCTCGATCATCGCCGCGCGCACTGGCGTACCCGTGGTTTCCGATTTCCGCCCTGCGGACATGGCTGCTGGCGGCAAAGGGGCGCCGCTGGTTCCCTTCCTCGACTATCTTGTCTATCGCGATCGGCGGGTAGGGCGCATTGTCCAGAACATTGGAGGGATCGCCAATCTGACTGCAATTCCCGCTGGAGCTTCTCCCGATCAAATTGTCGCCTTCGATACCGGTCCGGGCAACATGGTGATCGACGCCGTTACCGATCGCCTCTTTGGAAGGTCTTATGATCGAGATGGCCGGATCGCAGCGTCGGGGTCAGTCCTCGACCACGTTCTTAAAGAAACGCTGCGAATACCATTTTTTGGCCGCAAACCTCCGAAGACCGCTGGACGAGAGGAATTCGGTCGTGAGTTTGCCCAGGATTTCATTCGACACTGCGGAAGAGCCGATAAGCGCGCCGTGGTAGCGACCGCTACCACACTCACTGCCCGATCAATTGCTCAAGCAATCCAGCATTTTGTGATCAAGAAAAATAAACGCTATCGCGACTTCATCGTCTCCGGCGGCGGAACTCAAAATCCGACGCTCATGGCCATGCTGGCGAACGAATTGCAGCCGCTCGGCCTGCAACTCCGCACCTCGGATGAATTCGGCATCCCTTCCGAGGCGAAAGAAGCGGTCGCGTTTGCTCTGCTGGCCTATCAGACGTGGAACCACCGGCCTTCAAATATTCCCACTGCAACGGGCGCCAAGCGGCGCGCAGTACTGGGCAAGGTTTCCTATGTCTGACCACATTGCCCGACGCGATGAGCGGGCGGGGGCAGCTGCGCCTCCGTGGTCTGCGGCGTTGCGTTTGGTTTTTTTGATGATGATGCTCGCGTGTTTTGTCTCCTGCTCGGCCAAACCGGACCCCAATACCTTGGTGATGATCATCGAGAGCAGTCCGACGAATCTCGACCCCAGAGTCGGGATTGACGGACAATCGGAACGAATCGATGAACTTCTGTTCGATGCACTTCTTACTCGTGACGAGCATTTCAATGTCCGGCCAGGCTTGGCGGACCGCTGGGAAATTCCTGACCCTTTGACGTATGTTTTTCACTTGCATCCGAATGTGAAGTTTCACGACGGGAAAGCGCTGACCTCACGCGACGTGAAGTGGACGTTTGACTCCTTGCTCCAGGGCAAGGTTCGCAGCACCAAGTCGGCGACCTACCGGTTTGTCGATCACCTGGAAGCCCCGGATGACTCCACAGTCGTGTTTTACCTCAAGGAGCCGGACGCGCCGCTGTTGTGGAATCTTTCGGAGGGCGCAATCGGCATTGTCCCGTATGGCAGCGGCAATGAGCTCAGCGTCCGCCCGGTGGGGTCGGGTCCGTTTCGTTTCGTGAGCGCTCAGCAGGACAAGGAAGTGATTATCGAACGCAACGACGATTACTGGGGAGTGAAGCCGAATCTGCAACGGGTTCGTTTTATGGTGGTGCCGGACACCACGACGCGGGCGCTGGAGCTGCGCAAGGGCAGCGCCGACATCGCAATCTCCGCCTTAACTTCCGACATGGTGCTGACGCTCGAGCGCGAATCTCATCTCCAGGTTTTGCGGGCTCCGGGCACGATCGTGGCCTATCTGGCGTTGAACATGCGCGATCCGATTCTTAAGGATGTCCGGGTGCGGCAGGCACTGGCGTACGCCATCGACCGCGCGCCGATGATTCACTACTTGTGGCGTGATTTCGCCCGGCCGGCCTACAGTCTTCTGCCACCCGGCAGTTGGGCCTACAACGGAGACGTGCCGCGCTACAGTTTCAATCCCGATCGTGCCCGGCAATTGCTCGATCAAGCGGGATATCCGGAGGTCAACGGCGTTCGCTTCCATCTCGCCATGAAGACTTCCACCGAGGAAAGCACGCGACTCATCGCCGCCGTTTTACAGCAGCAATTGCGGGATGTGGGGGTCGCTTTGGACATCCGGACTTTTGAATTCGCGACCTTTCTTTCCGATGTGACTCGCGGCGCCTATCAAGTTCATTCTTTGCGCTGGATCGGCGGCAATGAAGACCCTGACATCTTTGAGAATGTCTTCCACTCATCCCGTTTCACACCACGCGGGAGCAATCGTACTTTCTATAGCAACCCCCGGATCGACACCCTCATTGACCAAGCTCGACGGGAATCCGACCCCAACACCCGCAAGCAGATCTATGCCGAGATTCAGGCAATCCTTGCCGACGAGTTGCCCTACATCAATCTCTGGTACTTCGATAATGTACTGGTGCATTCCAAGCGGGTGCGAAACCTTACGTTAAATCCTTCCGGGAATTACGATTTCCTCAAAACCGCAATCTTGGATGATCGGTAGTTTGTTTGCCATTAGTTGTGTGCGGTCCTGAGCCAACGACCAACGCCGCCCGACCAACGACGGATTTCTGCGTGTTACCATCGAAACCAGATGCGAATTCTTTTCATCGGAGACATTTTCGGCAGGCCGGGGCGAACCATTGTCAAAGATCGCTTGCCCGGTCTGGTCAAAGACCACGCCATCGATTTGATCATCGCCAATGGCGAAAACGCCGCTGCCGGATTCGGCATTACCCCGCAGCTCGCAGAAGAGTTATTCGACCTCGGCATCGATGTCATTACCACCGGCAACCATGTGTGGGACAAACGCGAAATCGTTGATTACTTTGAATCGGCTGACGGAAATCCTCACAGTCCGGCCAAACGCCTGCTGCGGCCTGCAAATTACGCCTCGGGGCTTCCCGGCTGGGGTGTCTATGAAGGCAAAAAGAAAGATGTCCCTTATGCCGTGATCAATCTTCAGGGACGCGTCTTCATGGCGGCGAATGATGATCCCTTTCGCGTGGTTGATGAGTTACTGAAAAACATCAAGGCCAAGATAGTTTTCGTGGATGTCCACGCCGAAGCGACTTCGGAGAAGATTTCTCTGGGCTGGTATCTCGATGGCCGCGTGACCGCCGTTGTCGGTACCCACACTCACATTCCCACCGCCGACGAGCGTGTTCTTCCCGGCGGAACTGCGCACATCACAGACGTAGGCATGACCGGCCCCTATGACAGCGTGATTGGGGTGAAGAAGGAATTGGTCATTGCGAGGTTCTTGAACAATATGCCGGCCCGCTTTGAGGCTGCCAGTGGCGATGTCCGGCTGTGTGCCGTGGTGGTGGATTGTGATGAAACCACAGGACACGCGCGCAGTATTGAACGCGTCATGCTCCGATAGCGGTTCGGGGCGGGGCTTCACGTATATTATTTCCATGCCCAAATCATCCTCCGGTAAACGAAAAATCAAATCCAAAGCGCGCCTGATCTCGTCCCGTGCGGTTTACCGTGGCCCGGCGTTCTGGGTCAGTAACGATGATGTTCTGGAGCCCACTGGCATCCGTGCCCGGCGTGACATCGTTCATCACAGCGGATCGATCGTGGTCCTGGCCATTGATGAAACGAAATCTGAGCCCAGCATTCTCTTTGAACGCCAGTATCGCCATGCCGCCCAGCAATTCCTCTGGGAACTGCCCGCTGGCCGCATCGACAGGGGAGAAAACGAGCTGACTGCCGCAAAACGAGAATTGCTTGAGGAAACCGGCTACTCCGCTGCGAAGTGGAAGCGAATCCTCAAGTTCTATGCCAGCCCTGGTTTCGTGGCCGAGACCATGTCCATTTTCCTGGCACGTGGGCTGCGTGCAGGGACTGCCCAGCCGGAGGCGGATGAAGTCATTGCGGTTAGCTTCATTCCCTTGAAAAAGGCGGTACAGATGGTGCTGAATGGAAAAGTTCTGGATGCCAAGACCATCTCCGGGGTCCTCTGGCTGAGTCACCAGGGTAACCTCCGGAAGCCGCGCTGACCGTCACCTTGCCCTGGTCCTTGATTCCCTTGACAGCCATTTCACATAGACGCACAATGTCGGAATTGGCAACTGCAAGGCACGACCTCGGAGCCAGAGAACGTGCCCCAGGGGGGTCACGTGGATCGTTTGAAAGGTACGGTAAAGTGGTTTAACAACGCCAAGGGATACGGCTTCCTCGGCCGTGAAGATGGTCCCGATGTTTTTATCCACTACAGCGCCATCACCTCGGAAGGCTATAAGAGCCTGCAAGAAGGCGATGTGGTTGAATTCGAAATCGTGCAGGGCGCAAAAGGCCCGCAAGCCGCGAACGTTACCAAGGCTTCTTGAAGTCTTGGCTGACTTCGGCAACATGCTGCAACTGTCTGATGCTGATCGGCTGTGAACTTTTTCCTGGCAGCCGGGAGCAAACCTCCCGCCACGACTTTCTCTTCCGGGGAATCTTGTTTAATCTCTAAGCGTGGACAATAAAGCCATCGCTGGCATCTTGTACGAAACTGCCGACCTGCTTGAAATCGACGGCGGCGATTCCTTCCGCATTCGTTCCTACCGCAACGCCGCCGAAGCCATTGAAGCCCAGCATCAACAGATATCCGATTTGATCAGCGATCCTAAGCAAGTGCTTGCGATCGCCGGTATTGGCAAAGGCATGCTAACCAACCTGCAAGAGATGTTTAAGTCCGGCCAACTCACACTTCATGCCGATCTCCTGAAGAAATATCGCCCAACCATGCTCGACTTGCTCAAGATCCAAGGGCTTGGCCCCAAGACGATCGCCTTGATCTGGAGCGCCTACCAGGTCTCCGATCTCGAGGGAGTAGAAAAACTCGCGCGTGAAGGAAAAATCAGAGAGCTTCCCCGCATGGGAGAGAAGCAAGAACAGAAACTGCTCAAGGCGATCGAAGATTACCGGCGCATCGCCGGACGTTTCCTGCTCGATGCCGCCGAAATCCAGGCTAACAAAATCATCGAGCATCTAGCCGGATTCCCCGGCGTTGAAAAAGTCACGCCAGCCGGTTCCCTGCGCAGGGGCCGCGAAACCGTGGGCGATCTCGACATTCTCGTTACCGGAAAAGCCTGCGTAATAGAAGAGCAGCGCGAGAAGTTGATTGATCACATCATCCTGCTCCCCGGTTTAATGGACGTCATCGCGCGTGGCGAAAATAAGGTCAGCTTCCGCATGCGGGGCGGGATGCAGGTCGATGTGCGGCTGCTCTCTCCGGATTCCTATGGTGCGGCGATGCAGTACTTTACTGGCTCCAAGGCCCACAACGTGACCTTGCGTCAGCGAGCCCTGAAGATGGGCTACACCCTCAACGAATACAGCCTCTCGCGTCTCGACGACGAAAAGGCAGTTGCCGCCAAAACCGAAGAAGAAATCTACGCCAAACTCAAGCTCGACTACATTCCTCCTGAGTTACGCGAGAACCTGGGCGAGATCGACGCTGCTGAACACCACACTCTGCCTGACTTAATCACGCAAGCCGACTTGCAGGGCGACGTTCACATGCACACGGTTGAGACCGACGGCCGCAACACCATTGAAGAAATGGCCGAGGCCGCCCGCGCTCATGGCTATAAATACATGGCCATCACCGACCATTCCAAGAATCTGGCTTTCGCCAATGGGTTGGACGACAAGCGTGCGGTCGAGCACATCAAGCGGATCCGCGCCGTTGCCGCACAAACTCCCAACGTCAAGATTTTCGCTGGCATTGAAGTGGACATCCTTGGCGACGGTTCCCTCGATCTTTCCGACTCCGTGCTCGAGCAAATGGACATCGTGATCGCGAGCGTCCATTCACATTTCAATCAGAGTCCCGCTGAAATGACAGACCGACTGCTCAAAGCCGTGGAGAACCCAAACACTTCGCTGATCGGTCATCCCACCGGGCGACTGCTATTGCGGCGCGAAGCCTATCAATTCGACGTGGATGCTGTCATCAAAGCCGCGGCCAAACACAAAGTGGCTATGGAACTGAATTCCTATCCCGACCGCCTGGATTTATGCGACCGCCATCTGCGCCTGGCCAAGCAGCATGGCGTGAAGATTGTCATCAACACCGACTCTCACCATACTTCGCATCTGGACAAGATTCGCTATGGCATCCTCCAGGCCCGCCGGGCCTGGCTAACTAAGGATGATGTGCTGAATACGTTGCCCGTCCAGAAATTTGCCCAGGCAATGAAGCATGGTTGGTAAAGTAATCGGACCGTTGGAGCTTGCGACCTGAGACCCGACACCTGACACCTGACACCTGACACCTGAAACGCGCGTCCTGTTAGAATCTGCCCTGCGCGAGGTGTCCTATGTCTGAGGAAACTCCGTCCACACCTTCTTCTCCTTCTTCCACGCCGCCACAAACTCCGCTTTCTTTCAACATCGGTGAAGAATACGGCACCGCGGCCAAGAACCTGCCACCGGTAAAGATCGTACTTATCGCCATTGGCCTGGTTGCGGTGATTGCGGGAGTTCTCATCGCTTTCCAGGAAAAGACCCTGGCCACGGGCACAATCACAAATGTGGAATCAGCCGACGTGCCGGGCCAGAACATGGTCATGGTGGCCATCAATGTTTCCTTGCACAACCGCAGCGGCAAACCTTTCCGGATTCTCAGCATCCAGGCGCAGATCGATGCCGGCGGCAATCTTCTGCAAGATGACGCAGCCTCAGCGTCTGATGTGGACCGCTATTTGCAGGGCTTCCCCTCATTGCAGCAGCATGCTCTCGCGCCATTAGCCCGTGAAAACACCATCGCCCCAAACGGCGATGCGCAAGGCACTTTTGTGGTGACGTTCCCCGTGACTCCGGAAGTCTTTGCGGCCCGCAAATCGTTGAAGGTCACGATCCAGTCCTATGACCGCGGCGTGCCCGTGGTGTTGACCAAGTAACAGCATTTCGCTGTAGAGACGCAGCTTGCTGCGTCTTCTACCACGGAAGCAATAACGATGCCGGCAAGACGTAGCAAGCTACGTCTCTACGGGAAAATGGGACTTACTGATGTTTTTGCAGGATTTTCCGGCGTTGGGCGAGATGATTATTGGCCTTGGGACTGAGGTCGTCATACTTCAGACAACTGATGGATCCGTCCACTTCCAGCACCGCCAGCGCCACATCGTTACAACTGTTGATGCCATGCTCGCGCAGTGCGCGGTCCAGTTCATCCATGCTGACGTGTTCCCTGGCCATGTGAGCTGTAATGACCTCGCCATCGTGGACCAGCAATGACGGCTGTCCTTCGACCAACTTGCGGAAGCGGCGATTGCCACCAGAAACCTCAGCGATCAAATAATTCAGCACCAGCAAGGTAATGGCCGCTGCCACCCCGCCCAGGAGCGAGGTGTCGGGGCCAGTCATGGCATTCTGGACTGAGTTACTGATGAGTAGCAGAAGGGTGAGATCGAAGGGCGTCATCTGCCCGACTTCCCGTTTTCCACTCAAGCGAACGCCAAGCAGCACGACGATGTAAATCACCGCCGTGCGCAGGACAATTTCAAGAAGAACGTGGACGCCGGGAAACATCATGCCGCTATTAGCTCGGGGTCACTGGCACGGGAGCCGCTTTCGGTGTGCTCAGATAGCCAGTGGCTTTCTTCTTGTCCACGGTCCACACCACCAGCTCAAAGAGCAGGTGATCGCGACCGGAATAGAACTGGATGGGCTCGCTGATGTTGCGATCTTTCTTGTCGACAGTTCTGTCGTCAGAAGTTACCGCCAAGGTGAACTTTCCATGCTTGTCGTCGGTCTTCTTCAGTTGCAGGCTGATCGTGCCCACGGGCTGGGGTTTGGCGCCTTTGATTAAAGTGAACTCGTAGTAGTTGCGATCGCCTTTGTGTTTGAGCGCTTCGAGGTCTCCCCGTGTGTTGGCAATCAGGCCACTCTGTATTCCCAAATCGCCGATCGTGCTTTGCAACTTCGCCTGGGTTGCCGCGAGGTCGCTCTTGGTCGAGGCGACGTCGCTCTTCACTCCGCCAACTTCCGTCTCCACGTTGCCAAGTTCTCCGGTGACCTGGCCGATCTGCTTCTTCTGTTCCTCGGCCAGCCGCTCTTCGGATGCCTTTTGTTCCCGCTGCAAATCGGCGGCGCGTTGGGCGAGGTCTTTCTTGGTAATCCCCAATTGGCGGGCCAGGGCCTCGTCCTCGGCTTCGGCGGACTGCACCTGCTTGGTCAGGTCGGCAATCTGCGCTTTGCTGTCGGTCTGTTCCTGACTCATGGAAGCGAGCCGGGTGTGAGCGTCATAGAATCCATAGCCCGATGCCGCAACAAAAAAGATCGCCAGCACGACTAGAACCCATTTTCCTGCATTGCTTCCCGACTCCATGCCCTCATCCGACATAAGGCTCCTCCGTTAATTTCGATGGTTAGAGCGTCCATTCTTCAATACCACAGCGAGAAGTGTCAATTGGTGGTGAGGGTACCCAAAGGGCAGTGCCTGACTGGACAGTGAAATCTACGAGGTGTCATCCTGAGGAAGTGGAATCCCTGGCGAAGCCCAGGGATTCCCGACGAAGGACCTGTGTATTTCCACCAGTCTGCGCCAAATGCAGAGGTCCTTCGTTCGCCAAAAACGCTCTCTCAGGATGACAATGCTTGAGAAGTTACAACTGAAACTTTCGCAACCGCAGAGAATTTGTGATCACCGACACTGAACTGAAGCTCATGGCCGCAGCCGCCAAAATAGGACTCAACAGCAAGCCGAAAAAGGGGTAGAGCACACCCGCCGCAATGGGAACTCCCACCAGGTTGTAAACAAATGCAAAAAACAAATTCTGCCGGATGTTTCGCATGGTGGCCTGACTGAGTTTTCTGGCCCGGACAATCCCCGTGAGATCGCCCTTCACCAGAGTGATTCCGGCGCTTTCCATGGCAACATCGGTTCCCGTCCCCATGGCAATGCCCACATTGGCCTGGGCTAGAGCCGGAGCATCGTTGATGCCGTCCCCAGCCATGGCAACGATTCGCCCCTCTTTCTGAAGGCGGCGCACCACCTCTGATTTTTTGCCGGGCAGGACCTCGGCTTCGAACTCGTCGAGGCCAAGCGTGCGAGCAATCGATTCCGCAGTGGCCCGGCTGTCCCCGGTAAGCATGACGATACGAAGGCCCTGCGCCTTCAATTCGCTGAGCGCAACCGGCGTCGAGGCTTTGATGGGATCGGCAATTGCAATGCACCCTGCCGCGTGGCCATCCAGGCTCACAAAGATCAGCGTGCTCTGGCCAAGGCCAGCCGCTTGGGCTTTCTCTGGCAAATTCCCCAATGGGACGCCAACCGCACCCAACAGAGGTTCATTTCCTGCGACGATGAGTTTGCCGTCAACTTTTCCAGCAACACCGTTTCCGCTGACATAGCGAAAGTCACGGGCTTCCGCAAGAGACAGCTTCTTTTCCTGCGCTGCGCGAACGATGGCCGCACCTAGCGGATGCTCGCTCATTCGCTCCACACTCGCGACCAGACGCAATAACTCGGATTCGTCGGTTCCCTTCTCTGTAATCACGGATAATACTTTCGGCTTGCCCTCGGTCAGGGTTCCCGTTTTATCCACGACCAGCGTGTCGACTTTTTCCAGAATCTCCAGTGCTTCGGCATTCTTGATGAGCACACCGGCATGCGCGCCGCGCCCAGTGCCGACCATGATCGCCATCGGCGTGGCCAACCCCAGAGCGCAGGGACAGGCAATAATTAGCACTGCCACGGCATTCACCAGCGCATGGGCCACGCGAGGCTGAGGCCCAAAAACACTCCAGATCACAAAGGTTGAAATCGCAGCCGCGATTACCGCGGGAACGAACCATGCCGCGACCCGATCCGCCAGCCGCTGAATGGGAGCGCGGCTGCGTTGCGCCTGGCTGACCATCTGTACGATCTGCGCCAGAAGAGTCTCGCTGCCTATACGCTCGGCACGCATGATGAATGCGCCGGTTCCGTTTACAGTCGCGCCGATCACAGCGCTGCCAACGGTCTTTTCGACCGGCATGGATTCACCCGTGATCATGGATTCGTCCACCGCCCCATTGCCTTCCAATACCACTCCATCCACAGGAATCTTTTCACCGGGACGTACCCGCAATCGATCGCCTCGCATCACTTGATCAAGCGGGATGTCTTCCTCTTTGCCGTCACGCAGAACACGCGCGGTTTTCGGCGTCAGATCAAGCAGGGCGCGAATGGCCGCTCCGGTCTGACTGCGGGCCCGCAACTCGAGGACTTGCCCCAATAGAACCAACGTAGTGATGGCGGCTGCTGCTTCAAAATAAACCGCCGGCACGCCGTCCATTTCGCGAAACGAAACCGGAAAAATCCCCGGAAAGACTGTCGCAATCAGACTGTAGAGATAAGCCACTCCAGTGCCCATGGCAATGAGCGTGAACATGTTGGTCGAGCGATTCACGATCGACATCCAGCCGCGCTGGAAGAACGGCCATCCTGCCCAAAGAACAACCGGCGTGGCGAGAAACAACTCGATCCAGGGCAGCCAGCCGTTCGGTAACCCGTGCTCGACAGGCATACCGGGCAGCATGTCTGCCATGGCGGCCGCCAGCAACGGCACGGTGAGCACCACGCTGATCCAGAAGCGGCGAGTCATATCGCGCAGTTCCGGATTCTCTTCATCCCCTGCGGTAATGGTTCGCGGTTCAAGGGCCATACCACAGATCGGACAGGCTCCCGGTCCGGCCCGAACGATCTCAGGATGCATGGGGCAGGTGTATTCGACGCGGTTGGACGCAACCGAGATCTCCGACTCCAACGCCATGCCACAACTCGGGCATGGCCCCGGCTTGGACTCATGCACTTCCGGGCACATGGGGCAGACGTAGCTGCCCTTGCTTGCTAGCGGCGCAACAGGTTTGCCGGCCATCGTACCGGGCATGCTTGAGATCTGAACGGGGCCTCCAAGTGTGACCAATCCCCCCGAAGGCCGGGGCTTGAGATATTTCTCAGGATCGGCTCTAAACTTGTCTTCGCAAGATTTGCAGCAGAAATGGTAATTTCTCCCGGCGTGCTTCGCCGAGTACCCAGCGGTAGCCGGATTCACCGTCATCCCGCAGACGGGATCTTTGACTGCAAACGCCGGATTTGCGGAGGGCTCCATGAAGAGAATCGCGCTTTCCAACAATAACAATTATTGGATGGCCCTGCATGAAGCAAAGATTGTTGTATCTTTACATGAGCTCGAAAACGGGCCGGAGGCTTGGCAGGCAGATGACACAAATGGAAGTGGTATACCGTTACGGCGCAACCCCGAGCGAAGCCGAAATGCGGGCGATTGATAATCTGCGCGATGTGTACGGCATCCGCCGGATTGCATTCAACGAAAAAGAGAATACTGTCCGCATCGAATTCGACGCTTCCCGATTCAAAGAACCGGTGATCGCATCATTACTGCGCCGTGCGGGGATCGATGTGCAGGAAAAGCTCGTGCTGGCTTAGATACCCCAGAGGGTGCCCCGTTCAAGCTCAGCTTGAGCGGGGATTTTCGCCAGGCGCCTAGCGCGCAAGCCCATCGTTCTTAGGATTTTTAAGGGGGGAGGGCCACAGCTCAAAATCTTGGGGGAGGGCTGCGGCCATACTTCGGAAAAAGCACTTACGCGAAATGCGATTTTGGTTTAAGCAAGGGGCGCCCAAGAAGAACCTCTGGCCGAAGTTTATTCTCGAGAGCGCCCCGTTGCGCGCCACTTCGTCTGTACTTTGTTTAGCATCCGGTGTTCCAACCTCAAGAAACTGAAAACAAAGCCCCGATGAACTTACGGCACTAGTAGGAATTGCCCGTGCCAGGAAAGATTTACTTGAAGTGCTTGGCCCCTAGCAATTTTTGCGAAGCCGAAGGATTCCGTTATAATCGGAATCACCGCCGGTTCATGAATCTGACCGCATCGCGCCCTTAGCTCAGCTGGATAGAGCGTCTGGCTACGAACCAGAAGGTCGGAAGTTCGAATCTTCCAGGGCGCACCACTCCCTATCCGTATCCTTTTGCAACTTAGAATCCTGCTGACTTGGAAACCTTCCTGATTTAGGTAATGGCTCTGGCAGAAGGGCAGGCGCGGCCGAAAAAACTGCCCTAAAATTAAGAAGCGCCCCAGATCCTCGCGGATCAAAGGACGCCCGAACAGCCCTCCCCCAGAACTGCTCACCTGCAAGATACTTCCCTCCCGGAAAGCTGTAAATCGCACGTTCGTGCCATCCTCTGGCACGAACTGGCCATGCCACAGAAACTTGCGCAAAAGCCTGATTGCATGTGTGCACTGATTTGCATCGGGAGCGCGGTTTCTAAGTCGTAACGTTGCCGTAAGTCGTTATTTATCAGGCGACTAGTGGAAATATGAATTTGGCAGATCGAATGCACGAATTACACCGTTTGGATATCCCGAGGGATTTGACTATGAGACGACTGGTTTTGATGGTTCTGCTGGCGATGGTCCTGCCGGTCGCAGCTTTTGCCGACAGCAGTCTTATATTTCAGAACCGTGGCGGAACGCTCACGCAAACCAGCAGTGGCGTGACTTTAAGCAAATCCAAGCTGACTTTGATTGACGGACTGAACGGCGGCGGCCCCATCGTCTCCAGCAATCCCATTGTGAAAGTCCTTGGAATGGTGAACTTTAGCACCGGCGCAGAAATCAGTTCCAGCTTCAACGCCAGCACCAGAACTACCACCACAACCTTTGCGGCGGGCGGCAGTTTTACCATCACCGGCAATGGTCAGGATGGGGTCCCCAAAGGCGTGCTTTTCCAAGGGACGTTTAGCGGGCCAGTGACTGTCGAGAGCGTAGCCCGTACCCGCACTACGCCGAGCAGTTGGATGTTAAGCGGTACTATCACCGGAACCTACAACGGCGTGACCATCAGCGCCAAGACCGTGCAATTGCGGGTCGGCGGGGCCATGGTCAACGGATCCACAACCCTGGGCACCGTTCCGGAACCGGGCACGCTGGGACTGCTGGGCACGGGCTTACTGGGAATTGCCGGGCTGGTGCGACGTAAGTCGCGAGCGAAATAGTCGCCTCGTTTTCTTCCGTCATCGGCGGTATCCCGCAATCCAATGCACAATCCAGCCTCGAGTTCTTGCCATTTCCGCATTCTGGACTTCAACTGAGCTCCCTAATCCCCTCGTTCTGAAGGGTTAAATCAAAGCCATTGCGGGTTACCCCAGTAATGCGTCCCACCGGGATTACCGTTGACCGTTACCGGGGGTGTCCTTAACCTCGCAGCAGGGGGTTGTATGAAGGACATTCATGAGGTCTTGCGGCGCAAGCAAGCCAAGTTCGCCCAATTGGGTAAGCAGATCGAACTCTTGCAGCAAGCGGCAGAAAAACTGCGTGAAGTCGCCCCACTATTGGCCGAGAGCGAAGACGACGACAGCGCAATTCTAGCCGAAGCAGATGACTTGAGCAGCATGGCTGCCAAGGCCGGAGCGGCGCATTCCGAGCCTGCCCCCGCCAAGCCAGCCCGTGTGGCTCCCCGCTGGCCGTAGTCGCAAATTGATTTCACGAGTGGCGCGATTCATTCCGTGCGCCTTGACGCGATATGGGATTTCAGGCACTTCTGGTTTCCAAAGACGATCAGGCAACCGCTACCCTGACGCCGGTGCTTTCCGGTTTCGGAGTGGGGGTGCAGTCGTGCAGCTATTCCGAAGGCCTCTGCCGGGTGGTGGAACAGAAGTACGACGCAGTCATTATCGACTTCGATGATCCCCATAGCGCCGCTCTCGTACTCCAGAGTACCGAGCAGGCTGCGGCGGGAAACACCGCCGTCACCATTGCCCTGCTAAGCGACAAAACCAAAGTCCGTAATGTTTTTGGCGCGGGCGCAAACTTCGTACTGTACAAGCCGGTTACCGCTGAGCAAGCGCACGCGACCCTGCGCGCGGCAACGGCCCTGATCAAACGAGAACGCCGAGGTTCCTTCCGCGTTCCGGTGCAGATTCCCGTACAGCTCCGAGTGCAGAACGGGCCCGAGATCGAAGGTATCCTGCTCGACTTGAGCGAAGACGGCATGGACCTGCTGGCCGCACAGCCCACGTATCCATCGGCGGCGATCACTGCAAGCTTCGTCCTTCCCGACTCGGGCAACGAAATTGAGGTCCGCGGCGAAGTGGCCTGGGCGAATCCCAACGGACAATCCGGAGTACGCTTCGTCGATTTAGCCGAAAGTCTCCGCACCAGCCTGAAGACGTGGGTCATCGCCCATGCGCAAGAGATTCCACCCGAAGAGCCGGAACCGGTGGCACATTGTAAATTGACCGACCTGAGCCTGGGTGGATGCTACGTGGAAACCGAGTCTCCTTTTCCCGAGCGTTCCGGAATTGTTCTCTGCCTGAAAGCCGAAGACCTGGAAGTGCAAGCCGAAGGCATGGTACGAGTGATGCATCCGGGATACGGCATGGGCATCGAGTTCGCGGCCCGCACCGAGGAACAACGGACACAAGTAGAAAGCTTCATCGGATTCCTGAGCAGCCGTCCCGGAACGACGCCGGAATTGCTGATCATGCCGCGCGCCTTGTCGGCCCACGCCGATACCGGCGCCGAAGAGCATCGCGCCGAAGAACTCGACGACTCCTTGCTCGACCTTTTGTGCAACCAGCAGTCCCTGGGTCAGGAAGAGTTCCTGCAAGCCCTGCGCAAACAACGCAGCTCGGAAGAAGTGCCGCAAGCCTGAACGGTTCCCTGGTTCTGATATTTTTCCCGAATGAAGAAGGCCCACACGCCATGTCACGTGTGGGCCTTTCTATGTGCTCGGCTTGTTCTACCTCGTGTGACTCGAATCTATGGGCCTACCGTGAATCTCAGGTTGCAGCCAGATGAATTCTTGGTAAAGTATTTTCCTCAGATTACGCTATTCGACCGTGAACTCCGCCGCCCGCCAGACGGTACTCTTTCCCGCCGAATCGGACGCCTGGACTTCCAGCCGGTACGAGCCCGTGGGTAACTTTTCGACCGAGACTTCCTCTGCAATGCGAATTACTGAACTGCCCGGCTGTATCCATGGAACAGCGCTTCGAGCGCCAGTATCGACTTTGAGTTCACCGGTTTTGACGTTCGTGATTTTTAATTGACTCTGAACCGTTGCCGCTGGCTGCGTGACAAGTAGCGGTTCGTACAGTTCGAAGTAGGCAAACAGAGCTTCGCCCTTATTAAATGCTGTGCGCCTCTTGAATCTTGTGTCGCTAGCGGGCGAAAATTCGACACCCTTGCTGACCAGCGGCACCAGGTCCGGGGCTGGGATGATTGCCGCTGTCTCCGGCGATATCATGACCGCCTCATGGAATCGCTTGCACAGCTCTACCGAGCTAATACCAAGCTGCTTGCGGTCGTAGCTCTCCACGGTCAGCGGCGCTTCCACACGCCCGAACTTCGATCCATCGCTGAGCACAACCACGAGCTTGTATTCCCCTGGAGGCAAGTCAATCTGGGTTTCGTAGCGATTTGGGATCGTCCGATTGTCAAGCTCGTGATGGGGTTGGGGTGGAGAACCGCCTACGGAGAAAACTGGCAACTCAGGGGAACAACACGCAAAGTCGCTGAAGCGTGCCGCAAGGGCCCCATCCTTCCCGTAAATCAGTCCTAAAATGCCGATGTTCGCAGTGAGAAAGGAGATCATGTCTCCGGCTGCCAAACTCGATTCGCGATTCAAAGAGTTCCAAGGGAAATCAACTGAGAGGTTAACCCTAGCTGCGTCCGTTTCCGTACGGAACACGCTGGCTTGGAGGGACAAAGCAATCTTCGGAGCTCGTTCCGAAGATGCGTCGCTTTCCATCTGTCGGCCAAGTTTTGTCCCATTCAAAGGGTCGAAAGGGGAATGCTGGGTGTTGCAGTATTCGCTGCGGGCATAGACGAATGCGTTATGGCGGTCAACCTTAACCTCGATTTGGTGGCAGGACCCTACCGCTGACGGGGGCGGCACATAAGCGATGCGGTAAAGAAGAAACCTATGAACCTCCCCTATGGTTCGCTCCAGATCAGAAGTGCTCCATCTCCCCCTCGGCGTCTCGGAGTACTGATTGTATTGGCCCACATTGTCATGAATCAGAAGAAGGCGCACCCACTCCGTCGTGACGCTCTGGATTTTCTGCTCCTTACCGTCTTCGAAAACCCGAAAGTCTTTAGGAATCAGGTTGCGGATTTGGTAATTTTCGAACTCCTGGTTAGTGATTTCTCTCGGATTTGCAGAGACTATGAGAGCTCTATCAAGTACGAAAGTCGGAACCAGAACCTGATCCGACTCGGCATGGAAAACGGGCTTGTCAAGAGTCTGGGCGAGTGGAACTGGAGCGCACAGAGTCGTGCCGAACAATGCCGCAACGAGTAATGCCTTCATCTTCGCCACGCCGATGGCTGGCCTCAACTAGCGAGCCTGCGGCTTCCACTTCTTGAGAAATTGCAGCAAGTCTTCCGGGCCCAGGTTCCGGGCGTTTTCAAACTCCCCATTTTTCTGGCTAAAAAGCAGTTTCCCGCTGCCATCGAGAACGGCCAATCCCGGAATCCCCCGCTTCATGGGTACTTGATACTGGTCCATCAAATCCTGGTTCTTCTCGCCTCTGCCTACATCCACGTGGACGATTTCGTAGTTCTGCGCCAGCACTACAGCCAGATCGGGACGATGAAAGGCCGCGTCGAGCACGTGGCAGTCGAAGCACCAGTTGGCCCCAAAGACGACGATGACGCGTTTGTGCGTCTTGGCAGCTTCGAGCAAAGCATGCTTGATCTCGGCATGCGCGTCGGCGCCGGGATGATAAATGTCTTTGTCAGTCGAGGTCGGTTGCAGCAGGCGAGCCGGATTGGTCCGTTGCTCGACCACCATGCGCCATTGCTCACCCTGGAGCTGCCAGATCTGCCCTTCGGTGATGTACAGGGTTCGAGCCGGAGTTGTAGCCGCGGATTGGATCTCGGCCTGGAACAGAACACTCTGTAAATCGCGCTGCGGAGCGTCGGATTTCACCAGATCGATTTTGATCTTCCGCACCTTGAGGTCTGTCCAGAATGCGACGTCGGCGTCGGTGTCAATCACGCCGTTGGCAGTCGTAATTTTGGTTTGCGGGGTGATGCTATAGAGGGTGCGCAATACAGGGGCATCGCCGCTGAGCAGCACGCTCTTCCATTGCTCGAGCGGCACTGAAACTCCGCTGGTTCCCGAGGAAGTTTTCACCACTTGCGCGCTGGAACCCGGGAGGGTGCAAACAATCACCAGCAGAATTGCAATCCAGACGATGCTTCGCAGCGCGCCAACCCTCATGGACTTCTCCTTCGTAATCCTGTTATGCAAGCGAGTATAACCGAGCAAAGAGGGGCTTTCGCGATGGGATTGCGGTATCCTCGTTGACTGCGCAGATGCATCGCGAGCTGGGAGACAACCACCCTGAAACTCGATCCGACCAAAGCACCTGAGGCAAACAGCGTCCCCGGAACTTCGGGTGCTTGCGGGTGGAGTCCTCTGTTCCCTTTGCCCGT
Organism: Terriglobales bacterium; assembly: GCA_963762965.1. Lineage (GTDB taxonomy): Bacteria > Acidobacteriota > Terriglobia > Terriglobales > Acidobacteriaceae > DATBAX01. The sequence goes on from CAVXME010000001.1 coordinate 3,344,214, forward strand.
GATCGTCATCATGGCAACCGCCTTTCTGGTGGTTTTGCCGTGGTACTTCGCGGGCGTCCCCTCTGGCCATGACTTCAAGTTCCACTTGAACTCCTGGATGGAAGTGCTGGGCCAGTGGAAGCAGGGCGTTCTTTATCCGCATTGGGCGGGGATGGCGAACTACGGATTCGGCGAGCCGCGATTCATTTTCTATCCACCCGCTTCGTGGACGCTGGGCGCGGCACTGGGAGCGATCCTGCCCTGGAAACTGGTTCCCGGAGCGTATGTCTGGATCGTGCTCACGCTTTCCGGGTGCTCGATGTTCGCGCTGGCCCGGCATTGGCTTGGGAGATCAGACGCCATTTTCGCAGCGGCATTGTATGCTGCGAATCCCTATCACCTGGTCATCGTTTATTGGCGAAGCGCTTTCGCCGAATTGCTGGCGGCGGCATTGCTGCCGTTGGTAGTTTTGTGGGTGCTGCGGTCCGAAGAGGACGGGCGAAAAATAATTATTCCTCTGGGACTGATCGTGGCCGCGGCCTGGTTGACCGACCTTCCCGCAGCCGTGATGTTGAATTACTCACTCGTCCTGCTGCTGATCGTTGCCGCGGTCATGAAGCGTTCGCCGCGAGTCTTGCTGTACGGCACAGCAGCCGTGGTTCTGGGTTTCGCCTTGGCGGCGTTTTACCTGATTCCAGCGATTTACCAGCAGAGGTGGGTGGATATTGCCAATGCGCTACTTCCCGGTGTACGGCCGCAGGATAATTTTCTATTCACCATGATCGCCAACGATCCGCGGCACAACCGCTTCAACTTTCTGGTGTCCATGGTGGCGTGCGCTGAACTGGTCGCGCTCCCCGGAGCGCTGTTGTTGTCGTGGCGACGGCGAACGAAAATACAAACAATTTGGTGGATGCTTGCTCTTTGGGCCGCCGCCATCCTGTTGCTCATGCACCCTTTCTCGCAATCCATTTGGGATCACTTGCCGAAATTGCGTTTCCTCCAACTTCCCTGGCGCTGGCTGTTGTGCCTGAATGTATGCTTCGTGCTGCTGTTGACTATGGCGTGGCGGCGCTGGGCGCCACGGGCTTTACTCTGCGGCGCGATGCTTCTGGTGCTGATGTCGGTGGTTCTGGTACAGCCTCCACAGTGGGGAACTGCCAGTGAGTTTCCCGGCAAGGGTTATGAAGGAACCGACGAATATTTGCCGGCCGAGGCCGACATTTACGTGGTCAATAGCGCCGCCCCGCTGGTGAAGTTGGAAGACGATGGCAAAGCGCAAGTCCAAATCCAGCGATGGACTGCCGAGACGAAAGTTTTCACGGCCAAGGCGAGTGAGCCGGGAAATCTGGTTCTGCGGCTATTTACTTATCCGGCGTGGAGAGCGGAGGTGAACGGTCAAGTGGTTGCGACGGACAACCAGGACCGCACCGGACAGATGCTGATTCCGGTCGATGCGGGAGAAAACATCGTGCGCGTTACTTTCATTCGCACTGGCGATCAAATCGTCGGTGATGTCATCTCCGGTATCACTGCGCTTCTGCTTTTTGGCTTTTTGCTCTGGCAAAAAAAACAGCAATCGCTGCACAATCATGTCTAAACGGAGTCGTCCAGCCACACGATGATAAGACACATTCTCATCGCGACATCGAATGCGGGAAAGTTGCGGGATTTCGCAGGAGCCGCTTCGCCGCTCGGAATTGAAATCGCCTCCATTCCAAACTTCTCTTCCTTTCCGGTGGTGATTGAAGACGGCTTGACCTTTGAGGCCAATGCGCGGAAGAAAGCCGACAGCTATAGTTTGCATGCACCCGGCAAACTGATGCTGGCGGATGACTCCGGGCTGGAAGTGGACGCGCTCCAAGGTGCACCTGGAATTCATTCCGCGCGATATGCAGCGGATGCGCCGCATCTGGTGGAGAGCAACACGGACGACGAAGCCAACAATGCGCGGCTCCTCCGGGAACTGAAGGGGATTGCGCCGGAAAAACGAACTGCGCGCTTTGTATGCGTGATCGCTGCGGCCCGCGATGGTCAGACCCAGCAAGTATTTCGCGGTCAGGCCGAAGGGATCATTCTTGACCAGCCCCGAGGATCGAACGGCTTCGGCTATGACCCGCTGTTCTATTTTCCGCAGATTGGGAAGACGTTCGCCGAACTAACGGCAGAAGAAAAGGCAAGATACAGTCATCGCGGCGCGGCGTTTCGGCAGTTTTTGCAATGGATTTCTTCGTATCACACAGAGTCTTAGCCCACTTGTGAGCCTGGGTTTCATTTTTTGGCCAAGTGACGTCCTTGAGTTGATCTACCCGCCTTGACTTCGCTTCTCTCACACCAACATAATGAAAGGTTATCTCTTCACTTCTGCACTCATAAGGAAAGTTCTCGGTGGCGACGACGGCCAGTCCTGCATCCCCGACCAGTCAAAGATCTGGCGTCGCTCCGCTGCGGGCCGGCCAGGGACACTCTTTTCTGTTGCGTCGCCTGCATTCGCTCAGCGGAATCATTCCCGTGGGTGCATTTCTCTTTGAGCACATTCTGATTTCAAACGCCACTGCGATCGGTGGCCCGGCTGCCTATGCTCACCAGGTGCGGTTCTTGGCGAGCCTGCCGCTGGTTCCGGTGCTCGAGCTGTTTGGCATCTGGCTGCCGATTCTGTTCCATGCCGGATATGGATTTTACATCTGGTATCGCGGAGAAATGAATCTCGGGGAGTATCCCTGGACCGGGAATTGGATGTACACCGCACAGCGCTGGACCGGCGCGATCGCTTTTGCCTATATCGCCTGGCACACCTACACCATGCGGTTCACGGGAATCGATTTGCACAAGTATCCCGGTGCGTCATTTGGCAAGGTGCAGACGGAAGTTTTTCAGACGCCGTTGTTCTTGTTTTTTGTCGCGGGCTTGATCGCCGCTTCGTGGCATTTTGCTTATGGAATCTGGCTGTTTTGCGCGAAATGGGGGATTGTCTCGGGAGAAAAGGCGCGTAAACGGTTTTTGATCCTGTGCCTTGCGTTCTTTTTCGTGCTGGTCGGAGCGGGACTGGGCAGCTTGACTTCCTTCCGCTCGCATCCCCAGCAGGCAACTGATCCAGCGGGGGCGCGGAGAGTTGAAATGGGCACCAGCGGCGAAATGAAATGACGACGAACCCGAAAATTATTGTGATCGGTGGCGGACTGGCGGGCCTTTCGGCCGTGATCAAGATCGCCGAAATGGGCGGCGAGGTCGATTTGTTCTCGATCGTTCCGGTGAAGCGCTCGCATTCCGTTTGCGCGCAGGGCGGCATCAATGCCGCCAAGAACTTAAAGGGCGAAGGCGATTCCACCTGGCAGCATCTCGATGACACGGTTTACGGCGGCGATTTTCTGGCCAACCAGACGCCGGTAAAAAATATGTGCGATGCCGCGCCCGGCATTATCGATTTGCTGGATCGCATGGGAGTTCCCTTCAATCGCACTCCGGAAGGATTGCTTGATTTTCGACGCTTTGGCGGCACGCTGATGCATCGCACGGCATTTGCCGGGGCGACGACCGGACAACAGCTTCTGTACGCACTCGACGAGCAGGTTCGACGGTATGAGTCTGAGGGAAAAGTTAAGAAGTATGAGCACTGGGAGTTTTTGTCGGCTGTCCTCGATGGGAACCGTGTCTGCCGCGGGATTTGTGCCATGGATCTGCGTTCCATGGAAGTGCGGACCTTCCCTGCCGACGCCATCATTATCGCGACCGGCGGCATCGGTGCGATTTTTGGCAAGTCGACGAACTCCGTGGTTTGTACCGGGTCGGCGCAGTCGGCGCTTTATCAGCAGGGATGCTATTACGCGAATGGCGAATTCATTCAGGTGCATCCTACTTCGATTCCGGGCGAAGACAAGCTTCGCCTGATGTCGGAATCTGCCCGTGGCGAAGGCGGACGTGTGTGGGTGCCGAAAACTCCCGGCGACAAACGCGATGCTTTGTCCATTCCAGAAAAAGACCGGTGGTATTTTCTCGAAGAGTGGTATCCGAAGTATGGCAACCTGGTGCCGCGAGACGTGGCCACCCGCGCCATTTTCAAAGTGGTGTACGAACACAATCTCGGGATTGATGGCAAGCCGATGGTCTATCTCGACCTCACGCACATCGATAGCGCGACTTTGGATCGCAAGCTGGAAGGCATTCTCGAAATCTACGAAAAGTTCGTCGGAGACGATCCCCGCAAAGTGCCGATGAAGATTTTTCCCGGCATGCACTACACCATGGGTGGTTTGTGGGTGGATTTCAATCAGGCGACGAACATTCCTGGAATCTATGCGGCGGGCGAGTGCGAATACCAGTATCACGGTGCCAACCGGCTGGGCGCGAATTCCTTAGTGTCCTGCATTTTTGGAGGCTTCACTGCCGGGCCCAATGCTGTGCGTTATGCGCGCAATCTTCAGTCGGCGCCGAGCAACGGTCACTTTGAGGCGGAGCGCAAGAAGCAGGAAGAAAACAATGCGACACTCATGAGTTCGGACGGCAAGGAAAATCCATTCCGGCTGTGGCGTGAACTGGGTGAGTTGATGACCAGGGATTGCACCGTCATCCGCTACAACAAGAATTTAAAGGGGACCGACGCCAAACTGGTCGAATTGCTAGAACGATTCCGGCATATCAACTTAAGCGACCGCTCGCAGTGGGCGAATACTTCAGTGATCTTCACTCGCCAGCTTTACAACATGCTGCAACTGTCGCGAGTGGTTGCGCAAGGAGCGGCGTTGCGGGACGAATCCCGAGGCGCGCACTACAAGCCGGACTTCCCCGATCGCGACGACAAAAATTGGCTAAAGACCACGAAAGCGTACTTCGCTCCGGACGCAGACGAGCCGAGATTTGAGTTCGAGCCGGTGGATGTATCGCTGGTGCCGCCGAGGCCGAGGAAATATTGAGTCCCAATGGGGTGGAGCAGGGCTTTCAGCCCTGCGTTAACACTGTGGCGGTTGAGACGCAGCGCTGAAAGCGCTGCTCCACCTTAAAGCGATCCGGAAGGAGGGCATTCGCATGTTTGACAATACTGCAACCCCAAAGACTTCGAATCGAAAGCGATTGTTCGGGCTCCTGGCCTTCCTTGGCTTCGTGATGACCGTAGTGGAATTGGTTCGGTTCCTGGGAACGCGGTCGCCGATTCATGCGGGGATGGCTTGCATCTGGCTGGTGGTGGGAGCGCTCTGGGGTTATAGGTTTCGGTACTTCGAATCGCAGATAACGAACTTGGACAGCAAAGATCCGAAATAGAATTGAATTATGGCGAACGATAAGAAAGTTCTCTTCAAGATCAAGCGTCAAGCCAATCCAACCGCGGAACCACGCTGGGAAGAATTTGAACTCAACTGGCATCCTGGCATGAACGTCATTTCCTCGCTGATGGAGATTGCCCGCGATCCGATTACACGCGACGGCAAACCCACCACGCCCATCACCTACGACTCCAATTGTCTGGAGGAAGTTTGCGGCTCCTGCGCCATGCTTATCAACGGACGCGCCCGCATGGCCTGTTCGGCGCTAGTGGACAAAATGGAGCAGCCGATTCGCCTAGAACCGTTCTCGAAGTTTCCCGTGGTCCGCGATTTGGCGGTTGATCGCAGCGTGCTGTTTGAGAACTTGAAAGCTGTTAAGGCCTGGGTTCCGGTGGATGGCACCTACGATCTCGGATCCGGGCCGCGCATGTCGATGAGCGACCAGGAAGAAGCGTATCCGCTATCGCGGTGCATTTCCTGTTGTTGCTGCATGGAGGCGTGTCCGCAATTCAACGAGAGCACGGGATTTGTGGGTGCGGCGACCATTTCGCAGGTGCGGTTGTTCAACACTCATCCCACGGGTGCGGCTTTGAAACGCGAGCGGCTGGCGGCGCTGATGGGCGATGGCGGCATCCAGGAATGCGGCTATGCGCAGAACTGCGTGGAGGTCTGTCCCAAGGACATCCCGCTCACCCGGTCGATTTCCGAGGTCAGCGGCGACGTGATGAAACAGGCCATCGTTGACCTTTTTCGGCAGTAAAGTCGGCACAATGGGCAAATTAGTTCCTTTTTTTGCCGCAGCAAATGCCAGCTGGTCTTTATTTTTCATACACATAGCTTTATCGGTTCCCACATTGGGAAAGGCAGCCTAACTGCACCCATTACAGATGAAGCTGGGAAGGTAACCAGAAGGTAATCGGGCGCAAGTGCCACCGACTACCCAATTGGTAACCCCCGCGACCTGACTTTAAAGTCCGCTTTGCTTGACAGCTGATTTACAATCACCGCCTGTCGTGCGCTACGGCAGGCAAAGAAGGCAAGAGACCACTTGGTGAGAGAGAGAATACAACGAGCCGTCGTACTCGCAATCCTGCTGATGGTGGCGGTGTGCGGTCAGGCTTTTGGCCTGCACCGTTACATTGCTCCGCGGCACATCCGGCATGCGAGCCTGCGCCGCACCCATTTGCGGCGGGTTCCGTGGAATCCAATGTTCCGGCCTTCTCACGATTCCCTGCTTCGTCAAAACGAGGAGATTGACCGTCTCGAACTGCCGCGTATTCAGAATGATGCCGAGCTCGCGCAGCTGAAGGCCAGCCAGGACCTGGTTCAAATTTTACCGAGCAAGACTTTGCGGTTCGATCCCCGGCTTGATCCCAGCCGCCGCTATTGCCGTCCCTGGACGCGCGACTTTCTCGGCGACTTGAGCGAAGCTTATTACCAGCAGTTCCATGCGCAGATCCAGGTGAATTCGGCAGTGCGGACGGTTGTGGTGCAAAAGAAACTGCGCCGCCACAATCGCAATGCCGCGCCGGAGAAGGGTGAAACGGCATCTTCGCACTTAGCGGGAATTACCGTCGACATTCAGCGCCGGGGAATGACCAAGGCGCAAGTGAAATGGGTTGAGCAATACCTGCTGCCGCTTAAAGATGCAGGCTTGGTTGAGCCTGAAGAAGAGCGGCACCAGTGGGTATTTCATATCGCGGTTTCCGGCCGTTACGCCGACCTGCATGGACCAAAAATGGCCGCGGTCGAACAATCGACAGGTGACGTCGCGGTGCCAGATACCATTCCGGTCCCGGCGACCGACATTTCTTCCAACGAACCTCAACAGTAAGCGTTCTAGTGTGAAGGTTTCTCCGTCCTGTAATCTTTCTGAATCATGATAGTTCTCATGGCGGGATTGCCCGCCTCAGGTAAGAGCACGCTTTGCCGCGAACTGGCCAGGATTACTTCCGGGGTGGTGCTCAGCAAAGACGAAGTCCGGGCCGCGCTTTTTCCTCCGGCCGATATCGAGTATTCCATTGAGCAGGATGACTTCTGTATGAGGGTGGTGCTTGAGACCGCGGCATACATCCTGAGAAAAAATCCCAAGCGGTTTGTGTTTTTGGATGGACGCACATTTTCCCGGCGATATCAGATTGAGCGGGTGATCACGGCCGCTGATGAATTGAACCAGCCCTGGCGCATTCTGGAATGCGTTTGTGCGGAAGAGACCGCGAAGAAGCGATTGGAAGAGCAAGCAGGGGCGCATCCGGCGGGAAACCGCGACTTCCAGCTTTATTTGCGGGTGAAAGTGGGGTTTGAGAAGATCATCCTGCCCAAGACGGTAATTGATACTGACCAGCCGGTGGAGGAATGCCTGCGATTGGCGGGCGCGGCGCTGAAGTGAGGGGTCGCGCCTTCGGCCGTGGCGAAAAAGCATTCTCTACCCGGCGCTTCCGCGCTGGGCTTTCACATTTCGCTCCTTCGGAGCTGCTTCTAAAACGTAATCACTATACAATTCTCCGCGGACACACCATGAAAACTATCAGCCCGGTTCTTATGTTTGCATTATCGGTGGTTTTGGCTGTCCCGACAGTGGGGGCGGCTCAAACTGAAGTCAGCGCGCGCGCGCAGGCCATCCACGACAGTGCCATTGTGGTGGATACACACGCCGACACGCCGCAGCGTTTTCTCGACGAGAATTTTGATATTGGCTCGACTGATCCTAAAGATGTTGGGCACATCAGTCTCGACAAGGCCAAGGCCGGCAACCTGGGGGCTGAGTTCTTTTCGATCTGGGTAGACCCGGAGACCAATCAGGGACACTTCGCCAAGCACACTTTTGATCTCATTGATTCGGTTTACGAACAGGCGGCGCGGCATCCCGATCGCATGATGATGGCTTATTCGGTGGAAGATATCGAAAAAGCACACAGAGAGAAGAAGCTGGCGGCGCTGATGGGCATTGAGGGCGGTCACTCCATCGAGAACGACATTCGCCTGTTGCGCGACTTTTACCGGCTCGGCGTTCGTTACATGACGCTTTCCTGGTCGAACACCAACGAGTGGGCTGATTCTTCTGGCGACATAAACGATCCCAAAATCGAGCACCACAACGGCCTGACGGATTTCGGCCAGCAGGTTGTTCTGGAGATGAACCGGTTGGGCATGATGGTGGATATTTCCCACGTGGCCGACAAGACTTTTTGGGACACGATTGCCACGACCAAAGCCCCGGTGATAGCGTCGCACTCCTCTGCCCGCGCCCTGACCAATGCTCCCCGTAACATGACGGATGACATGCTGCGCGCCGTGGCCAAGAACGGCGGCGTGGTGCAAGTCAATTTCTTCTCTGGATTTGACGATCAAAGATACTGGGATGCTTCCCAGGCTCAGGAAAAGGATGAAAAGGCGGCGGTTGACAATTACATCGCTCAGCGCAAAGCCGAGGGTAAGACGGTTTCGTATGTCGAACTGGATAAGGTTGAGCGCGAGTGGATGGCCAAGATTCCGAGACCGCCCCTAAAATCTCTAATTGACAACATCGATCACATCGCCAAAGTCGCGGGCGTCGATCATGTTGGCTTGGGATCGGATTTTGATGGAGTCAGCGGGGCCACTCCGCAAGGTATGGATTCCGCGGCGGATCTTCCCAAGATCACGCAAGCCCTGCTGGATCGGGGCTACAGCGAACAAGACATCCATAAGATTCTGGGAGGAAACTTGCTGCGAGTCTTCCGGGACGTCGAACGAATAAGCGGGGAGATGCAAACAGCGGCGAGTACCATGTCAAGCAAGTGAGTTCCGGCGGGATTGTCGTAAAATTACTTGGCAGAAGTTAAGGCCGTCATTCTGAAAAGTCCGAGGAGTTGATCCATGCGTAGAGTCTTGATTTTGCCGGCTGTAGTAGGTTTGCTTTCACTGTACTGCTGGTCGCAAGCCGCACCCGCAACCCCAGCCGCCCCAGCCAAGAAACCGGCAGCAGCCAAGCCAGCCACTGCCGTGGTGGCGGCAAAGCCGACGGCGATTATCAATACTACGGCGGGCAAACTGACTTGCACCCTTTTCCCCGAGAAGGCCCCGATTGGAGTGGCCAACTTTGTCGGTCTTTCGAAGGGCACGAAGGATTGGGTGAGCCCGGTGGACGGCCAGAAGAAACACAACGTGCCGCTATACGATGGCACGATTTTCCACCGTGTAATTCCCGATTTCATGATTCAGGGCGGCGATGCCAAGGGCGACGGCACGGGCGATCCCGGCTATAAATTCAAGAACGAAACTTCTCCAGACCTGGCTTTTGATCGTCCGGGGCGGCTGGCATATGCGAATGCGGGGCCGGACACGAATGGCTCGCAGTTCTTCATCACCGAGGTGCCCTATCCCAGCCTGAATGGTGGCTATACCCTTTTCGGCCAGTGCGACGACGCCAGCGTGGAGTTGGTGAAGAAGATTGCGCGCATGCCCCGGGATTCACATGACCTGCCTTATGTGCCGGTGAAAATTACCCATATCACCATCACTGGGATGGGGGTACATCACGCAGCCGGCGCTGCGCCCAAGAAGCCAGCGGCTGCCGCTTCGAAAGCCACGACGCCGAAGTGACCTCGGCCCACGATTCATCACAAACTACGAACTAAGAAAGGATTCCATGACACGACAACCCGGCACTTATGCGATTTTTAATACCTCCGAGGGTACGATTGTTTGCCGCCTCTTCGAAAAGGACGCACCCAAGACAACCCAGAATTTCATTGAGCTCGCGGAAGGCAAGCGCGAGTGGACGCATCCTTTGAGCCGTAAAAAGAGTAAAGACCGCCTGTATGACGGGACGATTTTTCATCGCGTGATCCCCGAGTTCATGATTCAAGGTGGAGATCCAGCGGGCAGCGGCATGGGTGGGCCGGGTTATCAGTTTGAAGATGAGACCAAAGGCTCACCTCACCGGTTCGACAAAAAAGGCAAGCTGGCCATGGCGAATGCCGGCCCTAACACCAACGGTTCGCAGTTCTTCATCACGCTGGTCCCTACGGAATGGCTTACTGGCAAGCACACGATTTTCGGCGAGGTGGTTGAGGGACAGGAAGTTGCAGACAAGATTGTTCTGCTTCCCCAGAACCGGCAGAACAAGCCAAATAAGGATGTCGTGTTGCAATCGGTGGTGATTGAGCGGGTGTAGGGTTCAGTGATTTGCTAAAACGCGAATTCCTGGCAGGTGTAATAGGTGTTCATCTGCGGTGATGAGCGTCAGATCGAAAACTTTAGCGGTCGCTGCGAGAAAGTGGTCGGCGGGATCACCGTGCGGAAAATTGATCGCCGCGATGGCGAGCGCAACTTCAACCGTCAGGGGCGCCTCGATGAGTTGCAAGTCCAGCATGGTTTTAGTGACCCAGGAAGCAACATTGAGGGGCAGCTTCACCCGCCCCTTGCGGAGCAGCACGACCAATTCCCCTACACTGACCGGCGATAGCCATAATTCATTCGCGGGATTTCTTAACGCCTTGTCCACGCGGCGCGTAAGGCGCTGTGGTTCGAGGGTGCTCCACAGCCAGATGTGAGTATCAAGCAGCAGCTTCACCGGGAAGCATCCCAATCGTCCCAACTGCCGGTGGGGCCAACAATGTCGCCTACGATTTCGCCGCTTCCGACCATGGATCCGAGCCGCCTTCCGGTTCCCTCACCGGGCGACGGAGGCACCACTTCAGCCACGGGTTTACCGAAGCGGGTGACACGGATCGGCGTGCGGGTTTTGCGCACCTGTTCAAGAATGCCGAGGCACTTGGCTTTGAACTCGGAGATGGCGATTTCCTTCATGTTTCATATATACCATGGTCAATGACCATGGTCAATCTATTGCTGCGTTCCAAGGCTGTATAGTTATATGTGGCCGGTCAGGCGACCCAAGTTGTTGGAGTTTCATAGCCCTAAAATGTTTGGCCAGATTAAGCTAGGCTTAAGGTTGGGCCGGGTACGTTGGATGGAAATTCCGGACTGATACGGGATGTTTTAGCCGGACGTGGAGCACGCTGCTTTCAGGCATCCGATTTCGCACTTGTGAGTTAGGAAGGACGGATCCCTAAAAGACGCCCCACTCGTGTCACGTCCGGTCTTATCTAAAAGACTAGCAGAGTAGAATTTGCTCTGACAATCATTCTTTGGATTAATTACAACAATTTGACAACTTTAAACCCCAATGACTCCGGTCAATTCCTTGACCGCTTCTGCGCTCTTGTCCAGTGCGGCTTTTTCCTCAGCTGTGAGCTTGATCTCGATGATTTGCTCGATTCCGCTCGATCCCAATTTCACGGGGACCCCCACGTACAGTCCGTTAATGCCGTATTCGCCTTGCAAGTAGGCGGCGCAGGGTAGGATCTTTTTCTTGTCTTTGAGGATGGCTTCGACCATCTCGGTAGCGGCGGCAGAAGGCGCGTAGTAGGCACTGCCCGTCTTCAGATACTTTACGATCTCAGCGCCGCCGTCACGAGTACGCTGTACCAGGCGCTCGAGGGTGGCAGCGTCCATGAGCTCGGTGATCGGGATGCCAGCAACGGTGGAATAACGAGGCAACGGCACCATGGTGTCGCCGTGGCCACCGAGGACGAAGGCGGTCACGTTTTCCACGCTGACTCTTAGCTCGTCGGCGATGAAGGCACGGAAGCGGGCGGAATCGAGTACGCCAGCCATTCCAATCACGCGCTGGCGGGCAAATCCGCTAAGTTTGTAGGCGGCCTGCGCCATGGCGTCGAGTGGGTTCGAGACAATGATCAGAATGCAGTTTGGCGAGAACTCTACGACCTTGCCGACTACATCTTTCATGATCTTGTAGTTGGTGTTGAGCAAGTCATCGCGGCTCATGCCGGGCTTGCGAGGGATGCCGGCAGTGATGACTACGATGTCGGAATTGGCGGTATCGGCGTAGTCGTTGGTGCCGGTGATGTAAGAGTCGCGCTTCTCGATCGGCATGGCCTCCAGCAAATCGAGACCTTTGCCCTGCGGCACGCCTTCGACAATGTCGATTAGAACTACATCGGCGAGTTCTTTGGCAGCGATCCAGTGGGCCGCCGTGGCGCCCACGTTTCCCGAACCTACGATTGTCACTTTCTTGCGCATGAAAAATCCTTTCGATGACTGCGTTGCAAATGATTGTCAATCCTAAACTTTACTTCGCTTCTGCCAGCAAGGCCGCGCCCATGTTCTCGATAATGACGTCCGCGAACTGGCTGGTCTTTACCTTAGTGGCGCCTTCCATGAGCCGCTCAAAGTCATATGTGACTTTCTTCTGCTCAATGGTTCGCTCGAGCCCTTGCTCGATCAGATCAGCGGCTTCGCCCCAGCCCAGAAAACGAAACATCATCACTCCCGACAAGATCACGGAACCAGGATTGATGACATCCTTGTCCGCGTACTTGGGAGCAGTACCGTGCGTGGCCTCAAAAATGGCATAGCCGTCTCCGACATTAGCGCCGGGCGCAATTCCCAGACCGCCAACCTGGGCGGCGCAGGCGTCGGAAATATAGTCGCCGTTCAGATTGGGTGTGGCCAAGACAGAATATTCGTCCGCGCGGGTGACGACTTGCTGAAAGATGGAATCCGCAATGCGGTCGTTGATCATTAGCTTTTTCTTCCACGCGCCTTGACCGTGGGTGGCATAGATGGCGTCTAGCACGGATTTCACTTCTTTATTAACCGATTGGCGGAATTCCGGTGGCGCAAACTCCATCCCAGGTTCGATGGAATCTGCGTTTTCCTCGACTGAGATATTTGGGTTCTTATCTTTATTGTCGATGATCCAGCTCTCGCGTTCGGTGACGACCTGGTCACGGAATTCCTGAGTTGCCACTTCGTATCCCCACTTGCGGAAAGCGCCCTCGGTAAATTTCTGAATATTGCCCTTATGCACCAGGGTCACGGTTTTTCGTCCGCTTTCCAGGGCATGCTGGATGGACATGCGTACCAGTCGTTTGGTGCCAGTAATCGAAATCGGCTTGATGCCGACGCCAGAATCGAGGCGTACCTGCTTCTTGCCGCCTTTCAGCATATCTTCGTTAAGGAATTTGATCAGCTTTGCCGCTTCGGCAGTTCCCTCCTCCCATTCGATTCCGGCGTAAACATCTTCTGTATTCTCGCGGAAAATCACGATGTCCATGCGCTCGGGATGCTTCACCGGCGAAGGCGTGCCTTTGTAATATTTCACCGGACGAATGCAGGAATAGAGATCGAGAATCTGCCGCAGCGCCACGTTCAGCGAGCGGATGCCGCCACCCACAGGAGTGGTCAACGGACCTTTGATGGCCACGCGATATTCGCGGACGGCGCTTACGCTGTCGTCGGGCAGCCAGTTGTCGAATTTGGCCTTGGCTTTTTCGCCGGCAAAAATCTCGTACCATGCGACCCGCCGCTTGCCTTTATAGGCTTTTTCCACCGCCGCGTCGAAAACTCGGACTGAAGCCTTCCAGATATCGCGGCCTGTGCCATCGCCCTCGATAAAAGGAATGATCGGGTTGTCCGGCACCTGATAACGCCCGCTGCTGTACCGTATTCCAGCGCCATTGCTCGGAACTGGAATACCGTTGTATGAAGCCGCCATGAAGACCTCCGCCCTGATTGGGAAAGCTATTCATTATAAAGGCTGGCATTCGCCGCCGCGAAATGGCCATGCGCGAATGACGCTATCTAGTTACATATTGTTGACCTCAACGTGACTCCAATCAGAGCCTGCCCCGATACAATGCGGGGATGCGGTCTTCTTCGTTGCGCCTGTTGACGCGAGTACGTTTCGTGTTACCGGTCCTTCTTCTGACGATCTCCCTGGCAGTACCGCAGCTGTCCCTGGGGCAAGAGACCAAGGATTTGCCCGAGAGCCCAGGATCGATGCAAAGTGGCGCCACTCCCTCTGTGCCCGCGACGAGCCCGAACGTGGATCTTGCCGATATGCGCCCTGCGGTTCATCGATTTTGGGACCACACCAATATCCTGCTGTTTACCGGAGTCGGAGTGTTTCGCGGGCTGGACTACGCTTCCACCCGAAACTTCCAGGCACGAGGTAGAGAAGAGATCCTGATACCCGACGACGTGGTCAACAACTCCGCCGGGTTTGCCAGTTTGGAAGCTGCGGGGACGGCAACCTCGATTGGAATTTCTTACCTGCTGCACCGCACCGGACATCACACACTGGAGCGTTGGATGTCGATTGGACACATCGGCGTCACCGGATTCGGCGATGTTCGAAACTATTGCCTGAAAACGAAGCACGCGCATTGAACGGCGAATCAACTCATGACCCGTTCGTAGATCTTCCGAACATTTTCCAAGGTTTGTAATAACTCTGCTTCCAATCCGTTATGGAAATCACGGCGCAAAATCTGGGCGGTGATCGTCCCGGTAATCTGGCAGGCGTGGTCGGTTTTTGGCAGCCATCGGACCCCTCGCCCTACCGCTAATCGGGCCACATGCTGCGCCGTGCGCAGGAACTCGGCGGCGTGATCGAGAGCGGCGGCGTCGGATTTGTCCAGCACTCCCGCGGCAGCGCAGCGCCACAGCCGGTCTCGCAAGCTTCCGTGCTTGTGGGGAATGGCGTGCTTCACCAACAAATAAGCAGAAAGGAAATCGATGTCATAGATGGCGCCGGGAGAGGTCTTGAAATTGATTTCCGAGCTATCGGCGATTTCGAGTTTTGTTCTCATCCCGCGTACGTCGTAGAGGAAGAATTCATTCCCGGCAAAGCGCTCGAACAGTTCCTTCGTGGCATTTATGGCGCGCTCCCCCAACCGTTGTGAGCCCGTCAGAAAACGGAGTTTGGTATAGGTCAAGGCCTCCCAACCCTGTGCCTCCTGCTTGAAGTAGGAGACCAGCTGCGCCGGAGTTATGAGCAACTCTCCTTCCCCGCCTCTGGGGCGCAAACGCATGTCCACGGGAAATGCCATGCCGTCGCGGGTGTAAGCGGCCAGGGCCTGCACCACTTGCTCGACTGATTTTCTAAGCCGCTCACGGTCGCGGTCTTCGTCGCATACAAACAGCAAATCGGCGTCGGAGAGTATGTCCAATTCGCCACTCCCTAGACGTCCCAGGGCAAGAACGGCCAATCCGCGAGGCTTGCCGGCAATTCCCACCGCGGCGGCGATCGCATCTTCCGCGGCAGCTGTAATCGCCCCCAGCGACTCGTATACGCCGCGAAGTTCGGTGATGTCCTGGGCGCCCGCGGTAAACACCCGGTGACGAAAATGCTGGCGCAGTAACGCCAGCTTCTCGCCATATCCCGCCGATGACGAAGCCACATAGGCAAAGACGGGGTCGGCTGCCGTTCGCCCCTGCCCCAGTGGGCTCTCGAACAGGTATCCACTGCCCACGCGCGCCGGAGACTCTTCCAGGTCAGCGACGGTGGCAATCTCTTCGGGATGCCTGACCAGAATGTCGGTCAAATAGTCGCTGGCATCGAAAAGAACCACGGCTCGTTTGACTGCCTCCACGTTTCGCAAGACGGCGGCATAGCGTTCCGAACTGGTGAATGCGGAACTCAAGAAGCGGAAAAAGTTCTTTCGTGCTTGTGGACTCAAGTCCTGCCGGATGGCAATTTGATATAGATCGGGCGCGTCCGCCGCCAGTCGTTGCAGAATTTGCTGCATCGACTGATCGGAAGCGCCCGGCTCAGGAATGCTGCGTAGTTGGAATTGGGGGTCGCGCGCTGCGCCGATAGTGAGGGTCTGTTGTTGATAAATCACACGCTGGTAAATTTCAGCCACCACGGCCATACGGCGCTGCACGATGGTGGCGAGATCGGCTACAAGATATTCTCCAGGTGCGTAACCTTCCATAGAGCGCTGCAAGATACGCAATTCGTGTTCGGAAGCCGGCAGACGGTGAGTTTGCTGTCCCTGGCGCAACTGTAAACGGTGTTCCAGATGGCGCAAGAATTCGTAGGCGCTGGTCAGGTCTTGGAATTCCTTGCCGCTGATATGCAATTTGTCGTGCAATTTCTGTAAGGAAAACAAAGTTCCGCCCGAGCGCAACCAGGGTTCAGCTCCTCCGTAAACCCGTTGCAGGCATTGCACCAGAAATTCAATGTCGCGGATTCCACCGCGGTCGATTTTCACGTTGATGCTTTGCCCAGAAGTTTCGGCAAGAGTGGCGGGATGCCCCCGAAGCTGCATTTTTTCACGGGCTACCAGGGCCGTCTTGATAGCGGCGAAGTTTATGTGCTCGGTGTAAACCTCGGGCTGAATCCTACGGATAAACTCTCGCGCCAGGGATGCATCTCCAGCGGAATGTCGTACTTTGATGAGCGCCTGCCGTTCCCAGTCATGGGCAGTAAGTCCGTAGTAGTGGATCGCATTGAACAAGCTGATGGACAGTTCACCGCCACTGCCTTGCGGGCGCAAACGCAGGTCAATTCGAAAAACCGGGCCTTCCCGCGTGATGCGGGACAGGATCTCAGTGACTTGCTGCGCCAGGCGGATGAAGTACTCATGATTGGAAATCGGAGCTTCCGGGGCTTCGTGGCCATCGCCGAAAATATAGAGCAGGTCCACGTCCGAACTGTAGTTCAACTCGTTGCCGCCAAGCTTCCCCATGGATAGGACCGCAAATGGTGTATTTACCAAGCGGCCTTCCCCGTCCAGGTGCCGCGGAGCACCGTATCGTTTCTGGAGGGCGCTGTCGGCCTCGCGGAGCGCGGCTTCGATCAGCACATCAGCCAAGGCGGAGATTTCCGCCGTAGTTTCCGCCAATGGCGCTATCTTTAGCACGTCACGTAGCATGATGCGGACGTACTCCCGGCGCTTAAAGCGAGCCAGCAACATGGAAACGTCAGTTTCGAAGGAACGCGAACGGAAGCGGGCCAGGCTTTCGTGGAATTCCTCGCGGGAGAAACTGCGATTGAGGTTTTTCTCCCGCAGAAGAGACTGCAACAGATCTGGGTTTTGCAGGAGCGTCTCGCTGAGGAAACGGCTGTGGCCAAAAACCACAATCGCATAGTGCGCTAAAGCGTTATGCCGGTTCAGTAAGTGAACCACTTCCTCGGACGACTCGCTCACTAAGCGTCCAAACAGGAGCAACGCGGAATCGGGATCAGGCGATTCGGCGAGCAAACCCGGCAGCGCCGCGGCCAAAGCCGGCGACACGCGCCTCACCACATCGGCGAGGCTCACCCGAGCGCTTTCGGGATCCTGGAAAGGGATATTGGCCACCGCTGCGGCGACGTCGGGCGGCAACCAGGAATCAGTCGGCGGTCTGCTCTGGGACAAGGCGCTAGGCTCGGGAATTGAGCATAGCATGGGCCACAGAGTGCTTTTTCACCATCTCCGGGTGCCGAAGGTTTTCCGCACCCCGAAAGTGTTGTACCTTCCCCATGGACCGTTCGGGCCTAAGTCGGCAGTTCCGAGGTTCTTGTCCCGTGCGCCTAAGCGGTCAAAAAGGAAGTGCTGGGTGGCGCGGAACTCGAATCCCTTGCCTAGGTAAATCCCGGCACCCCAGGAGTGCTCGACGCCGATGGCGTCAAACGACCACGTATATAGCGTTTGCGGGATGTTCTTGCCGAACAAAAAGTTAGGCGCACCGAAAAGCTCGAAGCGGCGCAACGGGCCTTTGCCAAAGGGGCGGATTTCCAGAAGCCCAGAGAGCATGTAGCGGGCGAATTCCGTGCAGGGAGCGTTCACGCCGCCGTATTGGCCGGCATTGGCATTGCACAGGTTGGGATCAATCTCGTTGTGGGGTGGAGCTAAATCGAACTGCGCGAATCCGTAAAGTGTGTCGCGGGGAAAGAACATGCGGTCGGAATTCTGCAAGGCTGGGTCCTGGGCCCGCGCCGCTCCGCTCAGCACCAGACAGAGAAAGATCCATCGCAGCCGTTTCATTGGGGGCCTCCGGAATAAATAAACTTTGCACGAACCGATTCTGGCCGGTCGAAAAGTCGGGCTATTCTACAACCTTGGAAGGGCAATTCCAGCAGAGTCGCCGGATTTCGATACGATAATTTTACATCGCCACATTTGGCCAGACGGTATACTGGCGCAACGATCCCAATAATGGTTTCTGGTATCGACTAAGAACCGGTGAGGATGACTATGAAACTTGTGCTGGGTAGAGACATCCGCAATTTTCTTCTCATAGGATTGGTGGCTATCATGGCTACATCGTTGTTCGCTGCTTCGGGCATTTATACCTTTACCCTGCCTTCCATCGATGGCCAGCCCATGCCTCTGGCGAACTTCAAGGGCAAAGTCGTCTTGATGGTCAACGTCGCCAGTCAGTGCGGTTATACGCCGCAGTACACGGCGCTGGAAGCCTTATACGAGAAGTACAAAGATCAGGGGTTCGTGATCGTAGGCTTCCCGGCTAACAATTTTGGAGCACAAGAACCGGGCACGAACGAAGAGATCAAAACGTTCTGCTCAAGAAAATACAGCGTGACGTTCCCGCTGTACGCCAAGGTTTCCGTCAAGGGTGACGACCAGACGGCGCTTTATCGCTACCTCACCAAAGATGCCAATCCTTCAGTGGCCGGCGAGATCAAGTGGAATTTCACCAAGTTTCTGGTGGACCGAAATGGGAATGTGATACAGCGATTCGAACCGGCGGTCACACCCGATTCGCCCGAGGTTGTTTCTGCGGTCGAGAAGCTCTTAAAGCAATAATCTGGTTTTACTCGATCAGATTTTTCGATGCAGTGACAACTTGGAGACACTGTTTGGCCGAACTGTACCGCTAACTTTCTACGAGAATCCATATTCACAACTCTTATTCCTCCAATAAGTTGAATTGATAGGGCGCTAAGTTCCTCATATATCAGGGAAAAGTTTGGCGAAAGTATTGCTCTATGTGTCCCGGGGGAATTAGAAAATGAGTCAGGAGATCTCAGTCTCGTATCAAGCCGTCAAGAGCAAGGTTTACAAGCTGATTGACGCACTGGTGGAGGACGCGAAGACCGAAGGCGATGTTCAGGAGTCGGTCAAGCGCTGGTGGAAACTGGTTCACCCTGCGGATCGCCCGGTGGCTCGCAAGTACTTGCTGACGGTTTTGGCCCGCTCAAACGCCAGCCTGGAAGCGATTACAGATAGCCTGCTTCAATTCAAGGAATTTGAGGCGGTCACAGATTCAGATTCCGCGAAATTATCCAAACTACCCGCGTTGGCAGGTCACGCGCAGATCAGCAGCCGGATTTAAACCTCCACTCAGATCAACTCCTTATAACTCCCAATTTAAAAAGGCCAGGGTTTCTGGGCTTTTTTATTTTGCGTCTGTTTTACCGGCGATTCGCAAAACAGCAGATTCCTCGTCGCTGCGCTCCTCGGAACTACAATGGCGGAAGTCTGTTCATCGACCTTAAATGTCGTAGTACAGGGCAAACTCGTATGGATGCGGCCGTAGTCTTACCGCATCCACTTCCTTGGTGCGCTTATAAGCGATGTAAGTACTCAACAGCTCCTCGGTGAATACATCTCCTTTGAGCAGGAAGCTGTGGTCCTTCTCCAGGGCGTCGAGGGCGTCCTCGAGTGAACCCGGCATGGAGGGCACTTTCGCCAATTCCTCGGGGCCTAGATCGTAGATGTCCTTGTCCAGCGGCTGGCCGGGGTCAATTTTGTTCTCAACGCCGTCGAGCCCGGCCATCATCATGGCGGCGAACGCCAGGTATGGATTGCAACTAGGGTCAGGTGGACGGAACTCAACCCGCTTCGCCTTGGGGGACGCCGAGTACATCGGAATGCGACAAGCCGCGGAGCGGTTGCGCCGCGAATACGCCAAATTCACGGGCGCTTCAAAGCCCGGTACTAGCCGCTTATAGGAGTTGGTGGTGGGAGCAATCAGCGCCGCCAGTGCCGGGCCATGCTTGATCAGTCCCCCGATGTACCACAATGCCATCTGCGACATACCGGCATAACCGTCGCCAGCAAAGAGCGGCTTGCCAGCTTTCCACAGCGATTGGTGCGTATGCATGCCGCTGCCATTGTCGCCGTAGATCGGCTTGGGCATGAACGTGACTGTCTTGCCGTATTGATTGGCCACATTCTTGACAATGTACTTGTAAAGCAACATGCTATCGGCCGACTTCACCAGCGAATTGAATTTCAGGTCGATTTCTGTCTGGCCGCCCGTGGCCACTTCATGGTGGTGGCATTCCACTTCCAGGCCGCATTTCTGCATGGTCAGAACCATCTCGGTGCGCAGGTCCTGATAGTGATCCGTGGGAGGCACGGGAAAGTACCCTTCTTTGTAACGCGGCCGGTATCCCAGGTTGTTTTCCTCACGTCCTGAGTTCCAGCGGCCCTCCTCCGCGTCAATGAAGTAGAAGCCATGCTGTTCGCGCTGATCGAAGCGGATGTTGTCGAAGATGAAGAATTCGGCTTCCGCACCAAAATAAGCTGTATCAGCGAGTCCGGTGGATCCCAGGTACAATTCGGCCTTTTTCGCAATATAGCGGGGATCGCGGTCGTAACGCTGTTTGGTCACCGGATCGATGACATCGCAGATCATCACCATGGTCGGTGCCTCGGTGAAGGGATCGAGAGAGTGTGTACTGGGGTCTGGAATCAACAACATGTCACTCTCATTGATGGCCGCCCAGCCGCGGATGGACGAACCATCCATGCCGAAGCCTTCTTCAAAGGACTCGGTGGTCAATTGATCAATGGGATAGGAAACGTGCTGCCACAATCCTGGCAAGTCCGTGAACCGGAGGTCGAGCATCTTGACACCGTGTTTCTTGGCGAACTCCAGGACGGTCTTCGGGTCGGACATGGATTGCTCCTTGGCTCGCCGGGCAGTTCTGCCCCTGCGAGACGAATCATAAGGATGAAGGGTACGGGATGGAATTGTACACCTGCTACAATCTTTGTCGGCTCGGATGCAGAGGTGAAGTGTAGGGCCCGCAGCGGAAACTTGGAAATCTAATGTTTTTATGACGGGGATAAGATGGAGTTATCCTCGTGTAATCGCTCACTACTGCTCTTATGGACTTTGATCAGCTAGAAACGTTCCTGGAAGTCGCGCGCTTGTCCAGCTTCTCCCGTGCTGCGGAGAAACGGTTCCGCACGCAGCCGGCGATTTCTTCCCAAATCCGCTCTCTGGAGGAGGAAATCGGCGCCAAGTTGCTCGACCGGTCAGGCGGGAAGGTTTCGATTACCGCTTCCGGCAAGCTTTTTCAGCGATATGCGGAAGAGACGCTGGATGGCCGCAAAGCGGTTCTGACCGCAATCGCCGAGACCGAGCGTGTCCCGCGCGGCGAGATTATCGTGGGCGCCAATGAAGGCACCTGCCTCCACATCCTCCCCGAGGTTTTTGCCGAATTCAAGAAGCAATATCCGGACGTCGCCGTCAACATCAAGCGCGCCGACTACGGCAGAATCATGGAATCCATCATCGATAATTCGGTGGATTTCGGCGTTCTTTCCCTGCCCGTGACCGACGTGAGGCTGACGGTGGTGCCGATCCATCGCGACGAACTGGTAATTATTGCACCGCCGCATCATCCTCTGGCTAAATTGAAGTCGGCGACGATTGCGGAAGTTGCAAAATTTGCCCTGGTCATGCCCAAAGCCGGGCACACCCGCGATGGTCTCGATGATCTTTTTCATGAGCGCAAGCTCAAGCCGCGCTACGCCATGGAACTCGATTCGAGCGAGCTTCTCAAGCGCTTCGTGGCGGCGGATGTGGGCGTGGGATTCATTGCCCGTTCCAATGTCCAGGAAGACGTGCAGGCGAAAGTTCTGGCGGCTATTCCTTTGTCCGACGCCCAGGTTCGCCGCGATCTGGCCCTGGTTTTCCGTAAAGACAAGGCCCTGAGCCGCGCTGCCCTGGCGTTCATTGATATTGCCGTAAGAATCAAAGCCGCCGACGCCGCCTCCGGAAAACGTCCATGAGAACTGGAATCGCCGCACTTGTTCTGGCGATTCTGCTTACCCCGGCAATCGCAACTTCACAGAACTCGGCGCCTCACAACTCCTCGGGCAAGGGCCTGCCTGCGACTGCTTTCAAGCTGGTTTCGGTCCAGGTGAAAGGCGCGCAACACTACCAGCAAAGCCAGATCGTCGCTGCATCCGGATTGGAGCTCGGCCAGACCGTCGGCGAGGAAGACTTCAAGAAGGCAGTGCAGCGGCTAGGGGACACCGGGGCTTTCACCGAAGTTGCGTACAGTTTCCAGTATTCCGCTGTAGGAACCAAGTTGGAGATCCAGATCAGCGAAAACGAGAAATTGGTTGCCACCCGCTTCGACAATTTGGTCTGGTTCACCGACCAGGAATTACTGAACCGGCTTCAGGCCAGCGTGCCGCTTTTTCAAGGCCAGCTGCCTCTCGCGGGAAATTTGGCCGATCAGGTCTCGCAGACGCTGCAAAGTTTCCTCGATGAGCGCAATGTGCAGGGGCGAGTCGATTACCTGCGTAGCGCCCCAGAAAACGGGCCGATTGATGCCATCGTGTTCAGTGTGACCGGACCCAAAATCACGATTCGCAACACCGAATTTCCGGGAGCAGCCCCCCCGGAATTGCCGCTACTACTGGCCGCCGCCAGGAAGTCGAGCTGACCAGGACTACTTGCGCTCTATATTGCGTATCCAAGAGGAAAAGAATTTCCTACCGGTGTATCTCGCACGGGGATATCTGAAGGCAGCCTTCGAAGATGCGCAGGCCAAAGTGGCCCAGGATAGTCCCGAAGAAACTATTGTCGATGTGACCTTTCCCGTCGAACCGGGACGCCAGTACAAAGTCGCGGAAGTTCACTGGACGGGAAACTCGGTCTTCCCGGCAGAAAAGCTTCAACCGTTGGTTCATCTGCAAGCCGGACAAGCCGCTAACGCGGTCCAGCTCGTTGCGGACCTGGAAGACGCGAAGAAGCTCTACGGCACTCGGGGCTACCTCGCGGCTAGCGTTCAGCCGATCGCCGAGTTTGATGATGCGTCATCCACGGTCAGCTACCGGCTCCAGGTGCACGAGGGTGATCTGTACCGCATGGGAGAGCTGGAAATCCACGGGCTTGATGCCCGCAATACTGCCCGCCTGGGCGATCTGTGGAAACTCCACGCCGGCGATCCTTTCGATGACAGCTACACCAAAACGTTCCTGGATAACGCGTTCAAAGTTCTTTCGTTGGCGGGGCGGTGGGACGTCATCCGGCATCAAACCGTCAACGAAGAAGACAAAACAGTGGATGTGGCCCTGCATTTTGAAGAAAAGAAATGACCGGAAAGTTGAAATCAAAAGACAATCTGTTGTGCCGCTTTTTGATATCTTTTAGACAGACAGTGCTGTAAGGATTCTTTGCGGTTATAACATTCAAGGAGACGCATTCATGAAGTCCCATTCGCGGAAACTAGGAATTCTGCTGGCCACCTTTATCTTGGGTCTGGGTTTGACGCTTTCGTCGGCTTGGGCTGCCAGCCAAAGCTACACTGGTCAAGTCAGCGACGCCATGTGTGGCGCCAATCACATGATGGAAGGCAGCGCCGCCGACTGCACACGCGCGTGTGTTGCCAAAGGATCGAAGTACGCTCTGGTTGTCGGCAGCAAGGTTTACACGCTTGATAGCGGTGACAAGGCCGTTCTCGCCGCGCTCGACAAACTAGCCGGCGAAAAAGCCAAGGTGACGGGCACCGCAGACGGGGACACGATCACAGTCAGCGCCGTCACTGCGGTGAAGTAGCGGTAAGCAGCAGGACAAAGCGCTCGCTCCATGGTGACGGCGGAGCCGGAAATTCGGCTCCGCCTTATTTTTTTGGTTCGGGCCCACTTTTCATCTTCCGTTCACGATTCGCTATGTTAGATTTGACGCTGACTCAACCCAACTATCCGGAGGAACAGCGAATTGGGAAAAGATATGGTCCCCAAGCGGATTTTTTTTACCAAGGGGGTCGGCAAACATCGGGAACGTCTCACTTCCTTCGAACTGGCGTTGCGTGACGCCGGGATTGCCGCACAGAATTTGGTACGCGTCTCATCCATTTTTCCACCACAGTGCAAGCTGCTGGCCCGTTCCCAGGGCTTGAAGTATCTTTCGCCGGGTGAAGTTGTGTTCTCGGTAGTGGCTGAGAATTCAACCCACGAACCGCACCGTTTGCTAGCGTCCAGTATTGGCGTGGCGATTCCAGCCGATCGGAATACCTACGGGTATCTGAGCGAGCACCACTCTTTTGGCGAAACTGAAGATTCCGCCGGAGATTACGCGGAAGAGCTCGCGGCAGAAATGCTGGCAACTACTTTAAACGTGGAATTTGATCCCGATCGATCATGGGACGAGAAGAAGGAAATTTACCGCATCTCAAACAAGATCGTCCGCACCGCAAATGTGACCCAGTCGGCAGTGGGTGATAAACGCGGGCTGTGGACCACGGTTATTGCCGCAGCAGTATTAATCTTCGACTGACCGCCAAGCATAATCTATCAGCCCGGACACCTGAATCGGTGTCCGGGTAGTTTTGTCATTCCGCCGCTTACTTCACCACCTGCTTCACTGCCTTCGACGTGCTGTCGATAAAGCTCGTGTCCCCGCCGTACACCGCTGTGACCGAGGTTGTGCCCACGGCGAGTGTCGAGGTGATGAAGGTTGCGGAGCCTCCACTCAACGTCCCTGTTCCCAGCAACGTGGTGCCGTTCATAAACGAGATGGTTTCTCCGTCAGCCGGTGCGCCGCTCTTGGAAGCGACGGTTGCAGTGAAGGTCACTGCCTCACCAAGAGTGGACGTCTTCGGCGAGGAAACGAGAGTGGTAGTGGTTGGCGTCAGCACGAAGCCGTGAAACACCGTCTTCAGGTCCGAATAAGATCCCACGATTTTACCCGCCGTGTTGATCCCGAAGCTGCCCGTTCCCCCGATAAACATACCCGCGGATGCGCCGGGAATGTTGAAGTCGGTTATCACGCCCCCTGCCGTGCGCATGAACCCGTGCTGCATGTTGCTTGAGTCGGTGTAGATGCCTGCGATAGTTCCCGCCGTGTTGATGCTAACGCCGTAGGTTCCCTGCAATCCCTTATGCATACCCGTGGTACCGGCACCGGGCGCGCTAAATTCCGTGATTGTGCCAGCGGTGGTGCGTACAAAGCCGTGATATACCCCAGTCGTGTCCACATAGGATCCCGCGATGGTCCCTGCCGTGTTGATGCTGATGGCGGCGGTTCCAGCGATCATGCCCGTGCTGCCTGCGCCCGGAGCGTCGAAGGTAGTGATCGCGCCAGTAGCGGTTCGCACAAAGCCGTGGTCTGCACCGGTCGAGTCGGTGTAGATACCAGCGGTCGTTCCCGACGTGTTGATACTGAAAGGTTTGGTCCCTTCGTACATACCCATGCCTGCTTCGGTGACGTCGAAGGTGGTGATCACGCCTTTCGCGGTGCGTACGTAACCGTGATACACGAGATTGTTGTCCCGAAACATTCCCGTAACTGTCCCCGCTGTGTTGATGCCGGAAACAGCGGTTCCCAGGTGGCCGCCCGAGGACGCGCCCGTAACATCAAAGGTGGTGATCACGCCTTTCGCGGTGCGGACGAAGCCGTGGTACCGGCCCTTTGTGTCAGCGAAGTATCCCGCAATCGTTCCGGCTGTGTTAATGCTGACGGGGAAGGTTCCTTGATCATTGCCGGTGCCCACGCCCGTAACATCGAAGTCGGTGATCGTACCATCGGCGGTGCGCACGAAGCCATGAGTCACGTTGCCTGCGGTCACATACGCTCCCGCGACTGTCCCCGCCGTGTTGATGCCCATCCCGACGGTTCCCTCAAGTGCGCTCGTGCCCGCGCCGGGAGCGTCAAAGGTCTGCGCGTGCGCAGAGGGGGCGGCAACGATCGCCAGCACAGCCGTTAAGGCCAGTACGCAAGAGCCCAATTTCCGTAGACTCCCTTTCCTCAAACGCACGGAACTGCAAACGCACAAGGCCACGGCCAATTTCAATCGAGTTTTCATTTGTGAGTAGATCCTTTCGAAATGTCAGATGGGAGGCCAGAAACATTGGCCATGCGAGGGGGGACTTGTACTGCTGAAACGCTGGAATTCTGACCCATTGGGGAAGGGTTGTCAAGGGGCACTACATGGCTATTATTGCTAGGCCCGTCCTGCGAATACGGGCCATTTCCTTGCATATTCCCGCACTATTTTTTCCTGGATTGCTTTTTTCCTTTGCTGGTTTGCTTCCCGGGATTGCTCTTATCCAGTCGCTCCAGGACGGCTGCCACAATCAACGGAAGCCCTACCGTGGCGTCCACGAATACTTCGCCAAACTTCCCGCCTTCGGCAGGAGGCACAAACTTGCCCCAGGAAATGGCTTCACTATAGGGACTTCCCGACAATCCTCCCCAATAGACTGGCTCAGGACAAATCCGCACCCCATAGTGATAGCGCTTCAACGGAATGTTTTCCCCCAACCGCCGGTGCCGCAGCTCGATAAACGGTCCAAACTGCTGCGACCAGTTGCGCGGAACACCGCCGCCAATGGTCAAAATTCCCAGCCGCTTTTGGCGTAGCAGCGTGGCGGCAAAATGTTCTAGATCTTCAAAAGGATCGAAACGCACCTTATGCCTGCCGGTCGATTCCCTTAAGCGATTGTTGAGCGCCACATCGAGGCCAAGCTCGGAATCGGTAAAAGCCGGAACAAACACGGGGACACCTTTGTCGTAGGCTGATTTCAGAATTCCGCGTTGTTCGGCATCATGCTTCGCAAGATGCGCCCCAATGGCATGATTCAGCTTGTAGGAACACATGACTTCGGCGTGGTCCCAGTTCTCCAGTATCTCGGACATCACCTCTTCCACATCATCGAGGTTCTGTTCGGGCTCAAGTGTGTCGTAAACCCGGTTGTAGCCCTGCTCGTAAAGCTCGGTGTCGGGTACATCCGGGTTATAGCGGAAGTGGGCGCGGCCGGTGGCCTCAACTAATCCATGGGCCATCAGCGCTCCGGTAGAAACAATGGCATTCACAATGCCACGGTCAATCAATTCCGCGATGATCAAGCCCTGCTTGGCGACGGTCATCGCGCCGGCCAGGGTCATGACCACAAAACAATCCTGATCGCGGGCCATAGCTTCGAGAA
Source organism: Terriglobales bacterium (assembly GCA_963762965.1). Taxonomy (GTDB): domain Bacteria; phylum Acidobacteriota; class Terriglobia; order Terriglobales; family Acidobacteriaceae; genus DATBAX01. The sequence continues at coordinate 3,371,428 of CAVXME010000001.1, forward strand.
CATCCGCGGCTTCCCCGACTTGACGTCCGGTGAACGCAGTCTTCGACATGGCTCGTACCAGGTCGTCGATCGAGCGCACCTTGGTCAGGTCCAGTGGTTCCAGCGGGATCAGCCGGTCTTCGATGGGATTATGTAGGTGGCGATCAATTCCTGCGCCATCAGGGCTACCGTGCTTCAATATGGGACCTCCGAAATTTTACGGATACGTGCGAGCAATTACTTTACTAGAAGAAAGCGAAGCGCTGCTACCGTAGCTCAGGGGCAGAATCAAGAACGGGAAACCAGGAACTGATATTCTATTCGTCCTTGAGGAGGTTTTTGTCTTGCCGCTGGAGAAATTTAACGTTGGAATAATACAGATGTCGGCCACGCCCGATCCAGAAAAGAATCTGCAACATGCCATGGATCGGGTGCGAGAAGCCGCCCGCCTCGGCGCACAGATCGTGTGTCTGCCGGAACTTTTTCAGACCCAATATTTTTGCCAACGCGAAGACACAGCATTGTTTGATCTGGCGGAGCCAATCCCGGGGCCAACCACGACAAAATTATCGGAGCTGGCAAAGCAGCTGCGGATTGTTCTGGTCGCATCCCTTTTCGAGAAGCGGGCGGCGGGCGTTTATCACAACACCGCCGTCACGTTCGATACGGATGGTGCTCTGAAGAGCCTTTATCGCAAGATGCACATCCCCGACGATCCGCTCTACTATGAAAAGTACTACTTCACGCCTGGCGATCTGGGATTCAAAGCGGTCGACACCAATGTAGGACGAGTAGGTACACTCGTTTGTTGGGACCAGTGGTATCCCGAGGGCGCACGTATCACGGCGCTGCAAGGGGCGCACCTGATTTTCTATCCCACCGCAATCGGGTGGCATCCCGCGGAAAAAGCCGAATTCGGCAAGGCCCAGCATGACGCGTGGCGGACCATTCAACGTGCCCACGCCATTGCGAATGGAGTTTACGTGGCTGTGGTTAATCGGGTTGGCACCGAGCACGGCGACATTCGCGGCAATTCCGCTCCAGGCGCTGGACTGGAATTCTGGGGCGGCTCATTCCTGTGTGATCCGTTTGGTCGGGTCATCACCGAAGCTTCCCACGACAAAGAAGAAATCCTGGTCGGTGAAATTGACCTTAAAGCGCTGGAAGACATACGGCGCAATTGGCCATTTCTACGCGATCGTCGCATCGACAGCTATGGTGGTATCACGAGTCGGCTAATCGATTAAGTATGCGTCTACTATGAAAAGATCTACGGGGCATACTTCAAGTAAAACTTTAAATCAGGCCGCAGGTTGCCGTATGCCTGCTGAGTGGGAAGTCCACGAAGCGACCTGGCTGGCTTGGCCTCACAATCACGATGATTGGCCGGGTAAGTTTGAGCCGATTCCCTGGGTCTATGCCGAGATCATTCGCAATCTATCAAAACACGAACGGGTCGAACTGATCGTTACCGATGCAGCGTCGGAAAAGCGCGCCCGCAAGATTCTCCAACTAGCCAATGCCCTCAATGACAATGTTCGTTTTCATCGCTGGCCGACCGATCGTGTATGGACTAGAGATTCAGGCTGCATATTCGTCGAGCAGGGCGGACATCTTTCCGCAGTCAAATGGCGCTTCAATGCTTGGGCCAAATATTCGAACTGGAAGCATGATGAAAAGATCGGCAGCCACATGGCTGAATCGACCGACGCTCAGGAAATCCGTCCGCTATTTCGCAAGCAGCGGGTGGTACTGGAAGGTGGCTCGATTGATGTGAACGGCCAGGGCACTTTGTTGACCACTGAGGAATGCCTGCTCAGCAAAGTTCAGCAGCGCAACCCTGGCATGAAGCGCGCGGATTACGAAAAGGTCTTCGCCGAATCTTTGGGCATTAGAAACGTGATCTGGCTGGGCTCGGGAATCACGGGTGACGATACCCATGGCCACGTGGACGACCTCACCCGCTTCGTCGCGCCAGATACGGTCGTCACCGTGGTTGAATCCGACCCCAAAGATCCAAATTACGAACCCTTGCGTGAAAATGTCCGCCGCCTGCGTGATGCCACCGACCAGGATGGTAAGCCTCTCGCCGTGATCGATCTTCCCATGCCCGGCCCCGTGATCTTCAATGGCCAGCGCTTGCCTGCCAGCTATGCCAATTTTTACATCGCGAATGGCTGTGGTGCTGGTGCCTGTTTTCAATGATCCCAATGATCGCATTGCACTCGACATTCTCGCGGACCTGTTCCCCGATCGTGAAGTAATCGGCATCTATTGCGGCGATCTGGTCTGGGGATTTGGCACGATCCACTGTATGACCCAGCAGCAGCCTAAGATCTAGTCGTTGGCCGATCGTCGTTGGTCGTTGGCCAAAGGGCCTTCGCTTACTTAATCCCTGCGGGAAACTAGCCTTTAGGAACTTTTTGTGTGGCCGCCCCGTAATAGTCAACAGGAGATAGTTATGAAAGCCTACCTGAGCCAACTTTCGCCGCTTGCTTGGGTTGGAGTGTCCATCCCGTTACTGATCGTCGCCCACACGGTTTTGACTGTGGTGGGGCCTACCGTCATGCGTATCGTAGTTCCAGACACGGTCCGCACCGTGTTCCACATTCTCTAAATTCTGCTCAGGCACGTTCTGGGTGCATGTCCAGCCCGCTCGCCGTCCTGAAACCCGTTACAATATTCGTCGAACGAATGATGAAGAATGTCCACTGATTCGCCTCAGCCAACGGCCAACGACGAACGACCAACGACTGCTTCTGACGAACTCTGGATGGAAGAAGCCCTCCTCGCCGCCCAGCGCGCTTTGGCGATGGGCGAGGTTCCAGTGGGCGCGGTTGTAGTTTGCGATGGCAAGATTGTGGGCCGCGGCTGGAATCGCAATATTACTGGCCACGATCCAACCGCTCATGCTGAGATCATCGCGCTGCGTGAAGCTGGTGCAAACCTCGGTAACCATCGACTGGGAGGCTGTGAGCTGTTTGTTACAATTGAGCCTTGCGCTATGTGTGCGGGCGCTTTGGTGCATGCGCGGGTGAAGCGTCTGGTTTATGGTGCGGATGATCCGAAGGCCGGTGCTGTCCATTCCGTGATGGAAGTAGCTAACCATCCCAGGTTAAATCACCAGATGGAAATCCGCGGCGGGGTGCTGGCGGGCCGTTGCGCAGAGTTAGTACAAACGTTTTTCCGAAGTCGGCGATCCAAGGTTTAGCTGATGGCTGAAAGCTGACGGCTGATAGCTGCATCCGGAGAGGTGCGTGAGTGGTTGAAACGATCCGCCTCGAAAGCGGACATACCTTAACGGGTATCGTGGGTTCAAATCCCACCCTCTCCGCCATAATTTAGTTAACATTCGAATCGACTACTCCCCATCACAGTATTGTTGAATGAAAATGCTGTTCGTTCAGGCAAGTCCAATCCAAGGCAAAGGGCTATTCACAGACAGTCCCGTCCACCTGAGAAAAAAGCTGGGAGAGTTTACGGGTGAACTGATCACAGTGCGCGAAGCCCGGAAACGAGTGCGGGGAGCGAAACGCATTGTGATTGTGGAACTAAGCGCGACCAAGGCCATCGACGGCAGCGTTCGCGGTGGACCTTTCCAGTTTGTCAACCACTCCTGCGATCCCAATCTGTTTGTCCGTATTGCCTACGGAAGAGTGGAATTCTATGCCAAGCGGAACATAGCAGCAGGAGAAGAGCTAACTTGCGACTATGGGGATTCGCACCACGAAGGAAAGCTTTCTTGTCGGTGTGAATCTGCCAAGTGCAGAAAATTCATTTAGCCGGCCGCAATCCGTTAGTATACTTCCCGGTCTAATCATCACATACAGCAGCCATCTGGAAGGGTTTTCTTGCTCATGCCACAGGCAATGCGATGGTCCGTTGCAACGGTCTTGTTGACGTTAGTTATAAATTCACAGGCTCAAAGTACGTCGTCTCCGGCAAGTGCCCTGCCTCCACCAGTCCAACTGACCGCCGAACAGGACCACCAGCGCATCATGGATCTGCTGCATATTACTTCCCTGAGGCCGGGAGTCGATGGCGATCCCAAGTCGCCCAATGCCGCTAACTACAATGAGTCGAAGGCCAATCCGTATTCCAATTTGCCGGATGCTCTACGACTGAACCATGGGAAGAAAGTCACACAGCCGAAAGTATGGTGGAACAAGCGCCGTCCGGAAATCTTGGAAGACTTCGATCAGGAAATTTATGGCCGCGTTCCAGAAAACACACCCAAGGTAAATTGGGAGGTCCTCAGCACCAGCAAAGAACTGAATGGAGACGTCCCGGTAATCACGAAGAGACTGGTTGGCCACGTTGACAACTCTTCGTATCCGCTCATTAAGGTTGAAATTCGATTGACGTTGACTACCCCGGCAAATGCCACTGGGCCGGTCCCGGTGATCATGGAATTCGGCCTCAGCCCGGAATTTTTGGCAGCCATGGCAAAACGATTCACCACGGCGCAGTTGGCTGCTTTCAATTTTCCTGGACCCACCTGGCAACAACAGGTGCTCGCCCGGGGGTGGGGCTATGCCGTCCTGATCCCCACTACAGTTCAGCCTGACAACGGAGAAGGCTTAGCGCAAGGCATCATCGGTCTAGTCAACAAGGGCCAGCCTCGCAAGCTCGACGATTGGGGCGCATTGCGCGCCTGGGCCTGGGGCGCAAGTCGAGCATTAGATTATTTCGAGACCGACCAGTCAGTCGACGCCAAACAAGTGGGCATTGAGGGCCATTCGCGGTATGGCAAAGCCGCACTCGTTGCCATGGCGTACGACTCTCGTTTTGCGATCGCCTACATCAGTTCCTCTGGCGAGGGAGGCGCAAATCTCTACCGGCGCAATTTCGGAGAGCAGATCGGAAACGTGGCCGGGACGGGTGAATATCACTGGATGGCCGGCAACTTTCTCAGATACGATGGCCCACTCACGGTCAACGATTTGCCGGCGGATTCTCACGAACTGATTGCACTGTGCGCACCACGCCCCGTGTTTATCGGTGCTGGGGCTACTCAAGGCGACGGATGGGTGGATGCCAAGGGTATGTTCCTGGCAGCTGCCGGTGCCGGCCCAGTATATAAATTGCTGGGCAAAAAAGATTTGGGAACCAATGAATTCCCGCCGATTGAGACTCCCCTCGTCGACGGCGATATAGCTTTTCGCCAGCATAGCGGCGGACACACACCCGGCCCGAACTGGCCGACATTTCTGACCTTCGCAGGCCGCTACTTAACAGGTCAGCCTGCTAAGGCAACCGGATCTGATTTTAACGGCGCACATCCCGAAGTCGCGCTGACTTTCGACGACCTGCCTGCGCATGGCCCGCTGCCTTCGGGAATGACTCGCGTGGACATCGCCCGCAGCATTATTCATGCTTTGCAGTCCGCGCAAGCACCGCCCATTTACGGGTTCATCAACGCCAAGGCATTAGGAGCAGACCCGCTTAACCACCAAGTCCTGCAAGTTTGGCGGGATGCCGGCTTCCCTCTCGCCAATCACACCTTCACACACATGGACCTCAATGCGAATTCAGTGGATGCTTTTGAACAGGACCTTCTTGCCAATGAACCGACCCTGCGAGAATTCATGGGAGATCAGGATTGGCATTGGTTAAGGTTTCCATATTTGCGCGAGGGTAACACTGCCGAGAAGCACCAAGCCATCAGCACGTTTCTCAAGGAACATGGATACAAGGTAGCGGAGGTAACGCTCAGCTTTGCCGACTACGCTTATAACGAGCCCTATGCGCGCTGTCTGGCCAAAAATGACACGCAGGCCATCGAGTGGCTCAAACAGAGTTATATGGATGGCGCGGCAGGGAGCCTTGCGCAGGGAGAAAAACTCGCGGAGTTGATCTATGGGCATGACATCAAGCACGTCATGTTATTGCACATTGGTGTGTTTGAAACCGTGATGCTTCCCCATCTTCTTGACTTACTCATGCAGAAAGGTTTCAAACTGATCACGCTACAGGAGGCAGAGAGCGACCCAGCTTATGCCGTCGATCCGGACCTAGCGGTAGCGTGGGGAGGGACATTCCTGGACCAGATGAGGATGGCTAAGAAGATTCCCGAGCCGCCACATGCTCCCGATCCGTCAGCCAAACTCGATGCGCTCTGCCGATGAAGGCTTACTTTTTCTTCGTCAAAATCCGTTCCACTTGTTCGATGTGGTTCAGGTCGTGGCCGGCAAACATGCCGGCAATTCGCTCGATTGTCTCCTGGCCACGCTCGGAGTGCATCCCATAGTGTTTCCATTGCTCTGGCTTGAGGGACTTCAGCAGGCGGAGATTGCCTTCGCGTAGGACGCGAAACTGCTCCAACGACTGGCGCGCATCTCGCCTTTCATAATGCCCACTGATGACCCATGCGTCTTGATCAAAAGCCACGATCGGCGTCCCCGGAGCACCCAGGATCAGCCGCATGCGAAAACCACCCACGATTTCCGTTTCCGACAAATGCGCCAGGATTTCATTGACCGACCATTTACCGGGTGTCGGACGTTTTCGTAACTTGGACGCCGGTACTCCCTTGATCAGGCGCTCGAGCTTCTTCGCGGTCGCCGCCTGCACTTGCAGCGGGTTCTTCCCTTTCATGTAGCCAGTGATGCGCTGGGTGTACTCCTGCGGGGTTTCCTTCATGACTCGAACTTCCTCCCTTTATGTCTGCCGTCTCCTGAGAGTTTAGCAATATCTGCGCTGAGGATTTCGCACATGGTCTTTTGTTTGATAGATTTTTTATATATCGATCTGCTTTTCGGTGTGGCGACTTAGATACCAGCACGGACTGTAGCCCAGGTGCGGAAACAGCGAGTGGACGCAGATATCGGTTTCCGGATCCGCAAACTGGTACTCGACTTTCCCGTTCTTTTCATGGATGACATAAACCGGTTGTACCGTTACCTGGCCGAATGGGTCGCGACTTGACGGAATTCTATAGCGGACCGCGCAATAGTCCCCTGCGTACACGATGGCCAACAAAACCAATGACGTTAGCGCTGCAATTAGAATCTTGCGCTTCATGAGTTCAGGCCGAGTGAAAGTCGAAACTTAGTTCAAGTCGAAATTATTACTCCGTCGAGACACAATGCCCCGACTTTTATGCCAGAGTAATTAGAGAGAGACAGAAGCCGGAGTCACTGAATCTACAGCCGCATTTAAAATATGGGCTGGCCGACCGCGCCCATTCCGGCTAATATCTCACACGGCAGGTTACAACATTTGAACCGCACTCAACGAATCATGCTTCGGTTCCTGGTTTTGATTCTATTTTCCGGCGTGGGCCTTGCGCCGGGACATGCGCAGGAGCTGGCGCTTGATTTTGTTCCGGCCAAAACCAGCGTAAAGTTCACTTTGGGCGACACCATCCATACCGTTCACGGTGAGTTTGATTTGAAACGTGGTGGCATCCGCTTCAATCCTGCCACAGGCGCGATCACTGGCGAAGTCGTGGTCGACGCCACCAGTGGCCGCACCGGAAACGGCATGCGCGACAGAAAAATGCACAAAGACATACTGGAAAGCTCCTCCTACCGGGAGATCGTATTCCGGCCCGATCGCGTGGATGGCAAGGTTTCCACCCAGGGTAAATCCAATATTCAGGTGCATGGCATCTTCAGTATTCACGGTGCCGACCACGAGATTACAATCCCCATCGAAGTGGACGTGGCCCAGGACCATTGGACGGCGACGGGACACTTTGTGGTCCCCTACCAAAAATGGGGGATCAAGAACCCGAGTACCTTCATCCTGCGAGTCAGTGAGTCTGTGGAAATTGAGGTTCAGGCCTCGGGAGCCGATCCTTGGGCCGCCAGCGCCCCCCGGTGATGATTGCGTCCGGGGAGATTTGTATTATCAGAATTTCACATTCCGCTGGAGCCTTGAACGAGTACAATTGGCGGAACAGTCCATCCGTGCCGAGGTGAATTGTGAATAGCGCGACTTCCTTCGAACGCGTTGTCGAACATTTGGGCCTTACGCCCGAGGAATATTTGGCTTCGAGTGCGCTGAAAGAATGGGTGCGCCTGAACAAAGATGAAAAGTATGTTCCCCCTCACCTCCTGGAGGCATGGGGATTCTCGGAAGAAGACGAAGCCGCATAGCTGCGTGGTTTCCTTTGTCTCTTCATCGGTGGTTGTCCTTGCATCGTCGGGTTTAAGAGCCCCGCTCAATTCTGCATGAACGCCAGATTCTCTCCACGACTGGACTTTGCAAACTCGAGGATTGACCGGGGACGCTGGCATGACTGCATCTCGCGGTTAGTTTTGCTGTGCATGGTCTGTTTCGCCGGCTTCACCGCATTCTGCACAGGTCAATCCTTGCCAACCACCGTCCCACCAGAAAAAGTGATTATCGACACCGATATCGGAGACGATATCGACGACGCATTTGCCGTTGCGCTCGCGTTGCGCAGTCCCGAACTGCAAATCCTGGGTATCACTACAACGTTTGGAGATACCGAAACCCGGGCCCGGCTGCTGGACCGTCTCCTTGGCGAGGTGGGGCGTGAGGACATCATCGTGGCTGCTGGTACACCCACCCACACCGCCAATCCAATGACGCAGCGCCGCTATGCCGAGGGCGGGCGGTTCGCTAAGGCTTCGCATCCCAACGCAGTGGACTACATCCTTAGCCAGATTGAACGGTATCCCAATCAGATTACTCTCATCGCGATCGGCCCATTGATGAATGTCGGTGCACTGATTGATCGTGATAAAGACGCTTTCCACAAGCTCAAGCGGGTGGTCCTTATGGGCGGATCCATCGAGCGGGGATACGACGCTTTCCCCTATGGTCCTGCGAGCGCACCGGAACCGGAGTGGAACATTGTCAACGACATCCCATCCGCCAGGAAACTGTTCACGTCCGGCGTGCCAATCTACGTGATGCCATTGGATGCGACGCAACTGAAGCTCGATGAAGTCAAGCGGTCGTTCCTCTTCCAACAAGGCACAGCGATTGCGGATGCTTTGACCTTGCTGTATCACCAATGGGGACAACAAACCCCGACCCTTTTTGATCCCATGGCGGTCAGCTACGCGATCGATCCTAGCCTTTGTCCGGTTAAGCCGATGCATATTCGGGTCGACGACAAGGGCTTCACGCGCGTGGAAGCGGGAGCCAGTAACGCCTACGTCTGCCTGCACTCCGACCCTGAAGCATTCTTCCGCTTTTACATGAACCGGGTTGCAGCTCGTTAGACTAGTCAGCAGTGGAATGATTGAGAGGATATGGTGGAGCTGACCGGGATCGAACCGGTGGCCTCGTCGTTGCGAACGACGCGCTCTCCCAGCTGAGCTACAGCCCCACTTGTACTAAACCGGGCAGGTACTGACAACGAGTCTAACAGCGTCGACCGCATGAGGCCAACTTTCCCCTAGTGCCTATCGAGCATACGAACTCTTTTTCACGCTGTGAATTGGGCCGCCCCATCCTCTTAAGAAAAACGATTCGCTAAACGGGAATCCAAGGTTACTTTCCCTGCCCTGCGATTAGCGTTATAGTCTCCCCGGTTGCCACGGAGGACTGGATGTCCACGCAAACTCGCAAAGGGGCCAAGCTGCGCAGCTACGGTGAGAATTTAGAGAGCGACCTGGCGCCAAAATTTCTGCGCGTGGTGGAGAACGCGGCCATCGAATCCGCTCGCACCATGGGGATGGGGGACCGCCCCCTCTCCGACAAAGTCGCCACCGAGGCCATGCGTCAAGCCATGGAGAGTCTTCCCATGCGCGGGACCATCGTCATCGGCGAAGGCGAACGCGACAAAGCACCCATGCTTTACATCGGGGAAAAGGTCGGCGCGGAATTTCCCGATGGCCGCGATCTTCCAGAGGTCGATATCGCCGTCGACCCACTGGAAGGAACCAACCTTTGCGCGACCGGCGCTCCAGGCTCGATCACGGTCCTGGCCGCTGCCGAACGCGGTGGGTTGCTCAATGCGCCCGATTGTTACATGGAAAAGATCGTCGTCGGGCCATCCTGCAAGCACGCCATCGATCTGGACGCACCGGTGGCCCACAACCTGAAGAACATTGCGCGGCGATTGCATCGCGGGGTGGAGGACCTGGTGGTCATGGTGCTCGACCGCCCTCGCCACGAACAATTGATTGCGGATATTCGCGCCGCCGGGGCGCGCATCAAGTTGATCGGTGATGGAGACCTTTCTGCTGGGATTGCGGCCGCCGTGGTGGGTACCGGGGTGCAGGTCGTGATGGGCTCGGGCGGCGCTCCCGAGGGCGTGATTACGGCCGCTGCCATCCGCTGCCTGAACGGCTACATGCTCGGCCGGTTGGTGATCAACAAGCCTGAACTCGAGGAGCGGATTGCCCGCATGGGCATCAAGGACAAAGATCGCATCTATGAGGCTGAGGACTTGGCCCCAGGGAAGCAGCTCATTTTTGCCGCGACTGGAGTTACCGACGGTGCGTTGTTAAAAGGTGTGCGATTCTTCGGAGAAGGGATCAGAACTTCGTCCGTGATTATGGCTCTGCGCACCCGCAAGGTTCGTTTCATTGAGAGCATCCATCTCGACAAAGGGCCGGATGTCAAAGTACGGTTCATTTAGCAGGTCGAGAAACACAACCGCAGCCTGCTAAAGGCTCGGCCCCACCACCAGTTCTGGTGGCCACTCCTGTGAGATGCCGGGGAACATGTTGACCGTCTTCTCCGCCCGCTTGGTGCCGTCGTGCACCGCAATCCGGTGTGGACTGCCAACTTCATACCCTTCCCACAACGAGACCCCGGCATAAGCGCCGTCTTTGCGCAGAATGTAGTAGGTCATGTCCACGTACTTCAGGCGCTCCATGTCGCCGTTGTAATTGCGGACAATACGTTTCAGTGCGTCCCATCCGGCATCATGTGGAGACATACCGTGCCGCATATTTTCGATAATCGTATGCGCGCCTGCGACTTTAATATTTTCTTCCCCGCTGCCGGTCGCACCGGCCGATCCCACATCCTGATCGGTGTAGCATCCGGCGCCGATGATTGGCGAATCGCCCACCCGGCCGGGAAGTTTCCACGCCAGGCCGCTAGTCGTGGTGCATCCCGAAATCTCATCTTTGTCGTTCAAGGCCGAGCAGTGAATAGTGCCGGTTGGCGGAAACAGCACTTTGCGGATCGCGACCATTCGTTCTTCGGCAGGAATTCCAAGATCAGCGGCGACCACTTCCATACGCTTGATGCGCAACTGCAACTCGTCTTGCGAACCTTGCGCCTGGGTGTGGGTCAGGCGTTTCTTCCACGCGGGATCAGCCAGGCCCGGCCCCCACCAGTCGGAATGAGTTTCCTTCCACAGTAGCCAGATTTTGCGGGTGCTGTCGGTCAGTAAATTCTCTCGTTGGAAACCCTGGGCTACGGCAAATCGCTCCGCGCCTTCTCCCACCAGCATGACGTGGCCGGTGTGTTCCATGACCGCCTTAGAAACCAGCGAGACGTTCTTGATATTCCGCACGCCGCCCACTGATCCGGCCCGCCGCGTCGGCCCATGCATGCAGCAAGCGTCGAGCTCGACTACACCTTCTTCGTTAGGCAAGCCGCCCAATCCAACACTGGTGTCTTTGGGATCGTCTTCTGGGCCTTTGACGACCCGGAGGGCAGCGTCGAGTGTGTCCCCGCCATTTTTCAGGAAGTTATAGGCGTCTTCGATGTAGGGAAATCCGTTCCCGGCGGAAATAATGATCGGACGCTTCCCATTACCGGACTTCTGCTCTTCCTGCCCGGCTGCCAGCCGTCCTGGTAAGCCGAGCGATAGCGAACCAGCAACTGCTGTGGTAAGAAAGTCGCGGCGAGAGAATCCCATGCCTGCCTCCGGGAAATGGTCCTGAAACGCCAGACAGCATAGCATGGCCGCCTAAGCGGTATTTGCAGTGGTTTGGTTAAAGAGAAGATTCGTGAGTTTGCGAATCGCCTAGACCGCGACTGTGACTTTGGTCTCGGTGCGCACGACGGGACGATACAGCGTGTCGCGTTCAATTGGTTCCCTTCCCGCTTCACGGATCAGGCGCACCAATTCCTGGCGGCGCATGCCTTGCGGGGTGGTGGCTCCGGCGTCGTGATAGATCTTTTCTTCGATCACAGTGCCGTCTAGGTCGTCCGCTCCAAAGCGCAGAGAAATTTGAGCAATCTTAGGAGTCAGCATCTGCCAATAGGCCTTGATGTGCGGGAAATTGTCGAGCACAAGCCGGCTCACCGCAATCTGCTTGATGTCCAGCATGCCCGTGGTTTTGGGCAGATGTTGCAGCGCCGTATTTTCGGGATGAAATGCCAGCGGGATAAACGTTTGGAAACCGCCGGTCTGGTCCTGCAACGCACGCAGCTTGAGCAGATGGTCCACCCGGTCTTCGTCGTTCTCAACGTGCCCATAAAGCATGGTCGCGTTGGATTTCAATCCCATCTGGTGAGCCAGCTTCGCGGTTTCGAGCCATTCGCTGCCATCGATCTTGTGATCGCAAATAATGTGCCGCACTCGATCGGCGAAAATCTCAGCGCCGCCGCCTGGCAACGAATCCAGGCCGGCCGCCTTTAATTGCCGCAACGTTTCGGCGATCGAAAGCTTGGCCCGCTTGGCGAGATAGGCTACTTCCACCATGGTAAAAGCTTTGAGATGGACTTGAGGAAATCGCTCCTTCAGTCCGGAAACCAGATCCAGAAAATACTGAAACGGCAGATCGGGATGCAGTCCGCCAACGATGTGGAACTCAGTGACAGCTTCCGTGTATCCGGAAGCGGCCGTCTCGAAAGCTTCTTCCAGCGCCATGGTGTATGCGCCGGGTGTGTCCTTCTTGCGGCCAAACGCGCACAAACGGCACGCCGCCACGCAAACGTTAGTCGGATTAATATGGCGGTTGACGTTAAAGTACGTCTTATCGCCGTGCATCCGCTCGCGCACGGAGTTGGCCAGCCAGCCGACAGCAAGGATATCTGCGGTGCGATACAAAGCGAGACCATCGTCGGCCGACAAGCGCCCATGGGCCATCACCTTCTCGTGAATCGGGCGCAGCCGCGGATCGTCCGTCTGGAAAGCGTGTATCGGTAACGAATGCGTGCTGGACATCACCTTTTGATGATAACGCAGGAGAGCGGTTGAAGTCACAGCACGGGGGCACAGAGTCTAACCGCTGTTCAGCGCCGCAGCAGCAAGTCTCCTGCAATGAACAAGAAGAACACCACCGAGATCACCCCGTTCATGGTAAAAAATGCCGCATTGAGCTTAGAGAGATCTCTGGGCGAGACCAGGGAATGTTCGTAAGCTAGAAGTAAAGCCACAGCCACCACGCCTGCAATCGCCAGCTTTCCCAGTCCGAATTCGAGTACAAAGCTCACCAGCAGAAGCAGCATGACGACATGAAACAGTCTTGCAATCCAGAGTGATTTTTCAATTCCGAAGTAGCGGGGGATGGAGTGAAGGTTCTCCTGCCGGTCGAAGTCATAGTCCTGGCAGGCATAGAGCACGTCGAAGCCGCCGACCCAGAATGTCACTGCGGCCGTCAGCAACAGAATGCGGGGATCAAACGATCCGCGCACGCCGATCCACGCCGCCGAAGGCGCAATTCCTAATGCGAAGCCCAGCACCAAATGCGACCAGCGGGTAAATCGTTTGGTGTACGAATACAACAAGACTATCCCTAAAGCGATGGGTGAGAGGACAAAGGCTAAACGGTTCAATTCCCAGGCGGCCAGCACAAACACTCCACAGGAAATGATGACAAATGTCGCAACCGAAGCGGGTGTAAGCGTACCGGCGGGAAGCGCACGGCTTCGGGTGCGGGGATTGGCTGCGTCAATGGAAGCATCCGCCAAGCGGTTAAACGCCATGGCTGCGGAACGGGCGGCCACCATGGCAACGATGATCCACGCCAGCTGGCGCCATCCCGGAAGGCCATTCGCCGCCAGCATTGCGCCGCAGAGCGCGAACGGGAGCGCGAAGATCGAGTGCTCCCACTTGATCATCTCCAGAGTCACTCGCAGATTGTGAAGGACTGCCACCAGAAGATTGTAAAGCAGTTGCCAGGGCGCTGGTCATCCGCTGTCGGAAGAATATCCCTGAACACCGATGAGGGGAACGAACCGGCAACCATCCAGGTGCGTAACCACGGGCAGTCCGTTCTGCTTGCGCACGAGTTGCAATTCTTGTGCAAAGGACGGGCCCACGGGTAGGATCATGCGGCCGCCCTCGCGCGACTGCTCAAACAGCGCCGCAGGCACTCGAGGCGCGGCGGCAGAAACCACAATCGCATCGAACGGCGCCATGTCCGGCCATCCTTGGCTGCCATCTCCGATCAACACTGACACGTTGTGATAACCGAGGCGTGAGAGCGTGATTCTGGCAGCCTCGGCCAACTGCGCGTGCCTCTCAACCGAATAAACATGCTGGGTGAGTTCGGCCAGCAGCGCGGTTTGATATCCAGAACCGGTTCCGATTTCGAGCACTCTGTCACGGGGTTCAAGGGACAGGGCCTGCAACATCAAAGCAACAATATAAGGTTGTGAAATCGTCTGACCTTCCGCGATGGGCAGCGGGTGATCTTCATAGGCCTGGCTGCGATCATTCTCGCTGACAAACTCATGGCGCGGAACTTTCCCCATGGCATCCAGCACACTCTGGTCTGTTATACCCCGGCGACGAAGCTGGGAGTTGACCATGCTCTGGCGCTCCAGTGCGAAATGATCGGATGGGGCGTCACTGAGCATTTAAGTTCCAGGATCGGAATCTATCTTTGGCACTACGGCGCCGCGTCAATTGTATTAATTTCCTATTTCTTACGCTGCCGGATGCGCACATCGAAACTAATCACGCCGTTCTGGTCGCGAATGGCCACGATGGAAATGCTGCGGGTGACGTTATATTGCGCCTGGATGACCTGCTGCGAAGTCTGCGAAACGTTGGTGCTGTAGGTAACGGTAAGCTTGTCAGAAATCTGTTGTTCAATGGTGAGGGCCGGGCCGCTTTGAGTTGTCGACGTTTCTGTACTCAGCCCCTGCGGATCGATTTTGATCCGGCTCACGCCAAATAATCTTTGCACGCGGTTGCTCACGGTAGCATTCAGGGCAGCCGCCAAAAGGGCGCTGGAAGCTCCCTGCCCTAAAACACCCTGGCCGGTTTGCTGCAACTGAGCGGATTCCTCGGTAGTCTGACCGAAAGCCAGGAGCGCAATAATGTCGGCGGTCGGCAACGGTGGCTCTGAGCGGTAGGTTATTTTGAGCGAATCCGTGGTATCGAGCCTGCCATTTAACAGAAGCGTAATGTCGTAGTCGCGAATCTGGGTGGACGCTTGCAGATCCAGCACGGGAGTTGTAACCAGAGGATTGGTGAATGTTACATCCCCTCGTTCCAGGCGATACTTGGTGCCGTTAAAGTAGGCCTCGCCCTCGATCACATCCGCGCGACCAAGCAGTACGGGCTTGGCGGCTGTACCGCGCAGTCGCAGATCGGCGTCCCCGGAAAGCCGGATGACCGCGCTTTGCATTTGCAGTTCCGGCGTGGTAACCACATGGACATCAAGCCGGATGCGATTCAATAAAGGATTCGTCTGGGGCAGATTCGCCGCCTGCGCACTGCGCTCAAGGTAAGCTCCAAAATCAAACCCCGGAGTCACAGCGAGTTTATTGATGGTGATATCGCCGGAGAGAGTGGATGCCGAGGAGCTGCCGAAAAAATGCAGGTCTTCATTGGCAGTGGAACTGACTCCGGGCGGGTAACGCAGGCGCACCCCCTCTCCCTTCGCGGCAAGGTCGAAGTTAAGTTGGTGATTGTAGGCAGTGGCATGGCCGCTGAGCGTCACCAGGCCGCCGCCCATGTGCGCCGTCAGAGTTTCAATTTCCATGCGGTTCTGATTAAAGACCAAAGAACCGTTGATGTCGCTCAGCGCACTGGGTAGATCGCTATACGCAATCGAGCCGTTGGTAAATTGGATCCGGCCCTGAATCGCAGGCGAGGACATCGTACCCGATACCATCGCATCCACGGCGACGCTGCCCGAGGAAATAAAATCGGGATCGACACTCTGAACCAGCTGAAGATTGGCTTTTCCCTGAGCATGAAAGTTGAGCTCCCGGGCGCCGGCCAACTGTACCGACCCGCTGGCCGAGAGATCGGTATTGTCGCCGATCAAATGGAGTTGGTCGATGGTGAATGCTTCGTGAGACATGGCAAAACGCACTGGGCCATCATTTCTTACTTTTACGTTTTCGATGTCCGCAGCCAAGTCGCTAAGATTCCCTGTGATATTCAGCTCGCGTGGCTGCCGCAGTGCGCCCTGCAAGCGTACTTCTCCGGATACCACGGCATGGCCGGTGGCACGTTCCTCCAGATAAGCACCCAACCAAGGGTTCACCTTCAGGTGCGTGAACCGTGCGTCCAGCGTTGCCAGCCAATCCCCACGGGGCTGGATCTCGCCGTCGACGGAAAGATCAGCATCCTGGAACTGCGAACGCCCCGTAACATGAAGTTCAGAGCCTTGAGTAATACCCGTAACCACGAAATCACCGGCCAGATCGTGGTCAAAGGCGAGGTTATGCAAATGTACAGTTGCATCGATCACCGGCGTTTCCACGTTTCCCGAACTTTGCACTGAGAAATCCATCCGGCCCGCGATCTGTACCCGGCTCTCTTGCAGTTGTGGAATTTCGGCAAGATCAAAGTTAGTACCGTTCAGTTTGCAGCGGAAGGCGCGGCTCGAAAAGTCGTAGCTGGCGTCGCCCGTGATCCGCGCGTCGGAGTGGGCTAGGTCAATGTCGCTGAGAGAAACCTGCTCCCCGTTCAAACTGAGGTTGGAATTGAAATACTGCACAGGCTCGCCGCGGACGACCGCATTCGTAATCTGGAGGTGGCCTTCCCCGTGCGGGTTCGCCCAGATGCCCGCCACTTGCAGTGAAAGATCAAGCTTGCCGCTGGCCGGAAAGTCGTATCCGGAAAGGGCCAGGAGTTCGTCTATTTTTGCGTGGTGCATATCCAGATGTGCGGTGAACTGGCCATCTTTCACAAATTGTCCGCGGTGCAATCCAGCTCTGGCGTCGAAGTCAATCGACGCGTCCCCATGCTGAAGTGATCCGTTGCGGATGAGCAAGGCACTCTGTGAAAACTGAATGTCAGCTTCAAAATAGTCCCAATGCACTTGTTTTTCCGGAGTTCGCGCAGTGGCGGGAACTGTGGCGTCGAAGTCCTCCGCCACCAGTTTTCCGGCCAGGGTTGGATCGGAAAGTTTGCCTCTGGCCGTACCCTTGAAAGAAGCTTGCCCGTGGAGTGTGGCCGGGATCTTCTCGGGGCCGCCGAATGCAGCCAAGAACCTCTGCCACTCGCTAAGATCGGAAGTATTTACGGCGAGCGCCAACGAACCCGCCTCAGCTAAAGCGCCCGAGGCGCGAATTTGGCTGCTTCTGGTGGCAGCGCTGAATTCGGTAACATCCCAATCGCCCGTGCGCTGGTGATAAGTAGCATGGGCGTGGGCAGTCAGTGGAATTTGACTGGGCGATGCCGAGTCCGGTGGCGCAACATCGATAGAGAACTCTGAGTCTGCGTTGTTTAGCAAGCCTTTCCAATGGGTCTCGACCGTCCCGCTGCTCGATCCGGCTAAATTCATTTTGTTCAGTGGATGGGAGGGACTGGCAAGAGCATTCATTACGTCCGCAGCGGAGACGTCCTTGATGCGCAGGCGAATCGTCCCCTTTTCCTCCGCCGGCTTCCTCCCTGTTTTGTTTCTCGCGGCTCCTGGGGAATTCAGCCAATCGGTAACTTCGGCATCCCCGCTTATATAGCCACCCAACAACTTTGCGTCCAATTGTGACAACGTCACCCGTTGCGGGGAGACCCAGAACTGGCTGGTTGCGGTCACGCCGTGAAGGCTTACGGACTCATCCCGCCAGTCGAAATCCTTTAAGGCCAGCTTGCCCCAGGACGAGAAATCCTCTCCACTCCAGGACCCTTGGCCGTTCGCATGCAAAACACCACGACGCACTCCAGGGCGGCGGGCCACGGCGCTGGCCTCGGCAAGATCGACTGTCGCATCGTAGGTAGCCTGGATTTTTGGTTGGCGGAAATTTTGCAAACTGCCGTTCATTTCGAAGTGCGATCGCCCCGAGGTTGCCTTCAGCGATCTCACTTCCACCCCGTTGTGGCCCAGAGTAAAGTGGGCTTCCCCCGTCCATGCCACCGGACGGTAATTCTCGAACTTGGTATCCCCCTTACCCACCAGTAGATTCACGGTGTATTGCCGGTGCAGGAGCGAATAGTTCAGGTCCGCCAGAACGTCGTTACTAATGAAATCAAGCGGCACTCGCCCGTTATTCCAGAACAACTCGCCACGGCGCACCTGAAGATGGCTGATGGACAGCGAGAACAGCTGTTGCACCTGAACTTTGTCTGAGGTGTGCGCGAGCGGAGGCTCGGGTTGGTTGGTCGTACCGTCAGGATAAACAATGATATGCACGACGGGATGCTCAAGAACAACCGACCGAAATCCAAATTCACGGCTGAGCAAAGAG